>NZ_CP126962.1:0-2622382 GCF_002847845.2 Globicatella sanguinis | reverse complement strand
ATTGATTCTCCTTTTTAATTCTCAAAACTCTATTGTATTATATCATGTTTTAAAACAAAATAACATTTTGGCTCTTATAAATCTTAAATTATTTGCTAGGGGACCAATGGACAGAGTTGACTGGCAATCAGCCGATCTCACATAGCATTGACCTATTAGCATGATGTTAGTCGCTTCAAACCAACAAAGCCCATTCAACTTTATCATCGATCATTCTATAATCGAGTAGGGACGGTTTCCCGTCCCTCTCACACCACCGTGCGTGCCGTTCGGCACACGGCGGTTCAATTAACTTTTAACGCATGTCGCTTTATATAATAATCATAGATACTTATTAATCCTCTTATTCTTAGGATATCTTTTGTGATGTAGTATTGTATCCCTGATTTAAGTGCTACAAATTGATAATGGTCTCCCCAACCAGAGACTTTGTCTGCCATTCCTTTAGGCATTCCTAGCTTGGCAAGTCCCCAAAGTCGTTTGCGTTTGGTCTTCCATTGTTTCCATATCACGACCCTTATACGCGTTCTTAAATGCTCGTCAATCCTTTTTAGTCGTGTTTTCATCGAACTTACGCTGTAGTAGTTAACCCAACCTCTTATAACTTGATTTAGTTTCTCAATTCTTTGGGTGAGTGAAACGCTCCAGCTTCGTTTGCTCAACTGCTTTAATTTGCGTTCAAATCGTGCTATCGACTCCTGATGTGGACGCGGTGCCCATTGTCGACTCTTTGTGTTTTTATAAAAACCGAATCCTAGGTATTTAAGTTTGTTTGGGCGCGTTATTTTTGTCTTTGTCATATTGACTTTTAATCCCAGTTTCTGTTCAATGTAGCGAGAAACACTGTACATGACCCGTTTGGCTGCTGCTTCACTTGAGACTGCTATAATGCAGTCATCTGCATATCGCGTAAACTGTAGCCCTCGTTTTGTTAATTCTTTGTCCAATTCGTTTAACATGATATTGGATAGGAGTGGAGATAAATTCCCTCCTTGTGGGGTTCCTTGAGTACTTTCATGATAAACCCCCATGATTTGCACTCCAGCTTGTAAATATTTTCGTATAAGTGATTCAACATCGCCGTCGTGAATAAGTTCATGAACCCGTGACATCAGTCGGTCTTGTGGGACGTTGTCGAAAAACTTTTCAAGGTCAATGTCCACTATCCATTCATAACCATCGTTAAGGTAGCTTAATAACTGCATGATGGCGTCTTCACAGGAACGTCCCGGGCGAAATCCATAGCTATATTCACTGAAGTGAGGTTCGCATAAGGGGGTCAATACCTGTACAATAGCTTGTTGAATAATTCGGTCCATGACAGTCGGGATACCTAAATTTCGCTTACTGCCGTCTGGCTTCGGTATTTCAGCTCTGAGCACTGGGGTCGGTTTGTATTTGCGGTGGATTATCTGACCTTTAATATCTTGCCAGTTTGCTCGGATGTATTGTTCGATTTCATCCACCGTTATACCATCAAGTCCCGCTCTTCCTTTGTTCCGTTTCACTTGCTTGAGTGCAAGTGTCATATTGGAAGTCGATAAAATTTGTAATAATAGTTGCGACATGGTGTGTCTCCTTTCTTGTTTCGCTGTTCCTATTTGTCTTATTTTTTCTGTTATTTCTCCATCAATACGTGATATTGTCCTAACTAGTCAGACATATAAAGGAGTACAATTCGAGTAGTTTACACTTTGTTAATTGTTCAGCCCTTCGCTCCACTTACATTACGCAAGCTTCGACACTACTATGGCTTCGGCTGACTTCTCATGATTCGTTATTACTACGTCTGAGACGCTCATGAGACCTCACGGGATAAGTCATACATCTTTCCTCGTTTACTCCCACAATTTACACGCATAGGTTACGACTATCTATTTGGACTTTAATGCTTTTGGCCATCTCATCCGCTATACGCGCCTTCGTATTGTGTTCCTGTTCGTGGAGCCACGATTTCGTTATCTCTTCTTCTCCTCGCCACCTCACGATGGTCAAGCTTGAGAATCACTATTGGGTTCACCGATAGCAGGTGCCCTCAGGGACTTGCACCCTAGATGTATGACATGCCCGTCATACCAAAAAAAGACAGAAAGGAAAAATTAATCTTTCCATTTTCTGTCCATTTTATCTTAATAAAATTTAAAATTATTTAACTGCGTCTTTTAATGCTTTACCAGCTTTGAATCCTGGAACTTTAGAAGCAGCGATTTCAATTTCTTCACCTGTTTGAGGGTTACGACCTTTACGAGCTGCACGTTCGCGAACTTCAAATGTACCGAAGCCGATTAATTGAACTTTTTCACCTGCAGATAATTCTTCTTGAATTGTTTCGAATAATGCTTCTACAGTTGCTGTTACATCTTTCTTAGTTAAGTTAGTTTTAGCTACTACTTTTTCTACTAATTCTGCTTTATTTGCCATTAGTAAATTCCTCCTTATTTTTTACTCTTTATGAGTATTACATCGAAATAAATTTCAATAGTTATTTCTATATCAGAATAGCACATCTTTATGATGAATTCAATAAAAAGACTACTATTCACGCTCTCTGACTATTAATTTTATGGGTGTTCCTTCAAAATAGAAAGAATCACGGAGTTGATTTTGTAAAAAACGCTCATAACTGAAATGCATCAGTTCTAAGTCATTAACAAAAACAACAAAAGTTGGTGGATTAATGGCTACTTGAGTCATATAATATATCTTCAATCTTCGACCTTTATCAGTCGGGGTTGGATTCATTGCGACAGCATCCATTAATACATCATTGAGAACAGAAGATTGAATACGACGATGACGATTATCATAAATCATTTCTAATAATTCTGGTAATCGATTCAATCGTTGACCTGTTTTTGCACTGACAAATAATATAGGGGCAAATTCTAAATATTGAAATTGTGCTCGAATGTCTTTAGTAAATTCCTCAAATAGGTTTTCCGATTTATCTACCGCATCCCATTTATTCACTAAAATTACAATTCCTTTGCCTGCTTCATAAGCATAACCGGCAACCTTTTTATCTTGTTCTCTAATACCTGTTACAGCATCAATCACTAAACAGACGATATCACTTCGATCAATCGCAGACAAGGCTCTTAACACACTGTATTTTTCGGTATTTTCATAAACTTTCCCCCGTTTACGTATACCAGCGGTATCAATCATCATAAATTCACGACCATTATCGGTTGTAAAATAAGTATCAACCGCTTCTCGAGTTGTCCCTTCCATATCAGAAACAATCACTCGCTGTTCTTTTAAGATGGCATTGACTAAGCTGGATTTCCCCACATTGGGGCGTCCGATAAAACTAAACTTAATCAAGTCTTCATTTTCTTTAATTTGGGCGTCTTCTGGAATATAAGTGAAAATCTTATCTAGAACATCACCTAACCCTGTTCCGTGTGCTCCAGATACGGGGAAAGGATCACCTTGGCCAAGTGAGTAAAATTCCCAAACTTGTTGACGTTGTTCTGGATTGTCGGCTTTATTCACTAAAAGGATCACCGGTTTATTAGTTCGATGCAGTAACATTGATAATTCTTCATCAGCATCTGTTACGCCTTCTCTTGCACTCGTTAAAAAGAGAATGACATCTGCTTCATCAATCGCAATTTGTGCTTGATAACGGATTTGATTCATGATGGGTTCATCAATCATCTCAATTCCACCCGTATCAATTAAACGAAATTCTTTGCCTAACCATTCCCCTTTTGCATATATACGGTCACGGGTAACACCAGGATAATCTTCAACAATGGAAATTCGTTCCCCTACTAAACGATTAAATACGGTTGATTTTCCCACATTGGGTCTTCCAACTAAAGCAACTGTAGGAATACTCATCTGTTCACCTCCAAAAAAATTCATAAGAAAAGGCTGCGACTTAGGTCACAGCCTGATTGACTTTATTTAAAGTATCGATTATTCACCTTCTGGTTTGAAACCATCAAGTAAATCTCCAAATACATCACCAATTGTGAAGCCAGTGTCATTAGAATCTGAATATGTTGTTTTTGTATTCGAATTATTTTGACGACGAGCTTGTCCACTATTTCTTCTTGGACGTTGGTTATTAGAACGTGCAGGTTTTGCTGCTTCGCCTTCAGTAGAAGCTTGTTCTTCTCTTGCTGGTTGAGCTGGTCTTTCTAATAAAGCTTTAATTGATAATGATAATCTTTGATTTTCAGCATCAGTACTTAAAACTTTAACATCAATTTCTTGACCTTCTTCTAATTTATCAGCAGGAGATGCAACGTGCTCATGAGCAATTTGTGAAACGTGAACTAAACCTTCAACTCCAGGGAATACTTCAACGAATGCACCGAAATCAGTTAAACGTTTTACAGTTCCTTTTAAGACAGTTCCTTCACTTGCTTTTTCTTCGATATTATCCCAAGGTCCAGGTAGAGTGTCTTTAATTGATAATGAAATACGTCCTTTTTCTTCATCAACTGATAATACTTTCACTTGAACAGTATCACCAATTGTTAACGCATCACTTGGCTTGTTAATGTGTTGGTGTGAAATACGGCTAATATGAACTAATCCATCAACCCCACCTAAATCGATAAAGGCACCAAAGTTTGTTAAGCGCGCAACTTTACCTTCAACAATAGAATCCACTTCTAAATTAGATAAAACTTCTGCACGTTTTGCTTCACGTTCAGCTCTAGCGATTTCTTTATGAGATAAGATTAAACGATTATCCATATCATCGATTTCAACGATCTTGAATTCTAAAGTTTTACCTTTGTATGGTGAGAAGTCTTCTACAAAGTGATCTTCAACCATAGAAGCTGGAACGAATCCACGAACACCAGCATCAACTACTAAACCACCTTTAACAACATCTTTAACAGGTGCTTCAATTGTTTCGCCTTTGTCAGCTTTTTCTTTTAATTCAGCCCAAACTTTTTTAGCTTCAACGCGTTTTTTAGATAATAAGTAGTTACCATTTTCTTTATCTTTAATTGGTTTTAAAACAACTAATTCTACTTCATCACCAATTGATACGATATCTGATAATTCTTCAAATGAAGATTCTGATAATTCATTACGAGGGATAACACCTTCTAAACCACCAGATTCTTTAATTGCAACACGTACTTGGTTATCATCAAAGGCTAATACATCACCTTTTACAGTATCACCAATCTTAATTTCGATGACGCTATCTAAAGCATCTTCCATTGTTTCTAATACAACAGGAGCTTCTTCCTCTTTTGTATCTTCAACTTTTGCTACTTCAGTTTCTTCAACTTCTGTACTTTCAACTTCAGTATTTTCTACTTCAGTCATTTCAATTTCTGTCTTTTCAACTTCTGACATCTACCAGTTCCTCCTAAGCAGTTACCTACAATATTGTCGCTCTTTTTAGTTATAAAGAGCCTACAATGAACATTTTAACAAATAAATTAGCTTTCGTCTAGTAAGAAAGCGATAAAACTATCAATTTAATACTTATTTTTCAACATTTTGGATGATTTTTGCGACGGTTTCGTCAATCGTCAGGTCACCTGTATCAACTAAAATCGCATCATCCGCTTTTTTTAAGGGACTGTGTTCTCTAGTCGAGTCATAGCGGTCTCGTTCAATGATGGCTGCTTCTATTTCAGCTAAGCTTTGTGACGTCAAACCTTTTGCCATATTTTCTTTATAACGTCGTAAAGCCCTTACCTGTGGACTGGCCGTAAAGAAAAACTTGTATGGTGCATTAGGTAATACCACTGTTCCAATATCACGGCCATCCATTACAACTGAACTGGCTTCAGCCATTCGTTGTTGCAGACTTACTAAGTGTTGACGCACTTCAGGTATTGCAGCGACTTCTGAAACATTTTCGGTTACTTCGACTGAACGAATTTTTTCAGAGACATCTTCTCCTTCAATGAAAAGATGCTGACTCCCTTCAATTATTTTAAATTCCATTTTTATTTGATTCATCAATGCCACGATTTGATCGACATCAGCGAAAGGTATATTTTGCTCTATTAATGCTAAAGTAATACCGCGATACATCGCACCCGTATCGATATAAGCTATTCCCAATCGTTGAGCGACTTCTTTGGCGATTGTACTTTTACCCGAAGAAGCCGGTCCATCGATAGCAATGGTTATTTTTTTCATTTCTTATCACCTCATATACTTTTAGTATTTTACCAATTTCATATCAGTCAAGCAACTTAATTTAAACAACTCACAAAACTTGACTAAAGTAGGTGGTTAAAATAAAATTAAGTAATGCTAATATGAGGTTGGGCAAAAATTTTTAAATTCTGTTCAGGCATATCTATTTAATTCAAAGCGCAGTGGTTGAGTGGTCTCAAATGGCATCTTAACGACTTGTTTGAGACCTACTCAACTGTGCGGGGGTGGGCAGACGAAGCGAAAATTATTTAATTTTCTACTTCTTGCCCACTCCCTTTCAGGTACTATGATACCTTATTTTTTTAGTAAAGGAGCATGAGAATGAAAGAAGCTTTTAAATTTGCTTTTCCCAAAACAATCCCAATTTTTACAGGTTTTTTATTTTTAGGCATATCCTATGGCATCTTCGCCACTTCTTTAGGTTTTCATCCGTTGTTTCCTATTGTAACCAGTGCTATCGTCTATGCCGGGTCAATGGAGTTTGTCACCATGAGTATGTTATTAGGAACCTTTAATCCGATAATGTCCTATTTATTAACGATCATGGTGAATGCTCGTCATATATTTTATGGATTATCGATGCTGGATAAATTTAAAAATTTAGGTTGGAAGAAATTTTTTATCATTTTTGGCATGTGTGATGAAACTTTTTCGATTAATGTTTCACTTGATATTCCAGAATACTTAGATAAAAGTTGGATCTATTTTCATGTTACTTGGTTAAATCAAGTGTATTGGGTATTGGGTACAGCTGTAGGTGCTATTTTTGGTAATCATTTACCTTTTGATACTCAAGGGATCGATTTTGTGCTAAATGCGCTCTTTATTGTGTTATTACTCGATCATTGGCTTAAGAAAAAACAACATCATTCCGTATTTATTGGTTTGTTGGCCTCACTATTAAGTCTTATCGTATTTGGGGCAGAAAATTTTATGATTCCTGCGATGGTAATGATTATACTCATTTTTTCTTTTCAATTTTTTATAACGAAGCCTAGCGGTTGGGAGCGATGAAGATGACAATTACACAACAAATTCTAACAATTCTAGTGGTAGTTTTAGGTACCATGACCACTCGTTTTATTACGTTTCTTATCTTTCCTGAAAGTAAAGAACCACCTCAATTTGTACGATATTTGGGTGAGGTTTTACCTAGTGCTGTTCTAGCTTTATTAGTTATTTATGCTTTTAAAAATTATCAAATACCATTTTCTCAACAAAACTGGTATGGCATTATTGCAACGGTTGTTGTCATTATTGTTCATTTATTCAAACGTAATTTATTATTAAGTATTAGTATTGGAACAATTGTTTATATGGTACTGATTCAAAGTTTATAAAAAAAAACGAGATTAGCTTGCTCTAAGCGTAATGCTCCTTATCATTCTTTTTATGATTTAAAGGAATTGACATTTGAGTCTAGCTAAATCTCGTTTTATTTTTATTTAATTGATTTGTGTATATTCGGTCATATCATCTAAATGGATGCTAGTCAATTCTATAATACTTGACGTGGCTTACTACCATCTTGCGGAGCAACTAAACCTGCCGCTTCCATATCATCCACTAAACGGGCTGCCCGGTTATAACCGATTCTAAATTTACGTTGTAATTGAGAAATACTAATGGTTTCAAGTCCTTCAAGCATGGCGACAGCCTCTTCAAAGTACTCATCTTCACTCACATCAAGTGAACTTTCACTCTCCCCATCAAGATCAATCAGTGAATCTTCGTAATCAGCTTTTTGTTGTTCTTTAATGAAATCAGTAATCCGTTCAACTTCTGTATCTGAAATATAAGCACCTTGAACACGAACTGGTTTATTTTTACCCATTGGTTGAAATAGCATATCCCCACGTCCAAGTAATTTTTCTGCCCCATTACTATCTAAAATAGTTCGTGAGTCAGTACCACTTGAAACTGCAAAGGCTAAACGGCTCGGTACATTGGCTTTAATAATCCCCGTAATGACATCCACTGATGGTCTTTGAGTCGCGATAATCATATGAATCCCAGCAGCACGTGCCATTTGCGCCAAGCGTATAATGGCATTTTCGACTTCATTACTTGCGACCATCATTAAATCCGCTAACTCATCAACAAATACAATAATTTTAGGTAATTTTTCATAAACGGTCTCTCGTTGTTCTTTGTTCCAGTCATCGACTTGTTCATTATAACTATCAATATTTCGCACATTTGACGCTGCAAATAATTCATAACGTCGTTCCATTTCTTGAACCACTTTATTTAAAGCTTGAGCTGCTTTTCGTGGATTAGTGACAACAGGTGTCAATTGATGTGGTAAATCATCATAGAGTGTCAATTCAACTTTTTTCGGATCAATCATTAAAAATTTAACTTCATCCGGTTGAGCTTTCATTAACAAGGACACAATAATAACATTCATCCCCACCGATTTACCTGAACCAGTAGCTCCAGCAATTAATAAGTGAGGCATCTTGCTTAAATCAGCTAAACAGACCGACCCCGAGATGTCACGTCCCAATGGCACTTCCAATAAGTTTTTACTCTCAAGTGCGGCATCAATAATTTCCCAAAAGGAAACCGGACTAACTTGATTATTCGGTACTTCAATCCCAATCAATGATTTGCCCGGAATCGGTGCTTCCATCCGAATATCACGTGCGGCTAATGCCAAGGCAATATCATCAGATAAAGAAACAATTTTACTAACCTTCACTCCTACTGCCGGTTCAATTTCGTACTTCGTTACCGAGGGGCCTAAATTAGCTTGTACCACTTTGGCTTTTACGCCAAAACTTTCAAAGGTACGTTCTAATTTTTCGATATTTTCATTAATACGTTCATATTCTTCACTTTGGTCAACCGGTGGTATTTTTTTCAATAAGTTTTTACCGGGTAAGGTTAATTTTTTGCCTTTCTTAACTTGAGCTGGTTTCTTATTGGCTTTGGGTTCAGCAATTTCCGCCGAATCCAATACTTTTTCAATCTCATCAGTCGTCAAATCTTGAGTACTGGCTGCTTGATTTTGCCAATGTCCAGCCGAACTCATGCGTTGACTCGGACGTTCTACACCTTCAATATTCTGTAAGTCCTCAGTTGTTTCTTTGGTAGTTGGGATTTCTTCCTGAACAGAGTATTCTTCTTTAGTTATTGTGTCTTGGGAAGCTTCTGATCCATTCTGTATCGCTTGATTAGAGCTGATAATAATTGGTTTAATTGGATTAGGTTTAGCTGGTTGGTTATGCTCCTTAGGTTGTTTTCTTAAATTATGATTATAATCAAAATAATCTAAATCCAATACCTTTTCTTCACGCACTATACGGTTGACAACTGGCTCTTTTTCTAAATCATAAGGTTTAAATTCTCTAGTTCCAGCATGTTGATAAGTTGGTTTATAAGCTGTCTGATACAAATCGTCTGTTTGATTTGCTACAGGTTTATCTTTAAACAGTCGATTAAATAAAGAAGGTTTCTTATCAGTAACCATTGTGTCAGACATTTTTTCATCTGAATTAATCGGTTCAATCATATTTGGATCATCTTCTTGTAAAATGGCGACATCCATTGCCTGATCATTGAATACGTCTTTAATCTCTTCAAAATTAGGGAATAATTTTTTAAAAATATTGCGGATACCTACAAATGTATTGTGGAAAAATTGTTTCAACATCTCAAAACTGATGTTTTCAACTAAACAAAAGCCAATAATGAAAAGAATACCGGAAAATAAATAGGTACCCCAACGACCAAATAGATAGCCTAAAGTTGAATAAAAAGCGGCTCCTAAAAATCCGCCTCCTAAATCCGTTCGATTTTGGCTCACAAGAAAATCATTTTGAAATCGTTCGTAAGTTAATCGAAAGATAGCTGAAGGTTCGACACTATTAAATAAATTAAAATGTAATACTGTCGTTAAGGATACTAAAATTAAAAAGGCCCCTAAATAGCGCCACCATCGAATTTTAGGTAAATGTCCTTTTAAAATTAAATAGGTTGCCCATAAAATAGCACTGAGTAAAAATAAGGTATAGGTTTCACCAATTAATAAACGAAAACTATTCGCAAATAAATTACCGACAAAACCACCATCAAATAATGATAATAAACTAATAAAAAAAATAATTAAGCCTATTATTAAATAGGTAATTTCATATTTTAATTTTAAAGTTGTCTGAGTGCTACTTTTTTGTTTTTTTGAGTTGTTTTGGTTGGTATTTTTTTTAGCCAAAATGCTCACACTCCACTTTCTTAAATTCTCTGCACATTATTATAACACATATTCAGGTTTTTTTGATATGATGAAAACATACAAAATGAAAAGGATGAGGGCTATGCATACATATGAACTTATTTTTAAAGGAACTGTTCAAGGGGTCGGATTTCGTTATCATGTTTATCAGTGCGCACTTAAATCTCAAGTTAAAGGTTTTGTTGAAAATTTAAATGATGGCACCGTCAAAGCAATCGTTCAAACTAATGAAAATTCAATAGACCACTTTATTGACGAAGTCTTTAATACCCCTTATCGGCTAATTAAAATCGATAATATTGATATTAATGAGATCACTCCAACAGAAACCTACCAAGATTTTTCAATTCGCTATTAACAATCATAACTTATTTAAATCTATTAACTCAACAATTCGGTTTCATGCGAAGGAAGTAAAAAACATTAATCAATGCCAGAATTAATAAAGAAGTAAAACAAAGCGCATTTGCTGTACCCTTTTGCTTTAAAAGTAAAGTAGATAGTAAATAAAACCGACCAAATGATGTTTCAGTTTTCTGATCCACAGACTGAATAATAAATAGCTGTAACAGCCTTAACTGATACCGTTTAGTCGATTTGCTAGCTATCACATTTTGCTTTACATCATCACTTATTTTTCGATAATTGAGACCGTTCTCTATAAAACAGTTGAAAATTTGTTAATATTTCATTATAGTATATAGGTATGAAATGTTAATGGAGAGTGAATTAATGAAAAAATTAAAAAAACACCTTCCAATGCTATTATTATTGTTTGGAATTGTCTTAATAGCAAGTGGATGCGTGCAATATACAGCAGATGGAACCCCAACAGGTTGGGTATATGAATATTTTGGTAAACCTGCAACAGCCTTTTTAAACTTCTTAGCTAATATCTTTGGTGGTAGTTATGGTGTCGCAATTATCATCGTTACCATTATTACCCGATTATTAATGTTACCTTCATCATTAAAGATGACAAAATCTTCCATGATTAGTCAAGCAAGAATGAAATTTGCACAGCCAGAAATTGATGAAATTCGTGCAGAAATCGATGCTACAGACGACCCTACTGAAAAAGCTCGTTTAAATAATGAATTGATGGCTGTTTACAAAAAATATGATATTGATATGTTTGGCGGCTTATCTGGATGTTTACCATTATTAATCCAAATGCCAATTATCTCAGCAGTCTATACCGCTATTCGATCTTCACAAAAGATTATTGATAGTAAATTCTTAGGTATTCATTTAGGTGAACGTAATTTATTGATTGTCGCGTTAGTAGTGGTATTTGCCTTCTTACAAGGTTGGTTAATGCAACGCGCTACTCCAAAAACGGATAATCCAACTGCCAATTCAACTACTAATTCTATGATGTTAATGAATCCAATTATGTTAGGTTGGATTTCTTATGCATCTAATGCTGGTTTAGGAATTTATTTCTTAACGGGTAGTATTTTTAGTTTCATTCAACAACTTTATTCAAATCATGTTATGAGACCTAAAATTCAAAAAATGCTTGATGATGAAGCTAAAAAATTTGAGAATTCTCCTCGTCAAAAACGAACCAAAGTTAAAAAAGCCAACGAAACAACTGCCGAAGGTTCAAAACGTTTAGTTCCTACTAAACAACCGGTTTTACCTGTAAATGAAAACAATAAACGTCGTAATGCTGGTAAACAAAATCGTCGTAAATAATTAAATAACAATTTTAAAAGTAGGCGGAAAGTTGATCAATCGGTTGATTGGTCAATTTCTCGCCTACTCTTTTTTCCAGTGAAGAATCACTAAAAATAAACGAGGGAGTGAACCAGAAGTAGAAAATTGAATGATT
The DNA here is from genome assembly GCF_002847845.2 of Globicatella sanguinis. Taxonomy (NCBI): domain Bacteria; kingdom Bacillati; phylum Bacillota; class Bacilli; order Lactobacillales; family Aerococcaceae; genus Globicatella; species Globicatella sanguinis. The sequence continues at coordinate 2,610,155 of NZ_CP126962.1, read as the reverse complement.
TTCACTTCATTTGTTCACTCCCGCACAAGTTGAGTATGTCTCAAACAAGTCTTTAAGACGCAGATTAAGGCCACTCAACCACTGCGCCATTAATTATCGCACAATAAATTTGATTGAATCTTCCAAGAGTATTCTCGGTTACTTTAAGACTTAGGTTGAGGCCACTCAAACACTGAACTATTCAGTAAAGAACAATAAACTTGACTAAATTAATCAAGTAATGCCCATCGTCTCGTCTTTAAATGTTATTGAAATATTATTAATGATCAAACCATCGACTAACAAACTATTTACTACCAAAGAAGCATCATGATTCAACGATTTGACTTTTCTATGTAAACCAGTGCTACATTCTGGTCATTTGTCCTTTGTTCATCTTTTAGCATCAGCGTACTAATATTAGTCTATTTATGATTGATGGATAATTCTCTTATTAATCAATATTTTTAAGAAAAAGTGACATAAATCGATTTCGATATTTTTTGTCAATATATAAATAAACGCAAAAGCTCATTCGATAGCCATCAGTAATCAGTCACGACATCACAAATTACTTTATCTTATCGGCTGAGTTTTCATTAATTTTTGTTGTTCTTTAGTTAAAAACTGTCCTAATACTTTAGTTGATTGAATAATATTGACAAATGCTTTACTATCAGATTCTATAACTGCTAACTGCAAATCATGTAATTCATAACGATTAATGACTACCATAATTAAGTCTCGCTTATCACCTGTATAACCTCCACGGGCTTCAATGATTGTTGAACCTCTTATTAAACGCGTACGAATACTAGCGGTCACTGCAGCAGCATCATTCGTCACAATAAAAGCAGTTAATCGTTGTTCTCCAGTATGGATCGCATCGATCATACGAGAAGTTACAAAAATTGTGATCAAGGTAAAGATAGCCGTTTCTAAATTATACAACAATCCAGAACCAATAATAATAATGGAATTAACTAATAAAGTCATCATGCCAACATCCCAACCAAAAGTTTTCGATAAATAAAGCGATAATATATCGAACCCCCCACTTGACATCCCATACTTAATCGTAATACCTGTTCCTAAACCCGTTAAGACACCACCAATGACTGCATTAATGAGTGGATTTTGAGAAACGTATGTTAAGGGAAATAAATTGGTGGCCAATGAAGAAAAAAGAACGACTATTAAAGTCATAACAGTAAATTCTTTTCCTAGTTTTAAATATGCTAAGATAATCAACGGAATATTTAAGATGAAATAAAGATTACCGGTGGTAAAGATAGCTGCTAACGCCGTTTCACGGGTAAAATAATTGATTATTTGCGCTAAACCAGGCGCTCCTGCACTAAAGATATTGCCAGGAATTAGAAAAAATTTCATTGATAACCCAAAGATTAATGCGGATATAACAGCAATAAATATTTGAAAAAAGAAATTCGCCTCTGGATGTTCACTTAAATATTTATTTATCATTTAACTTACCCGATTTCGCCAGATTTACCTAATTTCTCAACTAAAGCAGGAATTAAACCACGAGCAATACGTGCTCCATAGACTACCGTCTCATATAGTGGTGTGACATCTTCGCCAACACGAATAATATTTCTTAAGAAAATTTCACCATCCATTGCTAAATGTAAAGTATAATAACCGGTTTTCATTTCATTTAATTCATTGATTAAGTCTAAAGCTTCACCACGTTTATTGTAATCATTTAATAGATGAACATGGCGATAAATAATTTGACTATCGACATATGGATCTTCACTTTCTTGAATAATAATTTCGACCATTAATAATTTTGTTTCACTGGCCTTAAACTGCAAGCGATATAAATGGTGCCCATTTTCAATTTCTTTATAATTAGCTGGTATCTTCTTCTCAGCTAAGATCTTGTCAAATGCTTCTTTAATTTTAGACATATAATCTTCCTCTCTGAATGACAATTATAGGAAAGCTCCCACATTGATTAATTATACTATACATTCCCTTTAAACTAAAGTTAAATTAAGGACGGCAATTGAAGGTGTTAAGGGAGTGGACAAAAAGTAGAAAATCGAATGATTTCGCTTCGTCTGTCCGCCCCCGCACAGTTGGGAGTGGACAAAAAGTAGAAAATCGAATGATTTCGCTTAGTCTGTCCACCGCCGCACATTTGGGAGTGGACCCAAAGAAGAAAATCGAATGATTTCGCTTCGTCTGTCCACCCCCGCACAGTTGAGTAGGTCTCAAACAAGTCGTTAAGACGCAGGTTGAGGCCACTCAACCACTGCGCTTTAATTAAATAGATATGCCTGAACAGAATTTTAAAAGTTTTTGCCCAGCCTTAAACAAAAATAAATTGGTCGCCCATTCAGTCCAATATTGAATTCCTAATGATTTGCTAATGAAAATTGATTATAACGCTTTAATTATTAACGGAATTAACCAAAGTCATCGACCTAAAAAATTTTATTTTAATTCATAAGATCACTATATTGATCAAATTAACTGATATATACTTGATTTAAGCAAAGCGTTATGACTTTAACCATTAAATATTAACAACTTAAAACATTATTTTAATAAAAATCGTAAAATAGTGTCTTTCATCTCTTCAATTTCCACGACTTCTTGATGTCGAATTGGCGCATCAAAAAGATTTTCAATGGCAGACGGCACTTCAATTTGACTAATTTCAGCCAATTTTTCAATTAATTGACGTCCAGATAATTGACTAGTATTAACTTCCAATGCATGTAACACACTTTCTGGGAATTTATAAGGGCTGGCAGTGCCGGCAATGACCGTTATATTTTGTCGATCTTGCGATTGAGTTTCCTTTAGATATTGTTGGTATACCGCATATGCGACAGCCGTATGTGGATCAAGAATATAATGATTGTCTTGATAAACCTCTTTAATGGTCGTAGCAGTTAAGACATCATCTGCTTCATTAGCATAAAAATCAGTTAATTGTTCTTTAACCGCCTGATTAATTTGATAGCTTCCCTCTTTAATTAATTGTTCCATCCATTCTTTCGTTGGCTCATCTTGACGTTGATTCAATAAATAAATCAGTCTTTCAAGATTACTTGAAACAAGAATGTCCATTGATGGCGAACTGGTTAAATAGAAAGGACGTCTTCTATCGTAGATACCCTCATTAAAGAAATCGACTAATACATTATTGCGATTAGACGCACAAATAAGTTTTTCAATTGGTACCCCAATTAATTTAGCAAAATAAGCCGCCAAAATGTTCCCAAAATTTCCCGTCGGCACCGAGATATTTATTTGATCACCTGATTTAATTGCACCATTTTTTAATAACTGAGCATAACTATATACATAATAAACTACCTGTGGCACTAATCGACCGATATTTATGGAATTGGCACTGGAAAGTAAAAAACCTTGTTTTTTAAGTTGTTTATTTAATGCTTGATCATTAAATAATTCTTTTACTTTAGTTTGAGCGTCATCAAAGTTTCCTTTAACTGCCACTACCTTAGTATTATTCCCCTCCTGCGTAACCATTTGTCGTTCTTGAATGTCACTGACGCCATCTTTAGGATAAAATACCACTATTCGTGTATTAGGTACCTCGCTAAAACCAGCTAGAGCTGCCTTTCCAGTGTCCCCAGAGGTAGCAGTTAGAATGACTATTTCTTCTTCTATCTTTAATTTTTTAGCAGCAGTGGTTAATAAGTACGGTAAAATCGATAAAGCCATATCTTTAAAAGCAATCGTATTCCCATGAAATAATTCAAGAATCGATACTTGTTCATTAATAGCTTTTAAAGGGGCAATCAATTCATTATCAAATTTATCATCATAGGCACGATCCACACAATAAGCTATTTCATCTTCCGTAAAATCAGTAAAAAATGCTCCTAAAACTAATTTAGCGATTGTTTGATAAGAGGCATCTTTTAAGTGGTCCCAATCTAAGTCAATTGTTGGCATGGTCTCTGGAAAGTATAGTCCTCCATCATTAGCGATACCTTTTACAATGGCTTGAGCGGCCGTTAATTTATTCTGATTATTTCTTGTACTATTATATAAAATTTGTGTCATTACCATCCCTACTTTCTAAGAATAATCATACTAAATCCTCATCAAATTGTCACTTAATTCCGGTAAAATTAAGTAAAAAAAAGACATATTAGTTTTTTTTAGACTAACATGCCCCTTTTCTGCCCCATTCATTTTTGAAGAATGTCTAGAGCCTTTATATATATGGATTAAGCTTCTGCAGCAACTGGATAAACAGAAACTTGTTTATGTTTTTTACCTTTACGTTCAAAGCGTACAACACCTTCAACTAAAGCGTATAATGTATCATCGCCACCGCGACCTACATTGTTACCAGGATGGATTTTAGTACCGCGTTGACGGTATAGGATAGAACCACCAGTAACTGTTTCGCCGTCAGCTGCTTTAGCACCTAAACGTTTAGCAATAGAATCACGACCGTTTTGAGTAGAACCTCCACCCTTTTTAGTAGCGAATAATTGTAAATTTAATTTCAACATGAGACAGCACCTCCTATGGTATAAATTTTGAATTTTGAATTTTGACGAATTCAGGATAACTTTCAGCAATCACTTCTAAAGCAAACACTAAATGTGATAATAATAGTTGTGATTGTTCAGTTTGTTTTTTGGTCAATTCAGTTGGTAAAATTATTTTTAAATAACCCCCATCAACTTCGTTCACTTCTGTTTGAACGGGTACTTGGATCAGTTGATGTAATGAATTTTCGACCGAAATCAGTTGACTTGAAACAGCTGCACAAACAATATCATAACCAGAATCAGCATAACCTGCATGTCCGGTTGTAATAATTTGTTGAATCAATTGTTTTTCATCAACCATTACTTTTATCTTAATCATAATTAAGCGTTGATTGCGTCAATTGTTAATTTTGTATAAGGTTGACGATGACCTTGTTTACGATGTGAATCTTTACGACGTCTGTATCTGAAAGTTACAACTTTCTTTTCACGACCTTGTTTTTCAACAGTCGCTTCAACAGTTGCGCCTTCAACTAATGGAGTTCCTACTTTTGTAGTTTCGCCACCTACTAAGATTACTTCATCAAAAGTAACTTTATCGCCTGCTTCTACATCTAATTTTTCAACAAAGATTGATTGACCAACTTCAACTTTAATTTGTTTACCGCCAGTTTTAATAATTGCGTACATTAAAGCACCTCCTATATTATATTTACGGGTTTCCCCTACACTTAGACTCGCCATGTTAAGTGCCATCAGGTCTTAAAACTCAACTTGTGCGGTTGCAGATGTGGTGCTACACAAATACAACATAAGTATCATAACAAATATGGCCTTCAGTGTCAAAGTTTTTTTCGAAAAAGAAATGTAAATTATTCTGGTGTTGTTAAACTATATTACCCAAGGTCGCATTACCCTAACATTTACAGTTGCTTATTGTTTATATCATTCATCAAAAAGGGAGTGGGCAAGAAGTAGAAAATTAAATAATTTTCGCTTCATCTGCCTACCCCCGCACATTTGGGAGTAGCCAGAAGTAGAAAAGCGAATGATTTTCGCTTCGTCTGTCTACCCCCGCACAGTTGGGAGTAGACCAGAAGTAGAAAAGCGAATGATTTTCGCTTCGTCTGTCTACCCCCGCACAGTTGGGAGTAGACCAGAAGTAGAAAAGCGAATGATTTTCGCTTCGCCGGTCTACCCCCGCACAGTTGGGAATAGACCAGAAGTAGAAAAGCGAATGATTTTCGCTTCGTCTGTCTACCCCCGCACAGTTTTGTAGGCCTCAAACAAGTCGAAAGACGCCGTTTGAGGCCACTCAACCACTGCGCTATTAAATATCGAGCAATCACTTGATTGAATTTATCAAATTTATGCCTTACTTCATTAAGACGCAGTTTGAGGCCACTCAACCACTGCGCTTTTAAATATTGAGCAATCACTTGATTGAATTTATCAAATTTATACCTAATCTCATTAAGACGCCATTTGAGGCCACTCAACCACTGCGCTTTTAAATATTGAGCAATCACTTGATTGAATTTATCAAATTTATACCTAATCTCATTAAGACGCCATTTGAGACCACTGAACCACTGCGCTTTGAATTAAATAGATATACCAAAACATAATTTAAAAATTTTTTGCCCAGCCGTCCAAGCCTTACCGATTTAGTGTAAAGGCAGATATTTTAAAAATCTCATTATAGGTCAATCTCTTGCTTACCATACTAATCAATCTTTACGCAATCACTAAATGGTTTTAGTCCAATAATTAATTAAATAATTATGTAGTTTTCGTATCCTAGCCAAGATAGTAAGGCTTTAGAAGGAAAATACATTAAAAATGATAATACAATATTAAAAATTAAGGTAGGCCAAAGTTGAGTCGCTAAAAATTCAGTTAATGTGATAATAGTATAGCCTACTTCTCGATAAAAAACGAAAACGATAAATTCTGTAATAGTTATCGCAACAATAAATAACATCATATGTAAAATAGTATTTTTAGGAAAATACTTTTTAGTCTTTAGGATTAGATAAGTCACAATAAAGTAAATTGAGGCATAAATACCCAAAATGGTTGTATTATAACTATCTGTTAAAAAGCCAAAAATTAAAGCATTAATCAGAATCGATTCATCACGAAAGTAAAAAGCAAAGAGTGTTAAAATATATAACGCCATATGCGAAACTATGGTCTGGTCATTTCCTAAAAAAGCAACCGGAAAGATTGCAGGTAAAGCTGAATCAATAATGATACTAAAAAATAAGAAAAAAGGTAAAAACCACTTTATTCTGCGATCACGATTAATTTTCACTTACATCACTCTGCCCTTCACGCATAATGACGGTGACAAATCGAATATCGGTCATTTCACCAGCCGGTACAATTTCAACCGTCTGGAATAAACCATAATCATCCATACGCACATTGGCCACTTCACCTATTAATAGCGTTCTCGGAATGATACCGCCCAATCCCGATGTAATAACCATATCTCCTTCTTTCACCTCAGCTTCAGGATTTACTTGAGTCATAATATAACGCTTCGTTTTACGATCATAAGATGAAACAATTCCATTAGCAGAGCCGCTCTTAGATTGAATATTAGCTGATACCATACCAGCATTTGATTTTTCAGAGGTTAATAATAAGACTTTGGAACTATTAGCGTTGACTTCAATAATCCGTCCAACTAATCCATTACCTGCCATAACGGCCATATTTTCTTTAATACCTTGGCTTGAACCAACATCAATCGTTAAAGTTTCCATCCATTGATCAGGGTTACGAGCAATTACTGTAGCATTTTGAACCGTAAATCCTCCTAAACTTTCGTTTAGTTTTAATTCTTTACGCATTGCTTCATTTTCAGCCTCTAAGTCTGCCACTCGTACTTGTAATTCATATACTTGATCAATTTTAGACTTTAATCGTTGATTTTCTTCAAAAGTATTGATTACTTTATCAACAGAATTGACGAATTTGACAACGACATTGACCGGTTCAGAAAAGACTCGACCCGTCCAAGATGCCGTATCATTTATCGCACTCGTGAAAATATTATTTGTTCCTTTGGTCATTGTATATGCAATTAATGACACCATCATAATCGTACTTAATAATATTCCGATTAATTTTTTATTATTCATCTACGATCCTCTTTCTCTACTCTTTTCAAGTTTAACGTCTATCACGTTCAGCTAATCGTGCTTGATTTTCCATTTCTTTGAGAAGTCTTCCCGCACCTACGACTACTGTATCCAATGGTACTTGTACTAAATGAACCGGAATACCAATCTCTCTTTGAATCCTTTCAGGTAAACGACGTAAAAGTGAACCACCACCGGTTATCACAATACCCGATTCCAATACATCCACCGCTAATTCAGGTGGCGTTTCTTCTAAAACTTGTTTAATTGCAGTAATAATAGGGTTAATCACCTCATCGATTGCTTCGGCAATGACATTCGCGCGTACAATTTTTTCTTCAGGTAGACCGGTCGCTATATTGCGTCCTTTAATCACTCGTTGATCTTTTTCATCATCTTTGGTAAAATTCGCATTACCAATGGTTAATTTTATTTCTTCAGCGGTCTGCATGCCAATAACTAATTGATAACGATCACGCACATAATCTAAAATAGCCTCGTTCATTTTATGACCACCATAAACAATGGCGTTACCTTTAACAATCTCGCCATAAGAAATAACGGCAATATCCGTCGTGCCTCCACCAATATCTACTACCATTTTACCACGTGGCTCATAGATAGATAAATTGGCACCTAAAGCCGCAGCGAAGGGTTCATCCACTATCAAAGCTTTTCGTATTCCAATATCTTTTATCGCATCAATCACTGCGCGACGTTCTACTTTAGTAATGTTACTTGGAACACAAATAACAACATCTGGTCCATTAAATGAGCGGTGTATCGCTTTTTTTATGAAATGGGCCAACATTTGCTTAGTTAAAGAAAAATTAGCAATGACGCCATCCTTCATTGGACGAATGATTTCATAATTATCCGAGGTCCGTCCGACTAATTGTTCAGCTTCTTTACCAAATGCTACTGCTTCTTTTGTATCTTTCTTAATTGCAACAATAGAAGGCTCACGTAAGGCTATTCCTTTATTTTCAATATAGATTAACGTATTTGCTGTTCCTAAATCAATGCCAAGACGTTGTTTGCCAAAAAAAGCCATTGTAACCCTCCATTCATCTACTATGCCAACAAGGCTTCTAGCTCGTTACATTATAACAAAATTTTTCTATAAAAACTACTTGAATTCATTGTATAAAAGAAAATATCAAAAAAAATTAAGAATTAAAAAGAGACTGAAACCCTTCCTATTCTTAATGATACATTGTATCTGATATAAGAATAGTGTTAAGTTTTCAGTCTCATAATGATTAAAAGTTCATTAATGTAATATAGTCATATCCTTTAATGTTTTCTTTACCATTTAATTCATCTAATTCAATTAAGAATGCACAGCCGGCTACAATACCGCCTAGTTTTTCAACTAAATCAATGGTTGCTTTAATAGTCCCACCTGTAGCTAATAAGTCATCAGTAATTAATACACGTTGACCAGGTTTAATCGAGTCTTCATGAATTGTCAATACGTTTTTCCCATATTCTAAAGAGTAGTCTACTTCAATCACTTTACGAGGTAATTTACCCTTTTTACGAATCGGAACAAAGCCAATTTCAAGTGCGTATGCCACTGGACAGCCTACAATAAACCCTCTTGCTTCTGGTCCAACCACGACATCCACTTCTAATTCTCTTGCATAGTTAACGATTTGTTGGGTTGCATAAGCAAAGGCCTTACCATCTGCCATTAACGGTGTAATATCTCTAAAAATAATACCTTCTGTAGGATAATTATCTACACGCGCAATATACTCTTTTAAATCCATTAATTTTTCCTCAATTCATTAATATATTGTTTTATCTGTTCGATTGTTTGATAGTTCAACAATTCTTCAGTTTTAAATGACTGCTCATACTGTTGGTACGCATTTGATTCTACTAAATCCACTTTGACATTTTGCTCTACGGGTAACGGTACTGTCAGTCCATCCTTCATTATAACAAATTTCACTTCAAAAAACACTTTAAAAATACATTTTAATTTGGTAACAGGTAAATTCATTTGTTGACTTAAAACTTGTATCGCTTTTAATAAGTCAAAACCATTTTTTTGACCTAAAATCCAACGATAAACAGCAGCAAATTCTGCTCTTGATGGCAATCCAGCTAGCCATTTCGATTCTGTTAAATAAACACCTAGATCGACTAATTTGATTTTAGAATTCAGCATCAATTGATTGAATTGTTCCATATTATTTGGATTTTCTATTAATGCAATATGTGATAAATCTAAATTTAATGCTTGATTATTGAGCCATTCATCATAACTAATCATTGTATTGGATGGATGAACTCGATCTGCTAACCATTCTTTTAAATTAGGTTGCTGGTAAAAAAATACCGTGTTGCGATTTTTTAATAATGCATCATTAAATTTACTAGAACGAAAATCACGAATCATAATCCCTTTGACTTTAACATCCAGTACTTGGATTTGTACTTGGCGATTCCCTTGCCATTCATTTATATCTATATAACCGATTAATGAGAAAGTTTCATCTAAGTTAATTGGACTAAATAAATTCGCTTTGGAAAAACCTATCCCTTCAATACTAGTATTATCTTTATAAATCGAAAATTTAATATGTTGGTGTTGATTACCTATGACTCTTTTTTGCTGTAGTTCCACATCATTAAAAGCAAATACTGGTTTAGGATTATCCATACCAAAAGGCGCTAATAATTGACATTCTTTAACAAACTCCTCCGTCGCTATTGTTAAAGGGAGTGCCATATCAACTTTTAAAGTTTTAGGTTGTTCGAAAACAGCTTGATAATTGGCCATTGTAGACAGCATGGCTGTTTTAAAATTTTCCCATTCATTTTCTAAAACAGTTAAGCCTGCTGCTTGGCTATGTCCTCCGAATTGAGCTAAATAAGTTTTATTTTCAGTTAAACAGTCAAATAAATTAATCCCTTCAATTGACCGACCACTTCCACGAAAACGTTGTTCAGCTTGTTGATATTCAAAAATGATTGTTGGACGATGATAGCGTTCAGTAATCTTACTCGCAACAATTCCTAAAACGCCTGCTGGCCAATTAGGCGCAGCCGCGATAATAATCGGTGGTAAAGTAGCATAGTGTTCGATTTGTTCCATGACTTGTTGGGTGATATCATTAACAATCGCTTGTCTTTTTTTATTTTGTTCGTTCACTTTTTGAAGTAAGTGATCAGCTTCAATATCATCGATTGTTTTTAGTAACTCTAGTGCAGGAGTTGGATCGCCTAAACGTCCCACCGCATTGAGTCTGGGTCCCACTACAAATCCAATCGTATCAGCATTAATTTTTCTTAAATCAACTGATTCTTCCACTAACATTTTTTCAAGACCAATCCGCAAGGTCTCACTCATTAGTTTTAAGCCACTCTTAACAATCGTTCGATTCTCATCCGTTAGAGAAACCAAGTCAGCGACTGTCCCAATTGCCGCTAATTCCATACTATTAATCGGCAACTCTCCTAATAGAGCATGCGCCAATTTTAATGCTACACCTGCACCACTTAATTCACCAAAAGGATAGTGACCTTCGGGATGACGTGGATGAATAATGGCATAAGCAGAGGGTAACGTTTCTTGTAGTTCATGGTGATCCGAAACAATCACATCGACCCCTTGACTCTGTGCATATTCAATCGCTTCAAAACCTGCCACTCCATTATCACAAGTTAAAATGACACGTACGCCTTCTTCAATAAAATGTTGATACCGCTCGATATTTGGACCATAGCCATCGATTAAACGATTGGGTAAATAATAGGTAAAATTTGCCCCTAATTCTTCTAATGCTTCTATTAAAATTAACGTACTTGTGATACCGTCTGCATCATAATCACCATAAATTAAAATTAATTCGCCTGCTGCAATTGCTTGATGTAATCGTTCAATCGCACGCTCCATTTGATAAAATAAAAACGGATCATGATAAAGTTGTGGTTCTGGATTTGTCGCTTCTAATATCTTATCCACTGAATTCAGCCCACGATTGATACATAAACGAAGAAAAGCGGGAGAAAAATCTAATCCCGCTGTCTTCATTGTATCTAATTGTTCATCAATTTTCCCGTCTGTTACCGGTATTTGCCAATGATTTTCAATTAAACTCATTTTAACTCTCCATTATTCAGAAAACTTAGTGTCCTCTACTTGTAAAGTATTATTATTTTTTACTTTTAAATCATTAATTTGACTACGTAAATGAGAAATTTCTTTGTCTTTTGCTGCTAATTCTCTTAAATTTGTTTCTTTTAAAGTATTTAATTCTTTTACTGTAGCATTTTTAGATTTTTTCTGTCCTGAAATAGCTGAAATTGAAGTAATTAAACCGACAATGACTCCCACTAATAAACTTAATAAGATAACTAATACAAGTGGAACAGTAAATTTAGCAAAAAACAAGTCAATTGGAACAGTACTTGTATTTTGTAAAGCAAAAATCACCACTAAAATTAAGATAATGATCGAGACAATAAGTTTCCATTGTTTTTTCATAATTTTCACTCCTATTTCAAATTAAAGATATTAAGGGCTAAGTAATCTCCTACATAAGGAAATATCTGATATAAATTGGCTGCTAAAGACATCGATAAAGGTAAATTAATTTCGCGTGTATACGGCTTTTGGGTCGCAACTTTAATAATTTTATCCGCTACTAATTCTGGTGTGATTGTAAATCTTTTGACCTTTTCGTAATAATCTCTTAAATTTTTATCATAACTAAAAAATGGTGTCGCTACCGGTCCTGGATTAACAGTTGTGACAAAAACATTGGCTTGTTTAAGTTCTAACCGCAAGGCATTCGCATAGCCAATAACCGCAAATTTAGTGCTAGAATAGACACTGGAATTGGATGTGGCCATTTTGCCTGCCATCGAACTCACAAAGAAAATGTGGCCGCTATGTTGTTGTACCATTAATTGAGATATTAAAGTAGTCAAATATATCATACCAAAAGTATTCACTTTAAACATCTCGTTAACTTCTTCATAACTAAATTCATTCGCTAGTTTAAATGTACCATAACCTGCACAATTTATTAAGTAATCTACCCTTTGATATTTACTTTTTATTTTTTGATAAGCATATTCTAATTGGATTTTATCACTGACATCGCATTTTACAACCAAGCTATCCGTATGATATTGGTGATATAACTGATGAGCTAAATTTTCTAAAGCTGATACATTACGCGCTATTAAAACTAAATGCGCACCTTGTTTTGCTGCTTTTATCGCGACCGCTTTACCAATCCCGCTGGAAGCACCCGTTATGACCATCACTTTATTGTTCATCTGGCATCTCCTTATGATTGCCCACTTCAACCTCAGTAAAATCATAGACAATTTGCGCTTGAGGAAAAACAGTTTTAGCCTGCTTTTCTAATTTCTTAGCATCAGCCCCTAGATAACGAGCACTAATATGATTCATTAACAGTTTCTTTACTTGTGCCTCTTTTGCGACTTTTGCTGCTTGTATATTCGTTGAGTGAAAATGAGCATAAGCTAAATCCTTTTCTTGATCGACATATGTTGCTTCATGAATTAAGACATCCGCACCTTTTGCCAAAGTCACTAAATTAGCACATGGACGCGTATCACCTAAAATGGTCACAATTCGCCCTTTCTTTTCTTCGCCAAGAAAATCATTCCCATTTAAAATGGTTCCATCGGCAAGAGTTACAGTTTCGCCTCGTTTTAATTGCCCAAAAATAGGTCCATTAGGAATATTATAGGGCGCTAAACGATCGATGAGTAATTCTCCTTGTGAATCCGGTTCAACTATTCGAAATCCAAAACTAATCACACCATGATTTAAAGGTAAATAATCGATTTTCCAACCATTAGCAAACTTTAATTGTCCGCCTTCATTGTTTAATTCCACGAATTTAATTGGATAAGACAATTTGGATTTAGAAAAACGCAAAGCATTTTGAACGAATTGGCGAATACCTTGCGGACCATATATCGTTAAGGGATCATTGCCTCCCCCTTGAAAGGAACGACTACTTAAAAAACCCGGAAGACCAAAAATATGATCACCATGCATATGAGTAATAAAAATATTGGTTATTTTTCTTGGTTTAATACTAGTTTTTAATATTTGATGTTGAGTGGCTTCCCCACAATCAAATAACCATATTTCATTGATTTCGTCTAATAATTTTAATACTAATGAACTAACATTACGAGCTTTGGCTGGTACACCTGAACCCGTACCTAAAAATTGTATCTTCATCTAAAACTCCTAACTAATCGTTAATATGACAAATTTTATTGCTGACGATACAGTTCATTTGCCATTAATTTTGCTAACTCTAAACTTCCCTTTTCATTGGGATGAAATTCATCAAGTAACCAATCCGGATGAGTATTAGCAACACTCGCCCAATCGATTAATCTCACATTTCCATAACGTTGAGCTGCTTTAAATAATTCATTGTTGACTTGCTGTGTCCAAGCACGATTAGGACTGATTAAAACGAAATATATCATTCGATTTTCACCAATAGCCTCTATATAATCGTCGAGTTGGCCTTTGGTAAAAGCGCCATTCGTCCCTAGTAATGTGATTACCGTTGGTGTTAGTTTATTTTTGGCTTTTAAGGCTTCGATATCACTAACACTGTTATATAATTGACGTCCTTCATTGGCATCTATCACTGCTTTAGGAAAAACATCAATTATCTGTTGTGCTGATGCTAAAAAGATCGAATCGCCTACAAATGTGACTTCGATGGCATTAGCATATAACTTCACTTCTTGTTCTAAGCCTTCAATATTGTTGATAACAATTTTAGGTCGTTCATTTGAATTAAGTGTTTGATCAACAATCGCTTCATTGTGTTTGAATGTTTCAGCTAATTCTTGCACGACTCCTGCTCTTGTTTGCGGTGCTAATAATATGCCGAATAGTCCGATAAAGAGTATTATTCCATAAAAACCACTGAAAAATTTTACTTGTTTAAATTTACCCGGGTTATTTTTTAAAAATTTAAATTGGAATCTTGTTTTTCGTATATTAGAATCTTGTCCAAATGGTAAGACTATTTTACGACTTTCAATGAGATAGTAAGCAAATTCAGCAAAAACAACCAATAAAAGACAGCCAACAAATATATGAACCGCATAACTCCGATTAACCTTTTTTAATAATTCTGGCATCACTAATACAATTGGATAAAACCATAAATAATAGGTATAGCTTTTTTTACCTAAATAAACAAATGGTTTAAAACTAAAAAATTTATTTAACCAAGTATCTGGATATAAGGTAATAAAAATAATAATTAAAGATAAGAGTGTAAAGAGCGTTATACCAAAACGAAAAGCAAAAGGTTGCGTACCATACATATAACGTATCATCATCCACATCAGCCATAAAATAGCAATACCGAAACCATTTAACAGCCCTTTCGCTTGTGAATTGATTACTTTCGGTTTTAAATTATATGGCATCGCTAAGCTGAGCACTCCACCTAATGTATAAGCAAATAATCGGGCTAAGGTATTAAAAAATATACTGGAATGTTCATGACCCGTAGTTTGTAAATACCACATTAACACCATTGAAATTAAACTGACGATTGAAAGCATATTGATCGCAGTTGAGGTGCTTTTATGCCATTTATAGCAAGATTCAATTAAGAGCGGTGTTAATAATATGAGTTGTGCGTACATCGAGCTATACCATAAATGAGCAAAAACACTTTGGTTAGCTGCTTGAGCAAAAAATGAGTTCCCTGTTAAGATTTGATAAAAATTATTAACAAATAAAAGACTGCTCAATCCCATATTTCGTAAGTTCATATAGTTTTGGGGTGATATGAACATAATGAAAACGGTCATAAAAATCATCATAAATAACATAGGGAAGAACAATTTATCAAACCGTCGTCTTAAAAAGTTGCGATATTCCATGGGTTGTTCTAAAATGATTCGCTTCTTAAAAATACGAAAATTTAAGAAACCACCTATTAGGAAAAATAAATTAACGGCAACAAAGCCACCGGGAACCAAATGCTGCAGATAGTAATAGGCAATGATAATAACTAAAGAGAGACCTTTAAGTCCATCTAACACTTCTATTCGATTTTGATTCGACTTACCTATTTGCATATTGCTCACCATTAATCCATAAACTCGAATTGATAACCAGCTAAATCGACAATATCACCATTTTGGGCACCGTGTTGGCGTAAAGCTTCGTCTACTCCCATGGTACGTAGTTGGCGAGCGAAGCGCGCAATACTTTCATCATGAGCCATATTGGTCATCGCATACAGTTTTTCTATTTTTTCCCCGTATAAGCGCCAATATCCCTCACCAAGTTGTTCAATCATGAATGGTACATCTTCTTCTAATTGATAATGAACCGCTTCGATCACTTCTTCATCGAGTGGTATGAAGGTCGTTGTTTGAATTAATTCATATACTTTATTTAATAAAGGTTTAATGCCAGTTGTTTGCCAAGTACTAACTTCAAAGATAGTTGGTAAATCTTGTTGTTGTTCTTGATAATAGCTAGCAATTTTTTCTTTAAAGAGTTTAATGTTTTCTTGAGCCACTACTTCATCCATTTTATTAGCTACAATCACCATTGGTCGTTCTAATAACTTAGCATTATATGCTTTTAATTCGTGCATAATGTCTAAGAAATCTTGATAAGGGTCACGACCATGTACGCCAGCCATATCAATCACATGAATTAATACTTTGGTCCGTTCAATATGACGTAAAAAATTTATTCCTAAGCCGACACCTGCTGAAGCTCCTTCAATTAAACCAGGCATATCCGCTAAGACAAATTCTTTACCAATGCCTAAATTAACGACGCCTAAATTCGGTGTTAAAGTCGTAAATTGATAGTCTGCAATCTTCGGTTTGGCATTACTTACAACGGATAATAAAGTCGATTTACCAACACTTGGATAGCCTACTAATCCCGCATCCGCAATCACCTTTAATTCCAAAGATAATGCCCGTTCTTCACCCGGTTCACCATTTTCGGCAATTGAAGGGGCCGGATTTTTATGAGTGGCAAAGCGAATATTTCCGCGTCCCCCTCGTCCGCCTTTGGCGACAATAACTTCTTGTCCATGGTCAACTAGATCAGCAATTAATTGCTCTGTTTCCACATCGCGTACAATCGTTCCGGGTGGTACTTTGACAATCAAATCTTCTGCACCCGCTCCATATTTACTTTTACTCATGCCATTTTCACCATTGGCTGCTTTAAAATGACGATTATAACGGAAATCCATTAAAGTATGGAGTCCTTCATCTACTCGAAAAACAACGTCACCACCACGACCACCGTCACCGCCAGCCGGTCCTCCATCTGGTACATACTTTTCCCTTCTAAAAGCAACCATGCCATCGCCACCTTTACCAGCTTTGACATTCACAACTGCTCTATCTAAAAACGTAGACATATTATCACTCCCTTTCTTTTAACAAGTTCTATTTTTAAAATTTACTAATTAATAAACGTGGATCTAAATAATCTAAAACATATTGAGTTAAAGTTGTCATTGTCGCATAACGATTGGCTTTGATTTTTTCATCTTGATCATTGACCATGTTCTCTTCAAAATAATGGTCAATCGGTGCGACTAAGTGTTGTAAAGTATCTAATACATTCCCTAGTCCTAGTGATTGGGCTAAGCCAATCAAAGTTTTTTCTGATTCTGTTTGAGCTAAAGCTAAATCAAGATGAGTATTTTCTGTTTTGCTACCTAAATTAACCACTCGGCTGATGGCTTCAACAATAGCGCGATAGTTCTCTGGCTCATTGTCTTTTTTAGCTTGCAATGCTTTAGCCGTTTCAACCATTAATTTAAAATTTAAGCCTTTAGAAGCTACCACAGCTTGAATAATATCAAAGTCTATTTGTTCTCGTTCTAAAGCAACTGACATTCTAGCATTAAAGAAATCAATCAGATGTTTTAGTAATTCATTATTACCTTTAACAACTGAATGATTTTCTAATATCGCTAATAAATCGATTTGCCAGTCGGTTGATAATAATATTTCTACTACTCCCATCGCTTGACGTCTTAATGCATAAGGGTCGTTTGAACCGGTTGGAATTAAATCGACACTAAAGTAATGAATTAAAGTATCTAATTTATCAGCTAATGTTAATAATTTGCTGGCGGTTGTCGTTGGTAATTGACCTCCACTTGATTTTGGTAAATATTGTTCACGAATCGCGATGGCAACTTGTTCATCGATACCATAATGCGGTGCATACACATAACCAATTTCTCCTTGGAGCTCATCAAACTCGCCAACGGTTTGGGTCATCAAGTCATACTTATAAATTTTGGCTGCTTCAATAGCCGTATTTGTTGTTGCTTTGTCGACTTGTACTGACTTAGCAATTAAAGGAATAAAAGCCGCTACTCGTTGTTGTTTATCCGCAAGACTACCTAATTTAAAATGTTCATTAACAGACGTTAACTTATTTAAATAAAATGCTAAATCTTGTTTTAAATCTTCTTCATAGAAGAATAAGGCATCCTCTAAACGAGCACGTAAGACTTTTTTATTACCTTTAATCACATTTTCTAGATGGTCGCTATTACCATTACGTACAGAAATAAATATCGGTAAAAGTTGATTCGCTTGGTTTAAAGCATAAAAATAACGTTGGTGATCCTTCATCGCAGTTATTAATACTTGTTCAGGTACTTTTAAATACTCTTCTTCAAACTCACCATAAAAAACAGTTGGCCATTCCACTATGGAAGTCACTTCCTCTAGTAAATCTTCATCAATTGGCACAATCCAATTCTTTTCATTAGCCAATGATTCAATTTGGCTTTTAATGATGGCCTGGCGTTCTGCAAAATCGGCTAATACAAATTCTGCTTTTAATTGTTCAACATAAGTGGCTGGACTCTTAATTGACACTTCATGACCTAAGAAGCGGTGACCACGTGTCAAACGATCAGCTTGTACTCCAACAAATTCAAATGGTACCACTGTTTCATTTAATAAAGAAACAAACCAATGAATGGGACGAATAAAAGGTGTTTCAATTGCATTCCAATGCATCGTCACTGGAAAGGTCATTGCTTTAATGACTTGGGGCATATTTTTTAAGATATCAATGGTCTTGTGGCCTTTGATAAATTTATTAACATGTAAGTATTCAACACCTTTAATCTCTTCAACAAAGCTATCTTCTGGTGAGGCTTGTTGTCCTCTTAAAAAACCTAAAGCCGCTTTGGTCCATTCACCATTTTCATCTTTAGCTATTTTCATCGCGGGTCCTTTAGCCACTTCGGTAATATCCGCTTGGGCATCTGCTAAGCCATCCACAGTAACAGCTAAACGTCTCGGTGTGGCATAAGTCTTAATCGTACTAAATTCAATACGTTGCTCAGTTAAATAATCGGCTACGCGTGTTTTTAATTGATCACTTAATGACAGTAAAAAACGTGCAGGCACTTCTTCTAAACCAATTTCTAATAAATATTGATTACTCATTATTTCATCTCCTTAGATACTTGTTTTAATAAAGGATAACCTAATTTTTCTCGTTCATTAACAAACGCTTGTGCCACAGAACGAGCCATTTTACGGATTCTGGCTAAATAACCCGCACGATCAGAAACGGAAATCATGCCACGTGCATCTAATAAGTTGAAACTATGGCTACATTTTAAAATATAATCATAGGCTGGATGAACTAATTCAGCTTCAATTAAGCGCGTTGCTTCTTTTTCGTAGGCATCAAATTGTTGGAATAACATTTCACTATCACTTAATTCAAAAGCATAAGTCGAATGCTCACGTTCAGGTTGCTTGAAAATTTCACCATATTTAACGCCAGCTACCCATTCTAAATCATAAACATTTTCGACATCTAAAATATACATGGCTAATCGTTCTAAACCGTAAGTTAACTCAGAAGTTACTGGATTACATTTTAACCCGCCTACTTGTTGGAAATAGGTAAATTGGGTAATTTCCATCCCATCAATCCAGACTTCCCAGCCTAATCCGGCGCAACCTAAAGAAGGATTTTCCCAGTTATCTTCAACAAAACGAATATCATGTTCTAATGGATCAATTCCAATCGCTTCTAAACTTTCTAAATAGAGTTCTTGAATATTTAAAGGAGAGGGTTTCATAATCACTTGAAATTGATGATGTTGAAATAGTCGGTTGGGGTTTTCACCATAACGGCCATCTGCTGGTCTTCTAGAAGGCTCTACATAAGCCGCATTCCAAGGTTCAGGCCCAATCGCTCTCAGAAAAGTATAAGGGCTCATCGTGCCGGCACCTTTTTCATTATCATAACTATTTAAAATCATACAGCCTTGTTTTGACCAAAATTGTTGTAAGGTCATAATAATCTCTTGCATGGTTGTTTTCTTTTCCATACTATCACTCCTCAATAATATTAAAAAATCCCTATGAATAGCCAAATAAGACTACTCATAGGGACGAAAGTATTTTCGCGGTTCCACCCTAATTCTAGTAAGGACTAGCACTTTTAATTTTATATAAAATAACCAAAAGCATGCCTTCGATTTGCCCTAGCTTTCACTATTCTAGAGTCGCTATACTATCTTCTTTTTTCTTGCTTTTAATAACTAGATTTTACCTATTATCCGAGCTATTGTCAACTTGCGATTGAAGGCTTGTCGTTCTTTTTGAGCCTCTTTTTGATAGAATACTTTGATATTTTTGGTCCAATTGGTCCATTTCGTCAATAAACTGTTTACTTTTAAGTCTAATTCCAACAAATTCTTGATAAAGTTCTTTTGTCAGTCTTTTTAATTCAGTAATTGTTTCAAAACTAACATTGATGGAATTAATTTTATTTAAGGGGGTATTGGCTAATAAAAAAGCGACATGCATCGCCTTAGGGCTAATATGCAAGCGATAAGGATCATCATTAAAATGTTGTCGACAAATCAAGCCACCTAAATTGATACTAAAATCAAAAGGTTCTTGCCGACTCCCACATACCTGACAATGATGCCAATTTAATTGAGTACCAAAATAAGGTAATAAATAAATCTCAAAATAAACCATTAAGATGTCATGATTAAAACCTTCATTTAACTTTAATAATGTTTCATTTAATAAATGATACAAATGAGGTTGTGGGTCAAAATCTTCAAAAACCGCATCGATTAATTGCACAAAATAACTTGCATAAGACTGCAAGGTTAAATCCTCTAATACTTTCCGAGGAAAGGCTAATGTTGAGGCTTCTTTGACAAATGAAAAACCTGACGGGTTAATAGTACCCACATATTGATTTTTAGAAAATGGAATCAACTGAGCCCGCATAGCATGATTGGATTGCTGTCCTCTACGAATAAAAAACATCCGCTTTCCAAATTCTTTGGTCAGTAATTTTACAATCGTGTCTTCTTCGCGATATTGCCTACGGAATAAAACAATGCCTTCGAATGTTTCTTGCATGCCGTCACTTCCATTTCATTTTTCAAACTATGATTAATAATCGGTTTTCTTGTAGCCCAATTCATTGATATAGGTCTGTTTATTACGCCAATCCTTTTGCACTTTGACCCATAAATCTAGATAAACTTTATCATCTAATAATCGTTCAATGTCACGCCGAGCCATTTGACCAATCTTTTTAATCATCGAGCCCTGAGCACCAATAATGATTCCCTTTTGACTCTTTCTTTCAACGATAATGGTCGCTTGTACTTCCACTTTATCATTTTCATTCCGTTGCATACTTTGAACTTGAACCGCCACTGAATGCGGAATTTCTTCTTTCGTTAAAAGTAAAATTTTCTCCCGAATGAATTCAGCTACCACAAAATATTCCGGATGATCCATAATTTGATCAGCAGGATAATACTGTGGACCAACTGGTAAGGTAGATTTCAAAGTATTCATCATTTCTGGAACATTGTTCCCTTCCAAGGCACTGATTGGAAAGACTTCACTAAATTCTAATTCACTTGTATAAGATTCAATCGTTTCAAATAAACTATCTGGATGGACAAGATCAATTTTATTAATTAAAAGATACACCGGTACTGAAAGATTTTTTAATTTCTCGATGATCAATCGATCACCTGGTCCAATACTTTGAATCGCACTGACGACAAATAGTACAGCGTCGACTCCTTTCAAAGCACTATAAGCGGTATTAACCATAAAATCTCCTAGTGCATGTTTAGGTTTATGAATCCCCGGTGTATCAATGAATACAATTTGTGCCTCTTCATCAGTGTACACACCTTGAATTCGATTACGGGTTGTTTGTGCTTTGTCTGACATTATCGCAATTTTTTGTCCGATGACCCTATTTAATAAGGTAGACTTGCCTACATTTGGTCGTCCGATAATCGCAACAAAGCCTGATTTAAATTCTTTATTTGTCATAATGACCTCTCTCTAAAATAATTTTACTAAGTATGGTACAAAAATAATGATTCCTACGACAACTGCAATCAACGCCATCATCATGACGGCAGCAGCCGCAATATCTTTACTTCTTTTGGCGTGTTGATCCCACTTGGTGCCAACAACTAAATCGACCACCGTCTCAATGGCTGAATTAATCATTTCCAACGCTATTACATGACCAATCAGTAAGATGATAATTAACCATTCGGTGGTCGTAATTTGAAAAATAAAACCAGCCACTACTACAGCCAATGTCATCAATAAATGAATTCTAAAGTTGAATTCTTCCTTCCATAAGGTAATGAGTCCAGCTTTAGCTGCTTGAAAAGCCGAAATTCGATTTTGATTCGCCCAGTATTTAGTAGGTTTATCTTGTAAGCCCATATTCTTCTAAAACCTCATTTTGAATGCCGAACATTGCTCGTTCTTCTTCTTCGGTTTGATGGTCATATCCATTTAAATGAAGAAAGCCATGTACCGTTAAAAAAGCTAATTCACGTTCAAAAGAATGACCATAATCAGCTGCTTGTTCAACGATTTTCTGATATGAGATAATAATATCACCTAGATGTTCTGGGATAGCAGCAAAATCGTCATCTGCTTCCATCGTAAAGTCAAAATCGTCATCGCCTTCTGTTAAAGCAAAGCTTAAAACATCTGTCGGGCGATCAATGCCACGGTATTGTTTGTTTAATTGGTGGATTGTTTCATTATTAACAATTGAAATGTCTACTTCACTTTGTTCTGAAAGCCCTAATTTTTTGGCTGTTAATTCGATGACATCTTCAATTATTTTTGTTTGTGACGCTTCTAAATACTGTTCATCATCGATTAAATCAATAATCATCTTGTCCGCTCCTTCTATTCTGGATATTCTACGCGCGTATGAAACATTCCCGCCACACCATTAATGAGCGACTGTTTAACAATTTTTAACTCTTGGACCGTTAATCCTGAATCTTCAAATTGATTCGCTTCAATCTTCCCATCGATGATTTTAGTAATTAAAGCGGTAATGGCTTCAACTGAATGTTCTTTTAAAGTTCGAGAAGCTGCTTCAACAGAGTCTGCAATCATAATCACTGCAATCTCTTTTGACTGTGGTTTTGGACCTGGATAGCTAAAATCTTCAATATTAATATCCGCTTTTTCTTGTTTAGCCTGATGGTAAAAATAGCCTGCTTGGGTGGTACCATGATGTTGTAAACAGACATCGACTATTCCTTTAGGCATATTATTATCTTCTAGTATTTTTGCTCCTTCGGTAACATGACTAATAATAATTTTAGCACTTTCTGCCGCTGTCATCATCTGATGTGGTGAGACCATCCCTTGTCTTAAATTCTCCACAAAAAACATTGGATATTTCACTTTCCCTACATCATGATAGTAACTTGCCACTCTCGTAAACAGTGAGTCGCCACCAATCGCATCCACAGCGTTAGCACTTAAATTAGCTACTAAAATACTATGGTGATAAGTACCTGGTGCTTCTTCAATTAAAAGTTTTAATAATGGATGATTAAGATTAGCTAATTCATTTAGTGTTAAGGCTGCTTGATCATCGAGTAATTGTTCCCAATAAGGTTTTATTAAAATATATATCGTATGCATGATAACTGCACTTGATACCATTGCAAAAGTGGTAGTTAACGTTTCATAATTGAAAATTTCATAATTCATTGCTAATAAAATCGGAATGGTAATGACCATATTCCATAAAATGGACGACTTTAAGGTCATTTGATGCATCGTGGGATCCTGCTCGATTCTTAACCAAATAACGAGCATCGTAAAGAAATAAAAGACTGCTGGAATTAAAACCCCAATTAAGTCAGTTTGACTATTTAAAACGAATAAACTAATTAAGTTAAAGAAAATAATAGCTAATGCAATCGTCCGACGATCGGTTTTAGGTAAAATTAATAATGGTAACAAACCAGCTGGAAACAACAACATTGCTTCAGACATCCCATTTTGTTGTAAGACTTGCAAAAATGTTAGAAAGATAAAAGCAAAGAGAAAAGCCAATGAATAAGCTGTTAAACGCATATTACCATCATTAACGGTTTTACTTTGTTTGTTATCCCATTTATTAAATACCATATAAAGAAAAATGGCGTGAATTAATAACACTGCAGCAAAAGCATAGATGCTATAAACCTTGGTTTGATTATTTAAAATTCCATAAATATTTAATAAACGAATCATTTCAGAGTCAACCACAAAACCTTCTTGAATGATAACTTGACCTTGTAATATATAGGTTGACTGTACTTGATTGACTGCATTTTCTCTGGCTAACTCCGTCGCCGGTTCGTCAAAAACCACTGTAGGTACCATTAACTGAACCACTAAAGATTTAAGGATTTCTCGATTCTTATTGCGATTTATATCCGCATTAATTTGACTAAAGATACTCTCGATAACGGTATTGACTTTCTCAGCCGAAATTTCTTTCATTAACGTTTCTGAAATAGTATTGGTAATATAAGTTTGAAGACCAATTATTTCTTCATCATTCATTTTAGCAATCGCTAATTGCATCTCATTATCAAGGTCCGCTACGAAATCTTTAATTGATTGGTCACCTTTTTGTAATTGATTCACTAAAACGATTGTTTTTTCTGCATCATTTAATTGTGCAAATGGTACTTCCTGAGTTTCGGTTCTTTGTTCCGTCCCAATCTCATTGGCCAATTCATTTAAATCATCTAATTCATTAAATAATTGCTTAATTTGTTGAGTCGAATAATTTTCTTTTCTTAATTGACGAATGGAACTAAAATATTGTTCAATTAATGTCAATTGATTTTCACGAATAGATGGACTATAGGTATAAACATCAGCCACCGCATCATAGGCACGTTGTTTATTCTCATTAGTTTTCTGTTCATCGATCGTAGTATACGGTGCGCGAATAGTTACATCGGCAACTTGATTAGGTTGAATATTATATTGTCTTGGTTTGACACTGGCAAAACCAAATAAAAAAAGTAATACAGTTAAAAGTGCAATTAAAATAGGTCGATACCATTTACCTAATCTTTGTTGTAATTGATATAATTTTTTATTCAAAATGTCACCCCAATTCAATCATTGTGTTGCAAATAGGATATAAAAGAAAGATAAAAACGGCTTATCAATTCTCCTAACTAATAAAACGCGTCTATCTTTCCTTTATCATTATTCTGGTTGATTTAAACGTTCCATTTCAGTTTTAAAAGTCTCTGTTTCAGTCTCCTGTGATACTGAGGTCGCATCATGCTCATTCGTCGTCGCTGGTGATGGTTTGGTTCCATAAGCACGGATAATATCAGCAACTACTGGATGACGAACTACATCAAAGGCATCAAATGTTACAAATGAAATACGTGGTATGCTATTTAGTTTTTCAATCGCATCCACTAAACCTGATTTAACACCGCGAGGTAAGTCTATTTGTGTCTTATCCCCATTAATAATCATTTTTGACCCGAATCCTAAACGTGTTAGGAACATTTTCATTTGAGCAATCGTCGTATTTTGAGCCTCATCTAATATGACAAAAGCATCGTCTAATGTACGACCTCTCATGTAAGCTAACGGCGCAATTTCAATAATGCCTCGCTCCATTAAACGTACCGTTTGTTCCGTTCCCATAATCGTGTATAAAGCATCATAAACAGGTCGTAAATAAGGATCCACCTTTTCTTTTAAATCTCCAGGTAAAAAACCTAAACTTTCGCCTGCTTCAACTGCTGGCCGTGTTAAAATAATTTTCTTTACTTTCCCCTCACGCAAAGCCTGAACAGCCAAAACAACGGCTAAAAATGTTTTACCGGTCCCCGCAGGCCCTACTCCAAAGGTAATATCATGTGAATTAATTTTTTTAACATATTGTAATTGTCCGAAGTTTTTCACGCGAATCGCTTTACCATCGGCAGCACGACCAATCACTTCCTCATAAAGATTAACGAAGAATTCTAATGTATTGTTTTTGGCCATTTTGATAGCCGTAACAACATCCATTGTACGTGGTGTAATATTACGCTCTAATAAATGAATCAACATAAAGAAAATGTCGCTAACTTCATTCACGTCGGCTTCATCTTCACCTTTAATGGTAATGACTTCTCCTCGAACAGCAATCGAAACGGGATAACTTTCTTCTAGTAATTGAATATTTTGATCTTGATTCCCAATTAGAGCAATCATCCAATCACCATTAGTGACAATTACTTGTTTAGAAAATGTACTTGGATTATTCAAATTTTCGCCTCTTTTTCTTATGATAATAATTCTTTTACGATACGATTAACAACTTGTCCATCTGCTTGCACTTTTAATTCAGCCATTGCTTTCCCCATTACTGCACCGAAAGCTGATTTATCTTTAGCTCCTACTGCTGCAATAATTTTGGTTATTGCTTCTTTGATTTCATTTTCTGATAATTGCGCAGGTAAGTATTGTTCAACGATTTTGATTTCGTCTAATAAAGGCGCCACTAAATCTTGACGACCTGCTTTTTCAAATTCAGCTAATGAATCTTTACGCTGTTTCATTTCTCTAGCAATAATTGTGATTTCTTGTTCTTCACTCAAAGGCTCTGTTTGTTCAATTTGTTCCTTTTGCAAAGCAGCCTTCAACATGCGAATAACTTTTAGTGTTTCTTTATCTTTCGCTTTCATTGCTACTTTTATATCTTCATTAATTCGTTGTGTTAATGACATCATTCATACACCTCTCATCAAATTTCTTATTATCTATTGTAACAAATTTTTGCTTAATATTACATTAAATGCGTAAATCTCTACTGTTTTTTTACAATTTATCGGTAATTAGTAAAAAAATTCCCTTCAATAAACGATTGAAAGGAATAATTATCAAAATATTGAATGATTATAAAGCTAAAATTTAAAAATTTAAGTTATGGTGTGCTTACTAGGCATCACTGAGCGGGAGTAGACCAGAAGTAGAAAAGCGAATGATTTTCGCTTCGTTGGACTACCCCCGCACAGTTGGGAATAGACCAGAAGTAGAAAATCAAATGATTTTCGCTTCGTCGGCTTACCCCCGCACAGTTGGGAGTGGATCAGAAGTAGAAAACCAAATGATTTTCGCTTCGTCGGCTTACCCCCGCACAGTTGAGAATAGACCAGAAGTAGAAAAGCGAATGATTTTCGCTTCGTCGGTCTACCCCCGCACAGTTGAGTAGGCCTCAAACAAGTCGAAAGACGGAGTTTGAGGCCACTCAACCACTGCGTTTTTAATTATCGAGCACTAATATGAGTGAATTGGTCAAGATTATTCTCAGCCTCGTTAAGACGCAGGTTGAGGTCACTCAACCACTGCGCTTTTAATGAATAAGCACTAATTTTGCTGGATTTTTCAAGCTTGTTCTCAGCCTCATTAAGACGCAGGTTGAGGTCACTCAACCACTGCGCTTTGAATTAAATAGATATGCCTGAACAGAATTAAAAAAGTTTTTGGCCAGCCTTATACAGTGACTCATACTGTTGATATACCTTATATAGCTAGTACAAAAATAAATTTTTAAAGTATTTGCCCAATCACTTATCCAAGCCACTCTTTCACTTGATATAATAACAGCATATTAATCTCATGTGATTGTACCCAAAAGGTAGTGACATCGGCCTTTCGTGATTCGAAAAGGGTTACCACTCGTTCGCTTTCAGAAATTGGCACAATAGGGTCTTGCTTACCCATCGAAATAAAAATCTTTTGGTGTGATAGAGAATGAGTTTCACTAATAGGAACTGGGTACATTGGCGCAATTAAAATAGCTTTGTTAAAGATTGATTGGTCTTTTAATAACAGCTCAATCGCAATATTGGCGCCATTGGAAAACCCTACAATAATAGCTTTACTCAAATCAAACGCATATTTTTCACTTACTTCAATAATAAAGTCTTTTAACACTAATGCTCTTTGCTGTAAATCTTGCACATCATACACACCTTCTGCTTTACGCTTAAAGAAACGTAAAGCTCCGTGCTCATTGACATTTCCTCGAATGCTTAGGACGCCATAATCAGGATTTAATAAATCTGCAATTGGTAATAAGGAATGCTCATCTCCACCTGTTCCATGTAATAAGATAAAAGTGGGGGCATCCATCCTTTTAGCTTTTCTAAATAGATGTTCCATCAATGGCCTCCTTTTTTGATAATGATTGCAGATTAGAAGATGAATACTTGTTTATTCTAGCCGTTATGGGTTCAATTTGAGCTAGTATGTTGTCTCTATCCATCTCAAAATGGGGTGGGATTTGTAATATTTGTCCTAATTTATCAAAGGACTCATCTACTTCTAAGCCTGGATCAACAGTAGCAAATTCAAAAATAACATTCCCTTTTTCTTGTAAATAAATCGATTTAAAATACTTACGATCTTTAACTTCGGTAATGGCAAATTGTTGATCAAAAAAATAGTCTTGCCATGCCAATAATTCTGTTTCAGAAGGTACACTCCAAGCTAAATGGTGGACCGTTCCGGTACCCCAACGTCCTTTACGTAAAGGAGATTCATTGACAATAATATGCTGTGCTAGTGGACTATCCGTTTTAAAATGATGTGGTCCAACCTTTAAAAGTCCTAAATCATTGCTTAATAAGGATTTAGTAGCTGTTGGGTTTTCAGATAAAATCGCCACACCGTGAAAATCATAAATAGCTCTCGTTTCATGCTCTACATCCGTTTCAACTATGGCTAAATCTAAAGAGTGAGGATCACTAAATTCTAAAGTGTCTTGGCCAAATAACTGTGATCGTGTTGTTTCTATGCCTTTAGCAAATAAATAATGCTCCCATTCCTTTAAATAACCTTTAGGCACTCTAAATGCAATCCTGCCTATTTGTCCGCCACCTTTTCGACCATGGGTCGCATGTTGCCAAGGGAAAAAGGTTAATAAAAAGCCTGGATTCACTTGTTCATTTGAAAAGTAAAGATGATATACTGCCGAATCATCAAAATTAAGGGTTTGTTTTACTAATCTTAATCCTAAAATATCTTGGTAAAATTTAATATTTTCATTAATATCACCAACAATCGCACTTATATGATGAATGCCCTTAACTTTATTCACGTTTAATCCTGCTCCTTTACCCCACGCCAAACTGTATCAAACGGTCTAACTTGTGCCTCAATTTCTGCTCTCTTAGGCTCTAAAAACGGAGGTAAAGATAATTTTTCTCCTAAGGTTTCATATGGTTCGTCTTGCATAAAACCAGGTCCATCAGTCGATAATTCGATTAAAATATGACCTACACGCGTATAAAGCGCCTCAAAGTAAAAACGATCGACAAATCCAGAACTTCTAATCCCTAACTCATTATAACGATCTAACCAAGCCATCAATGACTCATGATCTTTCACTCGGAAAGACACATGATGGACTTGTCCATAGCCTGGCTGACTTTGTCCGGATTCGCTATCATTAATTAAGATAACACGACCACCATTACCACCTTCCCCCACTTCCAATAAAGCACGCTCTTCGGTTAATTCGATTGTTTTCATACCATAAACTGTTTCTAAAAAAATGCGAAAGTCTTCAAAATAACTGATCGTAATTTCAATAGGTCCTAAACCAGTAATGGCAAATTCTGCTGGAACCGGAACTTTCTTCCAAGGAGTTCCGGCAGGAATCCCTTGGTTATGTTCATCTGAAAATAATTGATACTTTTGACCATCCTCTTCTTCAAAAGGTAATACCTTAACACCATATATTTCAGTAATCGGATCATGTTTTATTCCCATTTTTTCAAAGCGCTTTTGATAGTAGTTTAAAGCATGGTCATTCGGTACTCTCAAACCAATTCTTGAAATTACATTAGTTCCCGGTAATCCTTTTTGATTATTGGGAAAATCAAAGAAAGTCATATCGGTTCCGGGAGCCGCGACATCATCGGCATAAAAGGTGTGATAAGTATGGATATCATCTTGATTAACTGTTTTTTTACCAATCTCATCCCTAAAATTTCTGTAAAAAATTGATAATTATGTTCAGCAGAATTGGTCATTGCGGTCACATGATGGATTCCTAATAATTCGTGTTGCATAATAGTCCCCTCTTTCAATAGTTGATTGAAATTTAATTCGAATTCAAATCAATTTGATTGTGAGTTTAATATTATCACATATATTTGAATGAGTCAAAAAATTTAATCCTAATTAGTAATTTAAATAAAAATACTTATACTACATAAAATTGCCAAATTATTATATTCTTGGATAGTAAAATTAAGCTAGAAAAATAAATAGGCCATTTGTATGGTATCCTAAACATAAAATCACATGCTAAGGAAGGAGTACACACAAATGGCTTATACACATCTTACCATGAAAGAATTGATTTGGATAGAAAATTATTACGATAGTGGTAAAAAAGTAACGGATATCGCTAAAAAATTGAATCGGGCTATCCAAACCATTTATAACGTCGTTAATTTTCTTAAAAATAGTGGTAATATTCAGGAATACTACGATCAATATAAAGAGAATAAATCACGCTGTGGTGCCAAAAAGAAGGTCTTTAACACTAAACAAATCACATATATTAAGAAAAAAGTGGACCAGGGGTGGTCTCCTGACGTCATCATAGGTCGGAATGAAATACCATTAGGATGTGCAGCTCGAACACTCTATCGTCGTTTTAAAGACTCGGAACTCTTTGATCCCTCAACTTTACCGATGAAAGGTAAGAGAAAACCTAATGGGCATCAGGAAAAAAGAGGTAAACAACACTTTAGACGCACCATCGAAGATCGTCAAAAAGAAAATCCACAATATGAGAAAGAATTTGGACATCTAGAAGGTGACACTATTGTCGGAAAAGAC
This sequence comes from Globicatella sanguinis, assembly GCF_002847845.2. Lineage (NCBI taxonomy): Bacteria > Bacillati > Bacillota > Bacilli > Lactobacillales > Aerococcaceae > Globicatella > Globicatella sanguinis. The sequence continues at coordinate 2,579,254 of NZ_CP126962.1, read as the reverse complement.
CATAAGAGTGCAGTCCTAACACTGGTCGAAAGAATCAGTAAACTCATCATCCCGATAAAAATTAGCAGTCGGAAAGCAAGTGATGTGCGAATCGCTTGTGATAACTGGTTTGCTTATTTACCGAGAAATATATTTAAATCCATTACGTTTGATTGTGGAAAAGAATTTTCTGATTGGCAAGCCATTTCAAATGTCAATGACATCAATATTTACTTTGCTGATCCCGGTTGTCCGTCACAGCGAGGTTTAAATGAACACTCTAATGGACTTCTTCGAAGAGATGGGTTATCTAAGGGGATGGATTTTACTGATATATCGCAGAAAACACTCAGCCAAACAGCTCATTTCCGCAATGAAATTCCACGAAAATCATTAGGTTATCGAACGCCAATTGAAGTTTTTATCGATTGTTGTAAGGAACTTGGATGGATAGATGCTTTCTAATGCACACAATGTGTTTGTTAAGACAGTGAATCCATTACGTAAGGCACCTGATTGTTAGAGCTTGACTTGGTGCCTAGCCCGGCATGATGATTTGGGGATGCTTTTTGGGTCTCCTACCCAAACCCTTTCCCCAACTCGCTATTCGCGAGTATCATACCGGAGCATCCAAGTAAAGCTCTAACGATTTAATGCATCAATCTGACTCACTACACTTGCCACAAATCTGACGGTGTGGAAACCTTAAAGTCAGTGGCTAATTTATACTTGAACTTTCGAACAACCATTTTAATTATCAATTAGAAAAAAAGCAAACATATTATGTGTTAGGTAAAAATTCTAGCTTAATTTGACAATCAAAAATTCTATAAATTTAGTTAACGATTAAGACTTTCCAACATCAAAAAAAATCATTTTTCACGTGTAAAATTATAAGCAAAAATAGAAGCTCCACTAAATGTTGTAGAGCTCTCTTACTTAATCCATCAATTGCCAGATGGAATGACAATTTATTCTTTTTCCTTTTTACGATTTTCAAAATAAAGAGACGTGTAGGCTAGGTAAAAACTTTAAAAAATCTGTTTGGTCTAATCTATTTAGTTTATCGTGCAGTGGTTGAGGGACCTCAAACTGCGTCATAATGAGGTTAGGCATCAAATTGATAAATTCAATAAAGTTATTGCTCGGTAATTAATAGCGCAGTGGTTGAGTGGGCAAGAAGTAGAAAATTATTTAATTTTCTACTTCTTGCCCACTCCCGCAAAATATATGATGTTAAATAAAAATATCTAAACTACTAATCTCTTTAAAATCAGTCATTATGATTAAATAGAAAAAGCTTGAGCATGAGAAGCGAGTGCTAATTTTCCATTATGAACCGATACTTTATTTCCAGTTACTAAATCACTATACTCGCCATCAGCCATTGGTACATTAACAAAACCTTCTTTTCCTTTGAAAGAACAAACCGCCACAAAATGTTGTGCTTTATCTTGATGTTCTATTACCACTGCATCTAACTCATCATAAGGCGTTAATTCATAACGAGTGGTTAAAGTGGTTGGAATATATTGCTTTTTAATATCATTTAAATGACGGATTTCTGCTGAAATATCTCGTCCAGCCTGCCAATTAACTGGATCGATATCAAATAATGTTTGTTCGGTAGTTTCTTGAACTTCTTGTCCATTATATAATAAGACAAATCCTTTCTCGAAATATTGGAAAGCTGTCCATTGTAAAAGGTCTTGTTCATTGCCAATTAAATATTTTGCACGTGGGTTATCATGGTTTTCTAAATTACGTGCCTTAATATAATCAACGGGATAAATCACTTCTTGTAAATTCAAGCGATTAATATAGTCACTTAATTTATTTGTGCCTCTTAAGTAACCATGGAATAAATAATGTACATCATAATCATATAATAAATCAAAGGCTTGATACATCTCAGCATCCGCATGAGCGACTGTACCCGCTTGACGTAAAGTTTTAATAAATCCAAATTCAACACTTTCAGAAAGCCAGATGAAATCTGATTTTACTTCGGCTACTGCTGCCCGAGCTTCAATCCAAAAATCAATCGGTACTAATGGTGCCACGTCACAGCGGTAACCATCAACATATTGTGCCCAATAACAAAGCGATTCAATTTGATAATCTCTTAATTCACGATGTTGATAATCTAAATCGACAATATCAGTCCAATCACCAACACGGTTACCTCTTTTACCCTCTTCATTATAATAAAACCATTCGGGATGTTCTTGAACTAATACTGAATCTGGTGAAGTGTGATTATATACGACATCAATCATGACTTTCATACCATTTTCATGTATAGCATCACACAATGCTTCAAAATCTGCTAATGTTCCATATTCTGGATTAATAGTACGAAAATCGTAATTTGCATAAGGAGAACCATCTTTTCCTTTACGATTGACTTCACCGATTGGATGAATTGGCATTAACCAAATAATATCGACTCCTAGCTGTTTAATTCTTAGTAGTTCAGGAATGATTGCTTGAAATGTCCCTTCTTTTGAAAAATTACGTACAAAAATACTATAAATTACTTGATTCGGTTGAATACTCATAAATATTTACCTCCTTGGTTTTGATACTTTCACTTTATCGAATTATATTATCATACGCAAACATAAAAATATAGGTTAACGGTAACAAAATATAAGCACTTACATCAAGAGGCAAATCAAGTAAGATGACAAAAAAGAGAAGTAATACAAGAGATCACTTTTAAGGCTCCTTGTAAAATGGTGCGAGGCTGGGCAAAAATTTTAAAATTCTGTTCAAGCATATCTATTTAATTCAAAGCGCAGTGGTTGAGTGGTCTCAAATGGCGTCTTAACGACTTGTTTGAGACCTACTCAACTGTGCGGGGGTGGGCAGACGAAGCGAAAATTATTTAATTTTCAACTTCTTGCCCACTCCCACACCAAAAAGTATAGAGCTAGAAAAAGAATCAAAGACAAAGAAAACCGCTTAATTAGAAAAAACGGCCGTTCAACACAATTGTGTTGAACGACCAAAAATTCCGTGACCCACACCATTTGACAAAGAGCCTTTTTATAGATATTGATCCGTGTATGACTTCTCTAAATGAATTGTTATTGTTTGATTTGTTGTTGATATTGTAACGAAGCTTGTGAAAGTTGTTCTACAATTTCATTCAATTCTTCTTCACTATAGGCATTCGCTCCACTCGCCATCGGATGACCGCCTCCGGCATGTAAGGCAGCTATTTCATTAATGACGGGACCTTTTGAGCGCAGACGACAACGATAGAAAAAGTCCTCCCCTTCTTGTTGTACAAAGGTCACCCAACAGTACACGCCTTGAATTCTCGAAGCCAAATTAACGAGTCCATTAGTTTGTTCTTCTGTAACGCCAAAACGCTCTAAATCTTCTCGGTTAATTCTTAAAAAAGCAACGCCCGCATCATTAACGTGTAGATTTTCATATCCAAATCCTTGTAATTTGACTTCTGCTGGACTCATCACTTGAAATTGGTCATTAATCGCAAAGGCATCGATACCTTGTTCTAATAATAAGGCTGTATAATTAAAAGTGGCTGCTGTCGTTGAATTGTATAAAAATCGCCCTGTATCACCCACAATACCGGCATATAATAATTGGGCTGCTTCTGGCGTAAGTGGTAATCGTTGACCTAGGAAATCACTCATTGCTACAATAATCTCACTACAAGAACTGGCTGCTGTTGTTACAATTTGTAAGCTACCATATTCCTCTACAATCGGATGATGGTCTATTTTAATTAAATCTTTGCCTTTCAGATAATGGTCACCATCAATTCTTTCGGTATTAGCGGTATCGGTAATGATAACCAATGCCTCTTGATAGTCTTCTACAGATACTTTATCCATTTGACCTAACCAACTTAAACCTTTAGAATTGCTACCAGCTGCCAAAACAGTTTTATTAGGAAACGCATTTTTAATTAAATGTTTTAACCCTAGCTGTGAACCTAATGCATCTGGATCAGGTCTTTGATGGCGATGAATAATAATCTTATCATTCGCCTTTACTTTTTGGAAAAATGCTTCTACTTCTGATTCTATTAGGTAGCTCAAACTCACTAACCCCTTTCAATAATTTGACTCGTAATAATCGCCCGCGCGGCTAACGTATTTTCGTGAAAGACATCCACTTGAACTAAAGCGCTACGTCTATTTTGGTGAAACACCTCTACTTTAAAATGGATTTCATTACCAATTTGAATTAAATTAAAATAATGTACTTCTATTTTTTCAATAATATTATTGAGATTTGTTTTCTCTACCACTTTCTTTTGTGCCGTTTGGGTAATTAATTCGCATAATACGCCATACGAAATAGTACCTAAATTATTAATCATTTGCGGTTGCACAATTGCTTGAAAATCATAATCACCAAATTTATTGGTATGATTGATTGCATCTAAGTGAACGGCTAAATCATCTTCAAATGTATGAACGATTTGTGGTTGTTGTTGAATCGTATGAATAGCTTTCATCACATCTTGACGTGAAACCACCCCTAATAACTGTAAATTATCAGCCACAACCGGAATCATTTCTATATCTTCCCAAATCATTTTATGAGACACACTCGCAATACTCATATGTAATTTGACGGTTACTGTCTCCTTCGTCATTACCCTTTCAATCAATACTGTCTCATCGCGGCCAATTAAATCTTTAGCCGTCACGACACCAATTAAACGATTATTATAGACTACAGGAAATCTGGATAATCCTGTTTTATCAGACATTTTATGAAAAGTTCGAACGTTATCTTGTGCTGTTAAAGCAACTGTTTTTTCAATCGGAGTATAAATGTCTTCAATCGTTAAAATTTCTTTTTTAATTAATTGATCAGAAATTGATCGATTGATCATAGTCGCCACTGTAAAGGTATCATAGGAAGTGGAGATTAATGGTAAGTTACGTTCATTGGCTAATTGGATAACACTTGGGTTCGCTTTAAAACCTCCTGTTATCAAAACGGCTACATCATGTTCTAACGCAAGTAATTGAGCTTCCGTACGATTCCCCACAATTAATAAAGACTGCTCACTAAAATAGCGGACCATTGCATCTTCTTTCATCGCACCAATAATAAATTTATTTAAATGACGCGATAATCCATCTGATCCACCTAATATATCCCCATCGATAATATTGACCACTTCTTTAAAGGTTAGCATATCCGTTAAATATTTTACTTTCTGTTCTATTCGAATCGTTCCTACGCGCTCAATAGTTGAGACTAACCCTCTTGTTTCAGCTTCTTTAATCGCACGATAGGCGGTTCCTTCACTCATATTTAATTTCTTGGCTATCCCACGGACCGAAATTTTATTGCCAACTGGTAGAGATTTAATATATTGCAAAATCTGTTCGTGTTTCGTCGCCATACAAAATTTCCCCTTCTATTCTATAAAAAATGTTAATAGTAATCTGATGTCATTATAACAGTTTTATAATACAGTTGCTAGTACAAACCGATAACTTATTAATACTTTTTTACTAATAATTTTGATTAATAATTCCTTTACATCATGATAATAATTAGTTTCTTGTTTGGCTTCAAAAATGGTCATAATACTCAAATTTAAAAATTCCTATAAAAAAACCATGTTTGTGTATTTTTAGTAATACAACAAAGAGTTTGTACTACTGCCCACAAACATGGACGCTCATCATGATTAACCTAGACTAACGTCTAAAATCATCATAATAACAAATCCACCTAAAAACATAAAGTTGATAAATCTGTATATTTTGAAGATTGAGATTCTGGGATTAACTCTTCCACTACTACGAAAATCATCGCCCCAGCTGCAAAGGCTAAACCATAAGGTAAAATAGTCGTAACTAATAATACTGCGGCGGCACCAAATAACGCACCGAATGGTTCAACTAAAGCAGACAATTGCCCCATATTGAAAGCACGCCATTTGGATTTTCCCTCAGCTCTTAAAGGTAATGATAAGGCTGATCCTTCTGGAATGTTTTGAATACCTATCCCTATCGTTAATGCCAAAGCAGCCGCTATCGTGGCACCATTGACATTCATACTCGCAGCAGCATAAGCGACCCCTAGGGCCATGCCTTCTGGTATATTATGAATCGTGACGGCTAACACTAACATGGCAGTACGAGAAATATTAACACTTTTAATATCCGTGTCCCCGTGGTCGCCACTGATATGTAGGTGGGGAACAAGTTTATCTAATAATCGCAAAAAGATTCCTCCGGCTAAAAAACCGATAGTTACCGGTACCCAGGTAGGTAACGCACTATTCTCAGCATATTCAAGTGCCGGTGCTAGTAACGACCAAAAAGAAACGGCAGTCATAATACCGGCAGCAAACCCTTGCATTACTGCTAAAAATTTATCATTTACATCTTTAACAAAAAAGACCACAGCTGAGCCAAATAATGTACATAGCCATGTAAAAATACCAGCTAGAAACGCTTGTAAAACTGGATTTAATTCGATGAACCAAGCCATTCATCAACACTCCCTTCGTGAATTGTTAATTGGATTACGGATGTTTCCGGATTTAATAAATTTGAAACAGACACGCCCAGTAAACGCACTTCTTGATCTAAATTCCCATGTTTTAGCCATAATTCTTTCACAATGGAAATAGCCTCTTCATAAGAATCAAAATAATCCTCTGCTTGCATTTGTCTCGTTATCGTTTCAAAGTTTCCATATCTTATTTTAATTGTTACAGAGTTTGTAAGCAAGCCTAAACCTCTAACTTTTTTCATCACACTATGGGTAAGTTTTTCAAATTGAACAATAATTTTTTCTTCATCATTCAAAAATTGAGTAAAGGTTCTTTCTCTACCAATTGATTTGCGATCTCGCTGTTGATTGACTGCAGTATTATGAATTCCACGAACTTTAAAATATAAGGAATAGCCCATCTTACCAAAATGTTTAATTAAAGTATCTAAATCTTGTTGATACAAATCTTTTCCATTAAATATTCCTAATTCATGAAAATGCGGAATGGATTTCACACCGACTCCATAAAACTTATCAATCGGGAGTGCTTGTAAAAACTTAGTGGCTTCTTGAGGTGTCACAATAGTGATACCGTGGGGTTTATGATAATCAGAGGCAATTTTTGCGATGAATTTATTATAAGAAACACCGATAGAACAAGTTAACGAAAGGGTTTCGTATATCTCTTTTTGAATTAAATGTGCAATTTTCAACGCACTCGCTTCATTAATTTTATTGACGGTCACATCCAAATACGCCTCATCTAATGATAAAGGTTCAATAACATCGGTATATTTTAAAAATATTGCGCGGATTTGTTGAGAAACCTCACGATAATAATCCATATTCCCTTGAATAAAAATAGCTTTCGGACATAGTTTGTAAGCTTCTACAGCAGACATTGCTGAATGAATACCATATTGACGAGCAATATAATTACAAGTAGCAACGATCCCTCTACCACCGGTTAAATTAGGATGCTTGGCGATGACCACAGGTCGATTTTTCAAACTAGGATTATCTCGCACTTCAATACTCGCATAAAAAGCATCCATATCGACATGCAAAATTTTTCGCGTTGTATCGGGCTTCGGTTCTTCAAAAGTTAATAAACCATATTTCATTGTTGATCATCACCTCACTTCTTTTTATTTCAGTTATTAGTATATCAAACTTACTCTTTTAATGAAAAAATACTATCTACTTCTATTGCCCTTAGCTTATCCAGCGTAAATTGGTTTGAATTTTCTATTTAGCCATCATTTTATTAAAAATCATGTTTATCGATAGTAACAATTCTAATGAATAATGGATTGAAGAACTGGTCACCACCTATTCTTTCACAATATTAATTTCCATTCAAAATGAACGAGGTCTAGCGAAGACATCTTTATCGCCAAACCTCGTTATTTATTTTTGTTTATTTAAGTTATTCAATCTGGTCATATTACCCTATCCATACCTATTCAGCTGGTGGCTGGGTTACGACAGGATTTGTCACTTCAGGTTCACTCTGCACAGGTGGTTGCGTAACCGGTGGTGCTGTGTCGACGGGTGGTTCCGTCACCGGTTCTGTATAGGCCGGCGGCTCAGTGACACTAGGTTGTTCGGTTTGTGGAGGATAATACGGCGCTTCAGTATAACTAGGTTGATAAGAAGGTGCTTCATATCCTTGGGTTGGTTGTTGGTAAATATCGCCTTCATAATATGAAGTCTCTAAATCACGTACTCTTTCTAAATCGGCCTGTTGTTGATTGATAGCGTCAATTTGCTCTTGTGTTAGTCCACTTGGATATTGATTCATCACAATCAATTCACTCTTAATGAACTCATTTTCATTATCAGCCATCGGGTCAGCCAATGAACTTGCTAGTATCGCTTCAAGTTGAGTATGAGCTCGTAATTCATTTGAAACTTTCAAACGTGCAGAGACTGGAATATTAAAGTAAAAAATATCATCTAAATATAATGGTTGCATTTCATCAAATTCAATAGCTGAAATATTGTTGAGAGCTGACACATACTTAGGATATACCGATAAAATGGTTGTTAAATCAAAATTTGTTTTAACATTTTTGGCAACCACTTGTAAAATTTGTGGGTAATAAGTAACAGCATTCAAACTGAGTAATTTATCCATTATCGCTTTAATAACCATTTTTTGGCGATTTTGTCGTCCAACTTCGCCTTCAGGGTCATCATAACGCATCCGGGCAAAATTCATCGCTTTGACTCCATTTACTTCCCTTGTTTCACCCTTTTTAAATTGGGTGCCTCGATAAGTAAAAGTTAAAGGACTAGTGACTTCAATGCCACCAATCGCATCTATCAATTCTTCTAATCCTGACATATCCAATACAGCATAATAGTCAATTGGTAAATTTAAAAAGGCTTGAATTGTATCAATAGCGGTCTCAATGCCACCATAGGCATACGCATGGTTAATCTTCTCAGGTTCATTATAGCCTTCAATAAAGGATAAAGTATCTCGTGGAATACTTAACATTTTAGTTGTTTGTGTCTGAGGATTTAAACTGACAATCATAATAGTATCAGATCGACTCACAAAGCCTTGATCTTCGGTTCGTTCTAGATTATTCGCATCAGTTCCCAAAAGTAAAATATTCAACGGTTCCCCTTCATCTACTTCGGCTTCTTTGTCACGTAATTTATTAACTGAAATATCTTCAACCACCACTGATTTTTTTAATTCATTAATGTCTGAATTCACTTTAATGAAAAGCCCTAAACCAACGGCGAGTAAAATCACAAAGATTGCACTTAGGATTTTCAGCCAATTTCTCTTTTTCTTTTTATTTTTATTTGTTTCATGATTCATTTAATTAACTTCCTTAATAATACGACTAATTGATTATTTCTTTGACTTTTGTTCTTAGCTCCTCCAAATTATCTTTATCCACTTCAAGGATGGTTAAATTCTTTATAGCTTTTTGGTAACTGCCAAAATTTAATCGTAAGTAATCTTGCCAAGATAACGAACTATATACTGTTTGACTGGCTTCATCGAAATAAATCTTCCAATGCGGTAAATGGTTCAAACCGTATACTTCATTCCAAATACCTAATAAGACCTCATTCACTCGTTGATTTCGCTCTGAAACAGTCTCTTCACCTTGATTAAGCATATATTGTAAAGCTAATCGTCCGGAAAGTAAAGTGTTTTGATTTTTTTGTAGGTGCAAATCATTATAGGTATAGTCTGCTTGAGGTGTAATCGTAATATTAGGAAACAAGTCAATAAGACTCTTTGTTTCTGACAAATAAATAACCGTTAAATGATCAATATTTTGGTCCAATATTATTTCTAATTTATTTAATAATAAATCCGTTTGATGACGTGGGTTCCATTGATATAAAGGCTTATTATCAACTTCTAACTGAGCATCTACCTGGCTTAATAACCCTTGTCCTGTCTTAGGATTTAAAGTAATGAGATTCCAACTCGTTGCTTGTTGAGATTCAATTCTACCACCATCTGGAAAAGACAGACCTACGACTAAAAAAGTCGTAGGCTGATTTTTGGACAAACGATCCGCTTTTTCAATCCAATTTATCTCTTCAATCGAATGATAGTAGCTTTTTTCAATCCCCATATAATAATGGTAACCAAAGAAAAATAAAGTGACAAATAGCGCCATACTGATAAATAACGTAATCATGCCATTAGAACGTTTATTTTTGGTATTTGGCTCAAATTTAGGACTAATATGTTGAGGTGTTTGTCTACGTTTATTTTTCATTTGCGAACACTACTTCTCGTCATATCCTTGAGGATTATTTGATTGCCAATTCCAAGAATCACGGCACATATCCTCTAAAGTCTTTTCAGTCTTCCAATTCAACTCATTATTGGCTGCCGTAACGTCTGCATAACAAGTTGCGACATCGCCTGGACGACGTTCACTGATTACGTATTTAATCTCAATATTATTAGTGTTTTGGAAGGCATTGACTAAGTCAAGTACTGAATAGCCAACTCCTGTACCAAGATTATAAACTTTTACACCTTTTTGTTCTTTGTTCTTTTCTAAGGCTTTAATATGACCTTTTGCTAAATCAACTACGTGGATATAATCACGCACACCAGTACCGTCTGGAGTGTCATAGTCATTACCAAAAATGGTTAATTGATCCCGTTTACCAATTGCAACTTGTGTAATATATGGCATCAAATTATTAGGAATTCCCTGAGGGTCTTCACCAATACGTCCTGATTCATGAGCACCAATAGGATTAAAATAACGTAATAAGGTGACCGACCATTCTGGGTCAGCAATGGTTAAATCAGTTAGTAAATGTTCATTAACAACTTTAGTATAACCATAAGGATTACTTGCCGTATTAGCTGGCATACTTTCAACTAATGGAGAAGGATTTTCCGAACCATAGACAGTTGCTGAAGATGAGAATACGATATCTTTTACATTTGCTGCACGCATCACTTCTAATAAGCCAACCGTTCCCTCAATATTATTATGATAATATTCTAAAGGTTTCGAAACAGATTCACCCACCGCTTTATAACCGGCAAAATGAATCACGGATTCAATATCATTTTCAGCAAAAATTTTAGTCATTGTTTCTTTGTCTAAAATATCAGCTTCATAAAACTTAAAGTCTTTGCCAGTAATTTCTTTAATGCGCTCTAATACTTCTGGCTTACTATTATAAAAATTATCAACGATAATCACGTCGGTTCCTAAATTTAATAACTCTACCACTGTATGGCTACCAATATAACCCGCTCCACCAGTAACTAAAACTGACATCATACCACTCCTATACTTATTTACTCTTAGTGTTCATTATAACACAAGATAAGAAGTTAATGATAGCGAATTTATTGGGTTATCAAAAATTATTCATAGTGGTTTCACCTTTAAAATTCAAATCTATATTTAATTTATATATATATTGAAGGGAATCTTTGTTATAATAGAAACGAAAACCTTAAAAAAGGTGCAATGTAAGGAGGTATTAGTTTGGCTGAAGCCCTAATTGTATTTGCCAGTTTAACCGGTAATACCGAAGAAATGGCTGATATCGTTGCTGAAAGACTTGAAGAACATGATATTAATGTTGAAATAGTTGATTGTATGCAAGCCGATGCACACGATTTTTTAGATTATGATATTTGTATCATAGGTAGCTATACCTATGGTGTTGATGGTGTTTTACCTGATGAAATGATTGATTTCCATGAAGAATTAGGTGAACTTGATTTAACCGGTAAAGTTTTTGGTGTCTTTGGTTCTGGCGATGATTTTTATGATTATTTCTGTGCTGCTGTTGATTTCTTTGAAAATCAATTTGTTGCAACGGGTGCAACTAAAGGTGGCGAAAGTGTAAAAGTCAATTTAAACGCTGAAGATGAAGATATTGAAAACTTGAATGCCCTAGCAGACGCCATTGCTAGTCATTTTGAATCATAGAAAGTAGGTATAAAATGGTATTAGAAAATTTTGATGTTTTATTAGATAAATATGCAAATTTATTAATGACAAAAGGGTTAAATGTTTCGATCGATGATTATGTTTTAATCAATGCCGAAATAGAACAAGCGCCATTGGTAAGATTAATGACACAACATGCTTATCAATTAGGTGCAAAACACGTTAAAGTTAATTGGACGGATACTGCCATTAGTATTTTAGGTTATCAACATCAATCAGTTGAAACATTAACAGATATTCCTGAATATCGTGTGGCTGAATCTAAGTACGATATTGAAACACGTGCCAAAAGAATTGCCCTACGTTCGGCAAATCCAAATGCATTAAAAGATATTGCCCCAGAAAAATTAGCAGCAGCAAGTAAAGCCGCTTCATTAGCATTTTCTGAACAACGTATTGCCTCACAAGCTAATGTAATGAGTTGGCTCGTATGTGCCGCAGCTGGTCAAGAGTGGGCAGCATTAGTCTTCCCCGAATTAGAAAGCTCAGAGGCGCAAGTTGATGCTTTATGGGATCAAATTTTTAAAACGACACGTGTTTATGAGCAAGATCCAGTTGCAGCTTGGGAAAAACATGAAGCAACTTTAAATGAAAAAGCTGATTTCTTAAATGAAAAACAATTTGACAGCTTACATTATACCGCTCCTGGTGTTGACTTTACGGTTGGTTTACCATTGAATCATGTTTGGGAAAGTGCTGGCAGTACGAATCAACAAGGTGAAATCTTTATTGCGAATATGCCAACAGAAGAAGTTTTCACTGCACCAGATTTTCGTCGTGCAGATGGTATTATTAAAAGTTCGAAACCTTTAAGTTACAATGGAGTCGTCATTCGTGACATGACTTTCAAATTTAAAGATGGCGAAATCATTGAAGTAAGTGCTGCTGAAGGGGAAGCGACTCTAAAAACATTAATTGAAAATAATGAAGGAGCTCGTAGTTTAGGTGAAGTGGCATTAGTACCACATAGCTCACCAATTTCTCAATCAAATATTACATTTTTCAATACCTTATTTGATGAAAATGCCTCAAACCATTTAGCGATTGGACAAGCTTATGCCACTTCCGTTCAAAATGGTACCAAAATGTCACAAGAAGAATTAAAAGCAAGTGGTGTAAACCGTTCAACTGTCCATGTTGACTTTATGGTTGGTAACGCTGAAATGAATATTGATGGAATTACAAAAGATGGTGAAACTTTTGCTATTTTCCGTAATGGAGAATGGGCATTTTAATTCACCAATCATAATTGGGGGTAAGAATGATGCAAGACAATAAAAATACTAATGCTAAATTAGATCAAGCATTTAGTAAGCAAATTGACGAATTCGACAAGCGATTAGACCGTGGTGGTATGATTTCATTGATGATTATCGTCATTGGTTTTCTAATTATTGGCTATTGGATGATTGAAATTTTAAGTTTAAATGATGAACAAACAACTTTCAATGATGATGCAACAATGGAATTAGTCGAACGTGTGGAGATGTTAGAATCACGAGTGGCTGAATTGGAAGCAGCTGAATAGAAATGAAAGTTTTACATATTAATTCTTATTTTTCGACCTCAGGTCTTTTTAAACATTTATATGACCGTCAATTAAATGCGGGTTTAGAAATTGATGTCTACGTTCCTATCTCCCATCAATTTCCTGAAGAACGCATTGCGGCAAGTGGAGACTATACAACAATTCACCGAAACCATCATCAATTTGAACGCTATCTTTTTCATTTAAAACATTATAATATTTTAAAAGATTTGAAAAATACTTATCAAGCTGAACAATATGATTTAATTCATGCTCATTCATTATTTTCAAATGGATGGTTAGCCTACCAATTATGGAAAGAAACTAAGACCCCTTACGTCGTGGCAGTAAGAAGTGCTGATATTCGGACATTTTTTGACAAAATGCCATGGTTAAAGCCAATGGGATTAAAAATATTAGAAAATGCCAGTCAGGTCTTCTTCATTTCACGTAATAATTATAATGAAGTATTTGCCAATCATATTCCTTCAAGAATGAAAGAAACTTTGCGTGCAAAAACACAAGTCATTAGCAATGGGATTGACCCTTATTGGTTAGAAAATCGCTTTACCGAAAAGCAACCGGCGATTCATTCCCCTCTTCAAATTGTTTCTGTTGGTAAAACAATTCATGAAAAACGTTTTGTTCAATTAGCCAAAATGGTCCAGTCTTACTCCGAGAATATAGCACAAGCACATTTAAACATTGTCGGACCTACTTGGAACCCTAAAATAGTTGAACAGTTAAAAGCGTTTGATTGTGTCACCTATCACGGTCCTATGAATAAAGAGCAACTAAAAGACTTTTATCGAACAATGGATGTCTTTGCCCTACTCTCTTCTCCAGAAACATTTGGATTAGTTTATCCAGAAGCAATGAGTCAAGGATTGCCTGTTATCTATACTCAAAATGAAGGATTTGATTCTTTCTTTGACAATCACTATATTGGAGTCAGCGTTTCAAAAACTGATGAATTAGGCTTTACTAAAGCAATTGATTTTATTAAGCAAAACTATGCAACACTATCCAAGAATGCACTTAATAATGCTAACAAATTTAATTGGGATGAAGTCAATCAGAAATATCTGAACATTTATCAAAATATAACCCAAAATAAAGGATGATTAGATACATATGAAAAAAGTAAGAAAAGCTGTTATCCCTGCTGCTGGACTTGGAACTCGTTTCTTGCCTGCTACCAAAGCCATGGCCAAAGAAATGTTGCCGATTGTGGATAAACCAACTATTCAATTTATTGTTGAAGAAGCGATTGCCTCAGGTATCGAAGATATACTAATTATTACTGGTAAAAGTAAACGTTCCATCGAAGATCATTTTGATTCTAATATTGAATTAGAGGAACACTTATTAAAACAAGGTAAGATGGAACTTCTAGAAAAAGTTAAACAAGCCACTGGTATTAATCTGTTCTTTGTACGTCAACCTTACCCTAAAGGTTTAGGCGATGCGGTGTTACAAGCCAAAGCCTTTGTTGGCAATGAACCATTCATTGTCATGTTAGGTGATGACATTATGCAAAGTGAAGTACCATTAACTAAACAATTAATCGATGTATACGATGAAACCTATGCCTCAAATATTGCGGTAATGGAAGTTGATCCAGAAGAAACTTCTAAATATGGTATTATCGCACCATCTAGAAAATTCGATGACAGTACTTATTATGTCGATGCTTTTGTTGAAAAGCCAAAACCTGAAGATGCTCCAAGTAATTTAGCAATCATTGGCCGCTACCTTCTAACACCTGAAATTTTTTCTATTTTAGAAAATCAAACCCCAGGGGCTGGTGGCGAAATTCAGCTAACCGATGCCATCGATACCTTAAATAAAACTCAACGTGTTTTCGCCAAACGTTTTGATGGTCATCGTTACGATGTGGGTAGTAAGTTAGGCTTTTTACAAATGAGTGTTGAATATGGATTAAAACATCCTGAAATCGCCTCTGAGTTAAAAGAGTATATTGAAAACTTAGTTGAACAATTAGAACAATAATCATATAAACAAAGAATAAGCTCTGAAGTCATATAGTGATGATTTCAGAGCTTTTAGCTTGGCTATTTTTCTATATCGCCTTGATGAGATTGCGCAACAAAATTCAAAGCTTTATCATTTTTATCGCATGGTGTGATATTTGTAAGCGTCCTATATCAGAGTATCTTGATACATAAAAAATCCACTTCCAAATTTTTTAATCAAAAATGGAAGTGGATTTACTTTTTTATTGGACACTTAACTGGCAATGACGTTGGACTAATTCACTCCATGGTAAATAAGCCTCTAAGACCTCATTTTTTTCAAAAATCGGTTCATTCGGTAAGTGGGTCAGTAAATAATTGATATATTTTTCTGAATCAAGCCCATGTCGTTTCGCTGTTTCAATTATTGTTAGAATGACAGCGTTCGTTTGAGCCCCTTCAAAACTCTTGGAGAACAACCAGTTCTTTCGACCAATCACCAAGTTCTTTATCGCTCGCTCCGCTAAGTTATTCGATAAGACTAAATGACCATCTTCCAATACGGTTTTAAAAGTATTTTCATAATTTAATGCATATTGGATGGCTTTACCGAGCTTGAACCCTGGTAATACTTCTTGGGTGCGACACCAATCGAAGAAAGCTTCCATAACAGGGCGTAACTCTGACTGTCGTTTGACAAGTCGTTCTTCTGGTGTGAGTTCTGCCCATGCTTCTTCTAAGCGGAATAGCTGATTACAATAGTCTAAACCAACTGCTCCCAAACTCTCTTTCGACTGCTTGGGTGTCGCTTCGTAGAATTTTCGTCGCACATGGGCCCAACAGCCGACTAATTTCGCATTCTCGAGTTGACGATAAGCCGCATGCATATCACAATGAACATACCCCGAGTAGTCACCTAAGAGTTCTTTTATCACCTGTCCACTCCGCTTAGCATCATGATGGTAGAGTGTGATGCCTCTTTTTGCGTCTTTACCAGAAGCAACGACCCAATAATACGTTTGATTCGTTTTACTCTCTAAGACTCGATACGGTGTTTCATCCGCATGTAGATGCGTTTGCGATAACAGCTCTTGTGTCAACCGTCGATAAAGGGGTAGAAAATATTGTTCACTCACTTTCATCTGCCAGTGAGTCAATTCTTTTCGGGTGATGGGAAGGGATAACTTCATCCAATCTGTTTCTTGTCGATAATTAGGGACTTTTAAATTGTATTTTAGATGAATGGAATGCGCAATAATCGAAGCGGAGCCTAAACTATGGTGCAAAGGAGCCTTCGGTACCGTGGATTTAATAATGACATCTTGATCCTTCAATTGACTACAATGCTCGCATTTATAAGCATGTTGAATATGATCCACCCGTTTTATTTGTGCAGGGATAAAGACTAATTCCTGACGGTAACAGTGCGAACCGATTTCTTTTAAATGATGTTGACAATCTGGGCAGTGGCAAGCTTCCCCTTCAAGAGCATAGTGTTTTTCTTCAGCAGGAAATTGATCGAGTGTGAGTTGGCGTTTTCCAGACGATTTCTTTCGTGTATACTGTATCGTTTCAATCTCGCCTGGAGAGTCCGGCATTTGTTTTGCCGGTTCATTTTCATCTTCGAAGAGAGAAAGTTGACCCTCAGGAACGATGATCTTCTCAGATTTTTTCCCATAGAGCAGTTTTAATAAATAAGCATTTTGTTCACGAAGTAAAGCAATTTCATTATTTTGTGTTTCAATTAATTTTAATAGTGATTCAGAATTTTTTTCTAAATTGTTCATATGCCTTCCCCCGTTCATCAGTATAGGTATAGTATAAAACAGGAGAAGGATACTATCAATAGAAAGTTCGCTGATTGGCCACTTTAATTTTGGGTTCGATAGAGAACCCTTGAAGTAACCAATTAACTTGAGTTTCATTTAATTCTATTATGTCATCATTATGAGAAGGCCAAGTTAAACGGCCGTTTTCGAAACGCTTATAGAATAGCCAAAACCCTTGACCATCCCAATAGAGAATCTTAAAGCGATCTTTTTTTGTCCCACAGAATAAAAAAAGTTTTTGTGAAAGAGGATCCAGTTGATACTTTTCTCTCACGAGTGCTGCAAGGGAATCAATTCCTTGGCGCATATCGGTTTTTCCTGAGATTAGATAAACTTGACCTAATTGATTGATATTCATTTTCAAGATAACACACCCCTAAAATAGTTTGATTATCACTATTTTAGGGGGATTTTCCGATTATTGATAGATACTCTGTTATGGGACGCTTACTGATATTTGATATCATAATTCAAAGCTTTATCATGTATTAGTCAGTTTATTTTTACATTAATGAGATTAACCAACTTCCTATAAAATTCAGTCAAGTCCATAATATTGTGTAAAAATAACTAGCACATTTTTTTATTCCATTTTTTGCCTTAACGATCAACTAATTGCTGGCAGGGTTCTGTCAAGGGGGAAAGCAAGGCGACCCTTGACAGGTTCTTAGAAGCAATTAAAATGTTGAAGGGCAAAAAATGAATTACATTTGAATATATATTCTATCTGCTGTTAGCCACTCTTCGTCTTGATCGATTAACATTGCTCCGATTAAGCGATAAGCAGATTCAACATTAGGGAAAATCCGAATGACTCTTTCCCGTCTTCTAATCTCTTCATTTAACCGTTCCAGACAATTGGTACTTTTAAGTCTAGGATGAACAACCGATTCGCTAAGATAAGTAAAGGCGTCTTCAAATCCCTCATCAAGAATCGCTAAGCTGGCTTGATATTTCTTTTCTCCTTCATATTTTTTAAAAAGTTTGTTTTTAACGATGCGGGCAATCTTAATATCCTGAATACGAAACAGTGCCTTGATGTCTTCTTTAAATTCTCTGGTCTCTTTTTTCGGTATTTTAGCTAAGATATTTCTTAAGAAGTGAACCTGACATCTTTGCCAAGAAACATTCAGGAAGTTTTCCTTAATTGCTTTTACTAGACCCGTGTGTGCATCAGATATAACCATTTTAAGGCCATTTAGGCCTCTTTCTTTTAAGTTAGTTAAAGAAGCGAGACCAAGAGTAATCACTTTCGCCATCACTGATGTCAAAACCGAGGAGTCTTCGTTTTCCTTCTTCACTAATTCCGATTGCGATATGACAAGCTTTGGATACAACCTTATGATTTTCTCTTACTTTTATATAAATAACATCCACCACTAGGTAAGCGTATTGGACAGAACTTAAATCGTGATGACGCCATTGTCGAACCTCTTCATCCAGTTGTTTCGTAAGGGAAGAGACAAATGATTTAGAATAGGTTTTCCCACATAAATTTTCAATGACTTTCGAAACTTTTCTTGTAGAGACACCTTGGATATACATTTCAAGCATGGTTAACAGAAGTGCCTTTTCATTTCTTTGGTAGCGTTCAAAGATTTCTGTTGAAAACTTGCCATCTCTTGTTCTTGGCACTCTGAGGTTTAACGTTCCGAGTTTTGTTGTGTAGTCACGATTGTAATAGCCATTACGATAAGTCATTCTATTGGGATCGCGTTGATAGGCTTCGTTATCTAAGTATTCATCCCGTTCTTTCTCCATCAGTTGATTAAAAACCTTGGTTAGAATACTCTTAGCTATGTTGTCTTTGACTTCTACGTCAATTAAGTTTTGAATTTCTTCTAAATTCAGTGTAAAATGTACTTGGGTCATTTTAATTCCTCCTGGTTTGTTTATTTTTCCTAAAAACATTGTACCAGTTATGGAGGGATAAGTGACCCTTTCTTTTTACACAATTATATGGACTCTATCTAAAATTCGTTCCAAGTTACCTATCACTTCAATTTTAAATTATCTATTAAGAATCAAAAATGCGAGTAGAAATGAAAGTTAACTCCTTCCTTTCTACCCACATTCACCAATTAAAGTTCTTTAAATAAGAAACGTGCATTCCAAAAATAATCTACGCCAGAATAAACGGTGAAAAACAAACAAATATAAAAGAAGATGGAAGCAATATCGAGTGTTAATCCAAAATTATTAAAAAGGAAAAACACGATAGCGAACATTTGGGTAAAAGTTTTTATTTTCCCTGGTAATGCGGCAGACATAACCTTACCATCATGTGTTGCTAATAAAACACGTAATCCTGTAACCATCAACTCTCTGGCAATAATAATAAATACGGCCCAACTTGGAACTACACCTTTATCAATTAATAAAATAAAAGCAGCAATCACCAGCAATTTATCAGCCATTGGGTCAAAAAAAGCTCCAAAAGATGTCACCAAATTTAATTTACGAGCAAGATATCCATCTAAATAATCCGTAACACTCGCGACAATAAAGACAATTCCCGCTAGAAATTGTGATACTGGAATAATTTGCTGATTAAACGAAAGACTGCCAAATTCAAATATCATCAACAAAATAAAGATTGGAATCATCACCACTCGTGAAAGTGTTAATTTATTCGCAATATTCATTAGTTATTATTCCCTTCGTCTTGTCCTTGTAATACAGCTGGTCCTTGGTAACCTGTTTCGCTCATTGGTTCTTCGGCCACTGACTCTTCAACAACTTCCTCTATTGCAGTCGTTTCTTCTACTTCTTGTGAAGCGGCATCATCAGCTAATTGGAAAACAACTGTACTTCCAAAGTACGGATTATTCAATTCTAATTCTTGACCATTAACTGTGAATGTACCACCTTCTTGATATCCTAAACGAATTCTAAATGAAGTAACACCTTCATTAACAGTATATTCAAAGTCTTCTCCTTCGGAGATTGAAGTATCTACCACAATGTTTTCGTCTTCGTACATCCCAATCCATACATAACTTTTTCCTTTAACACCAAAGGTATAATCGTTGAAGTCACCTTGAATTTCATATACAGATTCTTCACCCTCATTTGAAATTAACGTTAATACCTTATCACCAATTTTAATTTGATTTTCAGCTAAATCTTGGGTTGCTTGTGTTGTTTCTTCATTAGTGGTACTTGTCGTCGTAACTAGACTTTCTGGTTCAACGGTGGAGACAATAGATGAAGTATTTGCATTATCATTTTTATTTGATTTACTATCATCATTCATACGCGAAATTGCCATCGATAGTGAAAAAATAATCATTAATATCAAACCAATTAGAAAGGCTAAAGGTAAATAGGTTAATAAAATCTCAAGATTACTTTTTTCTTGATTTTCTTGACGCGATTTAACACGACTACCTATTTCTTCTGTTTCGATATTTTCTATCTCGACCATTTCGTCTTCGTCTGGATAGACCTCAATCTCATCTTTATATTCTTTTAATAATTCATTACCGTTTAATCCAACGACATCCGCATATTGTTTAACAAATGCTCGTATATAAAAATTACCCGGTAATTCAGAAAATTGACCTTCTTCAATCGCAACTAAATATTTTTTTTGAATTTTGGTCATTTGTTGTAATGTATTTAATGTATACCCTTTTTCAATACGGGCATCTCGAAGTTTACTTCCAAGTGTACTCATAGTAGTCCCCTCTTTATCGTCATTATCTCATTCATTATAACATAAAGTATTCAATGGTGTAGCTTAATTATACTTTTTTCACAAAAAAATAACAATTTAGTTTCGCTTAAATAAATTGATATTGAGTGTGGTATTTTAATTCAAGTGCCTTTTACATTAAATCTATGAAACTAGACTGAAAACCAATTCGGTTCAAATAAATAATGAATCTTTTAATAAGACTGGGCATAAGCTTGATAAATTTAGTCAAATTATTGTGCGTTAATTAAAAGCGCAGGGGTTGAGTGGCCTCAAACTACGTCTTAACGTAGCTGAGAACAATCTTGAAAAATCCAGCCAAATTAGTGCTTATTCATTAAAAGCGCAGGGGTTGAGTGGCCCCAAACTGCGTCTTTCAACTTGTTTGAGGCCTACTCAACTGTGCGGGGGTAGGCCGACGAAGCGAAAATCATTTGGTTTTCTACTTCTGGTCTACTCCCAACTGTGCGGGGGTAGACCAACGAAGCGAAAATCATTCAATTTTCTACTTCTGGTCTACTCCCAACTGTGCGAGGTTGAACAGACGAAGCGAAAAACATTCTATTTTCTACTTCTGGTCTACTCCCTATTTTATTAAACGCTTTGCCATTTCACGATAAATCGTTTGTTTTTTTTCAAAATCAGCAATATAAGTGATGAGCATAATTTCATCAGTATGAAACTCTTCTGCAAATTGTTTGATTTTATCCGCCACCTCTTGATACGTCCCAATAATCGCATTATTTCTTCCAGTAGTATATTGTCTAATTTTCTCAACGTACTCTTCACCATCAGCCATAATTTCTTCCGGACTTCTAAAGACGACACTAAAGCCATTTTCTAAACGATAGCGAAATTCTTGCATCGTTAAAGCCAAGTGATCCGCTTCTTCTTTAGTCTCAGCTGCCACAATAGACAACGCTGATAGTGTAATAGGTGTTAACTTGCTATCTGTAGGGAAAAATTGACGATAATGATCCATCACATCTTCATCTTGATGACCAGTAAAGAATTGAGCATAAGCGTAATTCATTTCTTTTTCTCCTGCCCAAGCTGCGCTTTGACCACTAGATCCTAATAGCCAGGCTTCAGGTAATATTTCTGGTTGTGGAGTCACTTTGAAACGTCGATAAGGATGTGTTTCTTCGAAATCGCCTCGAATGAAGTGTAAGGTTTCTTCAATAATTTGATTAATTTGAACAGGTGATAGTAAATGCGTTTGATTAAGTGCACGTGCTGCTGCCAAATCAGTTCCCGGTGCTCGACCTAATCCCATATCAACACGATCAGGATATAGTGTCGCTAATAAATTAAAGCGTTCAGCAATTTGTAAGGATCCATAGTGCATTGCCATGACACCACCAGTACCTACCCTGATTTTCTCGGTGTTCGCTAATAGATGCCCCGCCAAAATATCCGGTGCACTACTCAAAAATGCTGGCGTGTTATGATGCTCTGCTAACCAAAATCGTTTGTATCCAAGTTGATCAGCTAATTGCGCCAGAGTAGTTAACTCTTTTAAAGTCCCTTCAGCTGTTTTACCTTTATACAATGGAACTTGTTCTAATATATTTAGTTTCATCGATAATCCTCCTTTATATTTAAGAAGATAGAGTAATCCTCTTGCTCTTAAAATAGTATAGCATGGAACCCTATTCTGGGACATTGAATTGACTTATTACTGATTTTAAAGCAACTGCTAACTGATTTCATAGCGATTTTCATCAATTTTATGTAGGTGATCTAGAAGTAGCTAACCGAATGATATTGCTTCGTCAGCCACACTCATACGGTACCCCTTCTTCATCCTACATCAATAAAAATGAGGTTAGAAAGATATTTTCCTTTCAAAACCCCATTTGTATTGTTTATAAATATAGTAGTTGTAGTGATAAATAGTCAAAACGACTTCATCCCTATTTCTACTTCTTGGCAATTTATTTAACTATGCAATTATTAATAATTATTCAGCTGAATATTCTTCAGCAGATTCGATTTCACCTGCAGTTAATTTGATCATTGTTACAGGTTTAACCGGATTATGTTGGTCATCAATAGAAAATGTTCCTGTAACACCATCAAAATCTTTAGTTTCTGCAATCGCTTTGGTTACAGCCGCACGATCTGCTGAACCTGCACGTTCAATGGCATCAATCAATAAGTTAGACGCATCAAATGATAAAGCAGCAAATGAGTCCGCTTCTTGACCGAATTTTTCTTTGTATGCTTTTAAGAAGTTTTGCACATCTTCTTCTTCAGAATTAGGAGAGAAATGCGCGGTGTAATAAACATCATTAACATTTGCTTGTCCTGCTAATTCAACTAAAGTATCACTTGCTAAACCATCGCCACCAACGATTGGTTGTGTTAAGCCAAATTCACGTGCTTGTTTAATGATTAGACCAACTTCAGTATAATAACCTGGAATATATAAAGCGTCAAAATCTTGAGTTAATAAAGTAGTTAAAGTAGCTGAAAAATCTGAGTCACCTGATTGGTATGACTCATTGGCTACTATTTCACCACCTAATTCTTCAAATTGTTCTTTAAAGGCTTTAGCTAAACCTTGAGAATAGTCAGTAGCTTGATCTGATAAAATAGCTACTTTTTTAGCACCTAATTCGTTAAATGCGTAAGATGCACCCGCTGTTCCTTGATAAGCATCAGCAAAACAAACACGGAATAAATACTCTAACACACTGCCATCATTAGCTAAAGTAATACCATCTCCGGTCGCCGCTGGTAAAATAGCTGGAACACCTGCTTCAGTAATCACCGGAATTTCGGCTTGCGAAGCACCTGTCGTTGCTGCCCCGATGATTCCAACTAATTTATCATCTGAAGTCAAACGGGTAGCAACAGAGCTAGACTCAGTTAAATCAGATTTATTATCTAGAATCGTCGTTGCTAATTGATAGCCATCCAAAACATCGCCTTCGGCATTACGTAATTCTACCGCTAATTCTAATGCTTTGGCCATCACCGAACCATAAGCAGCCGCCCCACCACTCATTTCAAAGTTTCCACCGATAACAATCTGTTCTTGGGCGGAGACCGACGTGGCTAATGCACTAGATAGAGCCAAAGTCGCTAAAAATAAAGAAGTTGCTTTTTTAAATTTCATAGTAGAAGTCCCCCTAGAGAAAGTTAATAATAATTTATTAAGACTAGTCTACATAAAATCTAATTGTTTGTCAATCATTTTCTCATTTTGTTTTAATTTCCATGAAAAATGTTTAATGTTTTGAAAATTATTCACTACGTTCAGCAATTACTTCAATTTCAATTTGTCCACCTAAAGGCAAAGCAGCAACTTGGAAAGCACTTCTAGCTGGATAAGGTTCATTAAAATATTCTCCATAAATAGTATTGACAGCAGCAAAATCGTTAATATCAGCTAATAAAACCAAGACTTTCACCACATTATTTAAAGTTAATCCTTCTGATTCTAATACCGCTTGAATATTTTTGAAAACTTGATGCGTCTGCTTCTCAATACCTCCTTCAACCATTTTCCCGGTTTCAGGATTTAAGCCTAATTGCCCAGATAAGAAGAATAAATTGCCTGTTTGAATGCCTTGTGAGTAAGGTCCTACTGCTGCAGGAGCTTTTTGAGTTGATAATTTTTTCATAATTTCCTCCTAAAAATGATTAAAAATAAAATTTTACAACTTAAGTTGCATGCATTTTTTGAAATTTTATTTTAAAATAATAGTATCATATAATGGGAGGGTTTTAAATGATTATTACAACTACACCTACAATTGAAGGACAACCTGTACAAGAATATATTGGCGTGGTTTTTAGTGAAGTTGTTGTAGGGATTAATTTTATGAAAGATTTCGGAGCTGGCTTACGAAATATTTTTGGTGGACGTTCAGCAGGCTATGAAGAAGAACTTCGAGAAGCTCAACGAGAAGCAATGGATGAATTAGAACGTCGAGCTAAGAATTTAGGCGCAAATGCTATTGTAGGTATGAAATTAGACTATGAAGTTTTAGGGGCAGATAATGGTATGATGATGGTCATTGGTAGCGGAACAGCTGTAAAAGTTTAATCATCTAATAAAATCATTCAAAAGCCAAAAGACGAATTTTTTTCATCTTTTGACTTTTTATTATGCCATTATTTGTTCAAAATGATTTCTAGAAAAAATTTTATTAAACATCTATTTAGTTTCCTTTTATCGTTATGAAGCTCAACCATTGTTGTAAATTTATGATTCTTGATGACTACGCGTATCTCTTCAATCCAATTAACAATGTTCCGTACCCTTAATTTAACTACTTTCGTTACCAAAACACGCGGATTTATTAGATTTCGATTATGTCAATATTAGTGTTAAAACTCTGACTAATCTGCTATATTATTAATATAATTTTTATGGAAGTGGGTGTTCAGATGTATAAAAATAAAGTTGTTGTTGTTACAGGCGATGGACATGGTATCGGTTTAGCCACACGGAAGGCCTTTGAAGCAGCTGGTGCACGTGTCTATGGCATTGATCTTAATCCTGGTTCTTTTTATCAAGGAGATATCGGTCAACCGGCTGTTCTTCAAAAATTTGTTGAATCTATCTTAAAGAATGAATCGAAAATTGATGTATTGGTCAATAATGCATTGCCTTTATCGGTAGGAATTCACAATGGTTCTTTATCCGAATTCAATGACGCTTTGCAAGTGGGAGTCGTAGCACCTTTTTACTTAACGCAGTTACTCTTAAATCATTTCACTCCAGGTAGCTCCATTATAAATCTGTCATCCACAAGGGCTTTTCAAAGCCAAGCAGAGACTGAAAGTTATGCTGCTGCTAAAGGCGCTATTACAGCCCTTACTCATAATTTAGCTATTAGTTTAAGTAAAGAACAAATTAGAGTCAATGCTATTGCTCCCGGATGGATTGATACCTACCAACATTCATTTAGTGGTTCAGATGTCAGTCAACATCCAAGTAAAAAAGTCTGCGTTCCAGAGGATATTGCCGAACTGATTTTATTCCTTGCTAGTAAAAAAGCCAGTTTTATTAATGGGCAAACAATTACCGTTGATGGGGGAATGAGTAAACTGATGATTTATCATAATGATCAAGGATGGAGTTATCATTCTGAGAATTAATTAAATAAGATAAGTAGAAACCTGATTGATTCAGTCAATCTACTGTGCATTAATTTTAAGTGAATGGTTGAGTGACATCATAGTGCGTCACGAAGACTAGTTTGATACCGAAGCAACTGAGGTGGATTAAACAGAAAAAATATCTAATTTTCTTGTACTAGTGTACTTTCACTTTTGCATTAGAGATTATTTTTAAACAATGTCCAAAATTATCTTTGCCAACTTTTCAGCTTCAAAACAATTGTCATTAGAAGATGACTAATTCTTGAATAGCAATCGTCCTCTTGGCAAACTTAAGAGGGACTTGTCGCTAATATAAATTATGTGTTGGATTAACAACTATAAAAGCTGACTATTAGATTTTCAATTTTCCTATAATGCCAACCAAATCAAAAAACAGTTAACTAGTCTTAACACTAAGTATTAACTCAATCTTTACGGATTAATGTTTTACTTATTGTAATCTAGCTAACTGTTTTTTTAATACTGTCTAAAACGCTGATATTTCTTTTCTAGACGGGTCTCAGGGTTCATTGATAACAATGCATTTATTTTCGCTTTAATTTCGTTGATTAAGTGATTGGTAAAGTGGTTTTGATCAATAGGCTGACCCAATTCGTCTACTTCTTCAATAATTTTATCGATTACGTTTAACTCGAATAAATCATCAGCCGTCAATTTCATATAATCTGCTGCTTTAGAGGCCAATTTGGAATTTTTCCATAATATCGAAGCGAAACCTTCTGGGGAAAGAATCGAATAGACACTGTTTTCTAACATCCAAACTTCATCAGCAAGCGCCAAGGCAATGGCCCCTCCACTACCACCTTCACCTAAAATAATCGCTAGGCTGGGAACCGTTAATTGACTCATGGTCAATAAGGTGCTCGCGATCGCTTCACCAATGCCATTTTCTTCCGATTCCGGTGCACAATGTGCGCCAGCGGTATTAATTAAAGTTAGAACGGGTCGACCAAATTTTTCTGCTTGACGCATCATACGCTGGGCTTTACGATAACCAGCCGGACCCACCGAACCAAAATTACGCATAATATTCGTTTTCATATTATGTCCTTTTTGAATACCGATAATCGTAATCGGTTGTTCATCCATTAAACCAACTCCGGTAACGATTGCTCGATCATCGTGCATTAAGCGATCACCATGAAACTCCATAAATTCGCTACACAATTTATCAATAATCTCTAAACTAGAAATTCTGGATAGTTCGCGAGCGGCTTGAACTTTTTGATATGCTTTCATAATGACATCACCCTTTGATTGGTTTTCAATAAAAATTTGATCCTATTTTTCTGTTCAGTTCGTTTCACAATATTATCAATAAAACCATTTTCTAAAACAGTCTCTGCTGTTTGAAACTCTTTGGGTAATTTTGCTTTTATGGTCTGTTCGATGACGCGTTTTCCAGCAAAGCCAATTGTAGCCTTTTCTTCAGCTAAAATAATATCTGCTTGCATTGCAAAACTCGCCGTTACCCCACCCGTTGTAGGATGCGTTAAAATAGCAAGATAAAATAAACCAGCTTGATGATGACGATTTACTGCTTGACTAATTTTAGCCATTTGCATCAATGACATAATACCTTCTTGCATACGGGCACCACCAGAAGCAATGAATAAGATGACTGGCAGTTGATTTTGGGTCGCTATTTCAAAAAGTTGAGTAATCCGCTCCCCTACCACCGTGCCCATACTCGCCATCATAAAGCGATTATCCATTACACCGAGTGCTACTTTCATACCATCCATTAACCCAGTACCTACTACAACTGCTTCTTTTAAGTTTGTTATTTGTTGATAGTTGGCTAGCTTTTGCTCATAATCTGGAAAACCAATGGGGTTTTGATTACTAATGTCACTCGCTACTTCTTCAAAACTATCTTCATCGAGTAACCAATTAATTCTGGCATTAGCAGGAAACTGTAAATTCCCCTGACATCTTTCGCAAGTATAATCCACCGTTACTTGTGACGGTAATAAATTACGCTTACAATGTGGACAAGTTGTTAAAAAATTATCTGGAATCTTTGATTTTTTTTCATGATACGTAGGAGGTTGTGCATTTAAACGAATTATTTTTTTATTTTTAAATAGTTCCATTTAACCCCTCCTCACGTTTTAACCACTGAGGAAGAAAACTTTCTTCTAACCATTTTGTATGGAAATTTAGGGTTTGAACTTCATCATTCATGATCAATGCTTGTAATAAATCAATATTAGTGGTAATCCCTTCTACTACCACTTCACTTAAAGCCCGTTCCATAATTAACATGGCATCATTTAGAGCGTGGCCATAACTAATTATTTTCGCTACCATTGAATCATAAAAAGGCGGTAAAAAATAATCGGAGTAAATTCCAGACTCGATTCGTACATGAGGTCCTGCTGGTAAAATGAGCCGGTCAATATGGCCACTCGAAGCTCGAAAGTCATAGTTTGAATCCTCTGCATTTAAGCGACACTCGATGGCCACCCCAGTAAAATGAATATCCTGTTGATTGAGTGCTAAAGGTTGCCCCATCGCAATTTTTATTTGTTCTTTGACAATATCAATACCGGTTATTAATTCCGTTATCGGATGTTCTACTTGTAAACGTGTATTCATTTCCATAAAATAAAAATTATGGTCATCATCTACTAAAAATTCAATTGTTCCCGCATTTTGGTATTCAATTGCTTGAGCTGCCTTGACAGCCGTTTGCCATAAAGCTTCTTTCGTTGCTTCAGGTAAAGTTACGGCTGGTGCAATTTCAATCACTTTTTGATTACGCCTTTGTAGTGAACAATCGCGTTCTCCTAAATGTAATACTTTACCATAGTGATCGGCTATCAATTGGATTTCGATATGTCTTGCAGGATAAATGATCTTTTCAATATATAAATCTTGATTACCGTATACATTTTGTGTTTCAATCTGTGCTTGTTCAAACAGTTTTTTAAAGTCATCTGCGTTTTCAACACGACGCATGCCTTTGCCACCGCCACCATCAGCCGCTTTGATCATTAATGGAAAACCTATTTGATCAGCAATCATTGTAGCTTCTTGCCAAGTATGAACTAAACCTTCACTACCTGGCGTAACGGGTATTCCTGATGCTAACATCGTTTGACGAGCATTTTGTTTATTTCCCATTAATTCAATGGTTTGACTTTTAGGGCCAATAAATTGGATACCTAGTTCTTCACACATGGCAACAAAATCACTTCGCTCTGATAAAAATCCATACCCTGGATGAATAGCATCACACCCTGTCGCCGTCGCAGCAGATAATATCGCTACCGGATTTTGATAACTATCTAAACTTTTAGCTGGTCCGATACAAATAGCTTCATCCGCTAATTGGGTATGCATGGCCTCCTTATCAGCTGTACTATATACGGCAACGGAGATAATATTCATCTCTCTTAACGCTCGAATAATTCGTACCGCGATTTCACCACGATTGGCTACCAATACTTTTCTAAACAATCCTATTCACCTACTTTTTAGACTTTTCTTACGAACATTATTTAACGCCAATAATAAAAGTCATTTCTGCTTCCGCTACTTTTTTATCCCCAACAAATGCTTGGCCCATACCAATTCCAGCATTACGTTTTAATTTTACGATATCAACCTGTAATCTTAACACATCACCAGGAACTACTTTTTGACGAAACTTTACTTTATTTAAACCACCAAGATAGGCTGTTTTCCCTTCAAAATCTGGCATCTGCAATAATGGGATTGATCCTGCTTGAGCCAATGCTTCACAAATTAATACTCCTGGCATTACCGGTTCACCTGGAAAATGTCCTTGGAAAAATTGTTCGTTAATGGTGACATTTTTACGACAAACAATCTTTTCTCCAGGCACTAATTCATCGACCGCATCAATAAAACAAATCGGATAACGATTTGGTATAATATCCATTACTTGTTGGGCAGTTAAAATTGTCATAATTTACTCTCCTTATTTACGTTCAATCTTAAATAGTGGTTGTTCAAATTCCACTACGTTGTCATTTTCTACTAATACTTCACGAATGATGCCATCAAAAGGTGCAGCAATTTCATTCATTAATTTCATGGCTTCAATAATACATATTGTTTGGCCCTTCTTTACCTCATCACCGACGGTCACATACGATGGTTCGCCTGGTTGTGGTTGTAAATAAACCACTCCAACAATTGGCGAATTAATGGCTTCATATTGTGAATTTTCAGATGATGATACTTCCTTCGTTTCTTTACTTGGTACTTCTGTAACCATCGATGGTGAAGGTTCTACTTGATCCTGTACCGTTTTAGTCGTGTGATCCGTGGTCTGTGATACGGATCCTTTATCAAATGGAACCTCTTTGGATAATACAACTTTATCAGAGCCTTGAGTGAATTCTAAATAAGCTACTTTTGATTGGTCTAGTTTATCAATTAAGGTTAATAACTCTTGATAGTTCATTCATTATCCTCCCATCGTTTAAAACATAAGACCGCATTATGTCCACCAAATCCTAATGAATTGGATAAAGCATAGTGAATCGCTTTTGAGCGTCCTTTATGCGGCACATAGTCCAAATCACACACATCTTCTGGATTTTGTAAGCCTAGGGTTGCTGGTATAAAGCCTTCAGCTAATGCTTTAACTGTTACAATCGCTTCAACTCCGCCAGCTGCTCCTAATAAATGCCCAAAAAATCCTTTAGAACTGGAGATAGGTACTTGGTAAGCATGTTCGCCTAATGCATATTTAATCGCTACCGTTTCTGCTGAATCATTAGTTGGTGTAGAGGTACCATGTGCGTTGATATAATCGATTTGAGTCGCTTGAATATTGGCTTGCTGGATTGCCATTTTCATCGCTTCCCCTGCTCCAGAGCCGTCTTCACTAGGTGCTGTCATATGATAAGCATCCGATGTGGAGCCATAACCGACTACTTCGCCTAAAATAGTGGCACCTCGTTTTTGAGCTGAACTTAATGATTCTAAAAATAAAATCCCTGCACCTTCCCCCATGACAAAACCATCACGGTCTTTATCAAATGGACGTGAAGCTAAATCAGGATTGGATTCCGTCGATAATGCTGTTAAGGCTGCAAAACCACCAATACCGATTTCATTAATGGTTCCTTCTGAACCACCTGCGATACACGCATCTAATAGTCCCATTTTAATCTTTAAAAAGGCTTCACCAATCGCGTTCGTTGCACTAGCACAAGCAGAGACAATATCCAAACTAATACCTTTAGCCCCTAATTTCATAGAGATATTACCAGCTACCATATTACCGATTGTTAAGGGAACAAATAGTGGTGGGATTCTTTTAGGTCCTTTTTCAATCATCTTACGAATGCCATTTTCAATTTCAACTAATCCACCGATTCCTGAACTTACTAATGTTCCAACACGCATCGGATTCGCTGCAATATCATAGCCACTCATTTCAACAGCTTCCATAGCAGCTACTAATCCATACTGTGAAAAATAATCCATTCTGCGGACTTCTTTGTTGCCTAATAGTTCTTTTCCATTAAAATTTTTAACTTCAGCTGCTACTGATATCCCCGTTGCTGAAGCATCAAATTTAGTAATCGGCGCAATACCATGCTGATCGTTTTTAATATTCTCCCAAAATTCAACCGTATTATTCCCAATAGGAGAAACTGTACCGATTCCTGTAATCACAACTCTTTCCATTATCGTTTTCCTTTCTTATTACATATTCATGCCGCCATTAATTTCTAAGACTTGCCCGGTCATGTATCGATTATGGATTAAAAATTGAACACAATCAGCAATCTCTTCCACTTGACCAAATCTTTTTAATGGGATCTGACTCAACATTGTATTTTTTACTTTTTCAGATAAATCATGCGTCATTTTGGTTTCGATAAATCCAGGTGCAATCGCATTAACGGTAATGTTTCGACTTGCAACTTCTCTAGCTAAAGACTTAGTTAAACCAATGACTCCCGCCTTACTCGCTGCATAATTTACTTGACCGGCATTACCTATAATGCCAACAATACTTGAAAGATTAATAATCGTCCCACTCCGCTTTTTAAGCATCAAAGGAATCACATGTCGACACATATTAAAGGTCCCCTTTAAATTAGTATCTAAGACTAAATCATAGTCTTCTTCCTTCATTCTTATAAATAAACCATCTTTGGTGACCCCTGCATTATTGATTAAGACATCAATTTGGTCATATTTTTCTTTAATTTCATTTACCATACGTTGGCTATCTTCAAAATTACCAATATCGCCAATGACCGTATCAACAGGATGGCTTACATCCTCAAACTCTGCCAAAATAGCTTCATCAATTGGTCTACGACTGTTTAAAATCACTTGATAATCTAATTTAGCTAAATGTTTGGCAATAGCTAAACCAATGCCTCTAGAACTTCCCGTTATTAAACAAACTAAACTCATTTTCCACCTCTAATTCTCATGATTTCAAAAATGCTGAAATGTTTTCAATATCTTCTACTTTATTCACTACTAAATGATTGATTGTACGATACTGTTGATCTAATAATTTAGCTAATGTATTCCCAGGTCCGATTTGAATAATATGAGTAATCCCTTGTTGATGCCATTGATCAATTGTTTGCAACCATTTAACTGGCTTAACCAAATGATCGACTAATAAGGGTTTAATCGTCGTCGCTTGGTGTGGCTCTGCCGTTACATTACTCCATACCGGGATTTTCCCTTTAGTTTCTAATTCAGCAATCGTTGATAAAGCTTCCTTAAAAGGTTCTTGTACCTCTTTCATTAATGGTGTATGAAAAGGTCCTTCTACTTTTAATGGTAAAATCTTTTTATAACCTTTTGCTTTCGCTAATTGTTTAAACTCCTTGATAGCGAGTTGAGTCCCACCTAAAACGATTTGAGTAGGCGCATTATAATTAGCAATATAAATTTTAGTATCATTTTGCATTTCATTTATAATGGCCTTAATCTCGTCTAATGGTACTTGAATAACAGCCACCATTTGGGAATGAGTTAAAGTCTGTGCCTGTGCACTCATTAATTCCCCACGTTTTTTCAGTAAAGGCCAGCCATCGTCTTCGTTTAATATTTGACTGGCTATTAAAGCACTGTATTCACCCAAACTTAATCCACCCATTGCCTCAATATCAGGTAAATGTTTTTTTATTGAATTAAAGATGGCCAGACTAGTAGTACTAATCGCTAATTGTGCATTTTTGGTAAAATTAAGTGCACTGATATCTTCTGTGATCCATTTCGTAATCGGGAGTTGCGTCAATTGCTCTGCTCGCTGATAGACCGCTCTAGCTTCTTCAAAATGAGTCACAAAATCTTGCCCCATCTGTTCAAAATGAGCGCCTTGTCCATTAAACATAACTGCTAATTTCAACTATTTCACCTCAATTAAAGTAACTTTGTTTTGTTTGAAAAACAGCTTTCGCTTCATTGACATACTCTTCAATAATTTCTTGACAGGATTGCTCCTTTTTGATGAGACCAGCAATCTGTCCCGCCATCATGGATCCAGTATTAACATCGCCTTCTACTACGGCACGTCTTAGGGCACCTCTACCTAAATCCTCTAAAACAGATAAATCCGGCTGTTCTTGACTGGTGATTGATTTTTCTAAAGCTAAATATTCTTTAGTCAAACGATTGCGGAGAACTCGTACAGGATGACCCGTTATGGTCCCAGTCACAACGGTATCAATATCAGTCGCCTTTAAAATTGCGGCTTTAAAGTTTGGATGTGCATTTGATTCATTAGCCACCACAAATCTTGTACCAACCTGAATCGCTTCTACACCTAACATCAAAGCAGCTGCTAATGAACGACCATCACCGAAACCACCTGCGGCAATGACTGGAATATCCACTGCATCTACAATTTGAGGTACTAAAGCCAATGTTGTTTGTTTACCAATATGTCCACCAGCTTCCATACCTTCTACGACCACAGCGTCGGCACCAATTCGTTCCATTCTTTTGGCCAATGCAACTGATGCCACTACTGGAATCACGACAATTCCCGCTTCTTTAAAACGTTCCATGTATTTCCCCGGATTACCAGCACCAGTCGTAATAATTTTTACCCCTGAATTCACTAAATAATCCACTACCTCTTCTACATGAGGATTTAATAACATGACATTGACCGCAAACGGTTGATTGGTTTTATTTTTCATCGTTTCAACTTTTTCGCGGACAACCTCAACCGGATCATGTCCCGTTCCAATAATTCCCAAGCCACCTGCATTGGATACTGCACTAGCTAAATCAGCATCAGCTACCCAAGCCATTGCGCCTTGGATAATAGGATATTTGATATTTAATAATTTTGTTATAGCTGTTTGCATATTTTTTTCTTCCTTTATATCAGGTTAAATAATAATGACCATATAGTGCACTAATAAAATCTCTAAACAAATATGAGTCTTTATATAGTTTTATACGGTCATCCTATATTATTAAATTTACGTCATAATCTACTACTGACGCTTTTACAAAGCTTCAATATAGTTAACTAAATCGCCAACTGTTTTTAAATTTTGATCAGTATCAATCGTAATATCTAATTCATCTTCAATTTCGCTAATGATTTGAAAAACATCTAAACTGTCTGCTTGTAAATCTTCTAAAAAGTTCGTTTCTAAAGTCACATCTTTTTCTTCAATATCTAATTGCTCTACAATAATTGCTTTAATTTTTTCAAATACCATGTTAAATTCCTCCAAATAATGTTTTAAATTTTTAATGTAATATTTCCCCACGATAGTCCCGCACCAAACCCACATAGGACAATTGTTTGCGTACCATCGAGTTTAAGTTGTTTATTTTTTACTAACTGATGACATAAAACTGGAATACTTGCGGCTGATAAATTAGCGACTTCCTTGATATTGGACGGTAATTTTAATTCGTCCATGCTCATTTTTTTGGCTATTAAATCAAGAAAACGTTGATTCGCTTGATGACAAATTAAATAGTCCATTTCAATTGCATTTTCATGTATAAAATCAATTAAACTTGGAATCACTTTTCGTGAAACAAAATTAAATACTTCCCGTCCTTTCATTTGCATTAAAAAGTTGGTGGCTTGACTCACTTCGATTGATAAAGATAAATCGCCCTCACTATGCATCGCACTCTGATACTCTAATAGTCCTGTGCCATCATGCTCGATAAGAAAGGCACCTGCGCCATCACCAAACAAAATATTGGTTGAACGATCGTTCGCATCTAATATCTGACTCATCTTCTCAGCACCGATTACTAAAGTATAACCTGTTGCTTGATTGCTACTTAAATGCTCTGCTAACTCTAAAGCACTCACAAAACCTGAACAAGCAGTGTTAATATCTAAACAAAAAGCATCTTCACAATTTAAAGCCAAACTCACTTGATTTGCAACGCTTGGAGTCGGTTGTTTTGAGGACATTGAAGCCACGATAATCGTTTTAATTTCACTTGCAATGGAATGATCCATTTGATCCACTAAATCTTTAGCCGCTTTAATCGCCAAATCACTTACTTCTTCATCATGGTCTGCAAAGTAGCGCTGATCTATCCCGGTCCGCTGTTGTATCCATTCATCACTTGAATCAATTTGAAACTTTTCAATTAACTCAAGATTTGATAACTTATTTTGAGGCAAATAACTCCCCATCTTAATTATTCTACTCATCAATTCTTATCCTTTAATTTAGTTTACCCTTAATCTCATCTAAGAATTGGTTAAGGTTACGCAGCCCTTTTATCAGAGTTTGTGCTTCATCAATTTCAAGATCTGTTAAGGTTTTCTCGACCATATCTGTATGAAATTTATGATGCAAACGATATAATAATTTACCCTTCTTAGTTAGTTTTAAGCGAACAATTCGACGATCTTCTGCCGATTGAACACGTTCAACATAATCCTTCTTGACTAAATTTTGAATCGAGACGGACAATGTCCCTACCGTAATTCCTAACTTATTGGCTACTTGACTAGAAGTTGGATTATCTACCAATCCAATGGCTTCTATCGTATGCATTTCTTTAATTGTAATATCTTTGAACTCACTTGATTTTAGTGATTCTTCTTCTATTTGCATTATTTCATTAAAAATACGGACTAAATAAGAATTAACCTCATCAATGATCTCAAAATCCATTCGTAAAATTCACCTCTTTCATTTAGTTTGATAATCAAACTATTT
Organism: Globicatella sanguinis; assembly: GCF_002847845.2. NCBI lineage: Bacteria > Bacillati > Bacillota > Bacilli > Lactobacillales > Aerococcaceae > Globicatella > Globicatella sanguinis. The sequence continues at coordinate 2,542,950 of NZ_CP126962.1, read as the reverse complement.
GATAGTCAAAGTTTATACTAGTTTAAATCTTTTGTCAACTATTGACTCAAAAATATTTATTGAATGAAAATAAATACCCTTATAATGTTGATTTAATAGGACTTAAAAAAAATCCTCAAAGATTGTCTTGAATGAGCTGCCCCCAAAAGCTAGACCAAAAATCTAACTTTTTGGGGGTTAATTTATGAGCAAATATAATTTAGAGATTAAGCTTCAAGTTGTTGCAGAATATGAAGCAGGAGCTAGAAGCTACAAACAACTTGCAAAGAAATATCAAATAGGCAAATCTGATATTAAACGATGGATCCAGAACTACCAGGATTTTGGCATAGATGGACTTCACGTAAAAACGACTAAGCGTCATTATACTGTCGAAATGAAGTTAAATGCGATAGAATTATACTTGAATACAACGTTAAGCTATCGCGAAGTCGGGAAACAATTTGGTATAAATAATCCAAGTTTGATTGCCAATTGGTTACGGACATTCAAGAGAGAGGGTATCGATGGCTTATCTAAATCACTAGGGAGGCCACCAACCATGTCAAAACAAAAGAAATATCAACCTAAACAAAATTCAGTATCTCTGGAGAACGAAAACGACGCGTTAAAGAAAATCATTGAAGAACAAGAGGCACGCATTACACAGCTAGATATTGAGAACAAATTTTTAAAAGAATTGAGGAGATTGCGGGAAGCAGACAAGCGGCAACCAGACAACAAACAGTGATTGTCATCCGTAATCTCCATGAACAAACAACGTATACATTGGCTATTATTTTAAAGGTGCTTGATTTTCCTAAGGCCACTTATCATTATCATCTCAACCGAATGAATCAGCCGAACAAAGATAAAGATTTAAAAAATGAAATACTTGATATTCGCAAGATACATAAAGACTATGGTTATCGTCGTGTTTGTGCTGAATTACGGCGACGTGGTCATCAAATCGGCAAAAATAAAGGACAGCGACTGATGAAGAGCTTGAAGTTACAAGTAACATCCTTTACTCGTAAATCACGCAAATACAACTCTTATAAAGGAGATATTGGAAAAACCGCACCTAATCGCTTAAAACGCAGATTTACCAGCACAATTCCTCATCAGAAAATTGTCACCGATACGAGTGAATTTAGATATTATGAAGCGGATGATTCAGGACAATTTCAACTGAGAAAGTTATATTTGGATCCATTTATTGATTTATTCAATATGGAAGTTGTGAGCTATAAAATTTCAGCTCAACCAAACAAAACATCTATGATGGCAGCATTTAAAGAAGCAGTCGAGGTAACAAGTAACTGTGAATATCGACGTACTTTTCACTCAGATCAAGGTTGGGCCTATCAAATGAATGAATATCAGGAATTATTGAAAGATAATAAAATCTTTCAGAGTATGTCACGCAAGGGGAACTGCCTAGATAATGCACCGGCAGAAAACTTCTTTGGCATCATGAAGCAAGAAATGTATTACGGGAATGTGTATCATAGTTATGAAGCGTTAGAACAAGCAATCCACAACTATATAAGATACTACAATGAAGATCGAATTAAGGAAAAGCTTGGGTACCTGAGTCCTGTGGAATATAAGAAGCATTATGCTTCCTTAAGCGCCTAAGTGTCTCACAGCCATCGAAGCGAATCAAGAGCCGCTTCGCTCATCCTCTTGACACGCTTCAATGTCTGATGAGGATGGTGGCTTAAGGTCGGAAGCAACAAATTAAGCACAATGAAAAAGAGCTACCCAACAAGAGTAACTCTTCATAAAATTTAGTCTAACTTTTTGGGGTCACTATAGAACAACCCTTTAGGATTTTAGAATTTTTAAAATAACATGCTGATATTCACGATAATTAATATCAATAAATAAATACTAGCAAATAAAATAAAACTTTTTATCGCTTCACCAAAAGCTGGTTTCTCCATATAATTTTGGCGATAAGTTATCACACTTCGATAATGAGGTACTACCCCAATAAAAGCAATCGCACACCACCAAGGTAAATTACCTAATAATAAAAACAATAAGAAAAATAGCCAAGGTAAAGCACTTAACACTTGATATAAGATGATTGCAAAAGGACGCCCGACATAATAGACTAGTGTAAAACGTTCATTTTCGATGTCAGTATCTAAATCACGAATATTATTCGCTAACATAATATTGGCAATTAAGGACACTAAAGGCAACGACATCATAAATATTTCAATTGTATGTAACCAATGCCAATTTAAAGTCATCATTGGAACATTCCACTGAGTTGAAATTAAAAGTGTAGGGTCTTGAATGAAAACAGCCAGAAAAAAGATACCAAATCCCATCGTAAAGCCGGAGAAAAATTCACCATAAGGCGTTCTTGAAATAGGCGTCGGACCATAAGTATACATAATCCCTATAAAGAAACAAATCGCACCTAAAATCAATAATATAGGATCTGTCTTAAAGACTAATATAATTGAAAAAATGATCGCAATCGCCAATAAGACGAATAGAATGATGACCATATTTCTTGGCGATAGATTATAGATACCAATGACATTTTCTTCTTTGATATAACGCTCAGACTTTGCTTTATAATAGTCCATTGTATTATTAATGGCCGTAGTACACATGTCAAAAAACAATACCGCTATTATAAATAACAACGTATTGAAGCCATTAAAAGCTTGATAACGATAAAGTGCCCACATTATTCCAATCAACATGGGAAATACACTGGCAATCTTCGTTTGAATCTCAACGAATTTTAAAAATATTTTGATATTTTCTTTACTCAACAACTTTATACTCCTCATTCGTTAACTTGAATTCATCTTTTAGACCCGATGTTAAATACACATGATGATCCTTATCGATAAATGCTGCTTCTACTCCTTCTAAGCTCTCAACAAACTCAATTCCTTCTTCGATACCAAATAAGAATAATGAAGTTGAAAGGCCATCTCCATCGACCGATTCGGGAGCAAAAACAGTCACCCCTGAAATTTCATTATCCAATGGATAACCTGTTTGTGGATCTAAAATATGATGATAACGTACACCATCCAATTCTAAATAGCGTTCATAAACGCCTGAAGTGATTACTGCGTAATCTTTCGTTCTTACTGTACCAACTACCGCACCACGAACTTCATCCGGATCTTGCACCCCAACATTCCATCCTTCTTCATTTGATGGAGATGTCCCCATCACAATAACATTTCCACCAAGGTTGACAATAGCGGTATTAACACCTGCTGCTTTTAAATATTTAACGATACCACTTCCGATGTACCCTTTGGAAATACCACCTAATTCAATTACCATTCCTTCTTCAGCTAATTTAACTGTTTGATTATTTTCATCTAAAATCACTTTATGGTAATCAATTTTTTTAAGACCCGCATCAATTTCACTTTGTTCAGGCTTACGCGCCGCTTCATCGCCTATGCGCCACAAATTAGTCACCGCTCCAATTGTAATATCAAATTTACCTTTACTTAATTCGGATGCTTCTAGCGCTTTTTGAATTAATTCAAATGTTTCTGGAGCTACTTTAACAGCCTCTTTTCCTGCTGCTTGATTAATACGATAAACATCAGATCCTTCTAGATTAGTTGAAAATAATTTTTCCATACGTTCAATATAATCAAAAGCCAAGTCCATTACCTCTTCTTGATTTTCATGATAGATTTGGATTTGAACAGCGGTATGTAATAATGATTCTGTGCGCGACAAAGGTGTTTTAACGACCTTAAGTGGTAATTGATCATTTTTGATAGAAGCACCAGTGACGACTTCTGCTTCTGATGATTCTTCTGCTTGAATTGCAAACGTTGGAACAAACAGAAAAGTACTTACTAACAATAAGCAAAGCTTTTTAACTTTCTCTTTTTTTAACATTCTTTTACATTCCACCTTTATAAAAACATTAACATCTTCATTTTACTAAAGTTTCACTATACTGTCACTTAAAAGTTAAATATTTGAATCTTTAGATAAGTAATCTTCTATGCATACAAAAAAGCCTCAAACACGATTATCAGTTTGAGACTTCTTATATTATTTTAAAGTTTTGGCTTTAAAAGATTATTCAGCTGCTACTTCAACTTCAATTGTTTCAGTATCACCTTTAGCTGCTGCTTCTAATAATAAATTAGCATATTCAACGAAAGCATCATAAGTGCTAGTTGCACCTGAAACTACTTCTAAATCTGTTGATTGTTTTTCTACTAAACCAGCATTTAAAGCTTCAACTGCTTCAGCAAATGAAGCACCTGCTTTTTCTTTCATTGCAGTGTTATATTCTTCGTTTTCAGATTTTAAATTACCATCTTTATCGACCATGTCGTAATTAGATTCTGCAACTTTTCCATCTTTAACAACTAAAGTGAAAGTATGAGCCCATCCACGTTCATCTTCATTAGATTTAAGAGTATACTCACCATCAACTAAAGCAACCTCATCAATATTTGTTTCTTCAGTATCACCTTTAGCTGCTTTTTCTAATAAAGCTGTTGCTGATTTTACAAAGTTTTCTGCAGTATGTGTTGCACCTGAAACCACTTCTACTTCAGCTTCTTGACCTTCCACTAAAGCTGCATTTAATTGTTCAATAGCTTCTTTAGAAGATACGCCTGATTTTTCTTTCATATTTTTATTATATTCTTCATCTTCAGTTTTTCTGTCGCCTGCTTCATTGTAGTAGTCGAAATCTGAAGTTGTCACTTTACCATCTTTTACTTCGATAGTATGTTTTACTGCCCATCCACGTTCGTCTGGATTACCAACCACAGTATAAGTACCATCTTGTAAACCATCAGCAGCTACTTCTGATTCTTCATCAGTTGTTTCTTCTTCTGATTCAGCTTCTGTTGTCTCTTCATCAGTCATTTCTTCTTCTGATTCAGCTTCTGTTGTTTCTTCATCAGTCATTTCTTCTTCTGAGTCAGCTTCTGTTGTTTCTTCATCAGTCATTTCTTCTTCTGATTCAGCATCTGTTGTTTCTTCATCGGTCATTTCTTCTTCTGATTCAGCTTCTGTTGTTTCTTCATCAGTCATTTCTTCTTCTGATTCAGCTTCTGTTGTTTCTTCTACTGCTTCAGTAGTTTCAGCAACAGTTGTTTCTTCTACAGCTGCAGTTGTTTCAGCAACAGTTGTTTCTTCTGTAGTTTCATTTGAACCACATGCTGTTAATAAGAAAACAGAACCTAATAATAAAGAGCTCTTAAGTAATAACTTTTTCATTTCCATATAATCAATTCCCTCTTTCTTTTTTTTGCGTTCTTTTTGAAACCGCATCATTATTATACAATAAAGCAGAATTTATGTCTAATATTACACCATTTTTCCTAGATAACTAACACTTTACCTTTTTAGAAAATTTTACAAAAATAAAAACTATCTGAGACTCACAGTTCACTAGTAAAGTGGCCAAAAAGTATATAACGATACTAATGCTTTAAATTTATTATCAGATTATGATAAGACTTATATCGTAAAAACTAAAACGAGACTAAACAGAACCTGAGGATGAGCAAGATATAAAAAATTAACTACTTTTCACTTGGTATGCCCACTCCCTTACCCACTTGAGTAACTAACAAACTAGCTTTTAAGAAACCATTTTACTTCTATGAAGCATTACACTTATAGGTAATGAATAACAACTTGACTCATCTTATCAAGTTAACACACACTCCTATTATCTAGTAATCTAATTTTCGTAATAATTCTTTAATCTTAGTTGGATTGATATTGACTAACTCAAAATAATGCCAACTCTTATTTAAATAACTTGTGATAACTGCCTCAACCGAATCAAATATTTGATACTCTTTCATTAATCGGGGTAATTCTTCATATTCCAAGTCACTAATATTATCTACTTGCTCTTTTAACATTAGATATGGCGCCGTATAAATTCCATTTTGTACATCTTGTAATCTAGGCTTACCACTGATTGTTGAATCTTGATGGTAATCTATTAAATCGTCATTTAATTGAAAGGCCATCCCAATCATTTGACCGGCATAATAAAGGCGTTTCAGATCACGTCTTGGTAACTCTGCTTTAATCCCAGCTATCATCACCGCTAAGCCAAATAAAGTGGCGGTCTTGCCTTTAATCTGTCTTAAATAATCATGAATCGTCATGTCATCTCGATTTTGATTCATTAACTGACGTAACTCCCCAATTAAAATATGCTCAATCACTTTATTATCGATCATATTGCGATTAATCTTTAAATTGGATTCAACAAGCAATCGACTAGAAATAGATAATAAATAATCTCCTGCATAAATAGCAATTTTGTTTGAAAAATCCTTGTGGATAACGGTTACACCACGACGAGTATCCGCATTATCAATCACATCGTCATGTATTAAGGTTGATAAATGCATTAATTCAAGTCCCGCCGCAGCTGAAATAACGTCGTGATCGATTGGTAAACCTAAATTATCGGCAACCATAATCGTTAACCCTGATCTTAAATATTTTCCAGGGGCGTCTATATACTCCAAAATTTTATTATTAACTTCAACCATTGGCACTTTTATTGAATTCTTCATCAATTTTTTCACATCATAAAGTGCTGTTTCAATCGTTGGATATGATTCCCATATTTTATGAACCACACTGTTTACTCCATTTCTAAAAAAAGTTGAAAAGCGAGATTACTCTCTACTTCTCAACTTTAACATAATTATTTAAATTTATCATTATAAATATGATTTGGTTTACCATAGAGCCATTTATCAAAGAGTTTACCTAACCTTGGCATTACCCAGTAATCTAAACCAAATGCATGTCCTGAACCATTCATTAAAGCAATGGCAACCGGAACGAACCACATGTTAACCCAGTAGAACATACCTGATAAACAGAACATTGCCACTAAAACAACCGTTCCTGCACTTACTAACCAAGTGAATAATCCAGCGATTAATGCTAAACCAATTAATAACTCCACTACTGACATAAATTTTTGCATAAATAAAGCAACTTCTAGATTTGGCATCATAAATTTCATGATAGAAGCAAACCAATCAGGCATTTTATCAAATACTAACATTGGTTCTTCACCATACGCATAGTTTAAGCTAAATACTGCTTGAGAAGCATCAGCTGCTGTTGCCGCCACATCAGACGCTGCAGAAGTTGCGTCGACCGCTTCAGATGCACCAGATGCTACATCAGCAACTTGTAACCATTCAAACGGGAATACTGTTGTATCTCCAAACCAACTATTTGCACCGAACAATCCAAATACTTTCTTCAAGCCTTCAATTAACCACATTGAACCATAGAAAATTCGTAATGGAATCATCCATAAGTTATTACCTTTTGAAGACAAGAATCCGCCGAAGATATTACGACGATCCTTAATATCAAAGAACTCATGTTGAGTATAAGTTACCATATTATATAAACTTCTAATATCGAAGAAGTATTTAATATTGATGATATGTTTTAATAACATAGCGAAGAATCCGCTCATGTGGTACTTATCATACAAGTAAGCCACACCATATTTAGAACCGATTGATACCATGAATCCATCATATTTTCCTTTGTACTCATGTTTTTCGCCACCATTAATAGCAGCTATCACGTTTAAGGCAGCAGTATGTCCAGTTTGTTCAGCTGCTTGGACAATTTGTGGTACTGGTTGGTTGCCTTTATCTGCTTCTTCGTAATAAACTAAGTCACCTACAACATACACGTTTTCATGGTCTTTAGCTTCCATATATTGGTTTGCTACTAAACGACCTGCACGTGCTTGTTCAATACCAAATTCAGCTGTTTCAGTATTTGCTTGGACACCAGCAGCCCAAATAGTTGTATAAGTTGGAATCGTTTTACCACTTGTCAATGCTACATGATCATTAGCTACTTTAACGACTCCATCGCCTAAGGTTATCTTTACTCCAACTTTTTGTAAATATTTCATGGCTTTGTCTTGTTCAACTTTTGTTACCATATTTAAAATATTTGGAGTCACGTCTAATAAGTGAATTGAGAATTCGTCTTCGTTTAACTTATAGTCATGAGCTAAACGTGGCACCCAGTCCACTAATTCTCCAACCATTTCAACACCGGTAAAGCCGGCACCACAAACTAAGAATGATAATAAGGCACGACGTTTTACTTCATCATGTTCTCTCGCTGCACGATAACAAGCATTTAAAATATGCGCGCGAATTCGCTCTGCCGCTTCAATTGACCATAAAGTGAAACCGTGTTCTTCAACACCTTCAATACCATAAGTGTTAGCTTCCCCACCCATAGCAAGGATTAAATAATCATATTTGTAAGTGTGTTGTTCACCTAATACTTCTTTCGTATCATAATTCACAGATTTAATGGTATCTGTTACTAAATCAACTTTTTTATACTTTTTGAATAAACGACGTAAGTCATACTTAATTGCATCTGGTTCTACTCTTCCACCTGCAACCTCGTGTAATTCAGTCATATAAGTTAAGAAAGAATGCTTATCAATTAAGGTAATGTTAATCGACTCATCTTTTTTAAAAGTTTTGCCTAATTGTTGAGCGGCAGCTACCCCAGCATATCCAGCACCAACAATGACGATCTCTTTAGCCATTATTTTACTTCCTCCTAAAATTAATACACAAAATAATTCCTTGATAATTATAGCACAAACAAAATAGCGATTCAATCTGTTTTGATGTTTTTTTCACATACTTATTCAAATACTTGATATTTAAATATGTTTTTGAATAAAAAAAAGTAATGATATCTCAGGCTTGATATCATCACTTTATTCATTTATCGTCAACCAATTAATTTGTGATTTAGATTGCATTAAATCATCATGATAAACACGTAAGACTGAGATTTTGTGCAAAAGTAAATTACCGGCAAAACCAACCGCAAAACCAGCTAGAATACCGCTAATAGATAAAATCGGAAGATAATTTAAAACTGCCCAAGATTGTGCAAGAATTGCTGCCATGCCTAATTGCCCGACATTATGAGCAATCCCTCCCATGACCGATATTCCAACAATACTCACTCTTTTAGGCCCTAAATACTGAATTAAAATCATCACAAGGTAGCTCAACACGCCACCAGCCGCACTATACATGAAAGTAGATAACGTTCCGCCTAATAAAGTAGTTAATAAAATTCTAATAGCCACAACTTGAAAACTATATTTTTTAGGTAAGGTAAAAATAGCAATAATCGTAATCAAATTGGCTAATCCTAATTTTGCACCAGGAGCAAAAGCGAATGGTGATGGAATAAAGCGTTCAATTAGACCAATTACCACCCCTTGTGCTGCTAACATCGCAATATATACTAATAGATGATACTGACCTCTTTTCAAACTCGATTCCCCTTTTTGCTTACTTATCCAACAGAAATAATTGTCTCTAACTGAATTTGATACTTATTGGTTAGGCTTAATATAGATACCCTTGAGATTGTTCAAACTCTCTTTGACTGTTTCGGCTTTGACTTCAACCTCTAATTCCTTGACCGTTGGAGTCACTATCATGAAATCATCTTTTAAATTTCTCCCCATTTTTTTCTTTCCTTTCATCCTATTTTTATTCTAGCCCAAATAGGTTCGGAAAAAGCACTAAGACCCACTTTTCATAACATTTACAAAAGCATATCTGTCAATGTTTTAAAGCCCAACATTAAAAAATAATACATCGCCGGAGGGAATCGAACCCCCATCACAAGAACCGGAATCTTGTGTGATATCCATTACACTACGGCGACATTACAAAAAATCTTTAGTATTTACTTAATCAAATCGAACTATTGTGACACTGCATTAACAACTTCATATAATCGAAATGATGTTCAATCAACTTGAACTTAATCATTGTACCAAAATCATGATGAATTTTCAATTGATGTTATCAAACGTTTTTAAACACTCATGAAAAAATTTGATTACACTATTTAAAAAAGGGGAATAGTTTATTGAAACCATTAACCCCTTTTTATCTAATATCATAAAATATTATGGTGCATAGACATCGTTATAAACTTCATATAATGATGTTTCAGCTATGGAATTGCCTTGACTATCTACTCTTTCAATACAGATAATCCCATATTTTGGTGCTAAGTAATACCACGTGGCACTTCCATCAGCATAACCTGTTTCTTCAATTGCCACCACTTCCTGATAAATGACACCATTCTTCTCATAAGTTGGTAAAATTGTCTTAACAGTTCGAAGATATTCATTATGATAGCCGGAATAATATTGATAACCGACTGTCATATTACTCGATAAAATAAGTGATTCTTGACCACTATTCACAAGGTTAGAATAACGTAAATCTTGAACTTCCCCATAATTCTCAACATGACCCAGTTCATATAATCCATTACTGCGCTGTTGATAAACATAAGCCATTGCTTGATCATTCATTAAAATAGCCACTTGAAAGAGACCATTTTCATCTGGAGTATATTCTAAGATTGTATATTGACTCTCATAATTATTACCAAATCCTGAATATTGATAATTATTAAACTGAGAATAAGGTATATAATCAGAAAACGTGCCTGAAATAGCAGGTAGTGAAGTTTGATTTAATTGAGGGTCATGTCCATTTTCCTGGGCAGCAATCGGTCCAGTTAGTATAACAGAAAGCACTCCCCCTATTATGGAAGCAAAAAGCACACGCTTAAAAATATCTTTTATAAAAAAATGCATGCTCATTAGCCACCCCTCTTTTCTTTTTCTTCTATACACTCATTATAACATAATCAAATAAAAATGTGATTGAGTCTATCAAGAAAAAATCTTGAATAAAGTATGAAGATAGTGAATTAAGAAATTAAATTCTCAGAAAGTGTTAGCTTCACTAATAGTTCTTTTGATTTTTCAGGAATGGATATTTCATGTAAAAAATGATTGATTCGTTTCAATAATTCTCGTCGCGTAATAATCCCTTTGAAATTACCCTCATGATCAATCATACAGATAAAGTTTTGATCGACTAAACGGTGTAAGATCTTTTCAAAAGGTTCGCCCTCAACAATCGTTACAGGGTCTTTTTCCATGACATCTCGTATTAATATTTGATCCATTTTTTCAATTTCAATCGCCTCTACTGTCGTCACAGCATTAATCATCATCGGCATATTAATCAATCCCATTAATTTTGACTTAGTTGATAATACGGGAATCATGGAATATTTAACAGTCGAAAGAATTAACATCCCGTGACTTAAAGTATTGGTATCTAACACATGTGCTACATTATCAGCTGGTATTAATAACTTTTCAATAGGGTCCACAATTTGTTTTTCTAATAATGGATCAATCATTGACGCTCAAACACTTTCGTTAAATCGGTTAATAAATTCATAGAATCATCGTAGAACTCTACTTTATATTGCGTTGGCGTGATTTCCAAAATCGCATAGGTTTTATATGGAACTGGTCCACGAGAATGATTCAAACTGCCCGGATTAATCAATAACACTCCATCAACATATTCTGCATATAATTGGTGAGTATGTCCATGAAAAACAAATTTTGCATTGATATCTTTTGCTTCAGCTAATAATTCTTCATAACCACTATTCACACCATTTCGATGACCATGAACAACCAGTATATTTCCTGCTGAATTTTCAACTATCCGGCGATTAAAGTATTGTGGATCAAAGTCCATATTGCCTGATACAACCACATCAACCTTGTCCCAAATAGGATCGTCAGCTGGAAACTCAGAATCTCCACAGTGAAGAATTAGTTCCACTTCTGGACGATAATGTTCGATTAAATTATTTAATTTTGACCATCCACCATGATTGTCACTTATAATTAACCATTTCACTTACTATTCAACTCCTCTAACCATTCTGGCATTGCAGCCATCAATTTTTTAATCGCTTTACCACGATGACTAATCTCATTTTTTCTTTCAGCGGTCAGTTCAGCAAAAGTTTTCTGCTCACTTTCTACATAAAAAAGTGGATCATAGCCAAATCCTTCAGTTCCTTTTATTTCCTCTAAAATGATACCGTCAGCTTGACCTTCTACAACCAATGACGGCATCTTTGGATGAGCTAATACGAGACAACAAGTAAAATGTGCATCACGATGACTGTTGCCTTTCATATCGTTCAGTAACTTTTCATTATTCAAAGCATCATTACCGTGTTCGCCAGCATATCGAGCACTGAAAACACCCGGACGACCGTCTAATGTATCGACAGATAAGCCAGAGTCATCCGCCAAAACCATTGTATTTAACATATTGGCGATGGTTTCAGCTTTTAAACGTGCATTCTCTTCAAAAGTACTCCCTGTTTCTTCTACTTCTTCGATTTCTGGATAATCTAATAATGAGGTTACCTCTATCTTAAAATCATCAAATAATTTTGCAAACTCTGCTATTTTACCTTTATTATGACTCGCGATTAGTAGTTTCGACAACTTGATCACCTTCTATTTCACATTTTTTAATTGTTAGATTCGGCATATTTAACCAAGTTGTTGCCACCTCAGCAAATTTATCTTCTTCACCTGTAGTATAAACTTCGATCGTAGCCGGTCTATTTTTAGTGTCATGTGCTGAACGGCTAATATTGTAATAATCTAACATGGTACTGACTTCATTAATAGTTTCAACACCAGAATCAATTAAACGAACCTCTTCACCCATATATTCTCCAATAACTTTTTTCATAATCGGATAATGAGTACATCCTAAAACCAAAGTATCAACATCTTTTTCCTTAAAAATGTTCAAACGCTTTTCAACAATTATTTCAGTTTCGAGATCATTTATTTTATTTTCTTCAACAATCGCAACAAATTCTGGTACTGGCACACTCATCACTTTCAAGGAATCGGCTTTTTCTAAGATGACTTTCTCATATAAATTGGATTTAATAGTACCTTCAGTACCAATAATGCCAATTCGTTGATTTTGCGTTTCTTTTATAGCAGCCCGGCTACCAGCATGAATTACACCAATTACAGGGATAGATAATTGTTCTCTTAATTCACTCAATGCAGCGGCTGTTCCTGTATTACAGGCAATGACTAACATTTTAATTCCTTTATTTAATAAAAAACGGGTAAGTTGCCAAATAAATTTCTTAACTTCCTCTAAAGAACGTGGTCCATAAGGACATCTAGCACTATCCCCTAAGTATATAATGGATTCATTTGGTAATTGCTTGAGACTTTGTTTAACAACTGTTAAACCGCCAAATCCGGAATCAATAAATCCAATTGGTAATTCTTTCAATAATATACCTTCTTTCTTCGCATGTTGAATTAAATGCGCTCAAATTAAATTATATAACAAATCACTAGTTTTTCATAGTCAAGAAGATGCTACTAAAGACGGATTTTGTGACTCAGTATTGTTACGTTTTTAGAGATATCCAATATAATAAGTATAAATTTTATTATTGTAGTAAATTTTTTTAAACTCAAAACTATGTTCAAATCCATCTTTTGTTTCATGACGAAATAAAGTATAAAAATTGTCATCTGTTAAATTAATAATTCTCACAACCAAGGCACACATATTATCCCAATTAATATAAAAGTCTACCGGTTTGGCAAAACGGAGATAATCGTGTACAAATTTCTCTTGATTGATCATTTTTTCCTCAAAATATAAATCATACATACTATCACCTTACCCTTGTTAGTTACAAAACTAACACAAAATAACTTATTTGTCTAGAGTAAAATAACTTTAAATCAAGCGAGTATTTTAATTTTCTTATTAAGGGCTCTTTGTCAAATTCCGTGACCCACACCATTTGACAAAGAACTAGAAAAATACATCCAATTTTAGCCATAACGTATTCAAAACGTATTCAAATAAAAAAGAACCACATAGAAACATTGATATTTCAACATTTCTATGTGGTAAATTAAGATTAATATTAACCTAATTTGTTTGTAATGATAAATAACACTAATTAACATTGGTACAAAATAGCGTATATATAAAGGAAGAAAACTTTTTTACATAGCGTAAAATATCTTGTGTAACCTCGGAGTCTCCCTGGAAAAAGAGACCTCTTTTTTGTAAGATTGTAATAACAACAAAACAATCACAAACAGGAGGTCCCTCATGAAAGATTTTAACACAAAATTAATCACAGCACTAGCACAAGGTGAATCGGTTCATGAAATATTTCGTCAAGCTTTAGAAGAAGCTATTAACCTACTCCTCGAAAGCGAAAGAACGGTTTTTCTTAATTATGAGAAATGGGAAGTGAAAGGCTACAATACCGGCAATTCAAGAAATGGTTATTATTCCAGAACATTAACGACAGAATACGGTAAGCTACAGCTCAAAATACCAAGAGATCGATTAGGTCTGTTTGATATTAAAACGATTCAATGTCTTCAACAAGCCCCTAATCACTTAGAAGAGATGATCATTTTAATGTATCAAAAAGGTGTGACAACACGCGATATCTCAGACCTCATTGAAAAAATGTATGGTCACCACTATTCGCCAACGACTATCTCTCATCTTTCTAAAACATTTGAAGAAGAGTTAGCTGCTTACCGACAACGCCCTATTAAGCAAGACTATGTTTGTCTATATTGCGATGCCACCTTTATCCCTGTAAGACGTGGGAGTGTGTCTAAAGAAGCTGTCCATACCATTATTGGAATTGATGCTCAAGGCTATAAAGAAATACTCGATTTTCAAGTCTATCCGACAGAGTCCTCCTTGCACTATCGTGAAATGCTACAAGACCTAAAACAAAGAGGGCTCGAAAATGTGTTTCTCTTTGTGTCAGACGAATTAACAGGCTTAGCGGAAGCGTTAACCAATGAGTTTCCAATGGCCCTTCATCAAACCTGTTGGACTCATCTGCTGAGACATTTCGCCATGAAAGTACGGGTGAAAGATCGTCAAGAAGTATTAGAAGGGCTAAAAAAAGTCCCTAAAGCTGGTAGTATCGTAGAAGCCACGCGCTTACTTAATGAATTTATTCAGACTTGGAAAGGGACTTATCCAAAATTGGTAGAACAATTAAGACGAAAAAAGAACCTTTTCTCGTTCATGCATTTTCCCAAAGAGATATGGCCATCACTTTATACAAACAATCTATCCGAGGCCTTTAATAAGCAATTGAAGAAGCGAACGAAAATTAAAGAACAATTTCCACATGAGGCGTCCCTAGAAAAGACAGTCTATTGTTATGTCATAGAATATAATGCCAAGTTCGCAAATCGTATTCATAAAGGCTTTGGGAAGGTTGCATTTGAACTTCAACTGCTGATAGATCTCAAAAGGCCGGTTAATGAATTCAACTTAAGAAGAGAAACAGAAAAATCCTCAAGTATCATGTGAGGCTTAACTAGCGCCCTTCGGTTGCTGGCCTTGCCTTTTAGATGGATTATCTTGTTGAGAGGAAGTACAAGTTCACTGGTCGTTATGATAATTCATCTAAAAGGCAAGGTGAAATTCAATAAATAGTTATTAATTATATTACAATCTTAATATGCAGGTTACACAAAATATTTGACACTACCCTTTTTTAGTTAACACAAAATAACAACTGATAAGTAATTACTTTATCAATTACTTATCACTAATCCACGACCAAGTGAAATTATAAATAGTTGTATATTAACTTAAGCAACTAAATAAAAAGTTACATCAATACAACTACTGTTCATACAAATTAATGACGGCACGACTCAATTCTAAATACTGTCCATCTTATACTGTCACAAAACATAAACTTGAAAATCAGCGAAAAAGAAATTATTATTTTGGTTTAAATTTAATGGATTCGTAATATCACCTCGTTAGTCTATATGCTGACGTCCACCTGAACAATTGACAATAAATAAAATTAAAATTTTCTAGATAATAAACACAAAAAATAAACCTACCTCGTCATGAGATAGGATTTTGAATACTACATTTGTTTATCTTCAGTAAATGAATTAGTATTGATTGCTGGTAAAACTATAGCATTTTCATTATCTAAAGAACTGACTATAGACATAATCATTCTTAAATATGGGAAAAGTATTGCAGACCCATTTACTCTCAAATATTCAGAAGCATTTTCCTTATCGTAAACTGTAAAAAAGCCTAAAATTGATATTTGTAAGCTTCTATTATTTCTTTCATCAAAAATAATAGATTCCATTTTGAGAATAGCCTCATCTTTTTCTTCGAACAATCTTACTTCAAGAGAAATTTCTTTATCTCTCTCTCTTAAACTTTCAAATTGCTCTTCACTTTCATATGTTTTCAATTCAATGTTAGAAATTCTGTACCCATCGAAGTTGATTACTGGTTTTATCACTTTACAAACCACCTATCTCCAAATTAAGCAGCTAAGCCTAATTTTAGATTTAATATTTCTTCTTTTTCTTTATTAACTGAATCAAAAGTCATTGATAAATATTTAGTTTCTTTGTTTATTGCAACATCTAAAACTTCAACATCCACTAAAGAGTTATTAACTAATTTAAAGGTATCATAATCAATAATAGTTTGATAATGACTTTCTTCCATTAAATTTCTTTTAAATTCAATTTCTAATTGATCTAGAAAGCCATCTACATTGTTTAATATTTTATATTCTAAATCTTTAAGTTTTTCTAATACACTCATTTTAATTCACCTTTTCTATTGTGCTATAGTCAATAATCTGATTTCCACTTTCTTTTATACAATAGATTAATTTATTTTTATTTGTTAACCGTGATTTTTTCAATAATTTTGTCTGCGGAGTTTTTGGATAAAAGCCCATAACTTTTACGATATTTAAATCAAGCATTTCGGAAATTTTATCAATTTTATCCCCTATTGAGGCTTGGGATATTATTTCTCTTGTATTCATTCCTTCAATAATATTGTTGACAGTCTTTTCAATTTCTAAATCAGTAAGATCTAAAATTTCCGATTCATCGTATGATGCAATTAACTTAATAATTTTCTTATTATTCCCTTGATTTTTCCAATAAATTGCATTTCCTTTATTATCCCAAAAGTACATCCCTTTTCCACACCAATTTGCGTCGTCATAATGATTACTTATAATCAAATTACGTTTAGTTATAAATTCATTAATAATATCTGGGTGGTTTGCATGATAAAGTATTGTATTTAATTTCAAACAACCCCTCCTAATAGATACTATTAATTAATAATATACCAAAACTAGTACGCTTTGTATATATTTAACTATTAATAATTCAAAAAATTCATTATTTCACCTTTTTTTGGTATTATTGTATATCAATATATCAAAAACCACCATTAAATGCTAGGTGGTTTTCATAGCGTAAAATATCTTGTGTAACCTCGGAGTCTCCCTGGAAAAAGAGACCTCTTTTTTGTAAGATTGTAATAACAACAAAACAATCACAAACAGGAGGTCCCTCATGAAAGATTTTAACACAAAATTAATCACAGCACTAGCACAAGGTGAATCGGTTCATGAAATATTTCGTCAAGCTTTAGAAGAAGCTATTAACCTACTCCTTGAAAGCGAAAGAACGGTTTTTCTTAATTATGAGAAATGGGAAGTGAAAGGCTACAATACCGGCAATTCAAGAAATGGTTATTATTCCAGAACATTAACGACAGAATACGGTAAGCTACAGCTCAAAATACCAAGAGATCGATTAGGTCTGTTTGATATTAAAACGATTCAATGTCTTCAACAAGCCCCTAATCACTTAGAAGAGATGATCATTTTAATGTATCAAAAAGGTGTGACAACACGCGATATCTCAGACCTCATTGAAAAAATGTATGGTCACCACTATTCGCCAACGACTATCTCTCATCTTTCTAAAACATTTGAAGAAGAGTTAGCTGCTTACCGACAACGCCCTATTAAGCAAGACTATGTTTGTCTATATTGCGATGCCACCTTTATCCCTGTAAGACGTGGGAGTGTGTCTAAAGAAGCTGTCCATACCATTATTGGAATTGATGCTCAAGGCTATAAAGAAATACTCGATTTTCAAGTCTATCCGACAGAGTCCTCCTTGCACTATCGTGAAATGCTACAAGACCTAAAACAAAGAGGGCTCGAAAATGTGTTTCTCTTTGTGTCAGACGAATTAACAGGCTTAGCGGAAGCGTTAACCAATGAGTTTCCAATGGCCCTTCATCAAACCTGTTGGACTCATCTGCTGAGACATTTCGCCATGAAAGTACGGGTGAAAGATCGTCAAGAAGTATTAGAAGGGCTAAAAAAAGTCCCTAAAGCTGGTAGTATCGTAGAAGCCACGCGCTTACTTAATGAATTTATTCAGACTTGGAAAGGGACTTATCCAAAATTGGTAGAACAATTAAGACGAAAAAAGAACCTTTTCTCGTTCATGCATTTTCCCAAAGAGATATGGCCATCACTTTATACAAACAATCTATCCGAGGCCTTTAATAAGCAATTGAAGAAGCGAACGAAAATTAAAGAACAATTTCCACATGAGGCGTCCCTAGAAAAGACAGTCTATTGTTATGTCATAGAATATAATGCCAAGTTCGCAAATCGTATTCATAAAGGCTTTGGGAAGGTTGCATTTGAACTTCAACTGCTGATAGATCTCAAAAGGCCGGTTAATGAATTCAACTTAAGAAGAGAAACAGAAAAATCCTCAAGTATCATGTGAGGCTTAACTAGCGCCCTTCGGTTGCTGGCCTTGCCTTTTAGATGGATTATCTTGTTGAGAGGAAGTACAAGTTCACTGGTCGTTATGATAATTCATCTAAAAGGCAAGGTGAAATTCAATAAATAGTTATTAATTATATTACAATCTTAATATGCAGGTTACACAAAATATTTGACACTACCGTGGTTTTCAATATAATTCTTTAATTTCAATTTTGAGGATCATTTCATAGACTTACACCCATCTACATTTTTCTACCGCTCTTAAAAGTGACATTTAAACTTTACCTTTGATGATAAACGTGCCACCACCTCTAATCTGAACTCCTTCTGTTAAAACTGTTGGTATGATATTCTTGCTACTCCGATTTTTTTTGCTTTTGTATGTTTCAGCACGTTTTGAAGCAATCAATTCGGCTTTGGTTTTCTCATCACTTGAATTCCATTCTCTTAAAAGGTAACGAATCTTTTTTCGTAAATATTCACGTTTCATATTATCATTACGTTGTCTATACGTCATTTTTTCACCTCTTTCACCTTATTTTTTATGGGGATGGGGGCGATGAGGTATAGGGCATTCACTCCTAAATGTATACTTGTGTCTACATTTAACTCTTTCGCCACTTTCATATATCGGTTAGCGTATGCTCTTGTAATACCAATGGATTCTACCCACTCAACAAACTCACCGTGAGTTTAAGTCTATTCTCCATATTATCAAGTTAAAACAACAATACCCCACCAATATATGATGGGATATACGTTAGTTTCATGATAGATTGTCCGTCTATCGTTCTGAAATGGCCTTAGAACGTGGATTTAAGCATGCACTTATGCTAATGAAGCCATTTATTTGTTGTTTGTATTGTGGTTGTCAATTCAGTTTTCAATAACTATTTTATTTTAAGAATTAAGTTCGTTAACTAATATTTCAATCGTATTATTAATAATAACGGTGATTTTTATTTCTATTCCTAGTTAATTAGAGTATATATTGATTTTAGGATACAGTTGATTTGCATAGAGCGTTTCTCTACTGCGTGAGCCACTGTACTAATCAATTGGTACACGTTTACTGTCAGTGTTACCGTAAAAATGTTATCTATGCTAAATCGCTTTTTTTGCTTGATGATACCATTCTACAAATAGATTACTTTACAAGTAATGCTTTTCTCTTTACCATTCTACTTCTTTATCTGATTCAAGGATTTCTTCGATTAAGATTGCTGCTATTTAAAAAGTTCGTTCAATATCTTATTTTATTCTTCTTTTGTCATTGCCATTATTACTTACTGCGTTTCATATAAAAGTTATTTAATCCACTTGACCTGATGAGTAAATATACGCATGTAGTTATTGTTTCATCATGATATACTTTACTATGGAAGGAGGTGAAACAATATGGATTTTTCAAATATAAAACACGTGATAGAAATAACATCTGAAGGAAATACATCTTTAATCGACAGTTATTTATCTGAAGGTTGGCAGCTACTACACGTTGGAACTGCAGTAGCAGATATTCATAACAATCAGTTGTATTACTCAGTTGTCTATGTGTTAGGTACAGACGATGAAGATTTGTTTAATAAAAATTTAAAAGAATTAAATGATTTGATTTAGTGTTTATTTCGATAGTTCTTCATCTGCTAAATGGAGAACTATATTTTTTCATAATAATTCAAGCCATTTAATAACTCCATACAATTCAGAAAGCCGATATTTATCCATAAATATTAAACTTCCTAATCAATAAAATACTGATTTCTATTTTCAATAGATTACAATTAATATGACGAACCATATCATAATTTTTAAGAAATTCATTGTAAATGTATTCTTACCTCTCATAATAGCCCCTAATCCCCTAGAGCCAAATCAGTAAAGGCTTTGAGGTTATTAATTGCATATGTAGTTTTTCCAGAACCTATTAATCCACATAAGAATACTACTGTTTTAACCATGATTATTCTCTCGCTTCTTCTTTCGCTGATAGTATTCTTGTTTTTGAGCTAAAATCTTTTCGCGTTTTTTCTCGTATCGCTCTTTATCTAGCTTTACCCTGCATTCCTTACACCTAGAATCAAATCCTGTTTTGCTTTTTTTCTTTACGTGAAAGTTAACTTCAGTTAACTCCTTGTCGATACCACATAATATGCACTTCAAAATTTTTCAACTCCTTAATTTGGTTTCTCTCTCACGCGAAAAAATGTACAGTGCGGCATGAAGGTCAGAGCGCCCGGGGGAGGGGGTGGTATGCCCCCTCTTGTCTACTAACCCCCTAGTGCGTTCCAATTGATTAAAACAATTGTTTTTAAAAAAATAATTAAATATTTAAATTATTGTACTTATCTATTAAATCAACAAACTCCATTAAGATTGTTAGCCTTAGTCGTACGTATCCATGGGAGTACCCCATTGCATGGGCAATCTGGGAGTTTGTTTTTCCTTTGATATACTTCAACTTTAAAATCATTTGATCTTTCTCATCAACTATATTTAGTATTTGTTGTGTCTTATTAATTGTTTCAATATTATATTTCAGTTCCTTTGATAGGCTTTCTATCCTGCCTCTTAGCTCCTCATCAGTTGGTATCGGGAGTAAGTCCCAAAACAATTCATTAATATCCTCACGGTTATCCCTACGGTCTAATTCTAGAATGTCTTTTGCAATCTTCCACTCTAGTAATCGGTTATCAAATTGCATTTGCTTATAACCTTTTAATAAATCAAATAAATTCATAGTTACTTACTTAAATTCATTCCTGATAGCATATTTCTTAATGCATTATCAATCGTATTTTCCTCTTCTGATTTTACGTTATGCTTTTTGTTAATCGTATCTTTCAGTTCCTTTTCTTTTTTAGCTAATTCTTCTTGATATTCTTGTTCAGCTTTAAGTCGGTTATCTTCTTTGACTTTGTCCGAAAGTTGTTTCATGAAAGCTGCATCTTCAGATTGTTTCTTTTCTTCTCGTTGCTGTTGAAGCTTTCTCATTTTGTGATTATAGTCTTGTCTAGCTTGTTCCCACCGTTCAGCGCCAATACGGATTGCTTCGGTATCAATGCCATGAATACTGCTCTTTTGTAGGTTAAACTGTCTTTGTTCTAGTTCATTCATTTTGCTATATGCTTCAAATTCTTCTAATGCCTTTTTGCGTTCAATATCTGTTTCGTAAATTTCTTTCATGTTAATTTGCTCCTTTTTGTATATTTTATAACTATTAATTTACTTCTCGTTTTTTCCAATAAACTACTGAATATTCAATATTCAATTCACAAATAGTGTTAATATAATGATTTATCCTATATGAAACATCATTATATTTTTTTCTATACGTATCCAATACCGTGGTAGTGTCAAATATTTTGTGTAACCTGCATATTAAGATTGTAATATAATTAATAACTATTTATTGAATTTCACCTTGCCTTTTAGATGAATTATCATAACGACCAGTGAACTTGTACTTCCTCTCAACAAGATAATCCATCTAAAAGGCAAGGCCAGCAACCGAAGGGCGCTAGTTAAGCCTCACATGATACTTGAGGATTTTTCTGTTTCTCTTCTTAAGTTGAATTCATTAACCGGCCTTTTGAGATCTATCAGCAGTTGAAGTTCAAATGCAACCTTCCCAAAGCCTTTATGAATACGATTTGCGAACTTGGCATTATATTCTATGACATAACAATAGACTGTCTTTTCTAGGGACGCCTCATGTGGAAATTGTTCTTTAATTTTCGTTCGCTTCTTCAATTGCTTATTAAAGGCCTCGGATAGATTGTTTGTATAAAGTGATGGCCATATCTCTTTGGGAAAATGCATGAACGAGAAAAGGTTCTTTTTTCGTCTTAATTGTTCTACCAATTTTGGATAAGTCCCTTTCCAAGTCTGAATAAATTCATTAAGTAAGCGCGTGGCTTCTACGATACTACCAGCTTTAGGGACTTTTTTTAGCCCTTCTAATACTTCTTGACGATCTTTCACCCGTACTTTCATGGCGAAATGTCTCAGCAGATGAGTCCAACAGGTTTGATGAAGGGCCATTGGAAACTCATTGGTTAACGCTTCCGCTAAGCCTGTTAATTCGTCTGACACAAAGAGAAACACATTTTCGAGCCCTCTTTGTTTTAGGTCTTGTAGCATTTCACGATAGTGCAAGGAGGACTCTGTCGGATAGACTTGAAAATCGAGTATTTCTTTATAGCCTTGAGCATCAATTCCAATAATGGTATGGACAGCTTCTTTAGACACACTCCCACGTCTTACAGGGATAAAGGTGGCATCGCAATATAGACAAACATAGTCTTGCTTAATAGGGCGTTGTCGGTAAGCAGCTAACTCTTCTTCAAATGTTTTAGAAAGATGAGAGATAGTCGTTGGCGAATAGTGGTGACCATACATTTTTTCAATGAGGTCTGAGATATCGCGTGTTGTCACACCTTTTTGATACATTAAAATGATCATCTCTTCTAAGTGATTAGGGGCTTGTTGAAGACATTGAATCGTTTTAATATCAAACAGACCTAATCGATCTCTTGGTATTTTGAGCTGTAGCTTACCGTATTCTGTCGTTAATGTTCTGGAATAATAACCATTTCTTGAATTGCCGGTATTGTAGCCTTTCACTTCCCATTTCTCATAATTAAGAAAAACCGTTCTTTCGCTTTCAAGGAGTAGGTTAATAGCTTCTTCTAAAGCTTGACGAAATATTTCATGAACCGATTCACCTTGTGCTAGTGCTGTGATTAATTTTGTGTTAAAATCTTTCATGAGGGACCTCCTGTTTGTGATTGTTTTGTTGTTATTACAATCTTACAAAAAAGAGGTCTCTTTTTCCAGGGAGACTCCGAGGTTACACAAGATATTTTACGCTATGAATACCGTTTCAATTTCATCTAAAAAGGTTATTTTGTTAATTACCTTTTTTTCTTTTACTAAATCATGCTCATTCTTCAATTCTTCTAGCATGTAATCAGCCAACAGGTGACGTGCTTTTTTATCTAATTTTGAAACTTCTTTAACAGTTAATTGCATTTCTTCAGCAACCAGTGTGTTCGGTGCTGGTTTGCCACTATATCGTTTAGTTACCGAATAATAAAACTTAATCTCTCTACTTCTATATGGCTTAAATTTAGCTAATTTAACGTACTTTAACATCACCATTTTTCCAACTTCATTTGGTAGTTTCTTGATACACTTAGCTATTAGGTTGAACTCTTTCAAATCTTCTTCCGTTAACTCGTTTTTATGTTTAATAAAGTTACCAAAATTTCTAAAAGTTAAAGGTCCTACCCATACTTCTAAATTCCTGTCTTTTGAATGAACATTTTGCATGACTACACTCCAAACATTTCAAATAATTCTTCTTCCTGCTGATCTAATTTTTTTAATAACTCCTCAGAAGGTATAAATATATCTTCATTGGCTCCTTCTGCATTCGAGTTGAAATAATATTCAAGTTCAATCATCCAGTCACATGCTTTTTTTAGAAGGTCTAAATCGGCAAATAAATCAAGTCTAAGCTTATGTTGTTCATCAATGGTTAATTCTTCAGTTAGTGCCTTTAACCTACGTTTTAGCTTATTTATTTGAATCATTAAAGACTTTTCTTCACCAATGATTTCCATTACATGCCACATGACGGAAAAATTTAACTGATATGCTTCAGAATCAAGCAACCTACATGAGCATCCAACAAGTGAATGAGTTGCATAATAATTTGAGCTTACTACTTGAACCTTACGTTCCATTAATTCGATTGTTTTAGGCAAGGATAAGTACCATTTTAATTGATCTAATTGCCATTCTTCCAATTACTCACCCCTTTAGGACAACAGAAAATAGTTAGTATACTAATTTTTGCTATATTTTAAAGAATCTAATAAATACCGAAACATTATCATCATATTCCTTCATACTGATACTTGGGAGTTTAAAATTCCCTGAACCAATATAATATTCAAGCAATGGATCATGTTCCATATCCTCACACAACTCAGCCAAAATATCACTTACACTAAGTCCAATATCAAAATTTGTTGATAGAATTGATTTTGTGCTACTTTCATTATTAATTCTATATTTTGTGAATTCAATTTCTTCATTACCATTAGTTCTAGTTTTAACTTCATATGTCTTTCTCATATTGTATCCTCCTAATTATCAATCTAACTTATATTTTAAGTACCATCTTTATGTGGCTGGCTATCCCATCAACCACCCTTATAGCGTTGGCGAAAAGATGGAGTTTTACTAATCTTGATATAAATCTTCGTACATTAACATTATTGAAAAAACTACTGAATTATAATTTGAACAAGTATCAAATTTAAGGTCGATTACTTTAATAGCATTGTCGTTGATAAAATTATTCACTTCATTTTCAACAGTTTCCTTACCTACACTTTTGAATATTCTAATTTGCATAAAGCTCACCTTCTTTTAATTTTATTTTTTTGAAATATAACGTTACGCAATAACCATTTCTCTCAATGTACGTTGGTTGATACCCCTTCAAAAACTGAAAGTTCAACTCATGTAAAACTAAGGATGTAAGTGATTTTGAATCTTCTGAAATAATCTGTTTTTTCATTTTAACTCCAGCTGTGTTGCTTTTATTTTATTTGTTTCGTTACATATTAAGGCCATTTTGACCAATTGCAATATATTTGAGTGTTACACTTGTTTGTTACGGTTATTTTGAAATATTGTGTCACTATAAATCCAGTAGTATCAACCTTTTTGAGGTCTGTTACACTTGTTACGGTTATTTACCAAAACTTTTATTTTGATATATACTTGTATGTATATATATTATTATTTATTTAAAACTATAAAAAAGGTGTAACAAGTGTAACATTGTTCGGAAACGTTATATTGACAAGGTTTAACGTGTTTCGGTTCAGGTGTAACAATACGTAACACAACCGTAACTTATTCGCTTTTCACTAGTGAACGTATTGAACCTACATTTACTAATTCTTTCATTTCATACGGTAAGGTGCTTATGTAATCTTCATTAAATCTAGTGACTTTTTCTTCAAACGTGCCTTCGCTTAACTCGTTTAAATTTTTTAGCATCTCATTAACAAAACCGTAAGGAATGGTTGAATGGCGATTGTTATTTTCTTTAAGGTATTCAATAAAATCAGCTTTAATAAATTTAATCGGTACTCGTTCATAATAGGTGTAATTCTCTGCTAAATAACGTTCGATAACATAACTTCTGATAATATCATTTTTAACCTTGTAATTACTTATAGCCTCTTTAACTGCTTCTGGTTCAATAAACTTTTCAAATTCCATGTTGATTGCTTTATGCAGCACATACTCCAATACTTCCGTATCTTTTATATACTCGTCTTTTATTTTGGTGTTTTCTTTTTTGCCATTAAAATTAGCATTAAATGGAATGATAAGTAATCTTCTATACCAACCATTTGATTTATTACCCTTAACATTCGGCATCTCGTTGCCACTAAACAAACAGAACATTTTCAACTGGGCACTGTATATCGCACCATTTTTAATCTCAATAGAAATCGGATCACCAGTGGCTATGGACATTAAATCAGATACTGAATCAATTGGTATGCGACTTATGTCATCTCCGATATTACACGTTTTCCCGAGTAACATTGATTTTTTAAATTTGTTAGAATCTCCACCAAACTCTTCCATTTTTAATGTCGCAATATTGCTAAAACCTAATAGATTAATAATCAATTGTTGAAAGCTACCTTTACCTGAATTGCCTTCCCCTACTAGAAAACCAATCTTTTTTCTTGTATAATTAGGATTAATCGCTTCGTTTAATACCTGATAAAGTAATGTCACCATTTCCTCGTCACCTAGTACAAGTGATTTAAGCCAATCTTCAACGTTCCATCCGTCTATATCTTTTAGTTTGGCATCTGGATTATAATTTGTTTCAATTTTACTGGTAAAAATATATTTAGGATTAAACTCTAATAATTTTTTACTCTTAGTATTAAATATCCCATTACCTACTGGTATCAAATGCCTATGTTCATTTGGTTTTTCTAAAGGTACTTTTATACGGATAATTTCAATGACGTTTTTCCAATCGCTGGGGAGTGATTGAAACTCAATGCTATTAGTCAACTGGTTGATTAAATTAACGCTAGAATCGTAAATACCGGTATCTGGATTGAAAACATAAAGCATACTATAATCCCTTGAAGTACCAATCAATTTGAAATACCATTCCCTTTGTAAAGTATCAGCGATTAAACTTGGTGGGAATTTCTCATATCTATCTTTATCTCGCATAGTATAAGATAAGGCTGCTAATTTACGTTTTAACTCTTCAACTGATTTAGGTTTTTGTGCTTTTATATTTATTGGCTCAACTTTATTTACTTTAGCTACTAATTCCTTAAGTTCTTCTGGCATTTCCCGATTGCTTATTTGTTCCAATCCTATCCACCTCTTTTCAACTCCTTATTCAAAATACTTTTAAATATCGTGTTTAACTCTTCACTATCAAGGGCTGGCTTTACAAAATTTTCATTTATCAACCATAACCATTGATAAGCAATATTTGGATCCATTCCTAAATATAAAAACTTGCCAATCTGCTTAGTTAACCACACATTCCGATTACCTTCACTAACCCCTGCCATTATTTCTTCCAAAACAATGGCTGTATATTTTTTATTTCCATTATGAGTGAAGTCTACATTAATCTTCTTTTCCTCCATCTTAAACGCTGCAAGGCAATCATCAACACTTAACATGATGCCTTTATTTTTGATAATCATTGATTCGTTTGTATATGGTGTAATAACAGGTAGACCCATTAATTGAGAAAATTTTTCGCCTTGTTTATCGTATTCTAGGCCAATTAATTTCCCTACATTCCTAACAAGAAGTAGATTCTCTTCTTCGTTATACTCACGATCAAGACCTATCACTAGTCGATACCTGAATCGTTTGTCTCCCTTTTTATTAAAACAATGTATAGTAGGATAAAGTATATAAGTGATGCCTTCTAATTCTGACTGTATCTTTGAAATAAACTCTTCGTAAGATAAATCTAAATTTTCATAATCAAAAGTTAGAACTTCTTTATACAATAAATTACTATCATTTCTTTTATTGTTAAGTAACTCTCCCGTCAAAAAATACTGAGATTGATTCACTTTATATAAATCTCTATCATCATAATGACTAATATCAACATATTCTGGTTTATAATTAAATAAAAACTCCATTGGCTCTATGTCAATAGGTGTCATACTTGCCGTCCTTACACCTGAACAAGTGTAAATCATGCTATCACCTCATTCCATTGAAAATGTTCATCATAACTTCCTAAAGTCACTTATTCCCTTAACTCCATTAGTTCCAACTCATCACGCAAGAGAGAAAGAAACGTACTGATTTTATCTATTTCTCGATTAACTGTATATGCAAGTGCTATTAGATTTTCTGATTCAATGTCATCTGATGCACTTGAAAAAACTTTTTCATTTACATTCTGAATTTCAGTTACATAGTCCAATATAGCTTTCGTTAAATTTTTTGATCTAATTATGTTAAATTCAAGATTATCCGATACTGTTTCACCAAGAAAAATTTCGTCTATATTTAGTCCATAATAATCAGCCAAATATTGAAGGATGTCATTATCAATATCAGAAGAATCTTTCTCTAATTTAATTAATAAATCACTATAAATTCCTGTATTTTCTGAAACTTCTTCGATTGTAAGCCCGATGTTAGTTCTTGCTTTTTTTAATGTAATTTGCTTCATCTGTATTGCCTCATTTCATATTTTTGTGTTAAAATGAGAATAGTTATCCATTCAAAATAACTATTCCTAGCATTTGAGAGATGGCCGTCTTTCGAATGCTTTTTTATTTGTTCAACTTTTTTAGTTCTGTTCAATAAGACCTGCATGTTCAATCGAAACTTCAATAAGCGTGCTAATTTTTTCAATACTACGGCTAACTTCAAACATTAATAGATTCAGTTCATTTAGTCGTTTTTCAGCATTCCTCTGCTTTTCAACTGCTACCTTTTGCTTTTCAATATCAGAACAATAATCCCTTGCTGTCAGTAATAGTTGCTTTATTACATAAGCATCTAAATCTAAATCCTTCATATCCATTTCCTCTTTTCACTTCGTTTTAATTCACTTGGTCGTGGTTATTTTTAATACTTTAATGTTTCTAAAAATTCTTCTACATCACGCATATCAAACATAATTTCTCGCCCTTTGTTGAACGATTTAAGGCCATTCTTAACCCAATCATCAATTACCAGTGGACTACATTGGAAATACTTTGCCAATTGCTTTTTATTTAAATAACGGCGATTGACCGTTATATTCTTAGTAACATCATCAACTGCTTTACTCGCGATACTTAAATACACTTGATAAATCTGTTGTTCGATTTCCTTTGGTAAAATTACCTGTAATTGTGGCTGTTCTACTCCTTCCAACATTCAATATCACCTCTTTCTTCTTCGATTCGTCCATACATTAGCATGTAGCAGTAATTCGTACGATCAAATTGGTCTACGATAAGGCTATAAATTTTAAAAAAAGATATTAATACAATTACTATAAAAAATATGGCTTTAAAATTCTTCTTTTTCTTCATATTATTCTTCTCCTGCTAGCAACTCATCTACCATTACCCCTAAAGCACTAGCTATTTTATAAATAGTAAGAGCAGAAGGGTTTGTTCGCTCATAATATATTTGTGTTAATGTTGATTTTGCTAATCCAGTCATCTCACTTAATTCAGCAACCGTAAGTTTTCGCTTAGCTAAAATCACACGCAAATTATTTTTCATTTCATTCACCACCTTTGATATTGTTTGGTATTGCAATACCTTACGATAACTTTACTACAAAAAAATATCTTTGTCAACAATTAAATATTGTTTAGTATTGTAAAACATTATCGTTTCGCATATAATTTATATATGGAGGTGATATTTTGGCTGAATTAGATGAAAAACAAAAAAAAGAATTTGGAGAGCGTGTTCGTTCAATAAGGATTGAATTGGGAGTTAATCAAGAAAAATTTGGAGAATACTTTAAAAAAAACGATGATCCAAATGATAAAGAAGGAATAGCAAACAAGGCTGTTGTTTCTGCATGGGAAAGAGGAGTTTCGGTTCCCACGATTGATAGATTAAAAATAATAGCTGATTTAGGTAACATGACTGTAAACGAGTTATTATATGGTTATAAAGATGAAATAATGTCTTTCGATACTGCAGAAGAGTTTCATGAGTTTAGGAACCTTATTATTAAAACTATTAATGCAAGAGAAGTTTCTAATGATACAAAAAGTTTTATAAATAATAAAATTACTCTCATTGATTTATTAAAGAAAGATATTGAATCAATGGAATTAGAAATTGAAAAAAACAGCTATTCACTATCAAAAGGTGAACTTAGTCCTGAAGAAGCAGTTAGTATAAATGGGTCATTAGGTGCCGCTATTCATCATTTTGAAGAAAAAATTAAAGAATTAGAATCTAATCCTAAGTACGAATTTTATATTTATAAAAATGTCATTTATGTGTTAGTTAATAAAAAAGATTTAACTGTTTCTGATATAAATTTTGATGTATCTCAATATGATAATCTTATTATTGAGATTGATAATAAGGAAGTTGACAACTTGCATAATCTCACAAAAGAAAAACTAATTAATGTTATCCATCTTAATCACGATTGGAATACCAACATAAAATTGACTTATGACGCATGGTTTAAAGTTACCGACAATCCACAAAGTATATAATTAATATAATTTACCTTTCAAAACTTCACTTGGTCGTGGATACGAAAGGAAAAATTAAAATGATTAAAGAATATAAGAAGAAATCTGATAACAAAGCATATTACATGTATACATGTTATCTTGGTACTGATCCAATAACTGGAAAGCAAGTATTTGCTACAAAAAGAGGCTTTTGTTTATTCCGCGCTCTCAAGCCCACCTATACGCAGCATCAAGTCCGGCTGTAGCCAATTCAAGGCAATGAGTCCACGCTTCAAGGCAAGAGAGTAGCCATACTCATGGAGCATGGCTATGAATGAAGTTTTATTCTTGGTTGGCAAAATGTTCACGCATATTCAATTGTCCAGCATCTAACCACACCGAGTTATGAACAATTCGGTCCATAATCGCATCAGCATGAACCCCACCACCTAGTCGTTGATGCCAGTCGCTCTTCCTAAATTGAGTGCAGAAGATAGTTGAACCTGATTGATAACGTTTCTCAGTGATTTCAAAGATAAACTTTAAATCCTCGTCTGATAAGTCTTCTAACAACCATTCATCCAAGATAAGCAGGCCATAGTTCGAATATTTAGTAATCAGTTTTTTCATACCACTGGGTTTAAGCGTGGCTTCATCGCGTTCGACCAGAAGGTCAGGAAGTCGGATATAACGGGTTCGAACTTCTAACTTACAAGCCTCTTTACCTAGAGCGCAGGCTAAATATGTTTTCCCAGAGCCTGTGAATCCTTGAAAAACGACATTTCTATACCGATGAAGATAATTTCCTCTAGCCAGTTCTTGAATCACTTGTTGTTTAAGTTCTCGCTTCTCGTAGTAGATGGAGGTGACATCAGCTTCAGGCAAGCGGAAATTAGCCCGTTTGATCAATCCATGGACTTTCTTGTTATATTTCTCTTGATAGAGATAATCAATCGCTAATTGGAGTCGTTCATCAAAGGTCAGGGTGAGTGAATCATTCTCCAGTTCCTGCATTTCTAGCGCACTCACTAGCGGTTCTAAATCAAGCTGTCTCAACTTACGGATACTTTCACTGTTAATCATGATCTTCACCTCCGTAATAGGCTGCTCCTCTAACAAAGCCCATTGGCGGCTCGGGTTTGTGGTTCTCTTCGGATTGAGCTTGAACTGGATTGGTTAAGATGGCGTAGAGATGACGATATCTAGGGGAATGAATTCGCTCTAAGGCGATGTGACAAGCCGTTTCAAGGTCTTCATTCGAAAAAGATTGACTTAATTTGAGAATGGATTGACTGGGTTGGTAGCCTCGTTCTTTTAATGGTACTGTTTCAAAGACTCTTTGAATCACCTTGTGTGTGAAGGGTCCGATTGCTCTGGCTTGATTCAACAGCAAGGTATCATTCACTTGAGGACGATTGAATTGTTCGGGCAAATGCTCAGGGCTTGTCGAGAATTGATATTCTAAATAGCTTGGGAAGCGCTTATGAGTCGCGATACGTTCTTGATTGTAATAAACCTCAAGGAGACGATCTGTCACGCGTAAATCCACCTGTTTGCGAACATATTGGTAAGGGCAGGAATAGTTATTCTTTTGGAAAGTAATGTGACAGTCTAGTTTTACTTTGCGACCATAGACCCATTCTGCCACTTCATACGGTACCAACGGCAAGGGGCGCAAGGTTGGGTGTTCAACGGTTTCAAAAATTTGTTTGCGACTTCCTTCTCGTTTTTGGAACGGTGTTGCATTAAAGAGTGTGATACGTGTCATGATAGCGTCATTGAGTTCGTCAAGACGAGTAAAGATTTCATTTCTCAAAGGAGCAATAACTGCCATCGCAGTTTGATTGACGCCTCCTTCAACGGCAGCCTTTTGTTTAGGTTTCTTTACGCCCGTCGGCATAATCGCCATGACATAATGATCAGCTAAACCTTCATACTGGGCATTCAAAATAATATCGCCTTCTTTAGGATGTGAGATAACCCCCGTCTTTAGATTATCACTAATCAGGCGAATGGTTGTACCGCCCAGAAAATTAAAGAGGTTAACATGGCAACGAATCCAAGTATCACTGGTCATATCGAGGGTTCCTTCAACGTAAGTATATTGACTATAAGGTAGAACAGCCACAAAGAGATGCACTTCAATAAAGGCCCCGCTTTCAGGGTCTAAGAGTTGCATTGTCGCTCCAGCCCAATCCACTTGAGTAGAAACTCCAGGTTTATGTTTTAAGTGATTAGTGAGCTTATATTGGTCAATATGCTTATTGTAGTCTTCACAAAACTTACTGTATCCAACTGCAATGCTTTTCTGCTTCTTACATTCATCGACATACTCAGTCCACAACAACTTCAGTGTGACACCTACACGCTTAAGTTCCTCTTGCACATAATCGTAATCAGGCAAGGTATAGAGCGCCTCTGATTGGTGCTTGGAGGGAAAGAATTTTTGATAAACTTCTTGTTCAGATATGTTTTGGATATCTGCGTAAGTTAAATCTAACTCATCCGCACGTCGAAAGACTTCGCTGACAGAATCACGCCCGACTCTTTTTGGCTTAGCAATCATGTTTCTCGAGAGCCCTTGCTCTCTGAGTTCCATAATCAACTTGACCGGTATTTTTCTAGCCATTAAAAACAGCCTCCTTTTAGAATATTTTGAAGACGATGTCTTCAAAATAACTATACCTAAAAGAAAGGCCAAGGTGGACTCCAAACGTGGATTGATTGCCTTGATGTGCGGATTCGGGGTTAAAACAGGGGGTGCCTAGGGGATGCCTTGAATTGGCTACAGCCTGCCTTGAAAGCGTGGAATAATCAGCTTTAAAACACAACGTGAAGCAATAATGGCTCAACGCCTAGCCATTGCAAATTATCACCAGCATGGCAAAAATACCGATAGCAATCTAACTGTAATGGATGCCTATGAAGGCTGGTATGAACAATATCGACTTACAGTTAGGGAAAGTTCATTGAATGTTGTTACTTCAATCGTTAAAAAAGGAATATTAGAAAAATACGGTAAAATGAAGTTATCAAAATTCACGATTAGAACAGCGCAGAAGATAGTTAATGATTGGTATGATAAATATGCTACCTATCGCAAATACTATTGTTATATGACGCAAATTTTCGATTATGCGGTGGTTAGTGGTGCGATTAAAGATAATCCGTTCAAGCATGTAAAATTGCCTAAATCAAAACCAGATACTACCAATGAAGAAGATTTGTATTACACAAAAGAAGAATTAATTGAGTTCTTGAAGCTAGTTGAAGATGACATAATGTATTATGCTATTTTTAGAATTTTGGCCTTCACAGGCATCAGAAAAGGCGAATTAATGGCCTTACAATACAAGGATATTGATTTTAAAAACAAAACACTATCAGTAAATAAAACCGTTGCTTATGGTATGAAACAACGTGTGCTTATTCAAGAACCTAAAACTAAAAAAAGCCTACGAGTTATAAGCCTAGATGATAATACTATCAAGGCTATAAAACGCTGGCAACTAGAACAAAGAAAAGAATTATTTAGATTTGGCCACAATTCGAATAATGAAGATCAGTTTTTATTTACTAACCCAGTCAATAATGAGTTACTATCTAAAATGACAATCAATCACCGTTTGAAATCAATTTGTGAAGCTAATAAATTTAAATGTATTAAACTACATGGATTCCGTCATACAGCATGCTCTCTTATGTTTGAAGCTGGTTTTAATATGCAAGAAATCCAAAATAGACTTGGGCATAGTTCACTTGAAATCACAACAAAAGTGTATGCTCATTTCACTAAAAAACAAGAAGAAAATATGGCTCAAAAATTTGCTAATTACGTTAACTTTTAGCAATTGCTTTATCATTTCTTTATCAAAGGCATAAAAAAAGACCCTGAAAGCCTGATATAATAGACTTTCGGGGTATATAATATTAACCTAATTTGTTATAGTATTCAACAACGAATGATTCGTCGATTTCAGCCGATAACTCAGCACGTTGTGGTAAACGTGTTAAAGTACCTTCTAATTTGTCTGCATCAAATGAAACAAATTCTAAACGGCTAACAGTATTTTCTAAATTTTCTTTAACTAAAGCTAAATCTTGTGAAGATTCTTTTAATCCAATTACTTGACCTGGTGTTACTAAGTAAGATGGAATATCAACACGTTTGCCATCAACAGTCACGTGACCATGGTTTACTAATTGACGAGCTTGACGACGAGTGTTAGCAAAACCTAAACGGTAAACTAAGTTGTCTAAACGAGTTTCAAGTAATGACATGAAGTTTTCACCATGTTTACCTTCTTTAATTTTACCTGCTTTTTTGAATAAAGTGTAGAATTGACGTTCAGACATGCCGTACATATGACGTAATTTTTGTTTTTCTTGTAATTGTAAACCATATTCAGAAATTTTCTTTCTTTGGTTACCGTGTTGACCTGGTGCATAGTTACGTTTTGCGATTTCTTTACCAGTTTCAGTTAAAGAAATACCTAAACGACGAGATAATCTCCATGTTGGACCTGTATATCTTGACATTATAAATTCCTCCAATTTTGTTCTTTTGGAGTAAAATAATCCTTTTGAAAAATCGAATGCGTGCATTTCAACTTCAATTTTCGCCTTTGCAGCCGCGGTTACTCATTGACCTAATAAGGGTTGAACTGTTGACGCGCTTTCTTTTTTCACGCTGCATTATTTTACACAAGTGTTATTGTATCATAAATAGTAACTAGTTTGCAATGCTTGATCAGCAAAATATTTTAAATTTATCAAGTTTATGCCCAGCCTCACCGCACGTTTAATGAATCCGCACTAATTTTGATTAAATTTATTAAAATTTGCATTACTTTATTCAATATTAATGACTAAATTCATCACGATTTGGGCGGAAGCTTTACCTGCTACTACCACAAATTCATCAAATGAAATAGCCGCTTCATCGTCACCAGCATCACTGATTGCACGAATGATGACAAATGGCACTTTCATCACATGTGCGGTTTGGGCGATAGCAGTAGATTCCATTTCACAAGCTTTTGCTTTTGGAAAATCAGTGGCAATTTGCTCCACTTTTTCATGGCTATTAATAAATTGATCACCGGAAACAATTTGCCCGAAAACAGGTTCAATTTCTAATTGACGACAAACCTCTTTGGCTAACTGGCTATATTGTAAATCCGGATAATACAATGCTGGCATACCAGCCATTTGACCTTTTTCATATCCAAAACCGGTAACATCGACATCATGATAAGTTAAACTATCCGCTATCACAATATCCCCAACCTTCAAGCCTTTATGCACACCACCAGCCGTACCGGTATTAATAATTAAATCTACATTAAACTGTTGAACCAATAAGACCGTTGTAATAGTTGCGTTGACTTTTCCAATACCTGATTGAACTAAAATCACTTCTCGATTTTCTAAATAACCATGATAAAAAGTTACTTGATGATAGGTAATTTCTTTTAATTTTGACAAATTTGCTTTAATAAGGCGAATTTCTTCTTCCATCGCGCCAATAATTCCAATTCTCATCTGTTTACTCCCTCAAAAATAATTTAGCCTAAAAATGCAATTAATAATACAGCTAACAATAATACGCCAACAATAATGATACCATTGGTTAAAAATTGATCGATTTTCGCATGGTATTTGGCTCTCTTTCCCCTAATTTCTGAATTATCTTGTGCTAATTCATCAGAATAATGCGTGTTGTTTGATGAGGCAATCGGTTCATAACCTTCTTCTTGATAATACACTTGATACTGATCATCTTGCTCCATCGAAGGATTAGTATAAAGCTGGTCATTATCTTCGCCATAAGCTGGACCCATATAATGATTACCTATATATAAATCATCATTATTATCTGGATAATGATGATTCTGTCTTAAAGAGTCACCATCCAAAGTTTGATTGCTATTTTCCCAATCTTGTTGATGATAATTTTCAGAAAAATCCCAATCGTTCTCATCTGACACATTTTGATACAGTTGTTCAGAATATTCATTCGCTCGGGGTGAAGAATGTTCTTCGTTGTTACTATTTTGTTGTTGCTTGCGTTTAAAAAACATGTTGATCACTTCCATTTGTTATTGTGCTAACCAATATTGTAAAGCATAAAGTGTTTTAACATCGACTATTTTGCCTTGTGATATCATTTGACGAATTTCAGCTTTAGTAAACTCGTGTACTGTCACATTTTCATTTTCATCCTGTGGTTGTGGATTTTCAACTTTGGTTAAACCTGTTGCATGAAATAAAGTAATCTTTTCATCTAAATATCCTGGTGATACATAAAAAGAATTAACTTCTTGCCACTGCTCTGCTTGATAGCCAGTTTCTTCTTCTAATTCTCTTTTTGCTCCGTCAATTGCTTGTTCTAATGATTCCGATTGGAAATCTAATATTCCGGCTGGAATTTCATAGATGTCTGCTACAACCGCTGGTCTGAATTGTTTCACTAAGACCACTTTATCTTCATCGGTTGCCAAAATACACACAGCTGGCAAATGATGAATGATTTCGCGTTCAACAATAGCGCCATTTTCTAACTTTAATTGATTAACATAAAGTTGTAGTATGTGTCCATCAAAAATTTGTTCTGATGAAATTAATCGAGGATCATTTAAGCTATTTATTTTATTTTTATCAAATCGCATGAGACATTCTCCATTCATTATCATTAGTTTCACTTTAACTAATTTTTTCGTAGGTTGCAACTAAACTCAATAAATTACACAAAAAAGCTGATTATTATTCATAATTTCGTATAAAATGACCGCTACTTTCCTTATATGACTTATTTTTAAGTATCGATAATCTTAATTCTATCATATGGTTTTTATTTCTTGGATAGTAAAATTAAGCTAGAAAAATAAATAGGCCATTTGTATGGTATCCTAAACATAAAATCACATGCTAAGGAAGGAGTACACACAAATGGCTTATACACATCTTACCATGAAAGAATTGATTTGGATAGAAAATTATTACGATAGCGGTAAAAAAGTAACGGATATCGCTAAAAAATTAAATCGGGCCATCCAAACCATTTATAACGTCGTTAATTTTCTTAAAAATAGTGGTAATATTCAGGAATACTACGATCAATATAAAGAGAATAAATCACGCTGTGGTGCCAAAAAGAAGGTCTTTAACACTAAACAAATCACATATATTAAGAAAAAAGTGGACCAGGGGTGGTCTCCTGACGTCATCATTGGTCGGAATGAACTCCCATTAGGATGTACAGCTCGAACACTTTATCGTCGTTTTAAAGACTCGGAACTCTTTGATCCCTCAACTTTACCGATGAAAGGTAAGAGAAAACCTAATGGGTATCAGGAAAAAAGAGGTAAACAACACTTTAGACGCACCATCGAAGATCGTCAAAAAGAAAATCCACAATATGAGAAAGAATTTGGACATCTAGAAGGTGACACTATTGTCGGAAAAGACCATAAGAGTGCAGTCCTAACACTGGTCGAAAGAATCAGTAAACTCATCATCCCGATAAAAATTAACAGTCGCAAAGCAAGTGATGTGCGAATCGCTTGTGATAACTGGTTTGCTTATTTACCGAGAAATATATTTAAATCCATTACGTTTGATTGTGGAAAAGAATTTTCTGATTGGCAAGCCATTTCAAATGTCAATGACATCAATATTTACTTTGCTGATCCCGGTTGTCCGTCACAGCGAGGTTTAAATGAACACTCTAATGGACTTCTTCGAAGAGATGGGTTATCTAAGGGGATGGATTTTACTGATATATCGCAGAAAACACTCAGCCAAACAGCCCATTTCCGCAATGAAATTCCACGAAAATCATTAGGTTATCGAACGCCAATTGAAGTTTTTATCGATTGTTGTAAGGAACTTGGATGGCTAGATGCTTTCTAATGCACACAATGTGTTTGTTAAGGCAGTGAATCCATTACGTACGGCACCTGATTGTTAGAGCTTGACTTGGTGCCTAGCCCGGCATGATGATTTGGGGATGCTTTTTGGGTCTCCTACCCAAATCCTTTCCCCAACTCGCTATCCGCGAGTATCATACCGGAGCATCCAAGTAAAGCTCTAACGATTTAATGCATCAATCTGACTCACTACACCTGCCACAAATTTAACTATGTGAAAAACTTAAAGTCAGTAGCTAATTTATACTTGAACTTTCGAACAAACATTTAAATTATCAATTAGACCAAAAGCCAACGTATTATGTGTTAGGTAAAAATTCTAGCTTAATTTGACAATCAAAATTTCATCGATATTTGATAATAATGTGATACAAAATTTAAATTGATAAAAAATATTTATTCGTCACCGATTTATACGATTCAATCACAATACAACAAGATAAAAAATACAAAAGACCAGACAGAATTATTTTCTGTCCAGTCTTCAAACTCATTGATTCACTATTAATATGGATTTTCTGATGTTAACGTCACATCATACCATGGTGTATCTGCACCAATTTGAATATCATAGCCTTTAACACGATTATTAACCGCTACTACTGAATAACGATATAATGTTGGCATAAGTGGTAATTCCTCCATAAAGTATGCTTGCCAATCATTGAAAGCTTTTTTACGGAATTCTTCATCGAATGATTCATCAGAATTAATTGCTTCTAATAACTTATCATTTTCTTCTGTTGCCCAACGTGGGAAGTTAAATGAAGCATTACGTCCAAATAGTCCTGTTGGGTTTGGATCGCCACCTGTACCCCATGCCCCTTGGAAGATTTGGATTTTTGGATCATCTGCTTTAAGAGCATCGTAGAATGAATTAAATTCCATTAATTGGCCGTCAACTAATTGGACATTAATACCAATTTCAGCCCAAGCTTGCATGTAGTACTCAGCTAATGGTTGAGCTGTTTCGCCACCAGTCATGGAAGCAAATCCTAATGTAAATGGTTCACCATTTTTATCTTCGATAAAGCCATCACCGTCTGCATCTGTATAACCTGCATCCGCTAAGATTTGTTTAGCTTTTTCTGGGTCATAGTTGTATCCTTCAATTTCATCATTGAAGTAAGCTGTAAAGTTAGGTGTTACTGGTGAAGTTGCTCTCCAACGTAAACCATGGTAGAATCTTTCACCAATTGCATCGTTATCAATCGCATAAGCCATTGCTTGACGAATTGCTTTATCTGCTACTACGACAGAATCATCAGGGACTACTTCATCGTTTTCAAATGTTCCTAATTTAAAGCCAATATAAGTATAACTATTACCAATTGTTCCTAAAACTTGGAAGTTTTCAGCATCTTTATAAGTTTCATATTGGTCAGCAGGTAACTCAGCAATATCATAGTTACCTGCTTGCATTTCAGCGACTGAAGTTGATGAGTTAACCACTTCAACTTGAACTCCGTCTAATTTTGGACGGCCTTTCCAGTAATATTCATTCGCTTCTAAAGTAACAGCTTCACCTGGAATGATCGATGTAACTTTAAATGGACCATATCCTACTGGTTTTTGGCGTACTGGCTCTGAATCTAACATATCTTTCACTTCGATACCTTCGAAGACATGTTTTGGTTGAATGTAGCTTGAAATCCCACCACCTGCTTGAAGCATTGAATTAGGGAAGTTTTCATAAGTAACTTTTAAGGTGTGATCATCTACGCGTTCTAAACCACTGATTTCTTCTGACTTACCTTCATGGTAATCTTTCATACCTACGACATTTTCAAAATCTTCACCATAACGAATACCTTGATAGTCTGGGTGACCGACTACATAATAAGGGAAGATAACATCATCAATCGTTAAATCTTCACCATCATCCCATTTTTGTCCTTCAGGAATGGTAATCGTTACTTGTTTATTTTCAACATCAAAATCAATTTTAGCAAAACCAGAATCATCAATGGTAAAGTTTTCATCATAACCATATAATCCTTCATCGAAGAATCCGATAATAGACCCATCTGGTGCGCCATCATAAAACATTGAGTTTAATACACCGGCGAAAGGAGATTCAGAAACTAAAGCATAACGTAAAACGCCACCTTCAATTGACTCCTCATTATTTTCAAAAGTCGTATTCAATTGTACATTCGTTTGAGCAGAAACAAACGGTACCATTGAATTAGCTGCGATTGAACTAATTGCTAAAGCAGAAGCTCCTACAGCAAAAGTTTTTGTTAAAGATTTTTTCATACTATCCCTCCAAAATAAGTAAAATAATCTTACAATTTTAATGATAGCGTAACTTTATGATAAAATCAAGAAATTTAATTAGAGGTTTCCAACCATTTTAATAGTATTATTATTTTTAATAGGAGCCTTTTTCAAAAAATTGCTCAATACACTTAGAAAGTAAGAAAATAACTCATAAAAAAATAGAGGACTCTTACGAGTCCCCTGTTGGAGGCAACATTATGTTAATATGGTGCGTCTGCTGTAAGAGCTACGTCAACCCAAGTTAAATCTGATCCGACCTTGACATCGTAGTTTTTAACACGGTTGTTAACCCCTACCACACGATATCTGAATAATGTTGGGATCACTGGTAATTCTTCCATGAAGTAAGCTTGCCAATCATTGAAAGCTTGTTTACGGAATTCATCATCAAATGAATCATCAGAGTTGATAGCTGCTAATAACTTATCATTCTCTTCCGTAGCCCAACGAGTGTAGTTAAATGATGCAGTACGTCCGTATAATCCAGTTGGGTTTGGATCACCACCGGTTCCCCATGCGCCTTGGTAAACTTGAATTTTTGGATCATCTGCTTTAAGAGCATCATAGAATGAGTTAAATTCCATTAATTGCCCATCAACTAATTGAACATCGATACCCACTTCTGCCCAAGCTTGCATGTAGTATTCTGCTAATGGTTGTGCAGTTTCGCCACCAGACATTGAAGCAAATCCTAAAGTGAATGGTTCACCATTTTTATCTTCAATGAAGCCATCACCATCTGCATCAGTATAACCTGCATCAGCTAAGATTTGTTTTGCTTTTTCTGGGTCATAAGTATATCCAGGTAATTCAGCATTATAGTAATCTTTAAAGTTTGGTGTAATTGGCGCATTTGCTCTCCAACGTAACCCTTGGTAGAATCTTTCACCGATAGCATCATTATCAACTGCATAGGCCATTGCTTGACGAATTGCTTTATCTGCTACTACCAATGATTCATCAGGAACGTTTTCGCCATCTTCTAATTTTCCTAACTTAAATCCAATATAAGTATAAGCATTTTGCACGTCCCCTAAGACCGTAAAGTTTTCAGAATCTTTATATGAGTCATAAGAGTCGGCTGGTAAAGAAGCAATATCGTAATTACCTGCTTGCATTTCAGCAACAGCTGTTGCTTGGTTAACTACTTCTAATTGAACTCCGTCTAATTTTGGACGACCTCTCCAATAATATTCGTTCGCTTCATAGGTAACAGCTTCACCTGGTGTAATAGAAGTTACTCGGAAAGGACCGAAACCAACTGGTTTAGTACGTACTGGTTCTGAGTCTAGTAATTCACCAACCGGAATGTCTTTAAAGACATGTTCTGGTTCAATATAAGATGATACCCCACCACCGGCTTGTAGCATTGAGTTAGGAAATTGGTTATAAGTCACTTTTAATGTGTAATCATCCACGCGTTCTAAACCGCTAATTTCTTCAGCTGTACCTTCATGATACTCTTTCATTCCCACAACGTTTTCAAAATCTTCGCCATAACGAATACCTTGATAGTCTGGGTGACCTACTACATAATATGGCCAAATAACATCATCGATTGTTAAGTCTTCGCCATCGTCCCATTTTTGACCTTCTGGAATAGTGATGGTAACTTGTTTGTTCTCTACGTCAAAATCAACTTTAGCAAAACCAGAATCATCGATGGTAAAGTTTTCATCATAACCATACAATCCTTCGTTAAATAGGTCAATAATCGTTGCGTCTGGGTTACCTTCATATAGCATTTTATTTAACACACCTGAAAATGGATCCCCTACTAATGCATAACGTAAAGTACCACCTTCAATTTCTTCAGCATCATTTTTTATAGCTGTTTCTAATTCAACGTTCGATTGCGCAGAAACAAGGGTAAGTGAAGAATTAGCAACAACAGAGCCAAGTGTTAATGCCGATAATGTTAAACCGGCAAGTTTTCTTAAAGAATTTCTCATAATGTTCCCTCCAAAAATTAATAAATAAAACTTTATACTGTTATATTAACCGACGCAAACGATAAAAGCAAGCTTAAAGTTAAAAATAAATTAAAAAAATGTGAAAATACGTATTTTTCAACGTTTTTTTATTGATGAAAGCTTATTAATTCAATACTTTTCTAATTTTCTCATTATTTCATTTTATTAATGATACTTCTAATCTATTTCTCATTATACTTATCATAATTAATTTTTTAAAAAAAGCTGGATAAAATTTAAATGAACATCCTTGTTAAATAAACAAGAAGCATTCATTAAACTTTACCCAGTCTCAACTTGCCTTATACCATCGTTGATTGACCCAAAACAAGTATTTATTTAAAATGGCATGATTCCCACTAAAATCCAATGGATAATTGGATTTAAAGCGTAATTCTAAAATTTTTGCTGCTTTTGATTCGCTCCATCAATATTCCACTAGCTAAAACTAATATTGGGAGTGGAACAGAAGTAGAGTCTGTCCACCCACGCAAAATGGAGTTGGCCGTAAACAAGTCATTAAGACGAAATTTGATGCCACTTAAGCAATGTGTTATTAATTAACGAACCCTAACTTGACTGAATTTATCAAGTTGATGCCTAACCTCTTTTTAAAGAATCTTATTTTATTGAAATTTCATTGACTCTTAGTCAGGTTGTTGCGTTAACAATACGGGACCATCCGCTGTAATGACTAAAGAATGTTCATATTGCGCACAATAACCGCCATCGCGCGTACGGGCTGTCCATCCATTATTATCCATTTTCATTTTCCAAGTACCGGTCGTAATCATCGGTTCAATGGTAATGGTCATCCCTTCTTTTAGTCGAAGACCTTTTCCAGGTAAGCCATAGTGTGGAACTTGTGGATCTTCATGAATCGTTGGACCAATACCATGACCAATAAAATCACGCACGACCCCAAAGCCTTCCCCTTCCGCATACGATTGAATAGCATGCCCGATATCCCCAATGCGATTACCAACTTTAGCTTGGGCAATCCCACGATACATTGCTTCTTTCGTCACTTCCATTAAGCGTTGATGCTCGTCACTAATTTCTCCTACAGCATAACACCAACAACTATCTGAAATAGCACCATCCAAATCGACACAGAAGTCTACTTTAACAATGTCGCCTGATTTTAATTTATAATTTGAAGGGAAGCCATGACAAATTTCATCATTTACACTTGTACAAGTTGCGAATTCGTACCCTTCATAACCAATTTGAGCTGCTACTGCGCCGGCTCCTTCAATTTTTGCTTGAACAAACTTATCTATTTCAGCCGTCGTTACACCTGGTTTAATGAAATCTCTTAGTGCAACATGAATGGAAGCTAGTAACTCTCCAGATTTTTTCATTGCTTCGATTTCACGTTCTGATTTTAATGTAATCATTTATGTTTATTTCTCCTTCTTCCATGTCATTCTTATATGACACGCTTCTTTATCCAATGTTTTATTATATATGATTTGGTCCGTTTGTACAAATTCATTTGGTTTTGATTGGTAATTTAGCAATTTCGGCTCATGTCCCCATAAGACTTCATTGCCAAATTTAACTTCTACAATGGTTAATTCATGACCTGATGCTGATAAACGCTCTCTTATTGCATTATAAGCCCATCGCAAGTAGACTAAGTTACTAACATGTTGATTGCCATCAATATCACTTGGTAGAATTTCCAAGTCCTTTTCACTTACTTTTTGCGCATTTTCAGGTACTTTTAATCGGCTAAAATTCACTTTAACTTCGGCGTTTAAATCTAACAATTCAGGTAATGTTTCATAATTCAGTCTCACCATCTTACGTGAAGTAAAATCAATCGCTGCAAATTGAAAAAATAAAATCATTAATTCTATATCGTCAGCTTCCACCACAAATTGACGTGTGATGAAAAAACGATTGGCCTCTATCACATGGGTACTTATTTTAATTTCTTGATTAATCTCTGGCCATTGATGAATCACCATCCGATTTTGGGTAATAACCCATGTTTGCTGATCATTAATGATATACTCATCCGCATTTAGTGTCTGTTTGACTGCTTGATCATGAGCATCCGATGTCGTTAACACTAGCTTTAATACTTTGGTCAAATCCGCTTGTTTTGAGCCAGGATACAAGGCTGCTTGTTCTGATAGTAGATACGTGTTGCTATAGGGTTTGGTATATTGCTTAAGACTCATGTTTTTTCACCTCGATACAAGTATTATAACGCTCTTTCAATA
Source organism: Globicatella sanguinis (assembly GCF_002847845.2). Classification (NCBI taxonomy): domain Bacteria; kingdom Bacillati; phylum Bacillota; class Bacilli; order Lactobacillales; family Aerococcaceae; genus Globicatella; species Globicatella sanguinis. Next base: position 2,498,155 of record NZ_CP126962.1, on the reverse strand, counting down.
ATTTTGACAAATTTGTTTAAAATTATTTATTAAATGATACTGGCAATATAAAAAGCCGAGAAATAAATCTCGGCTTGCAATCTTCTTTAAATGATTAAATATGGATTGGGTGACCTAAAGCTAATTCAGCTGCATCCATAACAGTTTCTGCTAATGATGGATGTGAGTGAATGGTTAATGCTAAATCTTCGGCATTTAATCCACCTTCAACCGCAAGTGTTAATTCAGCGATTAAATCAGAAGCGTTAGCCCCTGCTACTTGTGCGCCAACTAAAACATTATCTTCTTTAGTTGTTACTAAACGAACAAATCCGCTAGTTGCGTTTAGTGATAACGCACGTCCATTACCTGCTAATGGGAATTTAGAAGCTTTCACGTCTAAACCAGCTTCTTTAGCTTGTTCCACTGTATAACCCACTGAAGCTAATTCTGGATCAGTGAAACATACTGCTGGCATAGCAACGTAATCAACGGCACTTGGTTGTCCACTGATAGCTTCCGCCGCTACTTTTGCTTCGTAAGAAGCTTTATGCGCTAAAGCAGCACCAGGAACAGCGTCTCCAATTGCAAAGATATTATCTTTATTGGTACGTCCTTGTTTATCAACGTTAATTAAACCACGTTCACCAATCACAACACCCGCAACTTCTAAACCACAGTTATCAGTATTTGGACGACGTCCTACAGTTACTAAACAGTAGTCAGCTTCCACTTTATGTTGTTTACCGCCTACTTCATAAGTAACCGTTACACGATCGCCATTAATTTCAGAGTTTAAAGCCATTGCGTTGGTAATAACGTCAACACCTTTTTTCTTGAACTCTGATTCAACTAATTGAACCATGTCTTTTTCAAATGTCGGAATAATTTGGTTTGATCCTTCTAAAATAGTAATTTTCGTACCAAAGTTTGCAAAGGCACCTGCTAATTCAGAACCGATGTATCCACCGCCGATAACCACCATTTCTTTAGGAATTTCAGTTAATGCTAACGCACCTGTTGAATCAATCACACGTTCACTGAATTTAAATCCTTTAATTTCGATTGGGCGGCTACCTGTTGCTACAATCGCATTTTTGAATGTATATGTTTGTGCGGAATCGCCATTGATAACACGTAAAGTATGATCATCAACAAAGAAAGCTTCTCCTTCAATGATTTCAACTTTATTTTTCTTAAGTAACATACGGATACCGCCAGTTAATTTACCAACAACTTCTTTATCTTTCCATTCTTGAGTACGTTTGAAATCAACGGTAATATCTTTCGCCATTACACCAAAGAAATCTCCGTGTAAAGCATTATGATAAGTATGTCCTGCACTGATTAATGCTTTTGAAGGAATACATCCTACGTTTAAACAAGTACCACCAATGTAATCTTTTTCAATGATGGCTACTTTTTGTCCTAATTGAGAAGCACGAATGGCAGCAACATATCCACCAGGGCCAGATCCAATTACGACTGTTTCTAATTCAATTTCGAAATCTCCAACTACCATAATTTACACCTTAACCTTCCATTAATAATAATTCTGGGTTAGCAATTAAGCGTTTGAACTCATTCATTGCTTTTTGAGCAGTTGCACCATCGATAATACGGTGGTCGTAGCTTAATGATAATTTTAACATACGGCCAACAGCTAATTCACCTTCAGCATTAACGATTGGTTCTTGAACGATACCACCAAATCCTAAAATAGCTACTTCAGGATAGTTGATAATTGGTGTAAACCACTTACCACCTGCTGAACCTAAGTTAGAAATAGTGATTGAGCCACCGTTCATTTCACCGGCAGTTAATTTACCTTCATGAGCTTTTCCAGCTAAATCAGTAATAGAATCCGCAATATCAAACATTGACTTAGTATTAGCGTCTTTAATAACTGGCACGTATAGACCACGATCTGTATCGGTTGCAATACCAATATTATAGTAGTTTTTGTATACAACTTCATTCGTTGCGTCATCAATCGAAGTATTTAAAGCTGGATATTTCTTAACAACAGCCACTAATGCTTTAACAGCATAAGGTAAGAATGTTAATTTAGTATCGCGTTCAGCTGCTACTGCTTTAAATTTCTTACGGTGATCCCATAATGCAGATACTTCCACTTCATCAAAGTGAGTAACATGTGGTGCAGTATGTTTAGACGTTACCATTGCTTTAGCAATTGCTTTACGCATTGGTGTCATTGGTTCACGAGTTTCTAAATCTGATAAATTAGATGTATAAGGTTTAGCTGGTGCTGCTTGTTGTGCAGGAGCAGCAGTACTTTGAGCTGGTGCTGATGGTGTAGAAGCAACTTGAGCTGTTGGTGTTGCCACTGCTGCTGAACTATCAAAGTTTTCAACGTCTGCTTTTGTTACACGACCATTGGCACCTGTACCTGGTACTAATGAGATGTCAATTCCTTTGTCACGTGCTAATTTACGAACAGAAGGCATTGCTAATACACGACGATTAGGATCTGCTGCTGCAACTGGAGCACTTGCAGTTGTTGAAGCTGGTGCTGATGCAGTCGCTTGAGTTGCTGCTGGTGTTGCTGTTGATGCTTCTGGGACATGTCCTTCAGCTGCGATTTCAACTAGTACATCACCTACTACTGCTACTGTTCCTTCAGGAACCACAATCTTAGTAATAGTACCAGATACTGGTGATGGAATTGATTCAACAGACTTATCGTTTTGGATTTCAACTAAAACATCGTCTTCATTGATATGGTCGCCTTCTTTTACTGGCCAAGATGCTACTTCACCTTCGACAATTCCTTCTCCTAATTCAGGTAATTTGAATTGGAAAGTGCCTGTTGCTGGTGCTTGTGAATCTGCAACTGTTGCTTCAGCCGCTGCTGGTGCTGCTGGCGAAGTTGCTGGTGCTTCATCTTCGTGACCTGGCGCATCGATTTCAACTAATACATCGCCTACAACTGCTACTGTTCCTTCAGGAACATGAATTTTTAAGATTTTTCCAGATACTGGTGAAGGAATAGATTCAACCGATTTGTCGTTTTGGATTTCAACTAAAACGTCATCTTCTTTAATCTCGTCGCCTTCTTTTACTGGCCAAGATGCTACTTCACCTTCGACAATACCTTCGCCAAGTTCAGGTAATTTGAATAAAAATGCCATGATTTTTGTCTCCTTTTATTTTTCATAATGAGATTGACCAAAGAGGTAAAACATGTTTACCTCTCGTCAATCGCTTCGTATAAAGTCTATTAGAATTCGTAAGTTTTACGTACTTGTTCTTCAATATCTGTTGCATTTGGTAACCAGTCTTTTTCAGCTTGACCAAATGGGAAGATAGTATCAGGAGCAGCAACAAATCCGATTGGTGCTTCTAAGTCTAAGATTGCACGTTCAGAAATTTCAGCAATAACACGTGCACCCACACCTGCTTGACGTTGTGCTTCTTGAACAACAACCACGCGATTAGTTTTTTGAACTGTTGCTAAAATAGCTTCTAAATCTAATGGTGAAACTGTACGTAAATCCATTACTTCAACTGAAATACCATCTTTTTCTAAGTTTTCAGCTGCTTTCAATGCCTCACGAACCATCGCTCCGTAAGTAATAACAGAAACATCTGTACCTTCCTTAACGATATTCGCTTTTCCTAAAGGAATTGTATATTCTTTTTCAGGCACTTCTTCACGGAATGAACGGTATAATTTCATATGTTCTAAGAAGAACACTGGGTCATTATCACGAATTGCAGAGATTAATAAACCTTTTGCATCATATGGATTTGAAGGGATTACTACTTTAATACCTGGTGATTGCGCTAATAAACCTTCTAAGTTATCCGCGTGCATTTCTGGAGTATGTACCCCACCACCAAATGGTGCACGGAAAGTAATAGGCATTTGACGTGAATTACCTAAACGGTAACGTGTACGAGCCGCTTGACCTACAACAGAATCCATTACTTCAAAAACGAATCCGAAGAATTGAATCTCTGGAATTGGACGGAAACCAGTTAAAGCTAACCCAACCGCTAAACCACCAATACCTGATTCTGCTAAAGGAGTATTAAATACGCGGTCCTCACCGAATTCGTCTTGTAAACCTTCAGTGGCACGGAAAACCCCACCGTTTTTACCAACGTCTTCACCGAAAATTAATGTACGGTCATCGTTACGCAATTCTGTCGCTAATGCTTGAGTAATTGCTTGGATCATTGTTAATTGAGCCATTATTTATTCTCCTTTGCTTCGAATTTTGCGATTTGTTCTTGTAAGAACACGTCTGGAGTTTCAAACATATTTTTTAAGAAATCTGAAACTTTTTGTTTTGGTTCTTGATCAGCTAATTTAACAGCTTCTTTAATTTCTTCTTGTGTACGTTCAATCACTTCGTCTTCTTTTTCTTTAGACCATAAACCTTTGTTTTCTAAGTATTTACGGAAACGAATTAATGGGTCTTTTGCTTGCCATTCGTCTTGAACACCTTCTGGTTGGTAACGAGTTGGATCGTCTCCAGACAATGTATGTGGTCCGAAACGATAACAAATTGTTTCAATTAAGACTGGTCCGTTACCTGCTAAAGCATATTCACGAGCTGCTTTCGTTACGGCGTAAACCGCTAAAATATCCATACCATCCACTACGATACCAGGAATACCTGCAGCAACTGCTTTTTGAGCTAATGTTGGCGCCGCTGTTTGTAATGAACGTGGTGTTGAAATAGCCCAACCATTATTTTGGATGAAGAAAATAGCAGGAACTTTATAAGAACCAGCGAAGTTAATTCCTTCATAGAAGTCACCTTGTGATGAACCACCGTCACCTGTCCAAGTTGCAACCACTGCATTTTTACCGTCACGTTTTAATCCAAATCCAACACCCATTGCTTGAATATATTGAGCTCCGATGATGATTTGTGGTGGATAAGCATTGAGATCTTTATCAAAAGTAGATCCTGCAACGTGTCCACGAGACCATAAAAATGCTTTATGTAATGGTAAACCATGTTTAATTAATTGAGGAACATCACGGTAACCTGGCATGATATAGTCTTCACGTTCTAACGCATTGATAGACCCTAATTGAGATGCTTCTTGTCCTGCTGTTGGTGCATAGAAACCTAAGCGACCTTGGCGGTTTAATGCTGTTGAACGTTCATGTAAAATACGTGACCAAACCATATCCTCCATCAACTTAACTAATTCATCATCAGATAATTCAGGTAATAAATGCTCGTTTACTACATTACCTTCTTCATCGATGATTTGTACAGTGCTAAAATCGAAGTTATTTGGATCTAATAACTTTTCGAATGAAACAGTAGTGTTCTTATTTGCCATACTTGTACACTTTCCTTCCTTTTTTTAATGCGAAATAAAACAGCCCGAATTTCTGTTATTATCTCTATTTCCATAATTTAATGTATCACTAACGCTTCGTAATTGCAAGTATAATATAGCTTACATCATTGTTATAATAGGCTTTGAATAGACTTTGTGATATGAACCACATAATAATTTTTTTAATTATATGTTAAATAAAAACTCTTACTTTTTCATAAATAAAGCATTGGCTTTTGTTTATTCTGTTATAAAACAACTTTTAAACTGTTATATTTTTCATAGATTTCATAAATTTTCAAAGAAGATTTTGTGAAACATAATTAAAATTCGATATAGTTTGTGAAGAAATGTTTTTACTATTGTAATTAACAAAAAAAGAAGTGAGCTAGAAGAAGGAAATCATATGATTTTCCCTTCGAGTGCCCACTTCCTACTAGTTGCGTTGCGATTAATAGGTAATTTTATGTTAATTCATTTATCCAGTGACTGTCAAGACAACATCCGCAATCCTATTTCTGCGCTTACAACTAGCTCATTTCGTTACCTACTCTTGCTCTTCTTCGGTTTTTTTGACAATTAAACCTAGTCCGACTAGTACCGATAAAGCAGCTGCAGTGAAAATGGATGTGTTTACTTTTTCACCTGTATTTGGTAAAACAGCTGCATATTCCACTTTTTCAATCGGTTTGGCTTTAGCATCCGTTTCTTTTTCTTTAGAAGGTGTTTCTTCTTCTTGACCAGGTACCTCTTCTTCTTGACCTGGTGCTTCTCCTTCTTGACCCGGTGCTTCTCCTTCTTGACCTGGTCCTTCTTCTTGACCTGGTCCTTCTTCTTGACCTGGTCCTTCTTCTTGACCTGGTCCTTCTTCTTGGCCTGGTCCTTCTTCAGGATCCTCAATTGGTGTTTCAGACGGAAAAACAAACATTGTAATAGACACAATCCGTGAGCTGCCATCTTTGAAGACAACTTTTACTTTGGCTAAATGCTTACCAATGTTCGATGTGTTGATTCCTTCGACGATTTCTGATACATAAGCATCTTCTGGTAAAGTTATTAATGCTGAGTAGTCATCTAATGTGACTTCATGACCTTGAACGACCTCTCCATCTTTGACTTCGCTTATCTCAGGAACTGGTGTAATTTCAGTCGCTGGTATCTCCTCGCCTTTCTTAATCAATAAGATAGCAGTTGTTAAACCATCTAAAGTGATAGAATTTTTATCTAATACGACCCCTTCTGGAGTTTCAATCACACTGGTTCCAGCTTGCTTAGCGTCAGCAATGACTTTCGCATCACCTAAATGTTTGAAAGCTTCGCCAAAATTAACGGTTCTTTCTTTTTCATCCGCATTAATGAAAACAGCATAAATATCTCCATTAGATGCTTTAGCTTGATAACCAATAATTAAATCATTGGCTTCCACTTTAGCCTTAGGATCTGTGTTCGGAACCGTAATTAACGATACATATTCATCAATTTCACTTGCTAGATCATGACTGAAAGCATCGGTAGAACGTCTAATTGCAATTAAACCTCTTGTATAGTTATGCGTTAACACATTTTCTGCATATTTTTCAGCATTGGTCGCTTTTTCCCAATCGAAACGGTTAATCGCATCACTTGAGTCATAAGAGTCATGAATAAAATATGGATACTCAAATGGGTTACCATCAGCATCAACCATGTAAGTTGCTTTATTCGGAATTGAATCATCACTTACGGTTGTACGATAATCCGGATGTGAGTATTGTTTTGTTCTTCCATATTCTTGTCCAGAATGGATAAATGGTGTTCCTTGTGACGTTAAAATAATACTATTTCCTAAGCGGACGCGTCTCAATATTTCGTCAGAATGATCTTTTGGATCTTTCTTAATCGACTGTGCGATGACATCAAACAAGGTTAAGTTATCATGGGCAGCGATATATTGAATTACATCACCTGGATCATCTGCTTTAAAGTTACTTGGACGTCCAATAATATTGTTAAAGATTAACTCTAAATTACGAGCACCGTTGGTTAAAAAGCGCGGTTGTCCTTCACTACCAAAACCAGATTTTAATTCATTACGAATTTCATCTGAGAATGAAGCAACACTATCAGTTAATTGCATCCATGTTTGGTCAGCAGGTTGTTCTGGTAAACCATCATCACCTTCATAGGTAACCCATCCTTCTCCCAACATTAAAATATTAGGATTTAACGCTTTAGCTGCATTATACGCTTCTTCGATAGAGGCCGCATCATGATCGCCCATCATATCAAAACGGAATCCATCCACTTTATATTCATCGACTAAATATTTAATAGAATCAACTAAGACTCTTCTAGCCATCTTATGCGTGGTTCCTAATCGTCCACCACCAAATGATTCTTTAGGGGTACCGTCAGCTTTCATAAAATGATAATAATTAGGTTCTAGATCTTCAAAGATATGGACTTGAACCGTATGATTATAAACAACGTCTAAAATCACACCCATCCCTCTTTTATGAATTTCATTCACTAAGTTCTTAAACTCTTCAATCCGTTTACTTGGGTTAGTTGGATCTTCAGAATACATCCCAGTTAATGCAAAATAGTTTTGTGGATCATAGCCCCAGTTATAATTAGAATTGCTTGACGCATACTCTAATAAACGTTCGTCATTGATTAACTCATTGACATTGTAATAATTCATCACCGGTAGTAATTGAATATGGGTAACGCCTAAATCTTGTAAATAATCTAAACGTTCCACAAAAGCAGCAAAGGTTCCAAATTGCGCCGTTAATTCATCTGCGATATTAGGATCAGAAGTAAAATCACGAACATGCGCTTCATAAATAATGGCATCTTCACGTTTTTTATAGCCTTCAATATTGGCAAAATCTAATTTTGGTCCTAATTGATCTGGCGCTACAAAAGCCGCTTTTCCAACTGGTTTACTCACTACATCTTCTGGTACTGGCATTGGATTAGTATTATCCCATGCTCCCATTGATTTTGCATATGGATCTAAAACTAAATATTTTTTTCCACCACGAATAATTTCATAATGATAGAGATAATTAGTCAAAGTCTCTAGCCCTAAATCTTTAGCAGCATCTAACTTAACATTCCAAACGCCTTTATCTGAAGCTGCCATCGCAACTCGTCCAACGACGGTATTATTATCGTCTTTATCATAAACAACCACATTCACCTCTTGGGCACTCGGTGACCAAAGATTCATTTCTGCGACAGTACCTGTTTCATTTAAAGTCATTCCTAAATCGCCGTCATAACCATACACTTCGTCAGTTAAACGCCATCCTGTACGTGTATTAACTGTCATCTCCTCAAAAGTAATGCCAAATGGAGCATTTTCAAGAGCGAAATCACCTGTTAATAAAACAGTAGTACCGCCCTCTTGGATAGAGACAGAGTCTAGGGTTACTGATTGTTGAGTTGAACTTGTAATGGTTAAGCCATTTAATAAATCTTCATTGGTTAAACCTTCAGTACTTGAGAATTGGAGTTCAATTGTATTTTCTGATAATTGTTCCGCACTATTCAATTGAATTTGGCTAACATAGTATGGATTGGTATAAATTTTTGCATCATTATCACGGATGAATAGTTGAGTGTGATTTTCTAAATCTTTAAAGATAAAATCTTGTTCTATGACTTTCTCTCCAGTTGATTCATCAACAATTAAAAATCCTAATTCAGCTAATTCACTTAATGTGACATCGGCATAATATCCATATTTACCTTCACGGTCAAGGTCAATGCCGTCTGGCCAGTTTTCTCCTGGTTTTTCAACAGATCCCCATGTCCAAAGACCTAAATTATCATAGTTACCATCAGTACGGTAGTAATTAATACGTACCGTATTCGGAGTTTCAATCGGTTTATAATAATTCACACCCCAATCAGCATCAATCCACACCTCATCCATCGCTGGTGAAATAATATCAATGCTTTGATCGCCGGTAATGTTATCGCCTTTATTGTTATTAATTAAATAATTAATTTTCTTCGCTTCTAAGCTTGATTTACGAACATCCAGATAGTACCCATAATCATCTTGTCCCGCTTCACCAAAGTTAGTTGCGCCAGTCGGCCATGATCCTAATTGGTCAGATGGCGTCGCAACATCACCCCAAGTCCATAAACCTAAAGTATTATGAGCTTGGTCTGGTAATTCTTTAAAGTGAATTCGAAGCATGCCTTCTTCAACTGGTGGCTCTTCTGCTGAGGTTAATTTGGCATTAATAATGTCACCATTCGTCACCGTTAAGAGTAAGGTTCCGCCATCGTTAATCGCTGGGGCTTCAATATTAACGACATACTGACCTGTTTCAGATAGTGTTGCATTATAAGAGTTGCCTGAATAGTGATCAAATAAGACAGCGTCTTCTCCTGACACTTCAATGGTTAAAGGTGTTGCTGTTTCGTTTAAGTTAGTTGCAATATAGGCACTTTGATCATTATAAGAGCGTTTAGCAATTAACCATTTTTCAGAATTATTACCGGCTAAAGTTGTACGATCTCCTCGCGCCATTAATTCAGAATGTTCATTTCTAAAGTCTAATAGTTTCGTATAATGCTCATGCATCGCATTGCCATCAACCTTATCCCAATCGAATTGATAACGATTGTCATAATAAGGCCAATTATTAGCACCACTTAAACCGAGTTCTTCCCCGTAATAAATTACAGGTAACCCTTTAGCGGTTAATTGAATAGTAGCAGCAATCTTTTGTTTATTTAAATCACCACCTAACGAATAGGTAAAACCATCTTCATCATGGCTACTTAAAAATTGTCCAAGAGACTCCGCGTTGGTAATAAACCCATTACGATTAATTAATTCTTGTTGAGCTCCGGTTAAATCGCCATTGACTAGTTGTTTAGCAATTTCTTTAAAGCCGAAGTCTAACAAACTATCCATTTTTCCTTCGCCTAAATCGTCATTATCATTGGTATAATTTGCTCCCCAAGATTCGCCCATTAAGTGGAAATCTGAATCTAATTCTGCTAATACATTCTTGAAGTGTTGCCAAGTTGTATTATCCACATTTTTAACAGTGTCAACTCGGAAACCATAAATACTATTACCTTTACTTGTAGTAGCTTTTTCTAACCATTGTGATTGCCAAGCTACCAATTGTTCTCTTACTTCATGTCGTTCCGTTTCAAAATCAGGAAGGCCACTTAAGCTACGTTGAGTATCTGGATCCATTCCCTCTTCTTGACGGATTAAACCATCAAAGCGTTCTTGATCTTCAGCTGTTGGGAATCCTTCTACTGGTAATGAATCTCCTTTATTTAATCCATATCCCGGATGGTTTAACACTACATCGACTAAGATGTTAATGCCTCTAGCAGCTGCTTCATCAATTAATTCATGAAAATCTGCTAAACTTCCTAAATGTGGGTTTAATTTTTCAAAATCACTTGCCCAATAACCATGATAAGCATAAAACTCATCAACATTATCAGTACCGCCTACATTATACTTAATGTTTTCAACAATTGGCGTTACCCAAATCGATGTCACTCCCAAGTCTTTCAAGTAATCTAATTTAGCTGTAACACCCTTAAAGTCACCACCTCGATAGACTCCGCCTTGGTTTTTTGCTGATTCATAAGGTAGATTATAGGGGTTATTATTAGTTGAATCACCATCAAAGAAACGGTCAGTCAACATAAAGTAGATGACTTGTTCATCCCAATCTAATTCACCTTCAGCTTTTACATGCTCTTTAACAACTACTGAGGCTGTTGTTTCATAGTAACCATTATCAGCATCATAGACACGAATCGGTATTTGATATTCACCTGGTTTGGTATCATGTGTTGCAGTAATCGTCACACGGTTTAATTCAGGAGAAATTTTAACTTCAGCACTCGTCCCCAAAGCAGAAGTATCCGCAATAATTTGCTTAATCTCAGCATTATCAGGATTGGTAATCGTCACATCTAATAATGCAAAATGATTGGATTCCACTTCCTTATTAACACTTGCTTCGACTGTAACATTATGGACTCCAGGCGTTGCTGTACTTGGGTCTACTTTATTTTCAGCAACAAAGTATGGATTGGTATAAACAGTTTGATCGTTATCACGCAAGAATATTTGACTATGCGTTTTACGATCAGAAAAAACTAAATCTGTTAAAGGTTTTGATTCATCCGCCGTATTTACGATTAAAAAGCCAATACTAGACTCAAGACCTTTGGATAATGGTAAATCAACGTAGCGACCATATTGACCTTCTTGTTCAAATTTTAAAGCGTCTGTTGGCCAATTTTGTGGTGAGTTTTCTACGTCAAACCAAGACCAAACACCTAAATTTTCATAATTATTATCTGAACGAAGATAATTAATTCTAAGAACATTTTCATCTTTAAGTGGTTGATAACTATTCGTTTGGAAGTTCGCATCAATCCACGCTTCATTCATTTCACCGCTTAATAATTTAACGGTTTGATCTGTTGGCGTAATTTTAATAGAGGCATCATCAGTACCAGCTGTATCTAATAATAAGAAACCTATATCAGCCGGATTAGTAGATTGAGCAATATCAATATAATAGCCGTATTCATCTTTTTTATTAGGATCAAAGAGCGTTGCACCCTTAGGCCAACCATCAGGATGATTGCTTGATTCGTTTTCTACGCCACCCCAATACCAAAGACCTAAAGTACCAATTTTATCTTCAGGTAAATTTTCAAAGTGTAGGCGTATCATGCCTTCTTCAATTGGTTCAACAGCCGTTGCCGTGTTGTTGGTTGCAGCTGCTACACTTACCGTTTCATTGCTAGCGAACGTATTGACTGCTTCATCTGTATTAGATGTTACTGGTGTCGAATCTTCCGTCACTTCTTCTGAAATGGATGTTTCATCTGATTCTGCTAATAAAGTAACAGGTTCATTGACTGTCGTAGCATCATTGATTGACTCATCCTCAACGGCAGTGTTTGTATCTACTAAAGTTGTTTCAGGTAATTGAGTAGACTCTTCGACACTTTCATCTATCTCTGCTTCTGTGGTCTCTACTAGTTCAGTTGGTGCTTCTTCTCCAACTGTCTCAGCATTCGATTCCGCTACTACTGTTGTCTCCTCAACTGTATCCGCATTAACTTCTGCTGATACAGGTATATCCACTAATGGTACTTCAGCTTCTGTTTCATTAGCATCGGCTACTAAGGCGCTATCAGCTGAATCACTCAATGTGCCATCTGTCACTGTCTGAGCAGAAACAAAATTCGCATTAAAAAATAAGCCTGCACCAATTAATACCGAAGCAGTCCCAACTTTAAAACGACGAATTCCAAATTTTTCGACTTTCTGCGATAACTTCGCCCGTCTTACCTCAAGGTTATTCTTACCGGTCATTTTTAATACCTCCATCAAGCTCAAATAAGCTGTAATCGTTTACTTAAATAATAGCAACTTAAAATTTTATTTACTAGTTAAAATCTCATAATGATATCGGTAACATTGAGAGAATATGATTTGTTAACGGTAACAAAATATACGTTAGAAAAATTTGGCAGATTATCAAACTGATTTTTTTCAAACTTTATTGCTAATCATGATACAAAAGAAATCATCATCGAAATTAGAGAGTGGGCAAGAAGTAGAAAATCAATAATTTTCGCTTCGTGGCCTCCCCCGCACAGTTGGGAGTAGACCAAAAGTAGAAAATCGAATGATTTTCGCTTCGTCGGCTATAAAATTACAATAAGATTACCCAATTTGTTGCACGTAACTTTCCCCAGTTACAAAAACTATTGAGGTAATCTTTTTTCAGTTTTGTGGAAGGATACAAGACTATTTTACTAAATAGAACAACACTCTTTGCTTCATTCATATTTTGTTGCATGTCGGTTCGTTGGCTTGTGAAATGAATTGAATATCATTCTTTCATTTCCTTATTTAATATGAAAGTTTATTATTCACAAGCCCGTGTCTTATTTTTTTGATTGTCAAATTAAGCTAGAATTTTTACCTAACACATAATACGTTTGCTTTTTTTCTAATTGATAATTAAAATGGTTGTTCGAAAGTTCAAGTATAAATTAGCCACTGACTTTAAGGTTTCCACAACGTCAGATTTGTGGCAAGTGTAGTGAGTCAGATTGATGCATTAAATCGTTAGAGCTTGACTTGGATGCTCCGGTATGATACTCGCGAATAGCGAGTTGGGGAAAGGGTTTGGGTAGAAGACCCAAAAAGCATCCCCAAATCATCATGCCGGGCTAGGCACCAAGTCAAGCTCTAACAATCAGGTGCCTTACGCAATGGATTCACTGTCTTAACAAACACATTGTGTGCATTAGAAAGCATCTATCCATCCAAGTTCCTTACAACAATCGATAAAAACTTCAATTGGCGTTCGATAACCTAATGATTTTCGTGGAATTTCATTGCGGAAATGAGCTGTTTGGCTGAGTATTTCCTGCGATATATCGGTAAAATCCATCCCCTTAGATAACCCATCTCTTCGAAGTAGTCCATTAGAGTGTTCATTTAAGCCGCGTTGTGACGGACAACCGGGATCAGCAAAGTAAATATTGATGTCATTGACATTTGAAATGGCTTGCCAATCAGAAAATTCTTTTCCACAATCAAACGTAATGGATTTAAATAAATTTCTCGGTAAATAAGCAAACCAGTTATCACAAGCGATTCGCACATCACTTGCTTTGCGACTGTTAATTTTTATCGGGATGATGAGTTTACTGATTCTTTCGACCAGTGTTAGGACTGCACTCTTATGGTCTTTTCCGACAATAGTGTCACCTTCTAGATGTCCAAATTCTTTCTCATATTGTGGATTTTCTTTTTGACGATCTTCGATGGTGCGTCTAAAGTGTTGTTTACCTCTTTTTTCCTGATACCCATTAGGTTTTCTCTTACCTTTCATCGGTAAAGTTGAGGGATCAAAGAGTTCCGAGTCTTTAAAACGACGATAAAGTGTTCGAGCTGTACATCCTAATGGGAGTTCATTCCGACCAATGATGACGTCAGGAGACCACCCCTGGTCCACTTTTTTCTTAATATATGTGATTTGTTTAGTGTTAAAGACCTTCTTTTTGGCACCACAGCGTGATTTATTCTCTTTATATTGATCGTAGTATTCCTGAATATTACCACTATTTTTAAGAAAATTAACGACGTTATAAATGGTTTGGATGGCCCGATTTAATTTTTTAGCGATATCCGTTACTTTTTTACCGCTATCGTAATAATTTTCTATCCAAATCAATTCTTTCATGGTAAGATGTGTATAAGCCATTTGTATGTACTCCTTCCTTAGCATGTGATTTTATGTTTAGGATACCATACAAATGGCCTATTTATTTTTCTAGCTTAATTTTACTATCCAAGTTTTGAGACATTTTTTGCTTAATTATTAAGAATTTATCAATTTTTGCGAATAATTTTTCGAAATTTTATGAAAATGAAAATTCTACGCAAAAAGAGCTGTTTTTGTGTCTCAAAATGAGACACGCTGAAAATTTATGAAAACAAAAATTGGGTATTTTTGGGATTTTTTACTGTTTTTGTCTATTTGGAAAGCTTACATTGTGAAATTAACTTTCCTATGAAAATATTTAATCGCTTTTAGAAAAATGAAAGTTTGTGAAAAATAATTTAGTGTCAAAAAATTGCGAAATGACCTACATAGAAATTCTTTTGACAAGTAAAAGACAGCATTTTTAAGTGATTCATCAGCAAATAACAAAAAGAAAAACACCACTCAATACTGAGTAGTGTTTAAATCTTCTTGATATATCAAATTGTCTATATCGCTCAAGACGTTTTCTAGAACTTACGTTTACGAGCTGCTTCTGATTTTTTCTTACGTCTTACTGATGGTTTTTCGTAAAACTCACGTTTACGAGCTTCTCTTAAAGTACCTGTTTTAGAAACGTTACGTTTGAAGCGACGAAGAGCGTCATCCAATGATTCGTTATCACGAACTACTGTTTTTGACATATGATTCCCCTCCCTCCAAGCATTGAGTAACCTTTCTTAGATTATTATTTATCTAATAAGTCCTTTTATAATTATATCAAATCTCATAAACTTTACAACTGTTTCCTGAAAAAATATCACAATTTCTCAAAAAAATGAAACCTTTGTGTAAAATTAAGTGAGAATAAGGTAGGACATAAACTTGGTAATATTAGTCAAGATTATTGTTCGTTAATGAGTAGCGCAATGGTTGAGTGGTCTCAATCTGCGTCTTAATGACTTGCTTGAGACCTACTCAACTGTGCGGGGGTAGGCCAACGAAGCGAAAATTATTCAATTTTCTACTTCTGGCCAACTCCCAACTGTACGCGGGTGGACAAAAAAGCGAAAATCAATTGATTTTCTACTTCTGTTCTACTCCCAAGTTTTTACATTTTTGGCATTTTCCAAAGATTTCGAATCGATGCCATTCAATTTCAACATCTGATAAATTGGTTGTTACTTGATCCATTGGACAGGCATCTAATGGTATCGCAACACCACAATTGGTACAGATAAAATGATGGTGATGATGATGATCCGCTCCACAACTGATACGGAACATTTGTTCTTGATTATATTCTGTTCCTTCTAATAAGCCTGTTTCAACGAAGTCATAAAGATTACGATAAGTCGTATTATAACTCATCGTAGGATATTTTTTGACCATATGTTGATGGACATCTTGTGCACTAATATAACGGTTTTCTTCTGCGAAAAAAGTTAAAATTTCTTCTCGTTTTTTGGTCTTTTTGTAACCGGCCTCTTTGAATTTTTTTAAGCCATCTGCTACGATTTCTTTAACTGATTGTTGTTCACGCGCATCATAATGCACATGATCACGACAATGATGATGATTTTTCATTTAAATCCCTCACATTTATGGTATAGTTAAAATAATAATCATTCAGGAGGTTCCTAATGGAAACACAAAACCCAAATAACAAAATAGATTTTTATATTATCTCCGATTCGATTGGTGAGACTGCTAGTAAATTAGCCAAAGCAGCCATTGCCCAATTTCCTACTGTTACTACAGTATTGCATAAATTTATGTTTATTTCAAACAAAGAATCTGCAGATGAAATATTAAAAGAAGCGACAAAGCGTAACGGTATTCTCTTATTGACCTTGGTTAATAACGAGTTAGCTGAATACATTGAGAATTATTGCGAACAACATCAATTAACATACTTCAATATAATGAAACCTGTTCTTAATGAGATTACTAAGCGGACATCCAAAGAACCCAGTAAAGTAGTCGGTGCCCAACACGATTTATCTGAAGAATATTTTGAACGTGTGAGCGCGATGGAGTTTTGTATGCGTTATGATGATGGAAAAGACCCTAATGGTTTAATTGAGGCCGACATTGTCTTACTGGGCATTTCAAGAACAAGTAAAACCCCTTTAAGTATGTATCTCGGCAACATGGGCTATAAAGTCGCCAATCTTCCGCTAATCCCTGAAAACACTATTCCTAAAGTTTTATTTGAAATTGATCCCAATAAAATAGTTGGATTAACAACTTCAAATACCGTCGTCAATTTACATCGTGAAAATCGTATGAAAGAATATGGTTTACCATCAGGTACTAAATATGCCTCAATGGAACGAGTCAATGAAGAATTAAAGTTTTCAAGCGAGCTCTATCAAAAATTAGGGTGTTTAGTCGTAAATACTGCGGAACGTAGTATCGAAGAATCGGCTTCTATTATTGTCCAATCACTAGGATTAACTAATAAAGTTTGGTAATCATTTATAAACACATAGATTTCTGTGCTATTCTATCAAATTCACTTGATTAATACTATAAGCACAGAAATCTTTTTTTCATATTATAACAATGATTGAATTAATTCCTCACGACTGGCAAACGATAATAACGCGATTGGAATGTCCAGAACGGTTTTAGCACCAAATTGCCCCTCATTAGCTAATCGATAAGCCGCTCTTGCATAAGCAGTTAAGACACTAGCTGTAAATTCAGGGTTAGAATCCAAATCTAATTTAAACTCCATCACTTGTTGATTATCGACACCTGTTTGACCACTGGCTACCACAAAACCACCATGAGGTAATCCAGAGTGTTTCTCATCTAATTCCCTTTGAGTTACAAAGTGAACGGTCGTCTCATAAGGTTCAAAATAATTTGGCATCGTGATGATGGCTTCTCTAACAAGATGCTCATCCGCCCCTTCTTTTAATACTACATAACACTCTCGACGATGTTTTTGACGTGCTGTAAGGGGCTGAGATTGACCAGAACGTACGTGTTCAATGGCACTTGTGACAGGTATCGTATATTGTTTGGCATCTTGAACACCTTCGATTCTACGAATCGCATCCGAATGACCTTGCGATACCCCCTTGCCCCAAAATGTATCAAAATGTGGATTGCTTAATATCGATGAAAAGAGTACCCGATTTAATGAAAATAAACCCGGATCCCAGCCCGTTGAAATAACACTTACTTTTTCAGCGTTTGTAGCCACTTGATTAACCTTTGCTAAATGTTGGGCAATTTCCGCATGATTATCAAAGCTATCGACGGTATTAAACCATTGAGTAAATTCCGGCGTTTGTTCAGGCAAATCCGTTGCAGACCCCCCACATAAAATCATGACATCAATCTTATCTTGAAAGTGTTGTGCCTCATTTATTTGATGAACTTTAACTACTGGATCTTGTGGCACAATTGTTTGGGGATCACGACGGGTAAAAATCGCTACTAATTCCATATCGGGTTGTTGTGCGATAGCCAATTCTACCCCACGTCCCAGATTGCCATATCCAATAATACCTATTTTAATTTTGTTCATCAAATCACCTCAATTAAATTTATAAATAAATTCTAATCTTTTTTTAATTTAAATGCAAGTTTTAATATGAAATTAACGGTTATTTTAATATATTTTTATTTCATTTGCATAAATTGAGTCATTAATAAATAAAAATACATCTCTTTATCACCAATGCCCGTCTTCATTTGATAATCCGTTTCAATTAATTGTTGATAAAACCTTTGGATATCTTTTAAGGAATATTTTACTGCTAATTGATTTGCTAATTTCACACGATACGGATGAACCCCTAGTTGGCTTGCAATATTTTGTTCTAATTGTCCGGTACTTGACAATAACTTTACTTGAAGCATTAAGCGAAATTGCGAGATTAACAAAGCCAAAATCGCAATCGGTTCATGTTTCATCAATATTAAATCATCATAAATTTGCTTAGCCTTTGCTGCTTTTCGGCTTAATAAAGCATTGGTTAGTTCAAATACATCCGATTCTAAGACGCGTGGTACTAGTTGTTGAACCACGTCGATAGTTACTTCTTTCCCACTGATGGCATAACTTTTTAATTTAACAATTTCCAACATGGCAGTACTTAAATTAGATTGAACGCGATTCAATAATTCGTTTAAAGCATCGGGAGTAATCTTTAAGTTATTTTCTTGAATATATGATTTTAAATAGTGTTTGACATCCTGTTCTTTAATGGTAGCAACATCAACAATTGTAGACTTGGCACTAAATGCTTTAGTAATCTTTTTACGTTTATCTAACTCATCAGCACTTACTCGCCAAACCACAATCGAATTGGGATTAGGATTATCAAGATAAGCGATTAATTGTTTTTGTTCAGAATCGCTTAATTTTTGATTAGGCTGGGCATTAAAGAAGGTCACATTTTCTACTATAATCAAACGGTATTCTGTAAAAAAAGAATATAACTCCGCTTCGTCTAATACAGCTTGTATAGTATCAACATTCAAATCAATATGCATCACGTCTAACTCATCCGCTGCTGAGAGTGTCGCAGTCAAACTTGACATAAAAGTAGATTGTAAATAACTTTCAGAGCCCAATAATAAATAATTAGGTTGAAAATTCCCCTTCTTGATCTGTTTAATGGCCTCTTGTACTTTCATAGCAACCTCCTTTTTTATTAATTATTATACCTATTTTTACGAATACTAGGTAGTCCCTCTGAATTCATATTAAAAAGTCACGATATCTCTAAACTAATACACACAAATCTATTAGCTCACTACTACGTGACCTTCTATTTAATAATAATTCTATTCCACATGGTATTTATTCTAATATCTATTGGCTCACTACTATGAGACAATCTATTTAGGCTTGGTCTTTTTTAGAAGGTCCAGTGGCCGTATCGACTGTATCATCGGCATGTGGTGCATGCGAACCGGCAGTTGGCTCATAATGATATGTAGGTTCTTGTAATTGTTCATCACAGTCTACATAAAAATCATAACCGTCAAAATACCATTCATCACTTTCTTCAATAAAAAATTTAGTTCCCTTCACTTCAGTCATGACTAAAGGTCGGCTTGGTTCAGCTACTTCCATCCCTAATGAAAAATTTTCATGAACTGGTGAATTACCATAGACTTTACCAAAAAAGCGAATACCAGTCGTGGCTGTTAAACCCATTTCCTCTGCATACCATGCCTGAGCAGCTTCTGATACAACTAATTTCATCTGTTACACCCTCTCAAATTTATCAATGTAGTTTCATTGTAATTAATAATGATTATTTATACAAGTTTATCGATTATTCCTTCAGTAAATAAAATGAACAGTTTCTTTCAACCACAACTATTTCAGAAGTCTTTATTTCACAAATTTTTCATTAAAATATTGTAAAGGTTGCGTAACAGCTTTAATACGTTATAATGAAAGAATAATTTTAACATTTTAAATTTAAATATATATTACAAGGAGGAACTTCATGAAACCAGTAATCGGTATCACCGGAAATATTTCATTATTATCCAGTGCACAACCTTTTAATGTTAATTATTCGCCTTTAGGTTTTAGCAAGGCTATCGAAAAAGTAGGTGGCTCACCTATTATCT
This sequence comes from Globicatella sanguinis, assembly GCF_002847845.2. Lineage (NCBI taxonomy): Bacteria > Bacillati > Bacillota > Bacilli > Lactobacillales > Aerococcaceae > Globicatella > Globicatella sanguinis. The sequence continues at coordinate 2,477,960 of NZ_CP126962.1, read as the reverse complement.
TACCTATCATGGACACAGATAATGCTGAAGAGTTGATTTCTATTGTAGATGGCTTATTATTAACCGGTGGTGAAGACGTATCACCTAAATTATATAATGAAGAACCGCGTATGGTCATTGGCCCTACGTCCCCAGAACGTGATCGTAGTGAAATCTTATTGTTAAAAGAAGCAATGAAACAACAAAAACCGATTTTAGGCATTTGTCGTGGTTTACAATTAATTAACGTTGTTTTAGGCGGATCACTTTATCAAGATTTATCTGAAAACAAAGACATTACCATTCAACATGTGCAAAAAACAAAGCCCCATCATCCAACTCATTCTATTGCTGTAAAAGAAAAATCACATATTGCTAAAATCTTTCAAACAGGCGACTATGTGAATTCTTTCCATCACCAAGTCATTAAAGATGTCGCCGACGGATTAACCGTATCGGCTTGGAGTCAAGACAAAGTCGTTGAAGCGATTGAATTATTTGAAAACAATCAGAGTATTTTAGGGTTACAATGGCATCCTGAATTGAATGCACTCAAAAATAATGAACAAAGTTTAGCTATTTTTGCTGATTTGGTTAAACGTGCCAATGATGCTAAACATCATATTAAAGCAAGAAAAGAAACCCCATACTATAATATTTAAGCTTTTAGTACAAAAATTACGTGCAACAAATTGGGAAATCTTATTGTAACTTTTATTTTTAGTTTAAGTCTCAATGTTTTTAACCTCTAGTTGCTAAGCAAAATAATCATAATTTGTTTGGTAGCATCGATTAAAATTTCGCGAGTGGAAAGTTGTATCTACTGCTTTTTTTATGATTAGGCATGCAGTCAAGTCATTGACTAATAATTAAAAACTCAGTAATTGAGTGGGCAAGAAGTAGAACTGCGTATAAATTTCACTTTTTGCTCACTTTTTCGAGTTTTTAAAAGTATTAATAATCCATGTACAATTTATAATATCCTATCGAAGTTGAATGTTATCTTCTATTTTCACTTTGTCATCCTACAATAATCTTACGACCTCCATCTACAAAGGCTAGGGAGTGGGCAAGAAGTAGAAAATTAAATAATTTTCGCTTCGTCTGCCCACCCCCCACAGTTGGGAGTAGACCAGAAGTAGAAAATCGAATGATTTTCGCTTCGTTGGCCTACCCCCGCACAGTTGAGTATGCCTCAAACAAGTCGAAAGACGCAGGTTGAGACCACTCAACCACTGTATATGTCAAATGAAAAAGGGACCACTTTGCTGACGAAAAAGGGACCACCTTGCAGTGGTAATAGGAGCTAATCTTCTCCTTTCTCTAGTCCCTTTTTCCATAGGCTTGTTTGCTTCATTCTGTAACTTTCTCCTCGCATATCTACCACATGGGCTTTGTAAGCGAGACGGTCGACAAGCGCTCCTGTTAAAGTAGGATCTTTAAAGCATTCTTGCCAACGATCAAATGTTAAATTAGTGGTAATAATCACCGATCCCTTTCCTATCTGATTCGATAATAAATTAAAGATAAGTTCAGCCCCCGATTCATCGAAGGATAAATAGCCAAGTTCGTCGATAATCAATAAATCTACCTTCTTTAAGCGCTGCTTAAAACGATAAAATTGACTCTGAGTGACGGCCTCTTTCATCTGGATGACTAGATTAGGGGCGTTGACAAATAAGACATTATAACCCTTTAAACAAGCTTCCATCCCTAATCCAATACTGTAATGGGTCTTACCCGTTCCTGGATTTCCTATAAAAATGGCATTCTCCTTTTCTTCAATAAATTGTAACGTCTTTAAGTTCCGTAGTTCCTTTCTAACAGGCTCCTGAAAGACTGTGTCATCAAAGTCCACCAAATACTTCTTCTGATTAAATTTAGCCGCTTTGATTCGCCTTTGATGACTACGGTCCCGTCGATGCATCACTTCTTCATTCAGCCATTCTTCGATGGCCTCTTCAATGTTCAATCCTCTGGCTTGATACTCTTTTATTAATTGCTGGTGATTCTCTTTAAGAAAGGCCAATTTTAGCTCATTAGCTGCTTCAACAATCTTCATCATATAACTTCCTCCAAACCGAAAAGGTCATTGAATTGATGAAGAGTCTGCTGAGTCTGCTGGATGATGGCATCTTGACTCGACTCCATTGAGGGCTCTTCTAGTGAAGAAAGAAGGCTGGCTTCAATGGTTTGAATGCGAACCTCAGGATTTAAAACTTGATATTTTTCAAGTAGTTCTAGGAAATCTCTTGGTTTATCGCTATAATATTTCTCATAGAGGATTTTCAAATCAGGGTTATACTTCAATGCATGTGAATGCTTTAATGCCCCCGGCTTCTTTTTCAAAGTTTTGATATAGTGGAAGATATCGAGACAGAAGCCTTGAGAACCCTCTATTTTTTGATGCCTAGCGACCTCTTGATCATTAGAATAGATAACTAAGCGGTCATGATAGGCTTTCACTTGGACAGTTTTTCCAACTAGGTAATCGGGTACTGAATACTGATTGCGTTCATAATGAATAGCGGAATAACGATTTACCTTTAGTTCATGGAAATCTGCTAATTCAAAAGGTGGGCGATAAGATAAGAGCAGTTCCTTTTCGGCTTCTATTTGGCTACTTTCATTTAGTTTTATCAGTTGGGATTGGAGATGGTCACAAGCTGTTTCTAAACTATCGAACTGATAGACTTTGGTGAAACAAGCTTGACGCACCTTTTTAACCCTGCCTTCTACTGTTCCTTTCTCATTACCGCTGAAACAATTGGTGACGTTGATATCAAACCCATAATAAGTAGCTAATTGAATCAGACGAGCATTCAACTCCTTTTCACTTTTGCCAATAAATCTTGAAACAACGTTACGCATATTATCATAGACAACTTCTAAATAAACACCTCCTACCTGTTCAAAGAAGCGAACATGTGCGTCTTGAAAAACATCTTGTTTCTGATGGGTATATAAATAAGCCCAATAATAATCGGAAGCTGGGCTGGCAAAGACCGCTAGGTAAAGTGTTGTCACCTTTCCATTGATATCCAGCTTAACTTCTCCAAAGTCAAATTCAACTCGGGATCCTAATTCATACTCTTGGCGTATAAAAGCCTCCTTAGCCTTTTTATTCAATTGTCCCCAATAGTGAGCGACCGTTCGATACTTAATATCATAGCCTTCCTCATTGAGTATTTCAGCAACAGCTACGGCAGTTAGAGCTTGTTTATGTGAACCTAATCTTTTTGTTTTCTCTTTTTCTTCTTCAAGCAACTCCTTCATTCTTGCCTCTACTTCTGGAGTAAAGGCTGTTTTCTTTCGGTTAGAGCTATCATACTTTCTCTTTAACACTAATTCCTCTGTGGCACGTTCAAGGGCTTGGTCGTCTTCAGCTTCGCCCAGTTTAACTAACGTCTCGTCATAAGCATCACAAATTTTTCTGACTGTTTTTCTATCTACCTCCAGTTTACGACTAATTCCTCTTTTAGTTTCTCCTCGACGATAACAACTGATAATTTCAAATTCAAGAGTCATACTTAACACTCCAAGCAACCTCCACTATAAAAATTCTATCTAAATATTATAGCGGATAATTGACTGCAGGTGGTCCCTTTTTCGGCTGCAATTCTTTCGATTTTTGGCCCCTTTTTAGAATACAATAAACAACCACTGCGCTATTAATTAACGAACAATAATCTTAACTAAATTTATCAAGTTTATGCCCAGCCTCAAAATAATCTTCAAAAAAGCTGATTTCATGGCAAAACTTCTCTTCTATCTCTTCAAGTAGACTTTATCCATCTTCAATACCACTAGGATTTTCATACCAAAAAAGCCGAATAGCAACAACTGTTACTACTCGACTAGGTTATCTTGACATCATGTCTTTAGCTTTTACTTTCGCACAAGAATAACAAAGCGTTCTAAGTTGAGTGATGATTTGGCCCTTTTCGGTTTCATCATCCTTAGTTCAATAAGCTACGATAAATATCTAAATACTGCTGAGTTGGTTGTTGCCAACTAAAATCTTTTTCCATCGCTTGACGAACTAAACCAGCCCAATGATCGGGTCGCTGATAATATACGGTTAATGCACGATAAATCGTTGTTAATAAATTCCAACTATTAAAGCCATTAAAGCTAAATCCAGTGCCTTCGCCTGTATATTGATTATACGGCTGTACCGTGTCTTTTAATCCGCCTGTTTCATGAACAATTGGCAAAGTACCATAACGCATCGACATCATTTGTGACAGACCACATGGCTCAAAGGCACTTGGCATTAAGAACATATCACTACCAGCATAAATTAATTGTGCTGTTTTTAAGTCAAATTTGATTAAACTCTTCATTTTATCCGGATATTTTTGTTCGAAATATCTAAACGAATGTTCAAAGTGATCCTCACCCGTACCTAATAAAACGATTTGTACTTCAGCCTGACTCAGTAATTCATCTAAACGTTCTTCGATTAATTGGAATCCTTTTTGATCGGTTAATCGTGAAACCATGCCAATAATCGGCACATCGTCGCGTACTGGTAAACCAACAGTTTCTTGTAATGCTTGCTTATTCGCTTTTTTCCCTGATAAATCATCGACATTAAAATGATAAGGAATCAATGGGTCTGTTTCAGGATTATTGATATCATAATCAATTCCATTAATGACACCCCGAACTTTCCACTGATTATAAAGCAAGGCGCCTTCTAATTGTTCTCCAAATTCAGGTGTCATGATTTCTTTGGCATAAGTGGGACTTACCGTTGTCACAATATCGGAAAAATTAATCGCTCCTTTCATAAAGTTTACGCGATCTTTCCATTGTAAACCGTCATGAGTATAGGTATTATAACCTGTTCCAAAAATATTCGGTAAAATGCTTGGTTCAAAAATTCCTTGAAAGCGTAAATTATGAATGGTGAAAACTTTACGAATATGACGCAAACGATTTTTCCAATGATAACGGTCCACTAATAAGACCGGGATCATCGCTGTATGCCAATCATTACAATGAACAATATCGGGTATCCAATCGATTACTTCTAACATTTCAATAATCGCAGTTGAAAAGTAGCCAAAACGCTCCCCATCATCCCATTCACCATACAATGAACGGCGATCAAAATAACTTAAATTATCAATAAAATAATAGGTTACACCTTCTAATTTCAGTGATTTAATCCCACAATAAACATTTTTCTCTCCTAGTTGGAATCTAAAATGACGGATTTCTTCTAATTGATCTTTATACTCTTGTGGCATTTGCACATAATTAGGTAATACAACACGAATATCGACACCTTGCTTAGCTAATTCTTTAGGTAAAGCATAGGCAACATCACCTAATCCTCCCGTTTTAAAAAACGGTGCTGCTTCTCCCGAAGCGAATAATACTTTCATTGTCATGAACTACACCTACGCTTCTACTACTGTATTTTTGCCAATCACTTTAATATTATCCGGCGTCCCAATTACTTTAGCACCTGGTTTAATCGTACATGCTTTATCAACAATGGCATATTCCACTTGTGCACCTTCCCCGATCGTTGTTCCTTGGAAAATCACACTTTCTTTCACCACAGCATCTTTATGAACATATACCTTACGATTAATGACTGAACGCGTCACTTCACCATCAATTCTAACCCCTGTACCAATAATCGATTCCGTTACTTTTGAATCATTATCATAGTAACTTGGTACACCATTTTTAGTCTTGGTTAATATTGGTTGACTTGTATAGAATAAAGAATTGAATTTAGAACGGTCTAACATATCCATATTCGCTTGATAGAAACGATCCATCGTTTCGACATTAGCTGAATAACCGGTATATTCATATACATTGACTGTATAATCCAATAAGTATTTTTCAATTAAGTTATCAACTTCTTGATAATTGCCTTCCGCTTCTGCTCGTTGAATAATTTCATTCATTTTATCAACACTTAAAATATACATATTTAAGTTCACATTGACTTTTTCGCCCACACTCGCTTCTTTTAGTGGTACGACGTCTACTAATTGTCCATATTCATCTAATTTAAGATTCATATCAACCGTATAGTCACGAACTTTATCTAAAATAACGGGTTTATAAACCATTGTAATATCGGCTTCACTGTCAATGTGATGCTTGTAAACCGCTCGAATATCTACATTGGTAATCATTTTTGAACCGGAAACAAATACATATTCTGCATGGGCACGTTTCATAAAGATGCGATGATTATCATAAAAATCATCCCCACCATGCTCGCGTAAATGACGTAATTTCCAATTTTGTTGAGAAAAAGTAAAAATTCCACCGGTAATTTGCGAATCAAGATTCCAAGAGTCACCTGAACGAATATGGTCATATACCGCACGTCCAGACTCTGAAATAAATAAGGCACATGAATCAATTTCTGCATGGGCGATACTTGATAAAGAGAAGTCTACTACTCGGTAACGACCAGCAAATGGTAGAGCCGCAATCGGACGAAGATGGGTTAACGGTTTTAATTGATCTTCATTTTCTGTTAAGTTAACAATCGCACATAATTTATTCTTCACCATCGTTTTTCGGACCTCCTATTACTTCTTCATACCCAACAACAGCAATTTTATCTTTAGTACCTACCACTGAAGCACCATCCGCAATCACCGCATTCTCACCAATAATCGCATATTCAATCGTACAATTTTCACCAATCGTAACACCTGACATCACTAAGGAGTCCGTCACTTTAGATCCTTTACCAACTTTAACATTTAATGAAAGAATCGAATGTTCGATATCTCCGGCAACATAACAACCGTCAACAACTAATGAATCATTTAATTTAGCATCCGCTGTAATAAATTGTGGTGGCGTCACAGGATTATTCGTATAAACTCGCCAATCATCTTTTGATAAGTTTAATGGGTGATCTGGCGATAAGGTTTCCATATTAGCTTCCCATAAACTTTCAATTGTTCCAACATCTTTCCAATACCCTTCAAATGGATAAGCAAAACAATTTTCACCATTATCTAGATAAGCTGGAATCACATTTTTACCAAAATCTTCCATTTCACGGGCTTTAGCTTGGTCTTCCACTAAATATCTTCTCAATGTTTTCCAATTAAAGATATAAATACCCATCGATGCTAAATTACTTTTCGGTTCTTTTGGTTTTTCTTCGAATTCAATAATACGGTTCGCATGGTCCGTATTCATAATTCCAAAACGTGAAGCTTCTTTAATAGGGACTGGTATCACACCGACTGTTAAAGTCGCATTATTTGCCTTATGATTTTCTAACATTTCAGAATAATCCATTTTATAAATATGGTCGCCTGAAAGGACTAAAACATACTCTGGATTAATCGAATCAATATAAGAGATATTTTGATAAATCGCATTGGCTGTTCCTTTAAACCATTTTTCACCGTCGGAAGAAGAATAAGGTTGTAAAATAGTCGCACCTGAGTTACGTCCGGTTAAGCCCCAAGCAGCTCCATTACCAATATGCTCATTTAGTTCAAGTGGTTGGTACTGAGTGACAACCCCTACTCTTTTAATGCCAGAATTAATACAGTTACTCATTGCATAATCGATAATCCGATATTTACCGCCAAACGGTACAGCTGGTTTGGCTATATGCTTAGTAAGTACTCCTAAACGAGTTCCTTGGCCCCCAGCCAAGATCATCGCTAACATTTCTTGTTTCATTCAAATCACTGATTACTATGTAAAGGCGCCTTACATATTCTGTAATCTTGCTCCTTCCTTATTTATTCACGCCATAGACTCTTTTCGGTTGCAAATAAATGACTGATAACGGTGGTAAATCGAGTTCAATCATGAAAGGTTCATCATTTTGTGGTCCCTCTTTGGTTTTATATATCGGATGTTCCTCGGTTCTTTGACCGCCATATTTAGCTTCATCCGAATCTAATGCTACTTGATATTGTCCCTTATAAGGCACCCCGATCGGTGTGTTATGTTGCCATTTATTTTCAAAATTACAAGCAACAATTACAAAATCACGTGGTTGTTTTCCTTGTCGGATGAGCGTTAAATACCCATCGTCATAAGTGTCAGCTTCTAATACTCTTAATCCGGCTTCTTCATGATCCAATTGATGCATTGCCTTATGTTCAACGATAAAATGATTCACATCTTTAACGAATTGCTGATACTCACTATTATATTCTCTCGTTAAATCAATCCATTCTAATTCAGAATAATAGCGCCATTCGAGATATTGTCCTAATTCATTCCCCATGAAGTTTAAGACTTTCCCAGGTTGAGCTGCCATATACCCTTGCATTAATCTTAAAGTTGAGAACTGTTCATAACGATTACCGGGAATTTTACCTAGTAAGGAATGTTTACCATGGACAACTTCATCATGTGAATAAGGCAAAATATAGTGTTCTTTATATTGATACATAAAAACAAAGGTAATTAATTGTAAATTTTTTGGCCGTTCATGTGGTGGTAATTCAAAGAAACGCAAGGTATCGTTCATCCACCCCATATTCCACTTATAATCAAAACCTAAACTATCTGGTAATTCCAATGATCCGGTAATATGTTCACGATTAGAACTTTCTTCAGCTATCATATAGACCCCTGGACATTCTTCTTTTACGGTTTCATTTAATTTTCTTAGAAAAGCAATACCTTCAAGATTTTCATTGCCACCATAAATATTAGGTGTCCAAGGACCTTGGTCAAAATCAAGAAATATCATATTCGAAACGGCATCCACTCTAATACCATCAATATGAAATTCTTTTAGCCAAAACATAACATTCGAAATAAGAAAACTATGAACTTGTGTTTTGCCTAAATCAAAATTTAAAGTCCCCCAGCCAACATTGGTTGCTCGATTAACATCTTGGTATTCAAAAGTGGGCGTCCCATCAAAATAAGCTAAGGCATAAGCATTGCGACAGAAATGACCCGGAACCCAGTCTAAAAATACTCCAATCCCATTTTCATGTGCTAAATTAACCAAATATTTTAATTCACTGAAACGCCCCATCCGTCCAGAAAGACCATAATATCCGGTAATTTGATAGCCCCAAGAAGCTTCCAGTGGATGATCCATAATCGGCATTAATTCGATATGCGTATATCCCATCTCTTTTACATAAGGGATTAAACTATCAGCTAACTCAGTTAAAGTATAATAACGACCATCAGGATGTTGTTTCCAACTCGTTGCATGAACTTCATAAATATTCAAGGGTTGTTCAAATTTATTCACACGTTCCCGACGAGACATCCATTGACCGTCAGTCCAATTAAAATCTGGTAAATCTTCAATAATAGTGGCATCTTTCGGTGCAATTTCAAAGCGATAGCCAAAAGGATCCATCTTATATTCAATATAGCCATTTCCATGATCAATACCATATTTGTAACATTGCCCTGCGGTAGCATTCGCTACGAAAACACTCCAAACACCGCCTTCTAGGCGTTCCATTTGAGTTCGATCCCAATGGTTAAAATCACCAGTGAGTAAAACATTATACGCATTAGGTGCCCAGACTGAAAATAAATAGCCTGTTTGGTCGTTAACCACTGTTTTTTTACTACCTAAAAATTTATAAGCGTCTCGATGAACGCCGGTATTAAAAAAATAAACATGATCGGTCATGTTATCAATTATTGTAGTGTCGATTTAAATCATCCCCCTTAAATAAAACTATATTTTTATTATAATATTAAATTATGACCATGTAAACGAAAGTTACATTTTTTCTCATGAAAATATAATGTTTTACGTGTTTTTTACATAATGATATTCACCACTTACAAAATTTGATGATAACTTATTATACCACATTTCTGATAGCGTTTACAATCTGTTTCATACTTTTTATTTTTTCAAATGTTTTTCATTACGTAAGCATAAAAAAAGAATCATTATTTTCAAACTAAAGCTGTTTTAATAATGATTCACTAAAATAAATGAGTTGATGAAATATTTTAAATATATGAGACGCAATTTTGAAAATTGTTACCTATTTTTATTGAGTGTATCAAGTAATTTACCTACTGTCTCATGATAACTTTCATTTTGCTGAAAATAAAATACTATGCTTAATGGGTCTATTAAAGAGATATGTTGTTGCTCTATGAACTGCGGAAGTTGAGCTGCAACACTGACATCTTCACATTCAAAGATTAAGCTTTGTTGATCTTTTAACACTATTTGAACCGTTAAATACGTATTTTCACTAGCTGAAGAATAGACAATTTCCATTTTTTGAGAGATACCGAGTTCAACTGAATCGATTTGATCGTACCTCAAGCAAAGGAGTGGCTCAGAATTCTTTTTTTGAAAGAACGAGTTCATTTGATACAATTCAAGATTATCTTGTTCAAATGCCAGATAATAAAGGGGTAAGGTTTGGATGGCATTTTTAGGAAATAATCGCCCTTCAATTTCAATAATCGTCGGTATCACTGGCTCTTTAACGACTTCCTGGAACATTTTTAAATCCATATTTATCACCTCTTTTTGCTAAAAAAATATCGCCGTTAAAAGTTATCTCTCGCCTTTCTTAATTCGATAAAACTTTCAAGATTAGGCGCCATCATCAATAAATTGATGTCTCGCTCTAAACCAATGGTAGAAGGTAAGGTCTTAAGGTTATCCGCCCGCAATTGCTCAACCAATTGTAAAGCCGATTGTATCACTAGATTATCCGGTTCCATGCTATTAGCAAATTTTAAATTAGTCAAGGTATATTCATGACCAGCATAGACTTTAACTTCGTCAGCTAATGATTCAAAATATTTTAGCGCATCATATTGCGCTTGATAATCTTGAGTGAAGACTCTTCCACAACCTGCTGAAAATAAAGCATCTCCACAAAATAGGTGTTGATCATCCATTAAAAAGCTAATATGTTCTGCCGTGTGACCAGCCGTTTTTTTAACTTTAAATTGATGTTGATTGATTTCAAACTGCTGACCATCTGCTACTATATAAGTCATTTCCTCTACTTCAACAGGACTATAGACAGGTGCGTCAGGATAGTTTGATAACAACTCTTTCACCCCACCTGTATGGTCGTCGTGATGATGAGTAATGAGTACCGCAGTTAAAGGTAATTGATGATCTGTTAAAAAATCAAGTACCGGTTGAGCCTCTCCAGGATCAACGACAATCGCCCCATTAGCTTCTTTGATTACCCATATATAATTATCGGTTAATGCATTAATCGCTATTATTTCCATTATAGAACCTCCTCAAATTTACTATTTGGTCGATGCTTTAAATATTGAATACCATTATAAAAAGTATAGCCTGTTATGATAAAAGCGAGCGCATCTGCAAATGGTGCAGCATAGACAATCCCTTGTAATCCCCATAATTGAGAAAAGATGATAATTGCAGGAATTAAGAAAATCAATTGTCTGGTCAATGTTAAGAACATCGCTTTTTTTGAACTACCAATCGCCTGGAAGAAATTGGCTCCCAATATTTGAAAACCAACTACTGGCAAACATAATAACCACGCGTGTAAGGCTGGTTTAGTAAAGGCCATTAATTCAGGACTCTTATTAAACAGACCAATAATAAACTCTGGGAATAAGCGCGTCAAAATCCATCCGCCTGTCGTAATCACTGTCGCTGCCATCATGGCTAATTTTTCAGCCTTAATAATACGCGAGTATTGTTTAGCACCAAAGTTAAAACTAATAATTGGTTGAACCCCTTGATTAATACCAATGACTGGCATCACCAAGAAAGTCGTGATACTGTTGACGATACCCATTCCGGAAACAGCAATATCTCCTCCATATATCAATAATGTTTTATTAAGGGTTAAATTAAGAATCGAACTCCCAATATTAGTTAAAAAGTTTGGCATTCCTAATGCCATAATATTCAAGACATCTTGCCAATTCCACTTCAATTGGTTTAAACGAATATGATGAGTATTTTTAGGATTCATAAAATAAAATAAGGTCCAACTCATGGAAATAAACTGAGAAATAATCGTTGCCCAAGCAGCACCAGCCATGCCCATCTTCAAACCAAAAATAAAAATAGGGTCTAAGATAATATTTGTACCTGCTCCAAAAAACATCGTCATCATTGCTAATTTAGGCTGTCCATCAGCACGTAAAAAATTATTCATCCCTAATCCTAAAATTTGAAAAATAGATCCAAAATAAATAACGCGCATATAGGCTGCTGAATAAGGTAAAACGGTCTCACTGGCACCAAATAATACTAATAATGGCTCTAAAAACATCGTACCAATCATCATAAATAATGCTCCTGATGTGATTAACAATACAAAAGCGGTATTTAATGCTTGAGTTGCTCCTTTTTCATTTCGTTCACCTAGTCGTATCGAAAATAAGGTGGCCCCTCCAACCCCAAAAAGTAAGCCGATTGATAATTGTAAAATCATAATAGGAAAACCGATAGTAATTCCTGCTAACCCATTAGCTCCCAAGTCAGGAGCATTACCAATAAATATTCGATCGATAATATTATACAAAGCATTCACGACCATCCCGATAATTGCTGGAATTGAAAATTGTACTAACAATTGTCCAATCGGTGCCGTTCCTAAACGTCTATTTCTTTCTTGCATTCACTTCACTCCATCTATTGATTCTATTATTGTTGATTATCTCGTTATTTCTTAACTAAATCACAGCATAGCTTCTCAAAAGAACGTACCAATGATACCGCAAATTTTTTCTCAATTTACAAAAGTACATTTGCCTAGTCACTACTTCTTTTGTCATGACGAATATCACTGACTCAATTGGCAAAAGTAGTGACAAATTATCTTATAATTAGACTTATTGATTTAGTTTTAAGAATCCGCCGTTATGTTTGGTACTGTCAAATGAACAGTCCAATATCAAAAATGCACCTTATCAAGAACTGACCCATTTTATCAAGCGATTAACCTGGTTTATTAAGTTAAGCCACCATAAGGCTTTATTAAAAATCATTCTTCGTTTTGCTTTAATATTAAAGGTAGCTAACACTTTGTTCTTTAGAAAGATATCATTTTTGGCACAGATACCTCCTATCCTCCTTCAATTATAAACGATTATTAATAGAATAACCTTCGTTTATGTAAGCTGCTTTTATATAACTGGCTGATATAATCAAATCCTAATCATATTATGCCATATCTTGGTGAATATTACTTAAATAATGATTTAAAGTGTCGACAAATAGACTTCGAATAATCAAATGATTATAAATGATGACAGTTTTGCTTCTTTTTACCAATTCAACATTCATAAATACCAATCAAATTAATCTTTCGAGAATCTTTTAGCTATAATTGAGCTACCAAATTTAATTTAAAATAAAAATCATTCCGAAACCACTTAATAAAACACAAAAAATAGGTTAGAAGCAAAAATCGAAATTTTCACTTCCTAACCTATCCTTCAATCAGAAAAAATACTAATTTTTCTTAAATATTGAGCACTATATAGAATCGTTTCTAACAGTTTAAATAATACTATTGAATTAAGGCTTCAATTTCATCTATTTGCAGTGATAATGATCCTAACCCTCCACCAGCCAAATACCATAAATCACTCGTTAAAGCATTAATCGCATCATGTTGACTAGCTGTTGTTTGCGCGATTAATTCATTTGTAAGAAAGTCAGCATTTTTAGTTTTATCACCGCCAATAGTTGCCGTACGATCTAAGTAAAAAATACGTTCAGGATTTAAGCTTAAAACACCTTCATAACTCATTTCTTGCCCATGAGTCCCATCTTCAACACTATCATCTACAGCTTTAAAACCTAATACTTGGTAAATTAAAGCAAAGCGAGAATTAGCTGAAAAGGCAGAGAGATTTCCTTCATTTAACATTAACACTAAAGTTGTTTGATTTTGATCGGCAACCGTCTGTTTAACTTGTTCTACTTTTTCTTCAAGACTCTTTATCACCGCTTCAGCTTTTTCAGTTTGATTAAAAATGGTTGCTAAATTTAAGTTTGTTGATTTAAAGGATTCCCAATAGTTAGCATTATCAATACGATTGACAAATACAGGCGCAATTTGTTTCAGCTCTTCTGCTAAAGCTGCTGTTCTCCCCGTTGCAATAATTAAATCCGGTGCTAATTCGGCAATAGTTTCCGAATTTGGCTCTTTTAAAGAACCGATATCGGTAATCTGTTCGGGTAATGCACCTAAATATGCCGGGACATTCTTTTTAGGAGCACGAACAACTAATTCCTCTAGACCTAAGGCTTTTAAAGTATCGTATTCTGAATATCCTAACACCACTACTCTTTCTGGTGTCTGCTCAAAGACCAATTCAGTTCCTAAACTATCGGTAACCTTCACTGCTGCTTGAACTTTTACCATACCTGTTAATAAACTTACTAATCCTAATAATAATACGACAATTTATTTCATAATATTCTCCTTGTATAATGAACACATTATTTCACAAGTTTGTGCGTTTTAACGTAAATAAGAATAATTCCAAAATAGCATAAAATAATTTTATATTTTGCTATAATAACCAGTATAACGCTTTAATATCAAGGTTTTTGTGCCATTTAACACTTAATCAAACTTTGTGAAAAACCCCTTATATTAAGGCATAAAAAAATAGTATGTCGTATCCATAAAAATACAACATACTATTAAAAATATTGATACAGTTTAACAAACGGTTTTAGGAGCGAACCAGAAGTTGAAAACTAAATTATTTTCGCTTCGTTTGTTCTTCTCCATAAAAGTTGGGAGAGGGTCTCAAACAAGTCTTCAAGATTCGGTTGAGGCCACTCAACCACTGCGCTTATAATTAGAACACAATAACTTGACTGATTTATTCAAGTTATTCTCAGCTACTTTAAGACGCGGTTTGAGGGCACTCAACCATTGTACTTTTGATTATCGATTAGCAACTTGATTGAATGATGCCTAGTCTATAATTGGCGAAGATGCGTGATTCTTTCTTGGACTGCTGCTAATTGTTGTTCATAATCAACTTGTTTTGCACGTTCAGCTTCCACTACTGCTGCTGGGGCTTTGGCTACGAAACCTTGATTACTTAATTTTTTAACAACGCGATCCACTTCTTTTTCAAGTTTCACTACTTCTTGTTCTAAACGTTTGATTTCATCTTCGATTTTAATTAAGCCTGCTAGCGGCATTAAAATTTGTGCAAATGGTAATGTTTGAGACACCACTTCTTCTGGTGCGTTCGGAGCTAAGGCAATTTCTAATGCTTCAGGATTACAGAAGCGTTCAATATAAGCTTTATTGGCTGTTAATAAATCCATTGTCGCTTCATCATTCGCTTTGATGAATAGGTCCACTTTCTTAGATAATGGCGTATTCATTTCATTGCGAATCATACGCACTGCGCGGATAATCTCCATAACTTGTTCCATTGCTTTTCCTGATTGAGCATCACGATAGTTTTCATCCACTATTGGATACTTAGCCACCACAATTGATTCACCTGCTGGGACGATTTGTTGCCATATTTCCTCTGTAACAAATGGCATAATTGGGTGAGATAATTTTAAAATATTATCTAAAACATGGACTAAAATCGATTTGGTAGTAGTATTATCACGTGAATCATCTTGTAACTGTTCTTTCGTCATTTCAATATACCAGTCACAAAAATCATCCCAAATAAAATGATAAAGTACTCGACCTGCTTCTCCGAATTCAAATTTATCAAAAAGACGCGTCACATCTTCAATCACATTTTGTAAACGTGCCATAATCCAACGGTCTGCCAAGGTTAAATCTTCACCAATGTTAATATCTTCAATGGTCATCTCGCCAACATTCATCAAGGCAAAACGACTCGCATTCCAAATCTTATTAATAAAGTTCCATGCAGCTGCTAATTTTTCTTCACTATAACGAACATCTTGTCCCGGAGCCGAACCATTGGCTAAGAACCAACGTAAAGCATCGACCCCAAATTCATCAATGACGTCCATTGGATCAATCCCATTACCAAGTGATTTAGACATTTTACGTCCTTCGCTATCACGAATCAAACCGTGTAATAAGACATTATTAAATGGTCTGCGACCAGTAAACTCTAATGATTGGAAAATCATCCGACTCACCCAGAAAAAAATAATGTCATACCCGGTTACCAATGTGCTAGTTGGGAAGTAACGGTCAAAATCAGTTGTTTCTTCTGGCCACCCCATGGTAGAAAATGGCCATAAAGCACTAGAAAACCAAGTATCTAAGACGTCTTTATCACGTTCCCAATTCTCTTCATCTTCAGGAGCAACCTCTCCTACATAGACTTCGCCAGTTTCTTTATGATACCAAGCAGGAATTTGATGTCCCCACCATAATTGACGTGAGATAACCCAGTCGTGAACATTTTCCATCCAAGTTAAGAATGTTTGATTAAAGCGTGGTGGGAAGAATGATACTGCATCATCTTCAGATTGATTTTGAATGGTTCTTTCAGCTAATGGCTTCATTTTAACAAACCACTGCGTCGATAATATTGGTTCCACAACCGCTCCACTACGTTCAGAATGCCCGACACTATGTGGATGATTTACAATTTTAACCATTAACCCTAATTCTTCAAGGTCTTTAACGATTTGTTTTCGAGCAACAAAACGATCTAATCCAGCATATTGACCCGCTTTATCATTCATCGAACCATCTAAATTCATGACGTTTAAACGTTGCAAGTTATGACGATTGCCTAATTCAAAGTCATTTGGATCATGAGCGGGTGTTACTTTCATGGCTCCCGTTCCAAATTCTACATCGACATAATCATCGGCGATAATTGGTATTTCACGATTCATTAATGGTAACATCACGGTCTTACCTATTAGATGTTGATAACGCTCATCTTCAGGATGAACAACTACTGCCGTATCACCGAGCATAGTTTCTGGACGTGTAGTCGCAATTTCTAATACTTCATCACTACCCACAACCGGATAATTAATATGATAAAATGCTCCTTCAATGTCTTTATGAATGACTTCAATATCTGACAAAGCAGTCATCGCTTTCGGGTCCCAGTTAATAATATACTCACCACGATAAATTAAGCCTTTTTTGTATAACTCAACAAAGACACGATTGACAGCTTTATTAAGACCTTCATCTAAAGTAAAACGTTCACGAGAGTAATCAACAGAAACGCCCATTTTACCCCATTGTTGACGGATAGTTTGAGCATATTCTTCTTTCCAGTCCCATACTTGTTGGATGAACTTTTCACGACCTAAATCATGACGACTAATCCCCTCTTTAGCTAATTTTTCTTCTACTTTAGCTTGAGTCGCAATACCAGCATGGTCCATACCTGGTAACCATAAAGTATCATAGCCTTGCATTCTTTTTTGTCGGATAATCATATCTTGTAACGTTACATCCCAAGCATGACCTAAGTGTAATTTACCAGTGACATTTGGTGGTGGGATGACAATTGAATAGGGTTCCGCATTCGGGTCTTCAGAAGGTTTAAAGACACCTGATTCAACCCATTGTTGATATTTTCCCGCTTCTACCGCTTGCGGATTATATTTGGTTGACATTTCTTTTTTCATAAGAAACTTCCTTTCTTTCATTCATTGCGATTTACTGATTAAGTTGGATGCTAGTTATTTGAAAATAAAAAAGCGCCCCTTGTTGAACAAAGGACGTTTAAATAACGTGGTACCACCTAATTTCAGACACAAATCCGAGTGTCTCTCCATGTTGTTAACACAGTATCTTCTGCGTAAAGTACTACTATTAGTTCACACTTTAAAGCTCCAAGCTACCTTCATCAACTATGAAAACTTTCACCGACTGTTTTCTCTCTGAAAAAGCGTTGACTACTCTTCTCTTCATCGCATTCATATTATGTTTTACATTCTAACAAAATAACCGGATAGTTTCAAGCACTAATCAAGCTTGATAATACTTCAATCATCAAGTATTAGCGATTATTCTTGCTTAATGCCATCATGATATCAAAAGTTCGTCCAACAGTAAAAGAATCAATAATTAGTAGCGAATAGTTTTTACCAAATTGAAATATAACTTGGAACCTTATGTTATATTTTTAAAAATAATATTTGTGGTTAATTGACATCGCGTTAGGATAGCGAATAAACCACGCAAGCACAGTGCTATCAAATAATCGAACTATAACTTGACTGAATGGATCAAGTTTATGATAGTCGCCTTTAGAAGCTGTTCGATCCCTCTCAATCATAGGACTAACAAAAAAGATGGAACCAAAAATAAATTTTTTCATTTTTACCTAGTCTCAGGACTTTTATTTTAGATTAATTTTGGTACAATGGTTAAATGAGTTATAGCGAGAGGAATGATAATATGAAAATTGGATTTGATAGTGAAAAGTATCTTGATGAACAAAGTCAATACATTATGGAACGTGTTAATCATTATGATAAATTATACCTCGAGTTTGGTGGAAAATTAATCGGGGATTATCATGCATCTAGAGTTTTACCTGGTTTCGATCCAGACGGTAAAATTAAGCTATTATACCGTTTACGTGAACAAGCTGAAATTATCATTTGTATTTATGCCGGAGACATTGAAAGTAACAAAGTTCGTGGCGATTATGGCATTACCTATGACCAAGATTTATTAAAATTAATTGATGATTTACGTCATTGGGATTTAAGTGTTAACAGTGTTGTCATTACTCGCTTTACTGGCCAATCACCTGCACAACAATTAAAAACTAAGTTAGAACGTCGCGGTATAAAAGTTTACACACATGGGCATACTCAAGGTTATCCTATGGATATTGATACTATTGTTTCAGAAGAAGGCTATGGTCAAAATGAATTCATCAAAACCACTAAACCTTTAGTAGTTGTAACTGCCCCCGGAGCAAATAGTGGTAAATTAGCTACTTGCTTAAATCAACTTTATCACGAAGTGCAACATGGTCATTCAGCTGGCTATGCCAAGTTCGAAACTTTCCCTGTGTGGAACTTACCTCTCGACCATCCAGTAAATATCGCTTATGAGGCCGCTACGGTTGACTTAGAAGATGTCAATATGATCGACACCTTCCACCTACAGCATTATGGCGAAACAACGGTCAATTACAACCGAGATATTGAGGCTTTCCCATTGTTAAGAAGAATTTTAACGCGTATTAATGGCGGTGCCGAAATTGAATACCACTCCCCTACGGACATGGGCGTAAACCGAGTAGGGTTTGCGATTACTGACCAAAAGGTCGTGGAAGAAGCCGCTAAGCAAGAAATTATTCGACGTTATTTTGAATCACAAACCGCTTATAAAAAAGGAACTGCTACCCTCGCAACTGCTCAAAGAAGTAAATTAATTATGGACGAAATGGCATTGACAACTGATGATCGTCCAGTCGTTGCGGCCTCACTGCAAAAAGCGGAAAAAGAAGGCGTTCCGGTTGTAGCCATTGAATTACCAAATCAGACCATTATAACCGGTAAAAGCAGTGAAATGATGACGGCTTCGGCTGCGTGTGTCCTCAATGCGATTAAAGCTTTAGCCAATATCAGTGATGATTTACATTTATTAACACCAATGATTTTAAAAGCGATTGACGATTTAAATAGTACATATTTAAAACGCCGTAATCATGTTTTAAATACCCACGAAATTCTAATTGCATTAAGTATTTCAGCCGTTACCAACCCCACTGCTGACTTGGCTTTAAAACAACTCGATAAATTAAAAACATTACAAGCTCATAGTACGGTCATTCCAGCAAAATCTGATGAAGAATCTTATCGTAACTTAGGAATTATGATGACCAGTGAATCTGAATTTGCTAGCGATTATTTATTTTACGAAGGATAATCAAGAAATTTGTCTAGCATCAATATCTTACTCAAGTTAGTTACCCTATTTTTCTAACCTGAACTTTCTTACTTAGAATAATCACCTAATTCCATCACAAATTTTTGTGCTTTGACGTGAATTCGAACGAGGTTCTGTCTCAATCAACATACCATATAATTATTGCGGTGTTATTAATGACCCGAATACTAATCGTTTAAACTTAGTCATTGAAAAGAACTTAATTTAATCGTACTAAACTAAGTAAATAATCCAATAAAATAAACGAGCAAACTCTTTATTGCTGAGAGGTTGCTCGCTTTTTATTCTAAAATTGATGTGCGTCAGCGAAAAATAGTACCTAATGAGAAATAGCGCTCAAAATTGATCGATAAGCTATTTTATTAATATTGAGTGATAATTATGACTTCGCTTAATTATTTAAAGTATACCACGGTTGAACCATTGCCGCCAGCATTCGGCGCTGAATATTCAAAATGATCGACTTGTGGATGGCGTTTTAAAGCTTCACGAACCCCTTGTCTGAGGGCTCCTGTGCCTTTTCCATGAATGATGGTCACCATTGGGTGATGCGATAATAAGGCACTATCTAAATATTGACTTAAGCGATGTAAGGCATTTTCATAGCGTTCACCACGTAAATCTAAGGTGGTTTGTACTTTCGGACCTGCACTACGTTGAACGTTCACTTTTACTTTCGATTCCACTTTATCCAATGGTTCTAATTCATCAGCTTTTACTTTCATCTTCAAGATACCCATTTGGACAATATACTCTTCGGCGCCTGTCTGTTCAACAATGGTACCTCGTTGTCCATAAGAAATGACTTCGACATCATCGCCTTCATGAAATTGGCGTTGACGTTTCGCACGACGAAGTACTTTATTTTTCTTAAGGTTTTCTGGCATTTTCAAATCATCAAAGGCATTTTTCTTATCTATTAAGACATGTTCCTTAATATTATCACGACTACCTTGTTCTAATTGTAACTCACGAATTTCTTGAAGCATTTTTTCCGCTTGATTTTTAGCGTCTTCTACTTTTTCATTCGCTTCTTGTTTAGCTTTTTCAACGATTTGATTTTTTTGCTCTAGCCAACGATTATATTCTGTTCGTAAGTCTTTATGAAGTTGTTCAGCTAAAGCAAGTTGTTCTAAAGCTTCTTCATGAGCTAATTCAGCTTCGCGACGCTCCCGTTCTAAATTCGCTACCATTTCATTGACGGACTGAGTTTCAGTGTCAATGCCTCCACGTGCTTCTTCTAAAATATCCGCTCGTAGTCCTAAACGTTGAGAAATATCAAAAGCATTACTACGTCCTGGCACACCAATTAATAGACGATAAGTTGGCGATAATGTCGTGACATCAAATTCCATACTGGCATTGATAGTTTTTGGCGTATCGTGTGCATATAATTTGAGTTCAGGATAGTGTGTAGTCGCCATGACCGTCGCGTCGACTTTACGGAAATAATTCAAAATCGCCATTGCCAAAGCGGCCCCTTCTTGCGGATCAGTACCTGAACCTAATTCGTCAAATAGTACTAGCGATTGATAAGTCGCTTGTTCTAGAATACGGACCGTATTGGTCATGTGACTCGAGAACGTCGATAAACTTTGCTCGATCGACTGCTCATCTCCAATGTCTGCAAAAATATCGTCAAAGACACCAACTTGACTTCCTCGATCAGCTGGAATATGCAATCCCGTTTGCGCCATCATTTGTAGTAAACCCAGCGTTTTTAAGAGAATGGTTTTCCCACCGGTATTAGGTCCCGTAATAATCAAAGCACGATACTCTTCGCCGATAATGATATCATTGGCTACAATATCTTTAGCATCTATTAAGGGGTGACGCGCTTGCCACAACGCTACATGATTGTCCACTGAAAATTTCGGCTTTACTGCCTCGAATGCACGAGCATGTTCTGCTCTTGCTTGAATAAAGTCTAATTCACTAACCATTAATTGATTATGTTTTAAAGATTCATAATGCGGCATCAATTCGACTGATATTTCCATCAAAATTCGTTCAATTTCTTTACGTTCAGCCACTAATAATTCAGCCCGTTTTTGATTTAAAACCATTACCGCTTGTGGTTCGATATAGAGCGTTTGCCCCGTACTACTTTGATCATGAATACGACCACCAAATTGATTACGGTATTCTGCTTTAACCGGTAAAACATACACATCATTACGCATGGTCACTAATGTATCGGATAGCTGACTCGCTTTTGATTTGACTAATTGATTTAATTGATTACGGATTTGTTCTTCTGTTTGTGTTTGTTGACGGCGAATTGAAGCTAGCTCGGTGGAAGCAGTTGACAATACACTCCCCTCTTCAGTAATTGATTGTTCAATTAACTTTTCAATTTGAGGCAAATGAACACATTGGTCGACCCACTTTGATAAAGCCGGATAAACTTGATCATCCTCAGCCAATTCATCAAAAAAAGTAATTAATTGTTTAATCGTTTTTAACAGACGACCTACTTGTGCAATCTCCAATGCATTTAAACTGGCTTCTAATTTTAAACGTCTTAAAGCCGGTGCTAAATTATTTAAACGAGGTATCGGCATGACTTTACGTTGTGTTAAAATACCTAATGCTTGCTCAGTTTCTAATTGCCATTCTTCAAGCTGATCTAAGTCAGCACTAATCCGCATGGCTTGTACTTTTTCTTTTCCTAATTCTGTTTGAATATATTGTTGTACTTGTGCTTGTACTTTAGCAAATTCTAATGTTTCATAAATTTTTGTATTGGAACTCATCGGACACTCTCCTTCAAAAAGACAATAAAGGAGTGGGCAAGAAGTTGAAAATCGATTGATTTTCGCTTCGTCTGACCACTCACCACTACGCTATAAAATAATCAGCTGGAACCAAATAGAATTTTTAAGTCGATGACCAGCCTCTTTCAGACGCAGTTTGAAACCACTTATCACTGCGCTATAAAATAAACAGATGAACTAAATAGAATTTTTAAAGTTTTGTCCAGCCTTATCATTTGTTTATCCAAAAGGATTAACCGTTAACCACGTTTCTGCCGCCCATTTTGATAGAAAAGGCGTATCAGCAACAATGCGATAAGCGAGTGGATTATCAACAAACTGTTGTTGAATAAACTCAATTGGAATTAACGATAAAATAAATAAAAAGATATAAATCATGACAAAAGTAATCAGTAGATTGATTAAGCCACCACCAATATAATTAACAATACTTAAAACATTATAATAAGTAATTCTAGTGAAAAACACGGCTAAAAACTTCGTCAATAACCAACCGATTAATCCAATAACGACGAAAGTAACAGCGCGGTAAAATGCTTGGTCTACTAAGAAGCTTTGTGCTTCATCATAAAATATCAAATTAGTATTTTGCTGAACGGATGGAAATGGAATAATCATCTCGACATATTGAGATAAGGGTTCAAAATATTTGGTAGCTAAGATAAAAGTAATAACATAACCTAATAATTGCACCAATTGCATTACTAAACCACGTCTAAATCCGGTATAAAAACTATAGGCTAAGATAATTAAAATTATTAAAGTTAACATCAGACAGCCTCCTCTTTAAAATTATTTTCGATATGGAATATTAGCATTTAATTTAGATGATGCTGGAGCCGCTTTTAACTGTTCAAGCTCTGCTTCTAATTCCATAATTCTAGCTTCCTTCACGAGTTGATCACTGACAGCATTGACTGCCATTAAAATACTGTGATCCATAATAGATAACTGAGGGGCTAGTTCAGATAATTGACTTAATTGAGTATTCACCAATTCAACTACTGCCTCCATGTGTTCGTTTGAACGTTCACCAACAATTGTATAAGGTCGCCCAGCAATCGTCACATTAAAACGACGTTTCTCGCTCACAATCTTCTTCCCTTCTGCTATAGTAGTATTTTATATACACTACATTTTATCAGAAAATAGCGTTTATTGCACGTTTTCTAAGAAGTTTCATATTTAATTCAATCTTTACTAACCCTATGATATAATAAAAGAGCATTTATAAATAAGGAGGGATTCGCTTGTCTAGTCAAACACTCGTATTAAGTCCTGAAAAAATTAAGGAAATGTCCACACATTATCAACATTATATGCAGTCTCCAGTTCCTTATAGTATTTTCCGTGCCAAAAAAAACGGCATTGTTATTACCGCGTATCAAAGTGGTAAAGTTCTTTTTCAAGGTCATGGTGCCGAAAATGAAGCAGCTATTTGGGGAACTGCCAGTCAAAAAACAACATCGTCAAAAACCGTTGCCTCTACTCATTTACCTCATGATTTTGCTGATTGGACGATCATTGGGAGTGATGAAGTAGGAAATGGCAGTTATTTTGGTGCTTTAACCGTTTGTGCCGTCTATTTACCGAAAGAAAAGCAGCCGTTAATGAAAGAACTAGGCGTTAAAGATTCAAAATTATTGACGGATAAACAAATTATTGAGTTGGCTTGGCAAATTAAAGAATGTGTGCCTTATCATTTAACCATCTGTTCTCCTGAGAAATACAATGAAGCCAATCAAACACGTAATGCCAATGCCATCAAAGTCTCCTTACATAATTTTACTATACAAAAATTAATAGCCAAGCTATCAGATGATGAAAAAAATCAATTACAAGGTATTTTAATTGATGAATTCACTAGCGAAAAAAATTATTATCAATATTTAAAAAAGGAAGCAAATCCATATAAAGGTAAAATTTATTTTGAAAAAAAAGGCGAGAGTCATCACTTAGCAGTTGCTTGTGCTTCTATTATTGCACGGGCTGCCTTTCTAGAATCGCTAACCAAATTAGGTAAACCTTACAACACCGTCCTACCATCCGGTGCCGGTTTAAATGTTGATCAAATTGGAAGACGCCTAGTAAAACAATTTGGTCCTAAAATATTAGATAAAACTGCTAAATTGCATTTTGCTAATACCCAGAAGATTTTAGGTAAATAAAACCAATCTATGCCGTTTATTATGATGATATTCCCTGACTTGCCTACTCACCTTCCCAATAGTCATTAATAAAGTGCAAAAAACGCTAGTTGTATAGTACTTTCTACGAATTTTGTATCAGCCAAAACAAGACTCACTAGAAATGAATAAATTTCTAGGAAGTCTCGTTTTTTTGTTTCATCTCATTATGACCTATTAAAAGCCTAATCTCTTGCTATTTAAAGCGTTTTTTCGATATAATTCAGTTGACATTACTAGATGGAGGAACATCAAAATGGATATTAATTATGCGGAAAAAATAAAAAAACTACGTCTCCAAAAAAAATATGACACAAAAAGATCTCGCGAAAGATATTTGCAGTCAAGGACTGATTTCCAAAATCGAAAAAAATGAAGTTGATTCTGATATTAAAATTTTACATAAAATTGCGCAAAAACTCGATGTAACGGTTGGCTATTTGATTGGTGAAGTGGATGATGTTGGCCAAAATATTACTTCTGCTATTCCAAAATTTCAACAAAAAATAAATACCTTTATTGAAGAAAATCGATATTTAGCTCTCGAACATTTCTTTAATGAAGTGGTGAATGATGCGAGCTTTTCTCCAATCAGTTCAACTTATAAACTATGGATTGAATCCATCATCTTAGCGAATAATTATAATCTTATTGAGGATGCAATTGCAAACTGTGAACAGGCGATTAGTATATTAGAAAATAAAAATCGACCAGAACTAGGTGACCTTGAACTTCATATTAATTTTTTGATTGTCAAATTAAGCTAGAATTTTTACCTAACACATAATACGTTGGCTTTTGGTCTAATTGATAATTTAAATGTTTGTTCGAAAGTTCAAGTATAAATTAGCTACTGACTTTAAGTTTTTCACATAGTTAAATTTGTGGCAGGTGTAGTGAGTCAGATTGATGCATTAAATCGTTAGAGCTTTACTTGGATGCTCCGGTATGATACTCGCGGATAGCGAGTTGGGGAAAGGATTTGGGTAGGAGACCCAAAAAGCATCCCCAAATCATCATGCCGGGCTAGGCACCAAGTCAAGCTCTAACAATCAGGTGCCGTACGTAATGGATTCACTGCCTTAACAAACACATTGTGTGCATTAGAAAGCATCTAGCCATCCAAGTTCCTTACAACAATCGATAAAAACTTCAATTGGCGTTCGATAACCTAATGATTTTCGTGGAATTTCATTGCGGAAATGGGCTGTTTGGCTGAGTGTTTTCTGCGATATATCAGTAAAATCCATCCCCTTAGATAACCCATCTCTTCGAAGAAGTCCATTAGAGTGTTCATTTAAACCTCGCTGTGACGGACAACCGGGATCAGCAAAGTAAATATTGATGTCATTGACATTTGAAATGGCTTGCCAATCAGAAAATTCTTTTCCACAATCAAACGTAATGGATTTAAATATATTTCTCGGTAAATAAGCAAACCAGTTATCACAAGCGATTCGCACATCACTTGCTTTGCGACTGTTAATTTTTATCGGGATGATGAGTTTACTGATTCTTTCGACCAGTGTTAGGACTGCACTCTTATGGTCTTTTCCGACAATAGTGTCACCTTCTAGATGTCCAAATTCTTTCTCATATTGTGGATTTTCTTTTTGACGATCTTCGATGGTGCGTCTAAAGTGTTGTTTACCTCTTTTTTCCTGATACCCATTAGGTTTTCTCTTACCTTTCATCGGTAAAGTTGAGGGATCAAAGAGTTCCGAGTCTTTAAAACGACGATAAAGTGTTCGAGCTGTACATCCTAATGGGAGTTCATTCCGACCAATGATGACGTCAGGAGACCACCCCTGGTCCACTTTTTTCTTAATATATGTGATTTGTTTAGTGTTAAAGACCTTCTTTTTGGCACCACAGCGTGATTTATTCTCTTTATATTGATCGTAGTATTCCTGAATATTACCACTATTTTTAAGAAAATTAACGACGTTATAAATGGTTTGGATGGCCCGATTTAATTTTTTAGCGATATCCGTTACTTTTTTACCGCTATCGTAATAATTTTCTATCCAAATCAATTCTTTCATGGTAAGATGTGTATAAGCCATTTGTGTGTACTCCTTCCTTAGCATGTGATTTTATGTTTAGGATACCATACAAATGGCCTATTTATTTTTCTAGCTTAATTTTACTATCCAAGATTTATTAAATTCGGTTGCTGATTATTATTTTTCGTTAGAAAACTATAATGAAGCGATTGAATATTTTGAAAAAGCACTAAAATTAGTTGAAAATAAAACAATTTTTTTACACTATCAGATTAAAATTTTATTTGGACTTGCACGTTCAAACT
Source organism: Globicatella sanguinis (assembly GCF_002847845.2). NCBI lineage: Bacteria > Bacillati > Bacillota > Bacilli > Lactobacillales > Aerococcaceae > Globicatella > Globicatella sanguinis. Next base: position 2,450,875 of record NZ_CP126962.1, on the reverse strand, counting down.
CCTATCTATTAAAGATTATGGAATCCAATTTTTATGCAGAAAATGCGGTTCATCTATCTGCTCAAACAAAAGATTTACAAAGCATCGATTCATTATATTTATTATTGGCTGATAATGCAATTATTGCAGATGATTTTACTAAAGCAGCAGAATTTTGTAATAAAGCACAGTTAATTGCAGAGATTAAAGAAAATAACTTCTTAATGCCTTACATTAACCGTACTTATGCTAAACTTCAACTAAAAATTAAAGACCAACAAAAAGATAATAAGTAGAAAAATAACAATAGCATATCAATTTGAGGCGAATGATAGAGTTGATGCGACTGATTATAAAGTAAATCACAAAAAGTTCCTATAAAGGGTCCGACTTCATCAAATTGCAAAGGATCAGTTAATCGTACTACAGTGTATTTTTTATTTAAACGCAAAAAATCTCCCCGAAAGTAGTTTACTGAGCTGAGCTGCCCCCCAAAAGTTAGATTTTTGGTCTAACTTTTGGGGGGCAGCTCAACTTTTAAGTAACTACTAGGGGGGTTTTTTGTCGCTAAACAAGTTTAGCGATTATTTACGTTTACGAATCATATCAAATTTTTCAACTGGTTGGTTGACTTTCATTTTACAAATCATCATAGCATGAGGGGCCACTTCTATCGCATTATCTTCTTCATCCCATAATTCCGTTAAATGTTGTTCAAAATGACGCATACCAGGTCCGTAAAACTCAATATCATCACCAACTTTAAAATTATTGCGTTGTTGAATCGTTGCAATTTGAGTGACTGGATCATAGTCTAGCACTTGACCAATAAAACCATATTGAGGGATTTTACGACGTTTACCAAATAATTGTTCATTTTCTGAAGGAGTACTGTAGTAAAATCCAGTGGCTAATTCACGTTGAGCCGCTTTCCATAATTCATCAACCCATTCTTGTTTTAATTCATAATGATCAGGATCTGCACAATAAGCATCAACAGCCGCACGATAAACATTTGCGACAGTCGATACATAATGAATGGATTTCATGCGTCCTTCAATTTTTAAACTATCAACGCCTGCTTCACATAAATCCGGAATATGCTCAATCATCGCTAAATCGACCGAACTCATAGAGAATTTTTCTTCAATACCTTCTTCACCAGCACCCACCATCTGACGGTCACCATTAATGGCGATATCAAATAAGCCATATTTCCAACGACAAGACTGACAACAGCCACCACGGTTGGCATCACGGTTTTCCATATGATTCGAAAGAACACAACGACCAGAATAAGAAATACACATTGCCCCATGTATAAAAGCCTCAATTTCTACATCGACACGTTCTTTCATTTCATTAATTTCTTCCATGGAAACTTCTCGCGCAAGGACCACTCGTTCTAATCCTTCGTCTTTCCAAAAATTTAAATTTTGATAATTAGCAGCTGAAGCTTGAGTGGATAAATGAATTGGTAAACCAGGCGCTGCATCCACACAAATTTGCATTAGAGCGGTATCAGATACAATCACTGCATCAATCCCAATATCTCTTAGATGACGGAAAAATTCATCGGCTCCCTGCTCATCCCCCTCATGAGTAACCATATTGGCTGTAACGTAAACTTTCGCTCCGCGTTTATGAGCAAATTGCACCGCTTCTGACATCTCATCAAAATCAAAGTTCCCCGCACGACTGCGTAAACCAAATTGCTCTCCACCAATAAAAACTGCATCCGCTCCATAATGAATTGCTGTTTTTAACTTTTCTAAAGTACCAGCTGGTGCTAACACTTCAGGTTTTTTAGTAATAGTTCGCATCTTATTCCTCCTACTTCACAAATCCAGGTTCATATAAGAAGAATCCTGTATCAAGACCACGATTAGCTGGATGTAAAGTTCGCACATCTTCTTCTAGTTTTTGAGCGGCTATTGCATCAAATGTCCCAGCTTCAATTTGATCACGCGCATCAACAAATAATTTCGCAATTTTGACAAAATTAGTTCCTGGCGAGAAAATACCTTCTAATTTGAATTGAGCGACGCCCATATCGACTAAGTCTTGTAAATGTTTCGCTAACAATACATCATTATTGGCAAAAATATGTGTACCATTGCTATCTTGATAGATAGAATAATGACTTTCTGGTTTACGTGGTTCGGATAAGAATAAGCCTCGATCACGTGTCACTGATTCATTTTTGCCGATATAATTATAATAATTTTGCAGTAGTGGACGTTTAGATTGATGAATACAAGTCGCACCATAAACTAAAAATTCCACCGGCACCAACGATTCACGCGCTAATATTTCTAAAGAATCACGCGGTACTTCACGAGCTATTACCGCACCGACCGCTCCTCTTTTAGCCCAGAAATTGATGGATTTACTACTTGTCACTATCACTTGCGCATCATAACGATAAGGTATAAATAAATCAGGATTTTTCATAATTTGAACGACTCCTGGGTCTCCCACCGTTATCGTATCCACATTGATTGATTTTAAAAATTGTAAATATTCAGGAACTTTTTCAATTCCATCATTATGGAAGATTGCATTCACCGCAATACTAACTTTTTTACCTTTCTGATGAGCTAAAGCCACTAACGATCGTTGCTCTTCACGAGTAAAGGAGTAAGGTAATCTCAATCCGAATTGGTCCTCACCAAAATAGAGAATATCTACCCCTGCATTTAATAGGTTTTCAGCTTGTTGGAGTGACTCAACTGTTGCAATCAGTTCAACCATTTCCTTGCCTCCTCTTATAAAAAATACTAATACCTTTCTATTCTATCATAAACCGTTCTGATGATAAATATTTTTTATAACTTGGATAGTAAAATTAAGCTAGAAAAATAAATAGGCCATTTGTATGGTATCCTAAACATAAAATCACATGCTAAGGAAGGAGTACATACAAATGGCTTATACACATCTTACCATGAAAGAATTGATTTGGATAGAAAATTATTACGATAGCGGTAAAAAAGTAACGGATATCGCTAAAAAATTAAATCGGGCCATCCAAACCATTTATAACGTCGTTAATTTTCTTAAAAATAGTGGTAATATTCAGGAATACTACGATCAATATAAAGAGAATAAATCACGCTGTGGTGCCAAAAAGAAGGTCTTTAACACTAAACAAATCACATATATTAAGAAAAAAGTGGACCAGGGGTGGTCTCCTGACGTCATCATTGGTCGGAATGAACTCCCATTAGGATGTACAGCTCGAACACTTTATCGTCGTTTTAAAGACTCGGAACTCTTTGATCCCTCAACTTTACCGATGAAAGGTAAGAGAAAACCTAATGGGTATCAGGAAAAAAGAGGTAAACAACACTTTAGACGCACCATCGAAGATCGTCAAAAAGAAAATCCACAATATGAGAAAGAATTTGGACATCTAGAAGGTGACACTATTGTCGGAAAAGACCATAAGAGTGCAGTCCTAACACTGGTCGAAAGAATCAGTAAACTCATCATCCCGATAAAAATTAACAGTCGCAAAGCAAGTGATGTGCGAATCGCTTGTGATAACTGGTTTGCTTATTTACCGAGAAATTTATTTAAATCCATTACGTTTGATTGTGGAAAAGAATTTTCTGATTGGCAAGCCATTTCAAATGTCAATGACATCAATATTTACTTTGCTGATCCCGGTTGTCCGTCACAACGCGGCTTAAATGAACACTCTAATGGACTACTTCGAAGAGATGGGTTATCTAAGGGGATGGATTTTACCGATATATCGCAGGAAATACTCAGCCAAACAGCTCATTTCCGCAATGAAATTCCACGAAAATCATTAGGTTATCGAACGCCAATTGAAGTTTTTATCGATTGTTGTAAGGAACTTGGATGGATAGATGCTTTCTAATGCACACAATGTGTTTGTTAAGACAGTGAATCCATTGCGTAAGGCACCTGATTGTTAGAGCTTGACTTGGTGCCTAGCCCGGCATGATGATTTGGGGATGCTTTTTGGGTCTTCTACCCAAACCCTTTCCCCAACTCGCTATTCGCGAGTATCATACCGGAGCATCCAAGTCAAGCTCTAACGATTTAATGCATCAATCTGACTCACTACACTTGCCACAAATCTGACGTTGTGGAAACCTTAAAGTCAGTGGCTAATTTATACTTGAACTTTCGAACAACCATTTTAATTATCAATTAGAAAAAAAGCAAACGTATTATGTGTTAGGTAAAAATTCTAGCTTAATTTGACAATCAAAATAATATTTTGGATGCAAAAAAGCAAGAAGTCGAAACATAAGTGTTTCATACTTCTCGCTCACTGCTTTAAGATAAAAGCTCTCTATTTAATTATTTCTAAAATATTTGTAAATTCTCTATCTTGTGAGTCTGCGACTGCTTTAGATGTTAATTTACCACGGTAAGTATTGATACCGGTCATGATGGTTTCATTTTTAAGAGATGCTTCTTCAATTCCACTACCAGCAATTTGTTTCGTATAGCGTAAGGTTGCATTCGTTAATGCGATGGTTGATGTTCTTGGAACAGCCCCTGGAATATTCGCAACAGCATAATGAATCACACCATGTTTTACATAGGTTGGATCTTTATGTGTGGTTGCATGGCTCGTTGTTTCAAAGTTACCACCTTGGTCAACGGCGATATCAATTAAGACAGAACCTTCACGCATTTGTTTAATTGTTTCTTCTTTTACTAATACTGGTGCACGACGACCAGCAATTAGAACAGAGCCAATTACAACATCTGAGTCCACAACTGCTCGATGAATATTAGCTTCATTTGACATTAATGTTTGCACACCATGGCCTAAAATTTGTTCTAATTCTGCTAAACGTTGTGGGTTCACATCTAAAATCGTTACATTCGCGCCTAAACCATAAGCTAATTGGGCACTGTTTAAACCAACAACTCCCCCACCAATGATTGTAACATTCGCACGACGAACGCCTGGAACACCACCTAGTAAAATACCAGGTCCACCGTTATTTTTCTCAAGGAAATTAGCCCCAATTTGTACAGCCATACGTCCAGCTACTTCTGACATTGGCATTAATAAAGGTAATGTGCCTTCATGAGCCATTGTTTCATAAGCAACCGCAATAACGCCTTTATCTAATAACGCTTGTGTTAATTCTAACTCTGGTGCTAAATGTAAATAAGCAAATAAAATTAAACCTTCATAGAAATAATCAAATTCTTCTTTAAGAGGCTCTTTTACCTTAATCACCATTTCAGCTTTCCATACTTCTGCAGCAGTCGCTTTAATTTCCGCTCCTGCTTTTGTATATTCCTCATCTGAAAAGCCAGATCCCTCTCCGGCATTGGTTTCGACTAAGACTTGATGTCCAGCATTCACTAATTCACTAACGTTCGCTGGCGTTAAACCAACTCGGTCTTCACTTGCCTTCAATTCTCTTGGTAATCCTATAATCATAAGTTAAATTCCTCCTCATATATCCTTAATATAACATAAAAAGGACGAAGGTAAAAATAATATGGTTTAAATTTCGAATAAAATCGGTGTGTTTTACCAAAAAACCTTAATAATCAGTATGAAATTAACATATAATTAGCTTAACATCCGTCGCCCCTATGTCTATTTAATGGATTATTTTGCTTAAAAATTTGGCTGTTAACCACAAATTTTAACCACTGTTGTCAACTTTTTCTGCAAAGAATTCATTTAACTGGTCTACTATTGTATAATAAGAATATTTTGTAAGTAGCTGGAAAGCAATAAGGTGCTAAGCACAATTATTGATCATCTGATGGCGTTACTAAGTCCGCTTCCGCAATATTCTCTAAAAAACGGTCCGCTTCCTTAACAATCCCACTTAAGCTTCCCGCTTCAAATGGTGACAATAAGTTGGCGCTATTCACAATTTGTTTGAAGCTTTGAGTACCACCGATTCGACAAATCGCTAAATAATCATCCCACGCTTTAGGATCTTGATCCACTTGACTTCGTTTCCAAAATTGTAAAGCACATACTTGCGCCAGTGTATAATCAATATAATAGAATGGCGAATTAAAGATATGGCCTTGACGGAACCAGAAGCCACCTTCTTCTAATAGTTCAATGCCATCATAGTCTTTCCAAGGATTGTACATTTTTTCCAGTTTTCTCCAAGTGGCACGTCTTTGTGCAGGTGTCATTTCTGGATGCTCATATACTTCATGTTGATAATGATCGACTAATACACCATATGGTAGAAATGATAAAGTGCCAAACAAATGACTATATTTGTATTTCAAGGTTTGTTCTTCAAAGAATAGTTCCATCCAAGGATAGGCAAGAAATTCCATACTCATCGAATGAATCTCACACGACTCATAAGTCGGCCATACCACTTCTGGCGTCTCAATCCAACGAGAAGAATAGACTTGAAAAGCATGTCCCGCTTCGTGCGTTAAAACATCCACGTCGCCTGAAGTACCATTAAAGTTAGAAAAAATAAACGGAGAGTCAAAATCTGGAATATAAGTACAATAACCACCACTTTGTTTACCAGGTTTAGTGACTAAATCTAATAATTCTTTTTCCACCATAAAGTCAATGAATTCACCGGTTTCTGGTGACAATTCATGGTACATTTTGACACCATTGGCTAAAATTTCCTCCGGTGTCCCTTTAGGCTTAGCATTACCGTCTTCAAACTCAAAACCTAAGTCATAGGATTTCAACGCATCTAACCCTAATCGTTGTTGTTGACGTTGATACAATTTTGATACTAAGGGTACTACATGTTTTAAAACTTCTTGACGATAGATTTCAACATCTTTACGATTGTAATCCAAGCGATTCATACGCAAATAGCCCAATTCAACAAAATCATTAAATCCTAATGCCTTCGCAATCGCATCACGTGTTTTCACTAATTCATCATATAAGCGATCAAATTCATCACGATTTTTTTCAAAGAATTCACTCACTAAAACAGTTGCTTCACGACGTTCTTGGCGATTTGTTGATTGTGTAAAGGGACTCATACCAGATAAATTATAAGTTTGACCTTTATATTCAATCTCAGCTGAAGCAATTAATTTAGAATATTCTGTTGATAATTTATTCTCTTGTTGTAATAAAGGAATCACTTTCACATCGAATGTTTTTAAACTATTTTCAGCTAATTGGAAAAATGTTGCGGGTACTTTCTCTTTTAAATCAGCTAAAAATTTTGATTCAAAAATCGCACGATAAAAATCATTAACCCATTCACTAATTACGGGCATATTTTCATCCCAAAAACTAGTTTCTGCTTCATAAAACTCATCACGTGTATCAATGGAATTACGAATGAGAGCTAAGTTATATTGGGTATCAATCGTGTTTTGAATTTTTTGAATCCCACGCACGGCCTCATACGCCGCTTCAGCTGTCTCACTGTCTTTTAAAGCAGTAACAAGTTGCATAAACTCTGTTTTTACTTGGTCCAAATTAGGACGCTCATATGGATAGTCATTAAATTTCATTGTATCCCTCTCTTCTTAAGATAATAGTACAATTATAGCATATTCTAGTGAAAATCGGGTAAGATTTAAACAATCAATTAGCGCTTTAAAGGGGGATAGAGTATAATAGATAAGTGCAAGAAAGGAGTTGACGATCTTGAGTGAACAAGAATTAAGTGCGAAAGAAATTCGTGATCGCATTGAACAAAAGTTAACTTTACTGCCTGACCTGCCTGGTTGTTATCTAATGAAAGATAAAAATGACCAAATCATCTATGTCGGGAAAGCTAAAAACTTAAAAAATCGAGTTCGTTCTTATTTTAGAGGCGCTCATGATACGAAAACAACTAAATTAGTAGCCGATATTCACCACTTTGAAACCATCGTCACTAATAGTAATAAAGAAGCGCTACTACTTGAAATCAATCTGATTCAAAAGTATCAACCTATTTATAATATTAAATTGAAAGAAGGGACGATGTATCCCTATCTCAAAATTACCAATGAGCGTCACCCGCAATTAATTCTAACCAATATTGTAGGTAAAGATGGTGCTACTTATTTTGGTCCATTTCCTAATGTGGGAGCGGCCACAAGCACTCAACAACTTTTACACAAAGTTTATCCCTTACGTCGCTGTGGTAAAAATGAAAAACGAGCTTGCTTCTATTATCATTTAGGACAATGTATTGGCCCTTGTGATCATGAAGTGTCCAGAGAAGAATACGCAGCCCAAATCAATAAAATTAAACAGTTTTTTAATGGCAATGTGAATGATATTAAACAAGACTTAAAAGTTAAAATGGCTGAAGCAGCTGAAAAATTAGAATTTGAAGTGGCAGCAGATTACCGCGATCAATTAAAATATATTGAGACCACGATTGAACGTCAAACAGTGATGAGTCAAGATTATGATAATATGGATGTCTTTGGCTATACCTTAGATAAGGGATGGTTATCAGTACAAGTTTTTATGTTAAGACAAGGTTCTATTTTAAAACGAGAAGCCGCTATTTTTCCAAGCTACGCTGATCCTGAAGAAGAAGTGACGACCTTCATCGCTCGCTTTTACAAAGAACAGTCTCAAATGAAACCACGTGCAGTATTAGTTCCGAGTGATATTGACAAAGAATTACTTGAAGAAGTATTAGAACTGCCCGTATCGACGCCATTGAGAGGTAAAAAACGTAGCATGTTAGAGTTATGTGAGAAAAACAGTAAAATTGCCTTAGATGAAAAATTCCGCTTAATTGAAATGCGAGAATTAAAAACCACCAAAGCGGTTGAAGATTTAGCTCAATTATTAAAAATTCCACAAGCTTATAAAATCGAAGCCTTTGACCATTCAAACATTTTAGGCACCAATGCGGTAAGTGGTATGGTTGTCTATACCGATGGTAAACCCGATCGCAAACAATATCGCAAATACAAGATTAAAACCGTTGAAGGTAGTAATGAATTTGCTTCGACACAAGAAGTCATTCGCCGCCGTTACACCAGACTCTTAAAAGAAAATGCTCCCCTACCCGATTTAGTGTTAATGGATGGAGGCAAAATTCAAATTAGGGCTGCCCGTGATGTCATTGAAAACGAACTGGGTCTAGCGATTCCTGTTGCCGGTATGGTCAAAGATGATCATCATAAAACAGCAGCGATAATGGATGGCTACACGGAAGAAGTATTGGATGTTGATCCTAGAAGTCAAGTGTTTCATTTTATTCAACGCGTTCAAGAAGAAGTTCACCGCTATGCCATTAGTTATCATCGACAAGTTCGTAGTAAAAGCCAAATCGCTTCTCAACTACAAGAAATTGAAGGTGTCGGTCCTGCGACCCGCACTAAACTTTTAAAACATTTTAAATCATTAGATAAAGTGAAACTGGCGAGTGTAGAAGAAATTCGTTCATTAGGGATTCCTAATAAAACAGCCGAACGTATTGTCTTAACATTAAATCCAGATGAAGCTAATGAAGCTGTTACAGTTAACGAAGCGATTGAAGCTGCTACAGTCAACGAAGTGATTAAAACTAAAGAAGCGATTGAAGCTGCTACAGTCAACGAAGTGATTGAAACTAAAGAAGCGATTGAAGCTGCTACAGTCAACGAAGTGATTGAAACTAAAGGAGCGAACGATAAGGCGACTAAGTAAAGGTCTTAAAATTGGGAGTGGACCAGAAGTAGAAAATCGATTGATTTTCGCTTCGTCGGCCTACCCCCGCACAGTTGAGTAGGCCTCAAACAAGTCATGAAGACGCAGTTTGAGGCCACTCAACCACTGCGCTATTAATTAACAAGCAATCACTTGCTTGATTTTATCAAATTGTTGCCGAACCTCATTAAGACGCAGTTTGAGGCCACTCAACCATTGCGCTTTTAGTTACCGAGCAATAAGTTGATTGAAATGAACAAGTTGAGAACCAATCTCATTAAAACGCAGTTTGAGGCCACTCTACCACTGCGCTTTTCATTAGATAAGTATGACTGAACAGAGTTCAAAAGTTTAGGCCCAGCCTCAATTAATTATCTGGAAACTCAGATTAAATAACATTTTGGCGATGACGAAATTGTAAATTTGCAATTACGAAAGTAATGAAAATAGAAATAAATGATAAAGAGAAAAACTAGTATTTAACAAAAATACTTGATATAATGACACCAAATTTAAGGAATGAGGGATATAATTGTTATATTTTCAAAGTGATTATATATTAGGAGCACATCCAACAGTATTAGAGGCATTAGTCAAAACTAATCTCGAACCATTAGCTGGATATGGGACAGATCCCTACACTGAATCAGCTAGCCAGAAAATTAAACAAGCCTGTCAATTAGAAGATGCGGAAGTTTATTTATTAACTGGTGGGACACAAACCAATAAAATTGTGATTGATACCATGTTAATGCCATATGAGGGTGTGATTGCCGCTGATACCGGCCATATTGCCGTGCATGAAGCCGGAGCCATTGAACATTCTGGACATAAAGTCTTAACTGTCCCTCACTATGAAGGTAAATTAAACGCGAAAGACGTTCGCCAATTAATTGAGTTTTTCTATGCCGATGGTAATCAAGAACACATGGTTTATCCTGGAATGCTGTACATTTCACATCCTACGGAATACGGAACTTTATATTCAAAAGCAGAATTAGAAGAACTTTCGGCTCTTTGTAAAGAATTTGACATTCCACTATTTGTCGATGGGGCTCGCTTGGCTTATGGTTTAGCTTCAAATGAGACCGACGTTGACTTGGCTACTCTAGCAAAATTAGTCGATGTCTTTTATATCGGTGGTACCAAAGTCGGCGCTTTAGCCGGTGAAGCCGTTGTTTTCACAAAAAATAATATGCCAAAACGTTTTAATACTCGCGTTAAACAATTTGGTGCAATGCTTGCTAAAGGTCGTTTGCTAAGTGTTCAATTTGATGCACTCTTCACGGATGATTTATACTTAAAATTAGGAGAACATGCTATCGATATGGCGGAGCAATTAAAAGTCATTTTACGAGAAAAAAATTATCCATTTTACTTAGCTTCCCCAACTAATCAACAATTCGTTGTTGTTACTAAAGATCATTATGAAAAAATTGCTGAAATTGTAACGACTGGTTTTTGGGAAACCCTTGATGAAAATCATATCGTCATTCGATTTGCGACTAGTTGGTCAACGACTCAACAGGATGTTGATCAATTAAATGAACTTTTACCTCATTACGAACTGTAATACAAAATAAATAATACTGTCCTATTTGTTCAACAGCTTTATAAGCTAATTGTATCATCATAGGACAGTATTTTTTATTCCAACAAATAGCGATGAATATTTAAGAAAAGGTTAACCTTCATTCTCAAAACCTAAAAAAAACCGATAGTTCTTGGGAGGAGAACTGTCGGTAAATGTTGTGTATATCTCAAGTGACAATTAATTGTTATGGGAGAGAGATGAGGATGTCACTTGATATTGTTAATATAGCCCCTCAACCTAAAATATAGTTAAAACTTCTGAACTTAATGACGTAAATATCTCTCTAAAAATTGTTTTGTTCTTTCCTCTTTTGGATTGGTGAATAATTCTTCTGGATGAGCGACTTCGGCAATCACGCCAGAATCCATAAAGACGACTCGGTCACTCACTTCACGAGCGAATTCCATCTCATGGGTGACGATAATCATCGTTAAGCCAGTATGAGCTAATTCTTGCATCACACGCAAAACTTCGCCTACCATCTCGGGGTCTAATGCCGATGTCGGTTCATCAAACAATAAGACATCCGGTTGCATCGTTAATGCTCTAGCAATCGCTACCCTTTGTTTTTGTCCACCAGACAATTGACTTGGACGCGCATTGATAAAACTATCCATCCCTACTTGTTTTAAAAACTCTTTGGCACGTTTTTCTACCTCAGCAGGATGCTCCTTTAATACTTTTAAAGGTCCTACCGTACAGTTTTCTAATACATTTAAGTTATTAAATAAGTTAAATGATTGAAAGACCATTCCAAAATGCGTACGATACGCGTTCACATCATATTTAGGTCCTAAAACATTTTCATCACGATAAATGATTTCGCCACCACTTGGTTCTTCCAATAAATTTAAGCAGCGTAATAAAGTCGACTTGCCAGAACCAGATGAACCAATGATGGTCACTACTTCCCCTTTTTCAACTTCAAAATGGATGTCTTTTAAGACTTCACGTTCACCAAAGGATTTACTTAAATGATTCACTTTTAAAATTGCTGTCATTTGCTATTCTCCTTTTAATGTTTTTACTTGCTCTTGATTACCACCAACTAAGACAAACTCTTTTGGTCCATCCATTTTATTTTCAATCGCACGCAAGATGGCCGTGATGGTGACTGTTAAGACAAAATAAATAATGGCCGTAATGACGAATGTTTCGAAATATCGGAAACTATTACCAGCAATGGTACTTGAAGTGAAATACAATTCATTGACTGAAATAACGTTCAAGACTGACGTATCCTTGACGTTAATCACAAATTCATTCCCTACTGATGGTAAAATATTACGAATAACTTGTGGCATGACGACTTCCTTCATCGTTTGCCAATGGCTCATCCCAATCGCTCGCGCGGCTTCAAATTGTCCTTTATCTATCGACAAAATACCACCTCGCACGACTTCGGAAATATAAGCCCCCGTATTGATTGAAACAATAAAGAAGGCAGCGCTAAGTGGTGTTAAATTCCAATTCCATAAAATAGATGTTCCGTAATAGACAACCATCGCTTGCACAATCATTGGTGTTCCACGGAAAATACTTATATAAGCATTTAAGAACCAATTAGCAAATTTTAATAAACCATTTTGTAGTTTAGTTTTAGCTTTAGGAATCGTACGCACAATCCCGACTAACAATCCAATTAATAAACCTATAATAGTACCTGTTAAAGAAATAACCAACGTATTTATGGTACCACGTAAGTATGCTGGCCAGTTTGCTTTAAAGATATTCCAAACATTACCAAAGAAGTCAGATTCACCAGTAGATGGTTGTTCTTTAATCGCTTGGTTCATAATTTCTGCACGTTCTTCTGTGGAGATATCAGCTAAGACTTCATTCACTTGTGTTAATAATTCTTCCCGACCCTTTTTAACCCCAATACCAATTTGCACATCTTCTGCAGAAACTTCAAATGAAGGATCTGGCACCACATAGGTAAATTGAGAAATAGCATCAGTGGCCGAAATAGCCTCAGGTATTTCAGATACATAGGCATCAATTTTTCCAGATTGTAAAGCTACCCGCATCGCAGAGAAACTCTTCATTGCTTGATCAACCGTTGCATTCGGAATTTGACTTAATAAATCATAATGCAAAGTCCCTAATTGACCTGTCACCACAGCCCCACCAAAATCGTCGATTGATTTTGCTTGTGCATAAGGTGAATCCTTCTTGGTTACCATTGCGAATTGCACATCATAATAGGAGTCTGAGAAATCAATCACTTCTTTACGATCAGGTGTAGGAGACATCCCAGCAATAATCAAATCAATTTTTTCAGATTGAATCGCTGGTAATAAACCTTCCCATTCAGTTTTAACGATAATGATTTCACAGTCTAATGCTTCACCAATTTTACGTGCGATTTGCACATCATAACCATTGGCATAATCTTGGGAATCCTGAATACGAACCGCATCATTACTATTATTTGATTGGGTCCAGTTATATGGTGGATACCCTGCTTCCATACCTACTAATAAGGGTGGATTGGTGGAAGTAGTGGTTTCTTCCTGTCCACAAGCGACTAAAAATATCGATATAATTAACAATAGAATCGCTCTAAATTTTTTTAACATCTTTCTACCTCTTCTCTATTTACCTAAAGAATTATAACAAGCTTACTCTAAATAATCAATTTAATATTAAGCCTTCTTAACAAAAAACTTATTAAATTTTAATCTGGCGTTGAATTTATCGCTATATTATCTTGATTCATTTGATAAAACTCATATTTAACTTCTAAGAAACGGCTAAATTCAATTAAGAAGGCATAAATCATCGCTCGTGCCTCAAATTCCGCTCTTGATTGAGGTAATTGTGATTGACGAGAATAACGATATAAATCAGCCACGCCTTCAATTAACTCTATTACCGTATTTTGCTCATCATAATGTTCCGCGGTTATCGCCAGTAAATGTGATAATTTAAACCCTTGGTCAACTGCTAAAGGAATATTGGGCAACATCTCAATTAATCCACGTAAAATATCTAATTGCGTTTTACGCATTGTTAAATAATCAATGTGATAACTATTTTTTTGGAAAATTTGATTATTATATTCAAGTAAAGCTACTTGTTGGGCTAGTTCCAAATAAACTTCTAATTCTTTACTTCTTCTTTGAATGGCTGTAACGTCACATTGAACCATCTTTAAACTGACTGCCATTCCTTTAATAATTTCCTTCATTTCATTATCAACATTGAGTTTCATTTGATTTAACTTCGTCATCTGAGACGGCATCCATACATTCAGTAATAATGACATCCCAGTGCCAATGATCATTAACAACCCGCCATTAATCATCCATTCAATCCCCACACTTTTAGCAACAATAAAATGTGTCACTAACACCGATACCGGTGCAATCCCTGCTTGAAAACCAAAGGTGTAACAAATGGGAATAAAAAAGAGTAAATATAGACCAAATACCCAGACACTATAGCCCAAAAAACTAAATAATACCCACGCAATTGCGAAAGCTATCATCGTTGCTGAAAGTCGCGAAATCGCAATCTTCAATGTATCAGTTCGTGTATCTAATAAACTCAGTATCGCAATAATACCAGCAGCATAACTATTTTCCAATTGTAACCATTGGGCAAGAATAACGGCAAAAATCGTTGCTACGACAATCTTTAACGTACGTTCCCCTAATTTCATATTTTCGACTCCTCAAAAAAACAGATAATCCTAGTATAACAAATTTTCATGATTACTTTTGGTTTTTTATTAAAATATATTAAATAATTACGAAAACCTCCATCATTGGCTAAAATCTGACGGAGGTTACGTTTCTTTATATATTTAGATAGAATTGTCTCGGATAATTAAGCAAAACGATAGCATTAGATGGCTTTCATTAAATCGAGATGATCTTTACGTTTTAAGTAAGTGTACATCAAAGGAACAGCTGAACCAATCCAAGCTAGTGGGCTAGATAATGCTAAACCAGTAAAACCTATTAAATCTCCTAATATAAAGGCAGCAGCGACACGCATTATTAACTCCATAAAGCCAGCAAATGTCGGAATTCTACTATCTCCCAATCCTTGTAAAGTATAGCGGTAAATAAACAGTAAACTTAAGACCCAATATAAAGGACCATTAACTTTAAAGTAAGTATCACCATAAGCGATTATTTGTGATAAATCATCACCTTTAACAAAGAACGCAACAAAATCTTTTCCGAACACAAACAATACTGCTCCTAAAATAATCGCCACGATGACAGATAATATCGCTACTGAGCGCACACCATCACGAATCCGATCAAATTTTTTCGCACCAAAGTTTTGACCGACATAAGTAGCCATCGAAACGCCAAATGACATTAAAATTAAGATTACGACTTGGTCAATCTTACCCGCTGCCGCAAAACTTGCTACTGCCTCAGCACCTAATATATTTAAGGCCATTGAAACAGCAATCGTTCCTAAAGCGATAATTGATGACTGAAAGGCCATTGGTAAAGCAATTTGAATATGATACCATAATTCTTCCTTCTTAATCCCAACATTGACTCTTAAACGCAAGATGGGCATGCTTCGTTGAATAGCCCATAAACATAATAATACCGATACGAATTGAGAGGTTACCGTCGCAATCGCGGTTCCTCCTACCCCTAAACCAAAATAGATGATAAAGACATAGTCCAGAATAATATTAATAATCGCCGCAACAATTAAAAAGTATAAAGGCGTGCGACTATTTCCTAAGGAACGCATCATATTATTTAGCATATTGTAGAAGACAGTAATAATCATAAAGCCAAATACAATCACTAAATAATCATAAGTATGTTCAATAATATTACTAGGTGAATTCATAAATTCCAATAAGGGTCTTAAAATAACTAAACTGATGATCGTTAAAACTGCTGATACCAAGACCGACAGCACCCAATTCAAGAACACACTGCGTTGCAATTTATGATAGTCTCTAGCACCATACGCTTGCGCAACCGGAATAGACAACCCCGCTGCAAACCCTTGGGTAAATCCTAAAATAAGAAATGACACACTACCCGCTGCTCCTATTCCAGCCAGTGCTTCAACTCCCATAGTTCGACCAACAATAAAAGTATCGGCCATATTATATAATAACTGAAAGACATTCCCAATAATTAATGGAATAGAAAATAAAATAACTTTTGAAAGTGGATTGCCACTGGTCATATCATTTTTCATTTGTTTACCCCTTTCTCTTTTCAACTCTGTGTAGTATACCGATGTTTTAATTTAATTACAATGGAATATTGCAAATTGTTTCAAGGAAAATTTTGTATTTTCATCTATTCAAAGCTAAAGCGATTATCATTTCATTAACTATCATCATTTAAAACGCGCCTTATTAGACCGTTACAAACGACCTTATAAGGCGCATTAAATTGTATATTGTGACTGGCCAAACACTTTATAAATTCAATCAAGTATTATTCATTAACGATAAGCGCAGTGGTTAAGTGCTATCAAACTCCGTCTCAAAGAAATAAGGCATTAAGGCCGGGCATAAACTTGATAAACTTAGTTAAGATTATTGTTCGTTAATTAATAGCGCAGTGGTTGAGTCATAACCCTTTGCATTTTGTAACCATTTTATTACCCATCACCTGTGTGGTCATGCGCAGACGAAACGAAAATCATTCAATTTTCTACTTCTGGTCTACTACCAACTGTGCGCTGGGGAACAGGCAAATCAAATCTTCTCATTTTCTATTGCTTGCCAATGCCCAACTGTGCGCGGAGTCAACAGACAAAGCGAAAATTCCTGAGTTATTCTACTGCTTGCCCATACCAGCATTATTTATTTTTTAAGATACCAGTTAAACCACGTGAAATCGCTCGTCCTAATTCACGCCCCACTGAACTCATTAAATTTTTGGTTAAACGATTCATCGGTGAATCACTACGACGATAACTACTATTGGGTTCAGCAGCCTGCTTTTTAGCGGCTTGAGCTTGTTCTTTCAGCAAACGTTCTTGTTCTTTTTGCAAACGTTCCATTTCTTTTTCATTGGCTACCCGTTCTGCTTCAGCTAATAAAGCTTGTTCTTTGGCTGCTATTTGGGCATTAATCATTTCATGCGCACTTTCGCGATCAATTGGTGTTTCATATTTAGGCATTAACTCTGAATTATTTAATAGGCTAGCTAAGACCGAATGATCAATTGTCCCTAAATGACTTTTAGGTGGCCAAATCGTCACGATATCCGCTACTTTAGGTGTACCATCTTGATCTAAAGTTGAGACAACTGCTTGACCTACTTTTAGCTCTTGGATTGCACGAGCCATATCGACCGTTTCTGTTTGACGGAAACTATCAGCAACAGCTGCTACTGTCTTTAACTCTTTTGGCGTAAATGCTCGTAGCCCATGTTGAATTCTATTGCCTAATTGAGCAGCCACTCGATCTGGGATATCCAATGGATTTTGGGTGACAAAAAAGACCGCTACTCCTTTTGAACGAATTAAGCGAACCACTAACTCTATTTTTTCTAATAAAACTTCCGGTGTCTTATTAAACATTAAATGCGCTTCATCAAAGAAAAAGACCAATTTGGGTTTATCTACATCACCCACTTCTGGTAATGTTTCATAAAGATTTGCTAAAACTGCTAATAAAACTGTCGCATATAAAGTAGGCTGTTGGCTCAATGCTACAGCATTTAACACATTAATAATCCCGCGTCCTTGACTATCTACGCGCATTAAATCTTCTAGTTCTAAGGCAGGCTCACCAAAAAAAGCGCCTGCTCCTTGTTGTTCCAATACGACGATTGAACGTAAAATGGCCCCTACAGAAGAAGAAGCGATATTACCATAGTGTTTACTTAACTCACTCGCATTTTCCAATACATAGTTTAACATTGCCCGTAAGTCCATCAAGTCAATTAATAATAAACCTTGTGCATCCGAAACGGCAAAAACAATATTCAGTATACCTGTTTGAATCTCATTCAAACCTAAAATACGCGCTAATAAAACCGGTCCTATTTCAGAGATAGTCATCCGTAATGGTATCCCCTGTTTTGATAGAGCATCCCATAATTCCACACTATACTCAGCCGTTTCATAATGATCGTAATGAGTAGCGGCTAACCGTTCAGGATCAACCTCACCATTACCCGCTTGGGCAAGGCTCATTAAATCTCCTTTGATATCAGCTAAAAAGACGGGTATCCCTGCTTCACTTAATTGCTCAGTAATAACCTTTAACGTAACCGTTTTTCCAGTACCGGTTGCACCCGCAATAATACCATGACGGTTTAATAATTTTAAGTTAAGTGTAGCTGGATCTTTACCGTAACCAAATTGAATTGTCTCAACCATTGTGCGCACGCTCCTTCAAGTATGATAAATATATCGTACCATAATTAATGCAAATTAAATATATAAAAATCTTGTCTACTAGAAAAATATTCAGCTAGTCATAATAAAAACCTTTCGCCGATGTAGTGAGTTAAAAAGTTAGCTTAAAACCCAACTTTTGTCGTTTCACCTCACTCCACTTTAGGCAAAAGGTTTAATTAATTATGATTTTATAACATTCTGACTTTCTTTAAGCGCCGTTTCCAAGATTGCTTTATCGAAATCAAATTTATCATAAGCTGCTGCGATAATATTGTAATATTCATCGGAAGGCAGACCTAAGCCATATTGTTCAACCATATAATAATACATGACCACTTGACCGTTTAATTCAATTTCAGCCTTTTCATAAAAATTAGGATAATCTTCGTATCGATCTAAACTCGCTTCATCAGACTGTGAAATTTCCCATAATAAAACGGGAACTTGACGCGTGTCATCTTTTTGGATAGTAGCATAAGAACGATTAGGTGCCCCTGTAAAAGCTAAGCGAAATCCAGGTAACATCGTTACCTCTAACAATTTTGCCTCAGGACAACGATGAGCCATTTGTTCCACACTCATATTACTACCATATGCTAAATAAATTTTACTCATCATATCACTCCTTCAAAAAATGCTGTGCCTACCCTAACAAAAGTAGCGCCTTCTTCGACTGCAATCTCATAATCTTGAGACATTCCCATACTTAATTCCGTACAGGGTGCATGTAGCCATCCCATTTTTTCGATTTGAATTTGTAATTGTTTTAATTCACCAAAATACTGACGTAATGCCGCTTCAGTTGCATCAATCGGTGCCATCGTCATTAACCCTACGACACGGATATGATGATAATCGGCAATACTCTCAATCCATTCAACTACTTCTTCAGGTTTAAAGCCACTTTTAGAAGCTTCCCCACTAACATTTACTTGTACAAAGCAATTGACGACAGATTGCGCACGTTTTTGAATTTCTTTGGCTAATGAAGGTCGGTCTAAAGAATGTAAATAATCGATCTCGTTAATGACATCCTTAACCTGTCTTGTCTGTAAATTACCAATATAATGCCATACTGCCTTATCTAAATGTATTAATTGACGATATTTTTCCACAAAAACATTCGGACGATTCTCACCAAAATGATGAATCCCATTTTCATATAAAGCTTCCATCATTTCAATCCCTACTGTTTTTGTAACCGCCACTAATGTTGCCACTTGACCTAAATTTTTATGACTATTAATGACGCGTTCAATCATATGCTGATTTTGCCTTAATTGTTCCAAATTCATCTAGTTCCCACCCTATCACTATTAAAAAAATTTAGTTCGTTTATTCTATCACTTATCACAGTATACCATATTATTCAGCGTAAATAATGTGTAAAACGTTTTCTAAATAAAGTAATTTAAGATATAATAGAATTAGTAAAACTTATTGGAAGGAAGGATTCTATGACTCAGACAGTTTATACAAATTATTGGGTTAATCGTCGTAATAAATTAAAAAAAGAACACGGCAGTTATCCAACTGAAGAACAAGCGATTAAAGGCATTGAAACTTGGTGGGAAATCCATAAAGAAAAGTACAAAGAGGTCAAACATGTCCGTACCAACACTGGCGCTTTAGAAATTTATTATGGTGATGATAACTATTATTATCGTATTGAACAACGCCAAATATCAGGTAGTCTGCCATCGCTTAAGTATAAACTAAAAACTGATGGTGAAATCAATTCACTTCGCAAACAAAATAACTTACGAGACGATTTATATTTATTCGATGAATTAGCTGAACCCTATCGTGATCGATTGATTGTCACGATGGCTGATGCCCAAAAAGTACGCGACTTCGTTTACACTGAAAAAGGTGCACCGATTATTAAATTAACTGAAATCAAACAAATGCCACGCTAATCGTGTCATTAGCTAAAAACTCCAAAGCAAAGTATAATCCAATAAAGCCTCCTTCACTCTCTTTTGAGAATGAGGGAGGCTTTAATAATTTACTGCTTTTAAAATTAGGTTGAGAACTTTAAACTAAACAAACCAATAAGTAGCTAAATTAACCAATATATGCCTTCACAATGCGATCAATGATCGTTTGATCTTGTAATTGGGTCACTTCTTTAATAACTTCCTCTACCGATTTTTCTTTTAACATTGATTGTAGTTGTACTGCTTGTTCATCGGCAGGGTCATTATATTTTAAGATTTGAACCGTAGTTATTTCTCTCGTCAAAATAATATTATTTTTGCCTCTTTATTCTTTTTGTGATTTAATTATTATTTCAATTGGTCAACAATACCACTTGGGAAGTTGTTGATTAACATTTCAAATCCAGTTAGGATTTTATCACCAAAAGCTTCATCAATTTTTATGATAGCATAACCACCTAATGGACCTAACATCATGGCACCTAATAACATTGGAATTCCTGATCCAACAATGGCACCCATCGTTGCAACTGTCCCTACGACACCTCCACGGAACCCATGAACCATTTCCCCACCTTTAAAAGCAATTAATAATGGGATTAAGTAGTTAATCATTGGACCTACTAAACCAGCGATATGTTCATTTGGCAAATAGCCATCTGGAATAAATAACGCTGTAATAATACCCCAAGCAATTAATGCTCCAATGTTTGGCATGACCATACCACTTAGGTAAGAACCTAATTTTTAAATTGTTGATTGTGATGATTTCATCAAAATCGCTCCTCTCTTTTTTCTGTACCTTAAGTATATGGGAAAGATAGTGCTTTCACAACGGGTCAACAATGCATACTTTGTCAGACTATTGGTCATTTATTTTGACAAGATTGACTAATTTTGAGCGTTTTCATTGATTGAATCTGATTTTTTGTCAAAATGGCTACTTTTTGAGAGATTGTTTGTCACTGAACGAGGAAAGTTGATTAATTAATCTATTTCTTCCACTAAATCATTCAATGGTAAAATAGCTACTTACGTTCATTACCCAAAAAATCCCACCTCGACTTTTAAAGTCAAGATGGGATTTAATTCTAATCATTCAAATGATAATTATTCAACGGTCACGGATTTTGCTAAGTTACGGGGTTTGTCAACGTCTAAGCCTCTATGTAAAGCTGTATAGTAAGCTAATAATTGTGTCACTACTACAACACCTAAAGGTGCTAATAATGTTGGCATATTTGGCAAGATAAAGAAGTCATCTTCGTTGGCTACTTCTTCAGTACTAATGACTATTGCTTTAGCTCCACGCGCTTTAACTTCTTCCACGTTACCACGTGTATGAGCCGCCACAGCTGGATTACTAATTAAAGCAATGACAGGTACCCCTTCTTCAATTAAAGCGATGGTACCATGTTTTAATTCTCCTGAAGCGAAAGCTTCTGTTTGGATGTAAGAAATCTCTTTTAATTTCAAAGCAGCTTCCATCGAAACATAGTAATCAGATAAACGTCCAATGTAGAAAGCATTGCGATTTTCAATTAAATTATTTTGAACCCACTCTTCTAACATCGATTTTTCTGATAAGACACCTTCCATAATCGCTGCAATTTTACTTAATTCTTGATGCATATCGAATAAAGCAGGTAAATTACGTTCTACACGCATCGCTTCTGCAATGATTGACATAACCGCAATTTGGGCTGTATAAGCTTTGGTAGAAGCTACAGCAATTTCTGGTCCAGCGTATAATAACATGGTATAAGTTGCTTCACGTGATAATGTAGAACCTTTAACATTGGTGATTGTTAATGAATGGTAACCTAATTCATTGACTTTAACTAATGCTTGACGACTATCAGCCGTTTCACCACTTTGAGTTAAGAAAATAAAGAATGGTTTGTCCCCTAATAATGGAATATCATAACTAAATTCACTTGCTAAATGAACTTCAACTGGCGTTTTCGTTAATTTTTCAATCACAGATTTACCAACCCAACCTGCATTGTAACTTGTACCACATGCCACAATATGAATACGGTCCGCATTTAATAAATCGGCTTTTAATTCAGGTTCAATTTCAAATTGATCTTCTGAATTCGTATACTCAGAAATTAAACGACGAATCACCGTCGGTTGCTCATCAATTTCTTTAATCATATAGAAAGGATAAGTGCCTTTTTCTAAATCATCCGCATCTAGTTCCGCAATAAATGGTTGACGATCAACCACTTCACCAGAATATTTTTCGATTTGCACATGATTTTCAGTTAAAGTCACTAATTCTTTATCATGGATTTCTAAATACTGGTTAGTCATTTGAATCGCAGCCATCGCGTCAGAACAGATTAAATTAAATCCTTCTCCTAATCCGACTAATAATGGACTTTTATTTTTTGCTGCATATAAAGTATCAGGATCTTCATTATCAATTAAACTGAACGCATAAGAACCTTCAATAACTGATAAAGCTTTTAAGAAAGCAGTTTTAGTGTTTATACCTTCATTTGAAAAATGTTCTACTAAGGCTACCGCTACTTCTGTATCAGTATCTGAATAGAAATTAACATCAGCTAAATATTGTTCTTTGATTTGAGTATAGTTTTCAATTACACCGTTATGAACTAAAACGAAACGTCCATTTGGTGATGTATGAGGATGGGCATTTTCCACTGTTGCAGGACCATGAGTAGCCCAACGTGTATGTCCAATTCCAATTGAAGCCGGCAAATCAAAATCAACATTTGCTTTTAAATCTGCAATACGACCTACTTCTTTAAATAAACCATTATGAGTTTCATCTTTTACATAAATACCAGCTGAATCATAACCACGGTATTCTAATTTTTCTAACCCATTAATCAAAAATTCTTGTACTTTACCATTACCAACAAAACCTACTACACCACACATATAAATATCTCCTTTTTATATCAATTTATATTGCTTTTAGGTGTTGTGTTTCTTTTTGTGAGAACCTTTCGGTTATTCTTTGTAGAAACACTGTAGACTACACTGCCTTGAACCATCCGCCGAATCTTTCGATAAGTTCAATCCTCGTCACCTTTTCAGGCCTGGCGCTATCCGATATTATTTTTATCCTCCTATAAGTTATTTTCTAAAAGCTTTTTTATTTTACCCTTTTTTTCATGAAAATGTCAAGAACTTGCGACCTAATTCACAAGGTTTCTATGATAATTTTCATGTTGTTCTGCTTGATAGAATAAAAGGCCTAAAAGTTGAGCCCTTTATTTTCTTAAATTTCGTCTATATAAAATTATGTATAAAAGTTACAATAAGATTACTCAATTTGTTGCATGTAACTTTCCCCAGTTACAAACCAATGCAACAATCTAATCAGCTACCGCCAAGTATTTAATCAACCAAAATAGATACTCTTCAAATCAGCTATCTCTACTCACTCCGTCATACCTTACCCGAAGGCGAAAGGCATCAGCAGAAATTTTTCGTGAGGAAAATTTCAACCTCTTAAACCTCTCTCTTTCTCTCTTTTTTATGAATAATTATGCGTTAGTTTATTATCATTAGTAAAGCCAAGGTTTTATTTTCTTACAAAATGTGTATGAGTCATTATTAATAAAGTTAAGCAAAACAGATAAGTTAGTAGATTGTTATTAGCAATGTTAAGCATAAATTCTGCATGAGTTTGGGCAAAAACTTTTTAAATTCTGTTCAGGCATATCTATTTAATTCAAAGCGCAGTGGTTGAGTGGTCTCAATATGCGTCTTAATGACTTGTTTGAGACCTACTCAACTGTGCGGGGGTGGGCAGACGAAGCGAAAATCAACTGATTTTCGACTTCTTGCCCACTCCCAAGAATTTAAGTCTGTATGTTCTTCGAAGAAAACAGAAAGACGGTGCCATTGCTCCTTCATGTCAATTAGCTATCGTCTTATACATCCTCAATCCACATGCTCCCTTTCCCGAAGGTGAAAGGCATCAGCAGAAATTTTTCGTGAGGAAAATTTCAACCACATAAACTATCTCTTTTTCTTTTTTTATGATAGATGATTAAACGTTAGTTTATTATCATTAGTAATGACTAGGATGTATTTTTGCATGAGCGCTGTTGAACTTTAGTTCTTACAGCGCCTCAGAAAATCAAGTCTGTAGGTTCTTCGAAGAAAACCGAAAGACGGTCCCATTACTCTTCAATGATAATAAACTAACAAAAAATCATTCATTGCTCTTAAATAACAATCCACTAACGAAATAATAAAATATTACTCTTCAATGATAATAAACTAACAAATAAATCATTCCTAGCCATTTCTCATCAATCAAAAAACTCCCCACTCATAAAGTGAGGAATTTCTTGCAAAAAAAAACTATCTTGGTTCCATTTTAATCTCTAAATACAAATCATTAAAATGAATTAAACTTTCTTGTCCTAAATTAGCATAGACTTCTAAATGGCTAATCGTATCATCACTTGGATAGAAAGCTTCATCCGATGTGATTTCTGGATCTAACAAATCAAACGCAGCCTTATTCGGTGTTGAATAACCAATATACTCTGCATTACGCGCCGCAATCTCTGGACGCATTAAAAAGTCAATTAAAGCATGTGCTCCTTCTACATTTTTAGCATTTTTTGGAATCACAATATTATCGAACCAAATATTAGAACCTTCCTCCGGAACGACATAGACAAGGTCTTCATTTTCCTCCATCGCCATCGCTGCTTCACCTGAAAACGTCACACCAATTGGCGCTTCATCTTGCACTAAATGCATTTTAATTTCATCAGCCGCTAAAGCAATCACATTCGGCATTAAAGCTTTCATCTTTGCAGTCGCCACAGTTAACGCCGTCTCATCGGTATCATTTAGTGAAAAACCAAGCGACTGTAACCCAATGCCTAGCACTTCACGAGCCCCATCAATTAATAAAATTTTATTTCTTAAATCATCAGCCCACAAATCATCCCAATGATGAATCTCGCGCCCCACTTTATTAGGATCATAAACTATTCCTAAAGTACCCCAGAAATACGGCACTGAATATTTATTATCCGGATCGAATGATAAATCCATAAAACGACTATCAATATTCTTAATATTAGGCAATAAATCATAATTTAAAGGTTGTAACATATCATTTTCCATTAACTGTTCAATCATATATTCACTTGGCACCAGAATATCATAGGTAGTACCACCTTGTTGAACTTTAGAAAACATCGCTTCATTAGAATCGAAAGTCTCATAAATAATACGATAACCTGTTTCCTCTTCAAATTCAGAAATCAATGCTGGATCAATATAATCTCCCCAGTTATAAAAGACAATGGTATTACCACCCGCCATACCACTACTTGCTTCTAAACGGTGACGAAGGAAAAATAACACGCCAACTGCTAATAATAGGGCTATTACTGCATTAAGTAATTTTTTCATCTACTTCGCCCCTTTCGCTTTACGACGTTTTTGTTCACTCATTTGGATGAAATAATAACCCACCACTAATGCCAACGCTAATAAGAACATCAAGGCACTTAAAGCATTAATCTCTAAACTAATACCTGTACGTGCTCTTGAATACACTTCAACCGATAATGTACTAAAGCCATTACCCGTTAAGAAGAAAGTCACGGCAAAATCATCTAGTGAATAGGTAAAAGCCATAAAGAACCCGGCAAATATACCACTGCTAATACTTGGTAATATAATATGACGCACAGTTTGACCATGAGTAGCACCTAAGTCTTGAGCAGCCGTAAGCATTGAAGGATTCATCTCATATAAACGTGGTAACACCATTAATACCACAATCGGAATATTAAATGCAATATGTGCAATTAATACCGTTCCAAAGCCCATTTGCACAGGGATTAAAATAGAGAATAAAATTAAAAAGCTAGCCCCCATCATAACATCAGGTGTCACCATTAACACATTATTGAGATTCAAAATCGTATTACGTTGTTTTTTACTACGATTAAAGTAGATAGCAATCGCACCAAAAGTCCCAATAATGGTGGCAATTAAGGCAGAAAGTATCGCCACAATAAAAGTATTAATAATAAAAGTCATCAATCTTGTATCTTGAAATAATGTCTGATAATGCTCTAAGGTAAAGCCAGTAAAGCCTGTCATATCGCCACCCTCATTAAAAGAATACATAATTAAATAAAAGATTGGCGCATATAAAATAAGAAACATTACGACGATATATAAATTTTGCCATTTAAAACGACGATTACTCAACCAAAGCACCTCCTTGATCACGGCGCTCACGTGTTACATACATTACCAAGACCATTGAAATTAACAAGATAACCCCAATAGCCGAACCCATGCCCCAATTTTGAGTCACTAAGAAATGTTGTTCAACCGCCGTCCCTAATGTAATAACCCGATTTCCTCCAATTAAACGTGTTAACATGAAAAGCGACAAGGAAGGAATAAAGACTGCTTGTACCCCACTACGAACGCCACGCATAGATAAAGGGAATACCACTCGTTTTAAAGTCTCCCACGGTGTCGCTCCTAAGTCATTACTCGCTTCCATTAATGAATTAGGAATTTCATCAATCGAGTTAAAAATCGGTAACATCATAAACGGTAATTCGATATAGGCCGCAACAATTAAAAAGGCCACATTAGTGAATAGTAATTGTTGACGACCAAAACCAAAATTCTGTAACCAATGATTAATCGGTCCCGTTTGACCTAATAAACCAATAAAAGCATACGTTTTAAGTAATAAATTTATCCAAGTCGGCAAAATAATTAACAATAACCACAATTGTTTGTTTTTAGTTTTGGTTAAAAAATATGCCATTGGATACGCCATTAAAAAGGTTACCAAGGTCACTAAAAACGCATAGAAGAAAGAGGACAAAGCCATGCGAATATAGTTACCTGAGGTAAAGAAATTAATATAATTTTGAAAAGTGAAATGGCCATTAATATCAAAAAATGACTTGAACAGTAACAAAATAATCGGTGCAATGACAAAGAGTAGTATCCATAAATAATATGGAATTGCCAATAAATGATTCTTCTTTTGATTCATTTACTCCCTCCTAATCTTCATATTGTTCTAAACGGGCATCAAATTCTTCTTCTGTTTCATTAAAACGCATAACATGGATTTGATCTGGTTCGAAAAACAAGCCAATAACCGCTCCCGGTTCTACTTTCTTTGTTGTATGAACCATCCATTCATTCCCTGCATCATCATAGGCAATGACTTCATTAAACATCCCTCTAAATAGCATCGTATCAACATGGGCCACTAACTTTCCATTTTCAGGAGCTACCACATCAATATCCTCAGGTCGAATCACTATTTCTACCGCTTCACCACTTGGGATTCCGGCATCTTCACAGTCAAATTCTTTGCCAACAAACGCAACACGATAGTCTTCAATCATTCGCGCATTAATAATATTACTTTCCCCAATAAAATCAGCTACATAACGGTTAATTGGCTCATCATAAATATCTGAAGGTGTGCCTGATTGTACGATTTCACCTTTATCCATTACAAAAATCCAATCAGACATAGCTAAAGCTTCTTCTTGATCATGAGTAACAAAAACAAACGTAATATTCAAACGTTGTTGTAATTCACGTAATTCATACTGCATATCGGTACGTAATTTTAAGTCTAAAGCCGAAAGAGGTTCATCTAATAATAATACCTCTGGTTCATTGACTAAAGCGCGGGCAATCGCTACCCTTTGTCTTTGTCCTCCCGACATTTCTTGAATATCACGATTTTCATATCCTTCTAATCGTACCATTTTTAATGCTTCTTTTACTTTCGTTTCAATGGTAGCTTTATCCATTTTTTTCATCGTAAGGCCGAATGCAATATTATCAAATACATTCATATGAGGGAACAAAGCGTAATCTTGAAAAACGGTATTTACTTTACGTTTATTAGCTGGAATCTCAGTGACTTCCTTTCCATCCAAATAAACCTTACCAGTAGTCGCTTCCGCAAAACCAGCAATGATTCGTAAAATCGTGGTCTTCCCACAACCAGAAGGACCTAATAGCGTATAGAACTTTCCTTTTTCGAGTTCCATATCAATTTGCTTCAAAACTTGGGTATCACCATAGGATTTTGTGACATTTTCAAGTATGACTGTATGATTTGTTTGCATTTCAACACTCCTTTATTTCAGCATTCAAAATGAATTATAGCATAATATTTTGCCTAAACAATATCTTTTCACAAAGTTATTTATTTGTTTTTTAAATAACCTGTCTTATGGATTCAACAGAATTTAAAAAGACTATGCCTAGCTTCTTAATAACGCATTTTATGGCCACTCAACCACTGCGCTTTTTATTACCGAGCACTAACTTGACTAAATTTTTCGAGATGATGCTCATCCTCTCTATTGCTTATTTTATATAAAAAATAAGGGAGTGGGCAAGAAGTAGAAAATTAAATAATTTTCGCTTCGTCTGTCCACCCCCGCACAGTTGAGTAGGCCTCGAACAAGTCGAAAGACGAAGTTCGAAGCCACTCAACCACTGCGCTTTTAATAAATAAGCACTAACTTGACTGAATTTTTCAAATTTATGTTCAATCTCGTTTAGACGCCATTTGAGACCACTCAACCACTGCGCTATTAATTAACGAACAATAATCTTAACTAAATTTTTCGAGTTTATGTCCAGCCTCTTTGATCCTTTAATCTCTTTCATTTTGACATTCCGGACAAATGCCAAACATCTCCATACTAACACTACTTACTTGATAACCTGTTGCTTCTTCAGCATCACCAATAAATGGTGTTAAATCACGGTATGGAAAATCTTCCACCCTGCCACATCTTTCACAAATGATATGAAAATGTTGATTACCAATAAAATCATAACGGCTAGTAATTCCTGCAAACTTCATTTCTTTAACATAGCCATGCTCAACTAAGGTACTTAAATTATTATAAACCGTAGCTAGAGACATGCCTGGATAGTTCGGTAATAAATCATCATAAATCTCTTCAACTGTTGGATGAGAATGACTTTCAACCATATAAGTTAATATCGCGCGTCGAGGCTCCGTAATCCGAACATGTTTTTCTTTTAATTCTGCTAAAATTCGTTCAACGGTCTTACGCGCATCATCACTATGTGTTCTTGATAAATAGCTATGATGATCATTTGCATGATGAGTCATCTTTATGCGCCTCCTATTTTGTCTATTTATTTTATTATAGCATTCTAACCCCTATCTATAAAGCTTTTTTACCTACTTGTAATAATTTCGTTAATTTTACACTTTAGTCATTGGAAGCGATACATTCATTATTGCTTTTGATTAGATAATCGTTCCAGTGCATCGTGAGTTAAACGATAATGTCGATGACATACCTCTTGATTAAAAAGACGATCATGCGAAACAACAATCAAACACCCTTCAAAATTCTGAAAGATTTGGCGAACCTCTCTTTGTGACAAAGGTGAAAAATTACGCGTCGGCTCATCCACAATCAATACATTCACTTGATCCAAATCCATCTTCAATAATAATAACTTAGCTTTTTGACCACCTGATAATTCACCTATCGCATGATGCATTTCATCATAAGTAAAACGAATACTACCTAAAAATGTGGTCACTAAGGTGATTTCATCTTTCTCGTCACTCCGTTTTAAAAATTCAATCGGCGTCTGATCATAAGGTAATACTTGACTATAATCTTGTGGCATATAACCGACTCTTAAATCCGTTCGTTTTTTTAAATCTTGATAGATTTTTTTCAACAAAGTTGTCTTCCCAATACCATTGGCACCGATAATACCAATTTTATCTTGTCCATGAATCACTAATCCTAATTGCGAAATGTTACACTGCTGATTATTAAAAGATTGATCCTGATAATTAAGGACTATTTTTGAAGCTGATAATGGTTGATAGCAACGGAGTTTAACTAAAATAGCCTCTTCTTTTACAGGGATTTCTTTAAAGAATTCGGTCGACTTGTGTAATCGATCTTGTGTGGCTAAAACATTTTTCATCTTTTTAGCAATTAATCTGCCTGCTGTTGCATCATGGGTATTGCGAACTTGATGCTCCACCGCTTGATGAATTTGATGTTGTCGTTGCATTTGCTTCTTATGCTCTTCTCTTTGCTTAGTAGCGATTTGCAAATCCTTATCAAATTGTCTTTCTCTATTTTGAATAAAGGTATCATAGTCAAGATTAACCAAGGTCGTTTTGGTCACTTTCTTATGATGTTGCGTCTCAAATAATATCAAACGATTAGCGGTTTGCGTTAATAAAGTTTCATCATGTGAAATGAAAATGATTGTTTTTTCTGTATTTTTAATAAAATAGGTCAACCATTCAAGCGTTTCAAAATCCAAATCATTAGACGGTTCATCGAGCAAAATAAGTTGTGGATCTTGTGCTAACATCTTAATTAATTGAAGTTTTATTTTTTCTCCACCGGATAAACTCCCTAATAACTGATGAGAATCAAAGCGCTCGCTATCAAAACCTAGTTGAGAAGCATATTGATAAAGTAAATTAAAATCCATTTGCTCTAATGTACTCATATCAAACAAATAATGATTAATACTGACATCATTTAAAGATTCAGGCATAGTTTGTGGTAAATATCCCATTAAAATCGTTGTATTTATCAATTGACCTGTCACTTCTGCATAATCTTCAATTAGTCTCATATCGTAAATAGCCTTTAACAATGTTGACTTGCCATTGCCTTCTTCACCAATCAATGCCAACTTATCTCCTGGATTGATTGTCACCGTTAAATTATCAATTAACACTCTAAAATCATAGCGATGCGTAACGGTAAATTTATTTAGTTGTAACATACAAATTCTCCTTTCAATTAACTGTCAATTACCAACTGAAAGACTAAGTAAGAAAAATTTGTACGCAAAAAGACACAATAATCCATCCAATAGTGCCTAAGTGCATACTAATCCCTGTCATTATTACAATCACAGTCTATTAGCTTACTTAGTTACTATTGAATCATCATTGTGTCGATCAACTCCTTAAATTATTACTTATAGTATAACATAAAGACTTATTAAAAAGCATTATTTTTTATATAAATCTTGCTTTTTCATCGTTGCTAACATATGCTTGACCACCGCATGATCATTAGCATCGCCTATTTGATTTTTAGCTACTTTTTTAGCTATCTCCTTCGCTGAAGATGGGGCATAAGAATGAATAAAATATTCTAGCATTTCCACGTCATTAGAATCATTACCATAAACAGCTACTCGATCAGGATGCACATTAATTTTTTTCAATAAAGCTAAAATCCCTTGACGTTTATTCACATTTTGAGCCGTAATCTCAAAGTGGACTTCATCATTATAGGCATAACTAAAATGATCTTGATTAGCTTCTAAATATTCTACCAATCGTTGATGTTCCTCAGCTGAATTCGTAATACATTCTAATTTTAAAATACTTTTTGTTTTTAAAAATTCATCATCCACACCATAGTGGAACTGTCCTACTAAAAGATTTAATAAAGCACGTCCAAAATTTTTAAAGGTTGGGGTGTTTTTAAACCCCTTTAAAAAATGCTTAAAACGATTGTGCTTTACATAAGCTTGTTGCGCGGTTAAAAATTCAAAACTAATTTCAGGAAACATATCTTGAATTTCAATGATTTTTTTCGGTTCGATAGCGATAGTATCAATTATTTTACCTTTATTATCGATTACGAGTGCTCCATTCATGGCAATAATATACTGCGTATGCTTTAAAAATCCTAAGCCAAAACGTTGGTGGTTACGCATATGACGACCAGTCGCAACCGCAAAGCGATAGCCACGTCGATCCGCTTCTTCAATCGCTTGATTAATGGTTTTATCAGCAATATGATATTTATTTAATAAAGTCCCATCTAAATCACTAATAAACATTCTAATCATTTGATAACCCCCTATTGATGCTTGCCTTTCCATTATACAAAATACCTCAGCACTTTACTATACGAAATCAACAAGTTATCTCAATTTCTTACCTAAGCCCTATATTTTTATACACATCGCCTTTCAGACAATCAAACTTAAAAACGAATTACCAAGAATGGGCAAGAAGTAGAAAATCGAACAAAATTTCACTTAGTTTATTCACCCCGAAAAGTTGAGAGTGGACCAGAAGTAGAAGATCGAGTGATGCTCGCTTCGTCTACCCACCCCGCTTGTAGCCTGATTAGATTCGTCCGAAGTTTCAAATCGACATAATCCTTAATCAGATACAGACAACAGCGATTGAACTTTCGTTATGACAGTGGCTCAATTTTAATTGCGAAGTGGCTCAATTTTTAATTTCGAAATGGCTCATTTTTCATTTGCGAAATGGCTCAATTTTTAATTTCGAAATGGCTCATTTTTCATTTGCGAAGTGGCTCATTTTTTAATTGCGTAATGGCTCGTTTTTCATTTGCGAAGTGGCTCACTTTTTAATTGCGAAATGGGTCACTTTTTAATTGCAAAGTGGCTCACTTTTTAATTGCGAAATACAACAAAAAGACGGTCTCATTGCTCTTTAATGGTAGTAAACTCACAAAAAGAAAATGGACCGTTACTTTTTAATGTTGTCTCATTGACATTAACCCTTTTGACATCACTCTTTTATAATCTTCGTCAATCTAATATTTTCTTTTACCAAGTCGAACGACTTCTTGACATAATTTTTAGAGCACGATTATAGGTTATCGCTTGTTTTTCATTGCGACTCGCTTGTGGTGCACCATCTAAGCGTGGTTCTTCAAGTTCTGGTATCACCTCAATGTTTCCATTCACATAATCCATCAAACGACTAGCGGTAGACTTAGCACGCATCATCATCCCACCAAAGCGATGTTCAATAATCTCGAAGCCTTGAGGATTCGCTTCTGCTAACCAAACTCTTCTACGAGCCTCACATAAAGCATCTAGCGCCCTCTCTAAAGCTGGAAGATCGTTTTGGGCAATGTTTGCCAAAGTCTCTTTATTATCTTGATGATAAGCTTGCCAAATTTTTAATGGTAAATCCCATTTAATCGCTAATGTTTCGGCTAATTGAGAATAGAAATGGTTAATTAAGACATCGCCTCTTAATAACGAACTAAATTGACTCGCTAATTCTGTCATTTTTGCTCCATAATCCACTTCCATCGTCTCAATTTGTTCCATAAACATTGGCATTAATAAATCTTGATAGAGGAAATATTTAGACGGTGTCACATCCAAGGCTTTCATTTCATCGAACTCAGGTAATAAATCAATTTCACCTTGCCATAACCATTGAGTTAAAGTTAAACCAGTATAATCAATTAACCATTGGTTGAATACTTCTTCGTCATACTCTTGACTATCTAATAAAGCATATAACACTAATCCAAATTCTACTACTTGGAATGGTGCCTCACTCCCATCATCGCCCCATGCAGTCGCCATCACTTTCGCTACTTGTTTTTCTTTACACGCAGATAAAGCAGCGATGGATGTATAAAGGGTCTTCTTATGATGTGGGACATAACCACACCAACGCCAACTTCCTCCTGCAAAGTGTAATTGCTCAGTGATTTGACTACGCGTTTCAATACGATCAATATAATGTTTTTTTGATTCATTATAATAATCCCAATACATTAACTCGATTCCTTCAGGAACCTTAAACTCAGTCACATCTTCTAATTGGTTATACCATGAAAAGAACATATCATCCCAAACCATCGGGTTCCAACCAATTTCTTGACATAATTCAATCATAAACTCTAAATGTTCTTGCATAATTTGTGTTTTTGATTTTAAGCCAAATTCCGTTAAATAACTACCTCGACCTAAGTTATAGGCTTCATCCATTCCCAAATGAATCGTTTGCGTCGTAAAGCAGGATCTTAATGACGTTAACATTTGACGAATTAAGGTTTTGGTGGATTCCCGTCCAACATTTAAAATATCGTCAATGTCAACATATTGACTGTTTTCATGCTCCCATTCAAAGAACTGATTCAAATGAGCCAGCGTTTGAATACATGGTACCAACTCAATCCCTAATGTGTCCGCATATTGATTTAATTCTTTTAAATCGGCTTGACTATAGCGACCACGAAAAGCACCAAAATAAGGTTGTTCAGGTATTTCATAAGTATCTTCCATATAAAGCATATACCAAGTATGGCCCATTAAAGCCATTTTACGTAACAAACGTTTAACCGTCGGCACATTCGCAACCGCATTACGCGAATTATCTAACATTAACCCGTTTCGCTCAAAATGGTACTCAATTGTTAAGGGTAATGCTTTACCATGACGCCATTGCCAAATCGCTTGTACTGCATGAGGAATATCTTTGGCTTCAATCACCAACGCTGCTTGTTCTTGATACATTTTTACGGATAACTCATTAATCCAATTAATTTTTAAAACTTGTCCTTGAGGATCCAGTTTTACCTTTAAATCATCTGCTAATAATTTGACGGCTGCTTGTAAGGCTGGATCTTGAATGTGTAATTCTATCATAATATCAACTCCCAGTTAATTAAATACGTTTGAATCTGATGATTTTTAATACGATAGCGCTTTGTTTCCTCGGTGGTTTCATAAGGTTGTTCTAATAAGTTTACGGGTTGTAGTTCGATATTATCTAGCGTCAACTGACGAATATCTACTAACTCCTCACCCAAATTAACTAAGCGTATCGCTAAGTGCTGCTGGTCACGGCTCATTTTCACTGCTGTGATGACCAAGTGTTTTGGTAATGGTTGGGTAAAAATACGATCTAAAAACGCAAATTTCTTTTCAAATGTCGTTTCATCTTGAACTCGACTGAAAGGGGCATTAGTTAACAATGGAACAAATTGATAGCGTCCCGCAATCAAACTGTCTGTTTCTGCTTCTTCTGAATCCCATAGCGTGATGCTTAAATCTGATTGATAATCGTGTAAACATTGTGCTTCTGGTGTTGGGAAATAGCCCCAATCGCCCATTTCACCGGTACAGCGTAAGATCGTAATGGCTAAAGTGGTTCCGGAATCATCCGCATTGACTTCATATTCATAGTTACCATTGGAAGCAACCGTCAAGCCAAAACGTTGATGATTCTCCTCATTATGAATACTAACCGCATGTCTTGAAACTTGAGGATTACTTGGATTACGCCATTCTGCACTTACTTGATTAGCACGAGTCACGATTTCATAGTGACTGTCTGCTAAATGATGAGTACTAGATTGAGGTAAATGCCAAACCATTCGAATCCGATGATCTTTGACATCATTTTGACCTACAATCTTAACTAGAATACTTTTATCTGTCGGCTTTAAGGTATAAATCACTTGAATAGTTTGTTGCTTCATTTCACTTGAACGTCCACTCGTACGATTCGTAATATCGATTACCCGTCTTTGCTCTTCAAATAACTTTTCATCAGCTGAGATTGGCAATGACCATTGATAAGTCACCATTAAACGTTCTTCGAATAGTGTGGATTCTTTTTCAATAGAAGTGAGATGATCCTTACTAAAGATCCGCTCTCCTAATGATTCTTTGAAAATATATTCATTTCCACTATCACCCGTGTCTTCTAAAATACATTGACCCGCATAGGTTCTTTGTTGACGTTTATCGCGTAATGTTAAGCTGCCATTCGGTTCAACCGTAACCGCTAAATACTCATTTTCAATCGTTCGGTCCTGATTTACTTGCTGAGATGGTGTTGGTTGCTTCATTTCCTTAGTCGGCACTAAAAATAATTGTTTAACTGACATTGGTGCTAAGTCTTCCATCAAAATTTTCACCTGTGCGTATCGCGCCATATAAGGCACTCTAAAGCGGTCTTTTGGTAAATCATAATGATACTCAACACCCAAATCAATGATTTCAGCCTCGTATTCATTCCCCTCGGCGTCGATCACTTGCCATTGGCCAAAGTCCCATTGTTCCATCTTTTCAAATGCATTACTTGGAGACGTTTCGCTAAATTGACATCGTGCCATTTCCACCTTAACCGTCGCTATATCTGATTTTTTAACGGTAGTCGTATTCCAAATTTGAATAGCATAGGCAGATGCTTCAGGTTGTGCTGAAAAATGATAGCCAGATAATTGACTTAAAAATTCTGCCTGTAAATAATCCAGTACTGCTTCACATTGATCAAAACGTGCTTCCATCCCATGGATGACTTCATCCACACTACAAGCACAGATACTATCATGAGGATAATTTTGTAATAAAAGTTTCCAAGCAAAATCAATCTTATCGTATGGATAAGCATAACCATATTTTTGACAAATGACCGCTAATGGTTCAATTACTTGTTCTAATCGTTGTGATAACTCATGACTCCGTTGTTTTAAGTGAATGCGATTAGAGGCTGTATTGGCTAAGGTATACCAACCATCCGTTTCTTGTGAACGCAATTCACCTTTTACCGTTGATAATGCGGGTAAGCCTTCCGCCTTAATTGCTTGATAATACTGAGTAAAATTAGAATGAATAAAATGATAATCTGGGAATAATTCATTAGCCAGTTCGATTGCTTGGCTAATATCCGTTTGCACCGGTTGATGATCACATCCATTCATCATCAATAAGTGGCCCGTAGCCGCATACAGCTCTGCATCCGCTAATTTTTGTGTCCAAAATTTTTGGGCTGCCTCGGGTGTTGTCGGGATTTCATTGCCATTACTATACCAATTAGCAAACAAGATACCTAAGATTTCGTCTTGATTTGGACTTTGCCAATACATTTCTGAAAAAGTCGATTGAAAATCTCCTTCATTAATGACCACATTATTAAAGCCCGTTGGTTTAACTCCACGACCAAAGGTGGCAAATTCCATTCCCGTTTCTTTCACAATCTGTGGTATTTGACCCGATAAGCCAAATGTATCAGGAAAATAACCTACTTTTTCGCCTTCCACGCCCCATTTTTCTAGTTCTTGACTTCCAATTAGCGCATTGCGAACATTGGCTTCTTCACTAATTAAAAAAGCATCTTGTAAAATGTAATACGGTCCGATTCTTAATTTACCGTCATCAATCGCCTGTTGCAAGCGTTGCTTTTGATTAGGACGCACCTCTAAATAGTCATCTAAAGGTAGCGTATGACCATCGACATGAAAATATTTAAACTGCGGATCTGTATCAAATAAATCCAAAACGGTATCCAATAATTCTACCACGCGCATTCGATGTGCTTCAAAAGGTAGATACCATTCACGGTCTAAATGACTATGTGAAATAATATGAACTGTTTTCTTCGACATGATACCCTCCTAAATTTTTACTTGATAATCGTAGTAATCTAATAATAATTCACAAAACATCATATTTGACCAAGAGAACCACTCACGAGTAAAGGCTTTAGGATTATCAACATCGAAGGATTCGTGCATACGATTGGTGCCTCCATCTGTGTTAACCAAAATATCTAAAATTTCTTTCTTTTCTGCCTTGGTTTGTGCGGTCAAACCTTGAATAGCTAAAGCCATTGGCCAAATGTAGTGTTCCCAAGTATGTGAACTTCCGATCCCTTCCGCATATTTTCCTTTATAAAAGTACGGATTTTCTGGACTTAAAATAGTTTTGCGTGTATTGAGATAAACAGCATCATCATTTTTTACATAACCTAAATAAGGAATCGACAATAAACTTGGAATATTCCCATCATCCATAATTTTATAATTGCCTAACCCATCTACTTCATAGGCATAAATTTCTTCGCCCACTTTATTTTTGACTTTGGCATATTTTTCAATACCCGCTTGAATTTCTTCTTTTAATGAAATAGCTTCAGCCACTAGCTCAACCGGTAGGTCAATGACAGAAGCTAATTTTTCGACATAACCTAATACCACGACCGCAAACATATTAGAGGGTACTAAATAATGATATTCACAACGGTCATCACTTGGTCTAAACCCACTCCAAGTCATCCCAGTGTAACCAACAGGTGTCCCCACACCATTGACTAAAGTATCTTCTTCACGATCCGTATCACGAATAAAATGGTACGGAGAGTTTTCATGGTTTTGCTCGGTACGCCATACATGTAAAATATCTTTTAATCCTGTGATAAATTCATCATCAAGATGTTCTGTACGACCGGTGTTTAAATAGAGTAAATAAGCTAACTGAATCGGATAACATAAGCTATCCACTTCATATTTGCGCTCCCAAATTAAATCTGTCATCTCTGTCTG
The DNA here is from genome assembly GCF_002847845.2 of Globicatella sanguinis. Classification (NCBI taxonomy): domain Bacteria; kingdom Bacillati; phylum Bacillota; class Bacilli; order Lactobacillales; family Aerococcaceae; genus Globicatella; species Globicatella sanguinis. The sequence continues at coordinate 2,412,220 of NZ_CP126962.1, read as the reverse complement.
ATCATCCTGATGTCCTTTACCATTGGCCTCGCGGTTAAAGGCATTGGCATAGGGATCATGATGAATATTTCTAAATTGTAAAGTGACCAAACCTTTAATTAATTGATACACTTCTTCATCCATTTTGGCAAGTAACATATAAGGTCTTAATTGTGCACTTGAATCGCGTAACCACATCGCTGGGATATCACCTGTTAAAACAAATGAGGTACCATCTGGATTACGTTGAATCGTTGTTTCTAAAGTATTTAAAAAACATTCCTCAAACACTTTACCCCATTTTGGGTTTTCACTTTGTGTTTTCTTAATAATCTTCTCCATAAAAGATTGAATTGTTGGTGTTATTTGAAATGACATATTAAACCTCCTAAATATATTTAGTCAATTATATTATAAGGTAAAAACGCTATCATTATAATAGTTAAATAGAATATACATACTTTATTATAAAACACCACTAATTTATAGACTGAAAATTTACCAATCATCCCTCATATTCGGTTAAACATACCCATTAAAGGAGTTGGTAGAAAAATGAACAAAAAGGAATGGGCCAGAAGTCGCAAACTAGATGACTTTCGCTGCTTCTTCCCACTCCCAATTAAGTAGCTTTCAATTTTGTCTTTAAGACGCGGTTGGATATTATGCAACTGCGGCGGTTATAAAATAGCTGTTTGATACTATGTCACCGTTGCATTTATAAGATAGCGGTTGGATATTATGCAACTGCGGCGGTTATAAGATAGCGGTTTGATACTATGTTACTGCGGCGGTTATAAAATAACCATTTGATGTGAGGCCACCACTGCGTTCATAAAATAATCATTTGATGTGAGGCCACCACTGAATTTACAAAGTAACCAGGTTGAAACAAGATTTTTAAAATTTTGACCAATCCTATTTTATTCAATCAATCCCCATGTTAGCCTTTAAAGTCCGGTCTCAAATTCTGGTCCTAAATAAGCCGGTGCCCAGCACCATAGCTTTAGAACGCAGTCTCTACAGTAGTTCTTGCTCATCATCCCAGTAATGCTGACGGTATTCTTTAGGACTTAAGCCCTCGGCCTGTTTGAACATCCGATAAAAATAGCCTTGATTTTGATAACCAACTTCATTGCCAACTTCAGCAATCGTCAATTGCGTCTTAATTAACAATTGTTTAGATTTTTCAATCCGCAATTCATTCAAATATTTAGAAAAAGACTGATTCAACTCTTTTTTAATTAGTTGTCCCAAATACATGACATTCATATGCAAATGATCAGCTAAATGTTTCAAAGTCAGTTCTGACGCTAAATTTTCATTGATATAGATAATCGCCTCTTGAACGATTGGATGAAGGCGATCATATTCTACTTGCGCTTGATTCACTCTTAATAATTCAGCCGTTTGTTGAATCACTTGGTGAACCGTTTCAATTTCGGTCAATAATGGTTTTTCCACCGTTTGATAATTGATAAATGCTTGCATAATTTGTAATACTTCATCACGATTAACTGCTTGATAGGTCAATTCTCTTTCCAATTGGGTTAATAATTCGCCTACTTGTACCAATTGATTTTTATCTAAATGCTGATATATTGAAGCAATGAAAGAGGCAATAGTCTCGTCATTGGTCTTTGTTGGCACTTCAAATAAATAGTTGACGAATGATTGTTCTGAATCTTTTTGGATATAAAAGTCTAAATTGTCGATGCGGCGTCTAAACACCTGAAACCAATGATGTAAATCTGTTAAATTTAACGGTTCAAGTTGTTTTATCACTCTACCTTGTAATAACGCATTCTCTTGGATTTTAATGACAATGATATCGTGGTCAAACTTTTGAATGATTAACCAATTGGGTGAATGTTGATAGTGCTTTAGCCATTCGGCAAATGGTTGTTGAGCATTCGGTGTAATAAAGAAGACTTGGGTCGCTTCGTTAACGTCCTCTAATTCAACATTATTTTGAAGCGGATTTCTCAACCATTCAAATAATTTTTGTTTCTTCAAATTTACTTTTTGTGTTTGTAATTGATAATGAATATCCAAGCGATGCATTACTTTTTTCAATGCTTGATGCAATTCATCACGATCGATTGGTTTTAATAAATAATCAGAGGCACCTAATGATATTCCGCTTTTGACATATTCAAATTTTTCATAGCCTGAAATAAAAATGAATTCAATCCGATGTTCTTGATTTTTTACTTGTTCGATAAATTCAATGCCGGATAAACGTGGCATGTTAATATCCGTAATAATAATATCAATAGGCTGTTGATTGATCACCGCCATTGCTTCTTCACCATGACTAGCCGTTGCGGCTAATTGAAGGCCTAATCCTTCCCAATCAATCATCCGTTCCAAGCCCTTTAAAATCATAAACTCATCATCAACCATTAATACTCGATAGTTTCGGTGATGGGTAGTTTCAACCAAACTGTTACACCTCCTTTTGTATTAAGCAGATATTCCATTGTTATTCCCTTACCAAATGCTTGAGCCAGCCTTTGCGCCACCAACCCTATCCCAATGCTAGTCTGCGATGGTTGTATTTGATAGGGGTTTTTAATATATTGCTTAATTTGCGTATTCAGTAAATCCATTTGCTCACGGGTCATTCCCTTACCATTATCACTTAATTTTATCTCGATAGTATTCGCTACTCGTTGAATCTTTAAGCTTAAATAATTATCCTGTCGACTAAAATCCACACCATGGACCAAATAATTTTCGATTAAAGGTTGTAAAGTAAACTTCGGCAAAATAATTCGGTTCAAACTTTCATCCAGATCAATATCAAAAGATAATTTTTCCGGATAACGAGCCTGGTAGAGTCCGACGTATTTCTTGATGAAATAAACTTCTTGATAAATAGTCGCTTCTTTCTCATTATTGATATTATTACGGAGTAAAGATGAGAAATCATAGACAAATTCAGCTAAAGAATCTGCGCCTTCAACATAAGCACTCATCCGAATATATTCTAAAGTATTATATAAAAAGTGAGGGTTTATTTGTGCCTGCAAAGCCTTTAAGACAGCTTCATTATTTTGTAATTGCAAATGAAATACTTCGCGCATACTGGCTTGTTGACCATTTAACATCGCATTAATCGCCTTAGTTATCTGTTCAAGTTCTGCTACTTTATTATTTTCATTAATCCGATAATAAACTTGTCCTTGTTCAATTTTGCGGGTTGTGACTAGAATATCATTTACCTGATCGGCATAACGTCTAATTTGCTTGAAAATAAAAATTAAAATGATTCCGGCAGTAAACATCACAAATAGAAAGATTCCAAGAATAATCCCAATAATCCGTTGCCATAAAATTCTTTTTGGCATTAAATAAATGACACTATGACCCGTAGTCGTCATCTCTTCACTCACGAAATGATCTTGTCGCCACTGATCGATTTTAGCTGGGATCTCCGATAAAGTTAGTGTCTCTCCAGGTTTTGAAGCGAAGTTTCCCCGTCCTACTAATTGGTTGACAACGGGATCAAAAATTAACAATTCCCCTTCTTTTTCGGTAAAAATTTCCTTAGATAAATCATCATAAGAATAAGTAAAATATAATTGGCCCAAATCCTGCAGAGTAAATCGGCTTCTTAACGGCATCGATAAATGAACGCCAGCTTTAAAATTTAATTGGTCTACTTTACGCCCTTTAGGATTTTCCGCTAGTGACTCATAAAAATACTCACTATTAGCTAGACTCATTTGAATCGCCGTTAAATGTCGATTGTAATCATACTGACGCAATGTTTCATTCGGTAAAAACTCACCACGAGCGCCATTTAATAAATAATACGTATGGTGGTCAGAATAACTTTCATTAAAATAACGATTCAACTCTTTTTCCCAACGATTAGACGAGGTCAACACTTGAGCAAAACGATTCATCCCATTGGTAGCATTCGTTAATGTAAAAGCCATTGTTTTAGCAATACGATCCATCTCCATCAGCATGGCATCACGCCTTTGAATATAGATGACCCCCGTGACCAAGGTAGGTAAGGCTAACATTAAGATTAACGTTGTTAAAGTATAATATTTTAAAATCAGATTCAGTTGATTCTCTTTTACTTTCATATTATCTCCAACCTTGTCCATTCTTTATAATAAATTGACGTCATAAAACTAATCCAAATCGCCCATCCTGTTAAAAAGACAATTGCGGGAAATTGCATACTCACTAAGCCTAAAATAAATCCTAATAACAAGGTACCAATATTCGCTTTGGGAGACATAAACAACTGCATCCACGATAATTTAGTAATTTGCCAAGCAGCACCGTCGTAATATTGTCTAAGTTGCGCTTCTGCCAACATCGTTAAGACACATCCAATCAACAGAGCCACTTGCACAAACCATGACATTAAAAAGATAATCCCTTTCAATTGACTGGTCACAAATAATGCCCACAATAACAAAATGATACACAGATTATAGAGCCATGAAATAATAGCCGTCTGCTTATATTCGATTTTAACCTTGTGCCACCATTGTTTAAAAGTTAATAATGCAGCATTATTTTTTGCTTCTAAATGCAGACTAATGCCTACGGTTAAAGATGACAATAGACACCCTCCCAATAGAAACCCTAAGACTAGCATTAAATTTAATTTTAAAAAATAGTATATGCGATGAATCGCCTCATTAAAACGTGATTCCATTGTTCATGACTCCTGACTTTATATTTTGTTACGATTGATTGGATAGGGTTGCCTTTAAATAGACATTTAGATAAAAGTAATAAATGTTTAAGACACTCTTCTTTAGAGCACTCAAGTTTACTGATCAGCATGAGCAACATCCATTGAGAATGGCCGTAAAGCGGGTGCTACTTTTTCAATACTTGGGACGGCTCCTAGTGATTGTTCTAAATGAACCCCTTTCATTAAATCTTGATGACTTAAATATTGCGGTAAATAAGGTTTCCCATTTAGCCAACGCTTGGTAACCACTTGTAAATACGGTGTCTGATAATTTCGTGAAATTAACTCAATCTTTTGACCACTTTCTAAATGAATAGTGGCTTCATCCCAAATCATCATCCCTAAGGTCCATTGACTTGCACCAGGTGTCATTGGATATAGACCGAGACTACTCAACACATACCAACTGGATAAACTACCATTATCTTCATCACCAATATAGCCATCAAATGCGTCACTAAATAATTGAGTGATTAATTGTTTAATCAGTAAATGAGAAAATTGAGGATACCCCGCATAAATGAATAAATAAGGCATATGAAAGCTAGGTTGGTTCGACAAGGCTAATTGACCGAATTGCACACGAGCCATTTCTGTCATTTCATGAATTTCATATCCATAACCATTGACATCATAAATAGGTTCCTGATTAATTAAATGATTGAGATGATTAAAAAATTCTTCATCGCCACCGTGTAAGGCAATTAAATCGGCAATATTATGATAGACAGCCAAACTATTTTGCCAAGCACTTCCTTCAGTATAGTGTTCGCCCCAACGATGAGCGTCGATTGTCTCCAACCACTCGCCACTATCGGTACGTGGTACCATTTGCTTATCCTTCACATTGAATAAATGACGATAGGAACGGGCACGCACTCGATATTCCTCAGCTAATTCTTTTTTCCCTAAATAAGCTGCCACTTGACTAATACAAAAATCACTATAAGCAAAATCCAAAGTCTTATTGACCGATTCATGGAAATTTGTCGACAAATAGCCTAATGATAAATATTCTGCTACTCCTTCACGACCTTCTGTAGCATGCTCACCGGCATGATTAGCTGAATCAATCATCGCCTCTAATAATGAAGATGCCGTCTCCTTATCAATTAACCCCTTCGTTACCGCATCAGCAATTACCCCATCTGCTAAAGTACCCGGCATTAATCCGCGCTCATCAGGCGATAACCATTTAGGTAAATAACGATCTGCTCTCACAACTGATAAAATACCATCGATAAATTCCGGTATTTTAGACGGTATGATTAAGCTATACAATGGATAATTCGTTCTAAACGTATCCCAGTATCCATTATTAGTGAAGAAATGGCCCACTTCTACTTTACCGGTATAAGGCGAAAAATGAACCGTTTTATTAGTCGAATCCACTTCATGTCCCATTTGGGGAAAAGTGGCTGTACGCCATAAGCAATGATAAAATAATTTTACTTGGTCAAAATCACGATGTTTAACATCAATACGCTCTAAATAATTAAGCCATTTATTGGCTGAATGATGTATGCCATCTAAAAATGTCCCTTTAAAAAAATCATCTTGTAGTCGATTGAATTTTGCCTGCTCATAAGAAATGTAGGACGTGGTCAACGACATCTCAATTGTTTCTTGTTCAACCTCTACCTGAAATAGATACATTACATGATCATGTTGATTCAAATTCAATGGTATTTTGATTAGAGGCGTCAAGCGACACTGCGACTTTAGAATTGAATATTGTTGAAATTGATTATATTTTGAACCCGCCAATTGGGCAGTTTCTAGTTGAATGGAATGACCATCCGATTGTAAATTAACCGTACTATCCGCATCAAGAGTAATGGTTAATAAATGATACGGAAAAGTCCGCGTGGCTTGTACTTGCCATCTAGCACCACGCTCACCTACCGTCCAACTTTGTTTTAATCCATCTCTCAATCTTTTATAAGATAAATAATGAGGTTGAAAAATTGCCTCATCAGGACGATAACTACTCATTGAAATATTCAGTGCCATATTTTCAGTCGGGTTAGCCATTAATTGTCGATACTCTTCCTGTGTTAATCGTAATTGATTAAATAATACCTGGCAAAAATCCCCCATCCATGGACTCGGTTGATGAGTTAACCTTACACCATATTGAGTATAATCATCAGGATGGAAAAAACGACTTTCATTTAAACGCGTTTGCATTACAAAATGGTTCATCCCAAAAGGGACACCAGTATATGGCAATGTATTACCATGCCCGATAGAATGTTGATTACGAGTACCCATCCTCGTATCAATAAATTGTAAATGATTCATCCAATCACCTCGTAAACTATTATACGCTATTACTAAAGCGCACTCAAAAAATTTAAAAGAAGAGGCGGCACCATCGTACCTGCCTCTTAGGGGGTTCAATATTAGTTAAATTTAGCAATGGCTCTATAGAATTTATAAAGTTGATGCCCAGCCTCCAGTGCTGAACACCTTTCATCGCACTTTGGTAATTCGGCTCAAAGTTGCAGAAATGGCCTCCACTTCGAACATACCCCTTGAGTGTTCAGCACTCTGCAGGTTATGTTCTCCAGTGTTCCATTTCTGAACGCAACTTTTCGCACTTTGTTAATCCGGCTCCAAATAGCTGAAAAGACCTCCACTTCGTAATTCCCCCTTGAGTGTTTGCACTCTTCAGGGGAAATGCTCCAGTGATTCTTTTCAAAGCGCTATTTGTCGCACTTTTTCAATCCGGCTCAAAGTTGCAGAAATGGCCTCCACTTCGAACATTGCCTTTGAGTGTGTTCCACTCTGCAGGCTATGTTCTCCAGTGTTCCATTTCTGAACGCAACTTTTCGCACTTTATTTTACTCTTTTGTTTTTAGGTATTCGTCGAATTGTTTTTGCATTTCTTCTTGGATTTTATCTAATCCTGCTGCTTTTAATTCTTCATTAAATGTTGGTAAAACATCATCTGGGTTAACGGTACCTGTATGTAAGCTTGAAATGTATTGAGCGACTACTGTTTGAACGTTCGCAATTTCAGTTTTTACATTGTCTGTTACAAAGTTGAATCCTAATAATGGTGATTCTTCAGCATTTTGTAATCCTTCTTCTGATGCTGCGATTTGTTCATCAGTAATTTTTTCATCTTTATATAAGATATCCGCATTACCTGTATTCCATGCTGACATATGGCTTGCACCTTCATTATATGCTGGTAATAATTTAATCGTACCATCTTCATTCATTTCCCAGTTTTCGCCTTCTGGTCCATAAACTAAAGTATTTAAAATTTCAGGATTTGTATTGACTTCGTTTAATACTTTGACTGCTGCTTCTTTATTATCTGAATTTTGTGACACAACAAAGTTAGCCATACGCGCTTGAGCGACTGATTTCAATGGAACTTGTGTATAAGCTTGAATTTGTAATTCTTTGCCTGAAACTGTTTGTAATAAGTAGTTACCATAGTCACGTGGTCCCACAGTCTCACGACGGACTGCCCATGTGTCTGCTTCTAATGGATAACCTTGATCACTTGTTGCTGCATCTGCAGGTAAGTAACCTTTATTATAGAAATCATGCATTACTTTTAAATCAGGAATTAAAGAATCGCCTTCTTCATAAGGGTTAATAATTTTAGTCTTATCGCCTAACATATCAATTCCTAGAGGAACGGTATCGCCTAATACAAAGTCGAAGTCATGACCGACACGCCATCCTTGACCTGCTGCTAATCCCGCAACACCACTTTCGCCTTCTTTAACAGCTTTTAATAATGGTTCCAAATCGGTCATACTTTTTACAGAAGTATAGTCAAAGTCATATTTTTCTAAAAATGTTGGGTTAAATGCCCAATATTGCTCAGCATACACATTACCATTAACAGGGAATGCATATAATTTTCCATTTACTGTACTACCTTTAATATAGGCTTCATCTAACATTTCTAATGATTCTGGAGCATATTCTTCCATCAATTCTGTTAGATCTGCATAAGCACCTTTTTGAGCATTGTCTAAAAAGTTAACCGCAAAAGCAATATCATATTTTTCACCTGCATTGGTCATAACTGTCATTTTTTGATCGTACTCACCCCAACCGATGTATTCCATATCGATTTTAGCATTGACTTTTTCGACTAATTTCTCATTAACGATTTCCAATAGCTTATCCAAATTATCTGGAGCCGTTCCAATTTGATACCATTTAACCGTTGTAGGTTCTTCGGCAAATACATTGGTTACAGGTGATGTTGCTAAAACACTTGATAATGCCAAGGCACCGACAGCCGCTGATTTTACAATTTTTTTGAACATATTTTTCTCTCCTTTAAATCTCTCTTGATTCTCCAACGCCTACCAACTTCATTTTGCTACTCCTTCACCCCTCCAATCGTTAAACCACTAATAAAGTATTTTTGGAAGAATGGATAACTCACCGCAATTGGTAATGTCGCAATTACAACGAGGGCCATTCGAGTTGCTTCCTTCGGAATATTGAGTTGAGATATATTGATACCTAAACCCGCATTATCTAACATATAGTCAATATTACTTTGAATATTCATCAATACATATTGCAGTGGATACAAATTAGTTTTCGTAATATAAAGTAACGCATTGAACCAATCATTCCAATAACCAATCGCTGCGAACAATCCAATCGTCGCTAATCCTGGTACTGATAATGGCAAGACAATTTGTAAAAAGACTCTCAATTCACTCGCACCATCAATACGAGCTGATTCGATAATAGAATTCGGAACACTCTTCTTGAAAAAGGTACGCATAATAATAATATTAAACGGACTAAAAGCTGCCGGTAATATTAAGGCCCAAATCGTGTTCTTTAATTTTAATAAATTGGTTACCACAATATAACCCGGTACTAACCCAGCCCCAATCAACATCGGGATAATAATCAACACTAAGAAAAATTTCTTAAAAGGTAAATTTGGCCGAGATAGAGCATATGCATAGGTACTCGTAAAGGTGACATTAATGATAGTTCCTAAAACGGTCACCAAAATAGAAACCATTAAGGCATTAAAAATTTGACCTGACATTGTGGATAAATAACGATAACCTTCTATACTCCATTCAGACGGGAATAATTTATAACCATTTTGAATAATCGAAGTTTCACTCGTTAACGATACAATGATAATAAAGATGAATGGAAAAACGCCTAAAAATCCTACTATACTCATTAAAATACTAAAAATAAAATTGGTTTTTTTACCGAAGCGATCCACTTGGACTCTTTCGATTTTTTTCTTCACCATGTGTGTCACTCCTTCATTAAATAACTGCTGATTCTGGATCTATTTTTCTAACAATCAAATTCGATACTGACAGTAAAATAAATCCTACAAATGATTGATAGAGACCTGCTGCTGTTGCCATCGAAATATCACCGGACGCTGTTAATGCATTATAGATATGTGTATCTAATACAGCCGTTACATTGTATAACAGACCTGAATTTCGCGGTATTTGATAGAATAAACCGAAGTCTGCTCTAAAAATACCTCCTAAAGCTAAGATTGTTAAAACAATCATCATCGGAACAATCTGTGGAATCATTACATGACGAATTTGTTGCCACTTAGTGGCCCCATCCACTTCCGCAGCTTCATAATATGTCTTATCAATACCAACGATGGCTGCAAAATAAATAATCGAACTATAACCGATACCTTTCCAAATACCTAAAAAGATTAATAGCGGTGGCCAAATACCAGGCGTTACATACCAGTTTTTGGCGACGCCACCTGATTCTCGAATAAGATTAGGAATTAATCCTTTGTCCACACTGATAAAGGATGATACAAAGAAACTCACAATTACCCATGATAAGAAATAAGGTAACAGCATTGATGTCTGAATTGTTTTAACTAAAAAACGATTACGCATCTGACTTAAAATAATTGCAAAACTTACCGCAATAATCAGTCCTACAAAAATAAAGAACAAATTATATAAGACGGTGTTTCTAGTAATAATATAAGCATTACGTGAACTGAATAAGAACTCGAAGTTTTTGAATCCTACCCATTGACTATTAAAAATACTGGAAAAAAAGCCACCATCATCTGAGAATTGAAATTTTTTAAATGCTACCACATTTCCGAATACAGGAATGTAATAAAAAATAATTAACCAGATAAAACCAGGTAAAGCAAAAAACAATAATGGCCAACTACTCTTCAAGCGTTTCATTTTTTGTTTCCGCAATTTTTGTTTTTCCGTTAGTTCCATTTTTACCCCTCCGTTTTTAACCGCTTACAAGTATATTGTAACGAAAACGCTTAAATTCAGCCATTGACTAAATATAGTTAAATTAGGACAAAATATAGAAATGTTGGAATTTTTAAAACGAATTCACTTATCGTGGATAAAATCCATATAATTGTGTAAAAAGAAAGGTCATTAATCCCTCCTAACGAGTACAATATTTTAAGAACCTGTCAAGGTTCGCTACGCTTTCCCCTTTGGTAGAACCTTGCTAGCAATTAGTCAGTAACTAAGACAAAACTAATTAATGTGCTATTTAATTTTACACGATATTATGGACTTGACTGAAAAAGGATTTTATTAAATTTTAATGGTACTATTAATTTTAATAACTTTACTTGAATTTTATTATCACAGATAAAATTAGTAAATTTAATATTTGTTTCCTTTTCTAAAAGGTATAAATCGGAGTATTATAAATACAATATATGGGAATAAAATATTTCCAATAGTTAAATTTCTGAATTTAAAAAATAGAAAATCAAGGGTATCAATAATAGCAACAATTAAAAAAAAGTAAGCAATTTTATTTTTCATAGTCTAAGTATCCTCCTTTTTTAATAAAATAATTATACCAAAAAGTAAACGCTTGTAAAAATTATGGGAGTGGGCAAGAAGTAGAAAATTAAATAATTTTCGCTTCGTCGGCCCACCCCGCGCAGGTGAGTAGGTCTCAAACAAGTCCTTAAGACGCAGGTTGAGACCACTCAACCACTGCGCTATTAATTAAGGGACAATAATGTTAACTAAATGTATCAAGTTAATGCCCAGCCTCTAGAGATTTAGCTAACAGTTTCTACTGCAAAGCCTTGCTGAAACTGTTTGACTTTAGTCATTATAGTTTCACATGTGTTAGATGTAGCGGGTTTCAGCCGCCGAGTTAACGCCCATGCTGGGCGCACACAAAAAAGCCTGGCTAGAAATTCATTCTTTCTAACCAGACCTTTTCACTTTTATTTTTGTCCCATATCCTTAATCTTCATCATACGCGTTACTTGCGCACGCTCAGCCTCTTCTAATTTCATTTCAATGAAATAGATTGTCTCTTCTAATTGAGGAATGGTACGGAATTCTAATGCATTCACACGACGACGGGTCTTTTCAATCTCATCCGCCATCAACTGACAGCCTTTTTCAATCTCGGCCAATCTTAACATATCCGTTAAGCTTTCGTTAACTGACTCAATCGCTTGGTCCATATCAGAAGTTGTGGCCAAATAACTATATGGGAACTCACTATCTAACGATTGGTCTTTTATCTCGTAGTTAAATTTGGGTACCTTCACACTCATTACAGAGTCATAGCGCACCTGTAAACTCACTTCTTTGGCTGGTAGTGAAAAGATTTCTTGCACCATTTGATCACTCTTCATTGATTTCGCTAAAACAAAATCTTGCATCGCTGAAGTCAGTTGTCCTTCAACTTTTTTTCGTAATTCATTATTTTCTTTAATTTTCATAATGAACTGACGCATCAATTCGTCTTGCTTATCTTTCAATAATTTATGACCACGGGTGGCCGTCTTTAAACGCTCTTTTAGAATGCTTAACTCCATCCGAGTGGGATTGACATTCAATCTAGCCATGAATTATTCCCCCTTTTTAGGTAAGAATTCATCAATCATATCATCTTTAATACGTTTTAACTCTTCACGCGGCAAGATAGATAATAAGTCCCAACCTAAATCCAAGGTTTCTTGAATAGAACGGTTAGTCGTAAATCCTTGATTAATATATTCTTGCTCAAAGCGTGTCGTAAACTCAACATATAATTTATCTGTTTCCGATAACGCAGACTCACCTAGGATAGCTGCTAATTCTTTAGCTTGCTTACCTTCAGCATAAGCCGCAAATAATTGGTTCATGGTTGGGGCATGGTCTTTACGTGTTTTACCTTCACCTGAACCTTTATCTTTCAATCGGGATAATGATGGTAATACGTTAATCGGTGGTTTATAGCCCATGTTATCCAATTCACGCGATAGAATGATTTGTCCTTCGGTAATATAACCTGTTAAGTCAGGAATTGGATGGGTAATATCATCTTCTGGCATCGATAAAATTGGAATTTGAGTGACCGAACCAGGTTTACCAACTAAACGTCCTGCGCGTTCATATAATGTTGATAAATTCGTATATAAGTAACCTGGATAACCACGACGACCCGGAACTTCACGACGCGCTGCCGAAACTTCGCGTAATGCCTCACAATAGTTCGTCATGTCCGTCATAATGACTAATACATGCATCCCTTTTTCATAAGCTAAATACTCAGCTGTTGTTAAGGCGATTTTTGGCGTCGCAATACGTTCAATCGCAGGGTCATTCGCTAAGTTAACGAATAATACGGAACGATCAATCGCACCTGTTTCGCGTAAGTCATTCATAAAGAATTCAGCTTCTTCGAACGTAATCCCCATTGCGGCAAATACAACAGCAAACTTATCATCAGAATTCAAAACGGTTGCTTGACGAGCAATTTGGGCCGCTAATTCTTTATGTGGTAAACCAGAACCAGAGAATACTGGTAATTTTTGTCCACGAACTAAAGTATTTAAGTGGTCAATCGCTGAAATTCCTGTTTGAATAAACTCGTCCGGATAATCTCGAGCCACTGGATTAATGGCTTGTCCATCAATATCTAATGATTTTTCTGGAATAATTGCCGGTCCACCATCAATCGGTTCACCCATTCCATTGAAAATACGACCAATCATATCTTCAGAAACAGGTAAATGGAGTGGCTTACCACTAAAACGTACTTTAGTATTCTTTAAATTGATACCTGAAGAGCCTTCAAATAATTGCACAACGGCACGACATTCTTGGACTTCAAGTACTTGTCCACGGCGAACTTCACCGTTTTGCATTTCAACTTCTACTAATTCATTGTATTTAACGCCATCGACACCATCGACAATCATCAGTGGGCCAACGACTTCTTCAACCGAACGGTATTCTTTAATTACTGCCATTATGCCTCACCTCCATGTTCTAAAATATGACGCATTGTCTTATCAATTTCGTCATATAAAGCTTTAATTTTGTCAATATCTTCCTCAGAAATAAATTTACTTCTAGCGATACGGTCACGTAATTGGACAGTATTGGACATAATATCAGTGAAATAAGCGCCTAAACCTAAAGTCTCATGTGCTTTTTCATCGAAGTGTAAAATATTTGTTAACATGGTATCTTGCTTTTCAAATGAAGTATAAGTATCCACATCATCAAACGCGTTTTGTTGTAAGTAGTCTTCACGAATCATTCGTGCGGTATTCATGGTAATACGGTCACGTTCAGATAAGGACTCTAACCCAACTAAACGAACGATTTCTTCTAATTCACTTTCCTTTTGTAATAAATTCATTGCTTTAGTGACTTTCTTAGACCAGCCTTCTTGACCATGTTCTTCGAAATATTGTCCGATTTCAGATAAATATAATGAATAAGAACTTAACCAGTTAATAGATGGGAAGTGACGTTTACGCGCTAAGGTTGCATCTAATCCCCAGAAAACTTTCACGATACGTAAAGTGTTTTGGGTTACGGGCTCAGAAGTATCTCCACCTGGTGGTGATACTGCACCGATGGCTGTGATCGTTCCTTCAATGCCTTCGCTTCCTAATACACGAACACGTCCTGCACGCTCATAATATTCCGCAATACGTGAACCTAAATATGCTGGATATCCTTCGTCCCCTGGCATTTCTTCTAAACGACCTGACATTTCACGTAGAGCTTCCGCCCAACGAGAAGTAGAGTCCGCCATGATTGCCACTGAGTAACCCATATCACGGAAATATTCTGCAATCGTAATCCCAGTATAAATGGATGCTTCACGCGCTGCAACCGGCATATTAGAAGTATTTGCAATTAGGATGGTTCTTTCCATAATCGATTCGCCTGTATTAGGATCAATCAATTCTGGGAATTCGTTTAATACGTCCGTCATTTCGTTACCACGTTCACCACATCCAACGTAAACAACAATATCTACGTTCGCATATTTCGCGATTTGGTGTTGTACAACTGTCTTACCTGCTCCGAAAGGTCCTGGAACCGCTGCGGCTCCCCCTTTCGTTACCGGGAAGAATGTATCGACCACACGTTGTCCTGTAATCATGGGTTCTTCTGGAATTAATTTTTGGGCAAATGGACGTCCTTTACGCACTGGCCAGCGTTGAATCATCGTGCCTTCAAACTCGCCACCATTTGCTTTGTCAACTTTATAAATAACCTCTTCTACCGTAAACTCGCCTGATTCTACTGACGTTAATGTTCCTTCTACGCCGACTGGTACCATAATACGATGTTCTACTGCTTTGGTTTCTTGGACAACGCCAATCACATCACCAGCCGAAACAAAATCGCCTACGGATTTTTTAGGTTCAAAAGCCCATTTTTTATTACGATCTAAGATGGGTACTTGAACCCCACGAATTAAATAATCACTCTTAGTCTCTTCCATAAAAGTATCCAATGGACGTTGAATGCCATCAAACATTTGTGACATAATACCAGGGCCTAATTCGACGGATAAAGCTTCCCCGGTTGTCACTACAGGTTCACCTGGTGCAAGTCCACTTGTTTCTTCATATACTTGAATAGAGGCTTTATCTTGTCGCATTTCAATGATTTCACCAATTAATCCAAGATGTCCTACATGACAAATATCTTGGATATTGGCTTCAGACATTCCAGAAGCGACAACTAATGGTCCAGATACTTTAATAATTTTACCTTGACTCAATCTATTTCCTCCTTTATAAATTTTAAATTGTTAAGTAGCCGCTTATAGAATATTCATTCCGACTGCTTTTTCGACATTATCTTGAATTTTTTGTGCACCAATGCCAAAGTTACCACGATGGGTTGGAATTAAAATGACAGCGGGTGTCACGACTGTATCATAATATTGAATGACATCCGGGATTTCTTGAGCGAAATCTTCCGTTAAATAGACAATCCCGTATTGGTCATTTTCTAATTGGCGCAAAGTCTTTTTCGTTTCATCAGCAGTATTGACTGGAAAAGTTTCAAATCCAATCATTTTAAATGGTAGAATGGCATCACGATTTCCAACGACCGCTACTTTATATTGTTTCGCCATAAATCGCACCCATCCTTTCTTGAATCTTTTCTTTGGCTATGCCATTGGCATGACCAGTTAATACGAGTCTTAAATTATTAATTTCATTTTCTTTACCGAAAATATATTTCAGCACTAATAAAGGCCCTTGAGCATCTAGACGATTTTCAAAGAAATATTGATGAATATAGGCATCGCGTAAATGTTCCAATTGATTGGCGGTAATCGTCCCATTATTCATATCTTCAATATAAGGTTTAAAGACCCCACCAAAATAAATATGCGTTTGTTCTTCAAACCATTGGGCTAATTGACCTTGTTCGACGCGTTCAATTAACTCTTTCTTCTCAATTGATCCTTTACTGGTCATCATGGTATACATGAAACCATGACCGCGATCCAATTCAATTGCGCGTTTAATCGCAATGACATTATAAAAATCAATTAATGCATTAATAATCGGTGTAACTTTAGGATCATTGATTTTCTCATCAAGATGTCTTAAATGAGCAAAATAGGCACCATCAAACCCGACGTCAAACGCTTCTGGTACCTGATAAGCTTGATAATCTTGCCAAGTACGATTGACTTCTTCCACCACATTGGGATATAAAATACTCGATTCAAACGTTTGAGTAACATGTCTTAAAGCATCTAATGGAAATTTGCCAATATCGATCAATAGATTCTCGAAATCCTGACCAGTTACCTTCATTTTCATTAATACTTTTAAATTATGATATAAGTATTGTGCTGAAAAAATTTCGACTATTTCAGACTGAGGTGACTCCTCAAACACAAACCGATAAGCATTACGCAATTCTCTCATTAATACGTCTTCAATCTTATCTGGGTCAGACAACTGTTCAACTGACATCACATAAGGTGAATTTTGTAAAATGATGGATAATGTCTCGGTATCTTTGGCATCAAGTAATTGTTGCCATTCTTCTCGGCTAAGGAAATCTTGTTCCTTTACACTGATAGTCGTATTAACACCTGAAAAAACGTGGGTCGTCATAAAATCCCCCCTTATTTGGTATTAAAAACTTGTTGAGCTAAATCTGCACTTAAATCATTGCGAACAGAATCTACTAATTGATCAAACATGAAATTATAATCCACACGTTGATCTTTTACTACAAAACCACTTTGATCTGAAACAGACTCTTCAGCAATGGTTAATTTTGGAAATTGTTCCAATAATGATTGTAACTCTGGTGAAGATAATCGATTACGTGTCTTTTCACCAAAAACTACTTGTAATTCTCTATCTTTAAATTGATTTAAAATTGAAGTGGTAAATTCCAAGAAAGTTTGATTATCCCAAGCTTCCATTTTTTGCACGGCGCCGGCAAATAATTGGTCCATTAAGGCTTGGCGACTATTTAAACTACCTTGTCTTTCTTGATTTAACACTTGATGTTCCAAACGCGATAACCGTTGTTTTTCTCGATTCAATTGCACATTACGCATACTTTCTTTTTCATGTAATTGTGCTTTTAATTTAGTTTGAAACTCATATTCAAGTTCTTCATTTGCTTTGTCGAATTGCGCTTGTCCTTCTTGGTGCGCCTTTTGCAAGATGGACTCACGTAAATTTTGTAAGTCGCTCATATTATCGACCTCACTAGACATTTAAGAATAAGATAAATGATACTACGAAGGCTAAGATAGCGTAGGTTTCAACCATCGCTGATAAGATGATACCTTTTGTATTTTCTTCAGGACGTTTCGCTAAAATTTGCATTGCTGAAACAACCACATTTCCTTGGTGTAATGCTGAGAAGTATCCTACAATCCCAATTGGTAAAGCAGCAAATAAATAGCCTAAACCTTGTTGAACAGTTAAACCATTACCTATTTGTAAAGCCGTTAAAAATCCGATAACGAATCCGTATAAACCTTGAGTACCCGGTAATAATTGTAAAATTAATGCTTGTGCGAATTTTTCAGGCTCTTCTTTTAATAAAGCCGCTGCTGCAGAACCAGCCGAACCAACTGCACGAGCAGAACCCATACCAGAAAAAACAACCGCAACTACAATTCCTAAACTAGCAAAAAATGCGCCACCATTTTGTGTAAAATATCCTACAAATTGTTCCATATTAAAAATTCCTCCAATTTTATTGATTCTTTTCATCATTGATTGAGACATAATCTTCCGAAATGGTTAACGGATTAAATTCTTGACCGCCACCATTGTAAAACTTAGCGAAAAACTCAACGAATATTAAACGAGCACCATGCACATAAGCACTTAAAAGTGATAAGAATAAACTTAAGGCATGTAAGGCAACAAATAATAATATGCCGACGGTAAACTTCATTGCACCAGGCATAAAGTCAATAATCATATTGAATGCTAAAGCAATACTACCACCTGATAACCCTAAAGCCATCAAACGTGTATAAGAGACTAAATCCCCAATATAACTCGTCGTGCCATATAAATCATAAAGTCCCCAACCTAAACCACCAATACCGCCTGCTTTAATACAAGATGCGACGACGATGCCAATAGCATTCAATATCGCTAACCATTTACCAATTAGAGCTAAGACCGCATAGCTTTCACCTAACATGCCTACTCCAATTAAAATAAAACCTGTTAACAGTAAAATCCATGCCACTCCTGTTGAATAAGCTTCAACTATATTTCTTTCTTTTAGTTTTAAATAAGTATTAATTGCTAATGCAGCAAAAATATGAATTAAACCTAAAGCAACAGAAATACCTAGAATCAGCATGACATCCTCATTCGGATTAATTAATTGAAATGGTAAACTAAAACCAAAGAAGGAACCGTAAAGACTACCCCAAATCATAATTGAAACACTTAAAATAGCGCCAAATCTTAAGGCATTTTGCATTCCTTCTGATAAATTGAATACTTTAAGTGCCAACAGACTTAAAATAAAAATTAATAAGCCATAACCCGCATCGGCCACCATCATGCCAAAGAAGACAAAATAAAATGGCATTAAAAATGGCGTTGGGTCCAATTCATCATATTTTGGTAAAGCGTACATGCGTGTAATTAATTCAAATGGTTTAACTAAGAAATTGTTTTTTAATTTAATTGGGACTTCGTCCACTTCGTCAGCTTGAACATCCGCTGTTCTAATAACTACTTTGTTACCGAACTCTTCTAGTATCGCTTGTTTGAAGACAGCAAATTCACTTTGTTCAATCCAACCTTCAATCGCCATTAAATGTTGTGTAATACCAACTTTTTTCTTAGTTAATTCACGTTCATAAGCCGTTTTTAGAAAATCTGCTTGAACCTTTAAGCCCGCTAATTCACGTTTCGTTGATTTCATTTTTTGAATAATGGAACGACGTTCCTCTTTCAACTGTTGAATTTCCGCATCCCAACCTTCAATCTTCTTACCTGGTAAAGTACGATAAGGATATTCAATCGGATTGAAATTGGCTTCCGCTAATAAAGTTTCTAACGCATTCGTTTCATCTTCTTGATAGAAAATGACTAAACCATATTCATAATCATTTAAGAAAATAACTTTATGAACGATAGTTGGATGTTGTTTTATTTTTTGAATATATTGATTATTTTCAACATTCGGTACCGTTCCGATAACTGCTTTAATATACTGGAACTGCTCTATAGCAGTTGGTGTAATATCTAGCTCTCGCCATTTACGATATTTATCAATTTGATCATTGCGTTTTTCCAACAACTCATCAATTTCCTTAATACGAGCTGTTAATTCATTCGTTTCGGTAATGACTTGTTGCTCAGCAAATTGTTGATTATGTTGTTGAAATTCTGCGAATGATAAACGTGGTTTTTCAGTCTGCAATTGCTTGAACCAATTGTCTTTTACTTCATAGTCTTCCAATTGTTCAATCGCATGATTTATTCGTTTAAGTCGATTAGTAATCGCATGTAAGGCTTCATCATCATAGACGATTTGTTGCTGTTCCTCATCATACTCTTCAATTAATGGTACTAACTCTGAACTATTCTGATTGTCTTGTTGTAAATCCACCACTTGAATTCGTCGTAATCGTTGGACCGATGAAAGAATCGCTTCTAAATGTTCGCGTGACGAAATGAGCGTCACCTTTTGCATTGGGCTAATTGCCATATTCTTTCACCACCCTTTCTACTATTTGATTAATTAAATACTCCCTTTTATCACCAAGAGCTTCTTGAAGTTGTGCTTCATTTTCTTGAACACGCTGAGCTAATTTTTCCTTTGCTTGTTGTTCTTGATCATCGAAGTGTTGGCGCGCTTCGGCTATCATTTGCTTTGTTTCGACGTCAAACGCTTCATTTGCTTCTTTTAATTTTTGTTCCATTTTTACACGAGCGTCTTCAATCTTTTCCTGATACTTTGTTTGGACTGCTTGAGCTTCCATTTCAACGGCGTTCATTTCTTCCAATGTTGAATGTGGCATCCTTTCACACCTCCTCTTAACACTAACATTTAATATTATAGCAAATTTTTACCAAAAATTTAAGTAAAGAACTTGCTTCATTCTCATCTAAATAATAAAAAGCGTTTCCATTTTTTGATATATGAAAGTTTCCTTCATATTTATATAATATAATGGGACTATTGTTTCTTAAGAAAAATTTAATAATTAAGTTATGATGATTTTCTCTCTATTTGACTAAAAAAGGAAAACAGTCATAAAATACGTCTATCAATAAATGCAGCCAGTGTGCTCGATATTTTGAAAGTTTTTTGATGGGTTTTGACTTGAAGAAATACTTACTCGTTATCAATTGCAACCAAACATCATAAAGGATTAATTGAAAGCAATACTCCTAGGTTAAGTGTTGTAAAAATTACTAGCTGATTCGTTAAAAGCAATTCTCACACGTTATCAAACTAACTTAACCTGCCGAAACTAAAAAAACGATAAGCAAGTCAAAGTTACTAATGAACTACACCTACTTATCGTCTCAAACGATTATTGAACTATTTTTTCAACCGCTTCTCCTATGATACGCACTTCTGGTTCAAGACGCACTTGATTGTTACGCCAAATGACTTCTTGAATATATTCAATTAAGCGCACATAATCTGTTGCGGTGGCATTGTCAATATTAACAATGAAACCTGCATGTTTTTTAGAGACTTCAGCACCACCAATACGGTAGCCTTGTAGCCCTGCTTCTTGAATTAATTTACCGGTAAAATAACCAGTTGGACGTTTAAAAACACTGCCGCAAGATGGATATTCCAACGGTTGCTTACTTTCTCGTAAGTGGGTTAATTCAGCCATTTTAGCATGAATCGCCTCTCTATCACCTTGAGCTAGTACAAATTTAACCCCGATTACAATATCCTCATTTGTTTGGAAAACACTGTGTCGGTAACTGAATTCACACTCTTTACATTGAATGGTTTTAAATTCACCCTCACGCGTTAAAATATCAACAGACTCAATGACATCGACCACTTCACCACCATAAGCCCCTGCATTCATATAAACAGCACCGCCGATGCTTCCAGGGATACCACAAGCAAATTCTAGACCTGTTAAATTACTAGCGCCTGCTTTGCGACTGACCTCAATGAGTGGTACGCCGCTTTGCGCATAAACTTCATTGCCATTAATCGACATTTCTTTCATCGCCGTCAAAATAATAACGAGTCCACGAATTCCACCGTCACGAACAATTAAATTACTAGCATTTCCTAAGATGGTTAAGGGAATTTGGTTGTCCTTTACCCAATTGATTAAAGTTTTTAAATCTTCTTTCGTTTCAGGAAAAGCAACTGCATCAGCAGGACCACCTGTTTTAGTATATGTATATTTAGATAATGGCTCATCAAATTCTATTTTCATAGATAAATTTAAATCCATTAAGTTTGATAATGTCATTCATTTCATTCCTTCGCTTTTCAATACGTCTTATTTTAACATAATCTTTTTACTTAATCGAGTACTTTTTCCATTACAAAAGAATCTAAATAACAACCCTCTACTTTTAATCGTTTACGCAAATTTCCCACTATCTCGAAACCGAATTTTTCGTATAACTTAATTGCGGCTTCATTTCTTTGGGCCACTTCGAGAGTAATGACTTTCAAATCTGAATTTTCTGCAAATTCAATCATCATTTCCATCATCATCGAAGCAATACCGTAACCCCAATATTCTTCCACTAAACAAATGCCAATCTCAGCAATATGACGTTGCTTAGCGGCATTAAATTGCGTAATATTCGACATCCCAATAATTTGATCATCGACCTCACTCACTAATAAAATACTGTTTTGTGCCTTGTTATAATTATTGATGATGGCCACTTCTTCTTGAACCGTCAGGTTCAAACCTTCTTCACCGAAAGTTAAATAGGGAGTTTCACTACCGACTTGTTCACATAAACCTAAAATTGCCCGGGCATCTTGTGGTTTCGCCACCCTAACATCGATTTCTAACTCCTCTGTCAATTAAATCTCCTCCATTTTTTCTAACAGCTCTTGATATTGCACGGTTGACTCTCCTTCAACTGTTAAAATTATTTCTCTTTGATTAGGATCTGTTTGGGGAACAAATTTAATACGAAGACGATTTAATGGTAAATAGTCGTCTAAATATTCTGACCATTCAATAAAAATGATGGACGGTTCATTCAGATAACTATCAAAATCAATCGTATCCGCGCCCCCTTCTTCTAAACGATAGGCATCAATATGAATCAATTTAAATTCAGGTAAGGGATATTCTTTGACAATCGTGTAAGTTGGACTTTTAATGGCTCTTTTCACGCCTAGCTCCTTACCAACCTTTTGGGTAAAAGTGGTTTTGCCACTACCGAGTGGTCCATCTAATAAAATAACCATTCCTGGCTTTAACCATTGAGCCATCTTAGACGCTAACGCTTGTGTCTCTTCAATTGAATCAATATAAAAATGCATGCTTCTACCTCTCAAACTTAATTAATTTTATTATATTTAAACTATGATAATATTGCGAATAATTTGACTTTACTAGCATTTCTTGATAAATTTAATAATAACAAAGACAAACTATAGGAGGTCGTTGACCATGAAGAAATATGTAAAATTATTATCTCTACCGATTTTAACATTAATGCTTGTGGCATGTGGTAACCAAAACAAACCAGCTGAACAAACAACAACAGCTGCACCAGAAGCAACAACCGTTGCTGAAACGACTGGTTCACAAGTAAGCACACCAAATGATACTACAACCGTTGCTGATGAATCAACTGAAGAAGGTGAAACAACAGCTGAAGGTGAAGAAACTCAAGAAGGCGAAACAACCGTTGAAGGTGAAGAAACTCAAGAAGGCGACGAAACAGAAGATGCTGATGTCGCTGCAACTGACGTTAAATTCACATTATATGTAGATGGTGAAGAAACAGCTAAATTCGTAGCTAAAGATGCTGTAGAAGGTTCTGTTATCGATGCCATGAGTTCCATTGAAGAGTTAGAATTCAACTTCAATGAAGATGAAGGAATCATTGATGTTATCGATGGTATTGAAAATGACTATGAAACAGGTAAAACTTGGGTTTACTTATTAAATGGTGAGTACGCAGAATTTGGTGTTGTCTCACAAACACTTTCTGAAGGCGACACCGTTGAATGGTATTATGGATTCCCTGACGACTTACCAGTTAACATCATTCCTGAATAATAATTATAAATGCTTATGACTCTTGAGTATTTCACTCAAGAGTTTTTTTATTATTCCCCATGACTGGTCGCCGATCATGTTAGATTTGATAAGATATTTTAATACTCCATTTACTCAATTTTTAAATGCGCAAAACTGGTTAGATCATGATAGGTATATTTTAGATGAAAAGTAGGTGTTGGTATCTCTTTCACTCGCATTTAGAATGACAACTATAATATCGATAGATGCTGCTCTCTATTTTTCAATGTCCCTCCATATATTGATGGACGTTTCACTCAACTTTTCGATTTTCCTCCAATATATTAATGGACGTTTCACTCAACTTTTCAATGTCCCCTGTATTAAGCATCACTTCACGGTCGTCCTTTTGACACCTTTCTTAAAAAGCTAATCACATACTATTCATATCAACATTTTCGCTTTTTCAAAACAAAAGCCCGCCAACCTTTTCAATAGGTTAACGGGTTTTATAATTTAAAGTATTTCATTACTCCTCAGGTTTTAATACACCTTCGATGACTTCTTCTAAAGCTTTACCAACAGGTTTTTCTGATTGATATTCTTCTAAAATATAATCATTGTTATTACGCATATCATGTGCGCGCTTGCTCGCTAAAATAATTAAACCATATTTAGACGGCACTTTTTTAATCAATTTATCAATGGATGGGTATAACATCATAATTATCGTTCTCCTTCTTGTTGAAAATAATTTTTAATATCAGCACGAATACGATCCACTATGCGCTCTACTTTTAAATGTTCACTTTGAATAATCGCATTCACTTTATCAACGGCATGTTCTACCGTATCATTGACGACAACATAATCATAATGTTGCATCATATCAATTTCTTCTTTAGCCATTTGCATTCTTTCTAAAATGACATCTTCACGGTCAGTGCCACGTCCAGTAATCCGTGATTTTAATTCATCTAAACTTGGCGGAGCAAGAAAAATAAAAATCCCCTCGGGCATGCGCTCACGTACTTTTAGCGCACCTTGAACTTCAATTTCTAAAAACACATCATTACCAGCTGCTAAGTTTTCTTCAATTTTTTGGATTGGTGTCCCATAATAATTGCCTACATATTCAGCATACTCTAATAATGCATCTTCTTCAATATATTGTTTAAACTGCTCTTTTGAAACAAAATAATAATCGACACCATCTACTTCACCAGGTCTACTTGGACGGGTGGTTGCCGAGACTGAATAAACATAATTAAATTTATTATCTTTAAAAATTGCTGCTCGAACTGTTCCTTTCCCTACCCCTGATGGTCCTGATAAAATTATGAGTAGTCCTCTTTGTTGTGCCATTCAATACCTCCGCCTATCTATTCTGTCAATAATTTATAACTGTAATTGTATCACACTACATATTTTCATGAAAGGTATATTCTAACTTTTCATTAAAATGTAAAATTTTCTATATTAATGTTAATATAGCGAAAATAGAGCATGAATGCAAACCATTCTGTCCAAATATTTAAATCTATTAAAGAATGCTGAAAATCTGTTGGAATGATTCACTTTATAAAATCACTCTTAATCAACTTTACTTTGATTGGGACATGCTTTTTGTTTTTAAAAACGATTGATACACTGCCTCCATCGCGGCATGACGAAAGCCATTTTGCTCTAGCGAAGCAACCCCTGCAATCGTACTTCCTCCTGGTGAAGTCACTGCATCTTTTAAAGCACCAGGATGTTGGCCGGTTTCAATAACCATTTGTGCAGAACCCTGTACCATTTGAGCGGCTAAACGTTGAGCCATCTCTCGTGGCAAACCGGCTCTAACGCCACCATCAGCTAAGGCTTCAATCAATTGATAAATAAATGCCGGACCACAACCAGCGACAGCACTTGCGGCATTCATTTGCGATTCTGCTATCTTCATTAACTGCCCTGTTTGACTCATTAACTGTTTAAATAGTTGATGTTCATCATCAGTAATAAGGTCCGATAAAATATAGGTGGTCATTCCTTGACCAATCGCAACTGGTGTATTGGGCATAATGCGAATTACTTTTTGCTCATCAGAAATGACACTCTCCATTTGTTCGATACTCACACCGGTCGCCATTGATACCCAGATTGTCCCTGGTTTTGCTAATTTACTAAGTTGATGAAGCTCATTCACAATCATGGATGGTTTTAATCCTAAAAAAATCATCGTAGCAGATGAAGCAATGGTTTCATTATCGAGAATTTCCACTGTTTGCGATATTTGCTGACTTAAGGAATTTGCTTTTTCTTGATTGTGATTACTTAATAAAAATTGGGTATGTTGATCTACCGCTTTACTAACACCTACAGCGACGGCACTCCCCATATTTCCAATCCCAATAAAACCTATTTTCATTTTAAATCCCTCCATCTTATTTCATTTAGTATCGTACAAAAAATAGCAAAGTTCAATTGTTTAAAAGTCTTTCATCAATGAAGCGATTAGATAGTCGAATGCTCTGTTTCAAGACTATCAAACAAATTTGCTAACACCTGACATCATGTGCAAATATATAAAGATTGTTCTAATGATTGGATGACCCGTTATTAACAGAATTCTCCCTGTCTTAGAACAATCTTTATGGTTTACCACATTCTTTTCAATGATAGCGAGTTTCAAATTTCCTAGAAACTTGAATCATCAATAAATTTTACTGAGCTAAATACTTAAAGCCTCAATAAATTACACTTAGCTAAATACTTTCATTAAAAGCTAACCTGTTGATTGATTGGCTCTGATAATAACTTAAACCGCTACACGTCGTAGAAAGTCAAAAGCAGACTAACATGGTAATTTTAGTCGGAATGATGCATAATATCTTCCTTCTCAATGAACCTCAATAGACCTCAATAGACCTCAATTAACCTCAATTAACCATTGAATAAGTCCCACCATCCATTTTTAAATGCTCTTCAAAAACGATTAAGTATTAAAGCTCACTAATCATAGCGTAATGATAGCCATTATAGTCTTCAAAATAAGCCATTAATCGACCTTCGTATTCGAATGGCTCTTTTAAAATTTCTCCTCCACTTAACATTGCAATATGAAGTAAGTTGCGTAATGAAGTCGCGTCTTGCATCATAATATGAATTACCGCTGCATATTCACTCGGTTCTTTCCATGCGATACCTGTATTTTCTGTAAATTGTTCTCTTTGGGTAAACACTATTTTCATACCATCATGAAAAGTGACTGTACAAGTCTGTTGTTCTGTTGAATAATCAACTCTCATATCTAAACCTTCAAAAAAGGTGCCAGTATTACGAATACTTTCAACTGGTAAATTAAGCCAATAGGCATTCATAACTTCTCCTCCTCTTCAATCAAAGTCATTATACCATTTTATCGAAGTTAAAAAAAGCAGTGAGAGTAGTCATTAATTGAAAATTCTTTCATTTCCAATTCTAATACTTACTCCCACTGAGACTGTTAGCTTCAATCAGCTTAACTATTTATAAGAAAATAATGAGAAGTCTTAAATAACGCCATGAATCATCATCAATTCAGCTACTTGTTCAAATGATGCAATGTCAGCTGCTGCACCATAATCAACACCTAAATCATATGTGTCACGTGCCTTAACACATTGTGCGAAAATATTTTTCATAATTTGTTGTAACTCTTGATCGACTCGTTCACTCGTCCATTTTAATCGCATTGAATTTTGACTCATTTCTAAAGCAGAAACTGCCACTCCTCCAGCATTAGCCGCTTTACCCGGTCCATAATGAATTTGGTTTTCACGATAGACTTCAATCGCATCAGAGTCACTTGGCATATTGGCGCCTTCAGCCACCATTTTTATCGCATTTTTAACTAAGCGTTCGGCCTGAGCTTGATTGATTTCGTTTTGCGTTGCACAAGGTAAAGCAATATCCGCTTTGATGTCTAAATCCCAAACAGATCCTTCTACTATTTCAGCTTCAGCATCAAATTCTTGGTAACGACTAATACGTTCACGCCCCTTTACTTTTAATTCTTCAACGGCGTCTAAATTAATACCATTAGGATTGAAAATGGCATGGTTTGAGTCACTCATTGTAACCACAATGCCCCCTAATTCAGTTACTTTTTTCGCTGCAAAAAAGGCTACATTCCCTGAACCAGAAATCATTACTTTTTTACCTGTCATCGTTTGTCCGGCTTCCTTTAACATCTCATTTAAGAAATAAACCAAACCATAGCCGGTGGCTTCAGTACGACCTTTAGAACCGTTAGCAGCAACGGGTTTTCCAGTTAATACGCCTGCCATTGGTCCCTGTAGTCGTTTGTATTGGCCTAATAAATAACCAATCTCACGACCACCCACACCGATATCTCCAGCAGGAACGTCAACATCTGGCCCGACATGTTTACTTAATTCTGTCATAAATGATTGACAAAAACGCATCACTTCTACATCTGATTTACCTTTGGGATCAAAGTCAGCGCCACCTTTACCTCCACCGATTGGCAGACCGGTTAACATATTTTTGAAAATTTGTTCAAAACCTAAAAACTTCAAAATACTTTGATTCACGGTCGGATGGAAACGAATTCCCCCTTTATAAGGGCCATTTAATGAACTAAATTGCACACGATATCCACGGTTGACTTGTACTTGACCTTGGTCATCTACCCATGGGACTCTAAAACTAATAATCCGCTCCGGTTCTACGATCCGTTCTAAAATTGCTAATTGTTCATATTCTGGATGAGCCTCAACTACCGGTGCAATTGCATGAAAAAATTCTTTTACTGCTTGTAAATATTCTTTTTCATGTGGATATTTTGCTGTAAGATTTTCATATACTTTTGTTATATAAGATTGAGTCATTGTCATTTCCCCTTTATTTTGAATAGTCCTAGTATAGCACAACTCTCATTATATTCACATAAATTCTACGAATAATTAATGGTTTTTTAATGAATTAACTATCCTAAATGTTCTACATCTAGTGCTTTAAATTGATAATATAGAATATACGATATAATACCTAAAATAATATTTATCATAACATTTACATATAGCAAATTGAATGCAATCAGAGTACTCAAAATGCCAGCTAATAAACTTCCACTCAAGAAAGCTAGAAAGTTTACCGTTAAAAAGATAAATTTCATCTTATAATGATGGTTTTGGCTACGTAACCAGCGTCCAAAGGTTAGACCGATGTCCGTTAACGTTCCCGAAACATGAGAAGTACGAACAATCATGCCCCGATAAGATAAAAACATCCCATTTTGTAATGCGATCATAAAACTCAAATAATACAATAATATCGAATGGAGGGCTGAAATTTGTAATAATATCAATAACACACCATTTAATATAATTAAAATCCCACCATAGCGTTTTTGAGGTGTGAAGATTTCTTTTGGAAAAAGCATTCCCGCAATCACTCCACCAAAAATATAAGCCATAATTAACCCGAAATATAATTTTATCAAAGGCCAATTATTTTCAGCCACAACTAATCCCATCTGTGTAACCGTCCCTGTATGATGCGTTACCACATAAGAATATTGCAGAAAACTACTGGCATTCAAAAATCCTGCTGAAAATGTTAAGGAAAACATCCAGCAAAATAACAATCGCCTTAATCGTCTAAGCATAGCATCCCTCTTTATATAATATTAATAATTAAAATGAAATGAGCCATTATTTATTTTCATTCAAATGCAATTATACCGTGTGTTTAGATATGTGTACAGTATCGATTGATTTTATTTTCAAGGAAATAAATTATAAGTTATTTGGAAATCGTAATGATAAAAGTCTTGCAAAAGGATTTCGACTAGCTTTTCAATCATGATTTAATTGCTTTTGATTATTTATGAAAACGAGTTCATATTTTAGTTTTTAGTCATTTCGAATGTCCCTTTGTCATATTAGTTGTTTACTAATTTATAATAAGGGGTTGACCCTAATAAAGAAATAACGTATACTATAGTAGTTGATTAATTATGTCATTGTAGCTCAGCTGGATAGAGCATTCGCCTTCTAAGCGAACGGTCGCAGGTTCGAATCCTGCCAGTGACGTACTTAATATAAACACCTGTTAGGTTTATTACAACTTAACAGGTGTTTTTTTATTTTTTAGATAAAAAAGTAGGGAGTGGGCAAAAAGTAGAAAATTAAATAATTTTCGCTTCGTTGGCCTACCCCCGCACAGTTGGGAGTGGACCAGAAGTAGAAAATCGAATGATTTTCGTTTCGTTTGTCCACCCCCGCACAGTTGGGTAGGTCTCAAACAAGTCGCAAGACGCAGATTGAGGCCACTCAACCACTGCGCTTTTAATTACCGAGCACACACTTGATTGATTTTTCAAGTTTATTTTCAGCTACATTAAGACGCAGGTTGAGGCCACTCAACCACTGCGCTTTTAATTACCGAGCACACACTTGATTGATTTTTCAAGTTTATTTTCAGCTACATTAAGACGCAGATTGAGGCCACTCAACCACTGCGCTTTTAATTACCGAGCACACACTTGATTGATTTTTCAAGTTTATTTTCAGCTACATTAAGACGCAGATTGAGGCCACTCAACCACTGCGCTTTTAATTACCGAGCACACACTTGATTGATTTTTCAAGTTTATTTTCAGCTACATTAAGACGCAGATTGAGGCCACTCAACCACTGCGCTTTGAATTAAATAGACATGCCTGAAAAGAATTTAAAAAGTTTTTGCCCACTCCCTAAAAAACGTCGCATCATCAATTCTCATGAAGCAGTACACAACTGAAGTAATTTTCCTAGACTCTTCCATTTATTGAATTTTCGATAAAACCATCCATTTTTCTAAAATACAAAACTTTACTAATCGGATATAAAAAATACTCATCAACCATTACGATAAAATACTCAAGTTGTAAACGAAAACAATAATCAAGAGAATAAAAAAACAAGCAATTGTAATATCACAAGGCCCTGTCAGCCTTTATGAAAAGCTCCCATCAAATATTGGCTCTATACTTTTTGGTGTGAGTAAACAGAGTCATTTCTGTTCACCCACACCATTTGACAAAGAGCCCAAATGTTAACCATTTGCTGGAATCCATTACAATTACTTGTTTTTGTCTATTATTTAACCGTTATCCAATGCTGAATTATAATAATTCTAAGTTATTGTCTTGAGCAAATGGATTTTCTTCATTGATATGATCGTAAAAGAAGATGCCTTTTAAATGATCTAATTCATGTTGCGTTACAATTGCTTCGTAATCACGCAATTTTAAGGTATGTTCATTGCCGTCAATGTCTTGGTAAGTAAATTTCACACGTTTAGGACGCGGTACATAACCTTTAACTTCACGATTAACCGATAAACAACCTTCCCCTTCTTTCAAGGCAACTTGTTGAACTGAATGACTAATCACTTTAGGATTAAAGATGATTTCGCTCAAAATGGGTCCTACTTCATTGCCCTCTTCATCATATTCCATAATATGAACAGCAAAAATTTGTTTATTGACATTAATTTGTGGAGCAGCTAAACCTACTCCAGGTCTAAGATCATATTTTTCAGCAATCTCTTCATTTTGGCTATTGACCAAAAATTCATGCATTTCTAAAGCTGTCTTTCTTAGTTCATCTGATAATGGAAATTCCACTGGTTCGGCTACCGATCTTAATGTGGGATGTCCTTCTTCAATAATATCTTTCATGGTTATCATATTTTTTTAGCGCTCCTTATCTAATTCTTTATCACTACGTCTAAAACCTTTTAAAATATATACTTGATTTTCTTCATCAAATTCCAAGGATTCAATTAAGGTTTTCTGACGATATAATGCTAATAAATCCGCTTCTTGAGGATCCACTTCTACTTCAAATTTTTCACTCGTTCGCACAATTTCTTCCCAGATTTTTTGTTTTAGAGCTTCTACTCCATCCTTTTCTAAAGCTGAAATTGTGACATAGGGGAATAAAGTAGGTTCAAAATTGCCTTCAATTTTATCTTTTTTATTATAAACGGTCAAAATTGGTAAATGATCCATCTCTAATTCTTTGATTAAGTTATAAACGGTTTGTTCATGCATCATACGATCAGCACTGGATGCATCGACGACATGTAAGAGTAAATCAACATAACACATTTCTTCTAAAGTTGATTTAAAAGCTTGAATCAAAGTAGTTGGCAATTCTTCAATAAAGCCAACGGTATCAGTCAAAGTAAAGCCATCATGACCATTAATCGTTAATTTACGAGTTAAAGGGTCTAACGTAGCAAATAATTGATCTTCAACATAAGTATCACTGTCAGTCAATTCTCTTAAAATCGTTGATTTACCAGCATTCGTATAGCCAACTAGTCCAATATTAAACTCAGAACCACTACGTCTTCTTGAACGTGTTAATTCACGGTGATCTGATAATTTAGCTAGTTCTTTTTTTATTTGCGACATCATGGTACGAATATGGCGACGGTCTGTTTCAAGTTTGGTTTCCCCAGGACCACGCGTTCCGATTCCCCCACCTAAACGTGATAAATAATCTCGACGACCTTGAAGTCGTGGTAATAAATAATCGTATTGGGCTAATTCAACTTGTAATTTACCTTCGCGGCTTTTAGCTCGCATCGCAAAGATATCTAAAATTAATTGAATTCGATCGATAACTCTGACACCTAATTGATCTTCGATATAACGATTGGTGCTGGGTGTTAAAGCATTCATCGAAATAACCAAATCAATATCCTCTTTATTAACGGCATCTTTAATTTCACTTAATTTACCACTGCCAACGGCTGAACGAGAATTCAGTCTCGGGAGTTTTTGCGTCATTTCAACAGTCGGAATACCTCCGGCAGTTTCCGTTAATGACTTCATTTCTTTCATCAACACCTGAAATTTTTCATCACTATAATTTTCAGTTTGCACCCCGAAAATTAAGACCTTCTCAGGTCGTTGTTCTATCTCAATCATTGAGTATCCCTTTCCTTTTTTAAATGCGCTGCGATAAGCGGTTGTGCTGCTGGCCAACCTTGCCTTGCATCAATCCAATGAGCGTCTTTTAGTCGATTTCTAAACCATGTCAACTGACGCTTTGCATAACGTCTTGAATTTTGCTTGATTTGATTGATGACTGTCTCTTGGGATAGATGGCCTTCGAAATACGGCCACCACTCTTTATAGCCAATCCCCTTCATACCATTGACTAATTCTCCATCAAATTGTTGGTACATTTGTTTAACTTCTGTTTCTAAACCTTGTTCAATCATTAAATCGACACGTTGGTTAATACGCTCATATAACTGCTCACGAGGCATATCCAGTACTAATAAACAAGAATCAAATACTTTCGCTTGTACTTGATGCTCCTCTTGCTCAGAAAATAATTTACCCGTCGTCGCAATCACTTCGAGTGCACGGATGATCCGTCGTGTGTTTTGCGATGGAATCTTTTGAGCAGCCGCAGGATCTTTTTGGTTTAATAATTCCCAAAAGTCGTTTGCTGACATGGTGGCTGCTTGATTTTCTAAAGCTTTGCGAATTTGATCATCTTCACTTTTATTGCCACCAAAACCAAGTCCGTATAATAAACCTTCTAAATATAATCCGGTACCCCCTACTATGATAGGTAACTTGCCCCGTTGATGAATATCCAAGATAGCTTTCGTCGCAAGTTCTTTAAATTTGGACGCATCAAATGATTCGTCTGGGTTTAAAATATCAAGTAAATGATGAGGTATGCCCTCCATTTCATCGCGAGTTACTTTACCCGTCCCAATATTTAACTTACGGTAAACTTGTAAACTATCTCCATTAATAATTTCCCCATTAAAAGCCTTCGCCATTTCGATGCTTAGGGCTGTTTTACCAACTGCTGTTGGCCCGCCAATGACGACAATGGGAATTTTATTTAATTCACTGGACATTTTACCCCTCCTATCATCAAAGTATAACATTATTATAGCTCATTGAAACATTGAGTCAAACCTTTAATTTCATCAGAAAAAGGCTAAGTAAAGGTTGTTAACCACTTGTATGACCTTACTTAACCTAAATTATTTGTTTTTGATAAATGTTAGTGCTGATTTCATATCAAACTAACGATTACTATCCCAGTCGTTCCATTTAGTCATCACGACTCATCTTAGACTTACCGATAGGTCTCATCTCAAACCGAGTATCTGAGTACTCATCATCTGACGCTAAGCATTGGGATTACTTTAGTCTTTCAGCACTCAGAAACAATCTCACACTAATTGTTGGCGCCTTGACCCAATCAAGCACTTACTCATCATCTAATTCATCTTTAAAGACAACATCATTCGCTTTCAAAATCTCAATTGTTTTAGGACCCACACCCTTGATGGCTAAGACCTCTGCTTCCGTTACCGATAAGAAATCTTCAAATGTTACTAATCCAGCTTTTCTTAACAAGTCGCGTTCTCGAGTGCCAACTTCATTTAAAACAAACCGCCCCTCTTGACGATCTTTTTCAAGTGAACGGGTGGTAACACGATTGAACATTTCTTCGCTGCGTCCTTCAATGACTTGATCAATACGAGTTCGAATATAATCAATTAAAACCATCCCTTTCAAGCCAAATTGCATCAAAATAATGAGATGATTAACAAATTCTTCGTAAGCCGGTGTTGGAAATGGTGCTGGGCCATATTCTTCTATGTCTTCGTCATCATAAAATGAATCATCAAATGATGGGTAAATCGAAAAATCAATATCCATCTCACTTTCAACATGACTTTCAATTAAACCATTATATAAAACGGCATCAATATAATCAGGATTTAATTCGTCAAGCTGTTTAAGCTCCTCATCCATTTCAAGGTATTCTTCATTAATATAATGAGCATATAATTTCGCTAATCGGAAGATTAACAGCTGATCCACCATTGGATACACACTCGCAAAGCGGTCAAATTCTTCTACTAACCCTAGATGAGCTGCTGAGACTACATAAGGGGTTAATGTTTCTGGTAATTCAAAATCTAATTCAGCTTCTAAGTCATCAAAATTATACAGTAAAACATGAAAATAGCGTAAAGCCACTTCATAACGACCAATTGCAAAATTATCAAAAGCTGCAAAAAATACGAGTTGAATCACCGCTTGAAAGTCGCGTTTCTTTTTAACTAATTGAAGATTCTGACTACTTAAATCATCAAAGTAATGCGAAAAAGCTTGTTCTAAATAATTAATTTGTAATAATCTTCTAGGACTATTATGTTGATCTAAGTATGCGATATAACTATGGAGGGTTTTATAATTACTTGCCCTTGGAAATAACCATTCTTTTTTAAAAAATTGACTTTGAACGTTATGATTGTCATTTTTATTATTGACTACTAATTTTAAGTTTCTTTTCTTTTTACTCATAGCATAACTCCTATCCTGGTTATTGATTTTATTATATCAAAATTTAAGCTTCATTACATTATGAAATGCGCTATCTCATTTTAAAATATCCAAGATTCTATCATGAGTACCATCCCATGAGATGCGTTATCTCTCTTTAAAATATTTCCTATTTAATGAAGATGACGCGTGTGAGATTAAAAAATCTCACATTTTACAATGAAATGTGTTAACATGAAACTGTACTTATTATTGTCACATTGGAGGTTCATGATGCAAACAAAATATAAAAAATTTGCTGATGTGGCTGCCCTAGCTGGTCGAATCATGTTAGAAAGCCATGCCGAAAGTTATCGTGTCGAGGATACAGTGCGTCGCATTTTGCAGTTAAGTGGTGCCAATATTACAGAAGTAGTATCCACCACTACCGGTCTTTATATGACTTTAGATGATAGTGACCCTCGTATTACGCCGATTACTCAAGTCCGTCGTATTACTGAACGTGGCAATCATTTAAGAAAAATTTATCATGTCAATAATATTTCTAGAGATCTGGCTAGCGGTGCTATCACTATTGAACAAGCCAAAGAACGTTTGGAATTTATTGATGACTCTGAGTACACTGCCTATAGTAAAGATTTGGCAATTATTTTGATGGTAATTGCCTTTGTTATCTTATTAGGTGGCAATTGGATGGAGGCTCTTATTTCCGTTATTGCCGGCTTAATTGTCGCTTTTTCACGGATTGGTCGCGATTGGTCCGGTATGAATCAATTTATGTATGGTATTTTTTCAACCTCAATCACCGCTTTTATTATTCCGATAGTGGTGTCGTATAGTAAAATCCCGGTTTCAAGTGACATCATTATTATTTCGGCATTAATGCCTCTATACCCTGGAACAGCTTTTATGAACGGTATACGTGATGCCTTAAAAGGCGACTATAACTCCGGCTTAGCTCGGATTGCTGATGCGCTTGTAATTGCGGTTAGTTTAGCAATTGGCGTTGCGATTGGCTTATTCTTATCAAAAGGAGTGATGGGTTAAATGCAATTTTTATTTCAAATTATAGCAGCTTATGTGATTACCATTACGGCATCAATTTTAGTTGAAGCACCAAAAGCGCTTTTATTTAAAACTGGATTTTGCGGTACCATCGGCTATGCCGTTTATTTACTATTACTCGAATCTTTATCTGCACCGCTCGCTACTTTACTGGCTTGTATGACGATGTCGGCGATTGGACAAATCTTTGCCCGTTGGTTTAAAGCACCGGTGACGATTTTTTATATTCCTAGCTTTTTCACTTTAGTCCCAGGGGCTGCAATTTATCAAACAGCTTTCCACTTCATCCAAGGGGATAATGAAGTGATGGCACATTATTTTATTCAAGCTTTATTAATTGCCGGTGCGATTGCTTTAGGTGTTTATCTGGTAGATTCACTATTGGAAATCTATTTTAATATAAAAAGAAAAGTAGGACGAAATGCTCATGAATAATATCATTAATTTAGATCAAACCGTAAAAGATATTTGTACCAATTATCCTGAAGTAAAAGATATTTTAATAGAACTCGGTTTTAAACCATTAGCCAATCCACTCATGTTCAATGCATTAGCTAGTAAAACGACTTTACGAAATGGTGCTCGCATTGCCCGTATTCCGTTGCAGTTAATCATCCAAACACTCCAATGGAATGGCTATGAAATAAAAGGAGCTGATAACAATGACTAAACGTATTGAAATATTAAAAGACATTCTACTACAACTACATCACGGAGCATCTCCCGAATCGGTTCAAGCATTATTTAATGAGCATTTTACCGGTGTCAGTGCTATTGAAATTTCCTTAATGGAACATGAACTCATGAATGGTGACCATGGCATCGGCTTTGAAGATGTGATGAAACTTTGTAATGTTCATGCCAATCTATTTAAGGAAGCGATTCATGAAGTAGCGATTAGCGATACTGAGCAGCCCGGACACCCGGTTCATACCTTTAAATTAGAAAATGTCGCCTTACGAGCTGCTCTGATTCGTGTTAAACGTTTATTAACGGCTATTAAAGAAAGTGATACGGCCGTTGAAGATGGCCTGCTACAAGGTCTTGACCGTCAATTCCAATTATTAGGTCAATTTAAACGTCACTACGACCGCAAAGAAGCTGTTATCTTCCCAATTATGGAGCGATATGGTCATGAAGCACCTCCAAAAGTAATGTGGGGGGTGGACGATGAAATACGTGAATTATTTGATCGCGCTTATCAATCCTTTCAACACTATCCAACGGTTCCAATTGAGACGACTATCGAACAATTTGATATTTTTGAAACTGAATTTTTAGAAATGATTTTTAAAGAAGAGTCTATTTTATTGATGATTTTACTGGAAACGTTTAGTCAAGATGACTGGTTACAAGTTGAGGCTGAAAGTGATGCCTATGGTTATGCCATTATTAAGCCTGAAGCAAAATGGCAACCTGAACGAGTAGACTTTCAAAATCAAGACACAGCAAAGGATGAAAATACCACTGATAACGACATTCAAAATGCTGCGCCAACAGAAGCCGTTTATAACCAAGCTCATGATAATCAGAGTGAAGCTACTACCTCTGAACAAAGTGAAGCCGCTACGCATAAGCAAAATGAAGAAGGTCGCCACCAACAAAGTGCTGGAGTCACTCCGTCGCAAAATGAAGCAACGACACGCACGATCGAAACAGAAGACGGTACCTTTACCATAACCTTTGAACCTAACCAAAAATCAAAGGATACTATCTCTCGCGACCAATTGCTTCCATTTGGCAATGGCCATCTCAGTGTCGAACAAGCTAATTTAATTTTAAATCATTTACCGATCGAACTCACTTTTGTTAATAAAGAAGATATTTTTCAATATTACAATGACCATGTCCCATTTGAAGAGATGTTATTCAAACGTAATCCCGGACAAATCGGACGCAATGTTGAACTCTGCCATCCACCGAAATTAATTGAACGCGTAAAACAAGTCGTTGAAGTGTTACGCAGTGGCCAACAAGATGAGGTTAAAATGTGGTTTAAACGTGATGACCAATTTATCCACGTTACCTATATGGCTGTTCGCAATTCACAAGGCGCATTTGAAGGGGTCTTAGAATTAGTCCAAGATATCCAACCCTATTTTGATTTAGAAACGGACATGTGGCGTGGTATTGAACCACCCAAACCTAAAGCATAAATAACTAAATAATCGGCGTGTTCGCAATTATAGCTCTATGTCAAGTAATGTTGTAAATAGTAATATTTGAGGCTGGGCAAAAAGTCTAGTCCATAAAAAGACAAGGCCATTATCGTAATCGTGATAATGACCTTTTTTATATTTTCTTAAAATTAGTAAAAACCGAGAAACATCTCATCTTTTTGAAATGTTTCTCGGTTATTTTTGAGACTTTTTGCCCAACCAATCTAAAAATTCCGTGACCCACACCATTTGACAAAGAGCCACAATTATTTGCAAACACGCCTACTTTATTATAAAAAGATAATTATTCTGGTACCGTTAAATCTAATTCAAAGGCCGCTAACATATCTTCGGTTGCTTCATTAATGGGGACAGATCTAGTCATTGTCGCTTGTACAATGACCCGTTCCACCAGATCATAATCACATGTAATTAAAGTGATAATCGGTGTTTCCGTTGGATTTAATACTTCCAAAGCAGTCGGGTCTACCCTTTGGATATTATCAATTTGATATTCATAAATATTTTCTAAGTCAGTTAAATAAACCGTCGCACCATACTCAACATTCATTAAAGGTTGGAATAATAAGCCTTCATGAATCGAATGATGACTAGCCAGCGGATAATTTGAAACGCCCATTTCTTGGTCTTCAAATAATGTCCCTGCTCCTAAATACATACCCGCTTCTGAGGTTCCTTTATAGATAGGTAAATTCATTTTAACAGATGGAATCGCAATCGCTCCAATTGTTGGTAAGTCATCCGGATTGACATTTTGCAGAATGACGTCATAAGCATTTAACGCTTGAATATTATCCCAATCAAATGATACATCCGCTAATTTATTTTTTTGAATTTGTTCTGCGGTAATATTACCAATCGCATTTTGAGTTTGCCCTCGTTTAATCATATAATTCTTAATCGGATCCATTGCTAATAACGCAATCGCAAATAAGATTAGCATGACACCCAAAAATGTACGAAAGCCGCCACCTCGTCTTTTACGCCCTTTTTGGTTTTGATATTCTCGCCTAGTTGGTTTAGCCATGATAAGCCTCCTCATTTCACTCTGTCTCTATTTTACACATTATTTTTAAAATTGACATCTTTTATGATTAAGTTTTAATCATTTTAATTGAATCTCTCCATTGATAGTTATTATTTTATCAGATTAAATTGAAAAATCAGCTATCAATGAATGAAAGTTTTATGAAGATAGTGATAAGTTATCGATAACAAAAGACCTGATGGCAAGCAAACTACTTACTATCAGGTCTTTATTTTAGCGGATAAGCATGTTTAAAAGAATCTTATCTGCTCTTCACTTAATTCCAATTCGTATAATGGTATCGGCAATTAATCATGTTATCATACCTTGTGTAATGGCACATCATTATGCCACTTAATATTTTAAAACGCTGGGTAAAAGCATTTTTATTTAGCTATCTACCAGTTATTATTTAATCGAGGGAGTGATTTTTATAATGATTATGCGTTAATTGCTTCAATAACCGCTGCTACTTGAGCATCAAATTGTGCTTGTGCTTCATCCGTTAATACTAATTGTCCGTCAACCCATGCAGAGTCATTGATTTTAACTTCAGTAAACTCATCAATCACTTGTGTACGAACGAATGGTAATAAGAATTTGTAGTTTTCAAACATATTCTCAAAGCCACCTGCACCTGCTGCAGAAACGGTTGTGAATTTATTGTGAATAGCTGATTCACCAGCTGGATTAGCTGGATCTAATGAACGAGATAACCAGTCGATTAAGTTCTTGATAGTTCCAGGAATAGAGAAGTTATATACTGGTGAGAAGAACCAAATAGCATCGGCTGCTGCTGCTTCGTCTCTAATTGCTTGAACTTCCGGTAAAACTGGATTTTCGACGTCTTGATTCATTAAAGGTAATTTTGTGAAGTCTAAATAAGATACTTCTGCTTTTCCTGCTAATGCTTTTTCAGCCATAACTGCTAATTGTTTGTTAAATGAACCTTCACGTAATGAACCTACTACAAATAATACTTTTTTCATAATAAAAAAATCTCCTTCTTCTAATTGAATTGTTTAAATTTCTTCAAGAGTCTAATTAACTCTTGTCTTTCAGCTTCAGTATAAATACTAAATACTTCATCTATAATTTGACGATGTTTAGGTAAAACTTCTTCAAATTTCTGACGCCCTAATTCCGTAATTGAAAATTCAAAACTGCGTTTATCATTCGGACAAACTTTGCGCGTAATATAACCATCACGTTCCATATTTTTAAGAACAACGGTCATATTACCAGAAGTTGCTAAAGTCTTTTCTTTAATTCGATTAATCGTCATATCCCCTAGGACATATAAAACATCTAGTATTCCAAACTGCGTCTGAGTCAGGCCTGCTTCACGAATCGCATCGCCTGTATTCAATTCAACTGTTCGTGCTGCTTGTCTAAAGACAATATTTGCATGAATTGTAGAATTCTTTTTGACTGAAATATCCATTACACATAGCCTCCTTGATGCTATTTATTATTACTAACTAGCAACAAAAACAATATTATACCCATTTGAATGTTCTGTCAATAGTTTGTTTATATTTATTTTTTATTCGAAATATTAGATAAATTTTTTATGTTTGTTAGTTGATTATCATTGAAGAGTAATATTTGATTTTAATCCTTCGTTAGTGGATTGTTATTAAAGAGCAATGGCACCGTCTTTCTGTTCACTTCGTGGAACATACAGACTTAAATTCTTGAGGTTTTCTAATTCACTAAAGTGAAAAGAAAACTCATGCAGAATTTATGCTTAACATTGCTAATAACAATCCACTAACATATTATTTTGCTGAACGTTACTAATAAAGACTAATAAACTAACGTTTAATCATTCCTCCTAATGGAATAATTATATCAAAAAAGATTACCTCAATTGTTTTTGTAACTGGGGAAAGTTACGTGCAACAAATTGGGTAATCTTATTGTAACTTTTATAGCTACTTCGTTAAGGTTCTGTAGCGCTAGCCAAATAACAAAAAAATATCCCTACGGCTGTTAATATTAACAGTCAGTAAGGATAATGAATTCTTTATACATTAATTGTGTTCGCGTTCTGATTTTAACAATTGATAAGAACGTTTTAAGGTCGCGAATAAACCTTTATCACTCGTTACCAAGACATTACTCTTATAGAACATTGCCGATACCCATAAACAAATCACCATAAAGACAATCGTAATGACAATCGATAAGAGGATTTCGGTACTGGTAACCGTTTCGGCCGCTACTCTAAATGGCATGACAAACGGTGTAAAGAACGGTACTAATGAACCAATTTTAACGATGGCATTATTCGTTGAAGCTAAGGCATACATACCGATATAAAAGCCAACAAATCCTAATAAGATTAAGGGTGCTGAAACTTTGTTGACATCTTCAACTTTCGATACTAAAGAGCCTAAGAAACCAGCTAATGATGAATAAGTTAAGATACCAATTAAAGCAAACAGTCCACCGAGTAATAAGTCATTCATCGCTTTAGAAAGCATATCAGAAAGTGAAAACGGTAAGCTTAAAAATGATAAGTCAAAATTCATTTGGTTAAAGACAAATCTTCCAACAAAGAATAACACGACATAGATTGCTAATTGAGTTAAGATAACTAAGCCAATCCCAATCATCTTACCAAAGAAATGTTGTGTTGCTGAAATACTAGACAAGACGATTTCCATGATACGTGAGCCTTTTTCAGTTGCTATTTCTTGAGAAATAATTCCGATATAAATCATGATGAACATATAAACTACAAAACATACAGCATAAGCTAGACCGGTTCTGACGCTTTTTAAATCTTGATCCGCGGTATCAGCTTGTATTTCACCTGACTCGGAGAAATTTAAATTAACTGTTTCAAAGCTGACTTGTTGAGCTTCAATTTCAGCTATTTTCGCTGGATCAATCCCTAAATTTTCAATACTGGTCTGCGTTTGATAGGCTTGTAATACTAATTGAATTTGATTCACATCAATGTCTTTACCTACTTTTTCGCGGTAATATTTACCACTAATAGGTGCTTCCACAGAATCAAAGGTAATAAAACCGTTAATAGCACCCTCATCCAAAGCTGTTTCTGCTTCTTTTTGTGCTTCATAATAAGTGTATTCATTACCTAAGTCCGATTGATTTAAGACGGTTTGAATCTCTTGAGTCGCACCCACAATCCCAATATTACCAACACTTTCGGACTCTTTACTTGAACCGATAAAAAATCCGATTAATCCAATAACGCCAATCATCAAGATAGGACCTAATACCATTGACACAAAAGCCCAAGAAAATACGTTTTTACGATACACTTCACGAATCACAATGCCCATTTTATTCATGACTTTCACCTGCTTTCATTTTGAAAATCTCTTCTAAT
Source organism: Globicatella sanguinis (assembly GCF_002847845.2). Classification (NCBI taxonomy): domain Bacteria; kingdom Bacillati; phylum Bacillota; class Bacilli; order Lactobacillales; family Aerococcaceae; genus Globicatella; species Globicatella sanguinis. The sequence continues at coordinate 2,369,527 of NZ_CP126962.1, read as the reverse complement.
GTTGGTGCTTGTTGATAAAATACTGGTACATAATTGCCTTTTGTGACTTGATCAAAAATCGCTTTTCCATAAGTTTCATCCGCTATTTCTAATAAATATTGATCAGTATAATGATGTTTAACAGCATTCACACCTTCAAGAGTGGCTAATTGTTCCTCCGTCCAATCTGGGGTTTCAATTAATAGTTTAGTGCGTCCAAATGATTGACGTACTTCTTCAATCCCACCATATAAAACTTGTTTTCCATTATGAATCATGACCAATTTATCACAAATCTCTTCAACATTATTCATATTATGGCTGGAGAAAATAACACAGCTACCTTTATCTTTTAAGGCAACAATCCCTTTTTTCAAGAAGTCAGCATTGACAGGGTCTAACCCACTAAATGGTTCGTCTAAAATAACCAATTTAGGTTCGTGAATTAAGGTCGCAATTAATTGCACTTTTTGTTGATTCCCTTTGGATAGTGATTTTATTTTATCAGTTCTTTTCCCTTTGACATTGAACCGCACCATCCATTCATCGATTTTGTCAATAATATCTGCTTTTTTCATTCCTCTTAATTCAGCAAAATAGACGATTTGTTGTTCAATGGTCATCTTTTCATATAATCCACGTTCTTCTGGTAAATAACCAACCGTATTGTATACTTTATCGGTTAGTGTGACGCCATTCCACAACACTTCTCCATTGCCTTCAGGGGTTAAAAAATCTAAAATCATCCGAAAGATGGTCGTTTTACCTGATCCATTTTGCCCGATGATTCCCATGATAGTGCCAGGTTCAATCGTAAATGAAACATCATCGACAGCAACTAAATCGCCAAATGTCTTTCTAAGATGTTTAACTTCTAACATAAATCTCCCTCCATGACCATTTTGATAGTATAAACATATCACTAATTAAAGGCTGTTTCAATCGATTTCCATTTATAAATTGTAAAATATTGTAAAGTTTTATTAAATATACTAATAGTTATTCACACGGATATTTGATTGATAAAACCGTACAAGACAAGATAAACTTTCGTTGGCAGTTTTATTACATAGCATTTACCTTTTACGCTCATTTTTAGATTACGATAGGTGCTTTGATTTAGAGAATAGCCTAACAAAAAAGACTAAGCTTCACCCTAAAAGGTTTCACTTAGTCGTATTGATTTATTTTAATGGAATACTAGTACCGGTGTACCATACGTAATATTTGCATAGATAATCGCGACTTGATCCAATGGTGTATTAATACAGCCGAGAGAACCATTATTCACGTAGGTATCGCCTCCAAATGACCATTGCCAACTAGCATCATGAATTCCTTGCGCTTGATAGTCAAAACGAATCCAATAATCTACCGGCACTTTATAATCAACTTTTAAAGTCGGATTATAACCAACTAAATTGGTGTCATATAACATTTCAATCACCGCATTAGCGCCAGGAATTGTCTCGGTACCATATTTACCAGATACAATATTAGTGGCAACCAGAACTTCGCCATCTACATAATAATACATCATTTGGTTCGTTAAGTCGATCTCAACATAAGTATTACCAATGTCATCTTTTTCACCTAAACGATTCCCTACTCCATAAAAGGCCATTTTACGAGTGACGTCTTGCCCATTATGAATATCAGCAATGATTTGTTGTACTTCTGTATCCACATCGATTGACCACCCTAAAATACCTGCTGGCACTGTTACTGTTCCTTGCAAAGTACTTTCAAATTGACGGTCCTTACCTTCTGTTGAATACTTATCATTTAAGGCATTAACGTAAGCATAAACCATTTCCTCATCAACATATAAATCATTGTTGGCATCGAAATGAATCCACTTTTGTAACTCTTCACGAGGTATCGTAATATCATCACCAGCCACCTGTAGGGTAATCTTCGTATCTAGAATCCGATTAATATAGTCCATAGTTTTAGTTACTTGTTCGCTATCTTCACCGATATTAGGGTCTGCATAAACCGATTCTAATTCAATCTTGCCAGTATCTTGCTCTAAAGAATCAACAATCGCTGCTGATAATTTATCATAATCTATCTCAGTCCCCTTTTGTCCAGGTTCAACGAAATAGCCTTTATCATCCGAATAATCAATCCCTGCGTCGACAGCTTTTTCTCGATCATCATTCGTAATATTTAATTTATCCAATGCACCTTTGACTTGTTCCGAATCAACCGTTACATTATGTCCTAAAACATTTTTAACTTCAGTGCCGTCAAATAGATTTACTACCCATTGACTTGGATCTTGTGATTCATAGGTTGCTTTTAAAATTTCATCAGGTGCAACTTCTACTCCTAAATCACCTAGCGTAATTTTACCTAATTCTTTACCCTTTTCAGTTAATGTAATTGTTTCCTTATTAATGGCCTCATTGATTTGTTTTTCAGCTTCCGCTAATGTTAAATTACCAATGTTGACCGAGCCATAACTTGTGTTAGGGGTGAATTTTTCGGCATAATAGCCTACTCCACCTAGATAACCTAGACCTAAAGTAATTAGTGAAACAACCCCTGAAATGACTACTTTTTTCAAATTTTTCTCCCCCATCCAATTTATCTCTCATTTACCTTATCACAAAACTCCGAAAAAAGGGAGTAATAAATTGTGAAATATTTATGAATTTCCATGAGGATTGGTTAATGATTACTCATACTCAATCTTAAACAATTCATGAAAAGCTGGATTATCAAGTAAACTTGCATCCTTAATTAAAATGACATGATATAATTGCACATCCATAACTTTCATATAAACTCCCGCTATATCAAATGATTCAAATAAATACCAGTCTTCATTTAATAGCGTACTATCAAAATCCATCAAACGAAAATCCAATGTTAATTGTTCAGGTTCAGCTGCCGTAATATTAGGTAAACTGATAAAATTGACACTGCCATCAATTGCTTGACCAATTCGCTGTGTGCTCTCGAATTCAAGATAATCAAAGGAAGTTCCTTCTATCGATTGCACATTGGTTTGATATTTTTTCTCGAATCGTGTTTTCGTATCGAATGCAGAGTCGAAATAGATGAACGGTAAATACGATTCTTGACTACAAGCGACCAACAATAAAACGGCTGTGAGCAGAATCCAAAATTTCTTCATGGCTAACTCCTTGTATAATGAACACATAGTAAATAGTGTTCTTTTTTTTTACTATATGATAATCATAGGCTTGTGGATTGGTTCTTACTCCTATAGCTTAGACTATTTTATTAAGGCTCCAACCACATTTCTATGTTTATTTGTTTATGAGTTAGATAACGCTAGACGTTTTATCTCGTGCAAGGATACGATACATAGTTTTTGTGGATAACCACAGCCAATTTATTTTAAAGGATGTGTTTTTATGTTGCTTATTGGTATCGATGTTGCTAAGGATAAGCATGATTGTTTTATTTGTGATTCTGATGGGAATGTGATTAGAGATGTCTTTACCTTTTCCAATGATAGGGAAGGCTTTAATCTTCTTTTATCTTTTATGCCAACATCTTCTGAAAATGTAAAAGTGGGGCTTGAAGCTACTGGTCATTACAGCTTAAACTTAATCAATTTTTTGATTGATAATGGCTACTCCCCAGTAGTTTTCAATCCTTTGCAAATTAATCTTTTCAGAAAAGCTCATACGCTTAGAAAGACTAAAACTGATAAAATTGATGCTAAGTTAATTGCTCTTATGCTTTCTTCCAGTGATGCTAAACCCCACTTGGATTTATCTTACCATGTTACGGAGCTTAAGTCACTGACTAGATATCGTTCTAGACTTAAAGATCAATTAGCTAGGCTCAAAATCTCGCTTGCTAGAATCATTGAGATTGTGTTTCCAGAGCTTGAGGATTGCGTTTACTCGATTAATCAAAAATCTACTATGGCTCTTCTTTATGAGTTCCCTTCAAAGGAATTAATCGCAAATGCTCATCTTACTAGGCTTACTAATCTCCTTAAAGATAATTCTAAAGGTAGATATTCTAAGGACAAGGCGTTAGAAATTAGAAATGTTGCGAGCAATTCTATTGGAACTAGTTCTGATGCAAGTAGTTTTGAGCTTGTTCAAACGATTGATATGATTAATTTCTATTCTTCTAAAATGGATGAACTAGATGCTAAGATAGAAGATATTATGATTGAATTAAACTCTCCTATTCTATCTATCCCTGGTATTTCTTACAATCTTGGTTCTATTATTTTAGCTGAGATTGTTGATATCAATCGATTTGATACTCCTGCTCAGTTACAAGCTTTTGCTGGCCTTGATCCAACCACTCATCAGTCTGGAAAATTTATCGCTACGGGTGTTTCTATGGTTAAACGTGGCTCTCCTTATCTTAGATGGGCTATCCTCAATGCTTCTAGGTTAATAGCTATGAGAGATCCTTGCTTTAAAGATTATTATCAGGGAAAGAGAAAGGAAGGTAAACACCACTACGTTGCTCTTACACACGTTGCTAAAAAGCTAATCAGAGTTATATTTAAATTACTTAAAACAAACACTCAGTTTGTTCCTCAAACATAACTTCATTTTTAAAATTGCCTTTTTTCAAGGCTTATTTGCCATGCTCATTTTTATTAGATTGTCTTTTGCTATCTTTCATAAAATTCTTTTGTTTTCTACTTGACTTCATATAGTTAGTCTTTAAAATACGATTAGTAACGATATTATTATATCGGTTTGATTATTAAAACTCAAATAAAAGTCGACATCTTAATAAATTATTTAGACATTTAGGCAAAAATGACAGTATACTATAGTTATTATCAACAACTGAAAGAAAGGAGTATCAAATGAAACAGTATTTATTAACGATTAGTCAATTAGGTAAAATATCACAAACCCATGTTAAAGCTTTGCGTTATTATCAATCCATCGGTATCCTAAAACCGGTATATGTCAATCCGGATAATAACTATCACTATTATAGTTTAGCTCAAGTCACCTTAGTTCAAATTATTAAATTATCACCGAAAATGACGTACCTCTCAAAGAATTAAAACGATACCTCGATGAAAAAGGAGAAACCATTGCCTTAAAAGACTTAATTGATTATGCTAAAGCATTGGTAGAAACTAAGATTGCCAAAGCACAAAAACAATTAGACTATATCCATTATATCCAAGAGGAAATTGAACACTCACAAGAAATCCATCAACAACACGCCTTACACTATGTATTAGATGAGGCTCATTATTGGGTCGAGCCATTTGATGGTCATATATTAAGTGAGGATTATTTTACTAAATTGGTAGCAATTGAAGTTCAACTCAATGAATTAGGACTCTTGCCAGTCAAACGTTTTGGCTTATTGCTCCGCTATGAGTACGGCCAAAAAACGCCTTTTATTTGCTTAAAATTGGAAAAAATGCCCTCCCAACAGCATCCGCAAATTATCACCATCCCGGAACAACGTAATCATATTGAACACGTCTGTTACGAAGATTTAAAGCAACGTATTAGCAAAATAGAGGAGCGATTCCAACCACAATGTATTTTTGTAACAGAAACCTTTGAAGATGACTACGACCTCTTCTCACCTCACTTAGAAATTCAATTTGACGAAGCAGAATGATCGGAATCACCGTCAATCCATAATGAGCTACCGTCACTATTTTTGAAAAATTTTGCTGAATTAGGGCTTTAAGTACTATCAAGTGAGATGCCGCAATTCTTGGGACAAGTGGAGCAAAAATTGACACGCCTGGTACTCATAGTAGTACGGGTGGTGCTCACATTGGCACGGGTGGTGCTATTTGATGGCAATACCTAGAATTGTTGTGATTATTACCAGGTATTTTTAAAAATTAAAAATAATTATCAATTAGGATGCTCATTCTAATAAATTGAAATGAACGGTCAATTAGTAAGATTATTTCTAATAGTAGAATTGAAATTTCTCATCTGCATATTAACGCCGTTACTTTAATAATTAAGCGCCCGGTTCTATTTAGAATCAGGCGCTTAATTTTATGGCAATTCAGCTAAATAATGTTGGAAATTTAGATTGAATACTTGATGACGATTTAAATCGGGTGCTATCTCTTCATAAGCAATCGGAATCGTTAAATCATCCACCAACATAATCGTTCCTAAGCGTTCCGCTGCATTGTCTTTTGGTACTAAAATTGGTAATCCCACAATATCTGCTAATAATTGAACTAATACTTTAGAATAAGTCAAACCACCAGTAAAAGCGATACCTTTAAAAGGATGTAAGGCTCTTAAATTTTCGACATTATGACGCACGTTATAGAACACCCCACAAACCATTGCCATTAATAAGTCTTCACGGTGATGATGGCGCTCTAAACCAATGAATTTTGCGACTGCCTGTTCGTCCCACAAGGGCGCTCTTTCCCCATTTAAAAACGGTAAAAAGACTAAATTACTAGGTGTTTTAGTCTTAATAATGGCCTCCAACTCTTTAAAATTCGTTTGATACACCGAACAAATCCACTCTAAAACATTGCCTGCATTATTGCTAGGATAGCCGATTAAATAGTGTTGCTGATCAATGATATAACTAAAGTTCATGGAATCAAGATCCACTCTCATCTCATTCGCTATGACACGAACGGCATGACTCGTCCCAAAAGATAGAACCGCATAGTCATTAAAACTACGATAGACAAAACTTGATGACACGCCATCAGACGTTCCAATCACCACCTCTGCTTGACCTAAGTCAAATTCTGCTAATAAAGGTGCCGCAGCATTACATTCCTTGACTAACGGTAACTGAGCTAAGTTTAACTGTAATTTATCTAGCACTAATTCACTCCATTGGCCACACTGACTATCATAAAGCCCTGAACTACTGGCGTTTGAAACATCTATCCACCATTCACCCGTCAAAAATTCAAAAATTAAATCTTTAATCGAATAGATTTTAGCTACCGAATGCCAAACAGGCTGACGTAAATGATAATACAATTTGTAAAATGGATTCATACTATGAATCGGCGTACCGGTTGTTAAATACAAGTCATCTTTGAACGCATCATCGATTAAAGATAACTCTTGATGGCCCCGCTTATCCGCCCATGTCACAATCCCTGTCAAATCATGATACTCATCATCCCTCAATAAAATGGAATGCATCGCTGTTGTTAACACAATGCGATAGTTAGATTCTGGCTTCAATTCACGTAAGCCCCTTAAAATTGCTAACCGCATCTCAGACCAACTTAATTCATAATGCAAACCATCCGAACGAATCTCTTGATAACGATAGGCCCATTCCTCCTCAAATTGCAACTGATGATCAAAACGAGCCAGCTTCAAGTTCGTCGTCCCCACATCAATACTAATTGTATAGTGATAACTCATAATACCCTCCTCATAAAATAAAATCATAACTGCTAATAATTAATTCAATTATCTTATAGATTGAAAGGGTTGTCAAAGGTTGGTTTTTAGATACTTTACAATATGAAAATTTAACTAAACTCCATTTTTTAATAGATGAAAGTCAATATTTCGATAAAAAGAACCGCACTTCAGAAAAAAATATAAAAAATAAATCTTAATCATTTACTTCACTTTGTGAATTCCCTCTTCCACTTCTTACTCACTTCAAATTTTTCTCCGATTTTCACCGACTTCATTTTCATTCACAAACTATGTTTTAAAATGAGACACATTATTAAGATTTATTAAATTTTTGCGGTGTTTTTCTCGAAATTTTATGAAAATGAAAATATCTGTCAAAATAGGCCCATTTCGTGTCTCAAAATGAGACATTATGAAAATGACAATTCTTGTTTCAAACACAATATAACTATCAGATTGTGAATAAACTCCAAATGTAATGCTTTCATCTACTTTAACCAAACTGCTTGAAAATACATTCCGTTCTATTGAAAAAACTATGATTGTGAAGTTGGGGTTTCCATTCAATTTTCTTACTCACTAATTAACTAATCAGATCCGCCTCCATTAAATAACCCCTCCCAATTTTACACTTTCCGTAGGAAAGTGACTCTGAAAAACTTTCCTAAAAAGTTTTCTGCTTAAACCCTCCCATTTTATTTTTTAATTATAATACAAATAAAGACTATGCGTTATTATGAGTAACACTAAAAAAAATTCGCAAGAAAAAGTTAGTTTATTGTGATTAACAATGTTAAGCATCAATTCTGCATGAGTTTTCTTTTCACTTTAGTGAATTAGAAAACCTCAAGAATTGAAGGCTGGATGTTCCACGAAGTGAACAGGAAGCTGGTGCCATTGCTTTTAAATCACAATAAACTAACAATATCTTAATTATTTAACTTTTAGCGTGTCTCAGATTAACTCCCCATTTTATTTTTTTAATTGTGAATGCAAAAAAGACTATGAGTCATTATTAGTAACGTTAAGCAAAAATTTCGCATGAGCACTCTTGAGCTTTAGCTCTTAGAGTGCCTCAGAATTTTTAATCCGGATGTCCAAAGGACAGAAGGATGTTGCCGTTACTTTTTAATAATGAATCATAGTCAAAATTGCATTTGTCATCGCTCTTTCATGACAATAAACCAATTTATATTACTCTTTAATTATGGATCAAAGTCCACTTGCATTTATCTATTTATCTAATCTTATTCTGCTTTACGACTTTTGTTTTCGACTTCCTTTGTCAAACGAGCCACAAAGTCTTCAAACGATAGCGTTTCAGATTTTTGAGAGCCATAAGGACGCACATTAACCGTACCATCACTAACCTCTTGATCACCAATGACAATTTGATAAGGCACCTTAGACGTTTGCGCTTCACGAATCTTATAACCTAATTTTTCATTACGTAAGTCCATTTCCACACGGAAACCTTGATTACGTAATGCTTCATAAATCTCTTCAACACGATCACCATGCGCATCTAAGTTAACCGGTAATAACACCGCTTGAACCGGCGCTAACCAAGTAGGGAAGGCCCCTTTATACTCTTCAATTAAGTAAGCGACAAAACGTTCCATCGTTGACACTACCCCACGGTGAATTACCACTGGACGATGAGTATTTTGACCATCCTCACCTACATAAGTTAAATCAAAACGCTCTGGTAATAAGAAGTCTAATTGGATGGTTGACATCGTTTCTTCAATACCGATAGCCGTCTTGAATTGAATATCTAATTTAGGACCATAGAAAGCTGCTTCACCAACCGCCTCAAAATAATCATAGCCTAAGTCATCCATCGCTTCTTTCAACATACTTTGAGCTTTTTCCCACATCTCATCATCATCAAAATATTTCTCTTTATTTTCAGGATCACGATAAGATAAACGGAAACGATAATCTGTAATATTGAAGTCTTGATAAACTTCCTCAACTAGATTAATGACACGTGTAAATTCTTCTTTAATTTGATCAGGACGCACGAAAATATGCGCATCATTCAAGGTCATCTCACGTACACGTTGTAAACCAGATAAAGCCCCAGATTTTTCATAACGGTGCATCATACCTAATTCTGCAATACGAATCGGCAATTCACGATAGGAATGAATATCATCTTTATAAATCATCATATGGTGCGGACAGTTCATCGGACGAAGCACTAACATTTCACCGTCACCCATATCCATTGGTGGGAACATATCATCTTGATAATGATCCCAGTGACCTGAAGTCTTATATAAATCCACTTTAGCCATGATTGGAGTATACACGTGATCATAACCTAAAGCAACTTCTTTATCCATAATATAACGCTCAATGATACGACGAATAGTTGCGCCCTTTGGTAACCAGAATGGTAAACCAGAACCAACTTCTTGACTAATCATAAATAAGCCTAACTCTTTACCTAATTTACGGTGGTCACGTTCACGCGCTTCGGCACGTAATCTCATAAACTCATCTAAATCAGCTTGATTAAAGAAAGCCGTCCCGTATACACGTTGCATCATCTTATTGTTTGAGTTACCACGCCAATAAGCACCCGCTAATGATAACAATTTAAAGACTTTAATTTTACCAGTTGAAGGCACATGCACCCCACGACATAAGTCGGTGAAATCTTCTTGAGTATAAACGGTAATCACTTCATCTGCTGGTAAATCATTAATTAACTCTACTTTATATGGATCATTTTTAAAGATTTCAAGCGCTTCTTCACGTGATACTTCACGACGAACAATCGGATAGTTTTGTGAAATGATTTTTTTCATTTCTTTTTCAATTGCTGGTAGATCATCTTCCGTAATCTGTTCTTCCTTATCTGTATCATAGTAGAAACCTGATTCAATCGCTGGCCCTACCCCAAAATGAACCCCTGGGAATAAACGAGTCATCGCATGCGCCATTAAATGGGCCGTTGAGTGACGTAAAATTTCTAATGCTTCTTCACTCTTGTTCGTAATAATCTCAATGGAACCATCTTCCATAATCGGTCTTTCAAAATCAATTAACTCACCATTTAATTTTCCCGCTAAAGATGCTTTTGCTAAAGATTTACTAATTGACTCTGCGACTTCACGCGTTGTTACACCTTGTTCATATTCTCTTGTATTTCCATCTGGAAAAGTTAAGGTAATCATCGCCATTTTATATTTCCCCCAAAATATTATTTTTTCAACAAATAAAAAACGCCCCATTGCATATTTTTACAATACACAATGGGACGACTTCAAGACGTGGTTCCACCCAATTTTCATCAGTCAACTGATGCTCTATCAGCTTAACGCGCTTAAACGTCTACCGTTACTCTATTCGCAGTAGCATCTTACAAAGGGGTAAATCATTAGTGGATCTAAGGCGTTGCACCAACCCGCCTCTCGCTAAAACACACACTAATCATCCATGTCTTTGTTACTTGTCGATTTCTGTTTCCTATTATGCCACTAAAAGACTTTGAATTCAAGCTTTCATCCTATTAAAAACTAATTTTTAATAAAAAGACAACGTTTCTTAAGCCTGATAACGTTTTTCACCATCTAAATAAGTTGCTTCTAATGTTAATTCAGGCGACACCACAATGAAGTCCGCATCCAATCCAGGTGCGATACGTCCACAAACATCATCGATGCCCACTGATTTTGCCGGTGATAATGAAGCCATTCTTAGAGCATCAGCGACATCCACTAAGCCCCAATCATAAACATTTTTAACACCTTGTTTTAACTCTAAGATAGAGCCAGCTAAATTACCACCTTCTTTAAGACGGGCTGCCCCCTCTTTAACAATGACGTCAAACTCACCTAATTTCGATTCACCGTCCCCCATACCCCCGGCGCGCATACAGTCAGTAATTAAGACTGTTTCTTCAGGTCCTTTCGCTTTTACGACTACTTTAGCAGCACCCGGATGGACATGATGACCATCACAAATTAATTCAGCAAAGGTGCCGTCAGAACTTAAAGCCGCACCTACCATGCCAGGATTACGGTGATGGAGTCCGCTCATCCCATTATAAGTATGGATAAAAATATTCGCGCCATTATCGACAGCATCCATCGCTTCTTCATAAGTCGCATCACTATGGGCTAACGCCACATGAATATCTTTTGACTTCGCAAATTCAATAAACTCTTTTACCCCTTGACGTTCCGGCGCAATCGCAATTTTATTGACTAATTGATTGGATAATTGATGCCATTTATCTAAAACAGGAATCGACGGATCAGACATATATTTAGGATTTTGAGCGCCTTTATATTTTTCAGTAAAGAACGGCCCCTCTAAGAAAATCCCTCTAATTTTGGCCCCTTCTACTTCTTGATAATGTTCGCCAATCGTTTGACAAACCGCATTTAACAACTCTATTGATGACGTTAAAGTAGTCGGTAACCAAGAGGTAACGCCACACTCTAATAATCCATTTGACATGACTTTAATCCCTTCAAAATCATTGTCCATTACATCATGCGATTTGTAGCCATGAATATGCGTATCCACTAAGCCTGCCGAAATGATAGAGTTCGAATAATCCACCACTTCAGCACCCGCTGGTACCTCTTTGACGACCTCACCAAACTTGCCCGCATTTATTTCTAAATACGCATTTTCTACTACTTCTTGATCTAACACGATGCCCTTTGCTTTTACATAATAAGTCATCTTCCCATGCCTCCTTATTCTTCTTACTCTATTATACGCCTTATGATTGAATCTTAAAACCATAAACACAGTAGAAAATTAATTTATTTTTTGATAAAGACATCAGATTGATTCAATGAAAAAGCCATGGCCTTTTCTGCTCATCTCGTCGATAAATTTAATCTTCCCATTTTCAAAATAGATAATACTCGCTCCACGCCAATCGCAAACAAGTAGCTAGACGAATTTTATATCTATTATTTCTATCAGTTGATTAAAATTTCGATTGTATACGGTCAACTTGCTTTACCCTTTTTATCGAACTGGCTTTCTACCATTAGCATCGATATGATTAAAACATACTTTACGCATTTGCCATTTATGTTAAAATTTTTAAGAGAATGTACTATCAAATGAAAAAATAGTACCATCACTTTTTTGACAATAGAGATTGCAGTGACTTCTATTTACCTTGAGGATAGTAGACTAAATAATCTGTCTTTTAGAGTCGAACCTGGTATCGATAACTTCGGAGGTGTTATGAGTGAATCATAAAGAGTTCAAATGGGGCATTTACCAACCTATATTACAGAAAATAATTAATCTCATAATGGTCGTATTAATCTCTTTCAGATTATTATATCCTATCATAATTGAGGCGGAAACTTCTTCGGAAATCACCCCAACGGAATTTTATAATCAAACACTTGCGATATTTAATGAGGAAGGTTTATACCATAATGAACAGCCATGGATTGACTATTATGACGAGTATCAACAATCGCCTTTAGAATTTAATAGTTTTGCTTCGATGATGCTGGAACTAACTAAAGCGTTAAGAATTGTCGGTGGTAAGCATTCCTTTATTGTTAAAAAAACCTCTCATATTGACAAAGATCAACCCGATTTATTTAAATATCCTTCTGTTGAAACGTTGGAAGATGGCATCCTTCACATCAGTTTGCCGGAAACATATAATTTCTTCACTGTGAGTAACAATGGCACTGATATTACTACGGAATTTAATAAATACACTGAAACGGTTCTGAATCCTATTGAAGAAAATCGTCAAAATATAAAAGGTATTGTTTTAGATTTAAGAAATAATACGGGTGGTTCTCATGCCATCTTATTTGCAACGACTAATTTCCTTTTTCCTGACGGTAATCTCTTATCATTTTACAATAATAAAGATGAAAAAATCGGTGGTATAAAAATTGACAATACGACCCTATCTGTAGCAAATAACTATGAGAATACTTATGCCATAAAACGACTCAGTCAATTAAATGTTCCCGTTGCGGTCTTAATTAATGAATATACCTCCAGTGCGGCAGAATTACTGGCAATTGCGATTAAAGATGCTACAACGATTGACAGTAAACTATTCGGTAAAACATCAGCCGGATATACCTCCGTTTTAAGTGGGTATGCCCTTAGTAACGACACGGACCTTCTATTAGCGACAGGCTATTTAAAAAGTAATGAAGGTACCGATTATAAAGATACTCCTATCGTGCCTGATGTCGATTCAAAGACACCTTTGGATGATGCTTTACAATGGCTAAGTAAGACCTCTTTAGATTAATACTATTTTGTAGTGACCTCAAAAAGTTAGACAAGAAAATCTAGTCTTTTGGGGTCACTTTACTCGTATTTATTTAAGGAGCTGTTTTAAAATACTATTTTTGGTAGGTCTGCTTACTTTTTTATGTAATCTAATTTAAAATGCCATTTTGGAAAACAGTGGAGCAAAAGCCTTAAAATAATTGCAGAATATTTATAATGCCCCCTAAATCCAGACAAAGAAATGGGCAGACGAAGCGAAATTTATTTAATTTTCTACTTCTTTCCCACTCCCAAAAAAATCCTGGATAGATTGATTCTACCCAGGACTTAAATTTATTATTGAGTTGTGTTGGCTTCTTGTGCTTTACTCTCTTGACTAACCATTAAATCGGCTCATCATCGACTCTACATTTTTAATGACAACCGAAATGGAACCATCCGGCTGATTAATGAACTCGACGATATCTGGATTATCATACAATTCAATAGGAATGAATAGTTCAATTCCATTGGCAAGTTTAAACTTTTGCTTACTATACTTCTTCTCATATTTTGGTACATTGGTCACGACAATTTTTTCCGGTACTTCTTTCTCAGCAATTTCTTCCTTAGCGGCAGCTAAAGCCCCAGTATTATGTTCAAAGACTTTTTCAATTACGGCTTCACTATCAATTTCATTAGATTCATCTAATTGATCATAAATCACCTTTTGTGCTGTAGCCATTACTTCATAAGCCGGTTCGTCATAACGCTTGGCAACCGAGTTAACAGTACGTCTAATTTGCTTGATATGAGTGGGAGTGGGTTCTGGTGGCATGATACCTAATACTTCCTCAGAGAAATAAAGTTGCTTCGTACCTTCAATCTCATAACGTTTTTCCACTAATTGATACACCATGGTAGCTCGATTTAAGATAAAAGCTTCGGATGGTTTAGCCGTTGGACTTGGTAAAATGGCATGGTTTTGAATTAATTGATTACTAATCCCTTCTTCTACTTCAAGAAAATGAGTAAATGAAGACTGATAATCTAAACGCAAGATACCAAAATAATGCTCTTCTAATTCATCACGACCTTCAAAAAACAAATAATCAGCAGCCGGAATATTTTCTGCTGGTGCGATAATGTTATAGATTTTATTGGCTAAATCACGGGTCACTTCTTCAAAAGAACGCTCTCCAGTGACCATCGGATAAATAATAGAATCACTCGCTAACGTTTCAAACTTATAATCTGACTTTTGAATTTTAACAATAAGACGGTTAATGTAGTCTTGTACATAACCGTCCTCTAAATTCATTAAGTTATCGGATAGATAAAGGTTACCGGAATCTTTATCTAGTATATGCAACATCGCTTTTTCAATAATTAACATGGCACACTCTTTTATAAGGCATCAAATTCGCTAGCATCAACATCCGTTAATACAGCAATCCAATTATCATTCGCATCTTCGCTATTTAATAAAGCGGGATTATCGATAGCAGCCTCATTGATTTTGACAATTTTACCTGATAAAGGACTCGGAACTTCAATCGCCGCTTTCGAAGCTTCTAAGTTTAATAAAGTATCATCGGCTTCAATTTCTCCAATATTCGCAATATTAACATAAGAGACATCACCGGCTTCCTCTTGTAAACAAGGGGTCATTCCGATAATATAATGATTGGCTTCTTGTAAAACCCATAATTGTTCTGTCATTTTTTTCATTATTAATTCCTCCATTTTCCTTAAAAAGAAGCCCCGCTATTGCTAGCAAAGGCATCTTAATGTTCAATTAAAACTCAAATTGATTGTCATTAGCAAACATATAACTGCGATGATGGTATTTCATCGACATAATTAATCCGACACCGATTAAATTACTTAATAAGGCCGATCCCCCTTGAGATATAAAGGGTAATGGCACCCCGGTAATCGGTAATAAACCAATCGTCATACCGATGTTTTCTAAAATATGAAATAAAATCATCGAAATAACGCCACCCGCAATATAGGTATAAAATTCATTTTTCGTCTCAAAACAAGTTTGAACCATTTGATAAATTAAGACAAAATAAATGAATAATAAGAATGCTGCTCCCATAAAACCAAAGTTTTCAGCTATGGTTGTAAAGATAAAGTCAGATTCACGAACCGGCACATTCACTTCTGAAACACCAATTCCTTTACCTACTAGACCACCAGAACCAATCGCCAATAAGCTTCGAGATAATTGGAACGCATCGCCCTGGGTGTCGCCGAAGGGATCTAACCATGAATGAATACGGGATAATTGATAAGGCATAAAACCGATTTTGAATAAAATATCTTCATGGTACATCGCCATATAAATTAAGCCGCCACCTGTTATGGTCACAAATAAAAAGACGGGAATAATAATTTTCCATGCGATTCCGGATAATAATAACATTCCTGCGGTAATAGATAACACTACCAAGTTTGTTCCCAAGTCATTTTGTAATTGAATTAAAACTAAAGCCGGTAAGGCAAATAATAATACTTTCCCTATTAAAATAAAGTCTGATTTAACTGTCCGATTGGTAAATTTATTATTATGTTCAGTAATTACCCGTGCTTGAAAAACAATATAAGCCGGTTTAAATACCTCTGAAGGTTGGAATGAGAAGCTCCCGATTCTAAACCATGAATGGGCCCCCGTTTCTGCTGCTGTCTCACGGTCATAAAAAATTAAGACCAAGACTAGTAACAGTAATCCAAAACCATATAAATAAGTTGAGAGTTTCCAATATTGTTCACTATCAAATTGCATTGCCAGAATGACGGTAATTGCACCTACCGCATACCATAAAGCATGCATTAACGTCGCTCTTAAATTTTCGCCATCAATCATTACGGTTGTCGCATAAACACTGACAATCCCAATAATAGCTAAGATTAAGACGGTTAAAATCAATCCATAATCTACCCGACTGTCGTGATAAGCGACTAATCGTCTTGTTTTCGCCATAAATCCTATCCTTCTTCCTGAATCGTTCGTTTGGTAATTTTAAGTGGAGCCACTGTTTTTGCCGCTTGATAAGTTTTAAACTGTGGACTTCGTACTTTAAATTTCTCCACTTCAGTTGTCTCTGCTACCATTTCTAAGTAATCACGTTCACAATAATCATGATAGATAACTGCTGCATAGGCTCCTAAAGAGATAACCATCATATTATAATACAACCAGATGATAACCACAATAAAAATTCCAATCGCACTGTTACTGTCGATATTTTTATTAAATGATAAATAAACGGTAAATAATTGTGAAATCAAGCCAAAACCAATCAAAGCTACAATCGCACCCACACTCGCGTATTTTGGTGACCAATTAACATTTGGCATAAACTGATAAATCGAAAACATTAAAATAAACAAACTCAATAGCCCAATCAAGCCACTATTTTGTAAAATGGCGCCTACAAAGGGAATCTCAATGCCAAAGGTACTGGTGAGATAATTTAATATGGTTTCACCAAATACAAAGACCAATGTTAGTGAAAAAATTAAAACAACTAAAGCTAAAGTAAATACATAAGCAAACCCTCTTGATATAAGAGCATTCTTACGTGGTTCAGCTTTAAAAATCGTATTTAAAATACGTTGAACGGCATTAAAGACATTTGAGGCTGGCCAAAGTGAAATAATTAACCCCAGAGATAATGCTTTAACACTGGTACTCGCAATATAGCTTTCTAATATTGGCACAATTACGTCACTCACTTCAGCAGGCATCGAATCATTAATGACTGATACAATTTGATCTGAAGAAAACGGCAATACAGCAATCACATTGGCTATTGCTAATAATAATGGTACTACGGCCCAAATGATATAAAAGGACAACTCAGCAGCATAACTACCAAATTTCCGTTGGGGATTAACCGCAAACACCTTCAATAATCGTTGGACAGTCGTCGGTTGCTCATTCACCATAGACTTGCTCCTTTCGTCTTTTATACTCTACTACAATACCATAATTAGAGCGAATTTGCACTCTAAGACCATTACTTTTTAAATTTGAATGCACGGGTAAAAATGATATAATACAATTGTTAACTATTAAAAGAAATCATTAATTGAGGGAATTGGCAATTAGCAGAAGTTAGTAGTCGATAAGCTACGAAGCAAAACGAGATTGGGCAAAACGCTAAAAAAGCGTTTGATAATTTTATCGCGCTGGGGTGAATGGTGTCAAACTGTGACTTAATAACTCGTTTGTGATTTTCGCACAGTTATAGTTGATAGACGAAGCAAAAATTATTTAACTTTCTGCGTATGGTCATTCCTGGCCGGCCGATTTAGTCAGCGGAACGTTATGTATTCGATTTTCGACTCTCGGCCTTTCCCAACCGAACGAACTAGGTAAAGGAAGCGTTATGTATTCACTTTTGGACTTTTCACCCTTTCTATCCCCTCTATAATTATGATTGAATAATATCTAAGCAATTGGATGAACTTTTGGGTTTTTTAGATTTTCCCGAGAATAAAAAAATGCTCATTATTATTTACAAGGAGAGTGCATATGTCTACAGGAGTTACTTTTTATTTTATGCGTCACGGAGAAACAATGTTAAATCGCTTGGAGCGAATTCAGGGATGGGCAAATGCACCATTAACCGAAAAAGGGATTTAAGATACCCACCGCAGTGGTAAAGGATTAGCTAACGTAAAGTTTGATGCGGTTTATACTAGTGATTTAATGCGTACCATTGAAACAGCGCAAATTATTTTAGAAGAGAATCATTACGCACAAGAATTAACCATTCATCCAATGGTGGAATTTCGTGAAGTTCATTTTGGCTTTTATGAGGGACTTGATGCCAATCAATTATGGCGTGATGTCCGTGAACATATTGCCAATGTGAGCGATGTGACAGACCGTAGCCAATTAACCGCAGATGTCTTTTTAAACACCGTCCATGAATTAGACCCTTATAAATACGCTGAAAACTATCGCCAATTTTGGACACGTGTTGAAAGTGGCTTATTAGAATTGTTAAATCGCCATGCTGGTACAGAACAAAATGTTTTAATCGTCAGTCATGGATTAACCATTCAAAACTTATTACATGGCTTAGTAGCAGATTTCCACGAACAAGAGCGTTTAAATAATGCATCGGTATCAGTTGTTCAATATATCGATGGACAGTTTCGTTTATTAAAATATAACGACACCAGTCATTTTACCGACTAATACTATCGTTAGCGCACCAAATTAACAAAGTGGGCAGCTGATAGTGCATAAATAATGATTTACTCAAGATGTCTACTTAATGCAAATAAAAGAGATTAAACTTGTCTAAACAGATGCGGTTTATTCTCTTTTTATGTTGAAATGAGCAATCGACTGAACCACCTAGCAAAAACAACTGTGATTAAGCTTTTTTTATTCTAAAAATAGATGAAGAAAGAAAACTGGGCAGAAGTTCAAACTTTCTACCCAGTCTCTTTGATAATCATTTCATCTATCTATCATTAATATTATTTTTTCTTTCTCAAAAAGTAATAGCCACATCCCACTAGTGTTAAACCAGTGATAATGTTCAAGTATTTATTTCCCCATAATGGGCTCACTGCTACTAGGAAAAAACCTAAAGCCATGAGAAAAGTAGAACCATTTTTCTCCATATTATTAATCAGCTTTTACTTTATTAGCAGAGATAACAAACGGTAACCAAATTAAGAAGGATACTAATAAGTTAAATAACGAAACTAAACCAGCCATGAAGCTACCTCCTGTCGCCAAGTAAGCAAAGAGTCCTGGAGGTGTAATCCAAGGGACAGCTAAGAATACTGGAAGAATTAATCCTGCTGCGGTTGCCAAGTAACCAATTGTTGCACAAATAGGTGGAACAATTAACCATGGAATCACAAATTGAGGATTTAATACAATTGGCATCCCAAAGATAACCGGTTCGTTAATATTGAAAACTCCCATTGGCGCTGCTAATTTTGCTATTGTTTTATGATCTTCACGTTTTGATAGTAAGAAAATCGCAATGAGTAAACCTAAAGTAACACCAGAACCACCCATTTGAGCATAAGCATCAAATGAACCACGTGTCCAAGTCCAAGGTAATTGAGCAATATCTTTAGTTGCTTCATAAATAGCGGTATTTTCATTTAAGGCTACGCCATAAATACCATCCATTACTGGAGCCAATACATTGTGCCCGTGTAAGCCAAAAAACCAGAATAATTGAACTAAGAAAGTTAATAAGATAACTGATCCAAGCCCTTGTGATAAGCCCATTAATGGCATTTGAATGTATGTTGACACTAAATCATTAATAGCTTGTCCTGTTAAAGCAAAGGCTAAGAATGCGACAATTGCTGAAGCATAGATAGCGGCTGTACCAGGGATAATTGCAGCAAAGGCTTTGTTAACTGCAGGTGGCACTGTATCTGGTAATTTAATCGTAAAGTTCTTATGAGTTAAGGTCGCATATACCCAAGTCGCTAAAAATCCAATAATTAATGCGGTAAACAAACCAGTTGCGCCGGCATATTTTAATGCAATCGCACCCCATTCACTCGTTTCTAAAGTTGAAACGCCATCAACTGACATGACATTTAATCCTAATTTGGTTAAGCCGTCAATCAAGGAAGAATCGGCCCCTTCTAAAGGCGTCATGATGTTTAATGATTGGGGCATTGTTGAAATGAATGATGCAAAAGAGATTAATCCCCCAGCTAATGGGTTCACTTTATACATCAAGGATAAGTTATAACCAAAGGCAAAGGCGAAGAATAAAGCCATAATCCCGATGGTACCGAAGTATACATATCCGTTAATATCGATAATTGGTTGCATTGCTGCAGCAAAACCGGTCCAACCTAAACTGGTTGGAATATCACGTAAGAAGACATTTAGTAAAACTGCTACTGACCCGGCCATTGTGATAGGCATCATCGCAATGAATGAGTCACGAATCGCTACTAAATGACGTTGTGATCCGATTTTTCCAGAAATTTCCATAAATTTATCTGAAAAATTTGACATAAAATTTACAACTCCTAAATTGTTTTATTTTGATAGATAGATTGAAATAGTTATTTCGTTTGATGGGTGTGGATTAACTCTTGGTACCAATAGTAACTATCTTTTTTCAAACGCTCTAAAGTTCCTTCTTCGACTTCGTGTTTGTCCACATAGACAAAACCGTATCGTTTTTGATAACCATTTAACCATGATAATAAGTCGGTAAATGACCACGTACAATAACCTAACAACTCCGTTCCATTTGCCACTGCTTCATTCATCGCGGCAACGTGACCTTGTAAATAGTCAATACGATATTGGTCATGAACTTTACCATCTTCGGTTAATTTATCATACTCTCCTAAACCATTTTCAGTAATTAATACCGGTATATCATAACGACTCGTAATACGTTGTAAGCCTACTTGTAGACCTTTTGGATCGATTTCCCAATCCCAATTCGTCCGTTCGACAAATTCGTTGACAATTCGTTTATAGTGTCCTGGAACACCTGATTCGCCAGATGAACCTTTCTTACCAGTCGTATTCATTTGACCAGCGCCGACACCATCAATTGGATTAAAAGCAATGGTATTAGTTTGATAATAGTTAATACCTAAGAAATCGGGTTTAGCTGAGGCTAATAATTCCATATCTCCTGATTGAATATCTAAAGTGATCCCTTGTTCTTCTAAATAACGAAGAGCTGATTTAGGATAACGTCCCCATAGATAAATATCCATCCAGAAATAGGCATTTAAATTCTCCGCTTTTTCAGCAGCTAACACATTAATTGGATCACTATCCTTGGCATAATTTGGTGAATAAGCAAAACTTGGTCCAATTTTTCCATCTGGAACCATTTCATGGAAAGTATTAGTCACTTTTGCATTCGCTAAATTAGCAATATGGTTAACATTGTACATCCGTTGAGTATCTTTTACACCTGGAGGGTGCATTGCTAACTGGTAGCCTAAACTAACGAATACATTTTGTTCATTTAAACTAATCCAATATTTAACACGGTCTCCAAAACGTTCGAATAAAACTGAAGCATATTCATTAAAGTCATCAATAATTTGACGATCTTCCCAACCACCATATTCATCCATTAAACATTGTGGTAAATCCCAATGATATAAAGTCACCAAGGGTTCAATATCATTTTTAATTAATTCATCGATTAAATCAGAATAGAATTTAATCCCCGCTTCATTTACTTTCCCACGTCCATTGGGTAAAATACGAGTCCAAGCAATGGAGAATCGATAGGCTTTTATGCCCATTTCAGCCATTAAAGCAACATCTTCTTTATAACGGTGATAATGATCAACTGCGACATCTCCCGTCGTTCCTTTGAAAGTTGTTCCAGGAATACGGACGTATTCATCCCAAACAGATGGTGATTTTCCATCTTCATTCCATGCGCCCTCAATTTGATAAGCAGCTGAAGCAGACCCCCACAGGAAATCAGGTCTTAAATTTGACACTATTTCTTTCAATTCTTCGCCTACTTTCTTGTATTAATTTGTTGACTAGTTGTTTTAGCAAAAGATTCCAAACCGGTTAATTGTGCGTCAATTTTCTTTTTCACACTAGAAGCAAAAATTTTATCCATGATCCATGCATTGGCTTTATGGAAAAATCCTGCTGGCTCATATACTTGGATATAAGTTACTTCTGTTTTTTTATCGGTAATGGCTCTTAATTGATATTCAACTTCTTGTTTACCTTGATTAGATCCATAAACAACGCAATAACGTGTTGGTCGCTCAAACTCCTTAACTGTCAATCGAATACTATTTTGGTTATTACGACCAAATTTTTTTATATACGTTAAACCTTCGACAATGTCGCTATCTGCTAATTCTATATCAGTGTTAGCATAGTAATCTTGTTTAAATGACAGTGTAATGGCATCAAAAACATCCTCAATTGGGACATTTAATACTTTGGCTACTTCCACCTTACTCATCCTCTGTTAATCGATCAATTTTTT
Organism: Globicatella sanguinis; assembly: GCF_002847845.2. Lineage (NCBI taxonomy): Bacteria > Bacillati > Bacillota > Bacilli > Lactobacillales > Aerococcaceae > Globicatella > Globicatella sanguinis. The sequence goes on along the minus strand of NZ_CP126962.1, from coordinate 2,346,942 downwards.
CATGTAACTCAATAATTTCTTTTGCTACGTCAATAAATGTTAAAGCTGTCATTAAATGATCTTGACCATGAATCAATAATAAAGACAGTTCCACACTATCGCCAGATGCTTCTTGCGTTAATAAAGCTGTTTGTGATTTATGTGCAGTATTCAAGGCAGTATTTGCTTCAACAATTAATGTCTTAGCTTCTTCAAATTGACCCGCTTTTGCTGCACGAATGGCTTCGACTGCTTTTCCTTTGGCGTCTCCTCCATGCATAATCAGCCCCATGACTTGTTCTAAATTTTTTGGTTCTGCCATCTTTATTCTCCAATCATTTCCATGGCATAGTTAAAAACATTAGTACCATTCATTGTGCCGTAATCCATCATATTGATATCACTTACTTTTATATTAGGTTCAAATTTTTCTTTGTATTCTTTTAACATGAATTTCACTTGTGGTCCTACTAATAACACATCAATGTCTTTAGCTGCTACTTCGCTATCCACTTCTGAAACAGGCACAGCCCAGATTGTTGCTTCAATACCTTTTTCTTGAGCTGCTTTTTCCATTTTTGTCACTAACATACTTGTAGACATTCCTGCATTACAAACTAACATAATATTTTTCATTTTCTGTTCCTCCAATTATTTTTGTAATAAACTAATAAATATATTCACCAATTGTTTAAAATCTGGTCGTTGTAACAATAAGGCTTGTGCCATTTCATTATTAACAAAATCGACCAAACAAGGTGAAATGTACTTCATTTTTTCATTGCTACCTTTTGATGGCGATAGTAAAAAGATAAAACGTACAGACGGATGCTCTTCACTCCAGTATAATGGTTCTTTACAAATGCCCACCACGACTTGTTCAGTTAAACTCATTGGAACTGTTGGATGTGGAAAGGCTAAACGTTCTCCATAAACCACTGGACTATACGTTTCACGTAAACTTAATTGATGCATCATCTGATCTTTAAAATCAGGTTTTTCGGCCTCATTAAGTAATAAAATCATTTGTTCTAAAGCGGTATTTTTATCGATAATTTCTTCAAAGTAAATAAATTTTTCTTTACTAAAAATTTCTTTTGCAATTTGTTCGGCTTTAAGTTTTTCTAAAGCTTCTTTTTGATGTGGTTCATTTTGACGAGATGAGCTAGTGCGAATATATTGTCTAATTTCACGTACTTCATCTGAAGTTAGAAAGACACTCACATGTACGACCGGTGTTAAAAATAGTAAATTCGATAAATTAATTGAAGAAATGATTAAATCAATCCCTTTCAACCGTTCTTCATTTACCTCATAATAGCCAACCACATCCACAATTTTGATGCTACCACCAAACTCATTTTCTAGTCGATTTTTCAGCATCATCGCACTTCCAGTTCCAGTTGCACATACAACCAGCACTTGCAGTTTATTACGGTTTACATCACGCTCAATCGCAGCTAATACATGGATTGCAATATACGCCCACTCGTCATCTAACAATTCTTGTCCTTCTAATAATGGCATCTTAGCAAAATATTTTTTAGTTATCGCTAATATTTCTGGAAACTTAGTTTTAATCTCTTCAACTAAAGGATTTGATAATTGAATTTTATTCTTTAATCGAATGATCAGTGGATGGAAATGCGCTGTTAAGCCATTGATTAAAACCGTATCCGTCACTAAATTCATTTCGATTTCCTGAGAGATAGCTTCCAAAACATTCAGTATTTGATTCTTTAGACTATTTTGTTCATCTTTATTTTTATCAACTTCTTGTGTTAACTGAGTTTGCTTAACTTTTAAGTGTAAAGCAATATAGTTCGCTTCCTCAATTGGAAACTTGACATTAAAAGCATTTTCTAATCGATATAAAATTCTTAAAGCTACTTCGTACTCTTTGGATTTTTGAATATCTGGGGCAACTTTAAATTCTTTGATTGAATACCCCGTGCGGATACGCTTAATCATTAAGGCAATATGTAACACCAGATTATGCACAACATAGTCCGATAATTTTAATAAAGCATCTCGACACTCATCAATTACTACAATAGTAATTTCAGCAAAATTAATCTCTGATAACAACGTGCCACCAACAAAAGCAAACATAGAATCATCAAAAGTATCAATAAAGAAATAGTCCATCATAAAATGACGAATATCCGACTCGACCCCTTCAATTCGAATGCCATCTTTATTATTTAACAATTGTAAACCATAGCCTTGTACCTGTTGACGAATATCGTTTAAGACATTGGTTAAAGTTGTTTTACTAATATAAAGTTCATCGGCTAAATCATCAAACAACAATGGCGCATCATTAAAAAATAATTTATTTAACACATAATGCTGGCGATCGGTTGACTCTTCAACTTGGGTAATATCCGTCATTGACTTCTTGGAAGTTAATGTTTCTTGCCAAAAAATTTCAAATTCTAAGGCATGAGTGATTTCTAAAAGATAACCATTCCCGGGTTTAGAGATTAAACGAGCACCATGACCTGCAATCGTTTGTGCCAATTGCTGTAAATATTTACGAGCCGTTCGATCGCTAGTATCAATTTCTTTTGCAAGTTCAGCACTAGACAAATAGTGTGTTTTATTCTTCAATAAGCATTCCAATAAACTCACTTCTTTTTTTGAAAGCATACATACCTCCTCTCGAATACGAAACCCTTTACAACTATATATTACCAAATCGTTAAGGAAATATAAAACCTCTTATTTCCGTATCGTTAAGGAAAAACAACTTGATTAATTAAGTAAGGAAAATTAATACTCTTCGATTGCTATAATTCTTAGATACATTTTTGCTTTTCGGATATACCTTTTTCATCATCTAGTTTAAAATTTAACAATTTAAACAAATGATTTTTCACTATTTAGTGGGATCTACTGTTATGTAAAACATCATGTCCTAATCAACACTCCATCATATCCATTACAAGTGCATCATGACTATTTCTACAAATTTTCACATTTAATGAGGCTGGGCATAAAGTAGATAAATTCTATCGATGTATTGGTCATTAATTAAAAGCGCAGTGGTTGAGTGGTCTCAAACTGCGTCTTAAAGACTTGTTTGAAACCTACTCAACTTTGCGGGGGTAGGCAGACGAAGCGAAAATCAATCAATTTTCTACTTCTTGCCCACTCCCTATTTGATTTCATTCACACCTAAGCTCTTAATTCTCTCACTTCTATTGGCAACCTATTCCACAATTTCTAATTTGAAAGCTTGCCAAGGTTTTAAATAATTCAATAAAGTCACTGCTTCCGGTAATATTTCAGCTACGACATTTGCTTTATCACTTACTTCAAATACTTTCAAGGCAATTTGTAATTCACCTTTATAGCGTGTATACAAATCATTGTCAATAATGATTGAACCACGTTGAACGATTTTTACTTGATCTCGTGGTGCAACTGATTGGTCAGCAAATTTTACCCGTGTCATCGTCGACCGAATAACATAATCCGAGATATCCCCACGATAAACATGCAATTCTTCAATAATTTGACGTTCCGTCTCAGTTAATTTTAGGAAAGGTTTCACTGGTAGCACCATTACCTCTTCATTTATTCGTTGGGTCAGTTTTTGAAGTTCCTCTTCGGTAATAAATTGATTGGCAATTAAAATATTATCAATGTGTTCGGTTGCGATTAATAACGCTGCTTGTAATTCAATTGGTAAGTGACGATGATCTTCGACGGTACAAAGCCCCTCTGATAAAGGCCAAGGTCCTTCCGTTGCGGTTCGAGCATTGACAAAGGCGGCCGTTTCAATGCCTACCTCCTTAAATAATTGGTTCATTTTTTCAAAATGTGCAACGGATAAACCGGTAAATTCATGGGGATAAAAATTATGACATGCAATGACATTCTCTAATTTTGCTCCAGCTTCAATTAATTTATTTAGTAAAGTAGCGTCCGTACTCATATTTAACTCAATCTTAATCCCGTAAGGATTCTTGGTTAAGTCCACAATAGCGTCGATATCTAATGCTTCATCTAAGCGTAGACCTTTTAAACCAAATTGATGGGCTTTTTCAATTAAATCTTGATCCCACCCTGCTTGTTTCACAAAAGCAGGGCTAATATCAGCAATTACTTTTAAATCCAGTTGATTGGCATAAGCAATAATTTCTTGATATTTATCAAAAATTGATGTGTCGTCCGTTTCTAATTGAAGTAAACTCATAAAAATTCTGCTTGCACCATATTTCTTTAATAAATCCATGTATTGTTCGGTTTTTTGGACCGAATGATTTTCCGGATAAATAGAAAAACCAAAGTTTACCACATTAACGTCTCCTCTCTAACGTTCAAAGCCATTTTGTTCGCTTAATTGTTTGAACCAGTAACCAGATTTTTTTATGGTTCGTTCTTGTGTTTCTAAATCTAATTCTATTAAGCCATATCGATTCTTATAAGCATTGAGCCAGCTCCAACAATCAATGAAGGTCCATAACATATAGCCATGGCAATTGGCACCTTCTTCGATGGCACGATGTAATTCAATTAAATGATTTTCGATGAATTCAATGCGGTAATCGTCTTGAATCATCCCATCTACCTTGAATTTTTCTTCGCCTTCAACGCCCATTCCATTTTCAGTTAAAATCCAGTCAATGTTTCCATAGTTTGCTTTTAAATTCATCGCAATATCATAAATCCCTGGTTCATAAATTTCCCAGCCACGATGTGGATTGATTTTTTTCCCCGGCATATCATACCCTTGGAAATAATAATTCGGCATAAATGGTTGATTCTCATCCCATGGTGTCGTACGAGCCTGAACTCTTAATGGTTGGTAATAATTCACCCCTAAGAAATCAACTGTATGTTCTTTTATAATCGCCAATTCTTCATCCGTATAGTCTGGAGTTAAGCCATGTTTGTTAATAATTTCAACTAGTTCTCGTGGATACTCCCCTAAAACCGATGGGTCTAAGAAACTCTTTGTTTGGAATAATTCCGCAATACGGGCAGCTTTTAAGTCCTCTTCGGATTGACTACGTGGATAAGCTGGTGTTAAATTTAATACGACACAAATTTTATGATCAGAATTCGTTTCATGGCAAGCTTTAACGGCTAATGCACTAGCTAATTGCGTATTATAAGCTACTTGTACCGCTGCTTTCGCATCTACTTTTCCTGGATAGTGATGATTGCCTAAATAACCACATTCCACTGGTACAATTGGTTCGTTGAAGGTAATCCAAGTATCCACCAAGTCGCCAAATAATTCGAAACACGTTCTAGCATAATTTTCATAAGCCTCAACCGTCTCTTTCGTCTCCCAACCCCCTTTTTTTTGTAATGCATAAGGAATATCAAAATGATAAAGGTTGACTATCGGTTTAACGCCCGTTTCATTAATCCGTTTAAAGACATCACGGTAAAAATCAACTGCTTTACGATTAACTTCACCAACGCCATCAGGGATTAAACGTGACCATTGAATCGATGGTCGGAAAATGGTGTGTCCAGTTGCTTTAAGCAATTCAATATCAGTTTTGTAGTTAGTATAGAAAGTAGAAGTTTGACTTGGACCCACTTGATTATGGAATCGCTCAGGTTCAATACTAAACCAATAATCCCAATTACTCATTCCTTTACCGTCACCCGGAACGGTCCCTTCACTTTGCGGTCCAGAAGTAGAACTTCCCCATAAAAAACCTTTAGGAAATTGATAAAACTTTTTCTCTTTAGTCATTTGTTTGCTCCTTTATTTTCAATTTTTCAATACTATGATGAAATTGTGGTAAATAGGATTCATGAGCCAATAATAATTCATTTAAAACAACTTGTGTTCTGGCATCATTAGCAATTAAAGGATGAATCATAAATGCTTGTAAGGCTAAATCATAGGATCCAGTCATCGCTGCTTCAACCGTTAACAATTCCATTTGCTTCATCACTTGTAGATACCCTTTAACAAAAGGTGAAACGGCTGGTACTGCTAATGGAATCGGACCGTTTGCTGTTATTATAGTTGAGATTTCTACCACACAATCTTTCGGTAAATAATCGATCACTCCATGATTTATGGTTGAAACCGTAAATTGTTCGTGCGTGTCGTTAACAATCGCGACAATTAATTGGCAAGCAATGTCACTATAATAAGCGCCACCTCTTAACTCTAATTGTTTAGGTTTTTCATCGGTGTGAGGATTGCGGTAAACAGCAAATAACTCCTCTTCAATTTTTTTCACTTGTTCACCACGTGCGGTGCCTTCTTTAAATTGTTGAATACTATCTTCTAACATTTCAGTTTCAATAAAGAAGTAACGATGATAATCACATGGTAATAAGCGAAGACTTCTTAAAAGTTCAATGGGAAAATCAAGACTGGTAATATTTTTTACACCTTGTACTTTATCTTCTCGATCTATCCCATATAGTTTTTCAATCACTTCATCCGTGCGATTATGCCCTTCTTGATCCCACACTTCATGGAAATGAAAATGATTGAGACCCACATGTCTTAACATTAATTGTTTATCATCTAAACCTAAAACTTCTGCCGCTGCCTTTTGCTGACCAATCGGAATATTGCAAACCCCAATCGTCTTAACCCATCCAAGATGATTAATCAAAGCTTCTGTGACTATCCCAGCAGGATTAGTGAAATTAATCAGCCACGCATCAGGACATAACTCTTTCATGTATTCAATAATTGGTTTATATGCTTCAATCGTGCGAAAAGCTTTAAAAATACCACCGGCACCATTAGTCTCTTGACCTAACATGCCAAGTTTGAGTGGAATCGATTCATCTAATATACGCGCATCTAACTGTCCGACTCTAAATTGCGAAGTGACGAAATCAGCATCTTTCAATGCTTCACGACGATTTAATGTACCATAAATCTGCCAATTTAGTCCGGCTTTCTTAACCATCCGTTTAGCTAGCTCCACAATCGTTGTTAATTTTTCCTGTCCTAATTCAACATCGACAAACCACCATTCACTGATTTGGAGTTTCGATTGCCTTAAAATCATGCCTTCAACCAATTCTGGTGTATAACTAGAACCACCACCAATTGTCACTAATTTAATGATCTTCAATTTACCACTCCTTTCAATATTATTATAATGAACGCTTACTACAATGTAAATGATTTCATAGACTCCCTTTTTCCTTAGCGATACGGAAGGCATCCATAATCCCCTTCAATTTTCCTCAATAAAATGTGATGCATTAAAAAGAACTCAGCGGCTTATTGACGAGTAAAAATCGCCTGCAAAAAAAGACCATGTAGAAACATTCATTTCTACACAGTCTCAAAATGGTATTTATCTTATCGTTCTTAACGAATTTCTAAGCCATCAATTTGATTAAGGGCTTCGGTAATATTAGCCATTGCGGCGTTAATTTTCTCATCCGTTAAAGTTTTCTCTGGGTTTTGGAAAGTTAAGTGATAAGCTAATGATTGGTTGTCTTCTCCAATTTTAGCATCGACAAAACGGTCAAATAATTCAACTGAACGTAAATATTGGCCACCTTTTTCATTAATTAAATCGACTAATTCTTGTTGGATTATCGATTTTGGTACTAATAAAGCTAAGTCACGTGACGTTGAAGGGTACTTCGTAATCATCGTTTGCACTAAAGCAGGACGGTCATAAGCTAATACTTGATCAAAGTTTATTTCCGCAAAGAATGTCTCATCTGGTAAATCATGGTCTTTGGCTACTTTAGGATGGACTTGACCAAAGAATCCAATTACTTCACCATCTAATAAGATGTTTGCGGTACGACCCGGATGCATGACGGCATAATCTTGGGTTGCTTGATAAGTTATCTTGTTAGTTAAGCGAATAGCTTCGAAATAACTTTCAATGATTCCCTTTAAGTCATAAAAATCATAATTCGCTGCCTCTTGATACCAAGCATTTACGGCATTTTGTCCTGATACTAAGATACCAAAGCGCTCTTCTTCTTTTGGTTGAACATTGTCACCTTGTCCATAAAAGACTTTACCAATTTCATAAAAGGCTAATGGTTTATTTTGACGCGCTTGGTTATATTTTGCAATTTCCATTAGCGCTGGGAATAAACTTTGACGTAATACTGAACGATCTTCACTCATTGGTAAGGCTAATTTGACAAATGGTTGGTCACCATGTAATAATTCAGCTTCTTTTGGTGAGGTTAAGACATAACTAATCACTTGATTTAAGCCCAGTCCTTCAGCAATCGCACGTGTTTGACGAACTAATTTTTGTTTTGAATTTAAGCGACCTGGCGTACTTGGTACAGTTGGTAACGTAACGGGAATATTATCATAACCATAAATACGGGCAATTTCTTCTAAGACTTCTGCTTCAATCGCTATATCCCAACGACGTGGTGGCACTGAGACGGTAAAGTCTGTGTCTTGAATCGTTACTTCAAAACCTAAACGGTCAAAAATGGTTTGTAATTCATCGTTGGTGATCTGAATGCCTATTCTATTTTCAATCGCTGATAAAGGAACTGTCACTTGTTTATTTTCAACCGTTAAGGTATTCACTTCCTTAACACCCGGTTCAACGACGCCATCACCTAATTCAGCCATTATTTGGGCTGCAGCAGCTCCTGCTTCATCAATCGTTGCTAAATTAATTCCTTTTTCAAAGCGTGCACTTGATTCAGAACGTAAATTAAATTTAGACGCTGTTTTACGGACATTTAAGCGGTCAAAGACAGCTGTTTCTAATAAGACAGTCGTGGTCTTCTCTGTGACTTCTGAATCCATGCCGCCCATTACACCTGCTAACGCAACAGGGGTTTCACCGGCTTTAATCATCACATCATGTGTTGATAACGTACGTTCTGCCCCATCTAAAGTCATGAAAGTTTCCCCTTCATTGGCTGCTGCTACTGAAATGGCTTTAGAAGCTAGCGTATCATAGTCAAAGGCATGCATGGGTTGCCCATATAATAATAAGAAATAATTCGTAATATCAACGATATTGTTTAATGGACGAATACCGGCTTTCATCAAGCGCATTTGTAACCATAATGGACTTTCTTTTACCGTCACGTTTTTAATCACTCGCAATTGATAGCGTGGTGATAAAGCAGCATCTGCAACCGTTACTGAGACAGCCTCTAATAATTCTGCGTTATCAGCAAAATGAGGCGCTTCTGGTTGCGTCATCGTAGGTTTTTGATTAATGACTGCTCCTACTTCATACGCAGAGCCACGCATTGATAAAGCATCTGCACGGTTAGGGGTAATCGATAATTCTAAAATCGGATCATCTAATTTTAAATAATCAATCACACTTTGCCCCACTGGCGCATCTTGTGGGAATAAATAAATGCCATCTGCGTATTTCTTAGGAATAACACTATCGGAAAAGCCTAATTCTTGCAGTGAACATAACATTCCTTCGGATACTTCACCACGTAATTTACTTTTCTTAATTTTGAATCCACCAGGTAAAACAGCACCAATCATCGCAACAATTACTTTTGCTCCCGCATGCACATTCGGTGCTCCACAAACAATTTGTAATAATGCGTCTTGACCGACATCTACTTTCGTTAAATGTAGGTGGTCACTATCGGGATGATCGACACATTCTACAACTTCTCCTATTACTAAGTTTGATAAATTAGCACCATAATTTTCTACGCCTTCAATCTCAATACCTGTACGAGACATTTTATCAGCCAATTCATCTGCCTTAATTTTTGATAAATCTACAAAATCGTTTAACCATTCATATGATAAAAACATTAATTTTGACCTCCTTTGAATTGATCTGAGAAACGTAAATCATTTTGATAGAAGTGACGAATATCATCCACATTATATTTCAACATTGCCACACGATCTGGTCCTAAACCAAAAGCGAATCCTGAGTATTTACTTGAATCAATACCGGCCATTTCTAATACATTTGGATGGACAATGCCGGCACCTAATATTTCAATCCAACCTGTTTGTTTACAGACTGAACAGCCTTTACCACCGCATTTAAAACATGACACATCTACTTCGACCGAAGGTTCAGTAAATGGGAAATAACTTGGACGTAAACGAATTTCACGTTCTTCACCAAATAATTTTTGAGCAAACTGTAATAGCGTCCCTTTTAGATCAGCGAGTGTAATCTCTTTGTCTACTACTAATCCTTCAATTTGATGGAATTGGTGAGAGTGCGTCGCATCATCACTATCACGACGGAAAACTTTACCAGGACTAATCATTTTTAATGGACCGTCTTTTTCAAAATCATGTTTTTCCATCGTACGAGCTTGCACAGGAGAAGTATGCGTTCGCAATAATACTTCCTCTGAAATATAAAACGTATCTTGCATATCACGAGCAGGATGTCCTTTTGGTAAGTTCATCATTTCAAAGTTATAGTGATCTAATTCAACTTCAGGCCCTTCAATCACTTGATACCCCATACCAATAAATAAATCTTCAATTTCTTCCATGGTTTGAGTAATGATATGACGACTACCTAACGCTTGTTTTTTACCTGGTAACGTAATATCAAGCGTTTCTTCTGCTAATTTAATTTCTAACTCTCGCGCTTCAATACGGGCTTTTGAGACTTCAATCGTTGTTTCAATTTTTTTCTTGAACTCATTCATATGTTGCCCTAGTTCACGACGACCGTCATTGTCTAGGTCACGCATCACTTTAGCAAGATCCGCAATAACCCCTTTTTTCCCAGTGTATTTCACTCTTAAGGTGTTTAACACTTTCATTGAATCAACTTGTTCTAATTCACCTGATGCTTCTTGCATGAGGACTTGAATCTTATCTAATGTTTCTTGTAATTTTGAACTCATAGCTTACTCCTTTTTAAAATTTATGACAAAAAAATAGCCTCCCCCAAAAAAGGGACGCATGACCGTGGTACCACCCTTGTTTCAAAGATTATCAGCAATCCAATCTTTGACACTTGGCATCTATAACCGAGATGTAGCGGGTTCTTTTTCAAAAGTGATTCTTTCTTAACAGAACGACTCCGAAAGCGAAAGTCTCTCGCGGCTTACATGATTTAGTTTCAGTCACGCTAAATCTCCCTGATGACGGCACAATTGACATTTTTCATCATAGTCTTCTAAAAGGTATTATAGCAAGAATTCTAAGGAGTTTCAAATGAATCTCAATAGAAGCTTAGGGAAGATTCGTAAGTAACAGCTTTTTAGAGTGAATTAGTTAGAGGCATGGTGAATAATGGAATCATCGCTTTAATTTCATCTGTATATTTTAAGGCGCATCAATCAATATATACGGGATTCTTCAATAACCTAGTGCGCATTTCTTTTACGACGGACTATGAATTGCTCCAAAAACTGATAGCTCATTTTTCTTGTAAACAAGTGCGTATTGCTCTGATAAATGACTGTGCATTTATTTTGTAACCAAATGCTCATTGTTCTAATAACAGATTGCGCACTTATCTTGTAGCCAAATGCACGTTGATTCAATCGCTCGCACCGATACCACCAATGCTAAAGTATATACTAGAAATGTTGTTTCTCCAATCAAAAGAACCTCGTTAAGATTTCCTTGAACATCACCCCATTAGTCGGTATATAAAAAGAGACTTATAAGAAGCTCGTGCTTAAGCGTGTTAAGCTTTAATTCCTTATAAATCTCTCGTTCTTTATCAATAATGGTTTACTCTTTTATAACTGCTGCCTCGTTCTTGCCTTCAAATAATGATTTTTTCTTTGCTAAATAAATCATCCACAAAAATATCAAGGGAAAGATAATACTTGAAAAAATACCGACTCGTAAATTACCACCTGACCAAGCAGCTACCTGACCAATTAATCCAGGACCTACCGTACAACCTAAATCGCCAATTAAAGCTAACATCCCAAACATAATCGGTCCCCCGGTTAATCCTTTACCTGCCAGACTATACGTTCCCGGCCATAATATACCGACCGCTCCTCCGTACATTGCACTGCCTAATAAGCTAATCCATGGCCAGTCAAATACCGACATCACTAAAATACTAATGGTTAGGGTTATTAAACTAATCATAATGAATTTTAAAATGGAAAGATTATGTTTTCCTAAGCCAAAATAAATCCGAAATAAGCCCATCATCACCGCAAAAGAAAGCGGTCCGGCTAAATCTCCCACGGCTTTAGAAAAGCCGACAGTTTTTTCCATATAAAGGGATAACCATTGGCTCAGTGCCATTTCACTAGCACCGGCACAAAACATCATCATCGAAAAAATCCAGAAAGCTTGATTGGTTAATAATCCCATCATACTACCACCTTCAGCAGTTCCTTCGATGATCGTTGGTAATGGCACAAAAATGAATAAAATCATATTAAGTAACGGAATAATACACCAGAAAAATGTCAGAACGCGCCACTGTTCAATGCCGACAAAGTAAAAGTAACTCATCGCAATAATCGTGACGGCGACAAAGCCCCAACTATAAAACGAATGCATCAAGCTCATCATTCGTTCATTATTATCAGTTGGGATTTCCTCTAAGATAGGATTACTAACCACCTCAATCAAGCCGCCTCCTGCACTATATAAAGCGGTAGCAATCACCAAACCAATATACGGATTACTGCCTATCATATTCGGCAAAAGTGCCATCGCAGCAAAACCTAATACCGCTAATAAATGGGCTAATATAGCCACCCAACGATAACCAATCCATTTAATAATGGGGATGGATAATGCATCTGCCATTAATTGCACTAAAAAATTTAAGGAAACTAATGCCGTTATTTGGACTAAATCAACTGAAAATTCATTTTGAAATTGTACAAATAATAAGGGCACATAATTAATCACCATCGATTGCACAACATAAGCCATAAAACAAGCAATGATGGTATGACGATATGTTAATCTACTCACTTTCAGATACCTCATCTATCAATTCACTTGTCAATAAATACGTTAATTCTTTTTGGGAGATGGAATTCAAAGCTAATAAATCAGGCATGGTCCACTCATACGGTTGAAAGCTATAAACTGTCTTAAACTCATATGATTTAAAGCTCGCTGTTTTATCTTCAAAAATATTTAAGTTAAAGTTTTCAGTGACACCAGCTAATGTTAAAGTATAGAGTTGAGTACGTTCATTAAAGGCAATATCAAAATCGGTTAATTTCTTGGTCACCATCGTAGTCGCAACACCTAGGTCTTTGACCATTTTAGGTAAATCGCGATTAATATCAAGTCCCTCAATCGTTGCTAAGCGTGTGCGATCAATTTGTTGGTTGACTAAAGCTCCAAAAGCGAGTCCACTAGGTTGCGCACTTAACTCTAACTTTTGCATCGCACTAGCTTCTGTTTCATTAATCGTGACATCCGTTGTCAATTTTAAATTTACATTTTTAGTATCACTAAAAATCACTTCCGGAATTGCCATTCTTTCCAAACTCAACGTATATATCGGATCGATATAGTAAATACTCTCTTCAGGAACTTGAGCTAACTTGTTCATATTAGGTAATAATAGAAACGCATCATTCAAATTCATCAATTGATCAAAGCCTATTAGCTGACTTTGTTCGAATTCAACGACGGGAGAATCAACTGAAGCCATCACCAAAGCATCATCTCGCTTAAAGTAAGGTTGACTGAAATAATCAAGCGAGTTAAGCCAATCTAAAGTCGTGACATAAGCGTACTTAAAATTATCATAAGCATACAGACGAACATGATAATGGTTTGGATTTGACAATCGATCATAGAAATCATAGTCGATAATCGCATTGCCAGTTGTAGTATTACCAAAAACTGTCACCTCAACCGTTTTTTCATTACTTCTTTGATTCACTAATTTTAATTGCATTTTAAAGCTCGGAACCTCTTTTAATGCTTCAAGTTGCTGAGTTAAGCTTTCTAATTTCGAAGGTTCAACCTTTGTCACTTCACTTCGCAAAAGACTCTCTTCGGTTGGTTCTAGAGTGGATTGAGCTGAACTAATGGGTGATAAAATGAGTGAACTCATCATTCCCATTAAAGTTAAATATTTGAGTTTCATTTTATACCATCCTTCCCTTTTCAAAAAATCACTCCAACTCTTCTTAATATCCCAAAAAAATTATTATTTACGACTTTTACAATTATTAAGTATAGCACAAAATTTCGTCATTGTGAGTGAAAACCTATTCTCAGAAATATTAATAATTAATTAGAAGACCATGATATCCCTACTGAAATCATCTAAAAAGGTGGATATAACAAGGTTATTAATCGCTGAACCATTCTCCGACATCAAAAAAGACTCTTTAGATATTTGACAAATGTTGAATAACATGCTATTTTTAATATTGTTTCCTGCGGTAGTGGCGGAATGGCAGACGCGCCATCTTGAGGGGGTGGTGAGTGTATACTCGTGTGGGTTCAACTCCCATCTACCGCATTTTAAATAGAATAAATCAATCATCTTAAAACTAAAAGGCCGTCAATCACTTAGATGTGTACGACCTCTTTTTTTTATCAAAAATTAGCGATTCTATACTTTTTGGTGTGGGGAAAAGAATCATTTCTGTTGACCCACACCATTTGACATGAACCGATTTTCCTAAGAAAATGACAAGCATAAAAAAAGCCCACTAAGTGGGCTCCGACTAGTCTTTATTAGATTCATAGGGAGATAAAATCTAATAACTGTATTATAGCAGACTTTTTTTCCTAAAACAATACCTCTGCACTATTAGTTATACAATATTATAAAAAAGTTACCCATGTTAAGCATTAAGCACGACAAACCGTGCAGTTCTCAGTAATGGAGTGCCTCGCGGCCAAACAATCCATGATGCTCCAACCAGTTTCCTCATTAGATTATATTCTATTAATTGTTTCTACTAGCACTTCCATAATCACAACTATCAATTGATTCTTCACGACAAAGAATATCACTTAAAATCATTATTTTTTTAATAAATCCGTTATCTCAATTTGACGTTCACAATTACTAATCGAGTCTCCTGTTATAATCACTTGTCCCACAATGTCATGAGCTTCATGACCCAAAGGATTAAATAAAGCAAATCCCCAATCCGTACGCATCATATATTGTGTTAGCACACTATCAAGATTTAAATAAGGTACTTGTAATGAAATTGCTGCCTTACTTCTTAGACGTATTTCCGGTAGTGGTAATCCTAACACCGCACGGACCGTTGCCTCATAATGATTCACTGACATTGAACCAATGGTAAATAATGCTGCATCAGAAAGACCGATTCTAGCATCATTGACATAGACGACTCCCGCAGTCGTAATTAACAATTCCATTGTAATGGAACCAATTAATCCCAATTCATCAGCAATCACGTGTCCAATGCGATTTATTTCTGCTTCAATCGCCGAATGCAAGCTCACCGGATAACGCACTTGCGTTCCACCATCAATACCCGCTTCAATAATTTCAAAAATCGGGTAAACTAACATTTCTCCACGCTCATTACGCACAATCGTTAAGGAGGCTTTCTTCTCAGATGGAATCCAAGCTTCTAAAATACAAGTACTTTCCTCAATTTTAGTTTCCGCTTGAGGATAATCTTGTTCACTATAAATAATAACCGATTGTTCTGAATTAGGTAAATGTCGGTTGGTTGATTTTAAAATACAAGGAAAGCCAATATATTCTACCGCTTCTTTGATGTCAGCTATTGATGTTACCAATGAAAACGGCGCTACTAATAATTGCAATGAATCTAAATACGCTTTTTCTAATAATCGATCCGTCGTAATGGAAATTAAGTCTTCTGACATCGTAACATCCGTAATTTCTTTTAAAATTTGATAATCTTGACTGGATAAAATGCCTGTATCGGTAATAATCGTGTCTACCCGTCCGGCAAAATGTCTTAAAGCCAGTTCATCATACGTTTCGGCAATGGTTTGCCAGGACGCAAATTGTTTAACAGGATTGTCTGGAGTCAAAACCAAACTACCTACTCGGTATCCTAATCGACCCGCTTCTTGTGCTAATATAGCTGCAGATAAGCTAGAACCAATAATTCCCACTGTTTCACCTGGATAATGTTTTCTTGGCATATTGTCCCTCCTTTCATCCATTTCACTCTTACTATCTTATCATATATTGGCAATAATTCCGATATGTTTTAGTCTTCTTTTCTTTACATTTTATTAACAATGAAAAAAGAGCACAGAAGGGAGACATCAAATGACTGTTGCTCCCTATCTATGCTCTTCATCACTGTTTATTTCCAAGGTGTCTTGATTTAATGGTAATGTTAGAAACTAAAGTTGCACCAATTGTTTCCACGAGGTGATGTATAATCATGGGCTGAGATTAAATTGCTATCACCGAAATCATTCGAATCCTTACGATGATTCAGCTTCTCTAATGGCGACTAACTACATATTTAGCTAGGTTACCAAAACACCATCGACCGTACCATTCAGTTGCCTTTCATATATCACTAATTATCCTATTTTGCTATATTACCAAAACATCTGCCGATCACTAAGCTTGTTTAATTTCATTGGCACTTTCATTTATTGCTCGGTGGTCTGTTCCCCATTAGGCTGATTATACTGGTAGAGATTCCACTCATCCATCATCGCAATTAATTTATTTGCATAATCAGGATCGGTAGCATAACCTGAGTTTTGTAAACCACGCGCTTGCTCTTCAGGGGTAGTACCATTTTTAACCGCGGCATATTGGTCGGCATCCCAAGTGGTACCGTGAACCAATAAGCGGGCATGAGCCTCCATGGAAGCCGCCCAATTAGGATAAACCTTAAAGCGTTCGGTGCTCTCAATCCATTTATTATCAACATACTCTGCTGTAGGTAAATCCACACCATCAGGATCACTCGCATCCGTTTTAACACCAAATAAATTATAATAATCTGACGCTAAACCACTCTGGCCAAATTCTGATTCTAACATCGCTTGTGCCATTGAAACACTCGCATAAATACCATATTGACGCTGTAACTTTTGGGCAATCGGTGAAATTTCTTCCACAAAAGCCAGCCTTGTTTGATAGTCAATATTTTCAATTGGGGGTTCAATAAAATTCGTATCTCGTGATTTCTGCCACTGAGAGACTAATAGCGTGAGTAATACCAATAGAATAATCACAAAAAATGTAATGATACCTAATTTTTCAAAAAACACACGTCTTAAATCGTTAAATTGTTTTTTCTTCGTTGATTTTCGTTTAGTTGGTTTACGTCGTGTTGTTTTTCGTTTTTTCACTGGCTTTCTAGCCGTTGTTTTTTTCTTGGTCTTACTCTCTACCATCTCAACACCCCCATTGGATTATTCGTCTTCTTTTAATTTTTCTCTTTCACTTTCAAACCAGTCGAGTAATTTTATTTCATCGGTTTCAATTTGTTGACGAATAACACCTGGTAAACGCAGTTCAATAATATCATTGTAACCCCAAAAATTATAATCTGCAATCAACTGTAAAATCGTCATATTGGATTTACGAGAACTCTTATCTTCATTCGCATCTGATTGATGCCATTCTAAACGTACCATGCCGTGACGAACCCATTTTTTAGCTATTTCATATTTTAAAAATAAATATTCTTTCACAGGTTCAGCCATAATATCCGGTACAATCTCCGCATTACGTACTACTTTTTGTACGAGCATCCATTCATAATCTGTGAACAATGTAGATAATATCATAATATTTTCATATTTCAAACCCTGTTCACCTTTTTTCCATCGATCCCAACTTTGAGGTGAAATTCCTAATTGTTCAGAATAAAAAGCTTTTTCACTCACATATTTCTCTTTTATCGCATGAACAACAATCGCAATTAATGCTGGATTCATAAAACATCACTCCTTACGTGTATTATATTTTTATTATACACTTAATACGTGATGTTGTAAATGTTTGTATTTTAAATTTATTTCGTATATTATAAAAAGAAATAAGAGAAGGGATTCGAGTTTATGGTAAATAAGTCTCCATTTAAAATAGGTTGGCGAACCATCAAAACGGTTGTAGGAGTATTTATTATCTTATTACTCTTCCATTGGTTGGACCGTTCACCTGCAACATTGGCCTGTTTAGCTTGTGTTTTTGCGATGCAAGAAGATATCTCTAAGTCCATTACTTTTGGACGTTATCGAATTGTCGGTAATACACTAGGGGCCCTGATTGCTGCCTTGGTGGTTCAAATTGAATTAATATTCGGCATTGAACATCCCTATGTTCATATAGTAGCTGTTTCGCTAGGTGTGTTACTGGTTATTGTTTCGTGTAATGTACTGAATAGTGATAAAAGTATCGTTAATTCTTGCGCCACCTACTTCGTCGTCTTGCTGACGATTTCGAGTAGTCAATTAGTCAGTTATACCGTTGATCGCATTTCAGATTGCTTTATCGGTGTCATTATTGCCATAATCGTCAATTACATACTACCCGGTTCAAAACCTCAACCTACTGAATCAGAGAACCTTTAATACTACCTAAAATATATCGCAATCACAATAATAATTATATTGAACTAAGGTCTGATATTTCACTATTTATCGTTTCATGATGCGAGTTAAACAGTTGAATTAAAAAAAATCTCAAAGTAGTTAATTAGAGTTGGCATTACCATTAGATTTGACGATGAAATTTAGTTGTGCACAAAAAGTCACTTGACGATAAAATAGTTTTGCTATTAACATTTGTCACGGCACATAAAGACATCTTCGCACATAAAAAACGAGCTAGAAGAAAGAGTTTGTTACACTCTACTTCACTAGCTCGTTTTTCTTTTAACTCAACTGTGCGGGGGTGGACAGACGAAGCGAAAATCATATAATTTTCTAATTCTGGCCCACTCCCACCATTAAAATATTTGTACTAATCATCAACTAAATGATATTATTCAGCATAATAGAATTTATTAGATCCATCTTCATCTTGGAACCAATTAATATTTCGGTAACCGCCAGTATTTGGATCGTATACTGAATCAGGCATACCATCACCATTAAGGTCATCCCCATATTGGAATCCTGGCGCTTCAGTTTGTTCAACCACTGGTGCTTCAGTGACTGGCTCAACATATTCTTCCGCAGGAACTTCTTCAACTGGTGCTTCTTCAGTTGTCTCTTCTTCAGATGGAATTTCACCAGTCATGAAATAAGAAACTAATTGACGAATTGAGTTCGCAATACTTAAGACAGTTGTGTCAGTATCTTTTGGATTCGCCACATTCGTCACCACTAAGTATTGGCCATCTTCTGTTTCTAAAATACCGGCATATCCTTGGCTCGTTGAATCAATATCATTTGAAGCAATTTCATAGCGACGAGTCACGCCTTCGAATCCATCTGGATATTTACGCGTAATCGGTGTTTCTAATAACATCTCTTTAAATTTCGCATCTAATTCTTCAGACACTAATTGATTATTAGCTAATTTCTCTAATAACAATAATAAATCTTGTGCATTGGTGACCGTACCTGTTATATGACCTTCGTCATTGACATTTAATAACTCTGTCACTTTGGTAGCAAAGTAATGGTTCTTAGATAACCATAAGTTAAAGTCATTAGGACCACCTGTTGCTTGAATCAAATGATTCATAGCAGAAGCATCTTGCTGTTGAATCACTTCAATCATTAAAGCTTCGATTGTAAATTCAGTATTTTCTTCTGCAGATGCAATGGCACCATTATCCCCTTCAGCTTTTAGATCATCTAATACTTTCACCTTAGTTTCAAGGTCAATTTCACCCTCATTTATCGCTGATAATGTACGGTTTAAAATGAACCAAGAGAATAATTGTGAAGCATCAAATGAAGAATCAGCATAAATATAAGGTGAGTCTTCCCCATTTTTCTTAAATGCTGCTAAAAGAGTGCCTGTTTCCGATAAATTATCCGTTAAAATTTGGTTGAAGTTTTCAAACTTTTCACCATCAACTGTTGTTTTTGGTAATTCAACATCAAGTGATTCATCAATATTTAATGAATCTGATTTTACTTTCACAACTTGTTTTGGTTGCTCAGACGCAATCACTTGCATAGCTGGATTATTGAAAGTAATTTTCAATTGTTTACCTTCTTGAACAAGTGAATAGTCTTGGATTTCTTGAGTATCGCCATCGATGTCAACTGAAATATTTAAATCTTCACGTTTAATTTCTTTTTGGTCATCCGCTAACTCTAACTCAATTTCTGTCAATGGATAATGATCTAAGTTCACAGCACTTTTCGCTACTACCGCATTTTCTGTTTGATTCGGTTGGTCACTATCAGAAGATGCGTCCTCTTTAGTTGTTTCACCTTCTTGGGTTGTTTCACCCTCTTTAGTGGTAGCATCTTCTTTGGTACTGTCATCTTCTTTATCGTTTGCCCCTGTTTGAGTGTTATTGGCTAATGAATTACTTTCATCTGTTGAGTTAGGAGTATTTTCATCACTTTCTGTCGACACTACTTGTTCACTTGTAGAAGGTTGGTTTTGATTACCAAAGCCATATTTTTCCCATAATTGTTTCCCATATTTAGGGCCAAAGGCAATTAATAGGAATAATAAGAATACAACTAAAAATAATTTAATAATATTCCATAGGAAACCTAAGACACTTCCACGTCGTTTTGTCTTAGGAATCACTTCAGAATCTTCAATATAACGTTCTAATTCATCATCACTTACTCGACTAGAACGGGTACGCGTCGCTTCATCAGTAGTGGCAAATTGAGGCTCTTCCCGATTATCAAGACGACTATCGATCGTGCGATGAACACGTGTCTCTTCAAAATTATCTAAATTATCTACAGTTCCCAGAACGCGTGTCTCTTCAAAATCATCTACATGACTTTGTCCAGCCGCTACACCAGCAGCTACTTCATCGGTAGTTTTAATATCTTTTAATTCATCTCTTTGAGGTTCTGGTTTAGCATGTACGTGCGTCGATTCTGAACCATCAAATTGATGACCACAATAAGCACATCTTGTCTTAGAACGTACTTGCTTACCACAATTTGGACATTTCATATTATTCCCCCTAAATAAATATTCTCACTGATTATTATAACATAATGAGTACTTTAATGTCATTCACAAGCCCACAACCATTTCATTACAAAGTAGTATCAAACGAGCCCGTTACTCGATAATCGAATGGAACAAGCACCTGATGACTTAACAATATATTCGGAATCAGCGCCACGTCTTTTAAACAGAATACTGACATCACACGCTACAGCCATTCTTATAGAATCACTTTTTATATTGATTTAAAAAGGTGTGCAAGTACAGAGTCATTCCTGTTCACCCACACCAAAAAGTATAGAGCAAAAAAGCCAGCCTCGTTGAACAGGCTGACTCCATTTTAATTATAAGTTATTACCGAAATTTTGACTGTAAGCTGCTTCAAACTGACGAGCTAATAAATCAATATCACCCGCACCCATAAATAATAAGACTTCATCTTTATAGTCCATTAATGGCGATAGGTGTTGAGCAGAAATGATTTCCACATTACCATCAATTTTATTAGCCAAATCTTGAATGCTGACTGTTCCATCCATTTCACGTGCAGAATGGAAAATATCCACTAAGTGCACTTCGTCTGCCATATTTAAAGCCCGCGCAAAATCATCTAATAAAGCTACCGTACGGGTAAAAGTATGCGGTTGGAAAACAGCCACTACTTTATGATTAGGATATTTTTGTTTTGCTGCATCGATGGTTGCGATAATTTCAGATGGATGGTGAGCATAATCATCAATGATGGTTAAATCATGTAATTGCTTCACAGAGAAGCGACGTTTTACCCCACCGAAAGTGGCGATATTTTGAGCAATATCTTCCGCTTTAAATCCTTCTAATGTTAAGACTGCAATCACTGCCAATGCGTTTAAAATATTATGTTGGCCATAAGTCGGAATTGAAAAATGTCCTAAAAATTCGCCTTGACGATAAACATCAAAATTTGCACCTTCGGTTGTTTTTTCAATATTTTGTGCATAAAAATCATTAGTGTCAGATAAGCCATAATAATATACCGGTACATTCGCTTTTAAACCTGGTAAGTATTGGTCTTCACCCCAAGCCACGATACCTTTTTTAGCTTGATTCGCAAATGTTTGGAACGCTTCAAAGACATCTTCTATTGAATGATAATAGTCTGGATGATCAAAATCAATATTGGTAATGATGGCGTAATCCGGTTGATAAGCTAAGAAATGGCGACGATATTCACACGCTTCTAAAGCAAAGTACTCAGCTGATAAACTACCAAAGCCAGTACCATCACCGATTAAATAATTAATGGGTGCTAAATGTTTTAATGTATGAGACAACATGCCTGTAGTAGACGTTTTACCATGCGATCCGGTAACCGCAATACTCGTAAAATGATTGATTAAACTACCTAAAAAGTCATGATAACGATAGATTGGTAAATTTAATTCGCGTGCTTTTACTAATTCAGGGTGATCATCTCCGAAAGCATTCCCCGCAATGATGGTTAAACCTTCATGAATATTATCGGGGTTAAATTCCATCATTTTAATGTGTTTTTTCTCTAATTCTTGTTGCGTGAAAAAGTATTTAGAAATGTCGCTACCTTGTACCTTATAGCCACTATCATGGATAATTAAAGCCAGTGCACTCATCCCTGAACCTTTTATTCCTACAAAATGATAAATTGTATCATGTGTTAACATGTTAGTTCTCCTTACTATATTCAAATAACAAATAACTTGATTTTTCTTTAGTTAAACGCACCGCTACTTCGCGAATCTTGGAAGCTTCAATTGACTTGGCTTCACTTTGTGCTGCTGTTTCGATTGGCATTGTTGCGTCAGCCCTACTCTTACTTAGCGCTATGGGTTGTTCTGTTAAAGCCGGTTGATACCGTTTTGATTTAAAACGCTCGCTAGGTTGATAGGTGGTTTCTTCTGCTGCCGCTTCAGGTTCACTGTCTGCGACTTGTTGATTTAAAAATACTTTGTCTGACGAATCCGAATGTTGTTGCTTTAAAAATGGAACCGAATAACGTTCCTTCCCATTGACGGATTGGTGTGATTGAGCATTTTCTATTCTAGCATTTAATTGTTGACGGTCAACCGGCGGTGCTAAATCTTCGCGTTGATCCATACTTCGAACTTTCTTAGGTAACTCATAATACAGAGGTTCATCTTGTTTATCAGCAGTTTGGCTCCGAGTGGTGTCAAAGATACGTTTACTACCATCACGATCAGTTAAACGATTAAAACGACGATTTTTATTCGATCGATGTTGACGCTTATTAAATGCTGGTCCATCATATTCACTCACGTCGCTCACCTCTTTTAATAGATTCTATAATACTATGCGTAATATTCTACCACTTCAGATAATGGAGTGCCAATTTTTAAATCTTTGGCTAATTCCCAAATACCTGGATAATCCTCAATATGAGTTAACTCTAATTCACGGGTTGAACAAACCATCCCATTACTTACAACGCCACGCAATTCACCCGGCCAGATAATCAAACCACTTGGCATCACTGCACCCGGTAACGCAACTAAGACATTCAATCCTTTAGATATATTACGCGCACCACACACAATTTGCAAGACTTTATCATCAGAAACACGAATTTGCGTCACACTTAAATGATCACTATCTTCATGTGGACGACATTCTTCTACATGACCAACCACAAATTTGGGTGAATTATCGACTTCGATTGTTAAATCAAATCCTGCTGCCGCAATCATTTCATTAACTTGTTTCACTTGTTCAGTAGATAAAGCCAGAGCACCATTACCTTCAAGACCTAATTTTTCTGCAACATTGAATAGATTGACAGAAACTGCTTCGTCAGTATCTTCATCATAAATAACGGTGACATTATCTTTAGTCGCTGTTTTTACTTTATCATCCGCGACATTGCCACTTGTCAATAATAAAACATCGCCAATACCTTCATTATTATAAAATGCTAACCACATATTTTTTCGCTCCTATGCTTGTTCTTTAATTGAATTTAATGTTGTGCTATCAAAAGTTGTTACAATTTGATGTAACATTTCTTTTGCTGCTTCATAATCTGAAATTCTAAATAAGGTTTGATGTCCATGAATATAACGTCCTGGAACACCAATCACACCACTTGGGACACCATCATTCATCACATGAGCGGCACCTGCATCCGTTCCCCCTTTAGAGAAGAAGTATTGATACGGAATACCATGTGTTTCTGCTGTATCTAAAATATAATCTCTTAAACCTTTATGCGTAATATGACCTGGGTCTTGCATTCTTAATAAGAAGCCTTCGCCTAAACGACCGTCTACATCTTTTTTACCTTCCATATCACCCGCTGGGGAACAATCTACTGCTAAGAATAAATCTGGTTTAAATTGATGAACCGCACCTTTAATTCCACGCAAACCGACCTCTTCTTGAACGCTTGCGCCAGCAATCAAAGTGGAATTCAATTTTTGGTCTTTAACGGCTTGCAATGTTTCTAACATAACCGCACAACCATAGCGATTGTCCCACGCTTTCGCAATAACGCCTAATCCATTCGCCGTTTTAACAGTTTCCACTTGTGGCACAATCGAATCCCCTGGTCGAACGCCATACTCTAATGCTTCTTCACGAGAGGTAAATCCAGCATCAAATAATATATCTTCTGCTTTGACAGTTTTACTTTCTCCATTATTACCACGTAATAAATGCGGTGCGACTGAAGAAGAAATACAGACATAATCACCTTTCTTCGTTTGAAGAGTAAAACGTTGGGCTGAAATACTATATGGATTCCAACCACCAATCGGAATCACAGCGAATAATCCATTTTCAGTAATACGGCTAACCATAAAGCCTACTTCATCCATATGTGCCGCAATCATTAAACGAGGGGCATTTTCAGTTTGACTTTGTTTAATACCAAAAATATTACCTAATGGAGATTGATGAATTTCATCAACTAATGGCGTCATATGCTCTCTTAAATACGCGCGCACGCGACCCTCATTACCAGAAATCCCTTGTAATTCCGTTAATTCTTTAATCAACTTAAATGATGTTTCGTTCATTGAAATTCGCTCCATTCTAAATTTCTATCTAATATATTGTGGCACAAAATACCCTCAAAATCAAACCTTAATCACGATGTTAACACGGTTTTCTACACGGTAAAATCGGATGTTTTTCACAATCAAATAATAGTACAATCAATATATCCATTGTGTTATAATGGAAATACTACGCAAGAAAGCAGTCTTTTTGTGTTAATTTTTTCTTTAAGGAGGAATTAAAATGAGCCAAAATAAAAACAATACTTTAGCTGGATTATTATTACTCGCAACTGGTCTGGTTGTAGGGGCAGCAGGTGCGCTTTTCTATCGTGAGAACCAACCTAAAAAAGCGAATCTTGTCTTAGAAGAAGTAAAAGCATTATTCCAAAATCAAGGGACGATTACTGGTTCTTGGATTGATTATGAACCCGTAGAATATGAAGTTTTTGAAAGCAAACCTCTCGTCTATCTTGGCGGTATTTCACGTCAAGAAGGTGATGAAATTTTCACTTACAATTTTATCGCTGACGCTTTCACAGGAGAAATTTTGGATATTTATGACTATCAAGCTTAATTTTGCTTGACCACGCCAAAGACTTTGGTAAAATGGTTACTGTATGATTTTTTGAAAGGAGGTAAAAAATGGCGTTTGATGGACGTAACGAGTGGCGAATGTTACCACTAAAAGGCTCATCTGGAGAAGCTTTTATGGGGATTAAAGATGATGAGAAAGTATTTTTCAAACGCAATTCCTCACCTTTCATTCCTTCTCTTTCAGCGGAAGGTTTAGCTCCTAAATTAATGTGGACTCAAAGAACTTACTCAGGGGACTTATTAACTGCTCAAGAGTGGAAAAATGCAAAACAGTTAACAAGAGAAAATATGCATAATTTGGACGTTATTGATTTGATTAAACAAATTCATCAGTCCGAGCATTTATTAATTTTACTAAGACGGGTACAAAGTAATGCTTTCAAACCTTTAGACTTTATTGATCTATATTTTGAAAGCTTGCCCCCTTCCTTAACGCAACACCGATTTTTTAATGAAGTCATCCGCTTTTTAGAAGACTCAGTAGACGATGATTTCTATCAATGTCGTTATACTGTTTGTCATGGCGATTTAAATCATAATAACTTCATGCTCGATGAAGATCAAAAGTTATTTTTAGTCGACTGGGAAGGCGTTAAAATTGCCGACCCAATTAGCGACCTTACTTGGTTCTTACTTCAATATTTTCAACCAAGTGAATGGATGGATTGGTTTGATCGCTATCAGTTTGAATTTGATAACTCTTTTTACAAACGCGTTAAATGGTATAGCCTAATGAACTGTCTCTTATTAATTAAGCAATATACATTAGAAAATCGACCACAACAAGTGAACCAATTTATTTTATTATTACGAAATATTTATCAATCAGAAGATCAAGCAAAAGGAGGCTTTTATGCGCCTTAGAAATAAACCATGGGCCCAAGACAAATTAGATGCCCATCCAGAATATGTCCCACAAGAAGCAGAACAATTTCGCGGAAAATGGCAAACTCGCTTTGAAAAAGTACAACCCCTGCATATTGAAGTGGGTTCTGGAAAAGGACGTTTTATCGTTGAGATGGCCAAAGCTCACCCCGAAATTAATTATATTAGTATCGAAATTCAAACCAGCGTCATTGTGAGTGTGCTTGAATTACAATTAGAAGCACAATTACCTAATTTACAAATCTTACATGCCGATGGCCGTAACTTAAATCAGTACTTTGAACCTGGTGAAGTCAGTCGAATTTATTTAAACTTTTCTGATCCTTGGCCAAAGAAACGACATGAGAAACGCCGTCTAACCTCTGCCGATTTCATTAAACAATATGAAGAAATTTTAGTAGCGGATGGTGAAATTCATTTTAAAACCGATAACCAAGGATTATTTGAATATACGCTCTACTCTTTCTCACAATATGGTATTAAATTAAAACAAGTCTGGTTAGACTTACATCATTCAGACTTTGAAGGTAATATCATGACCGAATATGAAGAAAAATTTTCAAGCAAAGGCAATCGCATCTATCGTTTAGAAGCTTACTTTGACAATGAAGAAACCAAATCAAAATAAACCAACGCACGACGGCAACCTCAACAGGTTTTAGTCGTGCGTTTTGCTTTCGTTATCTCGTTGTAGTTAAGTCTTTCTCAATTTGTTGGATGTTTATCTAACTAGTCAAGCCTTCATAAGTCGATCGCTTGTTAGATAGCATCGCTATTTTCTACCCGACCTAATCCAGGTTGTTTGCATAAAGTTATCTTTTCTTGGAATTGACCTTCAGTTTCAAAAATAATAATGCGATTGTCCTTCTTTAAGAGAGTTGCTGGGATATATAATCGTACCTGAGGTCCCACTTCCCAAAAAAAGCCACTGTTAAAGCCATTCACTTCCACAAAGCCTTTTCCCCATCCGGTCATATCGATAAAGGTATCGCTGACTTGCTCCAACTCAAATTCAAATAAATAAAAGGCTGGTTGTTCAGGTTGCCACTCCTTATTAAAATCAATTTGTGTTAAATTATTCATTGGCAATGGGTATTGTTTCCATATTTTAGAAACAAAGAGCTTTTAATGAACACAGAACGAACGCGCACTTAAAACTTTCGATTAAACGCAAAATACAGAAATTCACAAAACACACTAAGCACCAAAAACTCCTCAATCAATACAAAATTTCATTTACAAGCTGTCAGCTAAGGAAACCTCGGTATTAATACCTAGGAGGAATTAGCGAAATAGACAGCTATTTTTATTGATTTTACTAGGTTATCGTTTATGTTTTTACTAAATAGATAGTATAATGTATTTAAGAGAAATGAGGTGACAAGATGCTGTTAACGAAAACGATTAAAGTGCAATTATACCCAAGTGCTAGTGATATTGAAAAATTCGAAGAAACCCAACAACAGTTTTTAAACGCTTGTAATTTTGTTTCGACATATATCTTTGACCATGACTTTGAATTAGGTCAAACGACTTTGCACAACGCCTTGTATCATCAGATACGTCAGGATTTTGGACTGCAATCGCAAATGGCCCAGTCCGTGATGCGTACGGTAATCGCAAGATATAAGACCGTAAAAACACAGTTTAAACAAAAACCTAAGCGTTATAAAGATATCCATACAGGTAAATATCATACGCTATATAAAGACCTTTACCATTTGTATATGTCAAATGAAAAAGGGACCACTTTGCTGACGAAAAAGGGACCACCTTGCAGTGGTAATAGGAGCTAATCTTCTCCTTTCTCTAGTCCCTTTTTCCATAGGCTTGTTTGCTTCATTCTGTAACTTTCTCCTCGCATATCTACCACATGGGCTTTGTAAGCGAGACGGTCGACAAGCGCTCCTGTTAAAGTAGGATCTTTAAAGCATTCTTGCCAACGATCAAATGTTAAATTAGTGGTAATAATCACCGATCCCTTTCCTATCTGATTCGATAATAAATTAAAGATAAGTTCAGCCCCCGATTCATCGAAGGATAAATAGCCAAGTTCGTCGATAATCAATAAATCTACCTTCTTTAAGCGCTGCTTAAAACGATAAAATTGACTCTGAGTGACGGCCTCTTTCATCTGGATGACTAGATTAGGGGCGTTGACAAATAAGACATTATAACCCTTTAAACAAGCTTCCATCCCTAATCCAATACTGTAATGGGTCTTACCCGTTCCTGGATTTCCTATAAAAATGGCATTCTCCTTTTCTTCAATAAATTGTAACGTCTTTAAGTTCCGTAGTTCCTTTCTAACAGGCTCCTGAAAGACTGTGTCATCAAAGTCCACCAAATACTTCTTCTGATTAAATTTAGCCGCTTTGATTCGCCTTTGATGACTACGGTCCCGTCGATGCATCACTTCTTCATTCAGCCATTCTTCGATGGCCTCTTCAATGTTCAATCCTCTGGCTTGATACTCTTTTATTAATTGCTGGTGATTCTCTTTAAGAAAGGCCAATTTTAGCTCATTAGCTGCTTCAACAATCTTCATCATATAACTTCCTCCAAACCGAAAAGGTCATTGAATTGATGAAGAGTCTGCTGAGTCTGCTGGATGATGGCATCTTGACTCGACTCCATTGAGGGCTCTTCTAGTGAAGAAAGAAGGCTGGCTTCAATGGTTTGAATGCGAACCTCAGGATTTAAAACTTGATATTTTTCAAGTAGTTCTAGGAAATCTCTTGGTTTATCGCTATAATATTTCTCATAGAGGATTTTCAAATCAGGGTTATACTTCAATGCATGTGAATGCTTTAATGCCCCCGGCTTCTTTTTCAAAGTTTTGATATAGTGGAAGATATCGAGACAGAAGCCTTGAGAACCCTCTATTTTTTGATGCCTAGCGACCTCTTGATCATTAGAATAGATAACTAAGCGGTCATGATAGGCTTTCACTTGGACAGTTTTTCCAACTAGGTAATCGGGTACTGAATACTGATTGCGTTCATAATGAATAGCGGAATAACGATTTACCTTTAGTTCATGGAAATCTGCTAATTCAAAAGGTGGGCGATAAGATAAGAGCTGTTCCTTTTCGGCTTCTATTTGGCTACTTTCATTTAGTTTTATCAGTTGGGATTGGAGATGGTCACAAGCTGTTTCTAAACTATCGAACTGATAGACTTTGGTGAAACAAGCTTGACGCACCTTTTTAACCCTGCCTTCTACTGTTCCTTTCTCATTACCGCTGAAACAATTGGTGACGTTGATATCAAACCCATAATAAGTAGCTAATTGAATCAGACGAGCATTCAACTCCTTTTCACTTTTGCCAATAAATCTTGAAACAACGTTACGCATATTATCATAGACAACTTCTAAATAAACACCTCCTACCTGTTCAAAGAAGCGAACATGTGCGTCTTGAAAAACATCTTGTTTCTGATGGGTATATAAATAAGCCCAATAATAATCGGAAGCTGGGCTGGCAAAGACCGCTAGGTAAAGTGTTGTCACCTTTCCATTGATATCCAGCTTAACTTCTCCAAAGTCAAATTCAACTCGGGATCCTAATTCATACTCTTGGCGTATAAAAGCCTCCTTAGCCTTTTTATTCAATTGTCCCCAATAGTGAGCGACCGTTCGATACTTAATATCATAGCCTTCCTCATTGAGTATTTCAGCGACAGCTACGGCAGTTAGAGCTTGTTTATGTGAACCTAATCTTTTTGTTTTCTCTTTTTCTTCTTCAAGCAACTCCTTCATTCTTGCCTCTACTTCTGGAGTAAAGGCTGTTTTCTTTCGGTTAGAGCTATCATACTTTCTCTTTAACACTAATTCCTCTGTGGCACGTTCAAGGGCTTGGTCGTCTTCAGCTTTGCCCAGTTTAACTAGCGTCTCGTCATAAGCATCACAAATTTTTCTGACTGTTTTTCTATCTACCTCCAGTTTACGACTAATTCCTCTTTTAGTTTCTCCTCGACGATAACAACTGATAATTTCAAATTCAAGAGTCATACTTAACACTCCAAGCAACCTCCACTATAAAAATTCTATCTAAATATTATAGCGGATAATAGACTGCAGGTGGTCCCTTTTTCGGCTGCAATTCTTTCGATATTTGGCCCCTTTTTAGAATACAATAAACACCATTTAACGAAACCCCTAGGGTTTAAGCGACCAGTCGCTGTGTTCGTACGTAATCGTAACTACGCTTATCATCAAGACGACACCTCTTCACTGACGACTAATCAAGGGCGAATTAAAGTGTCTTGTGATAAGCAACATATCGCTTATCTTCAACAATTTAGCCAGAATGATTACAAGTTCGGTCAAGCTGAATTACTCTGTCGTAAGGGTAAGTGGTTCTTACACGTGTCCGCAAGTAAAGAGATAGACAACCCAGCTGAAGCTAATATTCAACGGATTGTAGGCATTGACCGTGGTTTAAGACAGATACTAACGATTGCGGATGATACAGCTCATACTACCTTCTATTCGGGTAAAAGCTTGATAAAGAAAAGACGGCATTTTAAGAAATTGCGCCAGTCCTTACAAGCGAAGAACACCAAATCAAGTCGTAGACGCCTTAAAACAATTGAAAGACGAGAGAACCGCTGGATGAATGATGTGAACCATCAATTATCAAAGACACTCGTTGACCGATACGGGGCCAATACCATGTTTGTGGTGGAAGATCTTACGAACGTTACTTTTAACACGACTCATCACCGTAAGCAAGATGCACGGTATGAACACCATTCTTGGCGATTCTTCGATTTTGAAGAAAAGTTAATGTACAAAGCTTTAGAAAGTGGTTCGCAAGTTTTAAAAGTATCCGCACAATTTACGTCCCAACGTTGTCCAAAATGCGAATCAATTGATAAAGCTAATAGACAACAAGATAAGCACTTATTTACTTGTCAGAATTGTGGGTATCAATCAAATGATGACCGTGTGGCAGCTATCAATATTAAAGAATTGGGTCACCGATATCTGTCGAGTGAGAAAAAACTACGGTTTGAAAAAGTTGTGCCAATACAAAATTATTAAACATAAAACAATATTCAGTAAGTGTCTACAGACCGCTTATTGATGGGGTGCCAGTCAACCATCCCTTAATGTCTTTAAACGGTTGGAGATATGACATCGTTTGTACAACCACTATGTTTAGGACAAACTCTCTGTTTTAACAGGGAGTAGTTGATTAAACATCCAAAGTCTCCTAAAAACTACAAAAACCCTAACAAACGCAAGGTAATAATCCTACTTCAACGTTTGTTAGGGTTAAAATGCATACTTAATCATGCATCTCATTATTTAATTAGTCATTTAAAAGACTTGAGGTTTCTTTACGAGATAAGTATTTACTACGCTTAGGAATAATCAAGCCTTGATTGATGCGCGCCATTAAAATTAAGACTACCGCAGCAATCACTGTTGTAGCTAACCAACCACCCCATAATGGTAATTGATTTAAAGCCAACCCATCCACTGCTGGCAATACCATTGGGATGATAACATAACGTAATGCAAAATAAACCAGTGAAACCAATAAGCTAGCCGTTACGATATTTAAATAAGTCGAAGATAAACGACGATTATTCAATGTTTTTTGCGTATATTTCGCAAATAAACCTGCAATTCCGGCTGATAATAATGGGGTAACTTCCGTTAAAATCTTAGTTATCCAATCCCATTCAGGACGACTTAATATTAAATTAATGGCACCTGCAATCGCTGCAAAGACAATTGCTGTTGCAGAACCATGGCGCAGACCTAGCCAGATTAATGGTACTAAGCCAATGGCTAATGTCACTCCTAAGATTTCTGTTGATTGCCATTCAAAGCCAATCGCACGCCACAAAACTACCAATGCTGTTGCGATTAATCCATCCATTAATAAACGAGTGGTTCTTTTATTCATTCCAACACCTTCCCTTATTCTTCAGGTTGATAACTTGAAGCTTCCATAATAATTGGTAGGACTACCGGACGGCGCTTCGTTTCTTGATATAAATATTTACCAATTTGCTCGCGTAAATCTTGTTTTAATTCATTCCATTCAAAGTCTTCGCTCGCTAAATGTTTATCTAAAATATCTAAAGTCATTGTTGAACACATTTGTAAAATTTCAATGTTTTCTTTGACATAGATAAACCCTCGAGAAGTAATTTGTGGTCCAACTAACACACGACCTAAGCGACGTGAGATAGTTGCGACAATCACAAAAATACCTTCTTCACTTAAAATGCGACGATCACGCAATACTACGCTACCAATATCGCCAACGCCGATGCCATCAACTAAGACATCACCCGCTTCTACTTGTTGCGTAATTTGGAAACGCCCTTTGTATAGTTCAATGACATCACCAACTGCTGGTATAATCAACTGATCGTCTTCATAGCCCAATTGTTTGGCTACATTCGCATGGGCATGTTGCATGCGATACTCACCATTAACAGGGATAATATATTTAGGCTTTAAGAAACTCATCATTAATTTTAAATCATTGCGGCTTGCATGACCACTAATGACAACCTTATCGGTAATTTCTTCAACGGTTGCGCCACAACGATAGACACTGTCTTTAATACGAGCCATTGCTGTTTCAAAGGCTAATGAAGGTGTTGAAGCGATATACACTAAATCACCTTGTTTAATTTTAACTTGACGGTGATGGCCTAAAGCCATTAATTCGATAGCTTTTAATGGTTCCCCTGCATCACCAGTTTCTAAAATTAACACTTCATCGTCCGGTGTTTTATCTAGTCGCTTAATTTGACCTAAAACACGCTTGCTTGGAATTGAAATCTTCCCTAATTCAATCGCTAAATCGACAATGTCATATAATTCTTGACCAGAAAAGAAAATCGTACGATTTGAACGATAAGCGGCTTCTAATAATTGTTGAATCCGTGAAATATTACTACCTACACTCGCTACAATAACACGTCCTGGTGCATTCGTGAAAGTTTCCGTTAATTCTTCAACTACTTTATAATCGCTAATGCTATCAAAACTTGATTCCGCATTGGCAGAGTCACTTAATAAAGCTAACACGCCCTCTTCACCAATATCTGTCAAACGACCAAACTCCGTGCGATACATTGGACTCGCTGCTGGATCGAAACGGAAATCGCCAGTATAAACAATTTGTCCCTCATCGGTATGAATGACAATTCCCACAGAATCAGGAATCGTATGGGTCGTTCTAAAGAAACTAACCTTTGCGTCTTCAAACTCAATTTCAGTTTTCTCATCAATTTGGAAAAAGCTATTTAAACGATCAGCCAAGCCACGTGCTTTCGCTGAGATAGATGCAATCCCAATCGTAAATTCCGTACCAAAAACAGGAACATCTATTTCATCTAATAAATATGGCAATGCTCCTACGGCATCGGCATGTCCATGGGTTAAGAAAATGCCTACCACCCGATCTTTATTATCAATTAAATATGAAAAGTCGGGAATAACAAAATCAATCCCCAATAATTCTTCTTCAGGATAAACTAACCCGCAATCTAAGACGAAAATCGAATGATTCACCTCAACTGCGTATAAGTTTTTCCCCTCTTCTCGAACCCCACCTAAGGGTATAATTTTTATTTTACTCATTTTACACCTCGAAATATATTTTAACTGTCTAACTCATAGAATGGGCAATTAGTAGAAATTTAAATGATTTTCGCTTCGTCTGCCAACCTCACACAGTCGGGAGTGAGAAAGAAGTAGAAAATCGATTGAATTTCGCTTCGTCTTTATGCCCACCTTCTTAGGACATCATTTAAGACCACTCAACCACTGCACTTTTAATTATCGAGCAATCACTGGATTGAATTTATACTCAATCTCTTTGAGACGCAGTTTAAGACAACTCAACCCTGTACTGTACGATAAAAAGATGGAACCAAACGAAATTTTTAAAGTTTATGCCCAATCCTAGTTATTTAAAATTATAACACATTTATCCTACTGATAGTAATAAGTTATGTAATAAAACAGTAAATATATGCAAAAGCATTTGTGAAAACGATATTATCTTCATATTTTTACTGAGCAGTTTCCTTTAAGGTACAATCAGTCTTTGTTACAATAGACGAGACAATAGGAATAATGACATATTAATCGATTAATCGTCATTATCAGACGTTTTTCCACAATCTGATTTGTTATTTTATCGAAATCTAAGAATTAACGAAAAGAGGCCATTAGTATGACCTATTTATTACTATTTCTAGAAGGTATCTTAACCTTCATTTCCCCTTGTTTGTTACCCATGATTCCTTTATATTTAGCTTATTTTACTGCTCAAGATGAATCCAAATCAACATTTATAGAAGCATTAAAATTTGTCTTAGGCTTTTCTGTCGTTTTTATCGCGATGAGTGTTTTCGTTAGTACAATTGGCAAATTTATTATTATTAACCGCCAAACAATTCAAGTGGTGACCGGACTGCTATTAGTCTTACTAGGTATTGACCAGTTGCTAGGTCATCGTTTTTCACAAAAAATATTTAAGGGGATGCAAACCAATCGACTACCACTCAATCCCTTTATTTTTGGAATGATATTTGCAGTAAGTTGGACGCCTTGCGTTGGTGTCTATTTAGCGTCGGCTATGGCCTTAGCTCTCAATGCTGACCACCAAATAGAAGCGGTACTGCGTATGATGACTTATGCCTTAGGTTTAGGAATTCCTTTTATTTTAAGTGCACTATTTATTAATGAAAGTAAAGACGTCTTACAACAAATCAAAAAACATACTCATCTCATTCAAATTATCTCAGCGATACTATTAATTGGTTTTGGCTTATTAATCGCAACGGGCTATATTTATCAAATTTTACCGGTCTAATAGGAGGAACAATCTATGAAACGTCTTACCATCTTAGGACTTAGTTTAGTCTTCATTTTTATCTTAGCTTTTACTTTGCAACAACAATTATCAACTTCACCTAAAACAGAGTCACCACTCACTTCTAGCCAACAAATAGCATCTGAAACTGAGCAATCTGTGAGCGAGCAAGCAACAGCTGACAATAATGAACAGTCTACTATTGACTCAACGGATAATGAAACTAATAATAATTCTACCGTAGCTGACTCAAATGAAAATAATGAAGCCACTACCGAATTAGCCACTTATAATTCTAACCCTGATCAAACAACTCAAGAGTTGCCGATGATTGAGACCACTCTGGAAACAACGACCATTGCCGAAATGGCTCAAGAAAAAAATCTAATTAATACTGATTTACCAGAAACAGTTATTATTGATCAAAATAACCAAAAATATTCCTTGTATCGCTTACTCGATCGCCCGACTATTATCAATGTTTGGGCTAGTTGGTGCCCTCCTTGTCGTGAGGAAATGCCCTACTTCCAGAAACAGTACGACTTACATCATGAAGACATTCAATTTGTCATGTTGAATGCGACGCTATCACGACCAAGTGAAACCGAAGAAGCAGCTAAAGAATATTTAAAAGAATTCAACTACACTATGCCTATTTATTATGACTTAGGATTTAATAATCAAGTCAAACTCGAAACTGCCATCTTACCGTACACGATTGTCGTCCATGCAGATGGTAGCTTTGATCGCTATCCTGGCCAAATGAGTGAAGAACAATTAATCGAAATTATTGATGGTTTACTTGCAGAATAAACGAAAGGCAAGGACGCCGTAATTATTGAATCATTTTCAATCCGTCACTTCTCACTATACACTTGGGTTTCAGCCAGAGTAGAAAATCGCATGATTCTTGCTTCGTCTGACCTCCCGTACACTTTGGGTATAGACAATTGGACAATGCACGCTTCGTCTGACCTCCCCGTACAGTTTAGGAATAGACAATCGGACAATGCACGCTTCGTCTGACCTCCCCGTACAGTTTGGGTATAGACAATTGGACAATGCACGCTTCGTCTGACAATCCTCGTACAGTTTGTAAGTAGACAATCAGACAAGGTTCGTTTCGTCTGACCTCCCCGTACAGTTTGGGAATAGCCAATCGGACAATGCACGCTTCGTTTGCCATCCTTGCAAATTGAAATAGGTCTCAAACAAGTCATTAAGATGTCGCTTGAGACCGCACAAACACTGAGATATAAAATATTCAAATAAAACCAAACAGAATTTTACTACCACTGTAAAATTACTAAAATAGTACTGGTGATTTTTTCTACCCTCACTAAAAAATAAAAATACTCGCAAAAAAGACAGGCTAAAATTCGCATTACAATAACGAATCTTAGCCTGTATCTTTATTTTTTTCGTACTAAATGTTTAGTGGACCCCACAATAAATAGCCTATCTCTTGTGGATTCACATAGAAAGTTGTAGAGCCTTTAAAAATTCTAGCACCTATATTATTTATTTTCTTTTAACAATGCTTCAAATTCATTTAAGCGTTGTTCGAAGACATCTAAAGCAGCATCGATATAGTCACTTTGTGTCATATCTAAACCAGCTGTTTTAATAATGTCAATTGGGTATTGGC
The DNA here is from genome assembly GCF_002847845.2 of Globicatella sanguinis. NCBI lineage: Bacteria > Bacillati > Bacillota > Bacilli > Lactobacillales > Aerococcaceae > Globicatella > Globicatella sanguinis. The sequence goes on along the minus strand of NZ_CP126962.1, from coordinate 2,309,997 downwards.
TACGACCAGCTTTTAAGTAACCTAAATATTTATCCAATGCGCCCTCTTGCCCTTCTAAAATCGCTTTTGAAAAGGCCGTTGCAGCAGAAAATCCTGTTGCATATTGGAACACATAATAATTATAGTAGAAATGAGGGATACGGCTCCATTCTAAAGCAATCTCAGAATCAGAGTTCACAGCCTCACCATAGTATTTACGATTTAATTCACGGTAATTATCTGATAAAAATTGTTGAGTTAAAGGTTGACCGGCGGCATCAGATTGATACATAAAATGCTCAAATTCAGCAAATTGAGTTTGACGATATACAGTCCCTTTCATACCATCTAAGAAATGATTGATAATATATAATCTTACTTGTGGATCTTCATATTTATCTAATAAATAAGCGGTTAATAAGTTTTCATTAGTAGTCGAAGCAATTTCCGCTAAGAAAATAGAATAGCTACCATAAGTATAGGGTTGATTTTTATGTGTTAAATAACTATGGGCACTATGTCCTAACTCATGTACTAAGGTATATAACCAGTTTACGTTATCTTGCCAGTTCATTAGGATATAAGGTTTCGAATCATAAGTCCCTGAAGAATAAGCGCCTGAACGTTTGCCTTTATTTTCATATAAGTCAATCCAACGATCTTCAAAGGCTTCACGCATAATCGCTAAATATTCTTCTCCTAATGGTGCTAACGCTTCTAAAGTAATTGATTTTGCTTCTTCATAAGTCATCTTAATCGGTGCATCACCTAATAAAGGTGTGTACATATCGTACATTTCTAAATCTTCTAGACCTAATAACTCTTTACGTAAACCAACATAACGATGTAATAAGTCTAAACGTTTATTAACAGTGTCCACTAAAGTATCATAGACCGATTCTGGAATATTATTAGTAAATAAAGCTGCTTGACGTGCTGATTCAAATTTATGCACTTTAGCATCATAATTATTCACTTTAATACTCGTTGATAAAATAGAAGCCATCGTATTTTTAAATTGATCGTAAACTGAGTAGAATTTTTCAAAAGTCTCTTTACGCACACGACGGTCAGAACTTTCTAAAAATTTACTATATAAAGAATGCGTTAATTGAACTTCTTTGCCTTCTTCATCCTTAATGGTTGGAAATACTAAATCCGCATTGTTTAATAAACCAAAAGTATTGCTTGCCCCTTGGAATACTTCACTTGCTTGAGCTAATAATAACTCTTGTTCTTGTGGTAAAACATGCGCGCGACCACGACCCATATTATCTAAATGTTGTTGATAATGTTTTAAACGATCATTTTCGTCGATAAATTGAGTTAAGGTAGCTTCAGGAATGGTATTCAATTCTGGTTCGAAATAAGCGACTGTTTCCCCAAATTGACCATATAATTGAGTTGCTTTGGCATACATTTCTTGATAGGTGCTGTTAGTAGCATCTTGGTCATTTTTTAAGTGTGCATAAACATACACATTAGACATTTTACGCGCTGCTTCGCCAATTAAATCTAAGGCATCTGCTAATACTTCTGGCCCTTCTGCTAATTTTCCACTAAATTCAGCTAATTTGGGAAACATGGCTTTGACTGCTTCAGCATCCGCTTCTTGCGCCGCGTCATCAGCATACATGCTTGTTAAATCCCAGGTATATAATTCATTCATCTCTTCACGTGACTTTAATGTTGACACTTGAATTCCTCCTTATATTTCACATGGTTAAATTTTATCACATTGACCTTTTACTTTCCAATGATAGTGTCATTTTTTCTCATATAAAAAAGCAAACAATGATATAAAGCGGAACAAATGTCTTCCAATGGTGATCGTTGGATTAAGGGTAAAGTCGCTAATCTAATCTTCTTTTCATTCACTAATGCGATTAAAATTTGATGAATCGTCATTACCGTTATCGGTCGCTTTGCTCGTTGCAACCGTGCACACACTAAAGAGAGAACCATCCACATCGGTGTCTCAATTAAAAAAGATTGCCACTGATACTGAAAAATCCAATCGGGTATCCTATCGATGGTTGTGCCAGCTTCATGTAATTGATGCATCACAACTTGATAAGCCGGATTTTGCTGATAGGCACGCTTAGTCATTGGCACTTTCTCTTGTGCTAAGATTTTTGATTTGAAAGAATAAGGTCCTCCAAGCTGTCGTTCAAATTGATTGAGCCAACCACTGGTCAATGGTATCACCTCACGCTGGCAGTACCACGATTGAGGCGAAAAAATAATCGGCAACTGACTATAACGTATTAACACTCGCTTCTTTTCATCCATCCCAAGCCAATAATATCCCCAATCAGGATGATAATGAAGCAACTGTCGTTGCCAAGTAGATACTCGGTGGCTTTGCCAATATTTTAAATGGGCAATCCAATAGATTTTAGGCGTAATCGATAAATAAGCTTGATGACGTTGCGAAAGTAAATGAGATGAAATAACAGAATTTTGAAACTCTAAAATAATCGGTGGCTCGCCATGATACCAACAATCGACCTGCTGATTAATGGTCGGTAACCAAAATTCAAGCTGTGAATTAACACTGCCTAAGGCTAACAGTCTTTTACCCTGTTGATGAATTGCACCTTCACCTTTCAACTGCCTGCCTTGAGAATTATCGGACTGACATTGCACCAAATGGGCAAAAAAATAATTACCTTTACGACTTCTTTTTAAAATCACCGGTTGCTGACAAACAGGACAATGAAAGGTACTTTGTAAAGCAAAGGCTTCTTGAGCATAAATGAGTTGACCGGCTTGATCGATGGCTGCATACAAATAAACACCCCTGCTTACAAATACGTAAACAAAGGGTGTTTTACTTCTATCATAAATATTTACCAAAGTAAGCCAAAGTGTCATCTTGACGAATTAATTCACCATATTCTTCTAAAACAGCAACGGTTGTAGCGGTACCTTCACCAAATTCTTTCATCTTCATAATCGCATAAACTGACTCTTCTTCTAAAATGAGTGGTTCAATATTAGTGATAACAAAATAATAGTGTTTATTCATATAATATAAATCACCTTGAATTGGCGCATCAACCTGCTCTCTAGCAAATTTAATAAAGCCATCTAAATCCTCAAAGCGCACAATATTATGATTAGGCAAGACTGAGTTTTTCGCTTTATCTAAAGCCTCTGAAAGTAAATCACTTAGATTTTCTGGTGATTTTGTTGCTTCATCGTCTTCATCGTCAACGTCTTCGATAGCTGGTTCTTCTTTCCTTTTATTAGTAACCGCTTCGCTTTGTTGTCTTCTTCCATGGATTCGTTTTAAAACTTCTTCATCGAAGAGACTATCAATATCCTCAAAGTCTGAACGGCTGATATATAATTCAATTCCGTCATTACTTGGAATTACTTGGAATGTGATAGCTTCTGAATCATAAAATTGACGCTCAACGTCAACCTCTTCCAAGATAGAATAAAAGAATTTTTCAACACTCTTTTGATCACTAATCAAGTCTAAAAAGTTGATGCCTCTTTCTTCTAAGTCCTCAACGTCAATATAGACCTTAATTAGATTTTCATTAATTCTTTCCATTTCCATCTACTTCACCTCCAATTAGTTTCACTCTAAATTATACAATAGATAAACACAAGTCTCAATAGACATGCATGGGAATATAATAGCAATAAAGCCCACCAATTACAAGCTTTTTTCCTCAAACTAAAGTTTGAATTATTAAAATCCATTCAATAGTATTTTATATAAATTAACCAAGCAAATTTTTTCTATATCTAAAGGACTAAAAATTAAAAAAGAGAATTTTTATCGAAACTCTACCATCTAGATACTAAAAAGTGGTAACTTTTTTATAAATTCACGTTACGCCTCTTTTGTCTTACACATTTAGCTTGGTATGGTGAGCGTCTCATTTTAACAATAATAAAAGTGAAAAGAAAGCACAAAAAAGCCGGAACAACGTTCCGGTACTAATTTCAATATTCTTATTCATTAACAAGGGCTTGCGCACGCGCTAATTCTAAAGCACGAACTTCCCTTGGTAAGAAACGACGAATTTCATCCTCATTAAAACCAATTTGAAGACGTTTTTCATCAATCATAATTGGACGACGTAATAAACCTGGCTCTTTTTGAACTAAGTCGAAGAAGTCATTCAAGGGCATTTCACTTATATCAATATTTAATTCAGCATAAGCTTTCGAACGAGTTGAAACAATGTCCTCTGTTCCTTCTTCAGTCATTCGTAAAATAGCTTTGATTTCATTTAAAGTTAATGGCTCAGTAAAAATGTTACGTTCTTGATATGGGATGTTATTCTCTTCCAACCATGCTCTTGCCTTACGACATGAAGTACAACTTGGTGTAACGTATAATGTTACCATATATGATCATCCTTTCGATCAATTCCGATAGAAACGAGTTACACGTTGGTTCGCCAATTACAAGTAAACTTTTATTATCACACACCACAAAACCTAAAAAAGATCATGAAAATAATCTTTATCGTTTACGAGTAATATTACCAACTATTAATATTATAACACCGGAAAGAATTGATTACAACGCAATTTTTGAAAATGATTAACAAGATTAAATAATTATTAAGTTTTCAGACTGCGCTTTCACAGAAAAAGTTTGTGCATATTTTCTTTTATTAGACTAAACTTGACTATTGAATTAAAGATAGTTAATATTATTATAGAACTTTGTAAACACGATTATATCAGCCTATTAATTAAAGTGTTTTCAAATAATGAGAGCTTTATAATCTGATAAACAAATTTGTGATTAATACCACTTGTATATATTATTTATTTATAAGCACCTTTGAAACTTAACAAATATTTAATAAAAAATAATATAATAAACTAGCAGTAAGAGAGGATTTTTTGATGAAACCAACAATTTTTTCAGGTGTTCAACCGACAGGAATTCCAACATTAGGTAACTATATCGGCGCAATGAAAGGCTTCGTTGACTTACAACATGACTATGACGCAACTTATTGTATTGTTAACCAACATGCTCTTACGGTGCCTCAAGATCCAGTCAAATTAAGAGAACAAACCTTACAATTAGCAGCCCTTTACTTAGCCTTAGGAATTGATCCAAATATTGCGAATATCTTCGTCCAATCGGATGTGCCTGCTCATTCACAAGCGGCATGGATGGTCATGTGTATGACCGGTTTAGGTGAATTAGAACGCATGACTCAGTTCAAAGACAAAGCTACGAAACAAGAAAGTGTTGGTGCTGGTTTATTAGTCTACCCTCCATTAATGGTAGCCGACATTATATTATATGATGCTCAATATGTGCCAGTTGGTGATGATCAAAAACAACATATTGAATTAACCCGTAACTTCGTTGATCGATTCAATGCTCGTTTTGGCGATGACATCTTAGTAAAACCTGAAGCCATCTTCCCTAAAGCAGGCAGTCGTGTCAAAAGTTTACAAGATCCATTATCAAAAATGAGTAAATCAGACAAAAACGAAAAAAGTTTCATCTTATTATTAGATGAACCAAAAGCTATTACTAAAAAAATTAAAGGCGCGGTCACTGATTCTTTAGGAACCGTTAAATATGACGAAGAAAACCAACCCGGTGTCGCAAACCTCTTAAATATCTTCTCAAGTTTAAGCGGACGCACTATTGATGATTTAGTAGAAGATTACGGAGACACTGGATACGGTCGTTTCAAAGGCGATTTAGCCGAATTAGTCGTTGATACTTTAGCACCTATTCAAGAACGTTACCGAAAATTATTAGTCAGTGATGAACTGCGTGACATCTTACATACGGGTGCTCAACGTGCGAACGAAAAAGCGTCTGCTACCTTAGCGCGTATGGAAAAAGCAATGGGAATCGGCTACTAGTGTTGTGTGGTTGACTGCCACTACATTAAATAATTGACCTCACAGAACGGTTTCTGTGAGGTTTTTTAGTTTTTTGTTCATTGATATGAGGTTAGGCATTTTAGATCATTGCTAGGAAACACTTTAAGTAAGCCGTTTACTTTCTTCTATTTAATTGATTGCGCAGTTTTCTCAAACGGTGACTAAATAAGACTAGACATTAACTTAATTAATTCAGTCAAGTATTGATCGGTAATTAAAAGCGCAGCGTTTAGTGGACTCAAACTAAGTCTTAATGACTAATTTTCATGCTACTCGACTGTTCTCGGTTGGCAGATGAACCCAAAATTATTCAAATTTCTACTTCTTTTTTACTCTCTACTCCTTGTCCTATCCCTCTTGCCCTTTCCTATTTACTTCACACTGCTTATTTAAACAAACAATTGAATTTTAGCTAAATTAACATTTTTAAAATAAATTATTTCAATAAAGCACCTTACGGATGCTCACCTTATACTTAATTTAATATTTAGCTTTTCTTTTCATGAAAACGTGATAAAATCAATCGCTAACCCTCCAAATTGTTTTCAAGATGAACTGATTTTATAAATTACGCTAAGCGTTTCATTTTACTTTTAAAAATTTAGTTGTTACGATTTAATTATCAATTAGAATCTAGATAATTGATTATGGTTAGCTTTAGTCGGCAAAAAGTTAACCTTTACTAAATTGTTATATATATGCGTTAGTCAAGCATCACTTTAGTCTTAATGTCCAAGAAAAGTAGTAATATTGCCAATACAAATAAAGGAGCGATTAAAATGACAAAATTCATTTACGGAACGTATGAGACGTATGAACAAGCTGCACAAGCAATTGACGAGTTAAAAAATCGTGGTATTAATTCTAGTGACATGGCTATCGCAACTAATAGTCAGTATGATAATTTATTAGATTTAGGTGTTGATGTCTTAGAAGTCGACCCTAATGAAGCGTCTGATAGTTGGTGGCAAAAAATCATTAATATGATTAACCCCCTCAACGAAGACGATGACAATGAAGTTAATCAGGAAGAACAATTAAAAGAATATCAAGAACTAGTGGCTGACGGTAGTATTGTCGTCTTAGTTGAGGAAGCTTTATTAAACCAAGCGAGTCCGATTAACTTGGACCCAGTTGATAATGTTGCCGAAGATGATCATGCACCAGAAGAAATAACATCGAACTCTGAATGGCTTCCATCCGAAGAAGGTGAATTACCTAAGCGAGCCTATGGTAGAAAAGTCGACACGAGTCGTACTGCAGGCATGAAAGGCATTTATCGTAAAGAAGGCACCTTAGGCGATACAACAGAAGACACTTTAAGCGATAAAACCAATGACACTTTAAGTGATAAAACCAATGACACTTTAAGTGATAAAACCAATAATGACTTATCTGATTCAGCCCATGATTTAAATAACTTTAAAGCACACGATGGTACTGATAATGCATTCAATCATTCTCAAAAAGAGACTGATGCCTTTAAACAAACCTCAACCGGTACAACTGATTTTTCAAAAGAAACCCTCATGCACGAAAAAATTAAAGCGGAGCGTGCAGAAAGGCAATCCGCTGAGTTAGTCAATAATCAATCCAATGAATTTAATCATGACAATGATTCATTGAAATTGGAAGAGTATCCTGGTGGAGAACCAACACGTGAAATGATCGAAGATGAAAGCGTCATCGATCCCATGAATTTACAAGATGATAAACGTGAATTTAAAGCTTATTCTCATGATAAAGATGCCAATCAGTCGCCGATAAACAATCCGATTGATGATGCAACCCAGTCAAATGAAACAATGTTTAAGCAACAGCATGCTAATCCAATAGATGGTCCAACTGAGACTTCCTATCGCGAAGTCGTTGATCCACCCATTGAAGATCCGATGATTGATGCCGCTGAACGACCAGCGAATGATCCTTATTTAGGACGAATAAACCAAAACATGACCGAATATCAAGCTAATCAAGTGGAGAAAGGGATCCAACAATCTGATTCTGTCCATGAACGCTATAGCGATCAATTAGAAAAAGATACTTTCCCACCTGAACCTGATGAAACAGATTATCATCGTTTCGATGGTTGATCGAAAAGCGAACCCTCTAGATGATGAACCTGAAACTTGCTATTCAAGTGACAGTGGTTTAGCATCGACTATGCCCCTTCCACTTTAACTATCGATGAGGCGTAGTACTATCTAACTTTATGATTCACTAATATGGGTGTAGAAAGAATCACATCGTTTACGATGACCTGGTTATTGAGTTAAAATAAAGTTCGATAATTTATCATATTTTATAAAACCTATTCACGTTTGTATCAAATTTCCAATCCTATTTTAGATTTTACGATAGATGACATAAAAGTTACACTCATCATATAGATGAAATCAACTCAATAGCCGCACCCATATTATGAAAACAATAGACGAGTCATACGCAGCAGCAAGAATCACTTCCGCGTATAACTCGTCTTATTTGATATGAAGTATTGACAATGAAGTATTAATTTTAGTTTGGAATTATTTATTTTGATTCAATACTTCATTTGTTTTCATCTGGTTTGTCCATTAATAATCGTAAGCCATTTAAAATAACTAGAATCGTTGAGCCTTCATGGAAAACGACCGCTAAAGGTAAAGGTAAAATACCGATGATATTTAAGATAATTAAAGTAATAATCACTCCAACAGCAAAAATAACATTTTGTAAGATTAATTTGTTTAATTTTTGACTTAGTTTAAAGCTATAAAATAACTTTGATAAATCATTTTTAACAATGACGACATCAGAAGATTCCATCGCTACTGACGAACCAGAGCCCATCGCTATCCCAATATTAGCATTGGCCAATGCTGGTGCATCATTAATCCCATCACCAATCATACCAACAACATGTTCTTTCTCTTGTTCTTCAAAGACATATTGAATCTTATCTTCCGGTAATAAGCCCGCTTTATAATGTTCGATTCCAATCTCATCAGCAACTAAAGACGCAACCTGCTCATTGTCCCCTGTTAATAAGACCACATCAATGCCTTCTTCGTTAAAATTAGCTACTGCATTTTTCGACTCTTCACGAATTTTATCCGCTAAACTAATGTAACCCACGACTTCGTTACCTTGCGCTACCATAACCGCCGTTAAACCTGCTTGTAGTGCTTCTAAATAATGATTAGGGTCAGCATAATCCATAAAGTCACTTGGTTTACCTACACGAATTGAACCTTTTTCCAGCCCTGATCCAGAAATTTCTTTTACTGGTATCGCTTGATCGACCGATTCTAACGAAATATTACTAAAATGCTTCACAATCGCTTTGGCAATTGGATGCGAAGAAGACTGTTCCATATAAACAACTTCTGCAATGACTTCTTCGGGCAATTGTGCTTCAACAACCTCAAAATTACCATACGTTAACGTACCGGTTTTATCAGAAAATAACATATCCATTGTCGATAGAGCTTCCATCGCTGCTCCACCCTTGAATAAAATACCATTTCTAGCACCATTTGAAATTGCTGCCAACGTAGCCGGTGTTGCTGTAGCGACCAAAGCACATGGACTCGCAACCGTTAAAAACACCATTCCCCGATAAAACGATTCTTGGAAAGTTAAACCTCTTCCATACATTAAAATCAAAATAAAAATCGGCACTGCAATTAAGACCGCAATGACATACTTATTTTCAATACGATCAATAAATTTAGAAATATTAGACGGACGACGTTCTGCTTCTTCAACCATATGAATAATATTGGAAAACAGTGTTTCATGCGATAATTTGGTAACTTCCATCTGAACGGAGTCACCTAAGTTAATAGTACCCGCAAACACATCATCCCCTACTACTTTACTAACCGGTACCGATTCACCTGTTAAAGCAGCCTCATTGAAATTAGATTCACGATCGATTTTGCCGTCAATCGGCACTTGAGCCCCTTTTGCCACTACAATCGTATCTCCTAATTTTAACTCATCAACCGATACTTCTTTAGTTTCTCCATTAGGTAATAACAATTGCGCCGTTTTTGGAACTTGTGACATTAACTCTTCGATTGCACGAGTTGAACGCCCATCGGCATATTCTTCCATCAAACCTGAGATAGCGAAAATTAATAATAATAATGCCCCTTCAGATTCATAATTAATTAAACAGGCCCCTAAAGCTGCTAGCACCATTAATAAGTCAACATTTAATCTCTTATCATTAATAGTATCTGTTATCGCGTGTTTAGTAGCAAAAAAACCTAAGAAAAAGATTGAAATATAGAATAAGATTTTACTTAATACGGGGTTCATCCCCATCGTAATAAAACCTAATACTAAAGCAATCACACCAAATATTAGAAAACGTCCTTGCATCGAGCTAGTTAAAAATTTAAACATCGTTCCTCAACCTTTCATTTAAACAAAAACGACCTTATCTTTACGACAACTAAATAATAAAAAATAATTTCTTATTTATATTCATTATAAATACATCCGAACAATAATTCAAGGGTTGTAAACGTTTTTATTTAGAATAATTATAATTACTGTAAAGATAACGATTAAGAAACTGGTTTAAGAAGTTAGCAAAAGAAAGAGTGGCTAGCAGTAGCCAAAATAATCATTGGGCTACCACTGCCACCCCAAAACGGTTAAGTAAACAAATATGTCAGAGCAGAATTTAAAAAGTTTTTGCCCAACCTCTTCTTTGTTAAACTTATTTTAATACCTACACTAGCTAGCTAACTTCAAAACGATTAACAAGATTTTCGTTAATTAATCACTATCCAGCTACATCAACCTGATTAGAATACCTCGGTTTCGCTAATGCAAGCCAATCATATATTTTTCGACCCAATTAGTATCTCAGGGTTGAATGATTGCATTCGCTCATATCGCTCAACCCAAACGTTTCTATTAATAAATCTACCAAGGACTAAGGACTTGAATTCGCTAATGCTACCAACAACCCCAACGCCTCTATTAATAAATCTACCAAGGACTAAGGACTTGAATTCACTAATGCTATCAACAACCCCAACGCCTCTATTAATAAAACTACCAAGGACTAAGGACTTGAATTCGCTAATGCAAGCCAATAATATATTTTTCGACCCAATTAGTGTCTCAGGGTTGAATGATTGCATTCGCTCATATCGCTCAACCCAAACGTTTCTATTAATAAATCCGCCTAGGATTGAGGATTTGAATTCGCTAATGCTATCAACAACCCCAACGCCTCTATTAATAAATCTACCAAGGACTAAGGACTTGAATTCGCTAATGCAAGCCTACTCTAGTACTTATTACACACATGATTTAAATAAACACTTCAAGCTAGTCTTTTTGTCTCACTACCATTATTGCATTTCTCTTAAGCGAGTATTTAATTGATAACGATCATTAAAGAAAGAACGATAAGATAAATACGTCGCAATGATCATCGCAAAAGAAGTACCGCCAATAATCATAAACATCACCATAATTTGATAAACAATCGCTTTTAAAGGATCGACACCCGCTAACATTAACCCCGACATCATCCCAGGTAAACTCACAATACCTGTCGTTTTAATTCCATCGACAGTTGGCTGAATCCCATTTTTAATCGTCAATTGAATCACCTTATGAGAAGCTTGATAAGGATTAGCACCTAAAGAAATTTTCTCTAAAACCGCTTGTTCTTGATCTTTATAGAATTGGAATAAATTTGAGTAAACTAACCCAACTGATTTCATCGAGTTACCGACAATCATCCCGGTAATGGGAATCATTTGTGACGGGATAAATTTCAAGTTTCCAGACAAGACTAAGATCGATAATGTTAAAACAGTCGTCGAAGCAAGTGCAACAAAGGAAACCAACAAAGGTTTATTTAATCCTTTACCACGATTAGCGGCATTGACAGAGGCATTAATCACAATCACTAAAATCATACCTGACGTTAACCAAAAATTGTCCATTTCAAAGACATAACCTAAAACATAAGCTACGGCTACTAATTGAACAATCATTCGAATAACAGCCCAGACAATTTCTTTTTCTAATTTTAATTTCTCACGATATGAAATACCAATCGCCATTAACACAAAGACAAAGGCTAAGACTAATGACAATGGTGATGCTTGTAAATTATTACTCATTAACATCACTTCCTTCCGCTAATTTCACAATTTCAATTTTACGGTCTGTCATTTCATGCTCTTCATCTAAGTGACTGACCATTAAGATGGTAGCATCCTGCTCTTGACGATACTTTTCAAGCCATGACCAAATAATTTGTCGCGTATTAAAATCCAATGCACTTGAAATTTCATCTAATAACAAGACTTTCGAAGGATACATTAAATTACGAATCAAGGCAACCCGTTGACGTTCGCCTCCAGATAAAGATTTAATATTTTTATCTAAAAAACTATGCGATAAGTCAACATTGTTTAACATTTCAATCGCACGTTGTTCATCAAATTCTTCATGACGAATTTCGTAAGGAAAAGCTAAATTATCACGTACCGTATCACCGAATAAACTCGGTGTTTGATAAAAATAAGAAACAATTTGACGCAATTCAATCGGTGAGTAGTCATTGACATCTTTTCCTAATAAATGATAACTGCCACTCACTTTCAAAGTGGGGTCATTTAATTGAGCTAAAAACTTTAAGACAGTACTCTTACCACTCCCTGATTGACCCGTAATGGAAACAAATTCTCCCTGTTGTATTTCAAATGATAACTGATTGATAATCGCTTGCCTTTCATTGGCAATTGACAAATTATCGACTTTAATAATCGTTGTCATAAAAACCTTCCTTACACCTAATATTCTTAAGTTGTACGTTATAAACTATTTTAATTATAATAGTTCTAAATAACCTTATACACTCTATTAAATACTTTTACCGACTATAAGTCAAGCGAGTTGATTATAATAGTTTAATTTTCACTATTTCTTTTAATTAAGTGAAATAACCACAGTAAAGCCCCTGCAGTTCCAATATAATTGAAACGCCAATATTATTAAATAGTCTAATTGTACTAACTCTTAAACTCAATTTGAAGTTATATGAAGAACAATTTTATAAACAATCTATAATATATCAACTTGCGTGACACTCTTTATGCCAAACTCCAACTAAATAACATTATTCTTTCACATATTGATTTTTATAATTTAACCTACTAAATCATTATGAAAATAAAATGCTTCTTTTAAAAATTCAATCACAGCCTCATAAGTTTGACATACATCTTTTGGAGTTGAAAAGTGGTTGGTAATCTCATCTAATCGTCTAAATTCATAGGAAACATCCACCGTCCCATTTTTTATTTTCTGCAAAATACTTTGGTAAAATTTTTGGATTTCTAAAACTTCTGGATGAATTTTTACATGCACTTTCGAAATTGCTTGGGTGTATAAATTCATCTGTTCTTCATTTTCTAATAGGAAAACACTTAATTTTGACATGACTATTGCTCCTTATTTTAATTTGATATCTAATACTTGGTATCCCATCGCTTCAATTTTTTCTTTAATTATCTCCACTTCAACTATTGTCTCTTCAAAATTAAATTTTAATTTGCTTGAATTAAATAACACTTTTATACTTGATTGGTCAACACCTTTAAACGAATTGATCGCTGCTTGTATTTTACTTACGCATGTCGGACAGGTTAATGTTTCTAATTTAAATATTGCTTGTTTCATTGTGAATATTCCTTTCTATATTAATTTTTTAAACGATAATTTATCAACCGCATTGCATTTAAGATAACCAATAATATAGATGCTTCATGGATAAACATCCCAACCGCCATATTCATCCATGTACTTCTAAATAACATCAAAATCAAGATAAACACGACTAACAAGGCAATTGTTATATTTTGTTTAATATTCCAAGATGTTTTTTTCGTCAATCCTAATGCGTGATTTAAATGGTTAATATCGGATTTTACTAAAACGATATCTGACGTTTCAATGGCGACCTCCGTTCCAGACCCCATCGCTATCCCTATATCAGCTAATGCCAAACTAGGTGCATCATTGACCCCGTCACCTACAAAAACCACTGTTTTACCTTTTGCTTGTAATGACTTCACATAATTAGCCTTATCTTCTGGCAACAAATGTCCGATAGCTTTAGTTAATCCCAACTCCTGTGCAACGATGTCAACCGTTCCTTGATTATCTCCAGAAGCGACTATTAGCTCCTTAACACCCAGTGTTTTCATTTTCTCTAATTCAGTTTTAATTCCTGGACGAATTTGATCACGAATACCATAAATACTTACAATTTTTCCAGAAATAGCTTGTAACACAATAGAATAACCTTTTGCTTCGAATTGTTGAACTTTTGATAAGACTACTTCAGATATTTCATCGACTTCTGATTCCATCAATTCCAAATTTCCTACTGCTACTTTATGACCATGAATTATTGAAACTATCCCTCTCCCTTTAATAACTTGCGTTTTATCTAGTTTAGGCAGTGAGTTAACCTTTAAATAGCGAACGAGTGCTTTTGCTAGAGGATGACCAGATTCTGATTCAATTGCCGCTAAATAATTTCGATGATGAGGGTTATGGTCATCAAAAACCATCGATTCAACCACTTCAGGTTGGCCAATCGTCAATGTTCCTGTTTTGTCAAATATCATAACATCTGCATTAGCAAGTTTTTGAATAATCTGCGATCCTTTTATCAAAACACCATGACGAGCTCCATTACCAATTCCAGCAACATTTGAAATTGGTACTCCAATAACTAAAGCGCCCGGACATCCTAATACTATAATCGTGATACTTAACTCAATATCTCGAGTAAACAGCCAAGTGAGAATAGCCATTACAATCACAATTGGAGTATAGACTTTTGAAAAACTGTCTAGCCATTTTTCAACAGAGGACTTAGAATCCTGTGCTTCCTCCACTAATTCTATAATTTTACCAAAAGTTGTTTCTTCTCCAACGGCTGTGGCTTTAATTTGAACGGTACCATCCTCTAAAATTGAACCTGCAAACACATGTTCCTCCACGCCTTTACTTAACGGAATAGATTCACCTGTAATTGATGCTTCATTGAGATACCCCTCCCCCATTATAATCTTGCCATCTACTGGCACTAGATCACCAGTTCTCACAAGAATCACATCTTTTTCAACCACAGTATCAATCTCTTTATTTTCAAATTTCCCGTTCTCTTGCAAAACTAATGCCGTTTTGGGTTCCATTTCAATCAATTCTTTAATGGAAGAACGGGTAAAAGCTAACGTTTTTGATTCAAGCCATCCGCCGAACAAAAACAAAAAAGTAACCATCGCTGATTCCTCAAAATTCCGAATGAAGATCGCACCAATAGCTGCGATAGAAACTAAGACATCAATGGAAACGACTTTCACTTTCAACGATTCAATCGCTTGAATTAATAATGGAAGAACCCCCAAAACCCCTGCGACTAAAAAACTAAGATCAGTGACATCTCTTATTTTGAAGAACCAAAGATTACTAAAAGCAAGAATAATGAGTAATAATTGTATCAACATAAGAATATTTTTGTGATTTAAAATCCATTTTTTCATTTTTTACCTCCTTACAAACAAAGTATATATCAATATTTGATTTAAAAAATTGACCTACATCAAGTTTTGTTCATTATTATGTTCAATCAGTAAAAAACAAATGAAAAAAATCAAATTCATTTTATTAGTTCATCCTTATTATCTCCTATGAATTGTAGACGTGAATTTATAATTGATACAAAAATCTCTCCCTAAAGTAGCGTGTCTTTCCACCTGTCTACTTTAAGGAGAGATTATATAACTTTCTTTAAGGTTTGAAAATAGTTTAAAAGTCCAAGGAATCATTGATAAAGAATTCCTTGGACTTATTAAATCACCTTTAATCTATGAGAGAGTCATCGACAACCAATTAAGTTAACTTTTGATTGATTGACTAATATCTCTATACAATGTTTCATCTATTTTTCTGAAGCACCACTGGATGCATCGACTGATTTGATAGTTGTTTTGGCTGGTTTAGCTTCTTGAGCAGAAGCACCACTCGTTGCATCTGCTTCAGGACTGACATCTGTATGACCCTTAGATGAGGCTCCACTCGTTGCATCGACTGATGTCGCCAATTCACCTGTTCCACTGACTAATTTTTGTCCCGTTACATTTAAATACCAGTCTAACCACGGTTTAAAATTAAAGACAACTTCATTAATGCCAGCATACGATCCATCAGCATGATGCATGGCTTCATAATGATGCACATTGATAATATCTTTGCTTGTTCCCGGAACGATGGTTCTAAAGTAATCTTGATTACCGGCGCGTAAATTCGCAATTAAGTATTCCACATTTTTATATGTACGCGGAGGATGAACAGTTCCTAAACGACTTCCTGATTGAGACGGTATACGCGGCGCCATCATTGTATTAGCATTTTGGGCATGATTATAGTACAAGAATTGATTATTTTCATCCGCAAATGTAACTTCAAATGGTAAAGCTCGCAAGAATCGGTCTAATTGATTAACCGTTAGTACCCCATGGTCTAAACGAACATAATCATTTCCTTCTGCTGCCCCAACTACTTCAGCGGCTTTCTCCACCCACTCAGGATCATCAGGGTCTACTTCAGTGATAGTTGTTTCGATTGGATTAGTACAAAATAAATCTTCTGGTTTTGTCGGAAGTGGTTCTTGTAAAGGTTTAATAACCTCAATATATTTGACAAAATTTTCCAAACATGTTCTTAAAAAAGAAACTGTTCCAGCACTTTTAATATTTCCCATATCATCAAATGCTTCTTTTGCTTTACCTAACAAGAACTCATTACCCGGTAAAACATATGCCTGAACACCTGGTGCATCTAAAATTTTTCGTAAATGTACTTGGGCACGTGAAGTACCTTGCTCCAAATATGAAGCCCCCATTACCATAACCGGTTTATTTTTGAATGGATGTAATTTAAAAGATAACCACTCTAAGGTACTTTTTAAAGCAGCTGGGATTGTATGGTTATGTTCAGGTGTCGCAATAATCACACCATCGCAACGAATTAATTTATTATAAATATACTGAACAGCAAAACCATCTGACTGATCAAAATCTTGATTAAACATCGGAACATCTTTTATTTCCAATAATTCTAACTCGAATAAATCTTTAAATTCTTTCTGTATAAATTGTAATAACTTACGGTTATAAGATATTTCGGCATTTGAACCTACAATTCCAATTAATTTCACTTAACATCACTCCTTTACTTATTTTTCCCAAGAAAAGTTTTTAACTTGTTCCTCCATTGACTTTTTAGCTTCAACTAATTGTGCAGTAAATTCGATAAATAGTGTAAAATCTGCAAAAATTTGTTCAAGATCTTTTACTAACTTCTCGTCTTTCAAATTCCCTTCTTCATCAAAAGCTTGAAGAGAATTCCCTAATAAAAATTCTGAACTTGGTAGCACTCGTGCTTTTACTTCAGGGGCATCTAACATTTGTCTCAATTGACTTTGAGCTCTTGAAGATCCTAATGTCCCATATGACGCTCCAGTAATCATTATAGGCTTATTTAGTAATGGATAAATACCATAAGACAACCAAGCAATCGCATTCATCAAAACAGCAGGACAAGAATGATCATACTCCGGTGTCGAAATAATGACACCATCAGCTACTTCAATTTTATCAGCTGCTTTTTGTACTGCTTCCGGCACAGTTTTATCAACAGGTTTATTAAAAACTGGAAATTCATAAATCTCAATTAATTCAATTTCTGCTTTATCGCTAAATTTTTTCTGAATAAATTCCAATAATTGTCTATTAGTAGACTTAATTGAATTCGTTCCAACAATTCCAATCAGTTTCACTTTTTATACACCTCATTTTATTAATTTTTGATTCCTCTAGCTAAAATCTAACAATACCTAAGTTTGTAATTTTTAATAAAGACATTCCAAGAAGAAAGCACATCAACTATTAAAAATCTGATGATCCAAACTTTGGGGGCGATATTATAAACTCACTAACATTTTACTTAGTATTTTGAAATATTCTCCATCTCTGAACTAATTTTATTGGCTCTATACTTTTTGGTGTGGATTTATAGAAATGACTCTGTTCATTCACACCTTTTTAAATCAATACAAAAAGTCATGGAATTCCATTATAATCTAATTAGCGACAAAACTATTAGAAAAGAGGAACTCACATGACCTATTCAGATGATATCAGAAAAGTACTCGAAATAACAGACCCTAATATCACTTTTATTGAAGGATGTTTGGATCAAGATCCCATCACATTGAACGGTGTCCTTTACAAAACAGTATCTGCCACGCTTTCTTATGACCCAGTCGCTTGCCTCTGCTGTCACCAAAAAAATATTAATAACTCTATTTTGAAGCATGGCTTTAAGCAAGTAAAAGTAAAATATGCTTATTCTCTTGCCTGTCCTAAATTAATTCTACTAAAAAAACAATGATTTATATGTAAAGCTTGTAAGAAAACCTTTATGGCACAAACGAATTTAGTAGAGCCAAATTGTCAAATTTCTAATTTACAAAAACAACTCGTAAAAGAACAATTGAGACTCGTTCAATCTACTTCACTAATTGCTAATAATACCTATGTATCAATTAGTACGGTCGTTAGAGTACTCGATTCCTTGGAAAACCAGATGAAACCTCAAACGAATACCCTGCCAACCACTTTATCATTTGACGAACTACGTACAACGAAATCATGTAAAGCAGAAATGTCCTTTATTTATGCCAATGCTTCTACTCACCAAATATTAGATTTATTAGATAGTCGTCAACAAGCCGATATCAAAAACCATTTTTTCCGTTTCCCATTGGACGCTCGACGTCAAGTTGAATGGATTACGATGGATAGGAACCTTCCCTTTATTAGCATGATCAAGACACTGTTCCCATGTGCTAAAATTGTGATTGACCGGTTCCATATCATTCAATTACTCAATAGAGCCCTTAATAACCTAAGGATTCAAGTAATGAATCAATTTAAAAAGAAACCCTCGAAATGTGATTATAATAATTTTGATTGTCAAATTAAGCTAGAATTTTTACCTAACACATAATACGTTTGCTTTTTTTCTAATTGATAATTAAAATGGTTGTTCGAAAGTTCAAGTATAAATTAGCCACTGACTTTAAGGTTTCCACAACGTCAGATTTGTGGCAAGTGTAGTGAGTCAGATTGATGCATTAAATCGTTAGAGCTTGACTTGGATGCTCCGGTATGATACTCGCGAATAGCGAGTTGGGGAAAGGGTTTGGGTAGAAGACCCAAAAAGCATCCCCAAATCATCATGCCGGGCTAGGCACCAAGTCAAGCTCTAACAATCAGGTGCCTTACGCAATGGATTCACTGTCTTAACAAACACATTGTGTGCATTAGAAAGCATCTATCCATCCAAGTTCCTTACAACAATCGATAAAAACTTCAATTGGCGTTCGATAACCTAATGATTTTCGTGGAATTTCATTGCGGAAATGAGCTGTTTGGCTGAGTATTTCCTGCGATATATCGGTAAAATCCATCCCCTTAGATAACCCATCTCTTCGAAGTAGTCCATTAGAGTGTTCATTTAAGCCGCGTTGTGACGGACAACCGGGATCAGCAAAGTAAATATTGATGTCATTGACATTTGAAATGGCTTGCCAATCAGAAAATTCTTTTCCACAATCAAACGTAATGGATTTAAATAAATTTCTCGGTAAATAAGCAAACCAGTTATCACAAGCGATTCGCACATCACTTGCTTTGCGACTGTTAATTTTTATCGGGATGATGAGTTTACTGATTCTTTCGACCAGTGTTAGGACTGCACTCTTATGGTCTTTTCCGACAATAGTGTCACCTTCTAGATGTCCAAATTCTTTCTCATATTGTGGATTTTCTTTTTGACGATCTTCGATGGTGCGTCTAAAGTGTTGTTTACCTCTTTTTTCCTGATACCCATTAGGTTTTCTCTTACCTTTCATCGGTAAAGTTGAGGGATCAAAGAGTTCCGAGTCTTTAAAACGACGATAAAGTGTTCGAGCTGTACATCCTAATGGGAGTTCATTCCGACCAATGATGACGTCAGGAGACCACCCCTGGTCCACTTTTTTCTTAATATATGTGATTTGTTTAGTGTTAAAGACCTTCTTTTTGGCACCACAGCGTGATTTATTCTCTTTATATTGATCGTAGTATTCCTGAATATTACCACTATTTTTAAGAAAATTAACGACGTTATAAATGGTTTGGATGGCCCGATTTAATTTTTTAGCGATATCCGTTACTTTTTTACCGCTATCGTAATAATTTTCTATCCAAATCAATTCTTTCATGGTAAGATGTGTATAAGCCATTTGTATGTACTCCTTCCTTAGCATGTGATTTTATGTTTAGGATACCATACAAATGGCCTATTTATTTTTCTAGCTTAATTTTACTATCCAAGTAAGTTAAAAAAATTATGGAAATTACTTCTTAAAAACCGAGAAGATCTAGATTTTGAGAATTATCAAACCCATCGCCTGTTCGATGGATTAGTGACTGAAAAAATGATGGTAGAATATCTCCTTTCGCTTGATATAGGGCTAAGAAATGCCTATGAAAAAATAAATGATTTCAAATATGCCATTATGACACATGATGTCGAATTGTTTCATTATGAACTTCAAGAAATAAAAAAATATTCCTATCGTCAAGTGATTCGTACAGCGTTTAACACGATTACACGCTATCAAGAGTATATCACCAATGCTTTAACCGTCACGTTATCAAATGGTCACTTAGAAGCAACCAATAATATTATTAAAACAATCAAACGAACTGGCCACGGTTATACTAATTTTAGACGTTTAAGATTAAGAGCACGCTATATTTTGTTAAGTAAGAACTGCACAAACCAAGACTATCGCCCTTTATATTTTAGTCAAGAAAAAGAATCAAAGACAAAGAAAACCGCTTAATTAGAATAAAACGGCCTTCAACACAATTGTGTTGAACGACCAAAAATTCCGTGACCCACACCATTTGACAAAGAGCCATTTTATTTTACCAATAAAATAAAAACATCACAAAGGAAAACCTAACTTTTTTAGTGCAAAACATCAGATTTTCGTAATCACTTAGTAAAGTATCACGCTACTAATCTGCATATTGCAGTAAGTCGTCGAAATTAATAATTTTAATCTTTCTTGGTGATAAAGATTTAATGATATTTAAAGATTCCAATTCTTTAAATTTTCGACTAATAGTTTCAGGCGTCGTCCCCAAAAAAGCGGCTAATTCTTTTCTTGATAGTTCCAAGTTGATAAGATTAGCATCAGATGATTGACCGGGGAGCTGCCCTAATAAATAGTTGACCAGTCGCATACCAACAGACTCATTCGCTACACGTGAGGTCATCTTTTCTGAAGCTTGTAGACGACGTGACATTTCTTCCAAAATTTTTAACGATACAGCAGGATAACTTAGAAGGACCTCTTTAAAATCATTAGCATAAAGTTGACATACCTTGGTATCAACCAAAGCATATGCATAGTCTTCATATTGGCTATCTTGTGAAAACAAGCTCCATTCTCCAATAAAATCACCCGGTTTCAAAATTCGAATTAGTTGTTCCTTTCCAGATTCTAAAAGATGAAACAAACGAACAGCGCCACTTTGAATAATGTATAAAGTATTAGTAGGTTCCTCAGCACGGAACAAATACTCGCCCTTTTTAAACTCAACAGCATGAATCTTTTGGTGAATCAGCGCTAACGAGTCTGATTCTAAATGATTAAAGATTGGGAGTTGCAGCATACAATGATGTTCTGTTAAACACTTAGTTGTAATGATACTAAAACCTCCTTTCGATTTTCAAGACTTAGTTGTTGTTTTATCGAATTTGGTCACTATAAACAATTAAGTTGAATAGCGTTGCTACTATCTATCCATCTTGAAAGTCGATTATAAAATTTCTAATTATAGATAAACTAGGCGATTGTGTAACCCTTTTGAACAAAAGACTTCATTTTCCTTAGTAACCACAATCACCTCTATTTCAGGATGCCGTGCTACTTCGGTCATAATTGCTTGAATATCTTTCCCAAATAATCGCGTCGTCCAAATCTCACAATCCACCGATTTTTTAGAAACAATTGTAATACTGTCAATATTAGTTGCCATCGGATACCCTGTCTTGGGATCAAAAATATGATGGTACCGCTGACCATTCAATTCAAGCACCCGTTCATAAACTCCTGATGTTACAACGGACTCTTCTGCTATTTTTAAGATCGCAATATGTTCGCCACGAACTTTCTGAGGATTTTGAATTCCAATCACCCATAATTGATCCGCTTGATGCACTGCTGGGCCAAAGGTTAAGACATTGCCCCCTAAATTGATAAAACCTGACATAACTCCTCGATCTTTTAACATCGCACAAACTTTATCGGCGATATACCCTTTCGCAATGGCTCCTAAATCGATTTTCATACCGGGTTCCATTAAATAGACCGAATAATCCCAATTATTTAACTGAAGCTTTTTAGGATTGGTCAAAGCTAATTGCTTCATAATCTCTGTATCACTCGGCAATTGTGCATCATCAAAGCCAATACGCCATAATTGAACCACTGGTCCCATCAAGATATTCAAATGACTTCTAGGAGCCAAACTATGTGATAAACCTAATTCAATTAGCTCAAATAATTCGGGATGGACCATAACAGGTCGCACACCGGCATTTAAGTTAATTTGCATTAATTCGGAACGACTATCATTGGCACTAAAACGCATATTATATTGATGTAATAATGACTCCGCTTCATCCAAAACCGGTTCAGCATCATAATGTAAAATTTTTATTTCTATGATAGTTCCCATTAAACGGATTTTTCTACTGCTGAATTTCATAGTATGCTCCTAACTTTTACATAATCAACTAAGTCTATTGTAGACTTTTATAAGCGTTTTCTCAAGTGAAGTTTAATCAATACCGTCATAAAGTCTAAAAGTAGGACTCCTAACATTTAATTGTGTTGAAAACAAATGGATATTTGCTAATCATACATAGAGTTCTATTGAAATTACTGGTGCCTGATAGATGCAGATGATCGTAAAAACCCATCAACATGACTAATATCTAGATTTTTATCCACATTAAAAGACGCATTTCTTAAAAAATTTGTAACCCTATTTCAAATAAAAAAGCCCATTACCTATTGAAAGGCATGAGCTAATCCCCAGGGGGACATAACAAGTGCAAAACCTGTATATATTATTTAACTTGGGTATTTTCTAAACGATATATTTTTACCAGTAATTTCGTCATACCGGCTGCTAAAATAATGTGGCCTAAACCAGACATTCCTTCGATTGCTTTAATATTAATTAAATCTTGTCCTTGAGCGGTAATTTGATAGATGCCAATGAAAACCATCATGACTAAAGTAAAGGTTAACCCACCAACATAGATTAAATAAGATTTTTTAAGACTTAATACATGATCCAAGGAGTAATTTCTAATTAGTAGATAAATGACTAATAATACTACAAATCCAAGTACTAATGTGTGAGTATGTAACACACTTAAGCGTGTATCACCAACAAAGTTATTCAATTTAGTAAACTCGCG
The DNA here is from genome assembly GCF_002847845.2 of Globicatella sanguinis. NCBI lineage: Bacteria > Bacillati > Bacillota > Bacilli > Lactobacillales > Aerococcaceae > Globicatella > Globicatella sanguinis. Next base: position 2,286,480 of record NZ_CP126962.1, on the reverse strand, counting down.
ATAAAAGACACCGGCAACTAATCCCATTACTAAAAATGTAAAAGACATTCCTAAAACATCTTGCGCTTTAAAACTTCCTTTAAAGTAACGATAACCTGAAACCACAATTAGTAAATAACAAATCGTCTTCGGTAACATTAAGGCACCAATTGCTGGAATACTATCACTCAATAAAACTACTGGTAAATAAAAAGCAAAACTTAATAAGATCAGTAGCCACATTTGTTTAAGGCCCTCTTTATCCCGTTGTTGATAAGACCAATAAACAAGTAAGATACCTAAAATTAAGAACGGAATATTTCGTAAAATACCAAATAAATAATTGCCTTCATCCGTTCCCCATTGATTTTGCGGTAAAGCTACCAACACAATTCGTAAGGCTGCTAATCCGTAAACAAGCCACATTTTAGTTGTGGAATCATCACCACTTTGACGACGGTAGAAATAATAATAGAGCACGTAAAACAGCGTCATCGTAATACTCGTCACAAACTGTCCCCAAGATAAAGCAGCTGTATAAGCTTCAAATCCCCCTGGACTCAAATGTGAAGTAACTCGAGGGAGTAAATGAAAACTATCCCCAACCCCTAAAATAATAGCCATTAAACCAAATAATTTAGCACCCGCTTTAGTTTCTAATAATAACCTAACACCTAAGGCTACTACTATTACTAAATAAGCGATATCAAATAAACTCTCTCCAAAATTCATTCCTTAATCCCCTTTTCAATCCATTCCATTTGTTGTTGATATATTGATAAAAACTGTTCCTGAGATAAATTATCCCGAAAAATACGCTCAATCAATCCATGAACTACTACTTTTACATATTGCATCACTTCTAAATCCAAGTCTAGCTCATTTAATTTCGCATAGAAAGATTGGTAATATGAACGTTTCTTTTCATGCCAGTCCCTCGATAAAGCATCTGTCCAATGTAAATAGCGATAATAATACAAATCGTACTTATCCTGGTCGAACACAAACTGACTCATCGCCTGACCAAAATTCTGCAATGCCTCATGAAGATCGCCCGCTTGATCTGTAAGGCACTCTAAAAATTTTAAATGAATATCCTCAGTCTCGTGATCAAGCACATAAAAATAACTATCTTCTAAATCCTCAAAATATTGATAAAAACTGCCCCGTGCCATACCCAATTGCTCAATAATTGTCTTCACCGTCACCTCATTAAAAGGCTTAGATGAAAATTCAGTCTTCAGAACTGCCAAAATTTTAGCTTGTTTGTCAGCTGACAAATTATAAAATGTTGTTTTCGGCACCACCATCACCTCACTTTCTAAGAAAATGACACCGTGTCACTCTGCTTAAATTTATTATAAGTGACACCGTGTCACATTGTCAAGAATAATCAAGACTACCGACCGAAGTGCTAAATGAAAATGGCCTAAAGGAACGAATTATTCTTGGTAAAAGTCCCTGATGAACTCACTGTAAATGTCAACCGAAAAATGGAATGAGAGTCGGTATCAAACAAGACTTTTAGACGCAGTTTGATTTCATTCAACCACTGCGCTTTGAATTAAATAGATATGCCTGAACAGAATTTAAAAAGTTTTTGCCCAGCCTCACCTGATGACATTCGGCTAAAATTTAATATAACTGCAATCTATTTTCTACCTTTCCCGAAGGCGAAAGGCATCAACAGAAATTTTTCGTGCGGAAAATTTCAACCACTTAAAACTCTCTCTTTCACTTTTTTATGAATGATTAAACGTTAGTTTATTATCATTAGTAATGACTAGGATGTATTTTCGCATGAGCGCTGCTGAACTTTTGTTCTTACAGCGCCTCAGAAAATCAAGTCTGTAGGTTCTTCGAAGAAAACCGAAAGACGGTCCCATTACTCTTCAATGATAATAAACTAACAAAAAATGAAATTCAAACATACTCCTCATTGATAATTAGCTAACATCTTATACATCCGCAATCTATTTCCTACCTTTCCCGAAGGCGAAAGGCATCAGCAGAAATTTTACGTGCGGAAAATTTCAACCACATAAAAATTCTCTTTTTTTCTTTATCATGATGGATGATTAACCGTTAGTTTATGAGTCATTATTAGTAACGCTAAACAAAATAATAAGTTAGCGGATTGTTATTAGCAATATTAAGCATAAATTCTGCATGAGTTTTCTTTTCACTTCAGTGAATTAGAAAACCTCAAGAATTTAAGTCTGTATGTTCCACGAAGTGAACAAAAAGACGGTGCCATTGCTCTTTAATAACAATCCACTAACAAAATATAAAATTCAAACATTACTCTTTAATGATAATAAACTAACAAAAAATTATTTCATTTAAAAAATCTCTTTTTCTCTTTTTATGATGGATGATTAAGCGTTAGTTTATTATCATTAGTAATGACCAGGATGTATTTTCGCATGAGCGCTGTTGAACTTCAGTTCTTACAGCGCCTCAGAAAATCAAGTCTGTAGGTTCTTCGAAGAAAACCGGAAGACGGTCCCATTACTCTTTAATGATAATAAACTAACAAAAAAACAAAAAATTATTTCATTTAACCGACCATCATCCTTACCAACAAAAAAACTGGACCATCCACACGGATAATCCAGCATTCAAATCATTGACTATTCGATTAATCTTTAGGTAATAATGCCTTACGCGATAAATTGATACGACCTTTATCGTCAATTTCAATTACTTTCACTTGGACTGTATCGCCCACTTTTAAGACATCTTCCACATTGTTCACACGACGATGCTCTAGTTCTGAAATATGAACTAAACCATCTTTGCCAGGTAACACTTCAACGAAAGCACCGAATTTTTCAATTCGACGGACAATCCCTTCGTAAGTCTCGCCCACTTCAACTTCTTTTACTAACGCATCAATCATCTCAATTGCTTTTTGAATCATTTCTGCATCTGATGACGCCACACTAATTGCACCCGATTGATCAATATCAATCTTAACACCAGTCGCATCAATAATACCGTTGATGGTTTCACCACCACGACCAATGACTACCTTAATCTTGTCAGGATCAATGGTGATTAATTCAATCTTCGGTGCATACGGACTTAATTCCTTACGTGGCTCAGCTAAAGTACTAATTAATTCATCTAGAATTTCAGCACGCGCTTTTTTCGCTTGCTCTAAAGCTTCGGTTAAAATAGCTTCCGTAATCCCTTGGATTTTAATATCCATTTGTAAAGCCGTAATACCTTTGGCAGTACCCGCCACTTTAAAGTCCATATCTCCTAAATGATCTTCTAAACCTTGGATGTCGGTTAAGACCGTATAGTCTTCACCTTCCATCACTAATCCCATCGCAATACCAGCTACTGGCGCTTTGATTGGTACCCCAGCATCCATTAATGCTAAAGTTCCCGCACAGATTGACGCTTGAGAAGAAGAACCATTCGATTCTAACACTTCTGACACAACACGAATCATATAAGGAAAATCTTCAACAGAAGGAATCACTTCTTTTAATGCACGCTCACCTAAAGCACCATGTCCAATTTCACGACGCCCTGGACTACCCGTACGTCCTGTTTCACCAACTGAGAAATTAGGAAAATTATAGTGGTGAATGAAGCGTTTCATATCTTCTGCTCCTAAACCATCAATCACTTGATGTTCACCTAAAGGTGCTAAAGTCGCAACAGATAATGCTTGCGTTTGTCCACGAGTAAATAAACCAGAACCATGAGTACGCGGTAATAACCCAACAGATGAACTTAATGGACGAATCTCGTCAATTTTACGACCATCCGGACGTACACGTTCCTTCGTAATTAAACGACGTACTTCATCTTTTTCTAAATCATGTAACGCTGTATTGACGTCTTTTAATAATTCTTCTTTGTCAGCAGCATCCCCTAATTCATCATTAAAAAATTCTTGAGCTGCTTCCATAACAGCTTCAATCGCTGCTTCACGCGCTTTTTTCTCTTCGGTTTGGATAGCCGCTACCATAATATCTTGGTAACGTTCTTTAACAGTTGCGACGATTTCTTCATTCGGTGTCGCTACGGTTAATTCAAATTTCTCTTTACCACAAGCAGCCACCACTTCATTTTGGAAAGCGACTAATTTCTTAATCGCTTCATGTCCAAATAATAATGCCTCTAACATTTCCGCTTCCGAAACTTCTTTAGCGCTCGATTCTACCATGTTAATTGCAGTAGCGGTTCCGGCTACCGTTAATTCAATATCAGACTCTTCATCTTGAGCGACGGTTGGGTTGATGATTAACTCACCATTGACACGTCCTACATTAACGCCAGCAATTGGACCATCAAATGGAATATCAGATACTGCTAAAGCTAAAGACGAACCTAACATCGCCGCCATCTCTGGTGTACAATCTTGATCAACTGATAAAACTGTATTGGTAATTTGAATTTCGTTTCGTACCCCTTCTGGAAACATTGGACGAATTGGACGGTCAATTAAACGACTCGTTAACGTCGCTGTCTCGGAAGGACGACCTTCACGCTTAATAAAGCCCCCTGGTACTTTCCCTACCGCATACATCTTTTCCACATAATTAACGGTTAAAGGGAAAAAATCGCCGCTTGTGGCTTTTTTAGACGCAACTGCTGCTGTTAAGACCACGGTATCGCCGTAACGGACTAAAACCGCACCATTTGCTTGCTTGGCTAATTCGCCGATTTCGACGGTTAACGGACGACCGCCTAAAGTGGTACTAAAAACTTGTTTTTCTGCCATAATAAACTCCTTTTATAAAATCTTATCCAAGACGTCAACATAGCTAAACAAATATCAACCTACCTATTAAAACATAGGCTCATATTTGTAAAGGTACGTTTGGTTCTTGGATATTAAATAACAAATCAATAAAACAAAAGGATGGCGTGAGCCATCCTTCAAAGTCTCGATGAATTAACGACGTAGACCTAAACGTTGGATAAGTTCACGGTAACGTTGAACATCTTTGTCACGTAAGTAAGCTAATAAGTTACGACGGTGACCAATTTTTTTCATAAGTCCACGGTAAGATGTGAAATCTTTTTTGTGTGTACGAATATGATCATTTAAAACATTGATGTCTTCAGTTAATACAGCGATTTGTACTTCTGGTGAACCAGTGTCTCCTTCATGAATAGCATATTCTTTAATGATTTCGTTTTTACGTTCTTTAGAAATTGCCATAATAGTTTCCACCTTTCTTTTAAAGTATGCCACATCCAAAGTAATGCGTTGGTGATTCGCAAAACTAAGGATGGGTAATTAATAATTGCATAGTCAAACATCGGTATTACACAGCGACAGACGACCACCTATATAATTTACATGAAATTGACCGAAGTTGCAAGGGGTAAGAGCTCTTTTCTTAATATTTTTACCAAATATTAAGCTAATGAATCAAAAAGTTCATGCCATTAGGTAAAATCAGCTGTCACTACTTACTCTAGCAAAAATTCATGCCATTAGGTAAATTCAGCTGTCACTGCTTGCTCCGGCAAAAGATGACCCCACTAGTTAAACTCAACTGTCACGGCTTACTCTGGCAAAACTTAGCGCCGCTAGTTAAAAGCCCTTGTCATAGCTTACTCTGGCACTTGACCATTATAAAAACGATATAACTCTTTTGCGGTAAAGGCAGCAAATTCATCGGCCCCTTCTGGTGTATGATGAACTCCTTCACCTTCCCAGTAAAATTCAGGATGGTCTTTCGCATAACTATACCAATCTAATTCATGCACATTGTCATATTTATCCGCAAACTTTTTAATGATTTGATTAACAGAATCACGATGCTCTACCGCTGAATCTGAATTTACAAAGAATAATTGACGGTTACCAGCTGCTGCGATAAAATCTTCCATTCCTTGATCGTCTAAACCTGCATTCGTACCTAAGTTGATCACAAGTATATCATTCACTTCTCCACTACTAATCCAATCTGTCAATACACCGACCGCTTTCCAAATTTGTAAGCTTTCAACACCTAAATGATTAGAGTTCAGAAACACATTTAACGCATTTGGAGCCGATAATAAAATCAAAGAATCACCGAAGAAACTGACGCGAATCTTCGAAGCAAATAATTTCACTTCATCTGGTACTAAAGCTGCTAACTCAGGATCAAGCGCATTGATTTCATTAATAATATCGGCATTGCCATTCGTAATTTGGGTGACTTCTTCGCCCACACCTGACGTTTGAACTAAAGCCTTTTTAGCGATGTCAAAGAAGTTTTCCGTTTCAATGTTTGAAATCAATGCGATATCTAAATCTTTTTCCAACTGATCAACTTTCGTTTTTACTTTATGAATCACACGCTCATCTTTGTCAGCAATCTCAAATAAACTCGGTTGAACTTGCTTTAATTGATACTCTAATTGGAATTGTGTTAGTGGTTTATCATTGCGTGAAATTACCCAACCTGCTCCCATTATCACAAATAATACTAAGCCAACTGGCGCTAACCATAAACTACGATTATTCAATTGGAACTCACGCCAATCTGCTTTCCAATCAAAACTAGTTGTAAAAGGCAGAATCAAACGTTGGCGCTCAATCAATTGATAAGTCAATTCACTAACCAGAGCTAAAGAAATCGCAATCGATAGATAAAGCCAATACATTCGCCCATCAAATTGACGTTGTAATTTAAACCATAAAACGATGACTGGATAATACCATAAGTAATAAGAATATGAACGGCGCCCAATCCAAGGCAAAGGCTGAATTTCAAAGACTTTACGCACTAATGGCACCCCAACGGTAATCGAAAAGATCAGCAACATACTCAAAACGGAATACAGGGGCATAAAGAAATAATAGGTTTCGGGTTGTTGGTCTTTAACAAAAAATGTCATGCCCACAAAACCGATAAAACTGATGATACCAATAATGTAATACAATACTTTTTTGGCTTTTACTCTATAAAATAGATTTAATAAGACCGGAATCATATAGGCTGTCATAATCCCCAGTACAAATGATGAAAAGCGCGTATCAATTCCATAGTAAACACGCGAAGGGTCTTGACCAGGCACATAAAGCCATAATAGTGCAAAATGACTCATACCCGCAATTAATGCCCATAATATTGCCTTAGCGGCCCCTTTTAAATTTAAAAATTTAGTAATAAGGACCCCTACTATCGCCAAAATAAACGATTGAATATACAAACTGTTATACCATAAGTGAGTAAATAAAGATGCTTCCGTCATCCGAACGAAGTAAGATTTATCAGCAGAAATTTGATACAAATTATTATAAAGAAATAAACCCGAAAATAAATCATCGCGAATCGATAATAATTGCGTACGATCAAAGATTAATAATCCAATCACGACTGACCCCATCATCCATAGCAATGGGAAAAAAATTCTTGCTAAAGTATTTTTAAAATAATGCCAAATTGATAGCCAATCGCGTTGCGCACGGTTAAACTCAATTTGCTCTACTTTATAAGTAAAGAAATACCCTCCCAGTGCTAAAAAGGTATTAACGGTTAAAAAACCACCCGGTAAATAACTAGGAAAAAGATGATAAAATACAATCGCAATAATCGATATCCCTTTAATCCCATCATAACTCAGTATTCGTTTTTTCTTACTCAATTCTCTCACCCACTCAAACTTATCAAATATATTCTTATTATATAATAACAAAAAATACTTTTAAAATGTTACCATTTATAAAAAGATTTACTTAAAACATAAAAAAAGTAGGTTTGGTTCCCTAAGGTTCTCCCAAACCCACCTATATACTAAATATTAGACACTCTTGATAATCAGAGAATGAAAAAAGGCTAAGAAAACTAATCAAAGTATCCCCAGCCCTATCCATTCAGTCAATCCTATTGATAATGAACTGACTCCTATTCAATTACTCACTCACAACTTCTTCTGAAAGCTCAATTGCCGCATCCGTTGTTTCTTTTACCCCATCTTTTAAGGTGCTAAAACTACTTAAAATTTCATCAAATGAGTTCGTTAATTCATCTTTAACTTGGGTAACACCTTTAACTAAAGTATCGACTACTTTATCATTATCATCTAAGTCAGTCAGATTATTTTTAGTGTCTGAAACGACTTTACCCACTTTTCCTGATAACTCTTTTAATGATTTAACCACATCTTTTTGCGCATGTGCCAAGTTTTCTCTCGTTTCATCAGATGCAAGTCCTGCAAGACTGGCAAAATCTTGACCTTGTTCAATTGTTTTATCTTTCAATACATTGAATTCATCTTTAGCATCTTGGTATCGTTTGCCCATTTCATTTTTATAATATTCTGTTTGTTTTGGATAAAATTTCTCTGCTAATAGATAAGCACCTACAATTGCGACACCAAAACCTAATCCTTTTTTAAATTTTCCCATATCATTCACTCCTTATAATTTAAATTAACTTAACAACTACCATTATAACATAGAAACGTATTTATAACAAAAAATTGACCTTAGCCTTATTTAAAAAGTTTTGTTATAGCCTTTAATTAATTAACCAAGTCATAATATTTGCATTTACCTATCCTTTTCGCATAAGATATAGGTATAAACTAAATTGCATTTTGTTTATATAATATTTTAGGAGGTAATGATAATGGCATTTATTATTCAATTAGTTGTCGGCGGAATCTTAGGATGGTTAGCAGGCTTAATTTTAGGAAAAGATTTACCAGGTGGCGTCATTGGTAACGTTGTTGCGGGTATTTTAGGTTCTATGATTGGTGGTAATTTATTCTCTAACTTTGGACCACAAGTTGCCGGATTTGCAATTATTCCAACCTTATTAGGAGCAATTATATTAATTCTGGTTGTTTCATTTATTTTAAAATCTACTCGCTAATTTGATGTAGACATTAAGAAGGTGAGCCAGTGATTTTTCATACTCATTGTCTTAATAAATATTAAATCCCCAGTTCTCTTTCAAAAAGTACTGGGGATTTTTTTGTTGGATGAAAAGCAATGGGACTTCGATGATAATCACTTATGGTTCACACATGGCTTTGCGGAATCATCTAATATTGAAAGTAAAGTTAACTCCTTATTTACTCAGTATATAGACGACTTAAATTAACACACATTAAAATGCCAACTTACAAATCCACTCGCAGTGAGTAAAATCAATTAAAGTGCAATTTAAATAAAAAACTTCTTTCATAAATATCCATGATAATGCAATAAAATCTCAATTTCACTTTTGCATAGGCGAAAAATCCCAAATTAAAACTGGTTAATTTGTAAGCGTCCTATATCAGAGTATCTTGATACATAAAAAATCCACTTCCAAATTTTTTAATCAAAATGGAAGTGGATTTACTTTTTATTGGATACCTAACTGACAATGACGTTGGACTAATTCACTCCATGGTAAATAAGCCTCTAAGACCTCATTTTTTTCAAAAATCGGTTCATTCGGTAAGTGGGTCAGTAAATAATTGATATATTTTTCTGAATCAAGCCCATGTCGTTTCGCTGTTTCAATTATTGTTAGAATGACAGCGTTCGTTTGAGCCCCTTCAAAACTCTTGGAGAACAACCAGTTCTTTCGACCAATCACCAAGTTCTTTATCGCTCGCTCCGCTAAGTTATTCGATAAGACTAAATGACCATCTTCCAATACGGTTTTAAAAGTATTTTCATAATTTAATGCATATTGGATGGCTTTACCGAGTTTGAACCCTGGTAATACTTCTTGGGTGCGACACCAATCGAAGAAAGCTTCCATAACAGGGCGTAACTCTGACTGTCGTTTGACAAATCGTTCTTCTGGTGTGAGGTCTGCCCATGCTTCTTCTAAGCGGAATAGCTGATTACAATAGTCTAAACCAACTGCTCCCAAACTCTCTTTCGACTGCTTGGGTGTCGCTTCGTAGAATTTTCGTCGCACATGGGCCCAACAGCCGACTAATTTCGCATTCTCGAGTTGACGATAAGCCGCATGCATATCACAATGAACATACCCCGAGTAGTCACCTAAGAGTTCTTTTATCACCTGTCCACTCCGCTTAGCATCATGATGGTAGAGTGTGATGCCTCTTTCAGCGTCTTTACCAGAAGCAACGACCCAATAATAAGTTTGATTCGTTTTACTCTCTAAGACTCGATACGGTGTTTCATCCGCATGTAGATGCGTTTGTGATAACAGCTCTTGTGTTAACCGCCGATAAAGGGGTAGAAAATATTGTTCACTCACTTTCATCTGCCAGTGAGTCAATTCTTTTCGGGTGATGGGAAGGGATAACTTAATCCAATCTGTTTCTTGTCGATAATTAGGGACTTTTAAATTGTATTTTAGATGAATGGAATGCGCAATAATCGAAGCGGAGCCTAAGCTATGGTTCAAGGGAGCCTTCGGTACCGTGGATTTAATAATGACATCTTGATCGTTCAATTGACTACAATGCTCGCATTTATAGGCATGTTGAATATGATCCACCCGTTTTATTTGTGCAGGGATAAAGACTAATTCCTGACGATAACAGTGCGAACCGATTTCTTTTAAATGATGTTGACAATCTGGGCAGTGGCAAGCTTCCCCTTCAAGAGCATAGTGTTTTTCTTCAACAGGAAATTGATCGAGTGTGAGTTGGCGTTTTCCGGACGATTTCTTTCGTGTATACTGTATCGTTTCAATCTCGCCTGGGAGAGTCCGGCATTTGTTTTGCCGGTTCATTTTCATCTTCGAAGAGAGAAAGCTGACCATCAGGAATGATGATCTTCTCAGATTTTTTCCCATAGAGCTGTTTTAATAAATAAGCATTTTGTTCACGAAGTAAAGCAATTTCATTATTGAGTGTTTCGATTAAATTGAATTGTGATTCTAATTGTTTTTCTAAACTGTTCATATGCCTTACTCCGTTCATTAGTATAGGTATAGTATAAAACAGGAAAGAGAGACTATCAATAGAAAGTTCGCTGATTGGCCACTTTAATTTTGGGTTCGATCGAGAACCCTTGAAGTAACCAGTTCACTTGTGTTTCATTTAATTTTATTATGTCATCATTATGAGAAGGCCAAGTTAAACGACCATTTTCGAAACGCTTATAGAATAGCCAAAACCCTTGACCATCCCAATAGAGAATCTTAAACCGATCTTTTTTTGTCCCACAGAATAGAAAAAGTTTTTGTGAAAAAGGATCCAATTGATACTTTTCTCTCACGAGTGATGCAAGGGAATCAATTCCTTGGCGCATATCGGTTTTTCCTGAGATTAGATAAACTTGACCTAATTGATTGATATTCATTTTCAAGATAACACACCCCTAAAATAGTTTGATTATCACTATTTTAAGGGTGTTATCCAATTATTGATAGATACTCTGTTATGGGACGCTTACGTTAATTTTCGTACCAATAGCATACTTCATCATTATTATATAGCTATCAAATCTATCTGGTATAGACATAAATATAAAATAAAATGACTTCGCTTCATCTCCTATATCAAAATGCAAAAAACAACCAAAAGTATCGACCTTTTGGTTGTTGAAAGAGAGACTTAATGATTATTTATTCTCTTTTTTCTTATTAAAGGTTATTAAAGCGACACCTAATCCTGCTAAAACTAAAGCTCCCACGATTACAATTGTAGCGTTTCTTTCACCTGTTTGTGGTAAAGATTTGCCATCCTTCGTTGTAGTGGTGATGACAGAAGTTTCTTGTGAGACTGCTAAAGTAGTTGTTTCAGTTTGAGTTGGTGTATCTTCAGAAGTAGTAGTAGTGCCTTCATTTTCACCTTTTGCTGGAATCTTAAGTGTTTGACCAACAAAAATATTATCATCAGTCAATTCATTGGCTGCTTTTAATGCTTCTACTGTTACGCCATGTTTTTCAGCAATCTTATTTAAAGTATCGCCTTCGACAACATCATAAGTTTGTTCTTGAGATGCTGTTGTTTCGCTTTCTGCAGACGTTTCAGAACTTGTTTCTTCAGTTGTTTCTGCCGTTTCATCACCTTCAGCTGTTGTTTCTGTCGTTTCATCACCTTCAGCTGTTGTTTCTGACGTTTCATCACCTTCGGCTGACGTATCTTCAGTTGTTTCTGACGTTTCGTCGCCTTCAGCTGTTGTATCTTCAGATTCTTCTGACGTTTCGTCACCTTCGGCTGTTGCGTCTTCAGTCTCTTCAGCAGTTGTTTGTTCTGCTTCGGTAGTTGTCTCTTCGTCTGCTTTCGGAGTTAATTCGTAAACACCTTCAGCATTTTCGGTAAATAAAGGTTGCTCAGCTAATGCTGGTAACTCATTCTCTAAAGCCGGATTTAAACGTTCCGTAGCATTTTCTAAAATCGCTGATTTAAAAGCTTCTGCTTGAGTGAAGACATCTACTGATTCAGTGCCAGCATCTTCCACATAGGTAAAGCCTTCAGAGTGAACATATTGTGCAGCTACATGCCCATAAGTTTCAGCACCTGGATAAGTAATCGTACCGAAAATAGCAAAATCACTCGTGTTTTTCGTATCATGGTTCACGACACGGAAAACAGGTGTCCCCGCTTCGTATAGTACTTCATCACCACTATATAAGTCCGTATTTAAACGTCCCCATTCGATATTCATATCTTTTAAGCCATCTTCCGCTTCAGTTGCGGCTGCAGCATCCTTCACTTGTTCCCAAGGTTGAGGTGCTACTTCTTCATTATCAAAGACAAACTTGCGTGTTGAACTATTTACAATCACATACTGAGCCGTAGCTTCAGTCATTTCATCTGTTACATCTTCGGTTTCATCTAAACCATCTGATACAGTTTCCGCAACGTTTTCCTCAGCCGTCGTATCACTCACTTCTTCGGTTGGAACCTCTTCGTCGATGGTCGTATCTTCTTGTGCGAAGACAGGATTAACCAATCCTAAGGTCAACGCTGAGATTAATAAATATTTACTTAATTTTTTCATTTTTAGGACCTCCATAAACTTGATCACTTATCGATAGAAATCATCATTAAATTCCTATCTTTCTAACTATGTGCCTATAATATCACAGGAAAATAGCTTATTCAATAAATTTCATTGTAAAGTCTAACTACTTAATAAAAGGTCTTTTTAAATTCACATTTTCATCAAATTTAGCTAACATTCATAACGTAAATCTTATTCCCTTAATATACTGGCTATTTGGCAAGATACTATTCATTCAAAAAGATGCTGTTTTTAACTCTAACTTTTGTCTCTCCAACGATTATCGTAAATTCAGCCAATATACCGCTCTTAGCCTATCGTCGTCGATATATGTACTCTTAACTATAATCAGAATACAATTATGAGCGCCACCACTTATCAATTCAGATACTACACAACTATCTTATGCCATCCGCATCATATTGCTATGGCTACACGCACGATTTAAAATAAATGCACTTGGATGTACAACTAAATGTCATTTTTGTTCGTTCAACGTTTTTTTATTTATTTAACTTATGCCCATAAGCGGCTTTTAATTCCATAATAATATCACGCAACTCGGCAGCTGCTTCGAAATTCATATTTTTGGCATGTTCTTTCATTTCCATTGTTAGGCGCTCCAACTCTTCTTCTCGTTGCATTTTTGAAAGATTTTTAAACTGTACCAATAAGTTTTCTTCTCGTTCTTCGCCTTGGACATCATGCGTAATACGGATTAGATCACGTACTTCTTTCTTAATCGTTTTTGGCACAATACCGTGTTCTTCATTATATGCCATTTGAATCCCACGACGACGGTTGGTTTCATCGATCGCATTTTTCATCGATTGAGTGATCACATCCGCATACATTATTACTTGACCATTCTCATTACGAGCCGCTCGACCAATCGTTTGCACTAGCGAACGTTCACTACGCAGGAATCCTTCTTTATCTGCATCTAAAATCGCCACAAGAGATACTTCCGGAACGTCTAAACCTTCACGTAGTAAGTTAATCCCTACTAAAACATCAAAGACACCTAATCGTAAATCACGAATAATTTCTGTACGTTCCAAGGTAACAATATCACTATGTAAATACTTGACTTTGATATCGAGTTCTTTTAAATAATCGGTTAAGTCTTCGGACATTTTTTTCGTTAATGTCGTAATAAACACTCGTTCATTTCTCTCAACTCTTTTATTAATTTCGCCCACTAAATCATCGATTTGACCTTTAATCGGACGGACTTCCACTAATGGGTCCAGTAAGCCAGTTGGACGAATAATTTGCTCAGCATATTCGCCATTTGTATGTTCTAATTCATAAGGACCTGGCGTGGCTGAAACATAGATGATTTGATTGACCCGTTCTTCAAATTCTTCTAAACGTAATGGGCGGTTATCTATCGCACTCGGCAGACGGAAACCGTAATCGACTAATTGTTGTTTACGCGCACGGTCTCCATTATACATCCCTCTTAATTGCGACATCGTAATGTGAGACTCATCAACTACTACTAAATAATCATCTGGGAAAAAGTCTAATAAAGTAAACGGTGCTTGACCTGGCGCACGACCGTCCATATGACGTGAATAATTCTCAATCCCACTACAATAACCCATTTCTAATAACATTTCGATATCATAGTTCGTTCGTTGTTCTAAACGTTGCGCTTCTAATAATTTATGCTCACTGCGTAATTCTTCTAAACGCTCTTCTAATTCCTGACGAATGCTTTCGACTGCCCGGGTTATCTGATCTTCATTGGCCACAAAGTGTGTTGCCGGATAGATGGGATAATGTTCTAAATCTCGACGAATTTCACCGGTTAAAACATCCACTTCACGTATACGATCAATTTCATCGCCAAAAAATTCCACTCGGATAACTTCTGATTCACGTGAAGCCATAAAAATTTCCAGTACATCGCCACGCACACGAAAGGTTCCCCGTTGAAAATCAATATCATTACGGACGAACTGCATTTCGACTAGACGATTTAACACTGCATTTCGACTGATTTCTTGACCTTGACGAATCGACAATACATGTTCACGATAGTTTTTAGGATCGACTAATCCATAAATACAAGAAACAGATGCCACCACAATCACATCACGACCTTCTAATAATGCTGAAGAGGCAGAGTGACGTAAACGGTCAATTTCATCATTGACACTCGACTCTTTCTCGATATAAGTATCGGAAGCAGGGACATAGGCCTCTGGTTGATAATAGTCATAGTAAGAAACAAAATATTCCACTGAGTTTTCAGGAAAAAATTCTAACAATTCAGAATATAATTGACCAGCTAACGTTTTATTGTGAGCCAACACTAAAGTAGGACGGTTGACCTCTTTAATCACATTCGCAATCGTAAATGTTTTTCCGGTACCAGTAGCCCCTAAGAGCACTTGGTCACGTTTGCCTTCATTCAAACCTTCTACTAATTGTTTAATAGCCGTCGGTTGATCCCCACTCGGCTGGTATTGAGATACTAATTTAAATTGATCCATTTTGGGCACCTCTAATCCTTTCAATTCACTTCTATTGTACCTTTATTCATAAGGTGTGGCAAATTGAATGATTCTAAATAAATTAGCTTCAAATTGAAAGTGAGAAGAGACTTTTTCATGTAAATTAACTTCATTTCACAAAAAAAATACAGTTAAATTAAAGATTTTTTGATTATATAGTTGCAAGGTATAATAGTTATCATGTATAATAAGGAAGTTGACTAAGTCATTTTTGGCTTACACACCAATAAGAGAAGAAAGAGGTGACCGAGACATGGCAAATACTCCATCAGCAATCAAACGTATCCGTCAAACAAAATCTGTAACTGCTCGTAACACTGCTCACGTATCAGGTATGCGTACAGCAATCAAAAGATTCCGTGCAGCTGTAGAATCTGGCGAAGGTAATTTAGAAGAATTATTCAAATTAGCGGCTAAAGAAATTGATAGCGCAGCTACTAAAGGTTTAATCCACAAAAATAAAGCAGCTCGTGATAAGTCACGTTTAGCAAAATTAGTAAAATAATGAATTTTCAACCATCCTTTTAAAGGGTGGTTTTTTTTGTAATTCTAAACTTATTATACAAAAGCATTAAGTCCATTGTGTTTATTCCGCGCTCTCAAGCCCACCTATACGCAGCATCGAATTAAATAAATACACTAAACAATTATAATCTATAAAGTAAGCGCCCAATAGCCAAGTATATAGAAACCGGCCCCTCAACACTCTACAATAGGTGTTGAAGGGCCAGTTTCAGTCTTTTTAATTATTTAATGGCCTGACAGGCTTCCTTGACCTTCGAAGACCAAGGCAAATAAGCCTCGAGTGCTTCAAAATTTTGCACCGGAAGTTCAGGAAGCTCCTCAAGTAAATATTGAAAATAAGACGGAGGATGGATACCATTAAGCTTCGCACTCTCATAGAGACTGAGGATCCCCCCAGCCGCTTGGGCTCCCTGAATGCTTTGGCTAAACAACCAGTTCTTGCGCCCAATTACCAGTGGCTTGATTTGTCTCTCCGCTCGATTATTGCTCATCTCTAGTCGACCATCTTCAAGAAATTGACGGAAGAAAGGCTCATGTTTGAGAGCATAGGAGATGGCCATTCCCAGCTTGGTTTGAGGTAAGGCATTCAAAGTCTTGACCCAATCAAAGAACTCGTCAACTTGTCTTTGAAGGCAAGTTTGGCGCCAAGTCAAGCGTTCCTCAGGCGTCAGCTCCTTCCAATTCTGTTCGAATTGGAAAAAGGAATCGCACCATTTAACCGCCTGATAAGCAGGATGATGCTTAGACACTTTAGCTGGCAGGGCTTCAAAGAATTTCCGCCTTAAATGCGCCCAACAGCCACTGACTTTAACTTTCTCCTTGCATAGGTTGACATAGGCACCATACATATCTGCATGAAGGCTGCCTTCAAAATCTGGACCCAATAGGTCAAGAATGACTTGGCGTCCTCTGCCTTCATCAAATTGATAAATAATTCCCTGTTCTGGGGTGTCCTTGCCACTCATGAGAAGCCAAAAATAATTCTTCGCTTTTTGGCTCTCTAATACCCGATAGCTGGTTTCATCTGCGTGGAGAACTTCTTGTTGACGGAGCTTGTTTAAAAGTAAGTCACAGAGGTTCTGGAAATAATATTGATAGGTGCGAATGTGCCAACCGCAAATCGTATCCCGACTTAGGGGCAGATTCATTTGTTTCCATTCCTGTTCTTGACGATAAGCGGGTAACTTCAAGCCATATTTTTGATGAATCGTTTGAGCGATCAATGATGCAGACCCCAAGCTATTGTTGAGGGGAGCTTTAGGAACGGGAGCCTTCACGATTTTGTCATTGGCCCCCTCTTTTTGAGTGCAACCCTCGCATTTATAAGAAGCTTGTTTATGAATGATTCGTTTCATATGAGCAGGAATGAAGACAAGCTCTTCACGAACAGCACTAGCCCCTATCTGTTTCATCGATTCCCCACAGTCTGGACACTGGCAGTTTGAAAGTTCGTGTAGCTTTTCTTCGGCAGGGAACTGGTCGAGAATCGCCCGCTTGATCCCTTTATTCTTCTTTGCTTTACGCTTATGAGCCTTCACTTCTTGGACGATCTCTTCTTCTAGTTCTAGGTTGTCTAGAGCTTCCTGCCAATCCTCGAACAGACTGGTTTGTCCAGGTTGAGGCGCTGTTTCTTTCTTGCGACCAAACTGTTGGTTCATCATCAAACGAAGCTGTTCTTTCAACCATTCAATTTCACGTTCTTGTGTTTCAATAATATCGATTAGTTGTTCAGGTGTCTGCGTCTCGATGGATTTGATGTCCATTCCCGGACCTCCCTTCTGTTCAAATTTCTTTGATTATAAACCATGTAAACGATTTAATCAAGTTTTTTCACATTGTGTAAGATCCTTCCAATGATTGAACGGATGGTTCGATCAGAAAGCCATCCATAAGCTGAATGAGTTGGTGACGGTCAATTTCCTTCAGTGATTCCTCCTGTCTAGGCCAATGAATTCGGCCAGATTCATAGCGTTTATACAGTAACCAGAAACCTTGGCCATCCCAATAAAGAGCTTTAAAGCGGTCAAGCCTGGACCCGCAGAAGAGAAAGAGATTCTTTTCAAAGGGATTTAATTGATAATCATTTTGAACGAGAGCAGCCAGAGAATCAACTCCCTTGCGTAAGTCTGTCCGACCAGTCATAATGTAATAGCGTTTAGCAGCATCGAGATTAATAATCAATCAACCACCTCCATAAGTTTTAACTTAATCATACAGGAGGTGGTTGGGCTGTGATACGTACCTGGTTATTCGGCGCTTACTCTATAAAGGCTATACACTTCCTTTCACACAAATATAATATGCTAAAAAACACTTGAACCGAAGTCCAAGTGCTAAATTTCATCATTTTTTGTATTTGGCAATAGGGAATTGCGTTAAACGGCAATTAATTTTGTATGCCACTTGCCATCACTATCTACTCATGAATTAATGACTCTTTATAACGGAAACTATCGCCTCTAAACATTAATAAATGGGAATGGTGAATGAGTCGATCAATAACGGCTTCCGTTAATACTGGATCTCCAAAGACGTGATTCCATTGCCCAAACTGAAGATTCGTTGTGATGATTAAGCTCTTGTTCTCGTAACACATAGAAATGACCTGAAAGAGTAATTCTGCGCCCTCTTTGTTGAGAGGGATATAACCTAATTCATCTAAAATTATCGCGTGTTGCTTGTCTAGCTGTTTCATCAACTTTGGTAGCTGTCCTTGTTGATTTGCTTCTATAAGCTTGTTAACTAAGCCTGCCACGGTAAAGAACTTCACCTGGCTGCCATATCTATGTATGGCATTTAGGGCAATGAGCGTAGATAAATAAGTTTTGCCCGTCCCAACACCTCCATAAAGAATGAGATTCTCTTGTCTCTTAATGAAATCACCCTGAATAATCGTATCGCGGTCGATTCCGTGCGGAATCTGAATATGTTCCCACTGAAAAGGCTGATGGCCTGTTTTAGGTAGTTGCGCTTGCTTCAACAGTAAGTTGACTTTGCGCTCTTCTCGATGCTCTATTTCCTTTTCAAACAACTTAACCAAGTAAGTTTCATTTGACTCGGCTGTCACCTCGTGGTAATGTTCTCGAATCCAGCTGAGTTTTAAGCGTTTGGCGTATTCTATAATTTGATTATTCACGCGCTCCACCTTCTTTCGCATAGAGGGCGTCATAATGATCAAGTCCTCTTGTGATATCAGGCATATCCGGTAAAGACATTTGTGGCGTGTATGTTGAATAATCCTCTTGATTATTAACGAGTGAATAGAATCGATGTTTAATTTGATCAACACTTGGATGTCCTTGTGCTGATACATCATTTAGCGCCTGATTCAGTAGCGTGAAATCATCATTTTTAAGTAACGTACCTAATAATCTTAAAGCTTCTTTTTGCTCATCTTCTGTACAAGCTTTTAAATATCGCGTCCATTCTTCTGGGAAATGATCATAGATACTGGTGTACTTAATCGCTCGTGGTCGTCGAGATAATAAATCAAGATAGGGTTGCCAAACCATTGATTTTCGTCTAACACCATAGAGTCTCGAATGATGAACCACAGCTTCATGTTGCTCATTTAAAATACTCACTGAATGATATGTGATCGCAACGGTTAACTTATCCCCAGCGAATCGAGGCGAACTTGAGTATTGTTTTTTATCCACAGTAATAAAACCATATTTATCAGCTTTAACTACTTCATAACGTACGCAATCAAATGATTTCTCCGGAAGGAGAAGCCATTGTGCGCAATCCTCTTGATAGAGCGTATCTATTGGCACATCCTTTTTGTAATGAGAACGATCACGATCATCCTCAGCTTTTTGCCATAACGTTTCATTAAATTGATCTAAATCTTCAATATGACATTCCGGTAATAAGAAATTATTCCTTACATACTTCACCATCGCTTCGACATGGCCTTTTTCGTTCCCCTTACCTGGATTACAAAATTCATAATGAAAGCCATAATGCCCCACAAAGCGTTCAAACACATCCGTGAGCTTTCGCTCTCCTTTGCCTAATATCTTTTTCACTGCCGGTCTAAAATTATCAAATCGAATGGTTCTCGGAACCCCACCCATATGATGAAACATACGTTGTAAACCTTCGAGTAAACACTCTGCATTTTCCGAAGGAAAAACCTGAAAATAAAACGTATTACTGAAAGGAAACGACATCACCAAATAGGGTAACTCCATCGATTCTGATTGATAAACAAAAGGAGCCGTTCCGAAATCCACTTGGGCTGTCCCCGGGATAGATTCTAAAGGTAAAGCCGCTTGATCAACCATTGTTTTTAATTCTTTTTTTCGTTTAGAAACATACTGGCGAACACTTCTCTCAGACCCTTTAAAATCATGATCGTCCACAAGCTGTTGAAATAAACGTTTCGCCGTGCGGCGATATTTCCGTTTCTTTTTAGAATCCTCATTCAACCATTCATCAAGAATTGGTTTTACTGGATCCATGACAGGTGCCTTTCGGCACTGAGGTTTCTTAACTTCAAAGTCTTCTTGATTGGCATATTTTTTTACTGTACGAGCATCGAAACCTGTCTTTCGACTAACACTTGCATAACTTTCATCTTTTTGATTCACTTCATATCTGATATAATTTACTTCAGCCACTGCTAACATCTCCTAAATATCCTCCTGTCAAACGTTATTGGTCTAACGAGGAGTTTAAAGTTATTTTTGAGTGTTGGCAAGTGGTTTTTTGTATATTTTTGGTCGAATTTGACCAACATGAATTAGCTGCCGTAAACTACATTTCAATTATGCCATATACAATCATTTTTTAAAAATCAAACATATTATTTGTTTTTCACATATCCAACCAGATACTATTTATATATTTCGTATTTATGAAAATTTAAAGTTAAGTTCAAACGTAAAACGATCCTCGTTTAAACGATATTTTTCAATTAATTCGGGACCACATGAATTACTTCCTAATCCACTTTGGGCATAATCAAGGTGTAAATAATTTTTGTCCTCAACCTTTAATAAATCTCGATGCATTATTTCTGTAAGTTGCTGTACAGAATACTGTGAATAATTAAATGATATAAGATTTTTTGAAGATACTTTAATTCTTTCTCGATTTAGACCACTAAATACCTCAACACTTTTTACTCGATGTGCACCATTTTCTTGCGGTGTAACATAAGGTTCATATAAATCTGATATTTTCCCCTTGAAAGATGCATAATAACTTAAATTATTTTTATCTTGATAATTTTCATAAGGTCCATAACCAAGATATTCATATTGATCAATTGATTTTATTACTGGGATTACCATACCAAATCTCGGTAAATATGGGAATAAAGGATTTTTTTCAATATTTACATTTAATGATAAAACAAAATCAGAAGTTATTATCCATTCAACATCTAATTTTAAAAAGTTCTGTCTTGAAACGGAGTTCATTGTTCCTGAAAAAGTAATGCTAATACCCTTTTCTTTTTTCTCTAATTTATATTCAACCATTCTTACTTGGGTATCATGATAATTAGCTGCTTGCCAATCCAATTTAATCTTCCGATCATTATCAGTTGGTGCTCTCCACACCGACCAGTAACTTTCTGAAGCTAGTAATTCATTGTTGTTAACAATAACCTCACTAATCAATCCATTCTTCTTACTAATTTTTACCATTTTATCTTCTTGTGAAAGGATAAATGACGAAATAGTTTCTTCAATTTTGATGTTTTGGTTAGTGATGACTTTCACTGGTTCAATGTCACTTTCAATTTCTGAAAGAAATACTTGATCAAATCCGACTTTTTTTCTATCCTCAACTCTTAAATAAGAGAATACAATACTCTGTACATCATCATATAAATTAACAAACTCTTTATAATTAAAATTAACGAATTGTTTGGGTTTCATTGATGGTAAAGGTATTTCATTATCTACAATTTTATTCCCTTTTTTATCGTAAATTGAGATATTCATAAAATATAGCTCACTGGCATCAACAAAAAATAGTTGATTTTCAAAAGTCACCTGTGCTTTACTTAAACTATGGTCAATAATTCTTATTGGACGATAAATTTGCTGATATTCAATTACTGCTGTATGTGGACGTCGATCTGGATATACAAGACCATCCATACAAAAATTACCAAAATGTGGATATTCATTAAAATCTCCACCATACCTATATATCGCTTCTTCTTCTGGTGATTGACGATTAATATTAACCGCATGATCTGCCCATTCCCAAACAAAAGCTCCAATAAAGGCCTTTTTATCCTTGAAATACTCATAATAATCATTCAAATCGCCTGGGCCATTCCCCATTGCATGACAATATTCGCAAAGCATAAATGGACGGTCAATCGGATTATCTTTGTTAAAATATAATTGATCCATTTCTTCTAATGATGCGTACATCCGTGAGTAAACATCTACATAAGACAAATCATTTTTTCGATTCCGATCGCGATGCCAGTATCCTTCAAAATGAAGGGGTCTATCCGAATCTATTTCCCTTGCTCTTTTTGCTGCTTTTTCAAAATTTAATCCATAACTAGATTCATTTCCACCTGACCACATGAAGATCGAACAGAAATTGATAAAGGGAATCATACTAGCTTCCATGCGACGAACAAAAATATTCGTATAGGTAGGATCATTTACAAGCATTGGGTAATTATCATACCCACCTAGACCAACAAGCTCAACAACCCCATGACATTCCATGTCTGCTTCACTCATCACAAGAAAACCCATTTTATCACACAATTCGTAGAACTCAGGAGACTTTGGATAATGAGCTGTACGGATTGCATTAAAATTGTATAATTTCATCAGAGATAAGTCATTTTTTTGATTTTCAATTGAAACTACCGGCCCTGTTTCTGGATGGGTATCATGGTGATTTACTCCTTGAAGAACTATTGGAGTACCATTCAATAATAATTCTACTCCATCAATTCTAACTTCTCTAATCCCAACCATTTGAACGATAACTTCTTTATCTGTTTTTAATACTAATTTATATAAAAAAGGCGTTTCCGGTGTCCATAATTTTGGATTTGAAAGTTCAATATTAAAGTTTTCAGAAAAGTTATCTTCTGCAATAATTTTATTCTTCTCATCCAATAATTGATAAATACCAGAACTAAAAGTTTCAGTCGTTTGAATTTCAACATCAATATTGGCTTTTTGATATTGATTGCTTAGATGCGTTTTAACTATAAAACTATTGATTCTATTCTTATCACGAGTCAATAAATAAACGTCTCTAAAAATACCGTTAAATCTAAATTTATCTTGATCCTCAAAGTAAGTACTAGTACTCCATTTTAAAACAAGGACAGAAATATCATTTTTTCCGTCATTCAACAGATTAGTAATATCAAATTCTGTATTACTATGAGAGATAGTACTATATCCAACAAATTCATCATTAACCCAAACATAAAAAGCATTATCAACACCTTCAAAATTTAGATGATAATCTTTTGTATCATCAGTAGTAACAAAGAATTCTTTCTGATATATAGTTCCTGGTAAATCATACGGTACGTAAGGGGGGTTATAAGGAATTGGATATTCAACATTTGTGTATTGTATTTGGTCATACCCTTCTAATTGCCAAACACTCGGTACGTTAGTTGTGCTAGTAATACGGTCATGATATTTTTGAAGCCAAAGAGGAATTTCTAGTGTTCTTACGTTTTCAATATACTGAAAATTCCAGGTGCCACAAAGATCAGTATAAAAACTAGATTTCCGTCTATTAAGATTATCCATAAATGAATCATGTCTACTAAAAGGGATGAAATAATTACGATCATTCAATTGATTAATCTCAGTTATTTCATGATTTTCAAAATAATTAGGGATTAACATTATATACTCCTTTGTTATTAATTTTAATAGTAACAACTGTTCCTTGGCCTTTGTTACTTTTAATATCTAAATGGTAATTGTCTTGGTAATAAAGGCTCAAACGGTCATTAACATTATAAATACCCGAACGATTATACTCTGAATTTTTTAATCCTTCTTGTAATTTTTTTAACTTTTCTTTTTCAATTCCATCTGCGTTATCTTTAATTTCAATCAATAAATACTGTGCTGATTCAATTATTATTATTTCGATGTTTATAAAATGGTTTGAGTTCTTTACGCCATGATGAATACTATTTTCAATAATTGGCTGCAATAACATTTTTAGTATAGGCAATTGAGTGTTATTAACTTTTACATTCCATTTTACTTCAAAATTATCAAATCTGACTTTCATTATTTCTATATAATGTTTTGAAAAGTTTATTTCTTCTTCCAACGTAATAATGTAATTCGAACGATTGGTAATAAATTGGAAAAATCTAGATAGCGAGACAATCATATTGACTGCTTTTTCATTTTCACCCGATTCAACTAAATAGATTAAATTTTCAAGTGTATTATATAAAAAATGAGGATTGACTTGATTTTGAATTGCAAGTAATTGAATTTCTTTTTTTTCAAATTGCGTTTCAATTACTTTTTTCTCTACTTCCAATTTTGCGTCAGACAGTTCATTTATTTCCTGTATTCTTTCCATGAACTTGTTTTTTAGAATTTCAACTTCATCAATTTGAATATTACTAATCAGTTTTAAATTGTAGTTTGGAAACTTTGCTTGTTCTTTGATAATTTTTTCAAATGGTATCATTAGTCGATTAGAAATGAGATAAGACACAACTAGTAATAATAAAATCATTATGATATATAAATATGAATTTCTCCAAAATAGATTTGATAGGTTCTTTTTAAATATTTCATCTGAATAATCCACTTCATAATGAATATTACTCTCTGTTAATTTTGAGTAATATGTTTTACTTTCGCTTTCATTTTCGTTTGTAATGTACCATTTTTCTCTACCAAAAAGTAGAGATTCCTTAATAATATTATCAACCAAAGATACTTTATTAAAAAACTGTTGGTCAACCGACAATACCATATATTCTAAATGTTCATCTCGGTATTTTGATAGTTTAAGCGGTAGCATTAGTGAAAACAACCGCTTATTATCATAATTAATGGTTCCGATTAAATATCTTGAACGCTCCTTTTCCTGTAGAAAATTATCGATTGTTATTTCAATTTTGTTCTGATCGCGTGTGGACATTAATAATTTCCCACTATTATCGATGATACTAATCATCACTCCTTCAAGTTCATCAAACTTGTTAACATCATCTTGAATTTGTAAATAATTCTCATTCCTTCTATAATTATTAGAATACTGGTTTGCTACTAAAACAGATAAAGTCTTCTTTAAACGTATAATTTCATCATTAATTAGTTTACTTCTTTCTTCTATTCTTTCTATTTCACTTTGCTTTTCAACTTCTAAAATGTAGTAACTAGCTTGATAATAAAAAGTAAGTGAAATCAATAGTGAAGGAACCAAAGTTGCAATGATTAAAAAAGCAAAAATTCTTTCTCTTAAACTATATTTATTATTGATATATAATTTGTTTAAATCTTTTCCATTGGTGATATATGCCTTTATCCATTCAACTAATGCGTCTAGTGGTTCCAGAAAACGAAATGATATTTTAAGGACTATCATATAAGTAATACTAAAAACTAAGATAATAATTAAGAAAATAAATATTTTCTGTTTTAAACTAAATAAAGCTAATAGATCTTGATGTTTATAAGATAAAAATACATTATATGGAAATACCTGGTGAGTAACAATTAACTCAGGATTTGTATTGTCATAATTCGTTCCGGTAAAAACTTCTTTGTTATCAACTTTAATATTTACTCTTTCACTGTTCAAAAGTGTTTCTTCTAAGTTTTTTGGGTTTAACGTAATGATTAACAATCCGATAAATTGATTATTTTGATCAAACATATTTGTAGCGAGAAGTAGTTTATTCTGTAGTCCTGCATAATTATCTATTTTAAAGTTAAAATTTTGTACTCCTCTAAAATTCAATTCATTAATAAATTGTTCTGGAGTCATTAAATGGGATATTTCTCTTTGATTAGGTAAATTTGAATATCTAAATTTTTCGGAAAAAGAATTCCCTCTAGCTGAAAATTGTCCAACATCAGAAAATATGATAACGTCGTCAATTATTGTATTTTTAGATTGAACTAATAACAAATTTTCAAGAATCCTTTTGCTTGCCAAATAATCCTGAATTCCAGAGTTGTTCTTTTCTGATAAAGAATTTATCGATTCATGGATGCTTGAGCTTGATGATGTGGTTTTAAGTAATGTCATGGCTCTATCCAATTTTCTCTGTATATGCGATGAATTATTTTGTAAATATGCTAATCCTACATTATGTTGCTGTTGTTTGTAATATTCATTGAAATTTTGTAGGAATGAATAAATTGTTACTCCTGAAATCAACAAACACAAAAGAACTGATAATAATGTCAAATAACTTTTTAAATTTTTATTAAATATATTCATCACTATTCCCACTTTTTTTAAATTCTAATGGACTCATTCCCGTAATTGATTTAAAGACCTTATTAAAATAAGATGGACTTGAAAACCCTACTTTTAATGCTATTATTTTTAAACTATCATTTGAATACTTAAGAAGTTCTTTGGATTTTTCAATTCTAACTTCATTCACGTAATTAGCAAAGCCAACTCCTGTCTCTTGGCTAAAAAGACTGCTAAAATACGATTCACTAATATACAGTTCAGAACAAATATGCTTTAAAGAAATTGGTTTAGTGTAATGTTCATTAACATAATTTTTAGCGAAATAAATGTATTGATTTAAATCTTTGGATTGTGTATTCTCTGTATTTTTTGTGCCAATAGTTTTATCTTCTAGATCTTTATTTTCTATTAATGGATCCGTTTTTTGTAGGTGTGAATAAATTTTAGTCATAAGTTGTATAAATTCTTTTTTTAATATTGGTTTTAGCAAATAGCCTTTTACATTATATTCTATAGCTTTCTGGGCATAGTTAAATTCATTATATGCACTCACTAGTATAGTAGTGATATTTGGAAAACGAAGATGAATTTCCTTAGCTAATTCCAATCCATCCATATCAGGCATTTTTATATCTGTAAAAATTAAATGTGGATGATATTTTTCAATCAACTTGATGGCTTCAATGCCATTTTCTGCTTCACCAACAATTTCTACTTGAAATTCCTCCCATGGAAAATGAGAAACTAGTCTTTGTCTAATATTTTTTTCGTCCTCTACTATAATACACTTATACACAATGAACACCTCTAATATTATTTATTATAAGTTAATGTATTCTGAAGAATTCAACCTTAAAATAATTATATTTGTTAAGTTTTTTTGTAATAATTTTTAGTCAAGTACATAATATAATGTAAACTCAAATAGCTATGCTTAACTTGTGTCTATATTTTATATATATTAACAATTATTTATAGTATTCATACACATTTTTCAAATTAAATCGCAATTAATCTTAGCTAAAAATTCTAATCACACTTGGTTATTTAAATATAAAAACGGACATAAACTTTCAAAAAACAATGACTGTCACTGCTATTTATAGGTTGAAAAATTGTTCAATCATTCGAACTTATTGTTTAAGCAAAATATTTCAAAGTTTAAAAATATAATTTTTACAAATCTATTTTAATTACTTAGTAATCATTAATTGACTTTAATGATCAAAAAATGAAAAGGCTTAAATATATAATATTATCATAATCCATAACTCTATTCATTTCAATTTCTAGTATATCTGTCGTCTTAATCGTTACCTAAAGTTTCAATAAAACTTCATTAACAAAAAAGTTTATTATACTCTTCATATTTGAACTTAAATCAAACTATTTTTATAATAATAAATTCGTCTTGAATTATTAATTTTTAGTCTGTTCATCCAGTAATATTTCTAATTCACTCCAATTAAATTTATTAAATAACAAACAATATTCATTATATTCTTGGCTTGAGTGTTCATAAAGCACACCAAATGTTTTATCATTTAACATCTGTATTGAATTATATGCAAATTTACCTTCTTGTATTAAAATTTTATTTAACCATTTTAGATTTCCTTCTTCTGTTACTTCTAAAATATGAACGTGCCCATTATTTCTCTCCGGACCAGTGGCATTAGTAAGTAAAACATATTCTTTTCCATCCTGAATGGTATGAATAGCAGATAATTGTACATAAACATCTACAATTTCTTTAATAGAGCTTATCTCTTCATGCCATGTTTCACCACCATCAAAACTTGTAGCCACTTGAACATTTCCGGTCAAATTTCTCATAAACAATTTTACTTGTCCATTATTTAATTGCACAGCTACCGCTTCCGTATTCTGTAATAGTCTATTATCAAAGGTTTTAGAATCGATGGTAGTTGATAACTCTGGGACATATCGATTATCATTTACTGAAAGTCCACTATTCCAAGTTTTACCATGATCATCAGAATAGATAACTCGACTAGTTTGACTACCATCTAGCGTTGTTAAAGAATTGGTTGAATACATTGGAATGATTAATCTACCTTTTTTTTCACCTGCATGTAGTGCTATTCCATTTCCTGGTCCGACACCGTAGAAAACCATCCAAGGTAATTTTATTTGTGGCGTAATATCTTCAGGGCAAGACCAAGTTTTACCATCATCATCACTATAAGAAAGCCAAACGTACATATTTTTTGCAATTCTTAAAGGATTCATAGGATCTCTAAAATATACATTACCTATTAATTCCTCCGATTTATAGAGATTACCTAAGTTATTATAAGGTGCTTGTTTTGATTCTGTTATAACACGGTAAGCTGTTACGTTCCCCTCATTATCATAAATGATTCCATTCTCTCGAATGGTCCCAAAAACTTTTGACTCTTCATTATTTTCATAAACAATTAGATAATCTTTTCCGTTAATCTCTTGATAGGCCTTTTCAAAGTTATCTTCAAAAATACCAAAGCAACCACGTTGTTCTGTAAACATATCAAATATTGAAAAGATTCTTTGTGTTTTAGGATCTTGTACCAAACACATATCAATATTAAAAGCCGAACCATAATCTGGATGTATACTGTTAGGATTTGTGGGTAAATCACATATTTTAATAATTTCACTCCAGGTTTCCCCTTCATCCTCACTTCTTTTAATCACCATATCTATGTTTCCCCAATCAAAATGATGATCATACCTCTGATCTGCACCTGCTATTACCGTGCCAGACATTGTTGTTAACAAAGCTGGAATACGATAACAGTATACATCCTCAGTTTTATTTTTTTGACCATGTTTACCACTCTCAAAAATTATTTTTGGTTTATTTTTAATCATTTATTTATCCACCTCTTATTTTGTACTTGTGTAACGACATTTATTGCATGAAATATTATTTTAGAAATCAAAAATAAAAAAAGAGAAACTTGAATAAAAGGAAAATATAATGGAAACCTAACGACTGTCCAACTTGAAATTAAAATAATAAGTATCAATAATAAAGTATGAATTGGACAAGTAATCATGAACACTAAACTATGTTTTAAAATCATTTTAAAAGAAAAATCAAAATGAATATAAACGATTAATATATATAAATTTAAAATTATAAAACAGATAAATATTCCATAAGTCAACCAAATATACGGACCTTTTATGACATTGTCAAGATTATCAAGCGTTTGAATATATAAAAATCCTAAATAAATACAACCTAATAAAAATAAACCATAAAGATTATTTTTTATAAAGTTCTGTTTATAATATTTCCAATAATTAAAAAATGAAATTGATGAATCTTTTTTTAAATGACGATTTCTTAAAATATTTGTTACTGCAATTGTTGAAGGAATGAAACCAAATATTCCAAGTCCTAAAACAAAACCCAGTATCCAATAAAGATTTAAAACTATTAAGTCATAGATATTATTTATTCCTTCTATCAATTTACTATTGATTTCCCTCATTAGTTTCACTCCTTAAAAAACTGGGGAGCGCAATAAATTACACTCCCACTAAAACTCTTTATTCTATTCCGCTAGCAAATCACTCACTAATGGGGCTTTTTCTAGTTCATCTAGAATTTCTTGTCCACCGCTTGATAACCAAGTTTCAACATATGCATCCCATTCGCTTTCTAAGTCAATCGCACCGGAAATAACATTCATTCTGAATTCATTTTCAATAGTTTGCAGATTTGCATTATAAATGGCTTCAAGATCTGACAGGCCAGTTTCATCAAATAAATCCCATTTGTATGGTCTAATAAAATATTTTTCAATATTTTCAGGTTTACCAAAGAACATATCATTTAATTCTAATGTTTTCTCAGCAGTTAACCAATAATATCGTAGGCCTGGATATGAGCGATGGTTATATGCCCAGAATCCCATTTCTTTTTCTTCTAATGGATACTCATCTCTAACAACAAGTGTAGATTTACCTTCTTCCCCTACATAATCTGAATGCTCCCCTGGAATACCATAGGTTGTCCAAACTCCTTCAGGGTTAAATGTCATGAAGTCGTAAATTTGTAAGTATCGAGCCAATTGCTCATCAGTTACATTTTTACTAATTTGCATTGTATCTTGTAATGCTGTAACAGGAGTAAATGCCTGTTGACCAGATTGTCCCTCATCACCTGTTTCAGGTAAAAGTGCTAAAAGTTTTGCGTTTGGATCAGCATCAAGAATATTTTGTGGAGCTCTTCCTTTTGTCCAAGCTTCTTGCGCTAAATAAGTTTTCTGTGCAATCACATATCCAACTTTACCAGTTTGATATTTTTCCCATGTGGTTTTCTCCGGTAACGTTGTCCATTCAGGATCAATTAATCCTTTTTTATACCAATCTACCATACGACTTAAAAACTGTTTATATGGCTCTGAAATCATTGCATCTTGAACTTTGCCATCTACTTCTAAGTTATAGCTAGCAGCAACACCGTAAGAACCTAATAATGTCGTTGCCCAGTTCATGCTGTCATTTGCTGGTAAAATACCATAAGTATCGTCTTGCCCATTACCATCTGGATCTTGGGTAACGAAAGCAGTTAATATTTCTTCTAACTCATCTAATGTATATGAATGGTGTGAAAAATAGATTCTCTCGAAACCATCTTCATCTCCAATAGGCTGGATGTCTTCTGGTATATCTAATCCCAATTTTTCCATCCAATCTAACCTTAATGTTGGAGCCCATAACAATGATTGAGCATGTGATTGTAATCCAATTAATGCAATATGTTCATTTTCATTATCTGGAGATTGAGTCATTTTCCATCCAATACCATTATTTGTTTCATTTAACATTTTTGCATAATTTGGTGCATACTTTTCTATCATTTCACGTGGAATTGAACGGGTTAACCCCTGATAATACAATTCTTTTGGTGTCATCCCACCGGTTGTGAATGAAAATGTATCTGGCAATTCTCCAGAAGCTATCATGATAGAAACTTCATTTGCATCCCATGTGTTTATTTTAGTATTTTCAATTTGAACATTAAATTGTTCTTCGAGTCTTTTTTGAACCCAATTGTCATCTTGTACTTCTCCCTTAGTAAATGAACCAGAAAGTTTTAAATTAACAACATCTTTAAAATCACCAGGTTCAGGTAACTCTTGAGCACTAATACCTATACCAGGTAATAGTTGGGTACTTAAAATTGAACTAACAACTAAATTGACTGCCGTCTTTCTAAACTTTTTATTCATATTATTTTCCTCCTAAAATTATCCTTTTACAGCACCTAATTGTAAACCTTGAATAAAATATTTTTGTGCGAATGGATACAATAGAACAATCGGTCCTATTGATACTACAACGGTTGCTGCCCGTACATTCGCTAACAATAATTCAGATGCATTTGCACCAGTTGATGCAATTTGTGTGTCCATTCTTGAAGCATCAACGTTCATCAACATTTTTCTCACAACTGTTTGTAGAACATCAAGATTTTGATCTTGAATATAAATTTGAGCCATAAACCACTCATTCCAATGATAAACTGCAGCCCATAATGCTATAGTCACAATAATCGGTTTAGATAATGGTAAAATTATTTTTAATAGAATTTGAAAAGGTGAAGCACCATCCATAATTGCAGATTCCTCAATTGAAGGACTAATACTTAAAAAGAAGTTTCTGACAATTATAACATAGGTTACATTTAATGCATTAGGTAAAACCAATGCCCATACAGAGTTTAATAGGCCTAAGTTTTTAACTAATAAATATGATGGAATCATTCCACCTGATACAAACATTGCGATAACAAAAATTGTCATAAAAAATCCTCTAAAAGGTAAATCTTTCCTTGAAAGT
Organism: Globicatella sanguinis; assembly: GCF_002847845.2. Taxonomy (NCBI): domain Bacteria; kingdom Bacillati; phylum Bacillota; class Bacilli; order Lactobacillales; family Aerococcaceae; genus Globicatella; species Globicatella sanguinis. Next base: position 2,254,275 of record NZ_CP126962.1, on the reverse strand, counting down.
GGATAGGCTGCCAATACAGTGACTGATACAATCATCAATGTTCCGACAATAGTTCTCAATATTGTATTGAAATAAGCTCTACCAATATTTCCAAATCCAAAAATAAATTTATAAGCTTCCAGAGACCATTTTTCAGGCCACATCGAAATTTGTAAAGTTCTCATTTCTGAAGCCGAACTAAATGATAAGACTATTTGATTCCAAACAGGATACAAAATTGTCAAACAGAAAAAGGAAATAAGAATAATTATTATCCAATCAAACAGATTTGTTTTCTTCTTCATTCTTTATACTCCTTTCTATATTACATTTTGGCCAGTCGTTTTTTTAACAATCAAGTTCGAGGTTAAAATTAAAACTAACCCAACTAAATTTTTAACTAACCCTACAGCGGTTGAATAATCGAAACTAAAGTTTTCTAAACCTATTCGATATACATATGTATCAATAATATCTGCAACGGCATAAACGGATGGATTATACAAGTTTAAAACCTGATCAAATCCAGCATTCAATACCTGACCTAATCTTAAAATCAACATAACAAGTATTATAGGCATAATACTTGGTATCGTGACATGCCACATTTTCTGAAGTCTCGATGCTCCATCCAACTCGGCAGCTTCGTAAATCGATAAATCAACTCCGGTAATAGCTGCTAAATAAATGATTGACTCATACCCGATACTTTTCCATATTTCAGATATTATTAATACTGGTATAAATGTATTTTTGTTGGCTAAGAAATGAACTGGATTCATTCCAAACATTTTTAGTACTGCATTAATTAATCCTCTATCAGGAGAAAGAATTTCTATTAACATTGCTGATGCAATTACCCAAGATAAAAAATAAGGTAAGTATGAAATAGTTTGTGCAAGTTTTTTAAATTTTTGAAATCTTATCTCATTCAGTGCCAAAGCAAGAATTATAGGTGCTGGAAATCCTATTAAAAGTTTTAAAAAACTAATATTCAATGTGTTTTTTAGAGCTCGAATAAATAAAGTATCTTTCATCATACGTTTAAAGTGACCAAATTGATTCCAAGGACTATCCCATATACCCAGACCTGGTGAATAACGTTTAAAAGCAATTGATACCCCATACATCGGACCATAACTAAATACCAGCAGAAATATCAACGGAATCATTAACATTACTAAAAATGGCCAATTTTTTTTCAGTTTCTTTTTAAAATTTCCCATTCCCCTTTTTTTATTATTATTTATATGTGTTATTTCCATCACTCATCCACCTCCATATATTGGTTGCGCTACCATTAACTTAAGTGTAAACGATTTATCTAGCTATGTGTTGTAATATTTTTAGGTTTAATAATAATATTTTATGGCTTTTGGTAAAAAATAGACTATTTCTGTATTTAATTACCTAACTCTGAAACTAATTTTCTATTAAAAAATATTGATTTATCAATGTTTTTCAATAGAATACAAGGTAATTTACTTCTTTTTTTTAAAAAAAATAGCATTATTGATAATATAATTTCTAATGATAAAATGAAAACGTAAACAATAAAGGAGGTTGATTATTATTAAGGTACTTTGCATTGATATTGGTGGAACATTTATAAAATATGGAATTTTTTCAATCAATGGAGACACTTATAAACCAATAAAAAAAGTAAAAACAGATGTCTCAAATAATGACAATCATATTTTAAAACAAGTTACCTCGATTTGTAAGAAAGTTATCCAAGAGCATCCGACAATTACTGGAATCGCAATAGCTTCAGCTGGTGTGGTAAATCCTGATTCAGGTGTAATAGAATACGCTGGTTATACAATACCAAAATATCAAGGAACGCAATTCAAGAAGATAATTGAGAACGAAATGAATATTCCTTGCACAATACTTAATGATGTGAATGCCGCTCTACTTGGAGAGTACTGGAAATACCATCAAGATGATAAAAAAAAAATTTGGTTTGTCTTACATTAGGAACAGGGATAGGTGCTGCTATAATGATCAATGGGAAATTATATCAAGGTCATTCTTATACAGCAGGGGAAATCGGATATTTACCAATTGACGGGCATTATTTTCAAGACATCGCATCAGCAAGTTTTTTAACAGAAAATGCCACTATTGCATTACGGCGTGATATTAATGGAGAAGAATTCTTCGAATTATTAATTTCAGGCAACCCAGCAATTAGAAAAATATATGATAAATTCATTAAAAATTTAGCTCAAGGATTATTAATAATTCAATACTTATTAAATCCTGATTTAATCATTCTTGGAGGTGGAATATTAGCCCAAGACAAACTGATAATACCAGATGTTGTTGCTGAAATTTCTAATATTTCAGTGCATAATCATTTTATTCAAAGTAACATTGTTCCGGCAAAATTAGGTAATAAAGCTGGATTACTGGGTGCATTATATTATTTTAAAACAGAAAACAATTTGTAAAATAGAAAGGATGTATTATGAGTATCATTGAATCATTAAAAGGTGGTTTAATTGTTTCTTGTCAAGCTTTACCAGGTGAACCATTATATCGTGAAGAAGGTGGGATCATGGTTCTTATGGCAAAAGCAGCATTAGAAGCAGGCGCAATCGCTATTAGGACAGAAGGAATAAAAGACATAAAACAAATTAAGGAAGAATTAAATGTACCTGTTATAGGCTTAATAAAAAAAGAATACCCAAATTATGAACCATACATAACAGTTACCATGGCAGAAATAGATGCATTGGTTGAAGCAAAATGTGATATCATTGCAATGGATGCTACTTTTTCAAAAAGAGCTGACGGTTCAATCAATAATTTTGTAAAAAATATTAAAGAAAAATACCCTAATCAACTTCTTATGGCAGACATTTCAACTTTAGAAGAAGGTTTGAATGCTGAAAAAATAGGTTTTGATTTAATAGGAACAACTATGAGTGGCTATACTGCTGGAACTTCTGACAAGAAAAATGGACCAGATTTTCAATTGATGAAAGAATTAGTTGAAAATACTCGTACACCAATTGTCGCAGAGGGACGAATTCATACTCCTAAAGATTTGGAGATGGCTTTTAACCAAGGAGTTTACACTGCGGTAGTAGGTGGAGCAATAACAAGACCACTTGAAATCACGAAAAAGTTTATTAATGTTATTAAATAAAAGGAGATTATAATGAAAAATTTAGAAAAATACAAAGGAATTATTCCAGCATTTTATGCTTGCTATGACGACAATGGCGATGTTAGTCCCGAAAGAACACAAAAATTAGCTCAGTATTATTTAGATAAAGGTGTTAAAGGTTTGTATGTAGGGGGTTCCTCAGGTGAATGCATTTATCAAAATATAGAGGAAAGAAAGGTCATTCTTGAAAATGTAATGGAAGTGGTTGGAAATAAGATGACAATTATAGCACATGTTGCCGCTCCGTCTACCAGAGATAGTATAGAATTAGCTAAACATGCTGCTAATTTAGGAGTTGATGCCTTAGCCGCAATTCCGCCAATATATTTCACTTTACCTGAATATTCTATTGAAGAGTATTGGACTGAAATGATTCAAGCTGCTAAAATTGATTTCATCATTTATAATATACCTCAAACAACAGGTTATGCCTTAACATCAAATTTATTGAATAAAATGTTAGAAAATGAGAATGTTATCGGAGTTAAAAATTCTTCAATGCCAGTTCAGGATATTCTTACTTGGAAACTAAATTCTAAGAAAGATATAATAGTCTTCAATGGGCCCGATGAACAATTCGTAGGTGGCAGAATTATGGGTGCAGATGGTGGAATAGGAGGTACTTATGGTGTTATGCCAGAACTGTTTTTAGCAGCAGATAAAGCGATACAGAACAGTAATATATCGTTAGCTACTGAAATTCAATTTGAGATTACAAATATTATCTTTGAAATGGTGAAGGCTAAAGCCAATATATATGCCATTATGAAAAAAGTCCTAGAAAAAGATGGACTTCAACTCGGTGGTGTACGTTCTCCATTAACCAATGTAACTGATGAAGACCTTGTAATTGTGAATAAGATAAGTAAAATGATTACTTCAGCAATTAATAAATATTGTTGATTTGCAAGTTCCTAAAATAGCTAAAATGATAGTTCTACTGACCTATCTAAATTTTAAGCAACGTATATTAACTTTTAATTGGGTTGTTTAAAAATGCAAATAATTTATCTATTTAGTAATTGTTAAAATTTAAATATTGGACAATATTTAAACAATCTTCATATATAGTGAATGTTCCAAACATGTTTTCGGGGCATTCACTATTATTCTTCTAGTTCTCTTATGCTTTTTCTAATTGTATTAATACGTCTTTTCTCTATTATTTATTTTTAATTTAATACTGATATTAGGGTTGACTATCCAATATAGCTTATATACTATCTCATTAAAATTATCACTGAATTATTAAAACCAAAAAAATCGCCATTACCAACTTGGTACAGCGATCCTTTCGTTACTATTCAATTCTTTAGGCCTAAAAGTTTTTGATTCACCAGCTTCTGGACTACCACCGCATCATACCCTGCTTGGGTAAGGCGTCTAACACGTTCAGCGCCATTGCCCCATAACCCTCGAATAACTTCCAATGCTAACTCTGAAACTGATTTTGCTGGTGCTTTGACCGTTGATTCTTGATAAACCGGTCTAGCATAACCAGCAATCCGCCAATCTTGTTTTTGATAATAAACCTTACGAACTTGGCGCAATGAATTCCCTTCTATTGTAATCACAAAATCATTCCCTACTTGAATGACAAATCCTATATGATCACAAAAACCATTGCCATCCCAATCAAAAAAGATAATATCTCCCACTTGTGGACTTACTTTTCCTAACCAAATGCCTTTCTGGCGCATTATTTCACGATGACGGTTAACGCCACACTCACGTCCAATTTGACTGGACAAACCAATTTTATCAGCAATAAATGTTACGAACAAATCACACCAGTCATCACTATATTTGACCCGATAGCCTACTGGTAAAGGTTCGACTCGGTTATAAGCGTCAACCATCGCTTGATGTTTAGAAGAATGTTGAACCATCCCAATATATTGTTGTAATTCATTAAGCAAAGTTTGTTTGGACGGCATAATGTCCCCCTCCTTGATTGTGATAATTATTAGATGATAACTGTAATAAACTACCTAAAAATACTGCTAATAAATTAACCAGTGTTACCCACTTTTCGGTCATTGACCAATTAAATATCGGACCTAATCCCCCGATTAATACTGAAAATGCTGGTAAAAAGACCAATGCTACCCACTTTAAAAAATCATAAGATTGATTACTAAGCTGCATCCTGATTACCTCTTTTCTGAATTTGTTCTACTCGATTCAAGCGTTGCTCATGATGATCGTACAGTTTAATTAATTGCTTTTGAATTAAATGATGATGATTAATCTCAGACTGCAAAAAGTCTAAGCGACCAATTAATTGTTGAATGGCTGCGATTAAATTGTAGAGTTTCGTAATTAAGGTAATGACGGCGACTAATGCACTAGCTAAAGCACCTAATTCAATCAGACTCATTTCAATTCCTCCTTTCTTTAATAAAAGGAGCAGGTGTTCAATTCACCCACTCCTTTACTTACCCTTAAACTGCCGGTTCGTTTTCCACATTGTAGATTTCATCTACAGTACGTTTAACATAACGAGCGCCGACATTGGTTACATAAGGATCTCCTGAGTCATCTACAAAGATATTGGCTTCGATTAAATCTTGAGCAGCTTTTTCAGTTGTCACACGGTCCAAACCTAAACTTGGTTCCGGAACACGTACTACTTTTGCTTTCCCTGCAGCATTTTTAATTTGTAATTCTAAATTTGTTGTTGTTACTTCTGCCATAATTTAATTCCTCCTAGTCAATTTCGTAATTTTCAGTTACGCTGGTTTTATTAAACGGTTCATCTACTAATGTTTCAATTGCACTACGAACTTTTATAATCTCTGCCTCTGGGGCATCATTCATCAAATTATTAAAATTCATTGTGCGTACTGCTTTTTTATCCTCACCTACTAGTTTCATTGATAATTTTCCACTTTTAAATGTTTTTGCCATAGGGGCAACCTCCTTAAAATTTTGTTGTAGTTCCGGACGCTACACCTAATAAGTACCCCGAAAGCGCATTTTTCGGACAAAAATACACATCAATGATGATTTATTGACTAGTGAATATTGAAATGACAAAGTTTTAACAGGTCCACAGAACCAAGTAAAAGTAACCCAACCTCCTCAATGTTAACTATAATACCCCTACGCTCTAACAGGTCGATGAGTCCCTGAACCCTTTTGTGCACACCTTTCTGTCATCGATTAATCAATCTTCTGCTCTAACGTTTATATTTCACTTTGTCGCTCATCAGACCTGAACTTTTCATATATCACACAGTCCTTCTATTTTTAATTTCAATTAGTAGCTCATCGAACCTAGACTTTTCATTTTCACCAAGCTAAACTTCTCGCTTCAACTTTTCATTTATCACACAATCACTCTTCTCGCTTCAACTTTTCATTTATCACATTGTCAATCTTCACGCTTCAACTTTTCAATCAACCGATCGCGCCAACGACGAATGGTGCGATATTCTCGGTGATAAATCTCGGCTAACTGAGTTAATTGATAGCCCTCATACAAATACTGTAAGAATTCCTGTTCTCGTGGTGTTAAGGTATTGGGTAGGGACAAGACAAATTTTTTAAAGACTAAATTAGCATCTTCTTGGGTTTGATTAATTAAAAAGGTTTCGTCTACAGGCACCCATTGATGACGCTTTTGTTGGCGTAACAATTTAAACAGTCGCCAACGCATCCCGTGCCGTAAGTATGCTTCCATATTTTCCACTTGGTGTTTTGATGTTAACAAGCGTTTTAATTCCTCAAATAAATGAAGGCGTAATTCCTGAGCAAAATCTTCATAGTCATGACGGTTTGGATAAATCTGGTACTCTTTCAAAACATGATGGATCAACAATTCATATTCTTCCAATAAACACTCTATCTTCATCGAATGACCTCCTTTAAAATTTCGGATGAAATATGCGAATAATCTCACGGTCTGTTAATTTCAGAAAGCGACTAATTAAATTGACTACTTCCAAACTGGGAATCGTATGCCCTTGAAGCGTGCGTGACATCGTATTGCGAGAAATACCGACTTGGTCTGCAACCTGACAAGCTTTTAAACGTCGTTGATTGATGGCTTTTTCTAAAGCATAACGATTAATCTCATAAGGTTGTTCCACTCCCCTTCACCTCCTCTTTTGATTATTAATAAATATTAAATTACTGGCTTGTAATCCTTAGTACAATAATGCGTCTATCACATTTTTTGCTTCATAACTTCCTCTAAAAAAACACCACGATTGTGAGTCCTCCTCTCTCAATATTGTTTAATAAATATATGGATAAAAATTCTAAATTTGGTACATTGACTGAATTATAGCTTAGGTTTAAATTATTTCGCAAGCGTTTTTATAATGTAAAATAACTTTGAAAATAATCAGCTTAACGATTTGAAAAACCACTAGCAAACAGTGTAATCGCGATGAAAACATTTTTTATGAAAATTACAAACAAAGTCGGTCACAATCGCTCTCATAAAACTAACTTTGTGAAATATCCACTAATCTTTGTGAATAAATGTTAGTAATAACTTGCTTCTATGAAAACAATCCATCCAAATGTCTTTTGCGTTTTTACTATGAAAAAGATGAAAACTAGATGAGTTTCCTACAGTTAACGAAATAAAGTCGCTAAGAATGCTGATTTAAAAACTCAACACCCTAATATAGGCTGTCCACTTTCCTCCCTAATATTGGCTGCCCCTTCTACACTTAATAATGGCTGCCCCTCATCTTCTTAAGAACTGACTACCTCTTCTCCTCCCAAATAATGACCGCCCTTGCTCCCCACAAATAGTGGCTATCCCTTCTACCTCAAATTATGACTGCCCTTTCTCCCCACAAATATGAGCTATCCCTTCTACCTCAAATTATGACTGCCATTTCTAGAACTTATGCAAGGCACTAATTTTCTATAGCATCTTCCTTTCATGTCATTTTGTGATATAATTATCAAAAAATACGTACAATATTTAATTCATTTTGAAGGAGTCATGACCATGATTATTGGTTTACCAAAAGAACAAGAAATCACTGAAAATCGTGTGGGATTAACCCCCGACAATGTTAAAGAATTAATCAACGACGGCCACCACGTTATCGTTGAACATGAAGCCGGTTTGGCATCTGGATTTAGTGATGAAGCTTATCAAGCAGCCGGAGCCACTTTAGTTGAAGAAGTTGCCAAAGTTTGGGCTGCAGAGATGGTTATCAAAGTAAAAAAGCCCTTGAAAGAAGAATATGCATACTTCCACAAAGACCTAATCCTATTTAGTTATTTACATTTAGCAGCCGATCCTGACTTAGCCCAAGCTTTATTAGACAATGAAGTCACGTGTATCGCTTATGAAACAATGGTTGACAAAGGCACCCTTCCATTACTGAAGCCCATGTCCGAAGTAGCCGGACGTATGGCGGTACAAATTGGCGCTCATCTATTAGAGAAAAATCATGGTGGACCTGGCATTTTATTCGGGGGTGTCCCTGGTGTAAAACGGGCGAATGTTACGATTATTGGGGGTGGCGTTGTCGGTCTTAATAGTGCCAAGTTAGCCTGTGGCTTAGGTGCCAATGTGACCATTATCGATATCACTCCACAACGTCTAGCCAAGATTGAACATACCCTAGGTTACCCGGTACAAACTCTAGTATCAAATGAAGCGAATATTCATGAATCGGTGGTAAATTCAGACTTAGTTATTGGTTCCGTCTTAGTGGCCGGGCGTCGTGCACCGATCTTAGTTAAGGAAGAGACTGTTCAACAAATGAAGTCTGGTTCTGTCCTAATTGATGTGGCAGTCGATCAAGGAGGGAATTTCGCAACAACCCATGAAACCACTCATTCAGAACCAACCTATGTTAAATATGGCGTAACGCACTACGCCGTTAGCAATATTCCAGGAGCGGTACCACAAACAGCTACCATTGCCTTAACCAATGCATCATTATTCTATACAAAAGAAATCGCCAATAAAGGCATCATCCAAGCTGCCAAAAATAATCACACCATCTTAACAGGCATTAATACTTATCAAGGCCATATAACCAATTTAGCTGTGGCAGAATCACAAGACCGCGAATTTGTTGCCTTAGAAGCATTAATTTAATTCAGGATGCTAAATGTGACTTTGTTACGCATCTTACTTAAATTTATAGCACTAGATACATTCATTTAATTCAATATGCTAAACGCGTCTTCACTACGCAACTTACTTGAATTTATAGCACTAGATACATTAATTAATTCAATACAAAGCAAATAGGGAGTGGACTTGAAGTAGAAAACCGATTGATTTTCACTTCGTCTGTCCACTCCCGCAAAGCAAAGTAGATGAGGTTATAAATGAGTCAGTAAGACGAAGTTTTAACCCCCCTCTGCCACTGCGATTTTAATTAACGCTCAATAACTCGACTGAATCTCGTCCCTGACTCTCTAGATGCCTCTCAAACACTGCGCTATAAAATATACACTAATCATTCGCTTTTAAAACGTTTCTGTTTCCCCTTTTCATACAAATAAGTAAAACAATAACGAAATACTTCAAATGATTTTAAGAAGCAAATCTACGATGATTCAAACTTCTTCGCTAATATCGCTTCTGTTAAAGTTTGAGAGAAGTTTAATTGCAATTCTTTCCCAGCGATATCAGCCCATTTAGGGATTGTGAGTGTTTTTTTTACTAACTCTTGCATACCTAGATATCGAGTGACATCTGTAGTAACCATTGAAATAAATGATTGCTGTTCATCGTAATCTTGACTAAACTCCGAATCTTCTCTAAATGGATTGTGTTCAATTAATGATAACTCATTTATATTAGTTGGGATAGGCAATGTGTGATTCTCTTCAATCAAATCGGCTACTTGTATCCCCAAATACTCGGCGGCCATCATCATCGCATCCGCAAGATTTTCGCCTTGAGTAGCAGAATATTCAAAGTCAGGAAATGTAATAAAATAATTGCTCTCCTTTGGATCAAAATAAAATAAAGCGGGATAAACTACTTGCATACTCAACTTCCTTTCTTAATGATGCCATAATGCCAATAAATTGGCCTGTTTTAATATATTGCGTTCTGTACCTCTTTTTAATTCTCCATGTGGAATGATAATTGGTCGGCATCCTTTCTTTTTCATTTTTATATGGGAGCCTTTCCCCTCTCTGGTATAGGGTGTCCATCCATGCAACATCAACAATTTCATCATCTCTAATTGCGTCAAAGGCATTTATATTCTTCCTCCTATTTATTGTAGCACGTATAACACGTGTTGTACATGTTATTTGCTTTATAAAATAAAATACGGAATATATTCAATAACACTCGAAAAAAACCAAGGCAAGATGCCTTGGTTAATAGATTGAGCTTAATTTGAAGGAGGCTCTCACCAAATAGATGTCCATAAACCAAATGGACCAGCACCTAGTAATCCGATTACTAAGATTAATAAAATACATTTAATTGGTGTCCATCCTTTAAATGCTAGTAAATAATATAAGAGTAAGGTGATTGTTAGTGGTATTAATTTTGGCATGATGCCATCAAGTATCTCTTGAATATTAATTTGAACAGGTGTTTCCACATACTCAAAATAAGTCACTTTATAATTACCACTTGGCAATTCCGTTATACTCGCGTCTTCTTGACCAATTGCTGGAGTTTGATCAGCCACATTTTCATAAATGATATTTTCATAATTACCTATTTCTGAGGCTGGTACTGTTTCTACAATTTCAACAGCTTCTTGAGTGGTACCATTAGGAATAACTAATCCGTTAACGGCAGTCGCTCCGTAAACACAAGTTAAGGCACCGACAACAAATACCCCTAAAATTGATGCTGCGCGTGTAAATGCCTTTGCATTTTGAGTTAAAATACCAATGGCATTTGTTCCCAAGCTATATGACCAATGCATGAGATAGTAACGAACGATAAATTGTACAATATTAAAGATTAGTAAGAATAGAATTGGTGCAAACCAATTTCCTTCTAAAGCCATTTGAGCGGTAATACCCGCTGAAATTGGAACTAAAGTCAGCCAGAAAATAGCATCCCCGATTCCCCCTAATGGTCCCATTGCAGCAACCCTAACAGCACGAATTGTTGGAATATCCGCTTTATTTTGCTCCAATGATAATACTATCCCCATTACAAACGTTACTAAAAACGGATGCGTATTGAAGAATTCTAAGTTATGCTTCATAGATGAGGACAAGTCTTCTTTGTCTTTATGGATTTTCTTTAATCCAGGTAAAATAGAATAAAGCCACCCTGCTGCTTGCATTCTTTCATAGTTAAAGGATGCTTGTAAGTTCAATGAACGCCAAATCATTTTATTTAATGTTTTCTTATCTAGCGTTTCAGCAGGTGTTAAGTCATTATAATTATTTGGAATATTAGATACCATCTTCTTCACCTCCAAAATCGTTGTTTGCAACATTATTGGCTAATTTTGTTTGAACTTGGTAATCCCAATATGCCAAACCAAATCCAATAATTGCTAGTAATAATAAAGCTGAACTTCCTAAAGATCCAACTGCATCCACAATAATCGCTAAGGCGAATCCCATAAAATAGAAGCCCCATAATTCTCGTGAAATCATTACTTTAAGTAAAATCGCAAATCCGACAAAACGCATCATATTCCCAGCAGCTCCTAAACCAGCCATAATCCAAGGATGTTGATTGAAGAATCCAGTAATGACATTTCCGAACTGTTGTCCTCCGATAAAGAATAAAGTCACAATTAGAGCAAAAATCACTCCCAGAATAGCCATCGCAGAATAATTTAACTTAACAATCCCATCAGTGTCTGCTTCTTCTGCCATTTGATCTGCTTTGGTCATCATTGGTGACATTGCTGTAAAGAGCATGGTAATACCATACTGTCCTAGTAAGGCAAATGGAATCGCTGCCCCAACAGCACCGGCTGGATCAAGTTTTAGAGAGATTGCTAAAACTGTGGCCATAATACCACCGATAACCGCGTTTGGTGGCTGTGCTCCCCCTACTGGCATGTTACCAATTGTCATTAATTGATAAGTCCCACCAACGACCAAACCTGTTCTTAAGTCACCTAAAATCAAACCGATTACGGGTCCTAATACGATAGGTTGATACAAAGATTCCAACAGGTTAAACTGATCGATCGCTGCAACAAATGTTACAATAAAAACTAATAATATCTGAATTATATTAAAGTCTTGCATCTTTTTTCACCTCATTATTTAAATAATTTTTCAATATTTTCCGCTGATTCTTGAGGTACTCTTCGAATCTCGAGTTCAACACCGAGACGTTTTAATTCTTTAAATGTTTCAATATCATTATCATCTACTGCTACTGAACCAACAATTTGTCGTTTTCCTTCAGCCATGTGCATATTACCAATATTTACTTTCTTAATCGGTACACCTCCCTTGACTAAAGTCAAAACATCTTGTGGTGTCTCACAAATAATAAAAATCTTCTGTCTATCAGCTGCTTTATGGATAATATCAATGGTCTTTTGCAATGAAAAGTAACGTGTTTGTGCTGCTGTTGGCGCTGCCATATCCATTAAGCCTTGTCTAGTCTTATTAGTGCTCACTTCATCATTAGCAACTAAAAGTAAATTAGCTCCTATTGAACCAGTCCATTGGGTTGCAACTTGACCATGTATTAGTCGATTATCAATTCTTGTTAATAAAATATTTGGCATTTATTTTTCCTCCTTCTCATATAAAACGATTACAATTATGGTGTGATAATTTCTGAAATGGCAAATCTAGAGACCGTCATTATCGCACCACTCTTAATTGAAATATCACACGTTTCGTCATCTACCTTGACGACTGTACCAAAGATACCATTTGAAAATTCAACATAATCTCCTGATTTAAGATTAAGATGTATTTGTTCAAATTTCTCTCTCTGATAAGTAAACTTCTTTCTTACAGATAGTGAATAGAGTAAAATTCCGATAATGGTGAAAGCTACAAAACATAATGCGGTTAGAGTCACGATTTGCCAAACAGCCATTAAATCCCCTCCTCAACTTTCTCTTCGTCAGTGTCAAAACTAATCTCTGGGGAACTAACTGCTATACGTCCAACTTCCACTATTTGATTAGCTAATTTATCAACATTATCTTCCACTTTGGATAATAATTGTCCTTCAATCATCATGGATAAATTAGTTCCTGTTAAGACTCTAACTTTTTCAAATTCTTGACTGATTACCATTGAGGTATTGAACGGTGTTCCCCCTAATAAGTCTGTAAGTACTAAAACGCCTTTATACTGATCGCTATATTTAGTAAAGACTTCATTCAATTGATGATGATACTCATTTAAATCCATTCCATCTTCAAAGCGAACAATTGAGACATTCTCTGCATGTCCCGCAATCATTTCAAAAGCTTTATAAATTCCATCTGCAAATTCTCCATGCCCTGTTACGACAATACCTATCATTGATTCCCCTCCAAATGTGCTTCATATACTTTTTGGCCATTTAAATAAGTGGCTTCTAATTCATTATTTTGATTTAAGACAATGAAATCAGCATCAAATCCTAGTTTAATTGCACCACATTTTTCTTCAATTCCAACAGATTTTGCGGCATTAATACTAGCCATTCTCACTGCTGAAGGTAAGTCTACAATACCCCAGTCAACGATATTTTTTACAGCTTCATTCATTTTTAGGATTGATCCTGCTAAAGAACCGCCCTCTACTAATCGAGCGCAACCATCTTTAACTTCAACTTCAAATTCGCCTAGTCTTGATCTTCCATCCCCTAATCCAGCCGCTCTCATAGAATCAGTAATTAAAATCACTTCTTCTACACCACGACTTTTTACTAATACTTCAATTGCCTTTGGATGGACATGTTGTCCATCTGCAATCACTTCTGCATAACAATGTTCCAAAGTCATTGTTGCGCCTACCATACCAGGTTCACGATGGTGTAATCCAGACATTCCATTATATGTATGAATAAAAATATTAGCACCAGCTTTAACCGCTTTCTCAGCTTGTTTAAAGCTTGCCTCGCTATGTGCGAGGCCAACTTTAATATTTTGACTTTGAGCATATTCTACAAAAGGAATAACGTGTTCTCGTTCTGGAGCTAAGGCAATTTTTTTAATCAGTTGATTAGAAAGTGCTTGCCAATTTTTGAGTTCCTCAATGACAGGATCACTCATGTAATCAGGATTTTGAGCACCTTTATGTTTGGTAGTAAAATAAGGTCCTTCTAAAAAGATTCCTTGAATTTTTGCGCCTTTAATATTTTGATAATTTTCACCTATTAATTGACAAACATCATTCAATGACTGACGACTAGAAGTTAATGTCGTAGGTAACCAAGATGTTACACCTGTGCTTAATAACCCTTGTGCGATGGTATTTAAGCCTTCTATCTCCCCATCCATAACATCTTTTCCTAAAAATCCATGGATATGTGTTTCGACAAAACCAGGTCCCACAATTTTATTTGAATAATCAATTAAAGTATATTCTCCATTCAATTGGGAATCATATTCATAAAGACCCATAAATTTTCCGTCTTTTACCTCTAGATAGACATTTTCTAATACTTTATCAGTTAAAATTAATTTTCCTATTTCATAAATCTCAGACATTCACTTCACGCTTTCAGCTATTTTTCAAACGGATGGATCGTAACGCCTTTTACTACTCGATTAACCGTACCGGTTTTCGAAGGTGTATCAGGGGTATTATCCACAGCTATCGAACTTAATAATGCATAAATTTGTCCAAAAACAACGTATGGTAATACTAAATATCCTTCTTCTACGTGTTCTGTTAATGCAATATCAAAATGGGTAAAGCCATCGATTTGAGGATTATCCCCACCGACAACAATCATCGATTTAGCAATCTTGTCAGCAGCAATTTCAGTCATCAAATCAAGCTCATATTGACGTGCATAAGCATCTTCAGACTGGTACAAAATAATAGCTGTTTGATCATTCACGATTGATTTCGGTCCATGTCTAAATCCTAAAACTGTCTCATATAAAGTTGTTTTAGCTCCAGCGGTTAATTCTAAAATCTTTAATTGCGTTTCATGGGCTAGTCCAAAGTATACGCCTGAACCCAAGTAAACAACACGCTCAACATTTAAATCCACTAAAGCTTGAATTTGCTCTTCTTTGTCAAAAATACCTTCCGTCGTTTCAATCATTTGTTCTACCCAAGCTTTCTTTTGCTCAAATGAACGATTATCAAAAATTAATAAACTGGTTAAATACATACATGAAAAGGCGCCAGTCATCGCAAATCCTAAATCATTCGACAGTTCCGGTTGTAATAATAGTAAGTTTTTATCATCACCATGAGAATTTTTTGCTAATTGACCTTCTTTAGAACAAGTTATCGTAATTTGATATAAGTCAGACACTAATTGTTGTGCTAACTTAACAGTCGCGACACTCTCTGGAGAATTACCTGAACGTGCATATGATACTAATAAAGTCGGTTGGGTTTCTTTAAAATATACCGTTGGGTTGGTGACTAAATCTGTTGTCGCTACATCTAAGTATTCCCAACTTAAATCTTCTTGCGTTTTCATAATTTGTGGCAATAAGGTCTCGCCAACATAAGCAGAAGTGCCTGCACCAGTAAAAATGACTTTTACAGAATCATGTTTTTCCTTAATGTTATTTAAAAAAGTTTCAATAGTTTCACGTTTTGATTCGATCGTTTCTAATACTTCACGCCACAACTTAGGCTGTTGACGAATCTCACGAGTAGTATTGACAGCACCTAATCGCTCTAATTCTTCAGTTGAATAATTAAACATGTTTCATCACCTTTCTTATTCATTAACACCAATTTTTTCAGTCCATGGAGTGGCAGTTTTAGTAAGTACATCATTCAATCCATTGATATTTTCTTTTCCTTGGGTTGATAACCATTCACGTGCCGCTTGGTCACCTTCTTGAACAAATATGCCAACTGAATCTTTCCATGTCGCACGACCACATAAAACACCATTAAAACGACTGCCCGATTCCTTAGCAAAAACTAAAGTGTCTTGGAATAACTCACTGGATACACCGGCTGATAAGAAAATATATGGTAAATGAGTCGCCTCGTCCTGTGCTTTAAAGTGGGCTTTTGCTTCATCTTGTGACATAATAAAGTCTTCTTTAGCAAAACCTTCAACATATTCCATATTGACCGGCACTTCTACTTTTAAAACATCGACATTATATTGAGGTTTAGAAAATTCTTTCATCGCTTCAATTACTTTATGGGGTTTAACAGCTGCGTATTCTTTAGATTTAACATCGTCCATTTGATGGTCATAGGTTAAAATTTCTAAGAAAAATGGTATATCTTCTGCTAAACATTCAGAACCAATTCGTTCCACAAAGGCGTATTTTTGTTCATTAATGGCATCACTTTCATCAATATCATAGTAAAGTAAGAATTTTACTGCATCTGCCCCGATTTCTTTAATACGTTTAGCTGACCATTCTCCTAATAAATCAGGCAATCGACCTGGTTCAGTCGCATCATAACCAGTCTCTTCATAAGCTAATAATAATCCTGCTTTTGCATCTCTAACTTTTGTAGCGGGTAATCCATATTCAGGATCTAATAAAATTGATGACGCATAAGGGGTTAAAACTTCTGAAATTGAGATTTTAAATGCTTCAACTGCTGCTTGAATATCTTCAACAGCTCCCTTTGATTCAATCATCTTTCGAATTGATCCTCGCTGATCAATGGCTAAAGCTGAGATGACATGGTCATTGGTAGACAGTTTTTCTAACTTTTCGAATTTGCTTTTTGAAATAATGTGCATTTTTGTCCTCCATCCTTCTAAAAAAACATTTAACATCATTACACTAACAATATAACGCATCATCGAACAAAAGTCAACATTAAGTTGACATTTTATATACAAAATAATATATTATATATAGTAATTCGAACATATCCAAACATATTTAGAAAGGAGTCTTTTATGCTAAAAGAAGAACGCCAGCGCTTGATTGAAGAATTACTAAAAAACAATAGTGTCATTTCAAATACAGATATTTTAAATTTATCAAATGTGACTGAAATGACGATTCGCAGAGATCTAAAGGAAATGGAAGAAAAAGGTCTATTGATTCGAATTCACGGAGGAGCCAAAAGCATTAATACAGATGCAGATGCGACTAACCCCAAAAGAGAATTTAGCCATATCCGTAAGCGCACAATCAATCGTCCCCAGAAAAAACATGTTGCACAACTAATCGCAAAAGAAATTAATGAAGGCGATACCGTTTTTCTTGGTTCAGGAACCACTGTTGAAATGGTGTATGATTATTTAACCGTGCCAAACATTCAGGTTGTGACCAATTCAATGTTAGTATTTGAAAAATTTAAATTAGATAAACGATATGAAACGATCTTGATTGGTGGCGTTTATCGCGATGTTTCAGCCTCATTTCATGGAACGATTTCCGATCAAGTAGCAGAAAACTTCCATGTACAAAAAGCATTCATATCAGCCAATGGCATTTTAAACAATAATATTTATGATGCTGTTGCCGAAGAAGGTCTAACTCAAAAAATCATTTTCGAAAATGCTAAAATAAAATATTTAGCGGTTGATTCAAGTAAATTTGATAAAAAAGATTTCTATCAATTTTATCAAACACAAGATTTGGATTTTATTTTGACTGATAATGAGATATCTTTTGATACATTGGAACAATATAGTAAATTCTGTAAAATTATATCTAGATAAAATAAACATGGAGGTATTTTAAATGATATTAACGGTTACTCTAAATCCTTCTATCGATGTTTCTTATGTTTTAAACGAATTAAAGTTAGATCAATCTAACAGAGTTCAAAATGTACAAAAAACAGCCGGTGGTAAAGGGCTAAATGTCAGTCGAGTGATTCACCAATTAAGTGGTAATGTATTGGCGACTGGGTTAATTGGAGGACATTTTGGGTCTTTTATCGAAACAAAATTAATCCAAGAAAACATTCCTCATAAATTTTCTTATATCAGAGGCGAAAGTCGTTCTTGTATTGCTATTTTGCATGATAATAAGCAAACAGAAGTCTTAGAAAAAGGACCTGAAATCAACGAACAAGAGAAACAGGAATTTCTCAATATTTTTGAAAGTATACTAAATGATTACCCAATAAGAGTAATCACTATTTCGGGGAGTCTCCCCTCTGGATTAAATACAACCTTTTACAGTTATCTGATAAAAATTGCTTCAGAAAAAGAAATTCCGGTTCTATTAGACTGTTCCGGAAAAACATTAGCAGATTCTATTCGTGCTGAAGTGAAACCTTATCTTATTAAACCGAATCTACAGGAAATAACTGAATTATTAGATATACCGCAGTCCTTAACTACAATTCAAATTAAAGATGCTCTGCTTGATCCATTATTTGAAGACATACCAATTGTAATGGTATCACTAGGAAGTAAAGGTGCATTAATCAAATCAGGGAATCAATTTTATCAAGTAACAATACCAAAAGTGAAAGCCGTTAATTCTGTCGGTTCTGGAGATTCAACCATTGCAGGTATTGCCTATGCTCTAGATAATGAACAAGAATTTACCGAACAAATTAAAACTGGCATCACCTGTGGTGTGCTAAATGCGATGAATCCTTTAACGGGTAATATCGAATTTAAACAATTTCCAAATATTTTTAACCAAGTTCAAATTAATATGATACAATAAAATAAATAATAAGAGAACTTTAAATAAATGATGCTATACTTTTTGGTTTAGGTAGACTATATTTCTCTATTCATTCACGCTTTTTTAATCAAAACAAAAAATTAGAAACGTAAAATAAGATAGCTTAATTTAAATAAACAAATAGCACTTGAACAAGCGTTCAAGTGCAACTATTACTATTTACCAACATTACTTGACATGGAGCCACATTACTTGACATAGATCCAGTAAAATATAAATCAATTACATACATTCAAAAAAATACAGGCTAAAAATCGTATTATGATATCGACTTTCAGCCTGTATTTTTATTATTTTTCTCTACTAAAAGTTGCAGACCACAAAAAAATATGCCCAAACTATTTGACAAAAAGCTTGTTTAAAATGATTGCTTAAAGTCATCGAGAACCATTTACCACACTACTAATCTTACAAATATTATTTTCCAAACTTATTTCAATAATAAAGATTATTTAATCTATGTTACATCCCCTATTATCTAAAAGGTAAAGCTAAATTCGAAAAAGAATGGAGTATTACCTAATCGGTATAAACTCGCTAATTCTGGCCCACAAGAATTGCTACCAGAACCACTATGTTGGTAGTCAAGATGTAAATATGTCAAACCTTCTTCTCTTAATTTGTCCCTATGTTTCACCTCAGTTAGTTGTTTAACAGAGTAATTGGATACGTTAAATGATAGCCCCACCTGGCTAACGACTTTGAATTTGGATTTTCCATCTGTCAAAATTAGCTCACGCACTTCATTGCGTGCACCATTTTCTTGTGGTGTCACATATGGCTCATAGAAGTCTGAAACGTTCCCACTAAATCGTGCAACATAATTAGCTTGCTTCTTATCTACATAACTTTCGTAAGGTCCTCTTCCGTAATAAGAAACTTTTTCCATTTCTTTTTTAAATGGTAAAACTAGACCAAAACGAGGTAAAAATGGCATTACTTTATCTTTCTCACCACTTAACTCTAATTTTATTTCACCATTTTTTGAAAGAATCCAATTAACACTAAAACTAACAATATTTTGACGAGCAACTGTGTTAATAACAATTTCAAATTTTATTTTTATCGAATCACTTAATTCATCGATTTCATAACTATGCACGCGACTTTGATGAACATGATAATTCGCGGCTTCCCACTCACGACGCACTTTACGGTCGTTATCCATAGGGGCACGCCAAATCGTCCATTTACCAACTTTATCTAATAAAAATCGACCATTATCTACTAATTGAGCAATAGCTCCCGTTGCTTTACTAAAATGAACTTCACGATCACCTAATAAAACGTTAATCATACCTGATGTTTCTTTAACAGATAATCCATCAAATTTACGAGTTTCTAACTTAGGTGAAAACTCTTTAATAGTGATTATATCAAAACCTAATTCTTTTTTTGTATTTTTCATATTGTATACTAAACGAATAGATGCAATGGTGTCACTTATTTCACTTAAGGCTTCAAAAGTAACTTCTTTTTCAGAGTACGGATCAATAGCTGGTGTTTTTAGTGGAATTTCTTCTATTTTATTTCCATCTATGTCATATAATTCTGCAACTAAATCAACCTTATCACTTAAAATACTAAAAGCATAACGATTTCTTAATTTAACTCTGCAATTTGCGATATCGTGTGATTCCATCACTACCGGTCGGAAAACTTGTCGGTGTTCGTAAGCACCAGTATGAGGTGTACGATTCGGAAATACAAGACCATCCATACAAAAGTTGCTTGCATGTGGATATTCACCATGATCTCCCCCATAGCGGTATACTGGATGTTTATTTTTACCACGATTAATATCCACTGCATGGTCCGCCCACTCCCATACGAAAGCACCAGCAAATTCTGGATGTCTAGCCATATAGTCATGATAATCTTGAATATCCCCTGGACCATTGCCCATTGCATGAATATATTCACATAGGATGAATGGTTTGTCTAAAGGTTTATTAAAATAAAGCTCATCCATCTCATCGAAATTGGCATACATTCTTGACCATACGTCATGTAATTCTGGATTATATTTTGTTTCATTATCGCGATTACGTTCCCAATAACCTTCATAGTGATGAAGACGAGTAGAATCTAATTTACGACCATGACTCATGGCGGCTTCAATACTGACTCCATATCCAGATTCATTCCCTGTTGACCACATAATGATGGACGAAAAGTTGATGAACGATCTAATATTTGAATCAGTACGGTCTACCATAGCTTCCATATATGTTGGATCATCTGCAATCATATTATAATTTTTATTACCCCCTAATCCATAGAGTTCAACTACTTCGTGTGCTTCTAAATCAGATTCACTCATGACATAGAAACCAAACTCATCCGCTAATTCATAGAATTCAGCTGTTTTTGGATAATGTGCAGTACGAATAGCATTGAAGTTTAATTCTTTCATTAACTTCATATCTCTAATATGATTTTTAAGTGTAACAGTTGGTCCTGTTTCAGGATGTGTATCGTGGTGATTGACACCTACTAAAAAAATAGGTTGGTGATTAATTAATATCTGACTATTTTCAACACTTATTGTACGTACGCCAACTTTTTGAACAATTACTTCTTTACCTGCTGTTATTTCTAATTGATACAAGTTTGGTGTTTCGGCATTCCATAAAAATGGAGTATTTAAATTTAACTTAAGTGTTTTATTAATATTATTTGTTCCTGAAAGGATTTCATTCCTGTTAGGATCGAATAAACGATATTCATATTCAGATAATCCTATTGCATCATCTACATCTAAAGTAATTATTCCCGTTTCTAAATTCGCTGAAACATCAGTTTTTATTGTAAATTTATTTAACCTTTCTTTTTCACGTTTTAATATATAGACATCACGGAATATTCCGCTATATCGAAATTTATCTTGATTTTCTAAGTATGTCATTGCTCCCCATTGAACTACAAGTACAGACAGTGTGTTTTTTCCATTTTTAATGACATCTGATAAATCAAACTCAGTATTTGAGTGAGAAATCTGGCTGTAACCAATAAATTCATCATTCACCCACACATAGAAAGCTGCATCAACACCCTCAAAATTTAAGTGGTAATCAAAAGATTTTCCGTCATTAACTTCAAATGTACGACGATATAATCCTGCGGGGTTTTCATAAGGTGCAAATGGTGGATCAAAAGGGATAGGCAATTCTACATTTGTATATTGAATTTGACCATATCCTGCCAATTGCCACACACTTGGAACTTTCATATCAACATACTCAATTTTATTGTTTTTTGTATTCAACCAATATGGCTCTTCAATTTCACGAATATTTTCAAAATAATGAAAATCCCATATACCATTTAAATCTAAGTAGTAACTTGAATCGCGACGCGTTAAACTATTTTTATATTCTAACGCACTCGCATAAGGAACGAAATAGTTACGTCGTGGCATCGTATTCACATGATGCGTTGTGTAATCTTCAAAATAATTTGGTATAATCATGTATAATCTTTCCTCCAATACATTCAATTTAAAATTAATTTCCTATTTCATTTTAAATTAAAGGCTAACATACCAGCTCCAACAATCCCATTATCACTACCTAATACCGATCGGACAATATCATTTAAAATATGGCTTTGTTCTTCTATAACAATTCCACGAAGTTCTTCTATTATTGCGTCTACAAATCTTGGATTATTATAAGCAACACTTCCTCCTAGAACAATCATATTAGGATCTAATGTACAAACAATTGAATAAATTCCTATTGCCATTGCATGCGCGCGAGATTTTATAATAGCGATTGCTTTTTCATCACCATCATATGCTAAATTAAACACTTCTTTTGTTGACTCAACCCCAGGATAAGCTGCTTGAATTCCTGGTCCTGCCGCAAACTTTTCTAAATCTATATATTGATTATTCACTTTTAAAGGAAGAAAACCTATTTCACCCGAAAAACCTGATCCACGTAAAATAGTGTTATTCACAATAGTCGTTGATGCTATGCCTGTTGAAATCGTTAAATATGTAAAGGTAGCTTCAGCAGGAAGATGTCTCGTTGCATACTCGGCATAAGCTGCCACTTTAACATCGTTATCAATCACAACTTTTATTTCATCATTAAATTCATTCTTAATACGCTCTACAAAAGGAAAGTTATCCCATGGAATATTATTTTGAAAAATTGCAATCCCATTATTATGGTCTACTTTTCCAGGAACACCGGCACCTATACCATAAAAATCAGTTATAGCTAAGCCACTCTCATCTAATACTTTTTGAATACAGCTTAAAACAGTTTGAAACAATGTCTCTGAAGATTTTATATCACTCGGTAGTTCATGGCGATATTCAATTTGTCCAAAACGATTGACTATAGCAACTGCAACCTTTGTTCCACCAATATCAATTCCTAATGCAACATCTTTATTCAAAATAAAGTCTCCTTTTTCATATAATTAAGACAAAATATTCTGTCCTATTCAATCAAATTTTTTACTTTTTTATCAAGTGTATTCCAAAACTATCTTATAATATGTGTGCAAGATATCTTTTTTATTCTATAAACTCCACAATTAAGCCAATACCACTTTTTCTCATATCAAACTGATTACTATTTTGTCCATTTAATAGCAAATTATAAACAAAAAGTTGTTTGGATAGTTTTTAAGTATTTTATCTTTCATTTTTAAACAATGTTCTGGAAGTTTTTTGAATTTCTCATTTTAAATTTAAAAATTTTAGTCACAATTAATTCATTGTTAATCACCATAAACAATTTATTTAACATTTAAGATTGTTTATTTATTATTAACATTTTTAAAAATTCTAATCTTGCAATATACTGAGCAAAACTTAAGATTTTGATCCACTCAAAGCAATGCCTTCAATAAATTGCTTTTGGAAAATAAAATACAGACCAATTAATGGAATAACTGCTATGAAAGAACCCGCCATCAATAACGGATAATCTGTTACGTATTGACCACTTAAAGAGGCTAATCCTGCAGACAAGGTCATTTTTTCTGGAGCAGTATTAACAATTAATGGCCATAGTAGAGAGTTCCATCCATATAATATCGCAAATAATGAAAGTGATATTATAGCAGACTTCGAAAGAGGAAGAATAATAGTAAAGAATATCCTAATTCTCGATGCACCATCTATAACCGCCGCCTCTTCAATTTCTTCTGGAATTTGCAGGAAAAATTGTCTAAGTAAAAACGTACCAAATGCTGAAAATAATCCTGGCATAAATAATGCGGGGAGTGTATTAAGTAAACCCATTTTTTGGATAATCAAATACTGTGGAATTATAAAAACTTGACCTGGAACCATCAAAACTGAAAGAATTAGAAAAAACAATATATTTTTAAAAGGAAAGTCAAGTTTAGCAAAAGCATATGCAGCGAATGAGCTGAAAAGAACCTGACCCACGGTTATAATTATTGTTGAGATAGCTGTATTAAAAAAGAGTCTTCCGAAATTCATGTTTGTAAATATAAACTTAAAATTTTCCCATTGAGGATTACTTGGAAATATTTGTGGTGGTACAGCTGTAGCTTCGACATTAGTTTTTAAAGCAGTTAAAACCATCCATATAAATGGAAATAACATCATCACAGATCCTAATATAAGGATTAAATGTACTATAATTTTTTTTGACTTCTCAATATTCATTTTTATTATCCTTCCTAATAATGTACCCATTTATCTTGGAATTTAAACTGAACAGCGGTTACTATTAATGTTAATATTAACAGAACGACTGAAATAGCTGCACCATACCCTTTATCGTTAAACACAAAAGATTGTTGATAAAATAAATAGGCCAATGACTGAACTTCTTCAAGTGCCGGATTAGTTTTCATATACATAAGCATTATTAAATCATAAACTTGCAATGAACTAATTAAAGATGTCAATAAATTGAAAAATATTGTTGGCGTAATTAATGGTAATGTAATATTAAAAAATTTTTCAAATGGATTTGCGCCATCGATTACAGCCGCTTCATAAAATGCTCTTGAAATACCTTGCAACGCAGCTAAATATAATACAATCGATTGACCTAGAGATGCCCATATTCCTACAATGATTAACGATATCATAGCAAAATTAGAGTCAGTCAGCCAATTCGGTCCTGAAATTCCAACCATTGCTAATATTTGGTTGATAATTCCATATTGAGAATTGTACATCCATCTCCAAATCATCCCTATTGCAGATGTCATCGTTACCGCTGGTAAGAAATAAATAACACGATATATTCCTTGACCTTTAATTTTACTGTTCAATAATGTTGCGATTAATATTGAGATAAAAGATCCTATTGGCACAGTAAAAAGCGCATAAGTGACAGTATTCTTCAACGCTCTCCACACTGATTGATCTTGAACTAGTCTTTTAAAATTTTCTATACCTATAAATTTTGAACCCCCAAAACGTCCCCATTCAGTAAATGAGTAGTACACACTTTGAAGCATAGGAATGAAATAAAATACTGTTAAACCAATGATTAACGGTGAAACTAGTAGAATCGCTGTTAATAATATTTCTTTGTCATATCTTTTACCAAATATACTAATTTTACTCGTTTGCATAATAAACGTCTCCTTGTATTCTAAAAAATTGATTGACCTTGAATAATCAAGGCCAATCTAACATATTATCTAGCTAATATACTATTGGCATATTCCACAAATTCATTCACTGCTTCTTCAATGGACATTTCTCCAGTCCAAGCTTTATTTAAATATTTTACTTCACTTTCATTAGCTGCTTGTCCATTTTTGTTATAGGGTAAAGGGACAGCGTATTCAACTGCGTCAACAAAAACCTGTAAATTATGATTTGGGTATGAGTCAACCCATGGCTCTTGTGTTCCTTCAGCAGCTGGAATTACTACTCCAGATTGAGCTACTTTTAGATTAGCTTCTTTTGAATTTAAGAACTGAATGAATTTAGCAGCAGCTTCTTTATTTTTAGAACTCTCAGCGATAACGTTCGCAATTGAATTTGATGTAGTAGCTCTACGTTCTTTCATAGGTAATGGTGCTACATCAAAATTTTTCAACCCATACTCATTATCCTTTAAATAAGTACCTGTCATCCAAGAACCACCAATTATAGTACCTATTTTACCAGAATTAAATAATTGGAAAGTCTCAGTTCCAGCCATTACTTCTAAAGATGGACTTAAGCCATCGTCAATGAATTTTTTATAAAATTCTAATGCCTCTATAGCTTCTGGAGAATTCATATTTGATTCAGTTCCGTCCTCTGAAAAAATAGTCCCACCATTTTGGTAAATCATATCGTGATACCCACCTTGATAATTAAGAGGTGCCGCAACTCCATATATTCCATTTTCTTCATCAGTAATTTCTTTAGCAGCGTTATACCAATCTTCCCATGTCCATGTTTCATCTGGATAATCTACTCCAGCCTTATCAAAAACTTCTTTATTATACCAAAGTGCTTGAGTATCGAAATCTTTAGGTACACCATACAATACACCATCCCTTTGGAACGCTTCAATGTATTGCTGAGGAATATTGTCCACATTGATATCAAACTCACTCAATGAACTCACAACACCTGCATCAATGTAATCTGTTGAATTAGGAATGTTTAGCCAAAATACATCTGCTACACTACCTCCTGTAATTGCAGCTTCTACTTTTGTCCAATACTGATCCCAAGGCGTTACTTCAATTTTAACTTTAATATTATCATTCTGAGCTTCAAATTCTTTAGCTAATTCTTCGTAAATATCTTTTTGAGCTGCGTCCCACATCGCATATGATATTTCCGTGACTCCTCCGTCTCTTTCATTAGCAGAAGATGACTCTCCATTATTGTTAGTGCATGCTGCTAGTATTAATCCTGTTGAAAATAAAATTCCTATTTTTTTAAAATTTTGATTGTCAAATTAAGCTAGAATTTTTACCTAACACATAATACGTTTGCTTTTTTTCTAATTGATAATTAAAATGGTTGTTCGAAAGTTCAAGTATAAATTAGCCACTGACTTTAAGGTTTCCACAACGTCAGATTTGTGGCAAGTGTAGTGAGTCAGATTGATGCATTAAATCGTTAGAGCTTGACTTGGATGCTCCGGTATGATACTCGCGAATAGCGAGTTGGGGAAAGGGTTTGGGTAGAAGACCCAAAAAGCATCCCCAAATCATCATGCCGGGCTAGGCACCAAGTCAAGCTCTAACAATCAGGTGCCTTACGCAATGGATTCACTGTCTTAACAAACACATTGTGTGCATTAGAAAGCATCTATCCATCCAAGTTCCTTACAACAATCGATAAAAACTTCAATTGGCGTTCGATAACCTAATGATTTTCGTGGAATTTCATTGCGGAAATGAGCTGTTTGGCTGAGTATTTCCTGCGATATATCGGTAAAATCCATCCCCTTAGATAACCCATCTCTTCGAAGTAGTCCATTAGAGTGTTCATTTAAGCCGCGTTGTGACGGACAACCGGGATCAGCAAAGTAAATATTGATGTCATTGACATTTGAAATGGCTTGCCAATCAGAAAATTCTTTTCCACAATCAAACGTAATGGATTTAAATAAATTTCTCGGTAAATAAGCAAACCAGTTATCACAAGCGATTCGCACATCACTTGCTTTGCGACTGTTAATTTTTATCGGGATGATGAGTTTACTGATTCTTTCGACCAGTGTTAGGACTGCACTCTTATGGTCTTTTCCGACAATAGTGTCACCTTCTAGATGTCCAAATTCTTTCTCATATTGTGGATTTTCTTTTTGACGATCTTCGATGGTGCGTCTAAAGTGTTGTTTACCTCTTTTTTCCTGATACCCATTAGGTTTTCTCTTACCTTTCATCGGTAAAGTTGAGGGATCAAAGAGTTCCGAGTCTTTAAAACGACGATAAAGTGTTCGAGCTGTACATCCTAATGGGAGTTCATTCCGACCAATGATGACGTCAGGAGACCACCCCTGGTCCACTTTTTTCTTAATATATGTGATTTGTTTAGTGTTAAAGACCTTCTTTTTGGCACCACAGCGTGATTTATTCTCTTTATATTGATCGTAGTATTCCTGAATATTACCACTATTTTTAAGAAAATTAACGACGTTATAAATGGTTTGGATGGCCCGATTTAATTTTTTAGCGATATCCGTTACTTTTTTACCGCTATCGTAATAATTTTCTATCCAAATCAATTCTTTCATGGTAAGATGTGTATAAGCCATTTGTATGTACTCCTTCCTTAGCATGTGATTTTATGTTTAGGATACCATACAAATGGCCTATTTATTTTTCTAGCTTAATTTTACTATCCAAGAAATTAAACATTGTCTTTCCCTCTTCCTTTTATTTTTATAATTACCTGTTCAAATGGTTTCAAATTAATTGAAATTGTTCCTTCTCCAACATCACTATTTAATTCTCCATAAACTACTTCTATTGATTCAATAATCAGATTTTGAATACCATAGTTATAATTTTGAACTTTATTAGATGGATTTCTGAAAGATACAATTCTTTCTAAGTTACTATCACTTATACACTCATAACCATAAATATTATACTTACTAGGAGATCCCCCTATCATAACGCTATTTTTTAAAATATTATAGTTCTCTTCAATCCATTTAATTGCTTTAGCATTTGCTCTCCACATATCTTCATCAAACATTGAATCTGAATAATGAAAATCCCATAGTCCATTTCCTCTCGTGCTTGTAAATAATAAATATTTATATAGTTCTTCTGCAGATACTTGTATTGGAGAATCTAAGTATCCTGTATGTGCTGTTAAGGCAACTACAGGATCATGATTATATAAACTCCATAATGGAAGTTGAATCTTTCTGTCCGTTATAAACTCCTCATATTTCTGATCTCTGTAGGTCATCATTTTATCTACAGAAGAATCCCCTAATTCAGAGAAACCAACATCCTGAGAATTTTGAATCCATAAACTATTAACCCATTTTAAGAACCATGGGCTCGGATTTACATACGAGGTTAAGTTAATCCAGATTTCAGGATTAACATCACGTATAGCAGTGAATAACTCTATATAATATTCATATACTTGAGTCATAGAATACATAGCATAATCACCACTATTATCCGGTTCATCTGGTTTTAATAACATTCCATCCATTTTCCAATAAGTTAAATTGAATTTCTTTGTATAATCAACCATTAATTTTAATAAATTCTTTTGATAATTTAGATCGGCTAAATTCACATCATTAGATAATTTATTTTTGCTTCCCAATTGTAAATCTTTATTTTTTTCTAACCAGTTACTAAATGTTTCTTCTGTACCACCGTACCCTCCTCGTGGCCCTATCCATAATCCTAGAGAAGAATCTAAAGTTTTTACTAATTCTTTTATATTATGTAATTCATCCGGAAATTTTTCGTTAAAACCCCAAAAAGACTCATAATTAACCCAACCATCATCAACTACATAGGCATCCAACTTAACGCCATGTTTTTTGAATCCTTTACTTATATTCGAAAAACTTTCAATTATCTTTTCTTCATCGATGTCTTTCATATAGTCATACCAAGTGTTATACTGTTTTCTAAAATAATTTGGTTGTGATATTGATCTGATATAATTATAAAAAGCTTTTTGAACTTTTTCTAATTTTGTGGACTCTGCACTACCAATAACCGTCGGCCAAACAGATTTGATATCGTTTACTTTATCACCAACGAAATATCTTGAAATTAATTTTGTTCCGATGATTTTATTTAAAGCCATTGGAAACTCCATACCCATAAAGAATCCATTTGCATATATAGGTTGTCCAGCTTCAACATAATAACCTTCAAAATCTGCCATTTCAGAAATATTCTTCTGATCCTTAGAATAAAAAACATCTTTATTACTACCAAAATCTATAACTTCAGTATCAATATTTCTTATTACTTCTTTAGAATATAAAATATTAACTTGCTTATTAATTACTAGTTCATCTGCATCATAGATTATCTCAACTGAAACTCCCTCGCCATCGAACTTAACCGATAAAGTTTCATCCTCTACTATTTCTGAAACTACTAACTCTGAGGAGCCCACTTCATTTCCATTCTCAAAAGTAATAATAAATTCATCACTATTCAAGACCTCATATTCTCTCTGTGTTAATAAATTCAGTATTTTTTCTGTTCTAAAAGTATTTTTATAATAACTAAAGAATCTTTGTATATTCTTATTCCCAATTGTATATTTCATTTACATTTCCTTTCAAAATAATTTCTATTTATTCTATATTTTTATACTCTGCCCATATGTTTTAAATTTTTCAGCCATTCTCTTCATTTCTTCATCATCGATAATGACTGGTTCACCAATACTTTTAGCTCTTATATGAATGTTGGAGCAATATTCAACTTCCTCTAAAACATTAAAAGCACCAGATATATCTTTTTCTCCTGTAAGAATACCATGATTAGCTAATAATACCGCTTTCCTACCAATCATAGCACTATATGCATTATCAGCCAGTTCAGGTGTTCCATATGATGCGTACGCTGCGCATTTAACATCTTTCCCTGCAACAGCCAACATATAATGACTAGCTGGTAAATCCCATCTTAAAGTTGAAAGTACTGTTGAGTATATAGTATGTGCATGAATAACCGCATTAATATCTGTTCGATTTTCATATAATTTCTTGTGCATTACCCATTCACTAGACTGTTTCCACTTTCCTTCAAGTATTGTGCCATCTAATTTCATCACTATTATATCATCAACTGTACAATCCTTAAATGAAATTCCTGAAGGTGTGATGGCCATTATATCTTTTTCTCTATCGTAGATACTTAAATTACCACCCGTACCCAAGGTATAATGTTCATCCAATAATTTTTTGCCATATTCTACTATTAGTTTTTTTTCATTTTCTAACACTTTTTTATTTCCTCCTCAGTTATTTTCAATAATTTCAATATATTTTTTATATTTTTTATTCCATTCATCGATATTTCTAGGTTTAAATAGCTTTAAATTAAATGAATTCGTTAGAATATTTTCTTTTTCTGTAGAAAGCATCTTCAACGTCTCTATTTGAGTTAAGCTATTTCCTAAAGCTGTTGCTTCATTATAGCCTGCATAAGTGTTTAAATTTAAAGCATTCGCAGTACATTGAGATAGAAAGTCGGCATTTGATCCACCACCAACAATATATATATTATTAAAAGTGTAACCAACTGATTGAACAATATCTTCATAAGCAACTCTATATTTTAAAGCTAAATTTTCATAAATTGTACGTACCAATTGACCATCTGTTTCTGGTACTTTTTGCCCGGTTTTTTTTGCAAACATCTGAATTCTTCTTGGTATATTACCAGGTACAGTTAGTTCTGTTAGTTCTGTATCAAAATAGCATTCTATTGATTCTGTTTTTAAAGCTAATTGTGCTAGTTCTGAATAAGTATAATTTTTTCCTTCTTTTTTAAATTGTTGTTTTGTTTCTTGTAATAGCCATAGACCAGTAATATTTTTTAGAAAAGTAATTTTATTATTCATTCCTGTTTCATTTGCCATATTATATTTATATGCCTTTTCAGTTAAAATAGGTTCATCAATAGTTGTTCCCATTAAAGACCAAGTTCCTGATGATAAAAATAAATTACCTTTTTTTTCACTTGGTGTGCATGATGCAGCACTAGCGGTATCATGAGAAGCAATTGATACAATAGGCATCGGTGATATATCTAGTTTTTCAGCCAATTCACTTCTTAGCTCACCTATCACTTTACCTGAATCAATTATTTTAGGAAATATACTGGCTTTTAATCCTAGTTTATCTATTAATTCGTAATCCCAATCTTTTAATTGTGGATTGTATAACTGCGTAGTAGAAGCAATGGTTCTCTCACTATAAATTTCTCCTGTTAAATAAAAATTAATCAAATCAGGCATCAATAATATCTTATTAACTTTATTATATACATCGGGTCTTTCATTCTTTAGAGCCATAAGTTGATATATAGTGTTTATTTCCATATTCTGAATACCTGTTCTTTTATATAATTCACTTGAATTTATAACTTTTTCTACCTTGTCAGAGTACCCTTTTGTTCTTAAGTCTCTATAATGATACGGATTTTCAATTAATTGATTATTCTCATTTAATAATCCAAAATCAACTCCCCATGTATTAACAGCGATGCTTTCAACTTTCCCTAAGCTATGAGCTTTAATTATACCTCTATCAATCTCTTTGAATATTTTTTTAATATCCCAACGTAAAGAATTATTTTGTCGAATAGTATAATCGCTAAAACGATTGACCTCTTTCATTTCTAATTTATCGTTTATTAAAGTAGTATAAACTCCTCTTCCAGAAGAAGCCCCTAAATCAAATGCTAGAACACCTCTCATTTCAATTGTCTCCTCTCTTATTACACTTCTATATTACCAACTTGATCATTTAACGTCTATAGATGATTGAAACATTGCTTTTTAATCGCTTTCATAGTCGAATACAAGTCAAAAGCAATCACTTGTGATCATGTTTCATTCTTGAATTTTTATTCTCAACATCCCAATGATCTTTTTCTTTTATAATAATCATGATACACTTGAATCTGCCATCTTTCTAAAACAATAGATCTCATTATATATAGTCAGACAGTACGTTTTAATTTTTAGCAATATTTTTTTTGCCTTTATAAAAACTAATTTTTTTATAGTAAAATGTATGTTTTTCTTTTGTAAGTATTCCCTACTTAGTATGTATACTTATATTTTTGATTGTCAAATTAAGCTAGAATTTTTACCTAACACATAATACGTTGGCTTTTGGTCTAATTGATAATTTAAATGTTTGTTCGAAAGTTCAAGTATAAATTAGCTACTGACTTTAAGTTTTTCACATAGTTAAATTTGTGGCAGGTGTAGTGAGTCAGATTGATGCATTAAATCGTTAGAGCTTTACTTGGATGCTCCGGTATGATACTCGCGGATAGCGAGTTGGGGAAAGGATTTGGGTAGGAGACCCAAAAAGCATCCCCAAATCATCATGCCGGGCTAGGCACCAAGTCAAGCTCTAACAATCAGGTGCCGTACGTAATGGATTCACTGCCTTAACAAACACATTGTGTGCATTAGAAAGCATCTAGCCATCCAAGTTCCTTACAACAATCGATAAAAACTTCAATTGGCGTTCGATAACCTAATGATTTTCGTGGAATTTCATTGCGGAAATGGGCTGTTTGGCTGAGTGTTTTCTGCGATATATCAGTAAAATCCATCCCCTTAGATAACCCATCTCTTCGAAGAAGTCCATTAGAGTGTTCATTTAAACCTCGCTGTGACGGACAACCGGGATCAGCAAAGTAAATATTGATGTCATTGACATTTGAAATGGCTTGCCAATCAGAAAATTCTTTTCCACAATCAAACGTAATGGATTTAAATATATTTCTCGGTAAATAAGCAAACCAGTTATCACAAGCGATTCGCACATCACTTGCTTTGCGACTGTTAATTTTTATCGGGATGATGAGTTTACTGATTCTTTCGACCAGTGTTAGGACTGCACTCTTATGGTCTTTTCCGACAATAGTGTCACCTTCTAGATGTCCAAATTCTTTCTCATATTGTGGATTTTCTTTTTGACGATCTTCGATGGTGCGTCTAAAGTGTTGTTTACCTCTTTTTTCCTGATACCCATTAGGTTTTCTCTTACCTTTCATCGGTAAAGTTGAGGGATCAAAGAGTTCCGAGTCTTTAAAACGACGATAAAGTGTTCGAGCTGTACATCCTAATGGGAGTTCATTCCGACCAATGATGACGTCAGGAGACCACCCCTGGTCCACTTTTTTCTTAATATATGTGATTTGTTTAGTGTTAAAGACCTTCTTTTTGGCACCACAGCGTGATTTATTCTCTTTATATTGATCGTAGTATTCCTGAATATTACCACTATTTTTAAGAAAATTAACGACGTTATAAATGGTTTGGATGGCCCGATTTAATTTTTTAGCGATATCCGTTACTTTTTTACCGCTATCGTAATAATTTTCTATCCAAATCAATTCTTTCATGGTAAGATGTGTATAAGCCATTTGTGTGTACTCCTTCCTTAGCATGTGATTTTATGTTTAGGATACCATACAAATGGCCTATTTATTTTTCTAGCTTAATTTTACTATCCAAGTATTTAAAATACAACATAGGTGGATAATTTATTTTTGTAGTTTAATTCTCTATTCAAGTTTAGAAAAAAATACTTCAGTTGCTTGTGTAAATAGGAGAGTTATACGAAACAAATTGGGTAATCTTATTGTAACTTTTATAAATGTAGAAATTTGTAACTTCTCTATTAGAATTGTCGGAATTCGAATATCTTATACTTATACAATGGCATCCAATAGTATGCTAAAGAAAGAAATTTGTCAAAACAGAATGATGTACGATATGAATAAATATAACTTGATATTAAGAGACCACCTAAGCCATAAAATCTAAATCCATTTCAAACATTAAAAAATAAATACAGACTGAAATTCGTATTATGATTACGAATCTCGGCCTGTATTTTCATCAGTTGCTCCCATAAAAAATGGTAGAGTCCATTTTTAATTTGTTCAACATATTTTTTTGGTTTTTTGTTAAGTTTCTAATAATTATAGAACTGTTTATTACTGACTCAACTATTTTCCAGTCATAAATATAATTATTTAATTTAACATTCTAAAAAAATAGTTCCATTTTGTTCTATTTTTTTAACTGCTTCAACATTTGGTTTTTTTTCTGTAATTAAATACTGAACATTTGCAAAATCAGTTAAATTATAGAAATATTTATGATTAAACTTCGTTGAATCACATAGTAGCAATCTTTTTTCTGAATTTTGGATCATTTTTTGCTTCACTCTAGCCTGCTCCTCATTTGCCTCATAAATACCAGAATGATTATATCCCCTACAAGAAAATAGTGCTAAGTCTACGTTATAATTCTGTATCATTTCATTCGCAGTAGTTCCAACAATTGAGGTCGAATTTGAAGAAATAACACCACCTACTACAACTACTTTACAATTATCAAAATAAGATAAATCTAAAGCCGTTTTTACACCATTTGTTATAATTGTTAAATTCACAAATTCTTTTAAAAAAGGCACTATAGCATTTGTAGTAGTACTTGAATCTAAGAATATTGAGAAACCATCTTCAATAAAAGTAGCAGCCATCTCCGCAATCATACTTTTTTGTTCTTTATTCTCGTCTTCACGTATCGAATGAACGTTTTCAACATTTGATCGGGGTACTAAACGAGCGCCACCACGAGAACGAATTATTAGACCTTGTTTCTCTAATTCGACCAAGTCTCTTCGAATTGTTGCTGGACTAACAAATAGTTCTTTATATAATTCACTGGTTAATACGAATTTTTTCTTGTTCAAGTATTCAATAATTCTTTCTCTTCTGTCAATCGGTACCACTTTCATACCCCTTTTGTAAAATTAATGTTTATAAAAATTATCATATGTTAATAATATAAAATTAAGATTTGGTTGTTCTCTAAAACTCGTAATTTTTATTCTCAATGATTCTATTACTTGTTCTGGAAAACTTAATATTCTTCGATATCCGATAGATTCCACCTCAATTAGTCTTGTCCATTCTCCACCTACTTTTAATTCAATTTGTATACCATCTATCAATTGTCCTCTAGGAATATATTCACCCAATATTAACGTATTTGCCAAAACAGGTTTTTCCCAACTCAATTCCATTAGGGGTTGGTTATCATTTTTACAAAACTGAAAATATTTCCCATCTAATTCAGGTTTTAAAATATCTTCTAAAGATGTGGTAAATTCATTAGAAGATTCTGATAACTGGGCAAACTTTACTGCATTGTTTTCGTATAAATTTTTAATTTTTTCTCCCAATTCTTTTAAAACTATCTTGTCGTTATCATGAATCTCCCCTGAAGGCATAGGGGGAACATTTAATAAAAGTGTTGTATTGTTTCCAACCGAATCTTTATAAATATTAAATAGGTTGTCTGATGTTCTAACATTCTTATCTTCCTCCGCATGATAGAACCACCCTGGTCGAATAGATAAATCAACTTCCGCAGGATACCAAATTAATTTACCGTTATAGTTATTGAGACGCTTACGGCTACCTAAATCTTCATCGCCAGTCGTAAAAGTCTCTCTGAAATCTGGACTGTCTTCTTGTTGAGATAACCCCGCTGTTATTGCGGGATCTTTCATAAATGCTGGCACAACACTCCACTCATTCTCTCGTGTTTTACCCGCTTCATTACCTACCCAGCGAACATCTGGTCCAGAAACACTAATTACTGCCTCTGGCTGTAACTCCCTTACAATTCTATAATATCTATCCCAGTCATACTCTTGAACTTTTCCATTCGGACCTTCTCCGTTAGCTCCATCAAACCATACATTGAATACTTTACCATAATTTGTTAGTAACTCTGTCAACTGGTTAACAAAAAAATCATCATATTCTTTTCCGGTACCATAAGTAGGCTCATACATGTCCCACGGAGATAGATAGACACCAAACTCCATGTCATATTTTTCACAAGATAACGAAAACTCTTTAACTAAATCACCTTGACCATTTTTCCAGGGAGAGGAAGCAACTGAATGTTCGGTATATTTAGATGGCCACAAACAAAAGCCATCATGATGTTTACAAGTTAAAATAGCTCCTCTCATCCCGGCCGATTTCAATGTTTTTATCCAATCATCCGTATTTATATTATCTGGATAAAACCTTTTTGGTTCCTCTTTACCAGATCCCCATTCAACACCGTTCATGGTATTTATACCAAAATGGATAAATCCATAGAATTCAAGCTCTTGAATTTTTATTTGTCTTTTAGTTGGTTTAATACTTGCAGCGTATTTAACATCCAATTTACTGACCTCCATTAATTATATTGTTTGGAATTATTTCTAAAAGTAAAATGTCATTATTTTTCATATTAAATTCAATAATACCATTTATAGGTTTTAATATCTTATTTTTATTTGTGTTTAAAATTTTAAATTCACTCTCTGTTTTTAACTTAAAGTTATTTGTCACAATACTCTTCACACAAATACTCTTTACTTCCCCATTATCCCAAGAAAAATCTAATTCGAATCCTCCTCTGGCTTTCAATCCTTTTATCATGCCTTTTCTCCACTCTAGAGGTAAGGCTGGTAGTAATTCAATATATCCATTATGAGATTGCAAAAGCATTTCTGCTACTCCAGCAGTAAAACTGAAATTTCCATCAATTTGAAACGGTGGATGTGAACCTAGTAAATTGGGATAAAGACCTCCTTTTTCAAAAATAGTTCCATCCTCTTCGGTGATATTGAATAATTGATTCATTAATGAGATGATACGATCACCATCTTTTAATCGGGCCCATAAGGACATTTTCCATCCTAAGCTCCAACCCGTACCAGCATCACCACGGATATTTAAAGTCCGTTTCACAGCATCTAAAAGTTCTGGAGAATCATCTCTTGCTCCTGGATATATCCCATATAAATGCGAGACATGACGATGGTTTCTTTCATTGTCTTCAAAATCTTTTAACCATTCTTGCAATTGCCCATGACGACCAATTTGTACAGGAGGGATTTTTTCTAAAGCTTTTTTAACCTCAGTAAGAAGATTATCGTTATATTCTAAAATTTCAGAAGCTTTTAAGAAATAATCAAATAAATCTCGTAAAATTTCTAAATCCATCGTTGCACCGTTGGAAACAGATGAAACTTTTCCATTATGAATAAATTTATGTTCTGGAGAAGTGGACGGTGAAGTGATAAGATAACCATTATCATCCTCAATTAACCAATCTAAACAGAACTCAACAGATCCTATAATAATGGGGAAAGCCACTTCTGAAAGAAATCTCTTATCTAAACTATAAAGATAATGTTCCCATAAATGACGTGTTAGCCATGGACCACCCATTGGCCAGAAAGCCCAAATCGGATCTCCACCAACTGGTTCCGTATGACGCCACAAGTCAGTATTATGATGTACAGTCCAACCATTCATTTCATAACGTTTTTTTACCATTTCTCTACCATTAATTGATAACTCTTTAATAAACTGTATTAAAGGAAGATGACACTCAGATAAATTTGTTACCTCAGCTGGCCAATAATTCATTTCCGTATTAATATTTAACGTGTAATTGGAAGACCATGGCGCTCTTGTTTCTTTATTCCAGATGCCTTGTAGTGTAGCTGGTTGAGTACCAGGTCTAGATGATGAAATTAATAAATATCTTCCGTATTGAAACAATAATTCGATTAGTTTTGTATTTTTCGGACCTTCTTCTTTAATCTTCATATCTGTATCAATTGTTTCATCAAATATATCAAAAGACTGTAAAGATAAGTTTACACGATTAAACAACTCTTGATAATCCTTGACGTGTGATTCATATAACCGTTCAAAAGGAAGTTTCATAGCATTCGATAACACACTCTTATTATTGTCTCCTAGCACTTCAAAATCCGTTCCAGGTTTTTGACTAAAACCATTGAAAGAACTACTTACCGAAAAATAAATTTCTACTTTAGATGCATTTAGTATATTAATACTGTTTGCCGTAGGAACTATTTTGCCATCCTCAGCCTTTACTCCTAGCCTACCCTCAAAATGAATAGTTTCGGTTGATTCAAAGTCACCATATATTAGAGGCGTTACAGAATCGAAGTAATAATCTGGATCATTTTTTTCTGGTAAAACTCCTTGAAGAATAAGTTCTTTATCGTTGACAATAGTTTCAGATAATAAAGGACTATCTAATGTAAGACGAATATTTATCATCTCTTTTTCCGAACTAGATAATTGAATAGCTAAAACTTGATGTGGTTCCGAAATAAATGCTTTTCTTTTAAAGTTAACATTATTGATTTTATATTCAACAGTCGATAGTGCATGCTCAATATCTAAAGTTCTCTTATAATTTTTTGCTTTATCTCCATGAAAATGATGAATCAAAAGATTACCCAAAGGCATATAACTTTCTGTAAAAGGTCCTAAAAGGCTTTCTGCTTCTTTTGATGCTACATCGTATTCTTCTTGACTTAACAATTTTCTAACTTTTTCAAGTTCTTTTACTTTATTATTTTCTTCTAACTGAATAGGATATCCAGACCATAAAGTATCTTCATTTAACTGAAATCTCTCTGTCTCAACTCCACCAAAATGCATCGCTCCAATTCTTCCATTACCTAATGGTAAAGCTTCTATCCATTTACTTGCGGGCTGACTATACTTTAATAATTTCATTTTCCACCTCGTATTAATTAATAACACCTTTTTTTAATATTAAGTTTCCATATAAAGCCATTTCACTAGTTTTTACTATAGCATATGCTTTTTCACTACGTTCATAGAATTCTTGTCGTTCTAGGTAAGAAATATTTATATCATTCTTCTCATATTCATTCACTAACTTTTGGTAAGTATCCCAAATTTGAGGCTTATTTCCCTCATCTCCGGCTACAATTTTCATTAACATAACCGGAGATTCTACATATGTATCTAATGGAAATAATTCAAGAATAGCCGCCAATAAATCAGAAGCATTTAATCCATCGCAATCAATCAAAATTTTTGCTTTAGAAGCAGCTGGAAAATTGCCGTCTGCTATGACTATTTCATCCCCATGACCCATTTCCATCAATACTTTCAATAATGATGGAGAAATTAATTTAGATATATTTTTTAACATAATATTACTCTCCTTATTTACTCATAAATATTAAGAACAACTGTGGGGAGTATATTTTTTAACCCACAGTTGATAGCTACTTAATTTTATTAAGATCTTATAGAGGTATACAATGGGCCATATGCTTTACAAGCTCTAAAATCTGCCCCTTCTTTATCCATTCCAAAAGCATTCCAAGAAGCGGGTCTAAAAATTTTATCTTCTTCAATATTATGCATTGAAATAGGAATTCTCAAAATGGAACATAGCGTAATTAAATCTGCTCCAATATGCCCATGACTTATCGCACCATGATTTGAACCCCAATTATTCATCACATCATAAGCTGTTTTAAATGCACCCTTACCAGTAGTCCTAGGAGCAAACCAAGTCGTTGGCCATGTTGGATTTGTTCTATTCATTAATTTTTCGTTTACTTCTTCAGGAAGTTCAACTGACCATCCTTCAACAATTTGAACAACTGGCCCTAGACCTTTTACAAGATTTAAACGCATCATCGTTAAAGGTATTTCCGCCCTTGTTGTAAAGTTTGTGGAGAACCCTCCTCCTCTAAAATTATCCAAAGTTGCTGGTGACCAAGTCGTTGCATTCATATTTGCTTTAACATCTTCCTCTGTCATTTCATAAAATGGTTTTACTGTTTTTTTGCCTTCACTATCTCTAGATTCAGCTGCATAATCTAACGCAGCAGCTCCAGAATTTAACAATAAAATTAATCCATTTGAATCTTTTCCTTTACCTTCAATAGTATAATCTGTTACTCTCTTAATTGATTCCGTACTCCAATAAGTTCTTACATCTGCGAAAAGTTGTGCTTTATTAGTTAAAAGTTTATTGAACACCAAGCCAATTCCATTTAAAATATCGTTTTCAGTTGCAACAGGCAACGGCTCTCGAATGCCATTCCAATCAAAAGATGAATTAAGTATTGCTTCAGTAAAATCAGCATTTGCCCACTTATCTGTCCATTGACGTTGGCCTTGGAATCCGGCAGCGATAGCATTATGTCCTAAGGCTTCCTCGCTAAATTCTTCAGATAAATTCTCATTCCCAATCATAAGATCTCTAACAATCATTGCTGTTTTAACCGTAAATTCCCAATCTTCTTCTTTTTGTTCTTCTGAACGTTGAAACTTTTCAGGGTTTGGATCGAATCCTTCTTTAGCATTTTTTTTCGTCCAAGTTAAAGCACGCTCATAT
Source organism: Globicatella sanguinis (assembly GCF_002847845.2). NCBI lineage: Bacteria > Bacillati > Bacillota > Bacilli > Lactobacillales > Aerococcaceae > Globicatella > Globicatella sanguinis. The sequence continues at coordinate 2,213,471 of NZ_CP126962.1, read as the reverse complement.
TCTTCGTGGTCATAAATACCATCTTTTATTCGTCTGAGTACTTCAACCATGTCAATTGCTTCAACTCGCATTCCCAAGTATTCTTCCATGAAATCAAAGTCCATCGCTGAACCTGATATTCCCATAGACATACCTCCAATTTGTAGATATGATTTACCTCTTAATGTTGCTACTGCAAGAGCTGCTCTACTAAAACGAAGAATTTTTTCTTTTACATCTTTTGGAATAGAAATGTCATCCGCATCTTGAACTTCTTGTCCATAGATACCAAATGCAGGTAATCCTTTCTGTGCATGAGCTGCCAAAACTGCAGATAAGTATACCGCTCCTGGTCTTTCTGTTCCGTTGAATCCCCAAACCGCTTTAATAGTGTTTTTATCCATATCCATCGTTTCAGAACCATAGCACCAGCAAGGTGTGACTGTTAAAGTAATATCTACACCTTCTTTACGGAATAATTCCTCCACTGCCGCTGATTCAGGAACCCTTGCAATAGTATGATCAGGAACCACCACTTCAACCGGAGTACCATTACTATATCGAATATTATCTCTAATTAGCTTAGCTGCCGCTTTAGCCATATTCATTGTTTGATCTTCTAATCCACCACGAACACTAAACTGACCTTCACGACCATCAATTGCTGGGCGAATTCCAAATTTTGGATAGCTCTGTGTAAAATTCTTTCTAATCATTTGTTTTCCTCCATAATTTTTTAATATTTACTTTAATATATACTTTACAATTAAACCGTTTACATAGCTAGCAATAATTTTTCTTCAATTAGACATTTCTTTTGATTTTGATTAAAATAAATATAGAGGTGAATAAAATGAGAGCTTTTTATGAAACAAGATATTATCCAACTAGATTAAAAGTTTGGACAAAAAGATATGCTAATGTTCACTTTGTTCCTCATTGGCACTCTGAAATAGAGTTTATTTTTGTAAGAAAAGGGAAAATTCAAATTATCATTAATGGTTCTTCGTTTACAGCAAATACTGGGGACTTAATTATTTGTGATGGCGGACTAGTACATTATAGTACAGCGAGACATGTAAATAATGAACTTGATTTCTTAATATTTGATTATCGTCTAATAGATAATACTTTTAATGGTTTCCAATTAGTTAATCCTATAGTTTCTAAAAAAACTTTAATTGAAAATCATTTGTATAATACAATATTCAATTTACATGATGACTTAGAAAAAGAATTTAATAAAAAAGACATTTTATACGAAAAGATCATTTGTTCTTTAATACAATATATTTGTATCAATTTAATGAGAGTAACTCAACAAAGGGAAAAAAGAAGTAGTTTAACTGAATACGAGGAAGAAAATTTATTACTAAAAAAAGTGATTGAGTACATTGAGAATAATTATACAGACAATCTTCGCTTGAAAGATGTTTCCTCAATTATGAATATGACTGAGAGTTATTTCTCAACTTTTTTTAAAATGCGTACAAATTATAATTTTACAGATTATGTTAATATGATACGATTAGAAAATTCAATTTCAGATATCTATTGGTCTACAAAGAATTTTACTGAAATCGCCTTTAGTAATGGTTTTAACAATCTTAGAACCTTTAATCGTGTATTTAAAAAATACACTGGAAAAACACCATCTCAATTTTCAAAAGAATCTTTTAAAAATAATCATTATGTTGTTAGAAAGTCTTATATAGAATACCATACCGATTTTTCTGTAAATAAGACCTTGATTAATAGTTAAATAATAACTCTAAAAATATAATTCAATCATATATTGAACGGCTCCTTACCTATTTAAAGTTAATAATCTTCAATCATTCCAAATTTTTAAAAATTATTCGTTAAAGGTGGATTGCAGAACCCAATAAAATATTGACAATTCAAATAATAATTAGTTGACAATTTTACTATTGTGAATCCTACCGCTTAAAAATAAAGTAGAATAAACCATCTTGTAATCTCACTTTAAGTGATGAAAGCAACCTCATTAGCATACTGGATAATGTCTATTGATCAAAAAGATTAACAACAAGCCAACAAACACACTTGTTAATCGCTATTGATGCATATAAGTAATGCAACTGTCTCACACATGCCCTATTAATCGCTATTGACGCATAAATTAGGAATGCCTCATTAAAGCCACACTATCAATCTCTACTGACACAGAGGTAGTGTCAAATATTTTGTGTAACCTGCATATTAAGATTGTAATATAATTAATAACTATTTATTGAATTTCACCTTGCCTTTTAGATGAATTATCATAACGACCAGTGAACTTGTACTTCCTCTCAACAAGATAATCCATCTAAAAGGCAAGGCCAGCAACCGAAGGGCGCTAGTTAAGCCTCACATGATACTTGAGGATTTTTCTGTTTCTCTTCTTAAGTTGAATTCATTAACCGGCCTTTTGAGATCTATCAGCAGTTGAAGTTCAAATGCAACCTTCCCAAAGCCTTTATGAATACGATTTGCGAACTTGGCATTATATTCTATGACATAACAATAGACTGTCTTTTCTAGGGACGCCTCATGTGGAAATTGTTCTTTAATTTTCGTTCGCTTCTTCAATTGCTTATTAAAGGCCTCGGATAGATTGTTTGTATAAAGTGATGGCCATATCTCTTTGGGAAAATGCATGAACGAGAAAAGGTTCTTTTTTCGTCTTAATTGTTCTACCAATTTTGGATAAGTCCCTTTCCAAGTCTGAATAAATTCATTAAGTAAGCGCGTGGCTTCTACGATACTACCAGCTTTAGGGACTTTTTTTAGCCCTTCTAATACTTCTTGACGATCTTTCACCCGTACTTTCATGGCGAAATGTCTCAGCAGATGAGTCCAACAGGTTTGATGAAGGGCCATTGGAAACTCATTGGTTAACGCTTCCGCTAAGCCTGTTAATTCGTCTGACACAAAGAGAAACACATTTTCGAGCCCTCTTTGTTTTAGGTCTTGTAGCATTTCACGATAGTGCAAGGAGGACTCTGTCGGATAGACTTGAAAATCGAGTATTTCTTTATAGCCTTGAGCATCAATTCCAATAATGGTATGGACAGCTTCTTTAGACACACTCCCACGTCTTACAGGGATAAAGGTGGCATCGCAATATAGACAAACATAGTCTTGCTTAATAGGGCGTTGTCGGTAAGCAGCTAACTCTTCTTCAAATGTTTTAGAAAGATGAGAGATAGTCGTTGGCGAATAGTGGTGACCATACATTTTTTCAATGAGGTCTGAGATATCGCGTGTTGTCACACCTTTTTGATACATTAAAATGATCATCTCTTCTAAGTGATTAGGGGCTTGTTGAAGACATTGAATCGTTTTAATATCAAACAGACCTAATCGATCTCTTGGTATTTTGAGCTGTAGCTTACCGTATTCTGTCGTTAATGTTCTGGAATAATAACCATTTCTTGAATTGCCGGTATTGTAGCCTTTCACTTCCCATTTCTCATAATTAAGAAAAACCGTTCTTTCGCTTTCAAGGAGTAGGTTAATAGCTTCTTCTAAAGCTTGACGAAATATTTCATGAACCGATTCACCTTGTGCTAGTGCTGTGATTAATTTTGTGTTAAAATCTTTCATGAGGGACCTCCTGTTTGTGATTGTTTTGTTGTTATTACAATCTTACAAAAAAGAGGTCTCTTTTTCCAGGGAGACTCCGAGGTTACACAAGATATTTTACGCTATGGACACAGATGGTTAACGCCACAACATTACACACACCTATTAACCCCTTCTTTTCACACAATTAATAAAAGACCTTGGGTAGACCAATTGATTACAATGGTCTATCTAAGGTCTTTTCTTGACGTTCAATGACTATAAAATATTAAGGAATGACTAATAGCCCTGCTCCTATTAAACCATTATGTCCATCCAGTTTTGATAGTGTAATATTTTGTAAAATATGTTCTTGTTCTGGATGAAGATACGGTGCTAATTTTTGCTTAACAGCATGAATGTAATGAGGATTTTTAAGTGCTACACTGCCACCAAGTAAAATATATTTTGGATCGAGTAGACAAATAATCGCATATAAAGTCTTTACAATCGCATCCATGCTTTCATTAATAATCGTAGTCGCTTGATCATCACCTTGTTCCCATAAGTGAAACACATCCGCTGTAGTGATGTCTTTATTCGAGTATAACAATTGACCATACTCAGCAATTGCCGGGCCAGACGCGATAGATTCTAGCGGTCTAGTACCTCTTGGTGTCTTTATTTGTAAAAAGCCTACTTCTCCTGAAAAGCCACTACCTCTTAGTATCATCTCATTAATGATGTTGGTGCAGGCGATACCCGTCGAAATCGTTAAATAGGTAAACATATCGTTTGCTTCGAGTTGTAATAAACGATACTCGGCGTATGCCGCTGCTTTAACATCATTGTCAATTTTTATTTTCGTTTGCGGATAAACGGTACTTAAGCGCTCCACAATTGGAAAATTGTGCCATAAAACGTTATTTTGATAAATTGCAATGCCATTGATCTCATCCACTTTTCCAGGCACTCCTAAGCCAATTCCGCAATAATCAGTCATGGCCGTCTTCGTCTCGACTAGCAAGCGATCGATTCCATTGACGATTAATTCAAATAATTTTTCACTATCATTTGTTTCTGTTGGATAATCATAGCGTTTTGCGATTGTTCCATCTTGATTAATAATGGCAATAGCTGTTTTGGTGCCACCAATATCAATTCCAATAGCTTTTTTCATCACTTATCCCTCTTCTTCTACTCTCTTTTCGGATGGTTAAATTCGTAATTATAATCAAAAATAACAATTAGGATACCCGCTAAGCCCATTAACATATAGATAAGTTGCTTAATGCCTGTTGTTCTTTGAAAATAAATGATAATAAATAAGCAGATAAAAAAGACAATAAAGCGAATAATCGTTCTTATATTAGCCTTCATTTTATATCCCCCCAACGTATTTCACTCGGATCCAAATGCATCTCAATGGATTCATTATTATCAAGATAAACGATAGTTGTTTGCGGATAATTGGTATTATTTATCACTGCATATTTCTTTTTCTCTGGATAAGCATGCACTTCAATATTCAAGTTAGTACTGTTCCATTTATTAAATTCAGCTTCTTTATTCGCTGCAAAATATAAAGCACGCATCAATATTCTGGCATTTTCAACACTATAAGGTAAGCCAGCAATATAAACGCCACGACCTTGTCCATAATTGTGGGCCGCTAGATGGACTTCTCCAAATTCTTTACCTTCTGCATTCGCTGGTAAAACGACACCATTCGCCTCATTATCTGACTGACCAGAACTGAATTCAATCACTTCGGTATCATGATAGAGGGCATAGACATTTTTCACACTTTCACCAAAATTCACTTTGTTAACATCCTTGATGTCTTCGGTAATAAAATGGGTGTCAACTTGTTGAGTAAAATATTTATCGACTGATAAACTATAGCCTATTTCACGTTCAACCCCTAAAATGTCGCCTAATTGAAAATAGCGTCCACCATGTTGGTAAGCTGTTGGTTCCCCTACACCAATTAAACCCCCACCTTGATACACAAATCGACGGATAGCCGTTACTAATTTTTCATTTGCCCAAAAACTGCCACCACTAAAGGAGGTTCCAGCATCGCCAGCATTAATTAAAACATCAATATCTTCTGGGACACCCTGTTCCATCACATCATCAAAGCTAATAAATTCAACCTCTACAGCGGCTCCACTTAAAACTTCCATAATTCCCATGTATGAATATGTTTGCTTATAAGGTAATTCGTGAGCCACCATATGACTTTGCCAAGTCCGTAATTTGCCCCAAGCATTTAAAATCCCTACTTTAAGGGCGCTATAAGGTTTGGTATCTTTTACGATATCGTAAATCTCACGAAATTCATCGGTTATTTGTTCAATATAATCAACAAATTTAGGGAATTGATAAGCTAAGCTTAAATAGCCACCATATCCGATACGGTCGACTGGTTTTCTCATAATAGCTCTTCTCGCTGTCAACCAATTTTGATTAGCTTCGATTGTGGGATCATTGCCTTCTTTAAAAACATCAGGGAAAAAGTAAGGTAAAAAGCGTCCTTCTGTATAGTTAACATGAGGAATATCAGAAATCAGACGCAAACTTGCGCCACCCCCAACGGAACCTACTACTGCATCTAATCCAATCTCTTTAAAATATTTGCCATAAGGCTCGGTACCAATCCAATTATCTCCTAGGAACATCATTGCTTCTTTCCCATGAGAATGAACAATATCGACTAATTTCTTCGCTTGTTGCGCCACATATCGACTTGTAAAATCAATATAATCTAAATATTCTTTACTTGGATTGCGATGCGTTGTATTATAATATCCTTGATCAACAATATGTTCAGGACGTAGACGATAGCCTTTCTCTTTAGCAAATAATTCCAAAGCTTCAGTAGAAATCGAAGCACCATAGCCAAACCAATCCACAAATTTTTCTTTTGCTAAATCATTAAAAATTAAAGTGAAATGATAAAAGAATGTTGTAAAGCGAACCACATCGGTTTGCGGATTTTCCTGACACCATTTTTCTAAATAATCTGACATATATTGATTAGAATGTAGCCCTGTAACATTAAATGGAATATCATGGGGAACCTCGTCGCCCCAATTATTAGTCATATGATTATACATATGAGTAGGATCCCAAATCTTATATGCTAGAAAAGAAACGGTATATTCATGAAATGGAATGGTATTGTTAATCTCTAAAGTCTCATCTTGTTGATTCACGCACCAATCCTCAATCGGTACCACTTGATTGGTCGTACGGTCGATCACTTCCCACCATTCTTTGGGATCATTATCAAAATTAGGCGTTAATTGTTCACGATAATAACCATCCATCAAACTAATGGTTAATGAGGTCTCGGTAGCTAAATTAAATTGTGACATCAAATATAATTGTTGACATTCCTCCATATGATCCTTAATAAAATCATTATGATTTCTAGCTACAAAATAGGTCGTATAGATTTTAGCATCCAATGATTTAATATCATCGGACAATTTAGTCCCGTCCGAATCGCGAATCGCATCCGCACCCCAACGTGCCATTAACTCTTTTGTCTCTTCTAAAAAATTATTCTCACTTGGTAAAGTAACTCTTCCTTTTGATTTCGCCATTTTCATACTCCTTCAATTATTCTTTAGAACCGCCAGCGGTCATTCCTTCTGTCAGTTGTTTCTGTACAAATATATACAATATTAATGTTGGTAACATCACCAATACCATCCCGGCATACAACTGACCGTATTGTTGAGCGGCATTTTGAGCAGCCATTAAATTCATTAAACCAACTGGCAATGTTTTTAACTCTTGTTTCGTCATTAATGTAAATGAAATAATGTATTCATTCCAAAAACTTAAAAAATTGAATAAAATAACCGTAATAATACTTGGTCTCGCCATTGGAATCATAATTTTAAGCATGGTCGTAAAATGACTCGCTCCATCAATCGAAGCTGCTTCTTCAAAGGTACTAGGCAACGAAATAAAATAACTCGACAATAAATGAATGGTAAAAGGTAAAGCCGTTGAAGCATAAACTAAAGCCAAAATAAAACGATTATTTAATAATAAAGGCATAATCTCTATTTTTTGCAAATCCACTAACATTAAGAAAATCGGCACCACAATATAGTTAACGTTAATAAAGAGGCCACCCTTAAACAATTGTTGTAAAATTCTTTTACCTGGAAAATTAAATCGTGCTAGCACATAGGCAGAAGGTAAAGCCGTTACCAGTAATATGATTAACGCCATCGCCGTTACGATCACTGAATTCCATAAATTTTCTCCCATACTGGCACGATTCCAAGCATCGATAAAGTTTTGGAAATAAAAGCCTTTCGGCCAATTCCAAGGTGAATGATAAAACTCACTATTTTGTTTTAAAGAGGCTAAAAATACCCAACCAACTGGAACGATAATTGAGATCGCTAACATTATCAGAACAAAATAAATAAAAATCTTGTATAATTTATTACTTGATTGATTCACGTATATGCCTCCTTTCTAATATTCTAAAATATCTCGCTTCGTAATCACACTAATAATGGCAGATAATAAGAATGAAAAAATAAAAATGATGACCCCGATAGCCATTCCATATCCTCTTACACCATTGGTATATGCTTGATTAAACATATAAGAAAGGACTACTTCACTCGCTCCATTAGGTCCGCCAGACGTCATCGTTTGAACCAATAAGAAACTTAAATTAATCGTACTAATGATGAAAAAGGCTAAAGTTGTACGAATATTATTCCACACTAAAGGTAATGTAATCGCAAAAAACTGTTTAAACTTGCCTGCCCCATCTAAATCTGCTGCTTCATAAAAACTATCTGGTATATTAGCCATTCCCGCCATATACATGACCATGTAATAACCAATCGCTTGCCAAATGAGGGCTCCGATAATCGCATAATTCACTAAATGTTTATCGCCTAGCCATAAAATTGGTGTTTCATTTCCTCGGAATAAATTTAAAATAGAATTTAATAAACCTTGGGTTGGATTATAGATTGCTGAGAAAATCCCCGCAATGACGACAATTGATAAAATATTAGGGATATAAAAAATGATTCTGAAGAAATTCTGTCCCACAATTTTTTCTCTTGATAAGACGGCCGCAAAAAATATTGAAATCGTTAAAGTCACAATCGTTACTATCACAATTGCTAAAATGGTATTTTGAAAAGCATGAATAAACTTCATATCAGACATCAATATTTTAAAGTTATTTAAACCGACAAATGTTTTATTCGCAGTGTACCCACTCCATTTGTATAAAGACATTCTAAAAACTTCAATTGTAGGATAAAGCATAAAGACAAAGAACAAAATAGTCGCAGGAAGTACACACATCCAAGCAAATCGTGTTCTTGATTTTTTCGTATCCATTTCATCACTCTCTTTTCACACTAATAAAAAATAAGAAATGTCCACCCACAAAGTAGACATTTCTAAAAACTAAACTACTCAGCAGGTAATACTGCTTCGAATTTTTCCATCATTTCAACGACACTCTTTTGCCAATCTGCTACTGATAAATCGCCTGATACAACTGAATCGAAGCTACCATATAAGGTACCACCTAAGTCAACCCCTTCAATTGATTCAACTGACACAAATCCACCCATACCAGGTAAGGTGCCGTCTTCATAAATATTATAGAAAACTTGTTGATCTTCAGGTAATTTTTCATTGATACCTTGAATTGGTTGAACAGCACCATGTTTCGCAAAAATTTCTGCTGCTTTATCAGAATATAAGAAAGCAATAAATTCTTTGGCTGCGTCTTTATTTTCGGCTGCTTCAGGAACCCAAATATGTTCTAAGAAGGTGTAAGCATAACGCTCACTGTCTTCACTTGTAGTTGGAATTGGCGCCATTCCCCATTCAAAACCTTCCGCTCTCGGTGCTTCTGACATTTCACCCACAACCCATGTACCATTTGGCATAAATAAGGCTTTATTATCTAAAACAAGTTGTTGATTACGCGTAAAGCCATCGGCATTCGCATTTGCGACAGTAGTCGGTTCAGTGTTTTCAGCTAATTTACCTAATACTTCAAAGATATTAGTTAATTCTTCACCTTCCCAGACCGCTTTATCATATTTCATAGCGGAGTCAAATAATTCTTGTCCTCCAGCTCCAAGAATAACGGATGAGAAGAAAGTATCTAAATATGAAGCCGTAGGATAAGTGAATAAGGCGATATTTTCAGCTTTAGCTTTCTCACCTAAATCCCACATTTCATCCCAAGTTTGAGGCACTTCCCAACCTTTTTCTTCAAATAATGCTTTATTATAGAATAAGCCTGTTGGACTATAGAACATTGGCATCAAATAAGTTTTATCATCCCCATAAGGATTAGTAGACGAAGAGGCAGTAAAGCCATCTAATAACTTATCAGCAACCGTTGCTTCTTCACCAGGGACCGTCATTTCTTTAATATCGGTAAGCTCAGCTAAAGCATGATCCTTAATTAAAGCTTCTGGTAAAGCTTTTTGGCGACTTAAAGCTAACATGACAACATCTGGAAAATCACCTGATTGTAATCTTGGTGACAGAGCATCTTCAATTTCTTTTTCTTGCATAAATTCGAACTCTACATTTGGATTGACTTCTTTGTAAGCCTCCATTATTTCATTCCAAACTTCGGTTCCATATGCCGTCTCAACAGCTGCAAAATCAATGACTGTTTTTTCCTCTGCTGAAATATTTGAAACTGATAAACTTGACAAGGCGATAACTGAAACAGCTAATGACATTAGGGCTTTTTTCATGTGAAATCTTCCTTTCCTTTTTTTATTACACCTTTAGTATAACGCTTTCATAACAATAATAAATGTAATATCTTGCGATAACGTTGCATTATGTTGTTAAAATGTTTAGAAAAATTAAAAAGTGGGATAAGCCATAAGATGAAAATTTTTGATTTTTCATTTCTTATGGCTTCCCCCAAACATCCGATAAATTATGATTTATATGCTAATGACGACTATAATAATAGACCTTGACGTTTTAAACTTCTTCTTTTCTATCAGATGAAATCAATCCTAAACTTATTAAAATGGCAGTTGCTGCAGCACCAAAGATAGCATATGGTTTAGCTTCACCTGTTTCAGGTAAAGTGCTTTCCTTATTTATTGCTTTTACATCACTAACCTCTGGACTAGTTTTATCTTGATTACCGTCCTTATTTTTTGTGAGGTCGTTATCCTTCGTCAAGTCATCCTCTTTCTCAGGTGCTTCTTCCTCTTCAGCAGGAGTGTCTCCATCGTCAGAAGGTGTTTCTTCTTCACTTGGAATCTCCTCCTCTTCAGAAGGTGTTTCCTCTTCACTTGGAGTCTCTTCATCTTCAGAAGGTGTTTCCTCTTCACTTGGAGTCTCTTCATCTTCAGATGGTGATTCTTCTTCATTTGGAGTCTCCTCCTCTTCAGAAGGTGTTTCCTCTTCAACTGGTGTTTCTTCATTATCTGAAGGTACTTCTCCTTCTAAAGCATTGAGCGCCTCTACTAGTTCCTCTTGAGCGGTTGGAGTCATGATATTTAATTCTTGATAACGGTCAAAGCGATCCGAAATTTCTTTAATCTCTTCTGCAGAGGCTTGACGATTTTTGGCTGATTCTAATGCTTTTTCATAAGGATCGAGGTCTAATTCATCCTCTAAATCAAGAATCGTTCTAAATCTTAATTCTGCCGCTGAAACATACTTATCAACCTCTCCTTCACTATTACCATACGTAGAAGTTGCAGTAAATATAATTTTAACAGCATTTAAAGTCTTGCCAAAATCAATCGTTTTAGTTTCACTATTATTTTCCCAATCTGAAAAATCAAAAATAAAACTTTGGTTATTATCATCGATGATTTCTAATTTTCCTGCTTTTACACGTCCGTTAACACCACTAGAACGGGGGATATAATCAAAATGAGTAATGCCAATTGCTTCTTTCAGGTTGAGGGTTGCTGGTTGACCAACACCGCCTCCACTCCATTCACTGTGCCATAAAGAATTTTCATTTTTATCGAGTGCTTTACTAATTGCTTGGTCTTCATCCTGTTCATTAGCCGTTGAAGAAGCCACATCGTCCCACATAATTTGATCTTTTTTCTCTTTCAAGGCAAATTTCTTTTCAAGAGCACGATCGACTAAATTATTAGCCTGATCAACCGTCAATTCTGACGCATCGGCATCGACTATTTTTCTTATAGCATCCTTATAAGCTCTCAATGTTGCTTCATCATAAATGCCATCTTCTACTGGAATAAGATAGGATAATCCTTGTTCGATAATCAATTCTGGCGTTACTTCTACCTCTTCAATTAACAAGTTATCCATTATAAAGTCTCCATATCCTTCAAAGTTGGATTGGTTACCTGAAGTTCCATGACTATCTCTCGCTTGAGTCGTTGAGAATATTCCTACCCAAGTTTGCCCTGTTTCATCACCTGTTACTAAATAATTGACTCTTTTCGCCTTATCTGAATCCTTCCAAGTATTATTTAGGAGATAAGAAGTCAAATGTTCTGGGGCACTATATCTTCCTGATCCAACAACAAAGGCATAACTATTATCAGAACCTGACTCATAATCGAAACTTACACGATAAGTTTTTCCAGCTTCAAATCTAAAGTTTTGTGGTATAGTTTGATACAATAAATTATTTCTACCATCTAAACCATTCGTTTTTAAACTCCAATTACCATCAATAACATCATCGATGCGCTTATTGTTCCAACCTCGTTGTGTATATGGTTCATTTTTTTCTGATAAATGCGTACGATTGTCTTGAACACCCTCAACGCCTCCAATAACAAATGGGAAGATACCTTGACCAACATTTTCAAAATCTTGGAAAAATACCCCTTCACCATTATCATGATTTCCTCCAAACATGGTCGATTTATTCTCAAAGATACGGAGATCATCAAAGTAGGTTGTGCCTTCTCCAGCTTCTTTAATTAATGTCAATGTTACATTAGAAACATCATCTCCAGTCGTAAAGAACACATACATATTTTGGAAATTGGATGTATCATCCACGGTAGCATTTTGTTTTAAGGTGTTATGACTATTGGCTTGAACATAATTATAAGCAATCGATTGCTCTGTATAATTGCTCACGCTCTTGTTACCATTATGAACCTTAATAATTGCTTTACTATTGGAGCGATTATCCACTCCTACATAGGCTGCGTATTGGGTATTGGGTTTTAAGTCAGTGAGTTTTTGCGTTAATACCACTTGATCATTGTTATCTGCGATAGACAACATTGGATTATCCCCTTGTGAGCGTACAATCGTAGCAGTTTCACTTGGTCCTGACTTATCCCAATGGTCTAAACTTCCCGAATTAAAGCCAGTATCGTTAAGATGCATTCCTTCAGACCAAGTCATTTCCTTATTTGCTTGGGGTGCTTGATATATCACATAAGGCGTACTTGCTTCGGTTTCGATTGTAATAGTCCCATCTACAACTTTGATCGCTTTTTCTTCTACACGACCTAAGTCTGTTAGACGGTAAAGATAAACGGTATCGGTGTTCCAATCTGTTGGTAACTCCCATGTGGATTGACCAGCAGTCATCGTATAATGATACAACTTACTTTGAGCTTGTTCGAGGTCATCACCCATTGCGGTCCAATTCCAAGGAATTAAGTACTTATCATTTTCATAAACTGTTTTACCATCTAATTTAATGGTTCGATAATTATAATCTGGTGAAGTTGGATCATTCGATTTACGCGTAATTTCAAGCTGACGTCCTTCACTATCTTTTAATTTGATTCTCATTTCTGGAACGAAACGATAGTTACTTCCTTCGTCTGACATCGTCACTTCTTCTCCGTCTTCCCAATTCGACACTTCAAAATGCTGAATAAATTTAGTTGGTACATTCACTTTAAATAAATTATCAATGTAGCCAGCGTAATCAGAACGTCCTTGCCATCCTTCGAAGTCTTTCATATCATAACCGAATAAAAGTGGTGAGACTGCTGAACCACCATATTTAGGAAACTGCCCAATCCAAGAATCTTTCTGATGATTTCGAATAAAACGAGCGATGTTAGAGTTTATACCTTTAAGTGTTGAGCCCCCATAAGTTAAATCCGCAGCCCAATGTTGGAAAGTAGAATCATACTCACCAGCATAACCCCACTCAAAGGTTGCACGCCAACCGAGTTCATTCAGTTCATTAGCTAATATATGCGTCATCCAAGCTCCATTATCACCCGATTGACCATTTCCCCATACATCAACATAAACGAAATCCAAGTTTTCACTGATTTCATTTTTTAAATCCATAAAACGATTAAAGCGACCATTAGCTAAGTCGAAACGTGCATCAATATTAATCCCTTGATCTAACCAATTCCAACCATAAGCAAATGAGCCATCTTTTTGACGTAGACGATCTTCTGTAAAGTATTTAGACTCTGGATAAGTTTCAGATGCATTAACATGAATTCCCAAACGAGCTCCATATTCTTTAGATAATGCTAATAAAGTTTTGAAGTCCTTCGTGCCACCAATACGTTGCCCAATATCAGCGTAATTTAAGTGACCAGAGTCATGACCTTCAGATCCATAACCTTTTAGTAAAATCGATTGACCCAAACCATCCGTATGTAAATTAATCTTTTTAATACCATCAAGCGTCATTAAAAATGGATTCTGTGCTTGAGAACCAAAATTCATTGCGATACGATAGGCCACTAATTCTGGAACATATTCCCAGCCCATTGGATTATTCATTATCTCACGATAAGCAATCGCGCCATCTTGCCAATCCACTTTTTCATCCTCATTAATATCTTGAGTAAAAACTATTTTGGCAGATGGCAAAATAAGTGTACGTGCATCAAATACTTTATTTTGATGTTCGCCTTCATAAATAAAAGGTGAACTTTTAATTCCTACATAGTTTTCTCCATTGGCAGAAAATTTATTCGCCCGTAAACGGTCATAAGACGTTAAATTAGTTGAATATTGTGAATTAGACCAAACACCAACGGCCACCTTCTCTGTTGAGACAAAACCATACATCAACCCTTTATCAAGATCTGACATGGTACGGGTAACGTCTGTATGGATATCACCATTGATTTTGGTATTGGTAGATAATGTTGACCCAGAGAATTTTGCTCCAGTTTGATCAGAACTAACCGCCACAAAATGTGCCCCCGGTATTTCAAATGTTTTAATTAATTTATCGGGATTATCAATTAATTGTCCATGGGTAATATTATTGTTATTTTGGATTTTTAGTACATCGAAATGCACTTGATTATTTACTGTTTTGATTTGTAAATCAATATCCGCATCAATGAAACTTTTAGCATTTTTAATTTTTAAATGATACAGAACGGTTGTTTCATTAATTTTTTCATAAGTGACATCAGGTTTTACTTCAATACCATTGACTTTTACCGTATCACTACTTACCACTTGCCCATGAATGTATTCTCCAGCATACTCATACGATTTGATACGTGGGAAAAGTTTATCGAATTTAGCAACAACTTGGTCAGATTGAATCACATCAAAACGATCTTCAGGCTCTGCTTCCACAATGGTATCATCCACTGTATCGGTTGGGGCTTCTGTTTCCACATTTTCCTGATTATCCATTTTGACATCAATAACCGTTTTTTGACCAGCATACTGTCCCAGTCTTAAAGCAATTCGATTTGAAACACGAACCTCCTTCAATACTTCTGAAGGAATATTCACCGTGTCAAAAGCTTGTTGATCATTGACTGTAGCATTCAGTTGTCCATCAGATTTCAAAGAAATCATTAATTTAGATAACACATCTTTAGCTGGAGCCTCGATACTACGAGGTCCTGTTGTATAAGCAGAACCCGCATCTGATTTGTATTCCCAGAACCATCCACCGCGATCATAACCTACAAAAAGATATTTGTTTGGATCATTATAGTTGAGCATCACACCAAAACGACCCTCTAAGGATTCTGAACGATCAACAAAATCTAATGTAAGAGTAGAATTACCAGAGTCATCTACTTTTAGAGCATCTTTTTCAAAAACAGCAATATTATTCCCATTGTCATGTTCTTCAGTTACTGATAAACGATTATAGCGCACGCCTTCTATCTCTTCGATTGAACTAGGTCCATCAATTGTTGAAGTTGATTGCCACTCTGTGTGAACTTGATCATTCTCAGTTGCAGCTTCATTTTTATTTACAGATTGAACATTCATTTTTTGTACGGTTGTTTCTGAATTCATTTCAGCTTGGTTGGTTTTCTCAGTTTGAGTTTCATCAACTATTGTTGCTTCTAGATTCGATTCAATGGCATCTGCAGATTCCAAACTTAACTCATCGTCAACAGTCTCATCGCGGTTCGTTTCGCTAGATACTGTGCTTTCAGGAATCGATTCGTCCACAATAGGTGTATTAACTTCGGTATTATTTTCTATGACTTCTTTAGCAGTTTCATTCATGTTAATCGATTCATCCACACCTGATTCAGGGACATCTGCTGTTTCTAAATCGGTTTCCGCAACAATATCTTCATCATTCATCATCTCGCGATTAGTTTCTTCACCTAATTTAATTTCAACCACCTCTTTTTCATCAAACTTACTTCATTAAGGATTAAAGTATCTTCAGATATACTATTATTGGTAGATTCTTCTAATACCGCAGTATTTTCAATTGGATTTTCTAGTGTGTCATTGGAATCCAATTCAGTCTGTGCACTAACCGGTTGCCCTGCAAATAAAAATGCGCCAATCATTACAGAACAAGTACCCACACTAAGTTTACGTATAGAGAACCGTTGTCGCTTTTCAAACATAAATTTATTATTACGCATGCTGTTCCTCCCAAATTTTTATAAATGTATTTCATTAAGAAAAATATATAGGACTTAGAAACTAAATTAACACTAAGAATACGGATTAATGATGTTTTACTTTAACTAACTTGTTTTATTTTCTCATCCTTTCATTAAGATTTAACGGAGCTTTTTTATTAGATAGCAAAATATTTAAAAAATAAAAGCTATCCGCTCTTTTCAAATCACACTACTTTTTCACTCCTTGCCCCAAGTATAACGTTTTCAAAAAAAGAAAAAATATGATATCTTGTGTTAACGTTGCATTTTCTTGTTAAATAGTATACGCTTACATTGTATAATAATGTTTTTTGGTAAATAATAATGATGATTAAATGACTAGGAGGTCCAAAATGTATTATAATTTCAATATTAAAAGACAAATAGATCCAAGTAATCTGCCTTATTTTGAAATTAGGTCCGTTAATCAAGCGAGTTATGATGCAAACTGGCATAGTGTGATGCATTACCATGATTTTACTGAAATAATTTTCATTCTTGAGGGTGAGGGACATATGCAAACCAATTTTGGGACGCAACCAGTCCAAAAAAATAGTCTTGTCATTATAAACCCCTTTATCGAACATACGGAACACTCTTCTATTGAAAAACCATTGAAATATGTAGTCATTGGCTTTAAAGGACCAGAGATAATTTTTCCTAATCAAATGCGCGAAAATGATTTAATCATGTTCAACGATGATTCTTTTGCTTTTAGAGCCCTATTCACACAAATAATTAAAGAAAGTGCTAAGCATCAACAATATACAAATCAAATTATTGAGCATTTAGTCAACGCTGTAATTTTTTCAATTATTAATGAGGCAAATACTGATTTGGATAATCACCAGAAAAATCTATTAAGTCCAAGTGTCACATTAGCTAAAAACTATATTGACAATAATTATTCAAAAAAAATCACACTTGAGACACTTGAAAGTCGATCCCATATTTCAAAATATCACTTATCTCACCTGTTTAAAGAAGAATTAGGCATTTCACCAATCAATTACTTACAAGATTTACGGTTTAAACATGCGCTAAACCTTTTAGAAACAACTAATCATTCGATTATACAGATTGCGGAAATGGTCGGCTTTTATTCAAGTAATTACTTTTCTAATAAATTTAAAGAGCGCTACCATGTCTCACCATTGCAATATCGAAAACAACATCAAAATCAAAGTGTAGCATTATCAATATGATAGTTGACAATCAAATATATTGCCTCCAAAAGTTAGATAAAAACTCTAACCTATGAGGGCAACTAAAAAACCGGCATTGCTGATGTGATCCCCGAAAGTTAGAGGTCACATCAGCAATGCCGGTTTTCTTAATTAATTTGCTGTTAGTCGAAGGATAATATTGTAACATTTCTTTATGCCTTTTTAATCCTTGTTCTGCCTAAAAAATTCACCTACACCCTTCCAATAAAAAATCGGCGAACTTGCGCCCGCCGAATAATTTTATTTAATTGACTATAATGTCTCTGCAATCTTCTTAACGAAGTCTTTTAGTTCTTCGCCAATCTCCTCATGTTCTAAGCCCACTAAGATACTTGACTTCATAAATTCTAATTTATTACCTACGTCAAAACGTTGTCCATTAAATTCTTTAGCAAAGACGCGTTGGGTTTTATTTAAGGTATCGATCGCATCAGTTAATTGAACTTCGCCACCTGCACCGACTTCTTGTTTTTCTAATAAATCAAAGATTTCTGGTGTTAATAAGTAACGACCAATAATCGCTAAATCACTTGGTGCGTCTTCCATTTTTGGTTTTTCAACGAATCTTTTAACATTATATAGGCCTTCTTCTAATTGGCTCTCGATGTCGATAACACCATATTTACTAATGTCTTCCATCGGCATTTTCATGACTGCAATGTTTGAGGCATGATTTTGTTCATAAGCATCGATTAATTGTTTAGTTAGAGGCACTTCGTCACGCATGATGTCATCACCTAACATTACCACAAAGGGTTCGTCACCGATAAAGCTTTTAGCTTGTAATACCGCATCACCTAATCCTTTTGGATAGGGTTGGCGCACAAAGAACATTCTAATACCAGTTGTTTCACGGACAATATCTAATAACTCTTGTTTACCTTTCATTTCAAGGTTAGATTCTAACTCAATGTTAGAGTCAAAGTGGTCTTCAATCGCACGTTTACTTTTTCCAGTTACGATTAAAATCTCTTCAATTCCTGAAGCTAATGCTTCTTCTACAATAAATTGAATCGATGGTTTATCAACAATTGGAATCATTTCCTTAGCAATTGCTTTGGTTGCTGGTAAAAAGCGTGTTCCAAGTCCTGCTGCTGGAATCACAGCTTTTCTAACTTTAGACATATATATACCTCTTTCTATTCAATATTTAATGATTGATTTCATTGTACACTATTTTAACTCATCACGCCACCATTTTGTTATTTAAAATATCAATGTTCAATAAAAATTTGCTTTTTAATATGATTAACGGTATAATTTTGCTTGTTACTAAATAAAAATGTTACTTTAAATAACAAAGGAGTCCATTATGAAAAAATTATCAGTTCAATTATTAGCTGAAACTGTTACGAACAAACGCAAAGCGAAAGATTTAACGCAAGCCCAATTATCAGAATTGACCGGCATCAACCGTTCTTTAATCGGACGTATTGAAAACTTAGACTACTTACCGATGATCAATCAATTAGAAAGCTTGGCAGAAGCATTAAATTTTGACGTGACTGAATTATTCGTAGAAGAAAAAGTTGAAACGAAAAAAGCAGCACCAAAATCATATAAAATTGCGGTTGCTGGAACAGGTTATGTTGGATTATCTTTAGCGGTCTTATTAGCGCAACATAATCAAGTGACAGCGGTTGATATCGTTCAAGAAAAAGTAGACATGATTAATAATAAAAAGTCACCTATTCAAGATGACTATATCGAAGAATATTTAGCAGAAAAGGATTTGAATTTAACTGCTACTTTAGATGGCGAAAAAGCCTATGCTGATGCGGATTATGTCATTATCGCGGCTCCAACTAATTATGATAGTAAATTGAATTTCTTTGATACTTCAGCGGTTGAGACTGTGATTGAGATAGTATTAAAAGCTAATCCTAATGCGACGATGATTATTAAGTCAACCATTCCCGTTGGATATACTGAATCTGTTCGTAAAAAATACAATACAAAAAACATCTTATTCAGTCCAGAGTTCTTACGTGAATCAAAAGCATTATACGATAACTTATATCCTTCACGTATTATCGTTTCTTGTGATGAAGAATCGCGTGAACAAGCAGAAATCTTTGCACAATTATTACAAGCTGGCGCATTAATCGACGATGTCCCTACCTTATTTATGGGATTCACAGAAGCAGAAGCGGTTAAATTATTCGCCAATACCTATTTAGCCTTACGTGTTTCCTATTTCAATGAATTAGATACTTATGCCGATACCAAAGGCTTAAATACGAAAGACATTATCGATGGTGTTGGATTAGATCCGCGTATTGGCACCCACTATAATAACCCTTCATTTGGTTATGGTGGTTATTGCTTACCGAAAGATACGAAACAATTATTAGCTAACTTTGATGATGTTCCACAAAATATGATTACAGCGATTGTTGAATCAAACCGTACTCGTAAAGATTATATTGCAGATCGTGTATTAGAATTAAGTGGTGCGCATTCTTATGATGGCACTTGGGATGAGACGAGAGAAAAAGAGACGGTTATTGGGATTTACCGCTTAACGATGAAGAGTAATTCTGATAACTTCCGTCAATCAGCGATTCAAGGCGTCATGAAACGAATCAAAGCGAAAGGTGCTAAAGTGGTCATTTATGAACCTACTTTAGAAGCAGGTACCACTTTCTTTGGCAGTGAAGTAATCGGTGACTTAGATGAATTCAAACAATTATCTCAAGCGATTATCGTGAACCGTTATGATAGCCAATTAGATGATGTAAAAGATAAAGTATTTACACGTGATATCTTTATGAGAGATTAATAGATAAAAGAGTCTGAGAAAAATATCAGGCTCTTTTTTCAATTTTTTTCTTTAATTTGACTTCTACTTTTGTTGCAAATAAATGATTTTAAAATTAACTATTTTAAACAATTTCGTAGTTTTCTTTTTTATTAATTTACACTTTATTCCTAAAAATAATTACATATTTTTGTAACTATATATTTTTTGAGCTAGAAGCTTTCCACCGTCTTAAATAAATACTCCTTTACAGTAACTGAGAATGCATAAAAGCCACCATGTACTCCGATGCCTTCTCAGTCATCAAAATTTACATGATAGCTTAACTAAATATACACAGTCGCAAACAATTGAATATATATCAACCAAGCCATTAAGAAGCAGTATGATACCATTCAACCACTGCGCTGATACATAATGAACAGTAACTTGATTGATTTTATCAAGTCTTTGCTCAGCGTCTTTAATCCACCAATCAATACCGCTCACCCACCGCGCTGATAATTAACGAACAATAACTTCACTGAATTTATCAAGTTTTGGACCAGCCTCATTCAACTGTCAAATGTCTTTTACTCTTCTAAACCTTACTTTCTGTCCACTATTATCTATGTCAAAAATAGAATGATAATCACTAGCAAGACTCCCAATGACATTGACTTTGTCGTCGGCTGGTAAATCTCTGCCTAGTATTTGTAATTCTCCTTCATAGCGTCCATATTTATCATTATCGATAGTGATGCTTCCTTTGTCCCGTTTTTGAGAATTTTTATCTGGCTGATAGGTATTGGCAACCAAGTTTTCTCTTAAATCGGATACTCTCAACAGCATTTTCGGTGAATCCAAGCGAATGGTTAGTACTCGGTTATATAACCATGTATAAGATTCTTCGAGGTTCACTGGTAAATCCATCACATCTTGATTGACATAATTATCAATTGCTTCAAGTTGTTGCGTTGATAATGCAAGATCTCCTAGAAATACCGCGTCCGCACCCCATTCAAGGAGTTGTCGATAGGCCAAAACTGGTGGTAAATGACGTGTGACTTCTACTGTTGGTAGTCCTAAAGCAAGCGGTCCACGTTTTGCTTTATCGCCAGCGATAAAGGCTAACACTTCAAAACCATCATTTTTGAAAGTTTGATTGATGGCTACAAACTGTTCGATATCGAGTCCTGTTTCGGGACGAGGATAAAAATTATGCATGACCATTATTTTATGACCTAATTGATCTTTCAAACGTAAAATTTCTTCCCTTTGTTTTTGCTGGGTTGAGGCATTGATGGTTAAATCGATATGCCGTGGTAATGTTGCAAGTTCCTCATAACTAATTCCAAAATCAATTCTTAAGTTATCAATCGGGTATGCTTCAACGAGTTCAGTTAAATTTTTCACGTTTAAAAACTTTAGTATATGGTGACTGACATCGGCAATGACATAAAATTGTTCGCTTTTCAACCACGCTAGCATTGTTTTAATTTTTGAAGCATAGTTACTGGATACCTCTTCGGGGATATGCAAGGAGGTAAATACTCTTCGTTCCTTGATCGCTAATTGGGTTAACCATTGCTTTTGCTCTTCAAAATGGCTAGCGTAGATGGAAAAGCCAAGTGGCTTATGCATTCGTTAAGTCCTCTGGTTTAATCATAATGCTTGTTACCACAAAGCCACCAATATAAGCGATAACTAAACCGATGAAATAATGAATCATGGTACTTGGAGTCATTAATGGTAAGGCTACTAAACCGGATGGTCCCCATGCAGTCGCTCTAACGCCCATCAACATTGCATACGCACCACCAAATCCTGCACCTAATCCTGCTGTGATGAATGGTTTACCCAAAGGTAAAGTAACCCCATAAATTAAGGGTTCACCAATTCCTAAAAATCCTGCTGGTAAGGCACCGGCAATGACTTTTTGTAGTCTTTCATCCTTCGTTTGTCTTGCTTTTAGGTAAATAGCAATGGCTGCTCCTACTTGTCCAGCACCGGCCATCGCTAATACTGGGAATAGCGATACACCACCCATTTGTTCTAATTGAATCGCATAGATCGGAATCAATCCATGGTGTAATCCTAATAATACCATTGGTAAGAATACAGCTGATAAAATATAACCTGATAGTACGCTAATGATTGGGTTATTCGATGCAATAAAGATATTTAAGAATTTAACTAACCAATCAGATAAGAAACCTGACACTGGCATTACTAATAATGCCATAATAATAGCAGTCAATAATAAGCTTACAACAGGTGTGACGATTAAGTCTAATACATCTGGAACCACTTTACGCATTGCTTTTTCAATACGTGATAGGATATAAACACCTAAGATTACCCCAATAATTCCCCCTTTACCGGTCGTTAAGATTGAGTTTAATGGTGTTTCCGCATCATATAAACCAAGCAATGTTGAGAATTCTACGATTGGAGCCGCAATCGACATTGCTCCAACCATTCCACCTAGCGCTTCAGTTGCTCCAAATTGTTTCGCTGAATTAATACCAGTATAGATAGCAAAGTATCCTAGGAAGCTGGTCCCGATTAGTGAGAAGATAATTCTAGTACCTTCCCAGAAATCGCCACTTAAAGTTCCTTGCGTAATCAATTGACCAAGTAAACTACCAAAGCCTTGGAAAATACCGGCTGCAATAATAGCTGGAATTAATGGAATAAAGATATTAGCAATAAGTTCTAATGCTTGTTTTAATTTACTTTTATGTTGTTTTGATTTAACGGATTGTTTGTTTAATTTCCAATCTTCATTTGATTCATCAATATTTAATTCAGGACTTGATTTAAATTTGTAGGTTTCGATCATTTCATCGGCTACCTTACGTGCTTTTCCTGGTCCTACTACCACTTGTACAGTATCCGCATCGACAACCCCCATCACGTCTTCAATATTTTTTAAACCTTCAAAATCGATTATTTCTCGATTTTTAGGTGTGATTCTTAAACGCGTCATACAGTTAGTAACAGAGGCAATATTCGATTCGCCACCTATTTTTTCTACTATTTGTTTAATTAACTCAGCATTACTTGCCATTTTCATTTCCTCCATTCGTATTGTTTAAACGAATTGCTTCTCTAATATGTCCTTCTGATTTTTCTAATAATTTCCTTGCTTTATCAAAGTCAATATCTAATATGATCATTAGAATAGCTGTCTTAACATCGCCTTTGCTTTCGGTTAAAGTTTGTTGGGCTACTTCAAGACTGACTCCTGTTGCTTCACAAACAATTTTTTGTGAACGGCGAACCAGTTTTTCATTTGTTGCTTGAACATCTACCATCAAATTTTGATAAACTTTACCTTGTTTTACCATTGAAACGGTGGATAACATATTTAAAATTAATTTTTGAACCGTTCCGGCTTTTAATCGAGTTGAACCGGTCAAGACTTCTGGTCCTGGCACCGCTTCGATCACGATTTTAGCCACTTTTCCGATCTCACTTTCTTTGTTACAGGCAATCGAAACCGTATGTGCTCCTACCTGATTAGCATAATTCAATCCGCCAATTACATAAGGGGTTCGGCCACTAGCGGCAATCCCTACTACTACATCGTCTGCACTTAATTCGATAGCCGTCAAATCGGCTTTCGCCATTTCTTGACTGTCTTCTGCTCCTTCTACCGCAAACATCATCGCCTCTTGACCACCAGCAATTAAGCCTTGAACCATTTCTGGGGAGGTCCCAAATGTGGGCACGCATTCTGCAGCATCTAACACACCAAGTCGTCCACTGGTTCCAGCACCTATATAAATTAATCGTCCTCCTTTCTTAAATGCTTGATCGATTACGGTAACGGCTTGTTCAATTTGTGGTAGTACTGCTTTAATGGCTAGAGGCACTTTTTGATCTTCTTCGTTCATTATGGTTAATATTTCATGAATCGACATTTCATCCAAATGCATCGTATTAGGATTTCTAGTTTCGGTGCTCATTCCATCAAGATTGATCAAGTGTTTCATCTCCTTTCAAAATTCTCGTCCGTTCAATCATCAAAATGCCCTCATCATAAATATTATGTAAATAACTAGAAAAGATAACATCAATTAAAGTCATTTGAGCAATTCTTGATGACATGGCTGCACTTCTCATTCCTATTTCACTATTAGGAACAAATAAAGGATAAGTAGATAATTGACTTAATCGTGAGTTGCCTTCTTTCGTCATGGTGATAATCGTTGCCCCTAAATTTTTAGCTTCTTGCACACATTTAATGACTTCATCTGTTTCACCTGAATAAGAAATGGCAAAAGCTAAATCATTGGCATTCATATTCCGTGCCATTAACAGTTGCGTATGCCAATCTTCCGATACATGAACCATCTTATTAATTCTAGCAAACTTCATCTGCGCGTCTTTTGCGACGATTAGCGAAGCGCCGATGCCGAAGAAAACTATTTTATTCGCTTTTTCAATTTCACTCACACATTGGTCAATCAATGAATCCGAAATTAAAAATGTTAGTTCTCTTAATATTGATAAGTTATTCAAAATCACACTTTGAATCAATTCACTAGAATTATCATTTTGATTAAAGACATGATTATCTAATTCAAAGACATTCTCTCGCACCGCTTGTTCATAAAGCAATTCCTTATTAAAAGATTTATACCCGTCATATCCAATCTTTTTGCATAGTCGGATAATCGAAGTTGGAGAGGAAAATGTCGCTTCAGCTAATTGATGAATACTCATGTCTCCTACTTTCAATGGATTCTTTAAAACATAGTCGATAATCGATCGCTCTGTTTGACTGGCTGTTGGCCGATAAACTCTCAATTTTGTCAATGTATTACTCATTCTTACCTCCATTATAATCTGCATGGAATTTTATTACTATAAAACGCTTCAATCATGGTACATTGTACCACAAACTGTATTATTTGGGTAAGAGAAAAGGATGAGCAAGAGGGAGTGGACCAGAAGTTGAAAAGCGAATGATTTTCACTTCGTCTGTTCACCCCCGCACAGTTGAGTAGGTATCAAACAAGTCATTAAGACGCAGTTTGATACCACTCAACCACTGCGCTTTGAATTTATAAGAACTAATTTGACTGAATTTTTCAAATTTATGATTAATCTCATTAAGACGCAGTTTGAGGCCACTCAACCACTGCGCTTTTAAGTATCGAGCAATGACTTGACTGATTTTTTCAAATTTATGTTCAATCTCATTAAAGCGCAGTTTGAGGCCACTCAACCACTGCGCTTTGAATTAAATAGATATGCCTGAAAAGAATTAAAAAAGTTTTTGCCTAGCCTCTTAATGCCCATCACATATTGCTAAGTGAGAATTAAGCAATTGACAGAACCTTGCTAAAATCACCTAAGCACTGACTAAATAATTTTACTAAAGAATAAAATTATGAAACCAACTCCTATTTTCTATTATAGTTTAATTCTATTCATATAGGAAATTGACATTATTACTTAACTAACACTAACTCTTTTTAAATAGATTTTTTTCCCACGATAATTTTCAAATATTATCCTGATACTAGAAACTCTTATCCCCTTTTGCAAATCAATGATTTTTTTGTAGCCAATAGTTCCAAAAGATAATTTTATTACTTCTCCATCTCTTTTAACAATTTCAACTAAGAATTTTTCGACTCTTTGTCCTTTCGTAATATCCTCTTGGATGATTAAATAACGAATATCTTGGGTTTCTTCAACTTCAATAATTAATTCATTGGATTCAACAAATTTAAATTGGCAATCATCTTTATACAAAATATTCTTCCCGCAATGAATAGGAAATGTTTTGTCATTTATTTTTAGTTGCCTTATTTTTTCACCTAATCCTGCCAATTCTTGCGCATCTACTTCAGAAATTAATCCTTCTTTGTTAGGGGGGACATTTAATAATAAGACGCTATTACCGCCAACTGACTTTTTATATAAGTTAAATAGTTCTTCACTACTTTTTACTTGTGAGTCTTGATCAGGATGATAGAACCATCCTGGTCTTATCGAGGTATCTGTTTCAGCTGGATACCAGATTAATTTACCTGGATAATTCATGATGACAGAACGACTACCTAAATCAGCATCTTCATGTCGATAAGTTTGAGCAAATTCCTTATCATCTTCTTGTTGGGAGTGACTAGCGGTATAGGATGGATCTGAGTACGCTTCCGGTACCACACTCCACTCATTATTTCTTACGACGCCTGCTTCATTTCCTATCCATCGAACATCTGGTCCCATAATCGCAATGACGGCATTCGGTTGTAATTGGCGAATAGTTTGATAATAACCTAACCAATCATATTCTTGCGTTTTTCCATTAGGTCCTTCACCATTCGCGCCATCAAACCAAACTTCAAAAATGTCACCGTATTGTGTCAATAACTCGGTAAGTTGATTAACAAAAAATTCATTATACTCTTTTCCTGTACCATAGCTTGATTCAGTCATATCCCAAGGAGAAAGATAAACTCCAAATTTCATATCATATTTTTTACAAGCATCTGCCACTTCTTTTACGATATCACCGTTACCATCTTTATAGGGTGTATTGGCGATAGTATGTGAAGTATACTGGCTGGGCCATAAACAAAATCCATCATGATGTTTACAAGTTAATATGATACCTTTCATTTCAGAAGCTTTTAAAGCGCGAACCCATTGTTCAGCATCTAATCTCTTGGGGTTAAAACAACTAATATCTTCATTGCCCTGTCCCCATTCAGCATTATAAAACGTATTGATTCCAAAATGGATAAAACCAATAAATTCTAATTGTTGCCACTTTAATTGTCGCTCTGTAGGTACAATTTTTATTACATCCTCAATTTTTCTTCCCATAGGGTTATTCGTCACCTCCTAGTTTTGACATTAATTAAACTTTATATTCTTTTCAATTATAGTCTCTTGACACTCAACTATGACTTTTACTTTTGAGTAACGACGTTCCTCAAGATTTTCATCCAATCCGCTTAACTCCAGTTCATTTAATGTAATGGAAAACGAAACCTGTTTTCCTTTGGGAACAAATAGTTTCTTAAACCCTTTCAGTTCTTTGACTCGTGGTATGACTTTTAAATGATGAGCTCGAATATAAACCTGAACGACTTCGTGAGCATCGAATTCACCGATATTGGCAAGTTGTCCTGTTATTTCTACTTGATACTTTTCCTCAATGATTTTATCGCTAACTTTAACGTCACGAAGTTCAAATTTTGAGTAAGTTAAGCCATAACCAAACGGATAAGCATAACGTTCTTCTTGATCAATATAAGCATACTTATGATGATTATCTTTATAGTTATAATAAACTGGTAAAGAACCATTTGATAATGGGATACTCATTGCTAATTTACCACTTGGAGACACTTCACCAAACAAGAGTTCAGCAAAGGCTATCCCTCCCATTTCACCAGGGTATCCTAGATTAAAGAGACCTTTGATTTTTGACTCAACTTCCTTAATAATATGAGGTCGTCCTTGAATTAAGGCAACAATGATATTTTTATTAATTTTATAAATCTCATTCACTAATTCTTTTTGGCATGATGGTAATTCAACATCAGCCAAATCAATATTCTCGCCACTCGTCATTTCACTAGAGCCACTTAAGGCTGCTCCATTTTCATCAAATTGAGTTGAAAAATCACGCGCACTGGCTCCTCCCAAAGCAAGAATAATAAAATCAGCCTGTGCAGCAATTTCTTTTGCTTGTTCTATCAGTTCCGTAGAACCGAATGATATC
The DNA here is from genome assembly GCF_002847845.2 of Globicatella sanguinis. NCBI lineage: Bacteria > Bacillati > Bacillota > Bacilli > Lactobacillales > Aerococcaceae > Globicatella > Globicatella sanguinis. Next base: position 2,185,334 of record NZ_CP126962.1, on the reverse strand, counting down.
ATACTGCCTTTAGCATATAATACTTCAACGGGAGAGCCTTTAAGATGATCCTTAATGCCTTGTAAAATGGTAGACACAGTTTCGTCTTCTTTATAGGGTGTATAGTCCCCTAACTGATTATAAGATGCATCTGCATTAGGACCAATAACTGCTATTTTTTTTATTTTATTAACATCAATCGGTAAAATATTGTTTTCATTTTTTAATAAAACCATTGATTCTTGTGCTAGTTGTTTATTGATTTCACGTGATTCTCGGATATCATATCCTGTAATTTTCGGAGTTGGGGAGGCAAACAAGCCTAATTTTTCTTTTAATTTTAAAACTCTTAGAACCGCTTGATCTAAACTCTCCATCTCAAGGTATTTCTTTTCAATTGCACCTTCTAAATAGGTAAAAACATTATCCCAGAGACTAATATCTACCTCGCTTTTTAAAGCCCAAGCAGCTGCTAATTCACGATTGCCATCCACGAGTGAAACTAGACGTTCTAATGCAACACCATCAGACATTACAGCTCCTTCATAACCTAATCTATCTCGAAGCATTGAATTTAATAACTTCTCGTTACCATGACACGGGATGCCATCAATATCATTATAGGCAGCCATCGTTAGTTGAACATTTTCTTCAATAGCATATTTCATGGGCAATAAATGAATTTCATATAATTCTCGTTCCCCAATACCAGTTGGCCCTGCATTATGACCACCGTAAGTCGCACCTTGTCCCGCAAAATGTTTCAAAGTAGCCAATATCTTATCAGGTCCCAATCGTTCAGAATTATCCCCTTGAAGTCCTCTCAAAGCGGCTTTTGTAAAACTGCCTGTTAAATAAGCATCTTCAGAAAAGCATTTTTCAGTTCTGCCCCAACGAGGATCTCTAGATACATCTAGAGTAGAAATTAAACCAATATGTGCACCGGTCATACGTATTTCTTTAGCCACGATTTCTTGTGCTTTTTGATAAAGTGTGGGGTTCCAACTGGCTCCAACACTATAATTAACTGGAAAGCTAGTCGAGTAAAGTCCCTGATGTCCATTAGGACACTCTTCACTCAACAGTACTGGAATGCCTAAACGTGTATTCTCTTTCAAATATTTTTGAATATCATGGCTTAAATACCATGATTCTTCTTTCGTCAGTCCGTGCTTAAAATCCATCATTGACCATGGGTCTGCGCGAAAGACACCATAAATAAAACCTAAGCCGCCCCAGCGTTCTACTTCTTTTTTAAACGTTTCGGTTAGAATCACTTTCCCATTATTTTTTTCAAAGACATGCCAACCATACAATTTTTGATTCAGTTGTCCTACTTTTTCGCGAAGTGTCATTTCTTTTAATAATCGATTTATCATAAGACCACCTTATATTAATTTAATTGTTTTGATTTCATAGGGCTTTACTTCACACATAAAATGATTGTTTGAATCAATCCTTAATTCGGTTTCAATTTCTTCAAGTAAATTACATTCATAAACTTTAGTAAATGAAGAGATAACCTTAGCATTCAATTTGCTCCGACGGCCTTTAAAGTCAAAAAGTCGTACAATAATCCCTTTTCCATCTTCTGACTGTTTTAATGTGTCAATTATTATCGCATCATTATCAAATTCAATTGGTGGAGACTGTATCTGCTGATTCTTAGCAACCGGTAAAACAACCAATGGATTATTTAACTGATAGCTTTCTGCTACAACATCGGAATTCTTCCAATCACCTAGATGCGGATACAAACTATAAGAAAATTGATGATAACCAATATCTGCTTTTGGGTAGGGATCAATAGGTGACTTAATTAAAGATATTCCTAATTTTTGATACTCAGTATTGTAACCATATTTACAATCTGACATTAGTGCACAACCATAATCTTCTTCTGATAAATCAATCCACTTATGAGCACACGTTTCAAACTTGGCAATATCCCAACTAGTATTTCGATGTACTGGACGCTTAATATTTCCAAATTGAATGTCATGGGTACTTTCATATGTATGTATATCCACATTAAATTCTGCCCTTAATAACTGTTGGTTTTCTTGCCAATCCACTTCTGTTTTAAAATCAATTCTTCTTGAATATGCATGAAAAATCATTTCCTGTTGGATAGTAGAATGTTGATAGTGTCGTGCAATAAGGAGACTAAATATTAAGGATCCGTTTTCTTTTACTTTTACACTGTTTAAATGACGAATAGTCCAACGTTTATAGGGATAATAGATATCGATGTCCCATGCATCATAATCCATCGGGATATCCTCATACACCACTAACTCATTTAATAAACCTCGATCGACATTCACCATACGCTGCACTTCTTTATCATATAAACTAATAATTTGGTAATCTTTATCAAATTCAACACAATAATAAGGAGTCTCTAATTGACGGGTTTTGTCATTATATTTAAATCTTGAATCCGCTTCTTCCGATTTCGTTTCTTCCAGCCCTACTTTTACAGTGGATAATGGTTTCAAGTTAGGTAAATAATATAAGCGTTCGTGAGTTGTCAACTGTTGACTTTCTAACTCTTTTTGGCCATTTAGAAGTAGACTTCCTGTTGATTCCTTTAATTGAATATAGCCATTTTGTGAAATTCCATTAGGATTAAAGATTATTAAATCATTCTTTTCCTCAGGAGAGGGAAATAGATTGTTGTATAATTGTTCAAATGATGCAAATAATTTTTCGAAAGTAGAATCCGCTTCATCATAAACTTCTTGAATGGAACTCCCCGGTAGGACATCGTGAAATTGATGCTTTAAAACGATTTTCCATAAATTTTCTAATGCTGATTTTGGATAGTTTTCCAATTTATAAAGAGTATACAGTTTTTCAATGTTTTGTAAGTAAAATTCCGCAAAACGATTTTGACGCTTTATTTTACCGATAGAAGTATAAGTACCACGGTGATATTCAAAGTAAAGCTCACCCACCCATGTATTAAAGTTTTGTTTCTCACTCGATTTTTCCAAATTTTCAAAAAAATCAAGTGCGTTACTATTCTTCACTTTTGGTATTCCTGGTAATCCATTTTCTAATCTTTTTGCTGTTTCCAGCATTTCGATAGTCGGCCCTCCCCCACCATCACCATATCCATAGGCATTCATAATAAAGTTATTTTTATCTTTATTGATATAACGATCCCAACTTTTCTTTAAAGTTAACGGATCTAACATACCATTATAGGTGGTATAAAATGGTGTAGGACTATAACCGACACTAACTGTCGGTATAAAATGAACTAACACTTCACTTCCATCTAATCCTTTCCAAGTGAAAGAATCATTTGGTATTTGATTCATTTGATTCCATGATAATTTGGTGGTCATAAAATACGGAGTATTGGTTTTAGCCATGATTTGTGGCAGTGTTGGTGAATAACCAAATACATCCGGTAACCAACAGATTTTACTTTCAATTCCTAATTCATTTTTAAAATACTGTTTTCCATATAAAAATTGTCGAACCATGGACTCACCTGAAATTAAATTAGTATCACTTTCAACCCACATCGCTCCTTCAGGTATCCATCTTCCCTCTTTAATTTGGGTTTGAATCAATTGATATAGTTCTGGATACTGTTCTTTAATATCTTGATACAGTTGCGGCTGGCTTTGAATAAAAGTAAAATTAGGATAATCTTCCATAAATTTTAAAATCGTTGAAAAACTACGTTCCCCCTTTTCAATCGCTTGCTGAAATGTCCATAGCCATGCCAAATCAATATGTGTATGACCTATTGCATAGACATCCACTGATGACAATTCCTTGAATTTTTGATATAAATTCAATTGTAAAATCGACTGAATGGTTTCTAAACGCTGGTAGTAATCATCAGAATAAACTTGGCGAAAATCCAATAGCTTAGTACATTTCAATAATGTTTCTTGATAAATCAATTTATAAGAATCTTCTTCAATCGCTTGCCAAGCTTCAACCGCCACTCTAAAATCCCAATAAGTATTATAAGTAGCTTGATCAATTTTATACGCTTTTATATACATTGGGAATTGCTTTTCTTCTCGTCCACTAAAGATTTCTAATCGCAATGAAACCTTTTGTCCCCAAAACTTTTCTGGAACGACAGTATGACGATGATTTACATCTAATCCTTGAACTAGCTCTTCATTTAAATATAATTTCAACTGTGGATTGGTACTATTATCCCATTCTTTTAGAGAGGAATAGGCTTCAATCCAGAATGTTTCGCCAACATCTAATTGCGGAATCTTAATTTCAGATAACAAAGTATAATAACTATTTTTTTGTCCAAAATAAGTTCCTAAAACATAATCTTCATTTAAATCGCCCTTAACTAATCGAACATTATGAATTGGATATTCTTCTTTTTTGATAAAATTAGCTAATTTATAATATTGTTTTCTTATATATTCAAATTCAAACATAAAATCCTCCATATGCTTAGAACAATAGCCTCTGGAATATGAAACCAGAGGCTATTAATTATTTATTATCGACTCTTATGAATTTGCCCAACGGTCATAAGCACCTTGGTAAACTTTCACATAGTCTTCAATTCCCATTTTTTCTAAAGTTTTTAAGTAATCTGCCCAAGTATCATCATTCAATTCAACTGTTCCAGTAATGAATTTGGCTTCCATTTCAGTGACATAAGTCGAGATATCCGTTGCATTCATACTAATTTGATCTTGTTCATCTTTTGTTAAATAAGTGATTGGGAATGGAACTTCAGCATATGGTGTTACTTTCTCTTCCGTTTCTGCACGTAAGAATTCTGTGAATTCAGTGACATCTGGATCCTCAGGATTCACCTTAATCGCTGTTAAGTCTGTTTCATAAACTGGTACTAAAATACCATAAGCTGGTGTGATGGTACCACGATAATCTTCAGCTTTTTCAACATCGACATTCTCTTCATTAAAGAGTTTTATCTCATCACCTGCGGCATTTTGTCCTTTATTCCATAGGAAACCTTCTGGTCCTTGATTAATGAATTCATATCCATCTTCTGAATAGAAATAATCAACCCATCTAACGGCAGCTGCAGGATCTTTAGCTTGATTCGTCACTGCGAATGTACCTGTTGAGAATCGCGGACTGGCAACAGCTAGCGTTTCAGGTGAAAATTCGCTTGTCAATGTTTGGAACATTGGATCATTCATCGCTTCTTTTTCGTTTTCTCCTAATGTAAAGTATGAGAAATAGTCTTGGAATACTCCGATTTGATTATTTTGTCCTTTAGCTTTCTTTTGTTCATTAGATTGAATAAAGGTTTCTTGGTCTAATAATTTTTCAGAATATAATTTTTTCATAAATTCTAAGTAACCACGATAATTTTCAGTTGAAGGAGCAAATCTTACTTTACCATCAACTTCTTCGATAGAAGGTGATTTCATTCCAAACGAAGCCATCATATATAGACGAATAGTATCTAGTTTAACATCAGTTAAAGGAATTTCATCTTGTTGTCCATTACCATTCGGATCTTCATCACGCATGCGAACTAGTAAATCATAGAATTCATCAACTGTTTTCGGAACCTCTTCCACGCCTAGTGCTTCTAACCAAGTACCGTTATACCACATTGGACCTAATGGCCAAATACTAATTGAACTATGATTAATATAAGGTAAGCTATAAATATGACCGTCCGGAGCTGTGATTGATTTTTTAATATCTGGATTTTCTTCTAATACTTTGGATAAGTTTGGAGCATTTTCTGCTAACAAATCCTCTAATGGTAATAAAATTCCTTGAGAACCGTAATCTACTTCCATCCCACGTGTTAAGTTTTGCGACCCTGCTGCAAAAATAACATTAGGAAGATCACCACTGGCAAATGCTAAATTAAGGCGTGTACTAAAATCTGCCATTGGAGGTGTAATATATTCCCATTTAATATTAGTCATTTTTTCATATTCTTGTAAAGTTGGCATATCTTTCCATTCAGCTAATCCTGTACCTGGAGCAATTAAACTCATTTCTAAAGGCTCTTCAGAAACAGGAAATTTCGTTAGGGTGGCAAATTTCAAGTTTAAATTAGCCAGCGTACATCATCTCAAATGGTGATTTGTAGTTGAACATTCTTTTCGGATAATGATTAATCCAGTTTTCAATTTTCTTTACTTCTAATTCCGTTACATCTGTTGTTCCTTTAGGTAAAAACCGCCTTATTAGTCGATTGTGGTTTTCGTTTGTTCCCCGTTCATATGAACAATAGGGATGGGCATAATAAATATGCTCATAAGGAAAGACTTCATGCAGTCTAAAAAATTCAACACCATTATCCGCAGTAATTGATTTAATCGCATATTCATTGAGTATATCTAATAAAGCATTATTGACGGATGCCGCCTGTTTATTCGGAATCAGTCGAATAATTTGATGGCGTGTCCGACGATCGGTTAATACGAGTAAACATTTATTGGTCTTGCGCGTTAGAATCACGGTGTCAATTTCATAATGACCGTACTCACCACGCTGATTAATGACTTCCGGACGCATTTCTATGGATTGACCTTTCACTCTAAATTGCGAGCTAGTATTCTTACGTTTTTTCTTTGATTTACGTGGATAAAGTAAGTCATTCGATGTTAAACCTAAATGTCCGTTATGAATCCAATAGTAAATCGTTGAAACAGGAACGTTGACAAGATTAGAATGAACGATCATTTCTGGTGAATATTTCATTTCGGTCAGAAAATGAACGAGTGTTTCTTTGGTTTCCTTATCAAGTGACACTTTGCGGCCACACTTGTCACGCTGTTTTAAATACTGAGAATGAGCATACTCAGCAGAATAAATCTTTTTGAAGCGACCTTTTCTCACTTGTTGAAGCACAAGCCCTCTTTTGATTTCATTATGAATCGTTTGAGGGGCTTTATCTAGAAGACGCGCAATTTCACGATTAGACTTACCACTACGGTGCCAACGCTCAATATTATGACGATCGTCCAAGGTTAAATGTTTATTTCGGGTCTTGCTTTCTGCTGAAAATGAATTATAATGATGATACATCTTAAAACGTCCTTTATTTTGGTTTGGTTACTACAATAATAACGTTTTGAGATGTTTTTTTCTATACTTTTTTCTATACCGTAGCACTTGACTGAATCGTCGAATCGGGTGCGGGGTCACTCCCCGACCTTCCGCACTACGCTTAAATTTTCGGTCGAGTCATTTAGCTTACCCGATTCTCCCATTAAGTAAAGTGCTACTGTTGTATTGAAAGCCATAAAATAGTTCCCCTCCCAACCGCAACTAGCAGCTTTATTTTCAATCATAAAAATGGGGAGGATACACAATTTAAGTGGCTAATTTAATTTTAGAACTTTCAAATTTCGTTAGGGTGTCTGCATTAACGGGTAGTACATTCATCAGTGTTGACAATAATAAACCTGCTGCTGTTGCTTTAACTAAACTTTTTTTCATAATAAATCTCTCCTTATTTTTTATTTAATATAATTTTACAGCCATAAATTGGAAATTGCGCTTCATCATCCGGTATTGTAATATGATGGGCATCCCATTCAATTGTTTTTCCATCTGAAAAGCTTTGAACATCTTGTACTGAAGAGACTAATTCACTAGGTAACAAAACGTCGAGTGCCATTTTTTGATTACATCTAGCTTTATCGATAAACAGATTGATAGCATGATCTTTTTGAGTTAAAAAATACAGACCATTCGGTTGATAATGCTTGAGTGCACGCGTTCCATAGATTCCTTCACTATAAATTTTCATCCAATCACCTAATCGTTTCAGTGATTGTACTTCTTCAGCTAGTAAAGTTCCTTTCGGAGTCGGTCCAACTCCAAACAACACATTTCCTCCCTTACTTATAATTTCAACCATTGTCCTAATCAATTCATCACCAGATTTAATCGTATCATCTGGTACATAACCCCAATCGTTGCCAATTGGGACATTACTTTCCCACGGTTTCGTTGGTATCTGATGATAGTCAGGAATTTTTCTTTCAGGAGTAACATAATTTTCATGACGACCACCCATTGCTCGATTTACCATAATGAGCTCAGGTTGATGTTTACGGGCAATTTCAGCTATCAGATCCATTTGTAAATCTTCTTTACCTTCACCACACCACCCCGCATCTAACCAGAGTAAATCAATTTTCCCATAATGGGTCGTTAATTCTTCGATTTGGCGATGAACGAAATCAACATAACGTTGCCAAATTTCAGGATATTGAGTTGTATCATAACTCACATGACGTCCTTTTATCTCATCATCATCTAGCCAATAATAAGGACTATACCAGTCTGCTTTTGAATAATATACTCCGGCAGCCATATGATGACGACGAATAGCTGTCATGATTTCTCGATATAAATCAATTTTACAAGGACTTTGTTTGCCACAAATCTTAAATTCACTATATAAGGTATTAAACAAATTGAAACCATCATGATGCTTAGACGTTACAATGCCATATTTAAAACCACAGTCACTTAAAAGAGACATCCATTCGTCAGCATTAAATTCGGTAGGATTAAATTCTCCAATTAAATTCCAATAGTCTAGCTTTAATTGTCCAATCGACTCACGCCAAGCTTTAGGTTCTCTTGCCCATTCATCTTTTTCCGATAATTGCCATGATTCAACAATACCAGCTTGCGAATATAATCCCCAATGAATCAAGAAACCTAGTTTTTGATCTTGAAACCATTCCAATTTTTGTGGCAACCATTTTGATTCTGGATACTGACTCATATCCAATTCGTTTGTTCCCTTACCTTGGACAATATCGCCACGAACTAAGTCTGACATAATCACCCTCCTTGTAATATATATTTAAAGATCTAATATTATATCTTATCATAAAACGCTTACACCAACAGTTCAATATGTATCTCCAAAGGCCATATGTAAGATATATTCTATTTATTATAGTTGGCAATGACAGTATTCATTGCATTTAAATTTTGATCCAATCTAAATAAAATTTCCTCCACAGTTAAAGCATTTGGTTTATCACACCAAATACAATACTCAACACCTTCTAGTAAACAGTGGTGGTCGAAGGGCATCATTTGGTCATCTGAAAACAGTAATGGTTGCCATCCTTGTATGATTTTATCAGGTACAGGATATTGATAACCCGCATTTTCACCTAAAACAAAATACATATACTTATCATTACTGTTAACCAACTGATGTCCCTTTTCGATAAAAGTACAAAGAGGTGCCATGTTCTTGTTCCTTCGTGTCCAATAATGAACAACAGCGCGATGGTCTACTTCTACCAAACCAGAATCATTTAAACGATAAAGTCCATCACTCCACACATGGGGACGCAAACCTTTTGAGCATACAAATTCAATTAATTGATTAACATATTCAATATAAAGTTCAAGTCCACTCGCTTGGGTGCCATACTTTTCGATTGTTCCTTGATATAAATCTGGATAACTTGAAATTTGATCAAAATCAATAAATTCATCGACCCCAATATGAAATCCTGAGCTTTCTTTAAATAAATGGATATATTCATCTAGTAATGAAAGTACCAATTCAACTGCCTTTGGATTAGTAATATCCAGTGCATTATTAGGAATACTAAGAGTACTTTTTTCTACTTTAAGACGTAATTCAGGTCGTACTTCTAGTAATGGTTTTAAATGACCTGGACTATCAAGTTCTGGTAAAATTTCAATCTGTTTTAAACTTGCTTCTTTCATAATCAGCTTAACTTCTTCTTTAGATAAATGATTTTCAGCTACCATTTCAGGACAAGTGTCACATTCAATGCGGAATCCTTCATTATCACTAAAATGCCAATGTAGAGTATCAAAGCGATGTTTATCCATAATATCAAGGATTGCCATCATCTCTTTGAAATTAAAATATTTGCGTCCCGTATCAACCATTAAGATTTTTTTCATTACTTATCCTTTCAGTGAACCAACCATAACCCCTTTTACAAAGTATTTTTGTAAAAATGGATACACAATAATAATAGGTAATGTTGAAACAATCATAACACCGTATTTAATGACTTCACTTAGCTGTTGTTTTGAATAAGCTAACTCTGCCATTGATGAGTTCATCATACTTGAAGTGGCACTACCAGTTGACGAAAGATCTTGTAACACTAATATTTCTCTTAAAATCATTTGTAATGGATATTTTGCTTTGTCTGATAAGTAAATTAATGCACCAAAGAAACTATTCCAGTGTCCAACACCATAAAACAATCCCATAACTGCTATAATCGGCATGGATAATGGTAAGATAATTTTGATAAACATTGTTAAATCATTACACCCATCGATAATCGCTGCTTCCTCTAATTCACGTGGTACATTTGTTTCAAAAAAGTTCGAGTCACAACAATATTGTACATTGAAGCTGCTCCAGGTAAGACCATCGCCCAAATAGTGTCTAGCAAGCCTAAATTACGCATTAATAAATAAGTTGGAATCATCCCGCCGCTGATAAACATTGGAACTATCATAAAATTCATTAGAAAATTACGTCCAAAAAAATCTTTTCTTGCCAATGCATAAGCACAAGGAATTGTAACCATTAAGTTAATCGCAGTTCCTAATAAAGTATAAATAATAGTATTTTTATACCCTGTCCAAATCTGTTTGTTATCAAAAATTGCTTCATAACCCATCCAAGTAAATTCTTTCGGAAATAACCACATCTCTCCAGAATTCACATGATAAGGATTGCTGACAGAAGCACTCAATATATAAATTAATGGATATAGGACCAGTATTAAAGCAATTAATAGGTAAAGGTAAACAAAAAATAAATATACACGGTCTTTAAATAACATTTTTTTACCAAACAATTAAACCACTCCTTTCTAGAATAATGAAGTTTGACTAACTTTTTTAGCAATTTGATTTACAATGACCAGTAAAATCATATTAATAAGAGCATTAAATAAGCCAACCGCAGCGGCAAAGCTGTATTGTGCATCAAGTAAACCTTGCTTGTAAACAAAAGTCGCAATAACATTGGATGATTCCATATTTAAAGGGTTTTGTAATAAAATAATTTTCTCAAAGCCCATTGCCATTAAAGAACCGAAATTCATAATTAACAAAATAACCATCGTTGGAATAATGGTTGGAATATTAATGTACCAATTACGTTGCCATCTAGTTGCCCCATCAATCGTTGCAGCTTCATGTAATTGTTCATCGACACCAGATAATACAGCAAAGTAAATGACTGAGCCCCAACCTGTTGATTGCCAAACACCAGATAAAACGTAAATAGTTTTAAACCATCGTGGATCTTGTAAAAATGCAGTGCGTTCAAATCCTAAAAAACTTAAGAAATGGTTAATAATCCCGGTTGAAGGTGATAAGAATGAAATAATCATCCCTGAAATAACCACAACAGAAATAAAATTGGGTGCATAGGTTGCTGTTTGGACAAACTTTTTAGCAAAGCCATCTTTAACTTCATTTAGTGCTAGCGCCAAAATAATCGGCAATGGAAACCCAACAATCAATGAATAAACATTAATGCCGACAGTATTTTTAATTAAATCCCAAAAATAATATGAATTGAAAAATCTTTGAAAATGTTTAAAGCCTACCCACGGACTCCCTAAAATACCTAATGAAGGCATATAATCTTTAAAAGCGATAATAACCCCATACATAGGGAAATACGCAAAGATTAAAAAATATAGAAACGCAGGAAATGCAAAGAGGTATAAATAACGACTGTGATAAATTTTTTGCCATATCGTTTTTTCTTTATTCACACGACGAATTGGTTGTGATAGTTCCATAAATTTCACCCTTTCTTCTCATAACAACATCATAAAACGCTTTCAAAATATTATCAATATGTGCTTTTTAAGATCATGTGTATTCTATCGATTTTATTGTAACCATTTTCATAATGTTTTATAATATAGCTATCGCAGAAAGGAGAGGCTCATGAAAAAATATTTACTTATCTTCTTACTACTTTTATTATTGTTGTTCGCACCACGTTTGTTAATAAGTTTAAAAAGTGATAGGATAATAATAGATGATTTTCCCGTAAGCGGACACATTGTTGACGAAACACCACTCAAAAGCGTCGTTGTTACTCTAAGAAGTAATATTAAAGCTTCAAACGAAGAAAACATCGATCACTATATTAATACACTTATTCCCTCTGCTCGAGAGGAAACCGAAAAAGAAATACGCTCTTTCTTTGAAAAATATGATTTACATATCGAACTGATTTCAATTGATGTAGTTGAACAAACCCCTGAAAGAGTCAAATTAAGAGTCGTACAACAAAGTGAAAATCACAATGAGGCCGATTATCGCAATCATGAAGCCACAGTCGGTATGACTTTTATCAAAGTTAATGATCAGTGGTTAATAGCGGAAAGTATGATGGAAAATACAAAATTTAATTATGCGAAGGAATAGACGATGAATAAATTAACAACATTAACAGTAAATTTAGGTAATTTTATTTTGACGGTTTTGAAATTACATATTTTAGCCTTAATACATATTTTAAAAGGTGGAGTTGTACTAGGTATATTTCCTGCCATGGCAACCATTTGGGATTTATATTTCGATTCTTTTAACAATGATACGGATCCCCAAATAACTCAATTTTCCAAAAAATGGCAACAGTATTTTAAATACGCCAATTTAACTGGATTTATAATATTAGTCTTTATCTTATTAATTAGCTATGAAATTCTATTAACCTTAAAGGTATTACATTGGCCATGGTTAAGTCTTTTTTTACTGTTTATTTTATTCCTATTAATCGGCATTTTTATTTACAGTTTTGCTAGTCTTATTCGCTATGATTTATCCATAAAAAATCATCTTAAACAAGGATTTTTTCTTTTACTGTGTTCAATTCCTGAATTCATCGCGGGAATTATTGGCGCTGCCTTAGCCTTAGCTGTCTTAGCACTATTCCCTTTTCTAGCTTTTTTTGCATCGATTCCGCTAATTATCTTTCCATTTGCTTGGTTTAGTTACCAAGCTGTGACAAAACTCGAGCGAAATCAAATGAATGGAGGTTCTTAATGTTAAAACGCAATTTTAAATCAAAATTTTATTTTTTATTGCCATACATTCTTGTCTTCTTTATTCCTTTCTTTTGTTTATCGCTCCTTTTACATCATTACTTTATTGTGAATACACAAGAACAATTAGAACAATATGAAAAAAACAGCATACTCAAAACTGAGAATAATATTTATGATACGATTATTAGCTTAAATCAAATGACAAATAATATTAGCAATCATCCAAAGCTCACTCGTTATTATGTAACCAATCGAGCAATACTGAATGAAACTTCTGAATTATTAAAGCAATATGCTAATATTAACTCTAATATCGATGAAATGATACTCTATTATCCTTTAGGAGATGAATATTACTATTCTTCCCAAGGGTTCTATAATTCAGATGCGATTATGAATCAAAAATTAAGAATTGATCAAGATTCATTTGCAGAATTTAATCACTTACTTAACTCAGACGCTTATGGTTTATTTCTAATCAAAAAAGTCAACACACCGCAATTAGTTTTTATATCAAATTTAAAAACGAGCAATTATAAAAGTGGGAAAGTAATCTATTTTATTAATTCACCACGTTTTGTAAAACATTTTTCGTCAGAATATGAACACGATATCGTCCTACTTAATCATAAAAATGACTTTCTATATAGTTCTAAAGATATAACCGAAGAAACCTTACAACTTGCGAAACAACATCAAGCTAACGAAAATTATAAGACACTCACCGCAGAAAAAGATTACATTATTAGCTACGACACTATAGGGGTTCCTTTTAAAATCGTAACTTTAATTAATAAAAACACATTTAAAGCCCCTCTCAATCGTTTAAAATTCCTATTTTATTTTGGAATCGTTGCTTTGAGTTCTGTTGGCTTATGGATTTCTTGGTTCTTTACTAATCGACAATATCGCCCAGTAAAAAATATTGCCGATAGTCTACGAACAATCTTACCCAATGAAGTAAATGTTCATGCAGATGATACGAATATCTATCGCCACTTACAGAGTAATATTGATTTAATGATTGAAAATCAAAATGAATTATCACTACAATTAGAAAGACAAAAAAATCAGTATATTAATTCTTTATATAAAAGTGTTTTAGAAGGGAATACCTTGAATGAAACGGATCAACAATTTATGATGACGAATCTTAAAACGTTTGATCAATCAAAATATTTTACTATCATCATCAATTCAAATGAATTAATGGAACAATTGGATGATATATTTCCTTTTGAAACAGAAAACTTTGAAGCTTTTCTCGTTAATGAACGCTTTATCAAACAATATCAACTCATCTTTTGTCATTATGATGCCAAGTATATTAATCCGACCACGATTTGTGAAACGATATATCACTATATGTTACAAGAAGAATTAGAAAACTTTTCATTACTTGTTGGTAGAGCCGGTTATCAAATACAAGACTTCTACTCTTCCTATTTAGATACTTTGTATTTACTTGAAAAGGATTCAACAAAATTTGACGAATCTGAATCCATTTTATTTTTTAATATCAATGAACAGACAGAGGAAACTGATGCTAATTACATTTTCTCAACTAATTTAATTAAACTAAGAAATTCAATCGAAAATGGAAATAGTAGTACTTGTCAGAGCTCCGTAGAAGAAATCATAGAAATCGCCAAATACCCTACTACTAATCAAATAATGTCAAAAACACTCTTATACGAAATTGTTAATTGCTTGATGAAATATGCTACAGAACACCAGATTAAAATTCCCCAATCGATTTATGATCAATTAGGCGCTAATTTTAATCCCTATAACGCAAAACAACCATTATTAGATTTTGCCAATTATATTTGTGAGCAAATGCAAGCTATCCTTGAGAAGAAAGAACAAGATCAAAATAACGAAATTATTACTCATATATTAGCTCATTATCGTAATATTGACTTTAGCATCGAACAACTAGCTGACGATTTAGATGTTTCAGTTAATGCTATTAACCAAGTATTAAAGGAAAAAGTTGGAATTACTTTTAGTAAGTATGTCCAACAATTGCGTTTCAATTATGTGAAAGAACAACTGGTGTCAACTGAATTAACTATTAAAGATATTATTCGTAACTCCGGTTACTTAGATGCTTCAAACTTTACAAGACAATTTAGAACTTTTTTTGGTTGCACACCTGGACAATATAGAACTCAATATAAAAATAAAGCATAAAAACTTTCGGCAGAATGATATTTACTCCATCCTGTCGAAAGTTTTATTTTTATCCTAATTGTGCGAGACGATACATCGTTAGCGCATATATTTCAAGATTAAGAAATATATCTTCCAAATCCCAATATTCATTCGGTTGATGAGCAATCCCTTTTTGTCCAGGAAAACTAGGTCCAAAGGGCACGATATTCGGGATTAATTTAGCATAGGTGCCTCCAGTGGTTGTAACCGGTGTTCCATCCATACTAGTGACATCTTGGTAGCTTTGTGACATTATTTTTATCTGAGAATGAGTTTTATCAAAGACGACGGGTTGCCAATTCGAAATGACTTCGATTAATATCGGGTAATTGGATAATTTATGTTGAATGTTCTTTATCAGTTGATCGTACGTAATGGTCGGTAGATAACTAATTGAAAAGGTAAAACTTACTAGGTCATCCTCAGAAGCTAGTTGAAATCCCCTTATCTCTAGTTTGCCATATTCTATATGTTCCGTTGCGATACCTAAACGATCTCCTGAATCATTAGCTGCTAAGAAATAATCTGTCAATACTTTCGAGAAAACATCCATATCACTCATTGATGAACTTAATTTGACTCTCAATCGACCGCGCTCACTGTAAACAGGTGGGTACTTACAATCCGGTGTATAGCCATATTTAGGCGGCTGTTCATTTGCTAGATAGTGTGGGACATCATGAAACCCGCTTTCTTCATCACAGCCAAAAATAATACGAATCGATAGAGGGAGGTCAATATTTTCCTCTTCACATATTTCTTTGACTACTTTCAAAGCGAATAAGTTGGTGTATATGGGGCCTTTATTATCTAAAACACCACGACTGATAATCTTATCCTCAACAATTTCCCCACTAAAAGGTGGCACTAGCCAACCGTCTTCAACGTCCACAACATCCAAGTGACCCATGATGCCAATATACTCTGTATTATGTCCCCAATGAGCAAACCCTACTTGGTTTCCTATGTTTTGAGTTTCAAATCCAAATGATTCTGCTAAGGAGAGTGTATGTTCTAGCGCTTGTTTAATCGCTTTACCATACGGAGCATCAGCTAGAGGTGCGGACTTAATACTCGGTATTTGCACGATTTGTTGAATTGCAGTGATTAACTCTTGTCTGATTTCTTTACATCTCGCAATGATTTTTTCTTCAATTAAATTCATTTAAATTCCCTTTTCTTTCCAGAGGAGCGGTACGAGATTTCATATATTCATCTAACCACTCTGCACTTGCCGGCTCTATTTGACAATGTCCACCTTTTATTTTATTCACTAAATAAACTGTCGGTGATAAAGTTTGGGTGGCAACTACAATTGAAAAATTATCGATATTAGTCGCTGCTCCCCAATTACCTGATTTATCCATTGCTACTACTGATAGATCGCCCACTTTTTGACGTTTTTGGGTCAACTTTTGCATCGTATTGTTCACCGCTGTTTCGCAGGCTGCTTGTGGGGAGAGTCCAGATTCCATAAGCCTTACAATCTCATATGAAATAACGCCTTTCATTAAATCTTCTCCTAGTCCTGTTGCGGTTGCAGCACCAATTTCACTATCTGCATAAAGCCCCGAACCAATAATTGGTGAATCGCCCAAACGACCTTTTTTCTTCATAAATAAACCACTTGAGCTCGTTCCTGCTACTAATTTTCCAGCTTGATCAAGACCGACAATGCCAACCGTATCATGACCGATATAAGGCTTTAATTCTTGTTGCTTATCCTCAAATAAACGATTATGATAATGAATTTTAGCTCTTTCAGTCAACATTGTTTTTCTTTCGAATCCCATCTGACTAGCGTATCGTTCAGCACCATCACCAATCAAAAAATTATTTACAGGGTATTGACTTAACGAACGTGCAATCGCGATTGGATTAGCAAAATCCATAATGCCACCCACTGCCCCAATATCAAAATTATCACCATCCATAAAAGCGGCATCCAATTCAACTTCCATTAATTCATTCGGTAAACCTCCATAACCTACTGATTTAAAGAAAGGAAAATCCTCAACTTTTTTTATTGCGATTTCCACAGCATCTGCACTTGAGATTCCTTGATTTAGTTGTAAGCTAGCTTTGGTAATCCCTTCCAGTGACATCCGCCATGTACCAATCATTCCCCACATTTAATATAACCTCCTTGGAAATAATTTCAATGCTCTCAATTTTATCTTAACAGACTACCCACTTAGTGTGTATATGTGATTTATAAAAAATATGGAAAACACGCTCATAATAATTCCCTTATCATATCCGAAATAAAACATTTTATCTGTTATCATGATTTGATACAATGAAGATAATGACTTATAAGGAGGGGGAATATGCAATTACTAGCAATTGATATTGGGGGAACCAATGTAAAATTAGGATTAGTCGATGAACAAGGTCAAGTGTCACACCAAACTCACTTTCCAACATTAATGCATGAACTAGAAACCTTTGAATCAAGATTACTTAATCATCTTGAAATATATGCTACAAATCCTTTCAAAGGAATTGCAATTAGTTGTACTGGATTGGCAAGTCAAGAAAACTTAACCATTGGCGATGGAAATCCGATTTTAGAAGCTTTCGGCAAAACCATGCCCCAATTATTAATGAATCAATATAAATTACCGGTTAGTGTAGAAAATGATGGCAATTGTTCAATATTAGCTGAACATTGGTTAGGCGCCGCCAAAGGATATCAAAATGTCATATCGATTGTTATTGGGACTTCGATTGGTGGCGCCATTATGATCAATAATCAATTATATAAAGGAAATCACTTATTAGCAGGAGAATGTGGTTATTCTTTATTTAAACAGTCCAATCAACAATGGGAAATATGGAGTATTGTCGGCTCAACCCAAGGGATGGTCAATCAATTCGATCTACCAACTAGCGGAATCGAAATTTTCCATCGATACCATCAAAGAAATCCTCAAGCTATACAAGTAGTCAATGAGTTTGTTGAAAAATTAGCCGTTCAATGTTACAACTTGCAATATATATTAGATCCTGATGTTATTTTAATTGGTGGGGGCGTTAGTGAAGAACCGGCACTCATCCCATTAGTAGAAAATAAAATAAAAGAAATCATTGAAAAAATCCCTTCAAATGTCATAATCCCCAAAATAGCGCGTTGTTACTTTGGAAACAATGCTAATTTGATTGGTGCCAGTAAACATTGGTTAAATATCTATAGAAAGAATAAAGGAGAATAATCATGCTCGAAATCTGTTGTGGAAGTTATGAAGATGCCTTAGCAGCCTATGGTGGCGGTGCTAGACAAATTGAGTTAAACTCTGCCCTTGCACTTGGTGGTTTAACCCCTAGTTTAGCAAGCCTCACTTTAACTAAACGTCATACCGACTTAAAAGTCATCTGTATGGTACGCCCACGTGGTGGAGGATTTTGTTATAGTGAAAAAGAGTTTGAATTGATGATGGCGGACTGTAAACTGTTACTTGAACAAGGTGCCGATGGCATCGCCTTTGGTTTTCTAAACGAGGACCTTACCCTTCATACAACACGGACTCAAAAGATGATTCGCCTAATTCATCAATATGGCAAAGAGGCGGTCTTTCATCGGGCAATCGATGTTGTTGAAAATTATGAATCCACGATTGAATTATTAGTTAAACTCAATATCGATCGTATCTTAACCAGTGGTCAACAAGACAAAGCACCACAAGCAGCTGAACAATTAGCATCGGTACAAGAACGATTTGGCGGACAAGTAGCATTTATTATGGGTAGCGGCGTCAATGCAGGAAACGCTAATGAATTAATGCAAACGACTGGTATCACCAATATTCACTCATCTTGTAAAGATTGGCGGATAGACCCTACAACTGAAAATCACGGTGTCAGCTATGCTTATACCGATAACCCTTCCCCTCTCGCCTATGATGTGGTTTCGATGGAGAAAGTAAGAGAGTTGGTGCGTGTTGTTACAAAATAAGGATTTATTCTCTAGTATACTTTTGCGGTAGTATTCAAAAGTTGCTAGAGGTTTTTTCATTAAAAAATAATTTTTATACTATTTTATTTTTTGTTTGTCTTTTGTAATCTTCAACTCTATTTCTTTCACATCATCTATTTTTGTTTTTTTACGTTTTGCTTTTTTAAGTCGCATTTGCTGTTTATCCTTTCCTAACATATTTTACTACACACTTTTTCACCTTTATTGGTTATTTTTCTTTTAAACTCTTGTTTAATTATTTCATTCCTTCCATTTTCTTTTTTCACAATCATCCTTATTTCCATCTTTGCAACTTGTCTATTTTCAATAATACACATTAATGTCATGAAAAGCTTTCATTTGACTTTTTTGTCAAAAAATTAGGCAAAATCTTCGGATTTTGCTTTCATAAATTTTCACCGTGTCTCATTTTGAGACACGAAAACCCATGTTTTTTGAATTTATTTTCATTTTCATAAAATTTAAAATTTTTAAGCGACAAACTTATGAATTTCTTAATAAACTATGATAAAATGTCTTAAAATGAGACACGGAGGTTTGTTATGAAAGTCAATCTTATTATTATCACTTCTGACTACTATTTAGTTGAAAAATTCAAGCACTGCGCCAAGTATTTTCACAATCTTAAAGTAACTATTCTAACTGACAAGCCGACTAACGCTTTCCAATATCTCGAACAACATCAACAAAATTTTGATGCAGTCTTAAGTTATGGATATCCATTGACGGACATTCGGCAATATACCACTCTTCCCGTCTTTACAGTGGAAAATAATCCTTTCAAACTATTAAGAATTCTCACTACCATGAGCAATACCATAATAAGACACTGATAGTCGGTGAGCCGTCGTTCATTGAGATAACCGAGGATTTATGCCAACATCTAAATGTCGAATACCCCACCATCGTAACCAAATCCTTAACCAATTTTCAAGAAGATATGTCACGTTCAATTCTGAACCAATATCAATATTACATCTGTAGTCCTGTCCTTTATTCAGTTTTAAAATTATACCAAGTCAAACGAATCCCCGATACATTAGATGATACTACCATCCGTTCGAAATATAGCGAAATCATAAACATAGTGATGCCCATCAAGCAGTCGCTATTACAAGCTCATATTCAAAATCAACTGACAAAAAAATTATCTTTGAAATATGCTGTCACTGATCAACAAAATCGTATTCTTATTTCTCAGTTTCCTAATTTAAAAGCAGAACTGTTACAAGAACAACTACAAAATTTTACCGATGAACACCCTGTTATTACTGATGAAGTTAACAAGTGCTATCAAGTCAACTGCGATGCTATTACTTGGAAGGATTCGTTTTTTAATTTATATCAATTTGAAAAAATTCCACTATACCGATCGATTAAGCATCCGGCTATTAAAACTTTAACAATAGATGAAATAATTACTCAAATTCAAAATGATTGCTTTTACTCGTCCGTACAAGAGAAGAGTCGTAAACTGAACATTAGTCAATTATTTAGTCATTATTCAGTCCTCGTTATTTATGGTGAAAAATATACTTTAAAATCAAGACTGGCTAATCTTTTAGCAAGTCAACTTTCTAATCAATTTATCTATCAAATTGATTGTCGCTATATCGATAAACTTTTTTGGAAGTTATGGCCAGAAAGATTAAAGCAAGAAAATATCATAATCATCTTGAGTCACGTTGAACAACTTAACCATGCACAAACGCAAATAATAATAAACCATAATAAACACCAGTTATCAATGATTGTGATATATGAACTCAATGACAATCATCCCGAACTTAGTAGCGCCTGGAATTCAGGTTATCGAATCTATATGGAGCCACTATCAGGGCAACAAGAAAATTTTGAAGAAATAATTGATATTGTAACACTTCATCTAAATGCAATACACGAAGGGATAGTGAGTACCTATACAACAGAAGCGATGCATATTCTAAAAGATTATCAATGGCCAGAAAATTATGATGAGTTAACCAATATCATTAAATATCTGATCATCAATACCAAAAGCAGCGTCATCAATGAAACTGAAGTGAAATTCACCTTTAACCACTTATTAAAATACCCTATGCGAGAAGATTTAATAAACAAAGTGATATCTTATAATCCCCCTAGCTTAGAAGAATATATTGAAGAGATCATTCGCTATAAATTAGAAGAGAATCATGGAAGGATTACAGAAACGGCAGCTGATTTGCAAGTTAGTCGGAGTAAAATTTATCGTTATTTGGATAAAGTTGAGCGTAACCATCAGCTTTGTAAGGAGTCAATTCCAACCTTTCTTAAATGAGCGTATTGAGTCTATCATCATTGAAAAGTTCAGTACAAAAACTGAGCGAATAGACGATGACATCAATATTTCTGCGGATCAGGTAGACAATCTAACATCAGCAACTGCTAAAGGACTTACATACCCTGCACTTAATGAACATGGAAATATTGATTATAACGATTTAATGAGTTTCCTGGAAAAGCTTTGTAAGATCTTCAAATGGGAAATATACGAAAAGCAGACACTCGGACATGTAAGCAAACAAGGAAATCATGGATTGTTAAGGTGGTATGCTGTTATTTTATCTCAATGGATAAAAGGGACAGGTCTAAGTTTTATTATAAAAGAGGCACTCGAATTTAAACGCCAAAACCCGGAGACTTGTGTGTGGGATAACTGGAAACCAGTAAGATATGATGATTCCTTAAGACATCGGAATCTCGTTATTTCTGATACGCTACAGGTTATTGAAAATGTCATTCTCTTCAGTATTTCCAATTACTTCTTTCGATTTTCATCAGAATATATGAGGTTTCATAATGTAGAATCATTCCCAAATGACTGGTATGAATATGTAGAGTATGGAACAACAAATCCGCTATCCATAACACTTCAACGAAATGGATTTTCTAGAGAAACATCACGTATATTAAAAGGCATAGAGATCAATACGTTATTACAACAGAAGTTGGTGAAATTAAGCTTCGCCGATCTCTTGCTGATTGTGGCAACATAAGCGTTAGTAAAGAAGTAACAGATGTTATGTATAACATTCCTGAATTAATTGTAGACGATGACGAACCAGACTTTCAATTTTATTTTAAAGGCACAAAAAAAGACCATGGCTAGCAGCTGCAAAACTGCCAATCATGGTCTTCTTATTCGTTAATAATTATCATTCTCATTAGTGTCTTATCTTCACTTTATGCTCCAAATAGGGATATCCATTTCACAAATCTGCGTAAATTTTTATTTCGAGTACAACACATCAGGAAGTTCATCCCAAAATTGAGTAATAGCATCACAATAAGTCTCATACTCACTGTCATCGATATTTAGCACTCGTTCTCCAAGCGTTGTCTTGTACAAGTCAAGTAAATCAGTTGAAATGCCTCCTGAATCAAAGAAGTCCGGCCTCAGTTGTTTTAACTTTGTAGCAGACCATCCGTCTCCATGTTTAATTGCATTAGCCAGCCAGTAGTCTTAGTTCTTCAATCTTAGACCAGGAATTGAGCTTCTCTAAATCTTGTCCAAACTCATTGAACACTTCTTTTATATCGTCGATTCCACGGGTGCAGAAGCCTGCAAAAGCGACCTCATTACCCTTTTTATCGATAAATTTATGAGTCCTCGTCACTTCTTCATAGACAAATTTTCTAACTTGCTGTTCCCAGAATTGATATAGGGTTGAAATCCACATTAATCTCATATTGTACTGCATGAATGACATACTCTCATAATGTTCGAGTCCTGCTTCCCATGCCATTTCTGCATAGTCTGCAGGATCATCGCTTTCAGGATTAAAATACTTTCCAAAATCCTCATATTTCTCATCAGCAATAGCCTGTGACTCTTCCTCTAATGAGGAAAATATCGGTATAACTCTTTCATGATAAGTCTTTGCAAAGGTCTCAAATGGTTCTTTGAGCATTTTTCGTATTCGTTTATCTAAATACAACTGCGCTCTCATAGCTTCACCACCAATTAAAATGACTCATCTTTCCCTAAGTATTCCTTATCTCAGTTATTCTATTTAAGTAGAGTCCTGAAATTTTCACTAAACAGGAACTCAACATCATCTACAGTTTTACCCAGTATTTTAGATGCATTCATATAAAAATCATCAAAATAGTCTATAGTAAAGTTGTTTCTAGTTTGTTTTGTAAATGGAGAATCGCTCTCAATTAATAATTTATTTAAGGGGATATCTGAAATAAGTGCCGCTCCTTTTTTTGTAACCAACATATCACTATTGATTGAAAAATAATATCCTTTATCTATAGCTCGTTCTAGCTCTTTCTTACTTCCAGTAAACCAATGAAGAATTATCTTATTCTTGCTTTCTCCAACAATATCAATAACACTATCTGTGGCCTTTCTACTATGGATACTAATAATTTTATCTTCAAAAGTGTTGCAAGATTCCATAATTCTTTCAAAAATTTGTTTCTGATCTACAATTATACCTTTTGAATAGTCTAGGCCTATTTCGCCTATGTACTTGCTTTCAGGTAAATAGTCCAAAAACAATTTAAGTTGATTGCCGTATTGAATGACTAGTTCTGGATGTAAACCTAGCGAGAATCTAGTAAATTTTAAATTCGGGTATTTGTCTTTATACTTCTTATAAAGTTTTGGAACATTTGTCATCACTATGGTATAAACCTCATTTTTCTCGATATATTTGAGTTTTGTTTCAAAGTCATCATATAGATCAAGATGCGTATGTGTGTCATATTTAAGTATTCTCATGATAATCTTTCAGCACTTCCTTTAGTTCAGCAATACCTCGCTTAAAAATTGATTCATATTGTTCAAGATTTGAATTTAATGGTCCAGACATTTGAATGTCGAGGTATGCTCTCTCAGAATCAAACTTCTCAAGGCCAAGCAAATATGAGTTCAAGTTTTTTCTAGCTGTTTTCCCTGATGAAAAATCCTTATCATAATAAGATGTCCTATCATCGATTCTAGTAGAATTAATTGCTGCTCTTCTTATAATACATGGCAAACACGTTCCACAATGTTGGGTCTCACTTTCTCCTCGCATTCTCCCTACATCGGGATGGGAACATGACATTGTGTTTATAATATTTCCAGATAAAAAATCTTTATTTTTGCACTCCGTAACCATTTCACCTTTTGTTTTAAATTGATATGGATTATATAAGGTAATCTCTAAACCTAAATTATTTAATAAATTTTGAAACAATTCCATATAATGTGGATGAGTTGTTCTTGTACTGCTGGTTCCAGTTCGAGAATAAGTTAGTGGTATGTTCAATGAAATATATCCGTTTTCCGGTATAATTAATTCTAGCCTTTTCTTAAAACAAGCAGCTAACGCAATTGCATGACTGAAAAACATAAAAGACCGAGATCTCATAGTTTCTTCTTTTCCACCATTGGGAGCAGCATAGAAAGAATAAAAATTGTCCTTAGATAAGGAATACTCTTTAATCAACTCTTCTCTTAAAGCTTCTTGATATTCTAATGTACCTTTTCCTCCGCCATAATGACTGACGAAAATAATCTCCTTGCTTTCATCTTCCAATAAATCAATAGCACCTATAAACGAATCAAGACCTCCTGAAAACATACACAGTTTATTGATGTCAAGTTTATCAATTCTCGTTTGCTTCATCTGGTCTCTTATCTTTATTTCTTCTAGTGTCAATTCTCTATCTCTGAATGTAAATTCCCAATTATCCCCTGTAAGGAAATTAATCGTACGTTTCAACAACTCCACATTTTCTTCTAATAAATCTGAATTAAGCACTGGTATGTGCAAATGAATACTTCTCTTCCAGGCATTAAATGAATCTTTTCTTTTGATTATTCTATCTGCCCCATATACAGCTAATGATATTACCAATAGATCTATAGCCTCATTTGAAGGGAATTCTGGCAGCAATTCTAATTTGCTCTTCCAAAAAGTATACCTATAATCCTCGAAACTACATGTAATACTGTTACCTTCGACACTATACTCTTCAGAATTTGAAAATTTATAAACAATATTAATCAATCTAGCGCACCCCCTTATACTTAGTTTTATACGTAGCCTTCGAAAGCTTTAAAACATGTCTGGAACAATTTATTCATTTCTTTGTGAATACTACTTGAGCGATAATCTTTACTTTCTGGCTTCATTTCCCGCATTCTCAACTCTACTTTTACTTTTATATAATTTTTAAGCTCCTGTTCTTTCTTGACTGCCTCTTTTGGATTACTTTCATACTTTTCAAAACGGCTTTGTAAATCACTCATTACTCGACTAAAGATGTATTCACTCATAAAGACTTCAATAACTTTACTGAATGTGGGTTCGTCTATCTTCCTTAATGATTCTATATCCTCATTGTTTTCGAGAACTATATTATATAGCTCAGAAATAGCTTCACCCGAAGCCCACCTTGCTGCAATGTCTTCCTTTGTGTCTGCATTACCGGAGATAACATTCACAAGTTCTGATAAAACTTCTTTTGCGCTCCTTCCAACAAAATCAATTTGTAACGATTGTAGCGTATTTTCAACACCATTCTCTCTAAAAGCTTGAATAACCCTACCTAAATTGATTGCTGCACTTTTTCCTGAAGTTGAAGATCTGGAAAGTTGCCTTGAACCACCAGATGCTCCAACATATCTACTCATGACTTTACCTCTGTTAGATGAGGTGCCTTTTACATACCTGGTCATCGCATCTTTTGCATCTTTCCATCTATAAGGAGTTCCTTGTGATTTTTCCTCATCATTATCTTCAGGCGAGTCAGCGTCCTCTGGGGAATAGTTATCATCGTTATCGTCATAATCACTAGGCAGCAATGATTTTACTGGTCCATCAAAAATACTTGAAGTACCCATAATTAATTTCCCCTTTCTTCTTCAATAATAGTCTTTAGAGCTTGATTGTTCTTAATCCAACTATCAAAAATTTCATCAACTTTTTGTGTTTGATTGATTTCTTTTCCAAAGTTCATTACTCTTGGTATATGTGATGGTTTTATCCTAGTCCCACTAACGGCATCTAATCCATTAATAATTTCTGTATGCACTTCCTTTTTAAGCACTCCCCATTCTAACAATGATCTTAATTGGATATCCGATATATCACTTGAGCTGGTAATTCGTGATATTAGATGTTCAATAATCAAAGCAGCTTCATACTCATTTACTTCCTTTGCTTTATCACAAGCACTGCGTATTCCTGAATCCGTCCCAGCTGTCAAATTTCTTAATACATCATTAGCAATCTTACTTAACTTCATCTTAGACATCTCATATCGATTATCTAGTGTAGTCCTTGCGAAATAGAAATACGGTCGTAAATCCTCTTCACCAATTGCAGGTTGCATCTCTAACCAAGACTTTACCCATTCATCATCTTTCCATGAAGCTAATTTTTCCAAAGATTCACTTTCTTTGTTTTCAAGTGTTGATAATTCTATTATTTTACCGGTCAAATCTACTGGTGCACTTACTAATTCTGCAAACATTCTTGGTTTGAAATACTCGAGCATCATAATTTTTGCTAAGATTTTTCGATCCAATTCAATTGTTTTGTATTGAGCCATGTTAAGTCGCATTTCCATAGAATTCAAAAATCGCTTGCAGTGTCTGGGATTTCCATTTAAACCATTAGCTAATACTGAAGATAGTTGTTTTGATATCTCTAGACTCAATTTTACTTTATCTGCGATATCTTCATCAAAGCCTTTTATCAGTCCTTAATCAAGTTGAAAATCAAAAAAATTATTAGTCTTCTTATCATCAATAAATTCAATAGTCTTTTTAAATTCTTCTTTTGACAAATCTTTCTCCATAAAAAGTAGTGATATGTAAAGTTCTACTTCCCGGGTACTTAACCTTGGTATTCTTACCGGATACTGTACAATTTTTTCTAAATATTCTTTACCGATGTCAATACCGGTTCCTTCGATTTCTTTAAACTTGGTTTGAACAGCATAAGAAATATGTCTTTCATCTGCACCAATAATAAATACAGTTCTTCCTACATATAGGAACAGTCGGATTGCCTCTAATGTGTCTAATATTGTATCCGGACTGCATCGATCAAGTTCATCAATAAAAACAACTAACCTATCTATTTGGGTCTCTTTTAGTAACTTATCAAAATTATCTCTGAATGAGTTGATATCTTCACGAAGCTCTTTATCCGTCAACTCAGATTTAATGGCTTCCATCAAATCTTCTTTGATTATGCCGTCCTTTGAAGGTAACATGTTATCTAAGGCATTAGAAATGGCAAATTCAGTTACAACGCTTGATCCCCCTGTTAGAAATGCTCCTCCAAGTCTAATTGCATTTTTCACTAGCTTCATTTTATCTATGCTTTTATACAAACCAGCAATACATTTTTTAGCATTGTCACCTAAAGTCCTGTTACGCTCTATAGTGTCTAGAATATTTCCCAACAAGGCAGTTTTTGCGTCTTCATAATCTTCAAATAGCCATCCATTGAAATATATACACTCAGTATCCTTATTGTCTTTCAATGAAGCAATGCTCATGTTAATCAAGCTGGATTTTCCGCTTCCCCAATCACCATAAACTCCTATAGTAGAAGGTAATAAATCATCATTTTTGATAATATTGCTCACAGTTTCAATTAGATAATCAAAGTCTAGATAATCAAGTTCTGTTTCACTATCTCTCCACATCATTACACCCCCAGTGTATTTGAAAAGTCTTACTCATCTTCTCCTCGATACTCCACCGCCATCTGATCAACCCAATCATCTTCTACATACACCATCCCGTTCCGGCCTTCTACCTTCCGCTTAGGTCCAGCCTTATACAGCTTGCAACTTAATGGACCATAGCAGAAAGTTTCAAATCTATATTTTATCCGGCCTCTCGTATTCCAATTATCAATAATAATCTCAACCGGCATCCTAGCTCCCCACATGTAGCTACTACACTTCGTGTCATATGTCCTGGCTGCCAGTATGCGGTGTCCTCTTTCTCTGTAAACTTCCAGCTCCTGCGGCACCAGTTCCCAGGGAGATGATGTGTTAGAGATGGGGTGCTTCGGGTGATAAGTTTAAGCTTAGAGACTTTGTAATACTCAGTAGGTTCAGTGTCAGGATCCGGTACTGGTACGCACTCTCCGCTGATGATATCATTCACTTTGAATTGATGTTTAGCATGGGCTACTTTGCCAATACCGACAGAGAAGGTGGTGTTTTGAGTATCGATTTCTCCATCTAAGGTGATTGCATAACCAAGATATGTATGAGAGGACTCGTCGAAGGACCTGGTTAGACGGATCCGTGGTTGGATTGAAATTATAGTACCTTTGAATGTTGAATTTGTGTCCATGACTTGAGGCCTCCTTTAACATTATGTGTTATCTATATTTTCGTTTACCCTTCTAAACTCTAATTCTTCAAATTTCTCTAGTGCTATTTTTGATGAATCCAAATATTCATTTAGTATTTTAATCATTTCATCTAATGCCCCTTTTGCTTCCTGACATAAATCCTGAAATGCTTCATGCACACTATCCATTGCCTTCTGAACATAACCCTCTAAATATTCATCATAAGCTTCTGCACTATATTTATCTTGAATTATCTGATTTGCCCGTTCTGAAGAATCAAAACAAGCTAATTCATATACTTCTTCGTTTGAGGATAAGTCTTCAAATTGATTTTCTAAAGTTCTTAAGGTCTCATAATAATCATTCAGTTCCTCTAAGAGCTCCTCATCCTCTGTCAATTGATCTGCAGCATCATAAATTTTACCCATAAGTTCTGAACAATCATCCAGCTCTCCCATGATGTTATCTATTGTTCTCTGATTTAGTCTTTCTTCTGTATCATTATAGAAATACCCTTTTCCATCTAAATCGTCATAATAAGAGTATACCTGATCAAATAGCTCATCTTTAAGGGCAAACAAGTTTGATAAATGCATTTTTATTTCCAGTAGCAATGGAAGATAATCATATTCAAAATATGGAGTTGATGACTTTTCAAGTTCTCTTGTAATTTCTCCTTTCAAAAATATAATAAAATCAATATCGCGGCTTATTATTCCAAATTCAATGTTATTTTTGCTTTCCTCAGAATAATTTGCTGAACCAACATACGCCAGATTATTTGTCATTATAATTTTCCCGTGGTTTTCGAAATTAAAGAAAACACTAATTTTCTGCCCAATACTATCAGGTTTTAATTTAGTCAGATATATATTTATCTTTCTCCTCGCTGCATTCTTGTAACTGTCTCCATAATATGTATCCCACCTCGAAGGTATATTTGTAAATATACTTATTTCTGTATCTGAAGAAGTTTCCGCTAGCTTTTGTATGAGCAAGGACTGTTTCTCAGAAATATTGAAAGTGACGATGATAATTTCTTCAGCATTTTTAAAATCATCCAAAACTTCCTGATATCCTAACTCATCCTTAGAATATATGAACTTCGCATCAGACAAATAATACTCTTTCTTCAATGAATACTCCTCCCGTACAGTAACCGTTTTTAAATTTATCCGCAAGCCATCAGATCAACTTATCCATCATCGCCAATAACGCTCCTCTGTACTGCACCATCTCAATACTATTCACACTTTGAATCAATCCCCTGTGAAGTCTTTCAGATCGGTCTATTAAAGAGTTGATTACCCGAATGCATTCTTTCTGTTCCTGAGTCAGCGATTCCATTTTGCTTATAATCATTTCTGGCGTAGACTGATCTAACTCTGCAAATAACTTTCCGAGTAAGCCCACCCAAACATCAGATATCTGTATCAGTCGCTCATTCTTGGAATTAATGAATTTGAAATTGGACAGTTTCTCACCTTTTAGAGTGTAAATCGTATTTTTTAAGGCTATTTCTGCCTCAGCTTCTTCATCAAAATAATGCATGGAATCTTTATAAAATGCACACCTACCATCTCTTAGTCCGAAATATTCCTCAACTAATAAACCAGGCGTGTTATCTTCAATAAAAACTAGCTCTCCCTTACGTCCATTTGCTTTCAGTAATTGCCGGAAATTCTCTAGATAGAAATCTTCGTTACCATAGGATTGTATGAGATCGCTCAGCTCATAACAAAAATTCTTAATATCTTCTTTATCTAAGCTTGGATAATTGTAGCCATGGAGTATTGGAAGTATCTCATCCATATGTGATATAACAAATCTATGTAAACTGGCCTTCAAAGATTGTGCCCACTCTAATCCGAAATTGAACTGTGGCTGGGCAGCAAATAGGGAATCAACAATATCTACGACAGAAAAGTACATATTATTTAATGTAGCATAATGGACATAGAGTCCGCTACTGTCAAGCCATGAAAGAAATTGCTGAATTGGTTTCTTGCCTATAGTTGTCCAGAAATCAGCTCCTCTTCCGGCTAAAGTCCTAAACTTAATTTCTGATGCTTTGATTTTAAGTCCATCATACAACTTGTCTACATCGCATGGGGGAGTATCCCCCTTGAATAACACACCGCCGAGAATGAAATCATTAGCAATGCCTTCTTCTGCATTCACACCATTCTCTGTCAATCTAAACTTACGAACATTCCCGGTTTCATCATAATAAAAGCTACACTTTTCATCAAATAGTGGTAAGTCTGAAAACTCGCTAATCATATTTCTATATTCATCTACGTCTATGTTACTCACCCTCTCATCACAACCATTAATACAATATTCTGTAAACTCATCTTCTTAAAAAGGTTCTATAATTTTTAGTGTTGGTGTAGAAATCACCAGCACTATTTTTATATACAAAAAGCCCGCGATTTCCTCTATAATTAAGTTGCCCAAAAAAATTTATAAAGTAGGAAATCACATGACTACATACAATAATACTAAAATTTTACTAGGAATGGAAGACCTTAATATCAATATAGAACAGAATGATTTTGAAGAAGAATGCCGAACAGTTTTCTGTCTCAGAAACAACTGTATTTTGCAATAGAAAAATGCAGAATAATGCAATTAAAAATGCAGAGGTTTGCCACCCAATTAGTTCCTTTTTGACAGTGCGTGGGACAGTCTATAACTCTCACCATGGAATGAAATTATATGTGCGTGATGAATTAATCTGTCCACTAACGCTGCTGTTAATCTAGAGTCTGTAAAGATTTTGTTCCATTGACTAAATTCCAAGTTTGATGTAATTATCACACTTTTTTGTTCGTAAAACTCTGAAATGATTTGAAATAATAATTCTGCTCCTTCTTTACTAAATGGTAAATAACCCATTTCATCTAAAATGACTAAATCTACCTTTTCCATGCGCTTCCTAAATGCCGATAAACGGTTATTATGCAATGCTTGTTCTAATTCCTCAACCAAGTGTGCAATTCGAAAGAAACGGACCTCATAATCTTGTTCACAAGCTTTTCTTCCTAATCCAGCTGCTAAATGAGTTTTACCAGTCCCTGGTGAACCTACTAAAACTACATTTTGTCGATTTTCAATGAAATTTAAACTACACAATTCCTCCTTAGTTAAATGTGGAGGGAACCGAATCTGTTCGGTCCACTCGTAAGTATCTAGACTCTTTTTATCTAAGAATCTAGCCTTTTTTATCAAGCGAGCAATTTTGGCATTTTCTCTTAATTTTAATTCTTCTTCAAGCACCCCATACAGGAATTGCTCTGGGTTTTCAAAACTAATTTTCTCAAATACATCCGCAACATAAGCTAACCTTAATGTTTTGCAGAGTTCTCTAATATCTTGTTGTTTCATTGTCTGGCCTCCTCTATAGGAGCTAACGAATCATATTTAATCCAATCTATCTCATAAGGATCGTTTTCGCCAGGTAACTTTTCTTCCGCAATTAAATCATAAAAGTTTTCATTAATAACCTTCATATCATGAGTAACTAATAAATTGGCTAAACCATCTAATCTTTGTCGTCGAATAATCAAATTCTCTACTAACAAAAACTCTTTAATTCTTCCTGGTAGATACTTGGTATATCGGGAATATTCCACCACCCTCGGTTTTTGAATCCATGTCTTAATGATGGATATCCATGGTAAAGCTTTACGTTTTTTCATATATGGACGAAAGTCATCTAATAATATTTCACCGTTAGGTGAAACGACTTTTAATTGATCCCATGTAAGTATCATTTTTAGCTGACTATAATTGGTAGCCTTAGGTACATGAATTAATCTTTTATCCACTTTTACTTCATTGTATTTATTGACTTTGACTAGCTCCTCTTTAAATACAGGGTACGGCTTTTCTGGCAATGCAAGTAGATATTTCTTTTCTTCCTGCCATAAATCTTCTATCCTAACGTTTTTAGAGTAATGTATTCTATTACGATCAGCTTCTAATTGTATTTGGCAATAGGGAATTGCGTTAAACGGCAATTAATTTTGTATGCCACTTGCCATCACTATCTACTCATGAATTAATGACTCTTTATAACGGAAACTATCGCCTCTAAACATTAATAAATGGGAATGGTGAATGAGTCGATCAATAACGGCTTCCGTTAATACTGGATCTCCAAAGACGTGATTCCATTGACCAAACTGAAGATTCGTTGTGATGATTAAGCTCTTGTTCTCGTAACACATAGAAATGACCTGAAAGAGTAATTCTGCGCCCTCTTTGTTGAGAGGGATATAACCTAATTCATCTAAAATTATCGCGTGTTGCTTGTCTAGCTGTTTCATCAACTTTGGTAGCTGTCCTTGTTGATTTGCTTCTATAAGCTTGTTAACTAAGCCTGCCACGGTAAAGAACTTCACCTGGCTGCCATATCTATGTATGGCATTTAGGGCAATGAGCGTAGATAAATAAGTTTTGCCCGTCCCAACACCTCCATAAAGAATAAGATTCTCTTGTCTCTTAATGAAATCACCCTGAATAATCGTATCGCGGTCGATTCCGTGCGGAATCTGAATATGTTCCCACTGAAAAGGCTGATGGCCTGTTTTAGGTAGTTGCGCTTGCTTCAACAGTAAGTTGACTTTGCGCTCTTCTCGATGCTCTATTTCCTTTTCAAACAACTTAACCAAGTAAGCTTCATTTGACTCGGCTGTCACCTCGTGGTAATGTTCTCGAATCCAGCTGAGTTTTAAGCGTTTGGCGTATTCTATAATTTGATTATTCACGCGCTCCACCTTCTTTCGCATAGAGGGCGTCATAATGATCAAGTCCTCTTGTGATATCAGGCATATCCGGTAAAGACATTTGTGGCGTGTATGTTGAATAATCCTCTTGATTATTAACGAGTGAATAGAATCGATGTTTAATTTGATCAACACTTGGATGTCCTTGTGCTGATACATCATTTAGCGCCTGATTCAGTAGCGTGAAATCATCATTTTTAAGTAACGTACCTAATAATCTTAAAGCTTCTTTTTGCTCATCTTCTGTACAAGCTTTTAAATATCGCGTCCATTCTTCTGGGAAATGATCATAGATACTGGTGTACTTAATCGCGCGTGGTCGTCGAGATAATAAATCAAGATAGGGTTGCCAAACCATTGATTTTCGTCTAACACCATAGAGTCTCGAATGATGAACCACAGCTTCATGTTGCTCATTTAAAACACTCACTGAATGATATGTGATCGCAACGGTTAACTTATCCCCAGCGAATCGAGGCGAACTTGAGTATTGTTTTTTATCCACCGTAATAAAACCATATTTATCAGCTTTAACTACTTCATAACGTACGCAATCAAATGATTTCTCCGGAAGGAGAAGCCATTGTGCGCAATCCTCTTGATAGAGCGTATCTATTGGCACATCTTTTTTGTAATGAGAACGATCACGATCATCCTCAGCTTTTTGCCATAACGTTTCATTAAATTGATCTAAATCTTCAATATGACATTCCGGTAATAAGAAATTATTCCTTACATACTTCACCATCGCTTCGACATGGCCTTTTTCGTTCCCCTTACCTGGATTACAAAATTCATAATGAAAGCCATAATGCCCCACAAAGCGTTCAAACACATCCGTGAGCTTTCGCTCTCCTTTGCCTAATATCTTTTTCACTGCCGGTCTAAAATTATCAAATCGAATGGTTCTCGGAACCCCACCCATATGATGAAACATACGTTGTAAACCTTCGAGTAAACACTCTACATTTTCCGAAGGAAAAACCTGAAAATAAAACGTATTACTGAAAGGAAACGACATCACCAAATAGGGTAACTCCATCGATTCTGATTGATAAACAAAAGGAGCCGTTCCGAAATCCACTTGGGCTGTCCGCGGGATAGATTCTAAAGGTAAAGCCGCTTGATCAACCATTGTTTTTAATTCTTTTTTTCGTTTAGAAACATACTGGCGAACACTTCTCTCAGACCCTTTAAAATCATGCTTTTCCACAAGCTATTGAAATAAACGTTTCGCCGTGCGGCGATATTTCCGTTTCTTTTTAGAATCCTCATTCAACCATTCATCAAGAATTGGTTTTACTGGATCCATGACAGGTGCCTTTCGGCACTGAGGTTTCTTAACTTCAAAGTCTTCTTGATTGGCATATTTTTTTACTGTACGAGCATCGAAACCTGTCTTTCGACTAACACTTGCATAACTTTCATCTTTTTGATTCACTTCATATCTGATATAATTTACTTCAGCCACTGTTAACATCTCCTAAATATCCTCCTGTCAAACGTTATTGGTCTAACGAGGAGTTTAAAGTTATTTTTGAATGTTGGCAAGTGGTTTTTTTGTATATTTTTGGTCGAATTTGACCAACATGAATTAACTGCCGTAAACTACATTTCAATTATGCCATATACAAGAAGTTATAACGTACATACCCAACCTTATTTTCTACATTTCCCTTTTCATGGCGCTACGTGGATTACATACCTGAACGTCGAAGCCGAAATAATTCTGAAATTGTATAAATTCATCGGTTAGTTGGGCTTCTTCATTTTTTATTCTTGTTTTTTTACTGCTGTGATTATTCCACGCTTTCAAGGCAGGCTGTAGCCAATTCAAGGCATCCCCTAGGCACCCCCTGTTTTAACCCCGAATCCGCACATCAAGGCAATCAATCCACGTTTGGAGTCCAACTTGGCCTTTCTTTTAGGTATAGTTATTTTGAAGACATCGTCTTCAAAATATTCTAAAAGGAGGCTGTTTTTAATGGCTAGAAAAATACCAGTCAAGTTGATTATGGAACTCAGAGAGCAAGGGCTCTCGAGAAACATGATTGCTAAGACAAAAAGAGTCGGGCGTGATTCTGTCAGCGAAGTCTTTCGACGTGCGGATGAGTTAGATTTAACTTACGCAGATATCCAAAACATATCTGAACAAGAAGTTTATCAAAAATTCTTTCCCTCCAAGCACCAATCAGAGGCGCTCTATACCTTGCCTGATTACGATTATGTGCAAGAGGAACTTAAGCGTGTAGGTGTCACACTGAAGTTGTTGTGGACTGAGTATGTCGATGCATGTAAGAAGCAGAAAAGCATTGCAGTTGGATACAGTAAGTTTTGTGAAGACTACAATAAGCATATTGACCAATATAAGCTCACTAATCACTTAAAACATAAACCTGGAGTTTCTACTCAAGTGGATTGGGCTGGAGCGACAATGCAACTCTTAGACCCTGAAAGCGGGGCCTTTATTGAAGTGCATCTCTTTGTGGCTGTTCTACCTTATAGTCAATATACTTACGTTGAAGGAACCCTCGATATGACCAGTGATACTTGGATTCGTTGCCATGTTAACCTCTTTAATTTTCTGGGCGGTACAACCATTCGCCTGATTAGTGATAATCTAAAGACGGGGGTTATCTCATATCCTAAAGAAGGCGATATTATTTTGAATGCCCAGTATGAAGGTTTAGCTGATCATTATGTCATGGCGATTATGCCGACGGGCGTAAAGAAACCTAAACAAAAGGCTGCCGTTGAAGGAGGCGTCAATCAAACTGCGATGGCAGTTATTGCTCCTTTGAGAAATGAAATCTTTACTCGTCTTGACGAACTCAATGACGCTATCATGACACGTATCACACTCTTTAATACAACACCGTTCCAAAAACGAGAAGGAAGTCGCAAACAAATTTTTGAAACCGTTGAACACCCAACCTTGCGCCCCTTGCCGTTGGTACCGTATGAAGTGGCAGAATGGGTCTATGGTCGCAAAGTAAAACTAGACTGTCACATTACTTTCCAAAAGAATAACTATTCCTGCCCTTACCAATATGTTCGCAAACAGGTGGATTTACGCGTGACAGATCGTCTCCTTGAGGTTTATTACAATCAAGAACGTATCGCGACTCATAAGCGCTTCCCAAGCTATTTAGAATATCAATTCTCGACAAGCCCTGAGCATTTGCCCGAACAATTCAATCGTCCTCAAGTGAATGATACCTTGCTGTTGAATCAAGCCAGAGCAATCGGACCCTTCACACACAAGGTGATTCAAAGAGTCTTTGAAACAGTACCATTAAAAGAACGAGGCTACCAACCCAGTCAATCCATTCTCAAATTAAGTCAATCTTTTTCGAATGAAGACCTTGAAACGGCTTGTCACATCGCCTTAGAGCGAATTCATTCCCCTAGATATCGTCATCTCTACGCCATCTTAACCAATCCAGTTCAAGCTCAATCCGAAGAGAACCACGAACCCGAGCCGCCAATGGGCTTTGTTAGAGGAGCAGCCTATTACGGAGGTGAAGATCATGATTAACAGTGAAAGTATCCGTAAGTTGAGACAGCTTGATTTAGAACCGCTAGTGAGTGCGCTAGAAATGCAGGAACTGGAGAATGATTCACTCACCCTGACCTTTGATGAACGACTCCAATTAGCGATTGATTATCTCTATCAAGAGAAATATAACAAGAAAGTCCATGGATTGATCAAACGGGCTAATTTCCGCTTGCCTGAAGCTGATGTCACCTCCATCTACTACGAGAAGCGAGAACTTAAACAACAAGTGATTCAAGAACTGGCTAGAGGAAATTATCTTCATCGGTATAGAAATGTCGTTTTTCAAGGATTCACAGGCTCTGGGAAAACATATTTAGCCTGCGCTCTAGGTAAAGAGGCTTGTAAGTTAGAAGTTCGAACCCGTTATATCCGACTTCCTGACCTTCTGGTCGAACGCGATGAAGCCACGCTTAAACCCAGTGGTATGAAAAAACTGATTACTAAATATTCGAACTATGGCCTGCTTATCTTGGATGAATGGTTGTTAGAAGACTTATCAGACGAGGATTTAAAGTTTATCTTTGAAATCACTGAGAAACGTTATCAATCAGGTTCAACTATCTTCTGCACTCAATTTAGGAAGAGCGACTGGCATCAACGACTAGGTGGTGGGGTTCATGCTGATGCGATTATGGACCGAATTGTTCATAACTCGGTGTGGTTAGATGCTGGCCAATTGAATATGCGTGAACATTTTGCCAACCAAGAATAAAACTTCATTCATAGCCATGCTCCATGAGTATGGCTACTCTCTTGCCTTGAAGCGTGGACTCATTGCCTTGAATTGGCTACAGCCGGACTTGATGCTGCGTATAGGTGGGCTTGAGAGCGCGGAATAAACAGCTGGTGTTAAATTATCTATTCGTATCCTTTTTGGCACGCCTCCAGCTTGTTTAAATAGAATACTAAGGCCGTGTAGAAAACATTCTTGATTTTCAGAAGGTAGGGGCACTGAAAAACCTGAATTGCTATTTGGAAAAGACATTACTAAAGCATGGATATCAACAATTTCACCATCTTGAACCGCCTCCATTACTCCGAAATCCACTTGTGCTTCACAAGGAGGGTGTTCCAATCTTTCATAACCGTTGTCCTTTTCTTCTTGATGAGTATTTTCCCATTCGGAAATAAAGTAGCAAACCGTTCGATATGATCCTGGAAAACCTAAATCTGTATTTGGCAAGTGTAAAATGTATGAAACGGCAGCCCTTTTTGTAAACCACTTGCCAACCTCTAATTTTTCATCATCATAGACTCTTTCATTCGTTTACTTTCACCCCCAAACAGAATGAGGTGGGAGTGGTGGATTAGGCGATCCACTACGGCTTCCGTTAGAATCGGATCGCCAAAGACATGGTTCCACTGTCCGAATTGAAGATTGGTAGTAATGATAATGCTCCGTTTTTCATAACACATAGATATCACTTGAAACAGTAGTTCTGCACCTTGCTTATGCAATGGAATATAGCCTAGCTCATCTAATATTAATAGATCAAGCTTATCTATTCTGTTAAACAGCCTGGTCAACGTACCTTTTTCATTCGCTTCCAACAGCTCATTTGCCAATGAAGCAACGGTATAGAACTTCACTCGCTTGCCATACTTCTGTATGACATTGATTCCTATGAGCGTAGAGAGGTAGGTTTTACCTGCACCTACTCCACCATAAAAAATCATATTTTCCTTTGCCTCGATAAATTCTCCTTCTAATACCGATTCTTGACTTAACCCCTGACCCAATTGAATATCTGTCCAATCAAAAGGGTTACCAGACACGTTCGGCAGCGTTGCCGTTTTGAATAATAGGTTTATCTTACGCTCCTCACGCTGTTCCACTTCCTTTTCAAAAAGTGTTAATAAGTATTGTTGAGGATCTTCTATGTTCACCGTATGGAAATTCTCACGAATCCAGCTGAGTTTTAATCGCTTTGCGTACTCCTGAATCATTTCATGCATT
The DNA here is from genome assembly GCF_002847845.2 of Globicatella sanguinis. Lineage (NCBI taxonomy): Bacteria > Bacillati > Bacillota > Bacilli > Lactobacillales > Aerococcaceae > Globicatella > Globicatella sanguinis. The sequence continues at coordinate 2,146,460 of NZ_CP126962.1, read as the reverse complement.
ATGCCTGCCTCCTTTCAGAGGAAAAGAAGACATCATATTTCTTAATCCCTCGCTCAGCGACTGGCATGACTGGGATGCTAGGCTTCATCTCCAACGTATCACGATAACCTCGCCCGTGAATAAGTTGATGGAAAACCTGTTTGATTGATTCGGAAGATGGATGGCTCCTTTTAGAAGCTATCTCCAACGCTTCTGTTGCCTTTTCTAAACTATGTTCTTTCAGTAATGTTGATAATAGTTTGAGAGCTTCTTTCTTCTCCTCAACGGTGCATTCATTCAAATAGCTTCGCCAGCGTTCCGGTAATTGGCCATAGAACGTCGTATATTTCAAAGCTGTTGGCCTTGTGGCCATAAGAGATAGGTAGGGTTGCCATACCATTGATTTTGATGCATTTCCGTAGATTCGGTTATGTCTTACAATTTTTTCGTATCTATCCGAAAGGATAGTAACTTGATCATATGTGATTGCCACCAAGACTTTTTGTTTTGCGTAACGTGGGGAAGTGGAGTATTTTTTTGTATCCACTTGGACAAACCCATATTTATCAGCTTTCAAAGTTTCATAGCGTACACAACTATACTCCTTGGCCGGTAAGTGTAAAAATGCATGCTTATCTTCTTCGAATAATTTACTGATTTCTTCCTTTTTCTCATAATGTTGGCGATGACGATCTTTTTCAGCTTCTCCCCACAACTTGGTATTGAATTCGTCTAATTGAAATACTCTTCGTTCTGGTAAGAAGAAATTATTACGAACATACTTAACCATTGCTTCCACATGACCTTTTTCATTCCCTGAACCTGGATTACAAAATTCATATTCGAAACCGTAGTGTGGGTATTGCCATCAAATAGCTCCACCCGTGCCAATGTGAGCTCCGCCCTTTGCCAATTTTTGCTCCACTTGTGCCAAATATAGCTCCACCTCATTTAATAGCACTTAAAGCCCCATAAAAGGGCTTTAAGCTTGGAACACCTTATCGTATTCCCATACGCTCGCGCATGGAAATTTGCCCATCTATGAGGATATGGTAGGCATTGTGAACGATGCGGTCTAGTATGGCATCTGCTAACTGGACACTTTCAATTTTTTGGTGCCAGCCCTCTGGAGCGAATTGTGAACAGAAGATAGTAGAAGTTTTATTTAATCGTCCTTCTATCACTTCTAGTAAATACAGGGAGTCCTCTTGACTAATCGGAGTCAGTAGCCATTCGTCAAGAATTAAGAGTTCATACTTACTGTAACTCTTTATGATTTTACGATAGGGTCCACTTCCATCACGTTTGGCGATCTTTAGCTCATCAATCAACTCTGGTAGCCTAATATATTTGACCCGTTTGAATTGCCTACAAGCCTGGATACCGAACGCATTAGCTATCCAAGTCTTCCCATTGCCAGATGCTCCCATAAGGATGATATTTTGTTTATTTTCTAGATAGGTTCCTGTCGCTAATCGTTGAATTAAATCCCTATCTAAATGACGGTCGGCATGATAATGAATATTTTCAATATAAGCTTCTGGATTGGAAAAAGTAGCTTGATTGATTAGCCGATTCAACTTATTGTTCTGCCTCTTGGCATATTCGTGGTCAATCAATAAAGTTAACCTTTCTTCAAAGCTCATGGCTTGGTAGTCTTGGTTATTCATTTGCTGCTCATAGGCTTCAGCCATCCCGCTAAGTCGCATGACTTTCATTTTATTTAGTGTTTCTTGTTTAACCATTATTTTTTCCTCCCAAAGTAATCTGCCCCTCGGACAAAACCGTGTTGTTCATCTTGTTTTTGTTGAACTGCCTCTTGATGGGTGGGGCGATTCGTTTCTTCCTTTATGATTTGTTTAAATGTCGATAAAGTCGGTTGCTTAGCGATGTCCAGTAGGATTTCACTCGTCTGTTCTATTATAGCTAGCGAATGTTGCTCCTTTAATCGTTGAATGCCTGCGATCATTCTTAGCGCTCGCTTCTCCACCTGTTGAGCTAATATCTTATCAATCAGTGCTTGGGTTGCTGGACCGATTGTTTGTGCCCAATTCCGGCTAGAATCGGGAGTGTGATCCAGATAGAGCCGATGATGGTCAGGCATATGATCCTTGTTCGTGCTATAAATTCCTATGTCACCATGAATTCGTTTATGAGATGCAATTCGCCCCTGATTGAAGTAAACTTCTAGTAAGTCCTGAGTGAGGCGTACCTCGACCTGACTTTGGATGTATTCATAAGGGACGGAGTAGTAGTTCTTGTCTACTTGGATATGATAATTAGTTTGGACTTTAGCTACTCTCCAGTCCGTTAGTTGAAATCGGGGTTGTCTAACCGGGGTGAGATATTCCCATTCTTCTTCTTCGAAGACGCTCTGTCTTGAGCCAAGCTTCTTTTGGAAAGGGGCAGTGGTAATTTCTTCTAACTTCTGAAAAATCAGCTCATTTAATTCATGAAGATAGAAACACTGGACATTCCTCAAGGCGGCAATGATTTGACGACTCGCTAGCCCGACACTTGATTCAACAGATGGTTTGTCTTTCGGTTTTTCTACACGTGCTGGGACAACAACGGTTCCGTAATAATCAGCTAAATCTTGATAAGCAGCATTCAGCTTAGGCTCCGCATAGTTGGGCGTTTGAATCCCCGTTTTCAAATTATCTGGAGACAAGAGTTCTGGGACACCATTGAAGTACTCAAAAGCATGAATGTGAGCAGTCAACCAACTAGGAGAAGTCATATCTAGAAAGCCTTCCACATAGAAATGCTGACTGAATGGCAGACAAGCCACAAAGAGATAAACATCAATATCAGGGCCACCAGCTAAATCTTTTAAAGATAAAGTTGCGCCCGCCCAATCTACTTCTAATATTTCGCCAGGCTTCCGTTTCAATGGCATCGTGACTTTATACTTGCGAGCATAGTCTCCGTAGAAGCGACAATAAGATCGATAGGAATAGCCCATCAAGCCATCCTCTTTAGCGCGATCCTTATACTCCTTATGTAATAAAGTCAGTGACATGTGCTTCTTCCCCAATTCCTTATGAACATATTCCCAGTCTTCTTGATAATAGCCTTTGGCTACCGGCGTCTTTTCTGGAAAAAGAAAGGTCTCCAACCATTGATTGGTCATCTCATCTTCAAGAGAACTTAAGTCTCGAGCTTCAGCTCTTTCAACCACCTCCCTAATTGTGTGTCTGGAACTACCGACGAGACTTTCAATTGTTCGCTGACTCGTTCCTGAAAACGTCAATTCCAGTATTCTGCGATAATTAATCACAAAAAATACCCCCTTATAATATATTCATGCTGGAATTCAGCATGTAAGCCTATTATAAGGGGTTTATTCATTTAAGTGGGGCTCATATTGGCAATGGGTGGAGTCATTTTTGGCACAAGTGGAGCAAAAATTGGCAAAGGGCGGAGCTCACATTGGCACGAGTGGAGCTTTGGGATGGCAATATTCAGTAGTGTAAGACAAACCTTTCAAATCCCTCCGTCAGTTCACGTCTTCCATGAGGAAGAATCTTTTTCACCGCAGGTGATAAGTTATCAAAACGAACTCTTCTAGGTACACCCCCAAGGTGATGAAAGAATCGTTTCATGCCTTCCAAGAAACAGTCTTGATTCTGGGACTCAAACACCTGAACCAGAAATGCATTACTGTACGGGAAAGACATAACCAGATACGGAAGTTCTATGACTTCTCCCTCTACCTTAAACGGTGCCTCTCCAAAGTCTACCTGGGCATCCCCTGGACTTGCTTCTAACGGAAGAGCTGCCTCATCGTTTGCTTCCATCTCTTCAAGTAATTCTATTTTCCGCTTAGAGACATATGCTCTCACCGTTCGGTCTGAACCTTTAAATCCACACTCTTCCTTTAATAACTCCCAAATACGCTTCGCAGTTCTCCGATATTTCTTTTTCTTCTTCAAATCTTCCCTCAACCACTGATCCACAATCTCTTTCACCGGATCCATAACCGGAGAGGGTTGATGTTTCCTTCCTTTCAATTCAGGTTGGAATTCATCTAGATCCGCATATTTCTGTACGGTTCTTGGGTCTCTATTTGTTCTTCTCGCAACCTCTGCATATGTATGCCCTTTTCCGTTCACTTGTTGTCTGATATAATTAATTTCAGTCACTTCTAACACTCCTAATCTACCTCCTGCCAGAATAATGGGTCCAACAGGAAGTGTAGTTAATTATTGAGTTGTTAGCAAGTGGCTTTTTCTTTTATGCATGGCCCTATAGGACATGCATAAAAGAAGTGCCATAACCTACATTTTTAGTTTGCCATAAACACTAAATCCTGTAATTCTTCAAAAATACTCTTCTTTGTCCTTCTGGACTTTCTCTTTAATTTCGAATCCTCAAATAGCCACTCTGATACGATTTCACCCCATTTCTCTGTATTTGGCAAGTGTAAAATGTATGAAACGGCAGCCCTTTTTGTAAACCACTTGCCAACCTCTAATTTTTCATCATCATAGACTCTTTCATTCGTTTACTTTCACCCCCAAACAGAATGAGGTGGGAGTGGTGGATTAGGCGATCCACTACGGCTTCCGTTAGAATCGGATCGCCAAAGACATGGTTCCACTGTCCGAATTGAAGATTGGTAGTAATGATAATGCTCCGTTTTTCATAACACATAGATATCACTTGAAACAGTAGTTCTGCACCTTGCTTATGCAATGGAATATAGCCTAGCTCATCTAATATTAATAGATCAAGCTTATCTATTCTGTTAAACAGCCTGGTCAACGTACCTTTTTCATTCGCTTCCAACAGCTCATTTGCCAATGAAGCAACGGTATAGAACTTCACTCGCTTGCCATACTTCTGTATGACATTGATTCCTATGAGCGTAGAGAGGTAGGTTTTACCTGCACCTACTCCACCATAAAAAATCATATTTTCCTTTGCCTCGATAAATTCTCCTTCTAATACCGATTCTTGACTTAACCCCTGACCCAATTGAATATCTGTCCAATCAAAAGGATTACCAGACACGTTCGGCAGCGTTGCCGTTTTGAATAATAGGTTTATCTTACGCTCCTCACGCTGTTCCACTTCCTTTTCAAAAAGTGTTAATAAGTATTGTTGAGGATCTTCTATGTTCACCGTATGGAAATTCTCACGAATCCAGCTGAGTTTTAATCGCTTTGCGTACTCCTGAATCATTTCATGCATTATGCCTGCCTCCTTTCAGAGGAAAAGAAGACATCATATTTCTTAATCCCTCGCTCAGCGACTGGCATGACTGGGATGCTAGGCTTCATCTCCAACGTATCACGATAACCTCGCCCGTGAATAAGTTGATGGAAAACCTGTTTGATTGATTCGGAAGATGGATGGCTCCTTTTAGAAGCTATCTCCAACGCTTCTGTTGCCTTTTCTAAACTATGTTCTTTCAGTAATGTTGATAATAGTTTGAGAGCTTCTTTCTTCTCCTCAACGGTGCATTCATTCAAATAGCTTCGCCAGCGTTCCGGTAATTGGCCATAGAACGTCGTATATTTCAAAGCTGTTGGCCTTGTGGCCATAAGAGATAGGTAGGGTTGCCATACCATTGATTTTGATGCATTTCCGTAGATTCGGTTATGTCTTACAATTTTTTCGTATCTATCCGAAAGGATAGTAACTTGATCATATGTGATTGCCACCAAGACTTTTTGTTTTGCGTAACGTGGGGAAGTGGAGTATTTTTTTGTATCCACTTGGACAAACCCATATTTATCAGCTTTCAAAGTTTCATAGCGTACACAACTATACTCCTTGGCCGGTAAGTGTAAAAATGCATGCTTATCTTCTTCGAATAATTTACTGATTTCTTCCTTTTTCTCATAATGTTGGCGATGACGATCTTTTTCAGCTTCTCCCCACAACTTGGTATTGAATTCGTCTAATTGAAATACTCTTCGTTCTGGTAAGAAGAAATTATTACGAACATACTTAACCATTGCTTCCACATGACCTTTTTCATTCCCTGAACCTGGATTACAAAATTCATATTCGAAACCGTAGTGTAAGACAAACCTTTCAAATCCCTCCGTCAGTTCACGTCTTCCATGAGGAAGAATCTTTTTCACCGCAGGTGATAAGTTATCAAAACGAACTCTTCTAGGTACACCCCCAAGGTGATGAAAGAATCGTTTCATGCCTTCCAAGAAACAGTCTTGATTCTGGGACTCAAACACCTGAACCAGAAATGCATTACTGTACGGGAAAGACATAACCAGATACGGAAGTTCTATGACTTCTCCCTCTACCTTAAACGGTGCCTCTCCAAAGTCTACCTGGGCATCCCCTGGACTTGCTTCTAACGGAAGAGCTGCCTCATCGTTTGCTTCCATCTCTTCAAGTAATTCTATTTTCCGCTTAGAGACATATGCTCTCACCGTTCGGTCTGAACCTTTAAATCCACACTCTTCCTTTAATAACTCCCAAATACGCTTCGCAGTTCTCCGATATTTCTTTTTCTTCTTCAAATCTTCCCTCAACCACTGATCCACAATCTCTTTCACCGGATCCATAACCGGAGAGGGTTGATGTTTCCTTCCTTTCAATTCAGGTTGGAATTCATCTAGATCCGCATATTTCTGTACGGTTCTTGGGTCTCTATTTGTTCTTCTCGCAACCTCTGCATATGTATGCCCTTTTCCGTTCACTTGTTGTCTGATATAATTAATTTCAGTCACTTCTAACACTCCTAATCTACCTCCTGCCAGAATAATGGGTCCAACAGGAAGTGTAGTTAATTATTGAGTTGTTAGCAAGTGGCTTTTTCTTTTATGCATGGCCCTATAGGACATGCATAAAAGAAGTGCCATAACCTACATTTTTAGTTTGCCATAAACACCATTTCTCCTCATACATCATTCCTTTCTTTTCAAATACTTTTTCCTGCGGTATTTGATCTTCATCCGCATACTTCTTAGCAGTTCTCCAATTTATTTTCATAACCCTTTGAATCTCAGAGATCGAAAGACCTTTTTCATTTCTTAACTTTTTGATACAATTAATATCAGACATTGCTAGCATCCTCTCTTAACCTCCACTACAAAATTGCTTCGACACAATTAATGTAGCGGGACTTGGGGTGACTGGCAAGTCTATTTTTTTGCACAAAATTAGTGCAGGACTCTGCATTTTTTACTTGCAAAGCTCTGCACTTTTATTTGGCTCTATACTTTTTGGTGTGGATTTATAGAAATGACTCTGTTCATTCACACCTTTATAAATCAATACAAAAAGTCATGGAATTCCGATATAATCTAATTAGCGACTAAACTATTAGAAAAGAGGAACTCACATGACCTATTCAGATGATATCAGAAAATTACTTGAAATAACAGACCCTAATATCACTTTTATTGAAGGATGTTTGGATCAAGATTCCATTACATTGAACGGTGTCGTTTACCAGACTGTATCTGCTAAGCTTTCTTATGACCCAGTGGCTTGCCCCTGCTGTCATCAAAAAAATATTAATAACTCTATTTTGAAGCATGGCTTTAAGCAAGTAAAAGTAAAATATGCTTGTTCTCTTGCCTGTCCTAAATTAATTCTACTAAAAAAACAACGTTTTATATGTAAAGCGTGTAAGAAAACCTTTATGGCACAAACCAATTTAGTAGAGCCAAATTGTCAGATTTCTAACTTACAAAAACAACTCGTAAAAGAACAATTGAGACTCGTACAATCTGCTTCACTGATTGCTAAAAATACCTATGTATCCATTAGTACGGTCTTTAGAGTACTCGATTCCTTGGAAACGCAGATGAAACCACAAACGAATACCCTGCCAACCACTTTATCATTTGACGAACTACGTACAACCAAATCATGTAAAGCAGAAATGTCCTTTATTTATGCCAATGCTTCTACTCACCAAATATTAGATTTATTAGACAGTCGTCAACAAGCGGATATCAAAAAACATTTTTTCCGTTTCCCATTGGACGTACGCCGTCAAGTTGAATGGATTACGATGGACATGAATCTTCCCTTTATTAGCATGATAAAGACACTGTTCCCATGTGCTAAGATTGTGATTGACCGGTTCCATATCATTCAATTACTCAATAGAGCCCTTAACAACCTAAGGATTCAAGTAATGAATCAATATAAAAAGAAACCCTCGAAATGTGATTATAATAAGTTGAAAAAATTATGGAAATTACTTCTTAAAAACCGAGAAGATCTAGATTTTGAGAATTATCAAACCCATCGCCTGTTCGATGGATTAGTGACTGAAAAAATGATGGTAGAATATCTACTTTCGCTTGATATAGGGCTTAGAAATGCCTATGAAAAAATAAATGATTTCAAATATGCCATTATGACACACGATGTCGAATTGTTTCATTATGAACTTCAAGAAATAAAAAAATATTCCTATCGTCAAGTGATTCGTACAGCGTTTAACACGATTACACGCTATCAAGAGTATATTACCAATGCTTTAACCGTCACATTGTCAAATGGACACCTGGAAGCAACCAATAATATCATTAAAACAATCAAACGAACAGGACATGGTTATACTAATTTTAGACGTTTAAGATTAAGAGCACGCTATATTTTGTTAAGTAAGAACTGCACAAACCAAGACTATCGCCCTTTATATTTTAGTCAAGAAAAAGAATCAAAGACAAAGAAAACCGCTTAATTAGAAAAAACGGCCGTTCAACACAATTGTGTTGAACGACCAAAAATTCCGTGACCCACACCATTTGACAAAGAGCCTTTTATTTTGCCATACACACACTATATAATTACTTTTTTAACGGAAGAAACTTATATATAATGCTTTTTATAAATTTAAATATCTCCATAGTTGTTTTGTCTTTAAAAAATAACAATATACCAACGTAACAAATTATACCCACAATAACACAGATTAAAAACTCTATTAAAACAGAAAACATAAGTATTCTTTTTAATAATATTATAACTATGAACATTAAAATTCCAACAGATAAAAATCTTAAAACTATTATATCAAAAAGATAAATTTTAAGTTTATACTTAATATTAATAATTAAATATCTTATAAAAAAAGCCAAAAATTCAGAAATTGACAATGTGATTGCAGCTCCATACACACCATATACTTTAATCATTAATATATTCAAAATTAAACTTACAAAACTTGAGAAAATTGATGCCCTAAGTCCCTCTTTTTCTAAACCTAAAGGTACGAGTATTTGTCTCTGTAGATAAGCAGAAAGTGGGGAAAATATAACAACAGGTGATGACAAAATTACTAATGAGCTGAAATACGAATACTCAACGCTTCCTAGTAAATACATTAGTTCTTTTGATAAAGAAGCAATACCAAACATTAAAGAGATACTTATCCATAGAATCATTTTTTGAACTTTTGATTGAAGTAAATAAAATTGTTCTTTATTCAAATCTGAATAATATGCAGCTCGAGACATTGTTGCACCTGAAATTGAATCAGCAACTGTTGCAGCTGATCTTACTATTGTTTTACTTCTTGTAATAAATGCAACATTATTGATTGTTGATAAAAAACCTAAAATTGTAGAATCTACACTCGCATAGATATTGATTATAAAATTAGTAACAAAAAATGTGAATAAAGGTTTAATATGTTTTTTTAATGTCATATTATTAAAAGAGATTTTTACGAATTTTCTTGAATGTAAATAGTTTAAAATTCCGTTACCGCTAATTGACAACATATTTAACAAAGCATATCTTGTGTAATCATCCCTATTTTTTACAAATAAAAAAATTAATAAAATTGTAAAGGTTTTAATTATTAAACTTCGGATAGTTATATAATGATATTCTTCTAAACCTTGAAAGAACCAATCAACATTCAATACACTTAAAAATACATTCATCATAACAATTTTATGTAATACATTCTCTTCATGGAAAAATTCAATATAGAAGATAGATATAAAAATTAAGATGCATGAAAGAAAAGCCATAATTAATTTTATTGATATTAATTCTGAAAATGTTTTACTTAATTTATTTCTATCATCTCTTGAACGTGATATTTCTCTTACACCATATATATTTGTTCCAAATATACTTAAAATAATAAACCATTCAGCTAAATTACTTGAAAAATTAACTTTTCCAAGGTTAGTAGCCCCCAACACTCTAGAAACATATGGAGCGACAATTAAAGGATATACAATATTAATTCCACTATACAAAAAATTATATACAGAATTTAATTTAAGTGAATTTTGTTTTTTCATTTTTTCTCATCAACCTCAATAATACATCGTAAATTACCAACAAAAAAACAGTAAATATTAAATATGATAATCCATCCTTGAAGAATAGGCTCCAACATAAATACCGAATAAAGTCCAATAAATACTCCAATAAATAATTGAGTCAGAACATCTTTAGGCAAAGTAATTATTCTATTTAATAAATCTTTTAAAGAATATATACAAAAGATTATTAATGGAGTTAAAGCTATAATTCCGACATCATAATGAACATCTAACCACAGATTATGAACATATTTTAGTGGTATTTCAAACTCTCTACCACCAAAAGGATGTATGAAAAAATTATCTAACGAAATTTTCCATGCATTAATTCTGGCATCGTTGTTGATTCCTTCATTTATTAAACGATTATAAAATGATGAATTTAACCAAATATTATTTACAATTTCTTCATTATTAAAATATACTATTACTAAAAAAAGGAGTACAATGCTTATACTGATAAGAAAACTGAGTAAACTTTTTATTGAATTTAGTTTTGTTAAGAAAAAGATAAACAAAACACTAAAAAATAAAAGAACACCTGTTCTACTTCCAATTTCTAATACTAAAAAAATAGATAGTAATGATAATATTGTAACTAAAATTTTTATTAATCTTTCTTCAAAAAAGGAAAAAGACCTATCAAATTTCATCAAACAAACTGGAAATAAAGCTAAAGATAAAGAAAGATAAACATTTATTCCTGTAGCAGCTATTGGTTGGTTAGACCATATAGATTGTAACATTCGTCTAGAACCAAAAGATCTATATGCTGCACTTATAGTTCCGAAATTTCTTAAAGTTTTTAAATATGAAAGAAAACAAAATAATGTTAGTCCTGAAGCAATTATGACAATTCCATAAAAAATGAATTTTTTTTCATTAATTGAGTTTTTGGGAAATATATAACCACAATAAGTAAATATTGGTGGTGTAATTAATACCTGCAATACAATATTACTACCAATATCTGGTAAATAAAGTCTAGTAAAAAATGCAAAAACTACTGAAAAAAATAAGATGTTCAAAAAAATAACTATAAATTTTTTACTAAATCGACGATTTTTTATATCCAATAATAGGATTGGCAAAAAAACTATAGGTATTAATATTATTATAAAAGCATTATTTAACGCATATAAAAATAAAAATGTTAATAATAAAAAAACAATGAATGGAGTGTTATATATTTTTTTTCCTAAATTCATTTTGTAACCTCCATGTTTATATCATCAATAAATTTCAATATTTTACTAGTTACTATGTTTTGAGTCTTATTTTTTAGAATAAAATCTTTGGCTTTCTTACCAAACTTATCTCTTTCTTCATCTGACCAACTTATTACTTCTATTAAAGCCTCTTTAAAGGATCCATTATTCATCTTATCAATATAATAAATATATTCATCATATTCTGAAGGAATTCCATCCAGTTTATTGGCGATGAGTATTTTTCCAGCAGCTAAATATTCAATTGTTTTTGATGGAAAAGAATATTTAGTATATTCTCCTATATTCGGTCTTGGATTCACAAGAATATCGGCATGATTTTGTAACTGCACGGCAATGGTGTTATCAACTTGTCCCAGATACACAATTCTATTATCTTGTTGAGATAAATTTTCAATATAACCAGCATCTTTTCCTGATCCACAAATGATTAAACGAATATTTTCATTTTTTATTTGATGAAAACCATTTACTAAATCAATTACTCCATATTCTTTTGAAATTCCTCCAGTATATACGATATTAGTATAATTATTATCAAGTATTTCAATTGAATTATGCTTGTTATTTGTAGGCATAGCTATTCCTTCAATAATTATACTAGGTTTATTACCTAAATTTAATTTTTGTTTCATCTGCTCAGTTAAAAGGATATAACCATCAAATTTAGTTACTATACTATAAATTAATTTACTATCAATTTTCTTAAAAGCCTTTTTAATAAATCGTTGATTTAAATCCATATATTCAGGCAAATCTGGTACAACAACTACAAGTTTAATTTTGGGATTAATTTTTTTTGCAAATAAAGCAGCTTTCAATAATGGAGTATGCAATGAGTAAACCAATAATGTATCTGATTCGTTTATTATTTCTTTATTTTCAGTCATAAATTTTCTTAGAGAAAAATATCTAGATAAATTTTTATATAAAACTAAATTATTAAATTTTAAAGAGTATATTGATAATTTAGAATTTATAATTTCGAAATAACTTCTAATTTTTTTTAGATTGTTTAGTTTCGGAAATGGTAGAATAAAAGGAACAGAAGCTACAGTGATTTTTTCAACATTCTCATTATCTGATAAACCATTTAAAAGGCGCCACTGAAATAAATCTGCAGCAATATCTATCCCTCTTTTACTATTTTTTACAAAAATATTTTTATTATCCTCAATATACATTCCTCCAAGAAAAAGTATTCTTTTTCTTACTTTATTACCCATATCGTTTCCACACCACTCTATTAACATAATCTGTATAACTCAAGATGATTCTTAAAACCTTATCCGATACGTTTGGCATACTATAGTCTGCTACCTGGCGTAGAGTTCCTACTTCTTGAGTTTCTAAGATTGCTAAACCTTGAAGAATTCTTTCTTTTTCTAATCCAACCATCATAACTGAAGCTTCTTCCATCGCTTCTGGTCTTTCATGGGCTTCACGTATATTTAACGCTTTGAATCCCATAATAGATGATTCTTCACTAATGGTACCACTATCGCTTAAAACTGCTTTGGAATGCAATTGTAATTGATTATACTCTGTGAATCCCATTGGTTTCATTAATTGTACTAATTCATGAAATTTTATTCCTTTGTTTTCAATCATTTTACGCGTACGTGGGTGTGTACTAACAATAACAGGCTTTTGATATTTTTCGGCAATAGTATTTAGAGTATCAACTAAATTTAAGAAATTACGTTCTGAGTTAATATTTTCATCTCGATGTGCTGAAACAACAAAATATTCATTTTCTTTAAGACCTAACTTTTCTAATGCATCTTTTTTCTTAATATCATCTAGTTTAGAATTTAGTACTTCAAACATTGGGCTTCCTGTTTTAATAACACGATCAGCAGGCAATCCTTCACGTAATAAATATTCTCTAGCAATATCACTATAAGTTAAGTTAATGTCAGCGGTATGATCGACAATTTTTCTATTTGTTTCTTCTGGCACACGTTGATCAAAACAACGATTCCCTGCTTCCATATGGAAAATTGGGATTCGATGACGTTTAGCAGCAATGGCACATAAACAAGAATTAGTATCCCCTAATACAAGAAAAGCATCAGGTTTTTCTTCCGTTAAAATTGGATCAATTGCTGAAAGAATATTACCGATTGTTTCAATTGGACTTCCAACTGCAGCATTTAAAAAGAAATCAGGTTTTCTTAATCCAAAATCTGCAAAAAACACTTCATTCAGTTCATAGTCATAGTTTTGTCCAGTATGAACAATAATATGTTCTACTGCTTCAGATTCTTCTAATTTTTGAATAACTGCCGCTAAACGAATAATTTCCGGCCTAGTTCCTACAACTGTCATTACTTTTAATTTTTTCATTTTTTACCTCTTCTATTTTTTAAATAGCTTTTTACTTTTTTGAAATTTAACATAATATACTTAATTGTATTAATTATATCTTCTAATGATTTTAACTTATTATCATAGCTCCAAATTTGATATCGATTATTCATCTTCAAATTTGAATCTTTACATTTATCATAAAGAAAAATATCAGAACCTTGAATACCATAGATTATATTCATTTCATGCGGTCTTAATTGAAGTTTATAAGATTTAATAATTTTAAATTTCAGTATTTTTGTAGTTAAAATATATCTTGTTTTACTATCTTCTTTTGTGCCAAACAAATCAATAGTTAAATCTTTATTATCTATTTCTGGAAAGTAACTAACTAAATTTTCATATTCAAAAAAAGCATCGTATTTACTTATTTCAGAATCTACCATTCCAAACTGATAATCTTTATATCTTTCATTACTTAATTTAACTTGATATTTTGTATCAAGCTTTTTATTATGTTGACCTGGTTCCGTAAAATTAGTTGTAAATGAAAAATATGGATAAACAAAGTATTTATTCATCTCAATAATATACTTTATATGAAACTTCAACCATGAAGTATCAGGCCAATTTCTTACATTTTTTGGTATTAATTCATTTTTAAAATTTCCATCATTATTTTTATACCATTCTATAAATTCATTCCATTGATTTTTTAACCAAATTTGGCCCCAAGATTGAGCATATTGCATTAAATACACATCGTATTTTGTTTTTACTGGTTCGAATGGCCTATTAGCTAACATTTGCCATTCATGATTATACAACGATATTCCAGCAATATTGTCATTATCTTTATAAAATTCAACACTTTGTTTAACATAAGAAAACAAATTTTTTGATACCAATAAATCATCTTCGAGAACTACAAGAGCATCAAAATCGTCTAATATTTCCCCACATTTAAGAACATGCTTTTTTAATCCCAAATTCTCACTATATAATTTAATAGTTTTCGAACCATATTTCCACTCAAATTCATTCGCCACCTTTAGTACTTTATGATTATCTATTCCTTCTCTTCTATCTATACTGATAAATAAAGGTAAATCAACATCTACTCTTTCTAATTGATTAAGGGAATTTAATAATCTCAATAAAGATTTTGGTCTATTAAAAGCAATTACTACGATTGCAAGTTTACTCATATTATATTACCTCAAAAGAAAAATTAAATACAAAATTATAATCTTTCAAAATGAAATTTCTATTTATTTTTACTACTTTATCTATAATATTTTTAAAAAAAATTGCAAAGTACATTTTTAAACCTCCTCATAGAAAGTATCTGGATTATTAGGGTCAAAAATCTCATTGGCCCACATAACAGTTACCATATCAGTCTTTCCTGTGTTTTCGATATTATGTGTATAACCAGTTGGAATATCTACTACTTCTAATTTTTCACCGGAAACTGGATATTCAATTACTTTATCTTCTCCTACTTTTCTAAAACGAATGACTCCTTCACCGGAAACAACTAAAAACTTTTCATTTTTAGTATGATGCCAATGTTGTCCTTTTACAATTCCAGGTTTAGCTACATTAATTGATACTTGTCCTCGTTCATCACTCTTTAAAAATTCAGTAAATGAACCACGTTGATCAACATTCATCTTTAAGTTATATGAAAAATCATCCTCCGGTAAAAAACTTAAGTAAGTTGCATATAATTTCTTACTGAAAGGATCTTGCATATCGGGAACAAGTAAGTTATTTCTACTTTCTTTAAAGGATTTAATTAAATCGGCTAATTCTCCAATAGAGACTTTATGTAAAGTTGGAACATAGTAATAATTGTTTTCATGATGACCTTCACCTTTAAGAGCTAACTTCAATTCATTAATAACATCATCAATATAGCATAGTTCAATTTCTGCTTTTGGATCATTAATTTGAATTTCGATATCACGTGCGATATTATGACAAAATGTTGCCACTACTGTGTTGTAATTAGGTTTTGACCATTTACCAAATAGATTTGAAAAACGATAGACATAAACGGGCACATTGTTCTCTTTAGAGTATTTAAATAATAAATCTTCTCCAGCTTTTTTACTTTCTCCATAGGGATTATCTCTTAAAGCTTGAATAGAAGATGAAAGCATTATAGGAGCTTTGTTTTCATGTTTAATCAATAAATCCAATAATTCTGAAGTAAAACCAAAATTACCTTCCATGAAATCTTCTGTTTTCTCTGGGCGGTTCACACCAGCTAAATGAAAAACAAAATCAGCTTCTTTTGTCCATTGTACTAATTTCTCTTTCGGAGTATCAAGGTCGAACTCAAATATTTCAATATCTTCTTGTCTAGATAAATCTGCGACCAAATTTCTACCAACGAAGCCTTTTGCTCCCGTCACTAATACTTTCATTTTATTTTTCCTCCCATTTTGCTAATTCTTCACTCACTAATGGTACTGTCAGTAATTTTTCCTTAATTTCCTCTACAGTCATTAATTCAGTATTATTTGAATTAAACTCTTCTAAGAGATTTCTTTCTTCATCTCCAGTTGTAAAATATTTATCATAATTCAAGTCTCTTTTATCTGCTGGAACACGATAGAAATTCCCCATATCGATCGCATTAGCGCATTCTTCATTCGTTAATAAAGTTTCGTACATCTTTTCACCGTGACGAATACCAATAACTTTCATTTCACTATCTGCATTGAATAATTGACGAGTTGCTTCCATCAAATCTCCAATCGTCGATGCAGGTGCTTTTTGTACCATTATATCTCCTGATTGACCATTTTCAAAAGCATAGATAACTAAATCAACAGCCTCTTCTAATGTCATGATAAAACGAGTCATCGACGGGTCTGTAACAGTTAAATCTTTGCCTTCCTTAATCTGATTAATAAATAAAGGAACAACCGAACCACGCGAAGCTAATACATTTCCATAACGAGTACAACAAATCATTGTTTTTTCTGGATCAACTGTTCTAGACTTGGCAACGACTACTTTTTCCATCATAGCTTTAGAAGTACCCATTGCGTTAACTGGATAAGCTGCTTTATCTGTTGAGAGACAAATAACTTTTTTAACCCCTGCTTCAATTGCAGCTGTTAATACATTATCGGTACCAATAACATTCGTTTTAACTGCTTCCATTGGGAAAAACTCACAAGACGGAACTTGTTTTAACGCAGCAGCATGAAAAACAAAATCAACTCCATGCATTGCATTACGAATACTATTAATATCACGAACATCCCCAATATAAAATTTTAATTTATCGCTATACTCAGGATATTCTTGTTGATATTTGTGACGCATATTATCTTGTTTTAATTCATCACGTGAAAATACACGAATTTCTTTTAAATCAGAGGTTAAAAAACGATCCAATACTGCATTTCCAAATGAACCAGTACCCCCAGTTACCAATAAAGTTTTATCTTTGAACATATTAAACTCCTTTTCTTCTAAAAATGTCTCATTATTGCATTATATGTTACTTCAACATCATAATTTTCTTTTAAATAACGATAACCATTATCACCTAATTTTTCTCGAACTTCAGGTATATCGAATTTATTCATTGTTTGAATAAATTTTTCTGAATCATTACTAGAAACCCAGTAACCAAAATTTCCTTTTTTGATAGTGTCTCTAATATCAGTAACTTGATCCGTTGCTGCTAATACAGGTAGTTTATTTTGTAGATATGTCAACAATCGTGATGGAAAATTTGGAATTGTAAATCGATAATCTAAAAAAATCAAACCAACGTCTGCTAACTTAACAATTTTATCAAAATCTTTTTTCGGAATAAAATCAATTAACTTTGTATTATTTATTTTATTTACTTTTAAATAATTATCTAACTTCGTATACTCGGTTCCAGTTCCAACTATTAGTATAAAATGCTTACTATTGTTTTCATTTTTCTTTATTACATCAATTAAAAAATCAATTCCTTGTGGTTTTCCTAAATTACCTCCGTATAGATATATCAATTTATCCATTGGAATATTTAGTTGTCTTTTTAAGCTTTCAATTTCAATATTATCCATTTGATTATATTCTTCAATTCGAATACTATTTGGATTTATTTCTACTTTATCTTCAATATTTTTATTATTTTTTATAATATAGTTTTTATTTTCCTCTGACATACAGCCAATTACGTCTGAGTTTAAATACAATTGCTTTTCTTTAAATCTAAAATATTTGTAAATCATTAAGTTTTTTGAAAACATTTTTAAATCTATAGCATTTTGTGGAAATATATCTTTAAGCAATAAATACGATATTGCATTATCTCTTAATTTAATATATTTTATAACATTGTTAAAGGTAATCGGTGGTGTTGAATAGAGGACTAGGTCGAATTGAACATCTGATAAATATTTTTTAATAGAACTAATAAATTGTTTCTCTAATCTTAATGTTGATATTCCTTTTTCAATAAAAGATGTTTTAGTAATATTTCCTGTTTTTACTCTTAAAAAATATACATTGTCCTTTTCTTCAAAAACAGTTTGCTTTTGTAATCTTTTTTCTAAAGGATGTACGACGAATACATTATGGTTTTCATCCCTAAATTTTCTGACTAAATCGGTATAAATTGAACCACTTGTATCAAAGGAATCAATTTTACCAATTGTTAAAAAAAGTATATTCATTCCTTTTAGCATTCCCTTTCAATTACATAAACCTCATTAAATTTCATCATATAATTATTTTCATTGTAATTACCTATATTTTTTTTATTCACTTTCCCGAGTAGATTATTTTTGATTAAGGATATATGATTAACTCCACTTTCATATGCATGTGGGTATCCACCACCAAATCTTGGATTAACTTCTGAAATATAATATTTTCCATCTACATTAAATACATCAATATCAATTTGACCTTTAAATCCTGATTTATTTACGAAATTAATTATTAACTCATTTAATTCATCGTTTTTAATTGAAACAGCCTTATCTGTTTCTCCGGATCTCATTTTTAATTTCTTTTTAGTAAAAATAGAAACAACTTCTTCTGAAATTAAGTCAATATATACATCTGCTCCAATTTCATCACCAACTAAAAATTCTTGAATTATCATATCTTCATGTCTTCTACAGATAAATTTTAAATAATCTATATCATCAATTTTCGCAACTTCTAAACTAGCACTTCCTTTAACAGGCTTTATTATTACTGGAAAATCCACTAATTTTTTCTCATAATCTTCCATAAATTCTTCTAATGTTAAATAAGACTTAGCGGTATTAAAATCATTTTCTATTAACCACTTATACATCTTATATTTATCCAATGCTAATTCACATACTTCATATGATGATCCAATTACTTTCACACCTATATCAGCAAATTTTTGACCATTTTTAGATAATATTGAAAGTTCCGGGTCTATTAAAGATAGAACTGCAGAGATATTTTCAGTCTCACAAATTTCTAATATCACATTCATATAGTTTTTATCATTTATACTTGGTACTACATAAAATTTATCAGCCTCATATATAGCAGGAGCATTTAAACTCATGTCAGTTGCTATCACTTTTCCTAATCCATTAAACTCTTTTTTAAAATACTGTACAATTTTATTTCTGGTACCTACACTTAATAATAATATATTCATATTTTTACCTTTCGTAGTTGATATTTTCTTCATATACTTAAGAGTATTACTATCAATAACCGTCGCCTTAAAATCTAGTTTTTCATATAAATTTTTGGCAGATTCATTTGAAGAATGTGTATGTAAATAGACATACTCCATTTCGTTATCTAAAGCTTCTGCAAAGAACAATTCAAGTAAACACGTCGCAATTGATTGCCCTCTAAAATCTTTATCTATACCTAACACAGATATATAGGCTTCTTTGGTCTCGTAATCATTTGTATAACCCGCGACCAATCCTATTATTTCTTTATCATCATTTTCGCAACAAATAACCTTTCCTTTTGAAAGTAATTTTTCCCATAATCTAGTAAATTTACCTTTTCTGAAAGTGGTATTGGAAAATCATTATTAATCTTTTCTAAAAAATTAACCACTCTAGTTAAACTTATTTTCTCTTTATTAATAATATAATTCATATTTCACCTAATTATATATATTTTCAGAATTGAATATTTTTTTAATGGTTAACATAATTATTCTCAGATCATTATATAAACTGAGTTCTTGAACATATTGAACATCAAACTTAATTCTTTCATCCCAACTTACCGAATTTCTCACAGTAACTTGTGCTAACCCTGTGATTCCAGGCCTTACATCAAACCTAGTTTTTGCTATTTCAGGATACGACTTAATCCCGTTATATGGATGATAAGGTACTGGAGGTCTTGGGCCCACTAGGCTCATCTGGCCCATGAATACGTTTATCAACTGAGGTAATTCATCTAAACTAGTTTTTCTTAAAAAATTACCAACTTTAGTAATTCTAGAATCATTTTCACTTTTGATAGAAAGACCATCACCAATTTTTTCTGCTCCCATTACCATTGTACGGAATTTAATTATATTAAAAGGTTTTCCATCTTGACCCAATCTTTCTTGTAAAAAGAAAATTGTTCCTTTAGAGTCTAATTTTATTAATATTGAAATTAATATAAATAAAGGAAGTAAAATCAACAATGAAATTGTTGAAATAAAGATATCAAAAATTCTTTTTCCATGTTTCTCATATATACTTTTAACTCTCATTACATTCTCCATAAAGATCGTATTACTTTAATAGTCGCTTGAACTTGTTCTTCAGTCATTTTCGAATCACTTGGTAAACAAATTCCTTTATTGAATAGTTCTTCGGCCACGCCTTTACCTATGAAATCATATTTTTCAAAAAACGGTTGTAAGTGCATTGGTTTCCATACTGGTCTGGATTCAATATTTTCATTTTCTAAAGCATCGATAAGCATATTCGGAGTAACTTTTTCAGAATTAATAATAATTCCACTTAGCCAATAATTTGCGTGTTCTCCATCTTTTTCTTGAATAAATGTAATCTCATCAATATCTTTTAATCCTTCCTGATATGCATGGAAAATAGAACGTTTTTTTTCTACGCGTTCAGCTAACACTTTCAACTGTCCGCGACCAATCCCCGCTAAAACATTGCTTAAACGGTAATTATATCCAATTTCCTTATGTTCATAATGTCTGAAAGGTTCACGTGATTGTGTTGACCAAAAACGCGCTTTATCAATTTTAGCTTTATCTTGAGAAACTAACATTCCTCCACCGGAGGTTGTAATGATCTTATTACCATTGAATGAAAAAATACCTAAATCTCCAAAAGTTCCAGTCCATTTTCCATCCACAGTTGACCCTAAACTTTCGGCTGCATCTTCTATTAATGGTGTATTATATTTATCACAAATCGCTCTTATTTTCTTAATTTCAGCTGGAAGTCCATATAAATGAACGACTATAACGGCTTTTGGCTTATATTTGGTAAAAGCTTCTTCTAGGGCTTCTGGATCCATATTCCAGGTTCCAGGAGCTGAATCAATAAAGACTGGTGTAGCATTTTGATAGATAATTGGGTTGGCTGATGCCGAGAAGGTTAATGATTGACAGAATACAATATCATCTTGGCCAACGTTTAAAGTTTTTAAAGCTAAATGAATCGCAGCAGTACCAGAAGATAGAGCCAAAGCATGACCACCATTGGTCATTTCAATTAATTCTTCTTCAAAACCATTTACATTTGGTCCTAATGGAGCAATCCAATTAGTATCAAAAGCTTCTTTAATATATTCTTGTTCATAGCCCTCGTCACTCATATGGGGTGATGATAAAAAGATTCTTTCATTCATTATTAATTCTCTCCTTCATGTGAATTTGCAAAGTTGACAATTGTTTCTTTTAATTTTTGTGGATTATCTTTTTGTAATTCCTTAATAAATGCTTCTATCTCAGATAAAGGTCTTCTGGCCACATTGCCGACAAAGATTTTACCTTCGATTTGTCGATCACCTTTTTCACCATCAAGTAGAATCTCTTCAAATAATTTTTCTCCAGGTCTAATACCTGATTCAACAATTTCAATTTCATTCTCAGAGTAACCACTTAATAAAATTAATTTCTTAGCTAAATCGACAATTTTAACCGGCTCACCCATGTCTAAGACAAAGACCTCGCCACTTTGTGCAAACGCCCCAGCATGAATCACTAATTTACTCGCTTCTGGAATCGTCATAAAATAACGCGTCATCCTAAAGTCGGTGACGGTAACCGGTCCACCTTCTGCAATTTGTTTAGTGAACACGGGTATCACACTCCCACGACTGCCTAAGACATTACCAAAACGCACTGCACAGAAGATTGACTCACTTTGTTGGGCAATCCCAGTAATAATTAATTCAGCTACACGTTTTGAAGCACCCATTACATTCGGTGGGTTGACTGCTTTATCGGTTGAAATCATCACCATTTTCTTCACACCGGTCTCATGAACCGCAGTCGCTACATTGTAAGTCCCTAAAATATTATTTTTATAAGATTCAATTGGATTCATTTCCATTAATGGAACATGCTTATGTGCTGCCGCATGGTAGACGATATCCGGTTGTTCATCTCGCATAATTTGTAATAAACGTTCTTTATCTTGAATATCCGCAATCACCGGTACATATTGAATCATCTTTTGTTGTTTTAACATCTCATGGTAAATTAAGTAAATGGAGTTCTCGCCATGACCTAATAATAAAATTCTACGGGGATTAAATCTTGAAACTTGACGGACAATCTCTGACCCAATCGAACCACCAGCACCAGTCACCAAAATCGTTTTATTTTCTAATTCCTTACGTAATAAAGTCTCATCTAATTTCACTTCATCACGACCTAATAAGTCGGTAATCTCGACTTTAGGTAAATTTTGATTCGGACGAATCACCCCTTGAATAACATCCTCTACTTTCGGCATCTTATACACTTTTAAGCCTAGACGATTACATTCAGTTAAAATCTCTTCATAGGCTTTAGAACTCAAAGAAGGAATCGCAATGATCACTTCTTCTGCCCCTTGTGCTTTTAATTCAGGCAGTTTATCCAAATCTCCTAAGATCGTTACGCCTCCAATGACTTGTCCATGCTTCGATTTATTGCTATCTAACACCGCCATGACTTCCATATTAACGGGGTTCCGTCTGTAGGAATCCATAAAATAGGAACCACCATCACCTGCCCCCATGACAATGACTTTTCTTGTTTTAGGTTTTGAGATTGTTTCAGCCTTATTCTGACCTAAATATAATTGCTGCCATAATACTCTGATAGCTAAAGTAAGCACCCCAGCAATAATCATCGATAATAAAGTGAAACGTAATGAAAACCATTGATAACTAACAGCGATCACAATACTCGTTAATAATTGAGCCACACAAGTTAGGAAAAAGATGCTTAATAAATCATTAATATTTAAATAACGGTTAATTTGTCCCAATATTTTTGTTTGATTCCCAATAATGGCAAATAACAAAAAGCTCAAGATAGTATAAGCGATTAATAATAAATTACTAGGTTTAATAATGTCCCATAAAATAATCATTGAAACGATTGTCCCTAAAATAAAGGCCAATAAGTCTCCCAACATCCAAATGGCTAATCGTTGATTTCTTGATAGTCTCCCCACTAAAGTTATCAATAGATTATCATGGTTTCGCTTTTCTTCCACTTTCTCATCTCCCAATTAATATAGAATTATTGCTTATTCAGCTCATTTTGTATGGCGTATTTTATATCTTCTAATACTTCCGCATCTGGTACTTCATAATAAATATTCTCAATCATTTGTGGATAACCACTGATTTGATAGGTCGTAACATTACCGGCAGAATCATTAAACTCTTTATATAACCCCATCAATGTCATGAAATCAAAGTCCGTTTTAATGTTTTCGTTTAATGAATAGAAAATATTTTTTAAATTAAAAATATTTTTACTGTTGCTGATTTGCCGAATGACAGCGGTCACCAATTGTCTTTGTCTTGCTTGGCGGCCATAATCACCACCGGAGGTATAGCGTTCTCGAACATAAGCTAGGGCCATCTCCCCATCTAAGGTAATCGCTTGTCCTTCTACAAAGTGATAGCCACTAATACTAAAAGTGGTTGGTGGAATGACTTCAACGCCACCTACTTGATCAATTAATTCAGATAGGCCAGCCATATTGACTGCCATATAATGTTCAATTGGTATGTCTAAGAATTCTTCAACTGTTGCGCGTGACATCTCAATCCCACCAAAGGCATATGCATGATTAATTTTATCCATGTTGCCTTGACCCACTATTTCAACATAGGTATCACGGGGGATACTGGTTAAGGTGATGTGATTAGTATTTGGGTTTAGAGTCATCACCATTATCACATCACTACGTCCTACTTCAGTACGGCCTAAAGAGCCGGTGTCGATGCCTAATAATAGCACGGACATCGGCTCTGGCGTTACTGGTGTTTCAGTGGCATATACAGTTTGATTATTAAAAAAAATCATACTAATAAATACAACAAATAAATAAGCCAATCGTTTGTTCATCTAATCACTTCATTTCTGATCTTTTAAAATAAGCCAAAGCGCTTTTTCTTTTTCGGGCGCATCGTTACAATATCATCACCATTAAACACCGCTTCAGCATTCCTTTTGAAATATTCA
This sequence comes from Globicatella sanguinis, assembly GCF_002847845.2. NCBI lineage: Bacteria > Bacillati > Bacillota > Bacilli > Lactobacillales > Aerococcaceae > Globicatella > Globicatella sanguinis. The sequence goes on along the minus strand of NZ_CP126962.1, from coordinate 2,121,960 downwards.
GCTAATCGTGAATCATAATCAAGTTCGACTTGCTCATAAGCTTTCTGCATATTAAAGGGACGATATTCTAAATGATGAGCATCTGAAGAGATGATATGGATTAAATTATGTTCTATCATCTCTTGACTGATTTTGCGTAACTTTTCTCCATAAAAGCCAATATATGAATGACTGGTTACTTGTGATAAGCAGCCTGCTTCAATAAATTGATATAATAAGCGGATATCTTTAGCAAAAGCATGATTGCGTTCTGGATGCGCAATAACGGGCACCATATCTTGCTGGATCATCTCTTTAAGTAAATCTAATGCATAATCTGGAACCGTTTTGGTTGGCATTTCAATTAAGTAATATTTGCCTCGCGCATCCAATGATAAGTAATCGTCTTTATACAAAATATTATCTAATAAATCATGATGAATGCGAATTTCTTGGGAAGGATAAACTTTAAGATTAATCCCCGCTCGATCATAGATTTTTTGTAAGTCTTCAGTTGCTTTTATGACATCATATTTATGATTGACATATTGGTTATTATAATGATGAGGTGTCAAGATTAAATGCTCGACACCTTCACTCACTGCAACTTGTGCTAATTCTATTGAATTTTCAATATCTTTGGCGCCATCATCTACCCCTGGTAAAAGATGGCTATGAATATCTACTAACATCTTTAGGCCTCTTCTTCATAACCATAATAAGCATAATAACCGGAAGAATCTGATAATTCTTTACCATTTAAGACATATCCAAAGATACGTGCATTGACATTATCTAAGGCCGCTTTTGAATTACGTAATTCTTCCTTAGTGACATAACCTTCACGCACCACTAAGACGACCCCATCCACTTTCGTCGCCATAATTTGAGCATCGGTTACAGCACTAATTGGGGGGGTATCATAAATAATTAAATCAAAATAACCTTTTAATTCTTCCATAATACTGTTCATCCGTGCTGAAGTTAATAATTCAGCTGGATTCGGTGGAATCGGTCCAGCCGGCATAAAATAAAGATTTAAATCAGGACTGTATTGCACTACTTCATTAAACTTCATCTCCGGTTGTGAGATTAAGGTTGATAAACCTTTTTCATTGTTTAAAGCAAAAGTACGATGGATGGTTGGTTTGCGCATATCGGCATCAACGACTAATACTTTTTTCTCGGTTGCCCCCATCACATAGGCTAAGTTAGATGATATAGTCGACTTACCTTCGGCTGGAATGCTAGAAGTCACAATCATCGACTGCACGGGTTTATCAATATTGACAAATTCAATATTAGTACGAATCGTTCTAAATTGTTCCGCATGGATAGATTTAGGATTGTTATAAGCGATTAAAGGGGCACCTAAAGTTTGTTGTTTTTGTAAGTTTTTTTCTTTTTTTCTACGTTTATTTCCAAACATTATTCAATTACTCCTTTACTCTTCTCGTTCCACGTTGACTTAAACGGGCATTTTTAGCATCACGATCTGAAATAATATTAATCTCACCTAAATTAGTTAAACCTAATTGTTGTAAGAATTCGACATCTTTAACGGTGTTGTCAGTCATCTCGGCAATTAAGATATAAAGAATACTTAATGCTAGACCAATTAACGTTCCAATCGCTAGATAACGAATGGCACTTGGTGACACCGGTTTAGCATTAAATGAAGCTGGTTGTAAGACATAAATATTGGATATATCGGCTTCATAGATTGATCTTAACGTTTGGTCAAATAAAGTCGTAATATTGGCTAATACATTTTGTGCAGCAGTTGGGTCATCTAGCACTACTTTAACGGTAAACATTTGTGAATTGGTTTGTTGATTAACCGATACCGCATCTGACAATTCGCCAGTTGTATATGCTTCCCCAATATTTTCACTAACTTGCGTTAATAATTGTTGACTACGAATGACATCACGATACGTATTAATTAACTGAATATTTGATTGAATCTCATTATAGTTAATCGTTTGTTGTTCGGTACTTTTTTGATTGACCAATAATTGTGCTTCTGACTCATACTTTGGATCTACAAAAAAGTTCATAAATACTAAGGACAAAATTGCCCCAATTAATGTGAATGCTAAGATTTTAAATAAGTGTTTTTTCACAATATTAAATAAATCTTTTAGACTAATTTCTTCTTGCATAATGGCCTCCCAAAATCTCTTGCTTGAGATAGTTTTTATCCATTTTATTTTATCGTGTTTCACTAGGTTATGCAATAGAATCTAGCCTTTTCTTTTAGTTAAAGCGTTTTTCGTTATTTTTTCGTTAAATTTTCAGTCAAGTCCATAATATTGTGTAAAAATAACTAGCACATTTTTTTATTCCATTTTTTGCCTTAACGATCAACTAATTGCTGGCAGGGTTCTGTCAAGGGGGAAAGCAAGGCGACCCTTGACAGGTTCTTAGAAGCAATTAAAATGTTGAAGGGCAAAAAATGAATTACATTTGAATATATATTCTATCTGCTGTTAGCCACTCTTCGTCTTGATCGATTAACATTGCTCCGATTAAGCGATAAGCGGATTCAACATTAGGGAAAATCCGAATGACTCTTTCCCGTCTTCTAATCTCTTCATTTAACCGTTCCAGACAATTGGTACTTTTAAGTCTAGGATGAACAACCGATTCGTTAAGATAAGTAAAGGCGTCTTCAAATCCCTCATCAAGAATCGCTAAGCTGGCTTGATATTTCTTTTCTCCTTCATATTTTTTAAAAAGTTCGTTTTTAACGATGCGGGCAATCTTAATATCCTGAATACGAAACAGTGCCTTGATGTCTTCTTTAAATTCTCTGGTCTCTTTTTTCGGTATTTTAGCTAAGATATTTCTTAAGAAGTGAACCTGACATCTTTGCCAAGAAACATTCAGGAAGTTTTCCTTAATTGCTTTTACTAGACCCGTGTGTGCATCAGATATAACCATTTTAAGGCCATTTAGGCCTCTTTCTTTTAAGTAGTTAAAGAAGCGAGACCAAGAGTAATCACTTTCGCCATCACTGATGTCAAAACCGAGGAGTCTTCGTTTTCCTTCTTCACTAATTCCGATTGCGATATGACAAGCTTTGGATACAACCTTATGATTTTCTCTTACTTTTATATAAATAACATCCACCACTAGGTAAGCGTATTGGACAGAACTTAAATCGTGATGACGCCATTGTCGAACCTCTTCATCCAGTTGTTTCGTAAGGGAAGAGACAAATGATTTAGAATAGGTTTTCCCACATAAATTTTCAATGACTTTCGAAACTTTTCTTGTAGAGACACCTTGGATATACATTTCAAGCATGGTTAACAGAAGTGCCTTTTCATTTCTTTGGTAGCGTTCAAAGATTTCTGTTGAAAACTTGCCATCTCTTGTTCTTGGCACTATGAGGTTTAACGTTCCGAGTTTTGTTGTGTAGTCACGATTGTAATAGCCATTACGATAAGTCATTCTATTGGGATCGCGTTGATAGGCTTCGTTATCTAAGTATTCATCCCGTTCTTTCTCCATCAGTTGATTAAAAACCTTGGTTAGAATACTCTTAGCTATGTTGTCTTTGACTTCTACGTCAATTAAGTTTTGAATTTCTTCTAAATTCAGTGTAAAATGTACTTGGGTCATTTTAATTCCTCCTGGTTTGTTTATTTTTCCTAAAAACATTGTACCAGTTATGGAGGGATAAGTGACCCTTTCTTTTTACACAATTATATGGACTCTATCAAATTTTCTAGCGAAACTGTTAACTTTCTTCATAAATTAGATAACAAAAACAGCACATCAAGTTAAATGAGAATTAACTTGGCGTGCTGATTATTTTTTATTATTTATGGTTTTACCCAATGATTGGGTTTAATTTCAATCATTTCACTTTGTAAGTCAATCTTAGTTTCATCAAAGATAATGCGTTGACGCTCTCGTTCATAATCAGGGTCTGGTAATGGTATCGCTGATAATAAACTTTGCGTATAAGCGTGTTGTGGGTTGGCATAGAGTTCTTCCGCATCGGCTAATTCAACCAATTTACCGCGATACATCATGCCAATACGGTCACTGAAGTATTTAACCATTGATAAGTCATGGGCGATAAATAGATAGGTCAAGCCTCTTTCAGCTTGTAATTGCTCTAAGAGGTTAATAATTTGTGCTTGAATGGACACATCTAAGGCTGATATTGGCTCATCACAGACGATAAATTGTGGTTCGACGGCTAAAGCTCTCGCAATCCCTATCCGTTGACGTTGGCCCCCTGAGAATTCATGAGGATATCGTGTCGCATGATCAATATTAAGTCCAACGGTTTCTAATAATTGATTCACCCGATCATGACGCTCTTTCTCATTATGAGCTAAGCCATGGACATCAATCCCTTCAGCAATGATATCGCGTACTTTCATGCGCGGATTTAATGATGCATAAGGATCTTGGAAAATCATTTGAACTTCTTTATTGAATAAGCGTCTTTGCTTTAATGAGCGACGCTCTTGATTACTTTGGCCATTAAAAAATATCTCACCATCGGTCGGTTGATATAAATTGACGATCGCACGACCAATGGTTGATTTCCCTGAACCGGATTCGCCGACTAACCCAAAGGTTTCGCCTTTATAGATATCAAAGCTAACATCATCGACTGCTTTGACTTCATTAGGAGTGCCCGCATCATAATATTGTTTTAAATATTTCACTTGGACAAGTGGTTCTTTTTTCATGACTGTCTGCCTCCTTGTTGACATTCGCAACGATAATGTTCATAACGATCTAAAATATTTTGTGGCGGTGTGACCTCAGGTGCCTGAGGATGTAATAACCAAGTGGCCGCGTAATGGGTATCACACACTTGAAACATTGGTGGCTCCTTTTCAAAGTCAATCGCTAATGCATACTCATTTCTTAAAGCAAAAGCATCACCTTTTGGTGGATTTAATAAATCCGGTGGCGTGCCAGGAATCGCATAGAGCTCACCTTTTTGGTCTGGTGTCGGCATGGCACTTAATAAGCCCCACGTGTAGGGATGTTGTGGGTGATAATAAATATCGTCCACGCCTCCGATTTCAACGATTTTACCAGCATACATCACGGCTACACGGTCTGCCACATTCGCAACTACCCCTAAGTCATGGGTAATAAAAATAATGGACATGTCTTTTTGACGTTGAATTTCTTCTAATAACTCAATAATTTGAGCTTGAATCGTCACGTCTAGTGCTGTCGTTGGTTCATCCGCAATTAAAATCTCGGGGTCCCCCGCTAAAGCAATCGCAATCACAATCCGTTGACGTTGCCCTCCTGAAAATTGATGAGGGTATTGTTTTAATCTGGCTTCAGGGTCACGAATACCACATAAAGTTAATAATTCAATCGTTTCTTCGATGGCTTCACTTTTAGACATGCCTCTTTGTTTGGTTAAGATTTCCATAATCTGTTGGCCAATAGTTAAGGTCGGATTTAATGAGGTCATCGGGTCTTGGAAGATCATCGCAATTTGCGTTCCGCGAATGTCTCGCATTTGACGTTCTTTATATTGTAATAGATTTTCACCATTAAATATGACTTCTCCTGATTTGATGATGGCATTTTTACTTAATAGCCCCATAATGGAACGGGTGGTGACCGTCTTACCAGAACCTGATTCACCCACAATCGCTAATGTTTCCCCTTTATGCAAATCAAAGCTCACACCACGAATAGCCTGTACTTCACCAGCAAAGGTTTTAAAACTAATTTGTAAATTCTTAACACTCAATATCGGTTCATTCATGTTCGTCACCTACTCTTTCATTTTAGGGTCAAAGGCATCTCGTAGCCCATCCGCTAATAAATTAAAGGATAACATCAAGACCGAAATGATTGCAGCTGGATACCACATTAAATGCGGTAAGAAACGGAAGGTCTTATAGCCATCACTAATTAAGGTTCCTAAGGAGGCATCGGGTGCGGGAATACCGATTCCGATAAAGCTTAAAAAGGCTTCAAAGAAAATCGCACTTGGTAAAGCAAACATCACTTGCACGATAATAATCCCGATCATATTTGGTAGAATATGTTTCAACATAATTTTAATCGGATGTTGGCCTAATACTTGTGCCGCTAAAACATACTCCGTTTGTTTCAAACGTAAGGTTTGGGCACGGACAACCCGTGACATAGTAATCCACGACGTTAAGGCAATCGTAATAATAATTGAAATTAAGCCTGGTTTTAAGACTAATAACATTAAGACGACAATGACTAAATTCGGTACCCCTGATAACACTTCTAATAAACGTTGCATAAAGGTATCGACTTTGCCACCTAACCAGCCAGAAGCTAAGCCGTAAATAATCCCGAATACTAAGTTAATTAAAGCCGCAACAAAAGCCACTAATAGTGAGATCCGTGTCCCATATAAAATACGTGACAATAAGTCACGGCCTAAAGAATCTGTTCCTAAATAATAATAGGTGCCGGCAGGGATATTGGCTTTCTCATAAGTATCGATGAGTTTCTTACCACGACTCATCGCTTTACCATCAAACCACGTCGTCCACTCTAATCCCGGAATTTTAGGTGCTAAGTTGGCATGGGCTGGATTTTGAGCATACGGTGAAGCCGGTGCAATCAATGGCGCCAGGATGGCGATGAGCACAATGAATAATACAACAAATAAGGCAACCATCGCCCCTTTATTTTTCTTCAAGCGTCGCCACGAATCTTGTAAGAAGTTCAACGATGGCGCATGGATTTTTTCACTCTCTTGTCGTGTTTGGCGGTGGTCAGGTGTTAATAATTGTTCATCTATCGATAGCTTCGCTAATAATTCTTCATTGTATTTTGAATCTAATAAAGCCTTCGCCATTATTTACCCCCTCCCATTCTTAATCTTGGATCAATGATTCCATATAAAATATCAACGATTAAAATCATGACAATTAAAATAGTCGAATACATAATCGTAATCCCCATAATCGTTGGATAATCATTGACTAAAATAGATTTCGTAAACTGTTCACCGATACCAGGGATTGAAAAGATTTGTTCAATAACTAATGAACCGGTCATTAAACCAGCCGTCACTGGTCCTAAAATCGTTAATAACGGAATTAACGCATTACGCAAAGCGTGTTTTAAGATAATATAAAATTTAGAAAAACCTTTCGCTTTAGCTAGTTCAATATAATCACTATTTAACACTTCAATCATTTCTGTACGGATAAACCTTGCTGCTTCCGCCATTGGCGAAATCGATAAGGCTAACGTTGGTAAAATGGTTGATTTAAACCCTTCACGCCAAAACGCTATCGGTAACACTTCTAACACAACCGCGAAAACAAACTGTAAAATAACAGCGAAAACAAAGTTTGGCACACTCCGTCCGGCAATAGCGAAAATAGACGTAAAGGTATCAATCCAAGTATTTTGTTTAACCGCTGCGATAACACCTAGAAACGTTCCTACAACCGTCCCCAAAACCATCGCTTGTAAGCCTAATTGAATCGAAGGACCAGCCCGATCCGCGATAATCTGGGTCACAGGTAAATTATTAAATTGGAAAGAATAACCAAAGTCTCCCTTTAATATATTACCCAAATATGCCAAATACTGATCAAAAATTGGTTTATTCAACCCATATTTTTCATTCAATAATTCTAATTGTTTTGCAGTCAATAAATCTTGATTAGCAAATGGCGTCCCTGGTAAGAATTGTAATAAGAGAAAAGTTGTTGTGATAATAATAAATAAGGTCAATAACATATAAAAAATACGTCTTAACAAATATTTCCCATACGAATTCATTTAGCCACCTCTTTCTTTTAATAAAATTAAACTATTGTTAGTATACATGAAATTCTATACCTTGTTAAATGATTAGTTTCTCAGTTTCAAAACACATAAGCTAAGGAGTGAGCTAGAAGACGACCATCACATGATGAGAGCTTCCTAGGCCCACCCCTTAAGAGTTGCGTTAGTATAATGGGAGTGAATCAAAAGTAGAAAATGAATGATTCTCGCTTCGTCTGTTCAATCTCCGTGAGACGTGGTTTGATGTCACTCAACTACTGCGATTTTAATTAATGACCAATAACCCGATGGAATTTATCGAGCTTATGCCTAAACTGTTTAAGACGTGGTTTGATGCCACTCAACCTCTCGGATATACTTGTCGATGTTTGGGTAACTTTTAATGGTGAAACCCCATATTCCTTAGTATCAATTAGAGATGAAACTTAATGACTTTACACTACTTTGAAGATACTATAATTGATCCGATAATTATATCTTACGGCCACTCCAATACAAGACTATTAAATAAGGAAAGGAATTAAACTAAATTGATTCAATTGATTTTATTGATACGTTAACGTTGTAAAATCAACGCCAGAACCATCAGGATTAACTTCAATATTATCAATTTTATCAGAAATCAATAAAGAGGTATTATTTTGAATTAATGGCACTAGAATTTGGCGATCTAATAAATAGTTTTCGGCTTTATGTAATAATTCATAGCGTTTCTCAGGATTCGCAATACTTTCTGGCGAATTCGCTTGGGCTACTAAGGCATCAAACTCTGAATCAAAGAATTGGGCATGATTATGTTCAGCATTGGTTAAGAAGTTAACTAAATATTCATCCGCATCACCTAAGGAAGCACTCCATCCACCAATCGCAATATCAAAATCAAATGACATCATTTCTTCAAAACGGTTTTTCGCTGGTAATGGTCTTAAGACTAATCTGAAGCCGTCTAAATTAGATTCCACTTGTCCTTGAATAAACTCACCAATTTGCTTCGTTACTTCACTATCCGTTACTAATAATTCAAGTTCAACGGTATCCGTTCCTAATTCTTCTTTCGCTTTTTGCCAATATTCTTTCGCTAAGTCAATATCGTAAGTACTGTAGTCTTTTTGTTCTTTAACATAGTCTTCTCCAGTCACTGTATTAAAGACAACATTTTGTGGGACTAAGCCTTTAACTGGCTCGGCTCCGCCACTTAATATATTTTGAGTTAAGGTTTGTCGGTCGATGACTAATGAGAATGCCTTACGTAAATTTTCATTTTGTAATGCTTCATTCGAACTGATACCCCATTCAATGTAAGAATGTGAAACTCCTGGAAAACTCACTAAACTTTCGTGACCTTGGAACTCAGCTAATAAATTACCAGAGATGGCCGCCACATCAATTTCTCCAGCTTCCCATAATTCAACTGCTGTATTTGGATCTTTTACCACATCGATGTGCACTTGGCTTGTTTGGATATCTGAAGCACCATAGTATTCAGGGTTTTTAGTATAAGTCCATTCTAATGTGGTGGCGCTCCACCCTTCAATCGTAAATGGCCCATTTCCTAAAAAGTGCTCACTATCAGTTCCATAAGCTTCACCAGCTGCTTCAACAGTAGCTTGATGTTGTGGATAATAATTGACATGGGTAATATAATTTAAAAAGTTAGCTTTAGGTTCTTCTAAAGTGACTTTTAATTCATAATCATTCACCACTTCAACGCCTAAAGTATCAGGTTCAGCTTCACCACTGGCGATGGCTTCGGCTCCTTTAATGACAAAGAATAAATAGGCATTCGCTGAACCGGTATCAGGACTAATTGCTCGTTGCCAAGCATATAAATAATCATTTGCTGTGACAGGTTCTCCGTTCGACCATTTAGCATCTTCTCTTAATTTAAACGTATACGTTAATCCATCTTCACTTACAGTTGGTAATTCAGCGCCTGCCGGTTGAATACTACCATCAGTAGCAATTTGTAATAAGCCCTCTCCTACTTGACGTAACGCTGTAAAAGCAACGGTATCATAAGATTTAGCCGAATCTAAAGTCGTAATCTCCGAAGATTGGGTCCAATTCAATTGTTGTTCTTCAGCTGCTTGCACCGTTAAAAGCTCGCTATGATTGAAATTAACTTGACTGACTAATCCAACTTGACTTTGTAATAATACTAACCCTGCGACACTAATTTTTAACCATTTATTTGACATATTATCTCTCCAATTCATTTAATTTGTTATTGATTTGGAGATCATTGCAATAAAAAAAGCTTCATCCCCGCATCAACGCAAAGGATGAAGTTAATAGACTCCATGGTACCACCTTTTTTTACAATTTTATTACTAAAATTGCCTCTATGAGTACGGCTTTATCTAGAATTTAAGCTTATACTCGCTCTCTATAACGGGAGACCCCGGGTTACCCTTACCAATTGGCTCGAATAACAACATGACTCCAAGACCATTTTCAAAACCTCACTTTACTTGTTCACACCAACCACAAGCTCTCTTTAAAAGACTTAGCCTTTACTTATCTCTTCACCGTCAACCTTATTTAACTGTGTTTCTATCTTAAACGATGATTATCCCTTCTGTCAAGACCAAGTGATAAAAAATTTTATTTAAGGAAAGTTTTATTCGTCATTATTGTGTGATAGTTGGTCTTTAATGGCCGTTAAATCGGTACTATCTAGCACTTGATAGGTTTCATTATCAATTGTATCTAATTCAAGTGGCAGTGGGATAAAGTCAACATTACCAAATAGATTCGGGGCCATTTCAGCTAGTTTAGTCCATTCATTTAAAGCGAAATTATGGTCTATCATAAATTTATTGGCCTTTGATAATAAAGAAAGCTGAAACATTAAATCACTCGCCGCAACTTTAGCAATCAAACCGTCGATGACTTCTTTTAAACGGTTAAATTGGGCAGTAGTATCCGAGTCTTCCAAGTTTTCTTGTAAATAAGCTTTCACTTCTGGTCCCGACAGTGTTTGTTCATTAATTGTTAAACCATCGATGTCATCAACAAACTGAGCAAACTTATCTAAATCAATGCCAATATAGCGATCTATCGGGAGCTGAATCACTTGCTGCACAGCTTGATTAGTCTCACTCACTTTAGCTTCTGAATCGCCATTAGCTAGACGCAATTTATGAGCTTGTTCTTTACTTTGTCGCTCTAAATATAATTGTGTGGGTAGCGCAACGACTACCGATTTTTTGCTGATGGGATTATACGAAAAAACTAGCACTAAGTCGTTTAATAATTTTACAGATTCGCCATCAGGGGCCTTAGATTGGCCATAGAGCGCGAAGATCATGCTATCTTTACCAAAAACCTTTTCGCTATCTGGCTCTAGTGTGGTCGCTAAAGAATGTGGCTCACTTTCTAAAGGATGATTGGTAAGTTGTCTGATTCCGAAAGTTACTGCGAATAAGGCAATAATAACCATTAATATTTTGAATATCGTTTGCTTATTCATGGTACACACCTCCAAGTTTGATTTATCTTACTAGCATTATAACGAGCTGATGTGCAAATTGGAAATGATAACCTTTGGATAAAAATAGGGAGTGGGCAAGAAGATGAAAATCAATTGATTCTCACTTCGTCTGCCCACCCCTACTTAGTTAGGTAGTTCTCAAACCCATCATCAAGACCCTGTTCTAAACCTCTTAACCACGACGCTGTAAAATAAACAAATAAAACTTTTACTTAGTCTAGAATCACACTAATTAAGACGTTACGAGTTCAGAACATCAATCGTTGTCAAATTCGACTTGAATTGAACTAAAAAATCTAACTTTTCTAAGCTTCAATTATTTTACTATTGATTGTAAATTAGCAAAAAACTCACGTTACAAACAATTCATATTTCCATCTGTCTCTGATTTATAACTCATTTATACTACTTCTTTAGATAATTCATTTGACATTAAAAACTCTTTGTATATTTTCTTCCAAAAAATTTCGCTTTTAAAAAGCTAGACCCTTTTTTGAACCAATTAATTTTATCTTCATAATGATAAGGAATTTCTCTTACTTGAATATTATTTTGCTTTAACCAAACGTTAAATAATAATTCACTTACTCTACCCGGATAACGTTGTTCAAAAGCTGTCATCTCATTAAATCCAATACGTTCAAATAATTCAAATAAAATAGGAAATAACCATTGACAATACTGATTTGATAAAGATTTAGACATAATAAACATATTATACATATATCCTCCTCTTTGACGCATGACAGAATCAAAGGCCGATAAATATTCTGGGGTTAAATCATTTATAATAGTTCTTGCTACTTCCAAATGAGTCCCGTCTAAAGTATGTTCATAGTGACTTTTTAATGTTTCAATATAATAATTTCTTTTTTTAGGAACTAATGCGATTGTTTCTTCTAACATTGGTTTTAAAGATTGAGCATCCAATACTCTTTCATCAATTGTTGCTTTTTTTGAATAATAAGGTTTAGTAAAATATCGACGATAATGAACTAAGCCTAAATAATCTGTATCTAAGTTTTTCCATGCCCAGTATAATGCTGTTAACTCACTAAAATAAGGATTTAATTCAGATATATTCTCACCTTCATCGTCCCGTTGATAACCAAGACTCTCTTTACCTTTACTTCCTACTTGCACAGGTAAGTAGATTGATTCTGAAGGCATTTCCCAATCCCTATGCGTTGCTATTAAAATTTTAAGATTCTTCACATTTTACCACCTTTGCATTAATTAAATATTTCAAATTCACTTCTTCAATATGACATCAACAAGTATTATTTCCAATTCAGAATAATTATTAAACATATCGTCTGATTGCTATTCATTATAATTGCATTTTTTTCATTAATAACAATAAATTATGACCTAAAGCTACTCACCGTAATCTTTTTATAACTTCTAATCAACGTCATCTATTTAATCATCAATTGATAGTTTTAAATTAAATATAGATATTTTAGATTTAAATTTAAAATATACAGACACAATCATCGTGCTAATGATTAAATTAACTGTACTTAAAAATAAAACATTTAAAACAAAAGGAACACTATCTAAAAGATAATTACGGATGATTACTTGTAAAATTGAATGAATCCAAAAAACACCAAAACTTGCTTTTGAAAAAACCTCAAATACATCACGTCCAAAATCTGTTTTTATACGCTCTAAACTAGCGAATAGAGGAACTGTGATTAACAATAGAAGTCCGTCATTATACCAGATTCGATAATTATTTCCTATCTCATAACTTTTAATTTGTATCCAAATTAATATCATGAAACTAATTAAAAATACAGAATTCAAAATTAAACGAGGGACTTCTTTTACAAAATTTCTCTTAATTAAAGCACCTAATAAAATATATATCCCATAATAACCTATAAAATCAAAATTTGCTTGAGAATTGAATGTAGGTAATCCATTGTACATCATTATTTGATTTACATCTAAAATTAAACAATAATAAACGAAAATTGGTAGAATTAATAGAAATAGAATTTTATTTGAATAATTTTTTATCCCTATGGCAATGATTGGGATAAACAAATAGACTCCCAAAATAACTGGAATATACCAAGTTTGAATACCTGGCAGTTGGTGTAAAAAGAATAACTGTTTGATATTGACCAACAAATCGACGGGGGCACCTCGATAGTAATCAAACATTATTAGCAATAAGATTCCTAATTGTGATTTGATTAATAATGGAAATAAGTATTTCTGATAAAAATTATTTTTCCCATTTACTCGATAAAAATTATTCTCCCTATTTAACATTAGATATCCTGTCAATAATAAGAATAACGGGACCCCCATTCTACCGACTGTATAAAATAAAAGAAAAATTTTGTGGTTATTTATTTCTTGCGAGTAACCAATACTGTCATATAAAGCCTCAGTACTATGCATAATTAATACCATATAAATTGCTATAGTCCGTATTATATTTAATGAATTAACTTTCCGCATTATATTTCTCCTATGTTTAGAAAATAAAAGGAAGATAAATGTTTGGACATTCACCTTCCCTTTCATTCGAATTCTAATGACAACCTATTTTACTTTAATTATCAATAGTACAAGTATTTTTAACAATAATTACGGTAAAATGCTTTGTTTACGATAAACAATTGCTTTCTTACCATAAGTATTAAACTGCCATTGTAATTTAGAATAGCTAAAATGATTATTACGAGGATTTCCCCAATGTTCCTGATGGTAGAATCCTGTACTATCATATCCCGTTAATAAAATTGAATGATAATCGCGACTTGCTAAGAAACTTGTTCCGTTAGATCCTTGTAATCGAATATTTGGCGATGCCCAAGCATAATAGATTTGAACAGTATTACCATTTGCTAATTCCCGTTTAATATCATTAAAAGAGGCTCCTGTCATATCTGCCGCATTTGGAACAAACTTCTTGACTACTGGAACTAAAGCCTCAGGCCACATAGCTGAATATGCACCACCTAAATTCCAATTGTTAACAACAGACGGGTGACTTAGCATACCGGTACGTGGATCATCTGTTCGCTTAATATGCTTGATTAGAGTAAACGGTGACTGATTTCCTCCAGCTGAATTAATTCCACTTGCAGCTGTTCTTAACCAACAACCAGATTCCCAGCCATCTTGATAGAGCATGTACATTGTCCACTGACCACGATCTAATACTACTCGAGATGGCAACTTTGCACCATATTTATCTTTACGGGTAACAACGCCACTTGAATCTGAAAGATACCATAATTTCGTTTTTGGACTATATGACCACTTTCCTGTAGCCATCGTCCCATTCCATTGTTTCGGTTCAAAATAATATGATTTATTGTTTATTTTGGCAATTATATCAAATTGCTGAACATTATCTACGTAGTGCCCCCATGGCGTTACTTCATATGTTAAAACACCATTAGGTGCTGACTTAAACCAAGCGTTCATTGATTCACTGCGAGATGTTTTATTACGAGACATTTTTCCATCTAATTCAAAATAATAACTAGCAATTCCATCAATTGAAATATGCTTATCCTTTTGAATAACACCATCAACTGTGTAAGCATTTGGAGTAACTTTCTTGTTGATAATGGCCATAATATTAGCATGATACCAAGATTTTTTGCTTGGACTATAGGCCCATTTATTAACAGCCATAGCGCCATTCCATCCTTGAGGTTCAAAGTAATATTCTAAGTCATTTACTTTAGCTAATACATCAAATTGTTGTACACCATTCACATAATGACCCCATGGCGTTATCTCATAAGTCAACACTCCATTAGGAGCTGATTTAAACCATGAATTCATAGATTCGCTACGCGATGTTTTATTACGGGACATTTTTCCATTTGATTCAAAATAATAACTTGCTATCCCGCCAATTGAAATATGCTTATCTTTTTGAACTACTCCATTTTTGGTATAGCCTTGTGGTGTCACAGATTGTTCCACTTCACCCTTGATATTAGAATGGTACCATGATTCTTTGCTTGGACTATAGGACCATTTATTAACAGCCATAGTGCCGCTCCATTTTTGGGGTTCAAAATAGTATTCTAAGTTATTTACTTTAGCTAATACATCAAATTGTTGTACACCATTCACATAATGACCCCATGGTGTTACTTCGTAATTCAATACACCATTGGTTCCAGATTTAAACCAAGCCATCATAGATTCACTATATGCTAAACTATCTCTTAACAATTGCCCTTTTAAATCATAATAGTAACTAGTCCCATAAATTGAAAGATGTTTATCTTTTTGAGGCACACCATTAATTTGATAGCCATTTTGAGTAGCTGATTGTTCAACAATTCCTTTAGCATTAGAAAAATACCAATCTCCTGTCTTGGTATCCTGTGTCCATGCATTTGTAACCACAACACCATCTTTATAATATTTCTTTTCTGAGGAAACATAACCGTTTTTAACTGTTTTTTCAGGATTCATTATAAGAGGGGTTGGGATTTTTACCTCTTCTTTCACTGAAGATTCAGATTGTTCAGTTTCTTCAGAAGTCATTTCGACTGTTGTTTCAATAAGTTTTTCCGTTGGTGATTCAATTAGAGTCTCGGTTGTTTCATCCATTTCCTTGGAATCTGGTGAAAAATCTACAGTCGTTTCTTCTTCAGCAAAAGTTTCTTCTGAGACTGATACTTCTTCCTCAGGTGATTCAACTGCTTCTTCGACCGTTTCAACCGGATTCGGTAAGGCTTGTTGAGTCGTTTCAACGTGTTCCAATAGACTTACATCTGAATTAACACTTTCAGATAAAACGGGATTCTCCTCTGCAGAAACTGCTGAAATACTTGATAATAGCATGACAGATGAGAATGCAACGCTCACTAATGTGATCAAACAACGGTTGACCATTCCATTCTTGACATTTTCTATTTTCATTTTATCTCTCCAATAAATTTAAAATTATTACCCATATTATATAAATCATTCGGATAATAATCAAATACTCCTTGATTATTTAATGTTTTTTTAATCTTTGTTGCAAATGATAAAGTGATTTTAGTGGTCCATAGCCCAGAAAGGATAGGATTGCTGCTATTTTTACTTTTTTAGCATTTGGATGATTGTCTTTTAAAACATTTTTTCTCAATGAAACAATTTTAGACCACATTGCTTTCTTTTCATTTGGAAATTCCTTAGAATTAATTTGACAAAGAAATTCAATTAAGATATCACAATAACGATACGTTGCGGCTTTTATTAAACTAGGTTCTCTTTGAGTGATAGTGTCTTGATAAATACGATCAATATTTCTGATTAACACCATTTTTTTCTCACTAAACTGTGAACGTTGAATACTATTTTCCGACATGTAATTAAAATAATCTGTATACGGATGGACAGCTACTTTTTTTGCTCTTTTAACGATTTCTGGCATAATTGCGATGTCTTCATAGATTTCACCATATGGAAATTCTAATTGATTAAATAAACTACGATGATAAATTTTATCCCATGCGGAAACCTCAGCTTCATCATGATATAACATCTTATATAACATTTCCTGTGATGAGATAATCTTAATTGCTTTGTTATCTTCTAATTTTTGTTTTTGTTCAAGATTATTTCGGTTCGTTTTTTTAAATTGACAACTTGCTAATAGCGTATCACTCATTTTGAGAGCAAATACTAAATTTGCAACATAATGTTCTCCCACGTAATCATCACTATCAATAAAAACTAAATAATCACTAATACTTTCTCGTATTCCACGGTTTCTAGCTGCTGAAAGACCTTGGTTTTCTTGATGAATAACTTTTATACGTGAATCTTTTCTTGAATATTCTTCACATATATTAGGACTATCATCCGATGAACCATCGTTAATTAAAATTATTTCCAGATTCGAATATGTCTGATTCAAAATGGACTCTAAACAAATTTCTAAGCGTTCTTGCATATTATACACGGGTACAACAACCGCAATTGACTGATTCGCTTCCATATTACTCCTCATTTCGACATTCTACAACTGTATTCAATATTGTTTCTAATATTGTCTCTTGATTATATTTCTGCTTTAAGGTTTTTATTTGGTATTTTTCATACGACAAATTCTTGGGGATTTGTTGAATTGCATTTATAATAGATTCTGACGTCTTATCTGGTAAAAGGTAGCTGGTATCCGGTATAATCACTTCTGATATCACACCAACATCTGTTGTAATAATATAAAGTCCACAAGCCATCGCTTCAATCATTGAAATAGGTAATGTTTCATCTTTAAAATTACTGGGAAGAATAAAAATATCCATTTTTTCTAATAGTTGACGCTTTTCTATGCCATAAACACCATTGATATAGGTAACATTATTAAATTTTTCAATTTCCATTCTAAACTCATTTTCTTTTTCTTCGTCATAAAACTTACCAGAAAAATAAAAATGATAGGGTGTGTTCATCATTTTCTTTGCAACTTCTAGGACTTCCAAGTACCCTTTCTCAACTTTCATATTACTAAAATAGATAATATTCTTTCCTTCTTTTTCATTAAATATGCTTTCATCAATAAAAAGATATGAATCAATCCCATTTCGAATAATTTTGAATTTATTGTCAGGAATTTGCAATTTATTAAACATTTTTTTTTGTTTATTGCCTAGAATGATTATACGATCGACATTTTTAAAGATAAATTGATTAATCCATAATAGTAATCGATTCGAACTAATCACTTTGCCAAAATGGCTATTATGAAAATGTAAAATAATTATTTTATTTCTAAAAATCATCATTAATAAATAAACGATATCCCTTAAGTGACCTCCAAGTGAACCCGCTGGTGTAAAATAAAACGCATCCGTTTTACACGTTATAATATTTAAAATATGAACAATAAATCTTTTATTGTTGATGATATCAATTGTTGAAACATTCTTATTGCCTAGCTTTTCAATCGCATAACGATTAAAATCATTTATAGCTTTCCCTAGTCCCGTCTTAGGATCCCCTAATTGTCCTACAATTGCTATTTTCTTTATCGATTTCATGCTAACTCCTTAACTTTTTGTTTGAATTTGATAAAGTTTTGCCATCAAAAAATACATGAATGGAAAATGTTTTAAAATTTTTGCTTTTTTACCATCTGGGTTGTTATATGAAAAAGGATGTTTGTTTTTAATTTTTTCCATATAATCTTCATATTGTTTTTGACTTTTTCTTATATTTGAATCATATAAAAAGATATTGATTTGTATACTTATTAAAGCAGAAATTAATTTATTTAATAATTGAAGTTGAATGTTTGATAGTTTATCACTATTCGTAGCTTGATAATTTATTAAACTATCAATAACATGTTGATGCATCTTCGTATTTTTGAAATAATTTTGTAGACTTACGCTTTGATTTTCGTCTCCTAATTGATATTGGTAAATTGGTGTATCAAAATAAGCTACTTTATTAATTAGGTGCATTGGGAAAACATTGTATTGCATATCGACATAAAAACAATGTTCTGATAATTGTATATTATTTTCTCTTAATAATTCAGTACGATTAACAACTGCATGCATATCAGGAATCCGACCCACTAATGATAAAAATTCATCATAAGTATATTCTTTACCTGATTCTACGTTTTCAAAATCAATAATTTCTTTTTTCTCTTCATTAAAATAATCTTTTACAAAAGGAGTAATGACTTGATCAACATCGCTATTTTGTAAAAATAGAATTAATCTTTCAAATTCTGCTGAATCTACATAATCATCGCCATCAACGATTTTAAAATACTTCCCAAGTGCACTCTTAATTCCAGCGTTTATTGTTGAACCATGTCCACCATTTTCTTTATCAATTACCCGCACAATATCTGGATATTGAGTAGCCAGTTCGTTAGCTACTTCTAATGTATTATCTGTTGAACCATCATTAACAATGATAACCTCAACCATATGTCGTACAGATTCTGTAATGTTTACAAAGGTCGGTACTGTTTCAGGTAAAAAACTTGCACTATTGTAACTTGGGATAACAATTGAAATTAACTTTTCCAACTTTTCACTTCCTCACTATTATTATCTCTTCTTTTTAATGACCATTATCGCTTTACCTTGAATGATCTGAATAATCATTGGTCGTAATAGAACAATTAATAGACTATACACTAGTCCACCTATTAATGTCATTATAATTAAAGCCTTCACGCCAGTAAAATAGTTCCCTAATAATTTGACTACGAAAAACATGACTGCACTACTTAAAATATATTTCCACAAATCTGTAAATAACAATTTAACTGGAATTAATTTATGAACATATACTAATTGATAAAAAGTAACTGAAAATTCTGCCACTGTCGCTCCAATAGCAGCACCCATAACAGAATATTTTGGTATTAAAATTAAATTTAATAATATATTAATTATCGCTCC
Organism: Globicatella sanguinis; assembly: GCF_002847845.2. Lineage (NCBI taxonomy): Bacteria > Bacillati > Bacillota > Bacilli > Lactobacillales > Aerococcaceae > Globicatella > Globicatella sanguinis. Next base: position 2,102,289 of record NZ_CP126962.1, on the reverse strand, counting down.
AAAAAAAACAGAACCAGTGTATCCAGTCATTTTATTAAGTGGCAATAAAAATTGTTGTCCTATTACATTACTCCATGATATCGCAATGATTACTAATGAGAGAACCATCAAGATTGACTCTATACCTAAGAATTCTGCTCCAAAAAATAATAATGAAAATTCCTTAGCTACCCCTATCAAGCCAAAAGTCAATGGGAAAGCTATTAAATTGGCAAAATTAATTGAATAATTTAAATATTGAGTGACAGTTTCCATTTTGCCTTTAACATATTCGTTAGCCATTCTAGGCAACATGACCACACCAGTAGCTGTTACTACTGCTAATAAAATCTTCACAATTTTATCCGCGTTATCAAAAAAACCAGTTTCACTTACCCCTGCAATATTCCCTAACATTGTTTTATTGACCACTACATAAACCTGTATCGCAATTTGCGGTATAAATAATTGGATAGCCGGTAATAAATGTTTTATTAAATTCAGCTCTTTAAATTGAACCTTTATTAGGTATCTTTTTAGGTATGGCCATAATAATATGTTTCCTAGTAATTGAGAAACTGTTAAAATCAAAATATATACAATAGTATCGTTTTTTGATTTAACAAGCCAAAATATTAGTCCTAAACTGACTAATTTAACTAAAACATTACGAATGACCGTTTTATCAAACTCTTCCATCCCCATGAAAAACCACGAGATATCAAATATACTCGCAATTAAAAGTGGCAACTGTGCTAGAAAAGCTCCCTTCAAATCTCCTGTTTTAGAAATAAATATTAAATAAGCCAATACAGAGATACTTACTGTTATCAGTCTTAACAGTGTAATCTCCCAAAAATTAAGAGTCGTAGCTTTTTTATCATCTCTAGAATAAGCAATTGTACGATTACCGTATGTTAAAACACCCAAATTACCAAAAAGTATAAAGTAAGAAACAACGGAGTTAGTATATGCATTAATACCAACCCCGTATGCTCCTAAAACTCTTGATATATATGGTACTGTAACAAGAGGGACTATCAGTACAAATACTTGATAAATTAAGTTGTACAAATAATTCTTTATTAATTTCACGATTTTAATCCTTAAATTCTTTTCTTACTGCATTCAATGCTTCATTAATGACCATATGCATATCGTAATACTGATACATTCCTAATCGACCGCCAAAGATGACTTTTGTCTGTGCTTGCGCAAGTCGACGGTATTGTTTAAAGAGTTGCGTATTCTTTTCATCATTGACAGGATAATACGGTTCATCACCCAATTGCCATTCCTTAGGATATTCTCTGGTAATGACCGTCTTTTCTTGCTTACCAAATTCAAAATGCTTATGTTCGATAATGCGTGTATAAGGGGTTTCACGATCTGTATAGTTAACGACCGCATTGCCTTGATAATTCTCTGTATCTAATACTTCATGTTCAAACTGTAAAGAGCGATATTCTAAGACACCATACTGATAATCAAAGTATTGATCAATCATACCGGTGTAGACTACTTTTGAAGCCTCCGCTTCTAACGTTTCTTTATCATTGAAAAAGTTCGTATTTAAATGCACTTCAATATTCGGATGGTCTAACATTTTCTCTACAATTTGAGTATAACCACCTATCGGAATCCCTTGATAAATATCATTAAAATAATTATTGTCATAAGTATAACGAACCGGTAGACGCTTGATGATGAAAGACGGCAAGTCTTTCGCATCGCGGCCCCATTGTTTTTCCGTATAACCTTTAATAAGTTTTTGATAGATATCCTTGCCTATTAAAGAAATCGCTTGTGTTTCTAGGTTAGCCGGCTGTTTGCCATGTTCCTGTTGAAATTCTTGAATTTGACGATCAATTTCTGTTTTTGCTTCGCTAGGAGTGATTACACCCCACAATTTATTGAAAGTATTCATATTAAAAGGTAAATTATAAATCTCACCTTTATAATTGGCTATCGGCGAGTTCACATAATGGTTAAACTCAGCAAATTGATTGACATAATCCCAAACTTCTTTGTTGTTAGTGTGAAAAATATGCGCCCCATACTTATGCACTTGAATCCCTGCTATTGCTTCCGTATAGATATTGCCTGCAATATGATTTCTTTTTTCAATTACCTTTACTTTCTTGCCACGTTTAGCAGCTTCATAAGCAAAGACCGAGCCGAACAGACCCGATCCAACAACTAAATAATCAAACAAATTTATGTCTCTCCTATCCTTTCTGTGATTTACCAAGTATCATTTTTTGGAAATACCATAACAGAAATTGTTTTTAAAATTAATACTATATCTTGTTTTAAACTAATTGAATTAATATACTTAATATCCATTTCAACCATCTCATCAAAGGTTACCTCATTACGCCCTGTCACTTGCCAACGTCCAGAACATCCTGGTTGAACTAATAATCTCTGTTTATGATAGTCATTGTACTCCTGATACTCATAAACCAATGGTGGTCTTGGTCCAATTAAACTCATGTCTCCGATTAATACATTATACAATTGTGGTAATTCATCTAAACTAAATTTACGAATGATTTTTCCGACTGGTGTTACTCGTGGGTCTTCTTTCATTTTGAACATTAATCCATCCATATCATTTTGTTCCCAAAGATCGCTCAAATAATCTTCGGCATTTACCATCATCGAACGGAATTTATACATTTTAAATAATTTCCCATTAAGTCCCACTCTGGTTTGTGTAAATATAATTGGTCCTTTTGGATTCTCTATTTTAATCGCCAAAGCCACTAATAAATAAATCGGAATTAGCACTATTATCCCTAAGCCACTTCCTATGATATCAATTATTCTTTTTACCTTAAAATAATTACGTTTGGCTTTTAATTTTATTATATCAACATCCATATGTTTTTGTATCGGATTATTGACTTGCGTTTGAAAAACCCCTTCAGCCAATAACAGCATCTCCCTTATCTTATAATTATGTTTCAAATTCTCTTATTTCATTATTCTAAATAGTAACATATTCGGTAATTAAGTCAATTTACACTCTATAACTTTAATGGTTTTCTTAATGTTTTATTAGCTAATTCGAATTTTGTTATCCATAAAATAATTTAATTATAAATTAATTAATAAAACAAACACAACCGATAACACCTAATTATTACAATCTATCATAAAGTAACGGTTTTGTCTTTGATATTTGTGAATAAAATTCTTTGGAATCATTCGATTCATTGGGAGAATATGCATTATATTGATACCATTATATAGTCAAACTATAATTATTTTACTTGCTTAGGTTCATGTTAAAACGATATTGCTTTAAGAAAAAATTGAAAAACTTATCACTATCTTACCAAAAGTCAGCTTAGAGTTAGCTAATTTAAAAACGAATGGGATGGGCTATCGAAGTGAAAAACATGTGATTTTCTCCTTCTGACCCACCCCAAAATTGTCTATATTACTGTACTATTTTATGCAATTCTGCTAAGGATTCAGGAACAATTTCCTCTACTGCGCCTAACTCATCATCCAATCGAGATGTACCATTTAATTGAAATTCGTGTATCTCAAGTTCCTTGTTGCCAAATCTTTGATATAAGTCAACAATTTGATCAAATTCAAAATCAGTTAATATATATTTATAACGATTCTCAAACATTTCACGATAAGATTCGATTTCACCTTTATCAATCAAGTCGTTAATTAATCTAGTCATCATCTCACGCATTCTGCCTTGACGTGCATAATCACTACCAGTTGTATATCTTTCGCGCGCATAAGCTAATGCATGATCCCCATCTAAGTGTTGCTCAACTTTTTCTTCAAAGAAATATTTCTCCCACCAATTAAACGACATAGGTGGAATTACTGTAACGCCACCTAGTTTATTGATAATATCAACAAATCCTGGCATGTTAGAAAATACATAATTATCAAATTGAATACCCAGTAATGACTCAACAGTTTGAATCGTTAAATCTTTTCCGCCAAATGAATACGAAGAATTAATTTTATTTGGACCATAACCTACAATATCAATTACTGAATCTCGTGGAATGGTTGAAATTGTTAGTGTGTTTGAATCGGAGTCAAGAGTCAATACCATTAGGGCATCTGCTAATCGACCATCCATTTCTTCAACACGATCTTCTTCATATCCTGCATCCACTCCCACAAAAAGGAAATTCAACTTCTTGCCTTCTTCTGCGTTAATATGAGGGACAAATAACAACGTAGACATCATTAGCATTACAATTTTAAACAACTTCTTCATTTATATGCCTCCTTATAATTCTTAAATTTAGTATAGCACAAATATTTTAATTTTTTTCAATAAAATATTGCAATCCATTGTTACTGATTTAACATTCTACCAATCAGAGGATATTTACTCTCACAATAAAAATTTAAAACAGCAGTAAACATAAAAATACCAAATAAAGAGTATTCAAAGCTGAAAATTCTAGGATTAATTAGACCAAATGATAATATTATAAAACTGACAAACAAATCAATATGTTTATTTTTTCGATATAAAAATATTACGGTCAAATAAATAAATATCATAATTATTATAAAAATAATTATCCCTTTTGTAAAAAGAATATTCATATAATCATTATCAATAAAATTGCTATAGGGAATCTCACCATATTTATCAAATTCCGCAGCGCTATACCCAATTAACGGCTTAGATGAACCGTAAAAACTTACGCCATCTTCGAAAAAATTCAGCCAGGTTTGAGAAAGTCTATTTGATAAACCCTCATTGAGTCGTACCATCATTTTACCTAATGCACTCATATTATTTTTTGAATAGGCTCCATATAAATAAGTTAAAATTATACTCATAATCGGATAAATTGGAAAACAAAAAACAAATACCTTTTCAATAAATAAAGCAATTTGCTTTATAACATTATATTTAAGCAGTGGGAAAACTAAAGCACAAATGATAATAAATTCTGACATTAAAAACTCCGTTCGGGAATCTGTTAGGAAATATACAAAGACTATTCCCATTTGAAATATACACAACTGAATCTTACTAACTTTAGCTGGATCTAAAGCTATTTTGTATAATATCGCGAACATTAAGATTTGAGGCAAATTTGTTACATAATCAAACCCTAAAGCATGCCTAACAATTTCATCGCGCCAACTAAAAAAATCCCGTGCAATACCAAATGCTGCAAAAGTTGTAACAATAGCAATAGCAATGATTTGATTTTGATAGAACCACTGATACAAATCTTCTTTTTTTATTCCGCTAAAACCTATCATCATTATCATTGAGAGAAACATCGTTTTATTGTCTGTTATTATTGCGTTAATTAATAATAGAATAAAAAAGGCAATCAAAAGCACGTAGATGATTAGCTGATTTATTTTTTCATATTTCAAAGTAAAAAAGTTTTGAATAATCTGAGTAAGTAAATAAAAAATGATATAAAAATAGCATGCGTAGCGAATTAACTTTAAACAAAGACTAAAGTAAGGAATATCAAGTACTAGTGTCGTTGAATCAAAAACCACACTGAAATAATAAAAATGAAAAATAAATAACAGCCATTTTTCTGAACTAAAAGTTTTTATTAATAACTCAATAAGATATCGAATGTTTTTATTTTGCTGAAATCGATGCAAACCTTCTTTTATTTTCATAATGTCTCCTTTATCAATGTAATTAATCGATTAACTATATTATAGAGTATCTTTATCTAAAATACATCCATAGCGTAAAATATCTTGTGTAACCTCGGAGTCTCCCTGGAAAAAGAGACCTCCTTTTTGTAAGATTGTAATAACAACAAAACAATCACAAACAGGAGGTCCCTCATGAAAGATTTTAACACAAAATTAATCACAGCACTAGCACAATGTGAATCGGTTCATGAAATATTTCGTCAAGCTTTAGAAGAAGCTATTAACCTACTCCTTGAAAGCGAAAGAACAGTTTTTCTTAATTATGAGAAATGGGAAGTGAAAGGTTACAATACCGGCAATTCAAGAAATGGTTATTATTCCAGAACATTAACGACAGAATACGGTAAGCTACAGCTCAAAATACCAAGAGATCGATTAGGTCTGTTTGATATTAAAACGATTCAATGTCTTCAACAAGCCCCTAATCACTTAGAAGAGATGATCATTTTAATGTATCAAAAAGGTGTGACAACACGCGATATCTCAGACCTCATTGAAAAAATGTATGGTCACCACTATTCGCCAACGACTATCTCTCATCTTTCTAAAACATTTGAAGAAGAATTAGCTGCTTACCGACAACGCCCTATTAAGCAAGACTATGTTTGTCTATATTGCGATGCCACCTTTATCCCGGTAAGACGTGGGAGTGTGTCTAAAGAAGCTGTCCATACCATTATTGGAATTGATGCTCAAGGCTATAAAGAAATACTCGATTTTCAAGTCTATCCGACAGAGTCCTCCTTGCACTATCGTGAAATGCTACAAGACCTAAAACAAAGAGGGCTCGAAAATGTGTTTCTCTTTGTGTCAGACGAATTAACAGGCTTAGCGGAAGCGTTAACCAATGAGTTTCCAATGGCCCTTCATCAAACCTGTTGGACTCATCTGCTGAGACATTTCGCCATGAAAGTACGGGTGAAAGATCGTCAAGAAGTATTAGAAGGGCTAAAAAAAGTCCCTAAAGCTGGTAGTATCGTAGAAGCCACGCGCTTACTTAATGAATTTATTCAGACTTGGAAAGGGACTTATCCAAAATTGGTAGAACAATTAAGACGAAAAAAGAACCTTTTCTCGTTCATGCATTTTCCCAAAGAGATATGGCCATCACTTTATACAAACAATCTATCCGAGGCCTTTAATAAGCAATTGAAGAAGCGAACGAAAATTAAAGAACAATTTCCACATGAGGCGTCCCTAGAAAAGACAGTCTATTGTTATGTCATAGAATATAATGCCAAGTTCGCAAATCGTATTCATAAAGGCTTTGGGAAGGTTGCATTTGAACTTCAACTGCTGATAGATCTCAAAAGGCCGGTTAATGAATTCAACTTAAGAAGAGAAACAGAAAAATCCTCAAGTATCATGTGAGGCTTAACTAGCGCCCTTTGGTTGCTGGCCTTGCCTTTTAGATGAATTATCTTGTTGAGAGGAAGTACAAGTTCACTGGTCGTTATGATAATTCATCTAAAAGGCAAGGTGAAATTCAATAAATAGTTATTAATTATATTACAATCTTAATATGCAGGTTACACAAAATATTTGACACTACCTTTCAAGAAAGTGTATTTTATTTTGCGGTACCCATTTTTTTATGATTTCAGGCGCTACGTTAATTGATTACCCTGAACGTTATTCTACAAAAGTATTTTTTAAAAGAAGATTTCAAAAAGTGGGTTTTGAGCTGCCCCCAAAAAGTTAGACCAAAAATCTAACTTTTTGGGGGTTAATTTATGAGCAAATATAATCTAGAGATTAAGCTTCAAGTTGTTGCAGACTATGAAGCAGGGGCTGGAAGCTACAAACAACTTGCAGAGAAATATCAAATAGGCAAATCTGATATTAAACGATGGATCCACAACTACCAGGATTTTGGCATAGATGGACTTCACGTAAAAACGAGTAAGCGTCATTATACTGTCGAAATGAAGTTAAATGCGATAGAATTATACGTGAATACAACGTTAAGCTATCGCGAAGTCGGGAAACAATTTGGTATAAATAATCCAAGTTTGATTGCCAATTGGTTACGGACATTCAAGAGAGAGGGTATCGATGGCTTATCTAAATCACTAGGGAGGCCACCAACCATGTCAAAACAAAAGAAATATCAACCTAAACAAAATTCAGTATCTCTGGAGAACGAAAACGACGCGTTAAAGAAAATCATTGAAGAACAAGAGGCACGCATTACACAGCTAGATATTGAGAACAAATTTTTAAAAGAATTGAGGAGATTGCGGGAAGCAGACAAGCGGCAACCAGACAACAAACAGTGATTGTCATCCGTAATCTCCATGAACAAACAACGTATACATTGGCTATTATTTTAAAGGTGCTTGATTTTCCTAAGGCTACTTATCATTATCATCTCAACCGAATGAATCAACCGAACAAAGATAAAGATTTAAAAAATGAAATACTTGATATTCGCAAGATACATAAAGACTATGGTTATCGTCGTGTTTGTGCTGAATTACGGCGACGTGGTCATCAAATCGGCAAAAATAAAGTACAGCGACTGATGAAGAGCTTGAAGTTACAAGTAACATCCTTTACTCGTAAATCACGCAAATACAACTCTTATAAAGGAGATATTGGAAAAACCGCACCTAATCGCTTAAAACGCAGATTTACCAGCACAATTCCTCATCAGAAAATTGTCACCGATACGAGTGAATTTAGATATTATGAAGCGGATGATTCAGGACAATTTCAACTGAGAAAGTTATATTTGGATCCATTTATTGATTTATTCAATATGGAAGTTGTGAGCTATAAAATTTCAGCTCAACCAAACAAAACATCTATGATGGCAGCATTTAAAGAAGCAGTCGAGGCAACAAGTGACTGTGAATATCGACGTACTTTTCACTCAGATCAAGTTTGGGCCTATCAAATGAATGAATATCAGGAATTATTGAAAGATAATAAAAACTTTCAGAGTATGTCACGCAAGGGGAACTGCCTAGATAATGCACCGGCAGAAAACTTCTTTGGCATCATGAAGCAAGAAATGTATTACGGGAATGTGTATCATAGTTATGAAGCGTTAGAACAAGCAATCCACAACTATATAAGATACTACAATGAAGATCGAATTAAGGAAAAACTTGGGTACCTGAGTCCTGTGGAATATAAGAAGCATTATGCTTCCTTAAGCGCCTAAGTGTCTCACAGCCATCGAAGCGAATCAAGAGCCGCTTCGCTCTTCCTCTTGACACGCTTCAATGTCTGATGAGGATGGTGGCTTAAGGTCGGAAGCAACAAATTAAGCACAATGAAAAAGAGCTACCCAACAAGAGTAACTCTTCATAAAATTTAGTCTAACTTTTTGGGGTCACTATATTTAGTATATATAGTATGGTCTTTTTTGGCTTATCTTTTTACCAAAAAGACAGTTAACATAGCTCATTTAGATTTCGCAGAATTTTTCGAAGGTGTGGTAAATAGCCAAATTAATCCATATTATTGGTTTTTTCCTGCTATTATGATGATTTATTTGTCTATTCCTTTATTTGCTTCTATCGAGAGAAGCAAAAAGCGCACTGTTTTCGGGCACCTCATAATTACTGGTTTCATATTTAATAGCTTATTCCCACTCTTATTTAATGTATTGGGCTTAAAGTATCATTCAGATTGGACCTTGGGTGTTATATCTAACTATCTCATCTTTATTATCATCGGCTATTGGATCAGCCATTACAAAATAAGTAAAAAATATCGCCTATTAATCTATTATGCGGGAATCATAGGATTGGCTTTACATTTGATTTTAACGTATCGCCTGTCCTTTCAAGAACAAACAATTGTACATCAATTCAAAGGTTATACCAACGTTCCGTCAATTTTATATGCTACAAGTATCTTTACTTTTTTTGCGTATTCATCAGAAAAAATTCAATTATTTATACTAAAATTTACAAAACCGATTAGAAACCTTACATTAGGAATTTACTTAATTCATTGGTTTATAATTCAAGAAATTATACAGCGTTCACTATTCGATACTACAGATTTATATTTTCAACTATTCGGAGCTGTTCCTATTTTTATATTATCATTCCTCATTATTGCTGTTTTGAAAAAAGTTCCGTATGTTAAACATCTCTGTTAAACTTATACAATTAATATAATTTCGGTAAACGCCGAATAACCAGGTACGTATCACAGCCCAACCACCTCCTGTATGATTAAGTTAAAACTTATGGAGGTGGTTGATTGATTATTAATCTCGATGCTGCTAAACGCTATTACATTATGACTGGTCGGACAGACTTACGCAAGGGAGTTGATTCTCTGGCTGCTCTCGTTCAAAATGATTATCAATTAAATCCCTTTGAAAAGAATCTCTTTCTATTCTGCGGGTCCAGGCTTGACCGCTTTAAAGCTCTTTATTGGGACGGCCAAGGTTTCTGGTTACTGTATAAACGCTATGAATCTGGCCGAATTCATTGGCCTAGACAGGAGGAGTCACTGAAGGAAATTGACCGTCACCAACTGATTCAGCTTATGGATGGCTTTTTGATCGAACCATCCGTTCAATCATTGGAAGGATCTTACACAATGTGAAAAAAACTTGATTAAATCGCTTACAATGTATATAATCAAAGATATTTGAACAGAAGGGAGGTCCGGGAATGGACATCAAATCCATCGAGACGCAGACACCTGAACAACTAATCGATATTATTGAAACACAAGAACGTGAAATTGAATGGTTGAAAGAACAGCTTCGTTTGATGATGAACCAACAGTTTGGTCGCAAGAAAGAAACGGCGCCTCAACCTGGACAAACCAGTCTGTTCGAGGATTGGCAGGAAGCTCTAGACAGCCTAGAACTAGAAGAAGATATCGTCCAAGAAGTGAAGGCTCATAAGCGTAAAGCAAAGAAGAATAAAGGGATCAAGCGGGCGATTCTCGACCAGTTCCCTGCCGAAGAAAAGCTACACGAACTTTCAAACTGCCAGTGTCCAGACTGTGGGGAATCTATGAAACAGATAGGTGCTAGTGCTGTTCGTGAAGAGCTTGTCTTCATTCCTGCTCATATGAAACGAATCATTCATAAACAAGCTTCTTATAAATGCGAGGGTTGCACTCAAAAAGAGGGGGCTAATGACAAAATCGTGAAGGCTCCCGTTCCTAAAGCTCCCCTAAACAATAGCTTGGGGTCTGCATCATTGATCGCTCAAACGATTCATCAAAAATATGGCTTGAAGTTACCCGCTTATCGTCAAGAACAGGAATGGAAACAAATGAATCTGCCCCTAAGTCGGGATACGATTTGCGGTTGGCACATTCGCACCTATCAATACTATTTCCAGAACCTCTGTGACTTACTTTTAAACAAGCTCCGTCAACAAGAAGTTCTCCACGCAGATGAAACCAGCTATCGGGTATTAGAGAGCCAAAAAGCGAAGAATTATTTTTGGCTTCTCATGAGTGGCAAGGATACACCAGAACAGGGGATTATTTATCAATTTGATGAAGGCAGAGGACGCCAAGTCATTCTTGACCTATTGGGTCCAGATTTTGAAGGCAGCCTTCATGCAGATATGTATGGTGCCTATGTCAACCTATGCAAGGAGAAAGTTAAAGTCAGTGGCTGTTGGGCGCATTTAAGGCGGAAATTCTTTGAAGCCCTGCCAGCTAAAGTGTCTAAGCATCATCCTGCTTATCAGGCGGTTAAATGGTGCGATTCCTTTTTCCAATTCGAACAGAATTGGAAGGAGCTGACAACTGAGGAATGCTTGACTTGGCGCCAAACTTGCCTTCAAAGACAAGTTGACGAGTTCTTTGATTGGGTCAAGACTTTGAATGCCTTACCTCAAACCAAGCTGGGAATGGCCATCTCCTATGCTCTCAAACATGAGCCTTTCTTCTGTCAATTTCTTGAAAATGGTCGACTAGAGATGAGCAATAATCGAGCGGAGAGACAAATCAAGCCACTGGTAATTGGGCGCAAGAACTGGTTGTTTAGCCAAAGCATTCAAGGAGCCCAAGCGGCCGGGGGGATCCTCAGTCTCTATGAGAGTGCGAAGCTTAATGGTATCCATCCTCCGTCTTATTTTCAATATTTACTTGAGGAGCTTCCTGAACTTCCGGTGCAAAATTTTGAAGCACTCGAGGCTTATTTGCCTTGGTCTTCGAAGGTCAAGGAAGCCTGTCAGGCCATGAAATAATTAAAAAGACTGAAACCGGCCCTTCAACACCTATTGTAGAGTGTTGAGGGGCCGGTTTCTATATACTTGGCTATTGGGCGCTTACTAATTTCGTGCTTTGTAGTCACTTAAATTTTATAATCTTTTTCCTAAATAAACCCCCAAAATGATAGCACGTAATCTATCATTTTGGGGGTTTTAAGCTCAATGTGAGTAACGTTAATAAACACAGTTATAATGAGTATTAAAATGCCCTGTTTAACTTAATTTAAGCTGCATTTTAATTTGTCGTATCCTAATCCAAATACTGTTTCAACACTAAGGTTGTATATGGCTCTATTAAGAAGCTATCGATTTCACCTGTCATATTGTCATCATCTAAGAAGACTTCTCCGTCGACTAACTTCATAATATAATCGCCTTGTTCTAAATCATATTTTAATGGATTTGATTGGGCATTCAAGACAATAATTATGCGTTCATTATCTTGGCGATATTCAAAGGCAACACGTTGATAAGAGGCATGTAAGATACGTATCGTACGGCCGATTTCTTCATAAGTTTTCAGTCTTAATAATGGCTCTGCTTTACGTAATTTAATTAAGTCACGCACCATTACAACGGTATGTTCATATTTTTCTTGACGTAACCAGTCCATCTTATTGATTTGATCAGCACTGTTATAACTATCACGCACACCAAATTTAGTTCTTAAAAATTCTTGTCCAGCATGGATAAAAGGAACACCTTGGCTTAATAAGACTGCTGTTGTCGCTAATTCATGACGACGAATAATCGTATCTTTATCTAAATTTGGGTCAGCCGTCACTAAGCGGTCATACAAGGTATAGTTATCATGAGCTTCCACATATTGAATAACTTGTCCTGGCTCAGAATATTGACCAGTACTAATAGCCGCCATAAAATTATCGGCTAATTTATTCTCAGTATACCATGCACCATTAATAAAGCCTCTAGTATGCGGGTCAAAGTCATTACCTTTTAGAGCTTCACGAATCCCATCGTTGAATTGGCCAACTCGTGGCATTTCAATGGCATTATGGTGACTCGCTTTTTTGTACCAAGGTAATTCGGTCATTAAGTCCCAACCTTCACCAAAGACCATAATCGATGGGTCAATTTCGTCTAAGGCTTTACGGACTGCGTTCATCGTTTCGATATCATGAATGCCCATTAAGTCAAAACGGAACCCATCTAAATGGAATTCTTTAGCCCAATAAGTCACACTATCCAAGATATATTTACGCATCATCTTACGTTCAGAGGCAGTATCATTTCCAACTCCAGTGCCGTTTGATAAATAACCTTCATGCGTCGTACGGAAATAATAACCTGGTACGGTACGATTTAAACTATGATTATCTACTTCGTAAACATGATTATAAACCACGTCCATAATGACACGAATACCCGCATCATGTAGGCCTTGGATCATTTGCTTCATCTCAGTAATACGTAATAGTGGATCATAAGCATTCGTTGAGTAAGTTCCTTCTGGCGCATTATAATTTAAAGGATCATAGCCCCAGTTATATTCTGTAGGCACTTCACCTGTCTCATCAACCGTCGCAAAGTCAAACATCGGTAAAAACTCCACATGGGTAATCCCTAATTCTTTTAAATAATCGAGACCTGTTTTTGAACCTAATGGGTTTCTAGTCCCTTCTTCAATAACACCGAGATATTTACCTTTATTTTTAATGCCACTGTTGACATCCATTGAAAAATCACGAATATTGGCTTCATAAATAATCGCATCCGTTGGTGCAGAAAATGGCTCCATGCGTTCGCCCCAATTTTCAGGGTTAGTACGTGGTAAATCAACGACGACCGAACGTTTTCCATTGACAGTAACGGCGCGCGAATAAGGATCCACTGAACGACGACTTGTCCCATCGGTATAGAATAATTCATAACGATAAGTTAAACCATGACAATCGCCTTCAACTTCTGTTTGCCAAATATGTAACTCATCATTCAACATCATTGGAATAATTTTCTTAGCTGGTGCATAGTTATCTTCATAAACAATTAAATTTACTGCCATTACAGTAGGCGCCCATAAATGAAAGGCGGTTTTTTCTTTAGTATATAAAGCACCTAATGGCCCATCATACGCTAACTTTTCTAACTCTTGAATCTCGGGACTTTCAATATATAATTTTGTTTGTGGTTGGGGAATGAATTCATCCAACACTAGCGGTTTGTAACGTTCCACTCTCGACACATCCTTTTTTATTTCGCCCACCTATTATAACAGATTTTTAACAGGATTTCGACCTTGTTAAAAGCACATAATTGCCTCTATTAAGGTATTTAATGGGCATCTCATAATATTTTCATAGCAGTTAAACTGAAATTAATCTTACAGTTTAATTATAGTATGTAATTTTCAATTCTTTGTGAACCCACTCACGCACAAAGCTTATATTAATTATTAATTAAACCTTTTCAAACAGCTATTTGCTTGTGGATTTATTGGGAATACAAAGTCTAATCATACGGAAATTTTTCAGATAGTCAAGTAGTTAGATAACGAAAATGAGTCTTTAGTCGGCTTTCTTTGATTAATTAATTGTCAAAACATAAAACATTGTGCATTAGGCGGTGGAACAAAAGTAGAAAGTCAAATGTTTTCCACTTACTCTAGCCACTCCCACATAGTCGAGACCACTCAACCACTGCGCTTTTAATTACCGAGCAATCACTTGATTGAATTTGTCAACTTTATCCTCAACCTCTTTAAAACGCAGTTCGAGGCCGCTCAACCACTACGCTATTGGATAAATAGATAGATTCAACTGGAATTATTATAGTTTTTGCCTAGATTTCATTCCTGGCTTCATTATTAAAACAAACTAAAATAAGTAAACTACATCTAGTTAGCGTATTTATTAGTGAGAAAGTTATGTGCAACAAATGGGCGAAACTTATTATGCTTTTTATGACGATACCCTTATCAGTACTTATATTTTCTCAGTATCTTTATTACTTTTATCTCCCTATCTATTGAGCATGAAATATGATAAACTTAAGTCAAATTTATTCGTCATGGTAAGGGGTGAACTTATGGAAAAAAGACAAAAAAAGATTTTATCTTTTCTAAATAAATTAGATGATCAAAAATTAGAATTACTTTATGAATTAGATAATCTTGGAAAAAATGAAATTAATACTGTTATCAAATTAATATATGTATTAAGTTCGAAAAAACTGACTGACTTTAGTTTATTTGATGGGATTGCAGAAGCTGATCCTGAACCATGGGAAATTGAAACACTCCAAAAATGGGAAAGACTAACCGAAACAGAAAAAATCGAAGGTAGTTTAACCCATCAGGAATTATTAAAAGAAATGGATTTTAATGACTAAAATTATCTACTCAAAACAGGCTATGAACTACAACGCCATTAAAATGGCGTGTTTCTAGGAACACTCATGACTTGTTCCGCTTATTTCAAAGCAAAACAGCGGTCTAAGCTATTTAACTAAGGCCTGTTCCAGGCCAATATTTAATATATTTTTAGCTGCGTTGATATCCCTATCGTGATGCATATTACACTTCGTACAAGTCCAATGACGTATATTTAACGCTTTTTTACCGCTATCATATCCGCAATTGGAACATTTTTGTGACGTCTTGTACGGATTAATCGCTACAAATGTCTTATCATACATTTCGCACTTTGCCTCTAGGATTGTTCTAAACATCCGCCAGGATTGGCCAGCGATCGAACGAGCTAATTGATGATTTTTCATCATATTAGTCGTCTTTAAGTCCTCTAGTACGATAACGTCATAACTTTTAACCATATCGGTTGTGATTTTATGAATGTAATCCTTACGGATGTTCTTGATACGTTGATGAATACGGGCCACCTGGCGCTTGGCTTGCTGGTAGTTTTTCGCATCCACTAAAGCTATACCGTTCTTTTTGGCTTGTAAACGTCTACGGGCCATTCGCTTTTCCCAATAATGTAATTGTTTTTTATAAGACAAATGTAGTCGTTGACTTTGATATTTTTGACCATCAGACGTAATAGCTAAATCACTTACACCTAAATCGACACCGACTACATTCCCTGTTTTGGGCATTGCTTGATTATCGCTTGTGACCAAAAGAGAGAGATAGTAGTCGCCACTAGGTGTATATTTAACGGTGACAGATTTTATGCGTTCATTCTCAATGTGAAGCACACTTGACTTACATTTTACCCAACCTAACTTGGGTAATTTAATATACCGTTGATTATCATTGAAACGAATGTTGTTGCCACGTATGGTACTTAAATACGACTGTTTGGTGTTCTTCTTTGATTTGAATTTTGGGTATTTTGAATAACCTTTAAAAAACCGAACAAAAGTTTCGGATAAGCGTTTAACACTACATTGAACAGCTACGCTATCAACTTCACGCAACCAGGGATATTCCTTCTTCATTTGCGGAATAAGAGCGGATAATGCATTATAAGACAGCATCTGAAGGTCAGGATTGTTTTCATACCGCGCATTCAACATGGCCAACATTTCGTTCCAGATGAACCGGGTATGACCAAAGGTCATATGAATTAACTGACGCTGTTTTTCGTTAGGATAGATCTTACACTCAATTCCTTGATACATGTTTTCACCCCTTGTTTTTATAGATATATTATACCATACATATGACACTTGTTTATAGCGATATCAATTGTTATAATGTAAATAAAGAGGTGTTTACGTATGATGGTAAAAACAAGGACAAATGTCTATGATTTTAATTTCCATTTGGTTTGGGTAACAAAGTATCGTAAAGAAATATTTACAACCATTGAAAAACAAAACGCCATGCAAGATATGTTGACCCACATTTGTGATGAACACGATATTGTCATCCAATCGCTGCAAGTTATGCCTGACCATATCCATATGTTGATTTCGTTCAACCCAAAACATGCTGCAAGTAGTATCGTCAAGACACTTAAAGGGAAATCTGCCCGTCTATGGTTCAAAGCTTATCCAGAAACAAAGGCAATGTTATGGGGTGGCCATTTATGGACACCTAGTTATTTCATGTCAACAGTAGGTAGTATGTCTAAAGAAACTGTTAAAAAATATATTGAAAATCAATTAACAGAATACAATGACAGTCGCCCTAGAACTTGATTCATCCATGTAGTGAATTACACGGTTTTCTCAAGGGGCGACTTTAAATAAAATTCATTAAAAGACTTCCCAAGAATCATGCTAATAGAATTTTAACTGCCATCAGTTTATTACCTTTAGGCGATGTAAAAAAACTAAAAGGCTATAATGGTTTTAGACTACGTATTGGCGATTACCGGGTCATTTTCACCCACACTCATACTAACGGTAATATTCACATTATCGATATCAATAATCGAGGCGATATTTACAAAAACATATAATAATTATCGTCGCTAAATAGCGTTAAACTAACAATTTGTATTTTTGCCCTCGCAAATCTTGTCCATTTATCATCATTCATAAAATAGCGTGGACTAGAAAGTTACCAATCATTTGGTTTCCTTCTAGCCCACGCTATTCGTTTTATATTCATTTAGTCCCTTAAGCCAAAGCTATAAACCAATGCCACGATGGTGACAAAAATACCTAATAACATAGGAAAGGCTAAGGTTAATTGTTTTTCACCAAAGACATAGACGCCTAAAATGACTATTTGGACGAATATACTGGTGAACAAAAGACTTTTAATAATTCTTAAAAAATCTTGTTGGTCTTGTGGATCAAATTTCATCGACTTAATGCCCTCTTTCTTTTTGGCGTAAATTCTCGCCATCTAATCTGACTTCGTGTGATAAGAATTTCACCCGCTCCATAATTCGTGCTGCCTTAATATTCTCCGTTGCATCACGGGTTTCTTGTAAATGGTAGACTAATTCATCCATTGAGAAATTGGACGTAAAGAAAGTCGGTAATTTCTCTTTCATACGGTATTCTAAGATGACACTTAACACATCATCGCGTAACCAAGCTGAATTACTTTCTGCACCAATATCATCTAACATTAAGATTTGGGGTTTCTTGACATCATCAATAATCGATTGCACCTGATTGGAGGTAATTGCTTCTTTAATCTCAGTCGCAAAGGTTGGATAATGTAACATCATCACTTTAATGCCTAGACGGGCTAATTCATTCCCTAATGCCCCTAAAATAAATGTCTTCCCTATCCCGAAAGGTCCGGCAATATATAAACCTTGGGCTTGATAAGGATTTTCTTTATATTGTCTCACAAACGAAACCACTTCAGACATTAACTGTTTTCTCGAAGCAGAATCCAAGTTTACATCATCAATCTTAGCATCACGCACATCCCGACTCATCATACGGTTATCAATGTATGAGCGCATTTTGCGTTCTTCTTGCATCCGTAAAAATTCAGGTGTTGGTTGATAAGCGATGTCAATATAATTTTGATTGATAAATAAGATGGGGGTATAACCTGGGTTTTTCCCCGGCTTACCTGCTTGATAAGCATCATATTCTAAGACAAACTCATTCAGTTTGGAAAGCGAATTTTGAATCATTTCTTGAGACACGGACTCATTATGTAAATGAACAAACTCTTGTACCGCTGGATGATTTAAAATATGACTCACTGTTTTTTTATATGTTTCATTAAAATGCGGTTCGTTTAAGAAGTTTTTTAATATTTCTTGAATGGTTTTCATTATTCATCCCGTCCTCTCTCAAATATTTGACCTAATTGACTACGTAAATCAACTTCCGATGGTTGTTCAACCGCTGGCGTATCGGTCGGCTGAGTATCCGATTGATTTTTTTGACTTTCTTGATTCTGTTGTGCCCAATAAGGCTGGCGCTCCGTTTTCTTTTGACGTTGATAGCTTTGATATGATTTATTATGATTTTGACGGTTTTCATATTGTTTTTGCTTCATCATACGATCTTTGGCTTTTTGATGAACAAAGGTCATTGCTTTCGCCACTGTGGTTAGCTGTTCTTGTTGCCATAAGTTAGCAATCCGTTCACTTTCACCTTTTTGAAAATCAGCACGATTCTCAATCATTAATAAATAATAGACTAAGAATGTTTGCACACTCTTTGGTAACTGCGAGCGCATCGCAATATTATGAACATACTGGATCTCATTACTAGAGACAAAACCATTTTTTGATTGCTTAATTTGTGTTAACAATACTTCGGGTGATACTTCTTCACACAGAGCCATGATTTCTAAATCAGCTTCTGAAAAATGAGGATACTGCTCTTTTAATGTTTGGATGGTCGTTTTTTTAACAATCTCTTTTGTTGGCTGTGACGAAGCGGGTGGAACATTGGTTGTTTGATGTTTATTCTTTTCGCTCATCCGTTGAGCAGCTAATTTTAACTCTTGATATTGAATAGCCGGTAACTCACTATCATAGCTTTCTAATAATAACTGACTAATCTGTTCTTCATCAAAGCCATATACTTTATGAATCGCCAATGTTTCTTGCTTTACCCTTGGCCCTAAAACTTGATGATCAATCCCCGCCCTAATTAATTTGCGCATTACTTGCATATAGTCAAAATCATCCACCACCGAGATAGAGGGTGGCTTTTGATCATGGTGTTGCAGATTATAACCATTTTTAGCTTCATAAGCTTGCGCTTGATAATCATTATGGATTGGCGTCATGATCGTTTCAAAGGAGACGGTCACTTCTTCGTATTCAGCCATTTCGATAGGAGCAACTTCCCATTGGCGCACTACTTCAAAAAATTCCACATCGCCTAATTGATTGATCAAGGCGTTACTTAATAAAGGATTGTCTAAAAAGTCTTTAATTAATAATGGGTATTGCATATCATAGAGCAACGTAGGATATAAAATCCCTTCACCCGTTTGTTTAAAGGTCTCAATTAAGCCGACTGCTTCTAAATGGAGGCGCGCATCATCGATTTTCCCTAACGAACCCGCGATATAAGGAAATAAACTCGAATGAACTTTTTGCGTTGAAATCTTTTGTTCATTGACCGGCTGTTGGAATAATAATAAATAAAAATTGACGGCATCCATCCCGATAATCGGTTGATACAATTGCACTAGGCTTTGCATTTGGATGGCCGACAGGGCTCCTTTATGTCTCACGATAAAGGGTTGGATTGGACTTTTTAATTCACTCATCGCTCTCTTGCACTTCACTTCGTGATTTCATCATGCTTTCCAATTCTTTCATAAACATTTCGCGTGATTGAAATTGACGGTAAACACTCGCAAAACGGATGTAACTGACTTCATCTAATTCTAACAGACGAGGCATCACATATTCACCGATTTGTTCGCTTGGAATCTCCGTGTCAGTATAATTACGGATATCATTTTCGACATCGGAGGCTAAACGTTCCATTTGTTCTCTCGTTATCGGACGTTTTTCTGCGGAACGAATAATCCCTCTTAATAATTTTTCGCGGCTAAATTCTTCACGAGTCCCATCCCGTTTGACTACAAGTAAAGGGGTGCGTTCCACTCGTTCATAAGTATTAAAACGGTACCCACAATTTAAACACTCACGACGACGGCGAATCGAAGTATCATCATCGACAGAACGTGAATCAATGACTTTTGTTTGTGAACTTTGACATTTTGGACATAGCATAAAAAGCGCTCCTCCTTTCTAAACACTGTTAGTTATTCCTATTGTAGCATATCTATACCGGCATTGACACTCTGAAAACCTCAGTTAGTTTCATGATAGTATGATGCGGTAGTGAAAGTTTTATGAGTTAAAAAATTGATTCTTAGACGCTTAGATTCAATAGATAGAGGTCATCTAACACTACCAATATTAAAAATAAATATTCAGTCAAAATATCATATTGCCTTCTGTTCGTCATCTAACGCAACAAATATTAAATATAAATATTGCCAAACTGGTCTGGTTGTCTAAATAACACTCCAATCAAATGGAAAAAAGCAAATAAGCTAGGCACAAAAGTCCATGAAAAGGCTAAATATAATAATCCTTGAACCCATTTGCCAGCGATAAATTTATGAACACCCAAGCCACCTAAAAAGAAAACTACTAAGAAATAAGTCCATTTACCAATCGCTTTACCATAAGGTGGGTACGGTGCTTGTTGATAGGGGTTCACCGGTTGTCCATATTGATTATATGTTTGATAGTGATTCATCTGTTGATAATAGCGTTTATTTCTGCGCTCATCTCTTCTTGACAAGATGAATAACACCACGAAAACAAATATTAAAAATAAAAAGTCCATCTTTTTTCTCCTTTTTGTCATGACAAGCACTGCACTTTGTTTGAATTTTGTGCTGTTAATCCTGTAATTTTCGTATAACTAAACTCATAAAATTGAGTTCGTATTTTAGCTTATTGATACCTATAACCTGTAGTTTCGATGTTGTGCTAGTTGTATTTAATCTATGTTGCGACGGTATGATAGTAATCCTCTTAAACCTTAAGTGCAACATTGTGGTAATAGTAATAACAAACCTCAATTGCGATATTAAGCCAGTAGTCTTAATAAACCTTAGTGGCGGAGCTATTACAATAGTCTTAACTATCCTCAGTTGAGACGGTGTGATAATTGCAGTATAAAGGTCGCTGTTTCGCCATAACGTTACTATTATGATTGGACCACCCATTACCTGATTATAATTCTTCTAATAACTGATCTATTTGACGGTATAAAGTGTCTAAGTCACCTTCATTATTAATGACGACGTCGGCTTTTTCCTTTTTAGCTTCTAAGGACCATTGGCTATTAATCCGTTGGTTGGCTTCTTGCTCTGTTAAGTGATTGCGATCCATTAGGCGTTGCAATTGGGTCATACGATTGACATAAACTAACCAAACTCGATCGACTTTTTGGTCATAACCTACTTCATACAACAATGGCACATCCACAAAGACAATCTCTGTTTCAGCTTTGGCGATTTGTTGGTCCATCCAATCCATAATCAAAGGATGTAACAAATGATTGAGTTGGTCGCGTTTTGCTTCATCCTTAAAAATAACACTGCCTAATAATTCCCGGTCTAATTGACCGTCACTTTTGACCATTTGGTGGCCGAAAGCATCAATCACTTTATCAATCCCAAGACTCATCGGTGCGACTACTGCTCGTGCCGCTTCGTCAGCATCAACGACCGTGTAGCCTTTTTGTCGCAGGTAATGCGAAACAGTTGATTTTCCGGTCGCAATACCACCGGTAATCCCAATTTTTTTCACCTCTATAACCCCTCCATTCTAGTTAAGGCTCTGATTAAATTCTAAGCCTCTTTAATGCATGCTACTGGCTGACAATGGCTACAAAAATGTGTCCCGCGGCCGGCAAATTGGATTTTACTGATTAATTGACCACAGCGTGGACACGGTTCTTCAGGTCGTCCATAAACTTGCAATTGTTCTTGATAGGTACCGGCTTCTCCTAATGAGTTTAAATACGTTCTCACGCTTGAACCACCGGCTTTGATGGCTGCCGCCATAATGTTTAAAATCGCATCATATAATTGTGCCACTTCTTGATCTGTTAAGCTGTTGGCTGGTCTAGTAGGATGGATTTTTGCTTCAAAGAGCACTTCGTCAGCATAAATATTACCCAACCCCGCCACGACTCTTTGATCTAAAAGTAATGGTTTGATTGGCTTTTTCAATTGACTTAATTGTGTTTTAAAAGTCGACAAATGGAATTGTTCCGCATTCGGTTCTGGCCCTAATTTACGTGCTAAGAAATAATCTTGTACGGCTTCAGGTGCGACTAATTCCATGCGACCAAATTTTCTTACATCGTGATAATGTAGTTGGCTACCATCATTAAAAAGAAAACGAACATGAGTATGCTTATCTTTAGTAGTCGGCACTTCATCAGCTGGGTAAAAATGGTATTTCCCTTCCATACGTAAATGTGAAATCATCGCCCAATCATCAAAGCGGAAAATTAAAAATTTTGCTCGTCTTTCAACCGTATTGATTTGTTGACCTTTTAAATGCTCAATCCAGTCTGATAAAGGTTGTTCGGTCACGATAATTCGATCCCAATCAATCACAATGTCCTGGATGACTTTCCCTTGCACCAAGTGAATTAGCCCTTGACGGACACTCTCGACTTCTGGTAATTCTGGCATCTTAAAACTCCTTTAGTAAAACCGCTCATTAAAGTCTTTATTTATGCTAAGCGGTACCCTCATATAATAATTTGATTCTATCAAAGGTTATTACTGTTATCAATGTTTCACCTGCATTTCCTTGATGTTACGGTCTATTTGATTTCAATATTTAGTAGCAATCACTATTTACCTTGTAGAAATTATGCTTCGTAGACAGATAGCCTTTTACATTGATTCAGCTAATTATCACGATGAGGCCGATTCATCGTGTAAATTGTAATGATACTTTAAGCCTTATTTTCTTCTATAAACCATAAAAGACAAGACCCATAATCAGTCTTGTCCATCATCTCTTTTATTTTAATTCATACCAGTTTTCACCTTGATTGGCTTCCACTTTTAATGGCACTGCTAATTCAACAGCCCCTTCCATTACTTCTGGCACTAACTCCGCTAGTCGTGCCATTTCTTCTGCTGGCGCTTCTAAAATTAACTCATCGTGCACTTGTAATAATAATTTGGCTTGTAAGTTTTCTTTCGTGATGGCCTCATCTAGGCGAATCATTGCGATTTTTATAATATCAGCAGCCGAACCTTGAATCGGTGAGTTCATCGCGGTTCTTTCAGCAAATGAGCGGATATTAAAGTTGGAAGAATGTATATCCGGTAAATAACGACGACGGTTAAACAAGGTCGTAACATAGCCATCTTCCTTGGCTTGTTTGACAATCTCTTTCATATACTCGGCTACCCCTGGATATTTATCAAAGTAGGTGTCGATAAATGTTTTCGCTTCTTTACGCGTGATGTTTAAGTTTTGTGATAAACCATAATCACTAATACCATAGACAATTCCAAAGTTAACAGCTTTCGCTTGGCGACGGTGATTGCTGGTAATCGGTTCATCTTCTGGTAAACCAAAGACACGGCGAGCGGTCGCTGAGTGGATGTCTTCATCATCGATAAAGGCTTGACGCATGTGCTCATCTTCTGAAATATGGGCTAACACGCGTAACTCAATTTGTGAATAATCCGCTCCCAATAATTGCCATCCTTCATGACTTGGTACGAAGGCTTTGCGGATTTTACGCCCTTCTTCTAAGCGAATAGGAATGTTTTGTAAGTTAGGATCGGTACTACTTAAACGACCGGTTTGGGTCAGTGTTTGGACAAAACGCGTATGGATTTTGCCGTCTTCTTTAATAAAGCGTGGTAAGCCCGCTAAATAAGTCCCTTGCAATTTCGCAATTTGGCGATAATCCAAAATCTTCTCGACAATTGGATGCTGGTATTTTAATTTTTCTAACACATCTGCTGCCGTACTGTAACCGGTCTTAGTCTTTTTAATCACGGGTAAGCCTAGTTCATCAAATAAAATTTCACCTAATTGTTTGGGTGAATTGACATTAAATTCACGGCCCGCTAACTCATGGATTTCTTTTTCCATATCGGCCATGCGTTCTAATAATAAAGTATTCATCTCGTCTAAGACTGCCGCATCGACTTTAACCCCTTCAATTTCCATCTTCGCTAAGACAACAGCCAATGGCATTTCCATGGTCAAGAAAAGTTCGGTAGCCGCTACAGCTTCTAATTTTGCTAAAAGCGGGTCTTTGACTTGTTCATACGCTTCGACTTTATTGGCTACATGTTGGTTGACAATTTCAGCGTCTTCTGGGACGGCTAATTTAGCACCTTTGCCATAAATACTTTCATCAAGTTGCACCGTTACCGGTAAGCCTAAAAAGCTTTGAATGGCTTCAATATGTTGGTCTTGGCTTTGTTCCGCTAAATAAGTCGCAATCGAGACATCAAAGGTCACATGTTGTAAAGAGGCTCCAAAACGGGCTGCAATCACCATATCTTTTTTGGTATCATAGGAAACTTTTTCAGTTAACTCCTTGGCTAACCATTCTTTAAACAAGGCTGAATCAAAAGCTGTTTTTGCTTCCGTGACAAAGACTTGATGGGATACTAAATCTGACCAAGTGACTTTGACCACATCTGCAAAATGATAGTTTTCTTCAATCGTTTCAAAGTGAATCGCTGTTTGATCAGGTAAATGCTCTTCTTTAATCACTTCTAAGTAAATCACTTCATAATCGGATTCCATCACTTCTGACGCATCGCTAATTACTTCTTCACTGCCTAAAGCTGATAGGAAGCTATTAAATTCCATTTGACGATAAAACTCTGTTAAAGCGTCGATATTTTTCTCATTCATCGTAATATCGTCCACTGAAATGTCAATCGGTGCTTCTAATAAAATACGCGCCAAGTCTTTACTCATGCGGGCATTTGCTTCATCGTTAATAATGTTTTCTTTCATTTTAGAAGGTTTTAACTCATCTAAACGTTCATACATCGCTTCAACCGTTCCAAATTGATGTAATAATTTTAGTGCCGTCTTTTCACCAATACGGGTGATACCAGGATAATTATCGGATGAATCGCCCATCAAGCCCTTCATATCGATAATTTGTTCAGGGGTAATATCATACTTTTCACGAATTACGGCAGGGGTATACGGTTCTAGATCACTCACCCCACGGCGTGTAACATAAACTGTCGTATTCTCATTAGCTAATTGGATTAAGTCTTTATCTCCTGAAATCACCACGACTTGATCGTCCTTATCTGCTTGATTGGATAAAGTTCCAATAATATCATCTGCTTCATAACCTAAGACATCATAGTGTTTAATGCCATAAGCATCCAGTAAAACTCTAAAATAAGGCATTTGCTCTTTAAATTCACTCGGTGTCTTTTGACGTCCACCTTTGTATTCTGCATATTTTTCAGTACGGAATGTCCGCTCACTTTTATCAAACGCTACTAATACATGGGTGGGTTCAAATTGTTGTAACACATTATCTAACATGCGATTAAAACTATATAAAGCATTAGTATGCAATCCTGAACGATTTTTAAAGCGTTCCAAATCTAAAATCGAATAGAATGCACGAAATGCTAAACTACTTCCGTCTATTAAGACAATTTTTCGTTGGGCCATAATAATCTCCTTCTTGATTTTCTCTTCTCCATTATAACAAATTGTCCTTTATTACACATCTTTAATGTTAAAGACGAGCATTTTCTTTTTTTAATCGGTGTCAACCCTTTCTGCCATTGCAATTATTTTCTTTTTTTATTCGAAAAAAAATAAAAGCAAGCTGTATTAATCGTGAAAACCAGACGATAGACCGACGTCGCTATGAAATTATCAAAGATTACTCAAATTTAGTATAAATTATTTTCATAAAAGAATGATATTAATAAAGGAAAACTGTTTATATATTGTGAAAAAGAAAACCAACTTCACAAACTTATAAATGAAAATTATTTGTAAAACCCTATCAAAGTGGTACAGATAAAAACTTTTTATAGTAACTGTTCCATCGTTTTGAAACAGAATTATTGTATTATCAGTGTTTAAAGACGGTTTTGGCCTTGACGGACTGTGTTATTTTCCGATACAATGTAAGTGTAAAAACATTGTGAATCAATTTTCAAAAAAACAGGAGGAAAAAGAAATGACAGAAACAATGACAAAAGCATGGGAAGGTTTTAAAGGGACTGCTTGGCGTGAGAATACTGACGTTGGTCAATTTATTTTAGATAACTACACAGAATATACTGGCGACGAATCTTTCTTAGCTGAAGCAACAGAAGCAACTCAAAAATTAAACAAGACTTTCGAAGATTTATTAGCTTATGAAGTTGAACATGGCGTAGTCGATATGGAAGAAAAAATTGTTTCAACTGTATTAGCATACCCTGCTTCATACATCGACAAAGACTTAGAAAAAATCGTTGGTTTACAAACTGATAAACCATTAAAACAAGGCTTAAACCCATTCGGTGGCGTTCGTATGGCGAAACAAGCATTAGAAGCTTATGGCTACTCATTAGATCCAGAAGTTGAAATGCAATTTACAGAATGGATCCAAACACATAACCAAGGTGTATTCGACGTTTATGATGCTGACATCCGTGCTGCTCGTTCAAACAAAATCATCACTGGTCTTCCAGATGCTTATGGACGTGGACGTATCATCGGTGACTACCGTCGTGTGGCATTATACGGTACTGACTTCTTGAAAAAAGAAAAATACAGTGACTGGGTTGCTATGGAACGCGAAATGTATACTGAAGAAGAAATGCAATTACGTGAAGAAATTTCTAAACAATATCGTGCTTTAGAAGAAATTGCTCAATTAGGTGACATGTATGGATTTGACTTACGTCAACCTGCAAAAACAGCTCAAGAAGCTATTCAATGGACTTACTTAGCCTTCTTAGCTGGTGCAAAACAAACTAACGGTGCTGCTACTTCTTTAGGTCGTATGGACGCATTCTTCGATATTTATATCGAACGTGACTTACAAGCTGGCTTGATTACTGAACAAGAAGCTCAAGAATTAGTTGACCACTTCGTAATGAAATTACGTATGATTCGTTTCGCACGTACACCAGACTTCAACGAAGTATTCTCAGGTATGCCAACTTGGGTTACCTTATCAATCGCTGGTATGAACAATGATGGCCGTTCATTAGTTAACAAAACATCATTCCGTGCATTACACACATTATATACAATGGGTGAATCACCAGAACCAAACTTAACGATTTTCTATAACGAAAAATTACCACGTGCTTACCGTGAATATTGTGCAAAAGTGTCAATTGATACTTCAGCTATCCAATATGAAAACGACGAAGTAATGGCTAATGTAATGCATTCAACAGATGCTGCTATTGCATGTTGTGTGTCCCCTTCAGTTATGGGTAAAGAACATCAATACTTCGGAGCTCGTTTCTCTGGACCTAAAGCCTTATTATATGCTGTATCAGGTGGGGTTGATGAAAAAACTCGTAAAACTGTTATTAAAGGTTTAGAACCAATTAAAGGTGACTACTTAGAATATGACGAGTTAATGGAAAAATTAGATAAAGTTATGGACTGGACCACTAAAGTTTATGTTCGTGCATTAAACATTATCCACCGTCAACATGACCGTTATGCTTATGAATCAACTCAAATGGCGTTATTAGATTCACATCCACACCGCTACTTTGCAACAGGTATTGCTGGTTTAGCATTAGTTGGGGATATGTTATCAGCTGTTAAATACTCTAAAGTACGTATTGTTCGTGACGAAGATGGATTCCCAGTTGATTATGTTGTTGAAGGTGAACAATTCCCTACATTCGGTAACAATGACGACCGTGTTGACTCATTAGTAACTGGATTCTTACATGACTTTATGGAACGTTTACGTAAATTACCTACTTACCGTAATGCTGAAATTACCACTTCAATCTTAACCATCACTTCTAACATCGTGTATGGTAAAGCATTAGGTAATGTATTTACAGGTTCTAACCCTGAAGTAGTTGGTTACCGTGAACCATGGACACCAATTGCGCCAGGTGCTAACCCACAATATAACTCTGTTAAATCAGGAGCTTTAGCTGCTTTATCATCAGTTGCTAAAATTCCATTCGAAGATGCTCGTGACGGAAGCTCATATACATTTGCTATCCAT
Organism: Globicatella sanguinis; assembly: GCF_002847845.2. Classification (NCBI taxonomy): domain Bacteria; kingdom Bacillati; phylum Bacillota; class Bacilli; order Lactobacillales; family Aerococcaceae; genus Globicatella; species Globicatella sanguinis. Next base: position 2,073,784 of record NZ_CP126962.1, on the reverse strand, counting down.
CCAAAAGCATTAGGACGTGACGATGCTGACCGTAAATCTAACTTAGCAACTATGTTAGACGGTTACTTCAAAAAAGGTGGACACCACTTAAACGTTAACGTATTAAACCGTGAGAAATTAATTGATATCTTACAACACCCTGAAGAAAACCCACACGCTGTATTACGTGTATCAGGTTATGCTTTATACTTAAACAAAGCAACTCAAGATCAAATCAATGATATCTTACAACGTGTAATCCACAACCAATTCTAATTTGTTTAATAAATCCTAAGCAGCGAAGACCAAGCCAAGTGCTTGGTCTTCTTTTTTGTAACTTAAATTATGAAACGTAATGCTGATACATTTTCTAGAGCGTCTAATAAATTAAGTAATGCCTTTATAAAATATGAATATGAAAATGATTCAAAGATGACAATGGCTCAATTTTAAATTGCGAATTGGCTCAGTTTTAAATTGCGGCTCTTTGTCAAATGGTGTGGGTCACGGAATTTTTGGTCGTTCAACACAATTGTGTTGAAGGCCGTTTTATTCTAATTAAGCGGTTTTCTTTGTCTTTGATTCTTTTTCTTGACTAAAATATAAAGGGCGATAGTCTTGGTTTGTGCAGTTCTTACTTAACAAAATATAGCGTGCTCTTAATCTTAAACGTCTAAAATTAGTATAACCGTGGCCAGTTCGTTTGATTGTTTTAATAATATTATTGGTTGCTTCTAAGTGACCATTTGATAACGTGACGGTTAAAGCATTGGTGATATACTCTTGATAGCGTGTAATCGTGTTAAACGCTGTACGAATCACTTGACGATAGGAATATTTTTTTATTTCTTGAAGTTCATAATGAAACAATTCGACATCATGTGTCATAATGGCATATTTGAAATCATTTATTTTTTCATAGGCATTTCTTAGCCCTATATCAAGCGAAAGGAGATATTCTACCATCATTTTTTCAGTCACTAATCCATCGAACAGGCGATGGGTTTGATAATTCTCAAAATCTAAATCTTCTCGGTTTTTAAGAAGTAATTTCCATAATTTTTTCAGCTTATTATAATCACATTTCGAGGGTTTCTTTTTACATTGATTCATTACTTGAATCCTTAGGTTATTAAGGGCCCTATTGAGTAATTGAATGATATGGAACCGGTCAATCACAATTTTAGCACATGGGAACAGTGTCTTGATCATGCTAATGAAGGGAAGGTTCATGTCCATCGTAATCCATTCAACTTGACGTCGAGCGTCCAATGGGAAACGGAAAAAATGGTTTTTAATATCGGCTTGTTGACGACTATCTAATAAATCTAATATTTGGTGAGTAGAAGCATTGGCATAAATAAAGGACATTTCTGCTTTACATGATTTCGTTGTACGTAGTTCGTCAAATGATAAAGTAGTTGGCAGGGTATTCGTTTGTGGTTTCATCTGCTTTTCCAAGGAATCGAGTACTCTAAAGACCGTACTAATTGATACATAGGTATTTTTAGCAATCAGTGAAGCAGATTGTACGAGTCTCAATTGTTCTTTTACGAGTTGTTTTTGTAAGTTAGAAATCTGACAATTTGGCTCTACTAAGTTCGTTTGTGCCATAAAGGTTTTCTTACACGCTTTACAAATAAAACGTTGTTTTTTTAGTAGAATTAATTTAGGACAGGCAAGAGAACAAGCATATTTTACTTTTACTTGCTTAAAGCCATGCTTCAAAATAGAGTTATTAATATTTTTTTGATGACAGCAGGGGCAAGCCACTGGGTCATAAGAAAGCTTGGCAGATACAGTCTGGTAAAGGACACCGTTCAATGTGATGGGATCTTGATCCAAACATCCTTCAATAAAAGTGATATTAGGGTCTGTTATTTCGAGTACTTTTCTGATATCATCTGAATAGGTCATGTGAGTTCCTCTTTTCTAATAGTTTTGTCGCTAATTAGATTATAATGGAATTCCATGACTTTTTGTATTGATTTAAAAAGGTGTGAATGAACAGAGTCATTTCTATAAATCCACACCAAAAAGTATAGAGCCTAAATTGCAAAGTGGCTCAATCTTAAATTGCGAAATGGCTCAATTATAAATTGCGAAATACACATAGCGAATAATTCATACGATTTGAAAGATAAAATCGTATGAGTGGCTTTGAGCATTAAGCAGATGGATACACAGTTCGTTATGATGTGTCAGTTAAAACGTCTGATTGTCGTTTGAGATTTAGATGCTGGGAATAAAGCAGATAAATTCCATCGATTTATTGGTAATTAATTAAAAGCGCAGTGGTTGAGTGGTCTCAAACGGCGTCTTAATGAGTAAGGTATAAGCATAAAAAATTCAATCTAGTTATTGCTCGATATTTAAAAGCGCAGTGGTTGAGTGGCCTCAAACTGCGTCTTAACGACTTGTCTGAGGCCTACTCAACTGTGCGGGGGTAGGCCAACGAAGCGAAAATTATTCGATTTTCTACTTCTGGTCTACTCCCAACTGTGCGGGGGTGGACAGACGAAGCGAAAATTATTCAATTTTCTACTTCTTGCCCACTCCCTTTTACGCTTATTCAGTAATATTTACTTTCAAATTGAATTAGTCTAAACACATCTCTATTATTTTATAAGAATTTCCTTAAATTGAGTGTTATGATTTGAATTAATTGTCATTTTTCATATGCTAAAAGTAAGGAGATGATAAAAATGCGAAAATTTAGAAAGTATTTAGCATTTAGTATTGTTTTATTTTCGCCCGTTTTGCCGCTGTCGAATGGAATTTTTAGTCAATCAGTTGTAACTGCGCAAGAAACATCGCCCCAAGAACACGCTATGAAAGTCGTCGAAGAATTACAAAGTTATTTTGAAAATGAGGCCTTACCAACAAAAGTATTAACCGCAGAATCCCCTGTCTATCTTTCTGCCGCTACTACAAAAGTTTCCGATACCGAAAACTTTAATATCCTTTATTATGCAGAAAACGAACCGTATGAGGTCAACAATCAAGAACTAAATAATAAAACGCCGATTGCTGCTTTTCAACGTGTCGTTTACGAAGATGAAGCAGCCGCTCAAGAAGCTGTTAATCAAGTGATTGACAATCAAGGCGAAGAAATAGACTTAGGTTATGGTATAACCGGTTATTTAACAGCAGGTATGGGATCTACTTATTTAAATTGGCAAGAAGGCAACTGGAGTTTAGCAATTCAAGCACCCAATCAAGAAGGTGTTTCTTCTCCTGATTTAGCGAAACAAATCGTAGAATATTTAGAAGAAATTGCTTTGCCAGCTCCTGAAGTAGTCGGTCAAATTAAATTAAGAATGAATGACTCATTAACTTATGAAGATAATGTCGCTACATGGCAAGTAGGAAATGTCGTTTACACCGTCTCTCATGCTGATCCTTTCACCCTTATTGAAATGACCGGTTCGATTACTAACCCTACTGAACAAGAATGAGTCCTATAGCTTAAAGGCACACAGAAATAAAAATTTCTGGCGTGCCTTTTTATATTATGCTAAGGTAGCATTTTTGATGTGCCTTTAATTTTGATGCAGTCGGTATTTAGAGGGCCTTTGGCAATACGATGCCGTGATATACTTTATATTTGATTGCAATTTATGAAGTCTATCATAAAATGATAATGAGGTCGCCTCATAATTACTCATAGAACTTTTACCTATCAGTCAATTACCTTTTATATAAAATACTCTTTTTACTGATGCTATTAGTAAAAGAGATAGTAACTATAAATATATTTCAATTGAAAACGGAACCATTTCTTTACAAAATTTTATCCTTTCGTGCTATGATGAAATTAACAGACAAAATAAATTGGTTAACCGCCAACCATTAATACATGAAAGGACGATTCAACATGACTCAATTAGTTACCTATTTAGATGATATTAAGGAAGGAGTTCAGTTTCGAAGCGATTCGTATTTGATGAGTGAAGAACGCATCATTGAATTTGCTAAACAATTCGATCCACAGCCTTTCCATACTGATCCGGTTGCCGCTAAAGATACAATCTTCAAACGATTAGTTGCCTCCGGTTGGCATACTCTTGCAGTCAATATGAAAATGTTAGTCGAAACATTGCCATTAACACCTGGTGCCATGATGGGAGCCGGAGCAGACGTAAAATGGGTGCGCCCTGTCTATCCTGGAGAAAGTATTTATAGTATCTTTACCATGAAAGAAATTAAACGTTCTAAAACAAAACCACAACAAGGAATTTGCTTAATGGAAGCCAAAATTTATAACCAAGATGATGAATTAGTTACCGAGATTATGCATCGAGCTTTTGGCTATTTTAAATCTGAATCTTAATTTGTAAAACCCAACTTAAATAAAAGAGGCTAGAATGCACCTTTCCCTAGTGAAAGGGAATTAACAGAAATTTTTAAAAAAATTTCATAGGCATACCTAACCTCTTTTTTATTTTGGACTGTAAAAAAGTGCCAATAGTCGGCATTAGTAACGGTAAGTAGCAATTCTGTCGTTATTAGCCTTTTCCACGAAACTGTTATGAGTTCTATATATTTTGTCGCATTTAATTTTACAATCTAACCCCATTAGAAAACCAAAACATTTCACGCTATATGTTCATCGAAGAGAACAGCAAACCAATGGACTTACTGCTCAATGTCTAGCCTTAGCTATGTTCTGTTGTTAATCTGATATTTTTATAATTAGTTAGTTTTATTTTAAATCAACATATTTTTATCTTAATTCAATTATTTTTTATTGATATTCGATAAATTATCTGTTATATTTATCTTAGAATTTATCGGGAGGATAGCCTTATGAAAAATAAAACTCGTACACATGAAGACATTAGTATTATCTTAACTAAAATTGCTTTGCTTTTAGCCTTAATTGTTGGCTTTTGGCTGACTTTGGAAGGACCATTCATCGTCCGACAAATTATGTTATTACCAGGTGGCTATTTCGTGGGCAGATTACGCTTTTATTTTCTTTTAATCAGTGGTTATATGGTTGCTGTTATTGGTGTTCTATGTATTTACTATCTTTACAAACTCGTTAATAACATTGGTCATGAAATTGTCTTTGTTGCTGAAAATGTCCGTTATTTACAAATAATTGGTTGGTTAACGCTGTCATTTACTATTATTGCTTTAGCTTGTGGATTCACTTGTTATGATCCGATTCAATATTTAGGATATATGGCTGGTTTTATGTTTTTAATTATTCGAGTCGTGCGCAATATTTTTGGTAAAGCCGTTGAAATGCAAAATGAACTCGATTATACCGTTTAGGAGTGATGACAAGATGATTCAAATAAATTTAGATGTGGTAATGGCTAAACGAAAAATTTCGGCCGGAAATTTAGCAGAACAGATCGATTTAACGCCAGCTAATCTTTCTATATTAAAAAACAATAAAGCTAAGGCGATTCGTTTTTCAACGCTTAATGCCTTATGTCGCGAGTTAAACTGTCAGCCTGGAGATATTCTAGAGTATATTGAAGATACGGAGGAAGCATGATGACCGAGCCTAATCAAACTAAACATTCCTCCTTTTCATCAGACGCTTTTTCTATTAAAGAAGCAACTAAAATGAATCATCATTATTTGGGCAGATTGAAAGAAGCAGTCACTACCTTTCCAGTCATCGGCACAATGAGTTGGTTATTCTATTTTATTGCTTATTATTATGTTATAGCGGTCTTTGAGTCCACTATACACTTCTTTCCTTTTACAGTAATCATTATGGCCTTTACCGAGATGCTCTGCTATCGTCTTCATCGTACTTGGAATCAATTTACAACTAGCTATCGACACGATTTAGTTACTATAATGATGATGATTTTATTACAAGGCCTTGCCCTTTCGCTTTGGGGCTTTCATCCTCAGTTTGAGGCCATGCAAGCATTCGTGATTCATCTATCTTTTGTCTTATATATTGCAATGCGTAGTCAAAACTTAGTAGATCAGCAATTAAACTTATGGGTATTATTTGACTTGATGCGTCATTTTTGGTGGATTCCCTTCCAAAATATTTTAATTCGCCCCATTATTTTATGGTATCATCGCACACATTTACGCTCTGCTAAATTTAATCCATTCAAATGGTTGGCAACAATTATCAGTATTTTGAGTTTGTTTTTTATTTTCTTGTTTGTGATGAATCAGCTAGGTCAATTGTCTCCTACTTTCGCACAGCATAGTGATCAGTTATTAAGTGGTCTATTAAACTTTATTCGTCAACTCAATCAACTGGATAATTTGCTTGTTTATTTGTTTTATTTTATCTTATCTATCCCAATCGGATTATGGCTATCGGGCTTAATATTTGGTTCGCTTTTACACAAACCTAATTCAAAGTTAAAATCCGATTTACTCACGATTAAGACACGCTTGCAAATTTTTCCAAAAGCTAGCGCCCTATTATTGATGAGTATTTTAATTGGCCTATACTGTCTGTTTTTTACGACCGCTTTTTATGATTTAGTCCAATTACTATCTGTTGCAAATATCCAAGCACCGGATGCTGCCAATGTCGCTATTAGTGGGTTTTGGCAATTTATTTATATAACGTTATTGAATTTATTCGTCACTTGGTTCATCCAATGGTTATATGATACTCAATGGGTTAAAACAAAAGCTGTCCAGTACTTGATGCTTGGCTTATATGGAAGTAGTTTGATCTTTGCCAGTCTAGCTGTATGGAAAACACTTGGGGTATATGTACTTCATTTTGGTTGGACACCATTGCGTTTATTATCTGGTTGGTTTGCGGTATTAATGTTTGTCGCTTTGATATTGATTATTATTCAACATTTTATACCTAAATTTAATGCCTATCGTTGGATTATTTTATTAGGCGAACTATCCTTCACTGCTATATGTTATGCTTATCCATTGCTATTGAATGCTAGATGATGATTAATCAAATACCTCTTTCATCTTGGGCCAAATTTCGCTATTAGTAATTAATAAATAATAATGTAGCCTAGACTAAATTTGGTACTCGCTAATTAAAAATAAAGTTCAAAAGCTATCTTAGGAACCTAGTCCTAACTTCGTTCCGATGATACTTTCTGTAATGAACTACAACGCCATTAAAATGGCGTGTTTCTAGAAACACTCATGACTTGTTCTGCTTATTTCAAAGCAAAACAGCGGTCTAAGCTATTTAACTAAGGCCTGTTCCAGGCCAATATTTAATATATTTTTAGCTGCGTTGATATCTCTATCGTGATGCATATTACACTTCGTACAAGTCCAATAACGTATATTTAACGCTTTTTTACCGCTATCATATCCGCAATTGGAACATTTTTGTGACGTCTTGTACGGATTAATCGCTACAAATGTCTTATCGTACATTGCGCACTTTGCCTCTAGGATTGTTCTAAACATCCGCCAGGATTGGTTAGCAATCGAACGAGCTAATTGATGATTTTTCATCATATTAGTCGTCTTTAAGTCCTCTAGGACGATAACGTCATAACTTTTAACCATATCGGTGGTGATTTTATGAATGTAATCCTTACGGATGTTTTTGATACGTTGATGAATACGGGCAACTTGGCGTTTGGCTTGCTGGTAGTTTTTCGCATCCACTAAAGCGACACCGTTCTTTTTGGCTTGTAAACGTCTACGGGCCATTCGCTTTTCCCAATAATGTAATTGTTTCTTATAAGACAAATGCAGTCGCTGACTTTGATATTTTTGACCATCAGACGTAATAGCTAGATCATTTACACCTAAATCGACACCGACTACATTCCCTGTTTTGGGCATTGCTTGATTATCGCTTGTGACCAAAAGAGAGAGATAGTAGTCGCCACTAGGTGTATATTTTACGGTGACAGATTTTATGCGTTCATTCTCAATGTGAAGCACACTTGACTTACATTTTATCCAACCTAACTTGGGTAATTTAATATACCGCTGATTATCATTGAAACGAATGTTGTTGCCACGTATGGTACTTAAATACGACTGTTTGGTGTGCTTCTTTGATTTGAATTTTGGGTATTTTGAATAACCTTTAAAAAACCTAACAAAAGTTTCGGATAAGCGTTTAACACTACATTGAACAGCTACGCTATCAACTTCACGCAACCAGGGATATTCCTTCTTTATTTGCGGAATAAGAGCGGATAACGCATTATAAGACAGCATCTGAAGGTCAGGATTGTTTTCATACCGCGCATTCAACATGGCCAACATTTCGTTCCAAATGAACCGGGTATGACCAAAGGTCATATGAATTAACTGACGCTGTTTCTCGTTAGGATAGATCTTACACTCAATTCCTTGATACATGTTTTCACCCCCCTTGTTTTTATAGTTCTATTATACCATACATATGACACTTGTTTATAGCGATATCAATTCTTATAATGTAAATAAAGAGGTGTTTACGTATGATGGTAAAAACAAGGACAAATGTCTATGATTTTAATTTCCATTTGGTTTGGGTAACAAAGTATCGTAAAGAAATATTTACAACCATTGAAAAACAAAACGCCATGCAAGATATGTTGACCCACATTTGTGATGAACACGATATTGTCATCCAATCGCTGCAAGTTATGCCTGACCATATCCATATGTTGATTTCGTTCCACCCTAAACATGCCGCAAGTAATATCGTCAAGACACTTAAAGGGAAATCTGCCCGTCTATGGTTCAAAGCTTATCCAGAAACAAAGGCAATGTTATGGGGTGGCCATTTATGGACACCTAGTTATTTCATGTTGTATATGTCAACAGTAGGTAGTATGTCTAAAGAAACTGTTAAAAAATATATTGAAAATCAATTAACAGAATACAATGACGGTCGCCCTAGAACTTGATTCATCCATGTAATGAATGACACGGTTTTCTCAAGGGGCGACTTTAAATAAATAAACACCTATTTTACTATAGTTTTGTACTGTCCTCTAAATCTGAACCCGGTTCAAGAGATAGGACATTTCACCACTACGTAATAATAGGTGTTTTTTGATAATTATATATAAATATCTTCCGATAAATATTGTTTAATTAATTGACGTTCAGCTTGATTGAGTTCACGATATTCACCCGGTTTTAACATTTGATCAAGTGAGAATTCGCCAAAGGTTAACCGTACTAGTTCAATTACTTTGACTCCTGCACTTAAAAACATCTTCTTCACTTGATGGTATTTGCCCTCCGAGAGGGTAACTAGCGCTTCACTTTCCGTTGGTGAATGACGTAAAATAATCAATTTTGCAGGTTTGCATAAGGTATCTTGATCGATTATCACCCCTCTAGCAAACAGCGCGACCGTTTCTTCATTAATATCACCATTTACTTTAACTCGATACTGCTTCTCCACATGATGATCCGGATGTAATAGGCGATAACCCAGTGGTCCATTATTCGTCAACAATAATAATCCACTAGTATAACGGTCCAAACGTCCAATAGGATATAGGCCCTCTATTTGATCTTCAGCTCTTAGAAGGTCGATTACCGTCTGCTTCTGGTCATCTTTAACAGCACTAATAACCCCTTTTGGCTTATACATCATATAATATTTTTCTGTTGGACTGACGATTTGTTGACCTTTGACCGTAATTTTTTGTAATTCACTATCAATATTTTGTCTTAGTGAAAGAGCCTGGTAGCCATCAATTAAGATTTGGTGGTCAGCTAACAATCGTTTTCGTTGCTGTTTCGTTAATTGTAATGTTTTGATTAAAAATTTATCTAGTCTCATCTATTTCCTACTTTAATTATTGACACAAAAAGGCAGTGCCAACTCAACCTATTGGTCGTTAAACTGCTCGTTGTAAGGCACTTAAGTCCTTGATTTTTATAATTTTTTATTTAAATTATTGGCTTTGACAGACCGATCATCGTTATTAGCCTCTGGTTTTAATGATTTGGTTTAGCCGAGTTTTTACCGCTATTAGCCTCTGGTTTTAATGATTTGGTTTAGCCGAGTTTTTACCGCTATTAGCCTCTGGTTTTAATGATTTGCTTTAGCCTAAAGGGGTGCGCCATTAACCGCATCAAGCCTATTACTCCTCAATCGGTAAGAAATCCACGATTACTACTTCTGGACGATTATAGAAGCGTGGTATATGATCTAACTTTTGATTTTCTAAGCCACGACTGACAATTAATTTAGTTTGATTGAAATTATATTCGCCGCCAGCATATTTGGGGAATAACCCTTGATGAGGCGCGTACAGTCCATTCATTAGACCCGGTATACGCCATTGTCCACCATGTGCATGACCACTGAAAATAATATCGAAGGGATAAGCTAAATATTCTTCAATTAAATCTGGTCGATGGGCTAATAAAACGTTGACATATGGTCCGGATTGGTGATTGTGCATTGCTTCGAATAAGGCAATATCTGGTGAAAGAAATGTTGGATCATCAATGCCGGTAATTTGTAAGGTGGTCTCATTATAAGTAAATAAACTCGATTCTTGCGCTAGCACTTCAATCCCTTTGGCTTCAATCATTTGTTTTACTTGTTCGCCACGTTTCGTATATGCTTCATGATTGCCTGTTACATAATAGGTTGGGTATTTAGCGACGATTTGATCTAAAAATAATTCCGCATGACTCTGAGGTAAATTTTCATCGACTATGTCGCCGACTAAAAAGACTACATCTGGAAATTCATTGTCAATTAAGGACATCAAGGTTGCTTGATCCTCACCAATTAAATTACTATGCAAGTCGGTAATGACGGCTGCTCTCACACCGTTGTTTACATTCGGATGTTGATATTTATAATGTTTAATGACTAATTTTTGATTGAGACCATTCGCTGTGAATAACGCTAAGCCGATTGTTGAAACAGCTAATCCCATTTTTGTTATAAATTTCATACAGTTCCACCTTCAATAATGGTATAATAAATACTATAAAATATATATTCTAGATAAGAATATCATGTATTTTTCATGTTTACAAATTTTTTACAAATCCTAAATGGAGTGTCTGTCTGGCCTTCGTTATAATGAAGAAGGTTTATAAAAATAAGACGATTTATTTTTAAGTCTTTATGAGGTTAGCAGCTATTACTCACTTTTTTATTATCCAAACTATGGATTTGTAAATGTTATTCAGAAAGGAAGTCCTATATGTATAATGAAAAAATTGGGTTAATTGATATCGGATCAAACACTATCCGTCTGGTCGTTTATGCGATTGACCATCGATTTAACATCACTGAATTGCAAAATATCAAGACCCCCGCAAGACTTTCACAATACTTAGAAAAAAGCAAAAAATCAGTCGTGATGAACCAAATGGGAATTGATTTATTAATCGAAGTATTACAGTCTTTTAAAATTGTGGCTGATAAAGCCGGTGTTGATAAATTATTCCCGGTCGCAACCGCAGCGATTCGGCAATCTGATAACCGTGAGGATATTTTAGCTCAAGTCAAAAAACAAGTGGGTATCGAGGTCACCATTTTATCAGAAGAACAAGAAGCCACTTTCGGTCAATATGCGATTTTGCATTCCGTTGATGTACCAGATGGTATTACCATTGATATCGGGGGTGGCAGTTGTGAAGTGACGCTCTTTAAAAATAAAGAGATGGTGCAATTCCATAGTTTTCCTTTTGGGAACGTCACTTTAAAAGAACAATTCTTCAAAAATAAAAAGCATAATGATCCTAGTGCTATTGAAGCACTACGCAAATATATACGCGATCAATTTAAAAGCATACCTTGGTTGAAAAAAGCCAAACTGCCAATTATCGCGATGAGTGGTTCTGCGCGTAATATTGCCTATGTTCATCAGCGTTTAAATGACTATCCGATTGCGGGAATTCAAGGCTATCATATGACAGAAGCCAATTTGAACCAAACCTTGGATTTATTTATGGCCACCGATTTAGACGATATGGGGAATATTGATGGCCTCAGCAATGACCGGGTCGACATCATCATCCCAGCCAACATTGTCTTTTTAGAATTATTAAATATGGTCAAAGCACCGATTTTCATTTTATCGAATCAGGGACTACGAGAAGGTTTTGTTCTAACTTATATTAATGAGCATTATCACTCTCCTATCGATGCACGCAATAATAAATTAAGAACGGTCCAACAAGTTGCTGATAAGATGAATATTTTACCTGAGGGTAGTATTTTGCGGGTTAATTACGCCATTAAACTTTATCAAGCATTGAGTGAAGCTGGTGTTATTCGCTACGATGACCAACTAAAAAACGAATTAGAATTTGCCAGCTATTTATATCGCTTTGGTTCAATGATCAGTTCAGAAGCTGATTCACAACATACCTTCTATATTATTTCCAATATGGATTTATTAGGCTTCTCGCATCATGATCGCTTACGATTAGCTTTACTAAGTAGTTTCAAGAGCAAATCCATGATGATGCGATACTTACGCGATTTTCCTGATTGGTTAACCGAAGACGAAATCAAAGAACTCTTAATTTTAGGAGGAATCATAAAAGTAAGTGATGCCTTAAATGATTCGCAAACACAACCGATTAAAGATTTAAACTTTATCAAAAAATCCAAAAACAAGTATCAATTAGTCATCTATCATACCGCCCCAGTAGTGGCCGAAGCTTATCGTACCAATCGCCATTTAAAACATTTAAGCCGCGTCTTAGATGGAAATTTAGAACTAAAATTTGTCGAACTTGAATCATAAGTGTTTAGAATTTTATTGAAGTCAACAATACAATTTCCTAGTCGCAACTGGTTAATGACTTAATCATCTGCTCGGTTACTAGTAATTGATTATTGATTGAATCATCCGCTCGGTTACTAACAACTGGTTAATGGTTGTATCATCAACTCGGTTACTAACAACTGGTTAAAGACTGAATCATCCGCTCGGTTACTAGCAACTGGTTATTGATTGAATCATCTCGCTTACTAGCATCTACCAAGATATGATTTTAAAGAATTGCTATCGAAGCTCTAGCACTTTTATTTGTTCGATAAGAAAGGAATTATTATGCCTAAACGTCAAAAAAAATCTGAAAAAATACAAAAACATTCTTTTAAAAAGAACGACTTTATTGTAAAAGATCCTTATGACTCACCTGATTATTATTTTAACCGTGAATTAAGCTGGTTAGACTTTAATAAACGCGTGATTGAAGAAGCCTATGATCAAAATAATCCATTTTTAGAACAATTAAACTTCTTAGCCATTGCCAGTTCAAATGCCGATGAATTTTTCATGATACGAGTGGCTGGTGTCTATGATCAATATAGTGCCAATGTCGAAATTGCAGAAAACAAAACGCAAATGACCCCTTTTGAATTATTGCAGGCAATTCGTAAAAAGAATGCTAAAAATATTGAATTACAATATAATCGTTATCATGAACTGGTTAAAATTTTACCTACTTATGATTATCAAATTAAACGCAGTGCTGAGTTAACACCAGAAGAATTAGTGATAGCGGAGCATCGTTTTAGACAATTAATTTTACCGACATTGTCCCCTATTGGAATTGATGCTTATCGACCATTTCCGCATTTAAGTAACAAAGCGATTAATATTTTAGTTAGCTTACAAAATGAAAAAGGCAATCAAATGACTGCCATTGTACCGATTCCTAATCTTGTCGACCGTTATATCACGATTGAAAATACCAGTACCAAAACATTGGTTTTCACTGAAGATTTAATTGTCCATTTTATCGATGAATTATTTAAAGGCTATCATGTGAATTTCTCATTACCTTTTAGAATTACACGTGATGCTGACTTTGATATTCGTGAAGAAGGAGCTTTAGACTTAATAATTGAGATTGAAGATTCCTTGAAAAAGCGTAAAAATGGAGAAGCCGTGCGAATTGAAGTCGATACCTCTATTTCAAAAGTCTATGAATCCCATCATTTAGATGTCTTAATGGATATTTTACAATTAGAAGATTTTGACTTATATCAAATTGCGGGTCCATTGGATTTAACCTTCTTATTTAAATTACATGATCAAGTGGGTGCCGACCATCCAGAAGCCTTATATCCACCATTTGAGCCATTTTTAAATCCTGAACATACAGGTGAAAAATTATTTGATGCGATTCGTGAAAAAGACTTGTTCTTTAACCACCCATATGACTCATTCAAGCCCATTGTTTCCTTAATCGAAACAGCTGCCAATGACGAAAAAACAATCGCCATTAAACAAACCTTATACCGTGTTTCTAAACACTCACCGATTATCGCGGCCTTAAAACAAGCTGCCGAACGTGGTAAAGAAGTTACCGTCTTAGTAGAATTAAAGGCGCGCTTTGACGAAGAAAACAATGTCTTTTGGGCGCGCGAACTAGAAGAAGCGGGTTGCCATGTCTTATATGGTGTGTCAGAATTAAAAACTCATAGTAAAATCACCTTAGTCATCCGCCGTGAAGAAGATAAAATTCAACGCTATGTCCATTTAGGGACTGGTAACTACAATGATAAAACCGCTCGTATTTATACGGATATGGGAATTTTAACCTGTCATGAAGAAATAACCGAAGATGCGTCTAAATTCTTTAACCACTTAAGTGGCTTTACTGAAAGACCGCATTATAAACACTTACATGTGTCCCCCTTTGAAATTCGTGACTCGTTAATTGATTATATCGATGAAGAAATTGCCTACCAAAATCAATTTGGTAATGGACGCATTGTTGCTAAAATGAACTCCTTAACCGATAAAGCAATCATTAAGAAGTTTTATCAAGCAAGTCAAGCGGGAGTAAAAATTGAATTAATTATCCGAGGTATCTGCTGCTTAAAACCTGGTGTAGAAGGCATTTCAGAAAATATTCATGTCAGAAGTATCGTCGGACGCTTTTTAGAACACTCTAGAATTTACTTCTTTAATCGAAATGGTGCGCATCATTTATTCCTATCATCAGCCGATATGATGACGCGTAACATGGTTCGTCGTGTCGAAATTGAGTTTCCTATTTTATCAACAGAGATTGAAAAACAAATTATCGACATCTTAGACTATCAATTAGCTGACACTATGAAAGCCCGTGAACTTCAAGTTGATGGCACCTATACCCGACCCGATCGGACAATGGTTCAAAACAATTCTCAAACCCAATTAATGCGACTAGCTGAAAGCAAGCGTGAAGCACTAGTGCCAACAGTCTCAGTGGTTGAAAGCAAACCAAGTTTAAGTTGGTGGCAACGTTTAGTTGCATGGTTCAAATAAAATTAATTATCTTATTGTTCTTATTGATCAGTAATAGCACTGGAAGTGGAAAAAAAGTAGAAAATCGGCTCTTTGTCAAATGGTGTGGGTGAACAGAGTCATTTCTGTTCACCTACACCAAAAAGTAGAGAGCCATAATTTTACATTCATTACAAAAACACCTTACTCGTTCATCGTTGAGTAAGGTGTTATTGCTATTGTTTTATAACTTTATCCTTCAATATTTAATTTTGCGAATAAGTCTTCAAAATAAGCTTCGGTCTCAGGACGGTCCGCAATGTCGGTATTTTCATATCCATAGTCACTGGTCTGTGTGCCTTCGATTTTCTTAATCCAGTAAGCCGCAAAACCTTGAGCAAACGATTCTGATGGTTCATGATAATAAGAACCTTCTTCTTCCCACTCTGCTTGATGGACACTCATCCATTCATCAGAATCTGAGAAACTCTTATATTCTTCTAAAGCCGGATCTTTATAAACACGAGAAGAATAATCAATAATATGCCCCATTTCATGATAAATGATGACCGGTTCAATTTCATATTCTTCCGAGAAGTGAATTTCTCTTGCTGGATACGCCATCGCACTTAAGTCAAAGTCACCCACATCGATAATATTATTAATATCCGTATGCGTCATATAACCAAAACGTGCTAAACGTTGTTGGAAATCTAACGGTAATTTATGGAAAGCTTCTACTATAATACTTTCTCTTTCATCCAGTTCAGCTGACTCTTCCACCCCTTCAAAGTATTCAAAGTATGGGGCTTTCTCTTCGCTGACTGACATATCATAACGTTCCACTAATAAATTATAAGTGTCGTACATCTCATCTAGTATCTCTTGAATCCGTGGATTAGATGGATCTTCTTCTTGTAAAATTTCCGCACGACGAACATCTGCATAGGCATCCGCAATTATCTGTGGGGAAAAGTTTTTCGTATAATGATACATCTCATAAATATCATCCGTATAATGATTCAGGTAAGAGCCATGCAATTTAAAATTAATATCTTGATACTGCGCTTCGACTAATTCTTCTAAACTAAAAGTATCTAATAAATCGGTGGAAGCCACAGCTGGCGAAACAATTTGCATATCACCATTATCATAAATTAAGTACAACCAAGCAAAGGTTGACAAGTCACGATAACTTTTGGCTCCTGTAATTTCATTCACATATTCAAAATTACTTCCTGGATTAGATAGATACAAAGCATCATCTACCGAAGCAAATAAAGTGTCTTCATTCAAAATAATCCGATCATGAATACTCTCACCCTCGCCGATTTCAAATTCTACTTGGGGATATATTGATTCATAGAGATCAAATTGTTGTCCATTAACTTCAAAAGACGTTTCATCAACTGTTGCGGTTTCAGCATTTACGACGTTTAAGGCAGGGGCATGTAAACTGACTGCTGTCATTGCCGCTAACCATAGTTTGGCCCATTTTCTCATTGGTCTCATCCTCCCAAATTTTGTTTGCTTAATCTATTTACTACACCTTAATCTTAAAGTAAAACTGCTTTCAAATGCAAAGAAAAGTGCTTAGGATAAGTTTTATTTATTAAAATTTTAAATAATTCCGCGACAAAGAAAACCCCTATTAAATCAATATTTTAACAGGGTTACCACATCATATTTTAGTTAATTTGAATCGAACGAGAGTTTCTTTTTAATGCGTTGAACATTTTAAAAGATTCGCAATAAACTTAAGTATTGATTGATTATTTTATCAATAAATTGTGCCCACTCCATTAGTAGTCTTTTAATTTCTTAGTAGCCAATTCAATCATCCGAATGGCAGTTTGATAATGTCCAGTAATAACATTATAGATGCCATCTTCTGATAGAACCAAGCGGTCTAAATCATCAGGAAATTTTCCTTGTTGATGCATTTCCACATCATGATGAAATTCTTCGCTACCATAATAAGTTCGTAATTTTACAAGATTTGAATGAGTCTCTTCAATCTGGTCCAATAACTGATTCAGTTCATGGACTAAGACAGTTTGATTTTCCAATATGCCTTCCATCGCCATTATTCGGTTAATCTCTTGCCGCATCCCGATTCCTTCTTTCCTATTTTACAAAACGACCTATCCCACTTTAGTATAGGATAACTCTTTCAAAGTTGCGAATAATAAACATTAGAAATTTTGGTACATATTATAGGCCCGCTTTTAATTAATAGAACAATGCAGATTTTATCCAAACAAATAGAGTTGTAGGAAATAAAGTAACAACAAGTGTAAGGGATAAAAGCTATACCCTATCCATTTATTTAAATGACCCCTTTGCCCATTATAAAAAGCACATAATAGAAAACCCAAGCTAGCGAATAATGAATCACCGTTTATAAATATCCCCACTAGTAGACCATATATTGGACGATCATGAAAATAATAGAGTGCTACAATCGTTAAAATTGCGGTGTAACCATAATCTACTAACCCCAAATATGCGACTAAACAACCTGCTAAGACAATCACCGCAGCTAATAGTGTGTAAGGCCATTGTCGCTTACTCAAACAGTATTCAAACCCCATTAGGACAATTACTGCCACGCTAAAGGTCCACAAAATATTTTGATAATATGGAAACTGCCAAGATCCTGATATTAGCAAGTTAAAGGGAATTTCCGTAATAAGAGCAAATCCTAACAAATTCATCAAATATCGCTTGCGATTACGGGTGTGAACAAAGCCTTCGACTAATAAAAAACAAAAAATCGGATAGGCAATTCTCCCCAAAATCAACATCAATTCTATTCCTAAACTAATTCGGGAAATTTGTGTATATTGAAATAGGACCATCTTGACGAAATGGTCCACTAACATCGTAATCATCGCAATGATTTTCAATTGGGCCCCATTTAATATTTTTGAATTGATAATATTCCCTCCTTTAATAGCTCGTTTTCGTTATGCTTATTATACCTATTCCACAACAACAATTCGAGTTTGATTGACGGATAATGACGAAATTTTCTCAAATTAGTGTAGATTTTCACTTTACAATCCGTTCATGTTTGTTATAATAGTTAACGATAAATCTTTAAACCTATCCGAGAGGTAGGAAAGATAGAGAATACGTTTTTTTAGCTTGCTAGAAAATTATGCGATCTCTATCCAGAGATTTAATTAATTTTATAGGAGGCTTTTTTGTTATGCAAAATATTGCGAAGCATCAAGACGTTGCGGCGACACCCACACAGATAAATGGGGATGCACAGGCAGTTAACACTCAAGATGAGGAATATGCCCTCTCAAAGGTAAACGGAAATTATAAAAATTTCTGGCAAATGTTAGTGGTGATGGTTGGTTTTACTTATTTCTCCCCTTCCATGTTGGCGGGCGGACAATTAGGTTTAGGGCTTAATTTTACTAACTTTGTGATCGCTATTTTATTAGGGAATCTCTTCTTAGCAGCCTATACCGGGGTTCTCGCTCATATCGGACAAACCACTCGTATGAATTTTGACTTATTGTCTAAAAAAGCATTTGGTCATACTGGTTCAAAATTACCCTCTTTATTAGTGGGATTAACCCAAATGGGTTGGTTCGGTGTAGGTATAGCCATGTTCGCAATTCCAGTGGCAAAATTATATGGCATCAACACTTATCTATTAGTATTAATCTTAGGTGCGATGATGACCTTAACTTCAGTAAAAGGGATTAAAGCTTTATCCGTTTTCGGTTCAATTGCGGTGCCATTAATTACGGTTTTAGGTTTCTACTCAATGTATCGTTCAATCAGTGATGTGGGCGGCGTTGGCCATTTATTTTCCGAAACACCGGGTCAGCCGATTACGTTAACCGCGGCCTTAAGTATCGTCATTGGTAACTTTATTAGTGGTGGGACCTCTACACCAAATTTTACCCGCTTTGCTAATAATCGAATGAACGCCATTATTTCCACTGTGATTGCTTTCTTTATCGGCAATATCTTAATGTTTAGTTTTGGTGCTACTGGTGCCGCTGCTTTTAATATGCCCGATATCTTTGATGTGTTAATTTTTCAAGGTTTAACGATTCCAGCTATTTTATCTTTAGGATTTAATATTTGGTCAACCAATAACAACGCCTTGTACACTTCAGGCCTATCCATTTCGAATGTCACCAAATTACCAATGAAATGGATGACTTTATCAGCTGGAACCATCGCAACGTTACTAGCCATCTTCTTATACGACAACTTTGTGTCTTACTTAAGCTTATTAGGCTCGATGATTCCACCTGTTGGTGCGGTCATTATTATTGACTACTTTATGAGTAAAGATCAATATCAAGAAGTTGAGACTGCTAGAGAATGGAATTGGAATGCGATTATTGCAGTGATTGTCGGTATCGCCTTAGGATTAATCATCCAAGTGGGGATTACACCGATTAATAGTTTAATTGTCGCAAGTGTTGTTTATATCGTCTTATCAAAAGTAAAGGGGTAATCTATTATGTTAATCAAAAACGTTCATATCGAAAACCAAGAAACTGCTACTGACATCCGTATCGTTGATGGTATCATTACTGTAATAAGTGATCATTTGCATGCTGGTGACAATGAAGAAGTGATTGATGCAACAGGAAAACTTGCTTTACCTCCCTTTATCGAACCACATATTCATTTAGATTCTGTTTTAACCGCCGGTGAACCAAAATGGAATGAGTCCGGTACCCTATTTGAAGGGATTGAGACTTGGGCTTTACGCAAAGAAAGTCTCACTTATGACGATGTAAAAGAACGTGCTGGACGTGCGATTCGTAAACAAGCTGCAAATGGTATTCAATTTGTCAGAACTCATGTTGATACGACGGACCCTAATTTAACTGCCTTAAAAGCATTAATCGATCTGCGTGAAGAAGTGAAAGACTTTATTGAAATTCAAATTGTAGCCTTCCCACAAGAAGGTATACTAAGTTTCAAAAATGGCTTTGAATTATTAGAAGAAGCTTTAAAATTAGGTGCTGACGTAGTGGGTGCCATTCCTCATTATGAATTTACTCGTGAGTACAGCGTTGCTTCACTTAAAATGATGATGCAATTAGCACAAAAATACAATGTCTTAGTTGACGTACATTGTGATGAAATCGACGACGAAGCTTCACGCGGCTTAGAAGTATTAGCTACTCTCGCTTTAGAAACAGGCATGAAAGGACGAGTAACAGCTTCGCATACCACCGCGATGCATTCTTATAATAATGCCTATGTTGCGAAATTAATGCGTTTATTACGTCTTTCTGAAATCAACTTTATCGCCAATCCACTCGTAAATACGCATCTACAAGGGCGAATTGATACTTATCCAAAACGTCGTGGCATGACGCGAGTCAAAGAATTACTAGCCAACGGTAATAATGTTGCTTTTGGTCATGACGACTTATTCGATCCTTGGTACCCATTAGGTGATGGTAATATGTTAGAAGTCATTCATATGGGATTACATATTGGTCATATGATGGGCTATCAAGAGATTATGGACTCCTATCGCTTTGTAACTCATAATGCTGCTCGCTGTTTAAATATTACCGACCGTTACGGAATTGAGGAAGGTAAACCGGCTAACTTAATTATTATGAATCACAATAATTTCTATAATGTTTTAAATGAACGTAGCGAAGTCTTATATAATATCCACGAAGGTAAAATTATTGCGCAAACTCAGCCAAAAGTAAAAGAGGTTCTATTCTAACTCTTATTTGTCATATTAAACTAAAATAAATACACACACCTCAAATAGAGTGAGTGCTACCTACCATCATTGGATAGGTAATCGCAACTCACTCTATATTATTTATATTTATTTCTATTCGTTTTGTATTTCGAACTACGTTGGGGGTAGGGGTATTACCTGTTCGATTGAAATAGTCGGTTCACTTTTTAACATTAAAAATCATTTATGCTAAAACACTGTGATTTTAGATTATTTGGATGAGAACTGTTTATTATAAAAATGCGTTTTACGAAAGTTACTTATCAAAATCATTAAACATCATTAACAAGATTATCCAAATTTATGAGAGAATTTTCTCAATATTACTCGACATATAATGATACAAAACTTTTTCTGTATCCGATAATCGATTAAAATCTATCTTTCCAAAAAAAGACATTGCAATTTCCTCTCCTATCCTATATCTCACACGCTAGAATGATTTCTAATATTGTGAGATTTATTTCATTTTCTTCTTATTTGAGGTGTTTCAAATCATTTTCATTTAATGTTGCGATTAATTCCTCATGATATTTTTGCGTAGTGGCCTCATCCCAATCATAATAGTCACGCATGGTTTGTAATACCGGTTCGACCATTTGATTAACTTGCTCACGCATAAATAAAATATAATTAGTACGACGTAATAAATAGTCCACTGGCGTTAACGCTAATTCTTCTTCCATTGAATATTGTAAAGAAATCCAATCTTTTAGTGATAATTTGTGGCCAAATGGATATTTGTTCGTTAAGTTAAAGACTTTAGGTACGTTTGATCCGTATAAGTTAGCTAAATAACGGGCATCTTCTCTTGATAAACCACGTCTAACTCCTAATTCTGCTAAAGTTTCTAACTCTTCATCGACATTCGCTGGGTTAAATTCTCCCCCTGATACCGGATAGGTCTTCGAGTTAATCATTCTAAAATGTAAATGGTGTTGCTCTGATAAGATATCTAATATCTTTAATAAGGCTCCTTCTGCCATTTTACGGTAGTCGGTAATTTTACCTCCCGCTAAGGTTAATAAACCATTTGGATCTATTTCTAAACTTGACCCTCTAGAGACTGCTGAAGGGTCTAATGTTTTCTCTGAGACAGAGCCTTCTAAGGAACCCACTGCAGACTCAACAGCTGCACGATTTGCTTCGCCATCTAAATAGGCTTTAACCGTGTCGATTAAATGATTAAATGATTCGTCAGAAACTTTACCAGAGTTCCCTCCTTTATAATCAGAGGCTGCATTGCCTGAAATTAATGGTCGTAAGCCAGCCCATGAAGATTCTATATCACTCAAGGTGACATTGGCTTTAGGGTAACGACGGTTTACGATACGTAAGAGGTAATCCACATCTTCTTGGGTGACTCGTGGATGAGCTAAATCACCATTATAATCCGTATCGGTAGTACCAAAGTAGGTTTTATTTTCTCGTGGTAACACAAAAACCATACGTCCATCACCTTCGCCACTATCAAAATAAGTAGGTTGTGACACTTTAATGACACTTTCATCTACCACTAAATGAACCCCTTTAGTAGGACGCATAATCGCTGTTTGATGTTGCTCATCTAATTGACGGATAGTATCAGACCATGGTCCCGTCGTATTAATCACCACTCGTGCTTTAATCTCAAACGTCGTGTCATTCAATAAATCTTCAGCTTCTACACCGATGACTTGCCCTTCGTCATCAAATAATAAGCCGACTGCTTTTACACGACTGGCGATAAAAGCCCCATCTTGTGACGCTCGCTTAATATTTTCAATCACTAAACGCGCATCATTATTACGATAGTCTAGATACACCCCACCGGCTACTAAGCCTTCTGGACTTAAATCGGGTTCACGTTCTAAGACTTCGGCTTTAGTTAACATTTTATTGGCTAAAGGTGTGTTATTCACCCCTGCTAATAAATCATATAAATCCATCGCTACTTTTAAGCGGAATTGACTAAAAGTAGCTCCCGGTTCATCATAAACCGGCAGTAACATGGAATCAGCTTTAGGAATATGAGGAGCGATTTGTTGTACTACCGCACGTTCGGATACAGTGTCCGATACGACTTCGACGTCAAATTGTTTTAAATAACGTAAGCCACCATGAACTAATTTGGTTGATCGCGAAGAAGTCCCTTCAGCAAAGTCTTGCATTTCAATTAGACCAGTTTGTAATCCTGAAGCGGCTGCTTGTAATGCCACACCCGCCCCGGTGATGCCTCCTCCAATAATCAATAAATCCAAGGTTTGTTCTTGCATTTTCGCAATGGATTGTCTTCTTGATTCAAAAGATAATTTCATAACTTGCTTCCTTTCTACTATTTATTTGTGAAATCAATTAAAGGTGAAAATTAAGTTGGACATGCTTCAAAAAATATGAACCTTCCCGTTACACCTATTTTTTTGATGTTGATTTGCACATTTAATCAATATTGGTTTCATTGCGTTCAGCAAATAATTGCGTCGCCGCTACCGCTTTTTGCCATCCACGATATAGTTGCTCCTTACGGGCATTGTTCATTTCAGGTTTAAATAATTGACTGGTAGCATTTAAAGATCTAATCTCGTCCATATCACGCCAGAAACCAACCGCTAATCCAGCTAATAACGCTGCACCTAAAGCCGTGGTCTCTAAATTAGTGGCACGTGCAATTTCAATTCCTAAAATATCTGCTTGGAACTGTAATAAAAAGTCATTCATCGCTGCGCCACCGTCAACTTTTAAGACCGGTATCTCTATACCTGAGTCACTTTGCATCGTTTCAATAATGTCACGGACTTGGTAGGCAATCGATTGTAAAGTTGCTTTAACGAAATCTTCACGTGTCGTCCCCCGGGTTAATCCAAAGACTGAGCCTCGTGCATCTGAATTCCAATATGGAGCTCCTAGACCGGTAAATGCCGGCACAATATAGACTTCATCGTTATTCGTCGATTTTTCCGCTAAACGCTCGGACTCTGGTGATGATTCAATCATTTTTAAGCCATCACGAAGCCATTGAATCGCCGAACCGGCTACAAAAATAGACCCTTCTAGTGCATAGTTCACCTTGCCATTAATACTATAACCTATCGTGGTTAAGAGATTGTTTTTCGAAATTAAGGCCTCTTCACCGGTATTCATAATGATAAATGAGCCTGTTCCATAGGTATTTTTAACCATTCCTTTTTCAAAAGCTAATTGGCCAAATAAAGCAGCTTGTTGGTCTCCAGCCATTCCTGAGATGGGCACTTCTCCACCGTAGAAATGAAAGGAAGCAGTGGTACCATAAATCTCTGAGTTAGATTTCACTTCCGGTAACATTGTGGTTGGAATATTCAAGATTTCTAAAATCTCCTCATCCCATTGTAAATCATTAATATTAAATAACATAGTACGGGCGGCATTAGTATAATCAGTGACATGCGTCGCACCATTGGTCAATTTCCAGACTAACCAAGTGTCAATCGTACCAAATAACAATTCGCCTCTTTCTGCTCGTTCTTGCGCTCCTTCAACATGGTCTAAAATCCAACGAATTTTAGTCGCTGAGAAATAAGCATCAATCACTAATCCAGTTTTTTGGTGGAATAACTCTTTATATCCTGCATCTATTAATTCATCTGCTAAATAAGCTGTTTGCCGTGATTGCCAAACAATCGCATTATAAATAGGCAAACCAGTATTTTTGTCCCAGACCACCGTCGTTTCTCGTTGGTTAGTAATCCCAATCGCTTCAATTTGGCTAGGTTTCACGCCACTTTCAATAAAAGCTCCCGCAATAACAGATTGGACTGAGTTCCAAATGAGATTTGCATCATGTTCTACCCAACCAGCTTTAGGGAAAATTTGAGGAAATTCTTTTTGGTAGGAAGCCACCATTTCCCCCTTTTTATTAAAAATAATGGCGCGTGATGAGGTCGTACCTTGATCAATCGCCATAATAAATTTTTCTTCGTTCATGAGAAACCTCCTCGAATTTTACTACTACACTTCTAGTATAATCCTGAGTTTATGAAAATGCTAACAAAATTGATTATATTATTTTTTATATCAAGATTTTATTATAGATATTCTATTTGGTACCTAAACAGACTTAATCATGAAATAAATTACAACGTCGTGCTTAATCAGCTAAATTTTTTAATAGATAACAAAGCTAACTTAATGCCTAAAAGCACATTACCAAACATAGCTGAATTATCTAAAATGGTCACATACACCTTCACGAGGTTTAATGACTTAAAACCGTTAAATACAAAAAAAGCCAGTAAAACATCAAGCTGTCTTACTGAACTTTTCATAAAACTATCTGTGATTAAAAAATTAATTGATCGCCTCTCCGCCCGTGACACCATAAATTTGTGATGTGACGTATGAGGATTCTTCTGAAGCCAAGAAGACATAAACTGACGCTAATTCGACTGGTTGTCCTGCGCGACCTAATAAACTTGCTTGTCCAAACTCAGGTATTTTCCCATCTAATTGCCCGTCGTCTAATTGAAGTGGTGTCCAGATTGGACCAGGTGCTACGCCATTTACTCGGATACCTTTTTCAGCGAAATACTGAGCTAAGTTTTTTGTAAAATTAGTTATCGACGCTTTGGTAGCCGCATAATCCATTAATTGTGGACTCGGACTCGTTGCTTGTACCGAGGTTGTCGTTACAATTGTTGCCCCCGTTGGTAAATGTTTCTCCGCTGCTTTCACTGTTTCAAACATTGAGACAATATTGACTTTGAAAGTGTCTTCTACTTGTTCAATCGTTAAATCCGATAGGTTTTCTACCGCAATTTGTTGAGCCGCATTTAAAACTAAGATATCTAGCTTACCTAATTCTTTAACAGTCTGTTCAACAATCTCTGTCGCCACATTTTGATCGCGTAAATCAACTGGCATCAATAAGGAGCGACGGCCTTCTTTTTCAATTATCTCTTTTACTTCTAAAGCATCTTGTTCTTCACCTGGGAAATATTGAATCGCAACATCGGCACCTTCACGTGCAAAAGCGATCGCAACAGCGCGTCCGATTCCGGAGTCTCCCCCAGTAATTAAAGCTGTTCTGCCTACTAAACGGTCGTTTCCTTTATAAGAAGTTTCACCGCAATCGGGTTCTGGTAACATTTCATCTTGTAGTGCTGGAGTGTCTTGTTCTTGATCTAGAAACTTGCCTGGATGATACAGCGTTCTTGGGTCTTTTAAGTTCTTGTTCATTGATTGTTCCTCCTTCTACTTGGTAGACCAAGTGTAAAGGAAATATTAATTAGATTCAAATGATACGACTCGCTCAACTATCTTTTTATTAAAACAAGCCATCACTTGTTTAATTTATCCAAATGATGCCCAACCATATTAAGACACAGGTTGCGGTCATTCAACCACTGTGCTGATAATTAACAAACTATATATTGTCTGAACTTACAACGTTCATGCTCTCTCTTGAAGATGCAGATTGAGCCCCTCAACCACTGCTCAGATAATTAACAAGCTATATATTGTCTGAACTTACAACGTTCATGCTCTCTCTTGAAGATGCAGATTCAATCCCCTCAACCACTGCGCCTATAATAAATAAAAATATTTTGAGTTTTTCGCAGTTTCTGGTGAGCTTTATGCCAGAATGCTAAAATAGTCTGTCAATTTAAGTTGTTAGCCAGATGCGCATAAGGCGATTTAACTGCTCGGTATCATGATTGATGAATCTACCATTCGAATGACATTAACTCAAAATTTTGGGGCTTCCTTAATCCTTTCCAATCTTTTGCTTATACAGGATGAAGCAAAAACTTAACGCTTTTTTATGGCTATTTCACTTCTCAGACCTTATTAAAGAAATTTTAACTTGTCTTATAATGACTAGGTGTTTTACCAAAATATTTTTTAAATTGCTTACTAAAGTAGAGTGGATCTTGATACCCGACTAATTGCGCTACTTCTTTTACCGCTAAATTAGATTCTTTCAATAAAGTTGAAGCGTGCTTCATCCGTATATCAATTAAATAATTAATGACCGAAATGTCTTGTACCTCTTTAAAAATACGCGATAAATAAGTCGGACTAATTAATAATTCTTGTGCAATCTGATCAATGGTTAATTCTTCATTATAATGTCGGTCGATATAATGCAAAGCATCCGTCACTAAATTTTGTTTTCTGGACACCGTTGGATTAATCCCGATTAAATTTAAGCCTTGAGAAGCTTCTAAACTTCTAATAATTTGGACGATTAATTGTACCGTTAAAGCTTTAGTCATTGCTCGAAACTCTAAAGATTCTTGTTCTAATTCATGGACGATATTCCAAGCAATCTCCATAATTTTATGATGGTTTCCTTGAGGCGATAAAATCGTCTCTTTATTAGGCATAGTATCTTTTGGATAACCCGTTAATAAAAAATTTCGAATCCCTATATGCAATTCATGTGCGCTTGTATTCAATGGTTGCTTTTCCCAATGCACCACTCCGGGATTAAAAACCATCACAGTATTGGCTTTAACTAAATGTTTTTCATCTTCAATGGTATAGAGTGCTTCGCCTTCCAACATAATCGATAATTCTGTATATTCATGTGAATGAGGGGCATTAAAATGTCCTTCACTATTCCAGCAATCAAAAGCGTAAACAATTTCTGGATTAAAAGTATGTGAATTGATAATCGGCATGGATTTTCCTCCCTTTTTCTCTCCACTTCATTTTACCACAAAAATAAATGGGATATTCCATATTTTTTTGTACATATTCCATTTAATAATGATTCGTAAATAGTAAGATAGAACATGAAATTATTTAATAAGGAGGAGTTATCTACAATGAACCCATTTACTTGGATATGGCAATATGTCAAACCCTATACCCCGCGCCTCATCATCGCTTCTATCTTCTTAATTTTGAATGCGATCTTGGTGGTTATTAATCCTTTTTTAAGTGGGATTTTAATCGACGAAATCATCGGTCAAAATCAACCGGAACGTCTCGGGAAAATCTTGCTTTTAATGATTGGGATTACCCTTTTTCGCACTATTATTCGTTATACTTATCAAATGTTATACGAAAAAAGTGGTCAAGATGCGGTCTTCACATTACGTAATGAACTGTATGATAAATTAAATAAGATGGACTTCAACTTTTTCAACCATACAAAAGTTGGGGATATTATGGCTCGGATGACTGGGGATACGGACGCAATCCGTCACTTTGTCTCTTGGGTCAGTTACAATATTGTTGAATGTATTGTCTGGTTTTTGGCAGCCGTTATTGTCATGGCCTATATTTCATGGCCGTTAATGCTAGCACTCGTTGCGGTTACGCCCTTCATCTACTTATTGGCTCGCAGTATGACGCAAAAAAGTATGCCGCGTTTCTTGGATATTCGTGAAAGTTTTGCCCGTCTAAATTCAATGGTAGAAGAAAATATTTCTGGAAATCGTGTGGTCAAAGCGTTTGTCCGTGAAGATTATGAAATTGAAAAATTCAATCGTCATAATGATGATTTTAAACAAAAAAATATGGCGTCTGCTGAAGTGACTCGTGATCACTTACCTACACTCGATTTTCTAGCGAATTCACTGAGTGTGATTACTTTAATTTTTGGTGGGTATTTAGTTATTAAAGACCAAATGTCGATTGGTGACCTCGTTGCCTTTAATGGTTTTTTATGGATGTTAAACAACCCGATGCGCATGAGTGGTTGGTTAATTAATGATGTCCAACGATTTCAAGCTTCTTCGATTAAAATTATGGACATGTTAAATTATGAACCCGCAATTCCAGTAGAAGATGTCAGTGATATGCCGAAATTAAAAGGTGATATTCGCTTTGAACATGTTAACTTTGAATTTGCTGATGATCCGAACACCCCTGTCTTAAAGGATATTTCATTTGAAATTAAATCCGGACAAACTTTAGGGATTTTGGGTGAAACAGGTTCGGGTAAATCAACCTTAGTGAACTTAATTAGTCGCTTTTACGATCCAACAAAAGGAACGGTCTATATCGATGGGAAAGATGCACGTGACTACTCAGTACGACATTTGAGAAATAATATTTCAATGGTCATGCAAGACATCTTTTTATTCTCTGATACCATTTCTGAAAATATCGCTTTCGGTAATCCCTCTATTAATCAGTTATTTATTCGTGAAATGGCTCGAATTGCCGATGCGGATACTTTTATTAATAAAATGCCTGATGGCTATAATACCATTGTCGGTGAGCGAGGTGTCGGCTTATCGGGTGGTCAAAAACAACGGATTAGTCTAGCACGTGCGTTGGTAAAAGACCCAAGTATTTTAATTTTAGATGATACGACGTCTGCTGTAGATATGGAAACCGAAGCCAAAATTCAAGAAGAATTGACTAAGATTACCAATGAAAAAACGACCATCATTATTGCCCATCGTATTTCTTCGGTACGTGATGCTGATTTAATCTTAATGATGTCCAAAGGTCGGGTCGTAGAACAAGGAACCCATGCTGAACTCGTTGCTAAACGTGGTTTATATTACGATGTATATCAAAAACAATTAGGGATTGAGGGCGTAGCGCCTACTCAAGCTGAATTATAGGAGGTGACCATCAATGGCATTATTTAAAAAGCAACCAAAAAACGTAAAAGATAAAGTGCAGTCTGATGTCAATCAAAAACGCCAAACATCTTTAGAGGATGAATATTTAGAACAAGAATTTCATTTTGAAGATTTTAAACGTTTAGCACATTATTTGAAACCTTATTTAAGACCCAGTTTGATTGTCTTTATCAGTATCATTATTACCAACTTATTTGGATTGGTCATTCCTTATTTGACCAAACTGGCGATTGACGAGACGATTCCCAATAAAGATTTAGGGCAATTAATGTTATTCGGCTGCATTGCATCATTTTCACTTTTCGTTATTGCCTATGGTTTACGTTATCGTATTTACAAAATTACCGAGATCGGTCAAGATTTATTAAAAGATATGCGCTATGATATTTTCACGCATTTACAAACGTTGCCCTTCTCATATTTCGACAGTAGACCGCATGGTAAAATCTTAATTCGAGTCGTTAATTACATCAATAATTTAAGTGATTTATTAAGTAATGGATTAATCAACTTAATTGCTGATTTATTAAATGTCGTCTTAACGCTCATTGTCATGTTGAGCATTGACTGGCGTCTAACCTTATATAGTTTGATTCTGTTACCAATATTATTCGCCTTTTCAATGTTAATTCGTAAATATCAACGCACTGCTTATCAAGAATTAAGTAATAAGCAATCTACAATGAATTCATACATTCATGAAAGTATTGCGGGTGCTAAAGTGACACAATCTTTTGCCCGTGAACCAAAGAATCAAGAAATCTTTTATGATGTCAACGACCAAACGCGCCGTTCTTGGATGAAAGCTGTCATGATTCAATTCTTATTATGGCCGGGCGTGTTAAATATTTCAGTCCTAACCACTTCGATTATTTACTATGTTGGGATTATGAAAATTGGCGTCGACGTCTCAGCCGGAACCTTAATCGCATTTATCGCTTATGTCAATAACTTTTGGAACCCTATTTTAAATATTGGAAATTTCTACAATAGTTTAATTACCGCCTCAGCATATTTAGAGCGTATTTTTGAAACTTTAGACACAAAGTCCGATATCGTCGATGCACCTGATGCTTATGACTTACCCGAAATTAAAGGACAAGTTACATTTGATGATGTCGTGTTCCGTTATGAACCTGGCCGTGATATCTTAAAAGGGATTAATTTTGAATTAGAACCTGGCACCTCTGTTGCCTTAGTCGGACCGACGGGGGCAGGTAAAACCACTATTATCAACCTATTAAGTCGCTTTTACGATGTGAGTGAAGGAGCTATTACCATTGATGGACATCCAGTCGATAAAGTCACCCTGGCATCTTTACGCCGCCAAATGGGGGTTATGTTACAAGATACATTTATTTTCTCTGGAACCATTATTGATAACATTCGTTATGGTAAATTAGATGCGACCGATGAAGAAATTATGGAAGCAGCCAAAGTAGTCCACGCACATGATTTCATAATGGGTCTAAAGGATGGCTATCATACTGTCGTAGAGGAACGTGGTAGTACTTTATCAGCCGGACAAAGACAATTAATAGCTTTCGCCAGAACTCTATTAGCCGATCCACATATCTTAATCTTGGATGAAGCCACTTCAAGTATCGATACCAATACTGAAGAACTATTACAAGAAGGTTTACAAGAGCTACTTAAAGGTCGTACTTCCTTTATTATCGCCCACCGATTATCAACCATCCGTAACAGTGACCAAATCTTTTACATTGATGGTGGCGTGATTGATGAACGAGGTACCCATGAGGAATTAATGGCGAAAAGAGGCAAATACTATCACTTATATCAATCACAATATAATTTATTATTTGTAGAATAATCGGCACTTACTGTATGAATGCTTTTAACTAGTCAAGGTTTAAGAAGCTATTTTGAACATTTATCGTCTGTTAAAATTACACAAGCTAAAGGATAGCTTTTAAGTTAAATAGTGTTTGATTGATTGCAATCCGTCAATAAAAACAAGCGGACCGTCTAGATTAATTTGTAGCGTGATTAGCGCCCCGGTTTGCGCCGGCCAAAAAAGCTTTCATAATCAGTTTAATGCGAGTGGTGAGATTGGGAGTGGGCAAGAAGTAAAAAATCAGTCGATTTTCGCTTCGTCTGCCCACCTCCGCACAGTTGGGAGTAGACCAGAAGTAGAAAATCAAATGTTTTTCGCTTCGTTGGCCTACCCCCGCACAGTTGAGTAGGTATCAAACAAGTCCTTAAGACGCAGGTTGATGCCACTCAACCACTGCGCTTTTAAACATCGAGCAATGACTTGACTGGATTTCTCAAGGTTGTTCTCAGCTACATTAAGACGCAGATTGAGACTACTCAACCACTGCGCTTCGAAATAAATAGATATGTCTGAACAGAATTTAAAAAGTTTTTGCTCAGCCTCTCTCACGCTCGCTTTTGTTTTTTATCAAAAATTAAGTATAATATTGATATTAAGCCTTTGGAGGTAATTATGAATATTCTAGTTACGATTGATCAAAATTATATTAAGCAGCTTGAAGTGATGATGTTTAGTTTAAGACGGCATCACCCTAAAGAAGAGTTAGACGTTTATTTATTGCACGAAAAAATTCCGGAAAAAGCACTTAAAAAACTGAGCGAAACTTTGCAAATCGTGACGATTAACTTGCATCCTATCCAAATCGACAATCAGTTTTTTGAGAACTTTCCGATTACTGAACGCTATCCCTACACCATGTATTACCGCCTATTGGCTGCGCATTTCTTACCGGATTCAGTAGACCGAGTTTTATATTTAGACCCTGATTTAGTCATTATTAATCCGATTGATGAACTTTATAATATCCAGTTCAACGGTCAATTTTTTGCTGCTGCAACCCATGTTGAAAAAACACTTGAGAAAATTAATCAAGTTCGCTTGAATTATTCAAATGGCATTTATGTCAATTCAGGCGTTTTACTAATGAATACTAATTTACTACGTGCAGAGCAAGATGTTGACGCAATTGCTCACTATGTGGAACGATTTAAAGATTTATTATTTTTACCTGACCAAGATGTTTTATCCGCACTCTATCCCGATAAAATCATTAAAATTGAAGCTTCACAATATAATATGACCGAACGTATGTGGATTAAAGAAAAAGTGAATCAATTAGGCGGCAAATTAGAATGGATTGACGAAAACTGCCACATCATTCATTATATCGGTAAAAACAAGCCATGGTTACCGAACTACTTTGGTGACTTAGATCGCTATTATATTGAAGCTGAAGGCTATTTAAAAGGACGATTGGATGCTGCTAAATCGAGTCAATAGAGACGGGGTAGCATAAAATTTTCGTAAAATGGAGTCGGTAAATTTGTAAGCGAGATAAAACAATACCATTTATTTTCAACAACTCAGAATGACTGCTTATCAAAACTCAATAGCTCTCATGAATGATTAGTATTTTCAAAACTGAGCAGTTTCCCGTGAATAACCGATATTAACTATATCCCTCTGGCTCATATTATGTATTGAATTGTCTCAATTAATTCAACTCTCACGACCAAAATATATTGTCTAAACCAATTTGACTCTTATAAACAACCCATAATATCAAAATGAACGCCCTTCACCATGAAAAAAGTCACTGATTAGGTGCAAGACCTTTCGATGATGGAGGGCGTTTTTATTATCCTTATGGACTGTCAATTAGCTTAGCAATGTTTTATTATTTAACTTCGTAATGCTCTTTAATCTCAGCGAGTCGATAAGCTAGTTCTTCAAAGTCAATGATTCGTACTTGTCGATGATACTCTTTACCTTTTAAATATATCAGTACCGTTGGAGAAGAAAATAAATTCAGTTGTCCTGTCAATATTGGGATTTGACTAATATCGACATGATAGACTGGAAATTGGTGCTCTTTCGCTAACTGATTAACTCTTGGATAATCCGCATGACAAACACTACATCCCGGCGCAGTAGTATATAGGATAAAATAATCCTCATTATTCAATAACTCATCATACTGATTATAAGATTTTATATCAATCATTTTCATCCCTCCTATTGCCTCGATTATAGCATGCTTACTCTTATTTGTCTGAAAAGTTACTCCATAGCTAAGTTTGATGATTTCTGTCCAAAATTTAAGATAGTTATGTTCTTGTGTTAGAAACTTGATTATGCCACTTATAGCAGTGTCAATCTCATGTTCCAACACGCAATATAAAACAACTAGAAACTTTTAATTATGCGACATCATTTTTATATTCAAACCAAAATATTAGAAACCGCTTTCTTTAAATGATATAATTAACTTACATTAATTTTAGGAGGAATTTTAATGGCATACGAAACAAAGTATCCTTTTACAAATGAGGTTTTAAAGTCTTACGATAATATTTCTGACGAAACAATCGAAAATATATTAGCTACGAGTCATGCTCTCTATAAAAAATGGCGCAAGCAAGATACCTTAGCAAATCGTAAAGAACAATTACATAAAATCGCTGAAATTTTACGTCGCGATGTTGATAAATATGCTGAAATTATGACCAAAGACATGGGCAAACTGTTCGTAGAAGCTAAAGGTGAAATCGAACTATGTGCTGATATTGCGGACTATTATGTAAACAATGCTGACAACTTTTTAACGCCGAGACACTTAGAAACTGATACAGGGGACGCTTATTATTTACGGCAATCAACGGGTGTTATTTTAGCGGTTGAACCTTGGAATTTCCCATTCTATCAAATCATGCGAGTATTCGCACCTAATTTTATTGTTGGTAATCCAATGTTTTAAAACACGCTTCAATCTGCCCCGGTTCAGCCCAAGCCTTTGAAGATTTAGTAAAAGAATCAGGCGCGGAAGATGGTTCCTTCACTAACCTATTTGTTAGCTATGAGCAAGTTGCTAAAATTATTGCTGATTCTCGTATTACCGGTGTCTGTTTAACGGGCTCTGAACGTGGTGGTGCATCGATTGCCGAAGAAGCCGGCAAAAACTTGAAGAAGACGACTTTAGAATTAGGGGGGAATGATGCTTTCATTATTTTAGATGATGCGAACTTGAATGAGTTAAAATCATTATTACCCGATGTGCGTTTATACAATGCCGGGCAAGTCTGTACCTCTTCTAAACGTTTTATCGTTACTGAGAAAAATTACGATGCTTTCCTTGAAATTTTATTAGAAAGCTTCAAAGGTGCTAAATGGGGAGACCCGATGGACCCAGAAACAACTCTTGCCCCACTTTCTTCAGCTGGAGCCAAAGAAGATGTCTTAGCCCAAATCAAATTAGCTGTTGATAATGGCGCAAAAGTATTGTATGGTAATGAACCCATTGACCACCCTGGAAACTTTGTCATGCAAACCATTTTAACGGATATTACCAAAGATAATCCTATTTTCAATCAAGAAATTTTTGGTCCAGTGGCATCTGTTTATAAAGTTGCAACTGAAGAAGAAGCCATTGAACTTGCGAATGATTCAAGTTACGGATTAGGCGGAACTGTCTTTGGTACTGATATTGACCGCGTCCATGAAGTAGCAGCCCAAATTGAAACTGGAATGTCTTTCATTAATTCTGGTTGGGCCTCTCTACCAGAATTACCATTTGGTGGTATTAAAAACTCTGGTTATGGTCGTGAATTAAGTGAACTTGGCTTTACAGCCTTTGTCAATGAACACTTAGTTTACACACCGAAAAAATAACAATAGTCATTCCTTAATACAACAGGACGCCGATAATGGCGTCCTGTTATGTTTTTTATGCAAAAAGACACAGGATGTCCCGTCATTCTGTGTCTTACCCTTTGGGTGAACTTATTCAACTCAAATCTATTTACCAACTCAGTTCACCGATAAGATTTTCTCCCAACTTTATCAATAAATTTATGAAATGAACCGTCTTAATTTGGATAGTTTGATAATTCGATTTATTTTACAAAAGCATTGTAAACCTCTTTAACAAATCCTCCAATTTTCGAATCGGACCAATAATTTGTTAGAACCGTTAAAGCGAATGGTTTATCACCACTAGCAATTCCAGTTGTGTGATTATAATATGGCCACCAAGCTCCAATCTTTTGGTACGTATTGACTGGTAAAACATCTAATTTAGTGCCATCATAAATTGTTTTGTCTAATGTGGTCATAGCTTGACGTTCTTTTTGAGTATTCATATATTTAACCACTTCTGTCATTTGTTTTGGTGTGACAGTTAGTGAGAATTTTGGCGCACCATATACTTTTTGCGTAAAACGATTAAAATCAGCTTTATCACGATAACCAACATAATGTAAAAGCATATTTGATCCTAAATTATCTGAATCGCGTCCCACTCGATGTAAAACTTCTCTTACCGTATAAGGTTTACTTCTAAAATTCTCATATTGGATTGTCCCTGAACCACCCCATCGATAAGATTCAGGATGGTTATAAATAGCATCCGTATACCACCATTTCGTATCCCAAGATAAAAGTCCACGTTCAATTAAATCTTGTGTATAAGCCATTAAGACTACTTTCGGTACAGACGCGCCATA
The DNA here is from genome assembly GCF_002847845.2 of Globicatella sanguinis. Taxonomy (NCBI): domain Bacteria; kingdom Bacillati; phylum Bacillota; class Bacilli; order Lactobacillales; family Aerococcaceae; genus Globicatella; species Globicatella sanguinis. The sequence goes on along the minus strand of NZ_CP126962.1, from coordinate 2,037,827 downwards.
CATTAATGAATTTTGATACATTCCGGCTGTTTGTCCATCAGTTAAACTTTCAAAGTAAGCATATGCTGATTGTCCCATGTAGCGATTCATCACATTCTGAACCGCTTGGCTTACACCACCAACAACTGTTGTGTCCCCTTTGTTGTTTCCAGTTGTTTGCTTAACTATGATAGTCTGATTTGGATAAATCAAATGACCTGAAATATTATTCCATTGTTGTAACTGACTAACCGTTACTCCATACTGAGCAGCAATTTTATTTAAAGTATCTCCACGAGCAATAGTATATTGTTTAATTTCCGTTGTCGTTTTTTGGTCAGTAGGCTTCGTTTCCTTAGTAGGTTCCTTTTTCTCTGTTGGTTTAGTTTCTTCTACCGGTTTTGTCGGAGTAGTCGTTTCTACTGGTTTGGTTACTGCCACTTTATTAACGATTATCTTTTGATTTGGATAAATCAAATGACCTGAAATATTATTCCATTGACGTAATTGTGCAACTGACACCCCATGCGCTCTCGCAATTTTATTTAAGGTATCTCCACGTACGATAGTGTATTGTTTAATTTCTTTTGTCGTTTTTTGTTCAACCGGCTTCGTTTCCTTGGTAGGTTCCTTTTTCTCTGTTGGTTTTGTTTCTTCTACTGGTTTTGTTGGTTTAGTCGGTTTTGTTTCTTCTACTGGTTTGGTCGGAGTAGTCGTTTCTACTGGTTTGGTCTTTACCACTTTATTAACGATTATCTTTTGGTTTGGATAAATCAAATGACCTGAGATATTATTCCACTGACGTAATTGTGCAACTGATACCCCATGCGCTCTCGCAATTTTATTTAAGGTATCACCTCGAACGATAGTGTATTGTTTAATTTCCGTTGTCGTTTTTTGGTCAACCGGCTTCGTTTCTTTAGCAGGTTCCTTTTTCTCTGTTGGTTTGGTTTCCTCTACTGGTTTAGTTGGTTTGGTTTCCTCTACTGGCGATTTAGGTGCAACTTTTCCTACGATAATTTGTTGGTTAGGAAGAATTAAATTGCCGGTAATCTTATTCCATTGACGCAAATTATCCAGTGTAACATTATAGCGTTTAGCGATGGACCATAGGGTCTCACCGTAGGTAATTCGATGTTTCTTTACTTCAGAAATAGGATTAACCACCGGCTTCGGTACTGATTTTGTGGCATTTAATGTTTTGGTAGGCACTGCTATAACATTGGATTTTTTATTGGAATCTTCTTCTGTCACGTCCGTATCTTTGATATTTACAGCATCTACAGTCTGTTCTTGTGTCGTTTCTAGTTCAACAATTTTTTCTATATTCGATTCATTAGTCGTTAAACTGATATCATCTGATTTCTCAGTTGATTCCGTCTCTTCTTGTAATGGTGCTACTTCAGTAATCCCTTCTTTTGATTCATCTATTAAAGTTATTACTTCGGATGTCGCATCAGTTGTTGTATCCTCTAAAATGTCATTCTCGAACTCTGTTGAATGATCGACCACCCCTTCTTGTGTTGCATCTAGTTTTGGGATTTCTTCTACAATCGTTGTCTCAACATCTATCCCCTCTGAAGCCATCTCTTCTGCTTGGACGTTTTGAACTAATGCTAAAGATGTGAGGGTCATAATACCCACTACAATCCATTGTCCTTTTCGTTTTTTCATAATTTTATTCCCCATTGAATTCTCCCTCTCCAATACATAAAAATATTTCATTTGTATTACAATTATATATTTTTTTTTACCGTTTTTCAACACGCTTTCAATACCCATCATAATAGTTAAAATTGGCTAAAAAAACTGCCCAAACTTTTGTTTGGGCAGTTTCGATCATTTAAAATGATTATTTAATTGCGCGAGATTGTAAACCTTCTTCTTCTAAGAAGAATCTGAATGGTACTAAATCTTGAGCTTCGTAACGTTCTTTGAAAGCTGCGATTTCTTCTTCAGTCGCTACTTTTGGATCTAATTGTAATACTTCAACTGGAATTGGACGATCTTGAGTGATTTTCGCATCGATCACTACTGTACGACCGTTTTTGTTGTCTTCAACAGCTTTACGCATTACTTCATCCATTTCTTCAATTCTTGTTACAGTATAACCTACAGCACCTTGTGCTTCTGCGATTTTAGCGTAGTCAACGTCTGTAAAGTCAACACCGAATAAGTGTTTGTTAGTATCTTCATATTTGTTCTTAATGAACGCATATTCAGTATTAGAGAAGACAACGTTAATAACTGGTAAGTTGTATTGTACGTTTGTAATCACGTCTGGGTAAGACATGTTGAACGCACCATCACCCATGATATTCCATACTTGACGATTTGGGTTATCTTTCTTAGCAGCAATACCACCAGGTAAAGCAATACCCATTGTCGCGAATAATGGAGAAGTTCTCCACATATTTTTAGGTGTCATGTGTAAGTGGCGGATTGATGTTTGAGTAGAGTTACCTACGTCAATTGAATAGATAGCATCCTCGTCAGCATATTTGTTGATTGCTGCATATACTTGGTATAATTGTAACTCACCTTCAGTTTTACCTTCAAGTTTGTTCATGTAGTCACGCCAGTTTTGGTTATTCTTAACGTTAGCTCTCCACCAAGCTGTATCTTCAACAACATCCATTTTATCCATGATCGCTTTTGCTGCTTCACCAGCATCACCTAAGATTGCTGCATCTAAAGCATGACGTTTACCTAATTTATGAGGGTCGATGTCCACTTGGATAAATTTATCAACGTTTTTGAATGCTTCATATACTTCAGCAAACGGGAAGTTACATCCCATGAATAATACTGTATCTGCTTCGAATACCACTTCGTTAGCTGGTTTCCAACCAACACGGTAAGCTGAACCAGTTAAGCCTTCATAATCCCATTGGAAAGCTTCAAAGTTTTTACCAGTTGTAATGATTGGTGCTTTGATTTTTTTAGATAATTCAGTAATGATTGCACCGTTTTTAACGCCACCGAAACCAGCATAGATAACTGGACGTTCAGCATTTTTTAAGATTTCAACTGCTGCATCGATATCTGCTTCATTTAAACGTGGTGCTAAGTACTCACGTTGGTAAGAACCTGAACCATAGTAAGAATCTGCATCGATTTCAGCGAAACCAAAGTTTACTGGGATTTCAACAACAGCTGGGCCTTTACGAGCAATTGCTGTACGACAAGCTTCGTCAATTACTTTTGGTAATTGTTCTGCATAAGCTACACGTTTGTTATAAACAGCAACACTTTGGTACATAGGGTTTTGGTTTAATTCTTGGAAAGCATCCATGTTTAATTCATTAACTGGACGTGAACCTAAGATTGCGACAAATGGAATGTTATCCATCGCTGCATCGTAAACCCCGTTGATTAAGTGAGTAGCACCAGGTCCACCAGAACCAACTGCAACCCCTAAAGGTCCACCAAATTTATATTGCATTACAGCTGCTAATGCACCTGTTTCTTCATGGCGAACTTGTAAGAAACGAATATCATCTTGCTCTGCCATTGCATCCATTAAAGAACTTAAAGTTCCTGAAGGGATACCATAAATAGTATCAACACCCCAAGTTTTTAAGACATTTAACATAGCTGCAGAAGCAGTAATTTTACCTTGACTCATTGAATAGTCTCCTCCTAAAAAATGTTAGTGATATTTCCACACAAGCAATAGATTAGCACATTGTTTTAAAAATGGCTATTAAAATTTCGATGAAAATTCATGTTTTCGCCCTATTTAACGCTTTCATAACAAAATTGTATAAAGAATTGCTGAAAAAGCATAAAATTGACCTCTATATAATGTTATATTTTGAAAAACAGACCATAAATACTGTATCAATATTCATTCTAAATTAGATAAAATTATTCGAAAATAAGGTTAAAATCAGTGAATAATCGGGGTTCTTCTGTTCAACATCTGTATTAATACTGTGTTACAATTTTTTCGACATTTATCAACCTGTTATAAAACAAAAATATAAAAATAGTGACTTCGTTCTACTCTTTTATTAGTCATTTGGACATCATGAAATATTGTATTTGGGATGGTATTGTTCAAAGAAATTTTCTCTCTAATCAACCTAACAATTACAACGTTAGTCAGAAGTATATTATTGTATGTCGTGTATACTCCATATAGTAACAACAGCCACTCGTTTCAAGTTTCATTGAATGATTTGTTAGACAAGTTAACTCGCAAACAGAACCCTAAGATTAATCTCAGTTGTTAATTGAAGAAAATGAACTGATATTGACTCTCTACTACTGTTTCTCTAAAAATCAAGTTATAATATTATAAAAGTCAACTTAAAAATCCCGATTTGTCTCACTTAAGATTCCCCACTAGTACCACGTTCTTTGCTTCCTTATAAAAAGATGACTCAATAATCGTTCTTATTTGATCCTCCTCAATACTTGGCTGAAAAGTGAAGTCATAATCGTCGATGGTCTTTAAGTAAGGGAAAGCAGCGACTTTAACATTATACAAACGGTTATTTTCTATCAAAAGCGGCTCACTTTTCAATTAATATAGTGGCTTGCTTTAAGTTAACATATACATTCATAGTAAAATTTTAATATTTTTGTAGACAACTTAATTACAGACAAAATCACGAGCTTTGTTGTATATAAAAATAGTGCTGGTGATTTCTCCTCCAACACTAAAAATTATTGAACCATAATATGATAACGAAATTCAGTCTATATTTTTTTCATTTTCCCTACAAATTATTGTAGAGCCAAAATCAAAGCAAATACTCTACACCTTAAATATATAAGTAAAATCAAGAGACACTCTATTGTTTTTTTATTTTAAATCTTACTCATTAAGTATTACTTTTAGAGTTAGAATCTAACAATTCAAAAAGCAATTGATATTCATGTTGTGCTAACAATAGACAACCTAGGGTAGCAGAATTATTTCCTAACTCTGGTTGAACCAAATATCGTTCCAATTCTGGTGTTGGCAAATATTCATTCAACAACTTCTCAAAATGAGACCGCACCTTGTAAATTAAGCCTTCCTTCTCCATTACTCCGCCCCCATATATAATAACCTCTGGTGATAAATAAAGGAATGTATTATAGGCAGATTGTGCAATATAGTATGCTTCTAAATCCCAGAATCGGATCGTCCGCAGGAATATCCTGTCCACGCCTTCCAGTTCTTTCTTCAATTGCAGGTCCACAAGCCATGCCTTCAAGACAATCTCCATGGTTAGGACAATGGCCGATATAATGATCATCAGGATGACGTCTAGCTAATGCATGCCCCATCTCAGGATGTGAGTAACCTTGAACAAAATCTCCATTCATAAGAAGACCTCCTCCAAAGCCGGTTCCAATAGTATAATAAGCAACGCTTTCATAATCCTTACCTGCCCCAAGTTTAGCTTCACCATAAGCCGCAGCATTTACATCAGTTGTCCAAGCAACTGGAATATTTAAATGTTCCTTAACTGTACCAACAAAATCAAAGAATCGCCATGCATATTTGGGAGTATTTGTTATATAGCCATATGTTTTAGAATTATGGCGAATATCAATCGGCCCAAATGATCCGATACCAATTGCCTTTAATTCCTTCTGATAACGGTCGAAGAAAGTAAATACTTCAGCCATTGTTTCTTCAGGATTTCGAGTTGGAAAACTAACACGATCAATAATCTCAAGGTCTTCTCGTGCCACAGCACAGACAAACTTAGTTCCTCCAGCTTCAATTGAACCAAACATTTAATCACAACCTTTATAAAGATTCAAATTTGCCTTGTTTAGAGTAAATATTCTTCTCCATAGCATCAGCAATATCTTCCCATCGATCAAACTGACCATAAGCTGTATAGATAGTTGAGCCAACTGGTAATTCTGGATATTCATTTTCTCCATTTGTTCCCCAATTAACCCACCCTGAATCATTTCTTTGTACAATTTGATAATTAGAAACTACATTGCTAGTATACCATACCATCTTATACCCAGAAGCGTCATTAATATGTGCTGTCTTGTTAGCATTCATAGCAAATATAGTCTGCTCAGGAACTGAATTAACATCCACACCATTTCCAGAAATTTGAACATTATCATATCGATCTGTGTGATAAACAACGTCATGGGCTTCTGGGATAATATCCTCAACATGCTCTTTAATTTCTCCTTCTGAAAGAATCTTGGCTTCAGTTGCGAATAATCTCCAGAAGTAATCCCACGATACATCATTTAAGTCATCTGCCCCAATACTATCCCGATAAGTTTTAATTTTGGGGTTAGTTTCTGCTGTCGCTTCATTCAATAATTTATAGACACCATCGTAAAGAATGCTCGCATACGGGTCTCCTGCTCGAAAAATAGTTTCCCCATATGTTGCAAACCGGTCAAATACTCTGTTGCCTTGCCCACTTTCGAATTCATCTCCAACGGTAATTTTATTCACAACTGGAGATTGATCGACGGTAGTTGAAAACTCGTCAACATCATACTTACGTCTAAACCAAGGCGTGCCATAAAAAAACTCCCATGTAATTCTAAATGATTTATCTCTTAAATTAGGATCAAGTCCATTGGGAATTTTCCCTTCAAAAATATATCGATGATAAAGTGGGCCTTCCTCCTCAACTGTTATCTTAGCTATTGTATGCTCTGGTGGATTTACTAGTCCATTCTTTGGTGTAAAAAATGGCCCATAGAAACCACCAATTGCATTAGAATAATCCTTAATTAAGTTGAAATCTTCCTCTTTTGATTTAAAGTAACGAATCCCCCATTTACCATAAGAAGTTCCATCTGCTGTACCTTCGCACAGCTCTAAAATGTAGTAACCTGTATCTAGCCTCCTGAAACCGTCACTTTGTTCAACTTTCAATTTTTTAATACCTTCAAAATTTTCAGAACATGATTCTTGATCATTTAACAATAATGTGTATCGCTTAGCTAACTCTCCTGAATTCATTGATACTAGATATACCATGGTAGCTTCAAGAAGGCGATTATCACTACCGTAAACTTTGTCTACTAACTGATAGGCTACTTCTTGACCATTATCATCACGAAGTTGAATAAGTTTCTCCTCAACTTCAATTTCATGGAACATTAACTTAGTCATAACTGGTTCGTTAATTCTATTTAAATTTTGTGGATTATTTAAATAAATATAACTCTTTAATTTATTCATTTTTTACCTCCAAAATGTTATTTTGATTTGCTAAATCTATCTTTCTGCGCATCAACAATTACAGCTGCTAGAATGATAATTCCCATTACTACTAACTGCCAGAATGAACTCACGCTTAAAAGATTAAGTCCATTACTTACAATTCCAATTACTAGCGCTCCAATTACAGTTCCACTGATTCTTCCTTTACCACCAGACATGGAAATTCCACCAAGTACACTAGCTGCAATAGCATCCATCTCATAACCTTGCCCAATTGAAGGCTGACCGGAATACATTCTTGCTGCTAATACCACACCGGCAAAAGCAGCCATAAATCCAGAGATTAAATAAACGTTTATCTCAATTTTATCCGTATTAATTCCAGATAATCTTGCTGCTTCTCTATTACCACCTATAGCGTATACACCTGTTCCAAACTTTGTCTTTGATAACAATGTAGAAAAAATAATTATAAAAATTATCATATATACAATAGGAATAGGGATGATATCAAACAATCTATAAGTACCCATTTTGTTAAAAGCATCTTGAGTAATTCTTAATGATGACCCCCCGCTATAAAGATAAGCAGCTCCTCTAGCAATATTCATTGTCGCTAAGGTAACTATGAAAGGAGGTAATTTGAATCGCGTAATTACTAATCCATTTAGTAACCCAATTATTGCTCCTATAGATAATCCCATTAGAATGGCTAGAACCATAGGTACTTCTTGATTAATAATGAGGCCAGCAACCAAAGTTCCTACTAATGCGACAATTGCACCGACCGATAAGTCTATTCCACCAGTAATAATAACAAGAGACATTGCCAGGGCAATAAACATATTATTAGTAATCTGTTGAAGTAGGGTTATTAAATTACTAGATGATAAGAAAACAGGAGAAAAGATTGATAATAGTACAAATTGTAAAATTAATACCGTCAGTATTCCTCGATTGTGACGTATTACGTTAAAAATCGGCTTCTTATTCTTATTCATAGTCCAAAACGTCTCCTCCTGTAGCTAAATACATAATTCTTTCTTGAGTCATTTTTTCTTTACTCACGTGACCAACAAGTTTTCCTTCTCTCATAATGTAAGTCCGATCTGCCATATTTAATATTTCATTCAAATCAGACGATACCATTATAATAGTGATTCCTTGATGGGTTAATCCATTAATAACATTATAAATCTCAGATCTTGCACCAACATCTACACCACGAGTAGGCTCATCTAATATTAAGATGCTAGGCTCAGTGGATAACCATTTACTAATTACAACTTTCTGTTGATTACCTCCTGATAAGGTACCTACAATCGTATCTATTGAATCGGCTTTAATCTGAAGCCCTTTATGGTACTTTTTACTTGATTCAATTTTCTTATCTTCACTAATAAGTAACGGATTCTGTGTCAAATTATCAAGATTTGCTAATGTGATATTAAACTTAATATCATCTTCTAAGTGCAACCCCTGATTCTTGCGGTCTTCTGGAACTAATCCAATACCATACTGAATGGCTTTTTCTGGAGAATCAATCGAAACTTGTTGCCCCTTCACATAAATAGAACCTGAAGTAACAGGTAGTGCTCCAAAAAGTGCTAGCATTAACTCACTTCGACCAGCTCCTACAAGGCCTGAAAAACCTATAATCTCTCCTCTTCTAGCATTGAATGATACATCTTCGAAATATCCTGGTGAATTTAAATGCTCCACTCTTAGAACTTCATCACCGATAGAAGGTGTCTCGCGTGTATAGATACTCTCAATGCTTCGACCAACCATCATTCTGATTAATTCATCTTCATTTGTCTCTTCTGTTCTGACAGTGTCAACATATTCCCCGTCACGAATAACCGTAATTCGATCTGTCATCTCAAACAGCTCTTCAAAACGATGAGATATATAAATAATACTAATGCCTTTAGACTTTAGATTCTTCATCACTCTAAAAAGGTTTTCGACATCAGATCCTGTTAATGATGAAGTCGGTTCATCCATGATTAAGATTTTAGGCTCAAATGATATCGCTTTAATAATTTCTACAAGTTGTTGCTGAGCTATCGTTAACTCTGAAACTTTTGTCGATATATCAAAGTTTAAATCCATACTCTTAACCATTTCTGTAGCTAAATCATACATTTTGCTTTCATTTTTTATCCCTAAATAATTAACCGGTTCTCTGCCTAGAAAAATATTCTCATATATAGTTAATTCTGGTACTAACACTATTTCTTGATGAATGATCCCAATCCCATGTTGGGTAGCAGTATGAACATCTGTTATATTAACTGAATTTTGGTTGATATATATATTACCGTCATCAGGTTGATGAACTCCACCTAATACTTTAATCAAAGTTGACTTACCTGCACCATTTTCACCCAGAAGACCGTGAATTTCTCCTTGTTCTAGTTGGAAGTCAATTCCTCTTAGGGCCTGAACACCACCGAAACTCTTGGTAATACCCTTCATTTCCATAACTAACTTGGACATTGTTTCACTCCCTTATTACAGAACGTTTAGATTATTGCCATTCATCTATAGTATCTTCTGCCATTTCTTTTGTAACATTATGAGACGGTAAAAATACAATCTTCTCTAAATCTTTATTACCATCTAAGTAATCAACAGCCATCTTAAAAGATTCCTCAGCAATTTGTATTGGAACTTGAGCGGAAACAGCTGTAAATTCACCATCTAATAAAGCTTGCTTACCATCTGGGGAGGCATCAATTGAATAGACTTGTATTTCTCCAGTCTTACCTAATGCAGCAAGTGCTGCAGCGACACCAAGAGCTGATGGGTCATTTATTGCAAAGAAAGCATCCAAATCTGGATTAGCTTGTACAATATCTTGAGAAATTGATAAAGAAACATCTAAAGCGGCTTTCCCGTCTTGCTGCTCAACAATTTCATATTTATCTCCAGCCTCATCAATGACACTCATAAAGCCTTCTACTCGCTGAACACAACTTTCGTTCTCTGGAAAATCTAGTATTGCAATTTGTGCTCCATCTGGATTATTTTTCACTAGTTCTTCACCCATCAATCTCCCTGCCATATATGCATCAGTTCCGATAACAGATACTACTAATTCTTGATCCTCTTCAATAACTGCCGTATCAACGTTAAATACTGGAATTTCTGCATCGGAATAAGCTTGTAATCCTTGACGAATCCCTGCTGAATCTACTGGAATTATAAACACAGCGTCATAACCTTGGTTAGCAGTATCTGTCATTTGATTGATTTGAGTATTCAAATCATAATCTGGATTAAGCATAGTGTATTCAATTCCAGCTTCTTCTGCGAGTCGTTTATAAGTATCATGCATTGCAATTTGGAATGTGTTGTTTTGCGTATTTGGCAAGAAAGCAAATTTTAATTTCTTATCTTGAGCAGAAACACCTAATGTCATTGAACTTAACATTGCCCCCAAAACTAATAATCCAATAATAATTTTTTTGATTTTCATTCTAAATACCTCCATTTTTTATTAAAATATTTCTATTTATATTTGAGCAACAGACTTAAATTGTTTAAGACATAATCTACACCTATGTATGCTGTACCGTATAAAACAAAATCATAACTATTGTCTGAAAATATTAAGTTTGTCTCACTGTAGATGTTCTTAACAACATTTTTTTCTAACATTTGAAGTATTGGTTCTTTAAGATATTCAACTCCTTTCATCATCTCACCACCAAATACAATAATCGATGGATTATATGCATTAATAATATTTAATGCGCCTATTGATATGTACTTAGCCAGGCGATTAATTGTCTCCTTGAAGTATGATTTATTCTGTGTCTGACTAAAGAAACATTCGATATCTTTAAAATTTGTTCCATAGCGCTCATTAATTTCATGGATTGCCGACAGAGTCGAACAATATAATTCTAGACACCCCTTATTACCACAAGAACAATCTTTTCCATTATAGTCAATCGAGATATGACCGACTTCTCCAGCTGTTCCCAAGTTACCTTTGATCAACTCATAGGATGACGTAATCCCAGCTCCAACACCCTTATCTAGATAGTAAAATGCTAAAGTATCTTCTTCCAATTGGTAGTAACCAGCTACAGCCGAACACGCCACGTTTGCATCTTGATTAGCAATAATCGGTACATCAATGTAATCAGATAATTCATAAATATTTACTTGGTCTAAATATGTATATTCTGTCATCAACTCGATTCTACCAGTTTTATGATTGAATGGACCTGGCACCGCAAAGCTTATTAAAATAATATCACTTCGTTTTTTTATGAATTTTTTGATATTCTCTGCTAGAATCGGAATAAATAACTCAGCATCATCTAGTACATAATCATACTTAAAGGATTCTTGAAGTTCACATTTTAAATTAAAAAGTGAAATCTGATAATAACCTCTTGAAATTTTTACTCCTAATATATATGAATGATTATAATTAAAAGCTAAGCCAATTGCCCTTCGACCAGACTTACCTTTAACGTATTTACTCTCATAAATCAGCTTATAATCAATAAGTTTTTTAGTTATCTTAGATATTGAAGCTAGTGTCAATTGAGTTATATCACTAATCTCAGAACGAGTGATATTTTCTTGATTAAGAATTAGATTTATCACCCGTGAATTATTCGTCTCTTTAATATCAGCTAAGTTAATTCCCTGATTCAACACTATATATACATCTCCCCTTTATAATTATGCGATTATAGGCTATTATAGGCTATTCTATGTAACTAGATTTCATAGATATTGTAATTATGAGTACGCCAGAATATAAATAGTATAATCAATATGACGTAACAGCGTTAACCCTTAATTCTGTTAACTGATTCCAATTATAACGCTTCCACTTTTGAAAGTCAAGCGCTTTCTTTTTTTATATTTACTTGTCTAGATTCGTCAAACACCGCACACCTGAAAATTCTGAATATCCCTGGGCGTAGTAAGCCTTCAATCTCTAAAAAAGAATACAGAGAAATCCGTCAATGACAATATCTCTAGAAGCAACAACGACCACGTCAAATTACTGCACGAGTATCTGAATAAAATCTGTTTTACGATAGTGGTCCTTTCGAAACAGCGTTTGTAATTTCTTTAAACACTAAATTATGTGGCAAGTGTCCGCGAAAGATAAACTAGAAACCAACTATAGTCAATATTTTCCTAAATTTCTTGAATTGTTTGGTGCCTCCAAAGAATACTAAAGAGAAATTGAATAAAAGGTTTTAAACAAGGGTAAACAAGTCGATACTAGGGCTCCTATTATCTAGATAATATACTTTTATGAACAGATATAGATGAAAGAAGATTTAATTTGACGTTCAGCCCCTTTAGAAACTAAATCCTCATAGTTTGCTTCCCTTTCAGGTGATATAGTATTTAGCGTATCTAGCTTTATGTCTTTTTCAGTCGACAGGCACCACGTACTACTAGTCTCATTCCGAAATTTTGTTATTTCAATAGAAAAGCCCCTTTCAGGGCTTCTCTCAATATCTAAAACCTATATAAATCACATTCCTTCCAACTTTCTTTTTGCAACAAAACCACACACTCTGTATGTGTCGGGTATAAGATATGGGTTGATTTTAGTATGGTGATTAGGTAGTTTAGATGTGAAATCAAAATATAACCTAAAATCAATACTTTCCAACAAACAAATATACTTTAGTATCGCTATTATCGATGCTTTAACCCCATGCAACTGTGCCTTTCTCTGGAATTATAAAATTTACAATAAGATTTCCCAATTTGTTGCACGTAACTTTCCCCAGTTACAAAAACTATTGAGGTAATCTTTTTTCCGTTTTGAATGGTGCAAGGATATAAGACTATTTTACTAAACAGAATAACACTCTTTGCTTCATTCATATTTTGATGCATGTCGGTTCGTTGGCTTGTGAAATGAATTGAATATCATACTTCCATTACCTTATTTAATATGAAAATTTATTATTCACAGGCCGGTGTCTTATTTTGAGACATATTTTGCTTAATTATTAAGAATTTATCAAGTTTTGCGAATTATTTTTCGAAATTTTAAGAAAATGAAAATTCTACTCAAAAAGGGCTGTTTTTGTGTCTCAAAATGAGACACACTGAAAGTTTATGAAAACAAAAATTGGGTATTTTTGGGATTTTTTACTGTTTTTGAGCATTTGGAATGCTCACATTGTGAAATTACCTTTCCTATGAAAATGTTTAATTGCTTTTAGAAAAATGAAATTTTGTGAAAAACTATTTAGTGTCGAAAAATTGCGAAATGACCTGCGTAGAAATTCTTTTGATAAGCAAAAGACGGTATTTTTAAGTGATTCATTAGCAAATAACAAAAATAGCAAATAGAATATTTAAAATTTAAATCAGCACAGCACTACGTAGAACAATTATATCAAGATCAACAACTGACCGAGGCGGAATTATCTGGATTATATAAAATACTGGCCAAAGAAGTGGAAGCAAAGGAAGAAAATAACCGTTTGTATAATGTTAAAATTGCCGCTTTCCCTTACTTAAAGTCTATCGACGATTATGACTTCACTTTTCAGCCAAGTATTGATGAGTATCAAATAAGAACGATTATTGAGTCATCCTTTTATAACGAAGCAAAGAACGTTGTATTAGTGGGGAATCAAGGTACAGGCAAAACGCATTTAGCGATTGCGATTAGCTATAGTGTCGCAAATATAACAGGGCCTTCTTATCGAATTAAAGACGAACTTTCCCCACGAAAAAGTGGGGAAGTTTAAGTGAGACAAATCGAGATTTTTAAGTTGACTTTTATAAATATCTTATTTTTCATCTGAAAAGATGATATTGTTTATTGTATTCTAAAAAGGGGCCAAAAATCGAAAGAATTGCAGCCGAAAAAGGGACCACCTGCAGTCAATTATCCTCTATAATATTTAGATAAAATTTTTATAGTGGAGGTTGCTTGGAGTGTTAAGTATGACTCTTGAATTTGAAATTATCAGTTGTTATCGTCGAGGAGAAACTAAAAGAGGAATTAGTCGTAAACTGGAGGTAGATAGAAAAACAGTCAGAAAAATTTGTGATGCTTATGACGAGACGCTAGTTAAACTGGGCGAAGCTGAAGACGACCAAGCCCTTGAACGTGCCACAGAGGAATTAGTGTTAAAGAGAAAGTATGATAGCTCTAACCGAAAGAAAACAGCCTTTACTCCAGAAGTAGAGGCAAGAATGAAGGAGTTGCTTGAAGAAGAAAAAGAGAAAACAAAAAGATTAGGTTCACATAAACAAGCTCTAACTGCCGTAGCTGTCGCTGAAATACTCAATGAGGAAGGCTATGATATTAAGTATCGAACGGTCGCTCACTATTGGGGACAATTGAATAAAAAGGCTAAGGAGGCTTTTATACGCCAAGAGTATGAATTAGGATCCCGAGTTGAATTTGACTTTGGAGAAGTCAAGCTGGAAATCAATGGAAAGGTGACAACACTTTACCTAGCAGTCTTTGCCAGCCCAGCTTCCGATTATTATTGGGCTTATTTATATACCCATCAGAAACAAGATGTTTTTCAAGACGCACATGTTCGCTTCTTTGAACAGGTAGGAGGTGTTTATTTAGAAGTTGTCTATGATAATATGCGTAACGTTGTTTCAAGATTTATTGGCAAAAGTGAAAAGGAGTTGAATGCTCGTCTGATTCAATTAGCTACTTATTATGGGTTTGATATCAACGTCACCAATTGTTTCAGCGGTAATGAGAAAGGAACAGTAGAAGGCAGGGTTAAAAAGGTGCGTCAAGCTTGTTTCACCAAAGTCTATCAGTTCGATAGTTTAGAAACAGCTTGTGACCATCTCCAATCCCAACTGGTAAAACTAAATGAAAGTAGCCAAATAGAAGCCGAAAAGGAACAGCTCTTATCTTATCGCCCACCTTTTGAATTAGCAGATTTCCATGAACTAAAGGTAAATCGTTATTCCGCTATTCATTATGAACGCAATCAGTATTCAGTACCCGATTACCTAGTTGGAAAAACTGTCCAAGTGAAAGCCTATCATGACCGCTTAGTTATCTATTCTAATGATCAAGAGGTCGCTAGGCATCAAAAAATAGAGGGTTCTCAAGGCTTCTGTCTCGATATCTTCCACTATATCAAAACTTTGAAAAAGAAGCCGGGGGCATTAAAGCATTCACATGCATTGAAGTATAACCCTGATTTGAAAATCCTCTATGAGAAATATTATAGCGATAAACCAAGAGATTTCCTAGAACTACTTGAAAAATATCAAGTTTTAAATCCTGAGGTTCGCATTCAAACCATTGAAGCCAGCCTTCTTTCTTCACTAGAAGAGCCCTCAATGGAGTCGAGTCAAGATGCCATCATCCAGCAGACTCAGCAGACTCTTCATCAATTCAATGACCTTTTCGGTTTGGAGGAAGTTATATGATGAAGATTGTTGAAGCAGCTAATGAGCTAAAATTGGCCTTTCTTAAAGAGAATCACCAGCAATTAATAAAAGAGTTGTATATGTTAACTTAAAAGTGAGCCACTATATTAATTGAAAACTGAGCCACTTTTGATAGAAAATAACCCTATTGAATAATAAATAGGGGGAATATCAGGAGTGATTGCATTGAAAGAAAAACAAACGATTATAAAACTCTACCTTGAGGGGCTAAGCAAAAGAAAGATTGCTTTACTCACGAAGAAATCTAGGAATACCGTTGATAAATATATCAAGGAATATGAAAGAAGCAAGTATGAAGATGTTCGTGATCTTCCTATCGCTGAGGATATCGTGAAACCACCAACTTATAAAAAAAGAGTCGGTAGACGCAGAGTATTATCAGAATCAATTGAAGTGATGTTACGTGATTTTATTAAAGAAAATGAGTGGAAAAAGGATCACGGCATGGCGAAACAACAAATGAAGATTGTAGACATGCATGAGAAGCTGCTCGATCGTGGCTATTCTATTAGTTATACAACCGTTAGAAACTTCATTAACGAGGAGGTGACAAAAACAAAAGAAGTATTTATCCGACACCATGCGGAACCAGGATATGAGGTTGAATTTGATTGGGGAGAGATAAAATTATTTATCGATGACAAGCTAAAAACATTTTCTTTGGCTGTATTTACTTTGGCGCACAGTAATTATCGTTTCGCTAGAATTTATCAATCAGAATCCCAAATTTGTGTGTTAGACGTCCACACAAAATTTATCAGTCACATCGGCTTTATCCCTTCGGTTTTTACTTACGATAATATGAGAACGGTTGTTAAAAGCTTTATTGGAACAGAGAAAACCATTACCGACAGCATGATTCATTTATCTAATTACTATCAATTTAAAATTCGTTTATGTGAACCACGAAAAGGAAATGAAAAGGGACATGTGGAACGTAGTGTTGAGTTTATACGTCGTAAGGCATTTGCCTCAACTTATCGTTTCTCCAATTTAGAAGAGGCTCAAACTCATCTTAACAATGAATTAGAGAAACTCAATCAACGTTTGCATCATGAACACAAGGTTTCTCACCTGAAATTGATGCAGACAGAAAAAGAAAGGATTGGCCCTACCATAATCGCTCCCTTCGATGTTTCTGAAATATTAGAATGTCGAGTGGATAAATATAGTACGGTTGTCATTAAGCAAAATCATTACTCTGTACCAGAAGGTCATATTGGAAAATATATCATCGCAAAACTAAGTGCCGATCAGGTTAAGTTGTTTATTGAGGGTGAAATCATCGCAACACATAAACGTAATTGGGGTGTCCATCAGTGGGAAATGAATCTTTACCATTACTTAGAAACATTCAAAAGAAAAAAAGTGCCTTGGCTCAAAGTGAATGTTTGAGACAAGCACCACAACAAATAAAAAATCTTTACCACCATCATTATATAGGAAAAGAGAAAGAATTCATAATATTACTCCACTACATGAAGGACAATAACAACTTTGAACGTGTTATGGCAGCGGTCGAAGAACTGAATGGCATTCGTTGGGGATACGTTAGCACAGAAAGAATTTTATTTCTATGCGAGCAATCAGAGCCGACAGAGGTATCTCTGGCAAGAGATGAGACAACCCATCAATCGGAAAGCAATTTGAAAGCTTATGCGAATCTGTTTCATCAAGCAGATAAGGAGGTCATTCACTATGGATAAGAAAGAACGATTAATTGAGTTATGTAGAGAATTACGATTACCCAGTATTCGGAAAATGGTGCAAGATGAAGAAACATTTCATAATCCAACCCTAGCCTTTACGATTCTTCTCCAGGTCTTAGAACAGGAAAAGAATGATCGCTTTATCCGGTCAAAACAAAATCGAATACGTATCGCTAATTTTCCACAAAAGAAATTGTTAGAAGAGTTAGACATAGATGCCTTGCCGGAACAAGCACAGCAAAAGTTACCACATCTAAAAACGTTAGATTTTATTAAAGAGGGACAAAATGTGATTTTAACTGGTTCGCCAGGTACTGGAAAATCACATATAGCGATAGGATTAGGGATGGAAGCTTGTTTAGCGGGCTATCGCGTCTTTTTTGCGACAGTCCCTTCCCTCATCAATCAGTTGAAAGAGCATCGCTCAGAAAGAACCTTACGGTCATTCGAATTAAAATTTGAAAATTACGATCTCGTCATTATTGATGAACTTGGGTATATCTCTTTCGACAAAGAAGGGGCGGAATTATTATTTTCACATCTATCTTTGCGAGCAGGAAGAAAAGCTACCATTATCACGAGTAATTTGTCGTTTTTAAAATGGCAGGAAATATTTCATGATCCCGTCCTAACAGCTGCCTTAACCGACCGTTTGACTCATAAATCACATGTTGTAAATATGGTCGGTCCTTCTTACAGAATGAGAGAAACAGAACAATGGATAAAAGATAATTCAAAGATGACAGTGGCTCAATTTTAAATTGCGAAATGGCTCACTTTTAACTTGCGAAATACAAAGAGTATCAAGCCAGAGGATTGAACATTGAAGAGGCCATCGAAGAATGGCTGAATGAAGAAGTGATGCATCGACGGGACCGTAGTCATCAAAGGCGAATCAAAGCGGCTAAATTTAATCAGAAGAAGTATTTGGTGGACTTTGATGACACAGTCTTTCAGGAGCCTGTTAGAAAGGAACTACGGAACTTAAAGACGTTACAATTTATTGAAGAAAAGGAGAATGCCATTTTTATAGGAAATCCAGGAACGGGTAAGACCCATTACAGTATTGGATTAGGGATGGAAGCTTGTTTAAAGGGTTATAATGTCTTATTTGTCAACGCCCCTAATCTAGTCATCCAGATGAAAGAGGCCGTCACTCAGAGTCAATTTTATCGTTTTAAGCAGCGCTTAAAGAAGGTAGATTTATTGATTATCGACGAACTTGGCTATTTATCCTTCGATGAATCGGGGGCTGAACTTATCTTTAATTTATTATCGAATCAGATAGGAAAGGGATCGGTGATTATTACCACTAATTTAACATTTGATCGTTGGCAGGAATGCTTTAAAGATCCTACTTTAACAGGAGCGCTTGTCGACCGCCTCGCTTACAAAGCCCATGTGGTAGATATGCGAGGAGAAAGTTACAGAATGAAGCAAACAAGCCTATGGAAAAAGGGACTAGAGAAAGGAGAAGATTAGCTCCTAGTACCACTGCAAGGTGGTCCCTTTTTCGTCAGCAAAGTGGTCCCTTTTTCATTTGACATATACAGATATTTAAAGCCTAGATCGATAACTTATGATAACCAGAAATAACCAACATTCCTATCATTATATTTATCATTCAATGTTTCCTTTTATAACTTTTTATGCTAATGAAAGAAAATAAATCTCTTAAGCGTTTCATTTTACTTTATGCCGAAAGAGTGTTATCATTTAATTATAATCATTATAAAAAAGGAGCGATTAGGAATGACTTTTGATATGACAGATCGTGGCAAACAGCCAGTTGTTGAGAATATCGAGGAATGGACAAGCGCAAATGAGAATTATCGTACAACGGTATGGACTGGTAGCAAAATGCAAATGACTTTAATGACAATCCAGCCAGGTGATGATATTGGATTAGAAGTTCATGAAGGCATTGATCAATTCTTACGCATCGAAGAAGGAACAGGACTATGCCAAATGGGTCCTTCAGAAGACAATTTAGACTTTGAAAAAGAAGTTGGACCTGATTTCGCTATTTTAGTACCGGCAGATATGTGGCATAATGTCACTAACACTGGTGATAAACCACTAAAATTATATACTTTATACGCTGGACCTGATCACGTTCCAGGTACTGTGCATCCAACACATGAAGATGCAGAAAACGATCCAAATGAGCATTAATTAAATAGGAATTGGTAGCTTCAGGGCTACCAATTTTTAATTAACGGGAGTGGGCAAGAAGTAGAAAATCAACTGATTTTCGCTTCGTTGGCCTACCCCCGCACAGTTGAGTAGGTATCAAGCAAGTCATTAAGACGCAGTTTGATACCACTCAACCACTGCGCTTTTAAATATCAAGCAATGACTTGATTGAATTTATCAAATTTATCCCGAACCTCATTAAGAAGCAGTTTGAGGCCACTCAACCACTGCGCTTTTAATTATTGAGCAATAACTTGATTGAATTTATCAATTTTATGCCCAGCTTTTTTGTTTTAAATAAAAATTCCCCCACTGGATGAACGACATTCCTCCAGTGGGGGTTATTAAAAGTGAAGGCTAATTAATTTAATTTGAATCAATGAATCTTTGGTTATGATTTAAACCTAATGGTTTGAAGAAATCATCACCAAATATTTTATTAAATCGTTCATTAAAACTTTGATGCATTTCATTAAATTGATTCATCATTTCATTGTATTGCGCTTCATTTTCTTCTGTAACATCGACCCATCCTGTGTCTTGACCATTAATATTCATTCTCATTTTACGAATGGATTGTGTCTTAGTCACAGGCTCAGAACTAACTGTTGTTAGTTCTTGGTCATGGCGATTGACTTGATAATCCGTTATATCGGATTCTTTTAGGTCTGCTAAATCGACTTGTAATTGTGCGCCATGTTCTTTTAAAAAGGCTAATTTGTCTTGGTCAGAAAGATTTGCATATTTTACAAAATCTTCATGATCGAGGTATGCTATTAATTCACCTTTACCAAACTTAGCACTATCGACTTGAGCAGATACTATGTAGCGGTTTTGCATGATAACATTTCCCCTTTCATCTTGATCCTTACTTCCTCTACATTAATATTATAACACATTGGTCAAATATAGTCAAAGTTAGTCAAAGTGATAATTGACTATTAATAATTTATAGAAATAACAAGATTGATCGAGGCGTTTACTAAACTTCGTCTGACAAATGGATATCATTATCAAATAGTTGGTAAATCAGACTGATATCTGAATTAGTTAAAATCCCAACGATATCGTCAGGTGTATCCATTTCAAGATTTTGCTTTTCACACACTAAAATGACCGTCGATTGCGATTTCTCAAATAACTCAATCAACTGAAATAGATTATTTTCTTTATAAATTTTAGTAACCTGATGATTCTTTTCTTCTAATTTTAACACTTCATCAATCGTAACTGCCACTAAATCCTCACTTAACATTTGTTCAGCAGATACCCTATCTGCTATCCAATTGGTAATACCATTTTCTGAAATTAAACCAACATATTGGTGATCATCAAACACCGGAAATTGAGAATAATGTTTTTCTTTAATGACTGAAAGCACTGCTTGTAAAGATTCTCCCACCTTAAAAGTGACGATTGTTTCAGCTTTTTGGGATTTTAGGTATTCCATAATCGAAACTGGTGATTTATACCGTGTAATAATCCGCTTCAATGTCTCAATTAAATATGTTGAAGGTTCAGCTATTTTTGGAATTTCGGTTGTGGTTTGATGCGTCAGTAAATTACGTAGTTGTCTGGCTGCATACAATAAATCCCAATGAACACTGACTGGATTGATTCTAGACTGTGCTTTCGCTTGTTCAAGTAAAATAAACATCGTTTCTTTGGAATTTAATACTTTTTGTAAAGTAATCTCCAATTCATTAAATAATGCTAAAAATTCATTTTTTGACATTGGGCGCCTCCTATTAAAAATTTCTCTTACCTCTATTATAATGGTCAATGCTATAAAATTCATATTTTAACTTGAAAACAGCTTTTAACGCTAATAAAAAAGAGCAAAGAATAATGAATCTCGCGACTCTCAATCCTTTGCTGACTAAAAATGAAATACTAAACGATTTCGTTATCTGTTATTCACTCCGGTGGAAGCCACTCGAACTTCATTTCCAACAGTGTTTCCTTAATTTTCTTCATCACTTGCATCGTTTGGAAGATAAAAATCTTCTACCAATACGAGTATGGCACCTTTTAATACTAATTCTTTATAATTTTCAAAATTTTCAGAATGCTCTTCATCCACTTGAAGCTCTGGTCTAAAGAAACTCACCACGACATCCCACCAAGAACTATCTTCATCCAAACTATCTGCTTTATGAATCACGGCTCCTGATCGTGAGACATCTTCTTTAACATATTGACTATTGATAAGGATGGTGATATCTCCTTGATATACTCCACTTCTGATTAATTCTTCTACTGCTCTTTCCGCTTCTTCAAATGTATCAAATGAATCGTAAATAAACTTTGCCATATTCACCCTACTCCTTTTATTTAATGCTAATGTTTAAATATCGATATTTTTAATAAAAAAAAATGCTCAAAGTCAATCTCACTCGTTTGATTTAGTTGGCTATCTCGCACAACTTTATAATTGATAATTTCATCATACCACTTAAATGATGATTAAAGAAATTTTATATACCGAGAATTGCTTAATTATGCCCTTGAATGCGATGACGGTTGTAGTTTTCGCTTAACCCAGTTCATATGAACAATTGGGATGACCATAATAAATCTTTATTCACAGTTGCCGCCTATTTAATCGAAATAATTTGAATTAGTTGATGACGTGTCCGGCAAATGATTAGTACGAATAAACATTTATAAGTCTTGCGTTAGAATCATGGTGTAAATTGCATATTGACCGTACTCACTACGTTGAATAATGACTTCCGGACGAATGTCGATGGATTGACCTTTGACTCTAAATTGCAAGCTGTTATTCAGACTTTCTTCTCTGATTTATGCGGAAAGAGTAAATTATTCGGTGTTAAGCGTAAATGTCCATTATGAATCCAATAGTAATTCGTTGAAAAAGGGACGTTGACAAGTTTCGAATATTCGATCATTTCTGGTGAATATTTCATAACGCTCAGATACCCTATTAATTAATGAATATTATCTTGATTGAATTTATGCCTAACCTCTTTAAAACGCGTTTTAGGCCACTCGACCACTCCACATTTAATTAACGAACAATAACTTGCCTAAGTTTATTCCTAGCCTCAATGTAAACTCAATGCGTTTTATTAGAATTATTATAAATTTAATTATATAATATATATATACACAAATATAACTTTGCTAACTATTAGCATAGCGTAAAATATCTTGTGTAACCTCGGAGTCTCCCTGGAAAAAGAGACCTCTTTTTTGTAAGATTGTAATAACAACAAAACAATCACAAACAGGAGGTCCCTCATGAAAGATTTTAACACAAAATTAATCACAGCACTAGCACAAGGTGAATCGGTTCATGAAATATTTCGTCAAGCTTTAGAAGAAGCTATTAACCTACTCCTTGAAAGCGAAAGAACGGTTTTTCTTAATTATGAGAAATGGGAAGTGAAAGGCTACAATACCGGCAATTCAAGAAATGGTTATTATTCCAGAACATTAACGACAGAATACGGTAAGCTACAGCTCAAAATACCAAGAGATCGATTAGGTCTGTTTGATATTAAAACGATTCAATGTCTTCAACAAGCCCCTAATCACTTAGAAGAGATGATCATTTTAATGTATCAAAAAGGTGTGACAACACGCGATATCTCAGACCTCATTGAAAAAATGTATGGTCACCACTATTCGCCAACGACTATCTCTCATCTTTCTAAAACATTTGAAGAAGAATTAGCTGCTTACCGACAACGCCCTATTAAGCAAGACTATGTTTGTCTATATTGCGATGCCACCTTTATCCCGGTAAGACGTGGGAGTGTGTCTAAAGAAGCTGTCCATACCATTATTGGAATTGATGCTCAAGGCTATAAAGAAATACTCGATTTTCAAGTCTATCCGACAGAGTCCTCCTTGCACTATCGTGAAATGCTACAAGACCTAAAACAAAGAGGGCTCGAAAATGTGTTTCTCTTTGTGTCAGACGAATTAACAGGCTTAGCGGAAGCGTTAACCAATGAGTTTCCAATGGCCCTTCATCAAACCTGTTGGACTCATCTGCTGAGACATTTCGCCATGAAAGTACGGGTGAAAGATCGTCAAGAAGTATTAGAAGGGCTAAAAAAAGTCCCTAAAGCTGGTAGTATCGTAGAAGCCACGCGCTTACTTAATGAATTTATTCAGACTTGGAAAGGGACTTATCCAAAATTGGTAGAACAATTAAGACGAAAAAAGAACCTTTTCTCGTTCATGCATTTTCCCAAAGAGATATGGCCATCACTTTATACAAACAATCTATCCGAGGCCTTTAATAAGCAATTGAAGAAGCGAACGAAAATTAAAGAACAATTTCCACATGAGGCGTCCCTAGAAAAGACAGTCTATTGTTATGTCATAGAATATAATGCCAAGTTCGCAAATCGTATTCATAAAGGCTTTGGGAAGGTTGCATTTGAACTTCAACTGCTGATAGATCTCAAAAGGCCGGTTAATGAATTCAACTTAAGAAGAGAAACAGAAAAATCCTCAAGTATCATGTGAGGCTTAACTAGCGCCCTTCGGTTGCTGGCCTTGCCTTTTAGATGAATTATCTTATTGAGAGGAAGTACAAGTTCACTGGTCGTTATGATAATTCATCTAAAAGGCAAGGTGAAATTCAATAAATAGTTATTAATTATATTACAATCTTAATATGCAGGTTACACAAAATATTTGACACTACCACTATTAGAGTCTTTTGTAAATTAAGTTACTTGCTTTTATATTATTATAATTAGGTTTAAAATATTAAAATGCACTCTAATGCGGGATGTAAAGTAAATTTGTCTATAATGTTTCAACCAGTTATTGCATTGTCGTATAGTTCTATTGAAAGGAGAATTAATATGAAAGAGAATAGAGTAAGAAATGAAGAGGATAAAATGTCTAACACTAAGGTCAATCCAGAAGTTAACAACAAAAAAGATGTTGTTATAGATGAATCAATTAACAAGTCAAATGATGTTCCGGATGATGATTTTAAATACAAAGGTTCTAACTATAATTTTAAAGAGAATCATATCGAGTACGACAGAGGACGTTATTTAAATGATATAGCTTTAGAAAAAGCGGGAGTTAATTTGTCTTGGAGATCTATCTTTGCTGGTTTAATAACCTTTTTAGCGTTAAGCATTTTATTTTCATTTATATCTGCCACAATAGGTTTAGGGGTCACTGATTTAACTTCTCCAAACCCATTAGATAATGTCGGTATCGGCTTAATTATTTGGACTATCATCTCATTTATTGTCTCACTTGGTGCAGGAGGTTATGTTGCAGGCTTAACTGCAAATCGCGCAGGTGCCATTCACGGTTTCTTAACTTGGGCTTTAGGTCTTCTTGCAATTTTATATTTAGCAACCTCTACCATTGGGTCCGCATTTAATACTCTTGGTTCATTAATGGGTGTCGCTGGTGACACGATAGCAGATGTTGCGAATGTTTCAGGAGATGTTGTTTATAATTTTTCACAAGAAGCTTTTGATTCAATTTCAGACAATTTGAAAATAGACACTTCTGAATTAGATAAACAAGTTCAAGACGCTTTAGTAGATTCTAACATTCCAGAATTACAGCCTAATTATTTACAATCTCAATTAGATGAAACGATAACTGATATTCAAAATGCAGCGAAAGCTGTTATTGTAGATGGTAAAGATGCGAATGAAGAGTTGAATGGAGTATATCAAAACATTGAAAATCGCTTAACAACAATAGGCGAAGGTTTAGATGAAGAAAAATTATCATCTGCTATATCTGAAAATACCGATTTAACTGATGCGGAAGCGGACAAAGCGGTTGAAAACATTAAAACATCTTATGAAGAGGCGCAAGAACAAGCTAAACAACTATTAGCTGATGCAGAAACTCAACTTAATCAATTAATGGAGGATGCAGAGAAAACATCCGAAGAAGTAGTTGAAACAACTGATAATATTATGAATGAAACTTCTAAGTACTCATTCGTAACTTTTATCGGACTTACCTTAGCTGCTTTACTATCAATTTTCGCTGGTAAAAAAGGTGCAGAGAGCGGTAGCAACGTTCTAGATGGAGCAACAAAAGTCAAAGAAAAAATATAGTTTAAACGATTAGCAAGAAATTTTATATTTTTCAAACTCAAATGTTTTAAAAATACACTTGTCGATTAGGGGTTGCCCGTTTCACTACCCTTTATCTTACTTTAACATTAATATGTGCTCTTTTAGGCGTATGCACATACTATATCTTCAATTTTTATCTTTACTAAAATAAACGCCCTGTACTTTATGGTGTGGCTGAGATTCGGCATAAATTTGATAGATTTAGTTAATATAATTATTCGGTAATTAATAGTGCAATGGTTGAGTGATCTCACCCTGCGTCTAAAAGACTTGTTTGAGACCTACTCAACTGTGCGGGAGTAGGCCGACGAAGCGAAAATTATTTAAATTTCTACTTCTTGCCCACTCCCATTCACACCATTTGACATAGAGCCAAATAAACAGCCTATTAAGTAAACTTCGGTTTCTACTTGATAGGCTGTTATTTAGGAGTTGATTAAATTAGAATCTTTCGTTGAACGCCTTTCATCACACTTTAGTAATCCGGTTCTGAAAGGCAGAAAGAACCTCCACTTCGAAAAGTTCCTTTGTGCGCAAGTCGCACAGCAGGCCCTTTTCTCCAGTGATTTCTTTCTGAACGCCTTTCATCACACTTTAGTAATCCGGTTCCAAATAGCTGAAAAGACCTCCACTTCGTAATTCTCCCTCGAGTGTTACACACTCTTCTGGTGAATTCCTCCAGTGATTCTTTTCAAAGCGCTATTTGTCGCACTTTATATACTTGCGCCGTTGGTTGCGATGACTTCTTTATACCAGTCAAACGATTTTTTCTTGGTACGTTTTAAGGTTCCGTTACCTTGGTTATCACGGTCTACATAGATAAAGCCGTAACGTTTTTTCATTTCGCCTGTTCCAGCTGAAACTAAATCGATACATCCCCATGTGGTGTAACCTAATAATGGGACGCCGTCTTCATTAATCGCATCACGCATTGCTTGGATATGTGCTTTTAAGTATTCAATACGGTAGTCATCTTCTACATAGCCATTTTCATCTGGTGTGTCAACCGCACCTAATCCATTTTCGACAATAAACAATGGTTTTTGATAACGATCCCAGATAGCATTCATCGTAATACGTAAACCTAATGGGTCAATTTGCCAGCCCCATTCAGACGCGTCTAAGTAAGGATTCTTAATTGAAGCAAAGATATTGCCAGCGGTTTTCTCTTTAACTGCTGGGTCACCTGAAGCGACGCGACTTGAGTAATATGAGAATGAAATGAAGTCAACGGTATGTTCTTTTAATAACGCTAAGTCTTCTTCCGTCATTTCAACCTTGATGTTTTCACGTTCAAATTTTTTCAATGCATAGTTTGGATATTCGCCACGTGCTTGGACATCGATGAAAAAGTAGTTTTCACGGTCTTCTTTCAATGCTTCCCAATAATCTCTTGGATGAGCTGTATTAGGATAATATTGTCCAGCTGCTAACATACAGCCCACTTTGTTTTCTGGATCAATTTCATGAGCAATTTGAGTAGCACGTGCGCTAGCAACTAGCTCATGGTGAGCCGCTTGATATTTCACTTGCTCTTTATCTTCACTTGGTTCAAAGTATAACCCTGCGCCCATGAATGGTGCGTGTAAGATCATATTAATTTCATTAAAGGTTAACCAATATTTTACTAATCCTTTATAACGAGTAAATAAGGTACGACATAAGCGTTCGTAGAAAGTTAACATTTTGCGGTTACGCCATCCACCATATTTTTCAATTAAATGCATTGGGCAGTCAAAGTGAGTAATTGTCACTAATGGTTCGATGACGTGTTTATGACATTCTTTGAATAAATCTTCATAGAATTGTAATCCTTTTTCATTTGGTTCTTCTTCATCACCATTCGGGAAAATACGAGTCCATGCGATAGATAAACGATAGGTTTTAAAGCCCATTTCACCAAATAAAGCTATATCTTCTTTGAAGCGGTGATACATATCGATTGATTCTTTTGCTGGATAGAAATACCCCTCTTCAAAATCAAACATTTTCTTTTCACCGGTAATAATTGGAAAACGATCTTCACCAATTGGTACGACGTCAACGTTTGCTAGTCCACGTCCGTCGACATTATAAGCACCTTCACATTGGTTAGCGGCTGTTGCGCCACCCCATAAAAATCCTTCAGGAAATGTTTTAATTTCTGACATTTTTCTCCTCCTCTGATATTCGATAATTCTTTTCTGCAATTGGGTCAATAATCTGAACGATATCAATTTGCCCATTGTCATAAGTGTATTCATAAATGCCACAATTTGGCATAATCGGTAATGGCTCTTTTAGTAAATCTAGTAAGAGATACAATACCCACATGGCACCACCATGAGAAACCATTAAAATATTATCACCTTCAACATTTTCTAATGCATTCGTGATGCTTTCCTTCATACGTCTTGCTACTTCATCTGCCGATTCACCGCTATACGCGACAAAATAATCACCATAGCTTTTAGCACCAGGTTGACGTTTGGGATTTAAGAATTGCGGTTGAGCTTCGAATTCACCAAAATTCCACTCTTTAAGGCCTTTTAAGCGTGTGTAAGTTTGCCCACTAGGTAAAATCAGCTCCAAAGTATCACTGGCTCTTTCTTGTGTTGACGAGAAAGCAGCATCAAATTGAATCTGACGCTCGTCAAAATATTGTTTAGCAGCTAAAACTTATTGAATGCCTAATTC
The DNA here is from genome assembly GCF_002847845.2 of Globicatella sanguinis. Lineage (NCBI taxonomy): Bacteria > Bacillati > Bacillota > Bacilli > Lactobacillales > Aerococcaceae > Globicatella > Globicatella sanguinis. Next base: position 2,009,562 of record NZ_CP126962.1, on the reverse strand, counting down.
AGTTAAGGGCGAGTCACAAGCTCCTTGTATTCGTTTTTGTAAATTAAATAAAGTTTGACCATGGCGCATTAAAAAAAATCTTTTCATTAGCCACCATCCTTTGTATTAAATTAAACCAAAATGTTTAAATGCGTTATAAATACCATCATCATCCACTGCATCGGTAATGTAATCAGCCATTGCTTTAATTTCATCGCCACCAGAGTCCACAGCCACTCCTACAGCACAATAGTCTAGCATCGGAATATCGATTTTAGCGTCACCAAAAGCAAAGGTATCTTCACGTTTCATATTTAAATGTTTCAATAGTAAATCAATGGCTTTCGCTTTATCAATTTGTGCCACTCCAATATCGCCGAACAACGCTTTTTCTCCTGCTCCACCCCAAGTACCTACTTTAAGATGACTAAATTTTTCTTTAGCATCTAAATAGTTTTGGTAAGAATCTAAGATAAACGACACTTTATTTAAATCATCACGATATAAATCGGCTCCGTAAATCATTTCTGGAAATGCAGCATCAACAGTTGTTTTCTCAGCATTCTCTTGTCCTTTATAACGTGTGTACTCAATCATCACCGGAGTACCACGTTCTAAAAAGTTCTCTGAGGCATATAAACCTGAATTTGATTCCAGATAAAATTCTAATCCTTGTTCATGTAACCAATCAACAATGGCTTTGGCATCATCAAAATCGACCACTTGTTCAAAGAGAACTAGGTCTCCCACTTCAATATAGGATCCATTGCCGCCAATATAGCCATCAAACCCAATATCTAAAATCTCATCATACATTTCTGCCTTAGAACGACCAGTCACCGTAAAAACTAGGTGACCATTCGCTCTTGCATGACGAATTGCTTCAATCGTTGAAGCGGGAATTTGATTTGAATAATTGGTAATGGTCCCGTCCACATCCAGGAAGATTACTTTTTTATTCATCTTATTGCTCCTCAAATAATTTTTCACCATTGGTAGCAATTACTTCTTTATACCAATCAAATGATTTTTTCTTATAACGTGCTAATGTACCTGTTCCATCATCATGACGGTCTACATAAATAAAGCCATAACGTTTACTCATTTCCGCAGTTGACGCTGAAACTAAGTCGATACATCCCCAAGTCGTATAACCCATTACTTTGACACCATCTTTTACAGCTTCACCTACTTGTACTAAGTGTTTTTGTAAATAATCGATACGATAATCATCTTCAACCGTTGGGCCATTTGGTCCTTCTACTAACTCATCTTTCGCGCCTAATCCATTTTCAACAATAAATAATGGTAATTGATAACGATCGTAGAAATCATTTAACACTAAGCGTAAACCAACGGGATCAATTTGCCATCCCCATTCAGATGCTTCTAAATAAGGATTGGTGATACCACCCATAATATTCCCTTTACCAGAAGTATATGCTTCAGGATTATGTGCTTGAGCCACACTCATATAATAAGAGAATGAAATAAAATCAACCGTATGGTTTAATAATAATTCTTCGTCTCCATCAGCAAATTGAATTTCAATATTATTATCTTTGAAATAACGTTTGATATAATTTGGATATTTTCCACGTACGTGAATATCAGAGAATAGATAATTTTGATTTTCAAATTGACGAACAGCCAATTGATCTAATGGATGAGAGGTCATTGGGTAAGCTGGCATTGCTAATACCATACAACCCACTTTCATCTCTGGATTGATTTCATGCGCAATTTTAGTTGCTAAAGCAGATGCTACTAACTCATGATGAACGGCTTGATATAAATGTTGTTGAGATAATTCTTCAGGTGGTGTCACAATTCCCCCACTCATAAATGGTGCATGTAAGACTGAGTTTACTTCATTAAAGGTTAACCAGTATTTTACACGATGTTGGTAACGTTCAAACACTGTGCGAACATAGCGTTCATAAAATGAAATTAAGTCACGGTTAGCCCAGCCATTATATTCACGTGCTAAATGTAAAGGCGTTTCATAATGTGATAAGGTAACTAATGGTTCAATACCATATTTTTCTAATTCATCGAATACACGATCATAAAAAGCCAATCCTGCTTCATTTGGTTCTAATTCATCCCCTTTAGGGAAGATACGGCTCCAAGCAATGGATAAGCGGAAAACTTTAAAGCCCATTTCAGCAAATAAGGCAATATCCTCTTTGTAACGGTGGTAGAAGTCAATTCCCTTTAACTTTAAGTTATCTTCTGTTGGTTCTTCCGTAATCGGACCAAACCCACCTTGTGGTGTGACATCTTGGACACTTAAGCCTTTTCCATCCTCACTATAAGCACCTTCAAATTGGTTAGCTGCGGTTGCACCACCCCATAAAAATCCTTTAGGAAAAACTGTCATTACTTATACCCCTTTTCATTTTTTGTTTTCTAACAATATTGTAGCGAACTCCGTTTTGACTTTTCAATTAAAGTCTCCCTTCATTCGCTACATTTACTACCATATTCAATTACTTAAGAGAATTAAATGATGGCATCGATTAAGTAGTCGCCTGCTGTTACTTCAGCTTCTTGAGTTGAAATTACATCCGTATAGTTATTCGTGTTGGTAATAATAACCGGTGTAACGATTGGTAAACCAGCTGCTTCAATAGTTGGAATATCAAAGTCAATTAATTTTTGTCCTGCTTGAACACGGTCATTATTTTGTACATGCGCACGGAAACCTTTACCGTCTAATTGAACAGTATCCATTCCGACATGGATTAAGATTTCTGCTCCTGAATCTGAAGTAATCCCTACGGCATGTCCTGTTGGGAAAATAGTGGTCACAACCCCATTGACTGGTGAAACAACTTCACCTTTATTAGGTAAAATCGCAATCCCTTTCCCCATTGCTTCACTGGCAAATACTTGATCTGGTACATCCTTTAATGCAACTACTTGTCCTGATAATGGTGCGGCGATAATTTCTTGTTTTAATTGTAAAGCCGTTGGCGTCGCTGTTTCTTCAGTTGTTTTCGCTTCGGTAGTTGCTGCGTCTGCTTTACTGCCACCAAAGATTTCTGTTACACCAAAGAAGTAAGTTAAAATAAATGATACGACAATCGCAATCGCGGTACCAATTAACATATGAATAACACCAGAGAAATCACCATTTTGTGGGTTTACATATGAAGGGTACGCAAAGATTCCTAAACCACCCATTTGATACATCGTCGCTTCAGCCCAACCAATATAGGCCCCTTGAATAGCACCTGCGATACAAGAGATAATAAATGGTTTACGCATCGGTAAAGTTAAACCATAAATTGCGGGTTCTGTCACCCCAAATAGTGAAGAAACAAATGCTGGACCGGCTAATTGTTTTACTTTGTCTTCTTTGGTTTTCATCATAATCGCACCAACAGCACCTGTTTGTGTGAAGCTAGGTAAAACTGCTGGTGAGAAGAAGGCTGTGAATCCTTGTGTTGCGAGTTGATTAATTGCCATTGATACAAGTGCCCAGTGCATACCAAACATTACCATTACTTGCCATGCACCACCCAATACAGCACCAAATAAAACTGGACTGAATCCATATAATGAATTAAACGCTACTGACAATAAATCCGATAATATATTTGAAACGGGGCCTACGACAATAAAAGTTAATGGAACAGAAACTAATAGAGTTAACAATGGGATTCCGAATAATTTCATCACAGTTGGCATCCATGATTTTGCCCATTTTTCAACTTTAGACGCTACCCATATCGCTAAAATAATTGGAATAACTGTTTGATAATAGCTACCCGCTTGTGGTAATGCGAATGGAATACCTAAGAATTTGATTCCTTCAACAATTTGTTCACCAATTCCTGGATATAATAATGCTCCTGTTACACCTAAAGCGGTAAATTGATTCATTTTAAATTTACCAGCTGCCGTAATTGCTAAAGCAAATGGTAAGTATTGGAAAAAGGCATCTCCGGCTGCATTTAATAAGACATATAAACCAGATGCTGTGATATTTTCACCACCAACAGCAGCTAAAATCGCCACAACCCCTTTTAAAATACCGGCTGCCGCTAACGCGCCTAAAAACGGTTGGAATAAACCTGACATTAAGTCAACGAAACGATCAAATAAATTACCATTTGCAACATCGTCACCTTCATCAATATCCACTGATCCTACACCGGCAACGCCTTGTTTTAGCACCGCTTCATAAACATCTGGCACGTGATTACCAATAACGACTTGGTATTGTCCACCGGCTTGAACAACTGTTACGACACCATCACGTTTTTTCAAGTATTCTGTATCAGCCTTACCTTCATCTTTCAATTGGAAACGCAATCTTGTGATACAGTGTCTAACACTTTTAACGTTTTCCTTTCCCCCGACATGCTCCACGATGTCTTTGGCTAAATCTGTATAATCTGCCATTTTCCTTACCTCTTTCTATTTTTTTTATTTTTATTATTTACTACCTAAGAATGAAAAAAACCTAGATAGATAATCTAAACCATTCTATCATCTGAAAAAGTCGATAATTCGGCTATCAACATTCTCCAAACAAGAATAACTTAGATTATCCACCTAGGTTTCGCCTGCATTACCAGTCACGATCCTATTCATGTGAATTCTTCTGTTGCTTTATTTGACTTTGAGTAATAGAACGTTGGATATGAATCGCTAAATATACTTGCTCATCTTGATTGATAGTAAATTGATGAACTTTTTCAGTATATTCTTTAATTTTCTCCGTACATTCAAACGCTTTAGGATAAGACGCTTTTACTTGTTCAAACAAGAAAGAATCTGCTTCTCCGTGATTGATATTTTTAACAATCCGTTGCGCGAAAAATTGTAAATGAGTGACAAATCTTGAATAAGTAATCGATTCTTCATCAAAATTAATCCCAAAATAATTGCGTACAATATTTAAAATATCCCGTACAATCTTCGTCATTTTAATGGTTTGTTCTAAGTGATCACCTTGCTTACTTGCATTCACTAAATGTAGTGCAATAGAAGTGGCTTCACTTTCATCAAATTGAACCCCAGCAATCTTCGCTATGACATCAAGCGCTTCTATACCGATAGCGTACTCTTCAGGATAGAAGTTTTTAACTTCCCATGAAAGCGGGTTTTCTAAACTAATCCCATCTTGTTGTCTTTCAATCGCAAAGTTAATATGATCCGCTAAAGCAATATAAACATTTGACTTTAAGGTAAGATCCAATTTCTTTTCTGCTATATCCACGATTTTTAATAAGGCATCAATCACTTCTGGTTTGGTACTTTCATATAAATCCGAAAAAATCGAAGCAGATTCTTCTTTTAATACGAAGGTCTTCTCTACAATATCTTCTGCGATGTCATCTCCGAACTTTTTACCAAAAGCCAATCCCTTCCCCATCACAATGACTTCTTTATTAGATTCGTCCACCGTCAAGGCCACGTTGTTATTGAAGACTTTAAGAATCTTCACCTTATCACCTCACCCTCTCAATGAAAAAAACCTATATAAATACAAATTGTCATTCAATCGATACTTAGCCCATAGCTATAAAAAACAACTTGTATGTATATAGGTTTTGCCTGCACGACCAGTAACAATCCTGATAAGCTTATATTATCAAAGGTCTATTCGTTTTGCAACCCCTTTTATAAAATTTCTTTGAAAGCACAAAAAATCGAAAAACAATTGAATTTCGCCTGGTCTTAGTCAATCACACAGTTGGGGTTGGATCAGAAGTAGAAAATTGAATGATTTTTGTATCGTCTCTTCCCCCCCACAAATGGGTGAGTCTAAAATTGTCACTCTCTTCGTCATCTAAATGTCATGTTCACCCCCACAAGTGAGTGAGTCACAAACCACCATATTCCAATGTGACTCCAACATGCTAAAGGTAGGCATATATAGTAGCATTCGATTCATTTAGTTTCACATATCATTTTACATCGTCTTGTTAGATAGATATCGACGTCCGACCATCATTTAAGCTATCATTATCTAGGCGGAAGCTCATTTTTTTCATTTCTAAGTGACTACCTTTCTATTGCATTCTGGTCACTTATGGTGCAAAATAGAAATCATACATAGGAGGTGACAAGATGAGTTATGCTAAAACACCCGCATATAAGAAAATCAGTCGAACACTGATTGACCGCATCGCTTCAGGCTATTATCAAGAAGGACAAAAATTATCGATACGTACGGATATAACCAGCGAATTTAAGGTATCTCCTGAGACTGCGCGTAAAGCCGTTAATTATCTCGTTAAATTAGGCATTATGCATTCTTACCATGGTTCCGGAACAGTGGTGGCGTCAAAAGATCGTGCGGTGCAATACATCAAAAATAATAAAGACGAAATCATCATTGATCAATTACACAATGAAATCTCTCAAAGTTTATCAGACCAACAACAAACCTGGAAAGTTTTCCAAGACAAAGTAACGCAACTGATTGACTATTCTTATAAAATGAAATTAAATAACCCCTTCAATCCTTTTGAAATTTATTTAGACCATAATGCTAAATATCTAGGAAAATCCATCGAGAGTCTTAATCTATGGTCCAACACCCATGCTACCCTTGTGGCACTTGAACGAGAAAATGAATTGATTCTTTCTCCCAATCCAAAAAGTCAGTTAAAAGAAAAAGATATTTTATATTTTATTGGGGAACCGCAAACAATCGCATCAGTAAAAACTTTCTTCTATTAATAACATTGAAAACTAAACTTCATTTTCATGAAAATGAGTTTGAATCATTTGCAATAAGTGACTATTCCATGTATTATAGGATTGTCACTTATTTAGTTTTTAAGAAAAGGGGAAATGTTTTGACTAAAGTACAAATAAGAAACCTTACCAAAATTTTTGGTAAGAAAACCAAACAAGCACTTGATTTAGTAAAACAACAAGTGCCAAAACAAGAGATATTAAAAGAAACTGGCGCCACAGTTGGTGTCTATGATATTTCAATGGACATTAATGAAAATGAAATTTTTGTGATAATGGGACTATCTGGTTCTGGTAAATCCACTTTAATTCGTTTATTAAATCGTTTAATTGAACCAACTTCCGGAGAAATTTATATTGACGGAAAAGATATTAACAAATTAGACAAAGAGGAATTGCGTCAAGTTAGAAGGGAAAAGATCAATATGGTCTTTCAAAACTTCGCTCTTTTCCCACATCGTACCATTTTAGAAAATACAGAATATGGTATGGAAGTTCGTGGACTTGATCCAGAAGAACGGACAAAGCGCGCAGAACAAGCTTTAGAAAACTCGGGTTTACTTGCCTTTAAAGATCAATTCCCTGATCAACTTTCAGGAGGGATGCAACAGCGTGTCGGTTTAGCCCGTGCGTTGGCGAATGATCCTGAGATTTTATTAATGGACGAAGCTTTTTCTGCCTTAGATCCTTTAATTCGTCGCGAAATGCAAAATGAATTAGTAGAACTACAAGATAAAGTGCAAAAAACGATCATCTTTATTACCCATGATTTAAATGAAGCTTTAAGAATTGGTAATCGTATCGCAATTTTAAAAGATGGTCAGTTAATGCAAGTAGGTACCGGCGAAGAAATCTTAACCAATCCAGCGAATGATTATATTCGTGATTTCGTTGAAGAAGTCGACCGTTCAAAAGTATTTACTGCAGAAAATATCATGGAGCCTGCTATCTCTTCAAATATTGATTTAGATGGTCCACATGTCGCATTAACTCGTATGCGTCAAGAAGGAAGTTCTTTAGTAATGGCGATTAACTCAAAACGACACTTATTGGGTTATCTTGATGCCGATGATTTATTAAGAGCGAGAAAAGAACATTTACCATTAAACGATGTGATCAATGAAAATGTAACTCGCGTCGAAAAAGATACTTTGGTTAGCGATTTATTTGAATTAACCAATCTATCACCCGCTCCCATCGCTGTTATCGATGAAAATGATCGTCTAATAGGCGTTATCCGTCGTGGTCAAATTATTGATTCTTTAGCAAAATACACTGATGAATCAGATAATGATACCAATACAACGAATTCAGCTGAAACGGATGCTGTTAAAGAAGCAACCACGATTGATTCTGCCAATACTCACACAGCAAGCAAGGAGGTGGCTAAATAATGAATTCAGTTCAAAATTTTCTAACTCAACCTATACCATTGTCTGATTGGGTCAATAGTGCAACTAATTGGATTACCAATACATTTAGTCGACTATTTAATATATTACAATCCATCGGCGAAATTACGATGAATGGTCTTACCGATTTATTGGCGTCAATTCCCGCTCTCTTATTTATTATTTTAGCGACTGTCGGAATGTATTTCTTATCTAAAAAAAGTAAAGGTATTTCTTTATTTACCTTTCTAGGCTTACTTTTCGTCTTTAATCAAGGTTTATGGCCAATGTTAATGAGCACCTTAACCTTAGTACTCATTTCAAGTTTAGTGTCAATTATCATTGGGATTCCCTTAGGGATTTTGATGGCAAAAAATCAAGTAGCAGCAAAAATTATTGCACCGATTTTAGACTTTATGCAGACGATGCCTTCGTTTGTTTACTTAATTCCAGCGGTTGCCTTCTTCGGAATCGGAATGGTTCCTGGAGTGTTCGCCTCGGTTATTTTTGCCTTACCTCCTACGGTTCGCTTTACTAATTTAGGGATTCGTCAAGTACCGAAGGATTTAGTCGAAGCTTCTCAAGCGTTCGGTTCAACGGGGTTTCAACGATTATTTAAATTAGATTTACCAATGGCTAAAGATACCATCTTTGCTGGTATTAACCAAACCACAATGCTCGCCTTATCAATGGTCGTAACGGCATCAATGATTGGAGCACCAGGTCTTGGTGAAGGTGTCTTAACGGCATTACAAAAAGCTAATATTGGTTCTGGTTTTGTCTATGGTGTTTCACTGGTTATCTTAGCGATTATCGTGGACCGCTTTACTCAACTATTAAATCGTCCTCGTGTCGCTAAAACCAAAGAAGAAAAGAAAAAAGCACGAATAAAAACATCGGCTATCAGTTTTGCTGCATTAGCTTTACTAGCTGGTAGTACGGCTTATTCTTACTTAGCTAATGCCAATAAACAAACGGTTACCTTGGCTTCTAGTCAATGGGATGCCGATTTAGCCACTTCAACCATTGTCAAACAAATTCTTGAAGAAATGGGCTATGAAGTCGAAATAAAACCATTAGATCCGGCTATCTTGTTCTCCTCAGTCGCTTCAGGTGAAACAGATGGTACATTAGTACCATGGTTACCTTATACTCATGCCGCCATTTATGAAGAGTATAAAGATAAAATCGTCGATTTAGGTCCCAATACCACAGGTGCTAAATTAGGACTGGCTGTGCCAACCTATATGGAAGATATTAATTCGATCGATGATTTAACGGATGAAGCCGGAAAAGTCATCACTGGAATTGAACCTGGAGCTGGTATTACGAAAGCTACGGATGAAACCATTAAGACCTATTCAAATTTAGATGGATGGACTCAAAAGACCTCTTCTACGGGAGCAATGACCACTCAATTAGATCAAGCCATTAAAAATAAACAAGAGATTATTATTACTGGCTGGACACCACACTGGATGTTCGAACGTTTTGATATTAAATATTTAGACGATCCTGAAGGCACAATGGGTGGTGAAGAACAAATTGTCAGCTTTGGTCGTATCGGTTTAGAAGAAGATATGCCGGAAGTATTTCATATTTTAGACCAATTCGAATGGGATATTGCTGATTTGGAAGCCATCATGAACGAAATGGAAAACGGTCAACCTGCTGAAACAGCCGCTTCAGAATGGATTGAAACGCATCGTGACAAAGTAGATAATTGGATTGAAACAGCTAAACAATCATAAATATTAAAGTAAGAGAGACTAACCACCAAGCACTTGTTTGGTAGATAGTCTCTTTTTGGAATGAGTCAAAACAAAAGTGAGTTTGGTCTTAGAAGCCCCCTTCTCTATTCGCTACAACCAAAATGCAATATAAATAGATTTCAACATCTTACAAAGAACGATCGAGTAGGGACGGTTTCCCGTCCCTCTCACACCACCGTGCGTGCCGTTCGGCACACGGCGGTTCAATTAACTTTTAACGCATGTCGCTTTATATAATAATCATAGATACTTATTAATCCTCTTATTCTTAGGATATCTTTTGTGATGTAGTATTGTATCCCTGATTTAAGTGCTACAAATTGATAATGGTCTCCCCAACCAGAGACTTTGTCTGCCATTCCTTTAGGCATTCCTAGCTTGGCAAGTCCCCAAAGTCGTTTGCGTTTGGTCTTCCATTGTTTCCATATCACGACCCTTATACGCGTTCTTAAATGCTCGTCAATCCTTTTTAGTCGTGTTTTCATCGAACTTACGCTGTAGTAGTTAACCCAACCTCTTATAACTTGATTTAGTTTCTCAATTCTTTGGGTGAGTGAAACGCTCCAGCTTCGTTTGCTCAACTGCTTTAATTTGCGTTCAAATCGTGCTATCGACTCCTGATGTGGACGCGGTGCCCATTGTCGACTCTTTGTGTTTTTATAAAAACCGAATCCTAGGTATTTAAGTTTGTTTGGGCGCGTTATTTTTGTCTTTGTCATATTGACTTTTAATCCCAGTTTCTGTTCAATGTAGCGAGAAACACTGTACATGACCCGTTTGGCTGCTGCTTCACTTGAGACTGCTATAATGCAGTCATCTGCATATCGCGTAAACTGTAGCCCTCGTTTTGTTAATTCTTTGTCCAATTCGTTTAACATGATATTGGATAGGAGTGGAGATAAATTCCCTCCTTGTGGGGTTCCTTGAGTACTTTCATGATAAACCCCCATGATTTGCACTCCAGCTTGTAAATATTTTCGTATAAGTGATTCAACATCGCCGTCGTGAATAAGTTCATGAACCCGTGACATCAGTCGGTCTTGTGGGACGTTGTCGAAAAACTTTTCAAGGTCAATGTCCACTATCCATTCATAACCATCGTTAAGGTAGCTTAATAACTGCATGATGGCGTCTTCACAGGAACGTCCCGGGCGAAATCCATAGCTATATTCACTGAAGTGAGGTTCGCATAAGGGGGTCAATACCTGTACAATAGCTTGTTGAATAATTCGGTCCATGACAGTCGGGATACCTAAATTTCGCTTACTGCCGTCTGGCTTCGGTATTTCAGCTCTGAGCACTGGGGTCGGTTTGTATTTGCGGTGGATTATCTGACCTTTAATATCTTGCCAGTTTGCTCGGATGTATTGTTCGATTTCATCCACCGTTATACCATCAAGTCCCGCTCTTCCTTTGTTCCGTTTCACTTGCTTGAGTGCAAGTGTCATATTGGAAGTCGATAAAATTTGTAATAATAGTTGCGACATGGTGTGTCTCCTTTCTTGTTTCGCTGTTCCTATTTGTCTTATTTTTTCTGTTATTTCTCCATCAATACGTGATATTGTCCTAACTAGTCAGACATATAAAGGAGTACAATTCGAGTAGTTTACACTTTGTTAATTGTTCAGCCCTTCGCTCCACTTACATTACGCAAGCTTCGACACTACTATGGCTTCGGCTGACTTCTCATGATTCGTTATTACTACGTCTGAGACGCTCATGAGACCTCACGGGATAAGTCATACATCTTTCCTCGTTTACTCCCACAATTTACACGCATAGGTTACGACTATCTATTTGGACTTTAATGCTTTTGGCCATCTCATCCGCTATACGCGCCTTCGTATTGTGTTCCTGTTCGTGGAGCCACGATTTCGTTATCTCTTCTTCTCCTCGCCACCTCACGATGGTCAAGCTTGAGAATCACTATTGGGTTCACCGATAGCAGGTGCCCTCAGGGACTTGCACCCTAGATGTATGACATGCCCGTCATACCAAAAAACACCTCATCAATTTTCCGTAGAAAACGATGAGGTGTTTGATTATTTATTCAGTGATTATAATTTAACGATATTAGTCGCTTGTAAACCACGTTGACCATTTTCAATGTCATATGACACTTGTTGGCCTTCTTCTAATGATTTGAATCCAGAACCTTGAATTTGAGAGAAATGTGCAAAAACGTCATTTCCGTCTTGTCCTGTAATGAACCCAAAACCTTTATCTGCATTAAACCATTTAACTGTACCATTTTCCATGTGTAAATCCTCCTGTGTGCCTCTTAAGCACTTGATATTGCAATAACAAAAATAAATTTAAAGATATGATTTACAAATGAATGGAAAAAATATAATTAATTAATTTCTTTACTACATACTTAGTTTAACACTTATTTGACGCTTTGTATATAGCATTTAGAAAATAATTTTAAAAAAACGCTTTATGTTGAAAGTTTCACTATATTTTCACCTAAAAAGCATAATCTTAATGTAAATGCCATAAATAACACTGGGGAAAATTCCGAGATTTGAGGTGCACGCTTGTTCAACCCTCCTTCTCCACTCCAAAAAATGAAGATAAGCAGTTTACAAAAGATCGTAAACACATAACCAACCATCCTTTCCCACTCTCTCAAGTCCTTCTTCAAAAAAACGCTCAACGATTTGATGATAGTCGTTAAGCAGCTTTCCATAAAGAAACTGAATTATTTTAATAAAGCATTGTCATAGATGGTATAATCACAACGGTAAATGAATAAGTATTTTCCGTCTACAATTAAGCCGGTTGATTTAGGCACATCGGTTTTAAAGTAAGAAACATTATTACCTGAATACACGGCTAATGGGGTCCCATTTTGACTACGGATTAATACCGTCTTTTTCTTACCAAAGAAAGATTGCCCTAATTGGTTTTGCATGCGAGAAATAAATGGTAAATTCGAACGCGAATCATATAATTCTACTTTGTTTGGAATTTCCATCGTTAAGTCCTCTAACCCTGTTTCGGCTGCTATTAAAGACGAGCCAACATGAGTCATCGTATGGCCACCAATTTGAATATTTAACACATGTGAATCGCTATTGGAATCACCTTCATGATTAGTCGAATCAAATTCTGTTTCGCGTTCAATCGATACCGATTTACCCGTGATAGAATCGATTACTTGGGCTGTATCATCATACGTTTGCACCGTCATTGTTAAGCCAATAAAATCTTGTTTGAAACCCGAGATAAATTCACTAATCGCCTGACAGCCTGATAATAATATCACCGAGACTAATAACACAGTAAATTTTTTTAAATAGGATTTTTTCATGATTCACGCTCCTGATTATTGTTCTTAAAACTATCATATCATGTTTTCAATGAAGAAAAAGATACTTGAGACTAATTATTTCGATATTTATAATCAAGCTAACTTTCATTTATCGGATAAAAAATCGAACTCGTTCAAATAAATGACTTACGGTCACTTCTCTTTAAATAAATTGGGATAGTTTTCTGCTTTTAACTCCTGTTTGATATTATAATCTTTGGTATAACCAACATAAAGGTTCCAAGAACTTATTCCTGGACGTACTGCGCCTAGTTCATTAAGAAATGAAAAATAACGATCGAGTTCCTGATTCATTTCGGTGTTGTTTTTAAATATCAGTTGATACAAATAATAGAAAAATTGGTTAAATTGTAGCTCATAAAAATATTTCTCATTAAATTGAATTGCTAATAAGCGTTGCAATATTGTTTCTATTTTTTGTTCCTCTTGGTAATCAAAACACAACATAATAATCACATGTGCACAATGGATGGCGAGAGATTGTGTTATTATAGATTGTGAATCGATAACTTTTAAAATATTATGATAAATCATATCGATATAGTCTGGCTTGGTAATTAATAAACCGATGCGAGCAAAAAGTTGCAGTTCAAAGATAAACCAAGTTTCACTTTCATAGAAAAATTGTTGTAGAGGTAAGCTGTCTTCTGGTAAAACTTTATTTTTTTCCAACATGCTAATGAAACTATTCGCTACGTGGATTAAAGTGGAAACTATTGGTATCTCTTCTTCCAATGATTCCAGTTTCATTTTATATGCCTTAAGACCATTGAGATCCGCACTATGATAAAGATTAACCACTTGATCACAAAATTCGTAAAAGATACGGTTTTGTTTAAATTCTTCTGCTATTAAAATCGATTCTCGTTCATCTAAATGAAGTCGTTCGAAAAGTAAAAGGACTGTCTCCACTCGTATATCTGTTTCGCCTTTTTTAAATAAATCATATGTAGAGCGTGACATGAGATTACCAATAGTGTCGTCAATCGTCATATTACGATCAATGCGTATTTGTTCAATTATTTCTCCTACATGCATAATAATTCTCCTCTTAACTTTCTATAAGTGGTTAAATTCTGTAATGGATTATAAATAAACTTACGATAATTACTCTAAATGCATCGTAAAATACTGTTGATATTTTTGAGTTAATTCTTGCACGACAGTGTTAGCACCAAACCTTTGACAATTTTCAAATAACTGTTTTACTGCTTTCTCTTGCTCTTTATTATTATCAGTTTCGACTAATAATCGATAAAAATGCAACATGACACGTTGTTTAAACAAAATGTGCGAACGCGGATGAGTTTCGATTAGCTTTTCAAATCTTTCTAGCTCCATCGGAGTCCCTTTATACAACAGGTAAAAATAAATATTACTACACAAAGTATATACTACTTGTGTGTAATCTAAAAATATTTCTTTGGCCACATATTTTTCTGCTTGGTCAAAAGCTTTATAAAGTAAAAAATCTTCAAAATGATGCATTGTATGAAATAGTAATGCAAATTCAAAATGATACCACCTTGGCATATTGCGTAAATAAGACTCAATCTCCATTAATTCTGACTTTGGAATAGGTATTTGATAGCGGACTTCTAAAACTAAATCTATATACCAATTAATATGCTGATAATATTCATCTTCTTGTGCTAAGCTAGTAATAAAATTTTTTGCTGATAATAATTGAGTGCGGTCATAGTGTTGCAAGCTAGACAAATCCACCCAATCAAAATTATAAAATTCTTCCCGCTTAAATAAGTCCACCTGATCAATTAATTTCAAAATATCTTCAGCATCAACTTTTAGACGCAAAGATGTATTTGGCAATAGGGAATTGCGTTAAACGGCAATTAATTTTGTATGCCACTTGCCATCACTATCTACTCATGAATTAATGACTCTTTATAACGGAAACTATCGCCTCTAAACATTAATAAATGGGAATGGTGAATGAGTCGATCAATAACGGCTTCCGTTAATACTGGATCTCCAAAGACGTGATTCCATTGCCCAAACTGAAGATTCGTTGTGATGATTAAGCTCTTGTTCTCGTAACACATAGAAATGACCTGAAAGAGTAATTCTGCGCCCTCTTTGTTGAGAGGGATATAACCTAATTCATCTAAAATTATCGCGTGTTGCTTGTCTAGCTGTTTCATCAACTTTGGTAGCTGTCCTTGTTGATTTGCTTCTATAAGCTTGTTAACTAAGCCTGCCACGGTAAAGAACTTCACCTGGCTGCCATATCTATGTGTGGCATTTAGGGCAATGAGCGTAGATAAATAAGTTTTGCCCGTCCCAACACCTCCATAAAGAATGAGATTTTCTTGTCTCTTAATGAAATCACCCTGAATAATCGTATCGCGGTCGATTCCGTGCGGAATCTGAATATGTTCCCACTGAAAAGGCTGATGGCCTGTTTTAGGTAGTTGCGCTTGCTTCAACAGTAAGTTGACTTTGCGCTCTTCTCGATGCTCTATTTCCTTTTCAAACAACTTAACCAAGTAAGTTTCATTTGACTCGGCTGTCACCTCGTGGTAATGTTCTCGAATCCAGCTGAGTTTTAAGCGTTTGGCGTATTCTATAATTTGATTATTCACGCGCTCCACCTTCTTTCGCATAGAGGGCGTCATAATGATCAAGTCCTCTTGTGATATCAGGCATATCCGGTAAAGACATTTGTGGCGTGTATGTTGAATAATCCTCTTGATTATTAACGAGTGAATAGAATCGATGTTTAATTTGATCAACACTTGGATGTCCTTGTGCTGATACATCATTTAGCGCCTGATTCAGTAGCGTGAAATCATCATTTTTAAGTAACGTACCTAATAATCTTAAAGCTTCTTTTTGCTCATCTTCTGTACAAGCTTTTAAATATCGCGTCCATTCTTCTGGGAAATGATCATAGATACTGGTGTACTTAATCGCTCGTGGTCGTCGAGATAATAAATCAAGATAGGGTTGCCAAACCATTGATTTTCGTCTAACACCATAGAGTCTCGAATGATGAACCACAGCTTCATGTTGCTCATTTAAAACACTCACTGAATGATATGTGATCGCAACGGTTAACTTATCCCCAGCGAATCGAGGCGAACTTGAGTATTGTTTTTTATCCACAGTAATAAAACCATATTTATCAGCTTTAACTACTTCATAACGTACGCAATCAAATGATTTCTCCGGAAGGAGAAGCCATTGTGCGCAATCCTCTTGATAGAGCGTATCTATTGGCACATCCTTTTTGTAATGAGAACGATCACGATCATCCTCAGCTTTTTGCCATAACGTTTCATTAAATTGATCTAAATCTTCAATATGACATTCCGGTAATAAGAAATTATTCCTTACATACTTCACCATCGCTTCGACATGGCCTTTTTCGTTCCCCTTACCTGGATTACAAAATTCATAATGAAAGCCATAATGCCCCACAAAGCGTTCAAACACATCCGTGAGCTTTCGCTCTCCTTTGCCTAATATCTTTTTCACTGCCGGTCTAAAATTATCAAATCGAATGGTTCTCGGAACCCCACCCATATGATGAAACATACGTTGTAAACCTTCGAGTAAACACTCTACATTTTCCGAAGGAAAAACCTGAAAATAAAACGTATTACTGAAAGGAAACGACATCACCAAATAGGGTAACTCCATCGATTCTGATTGATAAACAAAAGGAGCCGTTCCGAAATCCACTTGGGCTGTCCGCGGGATAGATTCTAAAGGTAAAGCCGCTTGATCAACCATTGTTTTTAATTCTTTTTTTCGTTTAGAAACATACTGGCGAACACTTCTCTCAGACCCTTTAAAATCATGCTTTTCCACAAGCTATTGAAATAAACGTTTCGCCGTGCGGCGATATTTCCGTTTCTTTTTAGAATCCTCATTCAACCATTCATCAAGAATTGGTTTTACTGGATCCATGACAGGTGCCTTTCGGCACTGAGGTTTCTTAACTTCAAAGTCTTCTTGATTGGCATATTTTTTTACTGTACGAGCATCGAAACCTGTCTTTCGACTAACACTTGCATAACTTTCATCTTTTTGATTCACTTCATATCTGATATAATTTACTTCAGCCACTGTTAACATCTCCTAAATATCCTCCTGTCAAACGTTATTGGTCTAACGAGGAGTTTAAAGTTATTTTTGAATGTTGGCAAGTGGTTTTTTTGTATATTTTTGGTCGAATTTGACCAACATGAATTAACTGCCGTAAACTACATTTCAATTATGCCATATACAGCAAAGATAATTCTACAAATTTTGACAATGACAATCTCGTTTCATTGTTAACAAAACGATTGTAAGTCGATCGAGATAAAACGCCTTCGATAAGTGTGTTAATTGGTATATCTCTTTTCTGTCTAATATATTCAATAGCATAACCTAACTTCATCGAGTGACCTCCTTAATAAGATACCAATAAAATATTATCTTCAACAGCTTATTTAAGAAAGGGGTTTCGAAAATAACGATGAATAATAATAGATTAACATCTTCTCCCGTAGTTTGCGTACGGCTTAAAAATTATAAAATAAAGAACTTATTAAGACTATTATAACACAATTCTAACATTTCCTCTCCTTATTATTAGTTGACTATTTCACCCATACAAAGCTGAAAAGAGCTATTACCAATTTAATAATTGAATTATAGCTCTTTAAATTTTAGTTATTTTTATTTCTTTTTCTTCGTCGTAAAAATCCTAGTAAATTGAGGAATAACACAAAAATTAAAATACCCAATGTAATATAAAACAGTATTCGATATCGATTATTCATTCGATGTTCTTGAACTTGTTTTTCAGCAATTGCTTGGTCATATGGTACTCGATGGCCACGCACTATTAATCGATGTGAGTTTATCATATAAGGCGTACAGGTTAAGAGCGTCATATAATCATGACCGGGTTCTATTTTCAATTGATCGACTTCAGTGGGTTCAATGACTAAAATCTTATCGACTTGGTAGGCAATAGTTTCTTTAACATTTTTATAATAGAAATAATCCCCTTCTGCCAGTTTATCTAAATCTGTAAAGAGACGTGCATTTGGCAAGCCTCGATGTGCAGTCAATACCGCATGAGTATTATTACCTCCGACCGGTAAAGATGAGCCTTCTAAATGTCCTACTCCTTTTTGAAGGACTGTTTCAGAAGTGCCAGCAAATACAGGCAATTCTGCCGATATTTTTGGAATGGTCAAGTTCCCCATTTGTTCATGAATTTCCAACATACTAGCATATTCTTTTCGACCAGCTTCTATTTCTTCTTGACTATAAGGATCTTCCACTTGGGTTGGCCCTTCACTTCTTCCATAATATAATCCGGCATTAAAGGCATTAGCCAGATAAATGCGCTGGTCTATTTCTTCATCCGTTAATTTTTCAGCTTCTTTTTCAAAATAATTAACTTCTACTTGAGATGCTTGATAGTATAGGTACTGACTAACGAAAGGGAAAGCTAAAACACTCGCTCCAATAAGAAATAACAAAGCAAATAAGAATAAGACGAAAGGATTTTTCTTTTTCTTTGATTTAATAGAATTGCTCAATTCATTATTTTCCTTTCTTACGTAAGAATAAAAGGCCAAAGCCTAATATAAAAATGGCTATTACCGATAAAATTCTATTCGTGGCTTCACCCGTCTCTGGTAAGTATTTATTCGGTTTGTTTGGTTTTTCCGCAATTGTTGTTTCATTGGGTTCACGGTGATTTAAGATGACCATTACAGTTTTGTTATAAAAACTTTCAGCCGTTATTTCAAAGGGAATAGGTTGAGTTGACAATTGATAACGATCGCCATTTAAAATTGGTGCTTGGATTTCAACTAACTGATACTTACCGTAAGGTAAATTTTGTACTTCGAAGTACCCATTCTCTGCTGATTGTACTGTATAGGGCTTTAAATCGATACGATACGTTTGATATTGATGATCAACCCATTGTTGAACTTCAAAGACAGCACCTGCTAGTCCAAGTGTTGGGTCTTTTGCGTCCACTTTTCTAAAATGATAACCGCCTAACTCAACTGCTTCATTATAGACAACTAATTCTGTTGTTTCTAAACTATTTACCGTCACTTTTATGGTAGCTTCCAACGGACGATACCCCGTGAGGGGTTTTATTTCTTTCAGTTCATACTGACCTGCTGGGAGTTGTTCAAGGTAAATTTCGCCTTTTTCATCTGTTTGCAAAAATGAAGAACCTTTTCCATCAGTAGTAAATTTTCCCTTATTGAATAAAAGAGGAGTCAGTCCATTTTGATAATAGAGTTCAAATCCTACATCAGCTAGCAGTTTTCCTGCTTGATCTTGCTTTATAATTTTTAGCGCTCCATCCATTTGAGTACTTTTAGGATTGATACGTTGATTATTACTTGGTAATTCAGCAAAAAAAGGTTGGATATTGTCGTTAAATTGATTTTTTGATAATGCACGGACATAATAAATACCTGCTGGGAGTGTAATCTCCGTATAGCCTTGACTATCAGTCTTATCAGTATCGTAATGCGTTGGAAATAATGCATCTAATTCAGCTATGCTAAAATTATTCATTTTTTCTTCTTGTTCTAGATAGGATAAATCTTCGACATGCCATAAGGTATAATGAATATCTGCTACTGGGTTATCGCTATCATGAATGATTAATTGATAACTTTCAGCAGCATCTACCTGTTGCAGACTTAACCATGAAATAATCATCAATAGCATAGTTAGCCATAAGGTTCCTCTAAATAAATGTTTCATCCAACCCCTCCTTTTTCTTCCTTCATAACCTTTCCTTTCTTAAATCGACAAATGGTTTGTCAATTTAAGGAAGGAAGCGAAAATAAATTCGCTTCTGTTTCTTTTACTACGCTACTTTAATTAAGCAAATTTTTTGTATCCTAAAGCTGCTAATACCATCACAATTAAACCAATCACTACGAAGATAACAGAACCAATACCACCGGTATTTGGAATGTTCGGTTGGCTATTGTTATTGATAACTGAACCTGTAGGCTCTGCATGTAGTTCAACTTCATTTTCGTTATATGAATTTTGGTTAACAGTGAATTTTAGACCCTCTCTTAATTCTGCTGGAATCACATAGCCCTCTGGCGCTTTCGTCTCAATGATATAATACGTCATTGATGCTGCATCTAATGTTTGTGATGTCGCGCCGAAGTCGAGACCTTTTACTTCGAATGTACCATCTTTTGACGACGTTAATTTAGTTGCTGAATCTTGGTCATCTACCCATGTAATTTTTCCATTTTCATCTTGTAACATGAATTTACCTTCAGTATTTTTGATGACAAATTCAGCACCTTCTAAAGATTTTTTAGCAACTGGGTCTTGTTTTTTGAATTTTTTACCCCCTGTATAAACAACAGGGTCATTTTCTACTTCTTTTGTTATTTCACTTGAACCCTCACGTTTATATGTTAGTTTTGCATCGTTTGGTAAATTAGTCGCAATCACAGCATCTTTCGTAATCACAGCATCATAACGTAAGTATACGGTTTTACCAGCATTCGCCTTTAAAGTTTTGATTTGGCTCGTTAAGTCAAAGGTTGCTGTTCGTCCATTAACTGAAGAAGTAGGCGTAACAGGTGTTCCACCTTCAACTGTCGCCGTTTCTGTTATACCTGTTTCAGCAATAAAAGCTTGAACATTGATTGGATCTGCAAAAGCTAACCCTGCTGATAAAGTATCGGTAAAAGTAAAGCTTGTTAATTCCCCTGCTGGAATTTTTGCTTGAATCCAGTAAGTAATCGTATCCCCAACCGCATATCCGTCACTTTTAGCTTCTAAATTTGTAACAGTTTTGTCAATACTTGAAGAAGTCGTATTCTTTGGATATAAGTACACTTCTTCTCGACGAGTTCCGTCTTCGTTCATTAAAGGCAAACCTAAAGCAAAATCAGTCGCCACATAGCCTTCTACCCCTAAAGTAGCTGCTACCTCGCGGTTTTCAGTAATCCAGTAATAACCATCCTCTAATGATAAGGTTGCTAAACCTGCGCCAGATGTAGTTACAGTTTCCACTAATGTTGTAGGTGTCGGTGGCGTTTTACTATCTACCCAAGCTTTATATTCATCTTGTGAGATCGAATAAATATTAAATTGAGCACCGTTAATATAAGAAGCGCCTTCGCCAAATTTTTCTTGAATATTTAATTGTGATCCATCATGTTCAGATTCTGATAATTTTTCCTCTGACACAACTTTTGTAATATTAACAACGGTTGTGCTTGTCGCCGTTTGTGCATTGGCGACGATTGGTGTAAAAGTATTCATCACTAATGTTAAAACTAAGAATAACATTGTGAATAAGTTTTGTTTTTTCTTCATATTTAAACCTCTTTCTTTTTAAACCTCATTGAAACATTGCAACTTGAACTCAACCTGAAATTAATCTCCCCTTTCAGTTTTATTTAGATAGAGGTACCCCGATGCAATCGAGGTTACCATGAGTAATAAACCAACAGTCGTATAAAGGAGTATTCCTGAACCACCTGTATTAGGAATCTTTGTTGGGAGATAATTTTTAACGTAATACTGATTTAGCTGTTCTGAATCTTTTTCAACAAAATTAGTATTGCCCGAGAGTAATTTGCTCTCTACTCGCTTAGTCACTTCATTATAAACGACTTCAATTTCAAATGGTTTGCTTAATAATTGATAATCATTCGGTGCTTTAATTTCTGTTATGCGATATCTACCTAAAGGTAAATTTGGGATGGTAATTTGTCCATTGGTAGTAATGTCAACGGTCTGATTAAAATCCGTTGTTTCCATCCCTAAATTGTTAATCGAAACAACTTGGAATTGAGCACCATTTAAACGATTTTGATCGGTGATGGTTTTAGAGCCGTCAACTTTAACTAAAGTGATTTCACCAACTAACTTTTCATTCAAGACATTGCCCTCGGCATTTACCATTGGATTTTGAATATTTGTCATTTCAAGTGACTTACCATCCGCACTGACTATTAACTCAAAGGTCATCGGCGATTTAATACGTTTGTAACCCGAAGGAGATTTCGTCTCAGTTAACTGGTAAGTACCAACTAGTAAACCTGAGAATTTCACTAGACCTGTACTATCAGTGGTCACCACTTGCTTGAAGCTTGCATCATTTGTTTTTGTTAGTGTAAATTCTGCATTGGCCAATAAGTTTAAGCTGCCCTTATCTCTCTTCATGAAGCTCAAATCGTAAGTGAGTGGTTTATTATAGATAATCGCTTGCGAATTCTCCGTTACTATTAAAGTGTTGGCAACATTTTTCATTTCTAACCCTGTACCATCTGATTTTACTGCGATGTCGAAGGTCATTGATTGAGCGGGCATTTCATAGCCACTCGGGGCTTTTGTTTCTGTTAAAGTATAGGACCCCACCGTTAACCCATTGAAATTAATACTACCATCGTCTCCTGAGATAACGACTTGTTTAAAGTTGGTTTCCCCTGATTTCGTTAGGGTAAATTCTGCATTGGGTAAAACCGTTTGGGTATTTTGAGCTTTTTTAATTAGGCTAAAATCATAAGTATACGGTTGATTATTCACCACATTCTCGGTACCTTCAACTGTTATAAAGTTATTGGTTAAGTAATTTATAGTTAATCCAGAATTATCTGGTTTCGCTACCACTTCAAAGGTCATCGGTGTAGAATTAAGTTTATAACCCGTTGGAGCTTTCGATTCTTGTAGAGTATATTTACCAATAGTTAAATTGGTAAATTGAATTTTACCATCTTTATCAGATTGAATGGTCTGATTAAAGGTTGTGTCATTTTCCTTCGTTAATCTAAATTCTGCTCCAGCCAATACATTCTTATTCAGTGAATCTTTTTTAACAAGGGTTAAACTCGTTTTATAAGCTGTGTTTTTAACATCAAAAATAAAATCGAGTGTATGCCACTCATAACCACTACCATACGGATTGGGTAATTGCGTATAGGTAAAACCACCAGTAGTGTTAGGAACTCTTTGATAACGGTCGATTAAAAATGAAACTTGTCCGGTTGCCGGATTTTTCTTCACTTGAATTTTGTAACCATAACCACTCAATTGATAACCTATCGGTGACTTCGTCTCAAATAACCAGTAAGTGCCATTTTCTTTAATGGTATCCCTAATGACCGCAATACCACCCAAGGTGGAAATGGAGGTGATAGCAGTGCTTGGTGTATTATTAGTGCTATCATGACCATATAAAGTAAACGTCGCTGGCGAAGAGCTAATCGCATTACCCGCTTCATCTAACTTTTTAATATTTAAAGGATAATAATATGTCCCGGTTCCAGTGGAGCTATTTCCTGATGGAACATACGCATTAATTACACTGTTGGAGTGGAAACGGTTACCGGGATTATCATAATCAGCGATTGCATTTAATTGCGCACCAATACTAATTTCTGTAGAACCAGGAACTTCTTGATGATTAAAGACTACAACATAGCGTTCACGTTGGTTAAGATACGAATTTGTCGTCCATCCACGTGTATTAGGTCTCCACATTTGAATATCATATCCACCATCATCTCGTTTTATTTTGGTTACATCCTTATTAGAAATCTCAGTCCAACCGGTTGTATTAGGTCTAAAGTTAGATGGTAAATCACCATAAGTATCCGGAACTTTATATATCTTAATAGAATTCGGGTCTACTATCATATTTTTTGAAAAAATACTTAGCGTAGCCTGTCCCAAACGATTTTTAGTTTGATTAACATAAATTGTAGTTGTATAGGTTGGTGGACTGGTTGTGCCGTTTATTGATATGGTGCTAACTTGAATGCTTTTATCTGTTTGCAAACCATAATCAAATGCCATCAATTCTGTATGAGTTTCACCCGCAAAATTTATTGATACTGGTGTAAAAACTTTATCGCCTTTATGATTAGCGTATAATTCTGTAAATCTCCATTGGAAAGACCCCGTAATATCTTTTAGCATAGACACAATGTCTGTAAATGTATATTTAGCTGTATTAGTGGTCGCATCATAAACACCATTCGCAATGATACTACCATTTGCAGCATATAACGGCGGAACTGTTCTTGGTACATTTAGTGCACCGGGTTGGATCATTTCACCAAAATTTAAAGTAAAATAATCTCCCGGATTAACATCATTAGCTATAGAATAAGTCCCAGAAACAACCACATCGTCTCCCGACGTAAGCCAAACCATATTTTCACTTCCATCACGAGGAGTAGATGATTTCAAATCTAAATTCTCAAAGGTAATGGAACTATCTACCGCTCTAGGTGCCGATTGACTGGCAAATCGCGACATTTTGGAAAATAAACTCTCATTAGTAGGATCAATTACTGTTAATTCAATTTCGTAAATGGATTCTGTACCATCTTCATATAGAGCTTTAAACTCCCCTATACTAGTCCCGATCGTGGTAGTATCTGGATCAGTTATCCATTCAAAGTGAATAGTGTTAGGTAAATCATCATAATTTAAAATAAACGTTTCAAATCCGATAATACTGTCTTTTTCAACTTCCATTCCTTGGTTTAGTTGTAATAATTCCGCTTGAGTAGTTGTCTCTTCTACATTCATTGTCAATTCTTCATTGATCTTTTCAGTTGAGTCCTCAATCAGATTATCTTCTGGCTCTTCGTTCGTCATTTCAGTAATTAATTCAGTTGTCATATTATTTTCGCTGCTAGCGTCGACGTCTGAAAATGTGGTAGTATCTGATATTGTGGTGACTTCATAAGTGGTATCTTCTGATGAACTCATCGCACTTTCTTCTACTATCGTCGACTCCGTTTGCGTTGTGGTCACTAATTCGGTCGTTGTATTTTCTGCCTTTTCGATCGTCACTCGTTTTTCAACAGTGTAAGCTTGACTCACTCCACCAGAATAAACAGTATTAGTGGCTTTAACTAAATAACTCTCTTGAATATGATTTAACACACTGGTCGTGATTGATATTTGCGTGTTATTTAAACTGGTTGGAACAAAAACTTGCGCCACTGTTTGTTCACTATTAACATAAGCAAGCTGCCACATTTTTTCTTTATTGACATCATAAGGATCTTTAGGTTGAGTCAAACTTTCTGGATTGACAATACTTTCATCCCATACCGGTGCTACTGGCTCTACCGGTGATAATGATACTCCTGGTGACCCTCCTCCAGAAACGGTTGATTCTGGGATAACCTGTTCTGATTCTTCAGTCCCTGGTGTTTCAGTTACTGGTTCTATATATTGCGTCGTCTGTGCCGCCTCATATTCCGCTAAATCTTGTAAATACTGTTCGTATTCCTGTTGATACTGTTGAACGGCTTGATCATATTGAGCAACAGCCGAATTATAAGTTTCTACAACTTGGTTATAATCTTTTAAATCTAAATAATACTGTTCCTTCTCTTTTAAGTATTGATGATATTGATTTATTTTCTGAGTATATTGTTCAAAATTATTGGTTGTGGGTAATTTAATTAAATCCCTACTGGTATCGATTAATTTAATGACACTAATTTTTTCAGTATTGTTTGGTAAGGTCAGTTCAACAAACTGATCTTCTACCGCTAAACCACTGGCATTAACTGATAAGACCCAATTAGATTCTCGGTCTGGGTAGTGCTCTAGTGAGAGCATGGTAGACGATTCTTGCGCACTCACAATCGAAATACTATTAAGAATGGAGAACAGATGAGTCGTTATTAAGATGAGTGTCATAATCTTTCTGAATATATTGTTGTTCACTGGACATCTCCTTTTTTACATTAATATCTTGGATAGTAAAATTAAGCTAGAAAAATACATAGGCCATTTGTATGGTATCCTAAACATAAAATCACATGCTAAGGAAGGAGTACACACAAATGGTTTATACACATCTTACCATGAAAGAATTGATTTGGATAGAAAATTATTACGATAGCGGTAAAAAAGTAACGGATATCGCTAAAAAATTAAATCGGGCCATCCAAACCATTTATAACGTCGTTAATTTTCTTAAAAATAGTGGTAATATTCAGGAATACTACGATCAATATAAAGAGAATAAATCACGCTGTGGTGCCAAAAAGAAGGTCTTTAACACTAAACAAATCACATATATTAAGAAAAAAGTGGACCAGAGGTGGTCTCCTGACGTCATCATTGGTCGGAATGAACTCCCATTAGGATGTACAGCTCGAACACTTTATCGTCGTTTTAAAGACTCGGAACTCTTTGACCCCTCAACTTTACCGATGAAAGGTAAGAGAAAGCCCAATGGACATCAGGAAAAAAGAGGTAAACAACACTTTAGACGCACCATCGAAGATCGTCAAAAAGAAAATCCACAATATGAGAAAGAATTTGGACATCTAGAAGGTGACACGATTGTCGGAAAAGACCATAAGAGTGCAGTCCTAACACTGGTCGAAAGAATCAGTAAACTCATCATCCCGATAAAAATTAACAGTCGCAAAGCAAGTGATGTGCGAATCGCTTGTGATAACTGGTTTGCTTATTTACCGAGAAATTTATTTAAATCCATTACGTTTGATTGTGGAAAAGAATTTTCTGATTGGCAAGCCATTTCAAATGTCAATGACATCAATATTTACTTTGCTGATCCCGGTTGTCCGTCACAACGCGGCTTAAATGAACACTCTAATGGACTACTTCGAAGAGATGGGTTATCTAAGGGGATGGATTTTACCGATATATCGCAGGAAATACTCAGCCAAACAGCTCATTTCCGCAATGAAATTCCACGAAAATCATTAGGTTATCGAACGCCAATTGAAGTTTTTATCGATTGTTGTAAGGAACTTGGATGGATAGATGCTTTCTAATGCACACAATGTGTTTGTTAAGACAGTGAATCCATTGCGTAAGGCACCTGATTGTTAGAGCTTGACTTGGTGCCTAGCCCGGCATGATGATTTGGGGATGCTTTTTGGGTCTCCTACCCAAACCCTTTCCCCAACTCGCTATTCGCGAGTATCATACCGGAGCATCCAAGTAAAGCTCTAACGATTTAATGCATCAATCTGACTCACTACACTTGCCACAAATCTGACGGTGTGGAAACCTTAAAGTCAGTGGCTAATTTATACTTGAACTTTCGAACAACCATTTTAATTATCAATTAGAAAAAAAGCAAACGTATTATGTGTTAGGAAAAAATTCTAGCTTAATTTGACAATCAAAAAAATTAAAATAATTCTATCTAACTTTTACATCAACTCCACAAACGGTTCTTAGCTCTATAACCATTCTAATTCTAATTAAATATACCAGAAATATTTCTCTTCGAATAAAACGTCCCAAATTTTAGACAAAATTGTTTTATAAACATTAAATCCATTAAGAATATATTAAGTTACATGCTTAATTATGATACAGCTTGTTTTTCATGTGACTAAAAACAAACAACTCCTTGAAATATATCATTATATTACTAACTACGATTTTATTAAGTTGACAAAAAAAGATTACTCCATTTGTTTTTATAACCGGGGAAGTTACGTGCAACAAATTGGATAATGTCATTCTGACTATTATAGCATACTAATAAATAAACGTTAAAAGATTCATTGATGAATATTCAATTTGCGATAGTATGCAGTTTAAACTTTGATAAATCGAGTAGGGACGGTTTCCCGTCCCTCTCACACCACCGTGCGTGCCGTTCGGCACACGGCGGTTCAATTAACTTTTAACGCATGTCGCTTTATATAATAATCATAGATACTTATTAATCCTCTTATTCTTAGGATATCTTTTGTGATGTAGTATTGTATCCCTGATTTAAGTGCTACAAATTGATAATGGTCTCCCCAACCAGAGACTTTGTCTGCCATTCCTTTAGGCATTCCTAGCTTGGCAAGTCCCCAAAGTCGTTTGCGTTTGGTCTTCCATTGTTTCCATATCACGACCCTTATACGCGTTCTTAAATGCTCGTCAATCCTTTTTAGTCGTGTTTTCATCGAACTTACGCTGTAGTAGTTAACCCAACCTCTTATAACTTGATTTAGTTTCTCAATTCTTTGGGTGAGTGAAACGCTCCAGCTTCGTTTGCTCAACTGCTTTAATTTGCGTTCAAATCGTGCTATCGACTCCTGATGTGGACGCGGTGCCCATTGTCGACTCTTTGTGTTTTTATAAAAACCGAATCCTAGGTATTTAAGTTTGTTTGGGCGCGTTATTTTTGTCTTTGTCATATTGACTTTTAATCCCAGTTTCTGTTCAATGTAGCGAGAAACACTGTACATGACCCGTTTGGCTGCTGCTTCACTTGAGACTGCTATAATGCAGTCATCTGCATATCGCGTAAACTGTAGCCCTCGTTTTGTTAATTCTTTGTCCAATTCGTTTAACATGATATTGGATAGGAGTGGAGATAAATTCCCTCCTTGTGGGGTTCCTTGAGTACTTTCATGATAAACCCCCATGATTTGCACTCCAGCTTGTAAATATTTTCGTATAAGTGATTCAACATCGCCGTCGTGAATAAGTTCATGAACCCGTGACATCAGTCGGTCTTGTGGGACGTTGTCGAAAAACTTTTCAAGGTCAATGTCCACTATCCATTCATAACCATCGTTAAGGTAGCTTAATAACTGCATGATGGCGTCTTCACAGGAACGTCCCGGGCGAAATCCATAGCTATATTCACTGAAGTGAGGTTCGCATAAGGGGGTCAATACCTGTACAATAGCTTGTTGAATAATTCGGTCCATGACAGTCGGGATACCTAAATTTCGCTTACTGCCGTCTGGCTTCGGTATTTCAGCTCTGAGCACTGGGGTCGGTTTGTATTTGCGGTGGATTATCTGACCTTTAATATCTTGCCAGTTTGCTCGGATGTATTGTTCGATTTCATCCACCGTTATACCATCAAGTCCCGCTCTTCCTTTGTTCCGTTTCACTTGCTTGAGTGCAAGTGTCATATTGGAAGTCGATAAAATTTGTAATAATAGTTGCGACATGGTGTGTCTCCTTTCTTGTTTCGCTGTTCCTATTTGTCTTATTTTTTCTGTTATTTCTCCATCAATACGTGATATTGTCCTAACTAGTCAGACATATAAAGGAGTACAATTCGAGTAGTTTACACTTTGTTAATTGTTCAGCCCTTCGCTCCACTTACATTACGCAAGCTTCGACACTACTATGGCTTCGGCTGACTTCTCATGATTCGTTATTACTACGTCTGAGACGCTCATGAGACCTCACGGGATAAGTCATACATCTTTCCTCGTTTACTCCCACAATTTACACGCATAGGTTACGACTATCTATTTGGACTTTAATGCTTTTGGCCATCTCATCCGCTATACGCGCCTTCGTATTGTGTTCCTGTTCGTGGAGCCACGATTTCGTTATCTCTTCTTCTCCTCGCCACCTCACGATGGTCAAGCTTGAGAATCACTATTGGGTTCACCGATAGCAGGTGCCCTCAGGGACTTGCACCCTAGATGTATGACATGCCCGTCATACCAAAAAAAGTGCTGAAGATAATTCTTCAACACAGATTTTATTATATTAGAAATTCTAATCTCTTGGGAATTGAGAGTGAGTGCTCAATTAAAAAATGAATTTTTCAAGTTTTTTTGCCTACGAGCTTTTGGTGTTCTAAACATCTTTTTTTGAAGCATAACAACTTACGTCACTCATCCTATTCTAAGCATTCGTTTCACGATCAGAACCACTTTATTCTCCTAATTCTGTGTTTAATATCTATTTTGCGATACCGAATAGCTCTAAGTAAGTTCATATTAGCCAGATCATTTAATAACCTTATTTCACATACCCCGTATTCTAAGATTCAGAAAATAATTTTTCCAAGGTTGTTAATACGCCTTGTTCCTCATTCGATGGACAGATAGCTTTAGCAACTGCTTTGACTTCGTCCGGTGCATTTTCCATGGCATAACTTCGACCACAATATTGCAGCATTTCAATATCATTGCCCCCATCACCAAAGGCGACACATTGTGCTGCTGTTAATCCCCAACGCTCTACTAAGCGTTGAATACCTGAAGCTTTATGACATCCTGGTAGAATCAAATCAATATAGCCATAACCACTCCCCGTCGGTACTAATTTACCCGCTAACTTTTCACTAAATAATTGCAAATATTTTTCTGAATCCTCAACCTTTACCCGAAAACCGAATTTTAAGATTTGATCATTAACTGCTTTTAAATCATCTACCCATTGAAGACGTGGGTAATAGATTGCCATCTCATCAAAGAAAACTGGACTAATTTTAGCTCTTTCCACATAGGCAGAGTTTACCCCACACAAAACATATTGTATTTCTGAATATTGATCACAAAAGTCAATAATATCATGGACAATGGTTCGTTCAATATTGGCGTTAAATACTAGCTCCGTTTGATCTTTTACAAAGGCTCCATTCTCAGCAACAAAACTGAGTTCTTCATGGTAACCTGGAAATAAGCTGCATAGCTGGTAATATTGATTACCGCTGGCGACAACAAAATGACAATCAATCACCTTCATATGCTCTAGTAATACTTTAAAACGGTCGGCATCATAGGTGTAATCAGAACGCACGAATGTTCCATCCACATCTACTGCCACTAATTTAATCTCTTTATCAGCCTTCATTTTTCTGCCTCCTCTAGTGAGTTTAATTACATTTTTCCGGATTGTCATGATAAGGTCAGTTGATAAGGCCAATTGACAATTGATGAATCTGCACACGCTATAAAAAACGATCAATGTTTCTAAATTTTCCTTAATCCAATGAATTAACGATTGTGACGGCTAAAACAAAGCTAAATCCGTAGATTAAGTATTTAGATGACTCAAATAACATTCAAACTAGTGTCATTTTTCAAAAAACGGTGATTGCTTCTTAAAACAAAGATTAACACAAATTAAACTGTGCAAACTTTGTAAAACAACGGTTATCGCTAATATTACTGATAAACGAATTTTTAAACCTTTTTTACCTATTTTCTATTAATACTTTTCAACTAAAGCTCCATAAATTGAGATAACATTTTTAGCGGTGGCTTTGACTAATTTGGGTGTTTGTTGTATCGCTTGTTCTAATGTCATGGGTTGATTGATAATATCAAAGACACCTGCAATTCCTTCTTGATAAACAGCTTCAATATCTAACGATTGTGACCCTACAAGCGCAATTGTTGGTACATTATAGCGCTTTGCTATTTTAGTAATCCCAATGGGTGCTTTACCACTAAGTGATTGCCCATCTATTCTACCTTCACCCGTTATGACAAGATCGGCCGTTTGAATTGCTGGTTCAATTTCTATCAGTTGTAAAATCTCATCAATGCCACTTTTGGAGGTTGCATTTAGAAAAGCCATCAATCCCGCTCCTAATCCACCCGCAGCGCCTGCGCCAGGGATAGAAGCAAAATCACGATTGTAGACTTCTTTTAGTTTTTCAGCATAATGTTGTAATCCCTCATCCAGAATTTTGATTTGATTTGCTTTAGCTCCTTTTTGAGGGCCAAAAACATTAGCTGCCCCATTTTCTCCACATAAAGGATTGTTGACATCAGATAAAATAATAATCTCAATCGTTTTAGGATTGACTTTCATTTTGGTTAGATCAATTTGCGCAATTGCTTTTAAGTTTTGGGCATTACCAGTTAACGCTTGCCCCTTACTATCTAGGAACCTAACACCTAAAGCTTGCGCCATTCCCATCCCCCCATCATTAGTAGCAGAACCACCGATACCAATATATATTTTTCTAACACCTCGATTGATGGCATCTAAAATCAATTGACCTGTACCAAAAGTCGTAGCTTTCATAATATTTTGCTTGTCCTCGGGGACTAATGTTAATCCGGAAGCTTGTGCCATTTCAATAATAGCTGTTTGTCCTTGTTCAATTAAACCATACATGGCTTGAACGGTCTCATTTAGCGGTCCACGAACTGGCAAAGTCACTTTTTCTCCCGGTAGAGCTGTCATCACTGCTTCAACCGTTCCTTCACCCCCATCAGCAATGGAGAAAATATGTGTCTGGTAATTTGGATATAGACTATGAATCCCTTCCGCTATATAACTTCCAATTTCTTTAGACGTGGAACTCCCTTTAAAAGAATCTGAAGCAATGATGATCTTCTTACTCATTTTTACCCTCCTAACTGATTACTCATGCAAATTATCTTGATTAGATTATACTACAGATTGAAAGCTTCACGACAATATAGGTAAAAGTTTATTTGATAAATTTTAGTCCAATAAACTCTTGTATAAAGTGTTTTTCGAAATGCTAGCGTATTTATTATAGAGGTGAGACTAATCTACACTAATAATCTTAATGATGAGCTAGTTAAAGTATTAATTAATCGACTTAAAAACATTGCTAATCCCCTTAGTTTTGAGGAAGCTACCAAGCAAATCTATGCGTTATTTGGTGCAGTAAACTTGAAAGAATATACTATCGATACCGAGGAAATTGAATACATTTTACAAGTCAAATGTGGACAAAGAGAAATCAACCGGTTTAGTATGCATCTTCGTTTTAAAGAAACACATCACCACTTAGTGAGAATTGATATTGATCCCAATATCGCTCACAATAATCCTGATGGAAGAAAAATAAAAGGAAGTCATATCCATATTTATAATAATAGCTCTCCCACTTAAAAAGATTTATTTGCCTATCCCTTAAATGAGCAAGATTTTCCTGAAATAAGTAATATTGATGATGTTTTTACCACTTTTTTAGCCTATAATAATATTAATTAATTCAAAGGAGGTCTTCAGGATGAAACAGTCAACCAAACTTAAAAATCAGTATTTCGAATAGTTATTCAAAGAGCAAAATTTCCAAGATTTAGGTCAAAATTTAATCCGCATTGATACACCTTTCTTAGATAATCAATTTGACAATATTGTTTTATATGTCGAAGTACTTTCGAATGATTGCATCATTATTACTGATGATAGCTGGACTTTGAGTAATCTTGAAGACAAAGGCATTTATTTTAATAGTCTGAACAAAACCAATTTGGCTGCACTTGAAAATATCATCAGTCATCTTGGCATTGATCGCCGTCATCATGAGTTATATATCGAGACAGGTTTTTCTAAATTTCCAATCGTTAAACAACGAATGTTACAAGCTATTATGCAAGTCAATAATTTAATCGTATTACACAAAAATGTTCGGCGAAACATTTTCTTTGAAGAAGTCGCAGATTTATTAACTAAAAAAGAAGTTTTATTTGTCAATAAACCTTCCTATGCGGGTAAAGAAGGCATTACCATTCAATTTGATTTCTCAATTTCTACCCAAAAAAATGAAAAATTGATACGAACTATCCGCAATGGCAATGACTTAAATCGCGCAAAGTTACTCACGATGGATACTCAATTACTTCGCTATACCAAAGCTTCAGCAGAATATATTGCGATTTTTGATGATATCCACTATCCAATTAAGAACTTGAAAACTGTCCAATCTGTATTTAATGAAAATAGCGCAACGAAAATTATTGCTTTGCCTTTTTCCAGTGCAATAGAAGATCATACTATATTAAGTAATAAGGTAAGTTAAAACAATGATAAAGTTGGTCATGAACTTAATAAAGTTAGCCAAGTTATTGTTCGGTAAATAAAAGCGCAGGGGGTGAGTGGGCTCAATCTGAGTATTAAAGAGACTGGAGATATACTTGAAATTTTCATTCAAGTGATTGCTCGTTAATCAATGGGCAAGCGTTGAGTGGTCTCAATCTGCGTCTTAAAGACTTGTTTGAGACCTACTCATCTGTGCGGGCATGAACAGACGAAGTGAAAATCATTCAATTTTCTACTTCTGGTCCACTTCCTATTATCAATCAAATATTTTTCTAATGAATAAAATCAATATTTTGATGAAAAGATAGTTACTGTTTTCTTTATATTTTTAGTGGCTTTGTCGTCCTCATATTTAGTAATGTCTTAGCCCTTCGTAATACTATCTGGTGAAAAATTCATTTTCAACAAGCAATTCTACGATTTCCTTCTTACTTAGTCTAATATGATGAAACTAATTGTTATTTCAATTAGTTTCATCAATTTATACATTAACATCAAGTTAAATCAAAAAGTTTTATTTTATGCTGATTTTTTATGACTTTGATTACGATAATGCTTTAACCCACACTAAACAGGGATTGTGTTCATCCCATAATGTCGGAAAGACTTCTAACTTTTTAAAGCCACAACAACGATAAAATTGATTCGTTGCATCATACTGCTGATAATGACCTTCATCTACTGTTTTAACTTGAATTAAGTGATAGCGACCGGTCATTAATTTTTCAGTTGCTTTCATAAGTTGTTTACCTATTCCTTTTCGATGATAGGATGGTAATACTCCCATACAGACAATTTCAACGCAATCTTCACTAGTATTCGATAGTGTTACAAACCCAACACGTTCATTCTCATCCAAAGCGACAAGACACTCACTTGCTTTAGCATCATCTATGTACCATTGAGTCGCTTCTTCAATTCCAAACCATTCAGGCAACTCTTGCAAAATATTTTTAACAATTTGCGATTTTTCTGACGGTTCATTTATTTCCTTAATTATTACCATATTATGCTCCTCATAGA
Organism: Globicatella sanguinis; assembly: GCF_002847845.2. Classification (NCBI taxonomy): domain Bacteria; kingdom Bacillati; phylum Bacillota; class Bacilli; order Lactobacillales; family Aerococcaceae; genus Globicatella; species Globicatella sanguinis. The sequence continues at coordinate 1,974,787 of NZ_CP126962.1, read as the reverse complement.
GGCTTTAATTGTTTTTGAAACCTCCAGTAATTTTTTTCATATAAATGTCCTCCTTTCCTCAATTTTCGATTTTAGTATAGCATAAATCAAAAAAGCTGGACAGAAACTTAATCATTTCTATCCAGACTTATTAAAATGGGTAACATTTAGTAATAAGAATTTACTCTTTGTTCTAACTTTTCACTAAGAACTAGCGGACGAAACAAATAACAAATGATTGTCGTCTTCTGCTCTTAAGCTATTTACTCTTTTTCTTATCTCCCGAAAATCTGTTTAATTTTTTGCTTGAGCTTCAATTTTTTCAACTGCTGCTTTAAAATCAGTCATATTGGCTTCCAATTGTTTACGAATGGTCGCTAAATCGTATCTTTTCAATTGTTTATCTTCGACTAAATGCTCGCCTGCGACCCAAACATCTGAAACATTCGACGCGTTAGCTGAATAAACCAAAACACTATAAGGGTCAAAGACTGGAAACATATTGACCGACTGTGACTCTACAATAATGATATCAGCTTGATACCCCGGTACTAATCTGCCGACTTTTTCTGCTAATCCTAAAACCTCCGCTCCCCCATTGATTGCTAATTGAACAATTTCTCGAGCAGGAAAGGCACTGCGATCTTGATTGACAGTCTTATGAGAATAAGCGATATAACGCATTTGATGGAATAAATCGAGAGTATTTCCTGAACTAGGTCCATCAGTTCCTAATCCAACCGGTACACCTGCCTCTAATAATTGTTTTAAAGGCATAAAACCTTTCGCTGACTTTGTATTCGCTCCAATACAGTGAACCACTTTTACTTCATTTTCACGAATCAAATGAATATCTTGTTCAGTCAAATGAATACAGTGGACTGCTAATAAATGATTATTTAGTAATCCTACTTTATTTAAATATTCAATTGGAGTCATATTAAATTCATCAGCATAATATTGCATCTCATAATCCATTTCAGCAACATGCATCATCACTGGCGCTTCATAATATTCTGACAAACGTTTAATTTCGGTTAAAGTTAGTTCACTATTAGTATTCGGTGCATGTGGTGCTAATATCGGAGTAATTAATGCATTTCCCTGCCACTTTTCGATAAATTTCGGTGCGACTTTTAATCCATAAAAGGGTTCCTCATCACCATCACAAGTCGGATGATTAATAATGGTCTCTCCCAATAAAGCACGCATGCCCATTTCAGCAGTCACTTGCGCAATCGTATCCTCAAAATAATACATATCCGCAAATGTAGTAATGCCCGCTAATAACATTTCAGCCAAAGCATATTGCGCACTAGCGCGTACTAACTCTTTGGACATTTGAGCTTCTAAAGGAAATAAAAAACGACGTAAGCGGTCTTTCACATCATCGGCTAAAGAACGAAATGGAATCATGCCGACATGGGTATGTGCATTAATCAAGCCGGGTAACACAATACCATCTTGAGCGTCAATAAGGCGAATGCCTTTATTTTTAACCCCAGTTGCTGTCACCCATTGATGCCATTCTGGTAATAACTCTTCTTGTAACCCTACATCTAAAATATAATCATCTTCTATTAATACATAACCTGGATAATACTCCGTAAATTCCTTATCCATCGTTAAAACACGAGCATTATAAATTAAAGTCTGCATCTTTTCCTCCATTCTAACTATTGATACCCGATAACAAATTAGGTTGAGTCAAAACAAAAATCGTTCTTCCTCAACCTTTTAATTTAACACAATTTAATCAAAATGCGCTTGATTTATAATTGATTTCAATTCTTTTTCCAATGCACTTACAATCAAATTGTTAGTTTAAAGTTTCATTCCAAAGATTTAACCACTCAGCCATATTTTCATTGATGAATTGGGTGTTCATTGTTTTTGCACGTTCCGCAACCGCACCATAAGTTTTATGAGCTGCTACTTCTTCAGATAATTCAACATTTTTATTAACCGGTGCTTCATTAAATGCTTCAGCAGTCTGAACTAATAACTCTTCACTAATTCTCCAATCAATGTATTTATAAGCCAGTTCTTTATTTTGAGCATTTGCTGGTACATTAATAACATTGTAATTAGCGTAAGTACCTGATTCTGGTACAACGTATTCAACATTAGAATTTGCTTCTTTCACCATACCATAAGCAAAATCTGCTAAAATCGCAACTTTAATTTCACCTGCTTGGAACATATTCGCTAATTCAGATGATTTCGAATATGTTTTAACTATATTTGGAGCTAATTCTGCTAAACCAACAAAGGCTGCTTCACCTTTATCTGATTCTAATTCGACCTTTTTGTAGTCGCTTGCTAAATAAAGCATTGCCGGACCAAAAGTTGTTGAAATTTCTGGAATTGCAATCGTACCTACTAATTCTGGTTTCCATAAATCTGCCCATTCCTTTATTTCAAAACCTAATGCTTCTTTGTCGTAAACAATCCCAATACTATTTACTGCATAAGGAACACCCGTTCCACGTTCAAATACTTCTTTTGCTCCGTCGGTTAAGTTCGCAATATTCGGCACTTCTTTTTCAGTAATCGGTGCAAATAAACTCTCTTTAACTCCTTGATCTGCATTTGACTGCGATAATTCAATCACATCAATCGTAGAATTAGGGTCATTTTTCAATTTCGTTAAACGTTCTGATGCATTTCCTACCTCTAGAACCACTTCAGCCGCATTCGCTTTCGCAAAAGAATCCATAACCACTGCTTCAACTTGATCTTGACTTAAACCAAAAGTTGAAATCACTAATTTATTTTCTTCTGCTTGTGCTGTAGTTAATCCGCCTAAATACGAAGCTCCTAACATCCCAAATGTTAACGCTGAAATCACTAATTTTTTTAACATCTTGTTTCCTCCAATTTTTTTAATTATTGCATTAAAGCCAGTAATTTAGTTTGAGGCAAGAGCAGTTGAATCTCTGCTCCAGTCTCAAATTTTCTATCGGAAAAGTCATTGACTAACAGTTTTCCTGCTGATGTCGCTACCTCATATTGATAGCCTTTCCCCATAAAAGTCCGCACCGTAATCGTACCAGTTAAATGATTATCGTTTGTTACTTGATTTTCTACTATTTTTATTTCCTCTGGTCGAATGGCCAAGACGCATTCGCTTGATACTTCCGTTTTGGGCATCGAAGTAACATAATAAGTATTACCCGCTTGATCGACAAATTTGTCATCTTGAGTTTTGGTTACTTTGATGAAGTTTTCAAAACCGATAAATTCTGCAACAAAACGTGATTTAGGATAATTGTAAACTTGTTCTGGTGTGTCAAATTGTTCGATGATACCTTGATTCATCACGGCTACTTTATCTGAAATTGAAAAGCATTCTTCTTGGTCATGCGTTACAAAAATAGTGGTCATATTTAATTTTTCATGTAAGCGACGAATTTCTAAGCGCATTGCCACTCTTAATTTAGCATCTAAATTTGATAAAGGTTCATCCAATAATAATAATTTTGGTTCAATAACTAAAGCGCGTGCCAAAGCTACCCGTTGACGTTGCCCTCCAGATAATTGTTGCGGAAAACGATGATCTAGTCCTTCTAAACCACATACTTTTAACATGTCCATCACTTTTTCTTTAATGATTGATGGGTTCACTTTTTGAAGTTTTAACCCGAAAGCGACATTATCATAAATACTTAAATGTGGGAATAAAGCATACGATTGAAAGACCATGCCAAACTGACGCTTATGAACCGGTACTTGATTTAAATTCTCACCATCAACTGAGAAGGTACCATCTTGATGTTCAATTAGTCCGGCCATTACACGTAAGGTTGTTGTCTTCCCACACCCACTTGGGCCTAATAAGGAGACTAACTCTCCTTTCTGAATCGCTAAATTTAAGTCTTCTAAAATATATTTTTTATTATCATAGGACACATCAATATCCTTTAGTTCTACATAAGTCATGTTATTGGGTTCCTCACTTTCTAAACAATCGATGATAGACCCAATGTCTTATCAATCAAGTACATTAAAACAACAGTTAACAGCATCAATAAAGTCGAAATCGCTGATACAGCTGGATTATAATTAAATTCCATATAATTTAAAATTGTAATCGGTAAAGTCGTCACACCAGGACCCGTTAAGAACATGCTGACTGGAATATTATTAAAAGAGTTAATAAAAGCCAACATAAAGGCTGCAAAAATTCCCGAAGAAATATTCGGTAAAACAATTTTGGTAATGGCTTGAAATTTGGTGTAACCTAAAGTCCACGCCGCTTCTTCAATTGAATAATCTAAGTTTTGTAAACTTGAACCAACTAAACGGATTACATAAGGTAAACTAATAATTAAATGGCCTATCACGAGACTCGTTAAGACAGACCACTGAAATTTCACTACGACTAATTGAAAAATCGCATACCCCATTACCATACCAGGAATTAAGGTTGGTGATAAGAAAAAGTCATTTAAAAAAGCATTGGTTTTGGATGAATAACGTGCTAACAAGTATGCAGCGGGCACACCGATGATAATCGCGAGTAATGTTGCTGCTAAACCAACACCTAAACTAACATAAAAGCTACTTATAAAGGCTTCAGACTCAAACACTACTTTGTACCAATCAAAGGTAAAACTAGAAATAGGAAATTGAATAGCAGAGGCTTCTCCAAAAGAAGTTACCACAATAATTAATAAGGGAATCATTAAAAATAAGAAAACAAGAATCGCAATCAGTCGAATCATCCAATTATTTTTCATGAAGCTTCACCTACCAATCGTTTGTCGACCCGTTTGGCTAAAAGGCCGAGCAATTTATTGACCACTAACGTAATCAAAATCATAATGAAAGCTACAACGCTAGCTAGCTCCCAATTGCCTAAAGTCAACGCATTTTGACGTAAAAATGTCGAAAGTAACATGTTTTTATTACCCCCTAATAATTGTGGAGTCGTATAGGCCGTCAAGGTTCCCGTAAAAACTAAGATACTGCCGATAATCGTACCGGGAATACTTAAAGGAATGATAATTTTGCGAAACACCGTTAAAGGATTAGCACCTAAAGTTGCAGCCGCCTCTAAAGTTTCTGGCTCAATGGAGTCAATCACACCAACTAATGAAATAATCATCGTTGGTAAAAACAAATAAACTGAACCAATAATAATGGCGAATTCAGTATTTAATAGCACCAGTGGTTGATCTAAAACTCCTGAAGATACCAAAAGTTTGTTGATGATACCATTTTGCCCTAGGATATTAATCCAAGCAAAAGCACGCACTACCGAATTTGTTAATAATGGAAACAGTGTGACCGCCATTAATAAACTCTTCCATTTTTTAGAAAGCCCTGAAATATAATAGGCTGTTGGAATCCCTAATAAGGCACAAATGAGAGTCACGATAGTCGCCACTCTAATTGTTCGTATTAAGACTTTCACTTGATAGTTACTCTCAAAAAATGTCAAATAATTAGACAATGGATTGCCATTCATTGACAAAGTTGGAACTAATAAATTAAATAGAGGAATGCCCATAAAAACGATTAAAACAATAATCGCTGGAAGCATCCACAAATAACGAACACTTTTCAAATAAACCCTCCTATCATTAAGATACGTATCTATCATACAGATAAAAAAATACAATTCAATTAATTTAATGAACTCTTAATCTTTCTTTAAGTACAATGTTCGTGTTTTAGAGATGTGGTTTGAGAATTGAAAGGTTTATGGGAAAGTGATGGTAAGATGAATTATGTGGGAATGCGCTGAGGCGGTATTGTTAAGATAGATTAATAAAGAAAAAATAAGATATTATAATTTTGTAAATTGTTGAAGTAGATTATGAGTAGGACAATTTAGAAAAAATCTGAGAATACAAAAAGCCACATATAAATTTTGTTGCTTGGGTATACATTATATTAATCCTATTTTAAAAAGTTATCGTAAAAAATTTAGAGTTCGCTTTTGCCCTTTTTAAGTCTGGGATAATTATTATACAGTAGCTAAAATGAATAATAAAACTAGCGCTATGATAATTTTAGTCGTGATAAAAAAATTATATAGTTAGATTAGCTATCTCAATTGTGAACCTAACTCATTTTATAATTAAATATAGATCTGCTTTTTACTATTGGTAGAGGATCTATTCTATAGCTTTCAATTCATCAGTAGTATTTTACTTAATTGAAGAATTAGGTAATCTAAATCACCCAACCGAAAACATAAATATGGTGCGGAAGGTCGTAATGAACCTGCACCCAATACGACGATTCAGTCATGTAGGACCATAAGACAACTATAGAAAAAACATCTCAAAACGATATCATAGCGACCAAACTATCATAATATTTTGAGATGTATAATCCATATAATTCAATTTTAATTAAATGCAAATAACAAAATAAATAGGACGAAACCAACTGACTTAAGCTTGTAGATTTAACAAGAAAAATTAAGTGGCAGAAAAGCAACTACCTTTGTAGGATAAACTCATCATTCTAAAAAGAGAACTATTTACTTAGACTTAAATAACCTCATCAAAATTTGATATTTATAAATGCCCATACTCAATTCATCACTTCAATAATTCTGTAGCTATTTCTAACATTTCAATCGCTTGATTTCTAATGGCAAATAAGGTGTCATACGGGTAGTCTTCTCCTAAAATGGCAGTTGTTTCGAGCTCATCAAAATAGCCCTCATCAAGCATCTCTCTATGCTTAAACCATTCTTCACTACTATAATACTTATCGAATTTCTTAATCTTTGGCATTTGTTTTTTTACTTTATGTAAGACTTTATCCAATTCTTCTAAAGTCGCATTTATTTCACTAAATTCTTTTTCTAATTCTTTTAATCTCTCAACTTCTTTTGCTTTATTCACAAAAATCATCTCCTTTAATAATATAGCAATACTCTTCGGTTCTTTATACGATATTACTTGTATTTTTATCCACAATGTCATATCAGAATTTATGATGATAAGTTAGTCATGAGTCAATACTTTTTAGTTTTAAGTTTGATCACGTAAAAATGCATCATAAAAATGATGGAAATAGACAAAAACATAATGTAAAGTCAGCACGAGTGTAGCGGCTGGGTAAAACTTAAAAAATTTGTTTGGTCTAATTTATTTAGTTTATCGTGCAGCGATTGAATGGTCTCAACTGTGCGTAGCTGGGCAGACGAAGTGAAAATCATTTGATTTTCTACTTCTTGCCCCATTCCAATCTACTATTATTTTATGCTAAAAACGTTTCTTAATCAATTCTAAGCGTCTTTAATCTATTGTTGGACTTTGTTCAGTTAGCACTGAATGCATTCGATCTGTTAGAATAACTAGTCTCGGAAAATGTAGACAAAAAATGTTACATATGAGAATTGCCAGAATATCGTTTTATCAATTGAGGAACTCCATCTGTAAGCGACCAAATTCGCAACAGCTGCAACCTAACATTTTGGGCTTCGTTCGGTTCTCCACTACGCGTACCTTATCGGTAACTCACTAAGTTCGAACGGCCAATGCAATTTATGTCGTCATATCACCTAATATTATATATTTATTCCCTATGCCTTTTATATAATTTGACAGTTCAAAACATTTAAAAAATATATTTGAATAGGAAGAGTTAATTGAGGATATGGATGTTTCCAAAATGGAAATAACCACTCAACACGGCGCTATAGAAGGTTTAAAACAAACAAGACTTCTAAATTATTATAACTTAGATGCTATTATTGCTCTTGGTTACCGTGTTAATTCAAAAAGAACAACACATTTTAGACAATGGGCTACAAGTGTTTTGAAGTATATATATGATAAAAGGCTTTGCCTTGGATGACAAAAGACTAAAACAAGGTTCAAATCTAATAGGTAAAGATTTTTTCCAAGAGCTATTAGAACGTGTCAGATCTATTCGTTCTAGCGAACGTAGAATTTGGCAAAAAAAACCGATATTTTCGCTAAGGTCAGCACTGATTATTCTGGTAATAGCGAAATCACAAAAATTTTTATTCGAACATTCAAAATAAATTTCATTATGCCATTACTGGCCAAACGGCCGCTGAAATAATTTACAATTCATCAGATAGTACAAAAGAAAACATGGGATTAACGACATGGAAATCTGCTCCTAATGAAAGAATCCTAAAAAGTGATACTCAAGTAGCGAAAAATTATTTATCTGAAAAAGATATAAAGAGTTTAGAGCGAAGTGTATCTTCATATTTTAACTATATTGAAGGTTTAATAGAACGAAGAAATACTTTTACAATGAAAGAATTCGCTGATAGTGTAGAGCGGTTTTTTAATTTTAATGAAAGTATATAGTCATATCAATCAGAAAAAGAAAAAAAGATTGGAAATATTCTCGCAGAACATGTCTCTCAAAACTGCTAACGTATTCAAAACGTATTCAATATAAAAAAGCACCTTCTCGAACAGAGCGAGAAAGTGCTTGAAACGTTGATAAAACAATGATTAACGTTTTGAGAATTGTGAAGCTTTACGAGCTTTCTTAAGACCTGGTTTTTTACGTTCTACCATACGAGGGTCACGTGTTAATAAACCAGCAGCTTTTAAAGCTGGACGGAAATCAGGATCTACAGTTAATAATGCACGAGCGATACCGTGACGGATTGCTCCAGCTTGTCCTGAGTAACCTCCACCATTAGCATTAACAGTCACATCATATGCTCCTAATGTTTCTGTAACGTCAAATGGTTGTTTCATAACTTCATGTAAGTGAGGGAAAGGAATGTATTCTTCTAATGATTTACCATTAATAGTGATTACACCAGTTCCTGGCACTAAGCGTACACGAGCTACTGAATTTTTACGACGACCTGTACCAATATATTGTGCTTTAGCCAATTAAATTCCCTCCTTAAATTAATGTATTAATGTCTAATGCTTCAGGTTTTTGAGCTGCATGTTTATGCTCTGCTCCACCGTAAACAAATAATTTAGTGAATTGTTTACGTCCTAAGCGAGTGTCTGGTAACATACCTTTAACAGATAATTCAACTAATTTACGAGAATTTTTTTCACGTAAATCACCAGCTGAGATAGATTTGATTCCACCTGGGTGACCGCTGTGACGGTAGTACATTTTATCTGCTGCTTTGTTTCCAGTTAAAGCTACTTTATCTGCATTGATTACGACAACAAAATCACCTGTGTCTACGTGAGGTGTAAATGTTGGTTTGTTTTTTCCGCGTAAAATTGAAGCAACTACTGCTGAAAGACGTCCTAAAGGCACATCTGTCGCATCTACTAATACCCAGTTACGTTCAACTTCGTTTTTCTTAGCCATATATGTTTGACGCACGATTGTTTCCTCCATTATTAAATCTAGTTGTTTGACAAGTACTATTGAGTTTCCGGGGCTCATAGTGGGGCAAACAATACCGTCTATCATAATACCCTGAAAGTGCCATAATGTCAAGCATTACCAACAATATTTTTTCAATTATTTTAAACTTTTTGCATGGTTTCTAGGGACGAATTTTCCCGTTAAAAATTTAATCTAAATTTCATTTTCAATACCTTTATCATTTTGATTATGCTATAATTCTAACATTAGGAGGGGTTTAAATTGAATATTATAACAAAAAATCGTACCCAACAAATGTTAATTAGTAGTTTGTTAATTGCTATTGGTATTATGATTCCATTAGTGATGCCCATTAAAGTGATTATTGGTCCAGCATCCTATACACTTGCTAGTCATGTACCGATATTTTTAGGTCTGTTTATCTCACCTTTTGTCGCTTTAAGTGTGACGGCCGGAACGACCATTGGTTTCTTATTGGCAGGGTTTCCTTTAATCATTGTTTTAAGAGCTTTATCACATTTTTTATTCGTTCTTTTTGCTTTATTTTTAATTAAAAGTTTTAAAATCAATCAGCTATCATTTGCTAAACAAGCACCATTCTATTTCTTAATTAATGTGGTTCATGGTTTAGGTGAAGTACTAGCAGTTTATTTATTCTCTGTCACTGCCCAAACTACCAACACAGAAGGCTTTTACTATACTTTATGGGTATTAGTTGGTTTTGGTTCCATTATTCACGGCTTTATAGATTATGCACTCGCTCATATGATTTTCGATCGCATTAAGGTGCGTCATTAAGAAGGAGTCAGATGAAAAACACCTATCAAGTTATTATAGTCGGTGGAGGGACCAGTGGTCTCATGTCTGCGGTACACGCTGCTTTACAAGGTGTCAGTGTCCTTGTTCTAGAAAAAAATCCAAAATTAGGTCGCAAATTACTCTTATCAGGTGGTGGTCGTTGTAATGTGACCAACCGTACCTCACGTGATGAATTAATTCGTCATATTCCTGGTAATGGCAAGTTTTTATACAGTGCCCTTAATCAGTTTAATCAAGAAGATATTGTGCATTTTTTTGAAAGTCGTGGAGTACAACTGAAAGAAGAAGATCATGGGCGCATGTTTCCCGTTACAGATAGCGCTCGTACCATTTTAGAAACTTTATTGGATTACTGTCGTGAACTAGGTGTCGAGATTCAAACCAATGAACCTGTCGATAAGCTATTATTTGACCGTGAAAACCAGTGCGTCAAAGGGGTACTAACGAAATCAGGTTTAGAAATCCAAGCCAATGGTGTTATTCTAGCAACGGGTGGTCGTGCTTACCCCCGAACAGGTGCGACTGGTGATGCTTATGCTTGGGCCAAATCAGCTGGTCACACCATCGAACGGTTATACCCTACCGAGTCCCCTCTACTATCTGATGATGAGTGGATTACTAGTAAAGCTTTACGTGGTGTTTCTTTAAGAGATGTGGGCGTGACCTTATGGGATGCTGATCAAAAAGCTATCACTTATCACCAAATGGATATGATTTTTACTCATTTCGGCTATTCTGGACCCGCTATTCTAAGATGTTCTGGTCATGTTAACCAGTGGCTTCATCAAACGGGTGAAAAGGTGGCTCATCTATCTATCGATTTAACACCGCATCATACGATGGAACAACTAAAAGTTTTTGCCGAGGAAAACCGTGACAAACAATTATTAACTATCTTAAAAAATTGGATGCCAGAGCGTATGGCTGAGGTAATTTTATCTCAATTAAAAATGGATCAGACGACGGCTTATAAACAATTAGTTCATGCTGAAGTTGAAGCCTTACTTAATAAAATAAAACATTTTGATTTTACAAGTACAGGTTCGCAACCGATTGAAAAAGGTTTTGTAACCGGTGGTGGTGTTTCAACTAAAGAAATCAATCCCGCTACGATGGAGTCTAAGCTAATGAATGGTCTATACTTCTGTGGTGAATTATTAGACATCAACGGTTATACCGGTGGTTATAATATTACGGCTGCTTTTGTCACGGGTGCTGTTGCAGGACAAAATTGTGCTTGGAATAGTTTTTAATTAAAATAGCAAGATATCTATATTTTCAGCTGACGTCCATTCGTCAGCTTTTTCTATGCAATATTATTTTTCATTTATTAATATTTTTTGTGATCAAAAAAGAGCAGACAAAAATGACCAATCGAAGGATGGCTACTTCGTATTCTCCCTATATTTATTGAGTTGGTTTCACTAACCACTTTGACACCGTTCAAAATTTCGTAAACCAACATCCTACATAATTGAATAAGTTTTTTAATCTTCTTGACACGGTTTGCTACTATGCAATGGTAATCCTAACAATTAAATAGGTTAAATAACCGATCTGTTATAGGTTACTACATCGTATAGACATTCGCACTAAGTAATTGTATTATCAAAGCTTGCATAGTCAGTATTCCCATTCTCACATTTCTGTTTAGATTTTGAATCTTGCTCTCTCGTTAGCGCATTCTCATTCTACCCAATTACTACTCAAAATTTATCCCAAAAAAACTGGACAGAAACTCTATAATTTCTGCCCAGTCTTTATTATTTTATTTTTATTATTCAGTAACGGCTGTTGGATTTGATACTAAGATCGTTCCATTAACAATCATTGATTTTTCTGGTAAGCCATTCCATGCACGTAAATCTTCTGGTGTTACACCATATTGATCGGCAATAGTTTGTAAGTTTTCACCTGTTTGAACTTCATGTAATGTTGGTTCTGGGTTACTTACATAAATTTCTTTACCTACTTCTAATTCATTGTCAGCCAATTCATTCCATACTTTGATTGCTTCTGCTGTGGTGTTATAAGTTTCAGCAACTGCATCAATTGTGTCACCTTCTGTTACTTTATGTTTTTGAGGTTCGTAAGCAGAATCTTTAATAATCAACTCATCACCAACGCGAGCTGGATTTTCTGCTGTAATGTTGTTCCAAGATTTTAAATTATATAGTGTGACTCCATACTTATTCGCAATCTTAAATAAAGTTTCACCTTTTTGAATAATGTGTTTTGCTTTAATACCAGCCGCTTTTTCTTCATCGGTTAAATCGGTTGAAGTTTCCGTTGCTTCTTCTTTATTTTCTTCTTTATTCTTATCTTCGGTCGTTGTTTCTTCCTTTGTTTCTTCAGTTGGCGCTTCAGAAGTCGCACTCTTGTCTGCACCAGGAACCACTAACTGATCACCAATTTGTAAGAAAGTACTTGATAATCCGTTAATTGCCATTAAGTTATCAACGGTTGTACCGTAAGCTTGGGCGATTTCATATAAGCTATCACCTGCTGATACCGTGTAATTTGTTGTTGCAGTATTGGACGTTGGCACATAATTAGTATAAGTTGAGGTAGCGCCAGAACTATAACCTGTGACAGCAATTTGATCACCGACATTCAACCAGTCGCTGGATAAGCCATTCCATGCCCACAATTCTTCTTCTGTTACACCATAAACGGCTGCAATGCCTGATAGTGTATCGCCAGGTGCTACTGTATGGTAGCCGGTTGAAGAGGTAGAGACTGGTGCTGTGTAATCATAGTAGTAATTTCCACCTGTTGCAGTAGCATTACCATAGACAACTAAAGTGTCGCCAACATTTAACCAATCGCTAGTTAAACCATTCCATGCCATTAAATCATCGACGGTTACCCCGTAACGAATGGCTAGGTTATATAGGACGTCACCATTTTGTACAACGTGAGTACCTGCAGCACTAGAATTAGATACTACCGTACCACTGCTTGATCCGTCTACGACTAATACATCGCCGACATAAATCATGTCACTTGATAAGCCGTTCCATGCGCGTAATTCTTCTGCAGTTACGCCATATGCGGCTGCAATGCCTTGTAAATATTCTCCACTTTGTACAGTGTGTGTTGCGGTTTGTGCTTGTGTGGTTGGTAAAACAGCTAATGAGGTTGAGGCTAATAAAGCCATTGAAGCTGAGATTAATTTTTTATGTAATTTCATTTTTTTCTCCTTCCAATCGATATCAATCTACCTCTATATTATAACATTTAGATAACGATTCGACCATGAATTCGATGTTTTGTCATCACATCGTAAAAGTAACCGGTCATTTTTAAAGTGTCATGTAACCTAATTGTTACACAAACACCCAAATAATCTCCTGGTTTTAAATACTTTAGTAATCTTGACAAATCCGTGATATAACAGCAACTCTTTAAAAAGGCGTTTTTTGGTGATCATTGCGTGACCTATATCATCAGCAATGGCCTTAATATTTCCCTTTCTATTCATATTAAATGATGCTTATTTGGATTATACATAAAATGCAAGACACTTCTGTCAAAAGCCAACTCCATTTTTAAGCAAACTCTCATAATTTAGTGAATTAAAATAGAACTTAAAACTCTATCACAAAGGACGTTTTTATGGTAAAATGAGTGTTGGAACATTCTAATTTTATTGAAAGAGAAGTGAAATAAATGGGTCGTAAATGGATGAATATTAAGGAAAAGAAAGCAAATAAAGACCAAAATACTTCGAAGATTTATGCTAAATTCGGTATTGAAATCTATGCTGCTGCAAGACAAGGTGAACCCGATCCAGAATTAAACCAAAAATTACGTTTTGTTGTTGATCGTGCGAAGACATATAATGTCCCTCGTCACGTTATTGAAAAAGCCATTGATAAAGCTAAAGGTGGCGATGATGAAAACTACCAAGAATTACGTTATGAAGGATTCGGGCCCAATGGTTCAATGATTATGGTCGATGCTTTAACTAATAATGTCAACCGTACTGCAAGTAATGTTCGGGCTGCATATGGTAAAAATGGTGGTAACATGGGTGTCAGTGGTTCAGTTAATTACCTGTTTGATGCAACAGCTGTTTTTGTAATGGCCGATCAAGATGCTGACGACGTAATGATGGCTTTATTAGAAGCGGATGTCGATGTTCGTGAAGTATTTGCTGAAGGAGATACCGTAGTTGTTTATGGTGAACCAAAAGACTTTGAAGCCATTAAAACTGCTTTAGAAGGTATGGGAATTACTGAATTTGAAGTAGCTGAAACAGACATGATTGCACAAAATGAAGTGAAATTAGAAGGCGAAGATTTGAAAAAATTTGAACATTTAATTGAAGTTTTGGAAGATGACGAAGATGTTCAACGCGTTTACCACAATGTTGATTTAGACGACTAATTCATGGAAAATTCCCCTTTGGTTTTTTGATTGAAATTTTAATTGTTGTAAAGGCTTGTTTATTTAGAAATTTTGTTGGGCCGTATTATAACTTTGATGTATTGGCCCTTCTACTTTGACTATGATTGATACAGATACTACACTGATTTTGCCTTTACTATTCCAGTAAATATCGTAAAGGTAGTCCTGTTTTAGGTATGGGATGTTTGAAAGGAGCAAAAGCATGAGTTTACCAGATTTTTCATTAGTTCGTAGCAGCGGCCAACCTTACCGCTTGAATGAGTATAATGGACAAGTCTTGTTAATCGTTAATACCGCAACCGGTTGTGGCTTAGCCCCTCAATTGACTCAATTAGAGGAACTCTATCAACGCTATCACGACCAAGAATTTACTGTCATTGGATTTCCTTCCAATCAATTTAAACAAGAAAAAGTGGTCGATAGTGATATGGAAAGCACCTGTCAATTGAATTTTGGAGTCAGTTTCCCCTTAAATGAAACAGTAGAAGTGAACGGCCCTAAGACTGAACCCATTTTCCAATGGTTAAAACAAGAAACCCAAGGGCTATTCTCCAATAATATCAAATGGAACTTTACGAAGTTTTTAATTGATCGCGAAGGACGAGTGGTTAAACGTTACTCACCAACCACCTCGCCTAAAGCAATCGAAAAAGATATTCTTAAATTATTATAATAAAAACCAGTTAGCTTAATTTCCCTTTTAGGAATCTAGTTAACTGGTTTTTCTCTTTAGGTACCTTCGCTTAGCTAAACACTTTCGCTAGATATGCTTTTTTAATTTATTGTGGGGCCACACAAAAAGTTGTAAAGTCGTTTAAATTCAATCATTATGTTCGTTATATGCTTTATTCCTTTTAGATTATAGTTCTTCTTCCTCAAAGGTGCCATTACCATTCTCAAACTGACTATTATATAAGTCCGCATAAAAGCCGTCTTGAACCATTAATTGATCGTGATTACCTTGTTCGATAATATTTCCGTCTTTCATTACTAATATTAAGTCAGCATTACGAATGGTTGAAAGTCGATGAGCAATGACAAATGAGGTCCGACCAACCATTAAGGCATCCATTGCTTTTTGAATTAATTCTTCCGTACGAGTATCCACTGAGCTCGTCGCTTCATCTAAAATTAATAATGGAGCATCTTTTATTAACGCACGGGCAATGGTCATTAATTGTTTTTGTCCTACTGATAATTGAACGGAATCATCCAATACCGTGTCATAACCTTGAGGTAATGTGGTAATAAAATGATGAATCCCCACCGCTTTGGCTGCCTTTATCACTTCTTCTTGTGTAACCTCTGGTTGATTGAATACTAAATTATCGCGAATGCTACCTTCAAATAACCAAGTATCCTGTAATACCATACTGAAATATTCATGCAATTCAGCACGAGTCATGTCTTTAATATTGACACCATCGATTAAAATTTGACCGCCATTGACTTCATAGAAGCGCATCAATAAGTTAACAATCGTTGTTTTACCAGCACCGGTTGGACCAACAATCGCGATTTTTTGACCCGCTTTAGCTTCGGCAGAGAAATCATGAATAATCGTTTTACCTTCATCATAGCCAAAATTAACATGTTCGAAGGCAACCTGTCCTTTAATTTGTGATAATTGGGTTGTTTTATACGATTCGTCACTCATTTCGTCTGCCTCTAAATAGTCCATCACTCGACCTAAGGCTGCCCCAGCTGATTGTAAGCTTTGTGCCGCTTGAGCAATTTGGGATAATGGTTGTGAGAATAAACGAACGTACACCATAAAGGCAATTATGACCCCGATGGTAATGTGCCCATTTAAAACTAGGTAAGCACCCATTAAACTAACCATCACATAACCGAAGTTCCCGATGAAAGCCATCAGTGGCATCATCATCCCACCTAAAAATTGTGATTTCCAAGCACTTCCGTATAATTGTTCATTTAATTTTGCAAATTGGCCCTTCATTTCATCGGCTGCATTATAACTGCTGACAATCGAGAGTCCGGTATAGGCTTCTTCGATATAGCCATTGACAGTAGCTAAGTTCTTTTGCTGCGCCTTAAAATGAGCACGAGATTTACTCATAATAAAGACCATTCCAATAAAACCAATAAAAACTGAACTGATTGCTGTAAGAGCCATTACCCAATTCGTTTTAAACATCATAAATAATGTACCGATTAATAAAACTGTTGCTGAAACTAATGTTCCTAAACTTTGATTTAAGCTTTGACCAACAGTATCCAAGTCATTGGTAATAATGGATAAAACATCACCGGTTGGACGGCTATCAAAGTATCGTAAAGGAAGGCGATTCATCTTTTCAGCGATTGCACGACGAAGGCGTTGGGTATAGCGTTGTGAAATAGTTGCCACAATAAAGCTTTGTGCATACCCCATGACCGCTGCCGTTAAATACAAGATGACTAATGTTTTTCCTATTTTATCAATTTTATTTAAGTCAATACCAACCATCACTCCCTGAGTAATGACATCCATCATTTCACTCATTTTATCAGGTCCGATAACGGTGATAACACTACTAATAATTGAGAAAATTAAGGCAATAACGATGGGAATTAAATAGCCATCGGCATACCGTAAAGCACGTTTTAGGGCTTTTTCTGATTGTGGTTGTTCTTTAGCCATTGGTTAATTCCTCCTTTGATAATTGTGAGTAGGCAATTTCTTGATACACTTCATTATTAGCTAATAATTCTTGATGTGTACCTTGACCGACTACTTCCCCTTGATCCAATACTAAGATTAAATCTGCATCCATAATGGTTGAAATACGTTGCGCGACAATTAACTTCGTCATATCAGCCGTTTGAACTGCTAAATCATGTCTCAACGCTTTATCCGTTTTATAGTCTAAAGCTGAGAAGGAATCATCGAATATTAAAATTTCTGGTTTGCGCGCTAACGCACGGGCAATTGCTAGTCGTTGTTTTTGACCCCCTGAGAAATTTGCACCTTCTTGGGCCACTGTTGATTGCAAGCCGTTTTCTTTACTTAATACAAATTCTTTAGCTTGTGCTAACTCTAAAGCCGCATTCATTTTTTCTTCCGTTAATGGCGATTCATTACTTTCACCAAAATTCAAATTAGAAGCAATGGTTCCACTAAAGATGACGGCTTTTTGTGGTATATACCCCACCCTATTATTTAAATCATCATGGGCAATCTCTTTGATGTTTTGTCCATTTAACTTAATAGCACCACTGGTCACATCGTAAAAACGTGGTAATAAATTAATTAAGGTACTCTTACCACTACCTGTGGAACCGATAAAGGCAATTGTTTGTCCCTTTTTAGCCTTGAAGCTAACATTCGAAATAACAGGTTCAGCACTATCACTATATTTAAAGGTTACATTTTCATATTCTAAAACATATTCATTTGCTTGATTGTTCGTTTTGGTTGTTGCAGGATAGTCAATCACAGAATGCGTCTCTAATACTTCATTAATACGTTTAGCAGACACAATCGCTCTTGGTAGCATGACAAAAATCATCGTCATCATCATGAACCCCATGACCACTTGCATCGCATAAGAAGTAAAGACTGCCATATCGCCAAAGAGTGTTATTTTCATATTTAAAGCTGCATTTTGAATGAGATAAGCCCCAATCCAATAAACCGATAACGATAACCCACTAGATACTATCGTCATTAATGGCATCATTAATGAGAATATTCGCATTGAGAACAAATTGGTATCGGTCAATTCACTGTTGGCAACATCAAATTTCTCATTGCGAAATTTTTCAGCATTGTAAGCTCGAATGACACGTATCCCTGTTAAGTTTTCACGTGAGATAGCATTCAACTTATCGGTTAATTTTTGGATCATTTTTTGCTTTGGAAAAGCCAATACCATAATAATGGTAATAACAATTAATAGTAAAAGTACGGCTAATGCGGTTGCTAACATCCATTGACCATTTTTGTTAGATATTTTAACCATCGCCCAGCCGGCCATAATGGGTCCTTTGACCATTACTTGCAAACCAATGGCAATTAACATTTGTAATTGAATAATATCATTGGTTGTACGCGTAATTAAACTTGGGACTGAAAAGCTTTGTGTTTCCTTAGCTGAGAAACTTAACACATGTTCAAAAACATCACGTCTTAACGAACGTGTAAAACTAGCTCCCAATCGAGCTGCTAAAAAGCCAACTAATAGACTGGTCGCAAAACTTAATAATGATAAGAGTAACATCATCCCTCCAGGTTGATAGAGCTCTTTAAGTTCTGTACCTGGCGTCACTAATTTTTTGGTCACTTCTGACATATAATCTGGTACTTTTAAATCTAACCAGACTTGGGCCATAATGAATAGAACACTGACGACAGCCATCATCACTTCTTTTCTATTCATTCGTTTGAATATTTTTAACATTCATATTCTCCTTCTTGTTTTTCTTCTGATTCTACTTGCGCATTTTGAGTTACTTTTTTGATGACATTATGGAAAATTTTAAATTCCTCTTGACTAATACCGTTACTAAGGTCGGCTTCAACTTGTTTCAAGAAATTTTCAATCGCCAGATGTTTGGCCTTTCCTTCATCTGTCACTTTGATGGCTTTAAATCGTTTATCACTTTCCAAAGGTTGGACATGTATAAACCCATTTTTTTCCATTCGCTTAATTAACCCAGATGCCGAAGCTTTCTGTATATTTAGGAGTTGTTCAATGTCTTTTTGAAAAACATCTTGATCCTCATGACTAATTAAGTAAAATAAGACAGCACCTTGAGGTCCTTCTAAATGTTCCAAATTACACTGGATGGCCATGTGTTGCAGATACTTTTCAATGATTAAACCTAACTCTCTGATTTTAAATCCGATATGAAACATGACGACTCCTTTCTTTTTAGTATGGATACGAACTACAATTGTTTGTATGCTAACTATTATAGTTTGTGATTTTAAAATCGTCAAATACTTTGTTTTTATGAAAACGAATTTAAGTTAATTTTCTGAAAAATAGAGAAAACAAGAAGGTATTAAAAAAATAGTTTGAAGAATTTGTATAACGGCCTCTGTGATCCCGACTTGGACTACAAGAGAAAAATACATTGTTTCTTCAAACTAGATGATTTAATTTATTAATAATAATTCTATGGAGCTTTTGCGATAACAAATGATGGCTAGACGTCTGATTACTTCATATTCTACATTAAAAATTTACTAAGCCAATTCACTAAAATCCCATACACCGTCGACCCAACCTTCATAAAAATCAGGTTCGTGGCAGACCATTAAAATACTGCCTTTATACTCTTGTAATGCTCGCTTTAATTCGTCTTTGGCATCGACGTCCAAATGATTGGTTGGTTCATCTAACACTAAGACATTATTTTCACGATTCATTAGTAAGCAAAAGCGGACTTTGGCTTGTTCGCCCCCACTTAGTACTTGGATTTGACTATCGATATGTTTCGCGGTTAATCCAACATGTGCTAAAGCTGCACGAACTTCTGCTTGATTAAGACTTGGAAATGCTTCCCATACGGCTTCTAATGGTGTTTGACGATTACCACCAGGTACTTCTTGAGCAAAGTAGCCAATTTCTAAGTAATCCCCTTGTTCAACTTGACCACTGATTGGTTCAATAATGCCTAAAAGACTCTTTAGTAAAGTGGTTTTCCCAATCCCATTGGCACCGACAATAGCAATCTTTTGATTCCGTTCAAACACTAAATTCAAAGGCTTAGTTAATGGACGATCATAACCAATTACTAATTCTTCAGCTTCAAAGATAAAGCGGCCTGAAGTGCGCGCTGATTTAAAATTAAAATTAGGCTTAGGTTTTTCAGCTTTTAATTCAATAATATCCATTTTATCTAATTTTTTCTGGCGTGACATAGCCATATTCCGAGTAGCGACTCTGGCTTTGTTACGATTGACAAAATCTTTCAAGTCAGCAATCTCTTTTTGTTGACGTTCATAGGCTGCTTCTAACTGCGCTTGTTTCATCGCATAGACTTCTTTAAATTGATAATAGTCACCGGTATAACGAGTAATTTGTAAATTATCGACATGGTAAATAATATTAATCACTTCATTTAAAAATGGAATATCATGTGAAATCAAAATAAAGGCATTTTCATAATTTTGTAAATAACGTTTTAACCATTCAATATGCTCAGCATCTAAATAGTTAGTCGGCTCATCTAATAGTAAAATATCAGGTTTTTCTAATAATAATTTAGCTAGTAAAATTTTCGTACGTTGGCCACCACTTAACTCGGTGACATCACTATCCATTCCATAGTCTACTATACCTAAAGCCCGTGCTACTTCATCAATTTTGGCGTCTAAGATATAAAAATCATGCACCTCTAAGCGTTCTTGAAGTTCTCCTACCTCTTCCATTAAGGCATCCAGTTCTTCACCTTCAGCTTCTGACATCGCCATATATATCTCATTGATTCTGGCTTCATCTTTAAATAAATCGTCAAAAGCTGTTCTTAAAGCATCGCGAACGGTTTGGCCTTTTTCCAATACAGAATGTTGATCCAAATAGCCTACTTTGACATTACGAGCCCATTCAATTTTCCCTTCATCAGGTAATCTTTGACCCGTGACAATATTCATGAAAGTAGATTTACCTTCACCATTAGCACCGACCAATCCGATATGTTCTCCTTTTAATAAACGGAATGATACATCTTCAAAAATAGCACGATCACCAAAGCCATGCGTTAAATTCGTTACTGATAATAAACTCATCGCGTTCTCCTTTTATCCATTTCATACCGTATTATTATACGCAATAAATCTTTAAAAGTTAACCTGTTTTCTTATGATTAATGGTAAATTTATTAAGCCGCTGCTTTTTTTGAAAAATGATCCTTCTATATAAATACACATGCTTGTGATTTTAACGCTATATTGTTAATAAAAACGAAAAACGTTGAAATGGTTTATGCTATTAAGTGGCTAAATAGTCAGTAGACTGCTGCACATAAAAAGAAAGTTTATGGATCAGCGATTTTTATCTCTTCTGTTGCTCAATAGAAAAATTCTAATGTCATTAGCAATAGCAAGTGTGAAAAAAGCCATTGCTACCAAAAAAGCTTAATGTTATTCCGTTAAGGAGAGATTAAATAATATATCGTAACACAATTCAACGAGTGTCATCATTTAAGTAATATTTGATGAGTTTTAATTACTGAAAAACTACCTGATAGGTTGTATCTAATACACGATTTGGTAATAAAAAAGACTGGACAGTAATTAAACCACCCAGTCTCTAAAATATTAAGTTAATAAAGGGTATACCGTTGTGATTTCATGTCGACATTCGGGTACCATTGAATTAAGTGACTGAAGAATGGCTTCTGTCCGTTCAACCGGACAAAACGTTAAAATTGTCGGTCCGGCACCACTAATAACAGTGGCAAAAGCACCGGTAGCAAGGGTAATATTTTTTACTACATCAAATTCTTTTATTAAAGGTTGACGATAAGGCTCATGAATAAGGTCTTTCATCATCATCGCCCCCATCTTTTCAAAGTCGCCTTTTAACAGCGCAGCCGTCATAATATTGCTGTAGGCATTTTGAAGGATTATTGCTTCTTTAGAATATTCTGCCGGTAGCACTTTGCGAACTTCTGCTGTACTCAACTCATAATCGGGAATACTTAAAATAATCCCTACATGATTGAAATCAGCCGTTTCATAAAATAATACACCATTTTCATAAGCTCCGATAAACAAGCCGCCGGTCACACAAGGGCCAACATTATCTGGATGCCCTTCTATTTCAGTCGCTATCACAATTTTTTGTTCTTGAGTTAAATTTAATTGAACAAAATGATTGGCTAATTCAATGCCTGCTACAATAGCACTAGAAGAACTGCCTAAACCATGCGTTAAAGGAATTTCACTACTCATTTCCACTCTTAATGGCGGCATCGTCTGCTTAAATTTTGAAGCAACTTTATTCGCAACCTTGGCGACTAAATTTTGCTCATTGTTCGGCAAAACCTTTAAAAAAGCATCTTTAAAGTTAAATTGCCAGTTGTCAGCCGGGGACGCTTTAACTTTTAGAAACTTATTAAGGGCTAACCCAATTGAATCAAACCCAACTCCTAAATTCGCAGTGGTTGCTGGTACTTTTATTTCAAACTGTGACATCTATTCACCTTCTATCTGATAATAAGCTGCCAGTGTTAACTCTTGGGTCAACGCTTTAAATGTTGGCTCTGAAATGGTTGCGGTTAAAACGGCTGTTATTTCGTCATTTTGCCATAGTTGATACTTGATATTCATCGCAGTTAATCGCTCTTTTAAAAGGGACATATCTTCCTCCAAACGGATATAATAACGATGATCCGTTATACTTTTTGTGAAATGGCCACTTTCTTGAGTGGTTAAATTCCCAGTGAAGCCAAATTTTTCGATGAATAAAATATCCGATACTACTGCGGATGCTGTTTCCGAACTGCCGGCTCCTGGTCCATAAAACATTGTTTGTCCGACCGCATCTCCCTCAATAAATATCGCATTTTTTTCTAATTTGACATTAGCTAAACTATGACTATTAGATAATAGTACCGGTTCTACACTAATACTAATAGCCCCTGCGACTTGGTGACTCTTCCCTAATAATTTAAGAGTGAAGCCATTTTCTTGAGCCAATTGGATGTCTTGTTGATCAACTTGACTAATACCTCTTACCTCGACACGTTCAAATGGAATATTTACTTTAAAAGCTAAGCGTGATAATATCGCAATCTTACGTGCCGCATCATAACCTTCAACATCATTAGTAGGGTCTTTTTCGGCATATCCTAATGCTTGCGCTTGTGCCAAAGCTTCTTGGTATTCACATTGTTCATCAGCCATCTTCGTTAAAATATAATTGGTCGTGCCGTTTAAAATCCCCATCACTTTATTAATTTTATTAGCATTTAAACTATATTGTAAAGGTTGGATAATTGGTATACCCCCGCCACAACTCGCTTCATAACCAATTTGGGCTTGATGCCGGTTTGCCATTTGTGCTAATTCGTTAAGATGTAATGCTAGCATATCTTTATTCGCCGTTACCACATGAATACCACGTTCTAATGCTTTTCTTTGAACTTCATAAGGAAAATCGACGCCACCTAAAACCTCCACAATAAGTTGGATATCACTGTTTAATATTTCATCAACGTCATCCGTTACTATAATTCCGGTTAAATCAAGGGTCTCATCTTTAATGTCTCGAGCTAGCACATGAGTAATGTCAATTTTTGAATCAGTACGAGCCTCATTAACCTTTTGTAATAGTTTTAAGACGCCTCCACCTACTGTTCCTAATCCTAAAATTGCTATTTTCATCATAAAGTGCTCTCCTCCAGTGTGTTTTAATGAATTTCTCATTTATTACTCTTCATTTTACAATAAACACTACCTTTTTGCCATCTTTTCATGTATGATGATTAATAAAGTTAAAAATTATTATTGTTCAAGGATGTGATAGCATGAAAGTCGCAAAATTTGGAGGTAGCTCGTTAAGTAACGCAACCCAAATACAAAAAGTAGCCAATATCATTCAAAATGACCCGGAAATTCAATTCGTAATTGTTTCGGCACCAGGGAAAAGAGATGATAAGGATACCAAGGTGACGGATTTATTAATCCATTTATTTGATGAGAAAGTCCATAACGGATCAATTGAAAGGGCAAAACAGATGGTCTTAGATCGCTATTCTTCAATTGCTGATGAGTTATCACTTTCAAAAGAGATTATTACCCATTTTGATACAATTTTAACTGAGTATTTATCTTCAATTACTGACCCTCTGCGACTATTAGATGCTCTTAAAGCGTGTGGTGAAGATTTCAACGCTCAATTAATAAGTCAGTATTTTCAACGTATTGGTCTTAATGCCCGTTATATTTCTCCAGCTGAATTGGGTATTATCGTGAGTGATGAACCGAGTAATGCTCATTTATTATTGGAGTCCTATGAAAAAATCGCACAATATAAGCATGATGAACAAATTTTAATCATTCCTGGCTTCTTCGGTTATTCACCAAACGGCAATATCGTGACTTTCCCTCGTGGTGGTAGTGATATTACAGGCGCGATTGTTGCTCGTGGTGTTGAAGCTGATATTTATGAAAACTTTACCGATCAAAGCTATATTTATGCAGCCCACCCTGGCATCGTCCGTAAACCTTATGCTATTAAAGAAATTACTTATCGTGAAATGCGTGAGTTGGCTTATTCTGGTTTTGGAATTTTTCACGATGAAGCGTTAGAGCCTTTATATCAAGTGGATATTCCCGTGATGGTAAGAAATACTAACCACCCTGAAATTGCTGGTACTAAAATTGTGGCTCAGCGAGAAATCAATCCTAATTTACCTGCTATTGGGATTAGTTGCGATGAAGGGTTTACTGCTATTTCTATTAATAAATATTTATTAAACCGTCAATTAGGTTTTACTCGGAAATTGTTACAAATTTTTGAAGATCACCATATTTCAATCGAACATATTCCTACCGGGATTGATGATATTTCAGTGGTTGTTCGTTCTCACCAACTAGCAGCTCCCGGCACTTTAGATGCGCTTTTAAAGGATATCGAAGAGCAACTGGATCCTGATTTCATTAATGTCGAAACGGATTTGGCCATTGTAGTAATTGTGGGTGAAGAAATGGCTGAAGTCGTGGGCACCGCCAATAAAGCAACCCGCGCTTTGGCTTCACAAGAAATTAATATTTTAATGATCAACCAAGGTGCCTCTGAAATTAGTATGTTTTATACCATTAGTATGGATGATAAAGATGATGCGATTCGTGCTCTTTACCATGAATTTTTCGGTCACTTACATTTTTAAAATAGGCGTAATTTGATTTCTGACGACATTATGAACTACAACGCCATTAAAATGGCGTGTTTCTAGGAACACTCATGACTTGTTCCGCTTATTTCAAAGCAAAACAGCGGTCTAAGCTATTTAACTAAGGCCTGTTCCAGGCCAATATTTAATATATTTTTAGCTGCGTTGATATCCCTATCATGATGCATATTACACTTCGTACAAGTCCAATGACGTATATTTAACGCTTTTTTTCCATTATCATATCCGCAATTGGAACATTTTTGTGATGTCTTGTACGGATTAATCGCTACAAATGTCTTATCGTACATTGCGCACTTTGCCTCTAGGATTGTTCTAAACATCCGCCAGGATTGGTTAGCAATCGAACGAGCTAATTGATGATTTTTCATCATATTAGTCGTCTTTAAGTCCTCTAGGACGATAACGTCATAACTTTTAACCATATCGGTTGTGATTTTATGAATGTAATCTTTACGGATGTTTTTGATACGTTGATGAATACGGGCAACTTGGCGTTTGGCTTGCTGGTAGTTTTTCGCATCCACTAAAGCGACACCGTTCTTTTTGGCTTGTATACGTCTACGGGCCATTCGCTTTTCCCAATAATGTAATTGTTTCTTATAAGTCAAATGCAGTCGCTGACTTTGATATTTTTGACCATCAGACGTAATAGCTAGATTATTTACACCTAAATCGACACCGACTACATTCCCTGTTTTGGGCATTGCTTGATTATCGCTTGTGACCAAAAGAGAGAGATAGTAGTCGCCACTAGGTGTATATTTTACGGTGACAGATTTTATGCGTTCATTCTCAATGTGAAGCACACTTGACTTACATTTTACCCAACCTAGTTTCGGTAATTTAATATACCGTTGATTATCATTAAAACGAATGTTGTTGCCACGTATGGTACTTAAATACGACTGTTTGGTGTGCTTCTTTGATTTGAATTTTGGGTATTTTGAATAACCTTTAAAAAACCGAACAAAAGTTTCGGATAAGCGTTTAACACTACATTGAACAGCTACGCTATCAACTTCACGCAACCAGGGATATTCCTTATCTAACTCTTCTAACAATTTCTTTTGTGGAAAATTAGCGATACGTATTCGATTTTGTTTTGACCGGATAAAGCGATCATTCTTTTCCTGTTCTAAGACCTGGAGAAGAATCGTAAAGGCTAGGGTTGGATTATGAAATGTTTCTTCATCTTGCACCATTTTCCGAATACTGGGTAATCGTAATTCTCTACATAACTCAATTAATCGTTCTTTCTTATCCATAGTGAATGACCTCCTTATCTGCTTGATGAAACAGATTCGCATAAGCTTTCAAATTGCTTTCCGATTGATGGGTTGTCTCATCTCTTGCCAGAGATACCTCTGTCGGCTCTGATTGCTCGCATAGAAATAAAATTCTTTCTGTGCTAACGTATCCCCAACGAATGCCATTCAGTTCTTCGACCGCTGCCGTAACACGTTCAAAGTTGTTATTGTCCTTCATGTAGTGGAGTAATATTATGAATTCTTTCTCTTTTCCTATATAATGATGGTGGTAAAGATTTTTTATTTGTTGTGGTGCTTGTCTCAAACATTCACTTTGAGCCAAGGCACCTTTTTTTCTTTTGAATGTTTCTAAGTAATGGTAAAGATTCATTTCCCACTGATGGACACCCCAATTACGTTTATGTGTTGCGATGATTTCACCCTCAATAAACAACTTAACCTGATCGGCACTTAGTTTTGCGATGATATATTTTCCAATATGACCTTCTGGTACAGAGTAATGATTTTGCTTAATGACAACCGTACTATATTTATCCACTCGACATTCTAATATTTCAGAAACATCGAAGGGAGCGATTATGGTAGGGCCAATCCTTTCTTTTTCTGTCTGCATCAATTTCAGGTGAGAAACCTTGTGTTCATGATGCAAACGTTGATTGAGTTTCTCTAATTCATTGTTAAGATGAGTTTGAGCCTCTTCTAAATTGGAGAAACGATAAGTTGAGGCAAATGCCTTACGACGTATAAACTCAACACTACGTTCCACATGTCCCTTTTCATTTCCTTTTCGTGGTTCACATAAACGAATTTTAAATTGATAGTAATTAGATAAATGAATCATGCTGTCGGTAATGGTTTTCTCTGTTCCAATAAAGCTTTTAACAACCGTTCTCATATTATCGTAAGTAAAAACCGAAGGGATAAAGCCGATGTGACTGATAAATTTTGTGTGGACGTCTAACACACAAATTTGGGATTCTGATTGATAAATTCTAGCGAAACGATAATTACTGTGCGCCAAAGTAAATACAGCCAAAGAAAATGTTTTTAGCTTGTCATCGATAAATAATTTTATCTCTCCCCAATCAAATTCAACCTCATATCCTGGTTCCGCATGGTGTCGGATAAATACTTCTTTTGTTTTTGTCACCTCCTCGTTAATGAAGTTTCTAACGGTTGTATAACTAATAGAATAGCCACGATCGAGCAGCTTCTCATGCATGTCTACAATCTTCATTTGTTGTTTCGCCATGCCGTGATCCTTTTTCCACTCATTTTCTTTAATAAAATCACGTAACATCACTTCAATTGATTCTGATAATACTCTGCGTCTACCGACTCTTTTTTTATAAGTTGGTGGTTTCACGATATCCTCAGCGATAGGAAGATCACGAACATCTTCATACTTGCTTCTTTCATATTCCTTGATATATTTATCAACGGTATTCCTAGATTTCTTCGTGAGTAAAGCAATCTTTCTTTTGCTTAGCCCCTCAAGGTAGAGTTTTATAATCGTTTGTTTTTCTTTCAATGCAATCACTCCTGATATTCCCCCTATTTATTATTCAATAGGGTTATTTTCTATCAAAAGTGGCTCAGTTTTCAATTAATATAGTGGCTCACTTTTAAGTTAACATATACATTGGACTAATTCACTCCATGGCAAATAAGCCTCTAAGACCTCATTTTTTTCAAAAATCGGTTCATTCGGTAAGTGGGTCAGTAAATAATTGATATATTTTTCTGAATCAAGCCCATGTCGTTTCGCTGTTTCAATTATTGTTAGAATGACAGCGTTCGTTTGAGCCCCTTCAAAACTCTTGGAGAACAACCAGTTCTTTCGACCAATCACCAAGTTCTTTATCGCTCGCTCCGCTAAATTATTCGATAAGACTAAATGACCATCTTCCAATACGGTTTTAAAAGTATTTTCATAATTTAATGCATATTGGATGGCTTTACCGAGCTTGAACCCTGGTAATACTTCTTGGGTGCGACACCAATCGAAGAAGGCTTCCATAACAGGGCGTAACTCTGACTGTCGTTTGACAAGTCGTTCTTCTGGTGTGAGTTCTGCCCATGCTTCTTCTAAGCGGAATAGCTGATTACAATAGTCTAAACCAACTGCTCCCAAACTCTCTTTCGACTGCTTGGGTGTCGCTTCGTAGAATTTTCGTCGCACATGGGCCCAACAGCCGACTAATTTCGCATTCTCGAGTTGACGATAAGCCGCATGCATATCACAATGAACATACCCCGAGTAGTCACCTAAGAGTTCTTTTATCACCTGTCCACTCCGCTTAGCATCATGATGGTAGAGTGTGATGCCTCTTTTTGCGTCTTTACCAGAAGCAACGACCCAATAATAAGTTTGATTCGTTTTACTCTCTAAGACTCGATACGGTGTTTCATCCGCATGTAGATGCGTTTGCGATAACAGCTCTTGTGTCAACCGTCGATAAAGGGGTAGAAAATATTGTTCACTCACTTTCATCTGCCAGTGAGTCAATTCTTTTCGGGTGATGGGAAGGGATAACTTCATCCAATCTGTTTCTTGTCGATAATTAGGGACTTTTAAATTGTATTTTAGATGAATGGAATGCGCAATATAAAAGTTACAATAAGATTACCCAATTTGTTGCACGTAACTTTCCCCAGTTACAAAAACAATTGAGGTAATCTTTTTTGATATAATTATTCCATTAGGAGGAATGATTATGTCAGAAATTGCAAAGATCACAATCACATCATTAGATGATTTATCCAGGTTAAGTGAATGGTATCAGAAAGGAGAATTGAAATTGAATCTATCAAAGATTGCACGTGAATTAAACTGTGACCGAAAAACGGTTAAGAAGAGACTAGAAGGCGTGATACCAAAGACAACACGTAAGAGAAAAAAGTATTTAGATGAGTTTAAACCGCTGATGCTTTCCTATCTTCATGATTCAACGCGTCACTTCAGTTATATCGATCACCTTTTCTATTTTATGAAAAGAGAACATCATATCACCTGTGCCCGTTCTACTTTTTATCGCTATATTGTGAATGATGAAGAGCTGAGTCAGTCATTCCAACAAAATACTAGAACAGCGTTCACACAACGTTTCGAAACTCAACCCGGTCAACAAGCTCAATTCGATTTAAAAGAAAAAGTAAAATTAGTAACGAATGACGGGCAGACCATTACAGTATATATTCCAACGTTAACTCTTTCATGGTCACGTTACAATGTTCGTCGACTGATATTAAATCCGACAACAGAAAACTTACTATCATTTTTAGCAGAAGCATTCGAGGAAATTGGCGGAGCACCACGAGAATTAGTCATTGATAATTTGAAAGCATTTGTCGAAAAACCACGAACGAGTATGGGAGATAAAGCTGTCTTAACTTCACGTTTTTCAGAATTTTGTAAAGATTATGGTATTGAACCACTGCCGTGTATGGTCTATCGTCCTCAAACAAAAGGAAAAACGGAGACGCAGAATAAATGGGTGGAACAATTATATAATTACAATGGTACCTATGAAGGGATATGGACTATGCATCATCGGTTAAAACAACTGAATGAAGAAGATAACAGAGGCATTTCTCAAGCGACAAGGTTGCCACGAAATTTCTTATTAGAAAAAGAAAAAGGTGATTTGGTCCCACTGCCATCCTTATCAGTCAGAAAACCTTATCACCTTCATCTTAAAAAAGTTCATGTTACCAACGACTCTCTCTTCCAATACCATTATAATAAATATTCCGTTCCAAAAGAATTTATCGGTAAACAAGTAGAAATTATCGTTCAAAACAATAAACTTTATATTTATTATAACGGAAACATCATCGATAGTCATCCTATAACCAATCAACTGTTCAACATAAAGCCAGAGCACCAATTGTATTATGCAAAACAGCAGGATGAAACAAATAACTTAGAAACAGCGACAGAACCGAGTCTTATTTCAAGGGAATTAGGAGGCATCCGTTATGACAATCTATCTTAAAGTACAAGAGCAATTAGAGTATTTAAAATTTAAATCAGCACAGCACTACTTAGAACAATTATATCAAAACCATCAAATGACCGAGGCAGAATTATCTGGATTATATAAAATACTGGCCAAAGAAGTGGAAGCGAAGGATGAAAATAACCGTTTGTATAATGTTAAAGTCGCTGCTTTCCCTTACTTAAAGACTATCGAAGATTATGACTTCACGTTTCAGCCAAGTATTGAGGAGGATCAAATAAGAACGATTATTGAGTCATCCTTTTATAACGAAGCAAAGAACGTGGTATTAGTGGGGAATCCAGGTACAGGCAAAACGCATTTAGCGATTGCGATTAGCTATAGTGTCGCAATTAAACGTAATAGTGTTTACTTTATTAAATTTAGTAAACTAATCCATTCCTTGAGAACGGCTTATCAGGAAGGAACGCTCGAACGAAAAATAAAATTATTCTTCAAATATAAGTTACTTGTGATGGATGAAGTAGGATTTAATGAAATAAGTCCACTTGAAGCAAAATTATTCTTTCAATTGATCGATATGCGATATACAAAGCGATCCACAATCTTCACGAGTAACTTAACTTTCGATAAATGGCATACCATTATGGGACAAGATGAGATGTTAACAAAGGCGATTATTGATCGTATTTTACATCATTCTTATCTCATTAATATAACAGGGCCTTCTTATCGAATTAAAGACAAGCTTTCCCCACGAAAAAGTGGGGAATCTTAAGTGAGACAAATCGGGATTTTTAAGTTGACTTTTATACGCAATAATCGAAGCGGAGCCTAAACTATGGTTCAAAGGAGCCTTCGGTACCGTGGATTTAATAATGACATCTTGATCCTTCAATTGACTACAATGCTCGCATTTATAAGCATGTTGAATATGATCCACCCGTTTTATTTGTGCAGGGATAAAGACTAATTCCTGACGGTAACAGTGCGAACCGATTTCTTTTAAATGATGTTGACAATCTGGGCAGTGGCAAGCTTCCCCTTCAAGAGCATAGTGTTTTTCTTCAGCAGGAAATTGATCGAGTGTGAGTTGGCGTTTTCCAGACGATTTCTTTCGTGTATACTGTATCGTTTCAATCTCGCCTGGGAGAGTCCGGCATTTGTTTTGCCGGTTTATTTTCATTTTCGAAAAGAGAAAGTTGACCATCAGGAACGATGATCTTCTCCGATTTTTTCCCATAGAGCAGTTTTAATAAATAAGTATTTTGTTCACGAAGTAAAGCAATTTCATTATTGAGTGTTTCGATTAAATTGAATTGTGATTCTAATTGTTTTTCTAAACTGTTCATATGCCTTACTCCGTTCATTAGTATAGGTATAGTATAAAACAGGAAAGAGCGACTATCAATAGAAAGTTCGCTGATTGGCCACCTTAATTTTGGGTTCGACTGAGAACCCTTGAAGTAACCAGTTCACTTGAGTTTCATTTAATTTTATTAGGTCATCATTATGAGAAGGCCAAGTTAAACGACCATTTTCGAACAGCTTATAGAATAGCCAAAACCCTTGACCATCCCAATAGAGAATCTTAAACCGATCTTTTTTTGTCCCACAGAATAGAAAAAGTTTTTGTGAAAAAGGATCCAATTGATGCTTTTCTCTCACGAGTGATGCAAGGGAATCAATTCCTTGGCGCATATCGGTTTTTCCTGAGATTAGATAAACTTGACCTAATTGATTGATATTCATTTTCAAGATAACACACCTCTAAAATAGTTTTATTATCACTATTTTAGGGGTGTTATCCGATTATTGATAGATACTCTGTTATAGGACGCTTACTTCTTTTCTACCATTATCACGCATTGACTCACAGTGCTAGCACCAAACTTTTAAACAAAGTGAACTGTTAGGCTACCACCGTATGAATTCCATCAAAAAAACGTCTCGATAATCGCTCGAGACGTTTCATTATTGATTTGTACTTAATTAGTTATTAGCTTGTTCACGTAAGATTTTTTGAGCTTCACGTTCTGTATCATAATCTTCAGATTTAGCTTCTTGGTAACCTTCGTGGCTATAAATAGAGATAACTTCTTTACCTTCTTCAGTACCAGCGATGTTAATCATTGCTTTAGCAATTGCTGCTTTTAATTCATCTGTCATGTTAGGTGATGTTTTAGAAACTGAAACAGTGTCGTTGTAAACATTTGGAGTAACACCAATTACGTTAGTTTCTTCAAAGATTGACGCTTCACGGTTCATATCGCCTTCCCAATCTTCAGCATTATCAACACGTAAGTCAGCATATCCAACGATGATATCTACTTGTTCAGCAGCTAAACGAGCTACTGAGCTTCCGTAAGATTCAGATTGAACAACGTTTGCTAAGTCAGAGATTTTTTTACCTTCAAATTGATTACCTAACCAGATTGATGGGTAGATATAACCTGATGAAGATGAAGATGACATTACAGCCCATTTAGCTGAATCAACATCTTCCCATGTTAATTCTTCACCATTATTAATTTTTTCAGCTAATTCTTTACCTTTTTCAGAAGGTCCAGCAATGATTAAACCTTTGTAATAAGTTACTTGATCTTCAACTTTTTCAGTTGGTTTGCCGTCGTTCCAGTCAGCAGGATTTTCAGAGTCTTTGCTTAATCCTTGACGAGTTGAAGTTAAGATAACATCAACATCTTCATCATATAAAACATAAGTTCCACCAGGGATAAAACCAATATCAGCAGTTCCAGCAGATAATGCTTCACCAGCTGCTTCATAGTTAGTACCAACTTCAATTTCCACTTCACCGATTTCGAAGCCTTCTTTAGCTAATTCATCTTTTAACATTTGTTTTAATGGTTCAGTAGCAGTAATGATATCTTCTGGGTCACGAGAAGGTACGAACATTACTTTTAATGAATCAATTTTTTCTTGAGCATGTGCTGTAACACCTGCAAAAGTTCCTGATAACATTGTTCCAACTAATCCGAATAACGCAATATTGCGCAATGATTTTTTCATGTGAAAAATCCCTCCAAATATATTATGGCAGACTCGAAAATCGGCCTATGACACTATTATAGCAAATAAATAAACAAGAAAGTATATCTACTGATATAAATTTACATAATCTTTTAAACGCTTTTACAAACCTACTTAGAAAGGTTATCACATCAAAGTTTTTGACTATAAATTTATCCGAACGATTAAAATGAGAATTGTAAAATTATTGTAAAGCTTCTTGTTTTACCTCATCTGTCCTTTAATGAAGTCATCAATCGTTGCTTCAATTGTGTTCAGGTTGATAATTTGTATCTGGTCATAAAAAAAGTTTGAAGTAGCGAACTTAATCGCTGTCTTCAAACTTATTTTGGTTATTCATCTCGATTCGAATTATTTTTCTTGCCAAAAATAACTAAACCACCTAGTGCTAGCAATCCAATAGCCAACATCACCCCTAATACACTTCGTTTTTCACCGGTATTCGGTATTGTTTTTTGTACTGTTTTGGTTTTATCCACCGTTAATGTTTGTTGCTGAGTGGTGGTGGTTGCTTGTGTAGTGGTTGCTTCCGTCGTAGCGGTTACTTTATCTCCATAAACTAATGCATATAATCCCAATTGTTGCGTCGTAAAATTAACGCGTTGATTATGAACCGTATGATTAATCGAGGTTAGGTGCTGATCATTGACACGTAATAATTGAATTTGTGAATTGATTGGTCGTGTTGGTAATTTTACTTGTACAGTTTTTGTAAAACTTACCGGTTGACCATTTTGATCTACGGCTTTAATATTATAAAAATCGGCCTCTTTATTAGATAATGATTGTGGTATATTTTGACTGACACGTTCGACTACAATTTTCGCTACTTTATTCGCATCATCTGGATGAACCCAAACTTCAACATTGGTCGTGGAATCAACAAATTGTTTTAATGCCTGTTCTGACGCAATTGTCGTTTGTTCAACTGTCGTAGTTGTCGGTGCTTCCGTTGTCGTTGGTGCCTCCGTAGTTGTTGGCATTTCTGTAGTTGTCGGTGCCTCCGTTGTCGTCGGTACTTCTGTAGTTGTCGGTGCTTCCGTTGTTGTTGGTGCTTCTGTAGTTGTTGGTGCCTCTGTAGTCGTTGGTGCTTCCGTGGTTGTCGGTGCCTCCGTTGTCGTCGGTGCTTCCGTGGTTGTTGGCGCTTCTGTAGTTGTTTCAACAATTGTTGCCGTAATTTCAACTACTTTTGTTTGACCCGCTTCGACCACAATGGTTCCTTCTGCTTGCTTAAATGTATAATCTGGCGATTCTGATAAAGTATAACCTACTTCTCCCGGAGCCAATTCAGAGACTTGAACTTGTCCTTCTTCATCTGTCGTAAATTCTTGGTTATTGATTTTTACCGTAATCCCTTTGATCGGATTATTGTTTTCGTCACGAATGATAAATTGAACGCTACCTTCTTTTGTTTCTTCGACTACAATTGTATCAGAAAATTCAATTCCTTCAGTTATTTCTGCTAATTTTTCTTCTTCTGATAAGGTGACATTGGCTGGTCCTTCGACAGCTGCATAATGATAATTACCTAAATCTAAATTATCAAAATGTACTTGCCCGTTATCATCGGATATCGCATTTAATCCACCGAATTTAACATTAACATTAGCCACCGGTTCATTATCTTGATTAACGACCGTTATTGTTGCTGTTCCTGTTGTCACTTCACGTTCTAACACGACTGTTTCATCGACAGCAGCATCTGCTGACACCGTTAAACTACCTTCATAACTTTCATTAAATTTCTCTGGTAAATTAGTCACTTGATAAACTTGATCCGCGATAGCAACTTTATCAAAAGTAACGACACCATTCTCATCTGTTGTTGCAGTTTGTTCATTTATAGTCACAGTAATGTTGGGAACGGCTTGTCCTAATTGATCGACGAAGGTCATTTTAACAACTTGGGTTTTAGGCGCTGTTTGTACCGCTAAATTGACCGTCACCCCTTCTGTTGTTACTTCATATGACCCTTCTAAAGCCTCACTTTGATACCCTTCCGGTAAGGCAGTAACTTGATATTGATAAGTACCTAATGCTTGGTCTTCTAATGAAATTTGACCCACATCATCTGTAATGACTTCAGTCTCTCCATTAATTAAAATCGAAACTCCTGGTACCGGTGCTTGATTTTCATCAACTACTTGAATGACGACCTTTCCTACTTGGGGAACGGCTTGAACTTGTATTGGCACCTCAACTGTCTCATCAGCATTCGCTAATGTAAAACTACCCGACGGATTTTCTAAAGTATACTCATTTGGCAATTCCGCAATAGTGTAGTTATACTCGCTTAAGTCTAAACCTGATACTGTCACACTTCCATCTTCTGTAGTATAAATAAGCTGATCTTGGAATTGAATTCCAACATTTGGTAAAGCTTTCCCATCTTGATCGGTAATGACAAACTTCACATTTCCTGTCTGAGCCACTGTTGTTAACGTCATCGTCATCGTGGCATCTCCAACTGAAGGGTCAATTACTAAAGAACCAGCTGTTTCTCCAGTATAATTATTGGGAATGCTACTTAAATCAAATTGATACTCCCCAGCTGGTAAATCAGCAAAGACCGCTTGGCCTTGTTCATCAGTAACGACTTCTACACCTTCCATCAATACTCCAACATTGGGAATTGGTGTTCCATTTTCGTCAACGATACTGATAATGGCTGAAGCAGTGGTTGAAACCGTATTAACAGTTAAGGTAAGTTGAGATTCGGTATTTTCCTCAACCATTATTTCTTGATTTAATTCACCTTGGTAACCTTCAGGTAATCCAACAATCGCTAGTGTATAAGCACCTGGCGTTAAGTCACTGATTCGAGCTTGCCCATTTTCATCGGTTGTTAGGGCATGACCAGATAAATCAAAATTGACATTTGGCACAGCATTACCATTTTCATCCACTACAGTTAGTGAGACCGCACCATTTAAGACGGACGCTTCCGTTTCTTCTACTGGTACTTCGGTTTCTTCAACTGGTGCCTCGCTTTCTTCGACCGGCGCTTCTGTTTCTTCAACTGACGCTTCCGTTTCTTCAACTGAAACTTCGCTTGAGGTCTCAGTCATGTCTTGACCTGGTGTATCATTATTTTGCGCTGTTTGAGGATCTGCAATATAAAAATTTAATGCTGCATGATACTGTTGACTACTCTCATCTAAAAGTTCTGCAGTAGCTTTCACCTCAAAAGGAACATCATAAACGACACTGCCATCCCCTAAAGTATTTTCATAACCTGGCGTATGCGTCTTTCTCACTGACTTCCCATTTGCTTGTTCTTCCGCGGTAGGTTCCGCTATCGATTGCTCTAACTCATCGGCTACAATCGCTCCTGATTGACTGATATTATCCCAATAATAGAGACGCAGTATATATTGCCCTTCAGGCAAATTAAGTTCACCACCCGTTACTTCGCCATTACGATATGAGTAAACAACTTCATTGGTTTGAACATTAATAATGTCATAACTAACATCGGTTTTGTCTTGAGCCGTATTATCCGGCAAATTTAATTTGACTCCTACTTGATATTGTACGGAGTTACTTGAATCTTGAGCACTAATCATTGGTACTGAAATTTGACTTAAAACTAAAAGTGATGATAATAATAAATGTTTAAATTGACGCCCCATTTTCATAATAATTCCTCCTTGTTCTCTCACTTAAAATTATATCATAATCTTATTATGAAAGGCTTAAAATCACTTATTTGTCAAACATTTTACAAAATTAGAAAGACATCTTCACTAAATATTCATGAATGAAAAAAGAATGGGTCGAAGTAGAATTTTAGGTGATTTTCTACTGTAAACCCACTGGTATTTTTTGTTCAAAATCATTATTTTTCACAGGGCCAAACTACTTTTGCGTGAATTTGATCCACAGACCCACTTACTCTTTATTCAGCTTTTGACGTCGTTCACGTAAGGCTTGATTAATTTGTTTAGCATTTAAATAGTTATTAAATAAAACACCTAACCAAATAAAAATATAAATGAGGATAAAATTAAGAATTCCCATCCCGGATAATAACATTTCCGTCAGATTATTAATATAAGCAAAGAGACTATAAATAACAACTGTGTAAACAAAATGGATGGCTAAACTTTTAATGAAAGCAAAATCTTCAAATGGCTCACCCTCAAAAAAGTAATTGCCGCAACCATATAACCCACTCGTAATTAAAATGCTAAAAAAATACGTTTGATCTAATTGAATTTTAAAATCATTTAGCCAAAAAATAATAAGAAAAACTAAGGAACCCGTACGCATCCCAGCTAAAAAAAATTTCGCCCATTGTTTCATACAGTTGCCTCCTTATAAACCTAAACATTCCATTAACACTTTAACATATTTTCGACTCACACTGGTTTTATATCCATTCGTCAACTTCGCCATCATATTACCTGAAAATGAATTCGATAACGAATGCAAATGATCGAGATTTAGAATAGCATGTTTTGAAACTTGTATAAAATGTGCTCGGTTAAGTCGCTGTTCAAATCGTTTTAATGTTTCGGTAGTTTGATAAACACCATCAACGCTATAAATCATCAAAGTATTTTGTTGAATATCTGCCATTATTATTTGATCGATTTTTATCATTAATATTTGGCCATCACTTTTTATCGGAATCGTCGAAACTTGTAACTGGCCAAAACGGTCTAAATAATCACTAATGGCTTTGGCTTCATCGGTTAAACTTTCGGCTTGAATGGTCACCAAGGGATGACTCGCTAATATTTGATTATTGACTTTAAATTCTTTTCTCATCCCTTATCCTCCATTCGATGGTAGTCTTCTTTGACAATCGTTTCTCTATTCTTTGGCTCTAAAATGTCCGACTATCATCTCACAATAAGCTAATACTCATCTGCTTCCTATCATTAGCACCTTTTAATTAGCGCTTTTTCTTTTGTGCCCACAACACACACCCTAGTATAATTGCGGCAACGACTATCATTACCACCACTATAGAATAGGTCGTTTGAAGAGTCAATAGTTCACCCCATTTGATTTTTACCCCCATTATTTCAATGACTCGATTGCGAGCAAAGAAAATAATTTGCTCCAGCTCCTCATTCATTAAGACTTGTCTAAATAAGGATGCAATATAAAGTTGGGGTGTGGCTTTCATCAAAGTTTGAGTAAAATTGGGCATGATACCAATCGGCATGTACGCCCCGATTAAAAACCCCGAAGCGGTTCCAATAATGGTCTCGATACTCCCTAATGAACTGGAGGTTTTAACGAAACTAATGATAATCATATTCAAAATTGAAGACAAACTGGCACTCAATAAAATAATAAGCAACAACTGAGGTAGAATGTTCCATCGCATCACCATACCATCGACAATGATAAAATAAGCTAACATAAAGATTAAGACTAATACTTGCATCAAGATGCCCACCAAAATGGCACTTAATAAATAACTTAGTTGAAGCTTCCAATAACCCAATGGCGCCATTAATAAATCATTACGGACGCCTTGTTCGAAATCGCGAGTCATTTGAGATAAATTGGATAAGGTCGTAGTCATCCCTGCAATGGTTAAGGAACTGGCAATGACCCAAAAATTTAATACCATGCGGCTGTCCGGAATTTGTGAAAAAGAGGCCTCTAAATTACTTCTCAAAAAAATAAGATAGAGGCCAAATGAAATAATAGCACCTAATAACGAAAGCAAGACATGTGATAGATTTCTAAAATATAAGAGTAAATTTCGACGTATTAAGTGTCTCATCCTAACGCATCTCCTTTCCAGTTAAAGCCATAAAGGCATCATTCATGGTTCCTAATGAAAATTCAAAATCAGTAATGAGAGCTGCTACTTGTTTTAAAATTTCCATCGCTTGTTGAGAACTATCAATTCTTATGATTAATACATTGTCTTCTTTTACCACTTCCAATGAGTCACTTACGAATTGGCATACTGACTCTGCATCTGCCGTATATAATTTTAACACATGTTTTGAATGTTGCTTGATGATGTCTTTAGCCGAGTTGGCTGCTAGTATTTTTCCTTGGTCGATGATAAATACTTGATCGGCATCGTGGGTTTCATCCAAATAATGAGTGGTTAAAACCATCGTCATCCCGGTTTCTTGACGTATTTGATCCATAAGTTCCCAAATAGCCGTTCGTGTTTGAATATCAAGTCCAGTCGTCGGTTCATCTAAAAATAAAATTTCCGGTCGATTTAGCAAAGCTCTCGCGATATCAACTCGTCGCTTTTGTCCACCTGATAGGGTCCCATATCGTTGGTTTTCAAATGATTGCATCCCTAATGAATGGATTAATTGATCAATATTGGCGACTTCATTTGCTGGATATTGCCCCGCTCTAATGAAAAGATTTTCACGAACGGTTAAGACATCATCTAATACACTTTGTTGAAAGACCACACCCACCCGAACATTTTGTGGATAATGAACCTTGCCTGCTGTCGGTTCTAATAACCCTAATAACATTTGAATCGTCGTGGATTTACCTGCACCATTGGGACCTAAAAATGCCACAAACGAACCTCGTTCAATCGAAAAATCCACATTGTTAACCGCAATTTTATCGCCAAATGTTTTGGTTAAATTGATAGCTTCTAAAATCATCTGCATTCACTCCTTTGCCCATACTATACTTAAAATGTATAAAAATAAGGGTGAATTTTTGATAAGTGGTTAAATTTCATGGTTAAGTGGTAAAAGAGACGGTAAAAATAAGCTCTATCCTTCATATAAGCATCTGCTGAGAACGAAAAACAAATGTTACAAGAATAAGTTAAAGACCATAAAAAACAAACTAAATAAAAAGAGGTAGCCGCAAGAAGTAAAAAAACTTGGTACTACCTGCCGCTATCTGCTAATGATTATGTTCTTTAATTTTAGATAAATTTGACTTTATGATAAAACGGTTCCCCTATTCGCCATCAAATTGTTCGTCGTCCTCCGTGTCATCATATTCATCATCGTAATCGCGATCGTCCCCATCATATTCATCAAATTCGCTATTGTATTCTTCATAATAATCATAACGATACTCATTGTCGAATTCGTCATCATAATCTTCATCGTAGAGGTCATGGGTCTCACCAAAAATGACAGTGCCTTCTTCTACATCTGGCAACATTGATAAAAACTCCGCCATTCTTGTTGGTAAATCTTGATCGCGCCCATGAAGGCCTTTTTCTTTTTGAATTGCTTTTAATTTTTCTGGGGTAACATCTGCACCGGTTTCGTCGACCAATTTAACTCCTTCGATTTGCTTACGAAACGCTTGCCGTATTAAGGCCAAATAAGCACCACGCAGTTCTTCCCGTAAAATTTCTTCTGCTTCTGTTAAGTCGCGTGTTTTTGCGATACTTGCTAAATAATTAATTCCTTCTAAAATCATTGCCATTGTCATTTTATTTCACCTCTTATTCAAATGTTCATAAGAGTATAATACATCATCTCGATTTGAATGTCAAATATAGTCAATGTTAAATTGAACAAATAAAAAATCGAGGTTTTAGCGGTCAAAGCAAAAATCTACTGATTTTCCCCTTAGTGCCATCCCCTCGAATCATATCTGATTATTATATTATTTTTTAAGAAAACTCATAAGCTAATAATTTGGTTACTTTAATATCGCAAGGTTG
Organism: Globicatella sanguinis; assembly: GCF_002847845.2. Lineage (NCBI taxonomy): Bacteria > Bacillati > Bacillota > Bacilli > Lactobacillales > Aerococcaceae > Globicatella > Globicatella sanguinis. Next base: position 1,933,463 of record NZ_CP126962.1, on the reverse strand, counting down.
ACTGATTGCATCTGCTTGGAAAGTTACTTCAGAATTAGGATTATCGGCAAAGTAACGCATCGACATAGTAGTTGCTCCCTCATTGATGAATAATTCTAAAGAACTAGTATCTAACCAAATATCTAAATGTGAAATACCCTCTTTTAATAATACCGAGCGCGTTTCAGCTTTTTTGGTATGCCAATTAATACGTTCAATAGTTAATTTTTGATTAAGCTGTTTGTATTGAATATGAACGGCTTGATCAATCATAATATGGAAGTCAAACGACAAAGTATTTATTCCATCAATTTGAATTCTTGCCGGATTTGATAAGGGCAATTCGATTAAATCACTACGATCCCATTTAATTGGTTGTGCTTCATTTGATAATAATGCATTGGTTTCAACTATTGGTCGTTGCATTAATCGATTCTCTACTAGATGTAAACTTCTTGGCATTGATAGGTGATGAACCCACTTATCACGATGCGTCGGCACTGCCTCTTCGACTTCTGGCCACATGGTACCCATCCATGCATATTGAATGATTCTACCATCAGGTGCTGTAAATGTTTGTGGCGCATAAAACTCAAACCCACCATCGACTTCAGCTAAATTGCGCGCTGACTCCGCTTCAGGAATGAAGTGCGCCTGTTCATTATCCCATTTACCAACTACATAGGTTGTGTTAAAAATATTATGATAACGATGCCCTTTAGGTTCTAAACCTTGTGGTGAAAATATAAATACTGCTTTCTCTTCACCTGTAACTTCGTCCGTTAAAAAAATTAAATCAGGACATTCCCACATATAACCGAGCGGCTCAGAAAATTGTAGAATGGAGCCACGGTATTCCCAGTTCATTAAATCTTTTGAGAAATAGGCAATCGTATCACCCGTAAGGTCTTCTCGTTGGGCCCCTAATATCATCCACCATCCCGATAATTGATCATCCCACCAAATTTTTGGATCACGTACATGTCCAGTAAATCCTGGTGCTTGCTCTAAGATGGGGCCATGTTTTTTAAAGTTAATTCCATCTGAAGAAGTAGCTAAACATTGATAACTTCTTCTAACATCATGCTCATCTTTCGTATTCCCTGTATAAAATAAATACAGTTGTTCATTATGAACGATTGCACTTCCGGAATATACGCCATTTTTATCAAACCAATCGTCTGATTTTAACGCAATAGGTAATTGTTCCCAATGCATCATGTCTTTGGAACGTATATGTCCCCAATATTTTGTTTCATGATTGGTGTTATATGGATTTAACTGATAAAACACATGATAACATCCTTGAAAATAACACAAACCATTTGGATCATTAAGCAATCCTTCAGTCGGTGTAATATGGAAATGTTGTGCAAATTTCCCCTGATTTCTCAATTAATTCATCCCTTTCTTAAAACCTTAAAAATTAAATAAGTCATACTCATTTTTATTACTCGTGTCTTCCTCCACAGTTTACCAAACTTAAAATAGTAATTACCATTTCAACTTTGCTTTTATAATTAACAATTAAAAACACGAATGAGGTTGGGGCTGGGCATAAACTTGATAAATTTAGTCAAAATCATTGTGCGTTAATTAAAAGCGCAGGGGTTGAGTGGTCTCAAACTGCGTCTTTCGACTTGTTTGAGGCCTACTCAACTGTGCGGGGGTAGGCCGACGAAGCGAAAATCATTCGATTTTCTACTTCTGGTCTACTCCCCAGCCTCAGTTAAATTATTATTTCGCGGTCATTTCATCATTAAAACCAAACATATAAGTTAAGCCATATGCAACTCCAAAAGCCACTGCCATCATTAAGAAATACGGTAATAATTGATTTAAGTATAATAAAGTACCAGGTAAGACAGTAACTGACATACCAGTTGCTTTAAGGTTTAAAATACTACCTAAGAAACCACCCACAGCACCACCAATTAACCCCATTACAAATGGTTTACCATAACGTAAGTTAACACCAAAGATTGCTGGTTCAGTAATTCCTAGTAAACAAGAGATACCCGCTGAGAAGGATAAGGCTTTTAATTTAGCATTAGTGGTTTTTGATCCTACAGCAAAGATTGCGCCAGCTTGTGCAGCTGTTGCTGCGGTTAAGAAGGCATTAAATTGGTTGACACCATCTTTTGCTAATAATTGTACTTCCAAGAAGTTGAAAATGTGGTGAATACCGGTCACTACGATTAATTGTTGTAGCCCACCAATAATTAATCCCGCTAAACCAAATGGTAAAGCTAATACCCATTCCGTTGCTGATAAAACGACTGTTTCTAATGAATGGAATACAGGTCCAATAGCAAATAAACCTAAAATATTCATGATTAATAAAGTTAAGAATGGCGTGACTAATAAATCAAAGGTTTCAGAAACATGTTGATGTAGCCATTTTTCTAATTTCGCACCGACCATCCCAACGATAAAGGCAGGAATTACCGTACCTTGATATCCTACAACGGGAATGAAGCCAAAGAATTGCATTGGTTCGGCACTACCACCTGCTACATCATAAGCATTTGGCAATGAAGGGTGAACCATCATTAATCCTAAGACAATCCCTAATACTGGGTTACCACCAAATACCTTGAATGAAGACCAAGCGACTAATGCTGGTAAGAAAGCAAAAGCTGTATCCGTTAAAATTTGCGTCCATTGAATGAAATTTGGATTTAAACTTTCTGGTGTCATACCGAATAATGCCAATATGTCAGGTTGTGTTAATAATCCACGAACCCCCATAAATAACCCAGTTGCTACTAAAACCGGAATAATTGGAACAAACACATCACCAAATGTACGAATGGCACGTTTAAAGAAACTACCTTGTGGTTGTTGTTCAGATGCTGATGCTTTTTGATCAGATTTTGTCACCGTATTAACACCTGGTAATTGAGCGACTGCATCGTATACTTTATTAACGGTACCCGTTCCAAAAATAATTTGATATTGTCCTGAGTTAAAGAAAGCACCCATTACTTTATCGACATTTTCCATTTTTTCTTTATTAATTTTTTGCTCGTCTTTAACCATTACACGTAAACGAGTTGCACAGTGAGCCACGCTATTAATGTTTTCTGTTCCACCTAAATTTTCCACAACGGATTTTGCTATATCTTTGTAATCCATTTTGATACCTCCATATATTTGTTTTTCTTTTTTGGAACCAGTTCCTAATTACTGAGTTCATTATACGAAATAAAAAAATAAATTGCAACATGGAAACGTCAACAAATTGATTAAATTAAGGTTTTTAAGCTATATTAAGTAAAAAAAAAGATGACCTCTTCACCAAAACACTGGTAATAGGCCATCAACCTGAAAGAGATTGAAAATAATTTTTATAAAAAATTTATTATTTTCATGTTTTCATCGGTCTTTTTCTTCATCTTTTATCCAAAACGGACTCTCTTAAAATTAATTTTGTTGGTAATTCGATGCTTTCTTCTTGTTGCTGATGATTAATTCGGTGTAACAAATGGCCTGCTGCAATCTCACCCGCATTAAAATAAGGATATTCGACTGTTGTTAAACCTGGATAAAAAGAAGCTCCGGTCGCATGATTCCCAAAGCCCGCAATACTAACATCTTTCGGGACTCTTAACCCTTCTTCTAAACAGGCTTTCATCGCACCAATCGCCATCATATCGGTTGCTCCCACAATTAACTCTGGTTGCGATAAAATTAACTCTCGCTTAGTCACTTCATACGCTTCGCCCATTCTAAAGCCCGCCTCTAACTCTTCAAACTCCGTATCCCCGAACGATAGAAATGTATTTCGTATAGCGTTACGACGGTATATCCCAATCGCAGGGTCATTTTTAGTAGCTGCTAAATAATGAATTTTACGATGCCCTAATCGATAAAGGTAGTACGCTAATTGCTCTCCAGCTGTTTGTTCGCTAAAGAAAATTGAATCTCCTATTGGATTTTCTTGCCCCACTACCACAATTGGTATTTTAGATGCTTTCATTGTTTTTTCTAAATCTTTTGAAAAATGGGTCATCAAAAAGATAATGCCATCCATCCGGTTCGCTTGAAAACTTCTTATTGCCTCTAATTCTGATTCGGGTTCAAGGTTTGAATTGACAATTAATAATTTATAACCTTTTTTTCTTAAATAATTTTCTACTCCAGATAACATTGTATTTGACGCAAAACTATCTAAACGTGGTGTGATAGCTCCCACCATTTTCGTTTGCTTTGCTTTTAAACTTTGGGCAAAGGTGTTCGGTAAATATCCTGTTTTTTGGATCACGAAATTTATTTTCTCAGCTGTTTTCTGACTTACTGAGCCACCATTAAGATATCTCGAAACGGTACTCTTGGCAACGCCCGCTTCTCTTGCAATATCATTAATCGTAACCATTCATCCACCTCCGTTTTCACTCGCTTTTCATTTTATCATGATTTTCTAAAATTTGCATTAAATGATGAAAACGAATTCCTTTATCGATTGTTTATTCATTTCAACAATACTTTTTAACATACTCAATTCAGCTAACTATTAAATAATAATACCATGGAGATGATCGATTTCGTGTTGAATCACTTGCGCTAAAAAATCTTGATACTTTCCAGTATGCTTTTTAAAATGAGCATCTTGGTAACTCACCGTTATTTTGCGATAGCGAGTCGTTTTACGCACTCCTTCTAATGACAAACAACTTTCTTCAACCTCATATGGTTCTGATTTTGCGATGATTTGTGGATTCACCATTACCATGTCAACTGGTCCTAAAGAGAAAATAATAATATTTTTCAAATGGCCAATCATATTAGCGGCCATGCCAACACATTGTTCACGATTAGCATTTAAAGTATCTTGTAAATCTCGGATGATAGGCAAATCGGCTTTAGTCGCTTCTACTGATTTTTGTGATAAGAAAAAGGGATCTTTTACTATTGGTTTGATCATTCGCTACTCCTCAATTATTCAAAATCTACGATGACACAAGTGTTCGCCACCCAGTCACCAATTTGTTTTTTCTCACTAGTAAAGAAACTGATTAAATATAAAAAGGGATATGGTCTTTGAATAATTCTAGATACAATTTCTCTAAAGAAAATATCTGATAGTTTAAGATTATAACCATCTAATCGAACCGTTCTTAAGCCCATTATCATCTTGCCTAAAGTTTGCCCTTTAAAGATTAAAGTCAATCCAGCAAAATAAAGACAATAAATAGCAGTTGAAATACCAAAGTTAATCAACGACGTAAAGCTCCACATGCTGAAGAATAAATTAATAAGTCCCGTTATGACTAAGCTATCAATTAAAAAAGCTACAACACGTCGATGGGCACTAGCAATATAATGGAACTCATAAGGTGAGCCTTTATCAATTTTATATTTACGATCAGCTTCCCATGCTGCTTTCTCAATTGCTTGATAATTGCTAGTTGAATCCTTACCGGTTGACCAATCATACTCCTCTTCGGTTGAAGTGCCAGCTGTCTGTTGCTTCGTTTCATTGGCAGTCAGTAGTTCGGCCTCTGATGTTGACTCATTAACTGATCTTTTCTCCTGATTTAGTAATAAGTCTTGATTGGCCGAAATAGTGTGCTTTGACACATCGTCTTTAGAGGTTGGCATCTCTTCGTTAGTTGATGGCTCCGGGTTTAATGCATCGTCTTTAGGCGTTGACATCGTCTCGTTTGCAGGTAATTCCTGTTCAGATACATCTTCATTAACTGAAGATAATTCAGGTGTAGCATTATCATGGGGCAGTTGTACATCTTCGTAATCTTCCCGTGCAAGAACGGTACCATCTTCTGCATCATGAGTTAACGATTTATTGACAGTCTCAGCTAACTCTTCTTCGCTTGTTCCTTGATTCTCGTTATTAGTAACGGTATCGCTAGCTGTATTTTCTGAAAGTTGTTCAACTTGATCAACCCATTCGTCCTCTAAATTTGATTTATCTAATTTTGTCATTAGTGACCACCTCGATAAATATATTGAGCAGTGGGTGATTGTTGTGCTTCAATGAATGACCACACTTGCCCCGCCTGTGAAGTTAAATCTTGATTCCCTTTAAAGTTTAAACCAAATGGTAAGTAGTTTGAAAAGAGACTTGCATCTTTTGCTACGTATTCAAATACCACTGGATTCTCAGCTGCTATTTTTTCTGCCAGTCCCTTAATTGCATCAGCTTCATAACCGATTTCATCAACCAGACCATTTTCAACAGCTTGACGTCCATCAAACACACGTCCATCTGCTACTTTTAAAACTTCCTCTTTGCTCATACCTCGACCATTCATAACAATTTCTAAAAAACGTTCAAAGGCATTGTTTAAGTAAGTTTGGATTACTTCTTTTTCTTCTTTAGTCATCGATCGAGTAGAACTCATAATATCTTTCATTTCACCAGATTTAATAACATTTTGCTTCACACCAATATTTTCCATTAATTGTGAGAAATCATAATTGCCCATAATAACTCCGATTGAACCGGTAGTTGTCTCTTCTGCAGCATAAATCCGATCTGTTTCTGCTGAAATATAATAACCACCACTAGCTGAGACTGAACCAAATGAAGTATAAATAGGTTTGTTAGTTTCTTCGCGAACTTTTTGAATTTGCGCACGCAACTCAGCACTTTCATAAACGCCGCCACCTGGGCTATCAACTGCTAATAATATCCCTTTTACGGTTGAGTCTTTGGCAGCTGCTTTAAATTGTTCAATCACTTGTTGATGCTGATAACCTTCACTACCACTTATCAAAGAACTTGATCCATTATCTTGAATCACACCATTGACTCGGATAACTGCGATACGATTAGTGACATCATTACCTTGTAAGACTTTTTCATTAAAATCTTGGCGATTCAGTACCATGTCAGTTAATGTTTCTGAACTAGATGTTTGCTCATTTTGCGGTTTTTGAGTCGTTGTAAAAGCACCAAGTCCTAAAATAATTAATGAAGCTCCTATCGCAACCAATCTTTTAGTTGTGGCTTTTTGTTGAACTTGCGGCATCTTAATCATCTCCTTTTTATTACTTTTAGTATATCAAGTTTATAGCTCTTATCCAAATAAAAAAAGCAAAGGACCGAACGATTTTGTTCTATCCTCTGCTTGAATTTGTCTTCAATTTTTTGCTAGCTAAACAATCGTTATTCAATTACATGATAAACATTTTTCACAAACGCTTTTAAATACTTAGGCTTATCTAGCCTAGGACGTAACTGAGTTAATAGCTGCTTTAGCATCAATCATTTCTTACATCATTCCTGGCATACCGCCGCCCATTGGCATTTCTGGCTCATCTTTTGGTATCTCTGCGACAACCGCTTCAGTGGTTAATAATAAAGCTGCTACTGATGTTGCATTTTGTAAAGCAGAACGAGTCACTTTTGTTGGGTCAACAATTCCTGCTTCAATCATATTTTCAAATTTATCGGTAGCTGCGTTATAACCAATGCCTTTATCTGCACGATTAATTTCATTCACAACCACTGAACCTTCTTTTCCTGCATTGGCAGCAATTTGACGAACGGGTTCTTCTAAAGCACGCGCCACAATGTTGACACCTGTTGCTTCATCGCCAGTTGCTTCAATGGCTAATACTTGTTCTTGAACATTTAATAAGGCTGTACCACCACCAGAAACAATACCTTCTTCAACCGCAGCACGTGTCGCATTTAAGGCATCTTCAATACGTAATTTACGTTCTTTTTGCTCTGTTTCAGTCGCTGCTCCTACTTTAATCACCGCTACGCCACCAGATAATTTTGCTAATCGTTCTTGTAGTTTTTCACGGTCGAAACTTGAAGTTGTTTCTTCTGCTTGAGCACGGATAATTTGGATACGATTTTCAATAGCCGCTTTATCTCCTGCACCTTCAACAATTGTTGTTGAATCTTTCGTTACCGTCACTTTACCTGCATGTCCTAAGTGCGCTGTTGTCGCATCTTTTAATTCGTAACCTAATTCTTCTGAAATAACAGTTGCTCCAGTTAATACAGCAATATCTTCTAACATTGCTTTACGGCGATCACCAAATCCTGGGGCTTTAACTGCTACCACATTTAAGGTACCACGTAATTTATTTAATACTAAAGTAGGCAATGCTTCACCATCAACATCTTCGGCGATGATTAACAAAGGTCTACCAGATTGCATAATTTCCTCTAATAATGGTAAAACATCTTGAATATTGGTAATTTTACGGTCTGTAATAAATACTGCCGGGTTTTCTAAGTTCGCAATCATCTTCTCGTTGTCAGATACCATGTATTGTGATAAGTAACCACGATCAAATTGCATCCCTTCTACTACTGATAATTCAGTGTCAATGGATTTAGATTCTTCAATCGTAATAACACCGTCATTGCCGACTCTTTCCATTGCATCAGCAATTAATGCACCAATCTCTTCATCTCCTGAAGAAACAGCTGCAACTTGAGCAATCGCATCTTTAGATGATACAGGTTGTGATAAACCTTTTAACGCTTCTACGGCTACTTTCGTTGCCATATCAATTCCACGACGAATTCCTACTGGATTGGCACCAGCAGTAACGTTTTTCATTCCTTCACGTGCAATTGCTTGGGTTAAAACTGTTGCGGTAGTCGTTCCGTCACCAGCTACGTCATTGGTTTTTGAAGCAACTTCTAATACTAATTGTGCTCCCATGTTTTCGAAACGATCTTCTAATTCAATTTCACGAGCAATCGTCACACCATCATTGGTAATTAATGGAGAACCATATGTTTTATCTAACACCACATTACGGCCCTTTGGTCCTAAAGTGGTTTTAACGGTATTTGCTAAAATATCGACTCCGCGTAATAATGAAGCGCGAGCATCTTCTGAAAATTTTAATTCTTTTGCCATTATCTACTATCTCCTATCCTAAAATTGCTAATACTTCTTCTAAATCAATGACTAAGTAGTCAGTACCTTCATGAGTAATGGTTGTTCCTGAAAACTCATTGAATAAAACAACATCGCCTGTTTTCACGATATCTTCTTCGGTTACTAATTGACCTAAAGCAATTACTTCACCTTGAGTTGGTTTTTCTTTTGCAGCACTTGCTAATACTAACCCACCTGTTGAAACTTTTTCATTTGATTCTAGTCTGATTAATACACGTTTTCCTAAGGGTTTTAACATGATTGTATTCCTCCACTATTTGATATTTTTAGCACTCTATCACCTTAAGTGCTAATACAGTTATAATAATAGGTCATTTTTGGTCAAAAAGCAAGTAGTTTGACTAGATTATTCAAATTAATTTGACTTGGGTAACTGTTGTTGGACGTTCACGAATTGAAACCAGGCATTCCCTGCATTATCGTAAATTTGCTTAAAATGAAAATTATAAGTCTGGTTATCAATCGTCTCGGGCGGTGCGATCTGGATTACCTTTTGAGAACTTTTTTTAAGTTGTTGAATCATTTTCGCCTCTATACTCCACGCAGGATAGACCGCCTTAGCAATTTGATAATATGCTTTTTCAAAGCGTAAAAAAGAATCATCTTCTGGATAAAAATTATGATTAGGATTAAGCAACTGATTATCCATCACTCGATCACCTCTGTTAGCTTATAAACTATCATATCCTCATAGAGTTTTCAAGTAACTCTAGTTGCTAATACTCCATCAGATGAACTATTAATATATTTTAACTTAAATTCTGGATGATTTAATATTTTTTCTAAAACTGAAATGGGATAATTTTAATCAGCTTTTTTCTTCAACCAGTCATTTCATAATGTTTACTCATTTAAGCTTCTTATTTCAAACAAAAAAGCCGTTCTACTGTACGGCCAAGACAGAGATAGTTGGATAACCTCCTTTCAGTTTTCAGACGGTTTCAAGGCGCTATCCTCCTTCCATGTTATTAAGTAGTTTATAGTCTTACTTAGGACTTAGTTATTGAATGGACATCACCGCGATAATGGATGGTTTGCCAAATAATGATAAATCCTTTATTGATTGAATTGAGGCTATAAAAAAACGACTACGATTAGTATTCACTTGGGGAACATCCTTCACATTCTATAAAGCCATAACAGCTTTTAAGGTAAATATGAATACTTTACTGCACCTCTCATTCATAGGTATTCTTAGTCGTTTTAATTATTAATATTTCAATTGATATCTTTACATTCATTATACTGCTCTTAATTCAAGATTCAATCAATTTACTTGTTCTATATATAACTTTTACAATCTTTTTTCTCAACTAGAGACTACATCACTCAGATGAACTAATGATTTCACTGCTTTAACAGCCGTCTTGATAATTAAACATAAAAACCAAAGCAAAGAGTATTGCGTTAAGCGCTGCTACTCTGCTTCGGCAAAAAAATTATTCGAATAATCCTTTTAAAAGCTCTTGAAATTCTTCTTCTGTCGCTACAATATGTTGGTTACTATCTTCACCATTTAAAACGCCATCAATATTTAAATCGTCTAGGTTTTCAGATAGATTATCCCAATTTACTACTTTTTCTTTATCCGGCTCTTTCATTTTACACCCTCCATCATAAATATTTTTTATGATTTTATTATACCGTAAAATCGCCTACAATTAAATATAAATTATTTAGCAGCTTTCATTTTAGGACATTGCACACGTAATAAATCGACTGTTTCAAATAGACTGGTTACATAATCCGTATCTAACATATAGATAACATGTTTGCCTTCTTTTACCGATTTAATAATGCCGTTATTTTTTAAGGTAATTAAATGATGTGATGTGGTCGCTACAGAAGCATCGATAAATTGAGCTATTTCATTTACACATAATTGAGGGTAGTGAGATAAAATTTCGACAATCTTAACTCGGTTTAAATCCCCTAATATTTTAAAAATAGTTGCTTTATGTTCTAGGGTTGCTTCGTCAACAAAGTTCGATAATTTCTTTTTCTCACGTTCAATTTCTACATCAGCCATACAGATGTACTCTTTCATATTATGCCTCCTCTTTTCCAAAATTATATCATCAAATAGATAAAATTGCTATTTGATACATTATAAAGGCTTTAATAGAGTTATCAATTCCTCTTTATTTTAATCGTTTTAACTATTCCTCACCGGTGGTGGTTTCTTCTGCAGTGTCTGTTTCTGCGGTTGCCTCAGATTGCGTATTTTCTTCATCGTTGGAACTTGTTGTTTCCGCGGTTGCAACTGAAACTAGCCCATCAGCAAAAATGTCAATACCTGTTTTCTTGATAAATTCCTGACTTGAAATTATCTTTTCAGCATCAGGTTGTTTAATCGTTGCTTTTTCTAAACCAATACGATATTCAATAACATGATGTGCATCATCGGTTGCCAAACTCATGGCTATTTCACCTAGTTTCATTGAGAAACTGATTGTGCCAAGATAACCTTTTTGCAATTCTTCTGTTAAACGATTCGTTTCGTCTGTACCATCTGCTAGTGTTTGCGCCAATTCAACCAGTTGCTGTGACTCTTTTTGATCGATATTAAAGACATACACTGTTCCTTCTTGCTCTGTTTGATGAACTTCTGCACGATTCGTGTTCTTTTCAACATATTGAGTGATTAATTCTAACATCCAATGATCAACTGAATTCAAGTGTTGTAAAAGTGCATGATTACTTTCATTAGCCGCTGGATGCTCAATATAAGTACCTAAAATATCATCGATATGTTCTTGTGCGTAGACATAATAAGCTTCGACTGAACTATCTTTATAATGTTCATAGTCATTATTTAAGCGTTCCGCGGCTAATTTTGCTAAATCTTCTGCTAAATAAAAAGATGTTTTAACATTATTTTGTTCGTCAGTTTGAATCAGAACATTAGTGCCGCCATCATTACCTTTTTGGTTTAAAATATAGTAAAGTTGATTATCCTTCAAAGCCGATAAACTATCAAGCGTAAAGTCCACACCGTTTTCACTTTCCATTAAATTAAGCATGGAAGACTTATTCTCCGGAGATTTTTTCAGCGCCTCAAGTAGCGCTTTTGGTTCTTTAAAGTCATATTGACTCTCACCATTTTTTTCCACAATAGAAGTGTTATTTCCGGTAGCATCTGACTCTTCAGTTGCTGGTGTAGTTGATGTTTCAGCGGGTGATACGGTTGTTTCTGGTTGGAGTGTTGTTTCTGGTTGGCTACTTTCTTCTGCTTGCATTATTGGCAAAGAAAAATTTGTCAGCAATAAAAACAAACTAAATATTGTTAATTTTTTATGCATGATTTGCCCCTTCCTCCAAATATTTTTTGACTTCATTTCCTACAAACAGACGATTATTATCTGTAATTAAAATCGGGCGTTTAATTAACATTCCATCAGATGCTAGTGTTTGGATTTTTTCTTCGACTGTAAAATTTTTCCAATCATTCTTTAATTGGCGTTCTCGATAAACTTGCCCGTGGGTATTGACTAATTTATCGATATTTTCCTTATTAATAGAAGACAACCAACCACGAATTTGATCCGCAGTTGGTCGATCCGTTCTGACATCTTGATATTGATACGTAATATCCGCTTGTCTTAACAATTTTTCGATTTGACGGCAAGTACTGCACGTTTTAAGTCCTATTAAATAATACATTTTTTCTCCTTAATAATTACTCAAAATTTCAGCAATCGTAACAACCAAAGGCATTACATCCAGATTTAACCATTCTGTTTTGCCTGTTGTCACGGTTAACAAAGCGTAGCTCCAAAATGTAACCTCAGGATATGTTTCAATAGTTGATTGAAGATGTTTTTTTAAGAATAATTTAGTAAGCGAATGCGCTTGGCTTTCTTTAAATAATGGTCGCTGACTATTTGATAGTTTTCCTTGATTACGAGCATTATTGGCAGTTGTTTGATTTCTAGTAATAATACGTGTAATAAAAGAAGTCGTCTCAGTTTGATTAGGCGCAGTTCCTTGATTAACACTCGTCGTAGTAGAGGACTCCGCCGGTGCCGTTGATTGATTAGTACTATCCGTTGCTTCGACGGAAGGTTCCGTTATTTCAGTTGATGGTTCGGTCTCTAACGGCTCTGTGGTTTCTGGAGTGGTTGTGTCATCGTCAAATGAACCTGGTGCCCCTGGTGTCACTTCACCACTCTCTTCAATAATTTCTTCATATACTTTGGTCGTTGTGGTTTCTACGATACTGGTTTCCGTATAACTTTGAGTATTTTGATTAGTAGAGTAACTGTTCTCTTGTGCAGCGACCATTGTATTTGAAGTTAAATGAACGCTTGCAAATAATGTTATTAATCCTATCGAAAATGTTGTCTTCACGTAATGTTGCTTGGTCTTTAACAATATTGTCGCCACCTTTCATCAGTTAATCCTCTTCATTATTATATTATCATAATATAAATTGAAAAATCTAATTGTTACCATTTTGTAGTAAAATATTAATCAAATTTTCGTTTTGGAATCGTATTGTTATGAACCCCAATCTCAAATTCAGTTCCCTAAGTATCTCCTATTGCTTGTTATCGCTTAAAAAGTCATTTTTATGTTTGAATCCCCCTGTTGTCAATGCTATAATAATATTGTTGAAAAACATTTCACAAGGAGGAGAATTATGGAATTTTTGACTTTTAAGACAATGGCAGAAGGTTCACAAAAAGCTTTTGAAATTATCAAAGAAGCTAAGGAAAATGGTGCTAACACTTTTGGTTTAGCAACAGGCAGTACACCTGAAAAGTTGTATGAATTAATCGTAGCATCAGATTTAGATTTCACCGATTCAATTTCTATTAATTTAGATGAATATTATGGTTTAAGCGGAGAGCACCCTCAAAGCTATCGTTATTTTATGCAACAACACTTATTTAATCACAAGCCATTTAAAGAGACTTATGTACCAGATGGCTTAAATACTGACGCAGAGGCAGAAGTTGCTCGTTATGAAGCGATTATTGATGAAAATCCAATCGATGTACAAATTTTGGGTATTGGTGAAAATGGTCATATTGGTTTCAATGAACCTGGTACTTCCTTTGATGCAAAAACTGCATTAGTTGATTTAACCGACTCAACCATCCAAGCAAACAAACGTTATTTCGAATCTGAAGCAGATGTTCCTCGTCAAGCTTACAGTATGGGAATTGCTTCAATTATGAAATCCAAAAAAATTATCTTAATGGCTTTCGGTAAAAACAAAGCCAATGCCATTAAACAATTAATGGCCGGTGAAGTAACAACCGATTGCCCTGCAACAGTTTTAATTAACCATCCCGATGTAACAGTCATCGTAGATGAAGACGCTGCATCACTAATCTAATCTTTATTATAAATCAACGCCTCATACTTCGGTATAGGGCTTTAGTTTGATTTCGACAACCTTTATTCGAAATCACTCACCCATTTTAAAATCAACCGCAAAATCAACAAGGTTCAATGATAGGCTGAACAGTTTGATGTTCGATGTTCGATACCGATAAATCCAGACTCGTCCTGTTGAAACTGCTTTTTGCCTATTTTTTCTAAATATCAATTTATAAAAAGACTGAAAAAATCTGTCCATAATGAACAGATTTTTGTCAGTCTTTTCTCATTCAATTTAATGTTGGTAGGTAACACCCGAAGTCATACAATCTTTTAAGATGGTTACGACCTCTTCTTTAGTTAATGGGACATAGCTATTCGTTAAACGTGGTTCAACCCGTTCAGCCATTTCTTCAAAGTACTCTTCATCGATTTCAACTTCTGGTAAAGTCATCGGTAGGCCAGCGTCGACAAAAAATTGATATGTTTTTTCAATCGCTTCTTTAGCCATCGCAAATTGATCAGCTTGATAGGGAATTTCCCAAACATTATGAGCATACATTGCAAAACGCTCTACTGTTTCTTCATTTAAAATATACGACATCCAGCGTGGTGTTAAAATGGCTAATCCGACAGCATGAGTGATATCATAATAGGCTGATAACATATGTTCTATCGGATGACATGTCCATGGTCCTGGTCGGCCGATTGAAGTAATACCATTAAGGGCCATCGTAGAAGACCACATTAAATTAGCACGCGCTTCATAATTATCCGGTTGCTCTAATGCAATGGGTAGATAATGGATACACGCTTTTAATATCCCTTCAGCTAAGCGATCTTGAACAAACACACCTTCTTCTCGATTGAAGTAAATTTCAAATGTATGACTCATAATATCTGCTGTCCCGGCAGCTGTCTGATTTTTAGGCACAGTGAAAGTATACATCGGATCACATATTGAGGCATATGGATATAAAACATAAGCGCCTGTACCTTTTTTCTCTTTTGTTTCAAAGTTGGTAATAACCCCACCTGTATTCATCTCTGTTCCAGTAGCAGATAAAGTCAAAATATCGATTAAAGGTAAAGCATCTTTAATTTTACTTGAATCTGCAACTAAATCCCACGCATCGCCATCATATTTTGAGGCAGCAGCAATGACTTTGGAACAATCAATCGTTGAACCTCCACCTACTGCTAAAATCACATCAATATGATGCTCTTTACATAATTTTGCCCCTTCGCGCACTGATTCTATTCGCGGATTGGGATCAATCCCGCCTAATTCATAAATCTCACAATCGGCTAGTAATTCTTTTACACGATCATATAGACCATTGCGTTTAATACTGCCCCCACCGTATGTTAATAACACACGCTTGCCAAAACGATGAATTAACTCCGGTAAACGTTCAATTTGATTTTTTCCAAAATAAACCTTAGTTGGTATATCATAGACGAAATTCTGCATAATGACACCCCTTATATTTGATGCTTTTATTATAACAAAGTTCATCTTGATACAAAAAGAAATCTATTTTATTTTTGTATTTTTCTATATATTACGAGGTCAACTTATGTTTATTTTTCTATTTTATTTTGTATAATAGAAATATAAGAATAGAAATGGGGGCTGAATGTATGTATATTTCCAATATAAATTCTTCTTCAATTAAAATCAGTCGAATTGAACATTATTTGTTACAAACTAAGGATAGTAAAGTATTACAGACAGAAGATAATTTGATGTTGATTTATGTCAAAAAAGGCCAAACTCATTTTGGAATTGATGACAAAGATTATCGTTGTCAAGAAAATGATATCTTAATTTTAAATCCGCAACAAAAAATATCGTTTGAAGCAGATAAAAATTCAGAAATCATCACAATTTTATTAACCGGTTTTGTCTTTACCTCTTCTGTCAATCTTGATTCTGTAGATGGTCACTTTTTAGTGCATAACCGCGGACGTACTTTACGTCATTATTTCGATTTATTATTACTGGAAAATGAATCAAAAAGTCGAGGCACTGACCAAATTATCAAACGTCTAGTAGAATGTATCATGATTTATGTGTTGCGCCATTCGGATATTTCAATTAAAGATAATGGTAAATTAGCAAAATCAAAAGACGTACAAGAAGTCCAAAATTATATCCGTGATCATTATTCGGAAAAAGTGACGCTAGAACAATTGGCAGAAGTGTCAGATATTAACAAATTCTACTTAATCCGTATCTTTAAACAAAATACCGGACTTTCGCCAATTGATTATTTGATTCATGTGCGTATCGAAGAAGCCGAAAAACTTTTAATTCATACCGACGAGCAAATAGCGGATATTTCAGCTAAAGTTGGCTTTAATTCACCGTCACATTTTACTAAAGCATTTAGAATGATTAATCATATTACGCCATCACAATTTAGAAAAAAACATCGTCATCCATAATTAAAAAACTCTTTGAATGATATCTCATTAAACTTAATAACTGTTTTCGCTTCATAAGCTCAGTTGTTTAATCGATTCATTCAAAGAGTCTTTAATTTGATTATACTATTATTTTCTAACAATTAATACTGATAGGCCTGCCTTGAAAATAACACCGCCAATGATGCTTCGCGTCGGCTATTTAAAATAACTAATAATTTGATTCTTGCTTTAACGCCGCTTAATCCTTGTGCAAAGACAATTCCCATATGTTTTAATTGCTTGCCATCACCTTGATAATCGCATACATCTGATGGCATTGTATTATATTCTTTCTTTTTTATTAATGACTACTAATAACAATCCCAGTACCAGTAGCGGTACCACTATCATCATAATAGGTCGTGATTTTTCACCCGTCAAAGGTAATTTACGACGATTATTATCTGGATTAGGAACAATAGCTTGTAAGTCCTCAACAGTTGTTTGTCTAGTTATAACTGTATTTTCAGTACTGATTTGCGATTGAGTCACCTCAGTAGTTTCATTGGATGTTTCCATCTCAGGAATCTTCGTTTGTTCATCAACGCTAGGTGTTGGTGCCTCTTGACTCATCTCAGTGACAGTATCGCTTTGCATATTCTCAACCTCTACAGTAGTAGTTGTTGCCATTGGTGCATTATCGGTTATGGTATTTTCTTCAACAGTCTTTTCTCTATCCAAAGCAGTTTTAAGCTTATTTGTTAACCGTCGATTGTTTTCTTTCTCTTTTGGTGCTTCTGTTTTGGGAACGATATTTAAATGTAAATTATAAGGTGAGTCCGTTAATGTAAAAGCACCTAAATAAATTGTATTACTCTCATCTAAAACAGCTCCGCTAACCCCTACTTTATAAGGCATGGTTGCCCAATATTCTTGATTGTTCAACGAAATTGTTAGGATTTCAGCCGTCATATCACTGGGTTGATTAACAACCCACCCTCTAATATCGGGTTGTTCAATTGTAACGGTCTCTATTACTGGGTCACTTGCATCACTAATAATCATTCCCGAATTGGTAACAACCCCTTCGTGAAAGACAGCTGAATAACCTATGACATCATCATAAATAAAAGTCAAGGTTTGATTCACTAATCTAAGTGACGCAACGGGTAAAGCATATTGACCATCACCAAGATCTATGTAGAGATGACTTGAAGATTTCAATATTGCTTGTAATTTTTCTAAATCACTTTGAAGAAAAATCGCATCATCTTTTTGGTAAACTACTTCGTCGGCAGTATTTTTAATAATGATTTGATAAAACTGATCCGCTACTAGGTAATCAGCGACTTGTGCTCCACCTAGCTCTTCCGGTGCCTCAACCGTCGTACTGACGGTGGTCGACTCTTCAGTTGTAACCGTCGTTTCTCTATTAGTTGTTTCGGTACTAGTTTCATAGTTTATCGTGGTTATTTCATTTGCTTTTACTGATATGTTCGGAAGACACATTACTTGGAAAAGGCAAATTAATCCAATGACTAATTTTTTCATAATTTTATCCTCCTAAAGTTACTACATTTATTATAACATATTTGACATATTTTAAACAATAAAGAAATAATCGCAATAATTCGTCATACTTTTTTCCTAGTACTATCTTCTTCAACTAATGCAACTGACCAATAAACAGAGACTGATAACAGCCGATAAGAATGGTTCCGTATCAAATATAAACGTTAAAAAGTCCATCTACTTAAGAGAGGACAATCATAATTTTGAGTCTAGTCTTGATACCTTATGTTCCGTCTTTGCGGAGTAGATTCAATGTCAGCTTAGATTGTAGATGTGTACAGAAGCTATTATTAGGTGCAAAAACCAGCATTTTGTGAGTCTTTTAGTAACGATTGAACTCTATTTCAAGCCTACCACATTAATTATATCACTGCTTCTCAAACGCTACCCAACGCATTAACCTGTCTTTCCAATAAAATATACCAATGGGAGTGGACCAGAAGTAGAAAATCGAATGATTTTCACTTCGTTGGCCTACCCCCGCAAAGTTGAGTTGGCCTCAAACAAGTCATTAAGATGCAGTTTGAGGCCACTCAACCACTGCGCTATTAATTAATGAACAATAATCTTAACTAAATTCATCAAGTTTATGCCCAGCCTCTTACTGCTTGAAACACAAAAACTACAGCCAAATTTTCAGCTGTAGCTTTGTCATTTTATGTATTATTTAGGAGTGATTCTCACTATTATTTCTTCAAGTTGAGGGGACTCAACAGAGAAAACTTCCGTGTTAATCGCTTAATCCTCCTGATACAAACCATAAACCCCATGTACCGGAATAGTTAAATAAACACCTTTATGCGCTTCATTCATTTTCGGTGACGATAAAATATCATGATAAGCTGCTTCAATCTTTTTCGTGGTATCGATAGTAAAGAGAATTTTCTTTTGTGGATTCACTGTAATATTAAAAATCTTCTCCATCATTTCTGGTGAAACCGATCCATGGCCTTTCAAGCTAGTTCCACCATTCATACGATGTTTTTTCATAATCTTAATATACTCTTCTTCTAATTCTTCACTGACAATCGATATTAGAATTTCTTTCTCAGAATCCGTCTTCATCGGTGTTAATAATCGATTTCGTGAAAAGTTATGGATATCAATACTCAACACGGACATTCCTTTTGTTTGAGTACAATGATAGGAATTTTCCATCACCATGAAAACATCTGGCACCTGATCACTTTCAACCACACTTAAAATAACATCTTTTTGTGGCGCAAATACTAATCCCATCATTTGTTGACGTTCAAGGACACTCTCACCTTTTCCAGTAAAAATTGTTGCTCCTGCAGTTGAAACTTGATTAATTTTTTGCACTATCTCTGTGGCACGACCGTGTTTAAAACTTAATACCATTAATTGATAATCCGCTTCTGTTTCATTCCAATCATTATTTTCCAACAAGAAATCACGACTTAATTGGAAACCAGTTTTTAAAACAAAAACAATTCCATGATTTGGTAAATCCATTTTAAAAGTGTTTACCAAGGACTTTAAGGCTGGAATTAACACACTTTCTCTTTCAAAAATCATTACAAAATCACGACGGTCATGACGAATAGATAATAAATTTAATAATGGTGAGCCAATTAGTCCCGTTGCAGGACTAATAACACCTCCATTTAATCCTAGTTTTATCGCTTCATTGACAAAGCGGACACCTTCATTGTGATTCAGAACCGCTATTGCTAATAAAACAGGATCTTCTTTAATCGTTTTAGTCATATATACATTACTCCTCAAATTATTCCTGTTGGTTTTGTTCAATCTTAAGATAAACCCAACCTAATATTTCTATAAATAAAATAGGCACCATGGCCACTACCGCAATCATACCGAAACCATCAATAATGGGATCAGAGACCGGACTAGCAATGGCGATTCCTTGAACATATGCAAAGATAAAGGTACCGGTCATTGGACCACTGGCTACTCCACCGGAATCAAACCCCATCCCCACAAATAATTTTGGCACTTTATGTGACAGCAATATAATAAGTATAAACCCTGGTAATAAAATATGCCATAATCTCATAGAAGGATTTAAAATTCTCAAAACAGTTAAAGCAATCGCAACGCCTACTCCTGACGAAATAAGCACTAGTACTAAATTCTTTGAAATAGAGCCCCCGGTTTCATCTTCGATTTGGTTAATTAAAACATAAATGGCTGGTTCTGCTAATATCGCCATCACACCCAATATAAAGCCAATTAACACTAGAACCCACTGTGCTTGCGATTGATACAAAGCTCCGCCTAAATATTGACTTATAGGCATAAATCCTGCCGAAACACCCGTTAAAAATAGTACGAGACCAAACATTAAATAACCTAATCCAACCATAATATCTTTAAATGTTTGAGGTGTTTGCTTTTCAATAAAATAGTGGTAAATAAGAAAAATAACTAATAAAGGAATAACTCCGACTACAATTTGACCAACACTTGATTTTAAGGATTCCCATACAATTAGGGCAATCGATTGGTCTAATGGTTCTTGTTCAATAAACTGGCCTGCTAAAGATTGTCTCGAAAACAAACCTAAAATCAACATTGCTAAAATCGGTCCAATGGAAGCAATCCCAACTAAACCAAAACTCATATCATCTTGTTCAATTTCTTCATTTGATAATGAAGAAATACCAGCACTTAATGCCAGTACGAAAGGAACCGTTAGCGCACCTGTCGTCGCTCCTGATGAGTCAAAGGCAAAAGTCACCATTGCTTCATCCACAAAAATAGCAAGAACAAAAATAAGTACATAAAAAATCGTCACTATTTTTGAAATATTCCAAGCAAAAACAATTCTAAGCATCCCTAAAGCCAGAAAAAACGCCACACCTAAAGATACGACAACGACGACTAACATCTGACTTAAACTTTGATTGGACATTGTCGCTATTTGATCCCCTAATATTGTCAGAGAAGGTTCAGCAATCGAGACAATAAATCCAATCAAAATTCCACCTGCAACTAATAATTTGATATTTCCTGTTTTAGTTAAACCATGTCCTAAAATATGTCCCATTCTGGAAATACTAATATCAACACCAAGTAAAAATATGGCTAATCCGAACAGCACTAATACGACACCAATAGCAAATAGTGTAAATTGTTTTTGCGTTAATGGGGTTAAAAACAAATGAATAATAACAACTAAAATTGCGATGGGGATTACTGCCATCATAACCTCTTTTAACTTCTGAAGCATTCACATTCCTCCTTTATTAATAAAATTTACTAATAATATTATACCACCAATTTTATTCTATTCAAACAAACGGAAATATGCTTAAATACACCCTGTTACAGATAATAGACTTTAGTTGAGACTAAAAGCTTACATATTTATAACAGCATTTATTGAATCAAATGTACTGCACCTTCATCGGTGTCTATCGTGATGATGCTATACAAATCCCATTCGCGATATATTCTACTCGGTGCTATTCAATTTCAATGAATTGTTCGCTTACGACTTTTCCTAGTTTATTCATCACTTTCAATTGTTGTTCTTTTTGGCCGTCTTGTGATAAGAAAACTAAGATGAAGGCACCATTTGGCGTCTCAATAATGGCCGCATCATTTTGCACACCATAGTCTTCAAAATTTCCTGTTTTTCCATAATAAGTAACGTCACTCGGCAGATTTTGTGCAAGCATTTGTCGATCTGTTTGCTGCTTTAAAATAGCTAACATTTCTTTTGAAGCTGACTTTGATACTAATTTTTCTTGATAAATATCTGCTAATATTCGACCAACATCTTCTACGGTCACATAATTATCTTCCCCGGCTTTTAATGACTCAAGGTCGACCATCAATCGCTTTAATTGGACATCAGAATATCCCAGTTCCACAATTATGCTTTGAACTTTCTCTATACCACCGATTAAATTAATCAGAATATTAGTTGCGGTATTATCACTAACCGTCATCATTTTCTCAGCTAAGGTTAGTAAGGTTAATTCCGTACCATCTTGCATATTTTGAATATCTCCCGTTCCCGAGACCTTATCTTCTGCTTTTAAGGCATATTGTTCTGTTAAATCCATTTCCCCTTTTTCTACTTGCTCAAATAGCGCCGCAAGGACAAAAAGTTTAATGATACTAGCTGATCGCATTGGTTGATTATTTAAGATTAAAGGTTGTGAACTAGTCTTGTGATCAAGCGCTTGGTAATAGAGACTATATTCTCCGTCTAATGAATAAATTAATGGATTAAAAATACCTTCTACTTTAATATTCGGTAACCATTGTTGTTTATTTTTGTTTTCGACAATTTTAGATTTTTCTTCATGCGAGTCCCTAATAGTTGTTTGCGCTGATGTCGTTGTTACAATTGATTCTTCCGATTGAGTAGCTTCTTCCATAGAATGCGTAACCTTCTCTTCTGATCCTGTTAATGCTTCAGACTGGTGACTTTCAACTTGAGACTGAGAATTTTCTGTTTTTTCTGGTTCACTTTCACTCAAGGATGACAAGTTGTCAGACTTTAAGGAGACATAATTAGTTTCTTCTGTATTGCTCGATTTATTAACCACTGATTCACTGATAGAAGTTTGATTCTCTGAAAATAATTGCTTTATAGGATTTTTCCCACTTGAATTCACTACTTGCATCGCCACTAATAGTACCGCAAGGATCAATCCTGTCCCTAATAGAGGACTAAACGACATTCGTAAATGTAACTTTTTTCGATTATGTTCTGATTTTTTATTCTGTTTCATTTTTCAATCCTCCTTGTAATACTATTATAAGTGAATTAAGAAATGGTATTCAATTAGAAACCATTATCTTCACACTATTTTCTTTCACTCATTTTTTATCAGTTGATCGAACAGATTAAATAAGCACGATAGACTGTTAAAAATATAATGCCAAACGTGTTGCCCTAACTCTTTGATAACCAAGGTAATTCGCAATCTTATTTTAACGGCCAGTGCTTCACTGTATCTAATAAACTAAAAAAGAAAGATAGAACAACCATTAAAGTTGCTATCTTTCCTTTGATCTTCAATGCATATTATTGTTTACTTCTTCAATAGAATGCGTCAACGCAAATATTGTCGACTTCAACTAAGCCAAACTCTATTCTGTCTCTATTTGTTTCAAATATTCAGATAACACACCACTGACAAAGCGACGCGATTTTTCATCACTGAATAATTTACTTAAGTCAATTGCCTCATTGACTGCTACTTTAGCTGGTACCGTTTCACGACTCACATACATTAATTCATATAGTGCGACTCTTAAGACTACTAAGTCAATCCGATTTAAACGATCAATTGTCCAATCAGATAAGTATTTTTCAATCGTTTGATCAATCTCATCACGATTTTCTTGGACCCCTTTGATTAACTCAAATAAGTATTGGTCTTCGACTTCGTCAAAGCCTGCTTCTGGATCATTACCAGCTTCCAATGCAAATTCAGTTGCAACTTCTTCAGTTAAATAATCAGGCGCATCTACTAATTGAAATAAAATTTGGACCGCTTTTTCACGGACTTGGCGTCTTTTATTTAACTTATTCGTCAACTGTGTCACCATTTTCTTCATCTAAATGAAATAACTCAGATCCTGTTGGTCCAGCTTCTACTGAAATTACATGGACATTCACTTCGTCAATTACTAAATCCGTCATAAATAAAATTTGTTCTTTAACACTTTCTTGAACATTCATCGCTACATCAGGTACCGAATAACCATATTTTACACGGATATCAATATCGACAGCAATATGATTGTCTTGACGCTTAATCTTCGCCCCTGTTTTTTCACGTTCTAAACTAAAGAAACTCCCTGAAACATTTTGGAAAGATTGTTTACTAACATAAACACCCGCTACTTTTTTAGTTGCTTGAGCGGCAATAGTTTCCAATACCGATGTTGTAATGTTAATTTCACCCAATTGAGGGGTTCCGTGAGTATTCATTGAAGCATTTTCATGAGTTGTCATATGCTTTCCTCCTCTTTTACTTTCTGCTATCCCCATTTTAACGGATATACCATCGAAATGCTATAAAATTATCAAGTTCTTAGGACTACGATTCAAACCATAGGCTCCATCTTCAGTGATAACCAAGTCATCTTCAATCCGAACACCGCCCAAACCTTCTACGTAAATGCCTGGTTCATTAGTAATCACTTGATTCACTAATAATGGTTGTTCATTACGGAAGTTAATACCTGGTTGTTCATGTACATCAAGACCTAGTCCATGTCCTGTACTATGCC
Organism: Globicatella sanguinis; assembly: GCF_002847845.2. NCBI lineage: Bacteria > Bacillati > Bacillota > Bacilli > Lactobacillales > Aerococcaceae > Globicatella > Globicatella sanguinis. The sequence continues at coordinate 1,909,032 of NZ_CP126962.1, read as the reverse complement.
CAAATGCAGGTCCATATCCTTTTTCAGTAATATAATCGCGTGCTACTGCATCTAATTCTTTACCTGTCATCCCCGCTTTAGCTGCTCTATTTACACGTTCATGAGCTTCTAAGACAATATGATAAATTTCTTCCATTTTAGGATCGATATGTCCAACTGCAATCGTTCTCGTCATATCGGAACTATAGCCGTGATAGTAACAACCAAAGTCTAATGTTACCACATCACCCTCTTCAATTACTTTATCACTCGCGACTCCATGTGGCATGGCTGAACGTAATCCACTGGCAACAATCGTATCAAATGACATCGCAGAAGCCCCTTTAGATTTCAAGAATCTCTCCAATTCATTAGCTACTTCAATTTCTGTCACACCTGGTTTGATAAAGGTTAAAATATGATCGAATGCTTGGTCCGTTATTTCACAAGCTTCTTTAATAATGTTAATCTCATCTTCTGATTTTACTGAACGAATTGTTTCTAATAATAATTCTGTTTCAATCATCTCAGCGTCAAATAAATCTTTTAATTTCAAGTAAGTAGCGACATTCATTTCATCTGCTTCAATAGCAACTGTTTGAATATTTTCTTGTTCGATAATTTCAGCCACGGTATTAAACGCACCGTTTTTATGGATAATAATTTCGAAACCTTTTGCTTGTTCGTTTGCTTGAGTAGTATAACGAAAGTCCGTAATAAAGTATTGGTTGGTAGGAGTAACGAATACTACTCCTGCTGAGCCGGTGAAATTAGCTAAATAACGAACGTTTTTTAAATTCGTTACCAGCATACTTTCGGCATTGTATTTCGTTAATTCTTGTCTTAATTGTTCAACTCTAGACATCTGAACACCCCTCTAAATAATTTAATTATATTGTATCAAAGAATTAACTTTTTGTCGCTAATTAGATTATATCAGAATTCCATGACTTTGCTTATTAATAAAAAAAAGTGTGAATGAACAAAGAAATTTCTGTTCATCCACACCAAAAAGTATCGAACTATAAAAAGCTTTATCATTGTCCTATTTTACTAAAAATTTTTAACAGTCTTATCACTTTTTTCGATGATTATACATTATTTAATAATGATATTATGGAGCTATCACTTCTTCCAATATTATCACTTCCGATAGTATTAAAAAGCCTACTTTGTCATTTAATTGTTGTTGTTGATAAAGCTGATGGCCAGCTTTATCATAAACCGTAACTTGTCGACCATCCGCATTGTTTTTGACCTTAACTTGTCCGATATTAAAGTTAAACTGGGTATAAGGCGTTGGTTGAATGTTCAGTTGTCCTTGAAAATTACGTCTCTTGTTAGATTGTTGCTCCCACCCTAGTTCACTCAAAGAATGTAATAGTTCTTGCACTTGGTTTTGAATCGGTGCTTCATCAAATGCTTGGGGTAATTTATTAGATAGCACCACCCCTTCTACTAATAATTCATCTAATCCCCCATCATTTTCTATCTTTTGCATAGCTTGTTCTTCAATATAGATTTGATGAGAAATAATATGGATTTTGGGTAAATCTTGTTCTTCAACTTGAATCATTGTCAATTGTGAATGAAAGTCGGCTTCATCCATAACGATCCCGTGTCTAGGTAATAAATAAGTGGTTTGATGTTCGATGACTTCTTTTAATCGCTGAATTAATTGTTGAATGCCATCCTTTTCTTCCAGTAAAGTATTACTAATCGTCAACATACTTTGTCCTTGATAGTAACGCGCAATATCTCGGTAACGCAATGATTGAATTTGGTTATAGTTCAATAAACTTATATAGGTTAGGTGAGATAAAAACATAAAGACTATCACAATGGGCAACGCCAATGCTTTATTATTCTTCATATTTTACTATTCCGAAAAATTTTTGTTGATTTTGATAGGTGACCATCACTTCAATCCAACTTCCTTTTTGATTTAGTTCCCATGATTGTACTTGATAAGCGTAGGGATGATGTCCTGGCTTTTTATAAATTTTATTGTTTTCTAACACAACCTGATAATAACCAGCCTCATTTTTCATCTTAATCGTATTATGCTTCACCTCTTCCACTTGGTATTGTCGCAACTCTGCTTCCAATAATGATAAAAACTGGTGGCCATCGGCCGATAATTCTTGTGATTGAGCGAAACGAACCCTTTGATAACTGTTCATAATTTGATAGATACCGTGCATCATTAGACTAATCACCATCAAACTAATTAATGCTTCAATCAAAACCATTCCTCGATTATTGCAAATTGAGCAATTGGACTTCATATTGATTGCCTCCGTCAAATACAATTTGATAAAACCCATTATTAGCTTGCCATGTGACTCCTTCTTCATATAAAAGAGTGTAAGCCTCTATGCGCGTATCTAAATCCAACGATGGTTGTTGTTGCGACATTTGGATTAAATCGTCCAATAGTTGCCATTGGTTAGCAACTAACTTTAACTCTTCTAGTCGTTGTAATTCTCTATGATAAGCCGGTAAATACAGCATCAACATTAAACTAAAGATAATAAAAGCAACCATACTTTCAACTAAGGCGAACCCTTGATTATTCTGGTTGTACCACAAATTTACCACTTCCTAATTGAAAGACAATTTTAACATGGGGACCTTCGTCATTATACAATGTAACCGTTCGAAATTGATTTACCCGACCATTTGCTAAATAATCAAAAATAAAAGTTTGATTAAAATACAAAGTTTCAGGTAGTTGCAGGTTGCGATCATTAAAGCGTACCTCTTGTCGAGATTGATCAAAGGTTACCGTATAACGTTTATTATGAAATAAGGCTTTTTGTTGAGTATAATTCAGTTGTGCTACTAATTGATCTACAAACAAACGATTTTCAATTTGATTCGCTATTTGATGATAAGGGATTTTTATAATAATTAAAATTAGAAAACTAATTATTATTAAATGAACCAACATTTCAACTAAAGTAAATCCTCTATTATTGTCCACTATTACTAATAATTGGCACACTGATAGTTGCGTCTGGACTTAGACCCAATAAACGTTCTGCTTCATCGGCTTGTTTTTGCGTCAGATAACCTTCACTAACCAAGAGTGTCAAAGTTGCATCCTCACTCTTTTCAACTAACTGATAAGTATTCACTTGTGTCTCTACAATTTCAGCAATATTCTCAGTTGCTTGAGTCTCAATCCTCTCTTTTTGTCCGGAAACATTTGGAATAATAATCGCCATCAATAATCCAACGATAATTAAGACAATTAACATTTCCAAAAGCGTAAACCCCTTGCGATTGCTTAAATGTTTTGTAATTTTTCTTTTCATTTTTCCACCTCTTTCTTTTATAAACCTTCCATCGTTAAGATTGGTAACATCATCATCAAATACATTCCCATTACTAATAACGCAATCAAAATAAATAAAATAGGTTGTAAATAATTAATTTTTTTAGCGACATCTTCCATTAATTCGGTTACTAATTTATTTGAAAATAATAGACACTTAGTAGACAGTTGACTGGTCAATTCACCTTGATACACAATCATCCCTAATTCCGGTTGAAATAGTCTTAAAGCGTCTAGGCTTTCACTTAGCGCTTCTCCCTTTTTTAAACTTTCTGTTAAATAGGCCGCCACTTCTGTTAAAAAAGGATCAATCGGATATTGTACAATAAAATCAAAAGTCTGCTGTAAAGAAAACCCGCCTTCTAAAAAATAACCTAAATTTTGGGCTACTTTATATGTACAATAATATCGAATCCATTTATTTAACAGAGGAATTTTTAGTAATAGCTTATAACGATGCATCGCACTTTTTCGGAGTAAATAAACATCAATAAAAAAATATCCCAAAATACTAATAGCAAATAGACTGATTAATATTTGAGGTAAATAAGAAAAGAATAAAACTAATAAACGAATAAGTGGCGTGGTTTGATAAACTTCAACTGAAATAAAACTAAGAATATGGGGAAGTAGAAATATTCTCATGCCTAACAATAACGCAATTAAAAAGACAAACATAACGATCGGATAAGTCAAGGTCTTCACTATTTTTTGACGATAATCAGCTTGAAGCTTTAAAGACTCCGAACATTTTTGTAAAGCCGGATAAAACCGCCCCTGTTTTTGTCCATAAAAAATTTGCGCAACAATATCCAAAGAAAATCCAATTTGTCTAAGGCCTCTTTCTAGTCCTGCACCTTGTTCTAGTGATTGCACTATAATTTTAATCAGCTCTCGATATTGAGGCATCAGTAATTCCATAAAGACTAGCGCTTGATTTAACGAAAATCCTTCTGTTAATAATTCAAATAAATTTTGCAAAAAGAGTGCCTGGTCCTTGGATTTCACTTTTTTAGGTAAAGGACGTTTAAACCACTTCAAACTGATGGTAGCTTTTACTGGTGATGTATCCATATGACCATGCCTTTCTTAAATAATCATTAATCTCTGGAAAACTCGCCTCCCCTTGTGATAAAACCTCTTGCAAAGTTGAACCAGCTAAAACTTCAAAAATAGCGGCTCGCCCTCCTAATTTGGGCTTAAGGACAGATGTGCAAGGTACCAATCGTTGGGAAATAACCCCGATTAAAGTTTGACGAATTTGTTCATTACTGACTGATAATTCTTGTAATCGACCAATTACACCTAAAGTATTTTTTGCGTGAATCGTCGCAATCATCAAGTGGCCCGTTAATGCTCCTCTAATTACCATTCTGGCGGTTATCTCATCACGAATTTCACCAATTAACAAAACATCAGGATGATGACGTAAAGAAGCTTTAATTAAGACATCATAATCTATATCCGCTCTTAAATTGACTTCTGTTTGTAAGAAGGTCTCTTCGATAATCTCAACAGGGTCCTCCATGGTAATCACTTGCAGTGGCTCTTCTTTCATTCGCTCACGTAGTAATTGATAAATAGTCGTTGTTTTTCCAGAACCCACAGGGCCAGAAAATAATAATAATCCACTTTTTCTTCTCACTAATTGTCTTAGGTGTGCTAGTTCATTCGGAAAATAAGTCATCAGTGCTTGATGATGATGTGTTACTTGTCGAATTAAACGAATCACCAGTGATTCCCATAAGTTCACATTGGTGATGGTCGATAAACGCAACTCTACTGCACCACCTGCTACTTGATAATGAATAGAACCAGACTGTGGCTTACGCTTCTCACCTACATCCAAATTAGCTAAAAATTTAAAATAACTAATTAATTTACGGCCCCAAGCTTCACTTTCATCTCTTTGAAATACCATTTCACCATTTACTCTAAAATAAATGGCATACACTTGATGTCTTGGCAATATATGAATGTCGGATGTATTTTCAGTTAATGCTTCTTCAATCATTATTTTCGCTTGTTGTTCAATCATTTCTTACCACCTCTTTGACCGGTCATCATTAAATACGCAAAATATTATCAAACACTTTTTAAGTAAGCCTTTTATTAAATTAAAGTTTCTATACTTAATTCACTTAGTATGATAAAATATTGATAGCATAGCCCGTTTAAACAGTTTTTATCCATTAATTACGTGTTCTTATACGATCAATTCGCAATAAATTTTCATTGCAATGCACGTTTTGAAAACTTTTAAACCCAGTAATAAAAAATAAAAGGAGATTCATATGATTTTTAAAGCAACATACCAAGAAACTAAAAACCAAGTTCCATTAAGAGAGAACACTAAATCACTTTATATCGAAGCAGATAATATTGTGGAAGCTCGCGCTAAATTTGATGAGAATACACCATACAATATTGAATATTTACAGGAGTTATCAGAAGCTCATTTAGAATATGAGCGCGAACATAATCCTGATTTCAAAATAATGGAGTTTTAGAATGTCTGCGACACTAAAAAATAACGAAACAGGCATCTTTGCTCTAGGTGGATTAGGCGAAGTTGGAAAAAATATGTATGGTGTCCAATTTCAAGATGAGATTATCCTACTAGACTGCGGTGTGATGTTTCCGGAAGATGAATTATTAGGAATTGATTATGTCATTCCTGATTTTCAATATATTTTACAAAATAAACATAAAGTATCGGCATTAATTATTTCCCATGGTCACGAAGACCATATCGGAGGCGTTCCTTATTTATTACAACAAATAAATGTTCCTATTTATGCAGGAAAATTAGCCAGTGCTTTAATCCGCAACAAATTACAAGAACGTGGTTTGTTGAAAGATGCGAATATCACTGAAATTGACGAAAATACCGTTTTACGCTTTAGAAAAACGACCGTTAGTTTTTATCTGACAACCCATAGTATTCCCGAAGCATATGGCGTAGTAGTTAAGACACCTCCTGGCAACATTGTCTTTACAGGGGATTATAAATTTGACTTTACTCCTGTTGGTAAACCAGCCGATTTGCATCGCATGGCTCGCATCGGTGAAGAAGGAGTTTTAGTGTTATTAGGTGATTCCACTAACGCAGAAATCCCAACTTTCACAAAATCAGAAAAAATTGTTGGTCAATCGATTAAAAATATTATCCAAGGAGTTCAAGGACGGGTCATCTTCGCAACCTTTGCTTCAAATGTTTCACGTCTTCAACAAGTTGTCGAAGTTGCCAAAGAAACTAATCGTAAAATCGCAGTCTTTGGACGTAGTATGGAATCGGCGATTAAAACGGGGCGCGAATTAGGCTATATCGAAACGGATGGCCAAGATCTTTTCGTTGATGCTCGTAACATTGATTCTGTAGACGGTAATAAACTGATTATTTTATGTACCGGATCTCAAGGTGAGCCGATGGCCGCTTTAAGTCGTATCGCTAATGGTACACACCGCCAAATTTCGATTCAACCGGAAGATACGGTAATTTTCTCTAGTTCACCTATTCCAGGTAATACTATCAGTGTCAATCGTGTCATTAACCGTTTAACTGAATTAGGTGCCAATGTGATTCATGGTAAAATTAATAATATTCATACCTCAGGACATGGTGGGCAACAAGAACAACTATTAATGTTACGTCTAATGAAACCTAAATATTTCATGCCTGTCCATGGTGAATATCGCATGCAAAGTATTCAAGCAGAATTAGCACAAGAAACAGGTATTCCAAAAGAAAACTGTTTTATTTTAGCCAATGGTGATATGCTAGCAGTTACTCAAAATAGTGCTCGTGTGGCGGGGAATTTCCAAGCACAAGATGTTTACGTTGATGGTAGTGGTATTGGTGATATCGGAAGTATCGTCTTGCGTGATCGTCGTACTTTATCTGAAGATGGTTTAATCATCGTCACCGCAACAATCGACTATCAAAACCATGCGTTAATTAGTGGTCCTGATATTATGTCTCGTGGCTTTATTTATATGCGTGAATCCATTGATTTAATCAATGAAATGCAAAATCAATTACGTTCAGCCATCAACCGTGGATTAAATGAAAATGGTGCTGTGGTAACTGAAAAAATGATTCGCGATGTGATTTTTGATACAATTTATCCTCTCATTCATGAGAAAACTGAACGTAAACCAATGGTCTTACCAATCTTATTAGATATTAATAAAGGTGTCCGTAAACGTGTAACCCCTAATAATCAATCACAAAATTAATCATTTTAGCTAACCGTTTTGAAAGATACTTATTAATTAAAATAGACGCCCTTAAAAGTAGATACCAAAAATTGATACTACTTTTAAGGGGTTTTTATATACACAAGATTACTATCAGTGTTTCTTAAGTTTGATGTTATTACTGTTTTAAAACTATATTGGTCATTAGATAAATTAAAAAAGTGATACATATTTATACTGCTTAACTTATTGATCAATTGTTCGAAATATAAAGAAGCGGACAAAAACTCGTCCGCTTCTTATTGCGATGTGCGCCCATGCTGGGCGCACATTAAGGGATTCGATTGACGATACTCGTCAATCGCACCCCCAAGATGTTTCACCGTCACATAACCATGATGTACGCCAAGTATTAATGAAAACTGACCAGCAGTAATATTAAATAATTGATCTTGTACTTTAATTAATGGTTTAACATCATTTCACAAATAAATTAAACTTAAATTCAAAATCATCATCTAAGCGATAATGCTCGAATAATTCTGGTCCACAGGCATTCGTCCCAATACCAGATTGTTGTGGATCTAGTTGGAGATAAGTCATATCCTCCAACACTAATTTATCACGATGCATCACTTCTGTTAATTGTTTAATTGAATAATGAGAAGCATTAAAATGCATGCCTTTCACAGAATGAACCGTCAATGATTGTTGACCATTCGTTAGCACGAGTTGGTTAATACTTCGATTACCATTTTCTTGTGGTGTAACATAAGGTTCATACATCTCTGTTACCGTCGCCGTAAAGTTCCCTTTATAGGATGCATGGTATTTGTCACGATAGTTTTCTTCCGGTCCATAACCATGATAATTGACGTTTTCGAAGCTTGCTAGTAACGGCAAGGTCATACCAAAGCGAGGTAAAAATGGAATCACTGGATTTTTAGCCACTTTTCCTGCCACTTCAATCAAACCATTGCCAAAGACAGTATACTCAAGGGTCATCTCCAAGAAGTTTTGTCTTGCGACAGCATGCATGACCGCATCAAAGGACACTTTTACATGATCATCTGCTTTTGTAATATGCGTCTCATGTACTCTTGTTTGATGACGATCAAAATTGGCTTGTAGCCATTCGCGCTTAATGTTACGATCATTATCCGTCGGTGCACGCCAGATAGTCCACTCTCCCGGTTGGTTTAAAAGTATTTGTTCATTCACTTTTAATTGCTCAATCGCTGCATTTGCTTTACTTAATACGACCTCACCAAAAGCAGTTGTAATGGCCACAGTTGCATTCGTTTCCGCATAAGTAATATTGGTAGATGATTCTGATAATTCTAAAGTTAATTCAAATTCATTGACTTCAACCCAATCAAAACCAACAAAATTATCCGATAAATCGTGATAAACAAAACGGATAATGCTAATTGTGGTTAAATCAGTTAATGTGTCCTTTAAATCAACTGTCAAACTGGCTTGTGGTGCAATATCTAACCTTGGTAATTCGTGAGTTGCCACTACTGCTCCTGTTAAATCCGCTACTTCTAAAGTCACTTTAAAACGGTCTTTTGCATTAACAAAATCGAGACGATTTTTAAACGTAAACTGCTTAGCATTTAAATCAAGGTCTTCTAACAAGAAAGGTTTAAATAAGTTTTGGTGTTCTTTTACCAGGACATGTGGTGTTCGATCCGGATACATTAAACCGTCCATACAGAAATTACCTGCATGCGGATATTCACCAAAATCGCCACCATAACGATAGACCGGTGTTTTATCAGGTTCAAAACGATTCAGATTGACCGCATGGTCAGCCCATTCCCAAACATAAAGACCGACAAATTCTGGGTATTGGTAGAACAATTCATAATATTCCGTCAAATCCCCCGAACTATTCCCCATAGCATGGGCGTATTCACATAACATAAACGCTTTTTCAATATTTTCAATGTCTAAATAATATTCTTTAATTTCCGTAGGTGAAGCATACATACGACTCCAACTATCAAAATATTGAGTATCATATTCTTTACTGCGGTCATAGTACCAATACGCTTCGTAATGCAATGGACGAGAAGCATCTAACTGACGTGCATGTTTTAACATCGCTTCAATATTAGGCCCATAACCGGTTTCATTACCCGCTGACCACATTACAATGGAACTATTATTAAAGAATGGGATAATCGAAGCATCCATCCGGTCGACAAAAGCTTTTTCAAAGGCTGGGTCTTCTGGTAAAACATTGTAATTATCATTACCACCCATTCCATATAGGTCTACCACCCCATGACCTTCTAAGTCCGCTTCACTCATAACATATAACCCAATTACGTCTGTCAATTCATAAAATTGACCATTTTTTGGATAATGGGCTGTTCTTAAAGCGTTAAATCCATATTGTTTAATTAACGTTAAATCTTTCCATTGATCATCTAGTGTCACGGTCGCTCCAGTATTTGCATTCGTATCATGATGATTAACCCCTATTAATTTTACCGAACGATTATTCACATAGAATTGATTATTTTTCATTTCTACTAAGCGAATCCCTACTAATTGTTGAATATGTTCACTGCCTACAGTTAACAATAAGCGGTATAATTGAGGTTCTTCGGCATTCCATAAAACTGGATTCATCACTTCAATCGTAAAATCACTGTCTGATCTCGTTCCCTCATGGACCACCTCATTATTCGGTGCTAATAATTGGTACTTAACGTCTAAATTTTCGCATGTTTTGTTAAGCTCAACGGATAAAGTAGCTAATGATAAATCATCATTGAAACTTTGACGAACAAAGAAACTTTCTACTCGGTCAACCTCACGCTCTAAGACATACACATCACGGAAAATGCCACTATAACGGAATTTATCTTGATCCTCAAGATACGTCGCATCCGACCATTTTAACACCAACACATGCAATGTATTCTCGCCATCTTGAAGAAATTGCGTAATGTCAAATTCTGAACTGGCATGAGAAATTTGGCTATAACCTACAAATTGATGATTGACCCAAACATAATAAGCAGAATCGACCCCTTCAAAGGTTAAATGATATTCTTTTTGTTCTTTTTTATTGATTTTAAAATGACGACGATATAAACCAGCCGGATTTTCAAATGGGACATAAGGCGGATCAAACGGAATCGGATATTCAGTATTGGTATACATTATTTGGTCATAGCCATATAATTGCCAACAACTTGGCACAGGAATTTGGTCATAACTTAACTCAGTATCGTCTTCCCAATATGCTTTCTCAATTCGATTGACACTCGTAAAGTATTTAAAATCCCAATCGCCATTTAAATTATGGAAGTACTCACTTTTCGTACGCTCGGTTAAGGTTTCAAACAAGTCATCCGTATGAAATGGGACATAATAATTTTTCCTAGGCAAAGTATTTACATGAAACACCTCTAAATTTTCAAAATAATTAGGCAATAACACTTTTTTCTTCATCCTTTCTTATTTAACAGCACCTAACATACCCGCTACAAAATATTTCTGTAATACAAAGAAGATAATTAATGTCGGGATGGTGGCGATTAAAATCGCAATCATCATTAAGCCATAGTCCGGTGCATAACTTGATCCTAAATTAGATAATAGTAACGGTACTGTACGCATTTCATTAGTTTGTAAAGTAACCAATGGCCATAAGTAATTATTCCAAGCATTCATAAAAGTAATAATCGCTGCTGCTGCGTAGGTATTTTTCATCGTCGGCATGTAAATTCTAAAGAATAAACCAATTTCAGATAAACCGTCAATCCGCCCAGCTTCTAACAATTCTTGTTGGAACATTTTAGTATTTTGACGGAAATAAAAGATTAAGAACGCCGTTGCAATATAAGGTAAATAAGCTGATGCATAAGTATTGAATCCAATCATAGGATTAATGGTTGATAAACGGCCAAAGAATTTAAATAATGGAATCATTAAGGCGGCAAATGGAATCATCATTGACATCAAAATAATATTAAAGACAATATCCGTCCATTTGGAACGATAGACTTCAAAAGCATACCCGGCAATAGAACTGATTATTAATGCTAAAACAGTTTGTGAGACAGCAATAATGGCAGAGTTTTTTAAAGCCGTAACCATATCTGTTTGCTCAAACAAGTTTTTCAAATTGTTTAATAATTCTTTTCCTGGCAATAAAGAGCCGCTCGTTACATCGACACTGGCATTCGTCGCTGAAATAATCATGAAGTAAAACGGAAAGACAAATACAATCGACATCATCAATAAAAAGATGTATATAAAAATTTTATTTTTATTTTTCATCGCGATTACCTACTTTCAATTGAATAATAGAGAACATAATGACTAAAATAACTATCGCATAAGAAACCGCAGCGGCATAGCCAAAGTCTGGTGTATACTTAAACGAAAGATTATAGATATATTGTGAGATGGTCATCGTTGCATTACCCGGTCCACCTTGAGTAATATTCATTGGTTCGTCGAATAATTGCAAGGTCCCAATCGTTGAGGTTATTGATGTAAATAAAATAACTGGTTTTAATAATGGCAACGTAATTTTAAAGAACTTATCGATAGGTGACGCACCATCTACATCCGCCGCTTCATAAATTTGGTCATCAATATTTTGTAAAGCAGAAAGGAAGAAAATCATATTATAACCTGTCCAACGCCAAGTAATAGCGATAATAATGACCACTTTTGCCCAAAATGGATGTGATAACCACATGATTGGCTTATCTAAAACATTGATTGCCATTAGTATTTGGTTTAAAACACCATTATTTGCGAAAATATATTTAAAAATTAAAGAATAAGCAACCAATGAAGTGACAGACGGTAAGAACACAATCGTTCTAAAAATTCCTTTGAACTTCAACGTTTTATTATTTAATAAAACCGAGAAGAAAATAGCTAAAACAACCATAATCGGCACTTGGAAAATTAAGAATATTAAGGTGTTTTTTAAAGATTGAATAAAGACTGGGTCTGATAATAAGCGCTTATAGTTAGTTAATCCTACAAAAGATAAATTCGCACCTTTTCCAGACTGCAATGACATGATAAAGGCTGATAGCATTGGATAAAAATAGAATAAAACGATTAAGGCCACTGGTACAGCAATAAAAGCCCAACCTAATAATTTTCGTCTTTGAAAGACATTCATAATTCTCACTCCTATTTATAAAGGCTGTAGAAGTTTGTCATTCTACAGCCCTTAATTTATTTTTTACACTGATATTAGTTATTTAATTGGTTTTCTGCTTGGGCTTGAGCATTTTGGAAGATTTGATCAATGTCGCCACCAGCTAAATACTGTTGTAAAGCTGCCACCATAATATCTTCAATTGCATAAGTATGAACACCATAGTTTAATGAAGGAATTTCAGCAGACCATTCGGCAAAATCTTTATAAATTTTTTGTCCGCCAAAGAACTCAACTTCAGTATCATAGGCATCTGATTCTAGTGCTGGTAAATACGTACCTAAAGCACCCATTTCCGTAATCAAATCACCATAAAATTCAACATTAGAACCAAATGTTTTAGCTAAGAAATCAGCTGCAGCTTCTGAACCTTCCTTATTAATCACATAAAATGAAGAACCACCTAAGTTAGAAGAATGAGTTGCTCCTTCCACTTCTTGTTTAGGCCAAGGCACAACCGCCCACTTACCAGCTTGATCTGCTGCTTGAACAACTGATGGTGTAATCCAGTTTCCTTGCGGAACAGTCCAAACGACACCTGTGTTGAACGCTTCTAACATTTGAGCCCAGTCACTATGAACGTTCACTAAATCTTTTTCATACATTGATTTAAAAGTAGCAAATGCTTCTTTTAAAGCAGCATTGTCAGCAATATTTGGTGTGATACCATCTTCTGTGGTATACCAAGAACCAGAACCATTAATCATCGCACGTAATAATCCAAGATCATTTAAATCCATTGATAAAGTTTTTAAACCAGTAGTTTCTTGCACTTTTAAGCCAATTTCTTCTAATTCAGTCCAAGTAATGTCTTGTAAATCTTCTACTTTGTAGCCTGCTTCTTCTAAAATATCCGTACGTACATATAATCCTGTAACCCCAGTATCAAAAGGTACTGAATAGAAATTCTCTTCAACTGTACTTGCTTCAATTTTATAGGGTGCAAAATCTTCTGAATTAATGTAATCATTTAAAGGAATAAAGGTATCTGGATATGCTGTTAAGAAACTTTGTGCACGATAGTCCTCAATCAAAACAATATTTGGTAAACTATCTGTTACTCCGGCACTCATCGCTGTGTTTAATTTTTGAATAATGTCATCTTGCGCATTTTCTTCAATGGTCACATTTAAATCGGGATTTTCCTTTGCATAATATTCTTTGGCAATATTCAGGGCCTTAATATTAAAGTTCGGATCCCACGCCCATACATTGATTTCTTCTTGAGCTGAAACACTTGGAATATTTGCTACTAAAGCTGATCCTAAAGTTCCAACTGCTAATAAACCACTAAACTTTTTCATCCATTTTTTCATTCTTTTTCCTCCTAATTTCTTTGACACAAACCTGTAAACGTTTTCTACACTTTAAATTATATGGTATTACTGTAGAATAATCTATGTTATAATGAATAAAAATACATGGACTAATGTTTCCAACATTCGGAGGGTGTAATGAGAAATCTATGGGTTTACTTCAATAATTCGGAATCTGACTTAAATATTGACGAGTGCGGTATCCAAACTTATGACAAATTTGAAATTTATCAATACAAAGTATATCAAAATTTTGTGCTACATCTAGTCATGGATGGTGAAGGTTTTTTTGAGATTAACGGGCAAAAGTACCCTCTTAACAAGGGGGAAGGCTATATTATTCGCAATTCCGACAATGTTCTCTATTATCCTAAAGCCAATAATCCATGGACTACCTATTGGATTGGCCTAAAAGGTGACAAATTGGAAGAATACCTTAACGGCACTTTGTTAAAAAATGAACATGTAATAAAATTCCATCCTAATGGCAAAACTCAAGAGGTAATTAAAAATATCTGTGAAACAACCCAAATGAATGAATCAAATTTACCTGATGAATTTTGGTATAAGAGTCAACTATATTTATTGTTTAACTATATCAAGAAAGAATTCTCAGTGAAAAACAATACAAATTCACTAACCTCAAAAGAACTAGCTGAAGTTGCATATCATTATATCTATACTAATTATATGAATGAAATTAGTATCGAAGAAGTTGCTGAATACCTAGCGGTCAGTCGTAGTTATCTGTATAAATTATTTAAGAAAAAATACGATTTTTCGCCACAACAATTTTTGCTCGACCGACGATTAACAGTCGCAGCTTCAATGCTATTAACTACTGATAATACTATTAGCACTATTAGCCAAAAAGTGGGATTTCGTGATCCACTCTATTTTTCTAAAAGCTTTTCTAATTATTATGATTTAAGTCCGAGCAAATTTCGCGAGCAACACGACTATGATTCTTATTTAGAGTCTTGGGAGAAATTTGGAGATTAACTCATTTTTATCAGTAAAATTAACTTGATGTAAAAAAGCTACTTGCTATGTATTCACGTTATATTTGGAGTTCTTTCCATACTATGATGCTTTCACATCACCTTTTCAAAATGTGTTATTGGTTATAGAAAACATGGGTTCTATGTTTTTTGGTGTCGATGAACACAGAAGTTTTCATGCTCCATACCTTTTGACAAAGAACCCTAAATTATCATTCTCTTTCACAAAAAACAGAAAAAACGCCGACTGGTTGAATCCAGTCGACGCTTGATAGTTATTAATAATTAAATTATGCTAATGCTTTTTTAGCTTCTTCAACTAAAGCTGTAAATGCTTCAGCATCGTTGATTGCTAATTCTGATAACATTTTACGGTTTACTTCAATACCTGCTTTTTTCAAGCCATTCATTAATACTGAGTAGCTAATGCCGTTCATACGAGCAGCTGCATTGATACGAGTAATCCATAAGCGACGGAAGTCACGTTTCTTTTGACGACGGTCACGGTATGCATAAGAGTATGATTTCATTACTTGCTGTTTAGCAGTTTTGAATAATACACTTTTTGCTCCATAGTAACCTTTTGCTAATTTTAATGTACGTTTACGACGTTGACGGGTAACTGATCCACCTTTAACACGTGCCATGTTTCATTCCTCCTTAGTTCTTCTAGAATATTATAATGCTGAGATTTGATGTTTGATACGTTTCATGTCAGATGGATGTACCAAAGTTGCTTTTGCTAATTGACGACGTTGTTTTTTAGTTTTTCCGTGGAAACGGTGACTAGTAAAAGCACGCGAACGTTTTAATTTCCCTGAACCTGTACGTTTTACACGTTTAGCTAATCCACGGTGAGTTTTTTGTTTTGGCATGATTATTCCTCCTGAAATCTATTATTCTGCTGATTTTACTGGTGAAAGCATAATAAACATGCTTCGACCATCCATTTTAGGTTGAGATTCAACAACAGCAAATTCTTTTGTATCTTCAATAAAATCTTCTAAAACTTCACGACCTAAATCTTTATGCGTAATGGCACGTCCTCTAAAACGAATACTCGCTTTTACTTTATCACCATTACCTAAGAATTTAATCGCTTGACGTAATTTAGTATTATAGTCGTGGTCTTCGATAGAAGGACTCAAACGAACTTCTTTAACTGTAATTGTCTTTTGATTTTTACGTTGTTCTTTTTCGTTCTTTTGCATTTCGTATCGATACTTACCGTAATCCATAATTCTGGCAACAGGTGGCTGTGCAGATGGTGATACTAATACTAAGTCAAGACCGAATGTTTCAGCAATTGTCAATGCATCATCTAATGATTTTACTCCGATTTGTTCGCCATTGTCTCCAATTACGCGTAACTCATTAGCTCGGATTTCTTCGTTAATTGGTAATTCTTTAACGATAATTTCCACCTCCATAATAGTTTGAGCGGCAAGTAGGATCCGTCATACAATAAAAAAGCAAGTTTACATAATAAACTTGCCGCAATAATAGACGTACAATGAATAACCATTGAAGTCTTCTTATTTGCCACACACCTACTAGTGTTGGCGAGAAACGGCAGTTTCTACTTGTTTTTCTCAACTTTTATATAGTACCATAAATATTTTACTTGCGCAACCCCTAAACGTTGATTATTTTTACTTCGATCTTTCCTAATCAACCGGCAAATTTCAAGTTTAAATTAGCCAGCGTACATCATCTCAAATGGTGATTTGTAGTTGAACATTCTTTTCGGATAATGATTAATCCAGTTTTCGATTTTCTTTACTTCTAATTCCGTTACATCTGTGGTTCCTTTAGGTAAAAATCGCCTTATTAGTCGATTGTGGTTTTCGTTTGTTCCCCGTTCATATGAACAATAGGGATGGGCATAATAAATATGCTCATAAGGAAAGACTTCATGCAGTCTAAAAAATTCAACACCATTATCCGCAGTAATTGATTTAATCGCATATTCATTAAGTATATCTAATAAAGCATTATTGACGGATGCAGCTTGTTTATTCGGAATCAATCGAATAATTTGATGGCGAGTCCGACGATCGGTTAATACGAGTAAACATTTATTGGTCTTGCGCGTTAGAATCACGGTGTCAATTTCATAATGACCGTACTCACCCCGTTGATTAATGATTTCCGGACGAATTTCGATGGATTGTCCTTTCACTCTAAATTGCGAGTTGGTATTCTTACGTTTTTTCTTTGATTTACGCGGATAAAGTAAGTCATTCGATGTTAATCCTAAATGTCCGTTATGAATCCAATAGTAAATCGTTGAAACGAGAACATTTACAAGATTAGAATGAACGATCATTTCTGGTGAATATTTCATTTCGGTCAGAAAATGAACGAGTGTTTCTTTGGTTTCCTTATCAAGTGACACTTTTCGGCCACACTTGTCGCGCTGTTTTAAATACTGAGAATGAGCATACTCAGCAGAATAAATCTTTTTGAAGCGACCTTTTCTCACTTGTTGAAGCACAAGCCCTCTTTTGATTTCATTATGAATCGTTTGAGGGGCTTTATCTAGAAGTAGAAGACGCGCAATTTCACGATTAGACTTACCACTACGGTGCCAACGCTCAATATTATGACGATCGTCCAAGGTTAAATGTTTATTTCGGGTCTTGCTTTCTGTTGAAAATGAATTATAATAATGATTACACATCTTAAAACATCCTTTATTCTGGTTTTGTCACTACAATAATAACGTTTTGAGATGTTTTTTTCTATACTTTTTTCTATACCGTAGCACTTGACTGAATCGTCGAATCGGGTGCGGGGTCACTCCCCGACCTTTTTGCACTTCGCTTAAATTTTCGGTCGAGTCATTTAGCTTACCCGATTCTCCCATTAAGTAAAGTGCTACTGTTATATTGATAGCCATCAAATAGTCCCCCTCCCAACCGCAACTAGCAGCTTTATTTTCAATCAAAAAAATGGGAGAATTCATAATTTAAGTGGCTAATTTAATTTTAGAACTTTCGTTTCCTAATCAACCTTCGATAGCTTTATTTTGATTAAATACTTCTGTACAACATCAGTCAAACGCACTTTTCTTATTATAACCAATATAGAAAATGGTTGTCCACTCCTAGTTATAAAATTAAAATTGCACAGTATCTGACAAAGAGCCACCCTTTACAATCCGACTTCGTTCTCTTTATATTGATACTGTGCAACGAAAACTTAATCCATATATCCTATTCAATAGCGTCATAACGGTATAATAAAAAAATTGATACCATATAAAGATGGACTAAAGCATACAAATGATAGTTTTCAAGGAAGCTACCTTAACATCATGCATGATTGATTTATCTTTCCATAATTAAGACAATCCGATAATTGTGCCTTCCTCGGTAATATCCATATGGTTGGCAGCAGGTACTTTAGGTAAACCAGGCATGGTCATAATATCGCCCGTTAATGCTACAATAAAGCCGGCACCTGCATACACTTTTAAGTGACGAACGGTTACTTCAAAATCAGTTGGCGCTCCTAATAATTTTGGATTATCAGTAAATGAATATTGTGTTTTCGCCATACAAATAGGCAATTTGTCGAAACCTAAGGTCGTTAATCGACGAGCTTGACGACGTGCTTGTGGGGTTAACTTCACTTGGCGTCCACCATAAATCTTTTGCACGATTGCTTGCAATTTTTCTTCAATCGTATCCTCTAATTGATAAACATATTGCAATTTGGATTCTTTTTCGGCAGCAACAACCACTTTTTCTGCTAGCTCCATGTTTCCTTTACCGCCATTAGCCCAACCATCTGATAAAGCTACTTCGACTTCCAATTCGTGACACACTTGCTGCACTACCGCAAATTCAGCCTCCGTGTCGGTAGCAAATTTATTAATCGCCACCACAACTGGTTTGCCAAATTGTTCATTTACATTTTGTACGTGACGACGTAAGTTGGCCACACCCTTTTCAAGTGCTGTCACGTTTTCTTTAGATAAATCTTCGCGTTTAACACCTCCATGCATTTTCAACGCACGGATAGTCGCCACCACGACGACGGCATCAGGTTCAATTTCGCCAAGGCGACATTTAATGTCCATAAATTTTTCTGCGCCTAAATCTGCACCAAATCCTGCTTCAGTAACGGTGTAATCAGCTAATTTCATTGCTGCCTTCGTAGCAATGATTGAATTACAACCATGCGCAATATTGGCAAAAGGTCCTCCGTGAATAAAGGCGGGTGTGCCTTCTAAGGTTTGTACTAAATTAGGATTAATGGCATCTTTCATTAAAATAGCTAGCGCACCTGTTATTTGAAGGTCTGCTACGGTAACAGGTTCACCACTATTATTATAAGCCACAATAATTCGGCCTAATTTGGACTTTAAGTCGGTCATATTTTCCGCTAAACATAAAATGGACATAATTTCTGAAGCCACGGTAATATCAAAGCCATCTTCATGAGGAAATCCATCTGATTTTTTGCCTAATCCTGAAACAATATAACGGAGTTGGCGATCATTCATATCAACGACGCGTTTCCAAGTAATGGAACGAACATCAATATCTAATTCATTACCATGATTAATATGATTATCTAAAGCAGCCGCCACTAAATTATTGGTCGCAGAGATGGCATGAAAGTCTCCTGTAAAATGAAGATTGATATCTTCCATGGGAATAACTTGCGAGTACCCTCCGCCAGCAGCGCCACCTTTCATCCCAAAGACTGGGCCTAAAGAAGGTTCACGTAAAGCAACCATTGCATTCTTACCAATCTGTCTAAGTCCATCGGCTAATCCAACTGAAACGGTTGTTTTTCCCTCACCGGCCGGCGTTGGCGAAATAGCTGTCACTAAAATCAGTTTACCGTTTTGACGTTCGTCTAAATCAGCTATTTTGTTAACTAAAACCTTCGCTTTATCATGACCATAGGGGGATAACTCGGTTGGTTGAATACCTAATTTATCCGCAATGGCTTGGATTGGTAATGGTTGGATGCTATGCGCAATTTCAATATCAGTTAAATGTGACAAAAATTCTTACTCTCCTTCTCTTATTGGCCGATATCTTGACGATAACTTAAATTTGAACTTTTAATTTGTTTAACCAACTCATAGGCTCTTTCTCTAGCTATTGTTCGACTACTTCCCAAGCCCACCGCAGTTAACACTCGTCCGCCGACATTTACAATGGTATCTTCTATTTTTCCGGTTCCATTATGAAATAATAGTTGATCCGAAGCTATTGATGGCGGTAATTCAATCGGATGGTTTTTCTCAAACGTTTGTGGATAGCCTTTTGAATGAAGCACCACCCCAACTGAATGTTGGCTAGACCACTGAAGGTCATGCTCATTTAAATTATTTGCAAGGGCCTTTTGAATTAATTCAACTAAATCCGATTCAAGTCTTGGTAAAAGAACTTGCGTTTCAGGATCGCCAAAACGAACATTAAATTCCAAGACTTTGGGTTGATGATGTTCAACCATTAATCCAACAAATAAAACCCCTGTGAAATCAAAGCCTTCTGACTCTAATCCATATTCAATTTGTGCTAAAATAGTTTGAATCCGTTGATGCAAATCAGTGGAAAGACTATTAGCTGGAGAATAGCCACCTAAACCGCCGGTATTAAGTCCTTGGTCACCTTCTTCGGCTTTTTTATAATCATGGGCCATTTCTAATGGAAATAATTTATTATGGGAAACCAAACATAAGAGTGATATTTCCTCACCCGTTAAATATTCTTCAATCACCACTTGATGACCTGCTGCACCAAATTGGTGATGATTCATCATCGAGTCAAGCGTCTCTTTTACTTCTTCTCTTGTCTGAGCAATCACTACCCCTTTTCCTAGTGCTAAACCGTCTGCTTTTAAAACGATTGGCAAAGATAACGATTCAGTCACACGGATTCCTTCTTCATAAGAGGTTACCGTTTCATAGGTAGCAGTTGGAATTTGATGGCGGACTAAAAACTGTTTGGTGAAATCTTTTGAGCCTTCAAACTGAGCACAACGACGATTCGGTCCAAAGATAACGAGCCCTGCAGCTTCAAAAGCATCAACCACCCCTAGACATAGTGGTTCCTCGGGACCGACTATGGTCAGGTCTATCGCTCTCTCTTGAGCAAAAGCCACTAAAGCCGGAATATCTGTAGGTTCTATTTCAACTTGAGTCGCAATTGAGGCGATACCGGCATTTCCTTTAGCTACGAAAACTTCTGTAACTTGTGGAGACTGAGCTACTTTCCAAGCTAATGCATGTTCACGCCCTCCATTACCAATAATCAATATTTTCACAGGTCGCCTCCTAATGTTTGAAATGACGCATGCCAGTAAAGATAACCGAGATGTCTTGTTGATTAGCGGCTTCAATCACTTCCGAGTCTTTAACTGAACCACCCGGTTGAATAATCACTTTAATGCCATAATCGACTAATGTATCAATAGTATCTTTGAAGAAGAAGGCATCTGAGGCTACAACAGCCCCTTCTAATGGAAATTCTGAGCGTTCAAGCGATTTTTCTAAAGCCCAAACGCGCTTCACTTCACCATGTCCTAAGCCATAGGTTTGGCCATTTTTAGCTACTACCATCGCATTAGAAGCAATATGTTTGCACACTTTCCATGCAAATATTAAATCTTGCTTTTCTGCTTCGTTAATTGCACGTTCAGTCATTAACTCCCATTTTTCAAAGAGCTCACGGTCAGTCTCTTGTAATAATAAACCATCGACTGTTTCTTTAAATTGTAAATGATTGGGTTGAATAGCTACTAAAGTCGGGATTTCTAACAAACGAATATTTTTCTTCGCTTGCAATACAGCTAAGGCTTCTTCAGTAAATTGAGGGGCTGCGACAATTTCTAAAAAGGTTTTACTCAATAATTTTGCCGTTTCTAAATCAACCGGACGGTTAAGGCCGATAATACCGCCAAAAATAGAGTTCGGATCACAGTCATATGCCTTTTGGTATGCTTCTGCTAATGTTTCGCCAATCGCAACACCACAGGGATTCGCGTGTTTAACTGCTACAGCAGTTGGTTCTTCAAATTCTAATAATAAATCCAAACAAGCTTTTAAATCATTTAAATTATTATAGGATAATTCTTTGCCATGTAATTGTTTAAAATGATATTTCTTTTGACTGCTTGAATAATAAGCCGCTTGTTGATGTGGATTTTCACCATAACGTAATGATTGTGGCGCCTTATAAGCTAAGGTTAAATAGTCAGGGAAAGCTACTTTATTAGTACGATTAAAGTAAGCAGCTATTTGCGCATCATAGTATGCTGTCAAATTAAACGCTTTTCCAGCTAACGACTGACGCTCCGCTAAACTTAAGCTTCCTTTTTCTTGTAAACTATTTAATACCCAATCATAATCGGCTTGTTCCACGATGATGGTGACATCTTGAAAGTTTTTAGCAGCCGCACGAATCATCGACGGCCCCCCCACATCAATTTTTTCGATAATATCGCTATGAGTCACATCTGCTTGAGCGACTGTCTCTTCAAATGGGTATAAACTATTCACGACCATATCAATACTTTGAATATCATGTTCTGCTAAGGTTTGGCGGTGTTCTTCATTATCTCGTTTAAATAAGATCCCTCCATGAATAGCTGGGTGGAGTGTTTTTACTCTTCCGCCTAACATATCTGGATAAGAGGTAACATCTTCAACGGGAGTGACGGCAATCCCAGCCTCTTCTAAACATTTTTGAGTACCTCCGGTCGATAATATTTCCCAACCAAGGTCAACTAAACCTTGAGTGAACTCGACAATACCTGTTTTATCATATACTGAAATTAATGCACGCACGATGAATTTCCTCCTATTAAGTCTTTAATACTTTCAATTAAAATATGATGTTCGATTTCTAATACACGTTGTTGTAAGCTTTCAGGGGTATCTTCTGGCAATACATGAACCACTTCTTGACGAATGATAGGTCCCTCATCTAACTCTGCGTTAACTAAATGGGTAGTCGCACCCGTTATTTTCACCCCACGTTTAATCACCGCTTCATGAACTTTTAAACCATAAAATCCTTTACCGCTAAATGCCGGAATTAAAGAAGGATGAATATTTAAAATTTGAGTTGGATAGGCCGCTAATAGTTCTGGCCCTATTTTTCTTAAATAACCTGCTAATATTACGTAATCTACTTGGGCTGATTGTAAGGCAGAGGTTATATCACCCTCTAAGCGGCTGGTCAGGGTCTTAATCCCAGCCAAGCGCGCTCTTTCCAAACCATAAGCTGTAGCATCTGATGAAATGACGATGGCTATTTCCACGTCTAACACTTGCTGATGACAAGCATCAATGATTGCTTGAAGATTACTGCCTCCCCCTGAAATTAATACACCTAACTTTATCTTTCTCATGATAAACGTACACCTGTAAAGTCATCGCTAATTGTCCCTAAAACAAAGGCCTGACTATCAACAGTCGCTAGACAATTAAGTGCTGTCTCTACGGCTGCTGGAGCGACGACCACTACTAGTCCAACGCCCATGTTAAAGGTGCCATACATTTCATCACGATCGATTTGTCCCCATTCTTGTAATAATTTAAAAATGGCTTGTTCAGGAATCGCTTGGGTATCGATTGTAATCCCTAGATTATCGGGAAGGATGCGAGGTAGATTTTCTTCTAAACCGCCACCAGTTATATGGGCAATCCCTTTAACCTCAACACAATCGAATAAGGCGGCCACTTCTTTTGCGTAAATACGTGTGGGCACTAATAATATTTCGCCAACCGTTTGATCTAAACCAGGAATATTATCTTCATAGCTGATATTAGCTTTTTCTAAGATTGCTCGTACCAATGAAAATCCATTAGAATGGACCCCTGATGAAGCTAATCCAATCGCCACATCCCCTGGTTTTATATTGGCACCTGTGATTATTTTTTCTTCATCTACCAGACCGACGACAAATCCTGCTAAGTCATATTCATCTTCTGAATACATTCCGGGCATTTCTGCCGTTTCGCCACCAATTAATGCTGCTCCGGCTTGTTGACAACCATTAACCACACCTTCGACAATGGCTGCCATCTTTTCGGGAACCAATTTCCCGGTTGCAATATAATCTAAGAAGAATAATGGTTTTGCACCTTGACATAAAATGTCATTGACACACATTGCCACACAATCAATACCAATTGTATGGTGAATATTTAAGGTTTGCGCAATCATCAACTTGGTGCCTACCCCATCAGTACCTGAGACTAACACCGGTTTTTTTATCCCCATTAAATCAGGTTTGAAAACACCAGAAAAACCTCCTAAATTGGTTAGTACTTCCGGACCATGTGTTTTTTTAACCATATCTTTCATTAATGCAACTTGCTCATAACCGGCTGCTTTATTGACGCCAGCTGTTTTATAATCTAACCCCACATTATGCCTCCGTTCTTTCAAAGTAGTCGCCATACATTTGTTGACGTCCTATCGCTTTGTATAAACCATTTAGCGATAAGAAAGCTAATGAATCACAGCCAATGATGGCTTTCATTTCTTCAATATTATGTTCATAAGCAATTAATTCGTCATTATCAGGAATATCTACCGTTAAATTATTCGAGCTAACAATTTGCGGTGCCGCGATTCTGACATGTACTTTATTAGCTCCTTTTTCTTTTAAATTCTTTACAATTCGTTTAATAGTAGTGCCTCGAACAATTGAATCGTCAATTAATATAATGTCACGATTCATAATGTTGCCACGAATCGGCGTTAACTTAATCTGAATGCCACGTTCGCGTTCGACTTGCGTTTCTTCGATAAATGTACGGCCGACATAGCGATTACGGACAAACCCCTCTTGGAAAGGAATGCCGGATTCTTTGGCATAACCTAAAGCAGCAATCACGCCAGAATCCGGAGCACCAATCACAATATCAGCTTCAACTGGTGCCTCTAAGCTCAACATTTTTCCTAAACGGTAACGCGCATCATAAACTGAAATATTATCAATTACCGAATCTGGACGAGCGGTATAAATAAATTCAAATGCACAAATATTAGACGTTTCATTTGAAAGGTAATAAGATGTTTGCCCATTTGCGGTATGAATAAAAATCTCACCCGGTTGCAAGTCGCGAACAAAACGTGCACCAATCGACTCAATGGCACATGATTCAGTCGCAACAATCGTCGCTTGTGAATCATAACCGATACATAAAGGTTTAATGCCCATAATATCACGGTAAGCAATCATCTTATCGTCATTGAGATAAATGAAACTAAACGCACCATCAAGACCTAATAAATAGTTTTTTAAGTCAGCCTCATCGCTTTCCAGATAATCCCATAAATCATCAAAACTAAACTCTTTATTGTTTACCACACCATCAAAAACCATGACTGCTCCATTTCTTTGGATAGGCATAGCTGGTGTGTTGTCATAACGGAATTTATATTTTACAAAGCCAACCCCTTTTGAGCCTTTCAAATCGTCATTTTTTCCACGGGCAAAGCTCCGTTTAATCAAGCCAGGGCCAACACAAAGATCTACTTGCCCGTCATGAACAGTCGCAATACCAGATGACTGTTGACCACGGTGTTGTAAGGCATAAATACCAAAATAAATGGAAGTAAAAACATCTTTGGGTTCTGTTGAAAAGTATCCAAATAATCCACTCATGATAGATCCTCTTACAGGTCGGTAATATCATCAGCCATCTTGATAACGTTTTGTGTCATTTGTTGTTTATGGGCTAATAATTTTTCGGCAATAGCTTTATCATGGACGGCTAAAATTTGGGCCGCTAAAATCGCAGCATTTGCGCCACCATCAATCGCAACCGTTGCCACTGGAACACCCGAAGGCATTTGAACAGTTGATAATAATGCATCAAGTCCGTCAAGTGTGGACGATTTAACCGGAATACCAATTACTGGTTTAATAGTAGCGCCTGCTAAGACACCAGCTAAATGGGCTGCTTTTCCCGCCATCGCAATATAAACATCCGCTTCATCACGTGCCACTTCTTCAAGTAATAAATCTAAGGCACGATGAGCCGAAATCACTAATACTTTGTAAGGTAAACCAAATTCCTTCAATTGTTCAACGACTTTTTGAGCAATTCCTTTATCGGAGGAAGATCCCATAATAATTGTTATCATTTTTATATCCTTTCTATATTTAAAGTTTTTAATTAAAATATTGACGCGCTGACTGAATAAAGGGTGGTAATGACGCTATTTCAATATTGACATATAAATCTTGGCCCATTCTTTCAGGATTTGAGACTGAAGCAAATACCAACCCATCTGGACTAGTCATCGCGTCCACTGCCGGTGCATTATGATATTCATTGAACACCGATAATACTTGCCCATTAGTCAATAATTCGTCTGCTTTATTCCCTAAATCAATGCGTCCCCATGCGGTGGCTACTGCAGTTGAGAATAGCGGTGACGTCACTTTGTTCACC
This sequence comes from Globicatella sanguinis, assembly GCF_002847845.2. Lineage (NCBI taxonomy): Bacteria > Bacillati > Bacillota > Bacilli > Lactobacillales > Aerococcaceae > Globicatella > Globicatella sanguinis. The sequence continues at coordinate 1,882,550 of NZ_CP126962.1, read as the reverse complement.
CATGCTGACTGATTAGATACTAAAGTACTCGGAATAATGTCCGCTATAAATTTCCCATATGGATTTTGTTTGACTTGAATTTGTGTTCCTTTTTGGAAACGACCGAATTCAATTAAACCAGAACGGATTAAACTAGCCCCTGCAGAACCAGCTCCGTAAATTAAACCTTTAGCTTCAAGATGTTGGGTTATCGCTTGTTGTACAACTTCATCTTGAAGGAATAAATCCCAGGCAAGCCCCACTTCACTCGGTTCATTGGCAAAGACATAACCAGAAGCAAATGCAAGCACTTGAAAATCTTTTAATTTGGCTGCCAATGCCGCAACAGATTGTTGATAAACCTCATGATTTGACGTTTGAATAATATGAAACCCTGTCTCAAAACCTGCCGCTTCAAAGGCATCACGTAAATCATACTCTGTATTCGCACCTAAAGTTACCGCAATTAAAACACGCGGTTGGCTATTTTCAACTTGTTCACTATACGTTCGATTTACTGACGCGGGTATTATTTGCATTGGTTTTTCAATCAAATCATACACTGAAGCTAACACTTGTTTATTCGCTTGGTGAATATCAGCAATCTTAAGATGAACATCCGCTAAACTCATCATCTCAACTTGTGTCTGACCAATTACTTGATAGGTTAAGCCTTCTAAATCTGTTAAATCTTCTACTTCAACTACGAAAGACCCCATCATCGCTTCGGTTAAACGATGGGCAATGGTTTCATTTAATTGGATTCCAATTTGATTGCCATATGCCATATTCAATAATTCTGACAATAATCCTTTCACGCCGACGGTTGAGACAGCGACTAATTTTCCTTCAGCCGCTAACTGATGTAATTTTTCAAGTGTTGTTTTAAAGTTATTTAAATCTAAAGTACCATCTTCCTGAATAACTGATTCAACTAAAACAACAGGATGATGCGGTTTTTTAAAGGCACGCGATAAGACTTGTTTAATGGATCCAGTCGTGACAGCAAAACTCACTAGAGTTGGTGGTACCGTTAATTCTTTGAACGTTCCTGACATTGAATCTTTTCCACCGATAGCTGCTAGTCCTAAAGCTGACATCACTTCATTCGCTCCTAACAATGCTAATACTGGTTTGCCCCAAGCTTTTGGATCGTTACCTAAAGATTCAAAATATTCTTGAAATGATAAACGGGCTTTTCGGTAGTCAAATCCCATCGCAACTAAGCGGGCAATTGATTCAACTACCGCATAATAACCGCCATGGAAAGGTGAACGTTCTGCTAAATAAGGATGGTAGCCGTATGCCATTGCTGATGTCGTTTGAGTTGCCCCTTTATTAACGGGTAGACGGGATATCATCCCTAATTCTTTCGTTGCACGGAACTTACCACCATATGGATAAAGCACCGTTCCACGACCGATTGAGGCATCAAATTGTTCATCCATTGCTTGTTGATTAGCTTCAGCTAAAGTTTGTACAAAGGTCATCACATTTTCTTTTGTAAATTCAAAATTAGCTTTATCAAAAGGCTTTTGAGTTGGATTAACTAAAAGAGCAGCTGCCACCTTTTCGGCACCATTCGTATTTAGAAATTCGCGACTTAAATCGACAATTTTTTGACCTTGCCAGTGCATGACCATGCGTTTTGAAGAGGTTACTTCCGCAATAATCGTTGCTTCAACATCTTCATCTGTACAATAATGCATAAATGTGTCGACATCCTCTTTTGATACGACGACAGCCATGCGTTCTTGCGATTCTGATAGTGCAATCTCACCGCCATGCATCCCCGGATATTTTGTGGGAAATTTGTCTAAATCAATCATAAGACCATCGGCTAATTCTCCCACCGCAACGGATACCCCTCCAGCACCAAAATCGTTACAACGTTTTATTAATCTTACCGCATCCCCATTTCTAAAGAGACGGCCAATTTTACGTTCGATTGATGCATTTCCTTTTTGGACTTCCGCACCTGCTGTTTCAAGTGACGTTTCTGTTTGAATTTTTGATGAGCCAACGGCAGCTCCTAATCCATCACGTCCGGTACGCCCACCTAATAACACAACATAATCACTCGCTTGTGGTTCTTCTCTAACGACATTCTCTCTTGGCGCTGCTGAAATGAGTGCACCCAATTCCATACGTTTCGCTTCAAAACCAGGATGATAGATTTCCTCATTAAAAGACGCGGTTACTCCATATTGATTAGCGTAATCTGCATAGCCCTCAAGCGCCATTTTAGAAATAAAACGTTGAGGTAATTTGTCTTGACGAACGTCTTCCCACGGTTGATTAGGATCCATTCCACCACCCAAACGCATCGCTTGGTAAACCCAAGAACGACCTGATAATGGGTCTCTGACTCCACCGCCAATACAAGTTGAGGCTCCCCCAAATGGTTCAATTTCCGTTGGATGGTTATGCGTCTCATTTTTAAAGTATAGTAGCCAATCTTCTTCTGTTCCTTCAACATCTACTTTTATTTCTAAAGCACATGCATTGATTTCAGCTGAAATTTCGACATCCTCTAATTGATGGTTCGCCTTTAAATATTTTGCTTGAATAGTGGCTAAGTCCATTAAAGTAATCGGACGATCACTACGTTGTATTTGTTGACGTTTTTGCAGATAATCAGCTAATGCTACTTCGAATAGTGGCGCATATTCTCCTTCTTCGATTTCAATATCATTTAAATGGGTATTAAAAGTCGTATGGCGACAATGATCTGACCAATAAGTATCAATAACTTTTAATTCAGTTAAATTTGGTTCACGTTCTTCTTTCTGGAAATAGGATTGACATAATTTCAAGTCATCAAAATCCATGGCAAATTGTGTACCAAATCTTTTTAAAGCTTCGTCATCCATTGTTAAAAATCCATTAATCGGTGCCAAATCCGTCATTGCTGATGTTTGAATGACCGGATTAGCTGCATCGAAAGCGACTTCTACTTTTTCAACAGGATTCAAATAATATTGCTTGAAAGCTTCAAATTGATGGTCCGAAATATTTTCAATCATAATCAATTCAGAATGATGAACGCATCCATGCTCAAAACCTAAGACTTGACGCATCATCCGTTCGATCATCTCTTCCTTTTCATTGTATTGTCCTGTTACTTGACGACATCTAAATGCATGTTCAGTCAATAAACCATCGACATTTTGATGGATAACACGATGTGAGGTTGATAATACTCGTTCTTTAACCGCTTCTAATTCAGCTTGACTTAAATTTTCGAAATCAAAGATGTCAAAATGACGAATAACAAATTCATGTTTCCATCCTAAAAACTCATGAGCTTCTTTAACTAAGCGTTCAACTTTTCCTAACTGACCTTGGATGGCTTCTGTCATTACGCGCATATTATTATCTCCTCTTATAAATAATGAACGATATCTAATGGGTCAACGTATTCAGTTCCTTTATAAACACGCATATTTCCACCCGATACTTCATCAATCAATACAATTTCATCACTACCAGCTAAACGTCCAAACTCTAATTTAATGTCATAAAGCGATAGTCCTTTAGTCGCTAAATCCTCTTTAATAACCGTTGAAATGTTACGAGTCAATTGCTTAATCGTTTCGTATTCATCTTCATTTAAAATTCCCAAAATTACTAATGCATCTTTATTAATAAGCGGATCTTCACGATCATCATCTTTAAGAGTAAATTCAACATACCCTTCAAGAGGCATGCCCGCTTCAGCATATAATCCATAGCGTCGAATAAATGAACCCACCGCTACAAATCGACAAATAACTTCCAATCCTTTACCGAAAACTGTTGCTTGTTTTATTTCCATTGTATTCTCATCAATATTAGCCTCAACGAAATGTGTTGGAATTCCTTTTGCTTCAAGGAGTTCAAAGAAATATTTAGAAACTGTTACATTGGCTTTTCCTGAACCTTCAACCGTTAAACCAACCTGATTGGCACCTGGATCAAATTGGCCATCTTTACCAGTCATATCATCTTTAAAGTGAAAATAGGTTTTACCTCGTTCGTCTTGCAATAAATCTTTCGTTTTACCTTGATAAATATTTTCCATTCCATTTGCTCCTTTACTTTTTATCTGCTCCGACTAACTATAAGAATAAAAAAATGATGAGAAATAAAACTGACACAGACTCCTTGTTAGATTAACTTTCGTGTTTTTTGAATGTTATCTAATAGAGTCACGATTCTCATCTCATCTATGCTTTTATTATAAACAAATATTATAAAAAATGGACGTAAAAACTTATTGTTTTTTCATTTCAACTGATTAACGTTCGTGTTTCGGATGGAAGATAGTCTTTTGAGGCGGTATCATCTTATGTTCAAACTTTTTACTAATCCACAAATAAAAAAAGCGAGCAAGAAGTAGAAAACCACCGATTTTCGCTTCACCTGCTCGTCCAGTCATAATTTTGGGAGTGAACCAGAAGTAGAAAATTGAATGATTTTCGCTTCGTCTGTTCACCCCCGCACAGTTGAGTAGGTCTCAAACAAGTCATTAAGACGCAGTTCGAGACCACTCAACCACTGCGCTTTGAATTAAATAGAAATGCTTGAGCAGAATTTAAAAAGTTTTTGCCCAGCCTCCCTCGATCGCCGTTTGATGACACTCAATTATGACGCCATTAAATAAAAAAATGAGACTAGGAAGAAACCATTTAAGTATCTTCCCAATCTCATCGACTATTTTTAATTTTATTTCGTTTGATAATCAAATGCTTCAATCGGTGAGGATGCAATTAAAAGAAAGACATATCCCGTTTGAAGCCATACAATCGATACGTCCATTAAACCATGAACCAAAACCAATACTCCCATCGCCATTAATAAGGCTAAATCTTTCTTCTTAGATGGTTCTCTTAATTGTTCTATTAAAGTACGAACAAAAGGCGTTAAGGCATTTACAAAAATTAATAAGCCGAAAATTCCGTAATTAGCTAAAAAGTCTATCAATATTTGATGCGAATGCATGTCTGCTTCATTCGTTACTAAATAATAGAAATTTATATATGCTAAAGGACCTCTTCCAGTTAGTGGTCGCGTCTTAAATATTGCCCATCCATTAGACCAAATCATAAAGCGATCTTCGAAACCGTAAGCTAGTGACTCAAAACGTGGGAAAATACTCGGGTTTATAATAATCACCACTAAACCCACCATACCTAGCGTTAAAAAAGCTATTGCTATACGGCGATAATTAAACCACAATATCACAAAAGCACCAATTAAAACCGTTGGAATCAACATTCTAGATGCAGTTAAAATAACTGAAATACTATTTAAGGATAAAATTAATAAAACGAGAGCATATTCCCATTTGTTTTTGGCAATAGTAAACCAATAAATAGTAATCACCATCGCCATTACGATATAGAGCCCGAAATAGTTAGCATTAAAGAAGAAAGACTCGGCTCTAAATTGAGGACTTGCATCAGTTATTATATAAGTCCAAGGTAATGAACGCTCTTGAATAAATTTAACATAAGTACTTATTGCATGTATACTTATCAGGCCACTCTCAATACTCAAAATCTTCATTAATAAGACAAACAAATCACGCTTTATGATTTGACGATAAACCCAAAAGAATAATGCAAATAATAAAAAACCTAGTGGAAGTAGAGCACCTAAAAAATTATAATTCAATAATGCAACCACTTCTGCATATACAAAAAAAACCAACCAGGGTGATAATGTCTTTAAAATTTCTATTAAACTATCGCGTTTTTGATACATTAAAATCATCAAAATTATGAATATTATCGGACCGCTAATGAAAAATGGCAGTACAATACTCATAGTTGCATAAATTAAGAGACGTTCTGGTAAAGTATATCGGGTCAGTAATTTCATAGTAACACCTCCAGAAGCACAATGTTTAAAATTATATATACATTATATAATACTAGCATAATCATGACTATTAATTCATAGCGTAAAATATCTTGTGTAACCTCGGAGTCTCCCTGGAAAAAGAGACCTCTTTTTTGTAAGATTGTAATAACAACAAAACAATCACAAACAGGAGGTCCCTCATGAAAGATTTTAACACAAAATTAATCACAGCACTAGCACAAGGTGAATCGGTTCATGAAATATTTCGTCAAGCTTTAGAAGAAGCTATTAACCTACTCCTTGAAAGCGAAAGAACGGTTTTTCTTAATTATGAGAAATGGGAAGTGAAAGGCTACAATACCGGCAATTCAAGAAATGGTTATTATTCCAGAACATTAACGACAGAATACGGTAAGCTACAGCTCAAAATACCAAGAGATCGATTAGGTCTGTTTGATATTAAAACGATTCAATGTCTTCAACAAGCCCCTAATCACTTAGAAGAGATGATCATTTTAATGTATCAAAAAGGTGTGACAACACGCGATATCTCAGACCTCATTGAAAAAATGTATGGTCACCACTATTCGCCAACGACTATCTCTCATCTTTCTAAAACATTTGAAGAAGAATTAGCTGCTTACCGACAACGCCCTATTAAGCAAGACTATGTTTGTCTATATTGCGATGCCACCTTTATCCCGGTAAGACGTGGGAGTGTGTCTAAAGAAGCTGTCCATACCATTATTGGAATTGATGCTCAAGGCTATAAAGAAATACTCGATTTTCAAGTCTATCCGACAGAGTCCTCCTTGCACTATCGTGAAATGCTACAAGACCTAAAACAAAGAGGGCTCGAAAATGTGTTTCTCTTTGTGTCAGACGAATTAACAGGCTTAGCGGAAGCGTTAACCAATGAGTTTCCAATGGCCCTTCATCAAACCTGTTGGACTCATCTGCTGAGACATTTCGCCATGAAAGTACGGGTGAAAGATCGTCAAGAAGTATTAGAAGGGCTAAAAAAAGTCCCTAAAGCTGGTAGTATCGTAGAAGCCACGCGCTTACTTAATGAATTTATTCAGACTTGGAAAGGGACTTATCCAAAATTGGTAGAACAATTAAGACGAAAAAAGAACCTTTTCTCGTTCATGCATTTTCCCAAAGAGATATGGCCATCACTTTATACAAACAATCTATCCGAGGCCTTTAATAAGCAATTGAAGAAGCGAACGAAAATTAAAGAACAATTTCCACATGAGGCGTCCCTAGAAAAGACAGTCTATTGTTATGTCATAGAATATAATGCCAAGTTCGCAAATCGTATTCATAAAGGCTTTGGGAAGGTTGCATTTGAACTTCAACTGCTGATAGATCTCAAAAGGCCGGTTAATGAATTCAACTTAAGAAGAGAAACAGAAAAATCCTCAAGTATCATGTGAGGCTTAACTAGCGCCCTTCGGTTGCTGGCCTTGCCTTTTAGATGAATTATCTTATTGAGAGGAAGTACAAGTTCACTGGTCGTTATGATAATTCATCTAAAAGGCAAGGTGAAATTCAATAAATAGTTATTAATTATATTACAATCTTAATATGCAGGTTACACAAAATATTTGACACTACCTATTAATTGTGAAGTTTTTTTGAAAAATTAGAATTTTTTCTAACTTTATGCCACATTTTGTCTTTTATTTGCTATAATTATTAGGGACTATTACTAAGGAGGATTTATTTTGAATTTAACATCCAAATTTTCTAAATATCTACTAACATTTTTAACATTATCCATGATTAGCGGACCGATTGGCGTTTCTGCACAAGTATCAAAAACCCCAATCTTAAGCGGCGATGTACCCGTTATTGAAGAGACTGACCCCTATGTATTACCCGAGGATTATCCTCAAGACATCTTAGACTGGTACGCCTCTAATATTGACGCTCGTTCTTACGTGGTAATGGATGGTGAAACAAATCGTGTATTAGCTGAACAAAAAGCCAATACGCGTTATCCAATCGCTTCTATGTCAAAAGTTGCGTCAATATATTTAGTCTACCAAGCTATTAAAGACGGAAAATTGAAAATGGATGACAAAATTGAAATCCCTCAAGCAATTGAAGATAATATGTCATTTAATCCTGAAATGTCAGCCATGGGATTATATGGTGGGGTTGAGTATACCGTGAAAGACTTAATTTACGGTGTTATGTTATTATCAGGTAACGACGCAACATCTGCTTTAATGTGGCACTTATATGGTTCAGAACAAGAGGGTGTTAAAGCGATTCGCGAATTATTAACGTCTTGGGGCATGACCAACTTTGAATTTTATACTGTTTCTGGTATTCCAAATCAATATATCCCAGAAGATTGGTGGATTGAAGGTTCAGTTGCCGAAAATGAAAATCAAATGACTGCTTCTGATGTGGCATTGATGGCACAACATATTGTACAAGACTTCCCTGAAATTTTGGAAGTGACTAGCGCGGATAGTTATGTCGCACAAGAAGGAACAGAATATGAAGTTGTCATGTCAAATCCTAATCAATTATTACCAGGTGGCGCATATGAACGAGCAGAAATCACTGGCTTAAAATCTGGTATGACTGATGCAGCAGGTAAAAACTTTGTCGCTACTGGTAAAGAAAACGGTCGTGAAATCTATGTCGTTGTGATGGGATTATTTGATACCGCAGAAATGGTGATGAGTACTTATTGGGAAGTTGAAATTTTACTAGATAAATTAGCAGAATATCCCGAGCTATATAAAAATGAAGGTTTGCCTGTTAATCAACACGAAAAACCTGTAGAAGAAGAAACTACCGTTGATGGTGAAACCGCTCAAAGCGATGAAATCGAATCGTTGATTAAAGAACACGGTATTCCAAATGAAAACCGTCGTGATAATCCGATTACAAACTTTATGAAAGATATTTTTAATTTCTTTAAATAAAACCATATAGTTAAAGCTCCTCAAGCAACTTGAGGAGCTTTTATTTATATCAAAAGAGTGAGCTCAGAGGCTGGGCAAAAACTTTAAAAATTTGTTTGGTCTCAGCTATTTAGTTTATCGCGCAAGGGGTGAGTAGTCTCAACTGTGTGGAGGGTGAACAAGCGAAGCGAAAATCATTCGATTTTCCACTTCTGCTCCACTCCCTTTAGACCCACTCTCATTCTAATATTAAGCAAGAACAAAATATTCCTGTCATAACATCACTTTATGTTACTTAGACATTATCTAGTCATCGTTTAGTCTTATTCAAGAGTTTTTAGTTAATCGCTAAATCCGTTATTTACCAATGGTAAAGGTGTATTTATGCCCTTGTGTTAAACTTTGATAAAATCCATCTGCCTCATACATTTGAAAGACTTGCACGGCTGCAACATCATTCTCATTAGGATAAACATGTTTAACGAAAGGATTATCTTTTAAAACTTCTTCTAAGCCTTCTCGACCAATTTCTTTTACTTTCCCTTCGATACGAATCACTTGAATTAAATAATCATCTTGTTTCAACGCCGTAATCGCAACATTTTGATTTCCTTGTAATTGCTTATAAAAATTAGTCTTCGGACTCGTCATAAAGAAAATTCCTTGTTCATTGGCTACCCCCACATTAATATAACGGGCATGTGGTTTGCCTTCAGCATCTACTGATGAGAATACTGCCGCTTTAATATCATTTTGTAAAATCGCTAAAATATCTTCTACTTGCATCAGATGCACCCCTATCTATATATTACATTAATTTAATTATACCACATTTCATATAAAAGCGATATCATTATGAAGAAATCAATATTTTGTTGATACCACTTTAAAAATAATGGCTAGCATCATCGAAGTGATAACGGGCGCTAAAATATAACGAATATTATACGCGGGCATCGCCAAACATAATGTCCCCAAATGAAGTAAAGAAGGCAATAAAATCAATAAATATGTCCACCTTTTAGCAAATATTACTGAAAAGGAGCATGCAAATAAAACTAGAATACTAACTGATGCCACACTCGTAATAAAAGGCTTATGAACACCATCATGCGGAGCTTGCTGATAAGATAACTCAACAATCAAATTTCGTAGTGGATCTACTGCAAAATCATAATGCTGTAAATAAGGATCATAATACACTTTCGGTGAATTGATTATATAATGAAACATTTGAGTCCCTGGCAAACCATGCTCCCACCCATTCACATCCCATAATGGTCGTATTTGCTGTAATTCTGCTCTTAAGTAGAGTAGCGGATATTGTTGACCAATGGTTAACCAGTTCTTTAACAACTCCTTTTGATGGGTGTTAATAAATTCTTTATTAAAGTCCTGGTGAAATTTGACTGGATCAATCATAACAGGGGTATATTTTTCTTGCCAAGTTGCTCGTGGTAAAATTTGATCTAAAAACTCATTTTGTTTTTCCGTTAATGGTTTTCCTGCATCAACCACTGCACCGATATGCTGTAATACCATACTATATTTCTCACTCGGTGAACCTGGTACAATAGCATATCGTTGATTTAATAATGTGTGATACCCCATAAAAATTAAAGCTATTAAGACCATTATTATGGCTACATCTTTCCATTTATCAAAAGAAAACAATAACCATATCACTAAAAATGCGATGCCTACATAAAACCCATTATGCCGACCTAATAGCACCACATTAAAGTTAAAGGCAAATATAATCTTCGAGCTCCAATGTTGCAACCAAGTTGGTTCAATAAAATAAATCCTTACTAAAAATAAGGTGACTAAAACTAAAGAAAGATTATACAAATTATCCTTATATAGAGTAACCATATTTGATAGTAACAAAGTCGTGAATAGAATGGTAAACACTACTAATAAAATATAAGACCTTTTAAGTTGAAGATCCAATAATTGCTTGCTAAAATAAGTCAGGACCATGATGGAGCCCACCACTTGCATCAAGGTATACACGACTGGCGTTCCGATTAATTTATAAGAGAGTTTCATCAATAAGGTGGTCAAGACCGGATGCCAATCCGATAAGGGAATACCTCCCATTGCTTGTCCCCATTGAGAATAGGAATCAATATACATATTTCCTGGGCTAAAAGCAAGCAGTAGCGGAAAATAGAAAATGAGTAATACCAGGACCATCATGATTAAAAACTGAGTCTTTTGCCACTTACTAAGCATTCTTTCTGTGTGATACAGCATATTTTTAGCAGTCAAAGCTGTAATGATTTTAAATAATGAAAAATAGAAGTCCGCTCTCAAAACTGCCAGTACCATTTCATAACCCAATTGCTTCGGTGGATTCATATAAAAAGAAAAAACATTCAGTAGAATAAAACACACCATCCATCCTAAATCTTTCCGATTAAACCTTATTTCAACGTCCTTTGTGACTGCAATAAAGCCGATGATTAAGACTAAATGCCAGATACTTAGATGGTTGAGCCCAAACATTAGTATTGTACTGACCAATATCACTCCTCTTATCAACAATCCTTTCACATACATACTCCCTTTCATTTTATATCTCACTCATTATACACTAGAAAAATAATGAAAATACAGACTCTCTCTTAATAATTTATGGCTGGTTTCAAAATAAAATTATGCTTTCACCTCTTAACCTTATGCTCAACTAACGATTTAATATTTATAACAAACTCAATGAGGTAGTAAAACGTTTATCTTTGATAATGATAAAAAAATAAACAGCCTTCCTGTTCGACTAAAAACAAAAAGGCTATTCAATATAAATATTATTCAAATAATTTTTCTCCAAAAAGATCAAATAAATGATAGGCTAATAATAAATTAAACTGATGTTTATTATCATCCAACTCTATTTCTAAAATCTCTTTAATTTTTTCTAAGCGATAATTCATGGTTGAACGGTGTAAAAACAGTTCGTCTGCACTCGCTTTGATACTACAATGGTTATTTAAATAGACTCTTAAGGTTTCAAATAAATCCATACTACTATCAACCGAAGCATCCCAAAGCTTACCTAATTGGGATTTAACAAATAGTTTTGTTTCATCAATTTGATTTAATTCGTTAAGAATCACATAAGACCCTAACTCATCGTAGCTTGCAAAATTTGGTTCATGTCCTGTTCTTTGGATAACATTTAAAACATGTTTCGCTTTGTCATAACGATCACGGTAATCTTTCAATTCTAATACCTGCCCGCCAATGCCAATCCATAACCCTATTTTTGGATTCACAGCTTTTCGAATCGTCTTAAAGAGTTTTTGCCAATAAATACCTGGTTCTTCACCCTGTCTAGCTTTCAACAGCACAATTCTTCCTTTATAAATAGCAGTTACTAATTTAGAATCGAATTTTGATAAATGATAAATCAACTCATTCATCACCGTATTACGCGCAATTCGTCTCACCACTAAATCATCCGAATGTGGTACAACATCTTCAATTGCTAATAAGGCTACATCATAGGAACCATCAATATCAAAGTTGAAATACGAAGCATAAGTAATGATTTGATTCAATTCTTCATGAGGTTTTCCAGAAAACAATGTCCCAACGAAACTATTTTTCAACTGATTTAAAGCATCGCGTTCAATTTTATATTTCATGAAGAAGGTTGCATAAATATTTAATGCCATTGAAATAGCCAAATTAAACGTTTCTTTATTCAAATTAACCTTATTTTCAGAATAAGCAATAAATCCCAATGCCTCACGGTCACCTTCAATTCGTCTAAAAACCATTTCTGTATCTTGAACTGAGATTCTAAATTCACTAGCTAAATGAACATGTTTTAACTTATAATTCTTAATTTCCTTCATTAAAATATCGCGTTCTAAACTAGAGTCTTTTTGTAAATATTTAGAATAAGGATTTAAAAATTGATCAAAAACAATAATATCCCGTTCGACAAATTCACCTAATAGTTGATTCATCTTATCAATATCCGTTTGCTCTAACGAACTTTTAATTAAATTATTTTGTAAATTAAACAATTCCTCTAATTCTTGACGACGTATTTTTTCTTGGCGTCTCAATGACAAGTTTTCATACATTGCACTAAAATAATTCGCATAAGTTTGCAGCAACTCAAAATCTTTTCCAGAAAAAATTTGTTCGGCTGGTTTTTCGCATACCATCGCGCCAACCATTTGTTCATTGATAACTAATGGTATCGTGATTTGCGAATAACCAATTTGTTCCACTCTCGGTAAATAATCTTTTAATAAATTACCTTTACTAAGTGGGATATAATCATCTAACGTGACATAACCAAAAGTGGGTTTTTGTAGTAATAAAGCTTCATGTGCTTGATCGAGTAAGTAAACACCTGTGTAATGAGATCGCGATTCACGACCGGATAATGTCACCACTTTCTCTAGCAGATCTTCAATTGAATTTTGCATCATCAGTTGATGAGAGGCTTGTGCAAAATACAATATTTGACGTTGGCTCGACTCATTACGTTGAATCATTTTCATCGCAATTGCTGCATAAGCACCTAATTCTTTAAATAATTCACGCATTTCGTTAAAAAAGGGACGCGTATCATAATAGCCTACAATAATTATCCCTAAGTCTGAATGATCCTCCGCTATCGGAACTGTAAACCATGAATCAATACCACTCTTTTTAAAATATTGAATTAAAACAGAATCAGGGTCCAAATAATTATCATCGGATTTAATACTTCTTTCATACAATATCGGATTGACTTTATCTGTGGGATAAGGAAAAATCTTTTCAATGTCGATATCTCCTGCTAAATAATGGAGTCTTAAGTAGCCATTTAAATTTAAACCTATCCCAACAAAGTCACATTTAAGTAATTCTTTAAAACTCTCTCCTAGAACGGTCATAATTTCATCTCTAGAATTTATTTTTAATAATTTACGGGAAGCTTGCTTCATATGTTCTTCTATATGACGAATAAACTCTTCTCGTGATTGTTTAGTTTCTAAATTAGTCATTTTATTTTGACCTCACTTATATATTCTCTCTTTAGTATAACACGAAACACTCTATATAAAAGCACTTTCAAACACATTTAACTGCTTATATTAGAATAACAACTTCTCAAGGGATTGAGGCTAGTGGGAGTGGGCAAGGAGAGAAAATTAAATAATTTTCGCTTCGTCAGCCTACCCCCGCACAGTTGGGAGTAGACCAGAAGTAGAAAATCGAATTATTTTCGCTTCGTCTGCCTACCCCCGCACAGGTGAGTAGGCCTCAAACAATGTAAATGTCAACACAAAATTGTACAAAAGTGTGAATATAAATATGTACAATTACATATCGAATTGACTATGTTTATTCCTCTTCTTCCTTGTTTAAATGATCTTTTAACCGATAAGAATCACCATTAATTTGAATCACTTTTGAGTGATGAAGGACGCGATCAACAATCGCATGAGCAATTAAGGCATCTTGAAACAGCTCATCCCAATTACCAAAGGAAATATTCGTGGTGAGTATGGTGCTCTTAGTCTCATAACGCCGGTCAATGACTTGGAACAAGAGACGCTCATCTCCTGGATTTAAGGGTAAGTAGCCTAGTTCGTCAATAATGAGTAAGCTGGCCCGATTATAATAACGCAGACTGCTCTCTAATCGATTCTCTGACTGAGCCTTTCTGAGCTTCTCTAAGAGATCGCTACACTTAATGAAATAGGTGTTATAGCGATTCTTAGCTGCTTCTAAACCAATTGCCGCGGCTAAATGGGTCTTGCCTACTCCACTTGAACCCAAGAAGACGACATTCTCCTTTTTTTCTATAAAAGATAAGGTCATCAAATCACGGATTTCTCGCTCTTGAATGCTTGGTTGAAAGTCAAAGTCAAAGTTTTCAAAGGTCATATTGATTGGTAATTTAGCGATTTTAATCATCATATCCTTACTATTTTGACGCTTAATATCTACCTCATGATTCGTTAACCTTAAAAGGGTATCCACAATGGAGAGGTGGTCGTAATCGCCACTTAAAACCCTGTCTAAATGCAGGCTCATCTGAGTGAGCTTAAGATAGTCTAAGTTCTCCTTGAGCTGAAGATACGTTGTTTTATCCTTTCTTGCCATAAATAGCGTTCAACCTTTCTAAATTTTCTTTTGAATAAGCTTCGACCTCTTCTTGTGACTTATAGGGCATGGTGCTAGCGACGAGCTGTTCATAGTGTCCTGGCAAGTAATTCATGGCCAGATTAGATACTGGATGACTAGTGATCAACTTCGTGTTATCATAAAGATACAAGGTATTGTCTTCAACCTCTAGGCCAAGCCTTTTTCCGATGTATTCAGCTGGAACTGAATACTGATTCGATTGATAGCTAATCATCGAAGAGCTGTTCACCTTGACGGTTTGTTGATAATAGTAACGACTTCTTATCTCTTTGCTAGGCAGCGGGGATAGGAAGTCTTTTTCGTATTCCAAGAGACTCATGGGTGATTTTTTGGTGGTTGGATGGATCTCAAGATTTTTACGAAGATTCATCTTTTCAACATGGCCCACCAACTCTTCAAAGGAAAACTTTCCCTGATAAGCATCGAGTTCATCAATCAACTTCATTTGGCTTTCCACTTTCCCTTTGGTACTTGCACGCCGAGCGACACAAGCTCTGACATCAAAATTATAATCACGACTAAACTGTTCAAACTTCTGATTAACAGAGCCAGGACGATAGGACGTTCGTGGCTCTTCCATGATCGTCGTCATATTATCATTGAGTATTTCTTTGGGAATTCCTCCTAGCTTTTCAAAGATGTCGTTTAAGACGGCAAATAGGGTATATTGCCTCCGATTCAGGGTAACGTGATACAAACTATAGCGCGAGTAACCTAAGATACCCACAAAAACGTTCAGATAAATAAGCTCCCCTTCCTTCGTTACGTATTTAAAGTTCTCCTTCCAGTCTATTTGTAGTTGTTGACCCGGGTCTGTCTCAAAACGCAAGATTGGCTCATTGTTCATAAATTTCCTCTTCTCAAAGTATTGCTTAAACTCTGGCTTCTTGTTGATATAGTATCTGAAAGAAGATTCCTTTAGTTGCAGGTCATGGTTATCTACAAGATAGCGCCATAAGTGGCGAATATAGTGAAAAGTTTGGATACAGTCTTCGCTAAGCAACTCCTTGATCAACTTGTAGTAGTCATCCGCTTGAGAAGGCTTGACCCTCGTCGTTGCCTTTTCAAAACCTTCATAATACTTCTGAACCGTCCTTCGATCTTTCCCCAACTCTCGAGCGAGTTGAGAAAAATTAGGTTTCATATTGCACACCTCCATAACAGCCTTATAATTAGCTAAATCCTTAAGACATTTCACTTTTAAATCTTCCGCAAAATCTATCTTGATTGGATTATACATTCACATTACCTCATGAATGATTATCCGTTATCTCCTCCTGTCTGTGAAGCATCTATTTGTACATCTTTATTTTGTCACAACTGTACATTTTTATGTTAGCACTTATAAACAAGTCATTAAGACGCAGTTTGAGGCCACTCAACCACTGCGCTATTATATATCGAGCAATCACTTGATTGAATTTATCAAATTGATACCTCACCTCATTAAGACGCCATTTGAGACCACTCAACCACTGCGCTATTAATTAATGAACAATAATCTTGACTAAAATTTATCAAGTTTATGCCCGCTCCCACTCAATATTATAGTGCTCTTATATTAATTCAGTTTTATTTTAAAAATCAAAAAAGCCGGGAGTATCCAGCTTCCCGACTTTTTCTAAAGAGAGTGTATTGTATGTTTTTGATTATTGTTCGTTTAATTTAGCATTCTCATCGATAATCGCAGCTAAACCGCCCCATTTTTCGCTAAAAATACCTGAATCCATTTCTTTCAAGTCTTCTGAAATTAATGGTGTGAATTCCATTTGGTCTAAAATATCTTTTTGTAAATCAACGCCAGGTGCAATTTCAATCAAGCGTAGTTGACCTTCGTATAAATCGAACACGCCTCGTTCGGTTACATATAAGACTTCCTGCCCTGATTCCATTGCGTATTCACCTGAGAATGAAACTTGCTCTACATTCTTAATGAATTTCGGCCCTTTACCTTGATCATCAATGACTAACTTGCCATCTTCACAGTGCGATTTACCTCCAACTGTAAATGAACCAATAAAGACAATCCGTTTAGTATTTTGTGAAATATTAATAAAACCACCTGGTCCCGGTACTTTAGGTCCAAATTTAGTCACATTATTATTCCCATATTGGTCAATTTCGCCAATACCTAAAACCGTTAGATCTAATCCGTTACCATCATAGAAGTCAAATTGATTAGCCATCGGAATGGATGCCTCGTGATTCAGTGCTGATCCAAAGTCTAAACCAACCGCTGGAATACCCCCCCATAAGCCCATCTCTAATGTAGCATGGTAACGATCTGCTACACCTTCTTCACTAGCAACTTGTGCAACCATATCTGGAGAGCCAAATCCTAGGTTAATCGTATCCCCAGGACGTAATTGCATTGCAGCACGTCGAGCCGTAATTTTACGTACGTCTAATTTAGCCGGTTTAACGCTATCGGTTTTAACTGGCACTTTAATATCACCACTTAGACGAGGGTTATAGTAAGTTCCCATAGTTTGTTGATGATATTTTTCTTCTTCGGCTACTACTACATAATCAACTAATCCAAATGGAATTTGAACATCTTTCGGATGAATCGTACCGTTTTGAACGACATCTTTTACTTGTGCGACCACAATCCCACCAGAGTTTTTAGTAGCCATCGCAAGTTCTAATTGTTCCAATTTACAGGTTTCATCTTTTACCGAAACGTTCCCATTTTCATCAGCATAAGACCCACGAATGAAGGCAACATCAATTTTTAAATTCGGGTATTGAAGCCACTCTTCACCATCTAATTCAACTACCTTAATAATATCTTCTTTAGTAATGGTTGTTGAACGAGATCCTTCTAAGCGAGGGTCAACGAAAGTTTTTAACCCTACTTTAGTTAACATTGGTTTACGTCCAGCAATCGCACGGTATAATTGAGTGATAACGCCTTGAGGCCATAAATAAGTTTCGTACTCATTATTAACGATTTTCTCAACCATACCCGGAGAAGAACCGACGTGACCCGCAATCAATCGCTTAACGAGCCCTGGTGCTGTCATGTGGTCTGCTCCACGCCCATATTGGTTATTACCAATTCCACAAGACCACATAAAGGTAATATCTTTTGGATGTTGTTCTTCCTGATATCGTTCTTCAACACCTACTAATAATTGTTCTGGTAGTCCTCCTAAACCAAAGGTTAAGGTTGCTAATAAATCGCCGTCATTAACTAAATTCGCGGCTTCACGATACGAAATTACTTTGCTCATTCTTATTCCTCCTAAATAGGTTATTTTAATCTATTTGTATTACATAATGATTTGTCTAGGTCTACTTAAATCATGACGACCTTCTTCAAACGCTTGTGCCATTGATAATAATGCTTTTTTATCGATTTTGCCAATTGGTGTTTTAGGAAATTCATCCAATAAATAGTAACGTTTTGGTGTCTTATAGCCAGCTAAATTTGACTTGGCATATTCGGTCAATTCCTCAATAATCGATTCATCTAATCCTTTGGTAATAATGGCTGCTACGACGGATTCACCCCATTGTTCAACTGGAATACCAAAGACAACTGAATCAACTATTCCTGGAAATTGATTTAATACTTTTTCTACTTCACTTGGATAAACATTCTCGCCACCGGTAATGATCATATCTTTACTTCGTCCGACGATGAAATAATCCCCTTCTTCATCCATACGTGCTAAGTCACCCGTAAAAACAAAATCATATTTCAACACTTTCGCTGTTTCTTCTGTATTATTCCAATAGCCACTAAATTTAGCATTATTACTAATAATCAAATTACCAACTTCCCCTTGCGGGACGCCATTTCCTTCATCATCTACGATTCTTACATCATTAAACATAATAGGTTTACCAACAGATAATTTTTTCATTCGTTGACGTTCTGGTGTGTTGGAGAAGTTATTGGGTCCAATTTCAGTTAAGCCATACGAATTGACTAAAGGTAAATCATGTTCCGCATATAATTGGTAAACATTTTCAGATAATGGTGCACCACCAGATATAATATAATTTAAAGAACTCAAGTTCTCTTTATTGAATAATGCCGAATGTGCTAACATATAGCACATCGTTGGTACAAAGAAGGCCTTTGTTGGTTTAAAATCACGAATGATTTCGATAGTTTCATCTGCATCAAAGAAACGCTGAACAACCATTTGCCCTCCTGCCATTAAAATCGGTATCGTGAAACAGAAGAGCCCTGCTGTATGAAACATCGGGGTGGTCGTCATACCACGATCACCAGCGTGAATATTCCAACTCGGAATGCTGTTTAAGCCATTACTAATAATAGCACGATGACTAATCATTGCTCCTTTTGGCAAACCTGTCGTACCACTTGTATAAATCAAGACTGCAATATCTTCTTCAGTCATTGAATGATTGGGTTGGAATGTCTTCTTTTTATTAGGATCAACAATCGCATCATAGTCCTCACTGTCAATATCTATGTCGAGTAACTCTTCCGGCACTAAACCTAAACGTGTTTTATGTACTCTTGAATAAGCCAATAATTTTGGTTCTGAATTTTGTATAACATGCATGACTTCAGTATCTTTTAATCGCCAATTCATCGGCACAAAGATAGCACCTAATTTTGTACAAGCTAACAGAAAATCAAAATGGGCGACGTCATTTGAGGAAAACAATGCCACACGATCTCCAGATTGAATTCCTTTTTCTTGTAAATAAGCCGCTAAATTAATGGCACGTTGGTTCATTTGGTCAAAAGTCCACTTACGGCCCTTCTCGGCTTCTATGATTGCTACTTTCGAACCACTGATTCGTGCTCGATCAGCAAACCAATCTATTCTCATCATTAACGCTCCTTTTACAATATCCACTCTGGGACCTGTTTTATTTGTTCAATTAGTTAAGGCTACTATAATCTGGTCGCTTACCTGCTAACGATGCTTCTAATCCAATCAAAGCTTCTGGTTTGGCAAAAGTTTCATTTAATAAAGATAATTCATACTCAATTCCTTCATCAATCGTCATTTCAGCTTGTCGATCAATCATTTCCGGAATGATTTTACAAATACCGGGTGCTTTATAACCAATTGTTTTAGCTGTTTTTTGAGCGAACTCTTCACGAACACCTTCCCCAGCAATGCCTTTGATTGTTTTTTCAAAGTTATCATCGTTAAAGGCATGCTTAATTTCAGCGTATTGCATTGGTACTTCACGTTGACGATATTTATCCGGAGCACCATTTTCAACCAAGTCCTTAATGGCTGCTTGCACATCAGCTGCAGCGACTAATTTAGTCACAATTCCTAAGTCTTTAGCTGCTTGAGCTGAAATGCCTTTACCTGTTAAAACAAAGTATTTTGCTAATTCTTTACCAATTTGGTGGTTGGTACGTAACATACCACCTAAGCCTGGATAGATACCTAGTCCACTTTCAGGGAAACCAAACGATCCTTTTTCAGTCGCGACAATGGCTTGACATGCCAGTGCTAATTCAGATCCGCCACCTAAAGACAATCCATCTAATAGTGCAATCGTCAATTTGTCACTTTTTTCAATACGACGTAATAAATTATGGCCACCTGAAGTAAAATTGTAATTCTTATCTAAATTATTTGTTTTAATAGCATCTACGAAGAACTTTAAGTCCGCTCCAGCAACAAAGGCTTTACCTGCTCCTGAGAAGACAATTCCTTTAACATTCGCGTCAGCTTCTGCTTCATTAAAGGCTTTTTCTATTTGACCGACAACGGTTGGATTTAAAGCATTCATAGCTTCTGGACGATTGATGCGAATATTCGCAATTCCGTCTTTTACTTCATAATCAACAAAACTAAATTCGAATGGCTCACCTAATTCAGCTTGTTTTCTTAATGTTTCACTTAATTCGAAACCAGGACTTTTCTCAGCTAACCGTTTAGTCATTTCATACGTTTCTTTAACGCCAATTGTGTTCGCTAATTGGAATGGTCCTTGTTTCCAACGTAATCCAACCACTGCTCCACGGTTAACGTCCTCAATGGTTGCGACTCCTTCATCCACTAATTTGCCTGCTACACCAATCGCTGTTGCTAATAAATGTTCTTTCACAGCGGCAAATTTACTTTCATCTACTGCACCATCTTCAACATCCCATAATTCTTTGGATTCGGTTTGAGTTTTTAACAATTCAGCTGGTCGATAGAATTCTGATATTTCACGAGCTAAAGTATTAGCCGAGTGGTACGCAACAGGAATTCCGGTTGCATTCATTAAAGCGAATGGCCCCATTCCAATCTTGAAAGCATCGCGAGCCGCGGCATCAATGGTTGCCTTATTAGCCAAACCTTCTTCGTAAATGCGGACCGATTCTGTTAACCAAGGAACAAAGAAACGATTAACTGCAAAACCAGGAGCATCTTTTACAGTGATAGAGGTTTTACCATGTAAATCGGCAAATTTATTAGCAATCGCAACCGTTTCTTCACTAGTACCTTCATGAGAAATTATTTCCAATAAACGGTTTTTAGCTGGGTGGAAGAAATAGTGCATGCCGATAAAACGATCCGGACGGTTAGTTGCCTTAGCTAAGTTTTTAATATAAAAACTTGAAGTATTAGAACTTAAAATTGTTTTCTCATCACAAATCTTATCCAGTTTACCTAAGACATCTGCTTTTACTTGTTCATCTTCAAATACTGCTTCAATAACAAAATCTACTTCCTTTAAGTCTTCGTAGTTGGTAGTAGGTATTAAACGTCCTAAAGTATCTTTAACAAATTGTTCAGTAAAAACTTTACGTTCTACCCCTTGGTTTAACATATTTTCAATGATGCCCATTCCACGTTCAACTGCTGCTTGATTGACATCTACTAAATAACATTTAATACCTTCTTGGGCAATTTTTTGAGCGATACCAGAACCCATAGTTCCGGCACCGATTACTGCTACGGTAAATTCTTGTGTCATGAATGATTCCCTCCTATTAACCTTGGTAATAGCCGTTTTCTAACAATAGTGCAATCCCTTGGCCACCACCGATACATGCTGATGCAATCGCATAACGTTTATCTGGATTGTTTTTGAATTCATATAATAATGACGTAATAATACGCGCTCCAGACATTCCTAATGGGTGTCCTAAAGCAACTGCCCCACCATGTGGGTTAAAGTTGTTTTGATAGTATTCTGTATCCATATCGATACCTAATTCAATTAAGCATCCAATTGTTTGACCAGCGAAGGCTTCATTAATTTCTAAAATATCAATGTCTTTTACTAAATCCATACCTTGACGTTCTAACATTTCACGAATCGCGAATACAGGACCTAATCCCATTGTTTCAGGTGCACATCCAGAAATCTGATAGTCTACCACACGAGCCATTACTTCTAATCCTTTTTCTTCAGCCAATGATTGAGTGGTAAAGATTTCAAACGCTGCACCATCATTTAATCCTGAAGCATTTCCTGCGGTTACAGTTCCATCTTTTTCAAATGCTGGATGCAATTTTGCTAAACTTTCTAATGTCGTCCCAGGTCTTGGATGGCCATCTTTTTCAACAACTGTTACTTGACCTTTACGACCCACTATTTCAACTGGAACAATCTCTTGTGCGAAACGACCATTTTCCATCGCCTTAGCTGCTTTTGCTTGCGAATCAACGGCAAATTGATCTTGTTTTTCACGTGGTATATTGTATTTACGAACCACGTTTTCAGCGGTATTACCCATATGTTGAATACCAGAATCACGACCGGATGCTGAAGAATGTCCTTCCAAGTTAGCATCGATCAACACTTGGTTGCCTGCTTTAAATCCTTCATAACGAACGCTTTCTGGTAAGAAGAATGGTGCTCTCGATAACGATTCTGCTCCACCTGCAGCGATAATTTTTTTGTTTGAGTGCAATAATTCTAATGTTGCTGAAACTGCTGATTGAATACCTGAACCACAAATACGGTTAATTGTCATACCAGTCGAACGATTATCTAATCCACTATTAATTGCAATGATATTCCCTAAGTTATTTGTTGTTTGTGTCCCTGTTACGTGACCAACAATTACTTCATCGATATCAGACACTTCTAAATTCGAACGTTTAACCGCTTCTTTTAATGCAATTTCTCCTAAATCTTCAACGGGTACAGTTTTTAAATCTCCCAAGTAAGCACCTACTGGTGTACGGGCCGCACCAACAATTACAATTTCTTCTTGTTTAGCATTTAACATTATTTAATATCTCCTTTATTGTCTTATCTTTTCTATATATGAGTGTTTGCCAAACTATTGTTCTTCAACAGTCTGGCCACACTCTTTTTTGTTGATTAAATGAACGCTGATAATCCAGTATAATGACGACCGATAATTAACGAATTCACTTCATGAGTTCCTTCGTAAGTATACATCCCTTCAATATCTGCGAAGAATCTAGGAATATCGTATTTCAATAGAATGCCATTTCCGCCTGCCACTTCACGGGCTAATGCTGCTGTTTCACGAGCACGGAATCCATTATGTAATTTAGCCATTGATGATGCTTCTTCACGGTAAATACCTTGCTCTTGTTGTTCAGCTAAACGAACAGCAATTGCTAAGGTTGCTTGAGCATTCATTGCCATACGTGCTAATTTTTCTTGAATTAATTGGAAGTTTGCAATTGGTTTACCGAATTGCTCACGTTCACGTGTATATTTTAAAGCTGACTCAAACGCACCTGCTGTAGCACCTGCTAATAACCATGCAACATCGGAACGCGTGTTACGTAAAATGTTGGCACAGTCTTTCCAAGAGTTAACATTTTGAGCACGTTGTGATTCTGGTACTTTTACATCTTTATAGATAATTTCTGCGTTAGGCATCATACGGAAGAATGCTTTTTGAGGTGTAACAAATGTTTCTACCCCTTCTGATTCGCGTTCAACATAGAATAATTTCACTTGATTATCATCGACATCACGAGCAAAGAATGCATGCCATTTCGCTAATGTTCCTGCACCAATCCATTTTTTGTGGCCGTTTAAAATCCAGTGATCACCTTCACGTTTAGCTGTCGCTCCCATACCACCTGCAATATCAGAACCGTGATCTGGTTCAGTCATCGCTAAAACGCCTAAACCTTCCCAAGAATAAACACCTGGCATTAATTGAGCAACTTGTTCTTCACTACCACCTACACGAACACATTCATGGAATAACCCACCATTTGCTGTATAGAAAGTGCCTAATACTGGGTCTGTTTTTGCTAAAGTATACGCTCTGAATCCCCGGAATAATTCTGAAATACGACCATCTTCACGTCCTTCTAATAAACGTGGATCATCCATCAAGCGCATATCAATTACTTTTTGAAATGCTTCTAATGGGAATGTCGCATTATGCCAATTTTCAGCTAATAAAGGTTTTAAGTCTTTTTCTAATACTTCTTCTAGTTCTTTTAAAACTTCTTTTTCACCATCAGTTAATGCATCGGCGTAGTTGTATAAGTCTGAATAAAACATTTCGCCACTATTAAATAACTTATCTGCTCTTGATTCTTTTACCATGAAGATACCTCCAAATTTTTTATTTTATATTGCCTTTTAAAATATTATTTTTTATCGTAATCGTAGAAGCCTTTTCCTGATTTTTTACCATTTCGTCCTGCACGAATCATATTTTTCAATAAAGTAGGTGGTGTCCAACGATTGTCACCAAATTCTTTCGCAAAGTAGTTCATTACATGATAGCCAATATCAACCCCAGCGTAGTCTTGTAATTCAAAAGCGCCCATTGGGTGATTTAAACCATAACGCATCGCTTTATCAATATCTTCTTTAGAAGCAATTCCTTCTTCTAACACTTTGATTGCTTCAATAAATTGAGGAATCATAATACGGTTAACGATGAAGCCCGGAACGTCTTTCTTAACAATTACCACTTCTTTACGGATACTTTCTGCTAGCTCTTTAACAATATTGATGGTTTCATCACTTGTTTCTAATCCATAAATAATTTCACACAACTTCATTACTTGAGCTGGGTTAAAGAAGTGCATTCCCGCAAATCGAGCTGGATTATCTAAGACACTTGCAATTTCAGTAATTGATAAAGACGAAGTATTGGTTGACAAAACAACATCTTCACGAACAATTCTTTCTAACTCTTTAAATACCGATTGTTTAATATCCATTTTTTCGATGATTGCTTCTACAACAAAGTCAACTTCTTTAAATTCATTTAAATCTGTTGTCGTGCGGATACGTCCTAATGTTTCATCCATTTGTCCTTGAGTTAATTTACCTCGTTTTACTGACCCCTCCATAAACTTAGTAATACGATCCATTCCTGCTTGAATAAAACGTTCTTCTACATCACGCAAAATAACTTGGTACCCATTTTGCGCAAATAAATTGGCGATACCAGACCCCATTGCTCCTGCTCCCACTACTCCAACTACCTTAATATTTGACATCTTGAACACTCCTTTAATGCCTTGTTTTATCTTACAACTTCATGATAACGTTTTCTAAAAGCGTTATCATCAACAGATATGAGGATTGTTTTTTGTTTTTTAGTACAAAATGTAGGATTATTGCGTTTGGAAATATTATAATAGAGAGCAACCATCTTAGTACCGTTTTTCTTCACGGCATTTACTTTTTTCATCTATTCATCACGAACTATACTGATTAAGACTTTTATTCGTATTACAAACCATCATCATCGCTTCTATTATGATGACCACACAATTACTAGCTCTCTTTATCAAGTGGATGACTAGCGAGTTCTCAAACAGTCAATTAAAGAATTAATTTGCAGTTAGTTTTGTATTTCAATGTAATATTATCTAACATCTTTTGGAACATGAAACTTTATTTAATCTCATTTTAATGTTATTGTAACAATAAAAATTTTAGGAGGTATCAACTATGACAATCGAATTTAAACAAGTTGATAAATACTACGGAAACTATCATGCACTGAAAAATATTAATTTAAAGATTGATACGGGAGAGGTTGTCGTATTGATTGGCCCTTCAGGTTCGGGAAAAAGTACCCTATTAAGAACAATTAATGGATTAGAAACCATTGATAGCGGCGAACTATGGGTAGATGACACGCAATTAAATACGCCAAAAATCGATTTAAAAAATATCCGTAAACATATTGGGATGGTGTTCCAACATTTCGAACTTTATCCTCACATGACCGTTTTAGAAAATATTACCTTAGCACCAACAAAAGTATTAAAGAAATCTAAAGCCGAAGCTGAAAAACTAGCGAAAGAGTTATTAGATCAAGTCGGGATGCTAGATAAAATTGACAGCTATCCTACGATGATATCTGGGGGTCAAAAACAACGTGTTGCGATTGCGAGAGCGATGGCAATGAAACCAAACATTATGCTATTTGATGAACCAACCTCAGCACTAGACCCTGAAATGGTTGGCGAAGTTTTAGAAGTAATGAATTCAGTCGCAAAAGCTGCAGGGATTACGTTAGTTGTGGTTACTCACGAGATGGGATTTGCGAAAGAAGTTTCCGACCGTGTTATCTTTATGGACCAAGGTGAAATAGTGGAAGACAGCCCTTCTGATGATTTCTTTGCACAACCGAAAGAAGAAAGAGCGGTCCAATTCCTAAGTAAGATTATTCGTCATTAAGAGGTGATTGTATGAAGTCTTATAAAAAACACAGTAAAACAATCGCCTATCTATTGTTTATTGCGATTATCGCGATTTTCCTCTTAGTCTTTAATCAAGCTGCCTCAAAATCATTAACTAAAGATGTGGCTGAGCGCTTATCCGGAAAAGATCAAACTATCCTATGGGGCGTTAAAAACGATACGAAATTATTTGGTTATTATAATGTTGAAACTCAAGAAATTGAAGGATTTGATATTGATATTGCGAAAGAATTAACTCGTCGTATTACCGGTGATGCTGAAAATGCTCGCTTTATTGAAGTTACCAGTAAAACCCGTATTCCTTTACTAAAAAACGGAAATATCGACGCAATTATCGCTACCATGACTATCACCGATGCTCGTAAAAAAGTCGTTGACTTTAGTGATGTCTATTTTGCAGCTGGGCAATCTTTATTAGTTGCTAATGATGCTAATATTAATTCTGTTAAGGATTTAACGGCTGAGCATACGGTTATTACGGTTAAAGGATCAACTAGTGCTAAAAATATTCGTGAAGCTGCACCCGCAGCCAATATCATCGAATTAGAAACCTATGCCGATGGCTTTACCGCACTAAAAGCAGGTCAAGGTGATGCCGTTACGACTGATAATGCCATTCTTTTAGGTTTATTAGTTGGAAACGACGGCTATCGTGTTGTCAGTGAAAACTTTACCGATGAACCTTATGGGATTGCTGTTAATAAACAACAAGAAGGATTTATATCTCAGATTAATCAACACCTTGCTGACATGCAAGCGGATGGAACCTATGACCAAATCTACAATAAATGGTTTGGGGAAGTATTAGCGAAAGGAGCTGAGTAATATGCTTGAACTATTTAATACCTATTCTGGTCAATTTTTATCCGGATTCGGACATACTTTATTGGCCTCACTGATTGTATTAATCGCTAGCTTTATTATTGGAATTGGAATGGCAATTGCTCAAACCTCCGATAATAAACTACTTAGTGGTATCGCTACTGTCTACATCGAAGTGTTTCGTAACATTCCGTTGTTAATTATTGTCATGTTTTTCTATGTGGTTGTCCCATTATCGGGAATTGATATTAGTGGCTTTATGTCAGGTGTCATTGGTTTAAGTATTTATACTTCTTCTTTCGTTGCGGACGTTGTCAAAAGTGGGATTACAACTATTCCAAATGGCCAAAGAGAGGCTGGTTTAGCTAGTGGTTTATCTAAAAATCAAGTAATGTTTTTAATTATCTTGCCTCAAGCATTAAAATTGGTGTTACCACCATTAGGCAATCAAATGATTAACCTCGTCAAAAACTCCTCTATCTTCGCAATGGTGGCTGGCCTAGATTTAATGTATCAAGGCGACTTAATTGTCAGTGAAACCTATAATGTCTTCGGCACCTATATTATTGTTGGAATCTTCTACTTGATCATTACTGTACCAATTAGTCTAATGGTTAAACGCCTAGAAGAACGTCAAAGTCAAACCAGCCGATAGGAGGAATTTAGATGACAACATTATTATTTATTACCAGCAATCAATTTTCTTTCTTATTAAACGGATTATGGGTGACCATTGGTGTCGCTGCCGTGACCATCATTTTAAGTTTAATTTTTGGGATTATTTTAGGTACTTTACGTTATGAAAATATACCGATCGTGTCAGATTTGCTCGCTTTATTAATCGACACCGTTCGTAATTTACCCTTATTATTAATTATCTTCTTTACTTATTTTGCATTACCACAAATTGGCATTCGTTTATCTATCTTCTGGTCGACAGTAACCGCCATGACTATTTTCGAATCAGCCATGATTTCAGAAATTATCCGCGCTGGATTAAAAGGTTTACCTAGTGGACAAAAAGAAGCCGGATACGCATCTGGATTAAATACTTGGCAAGTCTTAAGCTTAATCTTATTACCCCAAGCAATCCGTAATATGATTTCAGCGATTGTAAGTCAATTAATTGCCTTAATTAAAGATACGTCTTTAGCGACGATTATTGCCTTACCGGAAATTATGCATAATGCGAAAATTATCTATAACCAAGATGTCGATGTTATTTTACAAGTATTCTTTATTTCCGCGGTTCTATATTTCATTGTATGTTATTCTTTATCATTAGTCGCACGTCGATATGAAGTGAAGAAGTCGGTTTAATAAACAATATATTTTTCAAACAATAACACTATTTCGAAATTTTTTATTTTATTAAAAAAACAGCTCACTTAGAAACTAAAAATTAGCGTCTAAGTGAGCTTTTAATATCGTTTTTTACTAATATTTTGTTTATTTGTAACGATCAAACCATTCTTTCACATGATTTAATCGTTCCATTCTCAAGTTAGGAAGACCTTCACGTGACAATCCATGACTTGATTGTGGGTATAATATTAAGTCCGTTTCCACTCCATGTTTTTTCATTGCAATATACATTTGTTCCGCTTGTTCTTGAGGACATCTTAAATCACTTTGTCCATGCAAGAAGCGGATTGGTGTCTTCACATTTTGAGCGTATGCAAGTGGAGATAACTTCCATAGACCTTCCACATCTGATAAATCGCGTTGTAATTGGTACTCGACAAAGAACATCCCAATGTCACTAACGCCATAGAAACTAATCCAGTTTGAGATAGAACGTTGACTCACAGCCGCTTTAAAGCGATCAGTATGGCCGACAATCCAATTGGTCATAAAGCCACCATAGCTACCACCTGCAACAAATAATCTATCTTGATCGATTTCAGGGTGTTGTGCTAAAACATAATCAACCCCTAACATCAAATCATCATAGTCGTGATGACCATATTCACCTAAAATAGCTGCAACAAATTCTTGACTATAGCTACTTCCTCCCCGAGGATTTAACATGATGATACCGTACCCTGCTTGTGCTAAAGCTTGCATTTCATGGAAGAAACTTTCGCCATAAGCGACTTGAGGTCCACCATGAACGTATAAGATTGCCGGATGTTGTTTTTCTTCAGTGATTGGTGCTAAATACCAACCTTGAATATCCCAATTATCATAACCTTTAAACCAGAATCGTTCAGGATTCACAATCTCATGCTCTGCTTCAAATTGCTCATTCGGATTATATAAATCTTCTAATTGTTTGTCAGCCTCAACTACCGCTAAACGACTTGGAACAGTTGGGGTAGAATAAGTAATACAATAACGTCCAGACTCTTCGATACCCGAAGTAAGATGCATTGACTGGGACAATTTGCCTTCTACTTCGCCCTTAAGGTTACCCTCAAATAAATGAATTTCACCTTTTACAGTAGCTGAAAAGATAAAGCGCTTATCATCGAGCCATTTAAATTCGAATCCATGAACCGCTTGTTGGAAATCCGCCACCAAGCTATCATCTAAATCGTACTCAAATTTTGGCAGTACATTGGTTAATTTCTTCGTAGCCACTTCATATACATATAATTTTGAATGGGTTACAAAACCATTAGTAAAGTCATTCGTAATTAATAAGTAATGCGTTTCACTTGGATTTAAGGCAACAAATCCTGCTGAAGCAAATTCCTTAGTTGCTTCAAACGACTCGAAACTTTTCGCTTTTAAATCTATCCATTTAATGGCGCCTTTAGCAAATGCCAGTTCGTCTTCATTGGCTTGATTAATATTAATAAAGAGTTGTGATTCATCTTTCGTAATATCAGCGAAGCTTACAGAGTAAGGCAACACAATTACCTCTTCTACCGCTTTCGTTGCCACTGAAACTTTATTAATCGCGTAGGTTAAATCAGTTTTAACATATCCTGCACCATCATTTTTATAGGTAATTTTTTCAATATGAATTGGTTGTGGAAATTCTTTTGATGAGTTATCTTTTTTCTCGTCAGCATCTATCTCTTCTTTTTTGGTTGCCTGATAGTAGACCGTTTGACTATCCTTGGACCAGAGATAACTGATAATGTCTGATTCTTCATTGGTTAACTGAATTGGACTTCCACCATCCAAAGGCATTAAAAATAATTGTGACTTTTCATTGCCTTCAATTTTTGCCGTATAACTTAAAAACGCTTGATCAGGTGAAATATCAAAACTTTGTACGGAAACATTGTTTGGACTCCACACTTTAAGCTGTTTCGTATCTAAATCATAACTTTTAATCTCACCAAAATAATCATTTTCCTTTTTACGCATTTGAGTTTCAATAAAGAACACTTTGTTTTGTGCTACTTTAGGATTCGCCAAGCTTTTTAATTCAAAGAGACTGTCATTGGTAATTCTTTTCATTCTTTTCCTCCACACATAAAAGTATTTAGCATTGTTAATAGTTTAACCCTTTTTATGTTATTTTTCCATCAATAAATCGACAATAACAATAAATAAATGGTATCTACCCTAATTTTATGACACGATTGCAATACACTTGCTTAGTCTGATCATGAGTAATTACAAAGACAATGGTGTCGCTAAAGGTTGATTTTAACAATTGATATATGGCTTCAGATGTTTGATGATCAATGGCACTTGTACTCTCATCTATAATGATGATGTCCGGATTAGATAAAAGCAAACGCGCAATCGCAATCCGTTGTTTTTCACCACCTGAAAGATTATTTCCCGCATTTAAAATGGATGTTTGCCAGTCTTTTGTTCTTAAAATTGAACTTAAAATTTGACTGTCCTCAATCTTTTCTTTTTCTTTCGGTGACAAACATCGTCCTAATCCAATATTTTCTTCTAAGGTTTTATTAAAAATTGGAATTTCCTGTGTCACATAAGCAATCCTTTTTCTTAAACTGGCTTTTTTCAAACCAATTAAGTGGCACTTGATTAATTTTGATTCCTGTACTTTCCCTTAAAGCTAACAATAATTTGACTAATGAACTCTTACCTACTCCTGAAGGTCCAGCAATATGAATCCAATCTCCTTTATAAAAAACTTGATGCACTGGTATCTGGAACCGTTGCTCTTCTATTTGGTATCGTACTTCTGTCATCTCGACCTGAGTGACCTCCGTTAAGTTTTGACCCGTTGAGTCCACTTCAACAAATGGGGTTATTTCTTTCTCAAGGTACTCGCTAGACACTCGTAATGATGAAAAATCAAGATTGGCGCTATTCAATTCCCTTAATGCTTGAAAAAAGGTGGGCAACACAACACTAGTGGTTAACAAATGGGTAATCGAACTTTGATTTCTTGCTACTGATACTGTTATGGCAATATAGATAGAATATTGGACACATTGATTTAACATTCCGATAAGATTAGATGAGATACCTGCAAATTTATTGGTCTCAGCAAGCGTTTGATAGGAATTATATAAATCGGAGCTTATCAAATTTTGAATAAGCTGTTTATTTGACCTTGTTTTAAAAAATTCCACATTGGTTAACGCTTGAATAATATTTTGTTGTGTCTTACTAAAGGTCTTTTGGAATAAAGCCATACGTCTTGACAATTCTTGATTAATTTTCTTAAATCCAAAATAGTTGATAGGAATTAGCATAATTAATGCTATAAACACGTTCATGTCAATCCACCAAGCAATACTTAAAGAAATAATAATTAAAATGAGTGCTAATGAGAACGTGGCTAAACCACCCGAGAGAAAGAAATAAATGGCATCAACCATTTCAAAAAATCGAGTCACAATGGATGTCGTTCCTAATTTTAAGATGGCATCATATTGCATTTGTTGGAGTTTAGCGACCTGATCTAAATATAGTTCTACTTTATATTGCGTCATCAAATTTTCAAATAAAATACTCAGTACTGATTGGAGCAGAAATGAACCCAGCATAACAAATCCAAAAACAAATAGAATAGTACTAGTATCCTTTGACAATAAACTTTGATTGTTAGGAACCAATAAGGGAATAACAATACGTGATAAGACAATGATTATCACATTTATTAGTATTATCAAATAAATTTTCGGACCAATTTTCTTTAATAATTGCATGATTATTCACCTAATCCTTTAATACTTGTGCTATGCTTTCACTTAATAAAGAAAATCCACTCAATCGACTATTAAAATTAAACACAGCTTGCGTCTCACCGATCCGCTTATAAAAAAAGCGATATTGATATTCTGGTTTATCTAATATTAACTGATTCATCAAAGTCAAAATATTTTCAATTCCTTTTTCTAGTAAATGCGCATTGGTAAATATTTGTATTATTTCTAGATTAAAATGTTCAACTCCTTCAAATCTTTCATTTGAATTTGATTTGTACTGTTGCTCTTCTTGTTGAATATAATCATCAATATCTGCTTGAGTAAAATTCCAGCGGCCACCAAATTTAGTACCTTTTAGTTTACCTTCTTTTAAATAATTACGAATCGTCCGCGTTGTCACTCCCAGCATTTCTGCAACTTCTTTTCCAGTATAATATGTTTGTTCGGAATTCATATTGGCTTCCCCTTTCTTATTTCCTACATTTCCTACTTGTCTTTCCTATATTTTCCTACAAAAAATAAGAAATGTCAATAATATATGGTCGGTTTTTTATCGATGAATGGTTATATTCCAATATTTTATTGCGATGATGGCTCTCTACCTTGATTTTATAATTTATTAGTTTCAAAAAAATCTTCCCCTAAAGTAGTTTGCTTTTTAAGTGTCTACTTTAGGGAGAGTATATCAATATGTATTCTTCAGTCGTTTTAATTATGAAAGAGAAACTATTTTACAAAGTAAAAGCAGCACCTTGTAGATCTTTGACGTCTTTAAATCCAACGGACTCATGAAATTTTCTCGTTTTTTCCATGTCATCGGTTAATAAATGCATTTGATAAACATTAGAGAAAGTATTAATGACTTTTTTTAGCAAAGTGGATCCGATACCTTGTCTTTGGAACTCCGGTAAGACTAATATATCTTGAATAAATAATATAGAATAACCGTCTCCTACAACTCTTATTATGCCAAATAATTGCTCTCATTCGTAAGCAACTAATGTATATAAGGAATGTTCATACGCATTCTTTAACATCTCAAGTTCATTGATATAATTGGTCCATCCCACTGCTTCATATACAGTGAGTAATTGATTAAAGTCAAGTTGTGGTTTTTCTATATATTTCATCTTAATCCCCCTAGAATTCAATAATCTCCTTTATTTTTTGATAAGTCTTACCATTGCGTATGGTAATTTGTTTATGAAAAGATTCTTTTGCTAACTGCTTATGGTAGGCTGTCTTTAAAAATTCTGCTTCATCTAATTTTCCCCAGTAAATGGCTATTTCACCAAAATGTACTTTTTCATTATGTAAAGGATATTGCCTGATTTTATCAATGACCGCTTCACGATTCATTTCATCAGTAAAAAACAAAACGTCTTTGCGCGCCATATCTTCTTGCCACCAGACAGGCAACAGATAAAATTCCGCCAAGTATTTTTCAACATCAATCAATGAATACTTAATATCAAATGAATAATGTGTGTGAAAGAAATCATTGAGGCCTTTCGTTATTTCTAATCGTTCTCTTTCTGTTTCAAAAAACAAATTACCACTATTAATATAGGAACTCACATTATGAAAGCCAGCATCAATCAATTGCTTTTTTAATTCTTTCATGACCACGCGATTTTTGCCGCCTACATTGATTCCACGCAATAATAACACATAACGCATCTTAATACCCCCTATTGAAGATTTTTAATGTATCGTTTTTGTTGTTTATTCGAACGGTAGCCAATTGCTTCGTAAAAAGCATGCGCTTCATAACGGTAATCCGCAGAATTTAAACGAATAAATGATAATTGTTTTTCTTTAGCAAAGGATTCAACTGCTGCCATTAACTTTCGTCCAATCCCGCGACCTTGATACGTTGGTAATACAGCTAAACCTAAAATATTTAAGCCATCTTCGAAGTAAACTGCCTGATAGCGTTCTGCTTGTACGAAGCCTACCACTTTTTCCGAATCCTGGTCTACATATACAAGAATGATTTGGTTCGATTGGTTGCATAATTTTGTTAGCTTAGACTTAACTTCTTCATTGGTACATTCATAACCCAATGAAACCCGACTTAATTCCGCAATGGCATCCGCATCTGTTACTTTTGCCCGACGAATGTTAGAAATCTTCTCTCGTTCTATTAAACTATTTCTCAATAAATCTTGGCTTCTATCCCACTCATCTCTTAAGACACCATATTTGACTGAATCATAATAGACACCTTCAAAATATCTTACTTTTCGAATGCACGCTTCTTGTGTCATGCCAATTTTCTCAGCCGCACGCATCATTCTTGGATTACCCGACCAAGTCGTTAAACCAACCCGTTGTATTTCAGGAAAATCATTAAATGTTTGAGTCACCCACTGGGTTAATGCCATGGATCCATTCCCTTTTGCCCATCCATTCGATTGATAAACAATAATTCCAATCTCCATCCAACGCGTCATTTTATTCTCCCAATAACGTGACACCATACCAATCGGCTTATTATCAATATAGATACCTCGACAAGTTTCAGACATCAAATAATCAAAAACTTGGCTTTGTTTGAATTCTTCAAAACTTTGATAAGAGGGAGTGGGCAAGAAGTAGAAAATTAAATAATTTTCGCTTCGTCTGCCCACCCCCGCACAGTTGAGTAGGTCTCAAACAAGTCGAAAGACGCAGATTGAGACCACTCAACCACTGCGCTATTAATTAATGAACAATAATCTTAACTAATTTTATCAGGTTTATGCCTAGCCTCAATAAGGAGCATTCCATTTTGACCATTCTGGAAACTCATCCTTATAACCAATTTCCCAAATAATTTTTAAATCATGCTCATTGAAGGGTTTTAAAACTATCATTGATTGAACCTCTTTCTTTTATTAAGGATATTAACTAATATTACAACTGTGCCAATAAATCGGCCTCTGACATAATCATGATCGAGTGACCTTCTTCTAGTAATTGGCGTGCCTTACGTTGTTTTTCAACCAAACCATTTTCATCTTGGTATTTAGGGTCTTGCCAACCTTCGATTAGGACATCTGTCGTTTTACTGACTGTTGATTTTAAAATGGCACCATGATAACGCACTTTCATCATTAATTCATCTTTTCCGGTTTCAAACTCACCCGTTAAGACTACATTTTTACTTTGTAACCAATGGTCTGAATATTCTTCCTTTGGCGGAACTTGATTAACATCCGTAATTTTCAAGGATTTTTTAAATTTCTGAAACTTCGGCTTAAAATGATTTGCGGTCGTCGTATTATACCGACTGATCGGTTTGACAAATACTTGATGCCTTTTTAAAAACTCGTCAAAATCATCCATACGATATTCTTTCATCGTCTCAATTAAAATTTTTGCGGTTACTTCAGCGTCAGCCATCGCATTATGAGCCTCAAATGTAAAGCCAAATTGACGCGCTAAAGTACTTAATTTCATCACTTGATTACGATAACTCGGGTTAAAGAACATGGTATCAAATGTCTTAAATTCTGGAACCTTGATACCATAATGACGTGCTGATTCAAGCAGAATACCCATATTGTAAATGCTAATCTAAAAGTGGTCCAATAATCGATTAATAATAATCGAAAAACGGTCCACTTGTTTTAATTTAAATCCCCATATGTGATAATTCTCATATGGAGGTGATGGGAGTGATAAATTTAATGGATAAGCATACAATCATAAGACTCAAACTTGAAGGCGATTCAAATAGAAAAGTAGCTCAGAAGCTTGGAATTAACCGTAAAACTGTAGCAAAATATTGGAATGATTACAAAAAACTACAAAAAAATCTTGATGAAGGAAAAGTAGATGCTCGCATCGTACAAGAAAAAATAGCACAAGAACCTAAATATGATAGTTCAAATAGAAAAAAAGTAAAATACACTAAAGAATTGGATGAATATTTAGATAAAATCTTAGAAGGCGAAAAAGAAAAAGACTTAAAATTAAAAAATCATAAGCAATCTTTAAGTGTCGTTCAAATTCATAAACTAATACTTGATAAAGGATTTGAGATAAG
Organism: Globicatella sanguinis; assembly: GCF_002847845.2. Taxonomy (NCBI): domain Bacteria; kingdom Bacillati; phylum Bacillota; class Bacilli; order Lactobacillales; family Aerococcaceae; genus Globicatella; species Globicatella sanguinis. The sequence goes on along the minus strand of NZ_CP126962.1, from coordinate 1,846,072 downwards.
TTATCCATCAATAGTTTCGTATGTAAGAGAAAAGAGAAAGAAAATTAAAGAAACTGCTGTGAGACAACAGTACGACTTTGGTGACAGGTTAGAATATGACTTTGGAGAGGTAAAACTTTACATAGCAGGAAAATTAAAAACCTTAAGTCTAGCAGTTCTATCATCACCTGCTTCAAACTTTAGATGGGCATATCTTTACACAAATCAACAGGCTGAAGTGTTTTTCGATTCCCAAGTTAGATTTTTTGAAATGATTGGTGGTATGTACAAAGAAGTAGTTTATGACAATATGAAAAATGTTGTTACAAGATTTATTGGTAGAAATGAAAAGAAGCTAAACAAAAATCTTTTAGCTTTCGCTAATTACTATGGATTTAATATCAATGTAACAAACTGCTTCAAGGGTAATGAAAAAGGTCATGTAGAAGGAAGCGTTAGGATAGTAAGAAAGAATGCTTTTGCAATTAAATATGAATTTGATAGCTTTGAACAAGCTTGTGAACATTTAGAAAAGGAACTTTTTATAATGAATAAAACTTCGTTAATAGAAGATGAAAAGAAAAAACTTTTAAGATTAAGACCAAAATATGATTTAGCTAAAATAACTGAACAAAAAGTTGATGCTTACTCATTTGTTACAGTCAATAACAACAAATATTCTGTACCAGACTATCTAGTAGGTGAAACAGTAGTGGTTAGAAGTTATGCAAGAGAAATTAAAATTTATGTAAATGACAATCTTGTTTGCACACATAAAAAGAAAGATGGTTCTTTGGAATATTCTATCGACATTAAACATTACTTAAATACACTAGATAGAAAACCAGGAGCAATTAGAAATTCGCTTGCATTGAAAAGTACTCCATACCTTAAAACCATCTTTGATAAATATTTTATCAAAGAACCAAGAAAATTTGTAGAGATAATTAAAGATAATAAGGAAAAAAGTACTGATGAGTTAGTAGATGTATTTAATGAATACATTAAATATGGCGAAAATGGAGTTCCAAAAGATGTGATAAAGCAAGTTAATAGCATAGAATTAAAGACCAGAATGATAATATCATCCTACGATAATCTTTTAGTTGGAGGTAACAAATGAGTATTAAAGAAATTGCAAACGAATTAAAACTTTCATATCTAAGAGAATGTCATGGAATACTTCTAGAAGAAGCATCAAATCTAGGGTTATCAAATGAGGAGTTTTTACTTCTTTACTTAGAAAGAGAACTTGAAAGAAGAAAAAACAATGGTATCACCAGAAGAATAAGCCGTGCTAAATTTGTAAACAAAAAGTTTTTAGAAGATTTTGACAAAAACAAATACTCTTTAGAATTAAATAAAAAATTTGAATATCTAGAAAAACTAAAGTTCATAGAAAACAAAGAAAATGTACTATTGATAGGAACACCAGGATGTGGAAAAACACACTATGCAACAGCGTTAGGAATTAAAGCGTGTATTGAAGGAAAAAACGTATTGTTTACAACCGTTCCAAATTTAATAATTGAACTACAAGAGTCAATGAGTAAAAACCAACTAACAAATTACAAGAGAAACTTTGAAAAGTATGATTTAGTAATCTTGGATGAACTTGGATACATCTCATTTGATAAGGCAGGATGTGAAATACTCTTTAATTTACTTTCTTCAAGAAACGACAAAGGTTCAATAATATTAACAACAAATTTAACATTTGATAGATGGGAGGAAGTATTTAAGGATCCGATGCTTACAGGTGCGATAATCGATAGATTAGCGCATAGAGCACATATCATGGATATGTCACGAGAAATAAGCTACAGGATGGAAGATACAATTGAATGGTCAAAATTAAATAGCTGAAAAAACAAGAAAAAAATTTTCTCCCCCTAGGGGGAGAATGAATTAATTAACAACAATACTATTATTAAGAATAAATATTGGACCATTTTTCAAATATTATCATGGACCATTTTTCGGTTGACATTTACACATATCAAATTGACTATTATAAGCTGATATATAACGAGATGAATTGATTTTTGATTCTATCTCAGACCAAAGCTCACCAAATGTTGGTGCCGTTGCGGTATCCTTCGAGGTAATACCATGCACGCGTATATTGGACTGAGCATAACGATTTCCTGGTGGTTGAATTAAACTATAAAATCGATCAACGATTTCAAGGTCTTTAATAAACGCCATACCGATTGAACAGGCTGAGTTATTATAATGTGTTGCGGTCTCAAAATCGATGACGCAACAATCAAATTGTTTTGGTAATTCTATCATGACTACCACACCCTTTTCTTATTTTTGCTCTTTTATTATAGCACGCCGATAAAAGAGAGAACAGAATAGGGAGCGAGCTCTTGAAGTATTTTCAACTTCTAGCCCACTCCCAATAGATTCATTTTTACCGCAAAAATGTAATTAACGGTTATTTAGTAAATTTATTCTTCATTCACAATTTGATAGTAAACACTTGAAGTAACACGATACACAATGTAATAAATTACCACGAAAACAGTAATAACAATCAGATAAGGGATAAAGAATTGTGATAATTTATAAATACCGAACAACCCTAAAAGGCGGAAAATAATCTTACTTGCAACTAAACCATGAATAACAGCCACAATAATCGGTAAGGCGAAGAGCCAAAACGTTTGCTGTTTAATCGTTGTTTTTATCATTTCTTCTGGTAATCCAACTTGTTTCATGACTTGGAAGTTGGCTTTATCATCATACCCTTCGGTTATTTGTTTATAATAAATCATTAAGACGGTACCGACCAGTAACACCACACCAATCATAATCCCTAAAAATAGGAACCCGCCATTAAATTGATACGTTTCTTTACGGGTCTGTTCAACGCTTAATACACGTTGATTGCCCCCAGCAAAAACAGTTGCTATTTTATCTTTTAGAGCATTACTATCTTTCGTTACATCAAAGGAAATTCTAAAACTACCTGGCCCCATAACCGTATTCTCTAGTTGATAATACTTACCAAGTTCCATCATCTCTTCTCGTGTTGGTACCACAAGTTGGACATAATCAATAATAACATTGGTATAAATAGGATCGGTATTATATTTGACTTGATACTGTTTCCCGGCAATATTGAGCTCTTTCTTATCTTTTAAAACCTCATTCAAATCATTTAATAATATTTCGCCTTCATTTAATTGATGCTTGGTCCCATGCAATTGATTATAATCTTCTATGGTCATAATCGTTCCAATAAAAGTCCGATCTTTTGACATGATCTCGATATTTGCTAATTTTTCTAAAGTATTCATATCCTTTGATAATCTTAAATTAATATAAACACTTTCAGTTAGATAAACATCCTTTACTTCTTGAACGTCCGATAACTGATTTATTTGCTCTTGAAGTGCTTCTTTCTTTGCCAAAATAGCGTCGGGGCTTTCATCTAAAAAATAATCATGATCATAAGAATAAACTTCATAATCGCGTATATGACGCATTTTTATAGTATCTTCAATCCCGCCATAAATCGAAATGGTACTTCCTAACGCTAACATAAAACCTGTACTTAAAATGGCAATACTCGCTAAACTTATGGCATTTGAACGAATTCGGTATAACATTCCAGATATTGATAGGAAATGATTTGGTTGATAATAGTAGTTCTTATTTTTCTTTAATTGATTCAATACAAATGAGATTAACGTCATAAATAAGAAATAGGTTGCCATCATCACGAGCAGTACTGCTATGAAGAACATTAAAATAGCATCCAAGAGACCTTTTGTAGTCCAAGCTATATAATAACCCGCACCCAGTGACACCAAACCAGAAATTAACCAAATCCATTGAAATTTCCCAGTTTTTTCTCCAGATTTTTGTTGGCTCATTAAATCAATTGGATTTAACAAGCTTACTCGGAATGTTTGAAATAGATATAATACGAACAAGATACCCGCCAATAAAATTAGTACTACAGAGATAGCATACCAAGAAAGTGGATAATCGCCTAAGGTGGCGGCTACGTCTTTAAGCAGATTTGTCATCACCTTAAACATAATCGTCCCAACTAATTGCCCCATTACAATACTCAATAAACCAATCACAACAAAGTTAATCAGTTGCTCAATTAGAATAACCATTGAAATATGCAATTTCTCAAATCCTAAAATAGAATACAATGAGAATTCTTTACTTCTTCTTTTTGCGATAAATGTTTGACCATAGATGGTAAAGATGATGGCCAATAAAGCTACAATAAAAATCCCCAGTCCCATTAAGATGGGTAACTCCGTATGGCGTTCTGTCACAAATTTATTGGTCTTTAATGATGCCATGATGTAAAGCGTCGCAAACATGATACTGCTGGCCAATACGAATGGTATTTGCAATTGATGATTGGCTTTTAAATTTCGCCAAGCAAGTTTTAAATATAGTCCTAATTTCATAATTATTCACCACCTTGATTCATAGCGGTTAAACTATCTGCAATTCGTTCTTGGAACGCTTGTACCGAATCATTGCCACGATAAATTTCATGAAAGACAATCCCATCTTTAATAAATAATACGCGGTTCGACATTGCCGCAGCTTTAATCGAGTGGGTTACCATTAAAATCGTTTGTCCCATCTCATTTAATGACTGAAATAATTCTAAAATTGTTTGGGAGGTTTTCGAATCTAATGCTCCCGTTGGCTCATCAGCTAATAAAATATCCGGTTGCGTAATAATCGTTCTCGCAATCGCAATGCGTTGACGTTGCCCTCCTGATATTTGGTACGGAAACTTCTCTAATAAGGATTCAATCCCTAAGATAGGGGTAATCTCTGATAAACGTTGTTCCATTTCGGTTATCTTTTTTTCCGAGAGAACTAATGGCAAGAGGATATTGTCTTTATTATTGAAGTTATTTAACACATTAAAATCCTGGAAAACAAACCCGAGACGTTCTCGACGGAACTTCGCAATATCTTTTGATTTTATTTCAGATAAAGGTAGATTGTTTAGTAAAACTTGTCCGTTCGTCGGCTGATCTAATGTTGCGATAATATTTAGTAAGGTTGTTTTCCCCGAACCAGACTCTCCCATGATTGAAACAAATTCTCCTTCATTGACTTCGAAGTTAACATTTTTAAGAGCTTTCGTTAGCACGCCAAAACCTTTTTTACCATATACTTTCTCGACATTTTGAATTTTTAATAATGACATTTTGCTCACTCCTTTGATTTGTTAACTTAAGTTTACTGGATATCTAAGGTAACTGCCTTTATCTAAACTAACAAAAACAAGTCTAATCTTACATTTTTGCAAGATTAAACTTGATATAGAAAATACTTCCTTGATTCAGTTGTGATTCGACTCGAATGGGTTGGGTTAAGCGTTCTGAGATTAAATCGACTAAGTATAACCCAAGACCACTGGCTTTTTCATGTAATCGTCCATTAAAACCAACATAGCCTTTATCAAAGATTTTAGTCAAATCACTTGCTTGTATACCAATACCATTGTCTTGAATTGCCAACTCTTGTGTTGCCTCATTAAAATATATTGATATTTTTGCGCCATTTTCATTTTGGCAGTATTTCAACGCGTTTGAAAGAATTTGTTCAATCATCAGGGAGCTCCAGTGACCGTCAGTAATCACCACTTGTATTAATCTCTCATATTCCAAACTCACATTATAGTAAAAGAATTGATATCGATATTTCTTAATCAGTGGACTTAAGATTTCATCCAATGTTAACCTAGTAAACTCCAAATCTGCGCCAGGATTCATTAATTTTATATACGATAATGCCATACCCGTGTATTTATCAATTTCGGTCATTAATAAGCGTAATTCATTGGTATTTTCCCCTTGGTTTTCTCGCAATAATAATTGCGCTCCCGCAATCGGCGTCTTCATCTGATGAAGCCAGGTCAGAAAATACGTCTCGGTTTCGAGTCTGATATGATGGAGCTCTTGTTTTAATTGGTGATTTTCATCTTGTAAAACTTGCAATTCTTCTTGTTGTAATTGGTCATGTTCAAAGCGAATTAAACTAATTACAAATAAAATCACGCCGACAAATAAGCTCAACCATAATATATATTGAATCATCTGTCCATCTAATTGGTAGACGATCATGACAACCATCGTTAAAACGACTGGTGTTATATACAAAAGCAAAGATGGCCATTTTAGTTTAAGATATTGTTTCAATCTATTCATTTTCATCCACCTTTAAAGCATAACCAAGTCCCTTTTTAGTTTGTATACTCGTTTTGACACCTTGTTCCTCCAACCGTTTGCGAATGCGCGAAATATTGACGGACAAGGTATTATCATCAATAAAATTAGCTTGATCCCAACAATGATCCATAATCGCTTCTCGCGAGACAAATCCACCTTTAGCTTCGATTAATGACTCCATGATTTGTAATTGAGTATGAGTTAATTCGACCGCTGTTCCTTCATAGAGTACACTCGCATTGGCAAAGTCGACGCTTAATCCGCCATAACTGTCTTGTGGCGCTTCAACGGTGTAATCATAAGAGCGGCGAAGAAGGGCTTGGATCTTAGCCAAGGATAAACTTAAATCAATCGGCTTGGTTAAGTAATCGTCCGCCCCCATTTGAATTGCCATCACTTGGTCCATATTGTCTGCTCGAGAAGAAATAAAAATAATGGGTACTTTTGAAAATTGTCGAATTTGTTGACACCAATGATAGCCATTAAAAGCTGGCAACCCAATATCCATTAATACTAAATGAGGTTCGAATGCTTTAAATTCTTCAATGACTTTCGTAAAGTCTTCAATTAAAGCAACTTGATATTGCCACTTTTCCAACTCGACTTTTAATTGTCGAGCAATTATTTTATCATCTTCAACAATGAGTATTTTCATAAGCCACCTCCTAAGTTATTTAACACTATTTTACTAAACTCATACTAACGTCGCTTTCTTCTTTTCCATTTGTCATAGATTAATAAAAGCCATTGAATCGGGTAATAAATAAGCACAAAAATGAAGGCTATTCTAATGACTGGATACATTAAATAGGGATTGCGCCAAATTTTATAATAGAGAATAATACCTAATACGATTAATAGGAAATGAAAAATACGACTTAGTCTACGCCTGATTAACCATTCACGGTCACTCATTTCTCGTTGTTTTCGCATATTACCGTCCTCTTTTTATGAAATTCATCACGTGATTTCTGCTAGATTTATCTTACCATTTTATAAACAAATAACCAATGATAAATGACTGAATTAATGTTCAATAGCTTTAATTATAATGAAAAATTGCTGCTCATAATTGATAATCTGCAACTATATACTTTTGAAAATATTGTGGTAAATCATTAGGAAATATAGACTCGAATCTTTTCAGCCCTGAATATTATGTTCCATCTTAATTACAGTTTCTTCCATAACAAAGTATAATTTTTTAAAAGCTTGGATAGTAAAATTAAGCTAGAAAAATAAATAGGCCATTTGTATGGTATCCTAAACATACGAACACATGCTAAGGAAGGAGTACATACAAATGGCTTATACACATCTTACCATGAAAGAATTGATTTGGATAGAAAATTATTACGATAGCGGTAAAAAAGTAACGGATATCGCTAAAAAATTAAATCGGGCCATCCAAACCATTTATAACGTCGTTAATTTTCTTAAAAATAGTGGTAATATTCAGGAATACTACGATCAATATAAAGAGAATAAATCACGCTGTGGTGCCAAAAAGAAGGTCTTTAACACTAAACAAATCACATATATTAAGAAAAAAGTGGACCAGGGGTGGTCTCCTGACGTCATCATTGGTCGGAATGAACTCCCATTAGGATGTACAGCTCGAACACTTTATCGTCGTTTTAAAGACTCGGAACTCTTTGATCCCTCAACTTTACCGATGAAAGGTAAGAGAAAACCTAATGGGTATCAGGAAAAAAGAGGTAAACAACACTTTAGACGCACCATCGAAGATCGTCAAAAAGAAAATCCACAATATGAGAAAGAATTTGGACATCTAGAAGGTGACACTATTGTCGGAAAAGACCATAAGAGTGCAGTCCTAACACTGGTCGAAAGAATCAGTAAACTCATCATCCCGATAAAAATTAACAGTCGCAAAGCAAGTGATATGCGAATCGCTTGTGATAACTGGTTTGCTTATTTACCGAGAAATTTATTTAAATCCATTACGTTTGATTGTGGAAAAGAATTTTCTGATTGGCAAGCCATTTCAAATGTCAATGACATCAATATTTACTTTGCTGATCCCGGTTGTCCGTCACAACGCGGCTTAAATGAACACTCTAATGGACTACTTCGAAGAGATGGGTTATCTAAGGGGATGGATTTTACCGATATATCGCAGGAAATACTCAGCCAAACAGCTCATTTCCGCAATGAAATTCCACGAAAATCATTAGGTTATCGAACGCCAATTGAAGTTTTTATCGATTGTTGTAAGGAACTTGGATGGATAGATGCTTTCTAATGCACACAATGTGTTTGTTAAGACAGTGAATCCATTGCGTAAGGCACCTGATTGTTAGAGCTTGACTTGGTGCCTAGCCCGGCATGATGATTTGGGGATGCTTTTTGGGTCTCCTACCCAAACCCTTTCCCCAACTCGCTATTCGCGAGTATCATACCGGAGCATCCAAGTAAAGCTCTAACGATTTAATGCATCAATTTGACTCACTACACTTGCCACAAATCTGACTTTGTGGAAACCTTAAAGTTAGTGGATAATTTATACTTGAACTTTCGAACAAGCATTTTAATTATCAATTAGAAAAAAAGCAAACGTATTATGTGTTAGGTAAAAATTCTAGCTTAATTTGACAATCAAAAAAGTTTAAATTATTTTGACTTTTATAAAATTTTTGGTAATTTATAATTGAAGTGAGTTTTATAATTTGGGTATTCATCATCAATCAAATATCTTTATCCAAGGCCCTTTGAAAATATTATAGGAGGTAGAAAATCATGAAAAAATTTCTGAAAAATTTACTATTTATAGTTGGTTTAATATTAGCATTTAATAATGCTACATTAGTAAATGCTACGTAAGCGTCCTATATCAGAGTATCTTGATACTTAAAAAATCCACTTCCAAATTTTTTAATCAAAGATGGAAGTGGATTTACTTTTTTATTGGACACTTAACTGGCAATGTCGTTGGACTAATTCACTCCATGGCAAATAAGCCTCTAAGACCTCATTTTTTTCAAAAATCGGTTCATTCGGTAAGTGGGTCAGTAAATAATTGATATATTTTTCTGAATCAAGCCCATGTCGTTTCGCTGTTTCAATTATTGTTAGAATGACAGCGTTCGTTTGAGCCCCTTCAAAACTCTTGGAGAACAACCAGTTCTTTCGACCAATCACCAAGTTCTTTATCGCTCGCTCCGCTAAATTATTCGATAAGACTAAATGACCATCTTCCAATACGGTTTTAAAAGTATTTTCATAATTTAATGCATATTGGATGGCTTTACCGAGCTTGAACCCTGGCAATACTTCTTGGGTGCGACACCAATCGAAGAAGGCTTCCATAACAGGGCGTAACTCTGACTGTCGTTTGACAAGTCTTTCTTCTGGTGTGAGTTCTGCCCATGCTTCTTCTAAGCGGAATAGCTGATTACAATAGTCTAAACCAACTGCTCCCAAACTCTCTTTCGACTGCTTGGGTGTCGCTTCGTAGAATTTTCGTCGCACATGGGCCCAACAGCCGACTAATTTCGCATTCTCGAGTTGACGATAAGCCGCATGCATATCACAATGAACATACCCCGAGTAGTCACCTAAGAGTTCTTTTATCACCTGTCCACTCCGCTTAGCATCATGATGGTAGAGTGTGATGCCTCTTTCAGCGTCTTTACCAGAAGCAACGACCCAATAATAAGTTTGATTCGTTTTACTCTCTAAGACTCGATACGGTGTTTCATCCGCATGTAGATGCGTTTGTGATAACAGCTCTTGTGTTAACCGCCGATAAAGGGGTAGAAAATATTGTTCACTCACTTTCATCTGCCAGTGAGTCAATTCTTTTCGGGTGATGGGAAGGGATAACTTCACCCAATCTGTTTCTTGTCGATAATTAGGGACTTTTAAATTGTATTTTAGATGAATGGAATGTGCAATAATCGAAGCGGAGCCTAAACTATGGTTCAAGGGAGCCTTCGGTACCGTGGATTTAATAATGACATCTTGATCCTTCAATTGACTACAATGCTCGCATTTATAGGCATGTTGAATATGGTCCACCCGTTTTATTTGCGCAGGGATAAAGACTAATTCCTGACGATAACAGTGCGAACCGATTTCTTTTAAATGATGTTGACAATCTGGGCAGTGGCAAGCTTCCCCTTCAAGAGAATAGTGTTTTTCTTCAACGGGAAATTGATCGAGTGTGAGTTGGCGTTTTCCGGACGATTTCTTTCGTGTATACTGTATCGTTTCAATCTCGCCTGGGAGAGTCCGGCATTTGTTTTGCCGGTTCATTTTCATCTTCGAAGAGAGAGAGTTGACCATCAGGAACGATAATCTTCTCAGATTTTTTCCCATAGAGCAGTTTTAATAAATAAGCATTTTGTTCACGAAGTAAAGCAATTTCATTATTGAGTGTTTCGATTAAATTTAATAGTGATTCGCCTTTTTGTTCTAAATTGTTCATATGCCTTACTCCGTTCATTAGTATAGGTATAGTATAAAACAGAAGAGAGAGACTATCAATAGAAAGTTCGCTGATTGGCCACCTTAATTTTGGGTTCGATCGAGAACCCTTGAAGTAACCAGTTCACTTGAGTTTCATTTAATTTTATTATGTCATCATTATGAGAAGGCCAAGTTAAACGGCCGTTTTCGAAACACTTATAGAATAGCCAAAACCCTTGACCATCCCAATAGAGAATCTTAAACCGATCTTTTTTTGTCCCACAGAATAGAAAAAGTTTTTGTGAAAAAGGATCCAATTGATACTTTTCTCTCACGAGTGATGCAAGGGAATCAATTCCTTGGCGCATATCGGTTTTTCCTGAGATTAGATAAACTTGACCTAATTGATTGATATTCATTTTCAAGATAACACCCCTAAAATAGTTTGATTATCACTATTTTAGGGGTATTATCCGATTATTGATAGATACTCTGTTATGGGACGCTTACAATGCTACTTCTCTCATTGATGATTATAGTATTGATAAGGGGGCATTAGTACAACCGCTACATTATGAAGACGCAAGAAATTTCAAAAAATATAACTATCAAATTTTGTCCGATTGGTATTTTGCCTACCAAGTTTCGCCTGGAATTAACACCCCAATTGGATCTATTGTAAGAACTTACAATGTTTTTTGGAGAGATGTTTCATATACAGTAGAATACGATGTATATGACAGATATTCTGGGGCATTTATTAGACATGTCAAAAGAACACAATACACTAAAGAAGAGGATTGGCGTGTGGTTTATTAGTATAAAGGAGTGGTAAGATGAAACTTTTGGAATCGAACATAACAAAATTTGTTTTGATGATAATATATTTCCTGTTACCTATTGTCAGTTTACACCTAAATTTACCCACCTCAAACATAATTATAAATAATAAAATCAGTTCCATCATCTCATTCATTTTAATCTTAATTTTTTACAAAAAGCAACTTTCAATGAACAAACTCATTTTAGGACTCTACCTTTATTACTTCATTTTTCTAATTCTAGCAACAAGCGGAATTTTTTCCTAAAATCAATAGTTGAAAGAATAAATTATAGTATGTCTATTAATTAAGATGTGCTGGTACACTAAAATTTGAATACCAAATTTACAAACCTACAAAAGCAAAGAAACAGTTCAAAATGTATGTTTCTTTGCTTTTTTGCTACCACTTTAATTATTAGAAAACATCTATACCTCCTATACTAGAGCTATTAATTCACTCTGATAACTTCCATATGAAAAGATACATTAAAAAACGCCCCCTCATTGAGGGAGCGTCACATTAATTAGCAATTAACTAATTATTTTTTTAAGTCTAAGTTGTAGAATGATTTTAAGCCGTTGTATTTAGCAACCTCGCCTAATTCATCTTCGATACGTAATAATTGGTTGTATTTAGCGATACGGTCTGTACGGCTTAATGAACCTGTTTTGATTTGGCCAGCGTTAGTTGCAACAGCGATGTCAGCGATTGTTGAATCTTCTGTTTCACCTGAACGGTGTGATACAACTGCTGTGTAACCAGCTTCTTTAGCCATTTCGATTGCATCGAATGTTTCAGTTAATGTACCAATTTGGTTAACTTTGATTAAGATTGAGTTACCAACGCCGTTTTCGATACCACGTTCTAAGATTTCAGTGTTTGTTACGAATAAGTCGTCACCTACTAATTGAACTTTATCACCGATACGTTCAGTTAATAATTTCCAACCTTCCCAGTCGTTTTCATCCATACCATCTTCGATAGAGATGATTGGGTATTTGTTTACTAATTCTTCTAAATAATCAACTTGTTCTTCAGCTGTACGTTTTACACCATTTTCACCTTCGAATTTAGTGTAGTCGTAAACGCCATTTTCATAGAATTCTGAAGAAGCACAGTCAAATCCTAAGAATACATCTTTACCTGGTTCTAAACCAGCTTTTTTAATAGCTTCTAAGATAGTTTCAACACCATCTTCAGTTCCTTCGAATGAAGGAGCAAATCCACCTTCGTCACCTACAGCAGTTACTAAACCACGGTCATGTAAGATTGCTTTTAATGCGTGGAATACTTCAGTACCCCAACGTAAAGCTTCTTTAAATGTAGGAGCACCAACAGGTAAAATCATGAACTCTTGGAAAGCGATTGGCGCATCAGAGTGAGATCCACCGTTAACAATGTTCATCATTGGTGTAGGTAAAACTTTAGTATTGAATCCACCTAAATATTGGTATAAAGGAATATTTAAGTAATCTGCAGCTGCACGTGCAACAGCGATAGAAACACCTAAGATTGCGTTTGCACCTAATTTACCTTTGTTAGGAGTACCGTCTAATTCGATCATTAATTTATCGATTGCTTGTTGTTGTAAAACATCGTATCCTAATAAAGCTTCAGCGATAATATTGTTAACATTATCAACTGCTTTAGAAACACCTTTACCTAAGTAACGTTCTTTGTCTCCGTCACGTAATTCAACCGCTTCGTGTTCACCAGTAGAAGCACCTGAAGGTACCATACCGCGACCGAAAGCACCGCTTTCTGTATAAACTTCAACTTCGATTGTTGGGTTACCGCGTGAATCTAAAACTTCGCGTGCATAAACATCTGTAATAAATGGCATTTTTTATTTCTCCTTTAATTTGGTATAAATTTTTACACTGAGATCGTATAAAATACCTATCTCTATTGTAATTATAAATTGGGTGAAATGCAAAGCATTTCGAGGTTTTTCATTATTTTTTAATTAATGATTCACCAGTCATTTCTCCTGGTTTTTCAAGACCTAGTAAATCTAACATTGTAGGCGCTACGTCTGCTAATCGGCCATCTTCTCTTAATTCAATTCCATGTTTTGTTACGATAACCGGAACTGGAACAGTCGTATGAGCAGTGTGTGGCGTTCCTTCAGGTGTTATCATCGTCTCTGAGTTTCCGTGGTCAGCAAAAATTATCGCATAGCCACCTTTTTCTAAAATAGCATCAACCACTTTACCTAAGTTTTCGTCAACTGCTTCGATTGCTTTGATAGTTGGTTCTAACATACCAGAGTGTCCAACCATATCTGGGTTGGCGAAGTTTAAGATAATCGCATCATTTTCATCATTCATAATGCTATTATATAAAGCATCGCCCACTTCGTAGGCTGACATTTCAGGTTTTAAGTCATAAGTAGCTACTTTTGGTGATGGGATTAAAATACGGTTTTCGCCTGGGAATTCCTCATTACGTCCACCATTCATAAAGAATGTAACATGTGGATATTTTTCCGTTTCGGCGATACGTAATTGTTTTAATCCAGCATTTGATAATACTTCACCGATAACATTTGTCATTGGAATTGGTGGGAATGCTACTTCTGCATCAATACTAGGATTATAAAGCGTCATAGTTGTTAATTTAACATTTTTCGCTTGTACGCCACGATCAAAGTTATCCCATTCTTTATCGGTAACTGCATTTGATAATTGGATCGCACGGTCTGGACGGAAGTTAAAGAAGATGATTGAATCATTGTCTTCAACTTTAGCAATTGGTTGACCATTCTCTGTAATCACAGCTGGAACGATAAACTCATCTGTTATACCTTCAGCATAGTTATGTTCTAAAACAGCTTGTGCTGAGTCAAATGTTGGTCCTTCGCTATGGAAAATAGCATCATAAGCTAATTTCACACGTTCCCATCGTTTATCACGGTCCATTGCATAATAACGACCAGATACAGTAGCAATCTTACCTACGCCAGTTGCAGCTAAGTAATCTTCTAAAGTTTTAACGTAGCCTGGTCCAGCTTTTGGATCCACGTCACGTCCATCCATAAAGGCATGGATGTAAACTTTTTCGATTCCTTTAGCTTTAGCAGTATCCACTAAGGCTAATAAATGATTTATATGACTATGAACACCACCATCAGATAATAAACCAAATAAATGTAAAGCTGAATGATTATCTAATACTTGTTGGAAAGCGTGATCCAAAGCATCATTCGTTGCGAATTCACCATCAGCAATGGCTTTATCGATACGGGTTAAACTTTGATAAACAATACGTCCAGCACCAATATTGGTGTGTCCAACTTCAGAGTTACCCATTTGACCATCAGGAAGACCAACATCTAATCCTGATGCTTTCATTGTTGAATGTGGAAATTCATTGTAATATCGATCAAAATTTGGTTTTTTAGCTAAAGCAACCGCATTACCATTGCTATCAGCTCTCCAGCCAAATCCGTCTAAGATGATAATCGCTACGGGAGATTTACTCATTATTTTACTACCTCCAATAATGCTAAGAAAGAATCAGGTTGTAAAGAAGCGCCACCTACTAATGCGCCGTCAACGTCTGGACAAGCCATGTAGTCTTTAATGTTTTCAGGTTTAACTGAACCACCGTATTGTACGCGAACTTTATCTGCAACATCTTGACCAAAGTCAGCTGCTACCACGTCACGAACAGCTTTACACATTTTTTGAGCATCATCTTGAGTTGCTGATTTACCAGTACCGATTGCCCAGATTGGTTCATAAGCAATGACTAATGAAGCTACTTGGTCTGCGGTTAAGTCTTTTAAGGCTGCTTTAATTTGAGTACCCACAAACTCTTCAGCTTTATCTGCTTCATAAGTTTCTAAAGTTTCACCACAGCAGATGATTGGTGTCATCTCATTTCGGAAAATAGCATGTGCTTTCTTATTGATGTCTTCATCTGTTTCGTGGAAATATTCTCGACGTTCAGAGTGACCAATAATGACATATTCTACTCCTAAGGCACCTAAGGCTTTAGGACTAATTTCTCCAGTAAATGCACCTTCATCTTCAAAATAACAGTTTTGAGCTGCTACTTTAACTTCTGTATCTTTAACCCCTTTTTTCATTCCTTCAAGGAATAATGCAGGTGAACCGATAACTGTATCAACTAAATCATTTGATGGGATATTGTTTTTGACAGCATCCACAAATTCACGAGCTTCGGGAGCCGTTTTATTCATTTTCCAGTTACCAGCGATAATTGGTTTACGTGACATTCTATCTTCTCCTTTTATAATTCTTAACTAACGACAGGGTAGAGTCACTCCCCCACCCTGGCTTTGAGCTTTTTAATTACTTGTCGTTAATTGCTTCAACGCCTGGTAAAACTGCGCCTTCTAAATAAGTTAATGACGCACCACCACCAGTAGAGATATGTGAGAATTTATCTTCATATCCTAATTGTAAAACTGCTGCCGCAGAGTCTCCACCACCAACGATTGTTGTGGCATCTTCTAAGTTAGCAATAGCTTCACAAACACCAATAGTCCCTTTAGCAAAATTAGGCATTTCGAATACACCCATTGGGCCATTCCACACCACTGTTTTCGCATCTTTTAAGATCTCAGTGTAAAACTCTACTGATTTAGGTCCACAGTCTAAACCTTCCCAATCAGCAGGAATGTCGTCGATAGATACTACTTGAGTATTCGCATCATTTGAGAAGTCATCCGCTACAACGACATCTACCGGTAAAGCAATTTTATCACCCGCTTTAGCTAATAATTCTTTAGCTAACTCAACGCGGTCTAATTCTAATAATGAATTACCAACTTCTTTACCTTGAGCTTTTAAGAATGTATAAGCCATACCGCCACCGATAATAACTTTATCAGCTTTGTCTAATAAGTTTTCAATTACTTTAATTTTATCCGAAACTTTCGCTCCACCTAAAATAGCCACGAATGGTCGAACAGGGTTATCCACTGCTTCACCTAAGAATTTTACTTCTTTCTCCATTAAATAACCTGCAGCAGATTCTAAATGAGAAGCAATGCCTACGTTAGAAGCATGGGCACGGTGAGCTGTACCGAAAGCATCATTGACGAATAAGTCACCTAATGAAGCCCAATATTTACCTAATTCAGCATCATTACCAGATTCTTTTTTGCCATCGATATCTTCAAAACGAGTATTTTCAACAACTAATACTTCGCCTTCTTTTAAAGATTTAACAGCTTCTTCTAATTCTGCACCACGAGTAACTGGTGAGAATTTAACCTCTTGTTCTAATAATTCAGCTAAACGGTCAGCAGCTGGTTTTAATGATTTACCAGCTTTATCCTCTTCTGTTTTCACTTTACCTAAGTGAGAGAATAAAACAACTTTAGCTTGGTTGTTGATTAAATATTTGATGGTATCTAAAGCCGCAACAATACGATTGTCGTCGGTAATAACGCCATCTTTCATTGGAACGTTAAAATCCACACGCACTAATACTGTTTTGCCTTGAACTTGTAAATCTTCAACTGTTTTTTTTGCCATACTTTTCTCCTCCTAAAGAGTTTTTTATATATAAAAAGTGCAGGGAAGCGTCTTTGCCTCCCCGCACTTTTGGATAGACGCTTTTGAAACGCTATTTGATAAATTAAGCTTTAGCGAAGTATTCTAAAGTACGAACTAATTGTGCAGTATATGACATTTCATTGTCATACCAAGCAACAGTTTTAACTAATTGTTTGTCGCCAACAGTCATAACTTTTGTTTGAGTTGCATCGAATAATGAACCATAAGTAATACCTACGATATCAGAAGAAACGATTTCGTCTTCGTTATATCCGTATGATTCGTTAGCTGCTGCTTTCATTGCTGCGTTAACTTCTTCAGCTGTAACTGGTTTTTCTAATACAGTTACTAATTCAGTTAATGAACCAGTTGCTACAGGAACACGTTGTGCAGCTCCGTCTAATTTACCGTTTAATTCTGGAATAACTAAACCGATAGCTTTAGCAGCACCTGTTGTGTTAGGAATAATGTTTTCAGCTGCAGCACGAGCACGACGTAAGTCACCTTTACGATGTGGTGCATCTAAAGTATTTTGGTCACCAGTATAAGCATGGATAGTTGTCATTAAACCTTCAACAACTCCAAAGCTGTCATTTAATACTTTTGCCATAGGAGCTAAACAGTTAGTAGTACATGAAGCACCAGAGATAACTGTTTCGTCACCAGTTAAGATATCATGGTTAGTATTGTAAACGATTGTTGGAACATCATTACCACCAGGTGCAGAAATAACAACACGTTTGGCACCACCTTGTAAGTGTAATTCAGCTTTTTCTTTAGAAGTGAAGAAACCAGTACATTCTAATACGATTTCAACTCCTAATTCGCCCCAAGGTAATTCATTTGGATTTGGGTTAGCTAAAACTTTCACTTCTTTACCGTTAACACGGAAAGCTCCGTCTAATACCTCAACTTCACCATTGAAGCGACCTTGAGTTGTATCATATTTTAATAAGTGAGCTAATTGATTAGCATCTGTTAAGTCGTTGATTGCTACTACTTCGATTCCTTCTACTTCTTGGATACGACGGAATGCTAAACGACCGATACGTCCAAAACCATTAATACCTACTTTTACTGTCATAATTGACTTCCTCCTTAAGGATTTTTTATTTTAATGAGTTTCCTCATTTAAAATCATATTTGCGACGCCCTCATCACAGATTAACCATCCATGATGTTGGACTAATTTACAATAGCCTTCTACGGCATGTGCTTTTGTAGCACCACCAACTATTGTCAGAACTAAAGGAATGTGGCTCACGTCTTCTATTTGAATACCAATCCGTGGTAATCGTAATACTTCTTGGCCTTGTTCATCAAAGAACACGCCAAACGCTTCACCAATCGCCTTTTTTTCTTTTAATAATTGTTGTTGTTGTGCAGTAAGCTCCCGACGCTCTGCCATCACTTCGGCGGATCCAACACTGACTAATAAACAATCTGCTTTCTTACTCAATGCCACTGCCTGACTAATCGAAGGATCTGTCATCAATATTTTCGACGCATCTTCTTCCATTGCATCCGGTAGAAATAAAGGAACATATTTTGAATTCGTTTTTTGAGCCATCACACCGCCAACAATATTGGATTGGATATTAAATCCACCCCCAACACCGCCACGGGCTGGAACAAATACTAATTCACGATTTTGGGACAAATCATCAGTTAAACCTTCGCCGACATGAGCTAAGGTCTCACCACCTGTCACCGCAATAATACTACGACCAAACTTCAAGTAGCGTTCTAATACTTGTTGAGTAGCGTAACTCAATTCCCGATAGACGACCGAATCATGATCTAAATCACCTGGTACAACCCAACAATTGGAGATACCTAAATGACTTTTTAATGATTCTTCAATATCGTGTAAACGACTTGAGTTTTTTACTGTCTCAGAAATCATGTCTGAAACAATATGTCCATGTTCCGTTAAGCGAATCCCCACTCTTGTCACTTCGACTAAGTCTTGTTCACGCATTAGATCAATAATCGTTCGTACTGAACGTTCAGAACTGTTAATCCGTTCAGCTAAATTTTTTCGACCTAATGGTTCACCAACTTGTCTTAAGTGATAGAGGATTTCATAGCGCGTTCGCAAGGTTACACTTAAATCAGGTGCTATTGCTTGCATCATAGAAAAAACATCCTTCATGGTGTTCCTCCTCTTGGGCAACTAATGACCAACCACTCAAGTTTATAAAAAACTTTAGTAAATAATCAGTCCATCGTTTTCCATATTAATACTATACCATTATTCAATATTGTTTGCAATCAAAATCAAATAATAACAGCCGATATTGCCCCCTATTGCATGGGCGATTATTGGCCAATAAGATTAAATATTTCAATATTAACAAATGGTTAAGTGCTTTCTTTGAAAGAGTTTAATATTACATATATTTTCATAAAAAAAATTCTGGACTTTCGCCCAGAATTAAGATTTTCTTAAAATTTAAAATATTAAATTCTTTTCGTTCTATTATTTTAACGATTTGTTATTCTCCATAATATGATCAATTAAACCATATTCTTTTGCCTGTTCCGCAGTCATATAATTATCACGGTCCGTATCGCGGGCAATAATATCGATTGGTTGCCCTGTACGATCAGCTAAAATCGTATTAAGGCGCTCACGCGTATGTAAAATATGACGGGCAGCTATTTCGATTTCAGTTGCTTGACCTTGCGCTCCACCTAATGGTTGGTGAATCATCACTTCAGAATTAGGTAAAGCGTAGCGTTTGCCTTTTTGTCCTGCTGCTAATAAGAAAGCCCCCATTGACGCAGCCATTCCGATAACAATCGTTTGTACATCAGACTTAATAAAGTTCATCGTATCAAAAATAGCTAATCCAGCAGAAACGCTCCCCCCAGGTGAATTAATATATAAATAAATATCCTTTTCTGAGTCTTGGGCTTCTAAAAATAATAATTGGGCAATGACACTGTTAGCCACATTATCATCAATAGGTCCACTTAGCATAATAATTCTATCTTTTAATAAACGAGAATAAATATCATAGGCACGTTCTCCACGTGAAGATTGTTCAATTACTGTAGGTATTAAATTCAAATTTATCGCTCCTTTTCTCACTTTATCTGGATTCATTATACTCCATTAGTCAAATAAGGTCAATCTTATTGACTTGAATATTTCCTTCGTCATTTTATCGAACACTGTTACAAGTTTCAACGAAAAGCATTCTAGGAAAAATTCATTTTTGTTTATCCTTTATAAAACGGCTCTATACTTTTTGTTGTAGGTCAACAAAAATGCCTCTGTCCATTCACACCATTTGACAAAGAGCCTATAAAAAATGAAGGCCTCTGTTAAAGCCTTCATTTTCCGTACTGTTGTCATTTATCAATCGTCTTGTTAATTATAGACCTAAAAATTCTTTTACTAATGTTTCGATATTTGCCATTTCAGTTGCTGCTTCAGCATCATTAATAATAATATTTTCTAATGCTGTTTTTAACTCAGAGTAAACTTCACTAGCTCCAACATAGGCAGCTTGTGCCTTACCAAATTCTAATTCTTCAGAGGCAGCTTTAACAAGTGGATTTTCTTCTAAGTATTGAGTCCATTCTTCAGATTCTGCGCCTTGTTTTGTAACAGGTAAATAACCTGTCACAATCGCCCAACGGTCAGTATTTTCTAATAAGAATGACATGAATTGCACTGCCGCTTTTTGTTGTTCTTCAGATGCAGAATTGAAAACACCTAAATCATTACCTGCAAATAAGGTTAACTCTTCACCATCACCAAAGACCGGAATATGTGCAGTTTCTAATTCGATACCACTTTCTTCTACACCCGGTAAGACATATTGTAAACCAGCAGAAGAACCAATATATAACGCACTTTCACCAGCAGCAAATGGACCAGACATATAGCCATCTTCACCTGCTGTACGTGCATGTTCATTCGCTAATAAATCTTTAATGAATTGAAGTGGCTCAATTGCTTTTTCAGAAGACATATCAACTTGCGATAAATCATCTGCAATCCAAGTTGCACCATTTTGACGAGCCATTGTTTCATATTCCATGGTTAACTCGTTTTCAAGTCCCATTGCTGGTTTTTCAATTCCAGCTTCATCTAATTTTTCACCTAATGCCAATACTTCATCCCAAGTTTTTGGAACTTCAGCATTCACTTCATCCAACATTGTTTTATTGACAAACATTAAGCGTACTGATTTTGAGAATGGTAAAGCATAAATTTGATCATCAAAAGTAGCACCTTTTAAGAAAGTTTCATAAACCCCTTCTTTTAACTCATCAGTATAGCCGTTTTCAGGTGTTAATAAGTCATTTAAAGGTAATAATAAACCTTGATCCATGAAATCCGGGGTGTTCGAAGCTGTTAATTGAGCAATTGTCGGTAAATCGCCTGATACACCAGAAGCCATAATACTTTGTTGTAAAGTAGAATAGTCACCTTGGTTTTGTTCAACGACTTCAATCCCTTCTTGTGAAGCATTAAATTCTTCAACTAATTTAGTTAACATTTCTTGGTGTGGACCATTCATCGCATGCCAAAAAGTTACTTGTACTTTCTCTTGCGCATTTGCTGATGGAACAAAAGAGCCTAAAGTTGTTGCTGCTAATAAAGTTGCCGCTAATGTGCGTAATTTTTTCATTAATGTTTTCCTCCCAGAAAATAAATCCTAAGTCATCTAGCCTTTAAGACCAGAACTTGCAATACCTTGCATAATATATTTTTGCAAGAACAGATAAATGACAACCATTGGAACTACTACTAAGGTTGACGCCGCCATTAATAACTCAAATTGAGTTCCGGCTTCGGTCGTAAAAGCTTGTAGTCCCACAGGCAATGTACGTAATGCCTTATCGTTTGTGACAATTAATGGCCACATAAACGAATTCCAACTACCAATCACTTTCAATATCATGACCGCAATAATCGATGATTTAGATAAAGGTACCATCATTTCCCAAAGGAAACGCCAGTCACTCGCACCATCGGTTTTAGCGGCATAATAAAGCTGATCCGGTATCGATTGGAATGATTGTTTTAAAGTAAAGACTGAAAAAACACTTGCAAGCCATGGTATAATCAAAGCCCAATAGGTGTTAATCATATCCCAACTTGCTAACGTTACAAAGTTAGGTATGGTCATTAATTCACCCGGCACCATCATGGTGGCTAATAAAATAATGAACAATACATCTTTACCCCAAAACTTTAGTTTAGCAAAGGCAAAAGCTGCCAAAATGCTCGTAATTAACTCGCCCGTTGTGGTCGTCAAGGTGACCAATAAACTATTTAAAAAATAGCGAGCGAATGGGGCTACCTTCAGCGCTTTTTCATAATTTGAAAACAACCAATTCCGAGGTAACCAAGTAGGAGGAATCGCAATAGCTTCCCCTGCTGATTTTAAACTTGTTACTAACATCCAATAGAAAGGCAACACCATAAACAGGCCACCTAAAAACAATAGCATATATAATAAAATGTTTTTTAAAAACCCCTTCATCATTAGCCACCTCTCTTTTCAAAGTAACGGTTGCCGGCATTTTGAACCATAGTAATGACTAAAACAATCAAGAACAAAATAATACCGGTTGCTGCTGCTTGACCATATTTGAATTTCACATAGAATTTTTCAAATAAATAATAAACCAAAGTGGTTGCCGAACCTGCGGGTCCAGGTCTACCACTAAATAAAGCAAAGACTTCGTCGAACACCTTAAAACCACTGATTACCCCTAAGGTCGACAGTAAAAATAAAGTCGGTCTTAATAAGGGAATCGTAATGTTCATAAAGCGATTAAAAGCATTCGCCCCATCAATTTTAGCGGCTTTATAGTAATTCTCATTGATATTACCTAAACCTACTAATAATAGTAAAATATTAAAACCTAAACTCTTCCATACCGCCATAATCATCACGGCCGGCAACGCATTATCAGGTGAATTTAACCAGTTGACGGCATCTGCTCCAAATAAGCTAAGAATATAATTAAAGAAACCATAGCGTGAATGATACAACCAACTCCACACCACCGAAACAGCTACGGTACTGGTCACATAAGGCAAGAAATAAACGGTTCTAAAGAAACCTTTTAAAAACGGAATACTATTTAACATTAACGCGATCATCAATGAGATAAAAATACTCGTTGGCACGACCCCAATAACATAAATAAAAGTGTTTTTTAGAGCTTGATGAAATTTAGGATCACTGAGGACGACTTGATAGTTTTCCAATCCTCGCGATTTAACTTCACCCGTAAACAAATTAAAATTAGTATAAAAACTCATCGCCACTGATTTAAAAATAGGATAAATGGTAAAAATACCAATAAATGTTAACATCGGTGCCAAATAAAGCAATGCTTGTAAGGTGCTTTTTAGCGTCGGTTTTTTATTCATGATTCACTACCTCAACTCTGGCAGTTGTCTTATCAAAAAACATTATTTTTTCTGGTGCAACTTTTAAGTAAACCAAGCTACCTTCTGTTACATCTAAATCTAAATCGGTAACCGTAAAGGATTCACCCTCGAATATCATATGCATCGTAATATCTTTCCCCACATGTTCAATTCTCTCAACCGTTGCTTGTAGTAAGTAATCTTCTGCGTTTCCTAATGTAAAATGCTCAGAACGAATCCCTATCGTTTCCCATTCATGATCAAATAGCCATGCCTCATGATTTAAAGAAGGTGAATTTTTAGTAAATGTATTAATAACGGGTGAACCGATGAATTTCGCCACAAAAAGATTTTTAGGTTCTTTATATAAAGTAACGGGATCTGTTTTTTGTTGAATTTCACCTTGGTTTAAGACCATCACATTATCCGCAATACTTAGTGCTTCTTCTTGATCATGGGTTACAAACACAGTCGTTACACCTGTTTCTTGTTGAATACGACGAATTTCCTCACGCATCTCAATTCGCAAACGCGCATCTAAATTAGATAATGGCTCATCCATCAATAAGACCGACGGAGATTTCGCCAAAGCCCGGCTAATGGCTACTCTTTGTTGTTGCCCACCCGATAATTGACGTGGATATTTATCCAGTTGATCGTCAATTTGTGTTAAAGCTGCCATCTTTTTTCCAATTTCGATTCGCTTGGCTTTCGGCATCTTGCTCATCTTTAATGGAAACATAATGTTTTCTAACACTGTCAAATGAGGGTATAAGGCATAATTTTGAAAAACTAATCCGACTTGACGTTTTACTGGATCCAGCTTAGTGACGTCGCGATCATCAAAATAAATCTTCCCTGAAGTAGGCGTTAATAATCCTGAAATCAAATATAAAGTGGTTGATTTTCCACAACCTGAAGGGCCTAAAAAAGAAATCAATTCATGACTAGGCAAGGTAAAGCTAATATTATCGAGGACCTTTTTATCTTCAAACTGCATGGTGACATTTTCAAATCTAACTTGCACAATTACACCTCATCTGTATTCATTTTTGTCTGATTTAACCATTCGATATGTTGGAAATGTTGATTAATCGTAGCCCATTTCTTTTCATCAAAGGTATTTAATGCTTTTACCAATTCAGACGCAATATCATTTTGCGTTATTTCAACTATTTTATCTTGAGTCAGCATGGTATAATCGCCCCCACCAACTGCACGGTATTGAGTGACGGCCAACTGATAAAGCCGCTCTTTTTCTAAAGGTTGATTGGTTCTTTCATCAATCAACTCAATAACTCGTTGTCCTTTGGGTTTGGAGACATCAACGATCGTTTTAAAACCTGAATAAATATCATAATTATAATGGCGTGGTTTAGGAGAAATGTATTCCGGATTGACTATCATTTGTCCATTCGCATCCAATTCAAAGTATTCTAAATTGTATTCCATGACCTCATATATTTCTTGACCCGTTAATTGTATTTTGGTAATCAAATTATAATAAGGATAAGCTTTTAATAGAATTTCATTCGTTATATCGCCTTGAAAATCAGCAAAATGCTCATTAACTAAAGCAATACCACTAAAATCAGCACCCGTTACTTGTAATTGAACTTGGTTCAATAATTCTAAAAATGGATGCCCATTTACACGCGCTAAAAAGATATCATGTGTCGGTTGCACAATAGGTGCATGGCCTAAAACCGTCTCCAACCACGCTTGGCCATTTGATAATTGCGGCTCCAATTGTGGCCGTAATTTATCTAAAGCTGGATATTGCGCTGTCTCATGTAAATAGCCTTCACGATGGATAATTTGATGTTGCTCATCTAATTCTAAAATCACTTCCGCGACAAATTCACCAGCATGACCCGGTTGCACGGTCCAGGTATTCTTCACTTGTTGGTTAATAACCCGATGTTGATGACCAGTTAGCAATACATCAATGCCCTCAATTTCTTGTAACATCTTAGCCCCTTGGTTTTCACCCGTCCATTCTTCTAAAGGTGAGAATGTTTCGAGGTCACTTTCAAATCCTCCATGATAAGCAACCACTACCACATCCACTAATGGACGTAATTCAGCCACATACTTTTTGGTTGTCTCAAATGCATCTAAAAAGATTAATCCTTCATAGTGTTTGGGTAATTCCCAATGGGGGATGTAATGGGTCGTAACGCCAATTACGCCAATTTTAACACCCTCTCGTTCAATGATTTGATACGGTTGACCAATAAACGGTTGACCGTCTGCTTCACGAACAATATTACTTAATAAGATTTGTGAATCAAGTTTCGTTAAGATACTATCTCGATAGTCTGGTCCATAATTAAATTCGTGATTCCCAATGATTTGGAAATCATAGTTCAAGGCATTCATGGCACGCGCAAAACAACTGCCATCTTTTACTTCTTGGCTACAATAAGTAGCAAAGGAAGAGCCTTGAATAAAATCTCCTAAATCGATGGTGACGACTGGATGTTGACGTTGTTGACGAACAGCTTCTATGGTACCTGCAGTATTAAATAAATTTGCTGTTGGATGTGTCAAGCGATTTAACCAAAAAGCATGGGTATCACTTGTCATCAAAAAACTAATTTTTTTCATTTTTTGCTCCTAATTTTTCCGAAAGTTGCGACCAATAATAAGTTTTATTATATGAAGGCCACCAAACATTTTGTCCTTGGGCTGCAATAGCTTCGCCATAAAGTTTAGGTTGGTAAGTATGCCATGGCACCACTAGTTTCGGTTTAATTACCCGATTCACTAATAACAAATCGTTCGGGGACGCATGTCCTCCCGCATTCGCTAACACGAATTCCCATCCATAATCCACCACACGACGGACAAACGGTTCATAAGTCGGATCGTAACTCCCTAATGGCATGCCATTTGAATGGAAATAAAGGCCCGGTTTCACTGCGAATAGTGCTGTTAAATCTTCAATATCGACTTGCAAAGCGTATTGATGAGGGGCTTCATTAATCTGTTCAATGGTGATACCACCTTCACCGATATACGTCATAGCTAACGGTTGAATTAAATAAGCTTTCAATAACTGATAATAACGTTTATCTAAGACTAATTGACGGCCATGGCCATTGACGATTCTCGCAAAACGGATCAATCTCGTAATATTTTGAGGATAGCCATTAAAAGCCACTAATTTGTCAGTCGCTTTAGCCATTTCCTTTTTGAGACTCGTTAGTAATTGTTGTTCATTTTTAGCCATTAAATTACGCGTCATTTGTTCGATTCTTAAATCCGCTTCGCTTGGCTCTGCCCCCACATGACTGAAAGTCGTGCCCTCGATTAACAAAATGTCTGCATCAAATGCTCGCGCTTTTTGTGCCCAGGTCAGTACTTTTTCCGGATGGAAGCCTGATAAGCAAAAATCCCCCGAGTAAATCACCTTAACATCAGGAGCTGTAATAAAAATACTCGCCGCACCTAAAGTATCATGATCAACCGGAATAAATTGAATCGTAAAAGGACCATGTTGAATCGTACCAAAGTCTTCAACCGGGTGCCAATCAACATCATACGAAGGTAATAATTCGTTTTCTTTTAAATGCCCATAAAACTCGACCGAGTCTTTTAGAGCATAGATAGGTATGGTAGAACTAAGTTGACCAAATGACCCTAAATGATCGAGATGTAAATGAGACAAGCAAATAATCGTCTCCACATCGCTATCCTCAAATGATTCCAATTCGACATCTTTTAATGCTTGTTTTGAATAAAGACCTGGTATTTTAGGTAATTTTTCTTCTTTTAATAATTGTGAGGTCAAGCTATGATTGAGTAAATCATCTACATTAGCCCCTACCATTGCACCAAAGTCTGTAATGATACGATAGTTCTTATATTGTAAACTAATAATATTGCCACCTATCGTGTTGAGTCCACTCCAAAACTGGATTGCTGTTTTGGTCAATTAAATTCACTCCTTCTATCTACATACAACTATAGAATACTATATTTGTAGAAAATTAACAGTAATTAATGCTAGAATTTACGTGCTTTTCACAAACAAATTTCGCTTTGAAACTCACTCCAGCTTTTCATTATAAAACAAATGATTATTGATTACTATTTAATTATTGTGAAAATAATGTAAATTGAATCTTTGTTCGTGTTTTGTTCAGGCTAAACAATGTAAATTCATTTAACTTAGGAGTGGGATAAAGTAAAAAACAATTGATTTTCACTTCGGTTGGCAGCCCAGCACAGTTAAGTAAATGTCAAACAAGTCCTTAATACAGAAACACCCTAAAATTAAGCGACCGATCACCTGTACACAATACAGGCGAAAAGCCGCTAAAAAAATAAAATCAAAAGCCTGAATTATGGGAGCAGGATACTTTTTGAAATACTCATTGGTTATTTATGAGACTTTTCCCCAGTTGTTTATCTGTCTTTAAATAGTATTTTCACTTTCCTCATAGATTATCAAAAACATATTTTGTGATGATGATTCGATTTTAGATAAAGAGTTGTGGTTATTTTTTCAAGCTAATTTTGTGTTTCTAACTCTTCCACTTGATCTAATAAACCATCGACGTATCGAATCGCACTGCGCAATGCATCCGCATTTTCCATTGAAACACCTGCTTTTGCTGTCAATTCTAATGGTTCTAATGTACCACCAGCTGCTAAAACAGCTAACCAACTTTCAATTGCTTCAGCTTCCCCATTCGCAATCCGTTGGCCAATTTGCGTCCCCACCGTTAAGCCAGCTGAATACGTATAGGGATACATGCCCATGAAATAATGTGGTTGACGCATCCAAGTTAATTCTGCACCAGGATTAATCACGACCTCTTCACCCCAGAATTGTTCTAAGGTCTCTTTAAAGAAACCATTTAATTTTTCAGCATTTAAGACTTCTTCTTGATCAACCGCCAGATAAACCTTACGTTGGAAATCGGCTTCTAATAGGTGAGTTACCATATTATGGAAATAAGTACGTGCAATAAATTCTGTAATTAAGACCCGTTTTTGAGCAGCTTCTAGAGGCTGATTTAATAAATATTGACAAGTAATCACTTCATTGGCTGTTGAAGGTGCTTCAATAAAATATAAACTTGCTTCTGGAGTCATCATTAATTGACGATCATAAGTTAAGCCAAAATGAGCCGCATGGCCTAATTCATGCGCCAAAACTAATGCTTCGCTTAGTAACCCATTCCAATTTAATAAAATATAGCCCGGGCCATCATAAACTGGCGAACAGAAACCACCGGTTGATTTCGTTTGATTCATTGGAAAATCGATCCAACGTTCATCAAAACTACGTTTTACAATCGATAAGTACTCTTCACCAAATACCGCGAAGACTTCTTCCATCATTTTACGCACCTCAGCAATCGAAATATGTTGAGGCTCTTCTTGGGTAAAGGGCATTTTAATATCAGCTAAGCTAATCGAAGCTAATCCTTGTTCCTTTTGTAATAAGCGTACATAACGACGCATCACCGGTGCAAACTCTGACATAATCACATCAATCTGGCGATTATACGCTTCACGGGTCACTTGTTGACTAAATAATAAATAATCAATCACGGAATCAAAGCCACGAAGTGTTGCCATTTTTTTCTCAGTTTTAACATGATTAATATAGTTTGTGGCAGCGGTGTGTTGGAAGGTCGCTAATCCTTTATGGAATGAAGCCCACGCTGCATGACGAATCTCTTGATTAGGATGACTTTCGTAATCATTTTCAAATGAAACAAAACTATTATGGTAAGTTTTGCCGTTTGCTTCAAAATCATCAAAAGTTAAATCTTGGAATTTCAAGGTCAAATAAAGTGGATATTGACTAGATAAGGTCCCTTCTAAGCTACTTAACACGGTTTCCACTTCAGCTGATAAACGATGCTGTTTTTCACGTAATAAGGCTTGTAAATAGTATTGATATTGTGCTCCCTCATCGGACTTCATCACCGTTTGAAGTACATTCTCTTCTAAACCTAACAGTTCTGATTCAAAAAAAGATAAAGTGGCACCCACAAATTCACTTAACGCAGGCAATTTTTGATAGTTTTCTTCATTGTCAGCGTTCAACTTATCCGCTTCATATCCTAAAGAGCCATAGCCATAAATTTTAGACAATTGACGTTTAATTTGTTCCAAATTAGCTAATGACTCAATAATAATGGTCTCGTTCGTTAATTTCCCTTGATATTGTTCTTTAAAATGAGTCACTGACGCTTTCACTTTTGCAATAGCTGCTAGGTATTCAGCTTGATTTTTAAATAATAAGCTTAAGTCCCATGTCTCTGTAACAGGTAATTCGGTTCTTAATGGTAATTTACTCAATTTTGATTTCCTTTCATTTCAATAATATATTCTTCAATACGTTGTAATGCAATTTTTAATTCGGCAATGGAATAAGCATAAGAGATACGAACAAACCCTTCTCCACTATCCCCAAAGGCGGTACCTGGTACGACTGCAATCTGTTTCTTATGAAGTAAATCCATCGCAAATTCCTCTGAAGTCATGCCAAAATGCGAAATATTGGGGAAGACATAGAAAGCACCCAAAGGTTCAAAGCAGGGAATACCAAGACGTTCGAACTCAGATAATAAATAACGGCGACGTTGATTATAGCTTTCACGCATTTCTATAACATCCTGTTCACCTGAACGCAAAGCTTCTAAACCGGCATACTGACTCATTGTAGGAGCTGCCATAATAGTAAATTGATGGATTTTGGTCATTTGTTGGAGAATTTCTTCAGGACCAGTACAGTACCCTAAACGCCAGCCCGTCATCGCATAGGCTTTAGAAAATCCATTGATGTAAACCGTACGTTCAGCCATTCCAGGTAAGCGAATGATACTGACATGTTCTTCATCTTCGTTATAGGTTAGACGATCATATATCTCATCAGTAATTACTAATAAGTCATGCTCGATAATTAAATCAGCAATTGCTTCTAAGTCTTCTTTTGTCATGACTGCTCCAGTCGGATTATTAGGAAAGGATAAAACTAGCGCTTTGGTCTTATCAGTGATAGCAGCCGCTAATTCTTCTCGAGTTAAACGAAATTGATTCTGTTCTTTTAATGGAATAGCCACCGGAACGCCGCCCGCTAATTCAATTGTTGGCAAATAGGACACATAACAAGGCTCTGTAAAGATGATTTCATCTCCCGGTTCAATCGTTGCCCGAAAAACCAAATCTATCGCTTCACTGCCACCAACAGTCACTAATACTTGTGTGTCAGGGTTATATTTTACACCTTGTAAACGAAAAATATTTTCAGCTATCGCGGTTCTTAATTCTAATAAACCTGCATTGGCTGTATAGAAGGTACGTCCTTTCTGAACGGTATAAATTCCTTCATCACGTACATGCCATGGTGTATCAAAATCGGGTTCTCCTACACCTAATGAAATAACATTTTCCATTTCATTTGCTAAATTAAAAAAACGACGAATCCCGGACGGTTTAATAGCTTGTACTTTTTGATTTAGAAAACTTCTCATGAAATAAACTCCCTTTTATCATGTTCTTTTTCAATAAATAGGGTGTCATGATCTTTATATTTTTTCAAAATAATATGAGTTGCCGTTGATTGTACCTCTTCAATGATGGATAGACGAGAAGAAACAAAATTCGCAATTTCACGAATCGGTGCTTTTTGCATTTCAATTAAGAAATCATAGCCACCAGAAGTTAAATACATGGCTTTGACTTCTGGAAAATTATAAATTTTTTCAGCAATCCGATCAAAACCTTGCCCTCTTTGGGGATTTACTCGCAGTTCAATAATCGCCGAAACCATATCACTGTTCGTCTTTTCCCAGTTCACTAAAGTAGTATAACCACAAATAATATTCTTCTCTTCTAATTCTTTAATCGTTTTGGTAATGAACGCTTCGTCTTCGCCCAATAACACCGCAATTTCATGGTGAGTTAAACGACTATCACGTTCTAGGAGTTTCAGGATTTTTTCGTTGATATCCATCATTGATTCCTTCTTTCTTATTATGTTGACAATAATTATATCAGAATACGGTGAGGCTGGGCAAAGACTTTTTAAATTCTGTTCAGGAATATCTATTTAATTCAAAACGCAGTGGTTGAGTGGTCTCAAACTGTGTCTTAATGAGATTGAACATAAATTTAAAAAATTCAGTCAAATTAGTGCTTATTCATTAAAAGCGCAGTGGTTGAGTGGCCTCAACCTGCGTCTTTCGACTTGTTTGAGGCCTACTCAACTTTGCGGGGGTAGGCCGACGAAGCGAAAATCATTTGATTTTCTACTTCTGGTCTACTCCCAACTGTGCGGGGGTGGACAGACGAAGCGAAAATCATTCGATTTTCTACTTCTTGCCCACACCCTCATTAAGTTCTCATTTTATCAAACCATCCAAACCTTTATTTTCTTTACGAATTTTAAGTTATTCACTAATTAATCATGAAAACAGAATTGGTTGTTATCTTGGTTTTATAGTTGCGCTCTTTATCTTCGTTTGATAATGAATTTTCAATGACCTGGAACAATTTTATGAGACCGATTTTAACAGTAATAATGTAAAAAAGACGTTATTTGACACAAAAACGAGGCCAGGCAAGAAACTCACTTTACTCGACCTCGTACTCTAATGGCAAACTTACTAAAATATCAATCAGCTCAGTAAATTTAACCGTCTAGAAAATATTTAACACTTATCATCTCGTCAATGATTACTTCATTATGCTTCTGAAGCAATTTTGAAAATAATTTGATCTTTAAAATAATTCTTTAATTCTTCTGTTAATACTATTTCAGGATAGATATCTTGAAACACATTAAATGGCAGGCGTTCACGCAAATCAATTTCATCCACACCCTGAAGCAATACCTGTTCTTGGATATAAGCGTCATAGCTGTCTATATCTAACTCTCCATGCTCTTCACCAAAGCGATCAATCGCAATCAATTTATAGACAAAATATTCATGGATTCGCTCGCGCAATTCTTCTTCTTGTTTTGAGGTTAAACCAAAACTATTTTGTAAGAATTCATCGTAAGAAATTCCCGCTTTTTCTGCATCTTCCTTATAATTATCGGTCATCGCGATAAAATAAGCTTCTTCCTCATCTGAATTAATCACAGTCTGAGTTGTATTCGCAAAAAATACTAATAAATAAGGAAATATGTCAAATTGAAATTTACGTTCTTTTTCTCTCTCTTGAAATGCAGTCATCGCATATTGTTTGACTTGGTGAACTGTTTTTAATTCAGGATTATCCAAAGCTTTAACCATCTCATCGGTTAATTCTGTTTCTTTCGTTTGATGTTGATGATTATAAAATGTAATAACTCCTTGGACAACTGGATTAATGATCGCTTCCCAAGACGGAATTTCAATTGCTCGATAAGGTTCAGGTAATAATATTTCATCAAAAGGTAAATAGTGTTCTACTTGGCTTTTCATAATATCCTCCATAATGCTACTTTATGTACCTTTAAAATTTTACCTAATTTGTGCCATAATTACAAACTGAAAGGCTCCTTTACACAACAAAAAAGCCCAATAGTATGGGGTCTACTGGGCATCTATATTTGGGAGTTAATCCATTTTGATTATTGAGTGGCGATTACTAGTTGGGAGAGAATAAAAGCCTTACTCAATAATCTAATGAAAGTATAAGAACTGAACTTAAAATATACTTAAAATTTTTTACTTTATTTTTCTTTTTGCAAAATTATATGGACTTGACTATTGATAGTCGATTTCTAACTTAAGCTAACCCTGTTTATAACTTTCGAACAACCTATTTAAATATCAATAAGACAAAAAGCAATCGTATTATGTGTTAGGTAAAAATTTCTAGCTGAATTTGACAATTCAAAAAATTAATCGATCAGCTTTCTTGGTGTATTCATGATGTATTTTTTCATTTACCTCTTATACGCACTGTTATATTAAGAAGGCTGGGCATAAACTTGATAATGTTAGTTAAGATTATTGTTCCTTAATTAATAGCGCAGTGGTTGAGTGGTCTCAAATGGCGTCTTAATGACTTGTTTGAGACCTACTCAACTGTGCGGGGGTAGGCCGACGAAGCGAAAATTATTCAATTTTCTACTTCTGGCCCACTCCCATACTTAAGGTTTTTCATTGGATAATGGCAACATTAAGTCATTTAAAACCGGATTGTGAATGGTTTTCCCGACTACAATGGAATTGGGTTTTTGAAATTCTTTTTCAAAATAATCATAATAGGTTCCTGGGGCTAAAATCCCCACCATGGCTAATAAATCTAAACCGCTGGCTCCAATCAATTGGTCGGCCAACAATACACAATTCGTCCCTAAAACAAAATATGTTTTGTAGCGAGAGCTTCTGAATTTGAAAGTTTCTACTTTATATTTTTGGGTCATTTTACCCAGATAACTGGATAATTGTGTGGATGAAGTAGGTTCCCAGGCTTGAGTATTCTTTAAAATATCATTTAAATTCTTTTCAAACTCAACTTCTTGAGTAGCAGTTAATACGACTCGATATTCAAATAGCGTTTTATTATTCTGTAAACAATAATCGATATAATCTTGATCATCTAAGCTAAATAATACACCATCACCAATTGCACCTAATAATCTCTCAGAGTCGATATCATAATTGCCATAGGCATAGACGCGCCCTTTATAACTTAAATCAACATGCCCCATCTGATTAAAACCGTCTTCCCCCACATGAATAAATACTTTCAAAACGGGCTGTCTATCAGTTTCCTTCAATTCTGGGCTGGTCCATTCACTCATTGATAATTCTTCTTGAATAAAGTGATTAATCTTATCCAACATTTTTTTAGGTAAAAGGATTGTAAAAATAACCGGTAACGGAACACGAATTCGCCGTTTTACTCTTGTTTTTGTTCGTTGCGAGAGATAATAGTCCCGAGCATCCATCAAGATTGTCAACCCAATGAAAACTAAATAAAAACCTAATCTAGCTACGACGCTGTCGACTGTCTCACTACTTTTTATCGCAATACTGGCCACTCCCCAAATTAAATTAATCACACTGGCCAAAAGAATGCCAACTCGACCCGATACGCGATCACGCCTCAATAATAACCAACTAATAAATAGCGAAACCCCTATGAAAAGTTGATAATAACCGATAGCTTTTGATAAAAATGCTGGCCAACTTAATCGAAAAAAATAAATCAAAAAGGCAAGCACCCAATCACTCACGCCGGTAATTAATAAAACAAGCCTTTGTTCAAAATTGCGTTCACGCTTAGGCACAACTACTTTGACCAATCGGCCGCTCCCGATAATAAGCAACACACTAGAAAATAAAATTGAGATGTTAACCACAAATAATTGCTTTTCGATAATTAGAAAAAGTCCTACAATAATCCATAATAAACCGGATATAAGATAACTATATTTCTCAACTTGTTTCACTTTAATCCCCTCCCTTAAAATTTTCCAAAATTACAAAAAAGACTTTCACCATTAATAAGGTGCTTTTTGAATCGACAATACTGACTAGTAACTTTTGCCAGTATTTGCTTTTCAGCTAGCTTATCACTTTGATGAAAGTCCTTTTTATTCTATATAGATTAAGTTAGTGTTTGGTTCGCTAGTCGTTTTTGTAAATCATCACGGAACAATTTATAAAGTGCTGCTGCTATTGGAACCGCTACAAACATTCCAAATATATTCGCAATAGCACCCCCAATTGAAATAGCAACCAATACCCACATCGGTGGTAAACCAACCGAACCGCCTACTACACGAGGATAAATCAAATTCGATTCAACCTGTTGTAAGACAATAATGAAAATCACAAAGATAAAGGCTTGTGAAACCGATTGAGTTAAAATTAAAACCACCCCAATGATGGCGCCAATAAACGCCCCAACCAACGGAATCAAAGAAGTACTCCCTATCATAATACTCACTGTTGACGCATATGGTAATCTTAAAACTAACATGCCAACAAAACACAAACTACCCAATATTACCGCTTCGATTGTTTGACTGACGATGAACCCTCTAAAAGATTGATTAAACACATCGATAGTCGCTTCTATCGTTTGATACCAATCCGGAACATATGCTTTTAATACATTGGTAAATTGAACCGATAGTTTATCCTTACTAATTAAAACATAAATAGAGAAAACAATACTCATAAACACATTAATAACGGTCGAGAAAATACCAGTTGCTGATGTTAAGATACCTAACAGTAAATTCCCAATAGAGCTTAGAATTTGTTGCACATACCCGGTAATCGTTGAAACAATATCAACATTCCCACTCGTATCACCTTGGATTAAACCAATGATTTGTTTAATGATCCCATTATCTTCCATTGATTTAAAAATTTGTTGAATCGTTTTGGGATCAATTGAAAGTAATGACTGAACCGCTCGAATTAACTCCGGAATGACAATCCCCAAAATAACGATAATGGCGATTGCAAATGTCAAATAAGCTAAAAATAGACTCAAATTCCGTTTCATTTTTAAGATTGGTTGAAATGATATAAATCGTGTTATCAAATTTTCATACCCATCCATTAGGATATTGACAATATAAGCAATCATCGCACCCACAAAAAATGGTTTGGTAGCATCAAATACCGTCATTAATATTTCTTCAGCTGCTCCCCAATAACGATATACAACATAAATAGAAGCTAAAATTAAGCCCCAAACTAAAACTTTTTGTCGATTGATTTTCATAATAACTCCTTCACTTGTCTTCTATTTTATTATAGCTAAAGATGCAAATAGTAAGCAAGTATGTTTCAATTAATTTTTACAATCGCCTTAATAAAAAAGAGTGGGCAAAGGAAAATCCACTTGCCACTCCCAAAAGGCTCTCTATTAACTTACTTAATTTACCGAGGCTGGGCAAAAACTTTTTAAGTTCTGTTCAGACATATCTATTTATTTCAAAGCGCAGTGACTGAGTGGTCTCAATCTGCGTCTCTAGACTTGTTTGAGACCTACTCAACTGTGCGGGGGTGGGCAGACGAAGCGAAAATCCACTGATTTTCTACTTCTTGCCCACTCCCTTCAAGCTTAATATAAAGCAAGTTGTTGACTATTCAATTTATTTAATCATCAATATAATTCGTGAATAACATCAAACTGTTCTTTCACTGCTTCAATTTGTGCTTTATTACCAATCACCGCTATCGCAGGATTTTGTAATAAGGTTTGATAAGTTGCTCGTAAATGATGAAGTTTATCTACAGTAGTCGCTAATACCTCTTCTTTAATTTGTTTACGCTCCGCTTGATCGACACCAATATGATAATAAACAAATGCCATGTTCCCTTTGTCAGCTGCTGACATCGGTTGATTTAAATCACTCATCGTACCAATCATGTATTTTAATAAATCCATCTCATTAATTTCCAACTGTTCAATGAAACGCGGAATATCATGATAAACATTAAGCGTTTGAGTAATATTAGGATCACGATAACTTGCTAATGTCAACGAACCATTACGTCTTAAATTATACATCGCTCCATAAGCGCCACCTTTTACACGAATATTATTCCATAAATAATCATAACGCAAGGCTTTGCCTAATACATGGTACTCTCCTGATAACTTGAACGCTTCCGGTAAGACCGCTGCTAATCCAACATAATTAACATCTTGAGCTGTTACAAAGGCTTCTTTTTGTTGAATACCAGGTTGATACGTTTGTTTAGCTCCTATGGCTTCAGTTGGAAGGTCAGCAAATGTTGTTTCAATTCTATTAGCTAAATGAACTTTACGTTCTTCATCCCCAATATAAAAGACATTGAGACGTGTTTGGTTGCCAATGCGACGATATAAAGATACTAATTTTTCTACTACTTGATGAGCATTTTCAGATTTAAGTTGTTTCAAAACATCTTTCAAGAAACGGTATTGATCAATACCTCCAATTATTTCCGCTAATTTTGCTGTTGCATTCACTTGACTTAAGGCCCGTTGCGAAGCTAAAGCGTGGGCTTGATAATCAATTTTATTCTCAAAACCTGAAATCGCTCGTTGTACAATTTTAATAATTTCTTCAACATCATCAAATTGTGTATGAAGGGTCAATTCATGCATTAACTCAATCAAATGATGATCCATCTCTTCTAAAGCTTTACCACGAACAACAAAATAAGCTTTATTGTCGCCCTCTTGCTCATAAACTTGCACAGCACCACCCACACCACCGGTGTATAAATCAATTTTAGTTAATAATTCTTTACTTGAATAGTGTTTAGTTGGTAATTTACCTAATAAACGTGATAAAAGGTTTAACCAAATAAAATCATCTGCAGTAAAATCTTCAATATTGAACAAGATATCTAAATAGTCAATACCAGCGGTAAATTGTGGTGCATGATAGAACTGATTGCCATTAGATAAAGTCGCTATTTCTAAAGGATATTCTTCCGTTTCAGTCGTTAAATCCTCTTTAGCTAGAGCCGGTATCTTCGCTAAATCTTCTGCGGTATCGGGCGTACTTTGACGTTCAATTAAAGCTTGCGTAGTCGCTACTAATTCATTAATTTCAGCTTCAGATAAACTTGCTTTATACCTTTGTAAGGATTCATGTAAAGCTTGTTCTTGTCTATCATTTAATCCAGGATCGGCTTTTAATGAAACGGTCGCACGATGATCATTTTCTAATAAATAAATTTGAACCAGTTCTTCAAAATAACCATTTTCAAATTTTTCACGTAATACACTCAAGTAACGATCAAATTCTAAATTATCCATCGGATTAAAATCATATAACCAGGTTTGGAATGCTGTCATCGCATATAAAACACCACGTGGATTACTTTCTGAGATAACTAACTCTTTTTGACGAAATGCGATTTGATTTAAAGCAGCGTCAATTAATTCTTTTTCTACACCTTCGTCTACTACCTTTTGTAAAGCATTCATCACGATGTTTTCAAATTCTTTTAGTTTATCAACAGAGGTATATTTAGCGACAATATTAATCATGCTGAAATAACCAATTTGATCCCGATCAGCACTAATATCGCCAGCAAACCCCACTTCTAATAAAGCTTTTTTTACAGGCGCTTGATTATTTCCAAATAACACATCCATCACGACATCTAAAGCGAAGCCTTCTAAAATATCTTCCGCTACATTCGAATGCCAAGCAAGAGCTAAATAATCTTTATCAGTCGGATCTTCACCATCAGTAATTGAATACGTTGTTTCAATATTAGCATTTTTGACAAAAGGTACATCAATGGCTAGGTCAACTTGTTCTGCGTCTCTACCTGCTCCTTCGAAATATTCTTCTAACATACTAAACGCTTTGTCATCATCTAAATCCCCATATAAAACCGTCATTGATTGACTTGGATGATAGTATTTTTGATGGAATTCAATAAACTCTTCTTGTGTTAATGAAGGAATGGCACTTGGCAAACCTCCAGACTCGTAAGCGTATAAAGTATTTGGATATAAAGCTTTCACAATTTCAAAGTAAAGACGTTGCTCGGCTGAAGCCGTTGCACCTTTCATTTCATTGTAGACAACCCCTTTATAGATTAAATCATCTTCAGGTTTTTCTAAATGATAATGCCAACCTTCTTGTTGTAATATTTGATTATCGGTATATAATTTCGGTTGAAAAACAGCGTCTAAATAAACACTCATTAAATTTTCAAAATCTTGTTGATTCGTCGAAGCAATAGGATAGATGGTTTTATCTGAGAAGGTCATTGCATTAACAAAGGTGTTCAAAGAACCTTTGATTAATTCTACAAAAGGTTCTTTCGACGGATATTTTTTTGAGCCATTTAAAACAGAATGCTCTAAAATATGCGCAATCCCATTGTCATTATAAGGCGGTGTCTTAAACCCAATGGTAAATGCTCGGTTAGGGTCATCATTTTCAATACGTAATACTTGGGCTCCGGTTTCCTCATGTTGATACAATTTACCGGTTGATTGTATATCAGTTAATGATCTTGTTTCTATTAATTTAAATGTCATATACTCTTTTCGCTCCTTTTATACTTACAGTCTATTGTAGCCTTTTCTGAATCTTTAGTAAACTAATTTAGCTAGCAAAAAAGGTAGGATAATCAGTATAAAAACTCAATCATCCTACCAGATTTTATTAAAATTAATTTTTTAGGTAAATACGCTTAGTACCAACCATTTGCTTGCCAGAATGCTAATGCTGCTTCCCATGATCCGTAACGATTTAAGACATATTCATCCGCTACACGCTCTTGATTTTCACGTGAAAAATCACCATTTAAGTATGATGCTGTTAATTGGTAACGTCCATAATAAGTTTGAGTTGGGTTCCAAATTTCATATTGTCCACCTGACTCACGCATTGCAATCCATTCTTTGGCATCAGAAATAATTCCACCATATTCGTTGTATTGGCCACCATTTGTTGCAGGTGCAGTTGTTGTTTCTTCGACGACTGCTTCTGTTTCTTCTACAATGGGTGCTGCGGTTGTTTCTTCAACAACTGCTTCGGTTTCTTCCACAACGGGCGCTGCGGTTGTTTCTTCTACTAACGCTTCTGTTTCTTCCACAACGGGCGCTGCGGTTGTTTCTTCAACAACTGCTTCGGTTTCTTCTACAACGGGTGCTGCAGTTGTTTCTTCGACTAATGCTTCTGTTTCTTCTGCGACTGGCGCTGCGGTTGTTTCTTCGACTAACGCTTCTGTTTCTTCTACAACGGGCGCTGCGGTTGTTTCTTCGACAACTGCTTCTGTTGTTTCAACTGCCGGTGTTTCAACCCATTCAGGGGTTTCATCAACATAATAAGTTGGTTCTGTTGCTACGGTTTCTTCCACAACGGGTGCTTCAGTCACTTCAGCTACAACTTGTGTTTCTTCTACTAAATCATAAGTATAAGCTTGATCTGTTGCATTATCTACATAGGTTACTGTTTGGTTTGCATCATCAAAATATAATACAGATCCTGCTGTGATAAAGTCTGCATCCGCAATTGCATTAAAGTTTGCTAATTGATCAACTGAATGACCTGTTGCTTCAGCAATTGTACTTAAAGTGTCACCCCATTGGATAACATATAAGCCATCTTCATTATTTGCTAATGTTTCTTTTACTTGATTAACTGAACGATGAGTCCAAGTTTGTGCTCCTACTGTATTTAAGTTAAACGCTAAGGTCGATGCTAACATCGTCGCCGCAGCTATTCTTAATGATTTCTTCATATATAAATTCTCCTTTTATAGAAATTGGGCATTAAAATCCCAAAAATCTTATCACAGTATTATTCTACAATAAGATGAGGAGGATATCAGGAAATAAGGCAAACTGTAAGCCATCTTTAATGTTACTGTCTGTTATTGTTATTGAAGTGTAATATAAAACGGCTCGTTTTAGCGTTTTGTAATCATTCTGTAACATTAAATCCACTTAAAATTTACAAACTCCTTGAAATATGTCCTTAAAATAGCCTCAATTTTACAAAAGCTATGTTTTTGTTGTCATATTTTTATTCATAAGTTTAAGTAGCGTACACACATATGCTCGATTACATCCTAAATCTTTACTGCGCTTTATTAATATTTGTATTGTCACCTTTCAGATACCTGTTCAAAACGGACATTTTTTTTACTTTTTTTCGAAAATTTTGGCGAAAATTACCCGAAAAATTTTTATTTTTTGAAAATCGAAAAAAACCCGTTCAAAACGAACAGGTTAGATTGAGTTTCTAATATCCAAGATTAGTTACTTACGACATTTTTACATCATGAGTGAAATATAAACTTCTATTTTTTTGCTTGTTTAAATTGAGCGACATTCCATGACAACGGTTGGTAACCATTCTTTCAACATCAAATCTAATTGATCCATTGGTACTTATATGGTTCCCTTAGAAGTTTTAAACTTTTTCAAATCTTCTTCAAATTAACCCATCGCTTTTCTTCCTAGATAAATTCCTAAATGACTTTTGAATGCAGCCAAATGATTCAAGTTCTTTCCTTGCTTGTATATTGACATTTCATAGGCACGTGTCCTTCACAATCTGGCACAGCTTCTAGTATCCTTTCACGATACTGCAATAATTTTTGTCTCGCTTCATCCGTTTATTGTTCAAAATATTGTTTAACTTCTGCCATCATATACTTCACGCATTTTTATTTAGAAAACATTTGACTAACTTCGTCCGCAACTTGTTGCCATTGATTTTCTTTATTAATGGTGGCGACACCGTCTCCCTTTTGAAAGCCATAATCCCCAAATTGACTATGATTTCCTCCATCAATGACCACCTTCTGCGTCGTAGCTGGTAGACGTATATCGGCATTATCATAATTTTCTCGATTAATCACCTGATCCTGATTGCCTACGATGGACAAGACCTTCATGGTGCTATTAGATAAGTCTGTCCCTTCTGCAGGATAACTCGCTAATAAGACTAAGCCTTCAATATTAGACTTAGACAATGCCGCTTGACTCGCGACGACACCACCCAAAGAGTGTCCCATTAAGATAACATTTTGTAATTGTTCGCGTTCTATGATGTTTTGTGGCTGATTGATACCAAATATAGGTAAATCAAACTAACTATCCATTATATAAATATCAAACCCTTTTTCCGCGATTGAAGCTGCTAATGGTAAATAAGCTTTTGCATCAACTAAAGCTCCTTGATACATGATTATGGTGGCTTGTTCATTGGGAACATCCACAAACCAACCATATTCATCCTGTGTCATATTATTTTTGACAACTACATCTTCAGCAGTATATCTTAAATTGTAATACCCCAAAATAAGGGTAAGTATTAATTCCACAAAGATAATACCCAGAATTTTTAAAAATTTTTTCATCGTTTCAACCTACTTTTATTTAATTTCTATCATTATAACACTCATAGCGTTTTAACCTATAGAATTTGCGATTAAGCACTATCTAGCCACAAGACAGATATTTTTTTCATCGCAAAATAAATAGTAGTAATCATTTAATACTCAACAATATTTCGAATCAATTCAAATTCATCTAACAGAGGCTGTATGTTTGCATAACACTCTGTTCAATCGCTTTTTAATTCACTTCATATCTCAATCTAATTTGATGATTTCTGCATACGGCCATACTTAGTATCTGACAATTCAATCGCCTGACGATAGTAATCTAATAATAGATGACTTGCTTTAAGCCAAGTCTTTTCTTCAGCCACTCTTAATGCCGTTACTTTGATTCTTCTAACTCGTAATGGTAAATCTAATACATTTATTTTTTCAAGAAGGCTTTGAATATTTCCAGGTTCATAAACCAAACCTGAAATATTATCTTCTATTTGCTCTAAAGTTGGCCCACTACTAGCTGCGATGACTGGTAAGCCACTAGCCATCGCTTCTGAGATAACTAAACCAAATGTTTTCGAAGTAGATGGGAATATAAAGGCATCTCCCGTTGCAAAATATGTGGCCAGTTCTTCACCTTGTTTAAAACCGTTAAATGTCGTCTTAGTCCCTGTAAATAGTTTTTCTAAATTTTCTCGTTCAGGACCATCACCCACAATAGATAAACAAACATCTTCTCGATAATTAAAAATTTCTCTTAATTGATGGAGACTTTTTTCTGCTGCTAAACGACCGACATAGACCAATAATTTTTGGTTTTCCAAACCAAAAGTTAACTTTTGATATAATGCTTCATCAAAATATTTTGGACTACGCATTGAAAGGTCCACACCACTCGGCATCGTGCCATCAACGGGAATACCTTGCTCTCGTAATTCGACTTGTAGTGATGTTGAGACGGTCAAATTGATATCAGAGCCAGTATGCCATAATTTAATATATTCCCATA
The DNA here is from genome assembly GCF_002847845.2 of Globicatella sanguinis. NCBI lineage: Bacteria > Bacillati > Bacillota > Bacilli > Lactobacillales > Aerococcaceae > Globicatella > Globicatella sanguinis. Next base: position 1,802,865 of record NZ_CP126962.1, on the reverse strand, counting down.
CAGCAGGCTTTAATAATGGTAAATTATAATGATCTAGGTACTGAGGAATGTGCGTATGGTAAGAAGTCAGCAGTGGAATCTGTAATTTTTTAGCATAATAAACCGCAGATGTTACCATCAAAAATGGATTCACCGCATGAACGATGTCCGGATTAAACTGTAAAAGAACTTCTCGTATTTTTCTAGAAGGTAGCGCCCACGGTCTAGATGGGTAAAAAGGTACCGTCACACTTTCTATTTTAGTGATGGGGATTCCATCATAATAATCTACTCCCAAATCTGGGGATACAATTAATATTTCATGGCCTAATTGTTTCATGATCCGAACCATTTGTCCCAATCGGGTACAAATCCCATCGGTTGCTGGAAAAAAGTCTCAGTGACTAAAGCAATACGCATACTTCACACTCCTTGAATACTTTGATCTATACTCTCAGTTTACATTCTCTCTATTTAAACTAAGAAAAAAAGCCGTAAAATTTAAGTAAAGATAGTATTTTTTCCATAATATTTTTGGAATTCCCATTAACTTTACATGATTTTATTATAGGAAAGTAAATTGTACGCCAATATCAGTGAGATGATCTCGAAGTTGAAAATTGGAAGTTTGCTGTTCTACCTACCTCCACCTTGACCGACATCGTCTGTAGGAATACTACCATCTTATGCCCTAATGCTCTTTATCTAAAAAACACCATTAGTACTCAAAATACATCCGAGTCACTAATGGCGTTGATTACTATATTAAATATTTTACTTCATCCATTGATGATAATCATTGTCTTCCATCGCTTCAACGGTTCCTAATAAATAACCATTTCCAACTTGAGAGAAGAAGTCATGATTACTGGTTCCTGTAGAAATACCATTCATCACAATTGGATCCACATCTTCTGCTGTATCAGGGAATAATGGATCAAACCCTAAATTCTGTAACGCTTTGTTCGCATTATATCGCACAAAAGTTTTAACTTTTTCTGTCCATCCAATCGCATCATAAATCATTTGAGTGAATTTCACTTCGTTTTGATATAAATCGTAAGTTAATTGATAAACCCAGGCTTTTAATTCTTCTTGTTCTGCTTCGGATAATTTATCAAATCCTAATTGGAATTTATAGCCGATATAAGTCCCATGAACTGATTCATCACGAATAATTAATTTAATGATTTCCGCTACGTTTGCTAACTTATTGTTACCTAAATAATACAATGGTGCAAAAAATCCTGAATAGAATAAAAATGATTCTAATAATACACTGGCTGCTTTCGCTTGTAAATCCGTTCCATTTTTATATGCATCATTAATTTTAGAAGCTTTATATTGTAAAACTTCATTGGAATTTGTCCAATTAAAAATCGATTCAATTTCAGCTTTAGTATTCAATGTACTAAAGATTGAAGAATAACTTTTTGCGTGGACACTTTCCATAAACTGAATATTATTTAAGACTGCTTCCTCATGTTGAGTACGAATTGATTGACGTAGTCGCTCAATTGCATCTTCTGATTGTAAAGTATCAAGTAAAGTTAGTCCACCAAAAACTTTGCCTATCATATCTTTTTCAGCGGCTGAAAGAGTACGCCAATCGTCTAAATCGTTAGACAATGGGATACGTGTGTCTAACCAGAATTGTTCGGTTAACTTTTCCCATGTTAATTTATCTACCATATCTTCAATCTGATTCCAGTTGATTGCCATATAGTTATTGTTTTCTAATGCCATAATGTCCTCCTTAATGCTTTCTCAAAAATACCGTTCAATTTAATTAAGCTTACTAACTGTCAGAGTATTTCTACTGCAACAGTTAGTATTCCTTAAAGATTAAATTGAACAAGACTCACATGCATTACTTCCTAACTCTTCGCCATCATCTGTAAAGGTACGGATATAGTAAATGGATTTAATGCCTTTATTCCATGCATAGTGACGTAATATATTTAAGTCACGCGTGGTCATTTTATTCGTTCGACCATTTTTCCATTCATACAATCCTTCTGGAATCTCACTTCGCATAAATAAAGTCAATGACATTCCTTGGTCAATATGTTTTTGTGCTGCGGCATAGACATCAATGACTTTACGCATATCAATATCGTAAGCCGATTTGTAATATGGTAGCGTGTCGTTTGATAATTGTGGAGCTGGATAATAGGTTTTACCTGTTTTCTTCTCTTGTCGCTCTTCGATTAAACGAGTGATAGGATGGAGTGATGCACTCGTCTCATTGACATAACTGATAGAGCCAGTTGGCGCAATCGCCATTCTATTTTGATGGTATAAACCAGTATCTTGAACCTTCGCTTTTAATTGAGCCCAATCTTCAGCTGTTGGCATTGGGACTTGTTTCATAATTTGAGCTACTTTTTCATTTTGAATCGTAAATGGATTTTCAATATATCGATCGAAATATTCGCCAGTAGCATATTGAGAGTTTTCAAAATTATAGAATACTTCGCCACGCTCAGTCGCAATTTTATTACTTGCAACTAAGGTAAAGTAGTTCAAAGCATAAAAATACGCTTCGGTTAATTCAATCGATTCTGGAGAACCATAATGCATTTGATTTAAGGCAAATAATGTATGTAATCCCATACCACCTAAACCAATCGTATGAGCCTTATCATTTCCATTTTTTATCGTCGGAACCGCTTCAATACTTGAATTATCCGTCACAAATGTTAAAGCACGCACTGCCGCATCGACTGATTTTTCAAAATCAGGAGAATTTACCATGTTTGGAATATTGGTTGAACCAAGATTACAACTAATATCTGTTCCTAAAATTTCGTACTCTTGCTTATCATTGATAAGAGAAGGTTGTTGGACTTGTAAAATTTCAGAACATAAGTTACTCATCGTAATCATCCCATCAATGGGGTTACTACGGTTGGCGGTATCAATATTAATAATATATGGATAACCTGATTCTTGTTGTAATTTACTAATCTCATTTTCTAATTCACGAGCTGAAATTTTCGATTTACGAATTTCAGGATTATTAACGATATTGTCGTATTCCTCCGTGATGTCAACATATGAGAATGGTTTACCATAAATACGTTCAATATCGTAAGGGCTGAATAAATACATCGGATCATCATTCGCTGCTAATTCATAAAATTTATCCGGCACGACTAAACCTAATGATAAGGTCTTAACACGAATTTTTTCATCCGCATTTTCTTTTTTAGTTGATAAGAATGATACGATATCCGGATGGAAAACATTTAAATAGACGGCCCCTGCACCATTACGTTGCCCTAATTGATTAGAATAGCTAAAGCTATCTTCTAATAATTTCATGACTGGTACAACCCCACTAGAAGCATTTTCAATTTTCTTAATTGGGTCCCCTGCTGCACGTAAATTCGATAAGTTAACACCAACCCCACCGCCAATACGTGACAGTTGTAAAGCTGAGTTAATCCCACGACCAATACTATTCATATCGTCACTCAATTGGATTAAGAAGCATGAAACTAATTCTCCACGACGTTTACGTCCAGCGTTTAAGAATGTTGGCGTTGCTGGCTGATAACGTTGAGCAATCATTTCATCACGTAAAGTTTTAGCTAATTCTTCATCGCCATCTGCTAAATATAATGATGCAAAAACAATACGGTCTTCATAACGCTCTAAATAACGCTGCCCATCATTTGTTTTTAAGGCATACTGTGTATAAAATTTAAACGCAGACATGAACGATTTGAAGCGGAATTTCATCGCATAAGTATCTTTCATCATTTGCTTAACAAACTCACGCGAATACTTTTCTAAAAATTCACTTTCAAGATATTCATTATCTACTAAATACTCTAACTTTTCATCTAAAGTATAGAAAAAGACGGTATTAGGATTAACGTGTTCTAAGAAATAAGCACGAACCGCTTCTCTATCTTTATGCAATGGAATTTGATTATTAACCGGACGATTCAACTCATTATTTAATTTAAAATAAGTTATTTCTTTCGGCTTAGTCGCTAATACTGGTTTTTCCAAGTTTCTCCACCTCATCTTTTAATTTTTGAACATCACTTGGACGTCCTTGAAACTCAAATAACAATAATATCGGAACATTAAAATCATGACTGAGATCTTTCGCTGTAAAACAATAAAGTGAATTAAAGTTTAAATTACCGCTACCTGCCACGCCTTGAAGATAAGACTGATTATTTCCAGTCTCAACGAATTCCCATAATATATCTGTCACTTCTTTTTCATAAGTGGGTGCGACAATAATATAAGGCTCGTCTACTTCGACTATGGGCATATCAGGAGTCAATTCGATACTTGGCCAGTCTAATTTTTTTACAAATTTTCTAGTCTGTCCCGTTAATGACATATACACCACAAGCACCTTTGATTCCTCCTTTTGTACTTAATCATGATAACACCTAGTCTAGTAAAAGTAAACATAAGATTACTATATTTAGTATTAAAAAGAATTATCTAACACTATATGTTGTGTTTCCAGCCGATTTCTTGATAGTAAATGCCTTGGTCTAAATTATCAATAACAACGCGATTGTAATCGATAATTTGGTCCGTAAAATCCTCTTTTGCTAACCACAACATCTGGCCATTTTTATGCGGCTCCATAATTTTCACTTGATTGCTTTCAGTATCATTTATCTGGACCAAAAAATAAAAATCATAATAAACTTGACCATCAGTATTACGATGATTGATCGATTTAAATTTTAGACGTTTTAATTCGATATTTAATCCTGTCTCTTCCATCAGTTCTCTCTTTGCTGCCTCTTTGGCCGTTTCACCCGCCTCTACATGACCTGAAGCGCCTAAATCCAGCATGCCATCTTGATAGCCGGTATTTTGACGTCGTTGAAATAAATACTTACCATCTGGTCGTTGGATTAGTAAAAAAACCGCACTTTTAGTTAAATATCGTTCCTTCATCTTTTAGTTTACTCCTTCCTAATCAACTACCTTCCCCCACTATCATACTCCAAAACTAACTTTAATGCTTATTTAAAAAATTTTAAGCATAAAACTTGCAAAACATAGGTTACAAATGTAAACTATATTTGTAGATTACAAACGTAACCAGGAGGTGAAATAATGGAGAACGCCACTATCACATCAGCTGAATGGGAAGTAATGCGCGTCGTTTGGGCCAAAAGTACTTTAACTAGTCGTGAAATTATTGATACTTTAACAAATATTTTGGACTGGAAAGAAGGGACGATCAAATCTTTACTGAATCGCCTTGTTCAAAAAGGCTTCCTTAAACAAGATTCATCGGTTAAACCCATGCTTTATCAAGCAACTATAAGTGCTAAAGAAGCCCTACAAGCTGACTTAAACGAGATTATGGCTCGAAGTTGCACCAAAGATCGTGGACTTCATATTGAGCAGCTCATTCAGCACGAAACATTATCTCAAAAACAATGTCAAATGCTCATCCAATTAATTGAAGAAAAAATGAAAAATGCACCTGAAATTATAAAATGTCAATGTCCTCCGGGACAATGTACTTGCCAACATCACACAGCCATCATTGAATAATAGAAAGAGGAATGTATTATGAAAAAAGAATTTGCTATCGAAGGAATGGGTTGCCAACATTGCGTTCATTCAATTGAAAAAGCTTTAACGGAATTAGAAGGGGTTCATCATGTAGAGGTATCACTTGAAAAGAACAATGCAATCATTGAATACGATGAAACTTTACTAACTGAAAAAGATTTACAAGCGACTGTTGACGAAGCCGGATATGATTTAATTGTCTAAGTCCTAAAGCAATTAAATCAGAAGGAGGAAGACATGAAAGCTACTTATAATGTAAATGGAATGACTTGTGCGGCTTGTGCTAGTAAAATTGAAAGAAAACTTAATAAGTTGGATGGTGTGCATGAAGCCGTTGTCAATCTAGTGACCGAAAAAGCATCTGTTGACTTTGACGAACAAAAAATTGATTTTGACACCATGCAAAAGAGCATCTCTGACTTAGGTTATGAGCTCTACCAAAACACCACTGGTACAGTCCCTAACCATTCAAACGTTCAAAACTATCAGATTAGTGGGATGACTTGCGCGGCTTGTGCTAGTAAGATTGAAAGAAAAATTAATCAATTAGATGAAGTACAAGAAGCCAGCGTTAATTTAACTACTGAACAAATGACTATCATTTGGAAGAATCAGATTAACGAATCCTTAATCAAAACTACGGTAAATAATCTTGGCTACTCTGCCGAACCTATTTTATCCGCAGAAGACCAATATTTAGAAAATCTAACCAAAAAAGAAGCCGAAATGAAACAGAAGAAACGCCTGCTAATTCAAATGTCGCTATTTACCCTGCCGCTCTTTTATTTGACAATGGCGCCGATGGTGGGATTGCCTATTCCTGCTTTTTTAGACGCGCACCAGCATCCTAATGCCAATGTTATCACTCAATTGTTGTTAACTACACCGGTTTTATGGTTAGGTCGTCACATCCTTATTCGCGGTTTCAAAGCATTATGGCATTTAGCTCCTAATATGGATTCTTTAATTGCAGTCGGAACGAGTGCAGCTTTTATCCAAGGAGTTGTCATGACTTTTCTTATATTAACCAACCGCCTTCATAGCGAAGGTCATTTAGAACTTTACTTCGAATCGGCCGCGGTGATCTTAACGTTAATGACACTTGGAAAGTATCTTGAAGACATTGCCAAAGGCAAAACGAGTGCTGCCGTCAAAAACTTAATGGATTTAGCGCCAGAAGAAGCTCGTCGTGTAAAATCAGATGGACAAATCGAAACCATCCCGCTTTCGATGGTCAACATCGGTGATCACTTACTCGTGCGTCCAGGTGAAAGTTTAGGAGTGGACGGTCACATTATTAAAGGCGAATCAGCAGTTGATGAATCGATGATTACAGGTGAAAGTATCCCCATCAATAAAAAAGTTGGGGACACTGTAACGGGTGGAAGCATCAACAAAAATGGTTCCTTCACCTATGAAGTTACTAAAATCGGACAAGATACCTTAATTTCACAAATCGTGCGGCTCGTACAAGAAGCTCAAGGTTCAAAAGCAGAAATTGCTCGCTTAGCCGATACCATCTCGCTTTATTTTGTACCTACCGTCATCTTAATCGCCATCTTAAGCGGCTTAACTTGGTATTTCGTTCTAGGTTCAAGTCTTGATTTTGCCCTTAAAATTTTTATTAGTGTCCTTATTATTGCTTGTCCCTGTGCATTAGGTTTAGCTACACCAACTGCCATTATGGTAGGAACAGGAAAAGCGGCTCAAAATGGTATTTTATTTAAAAACGGTTCGGCTCTAGAATCATTGCACAAAGCAGACGCCATTTTATTAGATAAAACCGGAACTATTACGGAAGGAATCCCAACCGTAACCGACATCGTAACCACAGATTCTATTAATGCAGAGCAATTTGTTCAGCTGGTTTCAGCTGTTGAAGCCAGTTCTGAACATCCATTAGGTGAAGCGATTGTTCGTTATGCTAAAGATCATAACCTTCACACTCATTTAGAAGTTTCTGACTTCAATAGCTTCACTGGACAAGGTGTCGAAGCCACCGTTGATGAGCAAGTGGTATTAATTGGCAATCAAAGTTTATTTGAAGGCAAGGTCGAAATCCCTCAAGAAGCTTTACAACAAGCCCAAAAGATGGCTTCACAAGGTCGCACTCCAATGTATGTCGCTATCGATCAGCAATACGCGGGGATTATCGCTGTCGCGGACCCAATTAAAAAGCATAGTCAACAAGCGATTAAACAATTACAAGACATGAAACTACAAGTCTATATGGTAACCGGGGATAACCACCATACGGCTAATGCGATTGCGCAACAAGTCGGAATTAAACAAGTGTTTAGCGAAGTGCTTCCCGAAGATAAAAGTAATGTGGTGAAGAAAATTCAAGCGAAAAATCATAAAGTCATTATGGTAGGTGATGGAATCAATGATGCACCTGCTTTAGCCATTGCTGATATCGGGATAGCGATTGGTTCAGGAACGGATATCGCTATTGAATCAGCCGACACTATCTTAATGAACAATGAATTAAGTGACGTGATTACCGCTATTGATTTAAGTCACAAAACCCTCCGTAATATTAAACAAAATCTTTTCTGGGCTTTCGCTTACAATGTCATTGGCATCCCGATCGCAATGGGAATTATTTTTGGACTCTTTAATGGTCCTTTACTCAACCCAATGGTCGCAGCTTTAGCAATGAGTTTTAGTTCGATTACTGTCCTATTGAATGCTTTGCGTTTACGCTTTTATCAGCCTGATAAATAAAAACGACAACACTTACAAGACTGGGCCAGCCGTAGAAGATGAGAGTTTTTCGCTTCGTCTGCTACACCAAGTCACATTGAAGAGGACCAGCATCATTCAATCATAAAATAAAAATAGGAATCTGCATTTAAGACGTATTGAACACACTTAATTCTGCAGATTCCTTTTATTATGTTTTAAATTATTCTACCCATCGTTTATAAAATCGAGTGTAATAATCATCCCAAAGTTGTGCAACATTCTCTTCAGAATAATCGGTGGCGATTTTATTTGATGCTGCTTTCGCTTTAGCCATTGTTTCAGGATTGGTCATCAATTCTTTAATATAGTCAACAAATGCTTCATTATTATTCGCTCTTAAATAATCAGTAAAGTAAATTTTTTCATACAAATCTAAATCTCTCACTAAAATCGGCAATCCGCTATTGACTGCTTCTAAAATTGAGACAGGAAACAGTTCATTATAAGATGTCGTTAGTAAAAGATCACACGCATTGTATAACTCATTCATTTGCTCACGGTCTACAATCCCGACAAATTTTACATTGGAAGGCGGATTGTTAATAACAGCCGTTAATTGATCATAGCCGTCGGTAATCTTTCCAAAACTAAACCCACCTGCCCAAATAAACTGCACTTCTGGTAACTGTTTAGCTATTTCAATAAAGTCAAGTACTCCTTTACGGGTTTGTACTTGCCCTACACTTATGACTGTAAATTTATCTAATGATAAATGGTGTTTTTTAAAGAGCTCACTCGGTTCATTAATCTCTTTTGGATAGAAATCTTTCGTCGCTACTACATTGGGGATATATGTTATTCGGTCTTTATCGATACCATAGTGCTTTAAAGGTTCGATAAAAATAGGATTCACCACGATTAACTCTTCTGCAGCTTTGTAAAAATGAATGAAGTAGTGATAAAAAAAAGATTGAACAATTTTAGGCAATTTGATGCTACCTTCTACTGTTTCAGGTAAAAAATGGACATGCATGCATGATGGCTTTTTCGATGTTTTCATTTGCCAGAAACATTTGGGATGAATCGTATGAATATGATTAAAATCAGCCTCTTTCGCATTATTATAAGTTAGCTTTATTTTATCGGATAATTTTAATTCAATTAGTTTGATTAACTCAAAGTAGGCACTTCCGACACCTTGCCCTTTGACTTCCTCTCCTTTAGAGATCATGTTTATTATCAATCTATACGACTCCTTTGCTTGAGTTCTCTTTACTAAATTCAATTATACAAAATTTTTCCCGTTTTGTAGAGTTAGTTAATATTAAATTATGATTAAACTTAAAAAATGAATAAGAAGTGCGCAGGAAGTAGAAAATCGATTGATTTCCGCTTCGTCTGCCCACTCCAAAAGTTTATTAGGTCCTAAATGAGTCATTAAATGCCGTTTGAGTCCACTCTTATTATTTTGGTTTTAATTAAAAATGGGCCATATTATAACGAACAAGTCGACAAAGATTTACTTTGCTACAGAGAAAGTCTATATCTCAAACTAACGTAATATGATAGCAAAAAGCTTATAGATTTAATTTTCTACAGAGGAAACCTCTATCTCAAACACCAAAATCGTTTAATGTCTATTTACGCTTATTCTTTAATAGAATAAATCCTCCTCCGGCTAATATGAGCGCTACGATAACGATCCATAAAGAGCCTTGTTCACCCGTTTGTGGTAATAACCCTTTTTGAACTTGTTTTGTTTTACTCACTTGTAAAGCTTGAGTAGTGGTTGGTTCTGACGTTGTTGACATTTCATGCGTTGTTTCGGTGGTGGTGGTGTCGCTCTGAACGGTCGTGGTATCCGTTTGATGACTTTGGTAATTTTCCAATAGTGTTTTTTCAATTGCTTCATAAGTCGTAACATTGGCTGCTGCTTCCCAATTTAATAACATCATCAGTAAAGGATCAATATGTTTTAATTGGGCGAGTGTCAGAGAAGTCTTAGTAGTTAAATTATTCATAGTACTCTCGAGCAATGGATCAAATAATTTAGGATAATTTTTATACGCTTGTTTAAACGGGTATGTGACATCATTACCTTGTAAATAAGCTTCTCGACTCCATTGAAGGAAGTCTTCATCTGGTATTTGACTTGCAATAGCTTGTGTCATTGGTGTATGGGCAATCGCAAATTCACGTAATGTGTTAGCCACATCATAAATTTGTTGGGTAGTGAATCTTTCGGGATAATACGTCACAAACGCTCTTCTGAACACTTTTAGATTATTATCATCGGTAGCAGTGAGTGGCAATCCTGTAATTTCACTAATCTTGCTTAATTCTTGTGACGTAATACTTGATAGTTGTTCGGCTGTAATATCCGTTCTTTCCAGTAGCTTTTGTCTAAACTGTCCTTCTTCGGTTTCTTCGGAAACTGAGGTGGTTTCTAATGTTAAGGTTGTTTCGTTTGTAGTTGTTTCTTCCGCTACCTTTTCTTCGACGGTTGTTTCATCCACTACACTTTCTTCAGATGTTTCGACGGACGTCGTATCGCTAATAGTCTCTTCAACGGTTGTGTCTTCTGTCTCTTCCGTTATACTTTCTTGACTCATTTCGACAGTGGTTGGTTCCGTTACCGTTTCTTCTGTTGCTTCAACTGAAGAATTTTTCACGGTGGTCGTTTCAAATAATTCGTCGGATAAGGTCGGTTCTGGTTCTTCCATGGTTGTTTCCACTGTTGTATCGACTTCGGTCACTGTGGTTGTTGATTCAGTTTCTGTTGTTTCTACCAAGGCGCTTTCAGCTGCTTTAACTGCAGCTCGTTCACCCTCTGATAATTTTCCATAATTAAGATCCACATTTGCTAAAACCTCTTGTATGGCTTTTGTCGCATCATCTGGATTGGCTTGTTTCGCACTATCATACTCAGAAATTAATACTTTTGGATCAACATTTTTTAACTCTTCTGCCGACTTTCCAGTCGTACTGATGATTTCCGCTAATATACTCTTAAATTTTGCTATTTCTGCAGAATCCGAAATCAATCCTAATTGCGAATAATGACTTGCAATGGAATGATAAATATCTTGCCATGGAGTGGCATTAGACGCCGATTCATAAAATTTTAAAAGATCTTCATTATCTACTTTTGCTAACTGTGTCTCTACGATGGGCTCTTGTGTTAAGAGGTTTGTTTTTATCTTAGCTAATATGGCTAATTTATCCTCTTGTGCGAATACACTATACCCATTTTCGGTATGACCAATGACATTTACAAAACTAGGAAAAAAACTTCCAAAAACCATTGTACTTAATGATACTATTACCATTTTTTTCAGTTTCATTTAAAATCCCTCCTCTTAGTATTTTAAGTATAAAAAATATTTGTGAAGTTTCTGAGAAAAAATCAAGCTAAATTGTATAAAGTTTTAGTTTCTTTTACTCGCTTTATGAATAATTTATGGTATGATATCTTTGGATGTTTTGGGTTTGCTCAAAACACATGAACCTTAAAGGAGGAAATATCTGAATGATCAATGTTTCTAATGTCAGCTTACAATTTCCGGATCGTAAATTGTTTGATGAAGTAAACATTACATTTAACCCTGGCAACTGCTATGGTGTTATCGGTGCAAATGGTGCTGGAAAATCAACATTTTTAAAAATTTTATCTGGTGAGGTTACACCGACGACAGGTTCTGTTACGATGGACCCTAATGAGCGTTTAGCGGTATTAAGCCAAAACCACTATGGTTTCGAAGAATATAATGTCATTGAAACAGTCATGATGGGACACAAAGAGCTCTATGATGTAATGAAAGAAAAAGATGCTATCTATATGAAAGAAGATTTTTCTGATGAAGATGGTATTAGAGCGGGTGAACTAGAAGGTTTGTTTGCTGAAATGGGTGGCTGGGAAGCTGAATCAGAAGCGAGCAATATGCTACAAGGTCTTGGTATCCCCACTGAAATGCATTACTCAAAAATGAGTGAATTAATTGAAGCAGATAAAATTAAAGTCTTACTAGCTCAAGCTTTATTCGGCAAACCTGATAATTTACTTTTAGACGAGCCGACCAACGGTTTAGATGCTCAAGCCATTGATTGGTTAAGTGATTTTATCCTTGACTTCCCGAATACCGTGATTGTCGTTTCTCACGACCGCCACTTCTTAAATACTGTGTGTACACATATGGCCGATGTGGACTTTGGTAAAATTAAAATTTATGTGGGTAACTATGATTTCTGGTTACAATCAAGTCAATTAGCTGCAAAAATGGCTGCAGACCAAAACGCAAAAAAAGAAGAACAAATCAAAGAATTACAAGCATTTATTGCGCGCTTCTCTGCGAACGCCTCTAAATCAAAACAAGCCACATCGCGTAAAAAATTATTAGATAAAATTACCTTAGATGATATTCAACCTTCTTCACGCCGCTATCCTTTTGTTGGATTTACCCCTGAACGTGAAATTGGTAATGATTTACTACGTGTCGAAGGATTATCAAAAACAATTGATGGTGAGAAAGTACTAGATAACGTTACTTTTACACTTCAACGTGATGATAAAGTAGCCTTTGTAAGTCGTAATGATAATGCTGTCACTGCATTCTTTAATATTCTTATGGGGGTTGATGAACCCGATTCCGGTACATTTGAATGGGGTGTTACCACTTCTCAAACATATTTACCTCGTAATTCTGGAGATGAATTTGACGGAGTAAATCTAAATATTGTAGACTGGTTAAGACAGTATGCTGCTAAAGAAGAACAAGATAATACCTTCTTACGTAGCTTCTTAGGCCGTATGCTTTTCTCAGGTGAAGACGTAATGAAACCTGTTAATGTGCTTTCTGGTGGTGAGAAAGTTCGTTGTCTATTATCGAAAATGATGTTATCTAAAGCCAATGTTTTAGTTATGGACCAACCAACGAACCACTTAGACTTAGAGTCTATTACTGCATTAAACGAAGGTTTAATTAAATTTAAGGGCGCAATTTTAATTGCTTCTCATGACTATGAAGTATTAAATACGACTTGTAACCGAGTAATTGAATTAACACCAACTGGCGCCTTTGACCGTATTAATACAAAATACGAAGAATACGTTGAAGATAAAGATTTACAACAACGTGTCGCAGCGATGTACCCAACAAAATAATCGTAAGATTAAATTAAAAGGAGTTATTTAGATAAAATGGAAGTTTTTGACTACGAAGATATTCAGTTAATCCCTAATAGATGTATTGTAAGTAGCCGTTCAGAATGTGATACCTCCATAAAATTTGGACCGCGCACATTCAAAATCCCTGTAGTTCCTGCTAATATGCAAACCGTAATCAATGAAGAATTAGCGATTTGGTTTGCTGAAAATGATTATTTCTACATCATGCACCGTTTTGATGAAGAAGGTCGTAAACCTTTTATCAAAATGATGCAAGATAAGGGCTTATTTGCTTCTATCAGTGTTGGTATTAAACCATATGAGTATGATTTCGTACGCGAATTAGTTGCTGAAAACTTAATTCCAGAATATACTACTATCGACGTTGCTCATGGGCATTCTGACGATGTCATTAAAATGATTCAATTCATCAAAAAAGAAATGCCTGATACATTCTTAATTGCAGGTAATGTCGCAACGCCAGAAGGTGTTCGTGAATTAGAATTAGCAGGTGCCGATGCTACTAAAGTTGGTGTAGGTCCCGGACGCGTATGTATTACTAAATTAAAAACAGGATTTGGAACTGGTGGTTGGCAATTAGCAGCAATTCGTTTATGTGCTAAAGCAGCGCGTAAACCCATTATTGCTGATGGCGGCATTCGTCATAATGGTGATATTGCTAAATCAGTACGTTTCGGTGCAAGCATGGTGATGATTGGATCGTTATTAGCCGCTCACGAAGAAAGTCCTGGTTTAACTCGTAAAATCGATGGTAAAATCTTTAAGGAATATTTCGGAAGTGCTTCTGAATTCCAAAAAGGTGAACGTAAAAACGTGGAAGGAAAAATTGAATTAATCCCAACACGTGGACACTTATCTGACACCTTAATTGAAATGCAACAAGACTTACAATCTTCTATCTCTTACGCTGGGGGTAAAGATTTAGATTCTATCCGTAAAGTGGATTATGTAATCGTTCGTAATACCGTATATAACGGAGATAGATAACAGAATAACAGGCGGGCGAGTAGTAAATCATAGGATTTTCTACTCGCCCGCCTTTTACTATATTCATTATTCTGCTTAAACTTTTAATTCATTCTCTTATCTATTATAAAGTTTTGATGATAATTACAATCAAATGTTAGCGAACACTTTCTGGATTCACTTTTAAATCTTCCGCAAAATCTATCTTAATTGGATTATACATTCACATCACCTCATGAATGATTATCCGTTATCTCCTCCTGTCTGTGAAGCTTCTATTTGTACATCTTTATTTTGTCACAACTGTACATTTTTATGTTAGCACTTATAGCTATTAATTAACGAACAATAATCTTAACTAAATTTATCAAGTTTATGCCCAGCCTCACTTTCTCAACGGAGCAGGAAGACAAAACGAAATTCATCTCATGTTCAACTTTTTTCCACTCCCATCAATATAATCGTTAGGACCCGCTTATCAATTTGCCCTTCCTTCTAATTTCTCAATTGTTCAAAACTATTTTGAAGTACTTTTTTTGGTAAAAAGCAGAAGTGTTCCTAATGTTAATAATATATAACTCAATAACATCAGATAAACAGGGTTTTTCGATCCGGTATTAGGTAACATACTAGAATAGATTAGATCATTGGCTGATAAGTCTAGTTTTAAAGTAGAATCTACAGTGCTTTCTGAATTAGATTCATTTTCTGATGCCTCTTGTTCTATTTCAATATTCTCATCATCGTTTGTTATTTCATTCTCAATTGAGTTTTCCTCGCTTGGATTTTCTTCATTTGGTTCCTCTTCAGCCGAGTTTTCATCAATTGGACTTTCTTCATTGTCCTTTTCAGAAGGTTCTTGAGCAATATCGCCTGTTTTCTTTAATAACCAATTATCAGTCGTTCCCCAGGCTTCAGCATCAGCAGTCACGTGTAAACCAAAAATTAGTTCAGTAGACTCTTTAAGTGTAAAATCAATATTAGCTTCTTGCCAATTCGCATAGCCTTTTAAACTAATCGTTGAAGTTAACAACGTACCATCTGGATATTTAATGAATGCATAAATATTTTCACTCTGCCCCGTTTGATCTCCTTGCATCAATAAATTAAATTGATACATTCCCGGTGCTAAAAATACTTTTTGTTCAACATCAAAATCAATCGCTTGCTCAGACCAAAAGTGAAGAGCATATTCGCCATCTTTTGGCGTATCATTTAAACGCGAAACATATCCTTCACTAATTGTATAACTATTAAGATTTTCTTCCTCAAAGCTAGGGTTATCTAATAAACTCTCAAATTGTTCTTTTGGTTCTTCTATTATTTCTCTTTCTGGTACCTCACCATAGCCATTATTTACTAATTCAAAGACTTTTATAGAAGGTAATGCTTTACCATTGAAATCAAATAGCGCTTGGTTATCCCAAGCAGAACCACCATACGTTGATTCTGTTACATTCGAATCATATTCTATCGCATGAGAAGAAGCCCATCCTGACCCATATTTTTCCCAAATAGGAAGATTCTGTTCCCAATTTGGTTTGCCTACGGGTACCTATGCTGGTTCCCAATAAAAAATACCTAACGCACCGGCTTTGTTCGCTGCATCAATAACATCACGAATATTATTAGTTTGTCCCTGAACCGTTGCTTCATAGCCTCCCAAATCTGTATCTGATGTCGATCCGATGACATTCCCATGTCCATCACCATCTTCAAGAGTATAAGCATAACTCGTTTCTGCAATTAATGTTTTCTTATTATAATCTTGACTAATTTGTTGTAAAACATGCGTTAAATTTTCTAATTTTCCGTGCCAATATGAATAATAACTTGTCGCAAATACATCATAATCAATAGCATAGTCAGACAATCCTTTAGCAAAATTAAGTATAGTATCTGTTTTCTCAGGATTAGTAAAATGAAGGGCAATTTGGATTCCTGGATCAATTTCTCGAATGGCTCTTGAGCCTTCTTTGAATAATTGATATTTTTCAATCCCTTTTTCACCCGCAATGCCACTACCTGTCGTTTCATTTCCTACTTGCACCATCGTCACATTGACACCCGCTTTTTTTAGCTTCAACAAACTGTCCTTAGTATATTCATAAAGAGCCGTGGATTTTTCATCAATGGTCATCTCTTGCCAAGCCTTTGGAGCCAATTGACGCCCTGGGTCCGCCCAAAAATCTGAGTAATGAAAATCCACTAAAACATTTAACCCTGCCTCAGTTGCACGTTTTCCAATTTCAATCGCTTTATCTAAATCATTATTACCTCCACCATAACCATTACCATCACTATCATAAGGATTATTCCATACTCTTATCCGAATATAATTGACACTGTTTTGTGCTAAATAATCAATCAAATCCACTTCTTTTCCATTTAAGTCATAATATTTTACACCACTTTTCTCTTGAGCTATCAAAGTT
Organism: Globicatella sanguinis; assembly: GCF_002847845.2. Classification (NCBI taxonomy): domain Bacteria; kingdom Bacillati; phylum Bacillota; class Bacilli; order Lactobacillales; family Aerococcaceae; genus Globicatella; species Globicatella sanguinis. The sequence continues at coordinate 1,786,041 of NZ_CP126962.1, read as the reverse complement.
GATATATCAACTCCCTTGATGAAATCATCCGGTAAGTCTTCTACCTTTTCAACATAAAAATCAGTTGGTAAAACATCATTTAGTTCGTCTGAAATTTGTTCATCATTCATAGTAACTGCTAGAGTCGTTTCGTTATTACCTTTTTCTAAGTCGGTCTCCTTCGTTTCTCCTGACTCTTCACCATCAGGTGTCTCATTTGCTGTTGTTTCAATTAAAGTGTTTTCAGTGGTTCTTTCTTCATCCAAACTGCTTTCATTAACTTTTTCTTCTGTATAACTAATTGCTATATCTTCATCCTCAACTCCATTATTTTCAATAATTTCTACTTCATTCATAGAGTTTTCTGTAAGCACCTCAATAACCTCTTCATTTTTCTTGTCTTCAGGTTGTTCTGCAGGGGGTATATTTTCTATTAGAGTACTAACGATAACTTCCTCATGATTAGTTTCCCTTACCACTTCCTTACTATCTTCATCAACTTTCTCTTCCATTGCTAGATCTATACTTGTCCTAGATTCAAAATTAATTAATTGATTTGAGATAACTTGATTGTTACTATCAACCTCTTGCGCAGAAACCGTCGCATTTGGCATTGCAATCATTAGGGTTGTTCCTAACATCAATAAAAGCTTTTTTGCATTCATTTTCATTAATTCATCAGCCTCCTTCTTTATTATTGTCATTGCGATTACCTCAAAATTAATATTTCACTCCTTTCATATTGAGTTAACGCTTACATTTATTTCGAATAGTAGGTGGGCAGGAAGTAGAAAATCGAATGATTTTCGCTTCGTCTACCCACTCCTGAACTGTTTGAGACCACTCAACCACTGCGCGTATAATTAATGAGCCATAACTTGATTGAATTTTTAATATTTTTGTTCAGACTCTTATAATTTCATTGTGTTTAACGTCTTTTTAAGACCTTAACTCCGTATACTGGTAGTGAAATATTTTTGCCTTGGGTTTCACCAGAAATAATATCCACTGTCTCCTCCTTTACAGTAATAGATTGTGGCTGTTCAGAAAAGTTCATTACAAAGTAATAATCTTGATTATTTTTTGTTCTAGATTGAACAGATACAACAGGATTTCCATTAACAACAAAAGGATTACTTAAATCAAACTCCTCGATAATCGCATCATAGATAGTATTTAAAGATGATACTTCTGTTCTCGCCCCGATGAAGTACGCTTGACCTTTTCCAAATGTATTTACAGTAACAGCCGGAGTACCTGCATAGAAATCTTTTTCATAACTGGCCAAAGTCTTAGCTGATAATAAGTCAATCACTGATTGATAGTCTTTAGTCTCAACAGTGGTTCCATCTAAAAATGTCATTTGATTATATTGACTTGGATAATACGTATCCGTTTCGAGAACAGAAATGCCAAATAATTCTTGTAAAGGTTCAGGCCAACCACCTAAATAAGTTAAATCCGATTCATTTACTAATCCTGTCAAGTAAGTAGAAACTAAAATACCGCCCGAATGCACATATTCTTGCAACTTGGTCATAGTATTTTCATCTATCATATATAACATTGGTAAGATTACCAACTTATATTTCGATAAATCGTGTTCTTTAGTCACAACATCCACTTCAATATCACGATCCCAGAAATAACGATAATGATCTTGTAATGTATGTGGATAGCGTTTTGTTTCTAATCCAAAACCTTGTGCATCATCTAATGCCCATTTATTTTCCCAATCATAAATCATCGCAACTTTTGCATGCTTATCGCTTGTCTTAACCTCTTGTATTTTTTCAAGTACTTCTCCTACAAGACTGACTTCTCGGAACACACGATTATTTTCGGAATTATCATGATCCACGACTGCACCATGAAATTTTTCACTTGAACCACGCGATTTACGCCATTGGAAATAAAGATTGCTATCAGAACCATGTGCAATAAATTGTAAAGAGGACAACAGATGCATTCCCGGTCTCTTTGTTTTATTAACTTTATGCCAATTAACACCGCTTGGGGTTGACTCCATAATTAAGAACGGTTTTTGTTTCAAACTGCGATATTGATCATTAATAAAACCAACTTTACTAGCTAAATCTGCAGTAGTTCCCCAATCATTATGCCAAGCTGGATAACAATCCCAACTGATAATATCGACATGCTGAGCAAATTTAGCATAATCTAGACTTTGGAAAGGAATAAGATCATCTGTATCTGCCATAAAATTAGTGGTAATCGGAATATCCGGAGTAATTTGACGAATTTCTATAATCTCATGTTCATAGAAATCAATTGTTTGATCTGTTACAAATCTTTTCCAGTCTAAATTTAAACCATGCACTGCATTCTCACCAATAGGTGAAGGAGACTCTATTTGATTCCAATCTGTTATTGTATGACTCCAAAACGGTCCCCACCAAGCATAATTAACTTCATCTAAAGTTTTATACTTATCTTTAACCCATTGTCTAAAATTCGCTTGACAATAATCACAGTGACACTCACCAGAATATTCATTTGAAATATGCCACATTAATAGAGCCGGATGGTTCTTATATCGCTCTGCTAGAAGTTTATTAATAATCGCTATTTTTTCTCGATATACTGGTGAAGAAAAGCAATGATTATGACGACCACCATGTAACATTTTTTCACGTCGTTCATTTGTACGCAACACCTCAGGATATTTATGCGACATCCAAGCTGGTCTAGCCCCACTAGGAGTTGATAAAATAACATTGCCACCTATTCCTGCGATATCATCCATAATCTTATCTAACCATTCAAAATTAAAGTGACCTTCTTCAGGCTCAAGTGTCGCCCATGAAAACATTCCTATCGAAAATGTATTGGTATTCGCTTTTTGCATCAATTCAATATCTTTTTCTAATATCTCTGGATAATTTAACCATTGATCGGGATTGTAGTCTCCACCATGTAAAAACCTTTGCTCACTCATATATTTATTCATTTCATTCTCCTATCCTTTTGTTCCTCCAGTTGTTAACCCAGAAACAAAATGTTTTTGTAATGACAAGAACACTAATGCGATTGGAATACTAATCAAAATAGCTCCAGCAGCAAAAGTAGTATAACTTGCTCCCATCTTATCAGTAACCAATTTATATAAGCCTATTGGTAAGGTATAATATTCTGGTTGTCTTAGTAAAACTGATGATAATGCGAAATCACCTAATGGGCCAGTAAAACCATTCATCGCTACTACTGCTAACATCGGACGCGATAATGGTAATAAAATCTGTAAAAATATTCGCGTATTTTTAGCGCCATCAATTTTTGCACTCTCATCTAAATCGATTGGTATCGAATCAAAATAGCCTTTCATTAAATAGGTATTCATAGGAATTTGTCCACCTACATAAATTAGTATCAATAACCAATGACTGTTTATTAACCCTAACATTTGTGCTAAAACAAAGATAGCAATTAGGGCTGAGAATTGGGGTATCATTTGTAATAGTAAAAAGAGCATTAATCCATTTTTTCTACCTTTAAAACGAAATCTCGAAAAAGAATACGCAGTCATTGAAACAAAAATTAACGACAAAATCATTGTAAAGAAACTTATTTTCAAAGAATTCAAATACCAACGACCATATAAAAGAGTTCCTTCATTAGCAAACAATCTTTTATAATGGGTTAATGAAGCGTTTTTAGGTATTAAACTCGTTGAGATTAAACTATTTCCTGGGTTAAAGCTAGCACCAACAGTCCATAATAATGGATAAATAATAACCACACAAACAATGATTAATAATAAATAAGTTGACAGAAGTCGTGTACGACGTTGTTTTGTTAAGGAATGTGTTTTTTCCACTACAATCTACCTCCTTCTTTAAATGAATTCGTTCTTCTAAATTGCCATAATGCTATCGCAATTACAAAGATTGAGAGTAAAATAGTTAAAGCTGCTGCCAACGCATACTGACTCTTTTGCATCGTTAATTTATAAATCCACGATACAAGAATATCGGTACCACCAGCTGTTGAACCTGGAACAGCTGGTCCTCCAGAATTAAATAGATAAATAATATTAAAGTTATTAAAATTAAAAGTATACTGCGTAATAATGATTGGTGCCATCGAATATAAAATTAATGGTAAGGTAATTTTTCTAAATTTTTGAAAACCATTTGCTCCATCGATGGTGGCAGCTTCATACAAATCGTTTGGAATCGATTGTAACGTTCCGGTCGTCACAATGAAGATATATGGAAATCCTAACCATCCTTGTATCATTAACAATGCAATTTTAGTCCAATTTGCATCGGTCAACCATGGAATTGGCGAAACACCAATTAAACTTAAAATGGAATTATTAATTGCTCCAAAAGTATCATTAAACATTCCGGCAAACACCATAATCGTTACAAAACCTGGAACAGCCCATGGTAAAACAAGTATGGTTCGGAATAATTTTTTAAATTTTAACTCCTTTTGGTGAACAACAATGGCTAACAAAATACCAATTGAAACTTGTAAAGTTGAAGCCACTAAAGTCCATATAACCGTCCAACCCAATACATTAAAAAAAGTCTCTCGCCAAATATCAACAGTAAAGATTTTAGCAAATGTTTCAAGCCCCACCCAATCAGCTAGATTCGCTGGCGCTGAATGATATAAATCGTAATTAGTAAAAGCCAAAGCAACACTAAATAAAATTGGAAAAATAACGGAAAATACTAATAAGAAAAAAGCGGGACTACTCATTAGATAAGGATATCCCTCACTTAATAATGCCTGGTAACTCTCCACAATGTTATTCACTGCATTGCCTTCGTCCCTCTTGCGTCCATTACGAAAAGCATCTTTTAAATTTAAATAATAAAATCCCAAACCAAACATCAGGACTATCAACGCAACCAAACCTTCAGCTAAAAGGAAAATTGAATTATCTCGAGGTAACTCTGTTCCTAAGGTAAACAACCCCCAAATCCCCATATTCAATAGATCTTTGAATACAAAGAAGTAAGAAACGGTAATAACGAGAAAAATAAACCCTTTAATATATTGTCGATTATAAATCTGTCCCAATCCAGGAACTACTGATAGAATTGTGGCATTTTTTGCATATTTTGATGAGTAAGATTGATCACTCATAATCATTACACCTACCTTTATTAAAGGCGACGAAAGATTCGTCGCCCATGAATTTCTCTGATTATTGTTGAGTCGTTGCTTTTATATCGTTAGCAATTTGTTCTACTGCTTGCTCTAAAGCTTCTTTTGGCTCAGCTTTTCCTGTTGCAATTGTTTGAAGGGCTTGATCAATTGGTAACCATACAGAGTTCATTGCAGTGATACCTGGCATCAATTCAGCATATTGTGATTGTAAAGCAATCGCGGCTGCCGCTTCACTTTCTTGAACACTTGGGTCTTCAGCTAGCGCTAGCACAGCTGGAACTTCTTTTGTTTTTTCATAGCGAACTTTTGAATTTTCTTCATTCGCAATAAATTTAACAAATGCTTCTGCTAATTCTGGGTGTTTTGTATAACTACTTACATTATAACTTTTGACACCAATGAATGATCCCATATGTTCTCCATTAGGTAACATTGGTAATTCTTTAACTCCATAATTAATGCCTGCTTCTTTATATGGTTCAACGTTCCAAGGACCAGAGATTACCGCTACAGCTTTTCCTTCAGTAAATAATGAATCTAACACATTAATACCTTGTTCGCCGATAATTCCTGCCGGGAATACTTTTTCGTCATAGAACTTTTTGATATATTCAGCTCCTTCGATAGCACCCTCGTTAGCAAGACCTAGATCTTCTGGGTTAAACTCTCCGTCCTTTTCGCCGAATACATAAGATCCAAATCCTCCCATTACCCCTTGAGCATAGTAAAGTGTATCCCATAGTGCTAATAGACCATATTTTTCACCATCAGAATAGTTCTTAGAAAACTCAAACCATTCGTCAGTAGTATTCGGTAGTTCTTCTTCTGCAATTAAGTCTTTATTATAAAATAAAATTTGGGTTTCTACCGCTTTTGGCAGCCCGTATACTTTTCCATCAACAGTTTGCGATTGCATAGCTGCTTCAGTATAAATTCCTTTTAATTCATCATCTACGGTTAATTCTTTCAGTAATCCTTCTGTTACAGCAGTCCCTACTTGATCACTCGGAATAGTAATCACATCTGGGCCTGTTCCTGCTGGTCCGTCCAAACGTAAATCCTCTATATGGTCTGCATAAGCTTTTTCTACCATCGTGATTTTTACATTATTTTCTTCTTCAAATTTTTTAATTGCATCTTCAATCCCTACACCTTTGGCTTGATCTTCCCAAACTAAAAGTTCTGTTGGTTCAGAATTTTCTGTTGTACTTAGATCGTTTGAAGTTACTGTTGCATCATTCTCTTTTGGTCCACATCCTGCCAACCCTAAAACGACTAAACTGCTAAGCAATAAACTTGATATTTTTTTCATTTGTCTAGCTCCTTTATTAATATTGGTACTTTTAGTATATAAGAAAACGTTTTAATTGTAAATAGTTTTATTTAAATAATTTAATTTATTTAGTAAATATATTTATCAATCATTCTTGATATAGTTGCACAACCATGATAAAAACGTTATAATTCTAGTAAATAGTTTTACTAACTAATATAAAAATAATTTTTATTGAGGTAACAAATGACAACAATTAAGGATATAGCATACCATTCTGGGTATTCTTCAGCGACAGTCTCTCGCCTACTTAAAGGAGACGAAAACTTATCCATAACCGAAGAGGCCAGACAAAAAATAATCCATACTGCCCTAACTTTAGGATATGATCGCTCTAAGATTAAAACGACACTTGAAAAAATTGCAGTGCTATCTTGGATAAGTGATGAGGAAGAATTGCAAGACGTTTATTTTCGCAATCTGAAAATTAATTTAGAGAAATATGCAAAATTGAATAATATGGAAATATTTACAATCAAACAAGACAAAGGTCTAGATTCTATTCCCAAAAATATTTCTGGTTTTATTGCTTTGGGTTCTTTTTCTGAAAAAGAAATACAAAAATTAAAAAATAGCTATACTAAGGGCGTCTTTTTAGAAATTAATCCTGAACCCGATTATTTTGATACTGTGAAGCCCGATACCGATCGGATGACAGTCAAAGCGATTGATTATTTTAGAGAAAAAGGCTATCAAAAAATTGGTTTTATCGGTGGAAAATATTACAATCATTTTAATGATACAATTGACATGGATAGTCGTGAGATAACTTTTCGTCATTATCTTTCAACTCTGGGACTACTTAATGATAAATATATTTTGAGCGAAGGCCGCTTTTCTGTAGAACAAGGTTATAATCTAGTAAAAAATAATATTTCAAAATGGAAAGACGACCTGCCCGAAGCGATTTTTATTGCATCTGATACGATTGCAATCGGCTGTTTACAAGCTTTTAATGAATTGCAAATCAATATTCCAGATAATATTGAAATTATTAGCATCAACGATAATGATATCTCAAAATTTGTCTCTCCCCCATTAACTACTTTCAGAATTGAGGCTGAAGAGATAGCAAAGACTACCATTGATATTTTAGTTGATCAAATTGTCTATAACCGAAAAACAACTAAAACCGTTTTACTTAATTCTGAATTAATCATTCGCAAAAGTTTTATCCCAAAAACATAGTTAGAAGGACAATAGTCCATCACCAATAGGTGTTACTATTGTCCTCTTTATTTAATCTACTTTATAATGGTTCTTTGATACGATATCGTTTTCTTCTAAAGTTAATAAAGATTGCTTCCGACTCACTCCACCGGCATATCCGCCTATTGAGCCATCGGATCTTATTACACGATGGCAAGGAATGAGAATCATCATAAGGTTACTACTATTGGCATTACCAATGGCTCTGCTAGCATTTGGATATCCAATTTTCTTACCTAACCCTTGATAATCTATGGTTGTACCGTAAGGAATATTTTTTAACGCTTGCCATACCTTCGTTTGAAAGACCGTGCCGTTCATAATGGTCGGAATTGTAAACTCAGTTCTTGTTCCTTCTAGGTATTCGCTTAGCTCTTGTTTCACTTTCAAATTCATCGAATGATCTTTTTCAATAATCTTCCGTTGATATTGCTTTTGAACTCGTTCAATTCGTTTTGATGTCAGGCTATCAGCGAACTGCAAAAAGTAGATACCGTCTTCTGCCACCAAACTAGTCATGGTACCAATGGGCGTCTCAAATGTATTTTTATATAAATAACTCATTTACGATCATCCTGTCTAAAATAAAAAGTATATTTATTATATCATAGTGCTGTATCTTACCTAATAAAAATCGAGATTGTGTGCTATTTTATCAGACACCCTTTGATACTAATAGCTTCGATAACAAAACATTAGTTATGACACATACTATAAACTACTTTTAAGCACATATCGGTACGGAAATCGAAAGCTATGAGGCTTTTAAAACGCAACTAAGGTTCGTCCTAAATGCTGTCCCTCTCGTATCTTCGATAGGGGTTCGTCTAATTTATCAAATGGCACTTCATTGACTAATAATGAATCAATGACATTCCATTCATTCGCTAACAACTCCCAAATTTGATTACGTAACGCTACAGGTCTTGCTAGTGAATCAATTCCAAATATCGTTACCCCTCTTAAAATCATCGGCAAAACAGACGTGTTAAATTGAATACCTGCCGCATTCCCACACATCGACATGGCACCATTATTGGCAATTTGAGTTAAAGCAATTGCTGCCGGTTCACCCCCTACGTTATCCACAACATAATCCCATTTTGCTGAAGCTAAAGGTTTAACAGTTCCTAAATCTTCTGGCCAAATTACTTCAGTGGCTCCTAATTTTAAGGCGATTTCTTCTTGATAATCTTTCCTTACCAGAGCTGTTATCTTTTCAAAACCTAACTTTTTCAAGATTGCTAAAGAAACGGATCCCACTCCGCCAGTCGCTCCCGTAACTAAAATATGAGGTTGTTTATTTACATCCATCCCATGGTTAATCAGTGACAACAAGGCATAAGCAGTAGTAAAGCCAGCTGTTCCATAAATCATCGCCTCTTTTGTCGTCATGCCCTCTGGCACTTTCACCGCCCAATCACTATCAACTGATACATATTCTGAATAACCACCGGTCGTCGATACTCCCATATTACTTCCCATCACGATGACTTTATCACCTTTTTGATATTTCCCCGATTGATCTTCGACTATTTCACCCGCTACATCTATCCCAGGTATCATTGGATAATGCCGAATAACGCCTCCTTTAGTTTTAAAACCCAACATATCTTTATAATTTAATGAAGAATATTCCGCCTTAATTAAGGTATTGCCTTGATATAAAAATTGACGGTTCAATTCCTCTACTTTATAGGTAACCTCGCCATTTGTTTCTCTAACCACATATGCTTTAAACTTTTCCATGATAAACCTCCCTAAAGTTTTCCATTCAAGAAAAAGATATCAAATCCCTAATACAATAGCAAGTGTAATCCCTTACAATTAATGGTGTTATAATATTTAGCATTCTATTTCTAAGAAATGTTGCCTATTCCTCCTTTCTAAAAGCTACCTGATATAGTCCGGTTCGCTTAAAGCTTGTTTTTCCACTATCAACGCCTAACTTTCATAATTACGTTTCATGACTATACATTGTCAATAACTTGGTTAAAGTTTATACAATACCTGATATTGACATCCACCGTGATTTTGCTATACTTAATTAACAAAAGGGAATGAGGTTCTCCCCAGGTAAGTTTACCTAAACCGCAGTTATTTGCTGATGACTTCTGTGACGCTTTATTTGGCATGTCACGGGGGTCATCTTTTTTATGGATACCTTCGTGAAACAAATTAATAAATGAAGGAGATTAATTTATGTTAACATCTTTAGCTTTCGTCTTTTTAGGCGGCTTATTAATGGCAACGGTCGCTGAAAAAATTGGTTTGCCTCGTATTATTGGTATGTTGCTTGCCGGAGTCTTACTCGGTCCCCATCTACTGAACGCCTTTGAACCAGCTTTGCTCGATAATTCAGCTGATTTAAGAAAAATGGCATTAATCATTATTTTACTGAAAGCTGGGCTTACCTTAGATTTATCGGATTTAAAACAAGTCGGACGCCCTGCCGTTCTGATGAGTTTCTTGCCTGCAACAATTGAAATTATTGGCTATTTGCTGATAGCCCCTTGGTTATTAGGTATTTCTCTTATTGATGCTGCTGTCATGGGCGCTGTCATGGCTGCTGTATCTCCTGCTGTGGTCGTACCTAGAATGATACATTTGATTGAACAAAAAATCGGTACGAATCAGAAAATTCCTCAACTCATTTTAGCGGGTGCTTCATGCGATGACATTGTGGTGATTATATTATTTACTGCTTTTTTAAGTATGGCACAAGGTGGCGCCATCCATTATCAAGATTTCTTTAATATTCCTATCTCAATAATCGCTGGCGTCGGCTTAGGTATTTTAACAGGTTGGCTGTTACTTCTTTTCTTCAAATGGGCTCATACAAACATTGGCTTAACTGAGATTCAAAAAGTCATTATAATGCTTGCTATTTCATTCATACTCGTAGCGATTGAAAAATGGTTAGCTAATACCATTGCAATTTCGGGTCTTTTAGCCGTCATGAGTATGGCCAGCGTAATAAAAATGCGTGGTCCGATACCACAATCGACAAAGTTATCTAAACAATTTGGTAATATATGGATTGCTTCAGAATTATTGTTATTTGTGTTAGTGGGAGCAGCTGTTGATATTCGTTATTTAAGCATTGCTGGATTTAAAGCTATATTAACTATTTTATTAGCTTTAATCTTTAGAAGTTTAGGCGTTTACCTTAGTTTACTCGGCACTAAACTGTCAGCAAAAGAAAAAGTATTTTGTATTTTTGCCTATTTACCAAAAGCAACAGTGCAAGCAGCAATTGGTGCTATTCCTTTAGCCGTCGGCTTAAATACAGGGCCACTTATCTTATCCGTGGCGGTCATCGGTATCACCATTACCGCACCTCTTGGGGCATTATTAATTGATCGAACCCAACACACTTTGCTATCACAAGATAATTTAATAGATTAGACAAATATTCACAAAACTCTAAATACTACTTTTCAACACTATATCATTTCTTAACAACCTCAGCTAATTATTTTCATTAGCTGGGGATTTTTCATTGCAAGTAAATATTAGCGAACTCTTTCAATAACACATTGATTAATTTTTTACTTAAGTTTATTTGCAAGGAATAATTGATTAGATTTTTACTTAATATTTACAGAAAATTGATATTACTTTGCCATAATTAAAGTGCGTAAAGCATATTGATATTTTTTAAGAGGAGTAAAATTGCTTAAATCTAAGTCTAGTAAATTCGTTGTATCGTTACTTGCTGCTACTCAATTATTAGCTCCAATGGCTGCATTTGCAGAAGACATGGAACTTTTAGCAGAAAAACCGGTTGTTGCTGAAGTTAAGTCAAATGATGTCCCTAACCGTGTCATTACAACCATTAAAAATGATCCATCAACTTCAATGGCCTTTAACTGGTTCACTACTTCGAAGTTTGATGATGCGACCGTATTAGTTTCAAAATCTGAAGATATGAGCGAACCGATGGAATTCACGGCTGAAGCTACTGAAGTAACCAATCGCTATTTAGAGCGTGATGAAAATGGCTTCTTAATCTTTGCTAACGTTGCTTACGATGAAGAAGGAAATATTGAAAAAGATGAAAATGGCGAACCAAAAATTAATGGTTACTTTACCGATGAAAATCAAACTGGACCTGAATGGACTTCAGGTGACAAAATAGGTCAAGCAGGGCTTGTTGATGTTGTAGAACATGCTTATAAAGCAGAAGCTACCGATTTAGAACCTGTCACAACTTATTACTACCAAGTGGGTTCAGCTTCAGGCGAAATGTCCGAGGTCGGAAAATTCAAAACAGCTGGCAAAGCGGATGAATCATTCACTTTTATTCAATATACCGATACCCAAAATGCGTATTGGAACGAAAACGTTCGTAACGAAGCAACATTTGCTGCCGATACCATTGCTCACGCCGTTGCAGAAGTGGGTACTGATAATGTAGATTTCATTTTACACACCGGTGACTTTGTTGAAACAGCTGAAGTAGAAGACGAGTGGGTAGACCTGATGGAACAATCAAAAGCTACTCATTTAAATTACGCATTCGTTTCAGCTTCTGGTAACCACGATGAATACACAATGAAACAATTTGGTGAATACCCTGATCCAGATATTACTCAATTTAATGAGCATGTTAATGTGAACTCAGCTAATGATGCGATTAGTGGCGGTTCATACTACTCATTTGATTACAATGGTGTTCATTTTACAGTATTAAACTCGAATGATAATAAAGCAGACGATACTGATAATCCAGATGAAAAAGCCTTTGGTAAAGCTCAATTAGAATGGGCTCGTAAAGATATTGAAGAAGCACGTGCAAATGGTGCCAAATGGGTAATTTTAGCTTATCATAAGCCTATCTTCTCTAAATCGTATCATTCACTGCAAGATAGTGATGTTCAAGCCGTTCGTGAAGAATTCATGCAACAAATTGATGAACTAGATGTTGATTTAGCTTTACAAGGGCATGACCATGTATTATCAGCAACCTATCCATTAAATTTCGTACCAACTGAAGAAAACTTCTCGAATGGTGTCATCGCGGATGCTGAAACAATCGAAAAAGATGGCGTTGACTACTATGTAGATCCTAAAGCAACAGTGTTTGTATTACCTAATACTGGTGGTACTAAAGCCTATGATGATATTTACTCTAAAGGTGTAGACCATGTTCATAAAGTTCGACCAGCTTTAGATTGGATGACAGCCGAAGATGTTGATTATTATAATAGCTTATTCGCATTCGGTAACCAACCACAAGAAACGGAAGCTTTTGCAGAGTCTCACTCTAACTGGCGTGATAGCTCTGTTCAAAACTTCGCAACCTATACTGTTGAAAGGAATTCATTACACGTTAAAATTTATCCAGTTTCTGGTGATATTTTAGCTGGCGAAGAACGTAAAGTAGAATTAGTTTACGAATTCGGTATCACGAAAGATGCAGCAGAAAACACTGAAGAAGAGACAACTGAAGCAAATAAAGAAGAAACTTCTGCTGAAGAAGCAGCTGAATCTAAAGAAGATGAAACTTCTGCTGAAGAATCAACTGAATCTAAAAAAGAAGAAACTTCTGCTGAGGAATCAGGTGAGTCAAAAGAAGATGAAACTTCTGCTGAAGATTCAACTGAGTCCAAAGAGGAAGAAACAACTACAGAGGAAATATCTGCCCAATAATCTTTCCTATCTATATTGGAAGAAAAAGGACAAAACCTAGGCAAAAAACTTTTATTACTCTTTTGGATCCTATTTATTTAATTTATTGCGCAAGGGTTGAGTGGTATCAGAACGTGTCTTAATCACTAGTTGGATACCTACTGGACTGTGAGGAGTGGGCAGACGAAGCGAAAATCATCCGATTTTCAACTTCTTGTCCACTCCCTTGCTTTATATAGAGGAAGGTTTAAAATGAAATTCGTAAATAAAATATTTTATGCGCTGTTTATAATAATCGCAGTCTCACAAATAAATTCACTTTTAGTGGAAGCAGGAAACACCATGATTAACGCGTCCCAACAAACATCATATACTGATAAATCTAGAGTATCCTTTCAATCTGATGAAACTGAAACCACATCACAAGCTCATGAAGCTGAGCTTATTATTCCAACTAGCACCACACTTCCTACTAACGAACAATGGGCCGAGTTAAGTTTAGAAGAAAAGGCTCATACAATTGTTTCAACGATTTATCTTAACGCTAACGCTGAAAATAGTATCACCGAAGAGCAAATTCAAGTACTATTAGGTGAACCAGATGAAGTGATTGAAATGAATGACCAAATCAAACAACATCTTTTTACATTAGAAGATGGTGGCCGAAAAATTGCTTTGAAATTAGCTTATGATTTAGAAAAAAAGACTTACTTTGAAGGACTGGGTGAACAATCATTTGAATTAGACACTATACCCGTTACATTTGATAAATTTAATGAACTCGCATCCCTTTTAAGAGAAAATTATCAAGATAAACAACATACAAAAGTTGAAGTATTGGCGGATTACTTGGAGTCACCAAAATCAGTCTCTTATATTTTTGATGCCATTGTCTATCAATTTCCCGGTGAAAACCATGATAAATATGCTTGTTTATTGTATTCTAAAAAGGGGCCAAAAATCGAAAGAATTGCAGCCGAAAAAGGGACCACCTGCAGTCAATTATCCGCTATAATATTTAGATAGAATTTTTATAGTGGAGGTTGCTTGGAGTGTTAAGTATGACTCTTGAATTTGAAATTATCAGTTGTTATCGTCGAGGAGAAACTAAAAGAGGAATTAGTCGTAAACTGGAGGTAGATAGAAAAACAGTCAGAAAAATTTGTGATGCTTATGACGAGACGCTAGTTAAACTGGGCAAAGCTGAAGACGACCAAGCCCTTGAACGTGCCACAGAGGAATTAGTGTTAAAGAGAAAGTATGATAGCTCTAACCGAAAGAAAACAGCCTTTACTCCAGAAGTAGAGGCAAGAATGAAGGAGTTGCTTGAAGAAGAAAAAGAGAAAACAAAAAGATTAGGTTCACATAAACAAGCTCTAACTGCCGTAGCTGTCGCTGAAATACTCAATGAGGAAGGCTATGATATTAAGTATCGAACGGTCGCTCACTATTGGGGACAATTGAATAAAAAGGCTAAGGAGGCTTTTATACGCCAAGAGTATGAATTAGGATCCCGAGTTGAATTTGACTTTGGAGAAGTTAAGCTGGAAATCAATGGAAAGGTGACAACACTTTACCTAGCGGTCTTTGCCAGCCCAGCTTCCGATTATTATTGGGCTTATTTATATACCCATCAGAAACAAGATGTTTTTCAAGACGCACATGTTCGCTTCTTTGAACAGGTAGGAGGTGTTTATTTAGAAGTTGTCTATGATAATATGCGTAACGTTGTTTCAAGATTTATTGGCAAAAGTGAAAAGGAGTTGAATGCTCGTCTGATTCAATTAGCTACTTATTATGGGTTTGATATCAACGTCACCAATTGTTTCAGCGGTAATGAGAAAGGAACAGTAGAAGGCAGGGTTAAAAAGGTGCGTCAAGCTTGTTTCACCAAAGTCTATCAGTTCGATAGTTTAGAAACAGCTTGTGACCATCTCCAATCCCAACTGGTAAAACTAAATGAAAGTAGCCAAATAGAAGCCGAAAAGGAACAGCTCTTATCTTATCGCCCACCTTTTGAATTAGCAGATTTCCATGAACTAAAGGTAAATCGTTATTCCGCTATTCATTATGAACGCAATCAGTATTCAGTACCCGATTACCTAGTTGGAAAAACTGTCCAAGTGAAAGCCTATCATGACCGCTTAGTTATCTATTCTAATGATCAAGAGGTCGCTAGGCATCAAAAAATAGAGGGTTCTCAAGGCTTCTGTCTCGATATCTTCCACTATATCAAAACTTTGAAAAAGAAGCCGGGGGCATTAAAGCATTCACATGCATTGAAGTATAACCCTGATTTGAAAATCCTCTATGAGAAATATTATAGCGATAAACCAAGAGATTTCCTAGAACTACTTGAAAAATATCAAGTTTTAAATCCTGAGGTTCGCATTCAAACCATTGAAGCCAGCCTTCTTTCTTCACTAGAAGAGCCCTCAATGGAGTCGAGTCAAGATGCCATCATCCAGCAGACTCAGCAGACTCTTCATCAATTCAATGACCTTTTCGGTTTGGAGGAAGTTATATGATGAAGATTGTTGAAGCAGCTAATGAGCTAAAATTGGCCTTTCTTAAAGAGAATCACCAGCAATTAATAAAAGAGTATCAAGCCAGAGGATTGAACATTGAAGAGGCCATCGAAGAATGGCTGAATGAAGAAGTGATGCATCGACGGGACCGTAGTCATCAAAGGCGAATCAAAGCGGCTAAATTTAATCAGAAGAAGTATTTGGTGGACTTTGATGACACAGTCTTTCAGGAGCCTGTTAGAAAGGAACTACGGAACTTAAAGACGTTACAATTTATTGAAGAAAAGGAGAATGCCATTTTTATAGGAAATCCAGGAACGGGTAAGACCCATTACAGTATTGGATTAGGGATGGAAGCTTGTTTAAAGGGTTATAATGTCTTATTTGTCAACGCCCCTAATCTAGTCATCCAGATGAAAGAGGCCGTCACTCAGAGTCAATTTTATCGTTTTAAGCAGCGCTTAAAGAAGGTAGATTTATTGATTATCGACGAACTTGGCTATTTATCCTTCGATGAATCGGGGGCTGAACTTATCTTTAATTTATTATCGAATCAGATAGGAAAGGGATCGGTGATTATTACCACTAATTTAACATTTGATCGTTGGCAAGAATGCTTTAAAGATCCTACTTTAACAGGAGCGCTTGTCGACCGTCTCGCTTACAAAGCCCATGTGGTAGA
The DNA here is from genome assembly GCF_002847845.2 of Globicatella sanguinis. NCBI lineage: Bacteria > Bacillati > Bacillota > Bacilli > Lactobacillales > Aerococcaceae > Globicatella > Globicatella sanguinis. The sequence continues at coordinate 1,769,531 of NZ_CP126962.1, read as the reverse complement.
TATGCGAGGAGAAAGTTACAGAATGAAGCAAACAAGCCTATGGAAAAAGGGACTAGAGAAAGGAGAAGATTAGCTCCTATTACCACTGCAAGGTGGTCCCTTTTTCGTCAGCAAAGTGGTCCCTTTTTCATTTGACATATACAATGCTGTGACAGTTAAAGAAAACATTATTACGGACATCAATTACTTATCGGGTGATCAAGCATCAATGAAGCACCCCATTGAACAAACCAAAAAACAATTGGACCGTTTGGCTCATGAAGCCGGACTCAATCACCAAGAAATTCTCAGCATTCTTGGCCAGCCTCATAGCATCAACTATGACTCAAAATCAGGCATCATCACCAATGCATGGTTTTCAACATCAGAAACATCAGCTGCTAAAGAAGTCTATTATTATTATGCTTATAATGGCATTAGTATCGGTTTAGCTTATGGGAGTAGACCAGAAGTAGAAAATTGAATAATTTTCGCTTCGTTGGCCTACCCCCGCACAGTTGAGTAGGCCTCAAACAAGTCTTTTAGACGCAGTTTGAGACCACTCAACCACTCCGCTATTAATTAACGCACAATAATTTTGACTAAATTTATCCAGTTTATGCCCAGCCTCTTGTTAGCAAAACTTCCATCAGTAGTATTTTTGCTACAAAAAAATAGGAGTAGGTAAGAAGAAGAAAACCCATGATTTTCGCTTCCTATACCTACCCCTCTTATATTTTGGGTAACAATTATTCTCTTTATTTTTCTGCTAATAAACGTTTTTTACTTTCTTCCATGGCTTCAATTTGTTCTTTTGACACCTCTGGAAATTGTGGATCTATTTCTTTTAATAAATCAAGCATAATTTCAGATACTAAGTAACGCGTATACCACTTTTGATCTGCAGGAATAACATACCATGGACTATGTTTCGTAGCCGTTTCATTTATCACCTTTTCATAAGTTTCTAAATAAGTATCAAATTGATCACGCACATCTAAATCCCCTGCATTAAACTTCCAGTTCTTCTCCTGACGTTCAATCCGTTCTAAAAAGCGTTCTTTTTGCTCTGCTTTTGACACATTTAAGTAAATTTTGACGATTCGATAGCTATTTTCATATAAATATTCTTCAAAATCTCGAATTTGACGATAACGTTTTTTGAAAAATTCCTGATCACTATCATTTTTCACTCGTTCAGCTAAACGATAGCCTTTATGAATATCATTAATTTGAACGGTTAAGACCTCTTCATAATGGCTTCGATTGAAGATTACAATATCGCCACGCTCCGGCACATGTCGGTGAATACGCCATAAGAAATCATGAGCTGCTTCTTCTTCACTCGGGACTTTAAAACTTTCCACGTAAACGCCTTGTGGGTTAAACCCCGTCATCACATGTTTAATGGTTGAATCTTTACCGGCAGCGTCTAAAGCCTGGATCACCACAATGACGCCTTCACGGCCATCCGCATACAATTTCTCTTGAAGTTCTTCCATTTTCAATAAATTTTCGGAAAATTTCGTCTCAATTTCTTCGCGTTCTACTTTATCCTCTGCCGCATTGGTTGGAATCTTTTTTATATTTAATTTTTCGCTTCCGTCAAACTTATATTGTTTTAGCATCTTAGATTCTCCTCTGTATTAATTTACTACCTTTCATTATAAATATATTTGAGACTATTAACAAAAATAACACCTTATCAACATAATAAAATATGATAGCACTGCCTATTGGTTGATAAGTTATCCTATTCAGTTGTATCAATACAAGCCGACCTATTTTCAAATGGATTTATAATATTTTTAGTTATATTGACTCAACCTTCTACCAATTGATAACTCTGTCGGATTAATGCCTGTAATTGCTCTAGATTAATCTTTTCATCCACTACCACACTCACCCAATGCTTCTTATTCATATGATAAGCTGGATAAAAAGTCTGATGGTCTATTAAATCAACGATTTGCAAAGGCGGTGCTTTAAGATTTAATACATCTACTATACCTGGCTGCTGTGAATCCAATAATTGATATGAAATGCGCATCATCAATCCATACCATTTTTGACGATTAGCTGTCTTCATTAAATAAAATTCTGGATGCTTAGCCCAAGGCGTCTCTAACTTTGTATTTAATTCAGCCCTAACAAAATCAAATACTATTTTTCGGAAATCCTTTAGTTGATAACACAATTCAATAATTTGATGCATCACTTCATTCACTTCAGAACGAATTTGATTAACAAAACTACCGCCCTCATCCTCGTTTAAATTGAAAGGCAAATACTCTAATCTTTCTGGCAATTCAAACACTGTTAACTTTATCTCATTATGATCGATCATAATTTGAACCTCAAAATCGGATGTTTTTAAAGGTTGATTGATTTCAAATGTTTCAGGTCCTGTTTTTTTAAAACCAAACTTAAGCGCTAAAGGAGGAATAAATTGTTTTTGTACGAGACTATCTAAATATCGCATGTTACCACCCCACAATCTTTCTAAAACTATTATAAATCATCTATTTTGAAAACTAAAAAATAAAGTTATCTATCAGGAATATTTAATCCGTGGTTCTTCAAATATGACTCTATTACGCAAAAAAGACTCGCAAAACCGCTGGGTCTTTCGAGCCTTTTAATCTCTTATTTAAGAATAAAACAATTAATCATGTGTATAATTATCAAAATAACCTTGAACTAATACAATCGGTGTCCCTTTATCGCCTGAACCACTCGTTAAATCACATAAAGAACCTAATAAGTCGGTAATACGACGAGGTGTTGTTCCTTCTGAATCCATTTGACCTACTAAACTTTGATCCTTTTCTTTTATACGCAACGCAATCGCATCTTTTAAATCTTGACCTGATAATTCACTGAATTCATTGTCAGCTAAATATTTTAATTTTAATTCATTTGGCGTACCTTCTAAACCATCCGTAAAGGCTGGTGAAACAACCGGATCAGCTAGTTCCCAGATTTGTCCTACTGGATCTTTAAAGGCACCATCACCGTAAACCATCACTTCTACATGTTTACCTAATTTAGCCAGGATTTGGGCTTGAACATCTTTAACTAAATCAGTACATTCATGTGGGAATAGCTTGACACTATCATCTGTACTTTTATTTGATCCTAATAAGCCAAATTCAGCATTATAACCACTACCATCAATAGATTCAGTTAATAAATCATCCAATCCATAAACCGTCGCACCTTGTGCTTTTAAAATACGCTTAGTGCGTTGACGAGTATGCACATCACAGTTAATAACTTTATCAGTATAGTTCAAAATTTCTTTAGCATGATTCGCAAATACAAATTCTACCTCTGCTCCAGCTGCTGTCACAATTTCTGCATAATACTTAACATAGTCTACACCGGTGAATGGATGCAAGTTTTCGCCAAATAAACGACGATATTCTTCTAAATTCATTACGGTAGCATAAGGATCAATATTATGTTCTTCTAATTGATCTTCTGTTAATAATTGGTTTCCTACTTCATCTCTTGGATAAGATAACATTAAAACAACTTTTTTAGCACCTAATGCAATTCCTTTTAAAATCATTGAAAAACGGTTACGTGAAAGAATTGGGAAAATAACCCCCACTGTTTCGCCACCTAATTTTTGGCGAACATCTTTACTAATTGCTTCAACTGATGCGTAATTACCTTGACTGCGTGCAACGATAGATTCAGTCATTGCGATGACATCACGATCACCAATTTCAAAATGATCACTGGCAGCTGCCTCCAATACACTATCCACAACGATTTTCGCTAAATCGTCTCCTTGTCGAATAATCGGGCAACGGATACCACGAGCAACTGTTCCAACATTTCTTGCCATAAGCTTTTCACACTTTCCATTATGAATTTAGACGTTGATAGAACGAGCATAGCATTTGTTCTCTTATTCATTGTCCAGATACATCATACACTAAAAACGAAAGATAGAAAAGAAAATCTTTTATATTTAGAAAAATTTAGAAAAACACCTATGAAAACGCTATTGATAATTCGTATTTTGACGAATTAATTGAGCCATTTCTTCTTCTTAATCATATACACTTCAAATATAACGATCCCAATGAAGACCATAATGATTATCGGATAGGATATAGGGGGTTCTAATTCAGGGATATGTTCAAAATTCATACCATACCATCCCGTCAATAAGGTTAACGGCGCAAAAACCGTTGTCACCACTGTCAATATCTGCATTATCCGATTTTGCTTATTAGAGACATCTGCGTTATAGATTTCACGCAATTGCATCACATACTCTCTTAAATCCAATGCATCATCTTTTAATCTTTTCGCATACTGGCTTAAATATTGTAATTTTTTTCGACTGATTGGCTTCACAATGTCTTGAAAATACTCATCTAACAAATCGCAAAATTCAGATAATTGTTGATAGTAACGTTTAAATGCTAATAATTCTCTGCCATATCTATGAAACTCATGATCTAAATCAGGCTGATATTCACCATCATTATTTAACATCGCTTCTTCTTGCTGATCTAACTTTTCTTCAATTTCATCCAAATACTTTTCTTGTGAATAAATCATTTTTTCAATAATCATTAATAATACTTGAATCGGTTTCGTAAGCTCAATAGTATTTATTTCATTCGCTATTTGATTAAGCAACTCTTTCATCCAATCATGCTCTTCAATAATAATGAATCTCGCATCATATAAATAAAAATAACAAGATTGTTCGCTACGTTGCTGAATCTTTGGTAAAAAAAGGGCTCCATATGCATAATGAGACATATCATATATTTTAGTGTGTTTAACAGGCTTATTAAAATTTAAAAAATGGTTATCTTCCATAAGGTATAAAAGTTACAATAAGATTACCCAATTTGTTGCACGTAACTTTCCCCAGTTACAAAAACAATTGAGGTAATCTTTTTTGATATAATTATTCCATTAGGAGGAATGATTATGTCAGAAATTGCAAAGATCACAATCACATCATTAGATGATTTATCCAGGTTAAGTGAATGGTATCAGAAAGGAGAATTGAAATTGAATCTATCAAAGATTGCACGTGAATTAAACTGTGACCGAAAAACGGTTAAGAAGAGACTAGAAGGCGTGATACCAAAGACAACACGTAAGAGAAAAAAGTATTTAGATGAGTTTAAACCGCTGATGCTTTCCTATCTTCATGATTCAACGCGTCACTTCAGTTATATCGATCACCTTTTCTATTTTATGAAAAGAGAACATCATATCACCTGTGCCCGTTCTACTTTTTATCGCTATATTGTGAATGATGAAGAGCTGAGTCAGTCATTCCAACAAAATACTAGAACAGCGTTCACACAACGTTTCGAAACTCAACCCGGTCAACAAGCTCAATTCGATTTAAAAGAAAAAGTAAAATTAGTAACGAATGACGGGCAGACCATTACAGTATATATTCCAACGTTAACTCTTTCATGGTCACGTTACAATGTTCGTCGACTGATATTAAATCCGACAACAGAAAACTTACTGTCATTTTTAGCAGAAGCATTCGAGGAAATTGGCGGAGCACCACGAGAATTAGTCATTGATAATTTGAAAGCATTTGTCGAAAAACCACGAACGAGTATGGGAGATAAAGCTGTCTTAACTTCACGTTTTTCAGAATTTTGTAAAGATTATGGTATTGAACCACTGCCGTGTATGGTCTATCGTCCTCAAACAAAAGGAAAAACGGAGACGCAGAATAAATGGGTGGAACAATTATATAATTACAATGGTACCTATGAAGGGATATGGACTATGCATCATCGGTTAAAACAACTGAATGAAGAAGATAACAGAGGCATTTCTCAAGCGACAAGGTTGCCACGAAATTTCTTATTAGAAAAAGAAAAAGGTGATTTGGTCCCACTGCCATCCTTATCAGTCAGAAAACCTTATCACCTTCATCTTAAAAAGTTCATGTTACCAACGACTCTCTCTTCCAATACCATTATAATAAATATTCCGTTCCAAAAGAATTTATCGGTAAACAAGTAGAAATTATCGTTCAAAACAATAAACTTTATATTTATTATAACGGAAACATCATCGATAGTCATCCTATAACCAATCAACTGTTCAACATAAAGCCAGAGCACCAATTGTATTATGCAAAACAGCAGGATGAAACAAATAACTTAGAAACAGCGACAGAACCGAGTCTTATTTCAAGGGAATTAGGAGGCATCCGTTATGACAATCTATCTTAAAGTACAAGAGCAATTAGAGTATTTAAAATTTAAATCAGCACAGCACTACTTAGAACAATTATATCAAAACCATCAAATGACCGAGGCAGAATTATCTGGATTATATAAAATACTGGCCAAAGAAGTGGAAGCGAAGGATGAAAATAACCGTTTGTATAATGTTAAAGTCGCTGCTTTCCCTTACTTAAAGACTATCGACGATTATGACTTCACGTTTCAGCCAAGTATTGAGGAGGATCAAATAAGAACGATTATTGAGTCATCCTTTTATAACGAAGCAAAGAACGTGGTATTAGTGGGGAATCCAGGTACAGGCAAAACGCATTTAGCGATTGCGATTAGCTATAGTGTCGCAATTAAACGTAATAGTGTTTACTTTATTAAATTTAGTAAACTAATCCATTCCTTGAGAACGGCTTATCAGGAAGGAACGCTCGAACGAAAAATAAAATTATTCTTCAAATATAAGTTACTTGTGATTGATGAAGTAGGATTTAATGAAATAAGTCCACTTGAAGCAAAATTATTCTTTCAATTGATCGATATGCGATATACAAAGCGATCCACGATCTTCACGAGTAACTTAACTTTCGATAAATGGCATACCATTATGGGACAAGATGAGATGTTAACAAAGGCGATTATTGATCGTATTTTACATCATTCTTATCTCATTAATATAACAGGGCCTTCTTATCGAATTAAAGACAAGCTTTCCCCACGAAAAAGTGGGGAATCTTAAGTGAGACAAATCGGGATTTTTAAGTTGACTTTTATATAAGGTATTGATACTTATCGTGATACTCTTTTACGCCGATTATTTCAACGTTGATATCACTTAATTTTTTCGGTAATCCTTCCATGATTTTCCTCATTTCTACTGTTTGATAATGTTTTGGCGAGGCTAGGCATAAACTTGTTAAATTTAGTCAAGTTTATGGTTCGTTAATTAGTAGCGCAGTGGTTGATTGTCCTTAAATGGCGTCATAATTTAGCTGAGATTAATCTTGAAAAGTCCAGTCAAATTAATTTATAACGCAGTGGTTGAGTGGTCTCAATCTGCGTCTCTAGACTTGTTTGAGACCTACTCTACTTTGCGCGGGTGAACAAACAAAGCGAAAATCAATCGATTTTCAACTTCTTGAACACTCCCTATTATACTATATATATGTGTGAGATGATAAACAAAAGTCTTGACTCTCCTATTAAGGGATGGTTTACACTATTAATATAAACATCAGTTGACTAGGAGGATTCATGATGAAATCAAATATTAATACACTGATTGCCTTTATTTTGAATTTAAGCTTTGCGATAATTGAATTTATCTATGGAGGAATTTTTAATTCTAGCGCTATACTAGCGGACGCTGTGCACGATACTGGTGATGCAGTAGCGATTGGGATTGCGGCTTTCTTAGAAAATTTTTCTAATCGTAAGGAAGATCATCAATTTTCTCTCGGATATAAACGATTCAGTTTACTGGGCGCGATGATTACAGCCCTTATTTTAATTATCGGTTCCTTTTTTGTTACCCTTAAAAATATCCCTAAATTAATTCATCCTGAACCCGTCAATTATAACGGTATGTTAATTTTAGGTCTCATTGCCATTATCATCAATTTTATCGCTAGTTATGTCGTCAGCCGTGGACAAACTAAAAACGAAGCGATCCTTGGTTTACATTTCCTAGAAGATATCTTAGGCTGGTTAGCTATTATAGCAGTTTCAATTATCTTACGTTTTACTAATTGGTATTTCTTAGACCCCTTGCTTTCACTCATGATTTCAATCTTTATTTTAAGCCGAGCTTTGCCACAATTTTGGACCAATTTGAAAATATTTCTTGATGCTGTTCCTGAAGATATCTGCTTAAAAACATTAGAAAATGAAATAGCTCAACACGATAATATCCGATCCATAAATCAAATAAATCTTTGGTCGATGGATGGTCTTGAAAACAATGCCACTTTACATATTTGTGTCGATGATACTCAATTGATAGAAGAAACAAAACATGACATTCGTGATTTATTGGAACACCATCAAGTTTATAATGTCACGATTGAAATTGATTCTTCTTGTGAAGCACACGACTTACATAAACGTGATATAGAAAAAATATTCGCTAATCGCAAGGGCCATACTCATAGCCATGGGCATCATCACCACCACTAAGTTTTAAGATCAGTTATTTAAAAAATAAGAGCACATTATCCCTCATAATTGAAACAACTTAAAATCTATTAAACTCTTTTAATACCTCATAATAAAGAGAGAGTTGGCGAGAAAGCATAAACTTTATAAATCCAGTTCGTTATTTTAAAGCACTGTGATGCAGTGGACTCACTTTGTGGGGGATGAACAGACGAACCGAAAAAACATTCGGTTTTCTACTTCACTCCCAGCTGTGCGGGGTGGGCAGACGAAGCGTAAATCATTCAATTTTCTACTTCTGGCCTACTCCCTCTCTTTTGTGTTATTTATAATTCACCTAGATTAATCTTCGATAAACTTATCCTCTTTTATTTGTGAGTATGGCAAAATTTTTGGCATATCTTTATGTTTTTTACCAATAATTTTTTCCATCCACATAATGTGATACCAACGATTAAATTTATAACCACAATAATGAAACACACCTGCTTGTTGATAACCTAAGTGGCAATGAAAATCAACACTGTTTTTTGATAGGTACTCATCCTCATCATCCAGAAAAGCAATACAAGCATAAATATTTAAGATCCCCATCTCTTTTAAAGTCATTTCCATTTGTTGATATAATTGACGTCCGTAACCTTTTTGTGGTGTAGGACGGATCTAAATAAATTGAAATCTCGCAAGACCAATCATACGCTTGTCGTGCATTTAAGGGACTCGCATAAGCATAACCAATGATTTCTTTTTGCTCTTCCATTACTAAATACGGATAACGTTTTAAAACATTCGTCATACGGTCTTCAAATTCAAATACTGACGGCACTTCTAGTTCAAAAGTGATGGCAGTATTATTCACATAATGAGCATAAATTGATAATAAATGAGTAGCATCTGTTAAACTGGCATTTCTAATTTCCATCGGGTCACTTCTTTCTTTTAGAATGATATTATTTTATTACTCCTTTACACTATTGGCAATAAAAAAATGGGATTGTCCAAATAGAAAACAGTCATGAAGGGCTACTAATCTGGACACTCCCAATATATTCACATTATAAACAGATTCCAAGTAAAATGGCCATTAAGACGATAAAAGGTGCCGGAACTTTTTTGGTTAGTAATAATAATACCGTAACTAACGTTACTGCCATATTTATAAAAGAGAATCCACTTCTTTGTACCATCGTAATAGCTGAAGCCAAAATTAACCCACAAGCCACCGGTGCAATGCCACTGATGGATAATTTTATTGCTTTAATCCCTTTTAATTGTTCCCAAACTGGATAAACAAAAAGGATTAATAAAATACCAGGTAAAAATATTCCAATGCCACCTACAATCGCACCCATTAATTGGCCTACCCAGGCTAATGAACGAGCAGCCATACCTCCAGCATATGCTGAAAAACTAAACATCGGACCGGGCATTCCTTGAACAATACCAAAACCGGTTAAAAACTCATCATTTGTCATGTGTTGATGAACTTCCACTAAATCATTATGCATTAAAGGCACAACCACTTGTCCACCACCAATGACTAAATAACCATATCGATAAAAACTCTCAAACAACTTGATAATTAAATTATCAAATAAAAAATTTAATACGATTAATCCCAGTGCAAAAACGAAAAATAGTATTAAATAGTGCCACGGAGGAGTAATCGAAACATGGTTAAAAATCCCCTCTTCCTTAGATGCCCAAACAGCAATAATTCCACCTAAAATAAGTACTAACGGAAAGACCCAAGTTGCTTTAAAGAAATATGTGACGACTGCACCCAATAAAAATAATCCTACCGTAAGATTTGAATTAATGACCTTACGTCCAATATTATAAATAGCCACTAAAATAAAACCCACCGCCATTGGTCCAACAAAACGGAAAATGTCTGCCGACACATTCATTGCTTTGGCAAATTGCCCATAGAAAGACAGTGCCGTCATAATAACTAAAACAGGAAGCGACCAAACAACCATGGTTAACAACGCTAGTGGAACACCACCCATTTTATAGCCCATGGCAATAATTGTCTGCGTAGAACTTGGCCTTGGAAGAATTGAAGTTAATGCAATCAACTCCGTTAATTCTTCCTCTGTCACACATTGCTTCTTTACCACCATTTGATCTGAAAATACACCATAATGGGCTTCCGGCCCTCCATAAGCACCTAGAGAACAAATAAAAACATCTTTTAGAAATGTCAGATGCGTCGATTTCATTGAGTAACCTCCAGTGAAATAATTAAATGACAGAAATAGGCTTCTATCTCCTCAATTATAGTATGGAAGAAACCAATTGCCTTATGATGCTTTTTAATAAGAATATTAGCAACACTAATTATTTTCCAAATAAAAAATCTTAGACCAAGGGATTATATCCTCCGATCTAAGGCTAAACTGTTTTATTAATTATTCCCCGTTTAATAACCAAGAAACTCCGAATGGATCATCGAACATACCAAATAGTTCAGTCCATTCTGTTTTTCCTAATGGTAGAGTAATCGTGCAACCTAATTCTTTCGCTTTAGCTTCTAATTCTTTAACGGCATTCACTTCATCTTCATTATTTAAATCAAATACAATTGAAATATTTTGACCAGACATATCAATTGGCATATTGCCCCAAGTGTCTGAACAGTAAATACGTTCACCTAACATATTGAATTGCGCATTCATCACGAAGTCTGGATTCGCTTTTCCAGCCATTGGTGAGTCAGCAAAACTTGGATCCGATGCTTTAACAATTTGAATATCAGTTGCGCCTAATTTTTCATAAAATGCTAATGCTTCTAATGAGTGTTGAAAATTTAAATACGGTACTACTTTTACCAAAAGGACCACCCTTTTTTCTAAAGTTGACTTAACGTCAACTCATTATAGCATTCAAAAATAAGTTAGAATAGTAGTTTGTAAAATTTATTTGTGTTCCTTTGCAAGTCGCTTGTTATACTCAATTTCAATAAATTCAGGTAAGTAATTAGGCGTACAACCTTTTGATACCCTCATCCCTTTATAAAGTTCAGTCTCTTCACCAAGTTGAACACATCGCGCTCGGTATTGATCTTCATAAACACCAATCCAACCCGCAACAAAATTCATGCCCATTGAACCACAGCTTCTTCATCCATAATTGTTTGCTCAATAATCGAAAGAAGCTCGCCTGAATTTTCAGGTGGAGTTTTCCCTTTCCAACGACGTCTCCCCTCAAAATACCAATAGGTGCGTCGTTGAAGAGGCAATTTGCTCTCACACCACGATTCAATCAATTGGACTAATTTTTTTGATTTCGTTAATTGATTAGCAAATAGCCAATCCATTAATTGAGTTTGTTCATTTTCATCATGAATCGCCATATCCTCAACTAAAGAATTTACTTTTGCTTCATCTAACTCTTTATTATCCATAATTAAAATGGCTAATTGTCTCGGTTTAAATAAATCCGTTGACCATAATTCCATTGCTAATAAATGATCTTTTTTTATCTCTTTAGCAATCTTACGTAAATCCCCTAATTTTGTGGAATCATCGAATGACTTTAAAATAATTTGTACATTTTCAGATAACGGTTTATTGTTTTCCGTTTTCATTCCCTCTTTTACTTATGATAGGCATGTGCGTACCAATCGTAACTGCGGTTTTTAGACTTTTATGATTGCTTCGACTATAGAAATTTTTATTAATCACAATTTTTTATAATGTTCACGTTCTCTACTATATAATAATCCTCACAAATGAAATCTCCATATTCGTTAGATAATTGAGGATAGTTTGAATTTTCTATAAAAATATCAGGCGTAAGGGAAACGATCAGAATTTGCTTTAAATTCTTTCCACTATCAATCAGGTCATCTATTTCGTCATTTTTATCGACCCGAATTAATTCTTTTTCAGCATCAAAAACATATTGATTATCTGTAACTTTAATCGTAATTTCTTTCAAGATATTATTATATAAATCATTTACAAAAAATGGCTTTAACTGAAAAAGAGCTAATATATTTTCTTTATCAACCAGATTCAGTTCTCCTAAACTCACAATTCCTTCATTAATGATTTTATTATCATCTACACGCAAAATATTAGCGAACATTTTGAGATGGTTTTGTAGCTGTTGCAATGAATAGAAGCTTTCGATCGCATCATTGTATGTCATTACTACTGTTCCTTTGTCTATATTAATTATAGTTTGATTATCGTCATCAAACTTGGCATTCGTATGTGCTCCAAGATGACGCAACTCACTATAATAAGCATTTTCGACAATTTTAGTAAATTCTGCCAAGGATGCTTCCTTTTTTAGTTTATCTCTAATATCATTTATAACTACTCCTTTTTTAATATTTCCTCTGTTATCTTCATAACGACTAAAGTTTTGATTCAATGGCTCATCTATAAGGCACTGTGTTACCCAAAACAAAATCTTCATTATTTCTGTATTTTCATACGAACTTTGAAAAATACTAAGTAAGGTAGGATTGAACTTGCTTTTTGAGTTTCTATTGAAATCTAATCTATAAGTAGAGTAGCTTCTATTTAATAATCTATCCCAAAAATTTTCATCTTCGTCTATTCTTACTTTTAATTTTTTTTGATTGTCAAATTAAGCTAGAATTTTTACCTAACACATAATACGTTTGCTTTTTGTTTAATTGATAATTAAAATGCTTGTTCGAAAGTTCAAGTATAAATTATCCACTAACTTTAAGGTTTCCACAAAGTCAGATTTGTGGCAAGTGTAGTGAGTCAAATTGATGCATTAAATCGTTAGAGCTTTACTTGGATGCTCCGGTATGATACTCGCGAATAGCGAGTTGGGGAAAGGGTTTGGGTAGGAGACCCAAAAAGCATCCCCAAATCATCATGCCGGGCTAGGCACCAAGTCAAGCTCTAACAATCAGGTGCCTTACGCAATGGATTCACTGTCTTAACAAACACATTGTGTGCATTAGAAAGCATCTATCCATCCAAGTTCCTTACAACAATCGATAAAAACTTCAATTGGCGTTCGATAACCTAATGATTTTCGTGGAATTTCATTGCGGAAATGAGCTGTTTGGCTGAGTATTTCCTGCGATATATCGGTAAAATCCATCCCCTTAGATAACCCATCTCTTCGAAGTAGTCCATTAGAGTGTTCATTTAAGCCGCGTTGTGACGGACAACCGGGATCAGCAAAGTAAATATTGATGTCATTGACATTTGAAATGGCTTGCCAATCAGAAAATTCTTTTCCACAATCAAACGTAATGGATTTAAATAAATTTCTCGGTAAATAAGCAAACCAGTTATCACAAGCGATTCGCACATCACTTGCTTTGCGACTGTTAATTTTTATCGGGATGATGAGTTTACTGATTCTTTCGACCAGTGTTAGGACTGCACTCTTATGGTCTTTTCCGACAATCGTGTCACCTTCTAGATGTCCAAATTCTTTCTCATATTGTGGATTTTCTTTTTGACGATCTTCGATGGTGCGTCTAAAGTGTTGTTTACCTCTTTTTTCCTGATACCCATTAGGTTTTCTCTTACCTTTCATCGGTAAAGTTGAGGGATCAAAGAGTTCCGAGTCTTTAAAACGACGATAAAGTGTTCGAGCTGTACATCCTAATGGGAGTTCATTCCGACCAATGATGACGTCAGGAGACCACCCCTGGTCCACTTTTTTCTTAATATATGTGATTTGTTTAGTGTTAAAGACCTTCTTTTTGGCACCACAGCGTGATTTATTCTCTTTATATTGATCGTAGTATTCCTGAATATTACCACTATTTTTAAGAAAATTAACGACGTTATAAATGGTTTGGATGGCCCGATTTAATTTTTTAGCGATATCCGTTACTTTTTTACCGCTATCGTAATAATTTTCTATCCAAATCAATTCTTTCATGGTAAGATGTGTATAAGCCATTTGTATGTACTCCTTCCTTAGCATGTGATTTTATGTTTAGGATACCATACAAATGGCCTATTTATTTTTCTAGCTTAATTTTACTATCCAAGTTTAATTTCTTAGCATATGACAAATTATTTAATTGAACCAACACTTCATAATCGACATTGGTGTCGCTAGCTAAAGCTATTTCCGAAGTTAAGGACGAAGTGTAGAAAGTTAAAGCATCAATAGGTTTATTATTAGCTGAAAAATATAACAAAGATTCTGGTATTAAATTTAAATCTAATTTGTCCCGCTTATTTAATGAAGTCAGATGGTGATAATAATATAACTTATCTTCCAGTTTACGGACTTTATCCTCAGAATATTCTAACTCATTCATAATTTTCCCCCTTTTATTTACTTTTTGTGCACTAAACTATAATATCATCTACTTATTGAACTCATGCTCATATTGGTAGTTCCCGAGGCTTATTTGCTATTAATTAGATATACCTCACTTAACTTTCTGAATTGTTTTCATCTAAAATATTTATTACGTATTGTTTATCTGTATTATAATCACCTTATTCATGTACGGTTTCAGTATACTAAATATTTCTGGCTTACTTTTATACTCAAAAATGCTATTGTAACTGTACAAAAATTTTAATAATTTGGATAGTAAAATTAAGCTAGAAAAATAAATAGGCCATTTGTATGGTATCCTAAACATACGAACACATGCTAAGGAAGGAGTACATACAAATGGCTTATACACATCTTACCATGAAAGAATTGATTTGGATAGAAAATTATTACGATAGCGGTAAAAAAGTAACGGATATCGCTAAAAAATTAAATCGGGTCATCCAAACCATTTATAACGTCGTTAATTTTCTTAAAAATAGTGGTAATATTCAGGAATACTACGATCAATATAAAGAGAATAAATCACGCTGTGGTGCCAAAAAGAAGGTCTTTAACACTAAACAAATCACATATATTAAGAAAAAAGTGGACCAGGGGTGGTCTCCTGACGTCATCATTGGTCGGAATGAACTCCCATTAGGATGTACAGCTCGAACACTTTATCGTCGTTTTAAAGACTCGGAACTCTTTGATCCCTCAACTTTACCGATGAAAGGTAAGAGAAAACCTAATGGGTATCAGGAAAAAAGAGGTAAACAACACTTTAGACGCACCATCGAAGATCGTCAAAAAGAAAATCCACAATATGAGAAAGAATTTGGACATCTAGAAGGTGACACGATTGTCGGAAAAGACCATAAGAGTGCAGTCCTAACACTGGTCGAAAGAATCAGTAAACTCATCATCCCGATAAAAATTAACAGTCGCAAAGCAAGTGATGTGCGAATCGCTTGTGATAACTGGTTTGCTTATTTACCGAGAAATTTATTTAAATCCATTACGTTTGATTGTGGAAAAGAATTTTCTGATTGGCAAGCCATTTCAAATGTCAATGACATCAATATTTACTTTGCTGATCCCGGTTGTCCGTCACAACGCGGCTTAAATGAACACTCTAATGGACTACTTCGAAGAGATGGGTTATCTAAGGGGATGGATTTTACCGATATATCGCAGGAAATACTCAGCCAAACAGCTCATTTCCGCAATGAAATTCCACGAAAATCATTAGGTTATCGAACGCCAATTGAAGTTTTTATCGATTGTTGTAAGGAACTTGGATGGATAGATGCTTTCTAATGCACACAATGTGTTTGTTAAGACAGTGAATCCATTACGTAAGGCACCTGATTGTTAGAGCTTGACTTGGTGCCTAGCCCGGCATGATGATTTGGGGATGCTTTTTGGGTCTCCTACCCAAACCCTTTCCCCAACTCGCTATTAGCGAGTATCATACCGGAGCATCCAAGTAAAGCTCTAACGATTTAATGCATCAATCTGACTCACTACACTTGCCACAAATCTGACGTTGTGGAAACCTTAAAGTTAGTGGATAATTTATACTTGAACTTTCGAACAAGCATTTTAATTATCAATTAAACAAAAAGCAAACGTATTATGACTCGTATTATGTGTTAGGTAAAAATTCTAGCTTAATTTGACAATCAAAAATTAATATAGTGGCTCACTTTTAAGTTAACATATACAGAAAGATCAATACCATCTAATAAGGTCTTGGTACCATAGGTCTTGTGTAAGTTTTCAATGGTTAATTCTTTCATGGAGAAGCCTCCTTTGTAATGAAATTATTATAACATATCCTGGATCTAACAAAGCTTGAAGGAATGATTCTTCTAGAAGAACTGCGCCAGATAGGTGATCCATAGATAACTAATGGGTAGCGAGACCGCCATGGCTGGAATCATGTTGGTGACTGGTAAACGTTTTAACTCCAAAATATTGAGTGCAGAAGCTAGAATCAAGACCCCACCCACTGCCTTGAAATCCGCAATTATGGCGGGTGTCGTATAGGCCAAAATTATTTCACCGGCATAGAACAAGGATAAGAAAACAATCGCCTGTGGCACCGCAATAAAGGAAACAACGGGCCCTAAGCTAGCGGAAAAAATCATGGCAGTAAAGAAATCCAAGAGGGTCTTGGTGATTAACAACCCATGATCACCGGTCATTCCTGATTCCAAAGATCCGTAGATTCCTGTCCCACTGGCACAAAAAAGCACAATGATGGTCGTCAATTGGAAAAAGTAAGTCTTTGAACCTAAACCGTGATTACCGATAGGAATCACTTTGGCCACCCATCGTTCCATATTGGCAGCCGCCTGATTAATTTTCTCATCAAAGCGCAAGCCCATTCCTACCAAAAGGCCGACAATCAGGCTCAATACAACTGCCGGCAAATTCTCGAGGGCGATCATATTCACAACTGCCATTAAGAAGGCACAAAGACCAAAAATCATGGTGAGCGATTCTTTGGCCTCTCGACTCAGCCTCTTACCAACGCTTCCACCTAATAATCCTCCAACAAAGATTCCCAATGAATTCACAAGGACACCGATCGGCATAGATGACTCTCCTCTTTCTCTTTTCTCACATCGACCATGCGTTTATTTTATCATGAATCATTCTTGAGTGGTAAAAATTTACAAGAAAGAGCCTTCCCGGTGATGATGGGAAGGCTCTTAAACGTGCGTTTGTCTTATAAGTTTTTAATGCTTTCATTTAATGCGTGTTGACGTTTCCGGCGGTTAAACCAAGCACGCAAATGACCTTTGCGCGGTGAGAACAAGAATGCAATCATAGCAACGATTCCTGTCACAACCGCAATCACACCGGCGTAGGATAAATCCATTTTGTAAGCCAGATGCACACCGACAATGGCATTGAAGGCCGCAATGATTAAACTGAGAACAATCACATGACTCAACCGATCGGATAAAAGATAGGCTGTTAAAGCCGGGCCCACCATAAAACCAACGACCAAAATAGATCCGACGGCTTCAAAAGCACCAACCGCGGTTAAACTTACCAGCGTCATGAGCCCATAATGAAGAAAGGTGGTCGGAATTCCCAAGGAATGGGCGTATTGAGGGTCAAAGCTCGAAACCTTTAATTCCTTGTAAAAATGAAGCACATAACCAAGGTTCACTAAGAAAATCACCACGGCGATCCAGAAAGCGCGTGGTCCAATATCATGACCCGCAATGACCATCCGGTCAAAGACCGTGAATCCCAACTGTCCCATAAAAACCGAGTCAATGTCCAAGTGAACATCCCCAGCATAGCGGGTCAACAGAATAATGGCAATACTAAACAAGAAAGGGAACACAATTCCGATGGACGCATCCTGGTCTAAGAGCTGTGTACTTCTTAAAGCTTCAATAGCTAAGACAGTAATGACCCCCACGATCGTTGCACCCACCATGAGCAGTGGTGAAGAAAGATCTTTGGTGATAAAAAAACCTATGACGATTCCTAGAAGAACCGTATGGGTGATCGCGTCGGATACCATGGTTTTACCTTGCAAGACCAGAAAGTTTCCGATAATTGCACAGGAAAGAGCGACTGCAACGGCCACGAAGGTAATTTGTATTAAGAGGCTCATAAAGATTCTCCTTTCTCCTGGGCCAGACTTTCTTTTAATTGGCGTTGACGACGAAGAGAACGACGGCGTCTCGCAATTAATCCACGTTCAGGTGCAAAACACACACTGATAATTGTGAGACACGTGGCGACGATTACAATGGTGGCACCTGTAGGAATCTGTTTGCCTGTGGAGCTCAAGAAGGTTCCTAACAAACCAGATATTCCACCAAAGAGGCCCGATAAACCGACAACGACTGACATGCGGTTGGACCACTGGCGAGCCGCAATGGCTGGATTCACAAGCAAGGCCGAAATTAAAACAACTCCGACCGATTCAAGCCCCATTACGATGGCTACCACAATCAGTAGAGACAAAAGAAAGGCAAAAAATCGGTAGGGACCCGGCAAAGTTTGGGCAAAGTGAGCATCGAAGGTAATGACCTTGAACTCCTTCCAAAAAACAATGACCAGTGCAAGAATTATCATTCCAATGATGATCAAAACATTGACTTCTTGCTTGAGCATTCCACTGGCTTGTCCAAAGATAAAATTATGCAGACCCGCTTGAGCGGCATTGGGCGTCTTTTGAACAGACGTTAACAGCGCTGTTCCTAATCCAAAGAAAGTGGATAATACCAAAGCCAAGGCGCTGTCTTGTTTGACCACAGAATTTCTTTGAGAAATAAAATTGATCAACCAGGAAGCCAACCAACCAAAAATTGTAGCTCCCGCTAATAAGGCAAACATGTTCTTGCTACCTGTTAAAATAAAACCAATGACAATTCCCGGTAAAGACGCATGCCCCAAGGCATCTCCCAAAAGACTTTGCTTTCTTAAGGTCAGGAAAACTCCCAATACTCCACTGAAAACACCCAAAAGTGCGGTACCCGTCGCTACCACTTGGAAAGTATGGTTATTTAAAATGTTGGCAATTGAATCCACATCACTCACCCTTCCCCTAAGTTATGGTCTTGTCGATAAGTTTCTTCAATATTGGCAGCCGTGTAAAACTCCTTGACAGGTCCTGCAGCCACGACTTCACGGTTCAAAAAGACCACTTGATCAAAATAATCTTTAACCGTATCCAAATCATGATGAACCGCAATGACTGTTCGTCCCAGTTCTGCCTGCTGGCGCAAGAGATCCATCAAGATTTTCTCCGTCTTCATGTCTACACCAGCCAATGGTTCGTCCAAAATAATGATATCCGCGTCTTCACAAAGAGCTCGGGCTAAGAAAACACGCTGGCGCTGACCGCCTGAAAGTTGTGAAATTTGACGATCCGCAAAAGTACCCATTCCGACACGTTCCAAATTCATCTTGGCAATTTCTCGGTCTTCTTTACTGGGTCTTTGACCAAACTTTAAGTGCCCATATCTTCCCATCAAAACCACATCCAAAGCAGAAGTGGGAAAGTCCCAGTCTACACTGGTTCTTTGAGGCACGTAAGCTAAGCGGCGTTTGACTTCCTCATAACAATAAGATTCACCGTCCAATTGATAAGTGACCTGACCGGCGATTGGCTTCAAAAGGCCCAACATCCCATTGAGCAGTGTGGATTTACCTGCTCCATTGGGACCGACGATGGCGGTGCGTTGCCCTTTCAAAAACTTTACATCCACGTTCCATAAGACGGGATGCCCATCGTAAGCAACGGTTAATTGATCGACTGTAATCGCATTATTAGTCATTTTCGAACCTACTTTCTAATTGAATCAAAACAATTGATAGTCATTAATTTTACTCTGGCCTAAACTTTTTCCTGAATCGATTTTTAGACCTTGTCAGGGAGAATTTTTGCAATAAGAAAACGGCGGCCCTGTGAGTCAGCCGTAAAATTCTTATATCAAAGAGTTATTTTAAAGCATTCACAATGGTTGAAATGTTTGTCACATAAGCGTCGATGTAGTTACCTGCTTTTTCTTCGTCAGTACCTAGGGCGTCTGAGTATAGCTCTCCGCCGATTTCTAGATTTCCACCTTTTGCTTCGACTGCTTCGACCAACGCTTTAACGTTACGATCTGAAACAGAACTTTCGATGAAACATGCTTTGATCTTCTTGTCGATGACAAGGTCAGCAACTTTAGCGATGTCCCCTGTACCAGCTTCGGTTTGTGTGTTCAGACCTTGGATACTTTCGACGTTGAAGCCGTAGTTTTTACCAAAGTATGAGAAAGCGTCGTGAGCAGTTACTAGGTAACGTGATTCTTCTGGAACTTCAGCAACTAAGTCAGCAATTTGCTTGTCTAGCTCGTCCAATTCCTTCACGTATGCATCCGCATTGGCTTGGTAGTCTTTGGCGTTGTCTGGATCCACTTCTGCTAACTTATCAGCAACTAATTGAGTGGCTTGTTGCCAGATTTGGATGTCGAACCAGATGTGTGGATCTAGGTCTAAATCTTTGTCTTCGTAGACATAGTCAAGAACTTGACCGTCTTTAAGAGCTTCTTCCAATGAGAAGATGTTAACATCATCGGATTCTGCCATCTTTTCGAAGATATCTGTGAACATGGCTTCTAAGTGCAGGCCATTGTATCCTACTAAATCCGCATTGTTAACAGCATCAATGTCTGAAGGGGTTGGTTCATAACCGTGTGGGTCAACCCCAGGTCCCATAAGACCGGTCACTTTTACGTGCTCCCCGCCGACAACTTCAAGCAAGTCCTTCATGTGTGTGGTCGTAACAACAACGTCTAATTTCTCAGCTTCCGCTTGTGCGGATGGCGTTGAAACAAATAGACCACCGATCATTAAAGCCAGCGCAACAAGAACTACCAAGCTTCTCTTAAATAAATTATTCATATAACCTATCGTCTCCTTTTTTATGATAAATTTAGTCTAACCTAAAATATAATTTCTGTCAACTCCACTTTGATCAATGATAGTGTCAAATTATTGTTGGTTTTCCTCTACCATACTTTTTACTAATTCTCTGAACCCAGTTTCATGGATTCCGTATTTTAACCACTATCCTTGATAGCGAGCCGCTAGCGGCATAATGGGTTCTGGAAGTCTTTAGGGAGGTATTCCCTATATCCAATCCAGTCTCGCTAGACGCCAGTACCATGCCGTTGCTCGCTATCAAGCATTCACTTCATCGCCTTTAGCTATCATTATGAAGACTGGCTTCAATCTACTATATTTCAATAACCAGCGATTGTCCCAAAAGCCTGGCGACTGCGTGTGTTATTGGAATAGTGTAAGATGGCTACTTTACCACTCCAATCATACTGACGAACGTATTTCCGCCCCACACGGCCATCTAATTTCTCTACTCTTCTTTTTCTTTCTTTTGTTTTAATTTGATTTGTTACCCAAGTTTTTAAATCGCCACCATTTAAGTCATAAGCACGGGCTTTAGCGATGTTTTCTGCTCCTGTTGTACTCCATCCTAGCGGTCGCGAACTTAAACGAGCACTTAACCAATGGCTGACGTGACCTTCGGCACTACAACCGATATATTGTGGGTCCCTTTGTCTTTGAATAGAATCCCAATTGCCTATCAGATAGCGACGGACCTTTTGAAGCGTTTGTTTCGAAGAGTCGGGTAGCGACGGATCGCTGAGTCGCACTTCGAAGTAGTCCTGTAAATAGCCTTTTTCACCTGTATAAAGCCAACGATGTAAAGTGGCGTATAAATGATCATTACTGATACCAACACATGCCTGACGAAGGTATTTAACCGTATGATAAGGGTCAAGAACAAAGCGTGTTTGAGTCGGTAGATAGTCCAACCCTTTCTTAATCCAGTGAGCCCCGTCTCCACTTAAATAAAGGGTCGGACAGGCTGCTAAATCGTATTGTTGGTCGAGATAGTAATAAACATCTTCCCACAATTCCTCGCTATCTTCGTATAAGCCTGTGAAGATGCGACTAATATTTAATTCTTTTCGGTCACTTGCTTCTAAATTTTCTTTGTATCCTTCGTGAACATACGCCAAGCGCATTTCCCGATTCTTCCCATCTTGATAAGCTACATGGTCTTCATCAGCTTCAATATATAAGCAGTCTACCTGACGCTTTGCTTCCACCGGTAACGCAACAGAATCTGGGCGATACTTATGCACAATATTCTTGACTGTCTGGCGACTATAAATCCCGATATGTTCGAAGCTATCAATGGTCTCTTGATAAGAATGCTTACTAGCCTTCTCGTAAATGGCTGCTTCTAGCTCGAGATCCACGCGCTGGTGAGGCGTGAGCGATAAGAAGTCATCCAATAAATAGCAGAACTCACCCGTTTGTTTATCTTTGTAATAACGCCTTGAGAGTTTAATGTCACCAATCAGTGTGGAGATTGTTTTTTCATCATCGCAACGATGAACGCTATATCTTGCTTTTCTTGCAGGACTTTCAAAGAGTGATTCCTCAATTGTTGTACAGAGATCTTCTCCTAAATCGACTGAGAGTTGACGCATCGTATTGCTAATGGTTTTGATGCATGTTGAAAAATCTACTTCACCTTGAATCGCTTGATTATATAAATCTGCCATCATTTCATTAATTTTTTGCATAATTTGTGTTATAATACTCATGGATAATCCTCTACCTTTCTGTGTATTTACCTACTTACAGTATAGCAGAGGATTATCTTTTTTGCTTTTAGATGACCAACAGTTATTTTACACTAAGTTGATCAATTTATAAAATAGCGACAAATTTTCCCAGCGTTTTCTCTTCTGACCAATGTTCGTTCAACTCCTTTATTTTGATTCTTAGATTAGAAAACAAAAGGAAAAAGCCCCACTCTGACTTTAGGGAAGAGCTTTTGAAATAAAGACTGGCTTATGGGGTGTCCTTGCGTACCCAATACTCATAGGCATAGTCGACAGGATCTTCGGGATTGGTTTCACCGGGAATGGACGTTTCCAAGATAAAAACTCCTGGATCAATGGGTGGCATAAAAGTATCGCACTCATAGGTATGTCGAATATTGGTGCGGATAATTTTATTCACATCGTCCCAAAATAAATTAAAAAATTTCTGTTCCACCGATGACCATGAGGGCTTCTTGAGTGGCCATATCCAAGGCTTCTTGACGATTAGTAATCACAGTCAGGCCCTGAATGTCGGCACCATAATGAGGATCTCGAGACAAAACAATTGTTTTTCGTCCTGGAAGTAGGCGTTTGCCGAGAGATTCAAAAGTTTTGCGTCCCATCAATATGGTATGTCCCATAGTTGTGTCTCTAAAGAACTTTAAATCATTGGGTAGATTCCAAGGCAATTGATTGTTGACACCAATGCCTCCTTGTTGGTCTTGGGCGTATACAAAGATAATCACTGGCACTCTCCTTTTTAAACGGCGATGGGTGCACGAATTCCTGGGTGTGGGTCATAGCCTTCCACTCGGATGTCATCCACACTTAATTCATCCATGGGCGTGTCTGAATCGATAACAAGCGTCGGTAAATCTTTAGGGTCACGGCTGAGAAGAAGTTCGGCTTGTTCCATGTGATTGGTATATAAATGGGCATCGCCAAAGGTGTGCACGAAATCTCCCACTTCCAAACCGGTTTCACGGGCAATCAGATGGGTCAATAAGGCATAGCTGGCGATATTGAAAGGAACCCCTAAGAACAAATCGGCGCTTCTTTGATACAATTGACAGCTTAATTTTCCATCTTGAACGTAGAACTGAAACAAAGTATGACATGGAGGTAAGGCCATATTGGGCACACCTTCCGGGTTCCAAGCCGAAACAATCAAACGCCTTGAATCTGGATTCTCTTTGATTTGCTCAATGACGTCGGCAATCTGATCCAAAGTCTCCCCTTGACGTGTTTGCCAAGCGCGCCACTGTTTGCCGTAGACATCTCCCAATTCACCATGTTTTTGAAAGAATTCCAGATCATTTAGAACCTTGTCTTGGAATTTTAACATTTCCTCGTCATAAACTTTTTTGAAAGCATCATCTTCTAAGACGCGCAGACCAAAATCAGTCATGTTCGGTCCCGTATAGTCGTCGCTGTCGACGTATCTTTCAAAGGCCCACTCGTACCAAATGTGATTGTTGTGTTCCAACAAAAATTGAATGTTGGTATCCCCCGTAAGAACCAGAGTGACTCACTCAAGACATTGGCCACGAGACAAACAGTTCCAAACAAGAGAACCTTCCAGACGGAGGGTTCTTTTCGCGTCGTCCGATTGAGATATGGGTATAACCATTCCCCGAAGCCCCGACGGTTTCAGAGAGGAGACACATAAGACGACATAGGAGACTTCCCGATTTCCCGACGATTTTAGAAGGATAGGAGTTTGAGTGAGGACCTCATTTCCTCTTCGGCAAACACCACAAAGCAGAGCTCACAGGTTTTCCTGTAAACTCTGCTTTATTTTTTTGATTAGATAGATGATCAAGTTGGGTTTTCCTATCTACGGGCTCTTACTTACTTCAACTAAGGACTATCTAGTAATCCCCCGAACCCCCGATGATTTTAGAGGATATAGAAGATTGAATAGACACTCTTATTTACTAAACACATGAAATTTTTATCATCATTTATGGTACGCATGCCCATTGATAATTCTAAATGCACGATAAATTTGCTCAACCAACACTAAACGCATCAATTGATGAGGTAAAGTTATACGTCCAAAACTCACACTTAAATCAGCCCGCTGCTTTAATTCTTCAGCAAGGCCGAGTGAGCCACCAATAATAAAGGTCACTTTACTATGACCATAGGTCGCATAGTTTTCCAAGGTATTGGCTAATTCTTCAGAGGTTATTAATTTCCCTTCAATTGCTAAAACAATCACTTTGCGGTTCGCATCTATTCGAGCACTAATCTTTTCAGCTTCTTTATTTAAAACCAACTGGATTTCATTATCACTCATTGACTCAGCAGTCGCTTCATCGGGCACTTCGAATATTTTAACTTGAGCATAATTACCTAATCTTTTAATATATTCAGCAATACCCTGTTTCAAATATTTTTCTTTTAATTTACCAACACAAATTATTTCAATATTCATTTGATCACCCTTTAATCTTTTCATAATAATCATAGCATTTATTGAAAATATTTTGTATCATTATACTATCGAATGATACATTTGAATGGAGGAAATATTTTGAAACCCACAATTATTGGTGTTTTAGGATTAGGTGTCTTTGGAAGAACTATCGCAAAACAACTTGGCCGTTTTGGCCGTGAGGTAATTGTTGTTGACAAAGACCAACATAACATTGATTTAGTAGCCGATGATGTCACAACAGCCACCATCGGAGACTTTACCGATTATGATTTATTAGAAGATATTGGTATCGCTAATTGTGATGCAGTAGTTGTCGCAACGGGTACTAATTTGGAAAGTGCGGTACTCGCAGTCATGCACTGTAAACGATTAGGCGTCCCTCATATTATTGTCAAAGCACACAGTGCTGTTTTTGAACAAGCCTTAAAGGAATTGGGAGCAACTAAAATTATTTCACCTGAACGTGATTCAGGTAAACGTTTAGCTTCTCAACTATTGAGAACTCATATCGGAGAAGTATTGTCACTGGATGATAACACTTCAATCGTTGAATTCTCTGTTCCGGATAAATGGGTCGGCAAATCAATCTTAGCTTTAGAATTACGTAAAAACTACGACATGAACGTCATCGGGTATCGCCCATACAAAGGCGCAAAAATGACTTCAACTTTAAATATTCAAACACCGATTGAAAACGGAATGATTTTTGTGGCGATTACGGATTCGCATCGATTTGAAGAACATGATTATTTAGATCGTATTAATTAAAATCTATTAATCATCAATATTTCCTATTACTAGCCATAAGGTTTTATGTTAAAAATAATATATGATACGCTCATTTTATGATGATTTTTTATTTATCAACAGGAGTTATGCACAGAAATTGTGGATAACTCTTTTTATTGCCAAAAACCTTTATAAAGCTTGATGCATCATTATTTTCATGTTAACGAAATAGTTACTATTTACAAACTAAGCTTATCAACATAGGAATCTAGTTATCAACAGTTTTCTGTGCATAAGTGTGTGGATAGGTGGTGAAATTAATTATAATTTATTTTTGAACTATCATTATAATTGTTTTTTGGTATACATTGATCATAAATATATAAAAATGACAGACCAAAGGCCTGCCGTTAAGAAAAAGGGCATTGATTAAACTTCTTGATTTCTATACATTTTGATAGTTTTCAGTAACAATAATAACAATAAAAGAATTGGTGTGTTGTATTATGAAATGCAACACACCAAATTCTTATTAAATATTTCTGCTTTAAGTTGAGTTTAGTAGATTATTATTTGCTGAACTTCACTTTCAAACAGAAATGTTGAGTTCAGCTTTGGCATTTACCAATGAACTGCATTTTTAACGAAAAAAATGGAGTTCATGTCAACAAAAAACGCTAAACTTCAATTCTCTCACTTTCACTCTTACTTACTGATAATACTGTGCCTGTGCACTCCATAATTCCTGGTACTTTCCTTTTTCATTCACCAGTTCTTTGTGTGTGCCTCTTTGTACGATCTCCCCTTGATCAAAAACGAGTATTTCATCGCAGAATTTGGAGCTTGAGAGTCTATGGGAAATATAAAAAGCTGTTTTATCTTTTACTAAGTTATCAAAGTTTTGATATATTTCAAATTCAGTCATTGGGTCCAGTGCAGCGGTCGGCTCATCTAAAATCATAACTGGCGCATCCTTATATAAAGACCGAGCGATGGCTATTTTCTGTTCTTGGCCCCCAGAGACACTGACGCCTGATTCTTCAAATTCTGTTCCCAGGTAGGTTTCTTCCTGATTAGGTAGATTTCTAACGAAGTCGCCTAACCCGACTTTATCTAAGGTAGACAACACTTTCTTTCTATCAAAAGAGGGTTTTACAGAAACGTTTTGTCCCAATGAAAATCCGACTAGATGGTAGTCCTGGAAGACAACGCCAAACAGATTGAAGTATTCTCTTAAATCATACTTATGGGCATCGATTTTATTCATTTTTATTGTCCCTTCACTCGGTTCATATAAACGAGTCAGTAGCTTAATAAACGTTGTTTTACCTGAGCCATTTTCTCCAACTATGGCATACTTTTTACCGACTTCAAACTTTTCAGTGATGTTCTTTAGGACTGTTTCATCTGAGCCGGGATAAGAAAAACTCATATTCTCTATTGCGAAATGATAGTCATTATCTAACCTTTTTTCTACAGGTAAACTGCCGACGACCTCTTCATCAGGCAAGTCCATGAATGCATAATACTGCTCTAATTCACCTGGTGAAGAAATCATCATCATGCCGTGCTGGATAACATCTGGTAAAGCAGAGACCATTTGACTGAGTGCGCTGGAAAGTTGAATAATCAAAGCAACAGGTAAAGCTCCGATTAAAACAAGCAAGCCGACATAGGCATAGGTCAAATAGGTCATCACCTGAAATAAGCCGGTAGTAGGGATCATCATGGATCGAAAGCGTTTATAGTTTTCAGACAGTAATCTTCCTGTCTGTTCAGACTCAGCTCTTTTATTTTCGATCATTTTTTCAGTTAATTTGTAGAGGCGCATTTCTTTTCCAGACTTAAAGTCCTGAAGAAGCCCATCTTCATAGAAAAATCGGGCATTAGATTCTTTCAATTCCGCAAGAAGCGCTGTAATTCGTTCGCTTGATTTTTTGGATGACGCGATTTGAATCCATACACTGATTCCAATCAGTAGGAGGAAGACACTAATAATAAGACTCGGACGCATCCACCAGAATCCGTCTGGCAATAAGGCTGTGTCTACTCTAAATAACGGAGTGAGTAAAATACCCCCCCATATAATACTGACCAATCCAGGCATCATTTCTTTTATACGGACATTAATCATTGGAAGTGAAGATTGGCTGCTCATCATATTACGGTTGATGATATCTAATTCTTCTCTTACTTCGGAACTTTCTGCATAATGGTAATGCATAGTTAACATCTTTTTATTTGGTTCAGCAAAGAGTTTTCTCAAAAACAGAGAATCCTCATGAGTGACTAGCGGGTCTATCCATCCAGAAATCAGCTGCAACACCAACAAGATTACTAAATACTGCACGATTAATGAAGGAATCCGGGTCATGTCATTCCTTGTTAAGGCATCCACAATTTGGGTCATATAGATGTAGCCGAAAAAAGGCAAACTGTATCTCGCCAATGAATGGATAAAGAACAGCACATAGTAAGTTTTGCCTATTTTAAACAAATCTTTAAAGGCACGTTTATACACGGTCAGTTTTTCCATTAAATCACCCCTCCTGTAACGACTGGCTCGTCTTCTTCCTCTTTTTCTTCCTTATCATGTTTATAGTAATAAGCTTGTGCTTCGTAAAGCTTAAAGTAATCTTTTTGCTTAGCCATTAATTCTTCGTGCGTTCCGACTTCTGTTATGTCTCCATCTTTGATGTAAATGATGCGATCACAAAAACGAGTTGATGAAAGGCGGTGAGAAATAAAAACAGACAATTTATCTTTAGAAAACTGGAAGTAATCCTGATAAATCTGATGTTCGGCGATGGGATCCAAAGCCGCTGTCGGTTCATCCAGTAAGAGAACGGGTGCGTCTTTATATAAGGCTTGAGCCAGTTTCAGTTTTTGTAACTGCCCTCCGGACAAATTCACTCCATCTGGATAAACGGCGCGCACAATTTTTGTCTCGTCTCTCGATTTGAATTTTGAAATGATGTCAGTCAAGCCACTTTGTTTAAGAACACGATTATACTTCAGTTCATCAAAGGGCAAGCCTTGAATGACCGTCTCTTTAATGGAATAGGTCAATAAAAATTTCTCCTGAAATACAGGCGCAAATAAAGCATAATAGTCTGAAATATTAAACTCACTCTGAGCTACTCCGTTAATATAAATTTCTCCACTATCCGGTTTAAGCAAACCGGCAATTAAATTAGACAGCGTCGATTTCCCAGCCCCATTTTCTCCTACTATAGCTAGATTTTCGTAAGGTTTAATGGTTAAAGATACATTATTTATCGTTGGTGTATCATTATTCGGATAAGTATAGGACACATTTTTTAATTCGATGGACAAGGGTTCTTTTGGCAAAGATCTGCCCTCTTCATGGTTAAATACTTGACCCTGAGACATAAAGTCATCATATTTTTTTGTCTCATTTAAACTCGTATTCATTTTACCTATAGCATTGACTAAGGTCATGATGGTTTGAGCCAGGATTGTAACAGACCCGGCAAAGATGACAAAGCTAGAAACCGGAATAGCTCCCGCCGCAATCAATTGAACACTTCTAATATAAGATAAGGCGGATAGACCGATAATCCCTACATTTACCAAGGTGCTTTCTGTCCATGTCACCCTTACTTTCGGTTTGATGATCCGGTGGTATTCCGCAATTGTTTTATCTTCAACTTGCTTGAACCAGTCTTTCATCTGGAAAATCCGTACATCTTTAGTTATACGGGATTCCCCGTACACTTTTCTCAAGTAACGTAATTTTTGGGAATTGGCTGCTTTCGCTTGAAATAATTTGCGGTCCATCTTCACTTGCCATACGTTAAAGAAGACAACGATAAGCAGAAAGACACCTACTAAAACAAGAAACAGAGATTCTAGTTGACTTAATATATTGATATACAAAACAACCCCTAGAAACGAACTCATTAATTCAATGATTTCCGTTACCAATCGGCCAAAAAGGGTCGTATTATTGTCGGTTAATTCACTGGCATTGTTATATCTTTCTTGCGCTTCTTTTCCTATAATGAGCGGATAATCCAGCTTCAAATACTTCGTTTCAATTTTATTTCTCATAAAATCTCTCAAATGGTTCATATTCTCTTCTTGATAAAGCATAAAATAATAGTTACCCATTTGAGCTATTCCAATAAGAACAATAAACACGAGTAGTCTAAGCAAGTACTCCCTAATCGCTACCCCTTCCATTAACCACTGAATCACAAAAGCAGATAAAAGCAATTGGAGTAAGGGTAAGGCCGCGCTAATAAGGGTAGCTAAAAGAATGGCTATAAATACTGTCGGTTTGAATGCATATAATTCCTTCAATAAAATTTTTGAATACTTCATTTTTTCTTTCATCTTCATCACCTCAATCGTATCTTACCAAAAAAAATACACTCCCTATTCAGAAGTGTATGAATGGTTAGTATTTGGTTACGAACGGTTTTTAAGCGGCAACGTCACTTCTGTCGCAAACACGCCATCTTCCCATTTACGGTTGACCATGCCTTGATATCTCTCCACTGCCTGATCAATTCGGTACAAGCCATAGCCTCTTCTATTGATACTTTTTAATGAAAACAGAGAAGGTTTTGGATTCTCTGTCATCGTGTTCGTCACATTAATATACAATGTGTTTTTCATTGGTGCTATGTACAAACGAATAAAACGTTCATCAGAAGAACTGGATTCTTTCTCAGTCGCTTCTATAGCATTGGTCAGCAAGTTACCCAATATAATTGCTAAATCAACATGCTCTACACCCAATTCATTAGGAGCAATGGCTGTCGCATAGAGGGAAATGCCTTTATGTTTAGCAGCTGTCAACTTTGTATTAACGATGGCATCTATCATCGTATTTCCTGTTTGAATGATCGTATCGACTTGATTCAATTCATTGGTAAGCTGTTTAATATACGCATCCAATTCATCCAGACGGTGGTCATTCATTAAGGTGTGCATCACTTGTAAATGATTGCGATAGTCATGACGGATGCCTCTCATCTGTCTATAAATCGTTTCGACTTCTACGCTGTATTGGTCGAGTTCCTTTTCTTGTATTTTATAAAAATCAATGCTCTTTTTTTGCCTAACTATAACTATCCCTGCACTGATAAGGATAATAAGTACGACGGTTAGCCCTATCCAATCAGTCATTGTAAAACACCGCTCCTTTATTAAAGGCAATAAATTTTTCTTGAACTGTTTTGGCGAGACGCCTAGAAACGGGGACAGTTTGTCCGTTGGATAATTCAACATCTGTTTTTAACAGGCGATGGATGTGAGCGACATTGACTAAGTAACTTCGGTGAGTCTGGATAAAGTCAGCATTAAGCTTGTCCTCCAATTCTTTTAAAGGACGAGTGACGGTTATCACTTGATTGTTTAAATGAATCTCACATTCACGTTTAATGACTTCAATGTACAGAATATCATCCAGTAGAAGTTTATGCATCTCACCTTCTGCTTCCAGTGTTAAGGTTTCTTTCACTAAGGGTTTTTTATCGAGATGTCTTTGGATGACTTGCTTAATTTTGTCTCTTTCAATGGGTTTGAGCAGGTAATCCAGGGCCTGCACTTCATAACCTTGAACGGCATATTCGGCGAATGCGGTCGCAAAGACAAGCGTCACTTCATGATCTATTTCTCTTATTTTCTTAGCCACTTCCAACCCATTAATCTGCTTCATCTCGATGTCCAAGAAAACAATATCTAAATCTTTGTTTTCTTCTAACTCAAAAAGAAAGGCTTCTCCACTTGAATAGGAGGATACTTTTGCGTGTAGACCCATTTCTTTGATTGTTTGATTGATTAGTGACTTCATCGCATCGAGTTGAATGTTTTCATCATCTACTATCGCTATGTGTAATTCTTTAGACATTCAGAGCCCTCCTCTTCTCCAATACTCATACTATCCGTTCCACTTGATTTTTCCTAATCATCGTCGTTAGACATAATATAACATAAATGATTGATGGCAATAACAAACAATTAGTGGTTGGTCGTTTTTTTAAGCATTATGGTGTTTATTATTATGGTGTGTTGTAAGATGAAACGCAACACTAAAAAAAGACATGAAGATTTGTTATACTTAAGTCACCACAACATAGTATAAGACTAACTATATAAAGTCAAGTAGAAAACAAAAGAATGATAAAGTTGTATCTAGAGTTGTCTTTCACTTCTACGTCAATTAAGTTTTGAATTTCTTCTAAATTCAGTGTAAAATGTACTTGGTCATTTTAATTCCTAATGGTTTGTTTATCGTTCTTAAAAACATTGTACCAGTTATGGAGGGATTAATGACCCTTTCTTTTTACAAAATTATATGGACTCTATCAAAGTATGTCTCGATAAGGAAATTGTTTGGATAACTCACCGATGGAGAATTTCTTTGATATATTAAAACAAGAAGTGTATTATGGTGAACCTTTAATGACATAAGATAAATTAGAACAAAAGATAAATAAATAGATTAACCAATATAATAACAGCGAATAAAAAGAAAAATTGAACGGTATGTCTCCAGTTGAATACCGAAAACATACCGTTCAATTAGCTGCTTAAATTAAACTTCAACTTTTTGGGTTCATATCAGTCGTGCGCCCATTTTTAGGACATTAACACATTTTAGGATCAGGTGATTTTTTCAAGACAAAAAATAATATCCTCAACAAATTTCAGCATTAAAATTTTTAAAACTCATTATTTTCTTCAAAATTTCCCGTTTTTTCTCACTCAGTGACCTCTTACAGCGTTCTCATAAATAAATTAAGTAACAGACTATTTTAATTATCGATGAAAATTCTCAAATAGTTACCTTAATCCAGAAGTTAATAGACACTGACAATGCAATTTGCTCGTCTTTATTCAAAGTCAGCATGACGCGCATACATAGTATCTGACGTTTCACCCATTTTGTCCATTAAAGTCAATACTAAACTATCAAAAATTAGAAACGATAATTGTTCAAAACTTGTACCCATAGGTTGAGAAAAGTAACTCTTTTTTGGTTTTATCTGATCTTTAGTATGTCCAGGTAGTATAACCAATAAATCTGCTAATTGGCCAATAGTTGAATCTGGCTTCATAGTTACTAAAGCAATTTCAACCTTATTGTTTTTCGCTTTTTTAACTAGAGTTTTTAAACTATCCGTTTCCCCTGATCCAGAACAAATAATTAATAAATCACCTTCTTTTGAATGAGGGGAACAAATATCACCCACTAGACTTACGGAAAATCCTAGATGCATCAAACGATTCGCGAAGGCTTTCACCGTAATTCCAGATCGACCGGCTCCGGCTAAAAAAATATGATTAGCGTGGATTATTTTATCACTAAGGTGTTCTAATTCTGAATGGTTGACATGTCTTATGTTAGATTGCAATTCGTTCATTATTTCAACTAAATAATTATTGGACATGATGATTATCTCACTTCCTCTAATGATTGATACAACTTATTAATTTGCTCACGCGGATTATCTTCTCCATTAAAAATATATCCTCCTGATACAAAAATATCCGCTCCTGCTTTTTTACATGTTTTAATCGTTTGATTATCTATTTTCCCATCTACTTCAATAACATATCGATAATTATTTTTCTTTCTTAGTAAATCTAACTGCTCTATTTTAGATACTGTCTCAAGAATAAAATGTTTGTTTTCAGTTCCTGGATTAATCGTCATAACTAGTACTTGATCAACTACTGATAAAATTGGTTCAATGAAACTGACTGGTGTTGCAGGATTAAAGGTGATACCTACCTTAGCTCCAGCTTCTTTTACCATTTGAATAACTCTCATTGCATGATTAGTTGCTTCAATGTGAAAGGTAACAATATCTGCTCCAGCTTCAACAAACTTTTTTACAATTTTCTCTGGAGTTTCTATCATCAAATGAACATCAAACACAACATCGGTGAAAGGTCGTATATCCTTAATAAAACTTGGACCAAATGCCATATCCGGTACAAAACACCCATCCATAACATCAATATGTAGATAATCAATATTCTTTTCTTCTAATATATTAAATAAATCTTTAATTTCTAGAATAGATGCATTTAACAATGATGGTGCAATTGACATTCTAAATCCCTCCGCTTATTCTCCCATTATCATAATATTTATCGTTCTTATTCGTTCTCTTAATTGATCCCAATCAACAAAATAAACTCGCCCCATATCTCCCAACAAAAGCTTTCCATCTTTTATAATTAATGACATTGAGTTTGTCCCATAAATCGAAGAACGCAAATGAGCATCTGTATTCAACATAACCCACTTTTCTGCAGGATAATTAGGATCTGATAAGCTTGTGCCAAACTCAATATGTTTGGGCCCAGGACTATTATATTGGTTTTCACTAGTCATTTTAGGAACTAATGATTCCATTATATTATTAATATCAACATGCAAATAGTCATCACCAAAATAATTTGTATCATGCATTGTCTCTTCAAAGAACAAAGAACATGTAGTGTGTGGACTTGAAATGATTAAAACACCATTTTTAATCCCACCTATATCTACTATATTTAAAATATCTTTGCGAATATCATGATACGATGGACGTCCCGCTACAGTGTTAATCGTTAATTGGTTATGATGCACCTTCATTTTAGACACCTAATCTCTTTTTTATATCTGTATAAATTGCTTCAGTACCAATTCCCGTTAACAAGCCTAATCCATTAGTAACCTTATCTTTAATACTATCTGGTACAATTGTCGTGCTTACCACTGCGTCATACTCATCAATTTTATTTAATTCATCAGATATTTTAGATTGATAAATTTTCACTTTGTCTTGTAAGGCTTCTTCTTCTAACCATTTTGATAATTTCGCTACTGCAATTGTTGATGTTGCGTGACCTGCTCCACATACTACTAATAATTTTTTCATGTTAACCTCTTCTTTCTAAATTTATTTTACGCTTTTTTCACTTTATTCATATAAATAGATATACCTACTAAAACTCCCCCTAAAATTACGATACCAAATATTCCAAGATAAGAAGCTAATAAAACAAATAATCCTACTGGCCATAAACCTGATAATAACATCGTCACTAAACCTGTGGTTCCAACGTCAAAACTAGCTAATGCAAATACATCAGTAACAACTGGAGCTAACCATGTTGAGATATAAAAGGTTGTAACAACATATAACGAACAACCTACTAAAGCTCTTACAATATTCCCTTTGAAATAAGGAATCATTAAACAAATTGCAAAAGCAAAGAAAGCTAAATCACCGAATGGCAATACTTGGTTTCCAGGAAGAGCTAATGCTAATAACAATGATATTGGCACTAACATTAAAGAAGTTGACATAATAGTTGGATGTCCGACAGTCAAGGCAGCGTCCATACCAATATAAACTTGACGTCCATTTAATTTCTTATTTGCAAATTCTTTTGCTGCGTCTGCAATAGGCATTAATCCTTCCATAAACATTGCAACCATTTTTGGCATAATTTTCATTACAGCTGCTGTTGAAATTCCTAAATTACCAATTCCAGCTGTGTCATAACCAGCCATAATTCCTACTATTATACCAATAATTAAGCCAATAATAACCGTATCTCCTAAGATACCAAATCGCTTCGTTAATGTTTCTGCATCTGCATCAATTTTATTAAAACCTGGAATACGATCAAAAATCCAATTCATTGGCTTGGCAAATAAAATACCTGATAACCCCATCATGTGAGTAATAGCTATCCCCGGATATCCAAAAAATTCACTCACTGTTTCTTGAGTTCGATCCGCTAAAAACCATTGTAAAATAACCGCTACGATTGCACCAATTAATCCGAACCAAAAGTTCCCAGTCACAGATTGTGTAATCATTCCTAGAAAAATTGGAAACCAAAAATTCCAAATATCAACATTTA
Source organism: Globicatella sanguinis (assembly GCF_002847845.2). NCBI lineage: Bacteria > Bacillati > Bacillota > Bacilli > Lactobacillales > Aerococcaceae > Globicatella > Globicatella sanguinis. The sequence goes on along the minus strand of NZ_CP126962.1, from coordinate 1,733,628 downwards.
ATGTTTTAGTCCATCCTAATACCACAAAAACTAAGTTAAGTATTAGAGAAATAGGAATCATCAGGATTCCTATTGATGTAGAAAATGCTAAAGGACCTCCAACACCTACTCCAATATCAAGAATGTTCAAACTACCACCGTATTGTTCTCCCATTTTTTGAATAGCAGTTCCTAAACCCTCAGATAGTAAATTTAATACTAACCCTAAGCCAATTGAACCTATACCAACAGTAATCCCTGAAACAAAAGATTTACTAGGTTTTAGACCAAATAAAATACCAATTACAAAAATAATTAATGGCAGAAAAACGTTTGAGCCTAACCCTATAAACCATTCAAAACTATTTAATACTAAATCCATCTTACTCGTCCTCCTAATAAACTCCAGCTGAATGCACTATCTCAATAAATTGTTCTTTTGTCGTGCAGCTTAATAATTCTTGTACTCTTTCTTGATTTTGAAATAGATTAACTAAGTTTTGCAATGTATCTATTTGTTCATGCGGTTGTGACATTGCTAGCATAAACACCAGACTAACAGGTATTTCACGTTCTTTATTTGTCATATCATAAAACACAAGCGGTTCCTTCAATGAAGCAAAACAAATTTGAGAGTTGTTCACATGAATAGAGTCTGTATGTGGGATAGCAAAACCAATTTGATTAATCTCTAATGCTGTTGGAAATTCTTTTTCACGATTTATTATTCCTTCTAAAAAACTATCTTTAACACAGCCGTTAGTGACTAACTGTTCAGACATTACTTTGAATAATTCCGCTTGATTCTTCACTTCTAATTGAAAAAGACATAACTCTTTGTCTAAATACATTTTTATAACTCCTTCTTTTGAAATAATTCTAATAACTTATAACTATCATGAATCTTTACCAAATGATCTACTGTTTCCTTTTGCCCAATAAATTGGTATAACTCTTCATAAACTCCTCTGATTTCAGAACCATCTTCCTCAGCTAAACTAACCATAATAACCAGTTTAATTTTTCTGTCACCCCAATTAACAGCCTTTTTCAGTGACAGAATAAAAACATTTGATTCAACTACAGTCGTTGGATTAGCATGTGGTAAGGCGACACCACTATCTAGGTTTGTGTTTCCCATCTTTTCTCTGGAAAAGATTGACGTACGAAATTCATCTGTTACTAACCCTTTTGCTTCTAATTCAGAAATCATCAAATCTAAACATTCTTCCTTACTTTCAACTTGTACTCTAGTTTTCACTAAAGATGGTTTAACAAATTTAGAAATCGCTGAAATCTTCACTTCTTTTGAAATCAAATCATTTTGTATTATATGAGAGGTATCTTCAATTAAATATTTAGTATAAGCTTCCATAATGTTCATATAGTCTGTTTTACTTACCAATGGAGATACTTTTACTAATGGAATACCTCCACTATCAAACGTCAGAGAGGAAATAATTAAGTCTACCTTTCTAATTTCTGCAGAATGAAATTTATCTAATGTAGAAATTTCCACATTATCCTTAGCAGGTAAAAAACGACGAACTTTATTATAAATTAACTGCGCTGAAGACATCCCATACTGACAAATAATTACAATATTATTTGCCTTCGACTGATCTTCTATTGCAATTTGAAAGTGTATCAATATTAATGAAACCTCATCATCATTTAATGTTACATCAAATTCTTCTTCAATGAATGACATAGCATACCATACTATGCTAAACAATTCAGAGTATTGTAACTTAATACTATCTAACAATGGATTTTGAATCTTAATGCCTTTTTTCAAACGTAGAATCATTGCGGGCACATGATACAATAATGATAAATATAATCGATTATTTTCAGTCAAATCAATTTTCTCTATTTCACTCATTCTTTCAACCAATTTGTAAATAGTTAATGAATACTCTTTATTGCTCGATTTAAAATTATTCGTCACACGATGAGCAAATAATTGACGACACAAATATTCCTTGTCAGAATCAAAAAATGTTAAGCCTAATTTCTTCTGTAATTCTTCTATCAATCCATTTGCTACAATATATGTTTCCATGTAGCGTATGCTATTGAATAAGAACTCTTCTTCTACAGATAAATGATAATCTTTCATTAATCGATTACACTGAATCACTAATGTTGAAAGTAGCGAACGAACATAGTAATCAGAGACTTTTTCCGTTAATTCATTATACTCATTAAACAATAAATCATAAATTACATGAACTATTTTTGAATCAAATAGCATATTCAACACTTGTAAAAATGTGTTTTGTTCCATATCATTTGCATAAAAAACCTTAAGAGTGCTTCGCACTCTAAACCATGACAGAAAAACGGTTTCGCATTATAATTAAATGGGCAATACAAATCCGATGCGTTTATTGTGAGGTATGTCCGTACCCCCGTATAAAAAACTGGATGAGCTTTTTATCGTTTGCGATAAACCCATTACGTCTTGAGCGTGTAAATAAAATTACAAGTTAATATAGAAAGCTCACATTGCCTAATATTATTTTGGAGGTCATGATCATGGAAGTAATGATTGAACGATGCTGTGGGATTGATGTTCATCAAAAGACCATCGTTTGTTGTATATTATCTGGTCCATTAGAGACCAATAAACCCCAAAAACATCAGAAGACATTTGGAACTACCTCAGCCGAACTTAGAGCGGCACTTGAATGGATTCAATCATTCAATGTGACTGATATATTTATGGAATCGACTGGACAATATTGGGTCCCAGTTTTTAATATTTTCTCCGATAGTGAGATTCAATTAACACTGGCTAATCCTGCCCATATTAAAAATGTTCCTGGTCGAAAGACTGACGTCAAAGATGCTGAATGGATTGCTCAATTAGGGCGATGTGGGTTAATCCAATCATCTTATTTACCTTGTGCACAAGCAATGGAATTGCGTCAATTGACTCGCCGTCGGTTAAGCTATATCCAAAAACGGACGCAGTCGAAAAATGAAATACATAATATCTTACAACGGGCAAATATTAAATTGACGAGCTATCTTTCAGATATCTTTGGTCAAACAGGCCAAGCATTACTCTCTTTATTTATTCATGGTGAAAAAATCACCCTTGAACGAGTCGCCGAGTGTATGCATACTCATGTTAAAGCGACACCCAAACAACTCTTAGAAGCCATGGACGGCAAAATGTCAAAGACTGACCGACGATTATTAGATGATTCATTGGAAGAGTACCGCTTTTATACAGAAAAAATTAAGCGAATGGATGGAGATATTGAGGAATTTATACTCACTTATTTTAAGGAAGAATATGAATTATTAATGGAGCTCCCAGGGGTGAAAGCAAATAGTGCTGCGGTTATCTTGGCAGAAATTGGTCCAGATGTAGAGGCCTTCAAGACAGCTGCGCACTTAGCTTCATGGGCTGGACTATCACCTGGTTCATATGAAAGTGCTGGAGTAAAAAAAAGCAGTCGAACCACCCGGGGGAATAAATACCTTAAAACAACACTGATAGCCTGTGGCGGTATTGCAGGAAGGTCGATGGACCCCGCTTTTTCGAATCTCTATCAACGTCTATCTGCTAGAGGAGCCAAAATGAAAGCTGTAGTTGCTTGCGGACACAAGTTACTACGTATCATATATAAGGTACTTTCTTGTCATATTCATTATGATAAACAAAAAGCATTAGGACTGCGCCAACAGAACTAATGCAACAATTTTTAAAAATTTTTCACTTTAATTATAGCATAGAGGGTGCTTTTTTGCGCCTTTTTTGTCTTTCTTTTCAAATAAAAAACGCCTACCCTTGCGGATAAGCGAATCTACATTATATGATTATACAAACTCAACATCAATCGAGTGTGTTAATACATCACTGTAACTATAAGACACACGATCGATATTATTATCATCTTGGTCTAAATCTACGACAAATACTGAACGATAAGTCTCCCTCAAAACGCCACGACGCTCGCGTTTTTTCTTACGGCCCATTTGGACGGTGACGATGATTTCTTCACCTAAGTTTTCATCTAAAAGTGACTTGATTTCAACTAAATCTTTTGGCATTGTCTCAACCCCTTCACGAACCATTATAACATATTTTAGATAAATAATCAATTTTAACATAACATATATATATCATGGCAAGCGATTTTTTGAATTTTTTCTTGGTTTTCTGCCCAGAATTGCCAACCGAAAGTTATAAAATTAAATTAGCCACTTAAATTGTGAAACCTTCCCATTTTCCATATTCTCAAATACTTTTTAGTTCGTTCAAAGCTCTGTATTGAAAATAGCTACTGTTTAATAGATTGCATTGTATAATCGTTGATAGTCTTCTAAGGTTAGGGACTCCGCTCGACGCGCCTTTTCAATATGAGCTTCATCTAAAGCCGTCTCCAATTGATCTAAACTTAAGTCCAAATCTTTTGCAGCATTTCTTAAATTATTCCAGATTGTTTTTCTTCTTTGAACAAAACAAGTCTGAATTAAATGATGAAACTTTTCTAAATTATCAACTTCAGCAATGGGGTGCTCTAATCTCGTTAAGCTTAAGACAGCGGAATCGACATTGGGTTGTGGAATAAACACACTTTTAGGTACAATAAAGGTTATTTTCGCATCCATCGTATTTTGTATAGCTAAGGTCAATGAGTTGTATGATTTTGTATTAACAGCTGCTGTCATTCTTTCGGCTACTTCTTTTTGCATCATCATCACCAATTGATCAAATTTTAAGTTACTTTCGATTAAATTCATAATAATCGGGGTCGTAATATAATATGGCAAATTAGCCACAACTACTAGTCGCTCAGCATCATGTAGATTTTGATAAATTGGGTCGTTGAAATTCACTTTTAAAATATCTTGATGATGAATCGTGACATTATCATAATTGCTTAAAGTCTCTTTTAATATTTCAACAAATCGTGAATCAATTTCGAAGGCAATCACTTCTTTAGCATTTCTTGCTAAAAATTCAGTGAGGGCGCCAATTCCTGGTCCTATTTCTACCACAGTTGTATGGTGATCGATTTGACCAGTTTCAATCATTTTATCTAAAATTTGAGGTTCAATCAAAAAATTCTGACCTAAACTTTTTTTCATTTTGATGTCATAACGACGCATAATATCAACCGTTCGGGTCGGGGTTGCGATAGGACGAAACTCTCTCATAATGACTCCTTTTCATATAATACAGCTTGGATTTGTTCTAAGGTAATGTTATATTGACTTAATTTTTTTTGCAATTGCTTACCATTGAGGTGGCCTAATCTAAAATGCTCACTGACTATTTTTCTACGGGATTTGGCATCTTTGTGTCCGATTAGCCTTAATTTTACCAATTCAATCATCGGAATTACCACCAAATTTTCTGTTTGTGGACTTATTAAATTAGATAAAGCTTTCTTAATGGCATCTGGTTGTGCATGTTCAATGCCTAAGCTGGCGCCATTTTTACCACTGTCGGCTTCTTCTTGGGTCAGATAAGCTTGTTTGGCCTGTGGGACAATTTGAGTGACAATTTTCCGGATTCTTTCTCCTTGGTAGTCAGGGTCAGTGAATATAATGATGTCAAACTTTTCACTCGCCGCTTTAATTTGCTCTTGAGTTTTACGGCTAACAGCTGAGCCATTCGTCTCGATAGTTTTTATGTTTGAGCCAAATGTTTCTATCAATCGTTTGGTATCATCACGACCTTCAACAATGATGACTTCATTTGGTACCATTATGCTTCTGGCTCCCATCTGAATAGTTTAAACGCATTACGGGTTGTTACTTCGGCCACTTTTTCAATCGTCCAGCCTTTTACTTGAGCCATTTGTTCCGCTACAAAATATACATACGCTGGTTCATTACGTTTCCCACGATATGGCATTGGAGCTAAATAAGGGGCATCCGTTTCAATTAATAAACGGTCTTCTGGAACGACTAAAGCTGCTTCTCTTACTTCATTGGCTTTTTTAAAAGTTAGAACGCCACTAAAACTGATATGCATCCCTAAGTCTAAAAATCGCTGTGCTTCTTCGGCATTGCCACCAAAACTATGCATGATTCCCCCAGCTTTAGGGATTCCTTCTTCTTTCAGTATTTTATAGGTATCTTCCGTAGCATCACGGTTATGGATGGTAATCGGCAGATTATGTTCTTTAGCAATGGCAATTTGTCTTCTAAAGACTTTCTCTTGCACCTCTTTGGCGTCCCTCATCCAATAATAATCTAATCCTATTTCACCAAGCATCTTAACCTTCGGCAAAGTCAACCATTCTTCTAATTTTCTTTCAAATTCCGGATTATAATTTCCTGCTTCTGTTGGATGGCAGCCTACTACACTTAATATATTAGAATATTGATTACTTAAAGCCAAGCTTTTATGAATGGTCGGTTCATCAAAACCAACTACCGCCATATACTCAACATGTTGTTGTTTTGCATTTTCAATGATTTCCGCTTCTATCCCATCAAATTGATTGGCATTCAAGTGGGTATGGGTGTCAAATAATTTCATTTTGAGTCCTTTCTTTTGATAACTAAACCCGAAAAGCAACGAATACTTTTCGGGTTCACACTCGGTTTATGCTTACCCGATTAATGCGCCATTCGGAGCATCATCTGGTGCAAATAATAAGCTTAATTGGCCTTGATTTTCTGCTGATAAAATCATTCCTTGACTCACATATCCCATCATTTTACGTGGTTTTAAATTCGCTACAATGGTAACTTTTTTACCAACTAAATTTTGATATTCAGGATAATATTTAGCAATCCCGGATAAGATTTGACGATGACCTTTGTCTCCTGCATCTAATCGGAATCTCAATAATTTATTAGAACCTCTAACAGGAGCCACATCGATGACTTCAGCTACTTTCATTTCGACTTGAATAAATTGATCAAATTCAATATTCGCTACTTCTTCATGGACTAATTCAGTCGCTTCAGGGTTCCATGTTGGATCATCCACAGTTGGATTCTCTGAAATAGTCTCATTGCCACCTGTCATTAAGTTCTTAATATATTGAACTTCTTCTTCAACTTCTAAACGTGGGAAAATAGGCTCACCTTTTTTAATTACTTGAGCATTATCTGGTAAGTCGCCCCATTTAACTGTTTGTAAATCTTGTTCTAATTCTTGAGTTAATCCTAATTGTTCAAAGATTTTTGATGGCGCTTGTGTCATAAATGGTCTTAATAAATGTCCGACAATACGTAATACTTCAGCTAAGTGATTCATAACTGAACGCAATTGACCTACGTTCGCTTCATCTTTTGCTAAAACCCAAGGGGTAGTTTCATCGATATATTTATTCGCACGTGAAACAATTTTCATGACGTGGTCTAGCGCTGAATTAAAGCTCATTGAATCCATACTTTGATGGTAAGCTTTAATCTCTTCTTCCACAAAGTTTTCGAAAATTGCATCGACCTCATTGGCAACTAATTCTGTCGTTGGAATTTGGCCACCGAAGTATTTATTCATCATCGCGATGGTACGATTTAATAAGTTACCTAAATCATTTGCTAATTCAAAGTTTACTCGGTTTACAAAATCTTCTGGCGTAAAGATAGCATCATTACCTTGACTCATTTCACGCAATAAATAAAAACGAGTCGCATCTAATCCGTAACGCTCAATTAATTGTCCAGGGTAAATCGTATTGCCTTTGGATTTAGACATTTTACCATCTTTCATTAGCAACCAACCATGAGCATAAACTTTTTTAGGTAAAGGTAATCCTAATGCCATTAACATCGTTGGCCAATAAATCATATGGAAACGACTAATGTCTTTTCCAATCACATGCACATCAGCCGGCCAGAATTTATCATAATTTTCTGTGTTTTCACTACCATAACCAAGCGCTGTAATATAGTTTGTCAATGCGTCAATCCAAACATACACAACATGTTTAGGATTAGATTTTACAGGTACTCCCCATGAAAATGTTGTTCGAGAAACAGCTAAATCCTCTAAGCCTGGTTTAATGAAGTTATTAATCATTTCATTCTTACGAAATTCTGGTGTAATAAAGTCCGGATGTGATTCATAATATTCTAATAAACGATCCGCATATTTACTCATACGGAAAAAGTATGATTCTTCTTTGACTAATTCAACATCATGTCCACTTGGAGCTTTACCACCAATCATCTTACCATTTTCATCACGATAAACTTCTATCAATTGACTCTCCGTAAAGTACTCTTCATCACTAACAGAATACCAGCCTTCATATTCGCCCAAATAAATATCATCTTGTGCTAATAATTGTTCAAAAATTTGTTGTACCGCTTTTTCATGGTAATCATCAGTGGTACGGATAAAGCCATCATTGCTAATCTCTAAATCTTTCCATAACTTTTTAATGCGATCAGCCATTTCATCGACATAAGCCTTTGGTGTTTGTCCTAAGTCAGCAGCTTTTGATTCAATTTTTTGTCCGTGTTCGTCAGTTCCGGTTAAGAAATAGACATCATATCCCATTAGACGTTTGTAACGTGCCATCGCATCACAAGCTAAGGTTGAATAAGCATTTCCGATATGTAAATTTCCACTTGGGTAATAAATAGGTGTTGTAATATAGTAAGTTGGTTTTGTTTGATTGGTCACAGATGAGTGCCCCTTTCTATTTTTATCATTCTTTCATATTATAGCACAACGCCTCTTTTTGTGAAACGATACCATGAATTTAGCTCTAATTTTTACATCCTATAAAACGCTTAATAATCTCCTGTTTTTATGTTAAACTATGCTTATTGAACTTAAAGGAGTCTCTATATGAAACATAGTCCCATTATTCAAGAAAATTTAGATAAACTGGAAACACCAAAAGAAAAAATTAGCTATTTACTTTACGCATATAAAGAATGGATTATATCGATTTCGATTATCTTGATTTTTACATTTAGTATCGCATTCAGCATCTTATTTAAAGAGGAGGCAAACTTAACTATTCGCATAGTAAGCGATGTTCCAATTGCTGAGCAAACATTAGAGGGTATAAAATCACAATTAAATAATCAATTCGAAGAACCCATCGCAATTGATTTGAATAACTTTTATTCGATGGACCAATTTCAAGTGTTAACTGTTCAATTAGTCGCACAAGAAATAGATTTTGTTGTTTTTCCAGAAAACTTATCCGATGAAACTTTCCAACTTCAAATTGAAAACGTCCAAGAACCTTCCGTTTTTTCACTAAAACAAGATGAACTTCAATTTAACTTTTATAAAACTTTTAGTAAAACGGAAAATTCCTTTGCCGAACAAGTTGAATCAAAACTGACATCTCGTTAGGTTTTTTTATTGACACACTCTCAACTAATTTCCTGAAATCTTGATAAAGGTATAAAAAAACTTAAAATAAGTCAAAAAAGCGTGGTCGTAAAAGACCGACGCTTTTTTAACTTACTAGAGATTAATTAAAGGCTGCTAAGTATTGTTCGACAATATTTTCTACTGTAAAGCCATAATCAGCCACTACTTCTTCACCTTTTCCAGATGATCCGAAGCGATCAATTCCGATAGTAACACCATCTAAGCCGACATATTTTGCCCAGCCAAATGTTGCTCCCATTTCAATTGATAAACGATTACGTACCGCATTAGGTAGAACCGTCTCACGATATTCTTTTGATTGTTCATCAAATAAGTTCATCGCTGGCATTGAAACGACTGAGACGTCATGCCCTTTTTCAGCTAACGCTTTTTGTGCTTCAACAGCTAAACATACTTCTGATCCACTTGCTAATAAGATACCACTTGGCACCTCACCTTTAGCTGGTGATACCACATAAGCACCTTTACGAACGCCTGCTTCTAAAGTTTTACTATCAACGTCTAATACTGGAACATTTTGACGAGTTAGTACTAACATCGTTGGGCGGTCTTTAGATTCTACCGCAATTTTCCATGCTGCAATTGTTTCATTTTCATCAGCTGGACGAATCGTATTTAAGTTCGGTAATGCTCTAAAGGCTGCTAATTGTTCAATCGGTTCATGAGTTGGGCCATCTTCTCCCACCGCAATGGAATCATGTGTCATGACATAAGTAACTGGAATGTTAGAGATAGCTGATAATCTTACCGCTGCTTTTAAGTAGTCAGTAAAGACAAAGAACGTTCCACCATAAACACGTGTTCCACCATGTAATTGTACCCCGTTCATAATGGCTGCCATTGCGAATTCTCGTACACCAAACCAAATGTTGCGGCCAGCACGGTTTTCTGGCATAAAGTCAGTTTCAGCGCTTACCATTGTTTTGTTTGAACCGGATAAATCGGCAGAACCTCCCCAGAAATAAGGAATTGCTTCTGATAATTTTTGAATAACACGACCATTTGAATTACGTGTCGCATCTGCTTTACTACCATACTCCACATATTCTAAGGCTGTTTCAAAGTCTTCTGGTAATTCTCCATTAAAGGCTGCCTCAAATTCAGCGGCTTTTTCAGGATTACTCGCTTTATAATCTTCAAATACTTTATTCCATTCCTCGTAAGCATTTAAACCACGTTCTTGGATATTTAATTTAAAATCAGCTGCTGCTTCTTCTGGTACCGTAAAGGCTTCATTTTCCCATCCATAATATCCTTTAGTAGTCGCCCAATCAGCGGATCCTAATGGTGCTCCATGGACTTTTGATGTCCCTTGTAATGGTGAACCGTATCCAATAACCGTTTTAATCTCGATAATGGTAGGCGCTTGGGTATGAGCTTTCGCTTCTTCAATTGCTTTAGAAATCGCATCCACGTCATTACCATCTTCGACACGTAGATAATGCCAATTTTGAGATTCAAAACGTTTTTTAATATCTTCATTAAACGCCATGTTCAAATCACCGTCTAATGAAATATCATTTGAATCATATAAGACAATTAATTTATCTAGTTTTTGTCTTCCTGCAAATGAAATAGCTTCATAAGAAATACCTTCCATTAAGTCACCATCACCGACTAAAGCGTAAGTGTAATGATCGATTAATTTATGTTGTTCAGTATTAAAAATCGCAGCAGTATGAGTTTCTGCTAAAGCCATCCCTACTGCTTGGGCAATCCCTTGTCCTAATGGACCGGTTGTCGCTTCAACCCCTTGTGTATGTCCTACTTCAGGATGCCCAGGTGTTTTACTACCTAATTGACGGAATTGTTTTAAATCTTCAATCGTTACATCAAATCCCGCAACATGTAATAAACTGTATAGTAAAGCAGAGCCATGACCAGCAGATAGAACAAAACGATCGCGATTCACCCATTTTGGTTCAGTTGGCGTAATATTTAAATGCTTTGTCCACAAAGCATAAGCCATTGGAGCAGCTCCCATAGGTAAGCCTGGGTGCCCAGAGTTAGCCGCTTCAATTTGCTCGATACTCAAAGCACGAAGTGTATTAATAGATAATTGGTAATTCATACAGTCATAACCTCCTAAATTGATACTTATATTATACCATCTGTATATAAATTTATTAACTATAAAATTAATATTGATAAACAAGACGGCTCATATTGTCTACATTATACAAATAATAACGGTTTATTTCCATTTTTAATGTTACATTATTAAAACTTTATATGTTCGTTTTTATTAATATGAAAGCGATATGATTAAATGAACAATTAAAACAAACATTCCCTATTAATCAAAAGTCACTTGCCAGTTTTTACCTTGCTGACGTGCTTGATAACACAACTGTATTTGTTCCTTTGATGTTTTATTTACCATTAATTCAGGCAACTCATCAACTGAGAAAAATTTCGCTGCAATTGTTTCCGAGTTTTCTGTAAAAGACCCCGCTTTATATAGGCATTCCACAAAAACTTTGACAATCGTATAAGGATTCTGACCTGGATTATGAAGATTACGATCTAGAAGTGAAACTAATTTAACAACTTCAGCTTCCATACCTGACTCTTCATAAATTTCCTTTAATACATTAGAACTGATAGTCTCCGTAACATCCATCCAACCACCAGGCAAAGCCCACAGTCCATCCTTTTCTTGTACTAATAATATTTGGTCATCTTTCCAAACTGCTCCACGTGTGTCGATCTTAGGTGTTTGATATCCAGAATCTTCTAATCTTAATTCCGCTATCACTTGAGGACTAGTATTGGCTAATACCGACATCATCTGATGAGACATTTCTTTAATCCGTTCATAACGTTCTTCATCATATATATCTTTCGTATAATACAAACCTGATTGAGCCAAAGAATGAAGTTCTCTCGCCCACTCTAACCAATTAGTCATGCGCTTTTTGCCCCTCCCGGTAACGTTTCATTAACTCTGCAAAAATTTCTGCAGAAGTAGGTGGTGTATAGGTAATAGCATTAGCTCCCGCTCTAATCGTTGCTTTTACTAGTTCACCAGTTGGTCCACCAGTTGCAATAATCGGAACATCAGGTCCGACTTCTTGACGGATATGCTTTACTATTTCAACCGTCTTAGCACCGCCAGAAATGTTGAGCATCGTAGCTCCCGCTGCCAATTTACCTTTAAAATCATCTTGAAAACTCGAAATGGTTGCAATCAAAGGAATATCAATGTGCTCTCTAATTTGAGAAATTACTTCGTTCTCCATCGGAGCATTCACAACAACAGCATAGGCTCCCAATTGTTCTGCTTGAAAGGCCAAATTAACACTTCTTAAACCAGTGGTGGTTCCTCCACCGACCCCAACAAAAACCGGTACCGAAGAAACATCAATAATGGATTGCATAATCGTCGTTTGAGGCGTAAAAGGATAAACAGCAATAACCGATTGTGCATTAGAATTACGAATAATGGCAACATCAGTAGAAAATAGTAACGATTTAATTCTCTTACCAAAAATCAAGATACCTGATGCTTCATAAATTTCCTCAGGTACCTCAACAATTCTAGAACGCAATTTAGATTGGAATGCCGGTATATTTTTCCGATTAGGTACCTCAACATCATTAATGATGACAACTGATTGATTATCATCATCTAACTCCGTTCTAATTGATTCATAATGAGTAATATTATATTGATTAAAGCTTTTTTCGTTTTGTTCATTAGTCATAAAAATACCTCACTTTACAAAAAATAGATATACAAATAAAGTATACGGATTTTAAAGATTTATTGCAAAGAAAATATTTTATAACCTTAAGTAATTTAAAATTAACAATTAAATTGAATAAAATTCATATTATTGTGTAAAAAGAAAGGTCACTAATCCCTCCATAACTGGCACAATGTTTTTAGAAAAATAAACAAACCAGGAGGAATCAAAATGACCCACACTGAAACTAGCTTAGTGTTAAATAACTGTTGGTCACCTAAAAGCTAAAAAGATATAAAAGTTACAATAAGATTGCCCAATTTATTGTAACTTTTATATATGACTTATACTCAAAATATTCAGAAATCACAAGTTCTCAAATTGCAAAATCAAAAGGTGTACTAGTTCAAACCATTGATGGATACTGAAATTTCAATAAAATCAAAGAAGTTGGAAATAGCAGAAAAAACATATTACCTACTGAAAGGAAATGAAAATGACACTTGAAGATAGAATAAAAAACACATTATTAATGAATTGGAACGAAAACAAAATGAAAAGATCGAAGTAATACTTAAAAACGTGACCGCAAAATAATTGCAAAATAATCTTGCAATCTATTGTATTCTAATGCTTTCCCAAAAATATAAAAACAGCCACAAACACTGATATATCAACATTCATGGCTATAAATTGATTTTTCTTTTACTATCTTTTTACTTCTAAAAAAGCCATTTGCCGGGATCGAACCGGCGACCTCTTCCTTACCATGGAAGCGCTCTACCTACTGAGCTAAAACGGCAATTCAATTTAAATAAAAAAAGCTCCGCAAGTAGGGCTCGAACCTACGACATCATGATTAACAGTCATGCGCTCTGCCAGCTGAGCTATTGCGGAATGAAAAAAATATACCTTGCGCGGCAACGTCCTACTCTCACAGGACCAAAGGTCCAACTACCATCGGCGCTAAGAAGCTTAACTGCTGTGTTCGGCATGGGAACAGGTGTATCCTTCTTGCCATCATCACCACACAGGTACATTATTTTCTTTAAGTAAACTTATATTAGTTCACTCAAAACTGAATAACTCACAAACCTTTCAACCTTAAATCTTCGTGGTTAAGTCCTCGACCGATTAGTACTAGTCCGCTCCATATATCACTATACTTCCACTTCTAGCCTATCTACCTGATCGTCTCTCAGGGGTCTTACTTCTTGCGAATGGGAAATCTCATCTTGAAGCTGGCTTCGCGCTTAGATGCTTTCAGCGCTTATCCTTCCCACACATAGCTACCCAGCGATGCTCCTGGCGGAACAACTGGTACACCAGCGGTGCGTCCATCCCGGTCCTCTCGTACTAAGGATAGCTCTTCTCAAATTTCCTACGCCCGCGACGGATAGGGACCGAACTGTCTCACGACGTTCTGAACCCAGCTCGCGTACCGCTTTAATGGGCGAACAGCCCAACCCTTGGGACCGACTTCAGCCCCAGGATGCGATGAGCCGACATCGAGGTGCCAAACCTCCCCGTCGATGTGAACTCTTGGGGGAGATAAGCCTGTTATCCCCAGGGTAGCTTTTATCCGTTGAGCGATGGCCCTTCCATACGGTACCACCGGATCACTAAGCCCGACTTTCGTCCCTGCTCGACTTGTGGGTCTCGCAGTCAAGCTCCCTTCTGCCTTTGCACTCTACGAATGATTTCCAACCATTCTGAGGGAACCTTTGGGCGCCTCCGTTACGCTTTAGGAGGCGACCGCCCCAGTCAAACTGTCCACCTGACACTGTCTCCCGTTGCCTCACAACGCGGGTTAGAGGGTTCATATCACAAGGGTAGTATCCCACCAGCGCCTCCTCGTAAACTGGCGTTCACGATTCTTAAGCTCCTACCTATCCTGTACATGTCACACAAACACTCAATATCAAGTTACAGTAAAGCTCCATGGGGTCTTTCCGTCCTGTCGCGGGTAACCTGCATCTTCACAGGTACTATAATTTCACCGAGTCTCTCGTTGAGACAGTGCCCAGATCGTTACGCCTTTCGTGCGGGTCGGAACTTACCCGACAAGGAATTTCGCTACCTTAGGACCGTTATAGTTACGGCCGCCGTTTACTGGGGCTTCAATTCGAAGCGTCGCTTGCGCTAACCTCTCCTCTTAACCTTCCAGCACCGGGCAGGCGTCAGCCCCTATACGTCATCTTTCGATTTGGCAGAGACCTGTGTTTTTGATAAACAGTCGCCTGGGCCTATTCACTGCGGCTGGTATTTCTACCAGCACCCCTTCTCCCGAAGTTACGGGGTCATTTTGCCGAGTTCCTTAACGAGAGTTCTCTCGATCACCTTAGTGTTCTCCACTTGACTACCTGTGTCGGTTTGCGGTACGGGTTCATGTTATCTCGCTAGAAGCTTTTCTCGACAGTTTGATTATCCACCTTCGCTACTTTATTCGCTACGCTTCACAGCTCATCCTTATAAGTAAAAGCATTTCACTCTTACTAAAACTCACTGCTTGCACATCCTCTTCCATCCGGATGCGTGGAGTCACCTCCTGTGTCCCTCCTTCACTCAATCGATAACATCAAGTACAGGAATCTCTACCTGTTGTCCATCGCTTACGCCTATCGGCTTGGGCTTAGGTCCCGACTAACCCAGGGCGGACGAGCCTTCCCCTGGAAACCTTAGTCTATCGGTGGACGGGATTCTCACCCGTCTTGCGCTACTCATACCGGCATTCTCACTTCTATACGCTCCAACACTCCTCACGGTATGCCTTCGCCGCATATAGAACGCTCTCCTACCACTCTAGTCTTAAACTAGAATCCACAGCTTCGGTGTATTGTTTAGCCCCGGTACATTTTCGGCGCAGAATCACTCGACTAGTGAGCTATTACGCACTCTTTAAATGATGGCTGCTTCTAAGCCAACATCCTAGCTGTCTGTGCAACTCCACATCCTTTTCCACTTAACAATTACTTGGGGACCTTAGCTGGTGGGCTGGGCTGTTTCCCTTTCGACTACGGATCTTATCACTCGCAGTCTGACTCCCAGAGATGAGTCCTTGGCATTCGGAGTTTATCTGAATTCGGTAAAACTTGCGTCCCCCTCGTTCAAACAGTGCTCTACCTCCATGACTCTTACTCTGAGGCTATACCTAAATATATTTCGGAGAGAACCAGCTATCTCCAAGTTCGATTGGAATTTCTCCGCTACCCACAAGTCATCCAAACACTTTTCAACGTGTCCTGGTTCGGTCCTCCAGTGTGTCTTACCACACCTTCAACCTGCTCATGGGTAGGTCACTTGGTTTCGGGTCGACAACAACATACTCTCGCCCTATTCAGACTCGCTTTCGCTTCGGCTCCGTTTCTTCAACTTAACCTCGCATGTTATCGTCACTCGCCGGTCCATTCTACAAAAGGTACACCATCACCCCTTAACGGGCTCTGATTACTTGTAGGCACACGGTTTCAGGTACTCTTTCACTCCCCTCCAGGGGTGCTTTTCACCTTTCCCTCACGGTACTGGTTCACTATCGGTCACTAGGGAGTATTTAGCCTTGCCAGATGGTCCTGGCGGATTCCAACGGGATTCCTCGTGTCCCGCCGTACTCAGGATACTCCTAAAGCTTCAGTCAGTTTCGTATACAGGGCTCTCACCTTGTCTCGCTCTGCTTCCCATCAGATTCTACTACTCACTTCGGTCTTATATCGGAGTCCTACAACCCCATTGTGCATGCACAATGGTTTGGGCTCTTCCCTTTTCGCTCGCCGCTACTTAGGGAATCGATTTTTCTTTCTCTTCCTGCAGGTACTTAGATGTTTCAGTTCTCTGCGTCTTCCTCGCTTACGCGTACTGCATTTAGCAGTGGGTTCCCCCATTCGGATATCTCTGGATCATAGCTTACTTACAGCTCCCCAAAGCGTTTCGTCGTTCGTCACGTCCTTCATCGGCTCCTAGTGCCAAGGCATTCACCGTGCGCCCTTTGTTTCTTAACCACATTTTTGCGCTCGTAAAGGCTCTTCCCCTTTACTCATATTTTCTCTATATTATTATATAGACTCGGTCAATTCTCGGTTTATTATATCTTTCTCTTGAAATTATATAATCTATATTGATTACTCCTGTTAAAATAATCAATATGGTTTGTTTTGTTATTCAGTTTTCAATGAACTATGATGTTAGCCTTCACTAACAATGGAGAATAGCGGGATTGAACCGCTGACCTCCTGCGTGCAAAGCAGGCGCTCTCCCAGCTGAGCTAATCCCCCGTGCTGGTATCCTATTATACCATAGTGTTGCTTATTGAGCAATGGGCCTAAATGGATTCGAACCATCGACCTCACCCTTATCAGGGGTGCGCTCTAACCAACTGAGCTATAGGCCCGTTTAGTGAACCTCACTCAAAACTGAACAATGACAAATCCTCACTCGTGTAGTTCCAGTACTCCTTAGAAAGGAGGTGATCCAGCCGCACCTTCCGATACGGCTACCTTGTTACGACTTCACCCCAATCATCCATCCCACCTTCGACGGCTCCCTCCAAATGGTTAGGCCACCGGCTTCGGGTGTTACAAACTCTCGTGGTGTGACGGGCGGTGTGTACAAGACCCGGGAACGTATTCACCGCGGCGTGCTGATCCGCGATTACTAGCGATTCCGGCTTCATGTAGTCGAGTTGCAGACTACAATCCGAACTGAGAATGGCTTTTAGAGATTGGCATGCTCTTGCGAGTTAGCGACTCGTTGTACCATCCATTGTAGCACGTGTGTAGCCCAGGTC
This sequence comes from Globicatella sanguinis, assembly GCF_002847845.2. Classification (NCBI taxonomy): domain Bacteria; kingdom Bacillati; phylum Bacillota; class Bacilli; order Lactobacillales; family Aerococcaceae; genus Globicatella; species Globicatella sanguinis. The sequence continues at coordinate 1,715,837 of NZ_CP126962.1, read as the reverse complement.
ATAAGGGGCATGATGATTTGACGTCATCCCCACCTTCCTCCGGTTTGTCACCGGCAGTCTAACTAGAGTCCCCATCTCAATGCTGGCAACTAGTTATAAGGGTTGCGCTCGTTGCGGGACTTAACCCAACATCTCACGACACGAGCTGACGACAACCATGCACCACCTGTCTTCTTGCCCCGAAGGGTTTCTCTTATCTCTAAGATATGCAAGAGATGTCAAGACCTGGTAAGGTTCTTCGCGTTGCTTCGAATTAAACCACATGCTCCACCGCTTGTGCGGGTCCCCGTCAATTCCTTTGAGTTTCAACCTTGCGGTCGTACTCCCCAGGCGGAGTGCTTATTGCGTTAGCGCCAGCACTGAAGGGTGGAAACCCTCCAACACTTAGCACTCATCGTTTACGGCGTGGACTACCAGGGTATCTAATCCTGTTCGCTCCCCACGCTTTCGAGCCTCAGTGTCAGTTACAGACCAGAAAGCCGCTTTCGCCACTGGTGTTCCTCCATATATCTACGCATTTCACCGCTACACATGGAATTCCGCTTTCCTCTTCTGCACTCAAGTTCCCCAGTTTCCAATGACCCTCCACGGTTAAGCCGTGGGCTTTCACATCAGACTTAAGAAACCACCTGCGCTCCCTTTACGCCCAATAAATCCGGACAACGCTTGCCACCTACGTATTACCGCGGCTGCTGGCACGTAGTTAGCCGTGGCTTTCTGGTTAGATACCGTCAATCTACTAACATTTCCTCTAGTAGCCGTTCTTCTCTAACAACAGTGCTTTACGATCCGAAAACCTTCTTCACACACGCGGCGTTGCTCCGTCAGACTTGCGTCCATTGCGGAAGATTCCCTACTGCTGCCTCCCGTAGGAGTTTGGGCCGTGTCTCAGTCCCAATGTGGCCGATCACCCTCTCAGGTCGGCTATGCATCATCGCCTTGGTAAGCCGTTACCTTACCAACTAGCTAATGCACCGCGGGGCCATCCTTTAATGATGCCGTAGCACCTTTCCCAACTTAACCAGGCGGTTAAATTGTCTATGCGGTATTAGCAGTCGTTTCCGACTGTTATCCCCCACTAAAGGGCAGGTTCCCCACGTGTTACTCACCCGTGCGCCACTAACCTTAACCAGAACAAGTTCTCGTTATGGTTCGTTCGACTTGCATGTATTAGGCACGCCGCCAGCGTTCGTCCTGAGCCAGGATCAAACTCTCATGAAAGTTTCATGAGTCGTTTCAGACTCTTACTATTTACTAGCTTGTATATTTATAGAGTTACCACTCTGTCTCGAATTTATATTCGGGTATGTTGTGATAATTCGTTTGAATTATCCCCTACACATTTTTGGTGTTTGTCTTTGTTCAGTTTTCAATGAGCTTCGTTGTTGCTTGCTTAAGCAACTTCTATATAGTATCACGTTTGATTGAAACTGTCAACAAGTTTTTTCAGCTTTTTTTATTTCTTTTTCAATCTTTCGTCTTGTTCTCTTGGAACTCCCTTATAGTATCATGTTATCCGACACGCGTCAACACCTTTTTTACTTTATTTTTACATTTTTTACAGAAATATATCCACTCGATGATTTTAGTTGATCGAGTGGAAATTAATCTATCTATTTTGTTGGATATTAGTTTTGTTGAGTTGTTTCATCAACTTCTAAAGTAATGGTTAATTTTTGAGTTTCTCCTCGACGAATAATGGTTAATTCAACTTGGTCGCCTGCTTGATGTTTGTAAAGTTCTTTTCTTAAGTCCATCATGCCATTAATAGCTACACCATCAAATTCTGTAATGACATCGTATTTTTCCATCCCTGCTTTATCTGCTGCTGTACCTGAAACTACTTCCGATACTACGACACCCTCTTCAGCATCTTCGGCTAAACCGAGCACTTCAACTTTTGATCTCGCTGATAATTGGTTAACAGGAATTAAATAGCTTACACCTAAAACTGGTCTTGTTACTTTACCATTTTCTTCTAATTGCGAAATGACATTTTGCACATCATTACTTGGGATAGCAAAGCCCATTCCTTCGATTTCAGTTGAACTTAACTTGCTTGAATTAATACCAATTAATTCTCCGTTCTTATTAATAAGAGCGCCACCTGAGTTCCCTGGGTTAATCGCTGCATCGGTTTGGATTAAGTTCATTTCCCAATCATCTTCTCCGTCATCGTTCATATCAAATGGGACGACACGATCGGTTCCAGATACTATACCTTGAGTTACTGAACTTGAGAACTCACTTCCTAAAGGAGATCCAATCGCAATCGCTAAACTTCCTACTTTTAATTGATCTGAATCAGCAAAAGTAATGGCCGTCTTTAATTTTTCCGAAGAAACTTTTAGGACTGCTAAATCTGTAAACACATCTGTTCCGACTAATTCTGCGTCGACTGTGTCCCCTTCAGCAGTGATAATTTGTAATTTATCTGCCCCATCAACAACGTGATTGTTGGTTACAATATATGCTGTATCACCTTCAATTTTATATACAACCCCACTACCCGTTCCGTATAATTCTAAAGATTGTTCTGGATCTTGTAAATCAACAGTTCCTTGACTATTTGAGCTATATCCATATCCAAATCCATAATTACCAATTTGGTTCATATGTTGAGATTGTAAATTATTAACTGAAACTACCGCATCACCTGTTTTTTCTACGGCACCCATAATCGCTGATTCAAAGTCCGTTAATGTTTGACTATTGGTGTCACTTTCTTGCGAATATGCTTTCATTGTTTCGGATGATTGAAATAGTCCATTAAACGCAAGTAAAAACACCATTCCAATGATAATTGCACTACCTAAAATACCGCCAAACACACTTTTCCAAAATGGATTATCTTTTTTATTTGAATTCATTGGGATTATTTTTTTTGAGTCATCATTTATTTTTTTGTTATCCATAGTAATTCTCCTTTACTAATCTTGATTATGTATTCAATATATCACGGATTTATGAATAATCATTGAACATTCTTCTATAAAATATTTACCAAATGTCTATTTTTTATGTTTAGTGGCTAAGCAAATCTTAAAAAAATTCTGTTTGGTTCTAGCTCTTTATTTTATAGCACAGTGATTGCGCAAGTCTCAAACTACGACTTAATGAAGCAGGCATAAACTTGAAAAATTCAGTCAAATGATTACTCGCTAATTAAAAACGCAGTGGTTGAGTGGGCTCAACCAACGTCCTAAAGACTTGTTTGAGACCTACTCCACTGTCCAGGAGTAGGCAAACGAAGCGAAAATTATTCAAATTTCTATTTCTGGCCAACTCCTAACTGTGCGAAGGTAAGCTGACGAAGCGAAAACCATTCGCTCCGCTACTTCATACCCACTGTCATTACGTTAGTTTCTCGCACTTATTCTCCATTAACGTCTAGTAATATTATAAAAAATAAGGCTGAGCTTAAACGAGCATCGTTTTTTGCTCAACCTTTAAATTTTAGCGTTTTGGCGAACTAAAAAATATATTTTTAGCCACTGTCAAGGATAACACAAATATATCATTGAGTCTGAGCATAAACTTAGTAAATTCATCAAGTTACTGCTCGGTAATTAAAAACGCAGTGGTTGAGTGGTCTCAAACGGCGTCTTAATGACTTATTTGAGACCTACTCAACTGTGCGGGGGTGCGGGGGTGGACCTACGAAACGAAAATTATTTAATTTTCTACTTCTTGCCCACTCCCTCTTTTTATAAATACATTAATTTTGTTGATTGAGCTGGATCAGTCATATGGAGAGTAAAATCTTCATTCACTCGCATATCTTTAGCTGACATCGAATTAAACATTGTTGACATCGCTAGTTCTTTAGTATTATTGTCACGGCTCAAATGTCCCAAGTAGATTTCTTTAGTTTGATCGCCAATCATTTCAATCATGGCATTAGTGCCCGCTTCATTACTTAAATGGCCTTTATCACTTAATATTCGTTGCTTTAATGACCAAGGGTATTGCCCATAGCGAAGCATCTCGATTTCATGATTACTTTCAATTAAATAGGCACTTGCATTGCGCAATTGACTTTTAAGTCGATTACTTACATACCCCGTATCCGTCAACATCACAAATTGTTTATCACCTTTTTGAAAGGCATAAAACTGCGGCTGAGCAGCATCATGACTCACATTGTAACTTAATACATCAATATCACCCATTGACATCATTTGTTCGGGTTCAATATATTTTCTATTCTCTAGTGCGATTGCACCAATTTGTTTTTCCATCGCCAACCATGTTTGACGGTTAGCATAAATAGGAATATTGTATTTTCGTGATAAAACGCCGACTCCATGGATATGGTCTTTGTGCTCATGGGTCACAAAAATAGCATCCACCTTGGATAAATCGCGGTCAATTTGCTTAATTAACTCATGAATTTTCTTCCCACTGAGTCCTGCATCGATCAGAATCCTTTGGTTATCTGTTTCGACATATGTACAATTACCACTACTTCCACTCGCTAAAATAGCAAAGCGCAATCTTTCATCTTTTGTTTCTAACACTCTATCATCACTTTCTAACATCTTTAGAAGCCTCCAGCTCCTGATCCACCACCAGATCCACCAGAACTTCCACCACTAAATCCACCACCAAATCCACCGGTGTTGGTGCCACTATATTTGGTTGTTCGTGGTTGAGCACTTCCTACTGTATTACTAATGGATTGATTCATCCCACGTGTTAAGATATATGGATTTGAATAGAATCCTCCTCCTACACGCATTTGTTCCAATTCAACTGGTTTAAACTCCATCTTCATCGCTTCAACTACTTTATCAGCGACGCCTAAAGAAATAGCATAAACCAAAAACTCTTCCCAAAGCTCAAGCGAACCAATTTCTCGCATATTAAAATTACCAATATCATTCAACATATTTTTAAATCCAGTCCACTCTTTGATACGACGATCTTGGTCAGCTGTCCGGATTGGTTTAAACAATACAATTAACCATATAATTAACGTCGCTATCCAACTAGCCCCCCCAATGATCGCAATCCAAGGGATAAAATGTTGATAGGCTGTATGATTAATCAGACTAATGGCAATTACCACAAAAATCGGGATAAAAACTAACCCCATGACGCCATTTGCCGACGCTATCTTCTGCTCTTTGTTATTGCCTTTTAGTTGCATCCCTCTTACTTGGGTGAAATTGACAAATCGGGTCCAAAGATTATAGTTTTTCTTAGCTAAGCTACGATCCTTTGAGGCAGATTCTTCTAGCTCTTGTAGCGTCACTGGTTGATCGGTTGGCATTACATACTGTAAAGCGTATTTTTCATGTTTTTGCAATTGGCTGTCATCGCCATATTTTTCACCTGGTTCAATTAAAACGGTTGATTGATCCCCTCTTGAAAATAAACCACGTCTTTCTTTGGTAACTTCAGTAAGAACTAAATAGCCTTTTCTAGCTAAATCCACAATTGTAGCTGTAAAGTCTTCTGTGGCTGGTGTTCCTTTAAAGACGGATGTCGTCATTAATGCTGGTGTTATATCTTCAGGTAAAGTATAGATATGATCCGGCAGCTTTATCGGATTGGGATTGAGAGTTTTCTTTTTATTCAAATAATAAATTAACAACCCAATTGGTAAAGCAGGCATCAGAATCGATATTAACATTCCAAAAAGTCGAATCCAACCTAATTGAGTCGCATAAGATTCACGATCTCGTTCGACTTGATCGTTCTCTCGCTCGATAATTTCATCTTTTTTCGCGACTTCTCGTTTATTTTGATTGTTTGGTGTTAACGCAATTGGAAAAATAGAATTCACTTCCACAAATTGTTTCGGTGGGTTGTTTGGCACCGTCACTTTAATGGCACTTTTTCCTTCATATTCAACCAACTCTACCTCTCCTTGAGGTGCACCATGGCCCCAAGCTCTAAAATCTTCTTCGTTCGCTACCTTTCCAGGTAAAACAATCAAAGCTTCAACATCTAAATAATCATCAATGCCTCGCCCCACAATTTTACGGTTAAATTCTGCCGTATCACTGAAATTGGTCACCAAATCGGTTAAAGTATATTCTAAAACAAAGGTTACTTTTTCATTTTGGGCAGGATAGTAAACTTTAAACTCATAGATATCACTGGCTTGTGATACTTGATAAGTTTCACTAGCACCGGTTGGTGTCTCTTCAAATATTTCATCTTCTTGTGTTTGATTATCTTTGACACCCACTTGATAATCTTTTAACTCATATCCTGTGCGATCAATTTGAAACAAGGCACCATTCATATAATCAACATCATAAACATACTCTTCTCTAAAACGTACACTGCCATCTGAGCTAATCTGTGCATGTATTTTTTCGCTAATAATGTTAAAGTCTACCTCTTGCGCACTGACTAAACTTGGAAATATTACCAATAGCGCTAACCATAAAGTAATACAAACTTTTGTTAAACGTTTCAAACAACTCACTCCTTTTGATTCCTAAACAATTGGGAACACTACACACAAACTAAACCAGTTGTCTTCTAACTCTAGCGTCATACTACCACCATATTTTTTAGCGATAAAATCAATATTTTTAAGACCATAACCATGATTTTCCTTATCCTTTTTTGAGGTCTCAGGTATAACCATTAAGTTCAATTGGTCATCGATACAATAGTTATCTACTCTTAATATTACCATTTTTCCACGATTTTGTAACTTAAGAGTCACTAATCTTTTCTCTGTTTCAGGAATTTTCTCAACGTGCTCAATCGCATTATCTAATGCATTTCCAAATAGACTACAGATATCCATAATTTCCATATTATGAAGTAAAGCACCATTAGCAATACAAGTAAGACTAATATCGTGTTCTTGACAGTACATATTTTTTCGTGTCAAAATCGTATCCAACACACCATTGCCCGTTTCAATTTTATAATTCAAACTTTGAATCGCATCGCTCAAATCTGATAAATAACGACGGCGAACTTCAACATCATCTTCCGCTAAAATCACTTGTATTTGATGTTTTAAATCATGTGCTTTCCGGTTTATATAATTCGTATTCTCTGCATAAGCTTTATACTGATGATATTGCGATTGAAACAAATTCTGAATCGCATCCAATTCACGTCGACGATTTTGATCGATTAATTGATATTGTTGCATATATAATAAGCAAATGCCAGAGATATTCACAACCGTTCTGACAAAAAAGACGGAATAAGAATTCCCTAAGTGATAAGCCGTTTTAGTGAGTAAAAAACCGATATTACTAGCTAAAAATATTAAAATACCCGTCATGATAAACATAATAACGGTTTTGCGGTTAACGGCATTTTTTAAACGTACATAATTAATCTTATGGTCCCAAAAAATTACTATAGCTAAAATGAGTGCAACAATACCAATAAAATTGAGACACTCAACGAATAGATTGTTAGCCCATCTTGTTTCTAAAATAAAGGTTACATATATTTGCCATACAATCGATGCTAAAAACTCCGATAGGATAAAGGCTTTGACTAGAAACATAAACAACATGCTAGGATGTAGCTCCGCTAATAAATAGATAGTTAATCCCATCCATAAAATATTTAATAACATTCCCGGAATCCATAACATTAAAGGCCAATTGGCAACTAATAATTGCAGTGCTATTTGTCCTAATAAAGTCAAAATTGAAATAATAACAAAACGACGATTAATTTCTTTCTTAATAGGATAAACACATATGATACACGCAATCCATTCCGTAAGCGCCGTATAAATGCGGGGGATGTCTGGTAAGGAAGATTCAAACATTATAATACCTGCCCCCCTAAATACTGGGTAAATTTCTCAACACATTCTTTTTTACGTGCACGACTTATTTGGATTTTATGTTCTCCTAGGTGTGCGGTCCCAGCTGATTTATCAATATGTTCCACATGTTCAAAATTAATAATATACGAATTATTACATCTAAAGAAACGTACTGGGTCGAGTTTTTCTTCAATATTTTTCATTGAATCAATCAGAGTAAAGCGTCCATTTAAGGTTACAAAATCAATATAATGTCCTTGGCTTTCACAATATAGTATCGAATGTTGATCTACTCTTTTAACCGTTCCACTGACTCGAACCACGATTGAATCATCTTGTTTCTTAACTTTTTTGATAATCTTTTTGAAATGTTCTTCGAAAGTAAACTTATTTAATGGTTTTAATAAAAAATCCGATGCTTCGACAGAATAACCTTGAATGGCAACTTGAGCATGGTTCGTAATAAATACAATCAACACCTCTGAATCGGTTTCCCTAATTTTTTTGGCGGTTGACATGCCATCCATAAATTCCATTTCAACATCTAAATAGATAATGTCAAAACTCGATTGAAAACGATCGACCAATTCAATCCCATCTGCAAAACAAGTAATATCCACTGGTATTTCTAAGTTAGCGGCATTATCTTCGATATATCTCACTAACCTTTCTCTAAATTCCTTATGGTCGTCTACAATTGCGATCCTCACCAATCATCACCTCATACTCTTTATTTTATTATACACTAAATCTGTTACAGACAATACTGGTTTACCTCTGAAGTGCTATCTTCAATCACATTATTTAATTTCTATCATATCAAACATTCATGCACTCTAAAAAATCGAAAAAGGGAGTGGGCAAGAAGTAGAAAATCAGTGGATTTTCGCTTCGTCTGCCCACCCCCGCACAGTTGAGTAGATCTCAAACAAGTCATTAAGACGTAGTTTGAGACCACTCAACCACTGTGCTCTGAATTAACTAGATATGTCTGAATAGAATTTAAAAAGTTTTTTCCCAGCCTCTGCTAATAGCCGCCAAATCGTCGTATTAATTTATACAATTGATTAGAAAGCTTTATTCCTATTTTTGTTTTGAAGGTGGTTAAAAAACCAAATAAACCCAAACGCAATTTTTTAAATGCACGAGGATTATTTTCTCGTAAATAACGCCATAATTCCTGTCTTTTTTCAAAAGCGTCATCGGTACCAATCCGATTTAATAAAGCGCTTGAAATATTGGTAACAATTTCTAGATGCTTCAATAAATAACGCTCTTGAAAAGGATGAAGTTGGTGGCTAAAATCATATGAATCAATCAATAATTTATTTACCTTAATTTGCTGATCAATGCGTTTCATCATCACTTTTTCGTTAATAGATTGATCATCTCTTCCAATAAAATAACGATAAAAGTCAACATTTAAATAATACATCCTGGTCATTTTGGTTAATGGTACATATACAAACAAATTATCCACATAGAAGGTATGTTCTGGCAATTGTAATCCAGAAGCTTTAAATGCTTGCGTTTGATAAATAATCGAATGCATCATAATGTATTTTCCAGTTGGAAATGGACGAGTGTCACCCCATTTAAATATTTTATTTTCAGGGAAAATATAGCGGTAGCGAACAACCTTTTTGGCTTCAGCACCTTCTTGCTCATAAACATAATTGGTAAACAGAACTTCCACCGTTTGTTGTTTGTTTTCAAACTCCGTTAAAGTATCCATGACACGTTTCAATGCCTCTTCATTGAGCCAATCATCACTATCCAATACTTTAAAGTATTTACCGGTCGCATGCTGCAATCCTGTGTTTACCGCTCCACCATGACCTTTATTCTCTTGATGAATCGCAACAACAATATTTGGAAATTGCGCTTGATATTGTTTTGCTACTGCGAAAGTTTCATCTTTTGAACCATCATCTACAACCAATAGCTCGATTCGCTCATCATTTAAATCGGTCACTGATTCGATTGCTTTATTTAAATAATCCTGTGAATTGTAACTCGGTACAACGATACTTAATAACTTCATCGTAATTCCTTTCATATTATTCATGTATTCTAATATTATCAAATACTATGGGAATTAAACAAGCCTATTTTTTCATGATAACAAATTTCATCATCGGATAATTAATCACAACTTGGACTACAATATTTACCACATTAGCTAATGTTTGGGCCAAACCTAAACTCAATCCTGCGTTTGTTAATAGCCCGATAACATACGGAGGTAATACGATTGAAAGGACGCCTGCCACAATAATCGTTAAGAGATACCAATGAAGAGTACTCGAAATATCATTAGTCGCTCCAAATACTAAGGTTCGTTGTACCAAATAATTGACCGCTTGTGCCGCCACATAGGCTAATAAGAAAGATAAGAAGCCGGTTAACCCTCCATTCTCGACGCTATAGTCAAAGATCGTCCAATGAAAAGGTTGTTGGCTAAATTGTGGAAACAAGATCGTTGTCCCCAACCATAACACAATAAAATTCGTAATTGTTGCAATATTTGATAACACATTAAATTTAATAAATTCCCATAAATCAGGATGTTCGTCGATCCATGTTTGAATTCTTTCCAATTAACTCACCTTCTTGTTTGTTTGATGATTATGCAAGGCTGCTTTGATCAATCGACCTAGTCCTCTAAAGAACTGACCATTGACTATTGTTAAAATATGGTCGACCATTTCTTTGTTGATCATGCCACCGGTCATTTTACTGATAGCTCTAAAAGTCATATTATAATTAAAGTAAAGATTTAAATTCGGCTGTCCTTTTTTAATACTGCGCTCTAAGAAATAGTTGAGGACTTGATAAATGCCTCGTCCTACCCAACCTTTGGCGTAATATAATTGGGAAATCGTATCATTTTCCTGTAAGGGCAATGTTTTATCCCAACTCGACTCCGGTATTGGACGTCCTAATAACATTTCAAATTCCTTTGCACTAATTTGAGTGACTTTACCCGCAAAATAATGAGACACTTGTGCAAGAGGTAATTCGATCAATTCGGTCGTGGCATTCTTTTCAACACTAACTTTTAATGAGATGGATCTTGAATGTGGACCTACCCCGATACTATACTGACCACCATCAACTTCCCATTGATTAGTTGCTGTATTGAAATATTCAAACGCGCGTGTTGGTAATTCAATCGTAACCGTTTGGCTTTCACCAGCCTTTAAGAATACTTTTTCAAAACCAATAAGTTGCTGCTTAACATAAATTCTTTGGGTAGACTCATGTTCCAAATACGCTTGAGCTACTTCGGCACCATCTGTTTCACCCTTATTAGTTAAAACAAAGCTTAATTGATTATCCTTAATGGCTAATTGACTATATTCAAATTGAGTATAACTTAACCCAAAACCAAAAGGATATAAAATTTCTTTTTCAACAGTATTGAAATAACGATAACCAACAAATAAGCCTTCACGATATTCACTCGTTTTTTCTAAACCAGGATAGTAATTGGAACTTGCCACATCAGTTAAAGATAGGGGATACGTTTCAGCTAATTTTCCTGATGGATTAATCTTACCGGTTAACACATCCAACACCGCTCTTGCTCCGGCTTGTCCCCCTAAATACTGATGAACAATCGCAGCTACATTATTCGCAAAAGGCATTTCAACAACTGACCCACCCGATAATATCACCACCGTCTTAGGATTAGCCTCAGCAACAGACTCTACTAATAATAATTGGTCCTCACTTAATGACATATGCGTGCGGTCCATACCTTCTGACTCGTTGATTTCAGTTAGACCCATAAAAATCAATGGCACTTCTATCGATTTCGCCAAATTAACCGCTTGATTAATTAATAACTCTTCGGAAACACCAGAACGATGATAACCTTGACAATAAGGTGCATCCTCAAATCCATATTCCATTTTCGCTTTTTCAATCGTATCCAATTGAGTAGGGTTTACTACCGATGAGCCTGCCCCTTGATAGCGAGGTACTTTAACAAAATCGCCGATAAAACCAACTTTCATTGTGCTTTTTAATGGTAATACCGCCTCATTTTTTAGTAAAACGATACTTTCTTGCGCTGCTCGGTATGCTAATTGATGATGTTCGGTTGCTGTACTCGGTTTTAAGCTTGTTCGATTTTCCACTTCAGTTTTAGTCAACGTCATCACAATGTCTAATAACTCATCAACTCTTTGATCTAAAACCGCTTCTGATAACTCACCCTTTTCAATCGCCGCCACTAATTCTAATGCACTCGGAACACCTGTGCCAGGCATTTCTAAGTGGCTTCCTTCTATAACACCTTTAACATGGTCATTACTACCGCCCCAATCGGTCACAATCACTCCATCGTATTGCCATTCATCATATAAAATTTCTTGTAATAAATGATGGTGTTCATTGGTATACTCACCATTTAATTGATTATATGAAGTCATCATAAATTGCGGTTGGGCTTCTTTTACAACATATTCAAACGCACTCAAATAAATCTCTCTTAATGTTCGTTCATCAACGATTGAATCATTGGACATTCTTCTTAATTCTTGACTATTAACCGCAAAATGCTTCGGTGTGGCTGCAATGCCCTGCTTTTGAATCCCTTTAACATATTGTGCGGCTAATTTCCCTGTTAACAAAGGGTCTTCACTAAAATATTCGAAGTTACGTCCACATAATGGATTTCGCTTAATATTCATACCGGGCCCTAAGATAACATTAACGCCTAATTCTTTTGCCTCTTGTCCTAAAGCTTCGCCAATCTCTTCTGCGAGTGATAAGTCCCAACTATTCGCAATAGTGGCTGCAGTGGGAAAACAAGTTGATGGAATACTTTCATTTAATCCTAAATGGTCGGCACTTCCCAATTGTTTACGAATACCATGAGGACCATCTGATAGGAAGATAGAAGGTATATTATATTTTTCAAAATCTTTTGTTTCCCAAGTACTTTTTCCTGTCATCATTTGGGCTTTTTCAAATATTATCGTGGACCATTTTTCGGTTGACATTTACATTTTCCTTAATTTTATTCTACCATGCCCCTTTATAAGTCCTATGGACAACTTCATTTTTGGTCACCTTTCATACATAATTGGTGGAATACTTGATAATGCTGACAATGGGGAGTGTAGTAAATCAGCTAGCAGATTTAAAAACAACTAATTGAATTGAAGAAATTCACCTCCATTATTTCTAGTTAAAACTGTTAAGACCTTCTCAAAATGACCACGTTTTTCAAACTTTGCAAAATAAGAAAAAGTTCCACTTAGGTTTAACTTTCTCAATCAAACGCAAAAATTATAGTTAGTTCGAGTTTTAGATCATGTTTAACTTCATTATTCAAAATAGATACATGATAAACATCCTTTATATGAATTAAGTTTTAGACTACTGCTACATTAATAGTACATTGGTTTATCTTTTGTTATAATAGAGTTATCATTTGAAGGAGGCTAAAATATGGAATACCAACGTTTTGACTCAAAAATTATTGTCCGCCTTGATCGAGGCGATTATGTGATGGATAGCTTGAAGGAAGTGGCGAAAAAAGAAGCGATTCAAACTGGGTTCGTTAGTGCCATTGGAGCAGTTGATTTGGCACAACTTAATTATTTCTTTTTAAATTTACAAAACTATAAAACCGTTGATTTTGAAGAAGCATTTGAAGTTTTATCGATGAATGGAAACATTACTCAAAATAATGGAGAGCCGCATCTTCACTTGCATACGGTTCTTGGTAGAAGTGATTATTCTACAATCGGAGGACATTTGCTTGATGCCAGAGTGAGTATCACTTTAGAAGTTATTGTCGATATCATTGATACCAAGATGACTCGTGAGGATGACAAAAATATTAACAATTTTAAATATATGAAATTTGACGCTTAATCCCGTTTTGTATAAAAACATCAAAAAGGAACTGATCACTCGGATTTCCTCACTTAGCTACACTTTCAGTTAAGTGAGGAAAAGCACCCTGTGGTTCAGTTCCTTTCTTATCATTGCGGGAGTGGGCAAGAAGTAGAAAATCAGTCGATTTTCGCTTCGTCTGCCCACCCCCGCACAGTTGAGTAGGTCTCAAGCAAGTCATTAAGACGCAGATTGAGACCACTCAACCACTGCGCTTTCAAATAAATAGATATGCCTGAACAGAATTTAAAAAGTTTTTGCCCAGCCTCTTTAATATACATTTATTTTTGTTATTTTACACTCTTTAAAATCCAATACCCTTTGTCTTGAGTAATTTTTTCAACATTGTCAAACAATCTTTCCATATATTTAGCCATCGAAGGGGCACCTTGTTTCTTCTGAATCACGACATAGAGAATTCCGTTCGGTTGTAGTATTTGGTGTGCTTGCTTAACAAACGCTTGAATAACCGCTTTTCCAGCTCTAATCGGTGGATTCGTTACGACTACCTGAGCTGATTTTTCTAATGTAACAGTTGTCGCATCATGATGAATAAAGGTACAATTCGACACTTGATTGAGTTTAGCATTATCCTGTGAAAGTAATTGCGCTCGTTGATTAATTTCAACACCAATCACCTCAATTTTAGGATAACTTTTAGCCAAGCTAATGGCAATCGGACCATACCCACTCCCTAATTCAACTATCGGGCCCTCTAACAGAGAGGATAAATCTTCCACAACCGCCTCTAATAAAACTTTGGAGCCATAGTCGACTTGATTTTTAGAGAAAACACCACTATCGGTTTTAAATATTAAAGGGAAATTTAACCATTGAAATTGAATCGTTCTGACATTGTGATCCAAATGCTCATTATTTTCAAAATATTGATTAGACATTGCTCGCTTCCTTTATTCTGGATTGGCTACCATTATTTCTAAATCACCACGTAGGGTCACTGATTGAATCGCTGTTGGTAAAATAAATGAATCAGCTAGTTTAAGTGGGTACACTTTTCCATCGATCTCCATTTCACCTTCACCGGTAATGACTGTTGCCAAATAATAGTCCTTAGGTAAATCAACCACTAGCTCTTTTTTCAAGTCCCACTTGTAAACACTAAAATACTCATTGGTTAAATAGTGCACCACTTGACCCTCTTGATTGCCTTCGGTAGTAATTTCTAATTCTGGTGTTTGATGCGGAATCATCGTCACATCGAAAGACTGTTGTAAATGTAATTCACGCTCATGACCATTCGCATCCGTACGATGATAATCATAGACACGATAAGTAGTATCTGAGCTTTGTTGAATTTCTAAAATAACAATACCAGCACCAATCGCATGAATGGTACCATGTGGCACATAGAAAAAGTCGCCATCTTTAACCGGTACTTCGGTCAATAGTTCATCCCAATTATCTTTTTCAACTTGTTCGATAAATTCCTCTTTCGTTTGAGCTGTATGACCATACACTATTTTAGCTCCAGGAGCTGCCGAAATAATATACCAGCACTCCGTTTTTCCTAACTCGCCAGCTCCTTCATGCGCCGCAGCATATTGATCATCTGGATGAACCTGTACAGATAAGGCTTGAGAAGCATCAATGATTTTAGTTAATAAAGGAAATACTTCTTCTCTAGGGTTACCAAATAATGCGGGTTGTTCTTTATACAAACGATCTAAAGGTAACCCTTCTAACTCAGTCGGGGACATTACTTCTGTAACACCATTTGGATGACCACTGATCATCCATCCTTCTCCAGTTTGATTACTAGGAATCGGTAGGTCAAAATAAATCCCTAATTTATTACCACCCCATATTTTCTCTTGCAATACAGGTTTTAAAAATATTGGTTTCATAAAACAGCTTTCCTTCCTTTCACAATTTTTCAACAAACTTTCATCTTTTCATTCGATATTATAACACTTTTTCCTAGTTCATGGTAAACTAATAGTAGATTAATTTTGGAGGTTTGATGATGATCAAATTATTTGCATCCGATATGGACGGAACTTTATTAGACGAAACACATACTATCAATGACCGCACCGCTAAAGCCATCCATGATTTGCAAGCAGCTGGAGTAGAATTTATGATAGCAACCGGACGTGACTACCAATCTGCCAGTCGCTTAACAAAAGCTCAAAATATATCTTGCGCGATGATTAATTTAAACGGTGCATTAGTGCACGACAAAGACGGAAACGTCATCTATGATTGCCCTCTAGAACAAGAAACAATCGAGAGCGTCATCGCTTATTTAAAAGACCATGGCTTATTGTATACAATTTATACCGAAGCTTATTCTTATTTTTATAACCGTGATGAATATATCCAAAACACCTTTAAAATTTTACAGAAGCGCTTTGACTTTGACGATTTAACCATGGCTCAAATTAAAGATAATTTAATGGAAAACAAAGACGCTTCAGAATTTACTTTTTCTAAAGAAAACCCGGTTTTAAAAATGATGATTATGAGCGATGATGACGACAAATTGCATCAAACTCGTCTTTACCTTGAAAAATTCCCTGAACTCGATGTCACTTCATCAGGACCAGGAAATATTGAACTTACACATAAAAATGCTCAAAAAGGTCTGGCTATTATTAAATATATTGAAAAGCAAGGTTATACAATGGATAATGTTGTCACGATTGGCGATTCTTTAAATGACCGTTCCATGTTACAACTTTGTCCGAATAGTTATGCCATGGCAAATGCCAGTGAAGAAATCAAAGAAATGGCTGCGCATACGACCTTTAGTAATGATCAATATGGCGTGGCGGTGGTCATCGAAGAATTATTAGAAAATATGAAAAAATAAACCTCATTAAAAGAGTGAATTGCCCGTGAGCATTGACAGCCATCACGAGTAATTCACGCTTTTTTAGTATTTTGTGAGTTTTATTTGATATTGACTAGCAATATTATTTTTTACGCATTGTTTTACGGATATCTAATGCTACGGCGGCCACAATGACAATACCTTGGAAAACATTGGTCATTTCTGGTGTGATACCCAAGAATTGTAAACACGTTTTTAATAACTCAAATACCAATACCCCGACTAAAATTCCCGGTACGCGTCCAACCCCACCAGAGGTTGAAACCCCACCGATAGTGGCAGCAGCAATCGCTTCTAACTCATACCCGGTTCCGGCCGTTACGGCTGCTGAACCTGTTTTAGCGGTTAATAAAAACCCTGCGACAGCATACATGGTTCCAGCTAAAGCATAAATCAATAGTTTAGATTTGGCAGTGTTCACTCCAGACACCTCGGCAGCGACTTCATTACCACCTATCGCATACATTTGTTTACCATAAACGGTGTATCGATATAAAATATACATAAAAATCCCCGCTACAATTGCTACGAAAGTTAAATACGGTATTTGCAAGCCACCTAATTTGACCCCTTGTGCACCAAAACGTGTATAGGTTTGATTCAATGAACCAATAGGCGCATTTTTAGATAACATCATATTTAATCCATAGATGGCAATTTGTGTCCCCAATGTCGCGATAAAAGGCGGTACATGTAAGCGCGAGATAATTAAACCATTGACAACCCCTAAAGCTAATCCTACCGCTAAAGCAGCCAATAACGCCACAATAATTGGTGACCCTGCAATACCCGGATACATCACACCTGAAGCATCTGCTCTTTGTAAAAAGACCGCTGCCACAACTGATGTTATCCCAACGATACGCCCTGCTGATAGGTCTGTTCCACGGATAATAAGTGGACCTGAGATACCTAAAGCAATAATAAAACGTACCGAAACATTGGCTAAAATATTTTTTAAGTTATTAAAACTCAAAAAATTATTGGCACTAAAAGCCGTATAAATGACCATTAAAACAATGACCACGATTAAGGCATTCTCAATAATTTGCTCTTTAAAGCTACGTTTTGGTTTGATGATTTCACTCATTCGCTGCACTCTCCTTTAATTGCATGAATTTGGTAGCTAAATCCATGACTTTTTCTTGCGTTGCTTCTTCTTTCGATAAAAATCCAGAAATCTTGCCTTCACACATTACCATAATCCGATCAGATAGCCCTAAAATTTCACTCATTTCAGAAGAAATAACGATAATAGATTTGCCTTGTTTGGCTAAACGATTAATAATTTCATAAATTTCAAACTTCGCTCCAACGTCAATCCCACGTGTCGGTTCATCTAAAATTAAAATATCCGGATTTGTTGCCAGCCACCGGGCTAATATCACTTTTTGTTGGTTGCCTCCAGATAAATTTTCAATCGCTGTGTGTTGACTAGGTGTCTTGGTTCGCATACTGTCAATGCCTTGCTTCACCACTTCAGCAATTGATTGTTCATTTAGTAAACCATATTTATTTTTATATTTAGATACCGACGCCGTAATGATATTATCACTAACCGATAATACGCCAAAAATCCCTGAACCTCGTCGGTCTTCTGTCACTAATGCAAAACCATTTTTAATCGCATCTTTTGGATCTTTATTCAAGATTTCTTGGCCACGATGAATAACTTTGCCACCTTCGATATGATCACGCAATCCAAAAATAGCTTCCATTAATTCTGAACGTTGGGCTCCTACTAAACCTGCGACTCCTAAGATTTCACCTTCTTTTAACTCAAAAGAACAGTTTTGAAATGATTTTGGATTTGGAGATGTATAATTTTTAACTTCTAAAATATTTTGCTCACCCGGTCCAAAATCTTTATCAGGGAATTGATTGGCAAGTTCACGCCCCACCATATGTCGAATAATTTCATTTATCGTAATGGTAGCAGAATTATAAGTACCAACATATTGTCCATCACGCATAATCGTAATTTCATCCGATATACGTAAAATCTCATCCATTTTATGAGAAATATAAATAATACCCATGCCAGTCGCACGTAAAGCATCAATAACTTTAAATAAGTTCTCTACTTCCGCTGCAGTTAAAGACGATGTTGGCTCATCCATGATTAATATTTTAGCGCGGTGAGAAATGGCCTTCGCTATTTCAACTGATTGTTGTTGTGAAATCGTTAAATCACCTAAGCGTGTGCGCGGCGAAACATTCAATCCAATAATATCTAAAAATTTCTTAGTCTCTTTTTCCATTGCTTCATGATCTACAAATAGGCCTTTTTTAGGATAATCTCCCAAAAACATGTTTTCAGCAATCGTCATTTCAGGAATGGGTTGTAATTCTTGGTGAATCATTGCCACTCCATGGTCCAAAGCTTCTTTAGAAGTTAAAAAATTCATTTCTTCGCCTTCTATTTTAATTGACCCATTGTCCCGGTAATAAATACCATACAAACATTTCATTAAGGTTGATTTACCTGCACCATTTTCTCCCATTAAGGCATGGACTGTTCCTTTTTTAACAGTCAATTGGGCTTTATCTAGTGCTTTAACCCCTGGGAAAATTTTATCAATGTCTTTCATTTCTAAAATTACATTATTTTCCACTGTATCACATCCTTTATAATTATAAAGAGGGCTCCCGCTCATAGTGATCAGAAGCCCCATCTGTTTATTAAATTAAAGATTATTCACCGTATGCTTCTTCTAGACGTGTTTGGTATTCTTCAATCGTTTCTTCACGATAGTCTAAACGTTTTAAATCAGCATCTTCTGGTTTAGTTGCTTTAACATAATCATGCCAGAAATAAGGTGCTACTTCTTCACCATTTAATAATTTCACTGCAACTTCAGCTGCTGTATGTGATTGGTTGAAATGATCGTTTAATACTGTTCCAGTAAATTCACCTTTACCAATTAACTCTACAACTTCTGGTAAAGCATCTACCCCAACGATATAGATGTCTTCGTTCACTTTACGTCCAGCGCCATTGATCGCTTGAACAGCCCCTAAAGCCATACCATCATTATTAGAAAAGATCACTTCTAAATCCTCACCATATTGACTTAAAGCATTGGCAGCAATCTCTTGACCTTTTGCTTGATCCCAGTTACCACGTTGTGCTTCACCTAAGATTTCAACATCAATTGATTTAGCTAATGTCTCAACAGAATATTTAGTACGTTGTTCAGCGTCAACGTTACCAGCATCCCCTTGGATCATGATATATTTAACAACACCATCACCGTTAATATCCCCTTTGTTTTCTAGGTCAGCAATGATTTCACCTTGATAAACACCTGATTGACGAGCATCAACCCCTACATAAGTTGTTTTACCAGGCCATAATTCCATTGTTGAAACATCTGGTTCACGGTTAATTAAAACGACTGGAATATCTGCTGATTGTGCAGATAAGATAATTTGGTCTGCACCAGTAGGGTCAACTAAGTTCGCGATTAGCAAGTCTTTACCTTGTGCGATAAAGTTATTTAATTGCTCTGTTTGAGTTGCTTGGTCATTTTTTCCATCTTGAAATTCAAGATTATAAGTATTGCCATCTTTTTCGCCTAATTCTTTAAAATAAGCTTCTAATTCATTACGGAATAATGTCATAAAGTTGTCGTTATATTGATAGATTGCAACCCCAATTTCGTAAGTTTGTCCTTCTGCTCTTACTTGGGTTGGTAATACTGTGACTAAAGCAATCATGAATGCAAATAAAGCAACAAATAATTTTTTAACAGTTTTCATTAAATTTACCCCTTTATTTTATTGTCTGAGCATTTAGCTGTGCGATGAGCCTCTTTAAAGAATGATATATCCTCCTTTCATCTGTCTTTTTGTTAATCTAATGATGCTAGAAAGTCCCTCGTGCTCATCTGGTAATTTTCAAGCTCTACTACTATTATAAATGCGTTTTCATTATCGTTCCATAGCATTTTGTAAAGATTATATGTCATTTTGTTTAATCGCTTACATTGTGGTAAAATATATTTACGAAAATGTTTATTGGAGGTTCAAATGAAAAGTTACTGGAAACATTATTTTATCGATAATCATGATATTGCTTTAATCGAAGCCGGTGTTCAAAAAAATCTTCCCTCACAAATTAATGATTATACCGTGCACCATGATTACGTCATCCACATCGTTTTATCTGGTAAAGGTTACTTTGTTGTCAATCATCAACATTATGAACTTCAAAAGAATGACTGTTTTATTTTAAAGAAAGACCATCATGTTTATTATGAACCTGACCATGATGATCCTTGGACTATTGGTTGGATTGCTCTAGGTGGCAAAAATATTGAACATTATTTAAAAGATACTATTATTACACACCGTGACACCTTTCATTTTAAAGAAGACAGTGCTGTTTATTATCAAATAATCGATCTAATCACTTTTCTCGAAACGATTAATCCACAAATGACTTCGAATAAATTAAAAATAATCGGACTACTTTACAACTTATTAGCAGAAATCAATCTTGAATTAATCGACCCGTCAACATTTATAAGATTTACCTTGCCTGAAGTACCACAACTCGCTCAAAATATCAGGCACTATTTAAAAACGAATTATCATCTTCCTATCACCATTGAAGAAGTTGCTCTACATTTCGGTATCAGTCGTAATTATCTCTTTCAAATTTGTAAGAAATATTTTAATTTATCACCGAAACAAATTTTGCTTGAAAGTCGTATGGCGCAAGCAGCGTGTTTACTACGTTCTAGCCAATTAAAAATTAGTGAAATTTCCGAACAAGTGGGTTATCGAGATACATTCCAATTTTCCAAGATGTTCAAAAATTATTTTGGACATAGTCCATCACAGTATCGTATTTTAAGTGATGAAACGATTGATGATTCTGTTTTAACATTACCCATTCTATATCACGAAAAGTCTTTATTAAATACTAAAAAACCTAATGTTGAAATTTGGTTATAACACTTTGCGCAAAATAATTGATTTATCATTTCACTATTTGTAGTAAGCTTGGCGATAACGGTTGAAAGAATTTGACTTCCATAGTCATTCAGTTCCTATCATAAAACTACAAAAGGCTTTGATAGCTCTGTGAGAGAGCGTCTCAATCTGTGTCTTAATGACTAGATGAGACCCCCCTCGCTTTTTGAACTATTATGTCTATTGCTTGTGAAATAAATTTAAGAACACCCTCTAATCGATAATTTTATGCTGATTATTTTCATTCACAAGACGGTGTCTCATTTTGAGACATATTTTGCTTAATTATTAAGAATTTATCAAGCTTTGCAATGAAATTTTCGAAATTTTATGAAAATGAAAATAATACTCAAAACAAGCTGTTTTTGTGTCTCAAAATGAGACACTATGAAAATTTATGAAAACAAAAAAGAAACATTTTTTATCACTTCTAGTACTTTTATTGCCTTTGGAATGCTTACATTGTTCATTTATGTTTCTGATGAAAAAATTTTTTTCATTTTGAAAATTGAAACTTTGTGAAACGGTATTTCTTTAGCGGACTAGACAACGATCTCGACATTGATAGAAGACTGGTCATAAACTATGATTTATCCAGTCAAGTCATCTGAGCGTTAATGATTAGTATATACCTGAATGGTATCAAATTTCGTCTTCAAGACAAATTTAACCCCTCTCAATGATGCGGGGAGATGGGTAGCCGAAGCAAAAAATCATCTCATTTTCTATTCTTGTCTACTCGCTACTTGATTGATGGTTAATACCAGAGACGACCACTTCTGTTTTTTTATTTCTGAACATTTCATGCATAACAGTTTGGTATTTTATATTTTGTCACATTCCATTTTACAATCTATCGTATTAAAAAAAACTGACCCAACAGATACCTTCTCATTAAAGTACTGTTAAGTCAGTTTATTTTATATTAAGCGGTAACGAAACGATAAACCGTTCGACTAGTAAAAGTGTCCCCTGGTCTTAATACCGTATCACCATGAAGTGGATTATTAATAGCATTTGGTAAATTTTGGGTTTCCAAAGTGACGCCAGCAAATGGTAACAGTGGCTGACCCCAAATTTCTTCAATATTGTTTAAGTAGCCATGAGTATAAATAACGACTGCGTTTTCTGTTGTAGTCATCTCAATACGACGATTCTTTGCTGGTAATTGAATGACGGCCTGTGGGCCTTCGACGGTTTTAGCGATTAACCATGGATGGTCAAAACCTTTTGTATAATCAAACTGTGGTTCTGGTTGATGAACCCGGTCACCAATCAAGATCGCTTCACGTAAGTCAAAGACCGTATCACTTACAGGTTCTAATCTGCCTAAAGGGATCGTGTCATTTTTTAATGGCATATATTTATCACTATGAACTTGTAAAAAGTGATTTTCTATACTTTGAGTATTATTCCCATTTAAATTAAAATACACATGATTCGTCGGATTAAAGATAGTTGGTGCATCCGTTGATGCCAGGTAATCAATCGTCCATTCATTTTGTTCATTATAAGTATACGTTACTTTTAATGTTAAATTACCAGGATACTGATTATGTCCGGCTTTGTCATAAAGTGAAAACTCAACACGAACTTCATCTTCTGATTCAATAATATCAAAATTGAACTTTTGTAAATCAAAGCCATCGAAACCGCCATGTAAATGGTTCGCTTTATCGTTGGTTTCGAGTTGATATAACTGTCCATCAATAACCGCCTGACCTAATTCTACTCGACCGGCTACACGACCAATTGTTGCCCCATAATAACTACCCGAATCAAACACTTCTTGAGCATTTTGATGCCCTAAAATAAATTGCTCATACTCTCCCTTATCATTTTGGATGCCCCAACGATTGATACGTGCCCCCAGATCACAAAAACTGATTTGTGTTCCTTTTTTGTTGGTAATAAAAATCTCTGAATAGTCGATTCCTTCATATTGACCAAAAGGTTTAATTTCAACTTGCACAAAGATTAACTCCTTTCTTCTTACTCTTTTGATTGATTATAATGCTTTGGCACCATCGCCAACTTCAGCGACATAAAATTCAGCTGAATAACCAACCGTTTTTTCATATTCTGCCTGTACGGCTGCTTTCACGGCCTCTACTTGCTCACGGTTCACTAAGGCAATCGCACAGCCACCCATTCCTGCTCCGGTCATCCGTGCGCCTAATACCCCCGGTTGTTCCCAAGCAGTATGCACCAAGGTATCTAACTCCAGTCCCGTTACTTCATAATCGTCACGTAAACTAATATGAGATTGATTTAATAATTTTCCAAATTCTACTAAATCTCCTGAAGTCAAGGCTGCTTTAGCTAATTTTGTACGTTCGTTTTCATACACTGCGTGTTTAGCACGACGTTCCAATACTTCATCACCAATTAAATGACGATTTGCTTCAAATGCTTCAATCGATAACTCACCTAAGGCTTTGATATCTAATTGGGTTTGAAGTCGTTTTAGCGCTTCTTCACATTGGCTACGTCGTTCGTTATAATTGGATTCCACTAATTCCCGTCGTTTTTTTGTATTCATAATTAAAACTATATTATCACCAAATTCTGCTGGTACTAATTCATATTCTAAAGTATTGGTATCTAAATAAATTGCATGATCTTTAGCACCCATTCCAATTGCAAATTGATCCATAATTCCTGAATTAACACCTATAAATTGATTTTCAACTCTTTGGCCAATTTTTACTAATTCAACCCGATCGATTTCAAATCCAAATAAATCTTGAATGGTTACCCCAATTAAAAGTTCTAATGAAGAAGAAGAGGACAAACCAGAACCATTAGGGATATTGCCATAAATAACAATGTCGAATCCTTTATCAATAGCATAACCTGCCTCTGCCATATATTTAATCACACCTTTGACAAAGTTAGTCCAACTATCTTCTTTCTTATTGACTAACTCATTAAGGTCGAAACTAATAATCCCTACCTCTTCAAAGTTTAATGAATAGCAATTAACGGTTGTATCTTCACGTGTTGCTGCCACAGCGTAAGTACCATTCGTAATTGCACAAGGAAAGACACGTCCTCCATTATAATCGGTATGCTCACCAATTAAGTTAATACGTCCTGGCGCAAAATAAGCTTTGCCACCTTCATGTTGAAATAGTTCATTAAATTTTTTATTTAATTGCTCAATGATCATCGGCTCATGCCTCCTACAAATTTTTATACAAACTCATTATAACGTTTTTATGGAATCGCTTCAATCATATATCAAAAAATGTTGAATGTTGCACAAAGTCTTTTATTGCTTTCAACCAAATGATTCGTTAAACTGATGAAAAGAGAAGGGTGTGAAATGACCCTCTATATATATTACAAGGAGGAATTGTTTTGATTAAAGTAATTTTTGTTTGTTTAGGCAATATTTGCCGTTCCCCGATGGCTGAAGCTGTTTTTAAATCTTTAGTTGAAGAAAAAGGTTTATCTGATCGGATCATCATCGATTCTGCGGCGACTAGTTCATGGGAACATGGTAACCCTGTTCATTCTGGAACCCGTGAGCGTTTAGCAAAAGAAAATATTTCGGTTGAAGGGATGCATTCACGTCCATTAGCAGAAAATGACTTATCTGCTGATTATCTAATCGGAATGGATCAACAAAATATCCGTAACATAAAACGCTTTGCTGGCAATGATTTTACTGGTGAAATCAAATTACTGTTACAATATGCTAATCGCGAAGACGAAATTGCGGACCCCTATTACACTGGCGACTTTGAAACCACCTATCAAGATGTTCTTCAAGGCTGTCAGGCTTTGCTTGACTATTTAATTGAAAACCATTCATTATAATCCTATGACAATATTCAACTTTTTAGCCTAAAGATTAATTTTTCATTAGAAACAATTGAGAAAATGTGCCAAGTTTGTTATAATCAATTTATTAGAATTATGTCATTTTTCTCATTACACTTTACTTTTTTTAATATTTATTTTATTATAAAACAGTTGCGATGAATAAAATGTTAATCTTAATCAAGGAGGCTACAAAGTGATTGAATCATTAATTGTTCCAAAAAATCGATTACTATGTATTAATGAATCTTTAAATTGTCAAGAAGCGATTCAATTACTCGAGTCAAACGGTTTACGTTGTGCACCTGTATTGGATGCTACAAACACCATCTTTAGAGGCAATATTTATCGTTATCATATTTATCAACATAAATTTAGATATCCTCAAGCTGATTTAAGCACGATACCTGTTACGCATTTTCTAAAAAATACAACCAAAGTCGTTAGAACTTCTGACAGTATCTTACGCTTATTATTTGTGATTAATGATTTACCACATATCGCGGTTTTATCTGTTCAAAATACTTTTGTAGGGATTATCGAACATACGGATATGATGACTTTTTTAGCAGAAGCATGGTTATCCGATAATGCGAAATATGTTTTAGAAGTGACTGCTAAAGGACAAGTTGGGGAGTTAACTAAACTGATTCGCTTAATTAATCGCTATACGCATATTATCAGCTCTCTAACATTTGAGAACACAAAATACGGTAGCGAAAGTAAATTTTTATTTGTGTTACCGAGTGGTTTTGACATCGTCGAATTTAATGATTTGCAACGACTTTTGAACCGGAAACAATATAAAACCAAACATTATAAAATGAAATAATAAATAAGCAGTCTAAGTTTCATCATGAAAACTCAGACTGCTTATCTTTTTAATTGGTAAAAGGATTAAATCTTTTCTCAAATTTTATCGTCGTACTTTGACCATGGCCTGGATAAATCGTCGTATCATCTGGTAATGAATATAAGTGGGTCTTAATTCCATTAATCAATTGATGATAGTCTCCTAAATATAAATCGGTACGGCCGATACTACCTTGAAATAGAGTATCGCCAGCAATCACAAATTTTTGATCTTCAAAAATATAGACAACGTGACCTGGACTATGGCCTGGAATATGAGCCACTCTAAAATGAAAGCTACCTACTTGCTGCTTCTTCATATCATCCGCTTGCCACACATGTTCAGCTGGACGTGCTACTACGGTTGGCACCGGCATATTAGCTGATAAATTTAAATTCGGATTTGACAAGTAATCTGCCTCGATCTGATGAACATAAGCTTCGATACCAAATTCATCGCGCAATTCATCGACTGATTCAATATGGTCAAAATGACAATGTGTCAATAAGATGGCTTGCGGTTGCCAATGATGACTTTTTATCCAATGAATCAACATTGGAGCACCCGCACCAGGATCAATAATCAGCGCTTCTTTCTTTTCATTAACAACGACATAAGTATTCTCACTTGCTATACCAACTGTTTGATAAAATACTTCTAACATCTCGTCCTCCTAGTCTTTTAAATAAATTCTTGGAACTCGATTACTAATACCACAAAATATTTCATAACTAATGGTGTCAACTTTTCGCGCTAATTCACTTGCATGATTTTCTAAATGTCCATCTTTACCAATTAAGGTCACAGGTGTACCAATCGGTAATGCTTCTGGCAGGCGAATCATCATCTGATCCATATTAATCGTCCCCACAATCGGACATGCAACCCCTCCAACGAGCACCTCAATCACTGAATAGCGTCTTAGCCATCCATCAGCATAACCTATCGGAATCGTTGCAATCCATTCATCGGTAGTTGTTGTATAGGTTGCGCCATAACTAATAGAATGTCCTTTCGGAACTTTTTTAGTATAAATAATTTCTGAAATTAATTGTAAAGCCGGTTGTAACTGACGTTCAAATTCTGGTAATTCCGCTAATGGTCGGTCTAATGGATCAATGCCATACATTCCAATCCCAAAACGAATAATATCCGATTTAGGTTCATAAGGATGCCACATCCCCATCGCTGTGTTAGCGAAATGCTTAAGCGGCACAGTGTCTGGTACTACCGCAATCAATTGTTGCCATTGTTCAAACTGATACTCAATATAGTCTTGCGGTCCACCTCCTGCAGTAGAAAAATGAGTAAATGCCCCTTCCCATTCAACCCAATTGAATGCTGATATATCCTCGATAAATTGTTCAACCTCAACGACGCTTCTTAACCCAATTCGTCCCATGCCCGTATCTAAAGCTAAATGGAATTTCAAATGATATAAATCCAATAGCGATAATTGATTGGTTGCTTCTAACTGCTGATAAGCAAGTCTAAAGAATTCACTATCGCTCACGGTAATCGTAATATTATAATGCAGTAATTCAGCAATTCCACGTGGGTCTGTTAAGCCTAGCACTAAAATCGGTACTTGACTCAGTCCATTCGTTCTTAATTCAATTGCTTCATCCACCGTTGCCACTAATAATCCTTTAGCTCCAGCTTCTAGGGCCGCTTTTGCCACTGGGACGGCACCATGCCCATAGGCATTGGCTTTTACTGTAGCATATAGTTTTTGTTCTGGTGTTAATTGGTCTAACATTAATCGAACATTATGTTGGATTGCATTTAAATCGACAATCGCTTCCGTTGGTCGATGTTCACTTGGTTCAAACATAGATTTCACCTCTTCGTAGTATGGTTATAATTGTAACATATTCAGCTCGTCTTAAAAAGTAGCTTCAGTATGATAGTGCTTCCCCTTAAAAAAGAAGGTTTGCTCAACACTTACCACGAAAATTTTATTAAAAAGTTTAAAGTGGACGCTTTCAATCATCATTTAAAGTTCAGCTTTTAACTTTGTTCATTGATAACTTGTCTTGGATTAGGATTGACTCTTCATCCCTATCGCTTTGTACGCCAAGCAACAATTGATCCAAGAAAAAAAGTTAGCTACTAGAAAATGTTAGCTACTAGAAAAACCGTACGTTACTCTAAATATTGAGTAAGTACGGTTTAATCACCTTTTCTTGGCCGACATTAAATAAAATTAATTGAGGAAGGAGGTTATTTGTGAATTAATAACAAAATCTGGTAAATCAATGATAACCGTCGCTGTTGCATAAGCTTTTGAATGGCTAATCGACACGATCACACTTTCTACTATCGGCCCTTCTACCACTTTAGGCGCACCCATTTCATTGGGGAGTACCACAATGTCGGTAAATTTTATTTTACCGATGCCAGTACCTAATGCTTTTGCATAAGCCTCTTTCACACTAAAACGACCGGCCAAAAATTCATATTGACGTTGCTCTTTCATATCCCGAAATAAAACTAATTCTTTTTCTGATAATATTTTAGTTGGAAATTGCGCATTACGTTCAACCGCTGCTGCTATTCGTTCAATTTCCACAATATCCGTTCCTAGGCGCATTTAAAATAACTCCATTTTAATCTTTTTTCATCATTTTAAAATTTTTATTGATATTCACTTTTTTAGAAGACTTGTTGCTTTTTCCTTGGTCTTTACCACGCGTGTTTTTATCAAATTTTGGATTTTTCTTTTTATCCTTACGTTTAAAATCTTGGTCACGGTCTTGACGACGGTCACGATTGCGTCCACCCTCACGGCGTTCTCCACCATATTTACCTCCATCGCGACGACTACCACCGTCACGACGACGATTATCTCTTCTGCCACCACGACCTTTATTACCCGATTTATAACCTTTTTTATGCTGAGCATTTGGTAATGGTCTTTGTGGTGAGATTTGTACTTCAATATTACTATTATCGTTAATAATCGTTCCTAATAAAGCAGTGACTAAGTCATTCGCTTGGTAATGTTCTAATAATAATTTTGCGGTATTACGATGTTGTTGTGCATTACCTTCTTCTAAAATTTCATTGACTTGATCAATTAACTGTTGAACTTGTCCCCATTGTGCCTCTTGGACTGTTGGTGGTTTCATTGGTGTCATTGCTTTTCGAGTTAATGTTTCAATCGTTCTTAAATATGGCATCTCATTTTGCGTGACAAAGGTAATTGAAGCACCTTCATTCCCTGCACGACCGGTACGTCCGATACGATGAACATAACTTTCAGGATCTTGGGTGATATCATAGTTATAGACATGCGTTACTCCAGAAATATCTAAACCACGTGCCGCTACATCCGTGGCTACTAATAGTTCAATTTCTCCGTTACGGAACTGATTTATAACAGTGGTACGTTTTTGTTGCGTAATATCACCATGAATTAATTCCGCATTAAATCCTCTTAAGGATAATCCTCGTCCTACTTCATCCACACGCTTTTTAGTACGACAGAAGACAATTGCTTGTTTGGGTGACTGTACATCTAATAAACGCGTTAGCACATCAAACTTTTCATCGTCACGACATTTAATAAAAAACTGTTCAATTAAGTCAGCAGTAATTTGTTTAGTTTCAATTTTAATATGTGCTGGTTCTTTTAAAAATTGATCGGCTAAATTACGAATTTCTTTTGGCATAGTAGCTGAAAATAGTAATGTTTGGCGTGTTTCAGGGGTCGTCTCAATAATGGCACGAATGTCGTCAATAAACCCCATATTCAACATTTCATCAGCTTCATCCAATACTAATGTTTGTAACTCATCTAATTTTAAAGCTTTACGACGCATCAAGTCTAAAATACGTCCTGGTGTTCCAACCACAATTTGAGGGGCATTTCGTTTTAAACGATTAATCTGATTCCCAATTGGGGCTCCGCCATAAACAACATAGACACGTGCTCTTTGCTCTTTCCCTAAACGGAATAATTCTTCTTGTACTTGAATCGCTAATTCACGCGTCGGTGCAATAACTAAGCCTTGAACCGATTGGGTTTGACTATTTAATTTATTTAACATTGGTAAACCAAAGGCCGCTGTTTTACCGGTTCCGGTTTGAGCTTGACCAATTAAGTCTTTTCCTTCTAATGCCACAGGCACAGCTTGTTGTTGAATCGGAGTTGGTTCTTCAAACCCTAACTCTTTAAGTGATGTTACTAATAATGGTGATAAATTTAATTCTGAAAATTTCAATATCTTCTTCCTTTTCTTGTCTTTAAGACTTCTTATTTAACATAGCTTACCCGTGATACCTATCATTTATTGTATCGAGCAAGAGATGTTATGGTGGGTAAGTTACAAATAAAAAAACCGCTTGGCGTAGAAATAGCAAAATGCGCTAGGTGCCATGCGGGTCAAACTTCCAAAGAACGGTTGACTTAATGATACATCGTTAACTTTCCATTGCTTAGATTAACACAAATAAGTTTGATAAACAAGTTATTTATAATTTAGCTAGTGAAAATTTGAAAACAATATGATTCAATTGAGTAATGCTTCATTATTTAGAAACTCGTAATGTCTTCTTCTTTTTTAGAAAATTAGCTTTTAACAGAGTAAAAAATTGGAATTTTCATGCGAAGGTAAGTCAATCGTTGATTCATTCAGTCAAACTATTGCTCGGTAATAATAAGCGCAGTGGTTAAGTAGCATCAAGCGGTGTCTTAAAGACTCATGTGATAGTTACTCCACTGCGCGACGGGGGGGATTAGACATATAGAAAATCATCTGATTATCAACTTCTAGCCTACTCCCATATAATTCTTTATTTTCTTAACATATTATGTGTTTCGTGGCCAGTTAAAGCGGTAACGACTTTTAATAAATCCACCCCTAAACTCGATTTAACTAACACGACATCTTCCGGTTGAATATCACGTTGTAATAATGCAATTAACTCATCGTGATCCGATTCAACATAATATAATGCCTCTTGACTATACTCCGTTACTAACTCATTATATAAAGCTTTCATTTCCGTTCCAAATAAGTAGACACGGGCAATCTTATCTGGATCAATCGCCTCTTTAATACTTCGATGCAAATTAGCACTTTCAGGACCTAACTCTCTAACATCCCCTAAAACCGCTATTTTACGGCCAGTATGTTCCACAGGAACCGTTGATAAAGTTTTCAAAATGGCTTTCATTGAAGTTGGACTTGCATTATAGGCGTCATTTAATAAATCTGCCCCATTTAAAGTCTTAATCCATTCTAAACGATGGGCCGTTAATTCAAATTGAGCCAATTGAAAAATGGCTTGTTCCATTGGGATTTCTAAATGTTTGGCAATGGTTAAAGCAATCAACGCATTCGATACATTATAAGCACCAATAACAGGTATCGTACTCACAATATTAGAATCGACATTTGTTTTAAAGAACGTTTTATTTTGTTCTTCAACTAAATCATAAGCATAAACATCATAAGAACTATCGAAACCAAAGCTACTGATTTGAATGGTTGGCGCTTTTTCATCTAATAATTCGCTTATTAATGGTTCATTGCCTGGATAGACGAATAATCCATCCGGTTTTAACCCGTCTAAAATTTCCATCTTAGCTTGGGCAATCCCTTTGCGTGATCCTAAAAATTCTAAGTGACTTTCGCCAATTAAAGTAATGGCCGCAATATTCGGTTCTGCTATTTTGCTCAACACTTCAATCTCGCCAAAGCCACTCATTCCCATTTCAGTTACACAGACTTGCGTATCCTCTGGCATTTTTAGCAAAGTATACGGAACACCAATTTCATTATTGTAATTCCCTTGCGTTTTGTGGACACGATATTTAGCTGATAATGTTGAAGCGGTCATATCTTTAGTGGTAGTCTTCCCGTTACTACCAGTAATACCAATCACGATTGGATTGATGACCTGACGATAATAATGAGCTAAATCCTGTAATGCTTTTAATGTGTCATCTACTAAAATAATCGCAATCCGATCACTTGGCGCAGCCGATTCCTCTTTAGACCAAAATGTTGCTACAGCACCCATTTCAATCGCTTTTTCTACATAATCATGACCATCGGTTGCTCCTTGCAATGGCACAAATAATGATCCCGGGGTAATTTTTCTAGAATCAAATTCGACATTAGAAATCGAAATTGTGCGATCTTTTGCTGTGTAATCAATCGCATGAACGTGTTTTACAACGTCCATTAATTTTATCGGTTTCATCTTGTACCTCCACTAAAATCTGTCAGCAGTCAACGCTTTTTTTGCTTCAAAATGACGTAACCCTAACTGAATCAACTCTTCAACTAGGTCCCGAGTACCTAAGCCTGTTCCTTGCCATAGCACTGGATACATACTATATGGCGTAAAACCTGGCATGGTATTAATTTCATTGATATAAATATCGTTATTGGCCGTTACAAAAAAGTCGCAACGAGATAATCCACGCCCGTCAATTGCACGATACGCTAATAAAGCATACTCTTGAATTTTTTCAGCAACTGCTTCAGGTAATTCAGCTGGAATTTGCATTGAAACACTATTGTTTAAATATTTATTATCATAATCATAAAAACTTTGTTCTTTTACTAATTTCCCGACCACACTCACATGAGCATCAGCATTACCTAAAATCGCTACTTCCACTTCATCGGCATTAATTCCTTGTTCAACTACAATTCTAAAATCATATTTTAAAGCTAATTCAACCGCATTAGCTAATTCTTCAACATTTTCAACTTTACTAATCCCTACACTTGAGCCCATATTGGCTGGTTTGACAAACATTGGATATAGCAAGCTACCTTCACATTTTTTAATCAGCTCATCCTTTGCATTGAGCCATGCTTGACGGTCAAATGCTTCAAATGGTACTTGCGGAATACCTACTTGGCTAAAAATATACTTACTAATTGTTTTATCCATGCCAGCTGCACTAGCTGTGACGCCTGCGCCAACATAAGGCATGTTTAACACTTCTAAAAACCCTTGAATAGTACCATCTTCTCCATTTGGTCCATGAAGCGCCGGAAAGACAATGGTGTCTTTCTCATAAATTGAACCTGGCTGAATCACTATACCTGTTGAAGCCGTATCAGCTTTTTGCGACCATTGAGCTATTTCAGCGGCTTCTAAAATGAGTTCGCCTGAAGTGCTAGGTGCTTCAGTTAGGGGGGCTCCTTTAATCCAAACCCCATCACGTCGAATAAAAATAGGTTGGACGTCGTAATAGTTATACATAATTTGTTGGGCAATATTGTGGGCTGAAATGACTGAGATATCATGTTCCGCACTTTGGCCACCATATAGTAAAATTATTTTCATATTTTCCTCCAAATGCATGCTAGTTAGAAATAAGTTCTACTTGCCAAATTTTTTCTTGATAATTATACACCAATTGACCGACTTGATTCGTCTGACTTTGATTAGAAGTTAAAAGTGTTAATTCATCTTCAATGATAAATAACGGTACAAACCACTGGCCAGCCATATCATAGGCTTGAGCAAAGTCAATTTTCAATCCTTTAGTAAATAATGGTGTTATTTGTTCTACAATGGCTTCCGGAACCGGCTTAGCGATTTCTTTCTTCTTAAAAAAGAAAGAGCGTCCTTCATTTAATAAATTTTGCATCTGCTCTTGTAACACTCTTTGAAATCGCAAATTAAAATGTTGGGAATAACGATAATAGGTTTTTATTAAGCCGTTCGGCAAGGTTAGAAACGCATAATTATTTTGTAATTTATAAAAAAAAGCTGATCTTAAGGTTTGATTTGCATGGAATAAATATAATATTTCTGCAATCTCATTAGGAGTTAATTGGTGCATCATACTGACACTTTCAAAATCCATCCAATTAGACACACGCACTTTTTCTTTGCGACAGTAATTCAAGTATTCTAAAACTTCTGGTTTCCCTCTTAATATCTTAAAGTTGGTTCTCACATCAAATTTCCCAAAATTAGAAGGCGCTTCTGACAATATCATATTATTGGGTACATATTTTGCCTCAAAATCTATCGGCAACAAATTAATTCCCCGTGTCATGATATGACTCGTTACCGAATCATAATGTACATACAAATTAATTCTCATTTTTTTGCCCCCCTTCTGGCTTTTTACCATGATATACAATCACCCTATATTCTACTCTCTTTTTTTATAAAGTTAAAGTATAATTCATTAATAAATCACTAAATTAACGCAAAAAAGGAGAGGAAAGAGGGCAAACTTCACTCTGAAATTTGTTCTCTTTCACCTCTCCTATTTTAGGGGTCTAAATAGACACACTAAAATGAACATCATATCCTTCCATTATTGGAGATTTGCTCTAAAATTCTACCTTTGGTGCTACACGAGCTTCTTCTGGTGTTTCTAAGAACACTTTCTTAGTAAAGCCATGAACACCCGCAACGATATTGTTAGGAATTGTTTCAATCTTAGTATTATACTGATTAATGCTAGAGTTATATAACATTCTAGCTTTAGCAATTTTATCTTCTGTATCGGTTAAGCTACGTTGCAATTCAACGAAATTAGTGTTTGCCTTTAAATCCGGATAAGATTCGGCTACTGCTAATAAACGAGACAAAGCACCTGTTAATGCATTTGAGGCCGCATTAATTTGTTCGGGTGAAGCATTCGCAACATCGATTAATTGTTGACGTGCTTTGATTACGGAGTCTAAGGTTTCTTTTTCATGAGCCGCATATCCTTTGACTGTTTCGACTAAATTAGGGATTAAGTCATTGCGTCGTTGTAACTGCACATCGACTTGACTAAAACTTTCTTCAGCCCAGTTTCTTGTTTTAATTAAATTATTATAAATTCCAACCCAAGCTAAGGCAATTAAAACTAAAATTCCTAGTATGATTAAAAATGGCATGGTAAATCAACCTTTCTTTTTTCGTATATCTTAATTATACTTAAACCCATTAAAAATGTCGATTGAAAACACTAAACAGAAGAAATTACCGCTATTGATTAAGTCCAAGCTTTCAATTGTTCAGCGTCCGCATAGACAAAATGATCGGGTGATATTTCATATTTGCTTACTTCTCCGGTCGGTTCTTGATGTTGATAAGGCACCCGTTGACGGACACTTTCACTAATCGGATCTGGCTGAGGAACTGCTGATAATAAAGACTTCGTATAAGGATGAATGGGATTACGGTAAATTTCAGCAGCTGGTCCTACTTCAAGTATTTTTCCAGCATACATCACCGCAATACGGTCGCTAATATATTTAACCATTGATAAATCATGAGCAATAAATAAATAGGTTAATTGACGTTCTTTTTGTAATTTTTTCAATAAGTTAACGACTTGTGCTTGAATCGAAACATCGAGTGCTGAAATAGGTTCATCTGCGATAATGAATTTTGGTTCTAACGCTAAAGCTCGCGCAATACCAATTCTTTGTCTTTGACCTCCAGAAAACTCATGAGCATAACGGTTTTGATGTTCTTTATTTAACCCTACTGCTTCTAACAATTCACCAATTCGCTTACGACGTTCTGCTTTATTTTTATAAAGTCCATGAATATCAAAGCCTTCACTAATAATTTCTCCAGCGGTCATACGTGGATTTAAGGAAGCATAAGGATCTTGGAAAATCATTTGTAGTTGACGAGCCAAATTTTTCTTATCTTTGGCACTTTGCTTACCACTGACGACTTTCCCATCAAAAGTAATCGTGCCCCCCGTAATATCATAAAGCCCAATAATCGAGCGCCCCGTTGTAGATTTACCGCAACCAGATTCCCCTACAAGTCCCAGGGTTTCACCTTCATAAACTTCAAATGAAATACCATCAACGGCCTTAATCGGTTGTTGACTGTTACCAAAATATTGTTTGAAATCTTTTACTTCTAAAAGTACTTTCTTACTCATTTGTAACGCCTCCTTCTTTTAAGTATCGTTGAATTCTTTTTTGAATCATTTCTGGCACTTCGATTTTAGGTGCTCCTTCAGCCATCAGCCAAGATTTAACGAAATGGTTCTCATTGACTTTAAACATTGGCGGTTCCTTTTCATAATCAATCTTCATTGCATAGCGATTCCGCGGAGCAAAAGCATCTCCTTTAGGAGGATTGATTAAATTCGGTGGCGAACCAGGAATGGTATAAAGTTCTTCGGCATCATCATTTTCTAAATCAGGCATTGAACCTAGTAGTCCCCAAGTATAGGGATGTTTAGGATTATAAAAAATTTCATTGACGGTACCGTACTCTATAATTTGGCCCGCATACATCACCGCTACCTTATCGGCAACATTCGCCACTACGCCTAAGTCATGCGTAATAAAGATAATCGAATTGCCATTTTTTTGTTGGATCTCTTTCATCAATTCTAAGATTTGTGCTTGAATCGTTACATCTAAAGCCGTAGTCGGTTCATCAGCAATTAATAATTTAGGTTCTGCTGCTAAGGCAATCGCGATAACTACCCGTTGTCTCATACCACCTGAAAATTCATGAGGATATTGTTCATAACGACGCTCTGGAAATGGAATTCCGACTTCTTTTAATAACTCTATCGAACGCGCTTTGGCTTGTGCTTTAGAGATATCTTTTTTATGTCGTAAAATGACTTCGGCAATTTGTTTGCCAACTTTCATTGTTGGGTTTAAAGCGGTCATCGGATCTTGGAAAATCATCGCAATATCTTTCCCACGGATATCGCTCATTTGATTCTCAGTTAGTTTCAATAGATCTTGTCCATTAAATAAAATTTCTCCCGCATCAAAATGTCCAGGTGGCTGTGGAATTAAACGCATAATCGCATTACAGGCTACTGATTTTCCTGATCCTGATTCTCCTACAATGGCTAAGGTTTCTCCTTTTTCTAAAGAAAAATTAACCCCACGAACGGCTTGAACACGACCCGCAAAAGTTTTAAAACTAATACGCAAATCATTTACTTGTAATAATTTTTCTGTCATATTAGTCACCTCTACTTTCTAAGTTTTGGATCGAGTGCATCACGTAAACCATCACCGACCGCATTAAACGCAAAAATTGTTAATGAAATTAATAACGCTGGAAATATTAAACGCCACGGTGCCGTCATAATGGCTTCGTTTCCTTCTGAAGCCATCGTTCCCCAACTGGCCATTGGCGGTGTCACCCCAAGACCTAAATAACTAAGAAATGATTCCGTAAAGATTGCTGAAGGAATCGAGAGTGTCATCGTCACAATAATCGCCCCCATCGCATTTGGAATCAAATGTTTCAGTATCAAGTGAGTGGTATTCGCCCCTAATGTACGCGCCGCTAAAACATATTCCTGGTTCTTGATAGATAATACTTCTCCACGGACAATTCGGGCCATCCGTACCCAACCGGTTATCGAAAGGGCCACTATCATTGGCATTAACCCCTTATCCATCACAACTAATAATAAAATAACTATCAATAAATAAGGAACCGCCGTTAAAATATCAGCGATACGCATCATGATATTATCGACACGGCCACCAACAATTCCGGCAATACTGCCCCATAACACTCCGATAATTTATGTCAATAGCAGCAGCTGCTAATCCAATAAATAAGGAAATACGCGCGCCAACCCAAATACGAACAAAAATATCACGCCCTAAGTTATCTGTACCAAACCAATGAGTCGCATTGGGTGGCATATTATAATTTTTGGTTTGTTGACTAAAACTAAATGGTGACACCATCGGCACAAAAATCGCCATTAAGGCCACTACAATTAATAACCCAACCCCAAACATCGCTAGTTTATTACGGCTAAAAGTATGAAAGACTTCGCCCCAAAACGACACCGTTTTATTACTTAAAATATCAGTTTGATCTTCAGAAATCCCTATTATTTCAAAATCTTGGGGATTTAATTTTTCTTCATGCGTCATTATTATTCAGCTCCTTCCAACTTAATTCGTGGATCGACCATTACATAAATGATATCCACAATTAAGACCGCAAATAATAATAGAATCGAATAGAAAACAGTGGTTCCCATAATCATCGTATAATCACGGTTATTAATACTGGTAACAAAATGTTTACCGAGTCCAGGTATCGCAAAAATATTTTCAACAATGAAACTCCCCGTTACCACGCCGGCTGTTAAAGGTCCTAAATAGGTTATAACAGGTAACAATGCATTACGCAGTGAATGTTTAAAGACCACACTCCATTTTCTTAATCCTTTTGCTCGAGCTAGTTTTACATATTCAGATGTATTTTGTTCCAGCATACTAGATCGGACCATTTTGGCCACATTTCCCATATAACTTAAAGCCATCGCAAATGAAGGCATGACGGTATAACTAAATCCTTTCCAACCACTTAAAGGAAACAATCCCAATTTCAATCCTAAAAAATATTGCATTAATCCTGCTAAAATAAATGAAGGAATTGAAATTCCTAAGACAGCAATTATAGTTGAAATATAATCACCTAATTTATTATGGTACATAGCAGAAATGACCCCTAATAAAACACCAAAACCGACTGCTAAAAAGAGCGCTTGAGCTCCTAAGGCTAATGAGATAGGAAATGACTGAAAGATCATATCATTAGTTGAACGACCTTTATACTTCATAGACTCACCAAAATCAAGTTTTAAAATATTCAATAAATAATCCTTGTATTGCACATACCATGGATTATCTAAGCCATAGGTTTCATTTAATTGTTTTTCAATCGCAGGCGTTAGTGCTCTTTCACTCGCAAAAGGACTACCGGGTGCAATTCTCATTAAGAAAAACGTTAATGTTATAATGAAAAAAAGTGCAATCAGTATATAAACGATTCTCTTAAAGATATACTTTTTCATCTAATATTCCTCCTTATATTATCAAAAGTTTGCGCCACCGTTTAATAAAGCAACACGAAATGGGCGTAGGCAAGAAGTAGAAAACCGATTGATTTTCGCTTCATATGCCCACCCCCGCACAGTAAGAAGTAAGTATCAAACAAGTCTGAAAAATACCAGTTCACGCCATTTACCCACTGCGCAATGATATAACGATACAAAACTGGACAGAAATTATTAAGTTCCTGCCCAGTCCTCATTCATTCCGTTATATTTTATTCAACTACGACATTTTTCAAATCAAGGTTACCTAATGCATCAGGTTCCATATTTTTAATACTGTCTTTCTTAACTGATAAGTTAGTGTAGTAATACAATGGGATAACTGGCATTTCTTCAATCATGACAGCCTCAGCTTGTTTCAATAATTCTGTACGTTTATCAAGATCCGTTTCTAACTCTGCTTCTTTTAATAATTTAGTATATTCCTCATTAGACCAACCCGTGTCATTGTTACCATTGTCTACAGAATCATACATTCCTAAGAATGAAGAAGCGTCGTTGTAGTCTGCAATCCAACCTAAACGTCCTACTTGATAATCTAAAGCAGATAATTTATCTAGATAAACTTGCCATTCAGAATTATCAATTTCAGCGTTAATACCTAAATTACTTGCCCAACCTTCTTGGATATATTGCGCAATTGTTGAATGCGCTTCTGATGTATTAATTGAGATTTTAACAGTTAATTCACTCGGATCTTTTAATCCTAACTCTTCTAAACCTTTTGCTAAATAATCTTTAGCTTGTTCAAAATCAGCATCTTTGAAGTAACCACGGTCTTCTTCAAACCCAGCAATTGTTTGTGGAACATAACCTAATGCCGGTTCTTGTTCACCTTTCGTAATATTGTCTACTAAACCTTGACGGTCAATAGCTAAAGCTAAAGCTTTACGAATATTCACATTAGACATTACTTCATCGGTTGTATTCACTTTGTACCAATAAATAGCAGCATAGTCAGAGATATTTAATGCTCCATCTGCTTTATAAGTATCAATCGCATCTAATGAAACACTATTATATGGTGATCCTAAGTAATCTAATTCACCTGCTTGATACATTGCATTAGCAGTTGCTTCAGATTCTACCATTTGTACATTGACAGTTTCTAATGAAACATTGTCTGCATCCCAATAATTTTCATTCTTAGTCAATACATAATCACTCGAATGATTCCATTCAGATAAGACGAATGGTCCGTTGGTTACGTAATCTTCACCCGCTTCCATTGCCCAATCAGGGTTCGCTTCTACTACTGCTTGATTAACTGGCATAAAAGTATAGTGCGCAATTAATTCTGGGAAATAAGCTACCGGAGCATTTAATTTAATTTCTAAAGTCATATCATCTAATGCTTTAACACCGACTGCATCCTCTTCGCCTTCACCCGTATTATAAGCTTCCCCACCTTCAATCACATAA
The DNA here is from genome assembly GCF_002847845.2 of Globicatella sanguinis. Lineage (NCBI taxonomy): Bacteria > Bacillati > Bacillota > Bacilli > Lactobacillales > Aerococcaceae > Globicatella > Globicatella sanguinis. Next base: position 1,675,384 of record NZ_CP126962.1, on the reverse strand, counting down.
AGTAAGTTCGCATATTCTGATAAGGTTTCTGGATTTAAAGCACGTTTCCATGCAAATTCAAAATCACTTGCTTTCACTGGATCACCATTTGACCATGTTAAGCCTTCACGTAATTTGAACGTATAAGTTAAACCATCTTCACTTACTTCCCAAGATTCAGCCGCTGCTGGCACTGGTTGATTATCTTTAATCGCTGTTAAACCTTCAAAGACGTTTTTAATAATCGCACCTGACGAACTATCGGTTGCAATCCCTGGGTCAACAGTTGGTGGCTCAGATGTCGTTGATAATGTTAAAGTTTGTTCTGCTTGTGCGCCAACTTTGGTTACGAATAATGGAGACATTGCGTTAAATGATAATAGTGCCGTACCTAAAACGGCTGCTTTTTTAAAGAATTTTCTCATTAATGTTTCCTCCTATTTAATATTTATGATAGCTTCATTAAAGATTACCTCTTTAAATGAGATAATACACCAAATGAAATTAAAAATCAATCTTTATTTTAATTAATTTTTAATTTTGATAAAATAAAACCCTGAAACATTTTATTTGTTTCAGAGTTTCATTAAATTATGATAAATCTAAACTAGGTTGAGCATTGAAATCTAAACTACCCATTTGTTGTTGTAGATACATTTGATAAGCAGCAGCCCCAATCATTGCCGCATTGTCACCACACAAAGGTAATGAAGGAATCAATACTTCGATTGGATCTAAGGTTGCAACTAATTCTTTTCTTAATCCGGAATTAGCTGCCACCCCACCAGCTAAGACAAATTGTTTAACTGAAGGATATTTCGTCACTGCTTTCGCCGCTTTAGTCGTTAGAACTTCAATAACTGCTGTTTGGAAACTAGTCGCTAAATCTTCTTTCACAAATGTCTCGCCACGTTGTTGAGCATTATGAACGAGATTCATAATAGCACTTTTCATGCCACTAAAACTAAAATCAAGATTATCTTCATGAATCATTGCTCTGGGGACTGGATAGGTTGCGTGTCCTGTTTGTGCTAATTGATCTAAGTATTTTCCAGCTGGATAAGGTAAATCTAATATCCGCCCTACTTTATCATAAGCTTCTCCAACCGCATCATCTTGTGTCTCGCCAATAACTTCAAACTGGTTATGGTTTTCCATGTAAACGAGCTCAGTATGACCGCCACTTGCGATTAAGGCTAATAATGGGAATTGTAATTGATTTTCTAATTGACATGCATAAATATGCCCTGCCAAATGGTTAACTTCAATTAATGGTTTATCATGAACGAAGGCTAATGTTTTAGCAGCAGTAATGCCTATCAATAAAGCCCCAACTAGTCCTGGACCTTTGGTGACGGCAATCGCATCAATCTCATCTATTGACACTTGTGCTTTTTTTAGTGCCAGTTGATAAATTTGAGTGATTTGTTCAACATGATGACGACTGGCTACTTCTGGTACGACACCACCAAATCGCATATGTGATTTAATTTGCGAAGCCACAATATTGCTGCGTATAATCGAACCATTTTCAATGACGGCAACACTTGTTTCGTCACAGCTTGACTCAAATGCTAAAATGAGATTATTCTTTTGACTCATCTTGATCTCCTTTCGTCAAATTTTTTTGGAAAATATAAGCATCCTCCATGGGATTTTGATAATAATTCTTGCGCTTAATTAATAAATCGAAGCCGGTTTTCTGATATAAATGAATTGCTGAATGATTACTCGCTCGTACTTCTAAAAAGATATTTTTTATTTGACGCTGACTTAATTGGTTTAATACAAAGACGAGTAATTCCGTTGCTAACCCTTGTTGTCGAAAGGTCTTATCAATGTAGACAATATTGATCGACGCTTCATCTAAAATATGATGCAATGCGACATAACCTAATAATTTGTCTTGATTAACCAAACAATAATATTCACTATGTTCATTATTAAAATCCGTTAACGTTTGGGCTTCATTCCACCCAAAATGTCGATTAGCTTCGATAATTTGTTCCTTAAATGGCGACATCATTAGTTTTCCTTTTATCGGTACAACATGGTACTCTATCAATCCTTATTCCTTCTCTCTACGACTCATAATTAAAGCCGTTTCGTGATTATTGTAATAATAGTTTTCCCTTTGATCAATGACTTGAAAACCCATTTTTTGATATAATTTTTGAGCACGTTGATTACTTTCTCGTACTTCCAAAGTGATTTGCTTTGTTTTAAATTGTTTAGCGATAGATAGCCATTCACTCACTAACCACTGACCTAACCCTTTTGATTGGTATCTTGGCAGCACCATCAACTGACTGATATGTGAATCTCGATACAGTACTCTACCAGTGATTACGCCCACTAACTTTCCTTCCAATTCAATCACTAAATACAAGGCATAAGGATTTTTGCGCCAATCATTTAAAAAATCAGCTTTACGCCAGGCTAAATAACCGTCGTAAGTTTGTTTTTCAATTTGTTCAAAAAAATCGAGATCCGATTGGTGACACAGTCGTAATACAAAGCCCTCGGGATGGGTTTTTGCTTGCCAATCCAGTTGTTCCATTATCTTGGGCATGGTAGGCGTCACTAAGTTTTTGCCTGATAGTCGTGTTTTGAATTTAGTTAATTGTTGTATCAACCAATGTATCATAACCGTCTACCTGCTCTTTTTTTTCTAACCATTCTCGCTCAGCTAAAGTCAACTGAGCATAATTTGGAGATAATAAATCAATATCTGCAATAGGCTCTTTTATTAAACGCACTGAACGTTCCATACGTGGTAAAGCCGACACATCGTCAACCCAGCGATAATTTAAATTAGGCAACACCTCTTTGACTAGCGGTTCAAAATTTGCGATTTGATGACCTACGAAAACAATCTCATCATACTGACTTAAAATAGACGCATTGTTTTTTAACCACAATCGCCAATCACTATGACTATCTTCAAGAATAGTGTTATGATTGCCCGTCATATCTATTTGGTAAATAGCAGTATAACAACTCTCTCGACGAGCATCCACAATTGGCACAATGGCTACTTTCTTGTCGGACGGCTCAACGCTTAAAGCCATTACAGCTAGACTCGAAACAGGATAAACGGGTATATTTTGACTAACTGCCCACATTTTAGCTGCTGTAACACCTATTCTTAAGCCTGTATAAGACCCCGGTCCCATTCCAATAATAATGCCATCAATCTCTTTTGCCGTCACTTGATTGCTTGCTAAAAGCTCTTTAATTTTGGGTAATAATAATACGCCATGTTGCATTTGTGATTGATTGTTTTCAAATGCTATAATGTTTTGATTGTTAAACAAGGCTAAACTAAGTAAATTTGAAGATGTATCAATGGCTAATAAACGCATATGATCGCCCCTTTCATTTGTCTATCTTATCATAAGCACGCCTATATTTCACTTAATATTTTTTCGTTCATATCGCTCATTTAATAAAAAAACATTGCCAATGCTTTGCACTCTTAACTGCATTTCCTGAAAATACCTGTGTATTTTAGGGTAACAGTCCGTTTGCTTGCATTGACAATGCTACTAAACTTTGTAAACTATCGTTCCATCACTTGACCTTTGATGGCATCCACTAACATTGAACCTGTTTGACCTTCAGAACGTTGATAAACGACATTCCAAACTGGAAGGTAAATATTTATCTCGTCCCATTCTTTATATTTGATATAACATAAAGTCACATGAATAATGGTTGAATTAGACGGCAAGTTCGTCTGAATACGCGTATCGAGTACTTCAATTGCCTCACGTGCTGTGATTAATTTATAAGGTTTATCCTCATCTAAAGTCACAAAATTATGCTGATACGTTTGAGTGTAGGACGCAATATTATAGTTTTCATCTAATTGTAATTTAATCTCAGCACTCCCATCTACAATGGGGGTATTATTAATAGCTGTCATCCAAAAAACAATGGTTCGATTGGTTGGTAAATACCAATATTGCGTATAAGCCCCACCTTCAATAAATAACTCATCATTCAATAAATATTGATCACGAATAAATTTTGCCACTTCGCTTGGTAAAGTGCTTGTTTCAGGCGTTATTTGCCCTTCCATATTTAACGGTTCATCAAAAGTAGCTGTTAATACATTTTCGTCTGAAAAATTCACTTGCTGATGGGTTAATTGATTCAATCCATCACGTAATACGCTATTCTCTTCAGTTTTAATTAAGGTGCCCTCAACTTCTTCTTCATTTAGTGGTGACAACAAAGTGATATCACGAGCTTGAAGTCTCTGTTCAATGCTTTGTTGCTGAAAATCACTTTGACGAATGGTAGTAGATTGAACTTGTTGATAGACTCTAAACCCTAGATAAATATCAAAGATTAAAAAAAACAAGGTTAACATTAACATAATTCGTTTAAAATCCATTGTTTGTCACCTACCTTCTTGTAAAATAGTGACGACTATCACTAATATTCCCCATGGCTTCGAGCTCACCTTCACGAATTTGATCAATTGAATAATAAACATTATTGATTTCAAAAAACCATTTAGGAACAAAGTTCACTTTTTGAAATTCAGACATATTATCTTGCCATTCATAGCCAATCACTACATTGGTAAAATCACTAACAGAATATCCCGCCATATTCAATTCATATGTCAATTCATCCACACTCATCAATTCATATGATCTACTTTGATCGGCGACATGCGCTTCCAAGTAAACCATCGGTAATGCTAAGCGCGTAATAGAAGTAGTCAAATTACCACCACGGAAATAAACACGACTACTAGCATAATGATTAACCGTCGAACTAGAAAAGGTAGGATAACCATCAAGATAACGTTGATAGACAATGGTTGTGCCATTTGACTGGGTTCCAATACGTATCCCGTTTTTCCAATATTCAAACTGACGCATTTGACTATAACTTTGCTCAATTCGTTGTCTATATGTTTTAGCTTCAAACTGATTGGTATTTTTGTAATTAATTCCAAGCATTTGAGCAAAAGGATTAATCTGAAGCTCCATATTTGAGTTGTAATACATAATGGTCCCACTGCTACTGTCTTCATTGGTAGAAACAGAACGCCATGAACGGACATTTCCAAATAAAGAATCAATCACATTAGTTTCAGGAACTAAATTTAAAGTATAAAGTTGACTTGGCATCGTCATGGTTTTTAACGGTAAATAAACATGATTGCCATTACTTAAATTATAGCGTTCAGCAACAATCCATTTCCCTTTTGAAACTCGCGCTATTTTAAAATAATCGTCCGTTGTGTTCCCTTCTGGCAATTTAGCCTTCATATATACTTGTTCAAAAGTATTTAATAAGTAGGCGGTATACTTTTCATTTTTAGGAAAAATAATACGGTTAAATTCAAATTCCGTTTCTTCACTTTCATTTTTAATAAAATTATCCACTAGTTCAAATGGTAAGGCTGTTGAAAATTCAAACTCGACTCTTTCCTGTGATATTAATTCGATATATTGCTCTTCTGGAGGTACCACGATTTTCTCAACTAAGGAGATACGCTTTTGACTTAAACTCGATGCCAGTGAACGTAATCCCGAATAATCATTCAATAAATAGGCATTATCGCCTTCAGAAATAATCACATTGGTCGGATAGATGATTTCTGCTAATTTTACATTAGCCAATTGATAGTAGTCAGAAACTTTATTATTACTATCAATTTGAATATTGACTTGTGCTGTTTCCTGATTAGAAGAGAAACGGGATAATAAAGCATTATTATCAAAAATCAAAATATAACTTAGTAACAAACTCACCACAATTGAGAGCGTTAAAAAGAACGTTTGAAAGGAAAATTTTCTCACGCTTCATCCCACCCTTCTTCATCTGAAAACTCTAGTTCAAATGGCTCATATGGTAATTCTACAAAGAAAGTTGAACCATGATTTTCTTTACTTTCAACCCAAATTTTACCTCCATGCAACTCTATCACTTCTTTAGAGATGGCTAAACCTAGACCGGTTCCCCCTTGGTCTCTTGAACGAGCTTTATCCACTCGATAAAAACGTTCAAACAGATGTGGTAAATCTTTTTGTGGAATGCCTAATCCTTCATCGGTAATACTTAACACAACCGTATGAGGATTATCAACAATTTTAACAATTACTTCCCCACCATCAGGAGAATATTTAATCGCATTGCTCATAATATTATCAATGACCTGTGTCATGCGATCTTGATCAATTTCTAAATATATTTCTCTTGGCGTAAATTGACGTTTAATCGTATATTTTTTCTCCTGTGAATCCAAAGTAAATTCAAAACGATCAACAATATGGTTGACAATCCGTTTAAAGTCAATTAATTCCATTTGAGGCTTAATTTGACCTCCATCAATTTTCGATAAATCCAGTAAGTTGCCAATCATCCGAATCATCCGATTCGTTTCTGATTGAATCACTTCAATAAATTGCGGAGCAATATTTTCATCTTGCCAAGCGCCGTCTGCCAATGCTTCCGTATAACTTTTAACGCTAGTTAATGGTGTTCGTAATTCATGGGAAACATTCGAAACAAATTCTCTTCTTTCTCGATCTGTTTTCTCCTGCTCTGTCACATCGGTCAAAACACAAACGAGTCCGGTTACAAACCCTGTCTCACGACGTATGATTGAGATTTCTCCCTTAAGGATCGTGTCATCTTCACGCTCAATCATTACTTCTTTTTCTCCAGCAAGCAATTCTTTGATGCGATGCGTTTGCTGAATACCTAATAACTCAATAATTGAAATGCCTAAAGCATCTTGTTGATGAATACTCAATAACTCTAATGCACGTTCATTAATTAGCAAAACATTACCACGACGGTCAGTTCCAATAACACCATCTGTCATATGTCTTAAAATCCCGTCTAAACGCTGGCGTTCGGATTCAATGGATTCTTGTCCATCTTTAACTTTAATAGCCAATTCATTAACGGTATTAGCTAATTCACCCAGTTCATCTTTGCCATTGACGGTGGCTGGATAATTATATATCCCATCAGAAATACGCATCGCTTGTTGTCTAATTTGCTCAATAGGATTGGTAATCGCTTGGGAAAGGAATAATGCAATCACGAAAGCGACCCCAATTGCGATAATTGCGGATTGCACAAAAATAACCATAACCGAACGAGTTTGATTGTAAATATTATTCATACTCGCTTCCACCATTACGACCCCTAATAGTTGATTATTATCTTGAGACATGACAGGACGTATTAATAAATAACTACGGTTATTACGTACATAATCATGATACTCTTGGGCATAAGCTTGTCTTGATGTTATAACGGCTAGAGCATTATCATTATCCACTCTTTGCCCCACCGTATTAGCCAGTCCACTTTGATTAATTGCCCTAACATAGCCCTCATTATCCAATATTTGAATTTTCGTTGCTTCGTCGGCCGTAAAAGTAGCTAAGGTCTGAGTTAGCTGTAACTCAATAGTAGTCGTCTGGTTAGGATCACCAGACGACTCTAAAATAGGTCTAACATTATTAATTAAAAAATTCGACTGTGTATTCCACGTTTCTTTAAAAGTTGTGACCGATTGTGATTGTAATTGGTCGATAAAAAAGACCCCAATAAACTGAAATGAAATCAGTAAAATAAAAATAAACAACATCGGTATTTTAAAGTAAATGGATTGAAAAAAACTAAATCCTTGCTTCATACAATTAGTCCTGATCCGGATTCTTTAAGAAATATCCTACACCTCTTCGAGTCACGATATATACCGGATGGCTAGGTGCATCTTCAATTTTTTCTCTTAAACGACGAATAGTCACGTCCACCGTACGCACATCCCCAAAATAGTCATATCCCCAAACGGTTTCTAAGAGATGTTCACGCGTCATCACTTGACCAATATGTTTGGCTAAATAATGCAATAATTCAAATTCACGATGAGTCAATTCAATTTCCTCACCACGTTTAGAAATAATATACGCATCTTGATGAACAATTAAATCTCCGACTACGATTTCATTAGCATTACCAGCCGCATTATCACTTTGTTCACGAGCGCTATGACGTCGTAAGTTGGCTTTTACACGTGCTACTAATTCGCGATTAGAGAACGGCTTAGTTACATAATCATCCGCGCCTAATTCTAAGCCTAGAACTTTATCAATTTCGGAGTCTTTGGCCGTTAGCATAATAATCGGTACACTACTCTCTTTTCTGATTTCACGGCAAACTTCCAAACCATCAATTTTGGGTAACATCAAATCTAAGACAATCAAATCTGGAGATTCATCATGAAACTTCTGTAGTGCTTCTTCACCATCATGGGCAACTTTAATTTCAAAGCCTTCCTTCTCTAAATTAAAAACGATGATATCTGATATTGTTTTTTCATCGTCAACAACGAGAACTTTTTTCATTATCATATCCTCCTCGTAGGATTTAAATTTACTACAATTCCTTTAATTGTTCTTTCATTAAAGGGTTTTATCTCTGTCCATTATAACAACAATTCTTTTTTTTATCTAGATGCATGAATTTTTACCTTTTGAAAAGTGGGTGTATTTTAAATTTTATCTTTGTAAGCTACTTACCCTTGAGTTTAAGAGTGCTCTAATAGACTCTAAAATAAAGAAACACGCAACATAGTCGCATAGCTATGTCACGTGTTATTTACTTATTTAATTAGAATATAATGACCGGTGTTCCTACTTCCACAGTATTGAAAACTTGTACCATCACATCAGGTGGCGTGTTAATACATCCTAAAGATCCGGCTGTTAAGTAAGCATCCCCACCAAAAGAAGCTTGCCAGTTTGCATCGTGAATTCCTTGACCGGTGTCATCAAATGGCATCCAATAAGAAACGGGTTGGACATAATCTTTTTGAGTATGGACATTATATCCCTTTAATTCAGTATCCTTTTCTTTATTCCAAACAGCATAAGCACCAGGTACAGTATCTGCTGTTCCGGTTCTACCCGTCACAACTGGTGTCGAAATAACTTGAGTGCCGTCTACGTAAACAAACATCATTTGATTGGCGATATCAATCTCAACATAAGTACTACCGATGTCATTTGTACCATCTGTTGAATATCCTGACCCTACGATTGCCGGTGTTCTGGTTACTTCTTGACCTGCAGCTAAATCAGCAGCAATTTGCGCAGCTTCTGATTCACTGTCAATCGACCAACCTAAAGTACCCGGTTGCACGGTGACGGTTCCACTTAATGTACTTGCGAACTCACGCGGTTTATTAAAAGTCGCATATTTATCATTAAGCGTTGACACATATTCTTGAACTAATGCTTGGTCTACGACAATTTGGTTACTTTGATCGAAATAAATCCATTTAATAATTTCTTCTTTCGGGATCGTAACGGTATCTCCCGCAATTTCTAAATTGATTTTAGTCTCAATATAAGAATTGATTTGATCCATAAAGCTCGTGATTTTTTCACTCTCACTAGTTATATCTGGTTGTAAATAAGCAGTATTCAATTCAACAGTCGTTTGTCCTGACTGTAATCCTTCAACGACCATTTGTTTTACTAAGTCTAAATCAAGTTGATTACCTACCGTTTCAGGCTCAACATAATAGCCTCTTGCATCGGTATATTCAATATATGCATCAGTAGAAGCCGTACGTTCACTATTGTTTAAGCCAATTGCAGCCAAAGCTTCGGTTAAAGCAGCGTCATCAATTTTTACATTATTCATTAATAAATTATCGTATTCCACCGATGAGAAATATCCTGCTAACCATTGTGATGGATCTTGAGCTTGATAAGCAGCGGTTAACACTTCATCGGCATTAATTTGCCCATTTAATTGTGCTAAGGTAAATTTACCTAATTCTTGACCATTTTCAGTTAATGTAATTTCCTTTTTACTTAAATCATCAGATATTTTTTGCTTTGCTTCTTCTAATGTTAAGTTACTAATATCAACCGAGCCAAATGTGGTATTCGCTTGGAACTTCTCAGCATAATAGCCAATTCCAGCCCCATAACCAATTCCCAACAATAAGACTAAAGCGATACTCGTAAAAAGTAGCTTTTTCATATCGTTGCCTCTTTTCTTTCTTGTTTCATTTTAAATAATAGCATAGAAATGTGAAAATATTTTGAATTTTATCGTAAGTATTCAAATATATATTAGAATAACTTACGAAGAGCTGCTGCTACTCCACCTTCATTATTACTCGCCGTTTCATATAAGCAAAGTTCTTTTATCGCCGGCGAAGCATTGCCCATCGCAACCGAATGTTTAACCCATTTTAACATTTCAACATCGTTTTGTTCATCACCTATGGCCATTATTTCAGTTCTAGTAATACCAAGGTCTTCGCTCAAAGCTTTTAACGCTGTCGCTTTATTCGTATCATTTGATAAAAATTCAATAATGATTGGTTGACTACGAACGACATCGAAAGCTGCTTTTATTTCTTGGGTAAGTAACTCATTCCAGGCATCAAGGTCTGCTTTTGGTCCTAAGACCATCATTTTAAAAATACCTTCCACTTGGTCAAAATCTGCTTGAGAAATAAATGTAATAGGCGTTGCCAATGTTTCAGCATCTTTTTGTACAAATTCACTTGGAGTTTGATCACCAATTAAAAAAAGATTTTCTTGATCAAATGCTACTAATTGCAATGTATCAAAGCGACTTTCAAAGAAAAATCGCACTAATTTTTGGCGGCTCTCAACGGATTGATAAGTGGCCGCCACGACATCATATCCTGGTAAACGATGTGTCGCCGCACCATTTTGAATGATTGCATACTCATTCTCATGTCCAAAATCAATTTGATCGATAAAGCGTCGGGTTCCTGGTAACGTACGTCCAGTACAAATGACCACTTTAATCCCCTTATCCATAATATGATGAACCGCTTCGATATTAGCGGCGGGAATTTCTTTCGTATCTGTTAAAAAAGTACCATCTAAATCAATTGCCACTAACTTAATATTATCCATTATACTTCCGCTTCCTTTCTAACCATCAATAAGCCATCTCCTAAAGGAACTAAACATGAACGATGTGTTTGATCGGATAAAACGGTATCCAGTAATTCATTTAATTTACGATGAATTTTACGAACACGTTTTGGTATGTCTGCTTCGTCATCTAAAATAGTGCCACCTTGGAAGACATCATCGATAATTAAGACGCCGCCCATTTTTAATAGGCGCATGCATTCAGGATAAAATTCAATATATTTCGCTTTAGCACTGTCCATAAAAATTAAATCATAAGAACCTTCTAAAGTTGGTAACACATCATTCGCATCACCTTCGATTAAAGTAATGCGGTCACTCAATCCAATTTTTTTGAAATTTTCTTTGGCTCTTTCATACATTAATTCATAGCGATCGATGGTTGTTAAATGCCCATCTGCTTGTAAGTGTCTAGCCATTAGACTGCCTGAAAAACCAATCGCTGTTCCGATTTCTAAAATATCTTTTGGTTGAATGGTTGCACAAAAAAAGTCGATAAATTTCGCTGTTTCATGAGGAATCACCGGGATACCTCTTTCGTTTGCATATTTTTCAATTTCACCTAACTTACCTTCAAATGGTAATTGAGCACTTCGCATATAATCAACCAGTTCTTTCATGACTACTGGTCGATGCATCATTTCGTTTAACATTCGTTGCCTCTTTCTTTATTTATTCATCTATATTGTACACTCCCTAGAATAAGATGTAAAATAAGGTTCCGTTTTCAAGACAAAAGAAATTGGGAGTGGATTAGAAGTAGAACATCGATGAATTCTGCCTCCAGGTGACCACCCCCATAATGGGTTTCATTTAATATTAATAAAGGATAGATGATTGATATACAGTATTAGGAGCTAATGCACCCATACTGCCAGTTACTATCTCATCACTTTTCTTTGGCTACTTCAGCCTTTTGCATGTCAATCATTTGATTTAATTGTTCTAAATCTGACACTGCAATTTCAACGGAAAACCCTACTTTACCTGCACTAAATACAATCGACGTATGATTATCTATCGATTGGTCAAAAGTCGTAAAAAAAGACTTCTTCATGCCAATCGGTGAACAACCGCCATGAACATATCCCGTTAAAGGTAAGAGTTCTTTTTCTTTAATCATTTCGATTGACTTCTCATTGACTGCTTTAGCTGCCTTTTTTAAATCTAGTTCATGCGTTACGGGTACGACAAACACATAGTGTGCTTTTGATTTCGCAACCGTCACCAGTGTTTTATAAATTGGTAATTCACTGGCTGCTTTTTTATTAGTAAATTCATGAGGTTGATAAGCTATTTGATGTTGCTCTAACAATCTCATCACATTGGTTTTATGTTGTTTTGACAAATTTAACCCTTCTTACTACTTTTCTTATTGGACGACATCGCGTTTAAAAAAGCTGTCAATTGTTGAAAGGCTACTTCATTATTATCTGTTCTTTCCAGCAATTCAATTACTTGTTGTGTATATTGTAAAACATCTTCACCCATTAAATTGCGTAATTTCCAAATATGTTGTAATTTTTCTTCAGACATTAAAAGTTCTTCTTTACGTGTACCAGAACGCAAGATATCCACCGCAGGAAAAATTCTTCTTTCTGCCCATTGACGCGATAGATGTAATTCCATATTACCGGTCCCTTTAAACTCTTCATAAATAACATCGTCCATTCGGCTACCAGTGTCAACTAATGCGGTTGCTAAGATCGTTAACGAGCCACCGTTTTCAACATTACGCGCAGCTCCAAAGAAGCGTTTAGGTAGATAAAATGCCGCAGGATCTACCCCACCACTTAAAGTACGACCACTTGGTTTGACTACTAAATTATAAGCTCGTGCCAAGCGAGTAATACTATCCATCAAGATCACGACATCACGTCCATCTTCGACTAAACGCATAGCTCTTTCTAACACGAGTTCACTAATCCGAACATGATTTTCTGGTAATTGATCAAAGGTTGAAGATACTACTTCTCCTTCAACACTGCGTTCAATATCCGTTACTTCTTCAGGTCGTTCATCAATTAAAAGAACAATTAATTCTGTATCGGGATAATTGCTTGTAATCCCATTCGCAATTTCCTTCAAAACGGTTGTTTTACCTGCTTTGGGTGGCGAAACAATAATACCACGTTGCCCAAAACCAATAGGCGCTATAATATCAATCATTCGATTAGCAATCCATTTAGAACCACTTTCTAATTTTATTTGATGATCCGGGTAGATGGCTGTTAAACTTGGAAAATGATCGCGATTTTTAGCCTCTTCAGGATTTTTACCATTCACTGAACTTACTTGCATTAAGCCAGGATAACGTTCATTAGATTTTGGTGGACGTGCTGGTCCTGCTACTTTATCTCCATTTCTTAAATCAAAACGTCTTATTTGAGAACTAGAGATATAAATATCTTCTTGACTGGGAGAAAAATTGATAGGTCTAATAAAGCCAAAGCCATCGCCGCCTACAATATCCAAGACCCCTTCAACTTGATAAAAACCTTGTTTTTCTTCTTGTGTACGCATAACTGCGAGTGCAAGTTCTTTCTTACTAAGTTGACTGTAGTTCGGTATCTCTAATTCTTTCGCATAAACATATAACTGCTTTACTTCCGCAGCTATTAATGTTTTTAGTGAAAATGCATCTGACACTATTTTTCCTACTTTCTTAATCTTCAATCATTTGAATATCTGCGCCTAATGCTTGTAGCTTACCAACAATATTGGTATAACCTCTTAAGATATTATCCACTCCTGTGATAATGGTTTCACCTTCTGCTATTAAGCCCGCAATAACTAAACTTGCTCCCGCTCTTAAGTCACTAGCTTTCACTTGAGCGCCAGTTAATTTACTTGGTCCTTCAAGGCGAATCATATCCCCGTCAACGCGAACATTTGCTCCCATACGGTTTAATTCAGGAATGTGTTTGACTCGTGCTGGGTAAATAGTATCCATAATCGTACCATGACCATTGGTAATCGCCATTAACGGTGTAATTGGTTGTTGTAAGTCCGTAGCAAAACCAGGATAAGGTAATGTTTTTAAACTCACCATTTTTAAATCTTTTGAAGGATGAACGTAAATGCTATCTTCAAAAATATCTAATTTTACGCCCATCTCAATTAACTTCGCAATAAAACTTTCTAAATGTTCATAAATAACATTGTTTATTTTAATTCCTTCGCCCATTGCGACTGCTGCCGCCATATAGGTACCTGCTTCAATTCGGTCAGGAATAATGGTATGAGTCACACCATTTAACTCTTCTACTCCATCAATTCGGATTTCACTCGTACCTGCTCCACGAATTTTAGCACCCATTTTATTTAATAAAGTAACCACATCAATAATTTCTGGTTCTCTGGCTGCATTTTCAATAATGGTGCGCCCTTGTGCTCTAACCGAAGCCAAAATAGCATTGATAGTTGCACCCACTGATACAACATCCATATAAATTCGAGCACCATTTAAGCCTTCTGGTGTGGATAAGGTTACGACACCATATTCATCATTAACATCTGCTCCTAAAGAACGAAATGCTTTAATATGTTGATCGATCGGACGTGGTCCTAAAAAACATCCCCCTGGTAATCCAATCACCCCTTCACCAAAACGTGATAAAGTAGCGCCCATAAAATAGTAGGATGCGCGTAAACTTTGAATTTTTCCAGTAGGCATTGGAATTGAAACAATATCAGTCGGGTCTATTTTTAAAACATTATTTTCAAAATGCGTTTTAACGTTAAAATCATTTAAAATTTCTATTAATGAGTGTACATCTTGAATATCTGGAACGCCTTCTAATGTCACTTCAGAATTAGCCATAATAGCAGCTGGAATTAAAGCTACTACACTATTTTTTGCTCCATTGATTGTAATTTCACCTTTTAAAGGTTTTCCTCCATGAATGACTAGCTTTTTCATTGATTGTGCTCCTCTTTTAGTTCTTTTCCTTTGTTTGTTGTAATAGTAAAGTAATTTGTTGTTTTATTTGTTCAATAATGGTTCTTTGTAACGGATGAGTTAGTCCTACTTCATCATATAAATCTAATAACACTTGATGAACTTGCAATGGTGTCCGTTGTATACGATCCACAAAGAATTGTTGATTAACGGTTAATACTTCATGGGCAACTAGATTTCTTAAATACTTTTCAATCTTACGCATCGTAGAGGCCAGTTCAATTAAGTGCTCATTTGATGAATTAGCTTCGATTAATTTCATTAAATGACTAGAACTCACATAGTGGTCATAATTGAAATAGTTCCCGTAATACTTTTTCCAAGTATCAGCAATAATATTAGGATGACTTTCAATTTTATTTTGTGACCATTGAAGCCCTCGATACAGATGTGCACCACTAGTTGTCTCTTTTTTTATTGGTTGAATATATTCCGCAAGATTTGGTAAAAAATCACGTTCAATTGCAATCCGAAAAACATCGACCAATAATGGAGTCAGTCCTCTTAAGTAATCACCGTACTCCTGTCGCTTCAATTGCAAGGTCAGTGTTTGTAAGTAATAATAGGTTTTACGTTCTAATTGGGATGCATCTAAAACACCTTGAAACGGAGTGTTTTGTGCAAGTTTTTTTACATTTTCATTGTCCACTTGTAAAATAGCATTGGCTAACTGGACTAATAATAAAATCTCGTCTTTACCATCAAAAGCCAACTGCTTTATTTCAAGTTCTAACGCTTGAAAATGATCATATTTTAAGAGGGCCAACAATACATCGTGATGATGTCTTTGTTTTTGTGTTATTTCATCCATTTGGATGCCTCCTAATTCGTATTTATTTTAGTTTATCATAAGTCTAAAAACATTCATACTTTTTGATTTTATCAAAAATAATCTTGCTTGTATAGGCTAAAGACAGGCAAAAAGGGGTTAGCAAAAAAGTCTAACCCCTTTTTAATCATTTACACATTAATTGTTTAAGAACGCCCTTTTTTAAAATAAATCCAAATACGATTAAATAACGACACAATGACAAAAGCTGCCACAAACATCAAGGTAATAGAGGCACCCGGAGGTGTATCCCACTGATAAGATAAGGTAATACCTGAGAAAACACCAATAACATTAATAACAATCGCAATGATAATCGTTTTTAAAAATGAATTGGATACTTTAATCGCTGTCGCAGAAGGAATCACGATTAAAGCAGATACTAATAGACTGCCTACAATCGGCATCATGATACTAATTGCTACCCCTGTAATCACAGAAAATAGAATTGAAATTAATTTAACAGGCAAACCGGATGTTTGTGCAGTCGCCTCATCAAATGTTAAAACATAGAGTGGGCGTCTAAAAATAGTATATAGTATCACTAACCCAATGGCTAAACCAATTAATAATTTTACTTCTTGATCGGTAATTAAAATAATCGATCCAAATAAGTATTGCTCAATACTAAAAGAAGCGGCATCAGGATTTAAATTGACTAGTACTAAAGCTACTGCCATCCCAGTCGCTGTCATTAAAGCCACCGAAACTTCTGAAAAATCACGATATGCCATTCTTAAATATTCAATCAGAACGGACGCTATCACCACCACAATTAAAGTAGTATAAGTCGGTGCTACTTTAAGCAATAGACCTAACGCTACTCCTGCTAAAGAGATATGGGCCAAGGTATCAGCTAATAAAGACTGACGTCGTAGAATTAATAATAATCCTAGTATGGGCGTAATCAATGAAATAGCGGCACCTGCTAGAAATGCTCTTTGGATGAAGTCATACTGAAACATCTCCATGGTGATGTCCCCTCCCCTCTAATTAATCGTATTTCGCGATCAAAATAACCTTCAATTTCTTTATCAGCATGCGTCACCATCAATATCGCTTTGCCATGCGCTTTACAACTATGTTGTAATAATTGATAAAAAGAGCGTCTCGATTCGACGTCCATTCCGGTCGTCGGTTCATCTAATACAAAAAAATCAGGGTCTGTTGCAAAAACACGCGCCAAATTAATTCTTTGTTTTTGTCCTCCTGATAATTCGCCAACTTTTTTATTAGCTAAATGAGCCATCCCAACTGCATTCAAAGCTTTTTCTACATGTTCTAAATCATTGGCATCTAATTTTTTAAACCAGCGATTTTTACTATAACGTCCTGATTCAACTAACTTTTGAACGGTCGAAGGAAAGCCAGCATTAAAAGCGGCCACATTTTGGGGAACATAGCCAATCGATAATTTTTCACCTTCGGCATTGACATCAGACAATTCAATGGTTCCAGTGGCGGGTTTCAATAAACCTAAAATATTTTTAATTAAAGTGGATTTGGCTGCCCCATTTTCACCGGTTAATATTACGAATTCTCCTGCATCAACATGAAAATTCACATTATGGAGGACTTTTTCTTGATCATAGTAAAAAGATAATTCTTTTACCGTTAATAGTCTCATTGCTTGCTCCTATCTTATATTAATCTTTTTGCGAAAATTTGTAACTATTACTTTTAACAGATATATGATAAGAGTTCTTCTTATGAATGTCAAGAATAATCTTTGATTTAATTCACCATCTAGTAGTAGTATCGATCCATCAATGATGCAGAAATAACGTTCAAACTGATACTACTTTAGATATTGAAGGCTCTTATATTCATTAAACTCAAATACAATTTATGATATCACTCCGGGAGTGGACAAGAAGTAGAAAATAAAACCATGCGTAACCGAAATTACACATGGTCTAATCTTTTTTATTTGGCGAGCTACTTAATAATCATAATTCAAATTAAGTTGCTACCCGATTCGATTTTGCAAACATTATAATAGATTAAAAGATTATTCTGCTGCAGTCGTTTCTTCTACAGTTTCATCTGTCGCAGTTTCTTCTGCTGCAGATTCGTCTGTTGCAGATTCGTCAGTTCCTGATTCAGCATTTTCATCCATTGCTGATTCTTCGGCTGATTCTAAATCTTCACCTAAATCTTCTAATTCATCGGCAGCTTCTTCTGGTGAAGAAGGTTGTTGTACTTCTACTGCTAATGCTTCCTCTGGTACTGTTACTTCTTGCGGAACATTATGCTCACTAAAGTTCAACTCTACATGAACTGAGAAGCTTTGTGGCATTCCACTTTCTGCATTTTCAGCAAGCTCTTCTTCGCCCATGAAGTCTTGCATATTAACTGTTAGATCCATTAGAAGTTTTGAAATGAATTTCGTTTCTTTATTGTATGAAACTTCAATAACAGGTTTCATTTGTAAGAATTTTGCTAATGATTCACTATTGAACGATTTATCTAATTGAGCACGTGATTCTTCGTCAAGTGCTTCACCAGATTGTTCCTCCATATTAGCAATCGTATCTTCTTTAACTTTCTCTAAGTCAACTAATGCATCCATATCATTCCACATTTCTTCTGCATTAATGTCTTGTTTTAATGTATAAACATAATCGGTGTCTGTTTCGGTTACGTCCATATATTTGCTAGTAAACTCTGTTGTTTTTTGTGGGTCTACATTACTTGATTGGCTATAAGCATCTTGGAAACTCTTAATCATATCGGCTTCTAATGTTGTGAAATCATAAGCAGTCCAATTAATTCCAGATCCTGCTTCACCTTCCATTGTTCCGATATAAGCAGTACTATTTTGATAAA
Source organism: Globicatella sanguinis (assembly GCF_002847845.2). NCBI lineage: Bacteria > Bacillati > Bacillota > Bacilli > Lactobacillales > Aerococcaceae > Globicatella > Globicatella sanguinis. The sequence goes on along the minus strand of NZ_CP126962.1, from coordinate 1,656,813 downwards.
ATGCTTTTAGACCAATTTCTTGTCCACCTAAAAACAGACTTGAAACATTTCCTTCAAAACTACCTTGTAAAGGAATACCATTAAAGGTACCGTTAAAATTTAATTGCCCCATATCAGCTGTTTGATTATCAGAAACTGCCGATACTTTAATAAAGCCATCCCATTTTACAGATTCAAAGTGTTTATTAGCTTCTTGAATTTCAGTTAAAACATTTTCATCAATTGTTGTTTGCGCCATAGTTGTTGTAGCAACTGGCCCAGTGAATAATAACGTCGAAGCGGCTAATGCAAAAAATTTCTTCATTGTTTTCTTCATCTTAAATTCCTCCTTAGAAATTCTAACCTAAGTATAGCATAAGTTTTTTGCTATCTTCTACTAATAACACTTGAGATACTATGATTATTCACTAAAAACAGCAAAAAAGAGGCTGGGCAAAAGCTTTTTAAATTCTGTTCAGCCATATCTATTTAATTCAAAGCGCAGTGGTTGAGTGGTCTCAAATGGCGTCTAAACGACTTGTTTGAGACCTACTCAACTGTGCGGGGGTGGGCAGACGAAGCGAAAATTATTTAATTTTCTACTTCTTGCCCACTCCCTATTTCTTAAATCTTTATTCAATAATTTGGATTTTTTCCTGGTAATCTTGCCAACTTGGTGGTATCATCGCTTCTTCTTCATCGACACCTTTAGCACTTACTTTATCAAATAAAATTTTGATTGTTTGAAATAACAATTTAAAATCGAATGCTAATGAATAATTTTTGATATAAAGTAAATCAAAGTTCAGTTTATTATTGAAGTCTGTACTGTACTTACCGTAGACTTGTGCATACCCTGTAATTCCTGCTCGTACATGATGACGTAGAGCATAGTAAGGGTTAGCCTCTTTAAATTGGTCTACAAAGAATGGTCGTTCAGGACGAGGGCCAACTAAAGACATATCGCCTTTTAAAACATTTAATAATTGTGGTAATTCATCAATTCGCGTACTGCGAATAAATTGTCCCACTTTTGTCACACGACTATCATTCGATGTTGCTAAAACAGGGCCTGAATCTTTTTCAGCCGCTGCATTCATCGAACGGAATTTTAAAATATTAAACGTTCGGTGATCCATTGTGATACGTTCTTGCTTGTAAAATATTGGTCCCGGTGAATCTAGTTTGATTGCAATCATCGTAATCAACATAATCGGCGCTGTCACAGCAATTAACACTAAGGAAACAGCAATATCAATCATCCGCTTTACAAATGCTTCTTCAGCCGGTATGGTAAACGGTGAAACTTCGATGATACTTTCATCTTCAAAATTCATAATATTAGGATTAACCATCATTAAGTTCTCAAATTCAGTACTAATAAATAATTGTTTATTTTCTTTCATTAAGTACTCAAAAATTTTTAAGCGTTCTTTTTCATCAATATGTCCCGTTACATATACAATATCGACTTCATCAGCTAATCTTTTTACATTTTGATAATAATTAGATAAAGCTACATGGGTTACTTTATGACGAGGACTATCCATTAAATCAAAATTATGAACCGCTTCTAAAACCCGTTCATTCTTCCCTACTATTAGAATTCTTTTTTGTCCTCTTAACTTATGATATAACAAATAGACACCGTAGTTATAAAGAAACATCACAATCGAACCGATTAATAAGTTCCATAAAACAACGGAACGAGGAAAAGTTAACCAACTTCCTGCATAAGTCAAGGCCATTAAATAAACAGTTAACATAATTTGACTTAAAATTGTAAAAAATAATATGTCAATTTTGGATTTATTATAAAATATATAGGTACCAAATAATATATTAATGATGATAAAACCGATAACAATCCAAGGATAACTGCTTTCAAATGCTAAAAAGTTACGCGCAGGAATTTTCCCCATGAATTTAATATAAAAGGAAATGTAGATAGCGATTAGGCTTACTAAAGAACCCACCGTTACCGCACCAAATTTGATTAGCGTATTCCATTCATAGCGGCTTTTCATAAAATCATCCTTTCTTTCTTTTTCTATCTGTCTTATTATAACGATATTAGATAAAATTATCTAGTAGTTGTTATTTTAATCAAAAAAGCTGAGTTATTGCTATATCTTCCATCATTCATCTAGACAAATAATGAAAGTTTATAGAATAACTCAACTATACAAGTGATTAATCCGTCAACTCTTCTAATACCTCTTTCATTGGAACATACGCTTCCGTTTCTTCATCATATAAATTATAAAGCGTTTCTACGGTAAGATCTGGATCTAATTGCACTAGTACACCACGAATACGACCATTTTCAACATGACTTGTCGTTAATACGTACTCATTAGCACGTACTGAAACTTTTTCATCATCTTCTGGCACATAACCAATTTCATAAATAATCGAACCGGCAATTGTGTCCACTTCTTCATCACTTAAACTTTGATTAAAGTAATTATTAAATTTATCAATCGATAAGCCACCATTAATATAATAATTTTGGTCATCTATTTTGCGGATATCTCCAGCATTCCCCATATCGGTCTCGTCTTCAATTTCTCCAACGATTTCTTCTAGTAAATCCTCTAAGGTCACAATTCCTTCGACTCCTCCATATTCGTCTCGTAAAATAGCCATATGGGTTTGTTCACGTTTAAATTCAACAAGTAAATCATCAATATAAATCGTTGACGGAACGAATAGTGGTTCGCTGGCGATCTCTCTAAATTCAATATTATCAAAACCGACTTCACGGGCTGCCTTCATCACATTTTTCATATGAATAACTCCGATAACATTATCCTTTTCAGTTTCGTATAATGGAATACGGGAGAACGGACTAGATAATAAAGTGTTTAAAATATCTTCTTTAGAATCTTCAATATCTACCATTTGTGTATCGGTTCTAGGCACCATTACTTCACGGGCTAACTTACTATCTAAAGATAAGACACCTTCTAACATCGTCAATTCAGTAGCATCTATCGTTCCTTCTAAACGACTTTCGGCCAAGATTGCTCGCATCTCATCTCGCGTATATTTTTCTTCTTCTTTTGAAAAATCAATCGGTGTCACGCTTCTAAGTAATCCTGTTGAAGCAGACAATAAGCTTACAAATGGTTTAAATACTGTTTGAACGAATTGAATGGTCCCTGCGGTCCACATCGCAATTTTCTCGGGCATTTGCAGCGCCACTTGTTTTGGAAATAGTTCTCCAAAGACTAATGTAATATAAGATAAAAGTATCGTCACTAAAACAATTGCCAGTGTATTAACACCCGGAAATTGCGGTATCCACTGAGCAATATATTTAGCAAAACTTGTCGCAGCCGAAGCAGATGATAAGAATCCTGCTAAGGTAATTGCTACTTGTATCGTCGCTAAAAAATCTTCTGATTTATCTAATAATGCTTGCACTTTAACTGCACGTTTGTTACCTTCTTCAACTAAATTATCGATTTTTTTACGATTCAATGAAACAAAAGCCATTTCACTAGCGGCAAAAAATGCGTTTATTGCAGTCAGTATCAGAATAGTTAATATCTGACTAAATAATGAATTCCCCGAGGGGTCCATATTTGTTCTCTCCTTTGTGTATTAAAATATATAATATAAAACAATAATAATCTTTTTTTATTGAAAAATCAATTTTTTTAAAGAGAGTGGATATTAAAAATAAAATGTTATGATATTCGTTTCAATTACCCACTCTAACAGTGTTTGATAGATACCAAATTTGTCTTTAAAAGATGTTATTAATACGATTCTGCCATTACGTGGATGTCATATTTTTGTTGGCAGATAATGAGTCAGTTTCTAAACACAATTCTTTTAATTTTAATATGCTCTTGCTAACCATACCGTATGTTTTGCAGGTTGGCCTGTTACGATACAGGTCGTTTTTTCCTCAACTTGACCTGCAAATGGAATATTACGGGTGGTAAATCCGGTTAACTCTTTAATTTTAGCTTCACTTTCTTCAGTACCATCCCAGCCAGCTAATACCCAGCCTGGCAATTCTCCAGCTGCGCGTTTTGTTTCAATATGTTCGACTAATTCATCAAGCGTATTAATATTTGTATGATAATTTGCTTGATTCATCGCCCGCGCTGTTGTTAACAAACGTGTTTGCATGGTTGTTAATTCACTTTCAATCGTCTCAATAAAGTCAGCGAAGGGGACAACTTTTTTATCACTCTCATCACGTAATTTAATGATTACTTGCTCATTTTGTAAGTCTCTTGGCCCACACTCAATACGTAAAGGCACTCCTCTTAATTCCCATTCATTAAATTTATAACCTGGTGAATTATCAGTATCGTCTATTTTAGTACGAATCCCTTTAGCTTTTAACTGAGTATTCAATTCCTCAATTTTTTCTAAAATTGCGGGATTTTTTTGCCATGGTCCAACTGGTACTAATACAACTTGAATTGGCGCCACTTTTGGTGGTAACACTAATCCTTGATCATCACTATGCGTCATAATCATAGCACCAATTAAACGGGTTGAAACACCCCAAGAAGTAGTATAAGCATAAACGTGTTCATTATCGGTATTTAAATAACGAATATCAAACGCTTCTGCGAATTTTGTTCCCATATAATGAGAGGTACCTGCTTGAACAGCTTTTCCATCTTGCATCATTGCTTCGATTGAATAAGTATTTTCAGCACCGGCAAAACGTTCTGAAGGCGTCTTTTCACCTGCCACTACTGGAACCGCTAATAACTCTTCGACAACTTCACGATAAATAGTTAACATTCTCATTGTACGATTTTTTGCTTCTTCAGCTGTCGCATGTGCAGTATGTCCTTCTTGCCATAAAAACTCAGACGTACGTAAAAACGGTAAAGTTTTCTTTTCCCAACGAAACACATTGGCCCATTGGTTAATTTGCATTGGCAAATCACGATAAGATTGAATCCAATTACTATAGGCATCGCCAATAATCGTTTCGGATGTTGGTCTTAAAGCTAAACGTTCTTCTAAAGGTTCCCCTGCAGCTTCCGTTACCCAAGGTAATTCCGGACTAAATCCTTCGATATGATCTTTTTCCTTACTAAAGAAAGTTTCAGGAATTAGCATTGGGAAATAAGCATTGCGAACACCCTCTTCTTTAAAGCGAGCATTAAAAGCGGCTTGAATATGTTCCCAAATTTCGAAACCATCCGGTTTAAAAATCATACATCCTCTAACCGGTGAATAATCCATTAAATCTGCTTGTTGAATTGTTTGTAAATACCATTTTGAAAAATCTTCTTTACGTGTTACCATTTTTTTGCTCCTTTTTTAAAATATAAAAATAGCTGTTTCATCCTGTGTTAAGGACGAAGAACAGCTACTCCGCGGTACCACCTTATTTGCTATAAAGCCAACTCTTTGCCGATAAGGGGGCGACCCAAATACACATTATAGTAGGTTCTTTTAGGGGACATTAGTTGCTTGCAGCCGGGACAACCTCTCTTAAAATGCCGAAACTAAAATACTAGTCTATATCACCTTTATTATAGCTACAAACTTACTAAAAAACAAGAACATAATATTACTTCGAGCAGAAGGAAGTGGACCGGCAGTAGAAAAGCAATTGGTTTTCGCTTCGTCTGTCCACCCTCGAAAAAAATGAGTAGGTCTCAAACAAGTTCATATGACGCAGTTTGAGACCACTCAACCACTGCGCTATAAATAAAAGAGTTTGATTGAAACAAAATTATTATATTTTTCCCAGTCTCCTAAACAATTCAAGTAATGCGTGCTATGCATCCTCATGCCGCTTTTTAAAAACAACTTTTATTGTTTACTCGCTTTTATTTGATTTATTCTTTCGGACTCATTGCGTTCACTAACGATTGATAATCGCATCGCCAGTATCGTTAAGTTTATAAGTATCCAGTAAGCCCATCTTATTTAGTGGCCAATAAATAACATTGGCTTCACCAACAACACTCTCAATGTCGACAAAGCCAAAATCACGTCCGTCTATTGATTTTTGACGATTGTCTCCCATTACAAATATTTTTCCTTCTGGTACTGTTGTTGAACCTGTGATTTGTTCCAAAGTAAAGTCACTGGTAAAGTTGCCGTTAAATTCATCTTGTTTCGCCTTTAAATAAGGTTCATCTAAAGCTTTCCCATTAAGAATCAATTGATCATTATTCACTTCAACAGTATCACCTGGCAAGCCGATAACACGCTTAACATACATTTTTTCTGGATTGTTTGGCGCGTTGATTATGACCACATCAAATCGATCAACTTCTCCTAACTTCCACATAAATAATCGTTCTCTATCAGCTAAAGTATAATCCATCGAAGGTCCATCGACCATGAACGGTTGTAAAGCCACTTGTTGGACTCCCCACACAATCGCAAAAACAATGGCAAAGGTATATAAAGTACTCACAATTTCACGTAATATTACTTTTATATCCATCTTAATACCTCAAATCTAAATTAGTTTCTATATTTTTTAACTTGATTATGAGTTAAAATCAATCCAACTATTGTTTACTCGCTTTTATTTGATGTATTCTTTCGAACTCATTGCGTTCACTAACGATTGATAATCGCATCGCCAGTATCGTTAAGTTTATAGGTATCCAGTAAGCCCATTTTATTTAGTGGCCAATAAATAACATTGGCTTCACCAACAACACTCTCAATGTCGACAAAGCCAAAATCACGTCCGTCTAATGAATTTTGACGATTGTCTCCCATTACAAATATTTTTCCTTCTGGTACTGTTGTTGAACCAGTGATTTGTTCTAAAGTAAAATCACTGGTAAAGTTGCCGTTAAATTCATCTTGTTTCGCCTTTAAATAAGGTTCATCTAAAGCTTTCCCATTAAGAATCAATTGATCATTATTCACTTCAACAGTATCACCTGGCAAGCCGATAACACGCTTAACATACATTTTTTCTGGATTGTTCGGTGCGTTGATTATGACCACATCAAAGCGATCAACTTCTCCTAACTTCCACATAAATAATCGTTCTCTATCAGCTAAAGTATAATCCATCGAATGTCCATCGACCATGAACGGTTGTAAAGCCACTTGTTGGACTCCCCATACAATCGCAAAAACAATGGCAAAGGTAAATAAGGTACTCACAATTTCACGTAAGATTACTTTTATATCCATCTTAATTCCTCAAATCTAAATTAGTTTCTATATTATTTTAACTTGATTATGAGTTAAAATCAATCCAACTTATGACCGACTAATACTGTACAATCGAGCGTTATTTGATTAGACAACGATTGCACAAGCTGTTCCTTTTGTTCTTCACTCAGTTGCCACGCTAATGGTGTCATTTTTAATAAAGCTTGCTTATCTTGATAAGAAAGATGAACTTTATCATGAATGAGATAGCGGTGACAATCAGGAAAATGGTGTGTAAATACTTCTAAGACTTTGGAATTATCATAAACCGTCGGCTCTACTAAATGATATTGTGCTAGTGCTTCGCGCACTTCCACTAAATAATTCGTATTGGGAATGACTTTAATAACTAGGCCATGTGGCTTCAAAATTCGTTTGAATTCTTGATAATTAGCTGGCGAAAGTATTGAAAAAATAATCTCTGCTGTTTCATCTTGAATCGGTAAATTAGCTAAATCAGCAATTATTGAAAAAATCGCTCCGTTATACTCTGTTGCCAATTGAATACCATCTTTCGCTAAATCTACCCCGATGAATGCGGTACTCTTAGGCAGATATTGTCGCATACGCATCAAATGACTCCCTTCACCACTTCCAGCATCTATTACTAATGTTGGTGCTTTAGTCAATTGAGTTGAAATAATCGTGTCAAATTGACGATGCAGCGCATCATATAAGGCAGTATTTTGAATGATGTGTCTTCTAGCGTTAAATAATTCCTTATCATACTTTGTTGGTGATAATTTCGTTTTTGATAAGTAATAATAACCTTGCTTAGCGCCGTCAAAGCGATGGTGATGAGGGCAAACAAAACTACTATCCTCTTGATGAAGAGGTAAACCGCAGTGAATGCAAGCACCCCAATCTTCAATTGGCCAACTGTGTAACCATTGTGTTGTTAATTGTTTTTTTGATAATTTCATTTGTTTTTCCTATCTTTATGTATGAAAAAGGGCCGGGACTCCCAGTCCTAGCCGTTTTTTCAACTATCTAATTTAGTCTTCTAAACCACGAACTTCACGAATAACATCCGCAATACGATGAACATAATTAGCACTTTTTTCATCGGTAGAAGCTTCTGCCATTACCCGTAACAATGGTTCTGTTCCACTAGGACGAACTAAAATACGACCATCACCGTTCATTTCCGCTTCCACTTCTTCAATCACTGCTTTGACAGCTGGTTCATCCATTACGGTATGCTTGTCACGCACACGAACATTCACTAATAATTGAGGAAAAATCGTTACTTCAGCAGCCAGTTCAGATAATGATTTACCTGTTTCTTTCATTACATATAGTAATTGAATGGCAGAAAGTAAGCCATCACCGGTAGTATTTAAATCTAAAAATACAATATGTCCAGATTGTTCCCCACCTAATGTATAGCCACCATTACGCATTTCTTCCACTACATAACGGTCACCCACAGCTGTTTTTAAAGCAACCATGCCGGCTTCTTCAACTGCTTTATGGAACCCAATATTACTCATAACAGTTGAAACAATGGTATCATGAGCTAAACGTCCTTTAGCTTTTAAGTGTTTACCACAGATGTACATAATTTTATCGCCATCCACAATCTCACCATTTTCATCAACAGCAATTAAACGGTCACCGTCCCCATCAAATGCTAAACCAACCATCGCTTTTTTCTCTTTAACAAAGTTTTGTAAAGCTTCTGGATGAGTAGAACCTACACCATCATTAATGTTAACACCATTTGGACGATCACCCATGGTATAAAATTCTGTTTCTAAATCAGCAAATAATTGACTGATTAATGGTGAAGTCGCACCATGAGCAGCATCAATACATACTGTAATCCCCGATAAGTCATTAGGAATTGTTGTTTGTAAAAATTGAATATATTTGCTTGATGCTTCATTAAATTCTTCTAAAGTTCCTAAGCCATCGCGACTTGGACGTGGCAAGGTATCTTCATCCGCATCTAATAAGGCTTCAATTTCTAACTCTTGATCATCTGATAATTTAAAACCATCCGCACCAAAGAATTTAATGCCATTATCTTGTGCGGGGTTATGAGAAGCACTAATCATAACACCTGCCACCGCACCTTGTGTACGAGTTAAGTATGCAACCGCTGGCGTTGGTACGACTCCTAATTGCATTACCTCAATTCCAATTGATAATAATCCTGCAATTAAAGCATTTTCTAGTAATTGTCCTGAAATTCTTGTATCGCGCGCTACTAATACACGTGGATGCTCAATATTATCTGCGTGTTGACGTAATACATATCCACCAAAACGTCCTAATTTAAATGCTAATTCCGGTGTTAATTCCTCATTTGCGACACCGCGTACCCCATCAGTACCAAAATATTTTCCCATTATATTGCTCCTTTTATCGCTATTATTCTATTTTATTCATTATTTGTACGATTACTTTGCGTTGTTTCTTCTTCTGTTACTGTCGTTTGTTCATTCGTTGGTGATGTTTCAACGGGTGCTGTTGTTTCTTCCGCTGAAGATGGTTGTGAAACAGTTGTTTCATTAGACTCTACATCGGTCTCCGTCTGCAGATTATTGACTGTGACGGTTACATCGACCGTCTCGGGTGAAACACTAATGCCATCTATTAGCTCAATGACACCTAACACATTACCACTCGTTACTAAGTCTGAAACATCTACAATCACATTCAAACTGTCAATATTTGCTATATTATTCCCGCTAATCGATACTGTCTGGAGATTCGATAGTGTATAGTGATATTGAAAGCTTTCATTTTCACCAACCGGTACAATGTTTAACCCTACCGTTTTGGTTTTTTCTCTTAAATTGACCGTTGCTGTAATTTCCGTTTCTGATGGATTAACATCCAATGGATTACCATCCTTATCTAAAATTTGAACCCGATAATTTTTTGTAAAGGAGGTACTTTGTGGTTTATCCGCAAAAATTTGAATTAAAACGCGTGCTACCTTATTGATTTCATCGGCTGAACCCGACAAGGTTACTTCATTAATATTTAATTCAACGCTATCTATTTCAAAACCTGCTGCCAAAGTCCCATCAGCAATTTCATACTCAACTGGTTGCGTTAAAGTCTCTTTCGTAGAAATCGTGCCATAAAATAAATCGGGTGTCACTTTATAAACAATTGAATCGGGTAAACCAATTACTTCAAAACGAATTGATGAGACTCCTGCTTTTTTGCCAACTAAAGATTCTGTTTGAACGGTTATATCTTCTTCAGAAATTTGATTAATGATATTTTTAGGACCACTTAATCGCACAGATACGGTTTCAGGCATCCCGCTAACAAAAGTCCCTTCATCATGTTCACCTAAATGCACCGGTACGTTCGAGATGGTTACTATTGAATCGATACTCGCTGAATTATTATTCAATGCCAGAGAGGATAGTGAGTTATTTTCGTTCGCTACCGATACAAATAATACTAAGGCAAAGAATAATGAAATTAAGCCTACCATCCAATTATTATCAAATAAACTATTTTTCATTATTGATCACCCCTTTGAGAAAAACCATTCAGAAAGAACTCTTTGATTAGCATAGGTAGAGATTTTTCTTCATCATCTTCGTCATCAACGGTTAAATATTGGGTTAATAATTGATGCAGTTCCTCATTCGACACATCTCGATGGAGATGGTCTCGTTTGACCAATGAAATAGACCCTGTTTCTTCTGATACAATTAAAGTCAACGCATCGGTCACTTCCCCTAATCCTATCGCTGCACGATGCCGCGTCCCTAATTCTTTGGGTATTAATGTACTCTCTGAGAGAGGTAAATAACTTGAAGCTGATGCCACTCGATAATCAGATATGATTACCGCCCCATCATGTAAAGGGGTATTTGGAATAAAAATATTAATCAGCAATTGATTACTTACATAGGAATCCATTTCAATTCCGGTATTAATATACTCTTCCAAACTATCTTCTGCTTCAATCGATATTAACGCCCCGATTTTACGTTTTGACATATATTGCACTGATTTTTCTAAATCTGTGATTAACTTATCACTAGGATTTTGCATACTTTTACGATTACGGAATAAGTTTTTCCCTAAGCTTTCCAACGCTTTTCTAATTTCAGGTTGGAATAAAATAATCAAGGCTACTACTCCCCATGAAATTATTTGATTTAATAACCAGTCTATGGTCTGCAACCCCATCAATGAACTGAATGCTTTCGCAATAAAAACGATGGCTATTCCTTTTAATAAATTCATCATGCGAGTTCCTCGCGCCCATAAGAGAACTTGGTATATTAGAAACCAGACAATGACAATATCTAAAATCTTAGCCAATGTTTGATTTCCCATATAACGTACTATCCAATCTATCAATCGCGTCACCGCCCCCTTAATTCTCGTTTAATTATATCACAAATCATTTCTTTGTGTGAAAATTTGTGTAAAAAAAAAGACCGGTCAGTATCATTTTGAGCAGACTCCCAAGGTTAGACCAAAACCTAAGACCTTTGGGCATCACTTCAATTCTGTCCCGTCTTATATTATTAGCATATGACACATCAATAAATGACAATTTCTTAAACTTGTTGAGAAGCCAACTATACTACAATCGCCATCCGAAGAGACGATCTATCTGTGGTCTATTTCTTAATTAATCCCTTAGGTTAATGGTGATGATGCGAAGGATTGCGACGTAAAGAAAAATGCTCTGGTACTTCATCTCTACCGCCTTTGACAAACGGATGGCACCTTAAAATTCGAGCAATCCCCATCATAAGCCCTTTGAAAGCACCATGTTTTTCTACCGCTTGTAACATATAACTGGAGCAAGTGGGATAATAACGACAAGAAGGTGGCTTCATAGGTGAAAGGTAAGTTTGATAGAATTGTACTAATTTAATAATGATTCGTTTCAATTATAATCGACTCCTAACCCCATAATGTGCTTGCAAAGCGAATAATTTCAGCCCAGGCATAAGTAAATACAAATAATGAAATAGGTCGACATAATAATACTAGTATGAAAAATCGTTTAAAAGTTAATTTCGACATTCCTGAAATCATACAGAATATATCATCAGGAAAAACTGGTAAAATAAACCCAATAATTATCAACCGCTCGAAAGCTTTGCTATCGCCAATTTTGCTGATATATTTTTCATATTGTTCATCAGAAATAAAGGCTTTAACTACCGATTCACCAAAACGTCTCCCTAGATAAAAATTGATGCAAGATCCTATTAACATTCCGGTAACATTACATAAAAAACCTAGCCAGGTTCCGAAAACCAAATTCCCGATGACGTTCGTTAACCCCATCGGAATGATTGGATAAATTGTTTGCGTAATTTGTAGGAAAATAAACACGATAGGTCCAATAATCCCTAACTTTTCTAATAATTCATTAAATCCGCCGCCTGGCTTAAAAAAAGAAGACTGTGCAATAAAAAAGGAGGCGATAACGGTAAAAATAATGCCCACAATTGTCGTATATCGAATTAATGAGCGCTTTTTTTTAAGTGAAATTAATGACATGCTGTACCCCTTATATTCAGTGTTAACGTAAGTATATCAATAAAAACCAGATGATGTTATCCGTCTCTAGTCTCAAATATTTTAGTTTTAAGACCCTTCGACTTTTAAACAATGAATGTTCCCCTTTTTTGTATTATAATAATCTTTATAATAAAAAAGGAGGAATCCCTATGCTTCATTATACACGCATTGAGAGCTTGATGAAAGCTATAAAAGAAAATCATTACACTGATTTAATAATTAGTAATCCCACGACGATTGCCTACTTAACAACTTATCAAAACCTTGATCCCGGTGAGCGGTTATTTATTCTACACCTGAATGAGAAAGGATCTATCACTCTTTACCTCAATCGACTATTTCCAGAGCCACCATCTCTTGCTTTTGATTGTAATATCATTTGGTACCGTGATGGCGAAAACATTATTGAAGAAATGGTCAAACATTTAAATAACAATGGCAAAATTGGTGTCGATAAAGATTGGCCGAGTCATTTCTTATTAAGCTTAATGGAACAAATGCCTCACGCTCAATTTAAGAATGGGAGTCCATTAAGTGATCGGCTACGTTCTATTAAATCGAATGAGGAGCAAGAAATGATGGCTGAAGCTTCTCGTTTGAACGACCAAGCAATGGAGTATCTCATTCAATTGGTTGCAAAAAGATTACCCGAGACTGAAATGGTTACTTTATTAAAACAAAAATACCAGGAACTTAATTGTGATGGTTTTTCATTTGAACCTATTATTGCCTATGGTGCCAATGGCGCTGATCCTCATCACACCACGAATAATGACCAACCTAAAATTGGCGATAGTGTCGTCATTGATATTGGAAGCTTTTATCAAGGCTATGCTAGTGATATGACTCGTACTGTTTTTTATGGCGAACCAAGTAAAAAAGCTCGTGAAATTTATGAACTAGTTAAAAAAGCCAACCTAGCGGCCATCAACCAAGTTAAACCTGGCGTCACTTTCGCCTCTATTGACCAGGCGGCCCGTAAAGTCATTGAAGAAGCAGGCTATGGTCAATACTTTACCCATCGAACTGGCCATAGTATCGGAATCGAAGTCCACGAACCGGGTGATGTGGGGGCTTTTAATCAAGATATAGTTGAAGTAGGCAATGTTTTCTCAATCGAGCCTGGTATCTATCTTCCCGGCGAATTAGGGGTTAGGATAGAAGACTTGGTCATTGTCACTGAAGAGGGTTGCCGTGTAATAAACAAAGTCACTAAAGACCTGATCAGCTGTCAACCTTCACTCCCTTAATCTCTTATAAATAAGTAACGCTAAAATACTTAAATAAAATTATAACTTATGCGCTTGATAACGGATTGTTTAATCGATACTTTTATTTAAACAATGACAACTTTATTGTCTATCGCTACAATCCTGCTTACCCAAGCGAGTTTTTTTATTGTTTTTATGTCACCTTTTATATTTATTAGGTTGACACAAAAGGTGTTTTCGATTATTCTATCGTTATTAAGACAAAAAAGGAGTGAACCTCAATGTCAACACGACAAAAAGTGTTAGATTTTCTAATGGAGGCCGCACCTGAACCTATCTCTGGACAGCTTATGGCTGATCATTTAGCCTGTTCTCGAAATGCAATATGGAAAGCGATTGAACAATTACGCTCTGATGGCTATCAAATTGATCAGCAAGGCCGAAAAGGATATGTTCTCGTTGATAGTGTCAATCACTTAGAATTAACTCAGCTAAAGCAACGTTTGGCGACGATTTGGCCAGAGTTAGCCATCACCTTTGAAGAAAAGGTGAGTTCAACTAATGACTTAGCTAAAATTCATGCCACTCAATCTCCCTCTATACCTGGATTATTTATTGCCACAGAACAGACAAAGGGGCGCGGGCGACACGGGCGTAGTTTTATGTCTTCGTTAGATCATGGTCTATATTTATCCTTAGTTTTTAACCCCAAAGTAGATTCTTTAAATGATATTACTTTATATACCACGCTAGCGGCAGCGGCTATGACTAAAGCTATCAGTCATTATACTGCTAGTCCCCTTGAAATCAAATGGGTCAATGACTTATTTTATCAAAATAAAAAAGTGGCAGGAATTCTATGTGAGTCGATGATTGATTTAGAGTCACACCAAGTAAGTTCTATTATTATAGGAATTGGTTTGAATTTAGCCGGCAATTTCGAAAAAGAATCTGAAGAAATCAAACAAGTTGCCGGAACAATTTTCGGTGATGCTATCCCACCAAATTTTAATTATAATCAGATGTTATCTCTGTTTATTGAGTCCTTTTGTGAATATGAACAAAACATTGATAAACGAGAACATCTTAACTATTATCAAGAACGTTTGTTAGGATTGAACCAGAAAGTATCTTACCTTCAAAACGGTCAAATACAAAGCGCGATTATTCGTGGAATCGATAAAGATGGACATTTATTAGTCGAACATGATAATCACAACATTGAAGCACTAATCGGTTCTGAAGTTCATTTTTCTAGTTCACAATTTAGTAAGTAAAAAGGAGTTATTTTATGAAAACAAGAGATATTACTTTAATGGCAGTTATGTTGGCACTATTAATTATTTGTTCCCAAATCGCGGTTCCCATGTGGCCAGTAGCCATCACTTTACAAACATTCGCCGTATTATTAATCGGCATGCTTTTAAATCCTAAACAAGCTTTAATTGTAACGACATTTTATATGATTCTAGGATTAGTTGGGTTACCAGTTTTTAGTGGTTTTTCGGGTGGTTTTAATAGCTTTTTATCACCATCATTTGGCTTTATTATCAGTTTTATCCCAGCTTCGTTTGTCACTTCATTGCTATCACGTAAATCAAACAGTTCATTAAAACAATTCATCATTGCTGGCATTGTGGCGACGATTGTTATTTATGCGATTGGGGTACCTTACTTAGGCTTTATCCTCAATCAAGTTCTTAATTTATCTAAATCTGTTGCTCAAATTATGCAAATCGGTATGACGCCATTTTTAATCGGGGATTCAATTAAATTAGTGTTCGCTAGTTTAGTCGCTGTAAGATTAACTAAAATCGTCAGATTAAATTATAAACCACTATAATCCGACCATTTTTATTGGCATTCAAATTGAACCTTCTTCATCGTACGATGGCGAAGGTTTTTTATGATACAATAATTGAAAATAATGGCTCTTTGTCAAATGGTGTAAGAGGCTGGACATAAACTTGATAAATTCAGTCAAAATTATTGTTCGTTAATTAACAGCGCAGTGGTTGAGTGGCATCAAACTGCGTCTTAATGTAGCGATATTAATCTTGAAAAATTCAATCGAATTAATGCACGTTAATTTATAGCGCAGTGGTTGAGTGGCCTCAAACTGCGTCTTTCGACTTGTTTGAGACCTATTCAACTGTGCGGGGGTAGGCCAACGAAGCGAAAATCATTCGATTTTCTACTTCTTGCCTACTCCCCCACACCAAAAAATATAGAGCCAAAATAATTCACGATGAGGAGAATTATATGAAAAACATTATATGCTGGTTTTGTTGGACCTGGTCCATGCTATTATTCTTTCCAGTAACTATTGATGCAACCAATGACGATTTAGTTGCTTGGGTCATTACGGACTTACACTATTTATCTGAGAGCCTGCATGATGAGGACGGTGAAGCTTATCAACATATAAAAAACACGGGTGCCAGAAAAGACTTTGATTATGGTGCTGAACGCATGCAAGCTCTAACCCAAGAAATTGCCCAAGAAAAACCGGATGTCCTAATTGTTTCTGGTGATCTCACCTTAAATGGGGAGTACCAAAGTATGCTAGACCTAGCCGAATATTTTAAAAATATAGAAGCATTAGGTACCGATGTGTTTATCATTCCTGGCAATCATGATATCGCAAGTGGTTGGGCTCGTGAATTTAAAGGAGAGACTTTTATCAAAACGAATCAAGTCTTGGCTCACGAATTTGCGACAATATTTAATGAGTTTGGCTATCAAAAAGCTATTAGCCGAGATCCAGATAGCCTAAGCTATGTAGCTACTATTAACCATAACTACTGGTTACTGATGCTTGATAGTAATCTATATAGTGATGTTCACGGCGTTGGCGCTCCTAAAGTCAACGGATTACTTAGCCAAACGACGCTCCAATGGATTGATAATATTTTTCAACTAGCACAAAAGAAAAATAAGCGCATCATTCCCGTGATTCATCATAATACCGTTACACATTATCAAGCTTTAGAAGCTAACTATACTTTAGACAATGCTGATGAATTACGTGACATCTTATTTAAATATGGTACTCCCTTTACATTAAGTGGCCATATTCATGCTCAACATTATGCGACGATAGAGTCCGCTAATCATAAACTAATGACCGACATTGTAACGGGGGCATTTGCTTCATATCCATCCTATATCTCGAAAATATCCTTTACAGATAATGCGATTACTTACCAAGCAGAACCCTTAGCGATGACTGATAATGCTATTACCAACTCCATTATCAACCCGCAATTACGAGATTATTCAAACTACATGAAACATTTATTCGACGATAGTAGTCACAAAATGGTCTATGGCGAAATGATTGAAGGCGGTTGGTATCAAGAAAATGATCCACTATTAGAAGAAGTGGCACAATATGTCGCAGCACTTAATTTAGCTTTTTTTGCAGGAAAACCAATCAATATTTTGGATTTACAAGACATTCCAAACATCGAAAAAATTCAACAGCTTATCGATGATAATGCAACAACTTTTTTCAAAGACTATCTTAAAATGATTCTCGATAATCAAACGGACTACACCGAATTACGTAATATACATTGGTAATCAACAGATACATTTTTGAAATTTGCTAAACGATCACAATTCAATTCTCACAATATTGAATCAATATTAGGTAAACGGTATAATAACATTGTAGGTAAAAAATTTTAGGAGGCTGCATATGCAATTTAACATTTCATGCGTCATCCGATCTTTTGTCAATAACGCAATTGAACAAGGTTGGATTGATTCTTTAGACCGGATATACACCACTAATCGTCTTATGTCTCTCATTCAAATCAATGAATTAGAAGAAGGTGTAAGTGATTCTAATGACTTACTTTCCTTAATGGATCAATTAACTCAGTATGCCATTGAGAAGGGAATCATCGAAAATATCGGCTATCAACGAGAACAATTTGAAGCAGCTGTAATGGATTTATTGACACCCTCTCCTTCACAACTAAACAATAAGTTTTGGGCGTTATATCAAAATAATCCTGCGGATGCAACGGATTATTTTTATAAACTCTCTAAAAGTAATGACTATATTAAAACTCGAAACATTGCCAAGAATATCCAATTTAACGCACCATACAAAAATTATGGCAATTTAGATATTACCATTAACCTTTCGAAACCAGAGAAAGATCCAAAAGAAATTGCTTTAGCAAAAAATGCTAAACAATCTAATTATCCTTTATGTTTACTTTGTATGGAAAATGAAGGGTATCAAGGACGAAATAATCACCCAGCCAGACAGCAACATCGTCTTGTTCGCTTAAATTTGAATAATCGTCACTATGGAATGCAATACTCGCCTTATGTTTATTACAATGAACATAGTATTTTTTTAAGTGAAGAGCATACCCCTATGAAAATCGACCGCAAAGCGATGGACAATTTATTAGCGATTGTTGAACAGTTACCACACTATTTCGCTGGTTCAAATGCTGATTTACCAATTGTAGGGGGATCAATTTTAGCCCATGACCATTATCAAGGGGGCCGTTATACCTTCCCTATGGAAAAAGCGAATGCCTATCAAACAATTAAATTGAACGCTTTTCCTTCCCTAAAAGTGGAATTAGTTGAATGGCCAATGTCCGTTATTCGTCTAAATGGTGCTAATCGCGATGAAGTCGCAACTGCTGGGGAAGCATTACTTAACTTTTGGCGAAATTATTCTGATGAATCAGTAGATGTTCTTGCTTATACAGACGATACACCTCATAACACTGTAACACCTGTGGCTCGTCGTCGTAATAATAATTTCGAATTGGATATTGTCTTACGTAATAATCGAACTAACGAAGCACATCCGGATGGAATCTTCCACCCACATCAAGACGTCCAACATATCAAGAAAGAAAACATCGGACTAATAGAAGTGATGGGCTTAGCGATATTACCACCTCGTTTAGTCAATGAAATCGATAGTATCAAAGCTTATTTATTAGACCAGGCAGACTTGAATCAAGTGGCTGAATATCACCAAACATGGGCAAAAGAATTAAAAAGCAAAGAATATGATGAAACCACGATTGACCGCTTTATCGAACAAGCAATCACCAACAAATTTGGACGTGTGCTTGAAGATGCAGGTGTCTTTAAACAAGATGAATCTGGGCGTCAAGCCATGCTACGTTTTATCGATGCCTTTAATCAACAATAATTACCACTAAAATAAGACGCATACTATTAAGAATGCTTTAAGCCAGTATCTTTTTATCTAGCTTATCAACTCAAAATAGCATGCGTCTTTTGCTTTTAAATTATATTAGAACGGCGCGCTATCTGGATGAGTCGCACCACTCATTCCAGCAAGATTTTGTAATACTAAGGCATCTTCTTCAGAAATCTCAATGCCTTCTAATTCGAGATTTGATTGAATATTTTTGGGATTAGTCGATCGTGGTAAAGGAATACAATCGCGGTCAATCACCCAACGTAAGGCTAATTGCGCTGCCGTACAATCATATTTTTTAGCCATTTCGAGCACTGTTTCATTGCTAAATAGTTCGCCCGCACCTAATGGACTATAAGCTTCTAATTCTATCACATGTTGACGACAATAGTGAATTAATGCCTCAGGATAGATAGTGTCAAATTATTGTTGGTTTTCCTCTACCATACTTTTTCCTATTTCTCTGAACCCAATTTTATGGATTCCATATTTTAACCGATAACCTTGATAGCGAGTCTCCAGCGGCATGGTACTTGCGTCTAGCGAGACTGGATTGGCTATAGGGGATGTGCCTTCCTAAAGACCTCCAAATCCTCCCATGCCGCCGGAGGCTCGCTATCAAGCACTCACTTCATTACCTTTAGCTGTCATTATGAAGACAGGCTTCACTCTATTGAATATTAATAACCAGCGATGGTCCCAAAAGCCTGGCGACTGCGTGTGTTATTGGAATAGTGTAAGATGGCTACTTTACCACTCCAATCATACTGACGAACGTATTTCCGCCCCACACGGCCATCTAATTTCTCTACTCTTCTTTTTCTTTCTTTTGTTTTAATTTGATTTGTTACCCAAGTTTTTAAATCGCCACCATTTAAGTCATAAGCTCGGGCTTTAGCGATGTTTTCTGCTCCTGTTGTACTCCATCCTAGCGGTCGCGAACTTAAACGAGCACTTAACCAATGGCTGACGTGACCTTCGGCACTACAACCGATATATTGAGGGTCCCTTTGTCTTTGAATAGAATCCCAATTGCCTATCAGATAGCGACGGATCGCTGAGTCGCACTTCGAAGTAGTCCTGTAAATAGCCTTTTTCACCTGTATAAAGCCAACGATGTAAAGTGGCGTATAAATGATCATTACTGATACCAACACATGCCTGACGAAGGTATTTAACCGTATGATAAGGGTCAAGAACAAAGCGTGTTTGAGTCGGTAGATAGTCCAACCCTTTCTTAATCCAGTGAGCCCCGTCTCCACTTAAATAAAGGGTCGGACAGGCTGCTAAATCGTATTGTTGGTCGAGGTAGTAATAAACATCTTCCCACAATTCCTCGCTATCTTCGTATAATCCTGTGAAGATGCGACTAATATTTAATTCTTTTCGGTCACTTGAACCTAAATTTTCTTTATATCCTTCGTGAACATAAGCCAAGCGCATTTCCCGATTCTTCCCATCTTGATAAGCTACATGGTCTTCATCGGCTTCAATATAGAGACAGTCTACCTGACGTTTTGCTTCCACCGGCAATGCAACAGAATCCGGGCGATACTTATGCACAATATTCTTGACTGTCTGGCTACTATAAATCCCGATATGTTCGAAGCTATCAATGGCCTCTTGATAAGAATGCTTGCTAGCCTTCTCGTAAATGGATGCTTCTAGATTGACATCCATGCGCTGATGAGGTGTGAGCGATAAGAAATCATCCAATAAATAACAGAACTCACCCGTTTGTTTATCTTTGTAATAACGTCTTGAAAGTTTAATGTCACCAATCAGTGTGGAGATTGTTTTCTCATCATCGCTACGATGAACGCTGTATCTTGCTTTTCTTCCAGGACTTTCAAAGATTGATTCCTCAATTGTTTTACAGAGATCTTCGGCTAAATCAACTGAGAGTTGACGCATCGTATCGCTAATAGTTTTGATGCATGTTGAAAAGTCTACTTCACCTTGAATCGCATTATTATATAAATCTGCCATCATTTCATTAATTTCTTGCATAATTTGTGTTATAATACTCATGGATAATCCTCTACCTTTCTGTGTTTTTTTCCTACTTACAGTATAGCAGAGGATTATCTTTTTTCTTTTAGCTGACCAACAGTTATTTTACACTAAGCTCAGGATAACAACCTGGCGCAATTTTAATTTGGTTTAATACCGGCTTAATACGAGCTGTTTTCAATAATTCTTCAATATGGTGCTCTAAGAAGTTAGAGATACCAATTGAACGAATTTTACCTGCCTCTACTAAATCTTCTAAAGCACGCCAAGTTTCAGCGTTTGCTTCTTTCCATGCATTCTCACCTTTATCGCGAACAGATTGTGGATTTGGCCAATGAATTAAAACTAAATCTAGATAATCCATTTTTAACTTTTCCAAAGACTCGTCAATGCAACGCATGGTATTATCGTAGCCTCTTACAGTATTGACTACTTTTGTGGTTACATATAATTGCTGACGATCAATGCCACTATCTAAAATAGCTTGCCCGACACTTGATTCATTTTGATAACCTTGTGCTGTGTCAATATGACGATAACCTACTTCTAAAGCATATTTGACAGCATTGTACGCTTGTTCGCCTTCTTCTAAGCGCCAAGTTCCAAAGCCAATCATCGGAATCTTTGTCCCATTGTTTAAAGATAATTCTTTTTTCATCTGAACCCTCCTAAAAATTAACGTTGTTAACCATATCATACAATAGATATTCTCTAAATGACAATATTTTATCTTCTTTTATTCATTTGAAATCTTATACTCATTATGATAAATTAGATATTAATTAAAAAAATATGAGAGTGTATTTATTTTACACTTTTTAGAAAGAAGAATGTGTGTGGAATTATCTGAAATAACCCGTCCAGGTGTTGGACAATATATCAGTCAACCGGGAGCTTTAACTTTTTTAGACAGCTCCATTCAAATGTTTAAACAACCTTTAATTATTACTGGTGCGAAAGCTTACCATGCTTTTAATAAATTTTATCCTCAAGGTCGTCGCTATCCTGTTTTATTCTATGATCAGAGTGCTTCCCATGAAAATATTGACAATTTAGTAAACAATGCCCCTCCAGGCACCGATTTAATTATTGGAATCGGGGGTGGTAAAGCACTTGATACGGCAAAAGGCGTTGCTAACAAACTTCAAGTGGAATCTGTGATGATTCCAACTGTACTTGGAACGTGTTCAGCCTGTACACCATTAAGTGTCATTTATCATCCTGATCATACCTTTAAAACCGTTGACTATTATCCCAAAGCTGCTTTCTTAACCATTGTCGATACAAATTTATTAGTAGAATCACCACTAAAATATTTACAAAGTGGCATCGGCGATACCCTCGCAAAATGGTATGAAGCCATTGCTTTAGCAGAAAATTTACCATTACCTTGGCCTACAAACATTTCCCTTGGTCTAAGCAGTGCTCAATTATCAAGGGAAACTCTGTTAAATGATGGTGCTAAAGCGATCGAAAGTTTACAATCTAATCAAATATCAGATGCGTTTCAACGAATTGCAGATACTATATTTTTAATCGCTGCTAGTGTAGGTGGCTTTGCTGGATCATATGGACGAATCGCGGGGGCTCATGCTGTTCATAATGGGCTCACACTCCTACCTGAAACGGCTTCAATTGAACACGGAGTCAAAGTAGCTTATGGTATTTTGGTACAAATTGCTACATTAGGTAATCACGAAGAACTGAATACCCTCTTACCATTTTACCAAGCCAATCATTTTCCAACTACCTTAAAACAACTTGGTGTGATGGAAGATTTACCTAACAAAATACATCAAGTTGCTACATATGCAGCGGCAAATAATGAGAGTTTTATTTTAGCTAAACAAGACCTGACAGCAGACGATATTATCAAGGGGATGACCTATTTAGAAAATTTAGCGTATCATTCATAAATACAATCATTATAATCGCTAAAATCAAAAATGGACTTAACCAACACAGTCTTAGTAACCCTAGCAAAAGTATTTAACTTGTGCTCGTTTGTTACTTCGACTCATGATTAAGTCCCTCTTTATTAATGTTTTTCAATTAACAGTTCTAATTCACCAATACTCTCAACAAAATGAATCTTTTGCCGTTCTTCAACGGTCATGAACCCTTCCTTAACCATCGTATCAAAAAATATTTCTAAATGATTGTAGTAACCATGAATATTCATTAAATAGCACTCTTTGTTAATAAGGTTTAAACGAATTAAACTGATGACCTCGGTAATTTCTTCAAGTGTGCCAGGTCCTCCCGGTAAAGCAACGAAAGCTTCTCCTAATTCAATCATCTTTATTTTTCTTTCAGACATGGTGTCTACTTCAATAAATTCGGTCAAATTAATATTGGCTACTTCTTTATTGATTCTTGGATAGTAAAATTAAGCTAGAAAAATAAATAGGCCATTTGTATGGTATCCTAAACATAAAATCACATGCTAAGGAAGGAGTACATACAAATGGCTTATACACATCTTACCATGAAAGAATTGATTTGGATAGAAAATTATTACGATAGCGGTAAAAAAGTAACGGATATCGCTAAAAAATTAAATCGGGCCATCCAAACCATTTATAACGTCGTTAATTTTCTTAAAAATAGTGGTAATATTCAGGAATACTACGATCAATATAAAGAGAATAAATCACGCTGTGGTGCCAAAAAGAAGGTCTTTAACACTAAACAAATCACATATATTAAGAAAAAAGTGGACCAGGGGTGGTCTCCTGACGTCATCATTGGTCGGAATGAACTCCCATTAGGATGTACAGCTCGAACACTTTATCGTCGTTTTAAAGACTCGGAACTCTTTGATCCCTCAACTTTACCGATGAAAGGTAAGAGAAAACCTAATGGGTATCAGGAAAAAAGAGGTAAACAACACTTTAGACGCACCATCGAAGATCGTCAAAAAGAAAATCCACAATATGAGAAAGAATTTGGACATCTAGAAGGTGACACGATTGTCGGAAAAGACCATAAGAGTGCAGTCCTAACACTGGTCGAAAGAATCAGTAAACTCATCATCCCGATAAAAATTAACAGTCGCAAAGCAAGTGATGTGCGAATCGCTTGTGATAACTGGTTTGCTTATTTACCGAGAAATTTATTTAAATCCATTACGTTTGATTGTGGAAAAGAATTTTCTGATTGGCAAGCCATTTCAAATGTCAATGACATCAATATTTACTTTGCTGATCCCGGTTGTCCGTCACAACGCGGCTTAAATGAACACTCTAATGGACTACTTCGAAGAGATGGGTTATCTAAGGGGATGGATTTTACCGATATATCGCAGGAAATACTCAGCCAAACAGCTCATTTCCGCAATGAAATTCCACGAAAATCATTAGGTTATCGAACGCCAATTGAAGTTTTTATCGATTGTTGTAAGGAACTTGGATGGATAGATGCTTTCTAATGCACACAATGTGTTTGTTAAGACAGTGAATCCATTGCGTAAGGCACCTGATTGTTAGAGCTTGACTTGGTGCCTAGCCCGGCATGATGATTTGGGGATGCTTTTTGGGTCTCCTACCCAAACCCTTTCCCCAACTCGCTATTCGCGAGTATCATACCGGAGCATCCAAGTAAAGCTCTAACGATTTAATGCATCAATTTGACTCACTACACTTGCCACAAATCTGACTTTGTGGAAACCTTAAAGTTAGTGGATAATTTATACTTGAACTTTCGAACAAGCATTTTAATTATCAATTAAACAAAAAGCAAACGTATTATGTGTTAGGTAAAAATTCTAGCTTAATTTGACAATCAAAAATTAGAAAACTGGGCATGATTCCGATTGCTCGACCACCAGTGTTGATAACGCTATTCGCTAGTACTCCCATCAATCCTTTATTGCCTCCACCATAAATTAATTGATGTTGATGCATGGCAATAAAACGCCCCAAGTCACGAGCAAATTCTTCATAAATTGACTGATTACCAAAATTAGAGCCACAGTACACTGTAATATTCATCGCGATTAATTTCCTTCCAAAAATTCAATTTGTTGATCTTCTAAAGAGCCGATACGACAAACTGAAAAGACCTCTAAACCTTTATCCATTAATTTTTGACGTCCATTTTGGAATGATTTTTCGATACAAATACCAACGCCAGCTACTTGGGCCCCCGCTTGCTCTACTAAATCAACTAAACCAAGCGCTGCTTCGCCATTCGCAAGGAAATCATCAATAATCAATACGCGATCATTTTCGTTAATATATTTTTTTGAGATGATGACACGATTGGTCACATTTTTGGTATAGCTATAAACATTGGTCTCATAAAAATCTTTATTTCCTAATGTTGATGGCTGTGTTTTTTTTGCGAATAACATTGGAACTTTAAAGTGTGCAGCCGTAATAATAGCCGGTGCAATACCAGAAGCTTCAATTGTTAGTACTTTGGTGATACCTTCTTGACGAAAATGATAATAGAAATCAATCGCAATTTCTTGCATGATTTCCGGATCGATTTGATGATTCATAAACGAATCCACTTTAATTACATTATTTGGTAAAATAATGCCATCTTTTAAGATGCGTTCTTTTAAATAACTCATTAATAACCCTCCATTTTTTAACATATCTATTATACCGAACCTTATCAAAGTTGCTATCATTTTTCAAAATTTTTAATATAAAAAAAGAGGAACGTTCGTCCTCTTCAAAATTCAAAGTTCTGATTATCATTGCCTCTTAAATGGATCCTCTTGATACTCTACTCGCATCATATAGAGTCCTTGTGGTGGAGCTGTCGGTCCTGCTTGATTTCGATCTTTAACTGAAAGTAATCTTTGTAATTCGTCTACCGGTTTCAAACCATCACCAATTTGTAATAAGGTGCCCACTAAAATACGAATCATATTATATAAGAAGCCATCTCCGTAAAAGCGAAAAACCAGTTCATTTTGCTTTGTATCTAAATTTACTTCCGCTTCATAAATCGTTCTAACTTTATATTCTTTATCTGTTTTAGTTGAACAAAAACTCGTAAAGTCATGTTTTCCGACAATTGTTCGAATTGCTTCTTGCATCACATCTAAATTAAATCGATAGGGATGGTGAGTGGTGTACAGGCGTTTAAATGGATCGGGGAAACGATTAATATCTACGCGATAACAATATTCTTTCGCCGTTGCCATATAGCGAACATGAAAGTCTTCTGCCACCTGACTGGCATCAATCACACGAATAGAATCGTCTAAAATACTATTCAATGCCCGGATGAGCGCATCAGGTGCGATATTAGCTGGATAATCGAAAGAAACGACTTGTCCAAGTGCATGTACGCCAGCATCTGTTCGACCAGCGCTAGATGTAGGAATATGCTCTCCCTTCGGCAATTTCGCCATTAATCTCAACGCTTTTTCTAATTCCTCTTGAATCGTATTGCCATTCGGCTGAATTTGATAACCAGCATAACCGGTCCCATCATATTGAATTTTAATGATATATTTCGGCATGCTAATCCCCTATAGATAAATTCTAATCAAGAATAATAGCGCAGTAACCACGATAAATGCCAATACTGCAATCAGATCATTACGCGTATACTCTAAATGACGGAATTTCGTTCGACCTTCACCACCACGATATCCTCTCGCTTCCATCGCAATCGCCATTTCCTCTGCACGATTAAATGCAGAAACAAATAGTGGAACCAAAATAGGTATAATCGCCTTCATGCGATCGACAAATCCACCTTGATCAAATTCTACCCCTCTTGATCGTTGAGCATTCATAATTTTTTGAGCTTCATCAATTAAAGTAGGCACATATCTTAAAGCAATCGATAACATAAGCGCAATCTCATGTGATGGAAAACCAAAGCGGGATAAAGGTCTTAACAAATGCTCAATACCGTCGGTCAATTCAAGCGGTGCCGTCGTTAAAGTCAAAATCGTCGACATCATAATAATGAGCACTAGACGCATAAAGATATAAAACGAATTTAATAAGCCCAAAGAGGTGACCGTGAAAGGTCCCCATTTGAAATAAACTTCTCCACCAGTTGTAAAAATCATTTGAAATATTACTGTAAATACAATAATCCACAACATTGGTTTTACCCCATTAATAAAAACGGATAATTTAATCCCAGTTAACGATATGGTTAATAATGTAAACAATAATAACAATAAGTAGCCCCAAATATTGTTGGCCAGGAAAATAATGGCAATAAAATAAAAACTTCCTAAAAGTTTCGTTCTAGGATCTAAACGATGAATCCAGGAATCGGATTGAATATATCTCCCTAATAATAATTTATCAAGCATCTTTATTCTCCGCCTCCTTCATCTTAATTAAAACATCCACTAATTCCTCCACACTTAAAGGATGAACCTCATAATCAACCCCTAAATGTTCCTCAATTTTTTTAATAAACGACAAAGTTTGAGGCAACCCCAATTGAAATTCATCTAACCAAGCTTCATCTTCAAATATTTCTCTTGGCGTTCCTTGACGAATGACATGCCCCTTATTTAAAACAATCACATGCTCAGCATATTTTACAACATCTTCCATATGATGCGTGACCATCACCATGGTTAAAGACTGTTCTTTTTGCAAACTAACAAACATCTCGAGCATATCGAAATGCCCTTGTGGATCTAGTCCTGCGGTCGGTTCATCTAACACCAGAATTTCCGGCTCTAATGCTAGCACACCCGCAATGGCAACACGACGCATTTGTCCTCCAGACAAATCGAATGGCGAGCGATCAAATAAATTTTCATTTAAACCGACTAATGCCAATTTTTCACGAGCAATCGACTCAGCTTCTGCCTCTGTAGCACCAAAATTTAAGGGACCGAACATCACGTCCTTTAAGACGGTCTCCTCAAAAAGTTGTGCTTCCGGAAATTGAAAAACAACACCCACTTTTTTACGTAAGGCTTTTAATGATTGATGTTTCGAATCAGCTGTTACTCGTTCACCTGCAACTGTCACTGCCCCTTCTGTTGGTCTAACTAGAACATTCAAATGTTGCAATAAGGTAGACTTTCCAGAACCTGTATGTCCAACAATAGCCGTAATTTTATTGGCTGGAATTTCTAAACTAATATTGTGTAATGCCTTGTATTCAAATGGCGTATTAGCATTATAGGTATAACTTACTTGGTCAAATACGATGTTGTTAGCCATTCAAATAACTCCTCTTCTGATAAATACTCTTTTGGCACTTCAATTCCTCTTCGTTCTAACTCCATATGAATTTTTTGAGCAAAAGGAATATCTAAGCCCATTTTGATAAGCTCATCACCTAAAATAAAAATATTATATGGATCATCTTGACGAACTAGTTTTCCTTGGTTCATAACAATAATACGATCGGCATTACTTGCCTCATCGATATCATGCGTTATCGAAATTACCGTTAAATTATATTTCTCTTTAATAGCTTTCACTGCTTCAATGACTTCTTTGCGACCTACAGGATCTAACATTGCTGTCGCTTCATCTAATATAATAACCTCTGGTCTTAAAGCTAATACTCCTGCAATGGCGACTCTTTGTTTTTGTCCACCTGAAAGGCGAGCAGGTTCGCTTTTTTTATACTCTGTCATTCGAACTTGTTCTAAAGCCTCTTCGATACGTGCAATCATTTCATCACGTTCTACTCCATGATTTTCTAGCCCGAATGCAACATCATCTTCAACAGTTGCCCCAACAAATTGATTATCTGGATTTTGAAATACCATTCCTACTAATCTTCTAATATCCCAAACTGATTCTTCGTTTAATAAAAGCGAATTGATATAAACTTCCCCAGCTTCAGGAACTAACAATCCATTAATTACTTTAGCAAGTGTAGATTTCCCTGAACCATTTGGTCCAATGATAGCTACCCATTCATTTTTATTGATAGATAAAGAAACATTGTTTAGAGCGAGTTGTTCACTTTCAAAATATCGAAAAGTTAAATCTTTTACTTCGATAGCCTTTTCTGTCATATTTGTTGCTCCTTTACTTTGTCATTTTCATAATGCCTATTATATCATAGAATGATTATCCTTAGGGAATTTTGGACTTTTTTATCAGAAAAAGGTAAAAAAAATGCGGAAAAATCCGCAAAAAAAAAGCTTTTACGATGAATAGCACTCGGCTAGGAAAATTTATCCTAGCCATATATAATACATTTGTATTATGTGCTACAGAGCTAGACCAATGAATGATTCATCAATCATAACGCTCCCCATCATAAAAGTTATCTACATAAAGCTTGTTATTAAACTAATTCTAAAATAACAACTGGTGCGCCATCTCCACGACGAGGTCCTTTTTTAAGGATGCGTGTGTAACCACCATTACGATCTTCATAGCGAGTAGCATATGTGTCGAATAAACGTTGTAATACGCGTTCAACCACTACTTCTTCATCTTCAATACGTGCGTCTGCAATTTCATTACGTAAGAAAGCAGCTGCTTGACGACGAGATGCTAAATCACCACGTTTAGCTAAAGTAATCATTTTATCAACAAATTTACGAACTTCTTTAGCACGTGCTTCAGTTGTTTCGATACGTTCGTTAATTAAAACATCTGTAGTTAAATCACGTAATAAAGCTTTACGTTGAGCACTTTTACGTCCTAATTTACGGTATGCCATACTTGGTCTCCTCCTTTACATTATCAAAATTCTAGTCATCTTGACGTAGACTTAAATCTAAATTCTCAAGTTTTTGTTTTACTTCTTCTAATGATTTACGTCCTAAATTACGAACTTTAATCATTTCAGCTTCTGTCTTGTTAGTTAACTCTTGAATTGTATTAATTCCTGCACGTTTTAAACAATTATATGAACGAACAGATAAATCTAATTCTTCAATCGTCATGACTAACATTTTTTCTTTCTCAGCTTCTTCTTTTTCAACCATGATTTCAGTTTGGCGTGCTTCATCATTTAAGTTAACAAAGATATTTAAATGCTCAGTTAAAATTTTCGCAGCAAGACTTAATGATTTTTCAGGACTAATTGAACCATCGGTCCAAATATCCATCGTTAATTTATCATAGATATTTTTTTGTCCAATACGAGTATTTTCAACTTGATAATTCACTTTTTGAATTGGTGTGTAAATTGAATCAATTGGCAATACTCCAATTGGCATATCTTCACGTTTATTATGTTCTCCACGAACATATCCACGTCCAGTCGATACATTGATTTGCATGTTTAATTCGGCACCTTCAGCTAAAGTACAAATATATAAATCTGGGTTTAAAATTTGCACTTCATTATCATGGATAATATCAGCAGCTGTAACAGTTTTAGGGCCCACAACATTCAATTCAACAATTTTTGGTTCGTCTGAATGTAGTTTTAATGCTAACTGTTTTAAGTGAAGAATCATCGTTGGGACGTCTTCTACAACGCCATTAACGGTAGCAAACTCATGTAATACTCCATCAATTTGGATGCTTGTAACAGCAGCTCCTGGTAACGAAGATAACAAAATACGACGTAATGAGTTCCCAAGGGTAGTTCCATATCCACGTTCTAGTGGCTCAATCACGATCTTACCAAATTTGGAATCGTCACTGACTTCAATCGTTCTAATTTCTGGCTTTTCAATCTCGATCATTGGTTAATATATCCCCTTTCAAAACGTTCAAATTGTAATGATAAATCGTAGCATTACATGTAGCTTAATGAGCTAACTCATTATACACGGCGGCGTTTTGGAGGACGGCAACCGTTATGAGGAATTGGTGTTACATCACGAATAGCAGTAACATCTAATCCAGTAGCTTGTAATGAACGAATCGCTGATTCACGACCAGCACCTGGGCCTTTAACAGTTACTTCAACTGTCTTCATACCATGTTCCATAGCTCCTTTAGCTGCTACTTCTGATGCCATTTGAGCTGCGAATGGAGTAGATTTTCTTGAACCACGGAATCCTAATGACCCAGCTGAAGACCAAGAAATTGCATTACCATTAACGTCAGTAATCATTACAATAGTGTTGTTAAATGTTGAACGGATGTGTGCTACACCTTTTTCAATATTTTTTCTCACACGACGACGGCGACGAACTTGTTGTTTCTTTGCCATGAACTATTTACCTCCTTCTTACTAAATTTTATTAGTTACTTTTTCCTGTGACCATTTTCTTAGGTCCTTTACGAGTACGTGCATTATTTTTGGTGTTTTGTCCACGAACTGGTAAATTACGACGATGACGGAAACCACGGTATGAACCAATCTCTTGTAAACGTTTGATGTTTAAAGAAACTTCACGACGTAAATCTCCTTCGACTTTAATTCCGTCAACTATAGCACGGATACGATCTAATTCATCGTTTGTTAAATCTTTAACACGAGTATCAACTGAAACATTCGCTTCAGCTAAAATTTTCTCTGCAGTATTTTTTCCAATACCATAAATATAAGTTAAAGAAATAACTACACGTTTTTCACGCGGAATATCTACTCCTGCAATACGAGCCATATTTAAGTATACCTCCTTTTCTTAACCTTGACGTTGTTTGTGTTTTGGATTTTCGCAAATTACCATAACTTTTCCATTACGTTTGATAACTTTACATTTTTCACAAATTGGTTTTACTGATGCTCTTACTTTCATATTAATTTCCCTCCTTAAATTTTAACCTAATGGTTATTTAAAGCGGTATGTAATTCGACCACGTGTCAAATCATATGGAGAAAGTTCAATCGTAACTTTATCCCCCGGTAAGATTCGGATGTAGTTCATACGAATTTTACCTGAAACGTGGGCTAGAATTTCATGCCCATTCTCTAATTCAACCTTAAACATTGCATTCGGTAAAGTTTCAATGACTGTACCTTCAACTTCAATTACATCATCTTTAGCCATTCATACTTCCTCCTCTTACCTTTAATTGATACTGATAATTATTATAACAAACTCTCTATTTTTCTAAAATAGTACGAACTTCACGATAAACATCTTCAATAGCTTGAGCACCGTTAATGGTATATAAAATTCCACGTTGGTTATAATAATCAAGTATTGGTCGAATTGATTCCATTTGGAGATTTATACGATGAGCAACCTTTTCAGGTTTGTCATCTTCTCTTTGATAGAAATCTGTTGAACCACATTGATCACAGATACCTGCTTCTTTAGGCGGATTATATAGCTTATGATATGTAGCACCGCATTTACGGCAAATGATTCTACCACTCAAACGATCTTTTAATACTTCTTGATCCACATCGATATAGATGACGGCATCGATTTGAGTATTTAATTCTTCTAAGTTAGTATCTAAAGCTTCTGCTTGAGCACTTGTTCTTGGATAACCATCTAACATGAAACCATTTTTGGTTACATCAGATTGAGTTAATCTTTCACGAACAATAGCATTTGTAATATCATCTGGAACTAAATTTCCATGATCTGTATATGATTTTGCTTTTAAACCCAATGGGGTTTCATTTTTAATTGCTTCACGGAATATATCTCCTGTTGCAATATGAATCATATCATAGTCTCGAGAAATATATTCACTTTGAGTTCCTTTACCAGCACCTGGTAAACCCATTAATAAAATATTCATTGATTTTATGCACCCTTTTTTATAATTGTAAAAATCCAGTGTAACGACGTTTAGCCATTCGACCTTCAATTTGTTTTGCTGTTTCGATTGCAACACCCACTACGATAAGTAAACTTGTTCCACTTAAGGCAATATTACTTGGAATGTTCCATAAAAATCCACCAACAATTGGTAAGACAGCAATTAATGTTAAGTATAATGATCCTAAACCACTCAATCTATTGATTGTTCTTGTAAGGTAATTTTCAGTATCATGTCCTGGACGAATACTTGGAATATAACCACCTGATTTTTGTAAGTTTTCAGCTACTTTTTCAGGATTAACTTGAACTAATGAATAGAAATACGAAAATACAATTAATAAGAACGTATAGAAGATTGCTCCATATACATGTTGTAAGTTAAATAAATTATAGACAACTTCTTTCCATCCACCATCATTGGCAAAATTTAGATAGTTCATAATTGTTGCCGGAGTGGTCAGAACAGATGATGCAAAGATTACTGGAATTACCCCAGCAGAATTAATTTTTAATGGTAAGTGTGCGGTTTGTTTAGCTCCTGAAGCTTTCTTTGAGTAGTGAATTGGAATACGTAATTGAGCACGTTCCATTATAACTACAATAACAATTAAAATGATAAAGACTAAAATTAACAATCCTAATAACATTAAGTTACGGTTTAATTCTTTTCCTGCCCCTTTTAAATAAGTTTGGAAATAAGAGATAAACTGTTGTGGAACCTCTGCTACGATACCGGCAAAAATAATCATTGAGACCCCATTACCAATACCATTGCGAGTTATTTGTTCTCCTAACCACACTAGAAACATGGTTCCAGCTGTTAAAACTAAAGCGATTGTCAAATATGTAGTCATTGTAGCATTTTTTACTAGGCCCAAGCCAGATAATTGGTTAAATCCAGCGGATAAACCAAAGGCTTGAATAAAGCCAAGAACAATTCCTGTGTAGGTTGTTGCTTGATTCAATTTACGACGACCGACTTCACCTTGTTTTGCCCATTCAGTAAATTTCGGGACAATATCCATTTGCAATAATTGAATAATAATTGACGCAGTGATATAAGGAGAGACACCTAAAGCGAAAATTGAATAACGTTTAAGCGCTCCTCCACCAAAAGTATTAAGTAAACCTAATACTCCGGTTGACGCTATTTGTTGAATGGCCGAAGCATCCACACCAGGAACTGGAATATGAGAACCTAATCTGAATACTGCAAAAATGAAAAGCGTGAAAAGAATTCTACTACGAATTTCTTTGCTCGCAAATGCATTTTTTAAGTTTGTAAACATATTAGATCACCTCGATAAATCCACCAGCTGCAGTGATTGCTTGTTCTGCACTTTTGGAGAATTTAGCTGCATGTACAGTTAATTTTCTTTCCAGTTGTCCTTCACCTAAAATTTTAACACCTGATAATTCATTCTTAATGATTCCTGATTCAATTAATAATGCTGGTGTTACTGTTGTGCCATCTTCAAAGCGGTTTAATGTTTCAACGTTAACAATCGCATATTCTTTACGATTAATGTTTGTGAATCCACGTTTTGGTAAACGACGGAATAATGGTTGTTGTCCACCTTCGAATCCTAAACGTACCCCACCACCTGAACGTTGTTTTTGTCCTTTTTGACCACGTCCAGCTGTTTTACCGTTACCAGAACCTTGTCCACGACCAACACGATTACGTTCTTTACGTGATCCAGCTACAGGTTGTAATGTATGTAGTTGCATTCTTGGGCACCTCCTTATTTTAAATTATATAATTAAGCTTCTTTAACTTCTACTAAATGACTAATTGTACTAATCATTCCACGAACTGCCTCATTGTCAGGTTTAACAACTGTTTTATAAGTTTTAGTTAATCCTAATGCTTTTGCAGTAGCGATATGATTTTTAGGACGTCCAATTAGGCTACGTTTTAATGTAATTTCAATATTCGCCATTAAATTGTCCTCCTAACCTAATATTTCTTCAACAGATTTCCCACGTAATGCGGCAACTTCTTCTGCAACTTTTAATTGTTTTAATCCTTCAATAGTTGCAGAGATCATGTTAATAGGTGTATTAGAACCCAATGATTTAGATGTTACATCGGCAACCCCTGCTAATTCAATTACGGCACGTACTGGACCACCAGCAGCAACCCCAGAACCGGCAGTAGCAGGTTTTAATAACACTTTACCACCACAGAATTCACCAATAACTTCGTGAGGAATTGTAGTTCCAACAGTCGGAACTTCGATTAAATTCTTTTTAGCATCTTCGACAGCTTTACGGATAGCTTCTGGAACTTCTTGAGCTTTACCAGTACCAAATCCTACATGTCCGTTACGGTCACCAACAACTACTAATGCAGAGAAACGTAAACGACGTCCACCTTTTACTACTTTAGTAACACGGTTAATCGTAACTAAACGTTCTTCTAAATTTTCTAAGTTAGCTGGATTAATAAATACCATGAATCGATATCCTCCTTCTTTTAAAATTCTAAGCCGTTTTCACGTGCAGCTTCAGCTAAAGCTTTAACACGACCATGGTAAATATATCCTCCACGATCAAATACGACAGCTTTAAGTCCTTTTTCTGCTCCGCGTTCAGCAATTAATTTTCCAACTGCAGTAGCTTGTTCTACTTTAGTTCCTGAAATTGATTCTTCATTACTAGAGGCACTTGCTAGCGTCACACCCGCTACGTCATCAATTAATTGAGCGTAGATGTGTGTATTCGAACGGAATACATTCAAGCGTGGGCACTCAGCAGTACCAGAGATACGGTTTCTTACACGAGCGTGGCGTTTTTTACGCAACTTATTTTTATCTGGTTTAGTAATCACAATTTTCACCTCTTATTAAAATATATGAATAAATGATATGTAAGACAGGCTTATTATTTACCTGTTTTACCTTCTTTACGACGTACAAACTCGTCAACATAACGGATACCTTTACCTTTATATGGTTCAGGTGGACGTACGCCACGAATGTTGGCTGCTAATTCGCCAACTTTTTCTTTATTGAATCCTTGTACAATAATCGTTGTATTGTTTGGTACTTCGAATCCAACACCTTCAGATTCTTCGAACTCAACTGGATGTGATAAACCTACGTTTAAAGATAATTTCTTACCAGATTTTTGAGCACGGTACCCAACACCGATTAATTGTAATTCTTTTTTGAAGCCTTCAGAAACACCAACGATCATATTGTTTACGATAGAACGTGTTGTTCCGTGTAATGAACGATTAGTTTTTGAATCATTTGGACGAGTGAAAACTACTTCATTTTCTTTAACTTCTACTTGGATATTTGGTACTAAATCGCGAGTTAATTCGCCTTTAGGACCTTTTACAGTCACTGTATGACCTTTTACTTCAACGGTTACGCCTGCTGGAATTGCTACTGGTTTATTACCGATACGACTCACAGGGCTGCACCTCCTTTTATTTTATAATTAATTTTTTAAAATTACCAAACATACGCTAATACTTCGCCACCGATACCTTCTTTACGAGCTTGTTTGTCTGTTACAAGTCCGTTTGAAGTCGATACGATAGCAATACCTAAACCATTTAATACTTTAGGTAAATCTTCATTTTTAGCATATACACGTAAACCTGGTTTAGAAATACGTTTAATACCTGTAATAACTTTTTCATTATTACGACCGTATTTTAATTGGATTTTTAATTCGTTTTGTTTGCCATCTTCGATTACTTCGTATCCTTTGATAAAACCTTCATTTTTTAAGATTTCAGCAATGGCAACTTTCATGTTTGAAGATGGAGCAGAAACAGTTTTATGACCCACACGATTCGCATTACGAATACGGGTTAAAAAATCTGCAATTGGATCTGTCATAACCATAATTTGTTTACCTCCTATATTAACTTTTAAAAATTACCAGCTAGCTTTTTTAACGCCAGGAATTTGACCTTTATAAGCAAGTTCACGGAAGCAAATACGGCAAAGTTTGAATTTACGGTAAACTGAGTGTGGACGTCCACAACGTTCGCAACGTGTATACTCTTGCACTTTAAACTTAGGTGTACGTTTGTTCTTTTGAACCATTGATGTTTTAGCCAATTAAATTCGCCTCCTTAATTATTTTTTAAATGGCATGCCTAATTCTTTTAATAAAGCATGACTTTCTTCATCTGTTTGAGCGGTAGTTACAATAACAATATCCATACCACGCACTTTATCTACATTATCATAATTAACTTCTGGGAAAATTAATTGTTCTTTAACACCTAAAGTATAGTTTCCACGACCATCAAAGGCTTTATTTGAGATACCTTGGAAGTCACGTACTCGAGGTAAAGAAACAGTGATTAATTTATCTAAGAAGTCATACATTCTTTCGCCACGTAAAGTAACTTTTGCACCAATCGGCATACCTGCACGTAAACGGAAACCAGCGATAGATTTTTTCGCTTTTGTAACAATTGGTTTTTGACCTGTTAATAAGGTTAATTCGTCAACAGCTTTTTCTAAGTTTTTAGCATTAGAAACAGCGTCACCAACACCCATGTTAACAACGATTTTTTCAACTTTTGGAACTTGCATTACTGATGTATAACCAAATTGTTCAACTAATTTTGGTGTTACTTCTTCAGTAAATTTAGTTTTTAAACGATTTACCATAAATTATTTTTCCTCCCTTCTTAGATTAGTTAATTGTTTCGTTTGATTTTTTAGAATAACGAACTTTTTTACCATCTTCGAAGCGGTATCCAACACGAGTAGCCTCTCCTTTAGAGTCTACTAATTTAACATTAGATACGTGAATTGGTGCTGGGAATTCTTCGATTCCGCCTGTACCAGTCTGTGATGGTTTAACATGTTTTTTAGCAAGATTTAAGCCTTCAACTACAACTTGATCTTTCTTTGGTAAAGTTTTTAATACTGTACCTTGTTTACCTTTATCTTTACCAGTTATAATTTGAACTTTATCGCCTGTTTTGATACGCATAATTTGGTTTCCTCCTTCGTTTAGTATTACAGAACTTCTGGAGCTAGTGAAACAATCTTCATGTAGTTGTTATCACGTAATTCACGTGCAACTGGACCAAAGATACGAGTACCACGAGGGCTCTTATCATCACGAATAATTACACAAGCATTTTCGTCAAACTTGATATAAGAACCATCTTTACGACGTGCTCCTGATTTAGAACGAACGATTACAGCTTTAACAATGTCACCTTTCTTAACAACTCCACCGGGTGTTGCATGTTTTACCGACGCAACAATTACGTCACCGATATTAGCTGTTTTACGACCAGATCCACCTAAAACTTTTATTGTTAAAACTTCACGTGCACCTGAGTTGTCGGCAACTTTTAATCGACTTTCTGTTTGAATCATTTTCGATTTCCTCCTTCCAGATTAACTGTATATTAGATGATTACTGCTTCTTCAACAATCTCTAATAAACGGAAGCGTTTCGTAGCAGATAATGGACGAGTTTCCATGATACGTACGATGTCGCCTTCTTTTGCACTGTTTAATTCATCATGTGCTTTATATTTTTTAGAGTATTTTACACGTTTACCATATTTAGGGTGTGTTTTACGAGTATCTACTTGAACTGTGATGGTTTTATCCATTTTGTCAGATACGACACGACCTTGGTATACTTTACGTTGATTGCGTGTTTCAGTCATTGTTTATGTGCCTCCTTTTGCCTGTGGTTACTTAGACAACTCTTGCTCACGCAAGACTGTTTTGATACGAGCAATAGATTTACGTACTTGACGTAAACGGGCAGTGTTTTCTAATTGTCCTGTAGCTAATTGGAATCGAAGGTTGAATAATTCTTTTTTGAATTCTTGTTCTTTCGCTACCATTTCAGCAGTGGATAATTCTCTAATTTCTTTAATTTGCATTCGATTCACCACCATATTCTTCACGTTTTACGAATTTTGTTTTGACAGGTAATTTGTGAGACGCTAAACGGAATGCTTCACGTGCAACTTCTTCACTTACCCCAGCAATTTCAAATAAGATTTTGCCACGTTTAACTGGTGCAACCCATCCTTCGGGTGCCCCTTTACCAGAACCCATACGAACTCCGATAGGTTTAGATGTATAAGATTTGTGAGGGAAGATTTTGATCCATACTTTCCCACCACGTTTCATAAATCTTGTCATCGCGATACGTGCTGCTTCAATTTGACGGTTGGTAA
The DNA here is from genome assembly GCF_002847845.2 of Globicatella sanguinis. Lineage (NCBI taxonomy): Bacteria > Bacillati > Bacillota > Bacilli > Lactobacillales > Aerococcaceae > Globicatella > Globicatella sanguinis. The sequence continues at coordinate 1,617,922 of NZ_CP126962.1, read as the reverse complement.
TCCATGAAGATTCTGTTGCACGTAATCCATATTGACCAAAGTCTACATTTTTTCCACCTTTTGCTTCTCCGCGCATTTTCCCACGGAACTCACGACGGTGTTTTACACGTTTTGGTACTAACATTGATTAGTTCCCTCCTTTCTCAGAATTGCGTTGTGGTAAGATTTCACCACGGCAAATCCATACTTTAACTCCTAATTTTCCATATGTTGTATCTGCTTCTTCCCAAGCATAGTCGATATCTGAACGTAATGTATGTAAAGGAACAGTTCCTTCAGAATACATTTCTGTACGGGCCATATCTGCTCCGTTTAAACGTCCTGAAACCATTGTTTTAACTCCTTGTGCTCCAGCTTTCATAACACGTTGGATTGCTTGTTTTTGTGCACGACGGAATGCAACACGGTTTTCTAATTGTTTTGCGATATCTTCTGCAACTAATTTTGCATCTAACTCAGGTTTTTTAATTTCAACAATGTTAATGTGAACTTTTTTGCCTGTTAATTTATTTAATTCAGCACGAATTGCATCGACTTCTGAACCACCTTTACCGATAACCATACCTGGTTTAGCAGTATGAATTGAAACAACTACACGATTAGATGCGCGTTCAATTTGGATAGTTGATACAGAGGCCTCTGATAATTTGCTTAATAAGAATTCGCGGATGCGTAAATCTTCGTGTAAGAAGTCTGCATATTGCTTATCTGCATACCATTTAGCATCCCAATCACGGATTACGCCTACACGCATACCAATTGGATGTACTTTTTGACCCATTAATTAAGCCTCCTCTTTTTCTGATACCACGATTGTAATGTGGCTTGTACGTTTGTTAATTGGTGAAGCTGATCCTTTTGCACGAGGACGGAAACGTTTCATAGTTGGTCCTTCGTTTACATAAGCTTCACTTACATATAAGTTTTCTAAATCTAAATCATAATTATGTTCAGCGTTCGCGATTGCAGATTTTAAAACTTTTTCAACTACAGGAGATGCTGATTTTGGGGTATATTTTAAAATAGCCATTGCTTCTCCAATTTTTTTACCTCTGATAAGATCGACTACTAAACGAACTTTACGAGGCGCAATACGAACTGTTTTTGCGATTGCTTTTGCAGATGTAATTTGTTCTGACATCTTAGTTCCTCCTTAATTAACGTTTCTTAGTCTTTTTGTCATCGGCAGCATGACCTCTATATGTACGTGTTGGTACGAATTCGCCTAATTTATGACCAACCATATCTTCTTGTACATACACTGGTACATGTTTGCGTCCATCGTATACTGCAATAGTTAACCCAATAAAATTAGGGAAGATTGTAGAACGACGAGACCATGTCTTGATTACTTGTTTTTTACTGCTTTCGTTTTGCTCTTCAACTTTTTTCATTAAATGGGCATCAACGAAAGGTCCTTTTTTCAAACTACGACTCACAGTGTGTAGCCTCCCTTCGATTTTTTCGAAACTGTCTATTTATTATTTTTTACGACCACGAATGATTAACTTGCTAGATTTTTTCTTAGCATCACGAGTTTTCATACCAAGAGCTTTTTTACCCCAAGGAGTTAATGGTGCTGGACGACCGATTGGCGCACGACCTTCACCACCACCGTGTGGGTGATCATTAGGGTTCATTACAGATCCACGTACTTCTGGACGTTTAGATAACCAACGAGAACGACCTGCTTTACCAATGTTAATTAATTCGTGTTGTTCATTTCCTACTGTACCTACTGTTGCACGACAAGTAGATAAAATCATACGTACTTCACCTGAATTTAAACGAACTAAAGTATATTTTCCTTCATGTCCTAATACTTGTGCGCTTGTACCAGCTGAACGAATTAATTGTCCACCTTTACCAGGTTTTAATTCGATGTTATGAACAACTGTACCTACTGGAATGTTTGCTAATGTTAAAGCGTTACCGATTACGATATCCGCATCGTCTCCAGATTGGATTTTTTGTCCTACTTTAAGACCTTTTGGAGCAAGAATATAAGTCTTCACTCCATCTTCATAATGGATTAAAGCGATGTTTGCTGAACGGTTTGGATCGTATTCGATTGTTGCAACTGTACCAACAACACCGTCTTTATTACGCTTGAAGTCAATAACACGGTATGCACGTTTGTTACCGCCACCGTGGTGACGAACAGTGATTTTACCTTGACTGTTACGACCAGCTTTTTGTTTTTGACTAGTTAATAAAGATTTCTCTGGTTTTGAAGTTGTGATTTCTGAGAAATCGTAGCCTGTCATATTACGACGACCATTAGAGGTTGGTTTGTAATGTTTAATAGCCACTTAAATGCCCTCCTATTTTACTATATTTACTAATTATTATTCAGCTTCTGAGCCAAATAATTCGATTGTTTTTGAATCAGGTGTTAATGTTACGATAGCTTTTTTATACTTACGAGTGAAGCCTTGGTAGCGGCCCATACGTTTTAATTTACCATCAACATTAACAGTGTTTACTTTAGCAACTTTAACTCCTTCGAACATTGCTTCAACCGCTTGTTTAATATAAGTTTTGTCTGCACGGCGATCAACTTCGAAAGTATATTTATTTTCATCCATTAAGCGCATTGATTGCTCAGTAATAACTGGACGTAAAATCACTTCTGATAATTGCATTATGCTAAAGCCTCCTCTACTGTAGAAAGTGCAGCTTGTGTAAGAATTACTGTATCGTAATTCATGACATCTAATACGTTAACGTTATTGTCGTCAATGACTTTAACAGTATTGATGTTACGAGCTGAATAAAACGCATTAGTGTTTTCTCCTTCTAAAACTAATAAAGTTTTAGAATCAACATTAATGTTATTTAAGAATTGTTTGAACTCTTTTGTTTTTGGTGCGTCAAATTGTAATGAATCAACTACAATTAATTTGCCGTCTAATACTTTTTGTGATAACACAGATTGTAAAGCTAAACGACGAACTTTTCTTGGTAATTTATAACTATATGAACGAGGTGTTGGACCAAATACAGTTCCTCCACCAACCCATTGTGGTGAGCGAATAGAACCTTGGCGCGCACGACCAGTCCCTTTTTGTCTCCATGGTTTACGTCCTCCACCACGCACTGCACTTCTATTTTTCACAGCGTGTGTTCCTTGACGTAATGATGCACGTTGCATGATAACCGCATCGAACATAACTCCTTCGTTTGGTTCGATACCGAAGACAGCTTCGTTTAATTCGATTTCTCCCGCTGTAGAACCATCTTGTTTAAATAATGTAACTTTTGGCATTTTATCTCGTTCCTCCTTCCTCGATATTATTTAACTGATTTAATAGCTTGTTTAACTTCTACTAAAGATTTTTTAGCTCCTGGAACATTACCTTTAATTAAGATAACATTGTTTTCAACGTCAACTGAAACAATTTCTAAGTTTTGAATTGTTACACGATCGCCACCAGTTTGTCCAGGTAATTTTTTACCTTTAAATACTTTAGAAGCATCTGACGCCATACCCATTGATCCAGGACGACGGTGGAAACGAGAACCATGTGCCATTGGTCCACGACTTTGGCCGTGACGTTTAATTACACCTTGGAAACCTTTCCCTTTAGATGTTCCTGTTACATCGACGATGTCACCCACCGCGAATGTTTCTACTGTGATTTCTTGCCCTACTTCATATTCTCCAAGCTCAACATCACGAAATTCGCGAATGAAGCGCTTAGGAGTAGCATTTGCTTTTGCTACATGACCTTTAGCAGGTTTGTTTGTTAATACTTCACGTAAATCGCCATATCCTAATTGGACAGCTTCGTATCCGTCAGTTTCTACTGTTTTTACTTGTAAAACTACGTTTGGAGCAGCTTCAACAACAGTTACTGGAATTAATTCACCATTTTCAGTGAAGAATTGAGTCATTCCTACTTTTGTTCCTAAGATTCCTTTGGTCATGAGTACACCTCCGTTTTATTTTATTTTTATAATTTAATTTCTACATCCACACCACTTGGTAAGTCTAATTTCATTAAAGCATCTACTGTTTTAGCAGTTGGCTCAATAATGTCGATTAAACGTTTGTGTGTACGCATTTCAAATTGCTCACGAGAATCTTTGTATTTATGTGTCGCACGAATAACAGTATATAAAGAACGTTCAGTTGGTAATGGAATTGGTCCAGCTGTTTTCGCTCCTGTTCTTTGTGCTGATTCTACGATTTTGTTCGCTGATACGTCTAAAGCTCTATGTTCATAAGCTTTTAAACGAATACGGATTTTTTGTTTTGCCATTTTGTTTCCTCCTTCGTCAAATTTAATTAATATGACTTGCTCCACAAGAATTTCTGACTAACTAAGCCGTGGCAACTCACCCTAGTGTGTCACAACCTCTCGCTTCATTGCCGTCTCCCCTCTTAAATAGGGGGCCTGTTTTAGAGCATAATAATCCCTATAAATAGGCACAGCTATTATTATACGGAAAACAATGTATAATAGCAAGGCCTTTTTTAAACTTTTTTTGTGATTTCGTTTTCAATTTTAATCAAATAAAATAAGCCTTTTACATGGCTTATTTTATTTGATTTATTCACTTTTTTCATTTAGATCTGTTTCATTATTTAAAGCCCGATCTGCTTTTTCAAGTTGTTTGGCAGCAAAGTCTCTTCCACCCAATCCAAAGGCTAAAGCAAATGCAACTGCAAATGCACCAAGCAACATAGTAAAACTAGTATTGACAATCGTTTGTGCAAATTTTAATTGATCCAAGGTCATGAAAACAGCAAAAATAATAACCCCGTATCGAATGAATTCTCCAAACAGTTTACTGCCCGATACTTTCGCTAAAAATGTAGCCAATACATTTCCTCCAATAATCCCTACTGCTAAGATAATAACTGAGCTCACAACAGCCGGCAAGTAGGCAATAATCGAATTACCAATTGAGTTTAATACATCTAATTGTAGAACCGAAATGGCTTCAACTAGGAAAAATATCATCAATACCGCTTGAATAATTTGAGCCGATACATTTGAAATCAAAATACTCGTTTCGCCTTTAAAGTTTAAATATTGAGAATATTTATCAATACCTGAAGTTTTCAACATACTCTCAATTAAGTCAGCGACCAATTTAGCAATAAAATTACCAATGATTACAAGAACTACCGCAGCCAATACATTCGGTATGACACTCACAATTTGATTCAGAACAGATACAATGGGATCTGAGATTGTTGATACTCCTAATATTTGTAAAGCTACCGTAATGATAGGGATGTAAATTAAAACATATATAATAGAAGATAAAACATCAGCTAACCGAGTTTCTGTTACAAATTCTGCTGTTTCCTGCTGTCCGATTAACTTTCTATACCAACGATCAACGTCAATTCCTTCGAATAAATTGCGACTTAATTTTTTGATGAATTTACATAAATAGGATCCGATGATAATAATCATCACGGATACTAGTAAATTAGGGATAAAATCCCAAAATTTATCTAACATAATAATAACAGGGTCCGCTACACCAGATAAATTCAAGCCAGTAAATATGAATGGTGTAAATAATAGAATGGTCACAAAATATACCAGAGAACCGATTGTTTCAATAAAGATGTTCGATTCCTCGTCATTCTTCGCCATTCCCCATTTTTGCAATTTGCTATCAAACTCTACTTTATCCAATCCCTTTGTAGTTAATTTTTTTGCTAAAAAAGCCATAAATAAGGCTATGACCAACAGTAGAGCAGCGCCTAAAAGACCTGGTAATGCAGAATATATCTTATTAAATAGTTCATTTATTTTCATATAGGTGCTCCTTTCTAACTTCAACAATTATACCAATACTAACAATAAATTGCTAGTCGTCACGAGGCAAGCATAAACTTTTTAAATTCTGTTTAATCATTGCTCGGTACTTTAAAGCCCAGGGGTTGAATAATCAGGGTCACTTATGTTACCCATACCCTTTGACAAAGAGCCATTTTTTGTATCGATAGAGAAAGTGCCTCCTCATTACAGAGAGATTCAACTTTAAGCGAAAAAAAGGTGATTGACCTAAATCAATCACCTAAACAATTTAATTAAAATTATTGAACAACTTTAGTAACAGTACCAGCACCAACAGTACGTCCACCTTCACGGATAGAGAAACGAGTTCCATCTTCAATCGCGATTGGGTGAATTAATTCAACTGTCATTGATACGTTATCTCCAGGCATTACCATTTCTGTACCTTCTGGTAATTCTACAACACCTGTAACGTCAGTTGTACGGAAGTAGAATTGAGGACGGTAGTTAGCGAAGAATGGAGTATGACGTCCACCTTCTTCTTTTGATAATACGTAAACTTCCGCCTCGAATTTAGTATGAGGTGTAATTGTTCCTGGTTTTGCTAATACTTGACCACGTTGGATTTGTTCACGTGTAACACCACGTAATAACGCACCAATGTTATCTCCAGCTTCAGCGTAATCTAATAATTTACGGAACATTTCAACACCAGTTACAGTTGTTTTGCTAATTTCTTCAGCAATACCAACGATTTCAACTTCGTCACCAACTTTAACTTGTCCACGTTCAACACGTCCAGTAGCAACTGTACCACGACCTGTGATTGAGAACACATCTTCAACTGGCATCATGAATGGTTTTTCAGTATCACGAACTGGTTCTGGAATGTATGTATCTACAGCTTCCATTAATTCTAATACTTTTGCTTCATATTGTTCTTCGCCTTCTAAAGCTTTTAAAGCTGAACCAGCGATTACTGGAACGTCGTCTCCAGGGAATTCGTATTCAGATAATAAATCACGAACTTCCATTTCAACTAATTCTAATAATTCTTCATCGTCAACCATGTCAACTTTGTTTAAGAAGACAACCATGTAAGGAACACCTACTTGACGTGATAATAAGATATGTTCACGTGTTTGAGGCATTGGACCATCAGCTGCAGAAACTACTAAGATTGCGCCGTCCATTTGAGCAGCACCAGTGATCATGTTTTTAACGTAGTCCGCGTGTCCTGGGCAGTCAACGTGAGCGTAGTGACGGTTAGCTGTTTCATACTCGATATGAGAAGTGTTGATTGTGATTCCACGTTCTTTTTCTTCTGGAGCGTTATCGATTTGGTCATAAGCTTGAGCTTGTCCGAATCCTTGTTTTGCTAACACTGTTGCGATAGCTGCTGATAATGTTGTTTTACCGTGGTCAACGTGTCCTAATGTACCGACGTTAACGTGTGGTTTTGAGCGGTCAAATTTTTCTTTTGCCATTTTAGTTAATTCCTCCTAAGAATGAGTTCTATTTTTATAGATGATTAATCTATCATAATTATTATACCTAGAAAGGACTATAATTTCAATAATACAGTCCTTCTAGATTTTAGTGTGCTAATTCAGGCTTATTCAGCTGATTTAGTACCGTATTTTGCAATGATTTCTTCAGCAATAGATTTAGGAACATCTTCATAGTGATCAAATGTCATTGAGAATGTACCACGTCCTTGAGTTGCTGAACGCAATGTAGTTGCATATCCAAACATTTCTGCTAAAGGAATCATCCCTTTAACAACTTGTGCGTTACCACGTACTTCTGAACCTTCAACACGTCCACGACGAGCGTTGATGTGACCCATTACATCACCGAAGTATTCTTCAGGAACCGTAATTTCTACGGCCATCATTGGTTCTAAAATAGATGGATTAGCTTTTTTCGCAGCTGCTTTCAATGCCATTGATGCTGCTACTTTAAAGGCTGTTTCTGATGAATCGACATCGTGGTATGATCCATCATACAATTTAGCTTTAATGTCAACTAATGGGAAACCAGCTAACACACCGTTTTCCATTGCATCTTTCAAGCCGGCTTCGACTGCAGGAATATATTCACGAGGAACAACCCCACCAACAATCGCGTTTTCGAATTCGAATCCTTTACCTTCTTCATTTGGTGTAAATTCAATCCATACGTGACCGTATTGTCCTTTACCACCTGATTGACGAACGAATTTACCTTCTGCTTGAGTAGTACCACGGAAAGTTTCACGATATGAAACTTGTGGAGCACCTACAGTTGCTTCAACTTTAAATTCACGTTTCAAACGGTCAACGATAATATCTAAGTGTAACTCACCCATACCAGCGATGATTGTTTGTCCAGTTTCATGGTTAGTTGATGCACGGAATGTTGGATCTTCTTCAGATAGTTTTTGTAATGCAATCCCCATTTTATCTTGATCTGCTTTTGAGTTTGGTTCAATTGCAACTTCAATAACTGGTTCTGGGAATTCCATTGATTCTAAGATAACTTCTTCTTTTTCATCACATAAAGTGTCACCAGTACCTGTATCTTTTAATCCTACTGCTGCAGCAATGTCTCCAGAGAATACTTCTGCAATCTCTTGACGAGAGTTAGCGTGCATTTGTAAGATACGTCCTACACGTTCACGTTTTCCTTTAGTAGAGTTCTTAACGTATGAACCTGCTTCTAAAGTTCCAGAGTAAACACGGAAGAATGTTAAACGACCAACGAATGGGTCTGTCATAACTTTAAATGCTAATGCTGAGAAAGGTTCTGAGTCATCTGCATGACGTTCTACTTCTTCACCTGTATCAGGTAACGTTCCTTTAATTGAAGGAATATCGATTGGTGCAGGTAAATAATCAATTACACCATCAAGTAATAATTGAACCCCTTTGTTTTTGAAAGCTGAACCACAGAATACTGGATAAAATTCTGCTGCTACTGTTGCTTTACGAATAGCTGCTTTTAATGTTGGTACATCAATTTCTTCACCTTCAAGGTAAGCCATCATTAAATCTTCATCTGTTTCAGCAACAGCTTCAACTAATTTACCACGCCATTCTTCAGCTAATTCTTGGTATTCTTCAGGAATATCAATTTCTTCGATATCAGTACCTAAATCATTATTATATAAGTAAGCTCTCATATTTAATAAATCAATGATACCTCTGAAGTTATCTTCAGCACCAATAGGTAATTGAACAGGGTGAGCATTCGCTTGTAATCGGCTATGGATTGTCCCTACTGAATATAAGAAGTCAGCACCGGTTTTATCCATCTTGTTAACGAATACAACACGAGGAACATTATATGCACTCGCTTGACGCCAAACTGTTTCAGTTTGAGGTTCTACACCTGATTGTCCGTCTAATAATGCGACCGCACCGTCCAATACACGTAATGAACGTTCTACTTCGACAGTAAAGTCCACGTGTCCTGGAGTATCGATAATGTTTACACGATGGTTGTTCCATTGAGCTGTTGTTGCAGCTGAAGTAATGGTAATACCACGTTCCTGTTCTTGTTCCATCCAGTCCATTTGAGCTCCACCCTCATGAGTTTCACCAATTTTATGGATACGACCAGTATAGTACAAGATACGTTCTGTCGTTGTTGTCTTACCAGCATCGATGTGAGCCATGATACCGATATTACGTGTTTTTTCAAGAGAAAACTCTCGTTTTGCCATCTGAAATATACCCCTCTTTCATTTTTTGAGTAGATGTCAACAAATGACTGCATTTTACCATTAAATAAAATGCTGTCATTAAAAATTCTAACATAAAAATCTTACCAGCGGTAGTGTGCAAATGCTTTATTTGCTTCTGCCATTTTATGTGTGTCTTCACGTTTACGAACTGAAGCACCTGTGTTGTTGGCAGCATCCATGATTTCACGAGCTAAACGAGTTTCCATTGTTTTTTCACCACGTAGACGTGAGTAGTTCACTAACCAACGAATAGCTAAAGTATAACGACGTTCTGGACGAACTTCTACTGGTACTTGGAAGTTGGCACCACCGACACGACGAGCTTTAACTTCTAATAATGGCATAATGTTTTCAATTGCTTGATCAAAAACTTCTAATGGATCTTGGCCTGTTTGTTCACGGATAATATCGAAAGCTGAATATAAGATTGTTGCAGCTTTACCACGTTTTCCATCAACCATTAAACGGTTAATTGTACGGGTAACTAATTTTGAATTATAAATTGGATCTGCTAAAACTTCACGTTTAGCGATTGCTCCTTTACGAGGCATTCAAAATCCTCCTTTCTGAAATTGTATTTATTTAAGTCTCTATTTTAATTGATTATTTAGATTTAGGTTTTTTAGTACCGTATTTTGAACGGCTTTGAGCACGGTTATTAACCCCTGCTGTATCTAAAGCACCACGAACGATGTGGTAACGTACCCCTGGTAAGTCTTTAACACGACCACCACGAATTAAAACCACGCTGTGTTCTTGTAAGTTATGGCCGATCCCTGGGATATAAGCTGTAACTTCCATTAAGTTTGATAAACGAACACGGGCATATTTACGTAATGCTGAGTTAGGTTTTTTAGGTGTCATAGTACCCACACGTGTACAAACACCACGTTTTTGAGGTGAGAATGTATCTGTTTGAGCTTTTTTGAAACTGTTGTAACCTTTATTTAAAGCCGGTGAATTTGATTTAGTTGATTTTGACTTACGTGGTTTATTAACTAATTGATTAATTGTTGGCATTTAAAGGTCCTCCTCTCTTAAAATCTTAGTCCACACATCCAAGTGTGTCATTTTTGAATAAAAAATTTACAGCAACCTTTGTTGCCTCCTAGTGATAGGGTTTTTAAGCAGTCAGCACGACTGGTATTCAGGAATCTGTCATTAAAAACACCTACATAAACTTATCATAAATTATAGGCGCCGTCAACTAAAAAAACAAAAAAATGAGCACAAATGCTCATTTTTCTATTCTATTTCTTTAACTTGGACTGAATTGACGATTAAATTTCGATTTTTTAGTTTTTCAACTAAATCACTAGGATTATCACTATCAATGTGAATAACGACTCGAATCCCATCCTCTGTATGATACACCACTAAGTTTGTCAGGTTAGAATCTGATTCTAATAGTGCATCACCTATCTCCTCAATAACCCCTCGACGATCTTGTTGCACTGCCACTACGACACTAGAACCTGGAATATTATAGCCTGAGATATCAGCAAAGGCTCTAAAAATATCTTTATCCGTGATGATTCCTTTTATCTGGTTGTTTTCACTTACCACTAATACCCCAATATTTGAATTGCGCATAATGACAGCTGCTTCTTCAAGCAGATGATTAGGTGATATTTGGATAACCTGTTTTTCCATAATATCTTTCACTTTTGTTTTATCCAATAGATAATTGAGTTCAAACTTACTTAAACTTGTCGCACCTGATGGTGAATTTTCAGCAATAATACTGCGGGTAATGAGTCCAACTAAACGCTCGTTTTCTACTACAGGCAAACGATTAATATTATGTTGCTTCATTAAATCATTAGCATCTATAATGGATGCTTCTGGTCCAATTAAAATCAAATTGGTGGTCATATAATTTTTTACATACATCGTTAACTCAACCTCCTAAATAGGCTTTTTGAACTTCATCACTTGCTAATAACTCTTGGCCTGCTCCACTTGAAACAATTTTTCCAGTCTCTAAAACATATCCCCGGTCGGCAATGGAAAGAGCCATTTTGGCATTTTGTTCGATTAATAAAATGGTCGTGCCTTTTTTATTAATTTCCGTGATTATATTGAATATTTCTCGGATAAAAATTGGAGCTAGACCCATTGATGGTTCATCTAATAATAATAATTTTGGTTTTGACATCAACGCTCTTCCCATTGCTAACATTTGTTGCTCACCACCTGATAAGGTCGCAGCGTCTTGATTAATTCTCTCTTTAAGAACAGGGAATCGCTCAAAAACCTCTTCTACTTCCTGCGCTAAGTTTTCTTTATCCTTTCTTAGAAAAGCCCCCATTTCTAAATTTTCTTTAACAGTCATTCCTTTAAATACATGACGACCTTCTGGCACATGTATTAGGCCATTTTTTACAATATTTTGTGGACTCATTTTAAGCAAGTCATTATTGTTAAAAACCATTGAACCCGAAGCGGGTTTTACCAATCCAGAGATTGTTCTCAATATAGTCGACTTTCCAGCACCATTTGCTCCGATTAAGGTGACGATTTCGCCTTCTTTAACTTCAAATGAAACTTGTCTTACCGCTTTAATCATACCATAATTGACAACTAAATCATTTACAACAAGCATTATTCGTCACCTCCTAAATAAGCTCTGATAACATCAGGGTTTTGTTTAATTTCCTCAGGAGTACCATGAGCGATTAAACGTCCATACTCCAATACATATATTCTTTGACAGATTTTCATTACTAATGACATATCATGTTCAATTAAAACAATCGTCAAATCAAATTGCTCTCTAATTTGTGCAATTAACTCGGTCAATTCTGCTGTTTCATTAGGATTCATTCCAGCCGCGGGTTCATCTAAAAATAAAATTTTAGGTTTAGTCGCCAACGCTCTAACAATTTCTAATCGGCGCTGTTGTCCATAAGCGAGATTTTTTGCTTTTTCATTTGCTAACTGATCTAAATTGAAAATCTTCAATAGTTTCATTGCTTCGGCTCTTAAGTTTTCTTCTGTTTGGTAGAATTGATTGGTTCTAAAAATCGTTGAAAATAGCGAATTGCCTTGTTCACGATTCATGGCGACCATGACATTTTCAATTACAGGTTGATCTTTGAATAAACGAATATTTTGAAATGTTCTAGCTAAACCATAACTGCTTATTTTATCCGGCTTTAGTCCATTTAATATTTTCTCCCCTTGATGGGTATGCATTTTCACTTCGCCTTCACTTGGAACATAAACGCCAGTTAACAAATTAAAAAACGTCGTTTTACCTGCCCCATTAGGTCCAATAAGTCCCACTAATTCATTTTTTTCTAAATGCATCGATACATTGGAGACTGCTGCTAAACCACCAAAATTTTTAGTCAACTGATTTACTTCTAATAAACTCATTTAGCTACCTCCTTACGACGATTAAACAAATTAGCAACTATTTGACCGATTCTTAATTCTGAGGTCCCTAACAAACCACCAGGTCTAAAAATCATGATTAAAATAACCGAAAATCCATAAATGATCATTCTTAATTGGCCAAAATCTTGTAAAAATACATTTAATACTCCTAAAATAATGGCGGCTACAAAGGTACCGGTAAAACTACCTATTCCACCAAACACCACAATAATTAAAATATCAATTGATTTAGCAAAAGTATAATCACTCGGTGTCACAATACCAATATAATTCGCTTGTAATGCTCCTGCGATACTGGCAGTGATTGCCCCTATGACAAATGCTAGTACTTTATATTTTGTAACATCAACCCCCATTGCTTCAGCGGCAATTTCATCTTGTTGTATAGCCATTGTCGCACGCCCAGCACTACTATAGACATAATTAAGAATAAATATAGTCGTGATAACTAAAAAGAAATAAACTAATTGCCATGTTGTAACGAGAGGGATTCCACTAATTCCTGCCGGGCCATTGGTTAAATCTCTCATATTATTAATGACTACCCGAACAATTTCTGCAACACCCAAAGTCGCAATAGCTAAATAATCACCTTTTAATCTTAATGTCGGAATACCTACTATTAAAGCTAGTAAAATAGATAAAACAACACCAATCCCCATTCCTACAAACATGCCGATTAAACTATTTTCGAATGATTTACTAATGATGGCACTGGAGTAGCCACCGATTGCGATAAAAGCAGCATGTCCTAAAGAAAATTGCCCTGCAATTCCTAAGACCAAATTCAGTCCGACAGCATAAATAATATTCAACATAATAGTAACCAGAGTAATTTGATAAAAACGATTAATAATGCCTCTATTGACTAAAAATAACAATAATACAAATCCTAAAATTGCGGTCAGTAACCATATGATATTTTTTAAATGTAATCTTTCCATCTTGACCACCTAAACTTTCTCTCTCACATTTTTAACGAATAATCCGGAAGGTAATACTAATAATATAACAATTAACAATCCATAAACAGCCGCATCACGATAGGTCGACCATCCTAAGAAAGTTACAATTGTTTCTAATAAGCCAATCAAATACCCACCAACCATCGCACCTGGAATACTACCGATTCCACCTACCACCGCTGCTACGAAAGCTTTCAATCCATACGTAATCCCCATCGTCGGGATAATTGAGTTATAATAAACACCAACTAATACACCCGCAATTCCTGCTAAACCGGACCCGAGAGCAAACGTAAAAGAAATCACCCGATCGACATTGATGCCCATTAATTGAGCCGCTTCTGCATCAACCGCTACCGCACGCATTGCTTTTCCCATCTTGGTATATTTCACAATGATTTGTAATAAAACCATAAAAATAACGGTTGTGATAAAAACAAGTATTTGCTTAGAATTAATTACCAATCCGAACACTCTATAAATTTGGTTCGTAACGGTACTTGGAAAGGCCTTAACTTCAGGTCCCACGAAATAAATCATTGAATTTTGCAGTAAATAAGATACACCAATTGCAGTAATGAGGGCTGCCACACGTGTTGAATTTCTTAGCGGTTTATATGCAATCCGTTCAATCACCACTCCTAAAATGGCACAAAAGAACATGGCGACAATCATCGCTAAGTAAACATTCATATGTAAAACACTGACCAAATAATATCCAAAGAAAGCTCCCACCATATAGATATCGCCGTGAGCGAAGTTTATTAATTTAATGGTTCCATAAACCATGGTATAACCTAAGGCGACCAACGCGTAAATACTCCCCAGGGCAATTCCGTTTATGAGTTGTTGCATAAATAATTGCATAATCATTAACCCCTTCTTACTATAATTTAATTTGTAGTTGGAGTATACCTTAAAACGGCAATTAATTCAATCGAATTATGAGAAACTTTATCATTTTTAAGAAATAAATCCTTTTCATTTCATTAATTCTTGACTAGACTTCCTTTGTTAAATTTATTACAATAAAGTAAACGTTTTCTTAAGGAGGTTAGAGAATGTCGCATCATATCGTTAATTGTGCTGTCACTATTAGTACTCATCCTTTGTTGCAAGGGACACAATCCAAAATAGGGATTCCAACACATCTACTACTAAAACAAACCTTAGAGGTTTACGCTAAAATTATTGAGCGAGAATTACCAGACCCATCCCACTCAATACCTGTTGATTTTTTAAGCGATTCTATTTTTAAAATCGTCACTGCTTATCAACAAAATCTCATTATCGAAAGCCAATCATATTTTAACGAGTTATTATCTTTTCTAAATCATAATTTCCCTGTAAATTTTCATAAACTCTCTCACCACTACTCTTTTCATCAACAAACGAGACTAGAACAACTGAAAAGTAATGAATTATTAGTAATCCATGAAGATGAGCCTGAATATATTATCCATCAATCATTACTCAATCTCATTGCTTGGTTTCCTTTAACATTAGCCGCTACCTTAAATTTTAAGGTAGAAGGAGTTAATAAAACCATCCCTATTATCAAATCACTTTTAATTGATTGGCTACAAAAACAAGATCGTTTAAAACTCTATAATCTTCAAAGCCTCGAACAGCTTTGTTTACCACTCGACCCTATTGCGGCAGCGCTTATTTTAATGCGGCAGTGCTGAATCATACAAAATACTAAAATAGACATTTTCTACCGTGCTAACTTAAGATAGCGACAAATAGAAAATGTCTATTGTTCTTTATTAATCTTCTGCTGGTAAGACTAGATTTAAAATAACTCCGACAATAGCACTTAAAGCGGTCCCTGATATAGTTAAAGCTGATCCTAATTCTAAAACAGCCCCACCTAAACCAATGACTAACATCGCACTGGCAATAATAAGATTACGTGAGTGATTAAAATTCGTTCTTGCTTTTATCATGACTTTTAATCCATTACTTGCAATAACCCCATATAAAAGGATGGCCATTCCACCCAATACCGCATTAGGAATGGTTGAAATTAAGGCTGTAAATTTTCCAAAGAAACTTAAGATAATCGCAATTACGGCGGCATTTCGAATAACTGACACACTCGCTATTCTGGTCATACCAATAACGCCAGTATTTTCACCATAGGTTGTATTGGCTGGTCCACCGATTAAGGCTGACACAAAAGTTGCTGCCCCATCACCAATTAATGTTCGGTGTAATCCAGGTTTTTGAACAAAGTCATGATTAGTAATTTCGCCTAATACGATATGATCGCCGATATGTTCGGCAACTGTCACGATAGCAATCGGTAAAATTGCCAAAGCTTCTGGTCCAAAATAAAAATTATATTGTTTTAGACTCGAAAAAGAAGTCGCGAACGGTAAACTCAAGTCAGGAATAGCTAGCCATTTGGCATTAACCACTGGAGTAAAATCTACTAATCCAAAAACAATCGCAAAAAGGTACCCTACTATAATGGCAATTAAGAAAGGTACGACTTTAATAAAACCTTTGCCTTTGATAGTAATAAGAACTGATACGCCGAATGTAATCAAAGCAACCACAATATTGCGCCAATCACCATCTTTAACAAACCCTGCATTGGTTACGGCTGAATTCGCTAATCCCAATCCAATTACCATAATCATTGGACCAATTACGACTGGTGGAAGAATTCGATTAACCCATTCGCTACCAATTTTTTTAATTAATACAGCTGTTAAAACATAGACAATCCCTACCAACATAATCCCTGTTTGAGCTGCATCTATTTCACCACCCATTGCTTCCTTTGCTATCGCCATGGCTGATATGTAAGCAAATGATGAGCCAAGATAAACCGGAACTTGCGCTTTAGTTGCAAAGATATAAATCAGCGTCCCGATACCACTAGCAAATAAAGCGGTAGAAACTGACATCCCCAGTATTAAAGGCACCAAAATTGTTGCGCCAAACATTGCAAATACATGTTGAAAACTAAGCAACACTCCAGGTAAAAAGGCCGGCTTTTCATTAACGTCTAATAATAATGGTTTGTTTGTTGATGTCTCCATCTTTCCCTCTTTTCCGCTATTTTCGTAAAAATGCATACAAAAATAGCCCTTATTTTTGGCTTAAGGGCTTATACGATCTAATATCGCTAACTAACATGTAGCCTTAGTATACTCTCGGTACACCTTAAAGTCCTTAAATCTCCAATAGTGTATCATATATTAAAAGGCTTGACTAGTCCAATTATTAATTTAATTTATTTTGACGGATTTTTGCCTGATAATTTCTGGATATACTCATTAACTCGGTAAAGAATTCGTGTGTTTCACTTGCGAGTTCAGGATTTTCTAATCGACTAACTGCTGTTTCAATCACTTTTGATTCTCTACTTGAATCAAGTATATCCATATTCAATCCTATTTTTATCTCAATGACTTCTTCGACCACTTTCATGCGTTCTTCAAATAATTTAACGAGTTGGCGATCAATTCGATCAATTTTAGCACGCTGTTGCTCTAACATTCAATCCCTACTTTCATAATATTTCACTGCCTATTGGGTATCCTACTAACATACAGCTTAAAATCGTCACCACTAGTATCCAAAAACCAAAAATTAATGCTTGGCGGCTTGTCAGCCATCTTTCACCAATTGCAATGGCCACATAAGGCATCGCTGGTGGGGTCATCATCGCCATCGATGACATAAATCCAATAAATACCGCAATTAAAGCTGAATTAGCGCTAAAATCCATGGAATTAGCCAATGCAATGGCCACTGCCGATACAACCGATACGGTAACCAAATTGGAACTTAGGTTTGTTTGTAACCCCGCCCAAATAACAAAAATTAATACTACTACAAATCCTGATAAATTAGTAAAGATAGGAGATATCCCATTGTTTAAGAGTGCTACAATCCCAACATTCTCATTAGCTAGCATACTCCCCAACGCTAAAGTGGCTGCCACCAATAGTAAACTTGGCCAATAAACGCCCTCTTTCATAGCCTTGTTAATATCAAGTAACGGTTTACCTGAAACTCGTATCACTGCTAACATAATCACGCCCATTAAAGGCGGGAACACAATCCCTGCTTGTTTAAAAAAATCTGAGAGCCCAGGCAGAATCATCACAAATAATTCTGGTAACAACCACATCGCTACGACCATTGCAAAAATCGTCACAATCCATTTTTCTTCACGGGACATTTTAGGAATACTTTTTAGTGATTCAAGACGTTGACTTGTGACTTCTGCTAATTCTAATTTCCAAACATATTTTATAAAAATTAATAAAAAGATAAAAATAATGATGCCTGTCGGAATACCAATCATCATGTATTGAAAATAACTTATCGAAGCCTTAAAAGCCGCTTCATACAAACCAATGGCCGTTATCGCAAACACATGATTAATCGGTGTCATTGCAGTCCCTATGGCGATAGTGGTATATAATGTAAAAATCATAATCGCCGCATTGCGATTCCCTTTATCAAATCCGAACTGATGAGCCAATTCTTCAAAAATAGGATACGCAATCATAAACAAAATAGTCGGCGAAATAAAACTGCCTAAACATAACATAACACAATAAAAGGCAATTAATAGTTTCCAAGAGGAGGCTTGGGCCCATCGACTGTGAAGAGCCCATGCAGTCACTCGTTTAATAAAATAAGTTTGCTCCAAGGAATAGGTCAATAAAAAAGTAAATAATAAAAATGCAAAGGTTGCATTGCCAAATGAAAGTGGCAATACGCTATTGAATCCAATCTCTGGTATTAAAGCCATACCTAATAAGCATAAGAGACTTGGCCAATCAATAGCGATAAATAACCACATTAATAAACTACTAATAAAAATGCCCAACATTGAAAGTGTCAAAGGATTCATTCCTAATAAATTCCAACTGAAGTATTGATTACCCAAAATGGTTAAATAAATAATCAAACTAAACAATAGAATCAGTTTTTGCAATAAACTATTCTTTTTCATATATTTTGATTCTCCTAACTTAACAGCATTGCATCTGAAGTTACTGTTTCGCCACTATGTTGCTTAAATAAATCTAATAAATCAATCACGGTCATGTTTTTCTTTTCATGCTCTTTAACATCCAAAATGACTTTTCCATGATGTAACATAATCAATCGATTACCATATTTTATCGCATCCGCCATATTATGCGTAATCATTAAGGCTGTTAAATTCTGTTCGGCAATTATTTTATCGGTTAAGTTTAATACCATTTCACTCGTTTTAGGATCTAAAGCAGCCGTATGTTCATCTAACAATAATAATTCTGGTTCTCTTAAGGTGGCCATCAATAAGGTTAAGGCTTGTCTTTGACCACCTGATAAAAATTCGACATCTGTATTTAAGCGATTTTCCAAGCCTAAACCTAAAGATGATAATTTATTTTTTATAAATTCGCGTTCAGATCGTTTTACGCCCCATGATAAACCACGATTTAACCCTCTACGGTTTGCGAGTGCCATATTTTCTTGAATCGTTAAACGACGTGCCGTCCCCAATTTAGGGTCTTGAAACACATAGCCTATTTTATTAGCTCTTTGATGGTTTGATAAAGTAGTGATATCCGCCTCTCCAATCATAATCGTTCCTTGATCAGGAATATGATGACCCGCAATGGTATTAAGCAAAGTAGATTTGCCTGCTCCATTGCCTCCGATAACCGTTACGAAATCACCTTTATCTAAGGTTAAATCAATTCCTTTTAAAACATGGTTTTCATTCACGGTTCCCATCCCAAAAGTTTTGTGAATATTATTTAAAACTAATTGACTCATTTTGAACGACCTCCATTAGCAATACCTTTTTTCTGTAACTGATTTCTTTGAAACTCAGGTAGATATAACACAATTGTTAGTAAGATTGCTGAGAATAATCTTAAGTCTGTTGCGCGAATACTGATCAATTGCTGATTTAAAATGATGTCAATGATTAAGCGATACACAAAACTTCCTAAAATAAGCGAAATCATACGAATAGCAAGCGGTTTGTTAGGTAAGATGACTTCAGCCACAATAATAGAAGCCAAGCCAATGACAATCGTCCCGATTCCCATACCAATATCACTAAATCCATCTTTTTGAGCAACCAATGCTCCTGCTAACGCAATTAACCCATTACCTAGCATATAACCTAAAGTTTTCATTCTTTTAGTATTAATGCCATTGGCCGAACTCATCGTTTCATTATCCCCAGTGGCTCTTAAAGCTAAGCCAATCTCTGTATTTAGAAAGGTCACTAGTAAAATAATAATAACTGCCAAAATTAATAAAGTTACCACGGTTACACTAAAATTTTTACTCCATCCCGTCGCCTCTTGAACAATTGAATATAAGGTTGATTGACCCAATAAAGCTATATTAGGCCGGCCGGTCATCACATGTAAATTAATGGAATACAACGCGGTTAACAGTAAAATACCGGTCAATAGAGCAGGGATTTTTAATTTCGTATGAATCCACCCTGCAACCACTCCGGCTAAGCCGCCTCCAAAGAAAGCCGCAATGGTTGCAAAAATGGGGTGTACCCCACTGGTGATTAAGGTAGCACAAATAGCCGCACCAAGAGGAAAGCTTCCTTCCGCAGAC
The DNA here is from genome assembly GCF_002847845.2 of Globicatella sanguinis. Classification (NCBI taxonomy): domain Bacteria; kingdom Bacillati; phylum Bacillota; class Bacilli; order Lactobacillales; family Aerococcaceae; genus Globicatella; species Globicatella sanguinis. The sequence goes on along the minus strand of NZ_CP126962.1, from coordinate 1,597,454 downwards.
AAATCAGCTATATCAAGCAAGCGAAAGGTAATATAAACGCCTAAAGCCATAACGGCCCAGACAACACCTTGTGTAAAACTCGATGTAATAATTTCCAACATTTCTTTTTTCCTTCTTTCACATAGTAAATCATTCATTTAATAACTTAAACACAAAAAACGAAGCTGTTTTTATTTTTGGTAGCTGTGCTATCTATAAAAAAGTTTTATATTCTATGTTTTATTGTAAATCATTTGTGGATTAAGTTTCAATATCGAATTGAGATTTTTCCTTTTATTTCATAATTCTCTCAACTTATGCACAACTTTTTCATAAAAAAGCTAGTTATACACAGGTTGTCCACAAGTTGAGAGTAAATTGTTCATAACTTATTTAATGGAATCTGGATCTACGCCAATCGCTTGTGCAAATTCCTCATTTACAATTAATTGTAACTTGTCAGCAGTCTCAATCGGCATATCAGCAGGTTTTAAATCTTCTGAAACTAACTTAATTAACATATTTGCTGTTTGAATGCCGTAATCTTCATAAGAATTAGATAAAGTTGCTAAACCATTTTTTTGCACCACAGAATCGGAAGAACCAATTGTTGGAATTCCGGCCTGTTTGGCTAAATCCCCCACTAATGAGATTGAACTATCAATGGTATTATCAGTGACCATAAACATCGCATCGACTTTTTCAACTAGTGAGCCCATGACTTGAGCAATATCGTTAGTGCTAGTCACTGTCCCTACTTCTACCTTAACACCTTTGGCTTCAAATTCTTCAGTTGCTTTGTCGGTTAACACTACCGAATTAATTTCACTCGAATTAAAAATCATCCCTACTGTTTTAACATCGGGAAAATTATTAAGTAATAAAGCCACTTGTTCAGCAATCGGTGCCATATCGGTTGTCCCCGTTACATTGCGTCCAGGCTTTTCCAAAGATTCGGCTAATCCTGCTTCAACAGGATCCGTAACCGCTGCTATAAAAATAGGTTTAGTTGACTCAACCGTAGCTAAAGCTTGAGCTGCAGGAGTCGCAATAGCAAATAACAAATCATTTTCTCTTGCTAATTTTTCACTCATTGATTGTAAATTTGCCATATCGCCACTTGCGTTTTGCACATTGATTTCTACTCTATCCGCTAATTCAGAGTTTTTTAAAGTTTCCTCAAACCCTTTTAATACCGCATCTAATGCTTCATGTTCAACTGTTTGTAAAACACCAATTTTTATTGTATCCTCGGCAGTTACTCGTTGTAAGGGTAACACGGTTATAAAACTTAATAAAACTAACACCACTAAACTAAATCGACTGAATTTATTGTTTGTTTTCATCATTATTCTCCTACTCTACTTTTAAATTTGTAATATCTATCCCTAATGCTTCCGCAACTTTTTCATTAATAATTAAATTATTTTCGCTCGCTGATTCTACTGGCATTTCTGAAATATTTAATTTTTCTTCTTGCTGTTTAACAACCATCGCTGCCGTTTGTTTACCTAAGTTATAATAATTTAATCCATATGTTACTAATCCATTTTCATTAATCATATCTTCTGATCCACCGACGATTGGTAGCTTGGCTTCGATAGCTAAGTCACCTACTAAGGTCATTGCACTCGCAACAGTATTATCTGTTACAGTGAATATTGCATCCACTTTACTTACTAAAGAACCCATCACCTGACTAATATCATTAGTAGAGGTCACCGTTGCTTCTTCAACCTTCAGCCCTACTTTTGTTAATTGTTCTTTTGCGTGTTCTGCTTCTGATAACGAATTTGCCTCACCTGAATTGTATAAGAGACCGATTGTTTTTGCCTCTGGAGCAACATTTTGTAATAATTTCACTTGCTCTTCAATTGGGGCAGCATCGATAGTACCTGTCACATTTTTACCTGGTTTTTCTAAACTTTCAACCAAACCAGCGCTGACTGGATCCGTCACAGCTGAGAAATACAGTGGTTTATCCCCGGCTACATTGGCTAAAGCTTGTGCTGCAGGTGTAGCAATGGCAAAAAGTACATCATTGTTATTTACTAATTTTTCACTCATAGATTGTAGATTAGCATTGTCAGCAGCCGCATTTAAAAAATCAATTTCAAGGTTTTTGCCCTCTTCATAACCAGCTTCTTTTAATCCATCGATGAACCCTTGATACGTTGCATTTAGAGATTCATGTTCAACATACTGTAAAACACCAACCTTTAAAGTTTCTTCTGCAAGAACAGGTGAAACATACCCTAGTACCAAAGCTATGATTCCTAATAACTTCATTAACTGCACATAATAATAACCTTTTTTCATTTTATTTCCTCCTAAAAATTAAAAGACCTGTTTAGCTAATCTAAACAGGTCTTTTAAGAATCCCTACCAAAACAAAGATGCTTGGATGCTCTCTTATTACGTCCCGCTTAGATTTTTACAACATCTATGCGGGCATCAAAATTTTTCAGCTCCCATAGATACAAACTTTCGTTTCCGGTTTGTACCCATAGTAGATACAAACACTATCTAAAGTAGCTGTAAAAATATGATGCAGTTTGTAATAAGTGCGTATTCATCGTTAACATCACCTTTCTTTTGATTTCTTATTCATAGTTTATTAGATAGAATGATAAAAGTCAATAGTTTTTAACATAAATCTCATTTTATTTTAATTTTGTATCATAAGGCAAATTTCAAGTTTAAATTAGCCAGCGTTCATCATCTCAAATGGTGATTTGTAGTTGAACATTCTTTTCGGATAATGATTAATCCAGTTTTCGATTTTCTTTACTTCTAATTCCGTTACATCTGTTGTTCCTTTAGGTAAAAACCGCCTTATTAGTCGATTGTGGTTTTCGTTTGTTCCCCGTTCATAGGAACAATAAGGATGGGCATAATAAATATGCTCATAAGGAAAGACTTCATGCAGTCTAAAAAATTCAACACCATTATCCGCAGTAATTGATTTAATCGCATACTCATTGAGTATATCTAATAAAGCATTATTGACGGATGCCGCCTGTTTATTTGGAATCAGTCGAATAATTTGATGGCGTGTGCGACGATCGGTTAATACGAGTAAACATTTATTGGTCTTGCGCGTTAGAATCACGGTATCAATTTCATAATGACCGTACTCACCACGCTGATTAATGACTTCCGGACGCATTTCTATAGATTGACCTTTCACTCTAAATTGCGAGCTAGTATTCTTACGTTTTTTCTTTGATTTACGCGGATAAAGTAAGTCATTCGATGTTAAGCCTAAATGTCCGTTATGAATCCAATAGTAAATCGTTGAAACAGGAACGTTGACAAGATTAGAATGAACGATCATTTCTGGTGAATATTTCATTTCGGTCAGAAAATGAACGAGTGTTTCTTTGGTTTCGTTATCAAGTGACACTTTACGGCCACACTTATCGCGCTGATTTAAATACTGAGAATGGGCATACTCAGCAGAATAAATCTTTTTGAAGCGACCTTTTCTCACTTGTTGCAGCACAAACCCTCTTTTGATTTCATTATGAATCGTTTGAGGGGCTTTATCTAGAAGACGGGCAATTTCACGATTAGACTTACCACTACGGTGCCAACGCTCAATATTATGACGATCGTCCAAGGTTAAATGTTTATTTCGGGTCTTGCTTTCTGCTGAAAATGAATTATAATGATGATACATCTTAAAACGTCCTTTATTTTGGTTTGGTTACTACAATAATAACGTTTTGAGATGTTTTTTTCTATACTTTTTTCTATACCGTAGCACTTGACTGAATCGTCGAATCGGGTGCGGGGTCACTCCCCGACCTTCCGCACTACGCTTAAATTTTCGGTCGAGTCATTTAGCTTACCCGATTCTCCCATTAAGTCAAGTGCTACTGTTGTATTGAAAGCCATAAAACAGTTCCCCTCCCAACCGCAACTAGCAGCTTTATTTTCAATCATAAAAAATAGGGAGGATTCACAATTTAAGTGGCTAATTTAATTTTAGAACTTTCAATTTTGTATCATAAGAGCTCTTTTTCATTCGTTAAATCACCTGAATCTTTTAAATTAAACCCATAATTTAATTCGGGTTGCGGTAATTCATATTTAAAATAGACGACGAAGAAATCTTTAACTCTAGCTAATAATTCTCGTGTTTCTCTTTCGAATCGTGTTGAACTTGCTTCATCAGCTGGTATACCAATCGCTTGCATACCAAATCCTTCTGCTAATAATAACGCTCTGGACAAATGATACCCTTGAGTAATAATGATAACTTTTTCTTGATTTAAAACATGCTTTAATCGATATAAACTGTCATAAGTAGAATAGCCTGCATGATCTAAATAGACTTTTTCACTCTTGACCCCTTTACTAACTACATACTTTTTCATTACGGCAACCTCGTTATAGTACATATCCATATGATCACCACTCATAATAATCGGATTATTCGGAAATGCCTGATGAAACGCCACTGCTTTATCTAACCTTAACTTTAAAATAGTGCTAGGAGTGTCTGCATCAATAATCCCAGCCCCTAATACTAATACCGGAACAGATTCATCTTGCATCAACGGTTCTTGTTGAAGTGTATCAATTTCTTGAAAATTCGTCATTCCCTTTGTAATGACCCATCCATTAATCAATATAATGCCTAATCCAACTGCTATCATTCCATATAAAATCAATTTAATAATCCCCTTGATTAATTTCCATACTGTCTTCATATTTTTCCCCTTATTATTAAAAACGAACCTTTCCAAACAATAGTAAGAGTGGGTAACAAACGAAAATATAAATCCCGTTCTCGCTACCCACTCCCTTTTTGATTAAGGCCATTTCAATAGGCATAATTTTATTCAATCATTAAGTTTGATTAAACCAAAGTTTTTTTACCATTGCTAACATCATTGGGGGTAGACCAGAAGTAGAAAAGTGATTGGTTTTCGCTTCGTCTGTCCACCCCCGCAAAGTTGAGTAGACCTCAAACAAGTCATTAAGACGCAGGTTGAGGCCACTCAACCACTGCGCTTTTTATTATCTAGCAATCCTTGATTGAATTTATCATATTTATACCCAATCTCGTTAAGACGCAGGTTGAGGCCACTCAACCACTGCGCTTTTAATTATCGATCGCTTACTTGATTGATTTTATCAAGTTTATGCCAAATCTCATTAAGACTCCGCTTGAGACCACTTTAACCACTGCGCTTTTAATTAACGAACAATCACTTGATTAAATTTATCAAGTTGAGGTCCCGTCTTATCTTATGATGAATTTAGCTCTCACTTGATTTCCCTAAACCTTCAATCAATTCATGACTTATCGCAATAAACTGCTCTAACTGTTCTTCTTTAACGTTTTTAAAGCCTGCTTCAATTTGTTTATTAAATCTTGCATTCGTCACCTCATAGATTTTACGCCCTTCATCAGAGATTTTAATAATTCCATTGCGGCGGTCTTCCTCTAAGGTTTCTCTAAACAACCATCCTTTTGCTAATAAATGTTTAATTGTACGTGAAACGGCTGCGTTAGAAATATTCAGCTCCGTTGCTACTTCAGAAATGGTTTGTTTTTCGTCTTTTTCTTCCAATTCCACTACATAATCTAATAATACAAATTCACTACGAGACATTTCACAACTACTATCAAAAAATTTTCTTCTTATTCGGCTAATATCTAAATTTAGTTTAAATGCCTCTTTAATTAATTCTGCTTTCATGTAATACCTCCAGAATTCCCTCGTCCTTAATAATAAGTTAAAAGTAGGTAAATTTCAAGTAAACTCATATATTCGATAGTGTCAAATTATTGTTGGTTTTCCTCTACCATACTTTTTACTAATTCTCTGAACCCAGTTTCATGGATTCCGTATTTTAATCGATATCCTTGATAGCCAGCCTCTAGCGGCATAATGGGTTCTGGAAGTCTTTAGGGAGGCATTCCCTATAGCCAATCCAGTCTCGCTAGACGCCAGTACCATGCCGTTGCTCGCTATCAAGCATTCACTTCATCGCCTTTAGCTATCATTATGAAGACTGGCTTCAATCTACTATATTTCAATAACCAGCGATTGTCCCAAAAGCCTGGCGACTTCGTGTGTTATTGGAATAGTGTAAGATGGCTACTTTACCATTCCAATCATACTGACGGGCGTATTTCCGTCCCACACGGCCATCTAATTTCTCTACTCTTCTTTTTCTTTCTTTTGTTTTAATTTGATTTGTTACCCAAGTTTTTAAATCGCCACCATTTAAGTCATAAGCACGGGCTTTAGCGATGTTTTCTGCTCCTGTTGTACTCCATCCTAGCGGTCGCGAACTTAAACGAGCACTTAACCAATGGCTGACGTGACCTTCGGCACTACAACCGATATATTGAGAGTCCCTTTGTCTTTGAATAGAATCCCAATTTCCTATCAGATAGCGACGGACCTTTTGAAGCGTTTGTTTCGAAGAGTCGGGTAGCGACGGATCGCTGAGTCGCACTTGGAAGTAGTCCTGTAAATAGCCTTTTTCACCTGTATAAAGCCAACGATGTAAAGTGGCGTATAAATGATCATTACTGATACCAACACATGCCTGACGAAGGTATTTAACCGTATGATAAGGGTCAAGAACAAAGCGTGTTTGAGTCGGTAGATAGTCCAACCCTTTCTTAATCCAGTGAGCCCCGTCTCCACTTAAATAAAGGGTCGGACAGGCTGCTAAATCATATTGTTGGTCGAGATAGTAATAAACATCTTCCCACAATTCCTCGCTATCTTCGTATAATCCTGTGAATCTGCGACTAATATTTAATTCTTTTCGGTCACTTGATTCTAAATTTTCTTTGTATCCTTCGTGAACATAAGCCAAGCGCATTTCCCGATTCTTCCCATCTTGATAAGCTACATGGTCTTCATCGGCTTCAATATAGAGACAGTCTACCTGACGTTTTGCTTCCACCGGCAATGCAACAGAATCCGGGCGATACTTATGCACAATATTCTTGACTGTCTGGCGACTATAAATCCCGATATGTTCGAAGCTATCAATGGCCTCTTGATAAGAATGCTTGCTAGCCTTCTCGTAAATGGATGCTTCTAGATTGACATCCATGCGCTGATGAGGTGTGAGCGATAAGAAATCATCCAATAAATAACAGAACTCACCCGTTTGTTTATCTTTGTAATAACGTCTTGAAAGTTTAATGTCACCAATCAGTGTGGAGATTGTTTTTTCATCATCGCAACGATGAACGCTATATCTTGCTTTTCTTCCAGGACTTTCAAAGATTGATTCCTCAATTGTTTTACAGAGATCTTCGGCTAAATCAACTGAGAGTTGACGCATCGTATCGCTAATAGTTTTGATGCATGTTGAAAAGTCTACTTCACCTTGAATCGCATTATTATATAAATCTGCCATCATTTCATTAATTTCTTGCATAATTTGTGTTATAATACTCATGGATAATCCTCTACCTTTCTGTGTATTTACCTACTTACAGTATAGCAGAGGATTATCTTTTTTGCTTTTAGATGACCAACAGTTATTTTACACTAAGCATATATTCTGACATCAGACTGTTACATAAATGTGATACAAGTCTCCGTAAATTTCTGTTAGAATATAGTGTGATACATAAATAGAAAGGTGTTACTATGAAAAAACTTATTTTATTACTATTAACGGTTATCTTAGCCGGTGTATTATATATAAACTTTATTCCTCAATCTTTCAATTCAAATGAAATGAAAGAGGAACAAACCACATTAAGCGATAATAACAATGGATCGCAAGTCGAAATCGTCTCTGATAATCAAACAGAAGCTGAGGCCACTATAACTTCTACTGAAGCTGATGCGATCAAGCCATCTGAGGCTGAAACGACAGTAGACTCTTTATTTAACGAATCGATTATTAATGACCGAGATTTTCCTCAAGCAAATGTACCAGAAAATCTGCTAAATGTTGATATTTATACAGCTATTAACGAATACTATATCGCTAATTATTCAAAAGAAGAAAAAACTGCCAATCAAACAGCCTTAACTGATGTCGAATTGGATAACCTAGCAGAAGTATTAAATCAAAAAGATGCATTAAGTGGCTTAGAATTAACCGTTGACCAGGTCACAATGAATCTTGACGATGAAAAAGTTTATATACCTAGAGTCATTGTTCCTGTAACTTATGAAAATGCTCAAAGGATTGCTGAAGATCATGATATTAACATCCTATCAGACGTTATGACGGAAATTGGTAATCGATTAATAATGATTGCTTATTATAATCCTCAAGAGAAAGAACTCTATGTTTATCATTTAACCAATTGGACTAAACCACTCTTTACATATACTCAAGAGTAACTCTGGATATAATTAAGACCTTAGATGTTAGAATAAAACTAACATTTAAGGTCTTTTTCTATCTACTGATTCCGAAGTTTTATTTAACTAGACTATCCACTAAACTATTCTAAAGCCTTACGATAATCAGCTACTAATTGTTCACTCATAATAATTTTTTGGGCTGCTAACTGAGCCACTATTTCATTATCTGAAAGTTCTTGTGGTGCATTCTCAATAATATTAGCCATAATTTCTTTAATATTAACAGTATTAAGTCCTCCACGTCCTTGATGATGAGTAACATTAATTAAATCCGTTAATGGAATAATGCCAAATTTGATTTCAAGGTTTTTATTCGTAACGACTAAGTGAGCCAGCGCTTCTGGTATATCCAAATCTCTCGCTAAATCTTTAATTAAATAAGGGCGTTTCTCGTTTTTTATTTCCATTAAATAATCTTTTTGGGCCAATACTAGTGCTTTAACTGCTGCTAAGACTAATTGTTCACGAACACGAAGATTATAAGCTAATACTTGGAAATTTTCTCGATGAGCAGTGATATATTCAAATAATTGCGTATCATTTTGGAGAGCCATCTCATCGTAATATTTTTGATTAAAAATAATTCTTGGATAATATTGACGATTATAACGTAGTTCAATATCATCTTGATTATAACGAACCGAAACATCTGGGATAAGATTCACTTTATCCGCTTTGTCAAAAACGGCTGCTGGTACAGGTCTTAAAGAATGAAAATAATTTAAGCCGGCTTCAATTTCCTCATTAGGTAAACCACTCACTTGATGAATGCTTTCAACATCTTGCTTTGAAACTAAATCAAAATACTCTTCTAATAAAAGATATGCAATATTAGGAGCATGACTATCTTGCTCTGTTTGCAACATTAAGCATTCTTGTAAATCATATGCCCCTACACCTGCTGGTTCTAACTGTTTGAACAAAGTCATCGCATCAAGAACTAAAATATCATCTTCATTCAGTTTTGTTGCTAACTCTTGATAATTATAAGGTAAATAACCTTTCTCATCTAGATAGTCCACTAATCTTACCATCACATCCCGTATCGGTGTATGGCGATACATCATAATTTGCTCAAATAAAAACATAATCAAGCTCTGTGCCATCCCAGGTGAATTACGCTCTACCTCATTTTCTATATGTTGGTAATTAGCATTTTTTATTGTGGATACTCGTGTCTCAAGTGCATAATCAATTTCTATAAAAGGATTTTCTATAATGGCTTCTTCAATATAATAGGTTAATTGTTCTGTATTCAAATCTAAAATTTCATATAACTGATCTGTATTTGGACTTTTCTCAATATTGTCTTTTAATAGCTCGTTTGTCGTGATTTTTGATAATCTTTGCCACTTTTCTTTTAATCTTTTTTCCAATCATAACACCTCTATTCCATAATTACATTTTCTCAATCAAAAAACCGGTCTTACCAGCGTTAAGGCTATCTCCCTTTCACGTGGAAAAACCGGTTATTAGCTGTCTTGCAAATAATAACGAAGTTATTAAATATCTGTATTAAAAGTATCTCCATGTTGGAAGTCAGCATATTCAAAACCTCTTAAAAACCAAGTTCTTCTTTGCTCTGAACTTCCATGTGTAAAGCTATCAGGCACTACGTATCCATAAGCTTCTTTTTGTAAGGTATCATCGCCAACACTATGAGCAGCTTGTAATGCTTCCTCAATATCGCCCATTTCTAGTAAACCTTCTTGTTTTACATAATTTGCCCATGCTCCCGCATAATAGTCTGCTTGTAATTCCAAACGCACTGTTAAATCATTAGCTTGTTTGGTAGACATTCTTTGACGAACACTATTATAATCATCCATCGTACCCACAAGTTTTTGAACATGGTGTCCTACTTCATGCGCGATGACATAAGCCATTGCAAAGTCACCGGGCGCATTGTACTTAGTGGTTAAATCCCGATAGAACTGTAAGTCAATATACACTGTTTCATCAGCTGGACAATAGAAGGGACCTGCTTGAGCACTACCGACACCACAACCACCAGTGGAAATACTGTCTGTATAAATAACCAGACTAGGCTCACGATAAGTTTTACCCATTGAGTCAAACATACTATGCCAGTAGTCTTCCGTCGTTGCTAAAACCGCTTGGAAAAATTGCACTTCTTTATCTGAAGCATTTAATGTCTGACCATCCGTATTGGTACTATTGATTGAGTTATCAACACTCACTTCTTCTGAAGGTATGATATCTCGATTATAAATCGTACTATTATTTAGATTTCCCAATCCACCTGAACCTAAAAAAGTAAGCAATAAGAACAAACCTAACAATATGAGTTTCATCCTACCTGAAGTACGAGACAATAATAACCATATTAAGCCGCCACCTAATCCCCCGCCAGAAGAACGCCCTCTACCAAAGCTACCTGGAAAAGAAGTTCCTCTAGATTGATTACGGCGGTCCTCGACATTCCTACTCTTTCGAACATCTTCCCATTTCATATTAATTTCCTCAATTCTTTAAATATTCCTTTATCATCATTTTACCATATAAGCTAAGCGTGTACTAACTTTTTATGACTTTTTCATAGATAAAGTCATTCATTATATACCCTTCGCCAATATCTACGTATCGTTCCCCCACTTTAGTAAAACCACGATGCTCATATACAGCAATAGCCAAATGATTCCCTTGATTAACATTCAAAAATAATGTTTTTCCTTTACCTAATGTTTCGTACCAATCAAAGACGGATGACATTAACCCCTTACCGCGAAAAGATTGACTTAAATACAATTTACTAATATAAATTTTTTCTCCTTGGTCTTGGAATGCAGTATAACCTACGGGCTGGTTATTATACTCTAAAAAATAATAATGCACATCGTCTTGAATTTCTTGCGTTATATTATCGATTGATTGGTAGTGTCGCATCATATACGCCACCTGTTCCTCCCCAATGATTGGAGTGAATACTTCCTTCCAAATTACCGAGAGTAGCTCAAATAGTTGTTCTATTTCTTGTGGTGATTTAACTTCTTTGATTTGTAACATACCCCTCTCAAGTCCTTCCTTTTTAAATTTCTTCTTTTAAATAATTCATAAAATAATTCACCATCGCTAACCCTTTATGCGTGATCACATTCATTAAAGGATGGAGTATTCTTTCGGTCACCATTGAAATCATCATCGTGATAACAAAAACTAATATAGCTGAAAGTATTCCCCCACCTATCATTTGGAAAAAACCGTTAAAACGTTGATTGTCAACAACGCCCCAAATAATTGGTCGCATTATCGGATGTTCGTGAATTAGATAGACGGTAAAGGTTAATCCACTTAAATAATTAACAACAGGAGAAATAAAAACTTTACTTTCCTTGGCATATAAAAATAAACTGAAGCTTAAAATAACAGTGAGCAAGCCATTTTGTCGCAATTGTATGAGCACATCATTTAGCTTTTCTGGAACAAAGTGACTCACTAAGTGAAACCAAATAATGGATAAAATCGTTATTGCGAGCGTTGTTAACCCAACCATCTCCCAAGGCACTCGCGATAATTTATCACCAGTATATAATTTTATATAGCTTACAGCTAAATATAAAAATACAAACCAAGTAAAATTAATTAAACCGATTGCCGCTAAATTTAAACTCGGTAAAACTATCCACAGGATAAAAAGTGTCCATAAAATGAATTCTAACCCGTTTTTCCCGACTAAACTTATGAGTTTATTTAAACCCGGTATGAAAAGTAAAAGTAAAATATAGGTTGTAGCAAACCAATAGGCATCGGGAAAGGGGAAAATAGATAAATAAACATCTTTTTTATCTAAATGAAGAAAGTAAGCCGCAATCGCGAGAATCCCAATGGAATAAAGCCAAACCTGAACGCCAATTCTGATTACTCGTTCAATTTTGAAACTTTTACCCACTAAAAAATAGGCACCAATCATCACAAAAACATTTGAACCTAATTTTCCACCAATTCTTAAAATATCTAAAGCTATTTGTTCAATCGTTGAATAACTAGGCGACTCATACGTCCCATGTACTGCGAAATGGCTACCAACTATTAAGAACATTGAAAATATTCTTAATAATTCAAAATTTGATTGTCTTTTTTGACTCATGCTATGCCTCCTTAAATCCTGTCTATTATATCAAAACTTCATTCTGATTACCTTTTAAAAGCATTCTGTCCTCAATTATGTAAAAATTAATAATACTTTTATAAGAAATTACCACTACTATGTGCGATAAAAAAGGTCATTGCCTCATTCGAGATAATGACCTTGTCTTTTGACGGATTGGACTTTCTGCCCAGTCTCCTGTCTTTTATATAGAATGAATTGGATTTTCTGCCTAATGCATGACTTTTGTGTTTGCATTATTAGCGAAAATGGCAATGGATATCATGATCATTCAAGATACCAATTGCTTGCAAATAAGAATAAACCGTCACACTGCCTAAGAATTTAAAGCCTCTTTTCTTCAAGTCTTTCGTCACTTCATCACTTAAGTCAGACTGAGCCAGCAGAGGTTGACCTTGTTCACGCACAAGGGTTTTGCCATTTGTAAAAGACCAAATGTAATGATCGAAACTACCAAATTCATTTTGAATATTTATAAATGCTTGAGCATTATTAATAGCGGCTCTAATTTTTTGTTGATGACGTATAATACCTTCATTGCTCATTAAAGACTGAATTTTCGATTCATTATAATGAGCGATTTTATGATAATCAAAGTAATCAAAGGCTTGGTCAAAATTATCTATTTTTGATAAAACGAGCTGCCACGATAAGCCGATATGAAAAAGTTCTAATATTAACCAGCGAAATAATTGTTGATCATTGTGCTCTGGCTTTCCCCAAACCTCATCATGATATTGAACATAATAATCGGGCTTTCCTTCAATCCAATGACACCTTGAAAGATTATTTGTTTTCATGCTCATTATGGTTCATTTCTGCTAAAGCTTCCTCATCGAATGAAAACTGATTCGCCAAATCATCCTGTTCTGCTATTTCTTCCTCTTCAAAGCTAATCCCTAAGTTATGAATAGCTTCTTCTAGTTCACGCTTACGTTTCATTAATGTATCTTCATCTTTTAATGCCATTTTGTCACTCTACTTTCACATAAAAATTTTGTAAAACTCCGTCACGATAATATAAACAATATAAAACACACTGACTTCCTTTGTTAATAATAAGATTGCCAAAAATTCTCTTACCACTGCATAAGGCCAGGATATGATGGCGGTTTTTGACCCTATATACCGGGCTACTACTTGGTATTTTCTGGCGAAAAACGAAGTGCGAGGTAAATGATAAGTGCTCGTCACAATGACAAGTGATCGATCCTTACCCAAATGTCGGATTAACGGCTTGGTAAATTGAATATTTTCAGCTGTATTACGAGCTGATTTTTCTAAAATAATTTGAGACTTGGAGATGCCTTGTTTCATTAAATAATGGGCCATCACTTCCGCTTCAGTCATCCCATTAGCTGCTGCATTGCCACCTGACACCAAAAAATAAGTTTCATTTTGTATTACTGAAGATAAAGAGCGATAAAAGGTAATCGCTGAATTTAAACGATGTTTTAAATCAGACTTTACTTGCCCTTCATCATTAATATCCGTCCCTAATACAAAAATTAAATAGGGCTTCTTCTTTTTATAACTGACTTTTATTAGCCAACTAATCAATAAATAACTAATAAAAAAAGCTGTAAAATAAATCGCAATGGAACTATATAGACTAATAATAATTGTTAATTGAACATCACGGATATTAACAAGATTATACAAGCTATAGACAAAAAATGCCAAAATGACACTCGCTAAAATAATACTAAGTGCCCGTCCAAAATAGGATATCGATTGTTTCGTTTCCCTTAGTAAAATTAAAATGCCTAATGCTAATAAGATAAACGGAACGATTGCTAACAAAACTGCACTTACCAAATATAGAAAGTACCTTAGTATAAAAATAGGCAACCAATTACTCATTTGAAATAATGCCATAATCAAACTTGTCAAACTAAAAATAGCACAAAAAGCAGGTGAAATCGATAATTTTTGATGAGAAAGTGCATATATTCCGATAACTAAAAAAATAAATGCATTAATCCAGTATAACACTTCCTCCCCCCTCTAATGATTGACATCTGTAGGATTATGATACGCTTGGTAGACCAATTGTTTTCTTAACCCATTTAATTTCGCAACCTCTTTAATAGCTTCCATTGATGAAACCCCATATTCTGCTATCCATTGGTCCACTTGTTCCTTTAATGGCAATTCAAGATCAATGACAACAGAATTGACCGCTGTAACACCTCGTCCACCTTCAACTAATAAAACAAATTCTCCTTTTATTTCATTATGTTCTAAAAATTCCAGTATCTCAGACAGCTTTCCTCGTAAATATTCTTCATATTGCTTTGATATTTCACGCGCTAACACAATTTGAGTGTCTGCTGATAAATATTCAGCTATTCTTTTGACGGTTTTTTTTAAACGAAAGGGTGACTCATAAAAAATGGCTGTTTCGTTTCTTTGGCCAATAAGAATTACTAAATCCTTTTGTTCCTTCGTTTCGCGTGGAAAAAAACCATAATATGTAAATCTTTCCGCATTAAGTCCTGAAGCAACAAGAGCGGTAATCGCAGCATTCGCACCTGGTAACGCTATGACCGAAATATTATGTTGAATAGCTGCTTGTACGAGCGGATGACCAGGATCATTTATTAACGGCATCCCTGCATCCGAAACCAGTGCTAAGTTTTCGCCTTGAACTAATCGCTCAATCAATTGTATCACTTGATTTTGACTACTATGCTCATGAAAACTCATCATTGGTTGTTTAATTTCAAAATGATTTAACAATTTAATCGTACGACGAGTATCTTCAGCTAAAATTAAGTCAACCTGCATTAAGGTATGAATGGCTCGAAACGTCATATCTTCAAGATTGCCAATAGGAGTCGGAACTAAATATAGTTTGCCGTTACCATCAAGATAACTCTTTTGTTGATTCATCTTCTGCTTCCTCCTGACCGTTGACTAAAACAAAGGTGCCATTGCTATAATCTTGAACACCTGCTGCTTTTAAATACTGCTCTTTTTGCATACGCGTTTGTTTTTTAAAATGATATTCTTGCGACATTGCTTTCTGTTTCGTTGACCATCGTTCTGCATAAATTAGTTTTACAGGTTGCCTTTTTTTAACGCGTGTATATTTTGCGCCCTTACCCGTTTGATGTGCTAAAAGTCTCTTGGACAAATCATTTGTATAGCCACCATATAGCGTATTATCCTGACAATATAAAACATAGAAAAAATGTGTGTCATTCTCCAAAATAAATAGCCTTCATTTCTGGAGTATATTCTCCGTTTTCTTGATGAACTATGAGGGGTGGCTCAATCCGAATGCCCCGTCGTCCGCCTCGATAAATTGCTTCAATCAACACGATATTCGCTAACGCTCCGACTTTGGGATACGCAAACTTAATCCTTTTTACTGAAAAACCATGTTGTAACAAGCCCTCCATTAAATCATCCAAACGTTCGGGACGATGGACAATATATAAACGCCCTTTGTCTTTTAATAGTTTGCTCGCCTTAAATAACCATTGCTCCATTGTGAGCGACACTTCATGTCTTGCTAGATGGTGACTGGTTAAACGATGGATTTCTTTGGAATTTTCTAATAAGAAATAGGGAGGATTGCAGGTAATAAAATCATAATCCGCATTCCCATGTGGAAATTCATTTAAATCGCCTTCGTGTATCGTAATCTGATTTTCAAGTTGATTGAGTTCAATACTTCTACGAGCCATTTCGACTAATTCTGATTGCAGTTCAATGCCCTCTAGTGGATTAGTCGTTTTAGCACTTAAAATAATCGGGATAATACCATTGCCTGAACAAAAATCAAGATATTTAAATTGTCGCTTTTGCGGCAGATTAACAAAATCCGCTAAAAGAACCGCATCTAAAGAAAAGGAAAAAAACTTTTTGCTTTGAATGATTTTTCTATTTTCTCTAAATAAAAAATCTATTCGTTCAAATTCTTTTAATTCAACCAATCATGTCACCCTTTTGTTAATCGCATTAATACATCTTGACAAAATAAACAATCTTCCGAAGACTGACGACGTTTCCCAAATAATTCATGACATACATGAATACCATCATCATAAAAACCTTGTAGACGATCTTTACCACTAATATGCTGTTCCTCGATTGGGGTATCTTCCTCTTGAGTCGTTGATTCATTTACAAGCTTTTGTAACTGATCTTCAAGATTATGATTCAACATCCGCAATCGATTATTCTCTTCTTTCAACTCTAATACAACTTGTGTCAATTGAAGAATATTATTTTGATATTGTTGCTGTTGGTTTTGAATATTATTAATTAATTCTTGTATATCTTGATGTATCATCATTCTCCCCCTCTCTATTTAATCAGATTTAAAACAATCCGTTCTAATACTAATTGAGATGAAACATTCGCATTAAGATATTCTTTGGCTTCAATTAACTGTTGATTAATGGCTAACAAGTCTAGTGTTGAAATCGCATGTTTTTCAATAATTGATTGTAACCAATTCAGTGAAACACTTTTTTCAGTTGAATTAGAGAAAGTATGTAATAAAGTTTGATGATTTAATAAAGTTAAATAGTCTAAACCTAAATCAATTTTTTGAGTGGTTAAAATGGACTTCATGCGTATAGGAATTAGCGCAAAGGCTAAAGGTGATTTCGTTAGCAGTAACTGATAAAACTCATTGAGCCCCTTAAACCATTCTTCTAATTCTACTGGATCAAACTCTCTTAACACCTGACTCGTGGTCCCTGGTAATAAAGACAAAACTTTTTGATAATTTTTGGCTATTTGTACATCTGAAAAATCATCTTGAAAGTCATTCGTAAAAATAATATTTTGTGCTCGTGAGCGAATGGTCGGCAATAACGAATCCACTTCAATCACATCTAAAATAATGTAAATTTCACTATTTGGTTCTTCCAATATCGTTAACAGTGCATTTGAGGCAGAAGGATTCATTAAGTCAGCTTGATGTATAATCGCCATTTTAAAATCAAATTCAACCGGACTGCGATTAAGCCAATTACGCAACTCTCGGATTTGATCAACTTTAATATTTCTACCATCTGGTTCTAAATATAAAACATCCGATATCTGGTTATCTATTACTCTTTGACATTCATTACACTGACAACAAGGTTGCCCCACTTCTGAGAAGTTAGGGCAAACCATAGCTTGAATCAAAGATTCTATTACTGTATTTTTTGCCTGTAAATTATCTCCCGAGAAAATATAGGCATGGCACAAATGCTGCGACGATATTTGACGGTAGAAATAGTGGCTAAGTTGTTCCTCCACCTTCATTAGAAACGATGGAACGCATCAATCGGTAATACAAATACTGTTGCGCCTCCTACTTTCACTTTTACTGGATAAGATGCTGTCACATCTAAACTTACGTCCAAGTTGACTGGTGAAGAAATAAATTGCTCGCGCGATTGACAACTATTTTTTATAATGTCCAATACTTCATCCACACGATCCTCTTCAATCCCTACCATAAAAGTAGTGTTTCCTGAACGTAGAAATCCACCGGTTGAACTTAATTTAGTTGCCCGAATATCTGCTTCATAAAAAGCATCACTTAAAATATTTTTATCTTGATCTTGAACGACCGCAATCACTAATTTCATCATGTTAACTTCCCCCTTATTGTTTTTCGACTAATAACTTTTCAATTTTTCCTAAACTATCTTGGACAACCGCATCTATTGTTTGAGTTCCATCAATTACTTGAATTCGTTGGTGTTCTTTTGCTAGTGTGAGAAAAGCATCACGAACTTTATGATGAAAATCGATGGCTTCTCGGTCTAAACGATCAAATTTCTCGTCTTTACGACCTTGGTGTATCCGCTCTAATCCAACTTCTGCTGGAACATCAATTATTAAAGTTAAATCTGGTAAATGGCCTTCGATAGCAAATTGATTAATTTCCCAGATAGAGGCCATTGCAATATCTCGGGCTAAACCTTGGTAGGCTAAGGAGCTATCAATGAAACGATCGCAAATGACAATTTTATCCGCTTCAAGTGCCGGTAACACAATTTCTACTAAATGTTGTCTTCTTGCAGCAGCAAATAATAATGCTTCCGTACGTTTATCCATCTCTATATTGTTAACATCAAGAATGACATTCCGAATTTGTTCAGCTATATTACTGCCACCTGGTTCTCGTGTCACCACAATATCCTGATGACCTTTTGCTTCTAGTTCGCGAACCAAATGTTGAATAACTGTCGTTTTTCCCGCACCTTCAGGTCCTTCTAATGTAATAAAATATCCTTTTCTCAATGATACTCTCCTTATAACTCTCGACGACCCTCAATAGCCCTAAACAAAGTCATTTCATCAGCATATTCAATGTCACTACCAACTGATAACCCATGAGCTAATCGTGTCACTTTAATTCCTGCTGGTTTTAATAGTCGTGATAAATACATAGCCGTTGCTTCACCTTCTGCTGTAGCATTGGTTGCCACAATCACTTCTTGAACTGTATCATCTTGTAATCTTTGAATCAACTGAGTGATATTTAAATCATCGGGCCCAATCCCATCCATCGGTGACAAGACGCCATGTAAGACATGATAAACCCCTCGATATTCTTGCATTCTTTCTAATGACATAATCGCTCTTGTATCTTCAACTACCAAAATCACCGAACGATCCCTTGTTTCATCCTGACAAATCGGACATGGATCTGAATCTGTAATATTGCCACAAACACTACAATACATTAAATCACGTTTAACACTGATTAAATTTTGGGCAAACTCCGTTACTTCTCGCTCATCCATTTCAATTACATAGAATGCTAACCGTGCTGCTGTCTTCGCACCAATTCCTGGTAATTTAGTAAAACTATTAATTAATTTAGCAATAGGTGCTGGGTATTGCATCAATGACATCCTCTCTAGAACGGTAAGTTCATTCCTTTAGTATATTTACCTAAACGCGCTTCTGTCGTTTCGTCAATTTCATTCATTAAGTCGTTCAATGTCACAATCAATAAATCTTGTAACATTTCTGGATCGTCTGGATCGATTAAGTCGGATGAAATTGCTAAATCCGTTACTTCTTTTTTGCCATTCATTTTAATAGTTAATAAACTATTGGCATCACTTTTTTCAAAAATAGTTTCTTCAATGTTTTTTTGTTCTTTAGTCATCTCTTTTTGCATTTTTTGGATTTTCTGCATCATTCCTTGCATATTTCCCATATTGCCCATTCCTCTTGCCATTATTTGGCCTCCTTTACTTATTAATATTATATCAAATTATTGATTATATATTGCTTTAAAACACTTATTTTAATCAAATAATGATAATATTAGTCTTCTTAAAAATTATATCATAGTCTATGACTTAATAAAATTACCTACTTACCTAATTTACAAAGAGAACGATTTTATAATTGAATCAGCATGCAATTCATCGTTAAACCTGCAGCCGTGCCGATAAGTAAGATTAAATCTCCTTCTTTAATTTCTTCTTGATCCATCGCTAAACCTAATGTATAAGGAACTGAGCCTGAAACCATATTGCCTAGCTCCTCAAAATAATTGATAAGTTGTCCTTTTTTTAATTTTAATTTTTTCTCAACGATGAACAGAGCACGAGAAGCTTGGTGAGGAACAATTTTTGAGATATCTGCCAACTGAATATTATTATGTTGCAACGTTTCCTTTAACATCTTAGGTAGCTTATTTAAAGTCAGCATTAGGACAGTTTTTCCATCCATATCAAATAAGAAATCTTCTTTTGTGTCTTCGGAATAGAGTGAAGGACCATAGGCCGTGAGCCCTCCTCTAATTTCAGTAGTATGAGCACCTTCAGACCAAGTCTCTTGTTTAGAATATAAGATGCCTTTATTTTCTTTAGTAGATTCGACAATAAAGGCTACTCCACTGTCACTAAACAGGCGATAACTCTCTTCTTGATTGGGATTAATAAAATGGGATACTAAATCCCCCGATACGATTAATATTCTTTGGTATAACTCCGTTACCAAAAAAGAACTCGCTACGTCTAGAGCGGTGATAAAAGAGGTACAAGTCGTGTTCACATCCATACAAGGAATACCAGAATGAGGAGCAATTCTCTCTTGTAATAAGGCTGCTGTGCATGGAATCATTTGCACCATGCCCGCACTGGCAACGATAATCAAATCAATATCACTCATCTCGATTCCAGCCTTTTCAACCGCTTCCCGACTGACTTTTTCATACATATCTAATTGATACGAATTCTTGGCACGATAAGGATGCCACCATCTTGAACCATCCTTGAATTTAATTTCATCAGGTCCTTTGGTGTAAGCATAACTTCTAATCTTCATTCTTCTCATAAGTAATCTCCCCTCTATATTGGACTTGAGCTAATTTTTGTGATCTCATCCCTCTTTCAAAAGGATAAATCAAAACTTGTAAGGGTTGAACATTAAACTTTTCAAACAAATTATTAAATTCTTCTTGAATCGATTGATCGATGACCTTACATTCATTAGGTTGTTCATATTCAACTTCACAAATAATTACATTTTGATATTGAGTGACACGATAACGACTTATCCCCTTAACAAACAACATTAACCTACGAATAAAATCAGCGTATATTTTAACTTTGTCTCCTTGTGAGTTAAATAGCCAAAACGCATCATCTTCACGTCCTTCTATTTTTTCAATCACCGTCAACGGCGAGCCACATGAACAAGGTTCTCCTATATGGAGGATGTCATTTAATCGATACCGAATCACTGGTTGAACTGTTCGATGTAAATCGGTAATGATTGGGATAAAGCGCTGTTTATCTAGCCACTCTTTCTCAAAATAGACGATGTCTTCACATAAATGAAAACTACCGTGTGGACAAGTATAGGCTAAAAAACCTTCTGTACATTGATAAACTTGACTAATAAAAGGCACTTTAAAAAATTGTGCTAACAATGCTTTTTGTTGTTCTTCTAATACTTCGGCTACGCTGATTACAAGATCTAGTTTTTTAAAAGGAGATTTTTCAAAATAATGACGGATATCATATAAAACAGATGGTGGTGCAATAATAATATTAGGGTCTTGCTTTTGCAAATGTTTCATTAACAGTTTAAAATCTTTTTCTAAATCATAGTAATCTAATCTCAGACCCGGTTTATTTAAAGAAGAATATAAATTATTATTGGCTCTCATAAAGAGGGCAATATTATTGCCTAACCATTTCTTTTTAGGTAGTAATTTTGCTAGTGCATTAGCCGCCCACAAAGCCTCTTCCCCTTTAGATAAGGTATATAGCCCACGATGGCCACTCGTTCCAGATGACAGTCCAACTGAGATTCCTTGATAACGCGATTCAAATTCACGGGTCTTTTCCCCCTGTAAAGCCAACTTCATGGCTAGGTCCTTTTTTAGACCCCTGGTATTTATTTGATCAAAATGTTCCATCCATTGTTGTTTTTTCATAACTGGAAAATCAAGCAAAACTCTCCCTTTATAGGGTTGGTAATAAGGAGATTGTTGCGTCACTTGCTCGAGTTGTCGCTCTAATTTAGTTTGCTGTAATTGTTCTAATTGCTCACGTTTTAAATGTGACAACTGGTACCTAGTAAAAATAAATTCTTTAATAAATTTCAATAACATATTCTTCTCCTAAAACAAGCGTGATTCTGACTGATGATCATGGGTCAGCTCAATTCGATACCCCTTTTCTGACAGCAGGGATAATTTTTGATTCGTTTCTTGATATTGTTGCCAATTATTCTGTATCATTCGTGCTGTGAATGTATATCTTTTCAATTCTTCTGATGACATCCAATCTTTACGCCAATTAGCATCAATCGCTAAAATTATTTTTTTTTGCGGAAAAAATATTCCCATCATTTGGCAACTATGACCACTCAAATCTAATGCAATCATCTCATTATTTAAAGGACAAGCATTAAAAGATATCCCTTCTATCTCTAATCGCTTTGAATAATTTAGGGTGGTGATGTTGGGTGATAGTGCTCCGATCATCGCTTCCTTCATTGGTTTAATCCGTTGCCATCTTAATAATTGACGATAGGCTACTTCCGTCATGATCCAATGAGCATGGTGAAAACGATAAAGATGACCAATATGATCTGGATGCACATGAGTTAAATAAACCGTCTTGATATCCGCAGGTGTTATGCCCAATTTATCGAAAGCACTGATAAGATCTAACTGATAAGGTTCAATCGTCATAATTTTGCGATAAATCGCCAAAGCCCAGTGCCGTTTTAAAATCCCCTCACTATAACCACAATCCACCATCGACCATTGATTTTGCGTTTTAATTAAAAAACAACTGGCTGGAAAAAATATGGGGGTGGGAGTTGCTTTGTTGCGAATAAGATTTTCTTTGACATAACAACCACCTATATGCACTCTATAAATAGCGTCGATACCACTCACTATACTCACCTATTTTCTCTTCTAATCTCACAATGGGTTGATACCCCAATTCCTTTTTAGCTTTTTCAATTGATAATGTTTGTGAAAAAGCAATGGTTGATAATGTATATAATGTTAATGGCGGTTCTTTTGATTCGGGATATAACGTTTCTAACAACCGCGCTAATATCGATAAAAATTGATAAGGAATTTTACGAAATTTAGGCGTTAAATTAAATTGTTGGTAGAGCATCTCAATAAGGCTTTGAAAGGTTATCGGATTGCCATCCGTAATATTATAAATTCCGTTATCCACTTTTGATTCAAGAGCTAAAATACATGCATGAACCACATTTTCAATACAACTCACATCCATTAAATTTTGACCACTATTAAACAACGGAATGCCTAGTTTTTTCTCAACTTTAATTAATCTCGGTACAACACTCGTATCTCCCACTCCAATCAATGCTCGTGGTCGAATGATGTTGAATGATAAATTTGATTTTTGCACAATCATTTCAGCTTGTTTTTTCGTTTCAATATAATAATTTAAGGGTCTGATTGAGGTGATGTTGGTGGTTTCTTCTACAAAGGTTTGATCTTTTAACTGGGCATAAACACTAGGCGAAGAAATATGTACAAAGCGCTTCACTTGATGCTTTTGACTTTCTATCATTAAATTTTCAGTTGCTAAAACATTTGAATCATAAAATGATTGATACGTGCCCCACGCTGAACTTTTAGCAGCACAATGAATAACATATTTGATTTCATTTTGATTAAATAGAGACGCTACCTGTTGTTTATCACTTAAATCGATTGCTTGATACGGTATCATATCGTATTTAGGTTGCGTTCTTGAGATACCGAGGATGTTTGCTCCATTTTTTACTAATGTTTTGGCTAGCTCTCCCCCTAAAAACCCTGAAACGCCTGTTATTAATATCATCATTTCGCTCCTCTTAGAATACCTTCCACTATGTTTAATAAATTCTGTTCTGTGTCATACTCCATTAATTTATTTTGAAGTTGATAAAGCCTTGTCCAATCGTAAACATTTGCTTGTCGTATCGCTTGCGTCATCTCTTCAGCATCTTTTATACGGATACTGGCACCAAAATAATCTAATCTAGCAGCAAAGTCAAACTGATCCCACACTTGCGGAAAAACAATACTAGGAACCCCCCATTTAATACAGTCATAAGCAATCCCAATACCACCATGATGAATCACCAAATCAAATTGACTAATATTTTCAGAATAGGATAAATAACCAAATCTAATTAAATTATCTCCCATCCAAACGGGTTCATTTTCTGATAAATCTAAATTACCATCTGAAAGTACAAATAAGTATTCAGGAAACTGTTTAATGAGGGTAGCATATTGTTCCTTTAACTGATCGTTCATCCCTTCCAATATCGTGCCAAATGTAAAAAAGATGTATTTTTTAAACCCACTAGGTAATTTACGCTCGCCATTTTTCACACTCACTGAAGGAATACTGGGTCCAATATGATGAAGATACGCTGGTAAATGAGTATTAAATTCAATTTCTTTCATCCCTAAACCTAGCACCATCTGATTTGAATAATAATTTTCACTGCCATCTGGTCGATAGACACGCCAACCATGCTCTTTAAAAATTCGCCTTCTACCGTACCAACGTTTAATGTTTTTTAATATTATCCAGCCCATTCGATTGCGTAACGCTCCCAACAAGCCTTTTTGTGGATAAAGCCCTCCCAAAAAATAGGGAACATCTTGCCAAGGATTATTCGATTCGATAATTTGATGTGATGGTAAATCTGTTATAAAAGGAATCTTTAATGTTTCACATGCATAACTAGCAAATAAGGTCGAAAAATCATGAATACACAATGCCGGTTGTTCTTTTTTTAATATCGTTAAAAATTCAATATAGGCTTCAATCAAGAAAGTATCCATAGCACTTAAAGTATTAAACATTCTTGATAGTGAATGTTTGATTCGCTTATCTTGGGCAATTTTGATAAGAGTTTGGAACTCATCCTGAAAATCGTCTAATATCGTAACACATCTAAGCCCAAGAGATTCGATCAACTTTTGCTTTTCTTTCGTTGTGACCATTACTACTTCATAACCATTCCTTTGTAGCATTTGCGCCAATCCAATTTGTGGATTTAAGTGACCTGCTAATGGAATACTGACAAAAAGTATTTTTGCCAAACTGATTCCCCCTTTCTTTCTCTATATATAAAAAAAGAGCTAAGTAAATAATACTCAACTCTTAATCTCAACTAATTTTAGCCTTGATATGTCATCTAAATATAACTAGTTCAATAAGTTTTTGATTTAAAATTGAGGTTTTGTTTTTGATTCATTCATTATCTACTTAACCTTCACTACAAATAGCATTACTCAATATTACTTATAAACTAATTTTAGCACATTATATTCCTTAAATTCCATGATTAACTCTGACCCACAAGTTATCGAATAAATATTAAGTTATTTAATTTGAAGAAAAAACTACTTGAGTGAGATCCTAAACATTACACCTCATACTTAAATAGAGTAACCACAAATGACTCACACATCTAACCATGAAGGAATAAATTTGAATAAAGGTATATATGCAAAAATAACCAAGAATATCTCATTATTTTGAAATATGTCTCGGTTATTTTGGGACTTTTCCTAATCTCTCTTTTAATATTATGCAGTTTATTTATCGTAATAGATATTAATATTATCTTCACCAAAAATTTGAATAGCCTGAGTGACTGAATCTGGTATTTCTGATTCCGCTTCATCTTTTGCTAAATCATCTTCATTCGATTTTGCTTCTGATAAGCGTTTTTGTTTAAACGCCTCTTGGATTGAAACGGCTGGTTCACCTAGTTCGGCTTCTCTTTGAGCTAATTCATCTGGGGTTAATGGCTTTGATTCCTCATTCATTTGGTCAAGGTAATGATCAACCCTCATCAGCCCCTCTTGTTCAGAACGCGACATAGTTGCAGGGGCATTTTGACCGACATTCTTTTGACCAACATTCTCTTGTGCAGATTGATTGTCAGAGTCTGCTTGAAAATGATCCACACCCTCCGGTTTTATTTTGGATGTGGGTTCTTGGTGCATTGAATGTTCTCTTAAGGGGTTACCACCATTTTTTTCTCTTAAGATTTTATAATCATTGCGAACGGTTCGCCATTCACTTTCAATAATATAGACAAAAACCATTGATTCGCCTAATCGTTTCTCTGCCACATTAATGAGCTGTTGTTCCAAAGCTTGATCATGTTGTACTAAACCACAAAAAGCAGCATTCGAAAAACTAATTAAGGCAACACCCGGACCTGCCGCCAGTGGTACGGTACCATTAAACTTCACTCTCTCTTGAGGAGCAATCATTGATAAAATCATCGACCATTCCTGTTTTAATCGAGTAATATGTGCACGCGTTGCTTGGTCCAATACATCATAAATTTTTTCTGTCATTTGCTGATATTCTTGTTGTGCTGTTTGCGGTCGTACTCTTGGTGCTTCAAAGCGATTTGACTGTGGTGGCGTTGGTGCCGTTTGTTTTAATTGTTGCTCTAACGCATTTATTTTTTCTTCTAAAGCAATAATTTTATTGTTTAACTTTATAACCGCTTCAGAATGGGTGCCCTCATCACTCTTTATTTCAGCATTTTGAGCTAATTGGACTGTAATTACTTCTAAATATAAATCTGGTTGGTTGCTGAATCGCATTTGATTTTGTGCTTGATTCAACTGATCAATCATTTTGAAATAAAAATTAACCTCTACTTTTGCTAACAAATCTGTTAATTCTTCATTTGACAGTAAGGTATAATTTTGTTTGGTATGAGCTGATAATAAAATATCTCGAGCAAATAAAATTAATTCTTCAATAAAACGGCTTGCTTGCTTTCCCTTTTGACTAGCATCTTGAACTATTTTTAATGCATCATACCCTTCACCGGCAAAAACATCTTCAATATAGCGGACATACTCTTGATGACTGATGCTACCAGATACTTGTAAGGCTGACTCGATTGTTAAATCTTCACGGTATGATAATGCTTGGTCTAATAAACTTAAACTATCACGCATCCCACCATTCGCTGTCCTAGCAATTATTTCTAAAGCTTCAATTTCATAGTTAACCTGATTATGATTTAATATATACTCCATTCGCGCAATTAAATCTTGATTATGAATGCGTTGAAAATCAAATCGTTGTGTTCTTGAAATAATTGTTGCTGGAATTTTATGTGGTTCCGTCGTAGCCAATATAAAAATAACATGACTCGGAGGTTCTTCTAATGTTTTTAATAAAGCATTAAACGCTCCTGTCGTTAGCATGTGCACCTCATCGATAATATAGACCTTATACTTCGCAATCGTCGGCGCATATCGAACTTTATCGCGGATATCACGGATTTCTTCTACACCATTATTACTTGCCGCATCTATTTCAATCACATCGGCTGCTTGACCTCGTGTTATAGCTTGACACACTTCACATTCATTACATGGATTCCCGTTTTGAGGATTTAAACAGTTGACGGCCTTTGATAATATTTTTGCCGCACTCGTCTTACCGGTTCCTCTTGGTCCAGTAAACAGATAAGCATGACTCAATTGTTGATGACTCACTGCATTGGCCAGTGTTTCGGCTATCATCTTTTGTCCTACCAATTCATCAAATGATTGTGGGCGCCATACCCTATATAGGGCTTGATAACTCATCTATTTTCCTCCTCTTTGATTATTACACCTTCTCATTATATCGAAACAACCGTTTAATTTCTAGTTAATTAGGAAGGGATAAAGTATAATATAATCAAAAAACAGGAGACATTTAAATGACCTTATTAGATAAAATTAAAGAAAAATATGCTCAACATCCTGAAATGCCCTATATTAGTCCAGAACGTAATTTAGCTGCTTGGCTTGAAGAAGTCGACACATCCAGTAATAAATTAGTACCCAAACGCAATATGATTCGGCTAGATGGAGGGTATTTACCAGGCCATATCATTATTCTTTGGCGAGTACAATTTGGCACCTACACCAATGAAACGGTTATCTCAAAATATTTTGAATATAAATATGGTATAGATGCAAAGAAAGAAATGGACACTTTAATACAAGATGGCTATGTAATTGAATTAGGTGCACTGGAATCTCTCGAATTCCAAACAGCTGGTCAATTAAAAAACTATTTAAAGAATAAAGGTATACATGGCCTTAGCAAGATGACCAAGGCACAATTAGTTGAAGCAATACAAGAACACTTTCCTGAAGAAGAATTAGGAGAATTATTTACGATTAGAAAATATAAATTAACTAATAAAGGAGAAAAATTACTAACTAAATACCCTGAAATCATTGATAAACACCCAAAGAAAAAGTTTTAATATAAAAAAGTTTCGATTCTACTTTGATGTTTCCCAGACAAAATAAACTAGGAAATAATTCATGCCTGTTCATGAAAACAAAGTAAATCGAAACTGTTATTGTAAGGATGCTTTAATATATTTTAACGAATAATATTGCCTCCACTAGTTTTCATAAATTGTTCAACTTGATCAGTTGTAAACCAATTAGCATCTCCAAAAATAGTATGTTTTAGAACAGACGAAGCCATTGCAAATTCTACCAAAGATTGGGGGTCTCTATGTTTTATTATTCCATCAATAATTCCGGCAGCGTAAGCATCACCAGCGCCTACCCTGTCTACTACGTATTGAATCTGGTGTTTTTTTGAATGAAAAACTCTTTTCGTCTCAGAATCATAATAAAAGCCTGTCAACTGGTAAGCATTAGGTGTCATTGAAATACGATTTGTCCCAAAAATAGCTTCTACATTTGGATATTTTGAGCTATTTGATCCAAAAACTTTTCTGAATTTGACTCATCTTCTATTTCAATATCCATAAAATGTTTCGCATCTAATTTATTCGCAGATAAAACATCTACATATAGTAGCACTTTTACAAATGCCTGTTTTGCTTCTTCTTGACTCCATAACCCACTACGATAATTCATATCAAATACAACTTTAATTCCTTTAGATTTAGCAAATTTTATTAATTCTAATAAATATTCATGCCAAAATTCACTTAGTCCCAGAGTTATTCCTGTCGTATGAAAAATATTGATTCCATCAAATAGACTCTCCAAATCCCATTCTCGTTCCTTCATATTAGCAATTTCAGAAAAAGCTCAATCATAAACAACGGTACTAGCTCTTAAATCTGAACCAACCTCAACATAATAACTTCCTAACCTACCACTACCTTTGGAAATAATATATTGAGTATCGACACCTACCGCATTTAATTCATAATAAATATTTTGAGCTAATTCATTAGCGGGTACTTTAGTAGCATATCGAACCTTATTTCCTACATTGCTAAATTGTGAGCAACATTCGCCTCTGCTCCACCAAAAACAACTCGTAATTCTGATAAGTGTCGCAGGCGTTCATTGGGGGTTGTGGAAAGTCTTAGTAAAGATTCGCCCAGAGTTAACACTTTGACCATTGCTTCATCACTCCTAATCATCTTTTTAATCCCATTCATTTCTTTTTGGGAATGTATCTCTTTATAAATAATATACGAATTAAGTATACTTAATTGTAAACGCTCTTTCAAGATAACATAGAGAAAAAAGAGTGGATTGGGAGAAAAAACAAATTTTACTCTTTTCCACTCTTAATAAAATATTATTAATCTTCTCTTTTATTGTCTTGAATAATTTGGTGCTTCTTTTGTGATGCTAACATCATGTGGATGAGATTCAATTAATCCAGCGCCACTCATACGTATAAATTGAGCTTCTTCACGTAATTCACGTAAATTAGCCGAACCAGTATAACCCATTCCGGAACGTAAACCACCTATCATTTGGAAGACAATATCGGCTACGCTACCTTTATAAGCCACTCGCCCTTCAATTCCTTCTGGAACTAATTTGTTTGCTTCGTTTGTCGATTGGAAATAACGATCACTTGAACCTTTTTCCATCGCAGCTAAGCTACCCATACCACGATACGTTTTAAAACGACGACCTTGATAAATTTCAAATTCTCCTGGAGATTCATCAGTACCTGCTAACATACTACCTAACATGACCGCATGACCACCCGCTGCAATTGCTTTTACGATGTCACCAGAATATTTAATGCCACCATCAGCAATTATCGCTTTATTATATTCTTTTGCTGCTGATGCACATTCATAAATAGCAGTTAATTGAGGAACGCCAACACCTGCTACGACACGTGTGGTACAAATTGAACCTGGTCCAATTCCTACTTTAACAATATCAACGCCTACTTCAAATAATTCTCTCGTTGCTTCAGCGGTTGCGACATTGCCGGCAATAATCGTAACATCTGGAAATGCTTGACGGATTTCTTTAATCTTACGAATGACCCCTGCACTATGACCATGAGCTGTATCAATAACTAATGCATCGACTTGTTGTTTAATAAGGGCTTCTGCTCTTTCAAAGGTATCACTTGTAATTCCTACAGCAGCCGCTACTAATAATCGTCCATGTTGATCTTTCGCAGCGTTCGGAAATTCAATTACTTTTTCAATATCTTTAATAGTAATTAGTCCAGATAATTTCCCTTGATCATCTACTAATGGTAGTTTTTCAATACGATGTTCATATAATATTTTCTCTGCGGATTCTAAAGATGTTCCAATTGGTGCGGTCACTAAATTGTCTTTCGTCATATAATCTCCAATTGGTAAATCATAATCTTCAATAAACTTCATATCACGATTGGTAATAATACCCACTAACAATTTATCTTCCATCGATTTGACAATTGGAACCCCACTGATGCGATATTGTGACATTAAATTTTCTGCTTCCGCTAGTGAATGACTGGGTGTTAAGTAAAATGGATCTAAAATAACGCCATTTTCCGAACGTTTAACTTTACGTACTTCATGTGCTTGATCGCTAATGGACATGTTTTTATGGATAACACCTAAACCACCCTGACGTGCCATCGCAATTGCCATTTTTGAGTCGGTCACAGTATCCATACTTGCACTAATAATCGGAATATTTAGCTTTAAATTAGGAGCTAGCTCCACCTTTAAATCGACATCATTTGGTAATACTTCGCTTTTTGCTGGTACTAATAAGACATCATCAAATGTATAACCTTCTCTAGTAAATTTTGTTTCCCAATTGGACATTTTATACCTCCTCGAGTTTATTGTATTATAGACTATCACTCACGGATAATTTTTTCAAGACTTTTTTATCAAATAAACGAAATTTAATTTAATTTTAATGATTATCTTTCGATTTTGCAAAAAACATTTTCCATTCTATATTGGACATAATCTATAAATTTTTTCTTAGCAAATACTTTCATGAGTGGGCAACAAGTTGAAAATTAAATAATTTTCGTTTATCCTCCCCAACATAGTCGAGAGTGATCAGGAAGTAAAAAGGATTCATCGCATGTTTGGATGTCCTTTTCATTCAAGCAAATTTATAGGAAACATCCATATTTTATACTTCTCACCCTCTTCATATAAATAACAAGATGAGACCAAGCAAAAATTCTGTTTCTGCTTAGTCTCATCATTCATGCGTCTTTAGAATACGCCACCTTTAATATTCAATACTTTTTTAATGTAAAATCGCGCTATCATAGTAACGGCACCTATTATTAATAAGGCAACAGGCGGTAAAATAGGATTAATGATACTTGGCGCAAAAGCTGTTACTAAACTGACTGCAGCCACCCAACTAATCATTGCTAAAGTTGACATTCCAAAATATTTAAAATATCCTTTTTCTCCCTTAGGTGCATCAGGTTTTGGTAAATTTCTTGCTATTAATAACATTGCAAACCCAGCTACAATATAATTCACAATTAAAGTTAATAAGCCAATTCCAGTAATACTTGGAGTTTTAGAAGTCATCAATGATAAACCGGTCATTAAGGTATAAATTGATCCTAATAATAAGGCACCGTCAAGCCCAATTTTCCAAGGTTCAGATGGTGTATTATCATCAACTTTTTCAGTTGGAAAATGTTGTTGCTTAATAATTTCAACACATTCGGTTGGCGTTCCATACAAATGTTTCGCAGTTTGTCCGGTTTTTTGGCCTTGAATTAAAGTATCTGCAATTTCATTAATAACTGCTTTAAAAGTAGTTCCTTCCTTATCGATACTTTCCAATTGTTTTTCAACAGATAATAAATATTGTTGATTTTTCTTAGTTATCTGATTAAATGTAGCTAAGTTTATCCCCGGAATAATTGATGATTGATTTTCATTGTTATCTGCTAATTGTTCTTTATAATCTGATGATAACTCACCATTTTGTTGAGCTTCTTCCATTGCTCCTGCTGGCTCTAACTCTGCCTGGGAGGTGCTTTCAGTAATTGCTTCTGCTACATTTTCTTTCATTTCAGATTCTGAATTTTGATTTAATTTTTCTGTCATCGATTCTTCCTCCATTATACGTTAAAGCGGAAAAGCATAATATCGCCATCTTGGACTACATATTCTTTACCTTCCGAACGATATTTACCTGCTTCACGTGCTTTTGCGACACTTTGATATGACATTAAATCATCGTAAGATAATGTTTCTGCACGGATAAATCCACGTTCAAAATCAGAATGAATAATGCCTGCTGCTTGTGGGGCTTTCATTCCTACTTTAAAAGTCCAGGCTCTTACTTCTTGCTCACCTGCTGTAAAATAGGTTGCTAATCCTAATAAACTGTAGGCTTTTTTAATTAGACGATCTAAACCAGATTCCGTCATACCATAATCTTCTAAGAAAATTTGTTTTTCTTCATCATCTAGCTCGGCAATTTCTTCTTCTAATCGTGCACAAACAGGTACAACTTCAGCGTCTTGAGTTTTAGCTAATGCCACTACTTGTGCTAAATATGGATTACCAGTAGGGTCAGCTACTTCATCTTCACCAATATTTGCGACATATAACATCTTTTTGCGAGTCAATAAAAAGAGGTTATGGACATATGGTAATTGTTCATCATAAAATTCAACGGTATTAGCCAATTGATTGTTTTCCAATGCCTCTTTTAATTTTTCTAAAACTTCCATTTCCGCTACGGCATCTTTATCTTTTGTTTTAGCAATTTTAGCTACTCGAGCCATTCGCTTTTCAACAGTATCTAAGTCAGCAAAAATTAATTCTAAATTAATGGTTTCAATATCGGAAATCGGATCAACTTTTCCAGATACATGTGTAATATTGCCATCATCAAAACAACGAACTACTTGACAGATAGCATCTACTTGACGGATATGACTTAAAAATTTATTACCTAAGCCTTCGCCCTTACTTGCTCCTTTAACAATTCCGGCAATATCTGTAAATTCAAATGTTGTCGGAACGGTTTTCTTAGGGCGTACTAATTTAGTAATATCGTTCAAACGATGATCAGGCACTTCTACCATCCCCACATTAGGTTCAATTGTAGCAAAGGGGTAATTTGCAGCTTCTACTCCCGCCTTTGTAATTGCATTAAATAAGGTTGATTTACCGACGTTTGGTAATCCAACGATTCCAGCTGTTAAAGCCATTCTTTCACTCTCTTTCTATTCACTCACTTGTTCTTCATGTTTTTGAAGAATCTTTTTCATTTTTTTCTCAAAATCTCGTCGTGTCATCGTAACAATATGCCCACAATGTTCACATTTGATACGAATATCCATGCCCATACGAATTATTTGCCAACGATTCGTTTGACAAGCATGTGGTTTGCGCATTTCAACGATATCTAGTTTATCATATACTTTATTTTCCATTCAATGCTCCTATAAATGAATATTTAATAAATCTAAAATTCTGATTAAATCGGACTGAGATAAAAATTCAATTTCTATTTTACCACGGTCCCCTTTTTGATGCACAGTAGCTGAAGTCCCAAAATATTCTTGCATTCTTTCTTCTACTGCTAAAATATGTGTTGGCTTACTTGCTGGCTTGTTTTTCTCATCTTTTTTTTGAGGTTCATCTTTTTTTTCATTTAAACTTTGAACCAATTCTTCTAATTGTCTCACCGTTAACTGATCTTTTACTACTTTTTCTGCAATAGCTACCACTTTACTCTTATCCTTTAAAGCGAGTAATGTTCTAGCTTGTCCCATTGAAAGTGAATTATCATTTAACAATTTTTTGACTGTTTCTGGTAGTGCTAATAGACGTAAATAATTGGCTATATAGGGACGACTTTTACCCATTCTTTCTGCAACTTCAGCTTGGGTTAATTTCAATTTTTCCATTAATACATTATATGCTTCTGCTTCTTCCATTGGACTGAGGTCTTCACGTTGTAAGTTTTCCAAAACAGCAATTTCAATCATTTGTTCTTCATCAATTTGACGAACAATGGCAGGTATTGTCTCTTTACCAGCTAATTGGCTAGCACGAACTCTTCGTTCACCTGCAATCAATTCATAGCCTTTAATAGTTGAACGACGTACTATAATCGGTTGAAAAACACCAGACTGTTTGATTGAGTCTGCTAATTCTTGTAAAGCTTTCTCATCAAAATTTTTACGAGGTTGATAAGGATTGCTTCGAATATCGGAAACTTTTAATTCAACTACTACTTCATTATCATTAGGTGTTTCTTCAAAAGTTGAAAACAAGGCATCCATTCCACGGCCTAACCCGCCTTTTTTAGCTTTATTAGCCATTTGCTAAAACCTCCTTTGCTAATTCAGTATACATCTCTGCTCCTCTTGAACGTGGATCATAGTCAATGATTGATTGTCCATAAGAGGGTGCTTCTGATAAACGAATATTTCTTGAAATAATGGTATTATATACTTTTTCTTGGAAATATTTTTTAACTTCTTCAACCACTTCATACCCTAGATTGGTGCGGGCATCTAACATTGTCAGTAAAACACCTTCAATACGAAAATCTGGATTATAACTGCGTTGCACTAAACGAATCGTATTGAGTAATTGGCTTAAGCCTTCTAATGCATAATATTCAGCTTGGACAGGTATTAATATCGTATCACTTGCTGTGAAGGCATTAATCGATAATTGACCAAGGGAAGGCGGGCAATCTACCAATATATAATCATATTGATCACGAAGTGGTTCGACCGCATTTTTTAATCTTGATTCACGGTTGGGAACACTCGCGAGTTCTAATTCTGCTGCTGCTAATTGAATGGTTGAAGGCACTATATACAGTCCTGCTCTAGAGGTTGGAAGAACACATGATTCCATTGGGATTTCATCGACTAATATCTCGTAAAGACTATTAATAACATCTGCTCGCTCTACTCCTAACCCACTGGTAGCATTTCCTTGGGAGTCTGAGTCAATAATCAAAACTTTTTTCCCTAATGCAGCTAAAGCTGCTCCTAAGTTTACTGTAGTAGTTGTCTTACCAACTCCACCTTTTTGATTACCCACTGCAATCATTTTTCCCATTATGTATTTCCTCCTTTATTTAATTGGTTGTTTCAATGGTTTTCCTGGCTTTCTTGGATATTTCTTCGGCGTATCCAAGGTTTTTCTTATTTTAATAAAGGTTCTTTCACTCTCTTCAAAAGGCAAAATATCCTCTACAACTGTTTCTAATTTAGCCCCTAAAACAGAAATGGCTTTTTGAGCTTCTTGTAATTCAGTATCCGATTTGGCCGCTTTTAATGCAATAAAATAGCCACCTTTTTTTACTAATGGTAAACAAAATTCTGATAGCACATTCAATGAAGCGACTGCTCTAGCTGTTGCGATATCAAATTGTCCTCTAAAATCAGGATTTTGACCAAAACCTTCGGCTCTACCATGTAATGCTTTAACGTTTTCTAAACCGAGTTGTTCGGTTAGGATTTTTAAAAAAT
Organism: Globicatella sanguinis; assembly: GCF_002847845.2. Lineage (NCBI taxonomy): Bacteria > Bacillati > Bacillota > Bacilli > Lactobacillales > Aerococcaceae > Globicatella > Globicatella sanguinis. The sequence goes on along the minus strand of NZ_CP126962.1, from coordinate 1,561,722 downwards.
TAATTCGTTTATTCAAAGAATCTATAATCGTAATGTCAAGCTCAGGCTTAATAATTTTCAACGGTATACTTGGAAAACCAGCGCCTGCTCCGACATCTACTAGCTTAATTTGATAATCTGCTAATGGCAATTCCCAAAGTACCATAATACTATCAAAAAAATGTTTGAGATAGACCTCTTCTTTTTCAGTAATCGCTGTTAAATTAATTTTTTCATTCCACTCAACTAATAATTGATAATATGTTTCAAATTGGTCAATTTGAGTAGGTGTTAATTCAATTCCTTTGTCCTTTAGCATCGCGATAAATAATTCTTGGTTCATCAAAATAACCCCTCTCTTTTCGTGAAACATTTTATGTTCCACACCATTATAACTTTAACTGAAATCAAGATGAATATCAACCTCTTTATTTTATCTATATTCATTTTAAATGTAACTATTTCTTTATTTAAAAGCTAGCTTAACTTTATATTCAAATATCGAAGATTTAAACTACAAAAATAAAGAGTCAACCATCAGTGTTCTTGTCCACATAGGAGTGCGATTTAATGATTTAAATAAAAAAATAGAGAGTCAGCAATCTTCAAAATCCTTACTAACTCTCTCATTTTGTAATTTTTCTACTCAAGGTTCAATTGATATCCTTGTCTTTGAACAACACGTAATAATTCCGCTCTTAATTTTGGTGCGGATTGATATTTGGCTACCACTTGATTGGTAAAACTATCTACTCTGCGATTTTTATCACGAGTATCGTAATATTCTTGCATCTGTTGATCATAAGCCGCTAAATCAACTACTATATCATCTCGTTTTGGATACTCATTTTCACCTAATTTTAGCTTAAGATTCATTCTAGGTTTTAATTGTGGTTCATCATCTGGATAACCAAAACCAAGTCCTAATATAGGAAAAGTTAATTCTGGTAAATTAAATAAATTAACTACTGCTTGCGCATCGTTTAAAATACTTCCAAAGTAAACAGCCCCCATTCCCAATGCTTCAATGGCATTGGTAGCATTTTGGGCTGCTAAATAACTATCGGCTGCTCCTTGAAAGAAAAAGTCCATCGAACGATAACTTTCTCCTTGATATCCTTTGGCTTTGGCAATAGTAGCATTACGATAGTTATCAATTACAAAAATAAATAATTCTGGTACTTTTGTAATATAGGCTTGTTTAGTGATTTCAGCTAGCTTAGATCGCTTTTCTTGATCAGTTACTCGAATAATTGAAAAAGCTTGTAATGCATTACTACTAGCGGTTTGATTGATCACTTCTAAAATAGTATTCAATTGTTCTGGCGCTACTTGCTTATCTTTAAAAAAACGAATTGTCCGATGATTTAATTGCTTTTTAATCATTTCATTCATATTCTTCACCTCATAAAATGAGTGTAAACTCTCGCATGTTGAACTGTCAACTACAAGCCTCCTCTATACTTATAATGTTTTTAATGGTATATTACTTATATCAGTCATCAAAAATACTATAACAGAGTAGAGAAATTGCGTTAAGTGCTATCAGATGGAATGTTGCTGTTAGACGAAGAGTATGCTCGCGGTAATTTCTCGCATTCGCTGCTTAATTGTAGCTCTCTGTCTCAAAGGAGAGTTTTTATGGAAAAAATATTTAACAATAAGCGACATCAATTGTCTGCTTTTCAAATTTCACTCTTAGGAATTATTTTAGGCTTAAGAATTGCATTGGGATTTTTACCATCAGTGAAAATTGAACCTTTTGTTCAATTTGGTTTTGGTTTCATTGGTGCTGGTTTATCAGGAATTCTATTTGGTCCATGGTACGCACTTATTATTGGGATTTTCAACGATATTATTGGTGCCCTCTTGACCGGCCAGAACTTCTTTTTTGGTTACACACTTAGTGCAGCCTTAGGAGGTTTCATTTATGGTTATGGTTTTTGGCGTCAAAAGATTACTTTAAAACGAGTCTTTTTAGTAGTGCTTGTTATTACTTTATTCGTAAATTTAGGTCTCGGTTCTTTATGGGTTCGAATGATGACTGGAAAAGCTTGGGAAGTATTCATGGGAATGCGTATTATAAAAAATACTATTTCTTTATTTTTAAACACTGCCATCCTTTATTCCCTATTTAACCATCCGATTATTAAAAAATATATTCAACAATATCAATTTTAACAACCTATCTGATGACTGATTATTAACATTCAAAAATTTAGGAGGGAATAGGCAATATGTAGAAAATTAGCTGATTTTCACTGCGTCTGTTCACCCCACATATTGAGTGGTCTCAAACTGTGTCTTAATGACTTGGTTGAGGCCATTTAACTTTTGTGCTATCAATTAAATCGTTCAAACTAAACGATTTTTTAAGTTTTGTTCTAGCCTCCTCATTTCTATCTCTTTAGGATTTCGGACTCTTTAAAAATGGGTTTCGTTTTGGGAGTGGACAAGAAGTAGAAAACCAAATGATTGTCCTTCGTCTGCCCACCCCCGCATATTGAGTGGTCTCAAACTGTGTCTTAATGACTTGATTGAGGCCATTTAACCACTTCGCGATAAACTAAATGACTTAGATCCAAAAACTTTTAAGTTTTTACTTTGTCTTTATGATAAAATAAATCTAACTATTAATAAAGGAAGAAGGCAAAATAATGAAACAAATCGCCATTGTTGGTGGTGGTATTGTTGGATCTACCGCTGCATATTACTTAACGAGGTCTGGTTACCATGTCACGCTCTTCGATGAAGGGACAGGTCAAGCTACCAAAGCAGCTGCCGGAATTATCTGTCCATGGTTTAGTCAAAGACGCAATAAACCTTGGTATCATCTTGTGTCAAAAGGCGCTGAATTTTATCGTCAACTTATAGCGGATTTATCCAGTGATTCATTTGATGTTGCTAACATTTTTGAAGAACAAGGAACGTTACTCATTCGCAAATCAGAAAAAGCCTTGAATCGTGACCAGAAAGCTGCGAAAGAAAAAAGAAAAGACTCTCCAGCTATTCAAGAAGTTAAGACTGTCTGGAATGATAATCTAAAAGATTACTGTCCCCTATTGGAAACAAATTTAAATGCTACGTTTGTGACAGGTGGCGCCCGTGTAGATGGACTTGGTTTAATCAACACCTTACATGCCGCTATTCAAAAATTAGGTGGGACGATCTACTATGAAACAGCTCAATTAAGATCACCCGATACACTCTCCTCACCTTCTTTAGGACAAAAACAATTTCAAGCAATCTTATTAGCAGCAGGAGCGTGGTTACCCAATTTATTAAATCCTTTAGGATACACAGTCGATATTCGACCTCAAAAAGGACAGCTCTATACGATTCAAAATAATCAATGGCAAAATAACCAATGGCCTGTTATTATGCCCCCAGGAAAAATAGATATTATCCCTAATAAAAAAGGGGAAATTGTACTCGGTGCTACTCACGAGGATGATCAAGGTTTTGACCTGACCGTTGATGCTTCAAAATTAAAAGAATTAACAGCTGAAGCTAAATTATGGATACCTAGTATTGATCAGTATCAGATTAAATCCACACGTGTAGGAACACGTGCTTATACGTCTGATTATTCCGTTTTAGTAGGACAAGTACCCGAAACCCATACTTTATGGGCCATTTCTGGACTCGGCTCATCTGGTCTCACTAGTGGTCCTTATTTAGGATATCAATGGAGTCAGTTGATAATGAATGGACAATGGGATATCAATCCCAATGACTACCCTATTGAAAAATATATTACAAAGTAAATTTATAATCTTTATTAATAAGGATTGGCACCTTTTTAAATGAAATTATTTCAAATTTATGGTATAGTTGACACACATTGAAGAATTTAGGAGGGGAAAAAATGTGGAAAGAGTTTAAAGAGTTTATTGCTAATGATAATATTTTACAATTAGCAACTGCTGTTATTATGGGTACTGCTTTTACTGCAATTATTACTAGTTTAGTTGAAGATATTTTTATGCCAATCATTGTCGCCATCACGGGTCAAGCTGACGTTTCAGGTATTGCTTTAAAAATTGGAAACACTACTTTAGGTGTTGGTAACTTTATTCAAGCTATTATTAATTTTCTTTTAATCGCAGCTTTCTTATTTATGGTTATTAAAGGTTTAGAAAAAGTTCAAAGACCTAAACCTGTTGAAGAAGGTCCGGCTGCACCAACTGAAACTGAATTATTACAAGACATTTTAACCGAATTACGTAAAAAATAACTCTATAAAAAACGTTGTGAACCATTTTCTGCTTCACAACGTTTTTTATCTTATATTCTTAAAAATTGGCGCATCGAACGACGGGCTCCAAAAATACCTAAAATGATTCCTATAATCAATATGCCGATTCCAATATATATCAATAATGGCATCGTTGGTAAAAATTGGATATTTACCATTCCAAAAATTTGTCCCGGTACGCGACGAACAGCTTCGTAAATAGCATAGAGTATACCAAAGGCAATGCCTGCGCCCAAAATACCGATAAAAGCTCCTTCGTAAGCAAAGGGTGCTCGGATAAAGCTATTTTTGGCTCCTACTAAACGCATAATCTCAATTTCTGTCTGTCTGGCAAAGATTGTAAGACGAATCGTATTACTAATTAATAATACCGCTACTACAATTAAAATAGCCGCAATCACAGCGAGAATATAACGTAAGACATCAATCTGCTTGAATAAATTATCTGCTGTTAAAGCACCGTAATTCGCTTCTGAAACATACTTTAAGTCATTAATCTGATTGGCAACTTCGCTAATGTTGTCAACATCATCTACGTCTACAACGTATACATTTAATAAAGGATTTGCATCGCCTTCATGGAGAGCAAATTCTTCCCCTACATTTTCGATTAAGGCTTCTAGCTCTTCATCTTTAGTCCGATACGTAATCGTCTTAACATGTTGTATCGCTTGAATTTCTTCTTTTAACAATTTTTCATCTTGCTCATTGGCGGCAGCATCTATCATTACGCGAATTTGAATACTGGATTCAACATCTGAAGTAATCTTTTCAATATTGGTTAAAAGTAAGACGAGCCCTCCTATCATAAACAAGGTTAAAGCCATTGTAAAAACGGAAGCGGTTGTCATCCAACCATTTCTAAATAAATTCCGGATACCATCACGAACATGACGGAAGAAATTTCTAATGATGATCATCGTATTCCCCCTTATAATCATCGCGAACCAAGTGTCCTCGGTTCAATTCTAATACACGATGACGGTAGTCATTAACGAATGTTTCGTTATGTGTTCCCATGATAACAGTGGTGCCTAAATTATTGATATCTTCCAATAATTTCAAAATTCCTAGAGCGGTCTCAGGATCTAAATTACCAGTCGGTTCATCGGCAATTAGAATAGCGGGCTTATTAACGACTGCCCTAGCAATCGCCACTCTTTGTTGCTCTCCACCAGATAATTCTTCTGGTAGCTGATTGACTTTCGTTCTTAAACCTACTTGCTCTAACACTTCATTGACTCGATGCTTAATATCTTTACTTTTCTTACCAGTGACTTCCATTGCATAAGCAACATTTTCATAAACGGTTAGTTTGGGTAATAATTTAAAATCCTGAAAAACAACTCCTACATAACGTCTTAAAAAAGGGACCTCTTTGTCCTTCATTTTAGGCATTTGATATTTACCTACTTGAACCCGTCCTTTCGTAGGAACTTCTTCGCGATAAAGTAATTTCATAAAAGTTGATTTTCCTGAACCACTTGGTCCGACTAAATAAACAAATTCACCTTGCTCAATACGTAAGGTGATATTGTCTAATGCTTTAATACCATTAGGATATTGCTTCGTTACATTCGTTAGTTCTATCATCATTTTCTCCTTTTCAGGTATTTTCTCATTTAGTTTAACATAAAAATATTATTATCTTTTGTCAAACGAGTATCAAATCATTGTCATTCTTCTCGATGATCTTGAATACGCCATTTTAAATAGGCATCAATAAACTCATTTAAATCGCCATCCATTACTGCTTGAGCATTACCCGTCTCATAATTGGTACGGTGGTCCTTTACCATTGAATAAGGGTGAAAAACATACGATCTAATTTGTGAACCCCAAGCAATTTTACTTTGTTCTCCTTTTAATTCCGCAATTTCTTGGGCCTTTTTTTCTTCCTCCAATTGATAGAGTTTTGCTTTTAATAATTTCATTGCCAAATCACGGTTTTGAAATTGTGAGCGTTGAGATTGACTTTGTGTTACAATGCCAGTTGGAATATGCGTGATTCGGATTGCCGAACTGGTTTTATTAATGTGTTGACCTCCAGCTCCCGATGCTCGATAAGTATCAATCCGTAAATCATCTTGATTGATTTCTAATTCAATCGTATCATCAATCATCGGTGTGACTTCAACTGAACAAAACGAGGTGTGTCGACGACTGTTCGAATCAAATGGCGAAATCCTTACTAAACGATGGACACCTTTTTCTGATTTCAAATATCCATAAGCATTATGCCCTTCAATTTCCAGAGTCACACTTTTAATACCGGCCTCTTCACCATCTTGATAGTCTACCATACTCACATTAAAACCATTTTGGTCTGCCCAACGTTGGTACATTCTTAATAACATACTACCCCAATCTTGTGATTCGGTCCCACCAGCACCGGGATGAATCTCTAAAATAGCATTCGAGGCATCATGTGGTTCTGATAATAATAATTTCAATTGATAATTCGTTAAACTTTTTTTCAACTGACCTACTTGTTCAATTGCTTCTTCCATTAAATCATGATCATCAGATTCTTCAAATAGTTCGACTGCCATTGAAATCTCTTCAAACTGTCCTTCTAATCCTTTAAAAGTTTGATAAGTAGATTTTGCTTCATTCAATAAATTAATAGTCTTTTGAGCTTGTTCATTATCATCCCAAAAATGGGCATCCGTCATTTGATGCTCATAATCTGCAATATCGGCTTCTAATGCATCAAAGTCAAAGAGACCCCCTAAAACTATTTATCTGTTTTTCGGCTTCTGTCATAAACTGTTTAATCTCATATAATTCCATCGGTAATTAATATTCCTTTCTTTAGAAAAAGAGAGTGGACTAGAAGTTGAAAATCTGTGATTTTCGCTTCTACAGCCCACCCCTCACAGTTGACTCGTTTTTAAAACCCGTCCAACCGAACTTTGTTTTAAGTCAGTCAACCACTGCACTTTTAGATTGTTAAGAAGGTCGTGAAAAGCATAATCTTAATATGCTCCACCTGTCTTCACATAATAATATTATTTAATCGCATCTTTTGGTGCTGAACTAGGCGCTGGACGAGCTGCAGGATTATTCACTTGCTCACGTTCCACATTTTGTCTAATTTGAGCCTTCATAACAAAACGCGTGATATCCGCTTCAATTGCAGCGATCATCTCTTGGAATCGTTCATAACCTTCAGTTTGATATTCCGTTAATGGGTTTGTTTGTGCATAAGCACGTAATCCGACACCTTGTCTTAAATGATCCATCATATCAATATGATCTGTCCATTTCGCATCTACCACTTTAAGGGTAATTACTTTTTCAAACTCATTGACCTGTTCTGGTGTTGCAAGGGTTTGAATCTTTTCATCATACGCTTTAGATGCTTTATCGTATAAATAATCAACCAATTGTTTTGGTGATTTACCTTGTAAGTCAGCTAATGAAATTTTGTCTGGATGGAATAATGAATTGTGGGAAAATTCTAATAAGCCTTCTAAATTCCATGTTTTCTTTTCACCTTCAGTAGCATAATCTACTTGGGCTTGAATCGTACGTTTAATCATTGCTTTAATATAAGGAGTTAAGCTACCTTCTTCTTGAATAACTTGTAAACGTTGACCATAAATAACTTCACGTTGTTCACGCATGACTTCATCATATTCTAGAACGTTTTTACGGGTATCATAGTTATTACCTTCAACACGTTTTTGAGCTGATTCAACTTGACGTGATAACATCTTACTTTGAATTGCTACATCCTCATCTTCATCTTCAGTCATATTTAATTTTTGCCAAACAGCTTGGACACGATCTGAACCAAAGCGACGCATTAAATCATCTTCTAAAGATAAATAAAATTGAGAAGCACCTGGATCTCCTTGACGACCCGCACGTCCACGTAATTGATTATCAATACGACGTGATTCATGGCGTTCTGTTCCGATTACACATAAACCGCCTATTTCTTTTACACCACTACCTAATTTAATGTCAGTACCACGACCAGCCATGTTCGTTGCAATCGTAACAGCACCACGTTGCCCTGCTTGCATCACGATTTCCGCTTCTTTAAAGTGGTTTTTAGCGTTCAACACTTCGTGTGGTATGCCTTCTTGTGTTAGTAAACGCGATAAGTATTCACTGGTTTCCACCGCAACTGTCCCCACCAAAATCGGTTGCCCTTTTTCATGGCGTTCCTTGATGTCTTTAACGACTGCACGGAATTTGGTTTTTAAGTTTGGATATAATAAATCGGCTGCATCATCACGAATAACTGGACGGTTGGTCGGTATTGAAACAACATTCATATTATATATCTCGCGGAACTCTTCTTCTTCTGTTTTAGCAGTCCCGGTCATTCCGGATAATTTTTCATACATACGGAAATAATTTTGGAAAGTAATGGTCGCCATTGTTTTGGATTCATTTTCAATTTCGACGCCTTCTTTTGCTTCAATCGCTTGATGTAAGCCATCAGAATAACGTCGTCCTTCCATAATACGTCCTGTAAATGGATCGACGATTTTTACTTTACCTTCATCAACTACATAATCAATATCATGAATCATGATGTAATTGGCACGTAACGCCTGATCAATATGGTGAACTAGAGCCGTATTATTAACATCATAAAGATTTGGTAAACGGAAGACACGTTCCGCTTTATCAACCCCGGTATCGGTTAAGGCAATCGTTTTAGAAGTTAAATCAATAGTATAATCTTCTTCTTCTTTTAATCCTTTTGCAAAATAATCAGCACGTGAATAAAGAGCCGTTGAACGACCTGCTTGGCCTGAAATAATTAGAGGTGTACGAGCCTCATCAATTAAAATAGAGTCTACCTCATCCACTACCGCAAAATGTAAAGGACGTTGAACCATTTGATGCTTATAAACAACCATGTTGTCACGTAAATAGTCAAAGCCTAATTCATTATTAGTCGAATAAGTCACATCACAATTGTAAGCCGCACGTTTTTCCGCCGCTGACATACTGTTCAAGTTTAAACCAACTGTTAGGCCTAGGAAACGGAAGACTTCACCCATCTCCTTTGAGTCACGTGTGGCTAAATAATCGTTAACCGTTACAACGTGAACCCCTTTTCCAGTTAAAGCATTTAAATAAACAGGCATTGTTTCGGTTAATGTTTTACCTTCACCGGTTTTCATTTCGGCAATATCACCATTATGGATAACAAGCCCACCTTGAATTTGTACTTTATAAGGGAATAACCCTAAAACACGTCTTGCTGCTTCACGGGTCACCGCAAATGCTTCAACGGTAATATCATCAAGGGTCTCACCTTTAGATAAACGTTCTTTAAAGATATTAGTTTGACCACGTAACTCTTCATCGGTCATATCCTTGTAACGTTGTTCTAATTCCATTACTTTATCAGCAATTTTTGCTGTTCTTTTCAATTCTGCTTTGTCATTTTCAAACATATTTTTCAGAATATTCGCCATTAATTCATAGCTCCTTTGTCAATCAATCTTTATCTTTTATAATCTCAATTAAAATTATACATTCACTCTCTCATTATATCATTAAAGCTATCTAAATAGAAACATTTTTTCTATTTTAAACATATCTTAGCACATCATTTAGCTTTTCACATTATTTTGCTTTGAATTAGATTAAACAAAGAAACTAATGATGCCGGCAATCAAATAACCGACTAAAATAATAGGGAAAAAATCTACTGGTTTTCCCATAGAATGGGTTTTACCTATATTCATCACATCATGATGATTTTGACCAAATAAAATAATAAATGATAAAATGAGACCTATAAAATAAGCCATTGGTACGTTAAGAACCAGAATTAGCCCTATTACCATAGCGAAGATAAATGTCACAATTTTCTTCTGACTTTGATTCATAAAATCCTCCTAATCTTCATTTTCATTTTAGATTATAACATAAGAAAAGGATGGTAAACGAATGAACTCCTATGAATTCTTTCGTTTTCCCATCCTTAATTAGTTAATTTACTTACATTGAAGCTGTTTCAATTAAACCATAACGTCCATCTTTACGACGGTACACAATGTTAATTTCATCTGTTTCAGCATCAGTGAAGATAAAAAAGTCATGTCCAAGCATATTCATTTGTAATACTGCTTCTTCACTGTCCATTGGTTTTAAATTCACACGTTTTGAACGTACAATCTCTAATTCAGTTTCTGATTCAGGTTTTACATCTTCTGCAACAAATTGTGTTGCCAATCCATCAAATCCACGTTCTCTAGATTTGCGATGAATTTTTGTTTTATATTTGCGTACTTGTCTTTCTAATTTATCCACAACTAAATCAATACTTGCATATAAATCTGGAGTGGTTTCTTCTGCACGCAATACTAAAAATGATAGTGGAATCGTTACTTCAGCTTTTGCAGTTTTATCAGGATAAACTTTTAAATTAACATACGCTGTTGCTTCAGGTACATCATCAAAGAAACGTTCTAATTTTGAAACTTTCTTTTCTGCATAATCTCGTATTGCTTTAGTAACCTCAATATTTTCTCCACGAACATTATACGTAAACATACAAATCCCTCATTTCATATAAAGTTACAATGAGTAAATTCATCATTTTGATTCCGCTAAAAATAGGAGCTTTCTTCTCAATGACTTCTTTTACTATTGTTAAAAAGCATTGGCTAGCTTTTAACATATTATACCACATTTTTAATTTTTTGGAAACGTAATCAAATATTTTATCGCATAGTTTTCAAATATTTTCATAATATTATTGTTTATATTAAACTATCACGTGCCAGAGTAAGACTTAAACATCGTTCAATTGAATGTTGAAATAACAGTTCTTTCGCTCTAATTAGGGTGGTTCCCGTTGTATAGACATCATCCACGATTAAAATATTTTTTGTCTCTAACTTTTCATTGTTGATTATAAAGGGTTGCACTAAATTCAATCGTTCTTTTTTATTTTTCTTAGCCTGACTCTGTCCTGGCTGATGAATATTATAATCGAATAATTCTTGATAAGGAATATGGGCTAATTCAAACAAAACCTGTATTTGATTAAACCCTCTTTTTTTATAATTTTGCGGTGAACTGGGTAAATAAGTCCATGTATAATTTGAATATTGATAATAGTATTCTTTCAAAATTGGTAGCATGATTTGTGCTTGTCTGATATCCCCTAAATATTTATAATCACGAATCCAATCTTTAAAAAAATCATTATATTCAAAAATAGAACGATGATTTAAATAGTTTTCATCATATAACTTTAACCATTGTTGGCAATCGAAACAAATTGTTTCATCAACTTTTATTAGTGGATGTTGACAGTAGCAACAGACTCCTTTAGTAGCACATTTTTTTAATTTTGACTGACAGCTTTCACAACATGATGGCCACTCAATGGTAGTAAAACTCCAAATTTGTTGCCAACTTAATTGTTGACGTAACGGATCTTGACATCTTAAACAATGGGTTATTTCATCAATCATTAAGTAGTCCCATCTTTCTAGCAAGACGATTCATTTTCCTAATATTATGACGAGCTTTAATCATTGATACACTAATACCATAATGCGCATACCATAGTTCTCCTGTAGGATAATTCGGTTTGCGCCCAACACGACCACTCATTTGAATAATCGCCGAACTACTATAAGCTCGATCCTCACTACCAATAATCATGACCTGACAATTTGTAAAAGTCACACCTCTTTCTAAGATTGTGGTACTGATTAAAGTAGATAATTCTCCTTGTCGTAACTGATGTACTTTTTCTTTGCGCAAATAATCTTTCGCATGAACAACAGCCATTTTGTTAGCAAGTGCTTCTGCTTGTAGCCATTCATATAAAGCTTCAGCTAAAAGAATATCAGGCATAAATATCAATTTTACACCTTTTAATAATAAAAATTGTTTTATTTTAACCATTAAGGATCCTGAAGACTGTTTTAGCATTATTTGTTGACGCCAATCGCCAATCCAAATAAATTGTGGTTCTGGAAGTGGATAACGATGATATCGTGCAGGTAAAATCGTTCTTTCAGCCTTTTTTTGCCTTATTAACTTCTCAATATAACTATCTGGTGTTGCTGTTAGATAAATTAATTTTCCTTCCTTTTTCACCGCATTTTTGACCGCAAAATGTAAGCTATCATCTCCCGCTAAGGGAAAGGCATCCACTTCATCGACAATAATTAAGTCAAAAGCATGATAAAATTTCCATAATTGATGGGTGGTCGCGATGACAATCCGGGTATAATGATAGGCTTCTGTCATGGTCCCATGAAGCGTGATGACTTTCACGGTCTTGAAAGCTTCTTGTAGACGTGGTGCTAATTCTAAACAAACATCAATTCTAGGCGAAGCCATCGCTACTCTGCCTCCTTGCTGTAATACTTTCTCAATAACTTTAAAAATCATTTCTGTTTTACCCGCACCTGTTACTGCTTGAATAATGTGGATTTTTTGATACTGATGAAGCTTGTTACACATAGCTGTTGATGCTCGATGTTGTTCATCAGAAAGTTGTCCGCGCCAAGTAAGGAGTGGACTATCGTCAACTTGATGTTGATAGGCTGGAATGCGATACAAAAATTCTGCTGAACTTATTCTTCCTAATTGTAAACAATTTATACAATAAACCCTCTCTTTATTAAGTTGTTTAAACTTGGTCTGATTCCCACAGCGTTGGCATTGCCAATGATTGTTCTTTAATTTTATGATGGCTGGAATTTTTTCGAAAAGAGTCACTTGGTGTTCCAACTCTGATACTAATATTTGAAATTTTTCTAAATCAGACACACTTAATTGTCTGCCGGCTAATGCTACTTCCATTTCTTCACCTTCTTTATAAGTAAATACGTGAAAAAAATAAAAACTCTTGAATCAATGAATGATTTTTTCATTTCATCGAGACAAGAGTTCTATCTTATTTAGTTGTATATTTTTTTACTTCAGGAATTACTTTTTCGCCCAATAAGGTAATCGTCCGTTTAACTTCTTCAAATGGCATGCCACCAAAATCGATTTGTCCAATATAGCGAGTCATTCCCAATTCTTCATACTGTTTAATTAATTTTTCTACTACCAATTCTGGGCTTCCGACATTAATGACTGAATCAAGATTTTTAGCTTTTTCAAATTGTTTTCTCTCAATTCCTTGTTCATTCACCGTAATGGAACCCTCATTGATAAATGGATAGTAATCATCAATTGCTTGTGATGTGTCAGGTCGCACAAATAAATAGCTTGCAACAGCTAATGGGAACTGGCTTGGTTCAAAGCCTTCATGGTTTAACGACTGACGATATTGATCAATTAATAATTGATAATGTTTTAAATCCCCACTAAAGTGCGATACATAAATTGGATCCCCTGCCTGACCAGCCTGTTTTACTGACTCTAAACTTCCGCCAACAGCTCGCCAAATTGGTAATCCTTGTTCCTGAAGAGCACGGGGTAATACAGGAACATTATTTAAAGGAGCACGATGTTCACCGGTCCAGTTAACAACTTCCCGTTGATTGATTAATTTTAAAAGTTCAAATTTTTCATTAAATAAGGCTTCGTAATCAGCTAATTCAAATCCTAATGTCTCATAGAGACCCGTCCGAGCAGACCTTCCACATACCAATTCCATTCGACCATCTGATAGTAAATCAATTGTTGATGCGGCTTCGTATACCCTTACTGGATCAGCTACGCCTATAATGGTAGCACCTGAAGCTAAGCGAATCGTTTTAGTACTTTGAGCAATCGCGCTTAAAATAATTAAATGGGCTTGACTAATAAAATTGCGTTGATGTGATTCTCCTACTTGAAAAATGTCAAAACCAGCTTGTTCGGCTAATTGTGCCATTTCAATAATATTTTTAATCCGTTCTTGTGGCGTAATCAATTGTTTGGTATGAGGGTTTACAACATGTTCTCCTAAAGTATATAAACCTATTTCTAATCTTGTGGACACATAATCCCTCCTAAATATCTAATCCATTTAAAATTATGCTTTTATTTACCTTTTCATCATACCTTAAAGCGTTAAAAAATTCTACCGCTATCTAAAATATAAAGATAAAAAATAAAAAAGGAATGAGAGTGAAGTAAAAAAATAACTTACCTTCAACTAACCCACTCCCGAACTAAACAGCTCTATGCAATTCCTATAAGTACAACATCAACTACTCTCTGTTAAAACAGAGAGTTTGTCCTAAACATGGTGGTTGTACAAACGATGTAATATCTCCAACCGTTTAAAGACACTAAGGGATGGTTGACTGGCACCCCATCAATAAGCAGTCTGTAGACACTTACCGTATATTGTTTTATTTTTAATAATTTTGTATTGGCACAACTTTTTCAAACCGTGGGTTTTTCTCACTCGACAGATATCGGTGACCCAATTCTTGAATATTGATAGCTGCCACACGGTCATCATTTGATTGATACCCACAATTCTGACAAGTAAACAAGTGCTTATCTTGTTGTCTATTCGCTTTATCAATTGATTCGCATTTTGGACAACGTTGGGACGTAAATTGTGCGGATACTTTTAAAACTTGCGAACCACTTTCTAAAGCTTTGTACATTAACTTTTCTTCAAAATCGAAGAATCGCCAAGAATGGTGTTCATACCGTGCATCTTGCTTACGATGGTGAGTCGTGTTAAAAGTAACGTTCGTAAGATCTTCCATCACAAACAAGGTATTGGCCCCGTATCGGTCAACGAGTGTCTTTGATAATTGATGGTTCACATCATTCATCCAGCGGTTCTCTCGTCTTTCAATTGTTTTAAGGCGTCTACGACTTGATTTGGTGTTCTTCGCTTGTAAGGACTGGCGCAATTTCTTAAAATGCCGTCTTTTCTTTATCAAGCTTTTACCCGAATAGAAGGTAGTATGAGCTGTATCATCCGCAATCGTTAGTATCTGTCTTAAACCACGGTCAATGCCTACAATCCGTTGAATATTAGCTTCATCTGGGTTGTCTATCTCTTTACTGGCGGACACGTGTAAGAACCACTTACCCTTACGACAGAGTAATTCAGCTTGACCGAACTTGTAAGCATTTTGGCTAAATTGTTGAAGATAAGCGATATGTTGCTTATCACAAGACACTTTAATTCGTCCTTGATTGGTCGTCAGTGAATAGGTGTCGTCTTGATGATAAGCGTAGTTACGATTACGTACGAACACAGCGACTGGTCGCTTAAACCCTAGGGGTTTCGTTAAATGGTAAAGGTCTTTATATAGCGTATGATATTGACCTGTATGGATATCTTTATAACGCTTAGGTTTTTGTTTAAACTGTGTTTTCACGGTCTTATATCTCGCGATTACCGTACGCATCACGGACTGGGCCATTTGCGATTGCAGTCCAAAATCCTGACGTATCTGACGATACAAGGCGTTATGCAAAGTCGCTTGACCTAATTCAAAGTCATGGTCAAAGATATATGTCGAAACAAAATTACAAGCGTTTAAAAACTGTTGTTGGGTTTCTTCGAATTTTTCAATATCACGAGCACTTGGGTATAATTGCACTTTAATCGTTTTCGTTAACTGCATCTTGTCACCTCTTTCCTCTTAAATACATTATACCATCTATTTAGTGAAAACATTAACGATAACCTAGTAAAATCAACAAAAAGAGCTGTCTATTTCGCTAATTCCTCCTAGGTATTAATACCGAGGTTTCCTTAGCTGACAGCTTGTATATGAAAATCATGAGTCGTTTACTATGACGAGGATAGAAAGAGCACTAGAAATTATGATGTTAATTCAGCGCTATAATATATATTATAAATAATTTTCAATATTTGGAATAATGGCAATACCTTTTGTTCCTCGTCCTGTATGAGTTCCCACTACAGGTCCCAAAGCTGAAACCGAAGAGGTGATTCCTGGATGCTCAGCAACAATTTGCATTTCAACCTTTTTAATTTCGTCATACGCGTCTCCATGCGCAAAAGCAATACTAATCCCTTTCGGATATTTGTCGATTGCTTCTTGAACTAATTCAGACCACCGCTTAAACACTCGTTTATTGGTTCTAATTTTTTCAAACAAAACAATTTTACCCTCTTGATCAAAATAGAGTAATGGTCGTATTTGTAATACACCACCTAAGAGGGCACTTGTGGCAGTTAATCGGCCACCTTTTACTAAGTTGGTTAAATCTTCAACCATTAAATAAATACGACTTTCATTAGCCAACCAATTTAATTTATTCGCAATAAGTGAAGAGTCTTCTCCTTGATCAATCATTTTTAAAGCCGCTCTTACTAGACCTTCCATCGTCACAGAAGCTCCCTTGGAATCAATACAATAGGCTTGTATTTTATCTTGATACTCACTGGTAACCATTACCGCGGTTTGATAAGTACCACTAATCCCTGCTGATAAATGAATACAAAAAACGGTTTGATATCCCTCAGCTACTAAGTGATCAAGCAACTCATAATATTTACCTACTTGTGGTTGAGAGGTGGTAGGTAGTTGAGTTTCTTTACTTAAACGATCATAGAATGATTTTAATTGTGCTGGTTCACAGGTATCACTGATGACAGTGCCATCACTAAAATTAACTGTTAAATCAATTGTATAAACATTTGATAGTGAATTTAATTCTTCAGACAGATAGCCTACACTATCGACAATTAATGCAGTTTTCATTGATTACCTCCTCTTTATGATTTATTTTTTATTGGAATATAGACCGTGTCTTCACCAATTTTTTCCCAAGTCAGTTGTCCATTAAATAATGAAATTAACTCTTCTTCTACTGTTTTTGCACTTTCGATATTAACAGCTAATTGATAATTGACTTGGTCGGTATATATTGTATCAAGGATAGTGATAGGATGCTCGGTTTTATTGAGAAAATAATTAAAAGTATCTACTGAAGGATAACCAATAATTAAAGAAATCCGCATCTGACTAATATTAGCGACGATTTCTGCCTCTTTTAAAGCTTCACTCACTGAATTACCATAAGCTCGAATTAATCCGCCAGTCCCTAATTTGATACCTCCAAAATAGCGAACTACCACAGCCAATATATTGGTTAATTGATGATGCTTTAGCACCTCTAACATTGGTACGCCCGCTGTGCCACTAGGTTCGCCATCATCACTCATTCTTTGAATGGAAAAATCTTCCCCTATTACAAAGGCTGAACAGTGATGATTCGCTTTATGATGTTCTTTACGAATAGTTTTCAATTTTTCTTCAACTTCGGCCTCAGTCTTAACAGGGACCAAATAAGTTATAAAGCGTGATTTTTTTATTTCCATTTCAGAAACAAATTCTTTTAAAATAGTACGAAAATTCTCGGACAATTGATCCCTCCTAATGAGTTGCAACAGGAATTATTGCCATTCCTTTGACACCATTTCCACCGTGTACGCCTACTACTGGTGTCAAATAACCTATGCCAAAGGATTTTATTTGAGGAAATTTCTTTTTCATTGTTTCTTGAACAGCTGCGACCGCTTCATAAGCGTCTCCATGAGCAAATCTTAAATGAATGCCATTAGGAAACTTTTGCAATGCATTTTCAACAATTTCTTCCCAACGCTTATAAACTTTCTTCTCTGTTCTAATTTTTTCGATTACTTGAACTGCTCCCGTATCAGTAAATTCTAATAATGGTTTTATTTGCAGTAAGGACCCTAAAAAAGCATTGGCAGATGATAAGCGTCCTGATTTTACTAGGTTATTCAAATCTTCAATGACCATATAAATATGAGATTCTTCAGCTAGCCAATTTAATTTTTCATTAATCTCTTCAAAAGTAAGCCCCATATTTTGCATCTCTAACGCCTGTTCTAACATATTCTCAATTACAACAGAAGTGCCTTTTGAATCAATCGCTGTGACCATTAAACGATCTGAATATTCATTTAAAACCATTTGCGATGTTTGAAAAGTGCCGCTTAACTGACTAGACAAATTAATCACAATGACTGCTTGGTAATTATTTGCTATTAATTGATCCATTAATTGGTAGTATTCACCAGGTGACGGTTGCGCAGTAGTGGGTAATTGAGTTTCTTCTTTTAAACGTTGATAAAAAGCTTTTACTTTTGAATTTTCTGTTGAATCCTCATACACATCGCCATTGGCAAAATTAATCGTTAAATTTAAAACATAAACATCTGGATGTTGTTTTAATTCGTCTTTTAATCCAGCCGTACTGTCTACAATATAAGCTATTTTCATTCTATCATCCTTTCCTATTTATTTTGTTTAGATAATTTATTCATTGTTACCATTAAAATGATTAAAATGATTCCGGTTACGATTAACCAAATTACACGATAATTAGGCCAGATATGTGAAAAGATTGCAATTAAAGAAAAGATAATCGTGATACAAATCATTGATAAAACCACTTGTCTCTTTGAAAAACCGAATCTTAACAATCGATGATGTAAATGCTCGCGATCGGCTTGACCAATCGGTTTATTCGTTAAGAATCGTCTCATCATCGCATAACTTGCATCAAACAATGGAACCATATAGATTAAAACAGGTACTATTAATGAAAATAAACTAGCATTTTTCAAATTTGAAACCGATAAAGCAGCATACATGAAGCCAATAAATAAAGCCCCAGTATCCCCTAAATAGATTCTTGCCGGTACCCAATTAAAAGGTAAAAAACCTAAAATAGCACCTGTTAATAAGATTAACATTGTCAGAAATGCCATTCTAATGGACAAACTAAAAAAGTAAGTCGTAATAATTAAGGTAATTAAACTGACAATGGATACTGAGCAAGCTAAACCATCAACGCCATCAATCAGATTTACCGCATTGGTCACCGCATAAATCCACATAATAGTAGCAGAATAGGATAATATTTCAAAAAATAAAGGACTCGCTTCAGGTAATAATGCAGAAGAAAATTCAATGCCTGCTTTAAAATACAATAGATTCGCAGCTAATAGAATCCCGATAGTTTTTTGTATCGGATTTAATTCAATCGTATCATCAATAATCCCCACGATTAGGATGACAATCGAGGCAATGAACAACCAAAATTGATTACTTGACGATAATAATTGAGGTATTGTGAAAATAGACCCGATCCAAAAACTTAAAAATATGGCAATCCCACCATAACTGGCAACTTTTTTTTGACTCTCTTGAATTTGATGTGGATCCTTATCGAGCCACTTTTTTCTTTTAGCAATATGTAATAGTACAGCTGTTAGTACAAAAGATAAAAGAGTTACTTGTAAGAAGGCCGTTCCTATTTGGCTTAGCATCTCACTGTCTCCTTTCTACCAACTTATTAATTTTTCCAAAAATCATCGAAAATGGTAATAGGTAAATGACGTTTATGTTGCGATTTAAGGTACCATTTTTCGATTGTTTCTGCGTCTTGTTCTGATACTTCTTTACCCGTTAAATAATCATCAATGGCTTGATACGTTACTCCTAAAGCCACTTCATCAGCAATCATCGGTTTATTTTCTTCTAAATCCGCTGTAGGAACTTTTAAATATAATCGTTCTGGTGACTGAAGTTCTTTCATTAATTCTCGTCCTTGGCCTTTAGTTAAGCGCCATAATGGTGTGATATCAGCGGCACCATCGCCAAATTTGGTATAAAAACCGGTTACAGCCTCCGCGGCATGATCGGTACCAATCACAGCCCCAGCCATTTGTCCGGCAATCGCATACTGGACAATCATTCTTTGACGAGCTTTAATATTTCCTTTATTGTAATCACTAATCTCTAATGGATTCATTTCCAATGCTTTAACCATCGCATCAGTGCTCTCTTTAATATTAATAGTCATTATTTGATCAGGTTGAATGAATTCAAGCGCCGCTATAGCATCCGCTTCATCATTTTGAACTCCATAAGGTAGACGAACTGCTATAAATTGATAACTTTGATCACCGGTTTCTGCTCTGATTTCTTCTATCGCTAATTGAGCTAAACGACCGGCTAGACTTGAATCTTGTCCACCACTAATTCCTAAAACATAAGTTTTTAAAAATGGATGTGCCATTAAATATTCTTTTAAGAAATCAATGGTACGTCTTACTTCTTGCTTTGGATCGATCGTAGGAGCAACATGCAAAGCGCTAATAATTTCCTGTTGTAAAGGACGCATTATTGATCACCTTTTTCCATTTTTTTAACTTGACTGTCGATTTTTGAACGAATGTCTTTAATACTTGCCATTTTTTCATCATATAATTTTTGAGATAAGTCTACCGGATATTGTTCAGGGTTTAAAATCCGTTTGTATTCATCCCATAATGCATTAATCGATTTATTAGCGTAGTCTTTCACTTCAGATAATGAAGGAACTTCATATACTAACTCACCCTTTTTAAAGACCTCAACTAATAATGGCTTAGCAGTAAAGTCTTTAACTGTCTTATTGATATATGTATGTACCGGATGGAACATAAAAAGTTCATCTAATAAATCGGGACGTTCATCAATTAAAGCAACATAATCACCTTCGGATTTGCCATCACGATTACGTGTAATACGCCAAACTTGTTTCACACCTGGAGTCGACATTTTTTCAGCATTACTTGAAATTTTCATTGTTGGTACCATTTCACCATTTTCATCCTCAATGCTGACTAATTTATATACCGCTCCTAGTGAAGGTTGATCGAAAGCAGTAATAATTTTAGTCCCAACACCCCAATCATCAATTTTTGCCCCTTGCATTCTTAAGTTAAGAATCGTTTTTTCATCTAAATCATTAGAAGCAATAATGTGAGCATCTGGGAAACCTGCCTCATCTAATTGTTCACGAATTTTTTTTGATTGATAAGCCATGTCACCAGAGTCAATTCGAACTCCTAAGAAATTAATTTTATCACCCATTTCACGTGCTACACGGATAGCAGTGGGTACACCTGAACGTAATGTATCATAAGTATCCACTAAAAATACAACATTTTTATGTGATTCAGCATATTTTTTAAATGCAGTATATTCATCACGATAGGCTTGTACTAAAGAATGAGCGTGAGTACCGGAAACAGGAATACCGAATAATTTTCCAGCACGAACATTACTAGTAGAATCAAACCCTCCAATATAAGCAGCGCGCGTGCCCCAAATAGCTGCTTCCATTTCTTGAGCACGACGGGTTCCAAATTCTGATAACTTATCATTCTCACCAATCACACTACGCATACGAGAGGCTTTAGTGGCAATCAATGTTTGGAAATTTAAAATATTGAGTATCGCAGTTTCAACGATTTGACATTGACCTAAAGGCCCTTCAATTTGAATTAAAGGTTCGTTTGCAAAACATAGTTCTCCTTCAACCAAACTTCTCACGGTACAAGTAAATTTGAAATCACGTAAATAGTCTAAAAATTCCTGTGGATATAAGTCTAAGCTTTCTAAATATTCAATATCAGTTTTTGAAAAACGCAAATTACTTAAATATTGAACGATTCGTTCTAATCCTGCAAAAACAGCATATCCATTTTCAAAAGGATTTTTTCTAAAATAGGCTTCAAATACCGCTTGTCGATCAGCTGTATTGTCATCCCAATACGTTTTTAACATATTTATTTGATATAGGTCAGTATGTAATGATAAACTATCATCCGTATAATTAAACATAATATACTCCTTCATTATTAACGTCAATTTAATCTTTATTTTGACTTTTACTTTTGTTCATTATACCACATCTAATTAGTCAAGTTCCATGAAGAGCCTTAGTTTGATAGTGTCAAATTATTGTTGGTTTTCCTCTACCATACTTTTTACTAATTCTCTGAACCCAGTTTCATGGATTCCATATTTTAATCGATATCCTTGATAGCCAGCCTCTAGCGGCATGGGAGGTTCTGGAAGTCTTTAGGGAGGCATTTCCACCCGATAGCCAATCCAGTCTCGCTAGACGCCAGTACCATGCCGTTGCTCGCTATCAAGCATTCACTTCATCGCCTTTAGCTATCATTATGAAGACTGGCTTCAATCTACTATATTTCAATAACCAGCGATTGTCCCAAAAGCCTGGCGACTGCGTGTGTTATTGGAATAGTGTAAGATGGCTACTTTACCACTCCAATCATACTGACGGGCGTATTTCCGCCCCACACGGCCATCTAATTTCTCTACTCTTCTTTTTCTTTCTTTTGTTTTAATTTGATTTGTTACCCAAGTTTTTAAATCGCCACCATTTAAGTCATAAGCACGGGCTTTAGCGATGTTTTCTGCTCCTGTTGTACTCCATCCTAGCGGTCGCGAACTTAAACGAGCACTTAACCAATGGCTGACGTGACCTTCGGCACTACAACCGATATATTGAGGGTCCCTTTGTCTTTGAATAGAATCCCAATTTCCTATCAGATAGCGACGGACCTTTTGAAGCGTTTGTTTCGAAGAGTCGGGTAGCGACGGATCGCTGAGTCGCACTTCGAAGTAGTCCTGTAAATAGCCTTTTTCACCTGTATAAAGCCAACGATGTAAAGTGGCGTATAAATGATCATTACTGATACCAACACATGCCTGACGAAGGTATTTAACCGTATGATAAGGGTCAAGAACAAAGCGTGTTTGAGTCGGTAGATAGTCCAACCCTTTCTTAATCCAGTGAGCCCCGTCTCCACTTAAATAGAGGGTCGGACAGGCTGCTAAATCGTATTGTTGGTCGAGGTAGTAATAAACATCTTCCCACAATTCCTCGCTATCTTCGTATAATCCTGTGAAGATGCGACTAATATTTAATTCTTTTCGGTCACTTGATTCTAAATTTTCTTTGTATCCTTCGTGAACATACGCCAAGCGCATTTCCCGATTCTTCCCATCTTGATAAGCTACATGGTCTTCATCGGCTTCAATATATAAGCAGTCTACCTGACGCTTTGCTTCCACTGGCAACGCAACAGAATCCGGGCGATACTTATGCACAATATTCTTGACTGTCTGGCGACTATAAATCCCGATATGTTCGAAGCTATCAATGGTCTCTTGATAAGAATGCTTACTAGCCTTCTCGTAAATGGCTGCTTCTAGCTCGAGATCCACGCGCTGGTGAGGCGTGAGCGATAAGAAGTCATCCAATAAATAGCAGAACTCACCCGTTTGTTTATCTTTGTAATAACGCCTTGAGAGTTTAATGTCACCAATCAGTGTGGAGATTGTTTTTTCATCATCGCAACGATGAACGCTATATCTTGCTTTTCTTGCAGGACTTTCAAAGAGTGATTCCTCAATTGTTGTACAGAGATCTTCTCCTAAATCGACTGAGAGTTGACGCATCGTATTGCTAATGGTTTTGATGCATGTTGAAAAGTCTACTTCACCTTGAATCGCATTATTATATAAATCTGCCATCATTTCATTAATTTCTTGCATAATTTGTGTTATAATACTCATGGATAATCCTCTACCTTTCTGTGTGTTTAGACTACTTACAGTATAGCAGAGGATTATCTTTTTTGCTTTTAGCTGACCAACAGTTATTTTACACTAAGCCTTAGTTTCTATAGAGAAAGCCTTGCTGGGCGCACCGAAAAAACCTTTCAAACTTCCTAAATTGGTTTAAAAGGTTTTATTAATGGATTAACTATTTAACTCAAATTAATCCAAAATATTGAATTTTTCGCTAAATAATGGACTGACAGAACGATTTTCATGGATTCGACGAATGGCTTCTCCCACTAACTGACTAACGGAAATAATTTCAATTTTATCAATTTTCTTTTCTTCCGGTAAGACAATTGAATCGGTAATAATCACTTTTTCAACTGGCGCTGCTTCTAATTTTTCTTTTGCATTGCCTGATAAAATAGCGTGAGTACAACAAATATAAACTTCTTTAGCACCTTTTTCTTTTAAG
This sequence comes from Globicatella sanguinis, assembly GCF_002847845.2. Lineage (NCBI taxonomy): Bacteria > Bacillati > Bacillota > Bacilli > Lactobacillales > Aerococcaceae > Globicatella > Globicatella sanguinis. Next base: position 1,537,673 of record NZ_CP126962.1, on the reverse strand, counting down.
GCATTAGCGGCTAAAGTAATCGTTCCAGCTGTATCAATCATATCATCAATAATAATACATTTTTTTCCTTCAACATCCCCAACGATATTCATGATTTCCGCAACATTTGGACGTGGACGGCGTTTATCAATAATCGCAATCGGAGATTTTAAAAATTCTGCTAATTTTCTAGCGCGAGTAACACCACCATGGTCAGGGGAAACGACTACGCAATCATCCCCATGTAAATTATTTTCTAAGAAATAATTCGCTAATAAAGGTGCTCCCATTAAATGGTCTACTGGAATATCAAAGAACCCTTGAATTTGAGCTGCATGCAAGTCTAATGCTAAAATACGAGAAGCTCCGGCCATCGTCAACATATTCGCTACTAACTTAGCTGTAATCGGCTCTCTTGATTGGGCTTTGCGGTCTTGTCTCGCATATCCATAATAAGGAATCACAATATTAATTGTTTTTGCACTTGCACGACGTAAAGCATCAATCATAATCATTAATTCCATTAAATGATCACTTACAGGGAATGAAGTCGATTGGACGATATAAACATGATCCCCACGAACACTTTCTTCAATATTTACTTTAATTTCACCGTCAGAAAAATGAGAAATTGTTAATTGTCCTAATTCAATTCCTACTTCTTCTGCAATTTTTTCTGCTAAGGGTCTATTTGAACTTAATGAAAAAATCTTCAACTTTGGATCTTTATAATGTACTTTTGTCACGAAATGAACCTCCATTTAATTTTGATCTATTTTCTGACGCTTTTTTTTTGTAATTTTTCCCAATAGCCTGGAATATTTTTTTGTTCAGATCTTGAAATGACTAATGATTCTGATTCAACATCTTTGATTACCGTTGTGCCGGCCGCAACAAATACTTTTTCGCCAATATTAACAGGTGAAACAATATTCGCATTGCATCCAATAAAGGCATCTTTTCCAACATGCGAACGATGTTTATGTTTACCATCATAATTCACAAAAATGGTACCGCATCCCACATTAATATTTTCTTCTAAATCAGCATCCCCAATATAAGTTAAATGGCCTGCTTTGGTTCCTTCACCAATCGTACTATTTTTTACTTCTACAAAGTTTCCAATATGTACATTTTTATCCAACTTACTGTTTGGACGAAGATGAGCAAACGGTCCAATCGTCACGCCTTCTGAAACGACTGATTTTTCAATAACTGATTGAGTAATTTCGACATTATCTGCAATTTCACTATCTACGATTTCACTATTAGCACCTATCAAACAATCAGAACCGATAATGGTATTGCCTTTTAACATTACACCTGGTTCAATAATGGTATCGTTGCCGATTTTAACACTTGCTTCAATAAAGGTAGTTGCTGGGTTCACGATGGTGACACCATTGCGCATATGCTCTAAATTAATACGTTTTGTCATTAATTTATTCGCTTGAGATAGAGCAACACGATCATTGACCCCTAATGCTTCTGACATATCATCCATAATATAAGCGGAAATTTTACCGCCTTCAGCCTTAATCAATTCAATCACATCTGGTAAATAATATTCACCTTGGGCATTATCATTTTTGACATTTGATAGAGCTTTAAATAAGGCTTTATTATCAAAAACGTAAGTACCTGTATTGATTTCTGTAATTTTTAATTCTGATTCTGAAGCGTCTTTTTGTTCGACAATTTTTTCAACATCTACATTCGTAGAACGTACGACACGCCCATAACCCGTTGGATCTTCAGCAATAGCTGTTAAAATAGTTGCACTTGCTTGGTTTTCCGAATGATATTTAAATAGATAATTTAAAGTGTCACTTGAAAGTAACGGCGTATCGCCACAAATAACCAATGTTTGTCCGTCTAAATCACCAATTAAATCTTTAGCTTGTAGGACCGCGTGACCCGTTCCTAATTGTTCCTCTTGCAATGCGTACTTAGATTGTTCACCTAAAACTTCTTTAACTGTTTCAGCACCATGGCCAACAATTGTAACAATTTCATCTACACCCGATGATTTTACTGAATTTACCACATGTTCCACCATCGATAAGCCACATACTGGATGCAATACTTTGTATAATTTTGACTTCATCCTGGTTCCTTTTCCGGCTGCTAGAATAACAGCTAAACGTTTTTCCATCAAAACACTCCTCTGTGTATTTCTTACCACCTAATTATAGCACAACGAGAACAGAATATTGATAAAAAAACTGCATTTACTCAAAAAAAGTTCCTAGTTCTGATTGAAGTTCAAAACGTGATTCTTCTTTATTATAAACGATCTCGACCTTTAATAAAGAGTCATAATCCGGAATGGGTTCATGGTCTCGATACGTACTCTCAACAAACACGCAAATACCAACAGTTTTACAATCAAATTCTTCAATTAAGTTCATTAATCCAATCATTGTTCCACCATTTCGTAGAAAGTCATCAATGATTAACACTTTACTTCCTGCTTTTAAACTAACTTTTGAAAGTTCCATTTTAGAAACTCTTTGATGAGACCCTGACACATAGTTAACAGAAATAGTAGAACCGTCCATCTCAGAAGAACTTCTACGAACAACTACATGTGGAACATTTAAATATTTAGCAACTGCTACACAAAGCCCAATTCCTTTAGTTTCAATCGTTACAACAGCATCAATCTCTTCCTTTTGATATTTAACAGCAATTAGTTTCGCAATATTATCTAATAACCTCGGATCTTGTAATAAATCGGCCAAATATACATAATTTCCGGGTAAAATTCTTTTTCCTTCGGTTAATCTTTGACGAATTTCATCCATTAATTCATTTGTCTTAACGTCTGAATAAGCTGGTCTAAAAATCATGCCGCCTTGCACACCCGCTATTGTTTCAATGACACCAATCTCTGTTTCTTCAAAAATCCCTCTAACAAAATCAATGTCTTCACTGATGGAAGATTTAGCAGAGTTAAAATAATCAGAAAAATAGGATAACCCAATTAATTCATTTGGATGAGTCACAAAAAATTGACTAATGTATACAATCCTCTGATTGCGTTTCATTTTATTCGACATTGTAGCCATAAAAAAACCTCCAGTCTCTTAATAAATCTATTATAGCAAAAAAACAAATGATAGCTAGCAAATAATTGTTAATGTTCGTGAAAAACAACAAAATTAAGGAAGTTTTAATAAGTAAAAAACACTTGAACAATCGTCAAGTGCGTCATTATTATTACAATAAGACTCATTCGTCAAAGAATCCAAAGTTTAAAGACCACACCATTTGACAAAGAGGCGTAAAAATAGCGGTAATGGTTCCTGCACCAACACTAAAAATTATAGAACCACAAAAAACCTTAGCACCATAAGGCAACTAAGGTCTTCAAACTGATGTATTTATAAAAATATGCCGGTGGCCGGGGTCGAACCGACACGCCCGTGAAGGCACAGGATTTTGAGTCCAGCGCGTCTGCCAATTCCGCCACACCGGCCTAATTGTAAGGCGGTAACCGGATTTGAACCGGTGATCGAGGTTTTGCAGACCCATGCCTTACCACTTGGCTATACCGCCATATCTTGTATAGCTATTCTTCTATATAAAATAAAAAACTGGGGTAGCTGGATTCGAACCAACGAATGACGGAGTCAAAGTCCGTTGCCTTACCGCTTGGCTATACCCCAATAATATAAAGAGGCGACTGAAGGGAATCGAACCCTCGAATGTCGGTGCCACAAACCGATGCGTTAACCACTTCGCCACAATCGCCATTATCCACCTAACAGGGACTGTAGGAATCGAACCCACACTAACGGTTTTGGAGACCGTTGTTCTACCGTTAAACTAAGTCCCTATCGTCCTCTAGGTCTTATCCTATGGAGGGAGGCAGATTCGAACTGCCGAACCCGAAGGAGCGGATTTACAGTCCGCCGCGTTTAGCCACTTCGCTATCCCTCCGCTTTATGTTAATGGCTTGGGACGGAATCGAACCGCCGACACTTTGAGCTTCAATCAAATGCTCTACCAACTGAGCTACCAAGCCATACGGTCCCGACGGGATTTGAACCCGCGATCTCCTGCGTGACAGGCAGGCATGTTAACCCCTACACCACGGAACCGGAATGGAGGTTAACGGGATCGAACCGCTGACCCTCTGCTTGTAAGGCAGATGCTCTCCCAGCTGAGCTAAACCTCCATGTCTATTCTCTTATGATCCGTACGGGATTCGAACCCGTGTTACCGCCGTGAAAGGGCGGTGTCTTAACCACTTGACCAACGGACCTTCTTGATATAATCGTCTATTCTGTACGGAGAGTAAGGGATTCGAACCCTTGAGACGGTTTCCCGCCTACACGATTTCCAATCGTGCTCCTTCAGCCTCTCGGACAACTCTCCATCTTAGAAGCTGTCTCCACTCTATACAAAATACTCCGCAAGTAGGGCTCGAACCTACGACATCATGATTAACAGTCATGCGCTCTGCCAGCTGAGCTATTGCGGAATGAAAAAAATATACCCTGCGCGGCAACGTCCTACTCTCACAGGACCAAAGGTCCAACTACCATCGGCGCTAAGAAGCTTAACTGCTGTGTTCGGCATGGGAACAGGTGTATCCTTCTTGCCATCATCACCACACAGGTACATTATTTTCTTTAAGTAAACTTATATTAGTTCACTCAAAACTGAATAACTCACAAACCTTTCAACCTTAAATCTTCGTGGTTAAGTCCTCGACCGATTAGTACTAGTCCGCTCCATATATCACTATACTTCCACTTCTAGCCTATCTACCTGATCGTCTCTCAGGGGTCTTACTTCTTACGAATGGGAAATCTCATCTTGAAGCTGGCTTCGCGCTTAGATGCTTTCAGCGCTTATCCTTCCCACACATAGCTACCCAGCGATGCTCCTGGCGGAACAACTGGTACACCAGCGGTGCGTCCATCCCGGTCCTCTCGTACTAAGGATAGCTCTTCTCAAATTTCCTACGCCCGCGACGGATAGGGACCGAACTGTCTCACGACGTTCTGAACCCAGCTCGCGTACCGCTTTAATGGGCGAACAGCCCAACCCTTGGGACCGACTTCAGCCCCAGGATGCGATGAGCCGACATCGAGGTGCCAAACCTCCCCGTCGATGTGAACTCTTGGGGGAGATAAGCCTGTTATCCCCAGGGTAGCTTTTATCCGTTGAGCGATGGCCCTTCCATACGGTACCACCGGATCACTAAGCCCGACTTTCGTCCCTGCTCGACTTGTAGGTCTCGCAGTCAAGCTCCCTTCTGCCTTTGCACTCTACGAATGATTTCCAACCATTCTGAGGGAACCTTTGGGCGCCTCCGTTACACTTTAGGAGGCGACCGCCCCAGTCAAACTGTCCACCTGACACTGTCTCCCGTTGCCTTACAACGCGGGTTAGAGGGTTCATATCACAAGGGTAGTATCCCACCAGCGCCTCCTCGTAAACTGGCGTTCACGATTCTTAAGCTCCTACCTATCCTGTACATGTCACACAAACACTCAATATCAAGTTACAGTAAAGCTCCATGGGGTCTTTCCGTCCTGTCGCGGGTAACCTGCATCTTCACAGGTACTATAATTTCACCGAGTCTCTCGTTGAGACAGTGCCCAGATCGTTACGCCTTTCGTGCGGGTCGGAACTTACCCGACAAGGAATTTCGCTACCTTAGGACCGTTATAGTTACGGCCGCCGTTTACTGGGGCTTCAATTCGAAGCGTCGCTTGCGCTAACCTCTCCTCTTAACCTTCCAGCACCGGGCAGGCGTCAGCCCCTATACGTCATCTTTCGATTTGGCAGAGACCTGTGTTTTTGATAAACAGTCGCCTGGACCTATTCACTGCGGCTGGTATTTCTACCAGCACCCCTTCTCCCGAAGTTACGGGGTCATTTTGCCGAGTTCCTTAACGAGAGTTCTCTCGATCACCTTAGTGTTCTCCACTTGACTACCTGTGTCGGTTTGCGGTACGGGTTCATGTTATCTCGCTAGAAGCTTTTCTCGACAGTTTGATTATCCACCTTCGCTACTTTATTCGCTACGCTTCACAGCTCATCCTTTAAAGTAAAAGCATTTCACTCTTACTAAAACTCACTGCTTGCACATCCTCTTCCATCCGGATGCGTGGAGTCACCTCCTGTGTCCCTCCTTCACTCAATCGATAACATCAAGTACAGGAATCTCTACCTGTTGTCCATCGCTTACGCCTATCGGCTTGGGCTTAGGTCCCGACTAACCCAGGGCGGACGAGCCTTCCCCTGGAAACCTTAGTCTATCGGTGGACGGGATTCTCACCCGTCTTGCGCTACTCATACCGGCATTCTCACTTCTATACGCTCCAACACTCCTCACGGTATGCCTTCGCCGCATATAGAACGCTCTCCTACCACTCTAGTCTTAAACTAGAATCCACAGCTTCGGTGTATTGTTTAGCCCCGGTACATTTTCGGCGCAGAATCACTCGACTAGTGAGCTATTACGCACTCTTTAAATGATGGCTGCTTCTAAGCCAACATCCTAGCTGTCTGTGCAACTCCACATCCTTTTCCACTTAACAATTACTTGGGGACCTTAGCTGGTGGGCTGGGCTGTTTCCCTTTCGACTACGGATCTTATCACTCGCAGTCTGACTCCCAGAGATGAGTCCTTGGCATTCGGAGTTTATCTGAATTCGGTAAAACTTGCGTCCCCCTCGTTCAAACAGTGCTCTACCTCCATGACTCTTACTCTGAGGCTATACCTAAATATATTTCGGAGAGAACCAGCTATCTCCAAGTTCGATTGGAATTTCTCCGCTACCCACAAGTCATCCAAACACTTTTCAACGTGTCCTGGTTCGGTCCTCCAGTGTGTCTTACCACACCTTCAACCTGCTCATGGGTAGGTCACTTGGTTTCGGGTCGACAACAACATACTCTCGCCCTATTCAGACTCGCTTTCGCTTCGGCTCCGTTTCTTCAACTTAACCTCGCATGTTATCGTCACTCGCCGGTCCATTCTACAAAAGGTACACCATCACCCCTTAACGGGCTCTGATTACTTGTAGGCACACGGTTTCAGGTACTCTTTCACTCCCCTCCAGGGGTGCTTTTCACCTTTCCCTCACGGTACTGGTTCACTATCGGTCACTAGGGAGTATTTAGCCTTGCCAGATGGTCCTGGCGGATTCCAACGGGATTCCTCGTGTCCCGCCGTACTCAGGATACTCCTAAAGCTTCAGTCAGTTTCGTATACAGGGCTCTCACCTTGTCTCGCTCTGCTTCCCATCAGATTCTACTACTCACTTCGGTCTTATATCGGAGTCCTACAACCCCATTGTGCATGCACAATGGTTTGGGCTCTTCCCTTTTCGCTCGCCGCTACTTAGGGAATCGATTTTTCTTTCTCTTCCTGCAGGTACTTAGATGTTTCAGTTCTCTGCGTCTTCCTCGCTTACGCGTACTGCATTTAGCAGTGGGTTCCCCCATTCGGATATCTCTGGATCATAGCTTACTTACAGCTCCCCAAAGCGTTTCGTCGTTCGTCACGTCCTTCATCGGCTCCTAGTGCCAAGGCATTCACCGTGCGCCCTTTGTTTCTTAACCACATTTTTGCGCTCGTAAAGGCTCTTCCCCTTTACTCTTATTTTCTCTATATTATTATATAGACTCGGTCAATTCTCGGTTTATTATATCTTTCTCTTGAAATTATATAATCTATATTGATTACTCCTGTTAAAATAATCAATATGGTTTGTTTTGTTATTCAGTTTTCAATGAACTATGATGTTAGTCTTCACTAACAATGGAGAATAGCGGGATTGAACCGCTGACCTCCTGCGTGCAAAGCAGGCGCTCTCCCAGCTGAGCTAATCCCCCGTGCTAGTATTCTATTATACCATATTGTTGCTTTTAGAGCAATGGGCCTAAATGGATTCGAACCATCGACCTCACCCTTATCAGGGGTGCGCTCTAACCAACTGAGCTATAGGCCCGTTTAGTGAACCTCACTCAAAACTGAACAATGACAATACCTACTTGTGTAGTTCCAGTACTCCTTAGAAAGGAGGTGATCCAGCCGCACCTTCCGATACGGCTACCTTGTTACGACTTCACCCCAATCATCCATCCCACCTTCGACGGCTCCCTCCTATTGGTTAGGCCACCGGCTTCGGGTGTTACAAACTCTCGTGGTGTGACGGGCGGTGTGTACAAGACCCGGGAACGTATTCACCGCGGCGTGCTGATCCGCGATTACTAGCGATTCCGGCTTCATGTAGTCGAGTTGCAGACTACAATCCGAACTGAGAATGGCTTTTAGAGATTGGCATGCTCTTGCGAGTTAGCGACTCGTTGTACCATCCATTGTAGCACGTGTGTAGCCCAGGTCATAAGGGGCATGATGATTTGACGTCATCCCCACCTTCCTCCGGTTTGTCACCGGCAGTCTAACTAGAGTCCCCATCTCAATGCTGGCAACTAGTTATAAGGGTTGCGCTCGTTGCGGGACTTAACCCAACATCTCACGACACGAGCTGACGACAACCATGCACCACCTGTCTTCTTGCCCCGAAGGGTTTCTCTTATCTCTAAGATATGCAAGAGATGTCAAGACCTGGTAAGGTTCTTCGCGTTGCTTCGAATTAAACCACATGCTCCACCGCTTGTGCGGGTCCCCGTCAATTCCTTTGAGTTTCAACCTTGCGGTCGTACTCCCCAGGCGGAGTGCTTATTGCGTTAACGCCAGCACTGAAGGGTGGAAACCCTCCAACACTTAGCACTCATCGTTTACGGCGTGGACTACCAGGGTATCTAATCCTGTTCGCTCCCCACGCTTTCGAGCCTCAGTGTCAGTTACAGACCAGAAAGCCGCTTTCGCCACTGGTGTTCCTCCATATATCTACGCATTTCACCGCTACACATGGAATTCCGCTTTCCTCTTCTGCACTCAAGTTCCCCAGTTTCCAATGACCCTCCACGGTTAAGCCGTGGGCTTTCACATCAGACTTAAGAAACCACCTGCGCTCCCTTTACGCCCAATAAATCCGGACAACGCTTGCCACCTACGTATTACCGCGGCTGCTGGCACGTAGTTAGCCGTGGCTTTCTGGTTAGATACCGTCAATCTACTAACATTTCCTCTAGTAGCCGTTCTTCTCTAACAACAGTGCTTTACGATCCGAAAACCTTCTTCACACACGCGGCGTTGCTCCGTCAGACTTGCGTCCATTGCGGAAGATTCCCTACTGCTGCCTCCCGTAGGAGTTTGGGCCGTGTCTCAGTCCCAATGTGGCCGATCACCCTCTCAGGTCGGCTATGCATCATCGCCTTGGTAAGCCGTTACCTTACCAACTAGCTAATGCACCGCGGGGCCATCCTTTAATGATGCCGTAGCACCTTTCCCAACTTAACCAGGCGGTTAAGTTGTCTATGCGGTATTAGCAGTCGTTTCCGACTGTTATCCCCCACTAAAGGGCAGGTTCCCCACGTGTTACTCACCCGTGCGCCACTAACCTTAACCAGAACAAGTTCAAGTTATGGTTCGTTCGACTTGCATGTATTAGGCACGCCGCCAGCGTTCGTCCTGAGCCAGGATCAAACTCTCATGAAAGTTTCATGAGTCGTTTCAGACTCTTACTAATTACTAGCTTGTATATTTATAGAGTTACCACTCTGTCTCGAATTTATATTCGGGTATGTTGTGATAATTCTTTTGAATTATCCCCTACACATTTTTGGTGTTTGTCTTTGTTCAGTTTTCAATGAGCTTCGTTGTTGCTTGCTTAAGCAACTTCTATATAGTATCACGTTTGATTGAAACTGTCAACAAGTTTTTTCAACTTTTTTTATTTCTTTTTCAATCTTTCGTCTTGTTCTCTTGGAACTCCCTTATAGTATCATGTTATCTGACACTCGTCAACACCTTTTTTACTTTATTTTTACATTTTTCATCTATTACTTATAAAATCGTTTAAAAGGCAAATTTCAAGTTTAAATTAGCCAGCGTACATCATCTCAAATGGTGATTTGTAGTTGAACATTCTTTTCGGATAATGATTAATCCAGTTTTCGATTTTCTTTACTTCTAATTCCGTTACATCTGTTGTTCCTTTAGGTAAAAACCGCCTTATTAGTCGATTGTGGTTTTCGTTTGTTCCCCGTTCATAAGAACAATAAGGATGGGCATAATAAATATGCTCATAAGGAAAGACTTCATGCAGTCTAAAAAATTCAACACCATTATCCGCAGTAATTGATTTAATCGCATATTCATTGAGAATATCTAATAAAGCATTATTGACGGATGCCGCCTGTTTATTTGGAATCAGTCGAATAATTTGATGGCGTGTCCGACGATCGGTTAATACGAGTAAACATTTATTGGTCTTGCGCGTTAGAATCACGGTATCAATTTCATAATGACCGTACTCACCACGCTGATTAATGACTTCCGGACGCATTTCTATAGATTGACCTTTAACTCTAAATTGCGAGCTAGTATTCTTGCGTTTTTTCTTTGATTTACGCGGATAAAGTAAGTCATTCGATGTTAAGCCTAAATGTCCGTTATGAATCCAATAGTAAATCGTTGAAACAGGAACGTTGACAAGATTAGAATGAACGATCATTTCTGGTGAATATTTCATTTCGGTCAGAAAATGAACGAGTGTTTCTTTGGTTTCCTTATCAAGTGACACTTTGCGTCCGCACTTGTCGCGCTGTTTTAAATACTGAGAATGAGCATACTCAGCAGAATAAATCTTTTTGAAGCGACCTTTTCTAACTTGTTGAAGAACGAGCCCTCTTTTTATTTCATTATGAATCGTTTGAGGGGCTTTATCTAGAAGACGCGCAATTTCACGATTAGACTTACCACTATGGTGCCAACGCTCAATATTATGACGATCGTCCAAGGTTAAATGTTTATTTCGGGTCTTGCTTTCTGCTGAAAATGAATTATAATGATGATACATCTTAAAACGTCCTTTATTCTGGTTTTGTCACTACAATAATAACGTTTTGAGATGTTTTTTTCTATACTTTTTCTATACCGTAGCACTTGACTGAATCGTCGAATCGGGTGCGGGGTCACTCCCCGACCTTCCGCACTTCGCTTAAATTTTCGGTCGAGTCATTTAGCTTACCCGATTCTCCCATTAAGTAAAGTGCTACTGTTGTATTGAAAGCCATAAAATAGTTCCCCTCCCAACCGCAACTAGCAGCTTTATTTTCAATCATAAAAATGGGGAGGATACACAATTTAAGTGGCTAATTTAATTTTAGAACTTTCAAAAATCGTTTAAAATGATGTTATCGCTCTTTAATACTGGCAACTTGTATGAAATCTATCATTAGGAGATTAGGTATCTTTACTTATTAATCATCTATATCGACACTTAATATTGATCGCAAGTTTTATAATAGACTTAACTTACATTTTTGATTACTATTTGTGAGCGATTATTTTCCCATTTTGATATATCTCTCTAAATCAAGGTGAATTTGTATTTGTTTGATTGCTTTGATATCTTTACTTTCCTGCATTTATAGCTTAGGCACCAGTAAAGCTTTCTTTTTTAACAATTTAAGAATTACTTCTTTTTCTATTTAAAGTTTTCGCCAATGATAATATTATTTACTTTTAAACAACCTCTTTCCGTTTCGTTAAGATTTACACATTTTAATAAAGCCCCCTAAAAATTATATCTAACATTTTTAGGGGACTCTATTATATTTTATTCATCTCAAATTATGTTTTTCAGTTGTCATTCTTATTTAATATCGAATAAAGCTTCTACAGATTCCTCTGAATCACTTGCTTTATCTTTGTTATTAGAAATATTATAGAAACTTCTTACTTTATCGAAAATCTCCTGTAATAATTCTGGATTTTCTTCCAAGTAAACTTTAGCATTCTCACGTCCTTGACCTAATCTAATGTCACCATATGAATACCATGATCCTGCTTTTTTAATAATATCGGCATCGGCGGCTAAGTCTACCAATTCGCCGATTTGTGAAATTCCTTTTCCATACATGATGTCTACGAAGACTTCTTTAAATGGTGGTGCAACTTTATTTTTTACAATCTTAATTTTGGTTCTATTTCCGATCATTTGTGTGCCATCTTTGATAATTTCACCACGTCGTACTTCCATACGAATTGTTGAGTAAAATTTTAAAGCACGTCCGCCTGGCGTAACTTCTGGATTACCATATACTACCCCTACTTTTTCTCTTAATTGATTGATGAAGAAGCAGATGGTTTTTGTTTTATTGATAGTACCTGAAAGTTTACGTAATGCTTGTGACATTAATCTGGCTTGTAACCCTACATGGGAGTCTCCCATTTCTCCTTCGATCTCGGCTCTTGGTACTAAGGCTGCAACAGAGTCAACTACAATGATGTCAATGGCCCCCGTTGCTACTAATGCATCGGCGATGGCTAAACCTTGTTCTCCAGTATCAGGTTGTGATAACAATAACTCATCGATATTGACACCTAAATTAGTTGCGTACGCAGGATCTAGTGCATGCTCAGCATCAATAAAGGCAGCTGTTCCACCTTGTTTTTGCACCTCAGCAATAGCATGTAATGCTACAGTTGTTTTACCTGATGATTCTGGTCCGTAACACTCAATGATACGACCTCTTGGATAACCACCGACTCCTAATGCAATATCAAGACCTAATGATCCTGATGGAATGGTTGAAATTTGCGTTTCAGTTTTCTCACCCATTCTCATAATCGATCCTTTTCCAAAGTCTTTTTCTATTTGTTTTAAAGCTTTATCTAAAGCTATTTGACGTTCTTTATCCAACTCTTCCCCTCCATTTAGATAATTGTCTAATTATAAATACGCAAATAAACGTATTTAACTCTATTGTTTTAGTTGTTTTACTAGCTCAATTAAATATTTTTTTAAATCCTGACTCGTTTCAGGATGTCTCAAGCCATATTGTAAGCTGTATTCCAAATAGCCTAATTTGTCACCAACATCAAATCGTTCACCCTCAATAACTTTAGCAAGAACTTTATTTGCTTGAGATAGTTGATTAATAGCATCAGTTAATTGAATTTCTTCATCAACACCTGGTTTTAATGACTCTAACACTTCAAATATATCCGGAGTTAATATATATCGTCCCGCTATAACTAAATTCGAAGGTTGATCTGCTTTACTTGGTTTTTCGACAAATGATTTGACAGAAAAAACCTTTTCATCAGACACTTCACTAGATTCCTTTTGTACAAAACCATATTTTTTCTCTGGTGTATTTTCCATTTCGACAACAGCTAGACAGGCCGATTGATGTTCTTCATATAAATCAATTAGTTGCTTGGTCACCGGGATATTCCCTTCGGTAATGTTATCACCTAGTAATACCGCAAAAGGTTCATTAGCAACGAATGCTTTCGCATGTAAGATGGCATCGCCTAAACCAAGCGGATAAGATTGGCGAACAAAATATAAACCTTCTCTGGTAGTCGATTTTACAATATTTAATAACGCGTCTTTACCATTTTCAGCTAAATTTTGTTCTAATTCATAATTCGAATCAAAATGATCTTCAATTGAGCGTTTTTGTTTACCGGTAATAATCAATACTTCTTCAATTCCTGAATCAAAAGCCTCTTCTACTATAAATTGGATAATTGGTTTATCAACAATGGGTAACAATTCTTTAGAACTTGCTTTCGTTGCTGGAAAAAAACCCGTTCCATAACCGGCAGCTGGAATAACTGCTTTACGTACTTTTGTCATGTAATGCCTCCTCACATTCTTAAATATTATACCATAGAAACTATTCATATTCCTATCTCAAGCTTTCATACAAATAACATACAGACCATTATCTTAACTTTGATGAATCTTTTTTTGATCCCGATACAGTCTTTTAGCTAGTACTTCATAAATAGGGTGTACACCTAATAACGTAGCCACAAAATAAGAGACTAAGACACAAATTGCAATTGGAACTAACCGTGTCATTCCTCCTACCATTTCGGTCACTAATAATATGGCCGTAAATGGTGCTTTACTAATAGAGGCGAAATACCCCGCCATCGAGAACATGACCAGATAAGATATAAACCCTTCCGGAAAATCAAAGTATTGTGTTGCAATTGTTGTAAAAATAAGTCCGTGAAGCGCCCCTAGGGTTAATATCGGCAAGAAAATACCTCCTGGTAAACCCGAACCAAAAGATAACATTGAGAAAGTAAAGCGTAATAGCAAAAACAAAATTAACATGCTTAATGAAAAATGATTATTTAATAAAAAAAGGATTAAAGGTCCTCCACCACCTAATAAAAAAGGAAAGAAAATCCCTAAGGGAATTATCAAAACTAATGGCACTAAACCATAGTAATGTTTATTTATGAACGGAAAAAAAATCTTAAAAATCGTTGGTAAAGATAAGGTTACTTTTGAATATAAATAGCCACCAAAAGCAAGAAAAACACCCAAAACTACCAGCCAATAATATTCATTTGGTGGAAAAGTGTGCTCATTCAATAACATTAAAGTAGCTTGATGTCCAAAAACCTTTGCCGAAACTTGATGGGCCGTTAATGAAGAGGTTAAAATCATTAAAATAATTTGATGGTTCATCTTCTTATAGAGCTCTTCAATTGAAAACATTAATCCTGCTAATGGAGCATTGAAAGCAGCGGCTACCCCTGCACTTGCTCCGCAAGCGATGAGAGCTTTTTTAGTCCGATCATCAAGTTTAAGAGTTTGACTTAATCCTAGTCCTACTACCGACCCTAGCTGAATTGACGGACCTTCTCGCCCTAACATCAATCCTGAACCAATTGCCAATGTACCAACAGTAAATTTTTTCCAAAGTACACTCCACCAGTTCATTGATAACTTTCCATGCATTTGTAATTCTACTTGTGGAATGCCACTTCCTTTAATGTCTTTATCCGTTTTAGTGACAATTGATAATAACCATCCTAATATCAATGAAGCCATTAACCACAACACCATTATCAAGGCATTACCTTTCATTTGATGGTAGAGATCTCCAACCTGAGAATAGATAATCCCTATTCCAAATCGAAACGCACTTACTATCACACCTGAAATAGCTCCAACAACAATCCCTAGCACTAACATTTTTATTTGCTTGCTTAGACAATAACTTTCCAATTTATTCACCTCTATGTTCCAATGTATAGTATATCAAAGCCGATAGAACAAAAAAGGTTCATCAAAAAAATTTTTAACAATTGCCGATGCAACTAAAAAACGCTTCAACTTTTTATTATTGGTTTATAAAGATGGGAAAATTAAAACTTATTATCTCATCGCAGTATTGTTTAGGAGTTTAAAAATTCTGATTTTTTTATCAATGCACAAAATCGAATTACTCACCTTTTTACGCCAATGTTTTTAAAAAATCCTCTCGGAAATCTCAATCAATAAAGGTCCTATATCATTCTTTTGAAACATGACAAAAATACCAAGTAGCTTAGGGCCACTTGGTAAGTTTATTTATTATTTTATTGTACATTGACACGTACTGCAAAGCTTGGCATGAAGTATGAACTAACTGAGTTATACTCTAATGGTGTTCCAGGTTGAGAAGCGTGGATGTAACCACCACCACCTGTTGCGATTGCAACATGGTATGTTCCTCCTGGTGATCCCCAGAAATATAAATCTCCTGGTTGAGCTTCAGCTACACTAATTTGAGTACCAGCATATTCTTGTGCTCCAGTATAACCACCTACATCAATACCATAAGTTTGCATAAATACATATTGTACGAAACCTGAGCAGTCAAATCCGCTAGGTGATTTTCCACCCCATACATATGGAGTTCCTAAATATTGTGAAGCATTACTTAGTAATGCAGAAACATTTCCGGTTGCCGCTGGTGCTGATGCTGCCGCCTCTTCTTCAGCTGCAATTCGTGCTGCTTCTTCCTCAGCTGCAATACGCGCCGCTTCTTCTTCAGCTGCAATTCGCGCTGCTTCTTCTTCAGCTGCAATTCGCGCTGCTTCTTCGGCTTCATAATTATCTTCATTTCCAAAGTCATCAACAACTGGTGCCTCTGTTACTGTCTCTTCGACAGCTGGCGCTTCAGTCACTTCTGCTACTGTCTCTTCGACAACTGGTGCTTCAGTCACTTCCGCTACTGTTTCTTCAACAACGGGTGCTTCTGTTACTTCTGCTACTGTTTCTTCGACAACTGGTGCTTCTGTTACTTCTGCTACTGTTTCTTCAACAACTGGTGCTTCTGTTACTTCTGCTACTGTTTCTTCGATAACTGGTGCTGCTACTTCAGGTAACTCTACTTCGTTGGCTACAGTTGTTTCTTCGACCTGAGCTGCTGCCGCAACTAATGCCGCTTCTTGAGCTGCTGCTTCTTCGGCCGCCATACGAGCTGCTGCTTCTGCTTGCGCAATAGCAATCGCTTGTTGTTCTTCGAAAGCTGCTTTTTCTGCAACTAAAGCATCACGATGTCCCGCTGCTAAAGTAATGTCTCCAGTAAGCGCGTTATAAACTTCTTCGTTAGCATTTTGTTGCTCTTCTAATGAAGCTTTCAAACCTTCTAATTCGATTTGTTTATTAATTTTTTCTTCTTTTGCCGCTTTTACTTCATCTTGTTTTTTAACAACTTGTTCTTTATCTTCTTTTTGAGTTGCTAATAAATCTTTATTTGAAGAAACCATTTTACGAACAACGTCTAAACGTCCAACAAATTCGCTAATAGATTCTGAAGAAGCAATTAAGCTTAAGTAATTAGTGCTACCACCATTCGCTTGAACTGCTCTTGCTTGATTATCTAATAGTTCTTCACGTTTTGCGATTAATTCTTCTAATTCTTCGATTTGTCCGTTTAATTCTTTAATTGCTTCATCGTCTTTGGCGATTTCAGCTAATAAAGTTTCAGCTTCTTCTTTTAATGCTGTTAAAGCTTCGTATCCTAAAGCTAATTCAGAATATAAGGTTGCTTGTTGAGCTGATAAATTATCAATTGCAGCTTGAGTATCATTAATAAGTGTATCATAATCTTGTGCAAATGTTGCGATCGGTGAAGCAACAGAGCCTAATATGATCGTTGACGTAAATAAGGTTTTAAATGCTTTTTTAGTAAAGCTCAGCTTCATTGGTCCATCTCTCCTAGTTAAAATATTTTTATATATCATTCAGTATATGAGGGGTCTCCCCCCTCTTTAATTAGCTGAGACTATCTTAACACATGCAAATCGGATATTGTTGAATTTATCCAAATCGTATTTACTTTGTAACATAGTTGTAAACTTACTCAATGCTTTTCACCTCAATGTTACAAACTATAAAAAACAGGGAGTGTACCAGAAGTAGAAAACCGGATAGTTTTCGTTTCTTCTGCCCATCCCCGTAAGACAGTTGAGGCTACTCAACCACTGTGCTTTTTATTAACGAGTAACAACTTGACTGAATTGAACATGTATGAGCTTAGACTCATTAAGACGCAGTTTGAGGCCGCTCAACCAATGCGCAATAAATTAAATAGATGAGACCAAACAGTTAATTAATGTGTTGCTTAACGTCTGTTAGTCGAATAAAAAAATTCTACTTAATTTTAGTCAGTTAAAGTAACTAAATAATAATTTTTCTTACCACGTCGAACAATAATATATTTGCCACCAATCGCATCATCGGTAGAAACTTCATAATCGACATCGGTAATTTTATTGCCATTTAAGCTTATCGCACCATTGGTAATAAATTCTCTCGATTGACGACGCGAATTGACAATACCAGTGTCAACTAACCATACCGCCAAATTCTGAGTCGCTTGCTTAGCTTCAAATTGTGGCATGTTTTTAAATCCTTCTTCAATTTGCTTTTCAGAAAGATTTTGAACATCCCCTGAGAAAAGAGCTTCAGTGATTTGGATTGCTTCTGCTAATTCTTGTTCACCGTGGACAAACTTCGTTATTTCTTCTGCTAGTGTTTTTTGTGCTAATCGCAAATGAGGTTCATTTTTAACTGACTCTTCTAGCTTATTAATTTCTTCCTTCGATAAGAAAGTGAAATATTTTAAGAATTTTACTACATCTTCATCTGCTTGATTTAACCAGAATTGGTAGAATTCATAAGGCGTTGTTTTTTCCGGATCTAACCATACTGCACCGCCAGCTGTTTTACCGAATTTTGTTCCATCGGATTTAAGCATCAATGGGATGGTCAAGCCATAGACATCTGCTTCATGACCTTGAGTACGTCGGATATAATCTAAACCGGAAGTAATATTCCCCCATTGATCAGCCCCGCCAATTTGTAATTGCACATCGTGATTTTTATGTAAATAAGCAAAATCGATTGATTGTAAAATTTGGTATGAGAATTCCGTAAATGAAATCCCTACTTCTAATCGACTTGAGACGATATCTTTAGCTAACATAGTATTAATATTAAAATGCTTCCCATAGTCACGTAAAAAATCTAAGAGTGAAATTTGACTTAACCAATCATAGTTGTTAACAATTCTAAAGCCGCTATTAGCGACGTCACCTTTCAAGAATAACTTATCAAACTGTGCTGCTAACTTACGTGCATTCTCATTAACGGTATCCATTGTTTGTAATGAACGCTCTGAAGTACGTCCACTCGGATCTCCAATCGAACCAGTTGCACCCCCAATTAACACTACCGGTTTATGTCCCGCTAACTGAAATCTCTTTAGTACCATAAATGGAATTAGATGCCCAATGTGCATCGAAACTCCTGTTGGGTCCACTCCACAGTAGAGACCTATTGATTTGGTTTCTATTAATTTCTTTAATCCTTCTGCATCGGTCTGTTGATTAATGGCTCCACGCCATTCTAATTCTTCAATAATTGACAACATCCTCGCTCCTTCTCATTCATCTGTTATTATTATAGTTTGTATAGTTTGTATTATCAACTTTTAATCTAACTTTTATCTTACCATTCAGATGGACTCCAAGCTTTACCATCCAATTCTCCTTTTAATTGCTCGATGCGATCTTGCTGTTTTTGGTCTAGTTCTTTTAAAACGGTTAGTAATTGACGCAAAGGGTAGTCCTTAAGCTCATTGGCAAGTGGTTCTAATAAGTTCTCATCCCACATTACATTTCCTCCTCCAAATTGATTCCCATCAACTCTTCAATTTCGAACTCTTGCATTTCCAAATGTGAGATAAACGCCTGCCACAAAGGAGCCAAATTATGATCAGCAGCTATTTCTTCACCAATTAAGGTTTTTGCTCGAGCAATGATAAACCTCTGATAATTAGTTAAACGTTCCTCTTCGTTTGTCTCTAAGTAAAACAAATAACGCCACATCAAATGAGCTTTTTGTTGCTCATTCATATATTGGAATTGATGGATTGCGAAGATGGGTTTATAGTTCATCTTAAAATGACGCGCCAGCACTTCAAAGTTTGAGAGTAATTCAGAAACAGTTCTCCCCTCTCTTCCACCAGATTGATAATGCTCTTTCTTACCGCCTACCACTACCACAATCCCTAACGTTTTACCTTTGAGTTGACTTGGTTTTAATGTAGACCATACTTGATTAATCCATTCAAATAAGATTCCTGGGGCTTGATACCAATACATTGGAAATTGAAAAATAATTTGATCAGCGGCTAACAAGCGATCTTGTTCTTGTTCAATTACTAAATTATTCATCATCTCATATAAGTTCACATATTGAGCTTGAGAATAATTTAACCCTGACTCTAGTAAATATTGTTGGCTACTTGATTGATTAACATCCGGATGAGCAATATAACAAACAGTCTTCATCATACACCTCTTCTAATCTATTTGCCTTCATACATCTTTTTTATTCATATAGTGGAATGAGGCTCGGACGTTTGGTCCCAGCCTCATAAATAAAATTATTCAGTTTGATCTGATGAAACAGGTGGCTCAGGAGTCGGTTCTGCAGTTGTCGGCGGTTCCGTGACCGGTGGCTCTGTTACCGGTGGCTCTGTTGTTGGCGGCTCCGTTACTGGCGGTACTGTTACCGGTGGTTCCGTATATGACGGTTCAGGCACATATTGACTTTCTTCCGTGACAATTTCTTCCGTTACCACTTCTTCTGTTGTTTCTGTTTCAGTTTCTGTCGCTTCTAGCGTCTCACGATTTTCTTTCATCAACTTGGTTAGTAATTGAGACGGTTCTGCTGCAACTAAAGCAATATCATAATAACCTGGAATCTCACTTGCAATCTCAGTGAATGCTTTTAAGAAGACAGATAAATATTGATCTGCTTTTTCATTCAATTGTTTTAATAAGTTGTCATCTGTCACTTTGTCACGTAATTTTTCAAAATCACGTAAAGCTTTCGCAATATTACCAATTTGACCATCTTCAATATCAATTGCTTCTACTTTATTTAAGGCTTCAAGCGCTTTGTCAAAGTTTTCAAATTGATCTTTGGCCTCGTTAATTAATTCCGTAATGGCAGTATTGAATTTATCTTCAGGAACCTCTTCGTCATCTAACAATAAACGCTTAGGCATGGTATCAATAAAATCGGTCGCCACTTTTTCAACATCTGCTAATTTAAGGTTATCGGCTAAAACTTTTTTAGTCGCTACTTGATCACCTTTGATAACAGGGGTTGCTGAGCCACTGTATAAATGATTAACCGCATCTAAGGCCGCTTTTTTCCATTCGACAATTTCAATTTCTACTAAGACTTTATTTTTGTCAGCTGTTGAAGCATTGACCGTATCGATTGCTTCTTTTAATTGAGTTAACTCTTCATCAGCGATAGGTTCTTCCCTTAAGAATGATTTCTCATTAGGATTAACATAATAGCTACCTATCTGTTGAACCACTTGATCCAATTGTTGAACTGTATTTACGCTCACCGGTTGAGTTGGTTTTGCTGTTTTATTCATACGGGTCGCGTAAAGCAACACACCAATCAACGCTAACAGGACAAGAATAACCAGTCCTTTAAAAATATTTTTCACTCATTTCACCTACTACTTAATATTTTCACAAAATACTAGCGTTATTATACAATTCATTAATATAATTGTAAAGGTCTGAACTGAATTCTATCGTGTGCTTGTTGAAGTTTGGTCAGGAATGGTAATAATAAATTTCGTTCCTTGTCCCAATTCACTTTCGACTTCAACTGTTCCAGAATGCGCTTCTACCAATGATTTCACGACAGCTAAACCAATCCCCGACTCACCAAACTCGGTATTTTTCCGTGAGATATCCGCTTTATAAAATCTCTCCCAAATACTTTTTATTTTTTCTGGTTCAATGCCAATACCATGGTCTTCAATCTCAATGCTAACACCCGCATGAACTTTAGTTGCACGTAGATTTATGTCGCTATCTTTTGAAAACTGGATGGCATTATTAACGATATTGATGATAATTTGTAGAATACGATCGTTATCGGCCCAGATTTTTAAATTTTCGGGAACAGAAATGACAATATGATTATTCTTCAAAGAGGCTTTGCTCTCCATTTGCGATTTAATTTGTTCAAAGAGTTGCTTAACATCAAGCCATTGTGGCTTCAAGACGATTTGTTGACTTCGAATCTTCTCATAATCGAGGTTTTCATTGACCAAACGGATTAAACGTTGGGTTTCTTTCATCACCAAATTCAAACTACGTTCTTTTTGCTCCTCAGGAATCATATCATATTGAAGCCCTTCTAAAACGCCACTCATTGTCGTTAAAGGGGTTCTCATTTCGTGGGCAGCATCCATCATCATTTGACGGCGTAGTGTTTCTTGTCTTTGAATTTCTTCTTCTGAAGCTTGTAATGAATTAGCCATTACTTGAAAATCGCGAGCTAAATCACTTAACTCATCGCTTCCTTGTGTATCCAATTCAATTTCATAATTTCCCGAAGCAATTTGCCGAGTCGCCATCTGCAGTTTTTGAATTTTATTTGATTGATACATGGCATACAAAATGGACATCACAATTCCAAGTCCAGCTGAAATCAAAAAGCCAAGCATAATATTTTGCTGAACCGCTTCTACTTGTTGGTCCAATTCCGATAAAGGAGCCCCAATACTGATAATCCCTTCAGGAAATTCACTATATCCCCCTTGATTCGATACATAAACTGTCGCCATATTAACGAGTACACCATTGCTATCATAACGGGTACTTCTTTGGATACCAATGGTTTGATCTTTCGTTATGCGACTTAACTGTTGTTCGGTAAGCTGCAATTTATTTCGCTGGTCGTAGGAAGGATAAATAATCGTTCCGTCACTTAAGTAAACTTGAATGACAATTTCTTTATCTTGTAAAAGTTCAGAGGCTCTTTCTAAATCATTTCTTGTAAAATGGTTGGCCACAATATTGGTCCCGTACTGTATAAGTTCTTCTTGCTTATCTTGGAAAATACGGTTAGATATATACCGACTTGTTAAATAAGCACTTAACCCTAACGCAACCATCAAAACCGCCATGACCCCAATAATTTGTTGCCATAACAACTTCATCTTATTCGCCTACTTCTTCATATTTGTAGCCAACACCCCAAACCGTTTGAATTACTTGTGGTCCGACTACTTCTATTTTTTGTCTTAATTTTTTTATGTGTGCGTCAACGGTTCGTTCATCACCATAAAACGGATCCTCCCATAAGCTTTTTAGTAATTGTTCCCGACTGAAAACTCGCTTAGGATGGCTCGCAAACATAATTAACAATTCGAATTCTTTTGGTGTTAAATTCTCGATTAATTGGTCATTATAATACGCTTCTCGATTATTAGTACTGATTTTCATTGAGTCTGTTACGACATCAAATGAACCTTCATCAACTGTTTCAACAGTCTTTTCTGGCTCTAAGTGTGCGCGACGATGTAAAGCTTTCATTCTCGCCAATAAAGTGAGCGGACTAAATGGTTTCGTGACATAATCATCTGCTCCCATTTCCAAACCAATGACTTGGTCACTTTCAGAGTCATGGGCAGTTAGCATGATAATTGGTAATGTTTTGGAAATGTCTCGCATTTTCCGACAAATTTGAATGCCATCCATCGAAGGTAAATTAATATCTAAAATAGCTAAATCCCAATTATTTGGATCGGCTTCATATGCTTTATAGCCTTCAAGGCCATCATGATAAAAAGTCGCTGTAAATTGTTCTTTTTCAAAAAACATCGACATCATTTCTGTAACTGATTCATTATCTTCAATCATAATTATACGCATAATAATTCCTCCTTATCGTGTCAATTTCATTATACATCAATTTTTGAAATTATTAGAATAATATTACTATCAAAAAAAGTGTTTTTATACAAAAATGTGTATTTATAAGTAAAAGAAAGACAGGAGAGATATAAATGAATCATGTTGTTTTAGTTGGGAGAATCGTTCGTGACCATGACTTAAAGACCGTCAATGACGACCATCGCGTCATTAACAATACTTTGGCGATTAATCGACGTCAACGCAATAAAGAAGGTGCTTTAATGGCAGACTTTATCCCTTTTGTTGCTTGGGATCATTTAGCTGATATCTTGGATAAGTATTCAATAAAAGGCCAACGTATCGCGATTAGCGGTCGCATGCAAAGTCGAAATTACCAAAATAGTGACGGAGAGACCGTCTATACTGTGGAATGCGTTGTCTCTGAAATCACCCTTTTAGACCGGCCTAATGGTACTCGCGAAGAGGGGTTACAATTTTCTGATGAAATAACTGAAGCTTTAAAACATGAAACGATGGAAACGAATCAAGAATTAAGTACGCCATAACACTTTCATAATAAAAGAAAAGTGGTCCATCATTCGTGATGAAAATCATTGTTACTCATTACTCAAAATAATGATAATAAACCATCGATATTTTTATTAATGACGATTGTCTCCCCCTCAATACAAAAAACATCGTGTTCTCTATGAGCTCCAAAAGGTTAGATTTTCGGTCTAACTTGCGGGTTCACTACAAACACGATGTTTATTTTACTTTTTATTACTTAATAATATTCATCCTTTAATCGGTAAAAAGAACATTGTTTCAAACAAATAAAAGAGGTTGTTAATTAGACAGCTCCTCAGCAATTTGAACGAGTTTTCTTAATCGATGGTTCACTCCAGATTTAGAAATCGGTCCACCTGGAATTAATTCACCAATTTCCTTCATCCCTAAATCGGGATTGTCTAATCGAAATTGCGCCATCTCTCTTAATTTTTCTGGTAAAGAATCTAATCCTCGTTTTTCAATAATTAATTCAATGGCTTCTCTTTGTCGATTGGAAGCTTCAACCACTTTATTTAGGTTGGCATTTTCACAGTTTACTAAACGATTAACAGAATTTCGCATATCACGGACAATCCGAATATCTTCAAATTTTAACATTGCTCGATTAGCCCCAATAATCGCTAGAAAGTCTGATATTTTCTCCGCTTCTTTAATATACGTAATATAGCCATTGCGTCGGGTAATGGTCTTGGCGTTTAAATTAAAATCATTCATCATTTTACAAATATCTTCATTATGAGATTCATAATTCGAATAAATTTCTAAATGATAACTATTGGCCTCAGGATTATTAACCGATCCTCCCGCCATAAAGGCTCCTCTTAAATAAGAACGTTTTTTCTGATCATTCTCCATAATTTCAGGTGCTACATCCGCTTTAATAAAAGCACCATCAAAGATACCTAAAATTTCCAGCACTTCTTTAACATTTTGTCGGCAACGTACAATATAAACATTATTTTTCTTTAATTTCATCTTTCGACGAACAATTAATTCACTGTCAACAGCAAAATGTTGTTTAAATAAAGTATACATTCGTCTAGCAATCGCTGCATTTTCACTTTGAACATTTAAAATGAGAGACTGTTGATAGATACTCACGGCTCCGTTCATACGGATAAGCGCTGTTAACTCTGCTTTCGCATGTTCCCGATGTACTTCAATTAAGGTACATTCTTTTTTTACCTCCGAAGCAAAAGTCAACGGTCCATCACACCCTTCTATTTTGATAATTTACTTCTTACATATAATTTATGTGTATCTAATAAATGAGCTAATTCCTCAACCACTAGTTCAGTATCGTGATATGCCCCACCATTTTTCATACTTAAAAAACTATTTGAAATGACGCGGACACCCTGACTTCTTAAGCCCATAAAATCATGTTTAACTTGTAATAAATATTCTTCATTCGGTTGGTTTAAAATATAGTCTTCTGGTACTTCGGCAATATTCACTAAAACCGTATCGATATAATGACCGCCTAAATGCTGGTTTAAAACTTCAACATGGTTGGCATCGGTAAAGGATTCTGTTTCTCCTAATTGGGTCATGATATTACAAATATAGATCACTTCTGCTGAGGTATTGCGAATCGCTTCTCCAATCTCGTCAATCATTAAATTAGGCAGTATGCTAGTATATAAACTCCCCGGTCCTAAAACAATCATATCGGCTTCCATTATCGCTTCAACTACTTTCGGACTGGCAATTTTCGCTTCATCACCAAGACGGGTCGTTACTGAAACTTCCTTAATCTTTTTGCGATGTTTGGCTATCTGAGACTCACCAACCGCAATCGTACCATCTTCAAATAACGCATTCAATACTAATGGTTCTTGTGCTGCTGGCAATATTTTTCCTTTTACCTTCATATACTTAGACAATATTTCCAAAGATTTATCCAACGAACCATTCATTTCTTTTAAGGCAGCGATGATTAAATTCCCAATGGCATGTCCTGCTAAAAAGGCATCTTCACTATCAAAGCGATACTGAAATACATCCAGTAATAATGGGTCACTTTCAGATAACGCAACCATACAATTTCGTATGTCGCCCGGAGGAACGACGTTAATATAGTCTCGAATAACGCCACTACTTCCCCCATCATCAGCAACCGTTACGATGGCACTCACATAAGCATTTAAATGCTTGAGTCCTTTTAAAATGACCGGTAGTCCGGTTCCGCCTCCAATAACGGCTACTTTATATTTTAGTTTATTTTCTTCACTCATGATCTAACTACACTTTCTTTTTTCTTAAAGCGATCGCGATGAGAGATTTTAGTTTCATAACCGCTATTCATTAAATGACGTCCCACTCGTTCGGCTAAAGCAATCGAACGGTGTTGTCCTCCAGTACAGCCAATTCCAATCACGACACTAGACTTACCTTCTTTTTTATAACCTGGTAGACATAATTCAATTAAATCAATAAATTTTGCATAGAAAGCTTGTGTCTCGGGTTGTTTCATCACATAATCGTAGACATCTTGATCCAATCCGGTCTTATCTCTTAGCTCATCCACATAATGCGGATTAGGTAAGAAGCGCACATCCATCATCACATCTACATCGATTGGCGCACCATATTTAAAACCAAACGACACTACTTGCACATGAAATGTTGATTGCTTTTCAGTTGCAAAAATACTAATCAATTGTTCACGTAATTGTCTCGGCGTAATATCACTCGTATTAATAATCGTTTGTGCACGACTTCTTAAATCCTTCAGCATTTCACGCTCAAGTTTAATTCCCTCACTCACACGTCCCATGGTTGCTAATGGATGATTTCTGCGTGTTTCTTTATATCTTGATACTAACGCTTGATCATCGGCTTCTAAAAATAGAATCTTGGTGGTAATCATTTGTGTATTATCCATTTTAGAAATAACATTGGTTAATTCATCAAAAAAATCACGCGATCTTAAATCAATTACTAATGCAATCTTCGTAATTTTTCCTGATTCCTTGATTAATTCCCAGAATGTCGGGAGCAAGTTAGGTGGCATATTATCCACGCAATAATATCCCAAATCTTCGAAACTTTGAACTGCAACTGTTTTACCAGCACCACTCATACCAGTAATAATGACTAATTCAAGAGCATCTGACATGGAATCGCCTCATTTCCTTTATTTTTAAATTTATTATAACATACTCCACTATTTATTGTCTTATTTTGTTCACGGTGTTAAGTTCTTTTGCTATAATGTAGCTATTGAACCATACTAAAGGAGTATGCACACATGATATTACTACAAGTAAATGATTTGGCAAGACGTTTTGCCGATGAAACCTTATATGAAAATGTTAATTTTAGTATTCAAACCCGTGACCGTATCGCCCTCGTTGGTCGTAACGGAACTGGAAAATCAACGCTTATCAAGCAAATTATGAACCAAGAACCTATTTCTAGCGGCACCATTTCAAAGGCTAAAGGGCTTAAAATTGGGTATTTAGAACAACATGTTGCGATTGACTCAAAGCGAACGATTTGGGAGGAAATGCTTCATACATTTGAAGCAACCTTAAAGTTAAGAGACGAAGCACAAGAAGCGGCTGATCGCTTAGCTCAATTAGCTGATCATCATGATAGTACTGAATACCAAGAAGCTTTACATCAGTATGACCAGTTACTTGAAACATTAAACAATAAAAACGCCTATGCCATTGAATCTGAAATTCGAACAGTATTACACGGCTTTCGATTCTTCGAGGAAGATTATCAAACTCCTGTTCAAGCTTTATCTGGTGGGCAAAAAACACGCTTAGCACTCGCACAAATTTTATTAATGGATTATGACTTATTAATTCTTGATGAGCCTACTAACCATCTAGACATGGAAATGCTCGCTTGGCTCGAACAGTACCTCGTAGGATATAAAGGCGCTCTACTAATCGTCTCCCACGACCGCTATTTTTTAGATAAAATTACCAATCAAGTCATCGAATTGCGTAATCATACTGCTCATCTCTATAAAGGGAATTATTCTTATTATATGAAAGAAAAAGAAGCACGTTTAGAACTTGAATGGAAAGAATATCAAAAGCAGCAAGTCACGATTGCAAAACTCGAGGAATTTGTTCAAAAAAATATTGCTCGCGCTTCGACAACGAAGAGGGCTCAAAGTAGACGTAAGCAATTAGAAAAAATTACTCGGTTAGAAAAACCAAAACAAGACCAAAAAGCACCACGCATTCAGTTTTCAACGGCTAGCGAAAGTGGCGAACGCGTGCTTGAATTAGAAAATCTAAGCATCGGCTATCAATCTGAAGTAATTGCCGAAAATATTCAATTGGATTTAAGAAAACAAGAAGCCATCGCAGTCGTCGGGCCAAACGGTGTTGGTAAATCTACTTTATTGAAAACGATAATTGGGGAAATTCCTCCAATTAAAGGCGAAATCATAAGAGGTACTGGATTAGATATTGGGTACTACGCTCAAAACGTTAATATGTTAAATCCTGACTTAACTGTCTTAGAAACTCTATGGCAAGCACACGATACAACTGATGAATGGATTATTCGGAGTATTTTAGGCAGCTTCCTTTTTACTGGCGAAGCTGTTGAAAAGAAAGTATCGATGCTAAGCGGTGGAGAAAAAGCTCGGCTAACTTTAGCTTTATTGGCTACTGACCATGATAATACCTTAATTTTAGATGAGCCTACCAACCACTTGGATATCGATAGTAAAGAAGTATTAGAACAAGCCTTAATCGAATTTGATGGTACACTTTTATTTGTTTCGCATGACCGTTATTTTATCAATCGGATTGCCACCCAAATTTTAGAGATTACGCCATCAGGCTCTACTCTTTATTTAGGAGATTATGATTATTACTTACATAAAAAAGAAGAGCTAGCTGTTCTTAAACAAGAGGCTGAGTTGAAAAACAAAACAAACGCCAAGCCGACTGAAAGTATCACTGCTACTAAAGGGCAAGCTCAGTTATCCTTCGAAGAAAGTAAGCAATATCGTCGTGAATTAAAGAAATTAACTCAGCAAGTTGATAAAGTGACCGAAGAGCTAGAAACGATAGAACAAGCGATTGAAGCCTTACATCATCAAATGGCGGAAGCTTCTACATTGAATCAACAAGACGAGTTATTAAAGATGCACGAGGAACTAATGGGCTTAGAAAATCGCCAGGAAAACTTAATGGAGGAATGGGAAGAAGCGAGTTTAGCCCTTGAAGAGCTAGAGGAAACAAACAATTAATGTGACCGATAGTATTAAGTAGCATAAACTACTCACTATTACCACTCTAATCTAGTAGCATTGTTTTAGTCGACAGTAATGCAATAACATAGAGTGGTTTTCGTATATACTACCGAGAAGCTTTGGCACAAGCGCATGCATCAAGATAAAGCGTCAACTTTTTAAACTTATTGAGTCTTTACTCTATGAGGGAGTGAACAGGCAGTGAAGATGGAGTGATTTCCTTGCTGGCTCACTCCTTTTTTGAATCGAGATGATTTTATTTATCTTCTGGCGCATTCATTTTTCCATTAATCAATATGATAAAGAAACAGGGAGTGGGCAAGAAGTAGAAAATCAGTTGATTTCCGCTTCGTCTGCCCACCCCCGCACAGTTGGGAGTAGACTAGAAGTAGAAAATTGAATAATTTTCGCTTCGTCGGTCTACCCCCGCACAGTTGAGTAGGCCTCAAACAAGTCGAAAGACGCAGTTTGAGGCCACTCAACCACTGCGCTTTAAATTAAATAGATATACCTGAACAGAGTTTAAAAAGTTTTTGCCCAGCCTCTGTTTTTTAAATTTATTTATTTAACGAATGATGCTTTCTTACTAATCAAGCAAAATTTGCTATTGTCAACACATCATAGAAAATGTAGGTCATTCTAATCCTAAAACAACACCCAAAATATATAACCATGTGACATCTAAAACGAAAGAAAAAGGGCAAAATGTGATAGACAATTTATACTAATTGCCCCTTTTTTGCCCTTTTGCTATTAAATGTGTTTAAACCGTTGATATATCAACGTTATTTAATGATTATGCTTTGCCAGTTGACCCAAACATATCCATTGTTTCTTTAGTAATTTTAACGATTGCTTCTTTACCAGGAGCAATTACTTTACGTGGGTCATAAACTTTATCATCTGAATTTAATTTTTCACGAACTGCTTTAGTCCATTGTTGTTGTAATTCAGTATTAACGTTAATTTTAGCATGTCCACGTTCGATAGCTTTTTTAATTTGATAATCAGGGATTCCTGATCCACCGTGTAATACTAATGGTGTTCCTGTTGCATCAGAAATTGCTTCCATTTCATCAAACCCTAAAACAGGTTCTCCATCGTAAGTACCGTGAACTGAACCTAAAGCTGCTGCTAAAGCATCAATCTTAGCTTCAGATACCATACGTTTACATTCTTCTAAGTCAGCATATTTTACGCCACCTGTTACACCGTCTTCAACACCACCAACAGTACCAACTTCAGCTTCTACTGATACACCTTTAGAATGAGCGTATTCAACTAATTCTTTAGTCATTTCGATATTTTCGTCGATAGGGAAATGAGAATGGTCGAACATAACAGAAGTAAATCCAGCATCAATATAATGTTTAACACTTTCAACAGTTGAACCGTGGTCTAGGTGTAATGCAACTGGAACAGTGATATCCATCGTTTCCATTAAAGCATTAACCATCGCTGCAACAACTTCAGCACCACCCATGTATTTACCAGCACCTTCAGATACACCTAAGATAATTGGTGAATTGTTTTCTTGTGCTGCTTGTAATACTGCTTGAGTCCATTCTAAGTTGTTAATGTTGAATTGACCAACTGCATACTTACCTTCTTTTGCTTTGTTTAACATTTCTGTCATACTAACTAATCTACTCATTATATTTCCTCCTTGAAATCCTTTAGAAATAGTATATGTATTTCACTTAATATTATACTTTATTTTAATGATTAAGGCTAGTGAAAATAATAAATCTTTTCACAAATTCATCATGTAAGCGATATTTAATCTTCGTCTTCCTCGTCTTCGTCGTATTCTTCGAAATCTTCTTCTTCATCATCTACTAATCCATCATCTTCTTCATCGATTTCAACATCTTCATCAATGTCTTCATCTTCAAAATCAGATAACTCACTTGCATAGTGATCTAACTCTTCTTCTTCATCTTCGTCTTCTTTAGCAATGACTTCGTCGATATCATCCATGTCTTCATCATCTTCATCGAACTCTTCATCTTCTTCGTCATAAACTTCGCCATCTTCTGGGTCATCATCGTTGTAATCGATCATGTCTTCATCGTCAGCAAATGCATTTAATTTACGTTTCTTACGACGGCGTTTTGGAACTTCTTCCTCTGCTGAAGTAATCGTTTCTTCGTCGATTGAATCAATTGGATACCATAAACGTAAGCCCCAACGATTATCTCCTAATGAGATGAAGCGTCCATCAATATTTAAATCAGTATAAAATCTTACTAAATTTGCTTCTAATTGGGCTTCATTTAAATCTAAATATTCTTGAATCATAATTAATAATTCATTAAATTCAATGACATCACCTTTTTGAACTAATATTTCATGAGCAACTTCAATTAATGAAAGTTCCTCGCGGTTCTGACCTTCGAATGCCTTTAACTCCATATCGTCACTTCCTTTATATTTCTACCTTACTATCTTAACGATTTATTGATGATAAATCAATCTAAAATCATAATCACCAATGGGGTTTTTTTCATTTAATAGCTGATAATCCACCGAAATTTTATTATCAGCAATACTGATTCGATGTGTTAAGACATCAAACACCATTAATCCCTGTGGTGTCGAATAAGCTAATTGGGTTGGCTCTTCTTTATTAAATAATAATCGGGTAGAACCATAACTAATTTCTAAATTTCCATTATTAGGAAACCATTTAACATGAACCATTTGTCCTTGTTGATCTTCGTAAGTAATTTTTTCAAATGAATTGAGTTGATAATACTCACCTTGTGTTTGATGACGCCATTTTTCAATACGTTTTGTCGTAGAATCCATAATTTTCTGGGTCACTTTTACCGTAACGCTTTCACGCTTCACTAATTCACTTCCCCTCTGCTAGTAATTATAACCTATTATTTGCTATAATAAAAAGGAATTAACACGATTTTTACAGTTTATTGGAGGTAAGGTATGTCAGAGTTTTTATCGTATCATCATTGGCTTTACACTGAAGTCGGTTCAGGTTCTAATGCAGATGATGGTTTAGTCGCTTTAAGTTGGCAAGATGCTTTTATTCGCCATATTATGACACTTAATGACCATCCGTCTGATAAATCGTCACAGGCAAAAGGGATTATTCACTTCTATCGTCTCAATTACCCAACGATCATACTGGGCCCTAAAGACACTCGATTAAAAGCATTACCAGAAGGTATAGCGTATTTAAATTGGGCAGGATTCGCTACCCATTTACGTGCTCATGGTGGACTAGCGGTGGTTAGTGACCCTGGCATTATCAATATTTCCTTTATCAGTAATCTAAAGGAATACCCCTTAACTATTGATGAAGGCTATGAGCAAATGATTCGATGGCTTAAAGAAGCTCTTAATCCTATGGGATTAAAGGTAGAAAGCTACGAAGTACCCGATTCCTATTGTCCTGGTACATACGATATTGTCATTCAACAACAAAAAATTGGTGGCATTGCGCAACGTCGTTTTAAAGATGGTGTGGCCGTCGCCGCTTATATCAGTGTCACTGGTAATCAAAAAGAACGATCTGAAATAATCCGGCAATTTTATCAAACATCAGAGGCTGATTCGCAATACCCTAATGTCAATCCTGATGTGATGTCCAACATCAACGACTTCTTAGCTCAATCTATATCTGTCGAAAAGTTTAAACAACTCCTTTTAAATACCGTTCAACAACAAACTCAATTAACTCATTTGCCTGGTCCTGGGGAAGCATTAGAGGCACTCTACCAGAAAATGTACCAAAAAACACTTGATCGTAATTACCCTCTACAAATTAATAAATAAGGAGCATCTATATGTCAACATTTCAAGAAAAAGTTATGGCACAAAAGTTACCTCGTGAAAAAGTTTTCCGCGACCCTGTTCATGATTATGTTCATATCCATGACAAAATTATTTTAAAATTAATTGATACGCGTGAATTTCAACGTTTGAGACGAATCAAGCAATTAGGAACCTCTTCGTTTACATTCCATGGGGCAGAACATTCGCGCTTTAATCACTCATTAGGTGTATATGAGATCACACGCCGTATCATTGATTTGTTCGAACGCCAATACGCAACTAAAAAAGCCAATGATGGCTTATGGAATCCTGATGAGCATATGGTAACACTTTGTGCGGCCTTATTACACGATATTGGTCATGGCGCATTTTCCCATACCTTTGAAGGTATTTTTAATACGGATCACGAGGCTTTAACACAACAAATCATCACTTCTTCTGAAACAGAAATCAATCAAGTATTGCGCTATTTTGGAGACGATTTCCCTGAAAAAGTAGCCAGTGTCATCAATAAAACTTATCCTAACCAACAAGTAGTACAAATTATCAGTAGTCAAATTGACGCCGATCGAATGGACTATCTTCTTAGAGATGCCTATTATGCTGGTGTCAGTTATGGAACTTTCGACTTAACACGCGTACTCAGAGTAATACGTCCTTATAATAACCAAATCGCTTTTGACTATTCGGGAATGCATGCTGTAGAAGATTATGTTGTCAGCCGATATCAAATGTATATGCAAGTTTATTTCCATGGGGTATCGCGTGGAATGGAACAAGTATTAAAGAGCTTATTAGACCGTGCTAAAAAACTCTATTTAGAAGACGAAACACAAATGAAACAACCGGCTGGCTTATTAAAACCATTCTTAACCGGCACCTGGACTTTACAGGATTACTTACTATTAGATGACCATGTAATGAGCACTTATTTCTCAATGTGGATTTATGAAGACGATCCGATTTTATCTGATTTAGCCTATCGCTTCGTCAATCGTAAGCCATTTAAATCGTTAATCGTGACCGAAGAAAATCGCGAAGCCTTAGCTATTGCCCTACAAGATGAAATGATTCAAGCAGGGTTTGACCCAGATTATTACTTCGGTATCAATAGTAGTTATGATTTACCTTACGATTACTATCGCCCTAATCAAAAAAAACAACGTACCCAAATTGAATTATTAACCAAAACATACGATAAAGTCGAATTATCACAAGTCAGTGCTTTAGTTAATACCTTAGCTGGAGAAGTAAAAGGAGATTTACGTCTTTATTTCCCAGGGCAATTAATGACATATTTTGAACGTATTCCAGCCGACAAATTGACAAGTAATCAACAAATGATCTTAGTGGCTCATGAAAAAGAATACAATGACACTAACTACCAAATCCAAGAACGACTCTTTAATTAAAAACATTTTGATAATCACTAGCTCTAATTACCCGTTAACCTTGAATAATTAATAAACATAACGAGTAGGCGAGCTGATATGCTCCCCCTAAAGTAGACACTTAAAAAAGTAAACTACTTTAGGGGGAGATTTTTTTGTAAGCGCCGAATAACCAGGTACGTATCACAGCCCAACCACCTCCTGTATGATTAAGTTAAAACTTATGGAGGTGGTTGATTGATTATTAATCTCGATGCTGCTAAACGCTATTACATTATGACTGGTCGGACAGACTTACGCAAGGGAGTTGATTCTCTGGCTGCTCTCGTTCAAAATGATTATCAATTAAATCCCTTTGAAAAGAATCTCTTTCTCTTCTGCGGGTCCAGGCTTGACCGCTTTAAAGCTCTTTATTGGGATGGCCAAGGTTTCTGGTTACTGTATAAACGCTATGAATCTGGCCGAATTCATTGGCCTAGACAGGAGGAATCACTGAAGGAAATTGACCGTCACCAACTCATTCAGCTTATGGATGGCTTTCTGATCGAACCATCCGTTCAATCATTGGAAGGATCTTACACAATGTGAAAAAACTTGATTAAATCGTTTACATGGTTTATAATCAAAGAAATTTGAACAGAAGGGAGGTCCGGGAATGGACATCAAATCCATCGAGACGCAGACACCTGAACAACTAATCGATATTATTGAAACACAAGAACGTGAAATTGAATGGTTGAAAGAACAGCTTCGTTTGATGATGAACCAACAGTTTGGTCGCAAGAAAGAAACAGCGCCTCAACCTGGACAAACCAGTCTGTTCGAGGATTGGCAGGAAGCTCTAGACAACCTAGAACTAGAAGAAGAGATCGTCCAAGAAGTGAAGGCTCATAAGCGTAAAGCAAAGAAGAATAAAGGGATCAAGCGGGCGATTCTCGACCAGTTCCCTGCCGAAGAAAAGCTACACGAACTTTCAAACTGCCAGTGTCCAGACTGTGGGGAATCGATGAAACAGATAGGGGCTAGTGCTGTTCGTGAAGAGCTTGTCTTCATTCCTGCTCATATGAAACGAATCATTCATAAACAAGCTTCTTATAAATGCGAGGGTTGCACTCAAAAAGAGGGGGCCAATGACAAAATCGTGAAGGCTCCCGTTCCTAAAGCTCCCCTCAACAATAGCTTGGGGTCTGCATCATTGATCGCTCAAACGATTCATCAAAAATATGGCTTGAAGTTACCCGCTTATCGTCAAGAACAGGAATGGAAACAAATGAATCTGCCCCTAAGTCGGGATACGATTTGCGGTTGGCACATTCGCACCTATCAATATTATTTCCAGAACCTCTGTGACTTACTTTTAAACAAGCTCCGTCAACAAGAAGTTCTCCACGCAGATGAAACCAGCTATCGGGTATTAGAGAGCCAAAAAGCGAAGAATTATTTTTGGCTTCTCATGAGTGGCAAGGACACCCCAGAACAGGGAATTATTTATCAATTTGATGAAGGCAGAGGACGCCAAGTCATTCTTGACCTATTGGGTCCAGATTTTGAAGGCAGCCTTCATGCAGATATGTATGGTGCCTATGTCAACCTATGCAAGGAGAAAGTTAAAGTCAGTGGCTGTTGGGCGCATTTAAGGCGGAAATTCTTTGAAGCCCTGCCAGCTAAAGTGTCTAAGCATCATCCTGCTTATCAGGCGGTTAAATGGTGCGATTCCTTTTTCCAATTCGAACAGAATTGGAAGGAGCTGACGCCTGAGGAACGCTTGACTTGGCGCCAAACTTGCCTTCAAAGACAAGTTGACGAGTTCTTTGATTGGGTCAAGACTTTGAATGCCTTACCTCAAACCAAGCTGGGAATGGCCATCTCCTATGCTCTCAAACATGAGCCTTTCTTCCGTCAATTTCTTGAAGATGGTCGACTAGAGATGAGCAATAATCGAGCGGAGAGACAAATCAAGCCACTGGTAATTGGGCGCAAGAACTGGTTGTTTAGCCAAAGCATTCAGGGAGCCCAAGCGGCTGGGGGGATCCTCAGTCTCTATGAGAGTGCGAAGCTTAATGGTATCCATCCTCCGTCTTATTTTCAATATTTACTTGAGGAGCTTCCTGAACTTCCGGTGCAAAATTTTGAAGCACTCGAGGCTTATTTGCCTTGGTCTTCGAAGGTCAAGGAAGCCTGTCAGGCCATTAAATAATTAAAAAGACTGAAACTGGCCCTTCAACACCTATTGTAGAGTGTTGAGGGGCCGGTTTCTATATACTTGGCTATTGGGCGCTTACATTTTTTTGCGTTCAAACAGAATGAGATATAAAAAATAGCAATTTAATTCAGGTTGATCCCGCAAAAATCAACAGCATTTCGAATTAAGTTGCTATTTTATTCTTATTTTTCAATTAATTCAATCCATTCGCTCACAGTTTTAAAGCCAAGCTTTTGGTAGAGTTTTATCGCTTTTTTATTATTTTTATCGGCTTGAATTTGTAAGGGACGGCGATATTTTTGCGTTAAATAAATGGTTAATTGAGCTATTGCTTTAGTTCCGAACCCTTTATTTTGTTGTTTTTTCTTAATCGCGACTGCAAACAGATAAATAACCTTAGGATGCACTTCAATCGAACACGTTCCGATGATTTGATTTTGAATAGAGAATTGATACAATACCATGCTGCTATCTGCTGCGACTCGCTCCACAAAAAGCCGTTCTTCATAATATGAATCGTCAAAGCACTCCGCTAATATATGAGCAATTGAATGCAAGTGTTCGGGTAA
Organism: Globicatella sanguinis; assembly: GCF_002847845.2. Taxonomy (NCBI): domain Bacteria; kingdom Bacillati; phylum Bacillota; class Bacilli; order Lactobacillales; family Aerococcaceae; genus Globicatella; species Globicatella sanguinis. The sequence continues at coordinate 1,500,784 of NZ_CP126962.1, read as the reverse complement.
TGCTCGTCTTACCTGTATGACATTTGATTCTTTTTCGTAATGCTGACGGTCGCAGAGTTTATTTTTTTGATCTTCCACAGATGTAATTGTTTGAGTTTCTGCACCAAAAAACTCTTTTTGATCATTTCCAAATTGTAAAATCAATTCTGGTATCGCATCAGGATTAAGACGATAACGATTAAAAATCGCGGGATATTGCTGATAAAATTTACGTTCTATTTTATAACCAATCGTTCTTATTCGATAATCACGACAAATTTGTTTTATTTTAGCAACTATTACGTCTTTAATTGGTAGCTTTCGATATTGAGGATGGACGATACTCGCTACTTCTGCTAACGCTGTATCCTCTGCATAGATTGTTCCTACACCAACGAGATGACCTTGATGATAATATAACACTAAAAATGGCATCGTTTGATTAAAATTATATTGATTAGACAGAAATAACCAACGATAAGTGTGATCTACCTGATGAACCAATTGTTCTAATTGATGAATGTTATCTCTTAATTCTGATGATAGGTGGTTTAACACAACAATACTCATACTTGACTCCTACTGAAATTCAATATTCTATTAAGACACCTTCATTTAACAACAAAATCACGTTGTCGTCAATTCACAAAATAAAAAACCTTCTAGCTATCTCATCAATATTCGATAGCCAAAAGGTATGTTTGTGGTGTGTAATCAGTGATTACCAAGCGGCAACATTCGCACCGTCCGTAATTTCAGTAATTTTTTCTGCTACTTCCTCTGATTGATATAATTCAACAATATGTTTGTATAATTCATTTTCAACATCATCTTTACGTGTTACGACCACATTTTTATAGACCTCGTTCACTTTAGCTAAATCTTCTGTGTCAACAAAGATCGCATCATCTTCGATAGATAAATCATGGTCTAAGGCATAATTTGTATTAATTATCGCCGCATCTACGTCTGGTAAACTAACCGCTACTTGAGCAGCATCTAATTCTTTAAACTCTAATTTTTTATCGTTTTTAGTAATGTCTTTTACAGTTGGTAAAACCCCCGCTGCATCATCTACTTCAAGGACACCTGCTTGTTCTAATAATAATAGAGCACGTCCACCATTCGTTGGGTCATTTGGAATAGCTACTACTGCTCCTTCTGCTAATTCATCCAATGAAGTTACTTTTTCAGAATATGCTCCTAGCGGTGATACATAAGTATAGCCGATTGGTTGCAGATCTTCGTCATTTTCTTTATTCCATTCTTCTAAGTAAGCCACATGTTGGAAGGCATTTAGGTCTAAATCGCCACTAGCGACTGCCACGTTTGGTTGAACATAATCATTAAATAATTCAACTTCAAGGGTAATGCCTTCTTTTTCTGCTAATTCTGCTACAAATTCCCACACTTCGATTTCATCATCACTGGCCACACCGACTTTAACTGTCTCCCCATCAAACGGTTTATCTTCTGCAAAGGCAGTTGCTGGTGCTACTAAACCTGCTAATAACGCTAATACACTAACTTTTTTTACTAATTTTTTCATATGAATTCTCCTTATGATAAATATTTAAAGATCTTTTTCTAATGGGAAAATCGTTAAAAACCCGAATGTTAATAATTTTGCTTGGTTATTGTGTCATGTCCTGAACAATAGGTATTGGAAGAGAAGATGGGCAAAAACTTTTTAAAATCTGTCAGGCATATCTATTTAATTCAAAGCGCAGTGGTTGAGTGGTTTCAAATGGCGTCTTAACGACTTGTTTGAGACCTACTCAACTGGCCGACGCAGCGAAAATCAACTGACTTTCTACTTCTGGTCCACTCCCTCAAGTTTATTAATTATATTTTACTACTCTGCTACCGTTGTCTCTTGGGTTGTCTCATCTTCTGTTTGTTCCCCGATTACCGGTGCATTTTCCCAAACTGGTTTATCGCCACCATTCGTTGTATCATAAATGGCTTGCGCTACTGCATCGGTTTGATAAAGTTCAACAATTTTTAAGTATAATGGATTTTCTTTATCTTCTTCTCTAGCCACAATCGAGTTTTTATATTTCTCGCTTAATTTTTCTGGATAATCAGCATCTACAAAGATAGCATCTTTTAATGATAAGCCAGCATCATTGGCGAAGTTTGTGTTAATAATAGCTGCATCCACATCAGGTAAGGTTGCTGCTAATTGCGCCGCATCTAATTCCTCAATTTTGATATTTTTAGGGTTTTCTGTAATGTCTTCTGGAGTTACTAAAATTCCCGCTTCATCATCAATTTCCAACACTCCTGCTAATTCTAAAGCTAATAATGCGCGGCCACCATTCGTTGGATCGTTCGGGATAGCGACTGTACCGCCTTCTGGTAATTCGTCTAAAGACTTAATTTTTTCAGAATAAGTGCCCATTGGCGATACGAATGTAAATCCTATTGGAACTAAACTACCATCATTAGATTCATTCCAGTTATCTAAGAAAGCAATGTGTTGAAACGCATTTAAATCAATTGAGCCATTTTGTAAAGCTTCATTCGGTTGATTGTAGTCGGTGAAAAATTGTAATTCAACTTCAATCCCTTCTTCCTTAGCTTGATCAACCACTACTTGCCAGACATCTTCAGCCGAACCCGGTACGATTCCAACGGTAACCTTTTCCCCTTCAAATTCATTTTTTTCTTCTGCTTCCACATTGGTGAACAAAGGTAAAGTTAAAGCGCTCGTTAATAAAGTTAATGAAATAGTTTTAATAAATTTTTTCATAAAATCAAATCCTTTCTTAGTAGGTCAAACTTGACCGATAAATTGTTAATTAGTGTTCAATTTTTTTAATAATCCAATTGAAAATGAGTTGTGTTACAAAGACAATCACTAAAATTAAGAATGTTGCGACTAAAATAACATCCATTTTACTACGGTTATAGCCTCTGGCAATTGCTATCGTTCCTAGCCCTCCACCTGCTACCGCACCAGCCATTGCCGTTAAGCTAATGACATTGATAACTGTTGAGGCACTCACTCGTAACAATGACGGTAAACCTTCTCTTAAATAGACTCTAACAATAATATCCCATGGACTACATCCCATTGATTGTGCTGCTTCAATCACACCTGAATCTACTTCTAAAAGAGCAATTTCAACTTGTCGTGCGAAAAATGGAATCGTCGCAATGATAATCGGTACACTAGCCGCTGTTGACCCAATAGTTGTTCCGACAATAAAACGTGTGACATTTATCAGTAAAGCTAAAAGTATGATAAAGGGGATTGAACGAAAGATATTGATAAAGGCATCCAGAATTTTATAGATAACTTTATTTTCTAAAATGCCCCCAGGTCGTGTCACTGTCACAATGACACCGACAATCAATCCTAATATACCAGCAAAAATGATGGTCAAGAGTAACATATAGACCGTTTCCCAAGACGCTTTCACGATATCGTCAAGTAATTTATATACATCTGGCATATTGGTTTCAATAAATTGCATCATGCCTCATCAGCCTCCTTTTGAACATATTGTTGAAACAATGTTTGTACCGAATCAACTTTTACTGAGTGATGCTTTAAAAATTCAGTAGCAGCATTAATTTGTTGCGGTTCTCCTTTTAAAGCGACTAATAAATTGCCAACAGGTGTATTTTGAATAATTTCAATATGACCGTATAAGATGTTAATTTCAATCCCATATTCACGAATAACCTCTGTAATAAACGGTTGAGTCGTTTGATCGCCCGTATAGGTTAATCTGGCTAATTCAGATTCATGACTAATGGAAATGGTTTGAGGATGTTTCAAGACTAATTCAATCTCTTGGTCAAAATGGGTTGCTGTATTGATGAATTCTTTAGTTAAACGTTGTTTTGGTTGTGTAAAGATTTCTAATATACTGCCTTCTTCTAGGACATGCCCATTTTCCATTACTGCCACTCGATCACATAAATCCTTCACAACTGCCATTTCGTGGGTAATCACAACCATCGTGATATTCAATTTTTGGTTCAACTCTTTTAACAGTTTTAAAATCGAGCTGGTAGTTTTTGGATCCAAGGCACTGGTTGCTTCATCACAAAGTAAGACATCCGGATCATTGGCTAAAGCTCTAGCGATTGCCACTCGTTGTTTTTGTCCACCTGATAATTGACTTGGATAGCTATCGGACTTTTCTTTCAGTCCAACTAAATTTAATAATTCAGCCACTTTATGAGCGACTTCTTTTTTCGAAAGGCCACTGCCTTTTAAAGGAAATGCAACATTATCAAAAATCGTTCTTGAATTCATTAAATTAAAGTGTTGAAATATCATGCCGATTTTTTTGCGTGCAGTTCTTAATTCTGCGGGTGCTAATTCAATTAAGTTTTGTCCATTAACAATTACTGACCCATGTGTTGGTCTTTGTAATAAATTAATCGTTCTAACTAAAGTGCTTTTTCCCGCTCCACTATAGCCGACTATTCCAAATATTTCGCCGCGATTAATTGATAAATTGACATCTTTTACTGCAGTTACGACATTATCTTTTTGTTTAAAGACAACATCAATGTCTTTTAATTCAATCATTATTATCCCTCCAATATAAAAAACTCTCATCCTATCATAAATAAAGGACGAGAGTTATCATTTCGTGGTACCACCTTTTTTTGTTAAATTATTGCTAATTTAACCTCATACAGTACAGTCAAACATGTATTAACGATACTGTGCCATTTTAACGGTTGGATCCGTCCACTCTTATTGCGTAGCATTCAGAGTGACCGCTCAGTGGCCATTTTCAAATTAAGTTCATTTACTTACTTTCACCAAATGTAAGCTCTCTAGGAAATGTCCATTAATTTTACTTTCCACATCAATGCGTTTATTTATATTATGTAGCTATCATACAAGATAATTTTTTCTTTGTCAACAATTATTAATTAATTTCTCATTTTTCTCATTTTTTGTTTAATTAACTGTTATATCGCGGTTTTATATGCTACAATTTAAGAAATAACAATAGAAAGTTGGGATAACGGTGAAATTTAATCAACAACTTAATCATTTACAACCAAGCCCTATTCGTTCTTTCAACGAAGAAATTTCAAAAATAGAAGGCTTAATTCCATTAACAATTGGTGAACCTGATTTTAATACCCCTGTTTTTATTAAAGAAGCGGCGATTCAATCGATAAAGGATGATCTAAACGGCTACTCTCATTCACGTGGTATGATTGAATTACGTCAAGCCATTGCACGCTATGTCTTACGTAAATATGATTTATCTTACTCGCCTGATACAGAAATCATTGTTACGTCAGGACCTACGCAAGCTTTATTCGCTAGTTTCTTAACGATTTTAAATCCCGGCGATAAAGTGCTAATAGCGTCACCCAATTATGTTATCTATAACACTCAAGTGAGTTTGGCACATGGTGAAATGGTCATGGTTGATACTAGTGATACAAACTTTATCTTTACACCAGAGAAGTTAGAAGCAGCCATCATCGATAATCCTGGCACAACAGCTATTTTACTAAACCATCCTGCTAATCCAACCGGTGGTACCTATACTGAACAGCAACTTCGTGCATTGGTACCGATTATAGAAAAATATGATTTATGGGTAGTTTCTGATGAAATTTATGGGGAATTATCTTATGATCATCCTCATTATTCAATGGCTAAATTATTAAGAGAGCGTACAATTCTTATTAATGGTTTATCAAAATCGCATGCGATGACAGGCTGGCGCAGTGGTTTTCTAGCAGCACCGGTTGAAGTAGCCAACCAGTTATTTAAAGTTCATCAGGCAATGGTCAATACTCCTAATACGCAAATGCAATACGCTAGTATTGTCGCATATGACAACGGAGACGATGCTAGCGAAGAAATGCGCGCCATTTATAAAGAACGCCGTGATTTCTTAATGAAAGCTTTTAAAGAAATAAATATTGAAACTTTAAACCCTCAAGGTGCTTTCTACTTATTTGTTAAAGTTCCTGATTGGTACCAAGGCAATGATCGTGATTTCTGTTTAGATTTAGCACATCAAGCCAAAGTAGGCGTTGTACCAGGTTCAGGTTTTGGACCAGCCGGTAAAGATCACTTCCGAGTCAGCTATGCCGCTAGTCTTGAGACTTTAAAAGAGGCAATGAAACGTATTACTGCTTTTGTAAAAGAGCATCAACCTTCGTAATAATCGCTATCCTTTAATATAAATGTAATAACCTCAAATGTAACGGTATCAACCAGTGGACATTTGAGGTTTTTTGATGCTGATCTTGATTTTGTTGCTACTTAATTCGTTTAAAAAATTGAATTTAGATAAATGTTTTAAGTTCAAATAGCGTATCTATCAGTAGGAGGTTGTAAAATGACAGTACTACTCTTTATAATTGGGACTTGTCTGGCTTCATTTTTTACCTGTATAGCCAGTGAACAAACTATCAACTTTACACGTCGTTCTCATTGTGATAACTGCCATCACGCATTAGAAGCAATCGATCTGATGCCCTTGGTATCATTTTTAATATTAAAAGGAACCTGTCGTCATTGTCACGCGAGCTTAAATCGTAATTATTTTTTTCTTGAATTACTGGGTGGTTGCTTTGGTCTTTCTCTTTATTATTTACAATTCAATAACCTTTACGAAGGTTATCTATTATCACTCATTATTTGTTGGTTACTTTTATTAAGCATTGAGGATTATTTTCATTTACAAGTCAATTGGTGGGGATTATTCATCTTAGTCGTTCTTTGTCTGTTTAATAGACAGTCACTGTGGGTTGCAGTCGTTATATGGTTATTATTGGAAACAATCATTTATTATCGCCCTACGTCTTTTGGAGGAGCAGATGCCAAAATAATCGGCTTATTAGCTTGCACTTTAGAAGAAATGACCATCCCTTATTTCATCTTAGGCGCAGCCTTGTTCGGCCTTCTTTATTCCATATTACAATATCACCACATCAAACGCTGGAATGCCATTCCTTTTATCCCTAGCATCGCAATCAGTTATCTATTTTGTTTACTCTTATAAAAAAGGGCTCTATACTTTTTGGTGTAAGTGGGAGTGGGCAAAATTTTTTTAAATTTTGTTCAGGCATATCCATTTATTTCAAAGCGCAGTGGTTGAGTGGTATCAAATGGCGTCTTAAGATAGCTGAGTATAATCTTGGAAAATTCAATCTCGTTATTGTGCGTTAATTAAAAGCGCAGTGGTTGAGTGGCCTCAACTGTGCGGGGGTAGGCCGACGAAGCGAAAATCAACTGATTTTCACTTCTTGCCCACTCCCATTCACACCATTTGACAAAGAGCAAAAAAAGTAGGTAGGAAGTAGAAAATCTCAAAATTTTCCCTTCGGCTACCTACTCAACTATTATTTACCAAGTTAAAATGAGAAATTATATGGAACATCCATATAGTCATCATCATCATTTTCAATGTTACTATCGATGAAATATAATAGCGTTTGAAGTTCTGTCGTTAAGTCAACATTTTGAATTCTGACCGATTTCGGCACATCAAATCGAAGTGGCGTAAAATTCATAATTCCTTTAATGCCTACATTAACGAGACGTTCCACTACTTTTGGTGCTACTTCCTGAGGAACAGTTAAAATGACCACTTCAATTGCTTGGGCTTCGATTTGTTCTTCTAATTCATCCATGGAATAAACTGGAACTCCAGATAATATTTTTCCAATTAAGTCTTGATTAACGTCAAATGCTGCCCCAATACGCACATTATTATTTTTTCTAAAATTATAATTTAATAAAGCATTACCTAAATGGCCAACACCAATCAAACCGATTGAAGTTAAGCGATCTTGATTCAATGCCTTACTAAAGAAATCTAATAAATAATCTACATCATAGCCATAGCCACGTTTTCCTAATGCCCCAAAATAAGAAAAATCGCGTCGAATGGTTGCACTATCAACTCTCACGGCTTCACTTAATTCAGTTGATGAAATTCTCTTTTTCCCTGCATTATGTAAAAATCGTAAATAGCGATGGTAGATTGGTAATCGCTTGGCAGTCGCTTTTGGTATATCCTTGTGCATAATTTCCCCTACCTTTTCACTAATCTAATGTTATAAACTATTATAACTATCAAGATTATAGCAAAACTTCACAAAGATAGCTAGTGACTTTTACTTATTTGTATATAAAATCACAATTACTTTCGTAAAAGGATTCATTATCTTATAAGATGATTATGGAAGCTATCGTAAGAGTGTTATGAGGTCAGGCAGAAACTTTAAAAATTATATTTGGTTTCTGCTAATTCTTTTAGAGCGTAAAGTCAGTGGCCTCAACTTGACTCTTCAATAGACAGAGCATCGAGGCTGGGCAAAACTTTTTAAATTCTGTTCAGGCATATCTATTTATTTCAAAGCGCAGTGGTCGAGTGGCCTCAACTATGCGGGGGGGAACAGATGAATCGAATACCAATTAAAATTCAACTTCTTACCCGCTCTCATAAGAAAAAAACTGAGTAGAAGTTACTAAATTTCTACTCAGTATTATTGCTATTCTCCAATTAATTCTTGAATCGCTGTTTCTAATTTTTCTGCTTTTTCTTCTACTTCAACTTTAGATTGACCGGTTGTTCCTAAATATAATTTAATTTTAGGCTCTGTACCACTTGGTCTAAAGGCAACCCAACTGCCATCTGCTAAAGTATATTTTAAAGCATCAGATGATGGGTACGCTAATTGACGTTCTTTACCATCGCTTAACTTTAATGTTCCAGCTAAATAATCAGCCGTTTTTTCAACTGCGAGTCCACCCATTTCTGAGATACCTTCTTGACGAATATTCGCCATTAATTCTTTCATTTTTGCTTGACCAGATAACCCTGGGAAAGACAGTGAAATCGTCTTTTCATAGAAATGACCATATTTTTCATACATTTGGTTAATCGCATCTGCTAAAGTGCGACTTTCTTTCTTATGATAAGCTGTTAATTCAGCTAACACTACTAATGCTTGAATCGCGTCCTTATCACGTACAAATGGCTTGATTAAGTAACCGTAACTTTCTTCAAACCCCATTAAGAATGTATGTTCACCTGTTTCTTCGTATTGTTGAATTTTTTCTGCAATGAACTTAAATCCAGTTAATACTTCTACCATCGTTAGGCCATAACTTTCCATAATGGCATCCGCTAAATTAGTCGAAACAATTGATTTAACAGCTGCACCATTTTCAGGTAGTGCTCCTTTATGCTGTAAGGCGTTTAAAATATAGTCTAACATCAATGAAGCAATTTGGTTCCCGGTAATTAATTGATAGGTTCCATCCGCCGTTTTTACTTTTGCTCCTAAGCGATCTGCATCTGGGTCTGTCGCTAAAATAATATCAGCATCCACTTTAACCGCCAATTCTTCGGCTAAATCGAAAGCGGCATCAGATTCTGGGTTAGGTGATGCAACAGTTGAGAAATCGCCATCTGGTTTTGCTTGTGCTTCTACCACCTTAATATCTTTGAAACCGGCTTGTTCTAAAGCTTTCATCCCTAAATATAAACCTGTTCCATGTAATGGTGTATAAACAATATTGACTTGGTCAGCCATTTCATTGACTAATTCTTGATTAATGGTCACAGCTTTCATTTCTTCTAAATAAGCTTGATCCACAAGATCGCCAATAATCTCAATAATTCCTGAACCTAACAATTCAGTTTTATTACCGACTTCAACCGTTAATGGATTCTCAATCGCACGTACATATTTCGTTAAATTGTCTGCATCTTCTGGTGGCATTTGTCCACCATCCGCGCCATATACCTTATAACCATTATACTCTGCTGGGTTATGACTGGCTGTAATCATGATACCAGCGAAGGCATTTAAATGTCTCACAGCAAATGAAAGAACCGGTGTCGGTCTTAAACTTTCATACACATAACTCTTAATCCCTTGTTTCCCTAAAACAAGAGCGGCTTCCATTGCAAATTCTGGAGAAAAATGTCGTGAATCATAAGCGATAGCGACACCACGTTTTTTTGCTTCCTCACCATTTTCAATGATTAATTGCGCTAATCCTGCTGTCGCTTGACGAACTGTGTAAAGGTTCATACGGTTAGGTCCTGCACCTAATACACCACGCATACCAGCCGTTCCAAAACTTAAACTAGTTGAGAATGCATCTTCAAAAGTTGCTTCATCCATACTTTCGATTTCTGATCGAAGTGCTTCATCTAAACCATCAAAATTTTTCCACGTTTCCAACGTATTATGCCATGACATACGTTATCACTCCTCTCGTTTCGCTTTCAGTATACCATGATTTTCAAAAAACTACTATAAAAATTTATAATAGTGCTTTTTAGACTTCTGTTCCTCCAGTAATTTTGAGGTCATGCTGATTTTTAATAATCGTTGCTAAAGTGATTTCAATCGCTTTTACTATCTGCTCCAATGACATCGAAGGCTGATTGGGTTGGTCTACGACTTGACTAGGTAAATATGGAATATGCATAAATCCACCAATAACATTCGCTTTTTGAGCCGCTAATGTATCTAATAAGTAATACATTAAATGATTGCAGACAAAGGTCCCTGCTGAATTAGAAACAATAGCTGGAATTTGATGTTGTTTTAGCGCTTGAACGACACGCTTGATGGGTAATGTGCTAAAGTAAGCAGGTGAGCCTTGGGGATTAATCACTTCATCAATCGGTTGGTTGCCTTCATTATCCGGTATGCGGGCATCATCCATGTTAATGGCGACTCTTTCTAAAGAAATTGCTGAACGTCCTCCGGCTTGTCCTACTAAGAGCACCGCGTCCGGTTGTTCTTTCAGCAAATAATCTTGTAATAAGCGACCACTTTTATGAAATACGGTTGGTATTTCATATGTTACAATTTGAGTATCATTAATCAACATTGGCAATCGTTTAATCGCCTCTAGTGCTGGATTAATCTGTTCGCCACCAAATGGATCAAACCCTGTTACCAGTATTTTCTTCATCATACTTTCTCTCCTTAACAAAGAAAAAAGTGTCGTAATGATTAAAATAGAAAATGAAAATCTTAGTTTCCACTGCTATTGTTAATCATTGCAACACTCCTTCTTATCGTATTATTTGCTTAATCTTTTAAACTCATTAAGTATTGATAAGCCATGTGTCCAGCTTGACTACCATCGCCAACGGCAGTCGCAATTTGGCGTAAGTTAGTGTGACGTACATCGCCAACAGCGAACAAACCTGGTACGCTTGTTTCCATTTGATTATTGGTCACAATCCATCCCTCTTCATTAGTAACATTCAATTCTTTTACAGTATCAGAGTTTGGTATTAATCCAACATACACAAACACACCATCGGCTTCAATTGTACTGGTTTCATCGGTCTTTACATTGCGGACTTTTACACCTTCGACATTATTTTCACCGATAATTTCTTCAACTACAGTGTCCCAAACGAAATTCACTTTTTCATTCGCAAAGGCTCTATTTTGCAATACTTTTTGCGCACGCAACTCATCTCGACGATGAATAATCGTTACTTTGTCAGCAAACTGTGTTAAATAAGTTCCCTCTTCAACAGCAGAATCACCGCCTCCTACGACGATAACATGACGATTTCTAAAGAAGAAGCCATCACAGACCGCGCAATAAGAAACACCTTTACCCGCTAACAGTTCTTCACCTGGCACACCAAGTTTTCGATGATTAGCTCCCGTCGCAACAATAACGACTGGCGCTTGATAGATTGTTTTGCTGGTGTGGATCTTTTTAGTTAAGGCATCGATTTCTATTTTTTCCACATCGCCATAAATATGCTCTGCCCCGAAAGCCATAGCACTTTCAAAAATATGGTTCGCCAATTCAGGTCCACTAATTAATTTAAATCCAGGATAGTTTTCAACATCGGCAGTATTGTTTATCTCGCCACCTGGCATCCCTTTTTCAATAATAATCGTTTCTAAATTTGCTCTTGAAGCATACAATGCGGCCGTTAGTCCTCCTGGACCAGCTCCGACAATGATGACATCGGCCTGAACAATCTCTTTATCTACAGTTGTCATTCATTTCACACTTTCTATTTTGATTTCTTATCCATCTTACCACGAGTATTCACTTTTGAATATTTTTTTGCTTGATTGCAAACTGACTAAAAAGAGTAGGCTAGACGTAGAAAATTCAAGGAATTTCACTTCGCTAGCCCACCCCGTATAATTTCGCCATAAAAAACTATTTTATAATCTTCACTTTGATATGCAGCGAATTGCAATCCAGTTAGAATAGAATTCTCTCGAATTGCTACGCGTTTTCCGCTCAACCTTTTGTTTGTATTTTCACAGCATTTGATTCAATCATAAGGTCCAAACCTGAACCAGATGGTAATCAACTCACTTAATCTTGACTGATTGCTTCTTGTTTACCTTCGCGCAACATTAATCCTTCAACTGCCTCGCGTACTGGAACTCCTTGATACAAGGCTGAATAAATAGCATTGGTAATGGGCATTTCCACTTGCTCTTCTTTAGCTAAATCATAGGCCACCGCTGTCGTCGTGATACCCTCTACTACCATATCAATTTCTTGAGCAACCTCTTCTTTAGTCAGACCTTGAGCTAATAAGTTTCCTGCTTGCCAGTTACGGGAATAAGGACTCGTACAAGTGACCACTAAATCGCCTACACCACTTAGTCCTAAAAATGTCAATGGATCCGCCCCTAATTTGACCCCTAAACGGGTAATCTCAGCTAACCCACGAGTCACCAGCCCCGCTTTGGCATTATCGCCATAACCTAAGCCCACTAAAATCCCTGCTCCTAAGGCAATGATATTTTTTAACGCTGCTCCTAGTTCAACACCCAATACATCTTGATTCGTATACACTCTAAAATACTGATTCATAAAGAGTGCTTGGACTTTTTGTGCCACCTTAAGATTCTCGCTAGCAGCCGTAACCGTTGTTAAATCTCGGCGCGCGACTTCTTCAGCATGACTCGGTCCAGAAAGCACCACTGGTTCTGGATAACCTTGCGCTTTTAACACTTCTTCAATGACTTGAGTCATTCGTAAATGCGTGTGAGGTTCCAATCCTTTAGTAGCGTGAATGATTAGCGGTTTAGTGGATTGATCTTGAAGAACTGCTTCGATTCGTTGAACGATTTCTCTCATTGCATGTGTTGGAATCACAATCAAAATAGCTTCAGCACGTTGGACAGCAGCTTCAAAATCATCAGTCGCTACTAATGTCGTTGGTAAATGAGTCTTTTTTAAATAACGACTATTAGTATGATCTTGTTTAATTTCCTCAACGACACGTAAATCTCGTCCCCAAATTAATACTTCATGATTGTTTTCCGCCAGTACTTTAGCTAAAGCCGTTCCCCAAGAACCCGTTCCTAAAACTGTTACTTTCACGATAAAAACCTCCTAATATCGGTTGTCAGTATAATCCGATACCAACAAATCTTTTCTTCGCCATAAAATAAAGACAATCGATAAGATGACAAACACTCCCGCTAACCATTGAGAAACACGCAATGGTCCTAAATAGAGACTATCTGTACGCATCCCTTCTATTACCATTCGACCAAGACCATACCACAATAAATAGCCTGCTGCGACTTCGCCATCTTTTAAAAATCCTGGAATTCGTCTCAAAATAATTAAAATGATAAATCCGAGAAAATTCCATACCGATTCATATAAAAAGGTTGGATGATGGTACGCGCCGTTAATATGCATTTGTTCAATTAACCATTCGGGTAATCTTAATTTCTCTAAAAAATCACGAGAAACTTCATAGCCGTAAGCTTCTTGGTTCATAAAGTTTCCCCAACGACCAATGACTTGCGACAATAATACACCAGGAGCGGCAACGTCTAGCGTAGTAATGAATGGCAATTGATATTTCTTCGTTAGCCAATAGATTGTCATAATACCAGCAAGTACTCCTCCATAAATCGCAATGCCACCTTCCCAAATACTAAAAATATGGGTTGGATTCGCTAAGTAAAAATCTAATCTAAAGAGTACATAATAAATTCTTGCACCAATAAACCCGATGATAATTGTCCAAAAAATTAAATCTGACATTTTTTCACCATCAAGTTGTTTTTTTCGCGCCTCAGCACCAATTAATAGATAGGCTAAAAGTATTCCTAACCCAATAATGATGCCATACCAATGAACTGGCCAACCAAATAATTCAAAAGCAATAGGCGACAATTGTCCTAATATCATCCGTTGATCAAAACTCCTTATTGGTTATTTTTGCGAATTAATTCATCTAATTTACGATTAAATGCTTCCGTAGCATTATAACCCAAAGAATTCGCACGGAAATTCATAGCAGCTGATTCAATGATAGCCGCTAAGTTACGACCCGTTTTAACTGGGATACGTACTTTTGGTACTAACACATCAAAAATCTGCTCCGTTTCTCGTTTAGAACCTAAGCGATCATATTCTACGGTACCATCATCTAACACTAAGTCGATAATTAATTCCAATCGTTTAGAACGACGAATAGCTGAAACACCATATAAATTCATGACATCAATAATTCCTAATCCACGAATCTCTAATAGATTTTCTAAAATTTCAGGTGCTTCACCGACAAGCGTTAATTCATCAATCATAAATAATTCAACACGATCATCAGCGATTAAACGGTGGCCTCTTTGTACCAATTCTAAGGCTGTTTCTGATTTACCTACACCACTTGAACCGACTAACATAACCCCCATCCCAAACACTTCTACAAAAACCCCATGCTTTGATAAACGTTCAGCTAATTGCCCTTCTAAAAAATTAGTTAAATTAGCATGCACACGTCCTGTTTTGGATGGCGCTCCTAAAATAGGCATTCCCACTCGGGTTGCTACCGGGATTATTTCTTCCGGAACCTTTTCCATATGAGTAAAAATAACCGCCGGTGTGTTCGGCTGAATCATTCTTTCAAATATTTCGACACGTTCTTGAGAGGATTTGGAATTTAAAAAACGGGACTCTGTACGGCCAATTAATTGAATTCTATCTGCATGATAGAATTCTGAATAACCTGATAAGATTAAACCCGGTCTTGAAACTTCACTTATCGTTACTTCACGATCACCAAAATCTTCTCCAAAAATAAAATTTACATTTAATGTTTCTACAATCTCATTAACCGTCACTGAATTCATGGCGGGACCTCCAACGTTTATTATTTAATTTGATGGTATCATAATTACCTTGATTTCGCTACACATTTATCATCTTAGTGTTACGCATAGTGATAATTTTAACTCACTGATTTAACACTCTGTTTTAAATAACATTAAAGTTTTTCCATTTACCACTTCGATAACGCAATTCTATAAAAACAGCTCTGAATATCCAATCAAAGCACATCGCAAAAGTAACCCCGATTACTCCCCATTGTAACCAAATACCTAATATAATTGAGAACACGACCCTTACGACAAAAGTCGCTAAAATAGAAACGTACATCGCATATTTTACGTCCTCCGCAGCCCTTAACCCACTGGATAAAGCGAATGCCGAAGGATGCATCAAAAAGTTAAAGAAATTATGAATCAAACATAAAATAATTACTAAACGCGTCGTTTCCGGCGTTAGACTATAAAAAGTTAAAATAAAGGGCATCATCGCTGTAAAGACAGCATTCCAAATAAAACATCCTACATAAGCGATACGACTTAATTTTTTAAAATAATAATCAGCTGCCTGATAATCACCAGCACCAATACATTGACCAATAACGGTTATAAAAGCAGGTCCCATCGATAAAGAAAATAAAGCAGACACCGACCAAAAACTTTGTCCAATGCCATTAGCAGCTATTTGAACCGTGCCAAACATCGCGACGATACTCGATAAAGCCACTTTGGATAGATTCAATAATCCTTGTTCTACACCATTTGGTACGGCAATGTGGACAATCCGTTTAACCATTGCTGAATCATATTTAAAAATATCTGAAAACTGATAAAAGACGACACGATCTTTTTTGCTACAGACATATAACATAATAGCAGTCGCAATCACCCGTGACACTAATGAAGGAATCGCCACCCCGGCTACTCCGGCATGAAAAACAAAAATTCCTAAATAATTGCCTACAACATTCAAAATATTCATGATTATGGAAACACGCATCGTTGTTTTAGTGTCGGACATACTTCTTAAAATAGAAGAACAAGCGTTATAAACCGCAATGGCTGGCAATGATAAAGTCGTGATAAAAAGATAGATTAAGCAGGCCGACATCACATCAGCTTCTACTCGACCGAATAATACCCTTAGGATTGGTTCATCAAAAGCTAAAATTATGATGGCCACACCAATCGATATCGCTAATGACAACATGATTAACTGACTTGCAGATAATACTGCATTCCTTTTTTCTTGGCGTCCGATATATTGACTAATCACAACCGCACCACCGGCTGCTAAAGCCGCAAAGACAGATAAAAAGACGGCATTAATTTGGTTAACCAGAGCAACCCCCTGAAACAGCAGCTTCACCTGCATAAGAGACCATCAATGTATCCACTAAGCCTACTACTAACATTAAGAATTGCTCAATTAAAATAGGGATTATGAGCATTTTCAATTGTTCATTAGTAAATATTTTTTGTTGTTCTTCGATTGTAAAGTTCTTCGGTTCAATTAATTTTGCTAGCATAAGATTAAGGATGTCCTCTCATTTTTTACGTCTATTGTATATAAAATTATAGCCTAACAATTAGGAATTGAGCAAGAATATCATTTAGCTTACGCCTACACCTTCTTGGTAGCTGATTAATCCATAACCCAACATTAGAAACTTTTTTACATTCATCGCTCAAATTGAAAAAAGCATTGCTGCTCTCGCTCTTATTGTCATTTTACGTTCGGAAAATTGTTAATTTTTCTCACAAAAAACCGCTTCGGTCTCCTTCGATAAGGTCCTAAAGCGGTAGCGTTTATTACGCAAACATCAGCATTTTCTTAATATTTTCACAATCCAATTTATTTCATGAGGAAATTTAATTTTAGATACTGACATCTGTTATATTATTAAATTTACTAAAAGTCACTCCACACATCTTCATCGACTGGTGTCACATCTTTTGGTTGATTGCCTTGTGGTCGTTGTGAAAAACTTGCTGAATTTGAGCGTTCACGACGGTTGCGATAAACATACCCATCATTTGTTCTTGTTTGATTGAATGGTCGTGAACTAGCGTTTACTTGATAATCATATGGTAAAATAAACGCTAAAATCATATAAGGCATAAAACCTACACCAAAAACAAAGAACGCAATACCGAAAATTAATCTAACTGCTGTTACATCAATATTAAAGTATTCTGCTAATCCACCACATACACCCATTATTTGTTTATTAGTAGATGATTTATATAATCGTTTCATTTTTCTTTCACCCCTATTTGCGATTGCTAAAAGTAATAATTGCCCATAATATGAAGTAAATACCTAAGCCTGTTCCACGGTAAAAGAATACCGCTGCAAAAATTAAGCGAATCCAGGTTGGGTCAACTTCAAAATAGTTTCCTAAACCACCACATACACCTAATAAGATGCGGTCGCTTTGAGATAATTGTAATTTTTTCATTAAAACCCTCCTAGTCCTTTAAATAAATATTGCCGCTTGTAGAAGCAATCGTTAACTTAATCAAATCATGTTCACCATCAACTTGGCGGCCGATATGGCTTCCAGTCAGATTAACATTGTTTAATCGGTGATGAACTTCACCATAAGTAGATTCCGCCTCAATTTCTAGATTAGTCATTTGAGGAACTGCTATTTTAATATCACCAGATAATGTTTTCGCATTAATAATAGAGCCCTCACTATTTGTTTTGGTAATCACGATATCGCCATTGACTGCATCAACTTTTAAGTTACCTACTTGATCTACATAGCGTAAATTTCCATTTAAAACATGATAGTCGATGTCATTAATTTCAGAAGCTTTAATTTTAAAGTCTCCATTATAACCGTCATATACTAATAGATCAGCGGTAATATTGGCTACTTCATTATCTCCGTTTTTTGATGATAATTTAACTTCTTTGGCTTTTAGGTCCTTTAAAGAGACATCGCCATTAATTGTATCAATGAATAATTCTGAAAATACTTTTGATGGAACTTTCACCAGTGTTTCTACCGCAACACGTGGGTTCATCATATTGATAATTAATTTATCCGTTGCGCCGTCAATGGTACTTAATGATTCGAAGGCCGCAATATTATCTACTTCTTCTTTACCATATAAAACGATATCGAGGTCAACAATAATATTATCTTGTGGATGAGTTTCAACTTTAACATTACCATTTAAAATTTTAACTTCTATCTTATCAATATCTGTTGCATCAAATTGGTATTGGTGTGCAAAACTTTGTGATTTTACCCATGGTACATTCACATTAAATTCTTTCATATCAAAGTTTGAAGCCCAATCTTTGACATAACCCATAATCGTTTTTTGTAAGTTTTTCCCTTCTTTTTTGGCCTCTTCACCAAAGTTTTTGGCAGCTTTGGTGACTTGTTCAGTTGTATCTTCTACCATTTTTTTAATTTGCGATTGAGTGTTTTGTCTCATTTCTTGACGTTTGATATCAATTTCGATGGACAGCTCTTCAATTTCCGCTTCTAAATGATCTATTTTCGCCATCAAATTCGCTTGTTGCGTTTTCATGTCCTCTGTTAAATCATCTAATTCAGCAAAAATTTCTATTTCTCTTAAACGTTGCTCCGCAATCACTAATGCTTCTTGCTTCTTAGCTAATTCTTCACTGGCTTGTTCAAATTTTTCTTGAATGACTTGTTGTGCTTGTTCTTCTTGAACGTCTGTTGCTGGCGTTTGTGTTAATTGAGATGCTTCAACTTTTTCTTCAATATCTTTTTGTGCATTTTTATATTCTTCAATGAATTCATTACTTGTTACTTGAGCTTGATGATCATTTTTAGCGGCTGCTTCTAATAACTGCAAAGCTTCGTCCATTGAAATAACATTATTTTTAACTAATTCAATAATTCTTTCTTTTTCTGTCATTTTTAATTCCTCCTATGGATATATCTGGCATTCTTACCCTACAACTATATTATGCCAACTATTTACCTGAAATGCATAGGTCCCTAGACTGATTCTTTACTTTTTCCTAAAAAAAGTAGGCTAACAGTCAAAATCTGATAGATTCTAACTGCTTCTGCCTACTCTATGCAATGATGTAACGATATAATAGGGGATTGGGCCAGAAGTAAAAAAATGAATGATTATCACTTCGTCTACCTCCCTCATAGTTGAGAGTGAACAGGATGTATACATTCGAATGATTGTCACTTCGTCTACTTACCATCATAGTTGGGAGTGAAATTCGAATCATGTCACTTCGTCTACCCTCCCTCATATTTGATATTGGAAATGATGTAGACAGTCACTTTAACCGGGTACCAAGCACAATAGTCCTCAAACTAAAGAAATAAGACATAGTTGCTGTCCCTACTGCTCAACCACTGCGCCTGAAATAAACCCAATCGAACCACGCGTTCTTATTAAGTTTTGATCTAGCTTAAAAAAGTGAGATTATTGAGTTGGTAATGTAGGTGAAACCTAAGTGGATAATCTAAGTTTTGGCCCTGCTTTAAAAAGTTCGACCATTGAGTTGCTATCCAACTAAGAATAACATTTTATTGGTTTAAAATTTTCTTCAAACATTGGCCAGTATAACTACCTTTAACTTCTGCTACTTCTTCCGGAGTCCCGGTTGCAACTACTTGACCACCGCCAACGCCACCTTCCGGCCCCATATCAATGATATAATCTGCTGTCTTAATCACATCTAAATTATGTTCAATGATAACCGCTGTATTGCCCGCTTCAACTAAGCGTTCAATCACTGCCAACAACTTCTTAATATCATGTGGATGCAATCCAGTTGTCGGTTCATCTAAAATATAGAAGGTATTACCAGTGGAAACACGTTGTAATTCCGACGCCAATTTCATCCGTTGAGCCTCTCCACCGGATAAGGTCGTAGCCGATTGACCCAATGTGACATAACCTAAACCGACATCTAACAAGGTTTGTAATTTACGAGCAATTTTTGGCTGTGCTTGGAAAAATTCAACTGCGTCTTCTACTGTCATCTCTAAAACATCGCTAATGTTTTTACCTTTAAATTTAATTTCTAATGTTTCTGAATTATAACGTTTACCATGGCATACTTCACATGGCACATAAACATCAGGTAAGAAATGCATTTCAATTTTATTAATACCGCCACCCGAACATGCTTCGCAACGGCCACCTTTCACATTGAAACTAAAACGCCCTTTATTATAGCCATGTAATTTCGCATCATTTGTTTGAGCAAATAATTCACGAATATCATCAAAAACACCTGTATAAGTTGCTGGGTTAGAACGCGGTGTGCGCCCAATTGGACTTTGGTCAATATCAATCATCTTATCGAGACCTTCATAACCCTCGATTGAACTAAACTTACCTGGACGTTCTTTGGTACTAGTTAATAACTGTGCTAAGGCTGTCTTTAAAACGGCATTCACTAAACTACTTTTCCCTGAACCGGATACACCGGTCACACAAGTTAAGCGACCAATCGGAAAACTCACATCGATATTTTTAAGGTTATTATGTTCGGCTCCTTTAACCGTTACCCAACCTTTATCTTCTTGTCTGCGCTCTTTGGGGATGTCAATTTTTTCCTTCCCTGATAAATACTTTCCTGTTAAAGAATTTGGGTTCGCCATGACTTCTTTTGGTGTCCCAGCCGCCACTACTGCGCCACCTCTAGCACCTGCACCAGGTCCCATATCAATTAAATAATCAGCCTCTAACATCGTTTCATCATCATGTTCAACGACCACGAGTGTATTACCTAAATCACGCATTTTATGTAATGAGTCAATTAAGCGAGCATTATCACGTTGATGTAAACCAATCGAAGGTTCATCTAAAATGTATAAGACGCCACTTAAATTGGATCCTATTTGGGTTGCTAAACGAATCCGTTGCGCTTCCCCACCAGATAATGACCCTGCGACTCGATCTAAAGTTAAATATTCTAGTCCTACACTATTTAAGAAGCTTAAACGGTCACTTATTTCTTTAATGATGGGTTTAGCAATCATCCCTTTAGCAGTGTCAAATGTTAACTGTTCAACATAATCCACTGCATCATGAATGGATAAACTGGTAAACTCTGCGATGTTTTTATCGCCAACATAGACTGATAAAGCTTCCGGATTGAGACGTTGCCCCTTACATACAGGACAGGCTAACTCATGCATATATTGCGCCATAACGTCCCGTGTATAATCTGAACTAGTTTCTTGATAACGACGCTCAACATTATTCACAACCCCTTCAAAAACCGTATCACTGGTTCGTTTTTTGCCGCCACCCATCATTGGAGTGTAGGTAAATTTAAAGGTCGTATTAGGAGCACCGTACTTCAAAACTTGCTGATGTTCAGCTGATAAATCCTTGTATGGCACATCCATCGGAATGCCATAACTTTTAGCAAATTGCTCAAGCATCGATGGATAATAATTAGAACTAATCGGATTCCATGGAGCAAAAGCTCCTTCTTCCAAGGTTAAATTTGGATCGGGTACGATTAAACTCTCATCCGCAGTTAAGCGTGAACCTAATCCATCACATGAAGGGCAGGCTCCAAATGGTGCATTGAACGAGAATAAACGTGGCTCTAACTCAGAAACCGAAAAATCACAGTGTGGACAAGCATAGTGCTCATTGAAATAGATTGGCTCTTCTCCTATGACATCCACTTCTAAATAGCCACCTGAATAGCGTAAAGCTGTTTCTACAGAATCAAATAAACGTGAACGAATATCTTCTTTGATCACAATACGGTCAATTACCAAATCAATCGAATGTTTTAAGTTCTTCGATAGTTCTGGAACTTCTGTAACATCATATATTTCGCCATCAACTCTAATCCGCACGAAACCATCTTTAATGATTTTTTCAATTACTTTCTTATGTTGTCCTTTTTGATTACGGACCACTGGACTCATAAGCTGAATTCGTGTTCTCTCTGGTAATTCTAAAATACGATCGACCATTTGTTCAGGTGATTGTCTTTCGATTGGAATATGGTGTGTTGGACAATACGGCGTTCCTACTCTTGCATAAAGCAGACGTAAGTAGTCATTGATTTCAGTCGCTGTTCCGACCGTCGAACGTGGATTATGACTGGTAGTTTTTTGATCAATGGAGATTGCAGGACTTAAACCTTCAATGGAATCGACATCCGGCTTATCCATCCCACCTAAAAATTGACGTGCGTAAGCAGATAAACTCTCAACATATCGTCTTTGCCCTTCAGCATATAAAGTATCAAAGGCTAACGAACTTTTCCCAGATCCTGATAAGCCCGTTACCACGACTAATTTATCACGTGGTATTTCAAGGTTAATATTTTTTAAATTATGTGAACGAGCACCTTTTACTATTATTTTATCGTTTGCCACTAAAGCGGCTCCTCTCTATTTGGATTCTTCTCTATTATATCACTAACAGTCTCGATTTTCTCTTTTGATGCTATTCATTGCTTCTGCTTTATTTTTTTACAATAAAAAAGCGCAAGTTAATATATGGAAGCTTTGCTTAAACGAAGCCTCCATACACCTTCTTGCACTCATCATCACGCGATTTTACTCTAAAGTTAATTGCCAATCTTCAGCAAATAAAGCCGGATCCATTATTTTTAAATGTTTAGATACTTTAATCGACCAAGGTATTAAATCTAGTATGTCGCCTTGTAAATCGATTCCCTCAGCTATTTCCATTAAAACAAATTGCCCTTGATTATCAATTTCAAACACCGCTCGTTCTGTAATCAAAATGATTTTTTTACCGAGAGACTTCATATAATGACTCGAAAAATTGGATAATGGTAAAGATTCAACAAATTTCGTGGCATAACCTTCTTTTTGAATGACCAATTGCTGATTTTCAATCGTCAATTCTGCTTTTACTGTGAAAGAGCCGACAAAAACTATTTTATCAGCACCTTGCACGATATCTAACATGCCACCCGGACCATTTAACGTTCCATTTAAATAAGTTGAATTCATTTCCCCTTTTTGATTAAATTGACCGAAACCTAATACCGTCGTATCAATACCGCCACCGTGGTAATACTCAAATAAAGACTGACTCGGGATAATCGATTCGGCATTGTAATTCATTCCGAAGTCTAAACCTGGCACCGGCATACCGCCAATTGAGCCTAAATCAACGCTTAAATGAATCTGATCAATTAAATGAGATTCTGAAATTATTTGACCAATATTAGCTGCTAACCCTACACCTACGTTGACAAAACTCTCTTTGGCTAATTCTTGGCTCGCTCTTCTTAAAATAACTTTACTCGGGGATAGTGGTAAATGATCATACTCGGATAATGGAACTCTTATTTCATTAGAAATGGCCGGATCGTATTGCGTTATGACCGTTTGCATATGATACTTTTTATCTGCTACCACCACATAATCAACGAGCGCTCCTGGTACCACCACTTCTTTAGGAGAAATCGAGTAGTCTTCAACTACCTGTTCCACTTGCGCAATCACGATGCCGCCATTATTTTTCACAGCCGAAGCTATCGATAGGGCTTCTAAAACAAAAGGCTCACGTTTCAATGATAAATTTCCCCGAGTATCAGCATAAGACGCTTTAATAAAAGCAACATTAATAGGTAATGGTTGATAATGCAACCAACGTTCATCATTAAAATAGATTTCTTTGACCACATCTTCTTGTTGACGGGTTTTTTCGTTGATTTTTCCTCCTAAATATTTAGGATCAATAAAAGTTTCGGTTCCTACTTGACTAAATACGCCTACTCCACCACGCGCAGCATCACGATAGAGTTGTCCGATAATCCCCTGAGGCAAGTAATACATTTCAATCTCATTGTTTAAAACTGCTTCAATAGTGTTAGCTGAATAATATAAATAAGAGGTCGTGGCTCGTTTTAATAAGTTTGGATATAAAATATGATCGAGGCCTCTGCCAGGTCCGATGCCAATCCCTCCGGTCGTAATAAAAGACAAATCTCGTGGACTTTGATATTTTTGATAATATTCACCTAAACCCTTCAGTAATTGCTCTGGCAAACCGCCCATCCCTAATGAGGTCGTTATAAGTGCTAACATAAAAATGTACAGTTGTGACAAAATAAAGATGTACAAATAGATGCTTCACAGACAGGAGGAGATAACGGATAATCATTCATGAGGTAATGTGAATGTATAATCCAATCAAGATAGATTTTGCGGAAGATTTAAAAGTGAAATGTCTTAAGGATTTAGCTAATTATAAGGCTGTTATGGAGGTGTGCAATATGAAACCTAATTTTTCTCAACTCGCTCGAGAGTTGGGGAAAGATCGAAGGACGGTTCAGAAGTATTATGAAGGTTTTGAAAAGGCAACGACGAGGGTCAAGCCTTCTCAAGCGGATGACTACTACAAGTTGATCAAGGAGTTGCTTAGCGAAGACTGTATCCAAACTTTTCACTATATTCGCCACTTATGGCGCTATCTTGTAGATAACCATGACCTGCAACTAAAGGAATCTTCTTTCAGATACTATATCAACAAGAAGCCAGAGTTTAAGCAATACTTTGAGAAGAGGAAATTTATGAACAATGAGCCAATCTTGCGTTTTGAGACAGACCCGGGTCAACAACTACAAATAGACTGGAAGGAGAACTTTAAATACGTAACGAAGGAAGGGGAGCTTATTTATCTGAACGTTTTTGTGGGTATCTTAGGTTACTCGCGCTATAGTTTGTATCACGTTACCCTGAATCGGAGGCAATATACCCTATTTGCCGTCTTAAACGACATCTTTGAAAAGCTAGGAGGAATTCCCAAAGAAATACTCAATGATAATATGACGACGATCATGGAAGAGCCACGAACGTCCTATCGTCCTGGCTCTGTTAATCAGAAGTTTGAACAGTTTAGTCGTGATTATAATTTTGATGTCAGAGCTTGTGTCGCTCGGCGTGCAAGTACCAAAGGGAAAGTGGAAAGCCAAATGAAGTTGATTGATGAACTCGATGCTTATCAGGGAAAGTTTTCCTTTGAAGAGTTGGTGGGCCATGTTGAAAAGATGAATCTTCGTAAAAATCTTGAGATCCATCCAACCACCAAAAAATCACCCATGAGTCTCTTGGAATACGAAAAAGACTTCCTATCCCCGCTGCCTAGCAAAGAGATAAGAAGTCGTTACTATTATCAACAAACCGTCAAGGTGAACAGCTCTTCGATGATTAGCTATCAATCGAATCAGTATTCAGTTCCAGCTGAATACATCGGAAAAAGGCTTGGCCTAGAGGTTGAAGACAATACCTTGTATCTTTATGATAACACGAAGTTGATCACTAGTCATCCAGTATCTAATCTGGCCATGAATTACTTGCCAGGACACTATGAACAGCTCGTCGCTAGCACCATGCCCTATAAGTCACAAGAAGAGGTCGAAGCTTATTCAAAAGAAAATTTAGAAAGGTTGAACGCTATTTATGGCAAGAAAGGATAAAACAACGTATCTTCAGCTCAAGGAGAACTTAGACTATCTTAAGCTCACTCAGATGAGCCTGCATTTAGACAGGGTTTTAAGTGGCGATTACGACCACCTCTCCATTGTGGATACCCTTTTAAGGTTAACGAATCATGAGGTAGATATTAAGCGTCAAAATAGTAAGGATATGATGATTAAAATCGCTAAATTACCAATCAATATGACCTTTGAAAACTTTGACTTTGACTTTCAACCAAGCATTCAAGAGCGAGAAATCCGTGATTTGATGACCTTATCTTTTATAGAAAAAAAGGAGAATGTCGTCTTCTTGGGTTCAAGTGGAGTAGGCAAGACCCATTTAGCCGCGGCAATTGGTTTAGAAGCAGCTAAGAATCGCTATAACACCTATTTCATTAAGTGTAGCGATCTCTTAGAGAAGCTCAGAAAGGCTCAGTCAGAGAATCGATTAGAGAGCAGTCTGCGTTATTATAATCGGGCCAGCTTACTCATTATTGACGAACTAGGCTACTTACCCTTAAATCCAGGAGATGAGCGTCTCTTGTTCCAAGTCATTGACCGGCGTTATGAGACTAAGAGCACCATACTCACCACGAATATTTCCTTTGGTAATTGGGATGAGCTGTTTCAAGATGCCTTAATTGCTCATGCGATTGTTGATCGCGTCCTTCATCACTCAAAAGTGATTCAAATTAATGGTGATTCTTATCGGTTAAAAGATCATTTAAACAAGGAAGAAGAGGAATAAACATAGTCAATTCGATATGTAATTGTACATATTTATATTCACACTTTTGTACAATTTTGTGTTGACATTTACAGTCGTCGCAATATAAGCATAGTCCGGAATATGTTTCATTACTTCAATATAAGGCTCTATACTTTTTGGTGTGGATTTATAGAAATGACTCTGTTCATTCACACCTTTTTAAATCAATACAAAAAGTCATGGAATTCCATTATAATCTAATTAGCGACAAAACTATTAGAAAAGAGGAACTCACATGACCTATTCAGATGATATCAGAAAAGTACTCGAAATAACAGACCCTAATATCACTTTTATTGAAGGATGTTTGGATCAAGATCCCATCACATTGAACGGTGTCCTTTACCAGACTGTATCTGCCAAGCTTTCTTATGACCCAGTGGCTTGCCCCTGCTGTCATCAAAAAAATATTAATAACTCTATTTTGAAGCATGGCTTTAAGCAAGTAAAAGTAAAATATGCTTGTTCTCTTGCCTGTCCTAAATTAATTCTACTAAAAAAACAACGTTTTATTTGTAAAGCGTGTAAGAAAACCTTTATGGCACAAACGAACTTAGTAGAGCCAAATTGTCAGATTTCTAACTTACAAAAACAACTCGTAAAAGAACAATTGAGACTCGTACAATCTGCTTCACTGATTGCTAAAAATACCTATGTATCAATTAGTACGGTCTTTAGAGTACTCGATTCCTTGGAAAAGCAGATGAAACCACAAACGAATACCCTGCCAACTACTTTATCATTTGACGAACTACGTACAACGAAATCATGTAAAGCAGAAATGTCCTTTATTTATGCCAATGCTTCTACTCACCAAATATTAGATTTATTAGATAGTCGTCAACAAGCCGATATTAAAAACCATTTTTTCCGTTTCCCATTGGACGCTCGACGTCAAGTTGAATGGATTACGATGGACATGAACCTTCCCTTCATTAGCATGATCAAGACACTGTTCCCATGTGCTAAAATTGTGATTGACCGGTTCCATATCATTCAATTACTCAATAGGGCCCTTAATAACCTAAGGATTCAAGTAATGAATCAATGTAAAAAGAAACCCTCGAAATGTGATTATAATAAGCTGAAAAAATTATGGAAATTACTTCTTAAAAACCGAGAAGATTTAGATTTTGAGAATTATCAAACCCATCGCCTGTTCGATGGATTAGTGACTGAAAAAATGATGGTAGAATATCTCCTTTCGCTTGATATAGGGCTAAGAAATGCCTATGAAAAAATAAATGATTTCAAATATGCCATTATGACACATGATGTCGAATTGTTTCATTATGAACTTCAAGAAATAAAAAAATATTCCTATCGTCAAGTGATTCGTACAGCGTTTAACACGATTACACGCTATCAAGAGTATATCACCAATGCTTTAACCGTCACGTTATCAAATGGTCACTTAGAAGCAACCAATAATATTATTAAAACAATCAAACGAACTGGCCACGGTTATACTAATTTTAGACGTTTAAGATTAAGAGCACGCTATATTTTGTTAAGTAAGAACTGCACAAACCAAGACTATCGCCCTTTATATTTTAGTCAAGAAAAAGAATCAAAGACAAAGAAAACCGCTTAATTAGAATAAAACGGCCTTCAACACAATTGTGTTGAACGACCAAAAATTCCGTGACCCACACCATTTGACAAAGAGCCCAATATAATGGCTAACTTTTGACATAATCTCCCCCCTAAAAAAACAAACCTCTTATCATACATACCAAATTTAGTACGGATAACAAGAGGAGTGTCGTATTGTATTGATTAGATTTAATGTTTCGATGCCAATCATCCAAAAATTTTGTTTGATCAGATACCTCAAAAATCATTACATCTTATTGTTATCTTAAAAGGAATTGCATTGATGACAAGTTCAAAGACATCCACTCTCAATTTAACTGGTTATTTTTTTACTAACGCAGTCATATATTCATGTGTCTTATAGAAATCTTCCATAACCTCTTTAACAATCTCCCCTGCTGGTTTAATTTCGCGCACACGGCCAATCCCTTGTCCAACAGATAATTGCGCATCATCAAACCGGCCTTCCATCATCGCAATATTGGATGCTTTGCCAGAAATCAGGGGCATCAATTCTTTAATCGTTGCGCCATTGCGTTCTGCTTCAAGAATACGTTCCGCTTGTTTGTTTCTAACCACACGCATCGCATTTTTTAAAGATTTCATCGTTAAAATGGTTGCTGTTTCAGGTAATGTAATGGCTAATTCCTTATACTCTCTTGGTGCTACCACTTCCTCAGATGCTAAGAAACGCGTAGCCATTAAGACACCGTCGACACCTAAGGACATCGCCGCATACATACTTTTACCATCCACAATACCACCAGCAGCTAAAACCGGTACAGTTAGCTCTTCAGCTGCTTTGGCCCATAAGATGGAGCCAGCTACTTGGTCTAGCCCCGGATGCCCTCCACCTTCAGTACCGATTACGGTAATGATATCCGCACCGTCTGCTTGAGCTGTTAAAGCATGTTTAATCGACGTAACCTTATGAATTATTGGAATACCCGCTTCTTTAATAGGTTTAATAAAGTTACCCGGTCTTTGTCCTGAAGTTTCGATTACTGGAACTTTTTCTTCAATTAAGATATTAATATATTCCAAAATCACTTCTGGAATCACTACTTCCGGTACCAGCGAAATATTAAAGCCAAATGGTTTATCTGTTAAAGAACGGACTTTTCTAATTTCTTTACGTAATTCGTCTCCATTAGTAAAAGCCATTGCTGGAACTAATCCTAAACCGCCAGCATTGGATACTGCCGCTGCTAATTCAGCTAAAGACATATATTGCATTGAGCCTTGAACAATCGGGTATTCAATGCCCAATATTTCAGTTAATCTCGTTTTCATCGTTTTACCTCCTACCTTTAACGAAAATATCTCTAGTCTTCATTATCTAAAAAATTGTATTTCAACATATTTTTTTCATCATAAAAATTTTCCAAGACATTTTCAAAAACAAATGATTCGACAGAAGTATAACGCTCTTTACGAGGTCTCACTAACATCGGAATATAAGGTATTGGATCATTAAATCTTTTTTCTATTACACCGATATGATTTAAGCGCTTCTTAAACATTCCGAAATAGGCTGTCGGTAAGATTGCAATAATCTCACTATTAACGGTACATTCAATCATGTAATCCCATGAACCAGAAGTAAAAAGTAAGTTCTTTTTAGCTGTTTCACTCACTTTACTTGCGATACTATGATTCAATGTATATTTATCGGTGTAAGTGATATAAGGAAATGCCTCTAAATCAGACCATGATAAAATCCGCTTTTCAGCCAATGGATGTTTAGGATCCATAAAAGCTACCGCTTCTGTTCGCATCAATTGATACTGTTCAAAATTCTCTTCGTTTAATCCGGTTGGGTGAGTCAAGATAGCTATATCCAATACCTCATCCAATAACATTTGTCTTAATTCTAAACTACCTGCTTCAATAATTTCGACATATGCTTTAGGGTTTTCAATCATAAATTTTGGTAGAAACTTTGTAAAGAACAATCTTAAAAATGTTGGATGTCCGCCTAATTTAATTAACCCTTTTTTGATTTGAGACTCGCGTTCGATCACATTCTCTAAATTTTGATAGACATCAACGATTTCAACAGCTTTTGCATAGACATTTTTACCTGCACTACTCAGGCCAACGATGCGGCCATTTTTCCGTTGAAATAAATCAAAACCTTGTTGTTGTTCAAACTTTTTAATAAATTGACTTAAAGCGGACTGTGAAATAAATAATGATTGCGCCGCTGCTGTCAAATTAAAATCTCGGTTTACTATTTCAAGTAAATATTTTAAATGAATAATATCCATCCTTAGGCTCCTTAATTGTTTTCTTTAAGTATACCACCTAAGTCCGCACATTCTCTATGGGAGTGAGCAAGAAGTAGAAAATTAAATGATTTTCGCTTCGTCTGTTCACCACCGCACAGTTGAGTAGGTATCAAACAAGTCATTAAGACACATGTTGAGGCCACTCAACCACTGCGCTATAAATTAACGTGCATTAATTTGACTGAATTTTTCAAGGTTAATCTCAGCTACATTAAGACGCAGGTTGAGGCCACTCAACCACTGCACTTTTAATTAACGCACAATAACGTGATTGAATTTCCCAATATTATACTCAGCTATCTTAAGACGCAGATTGACATCACTCAACCACTGCGCTATTAATTAATGAACAATAATCTTAACTAAATTGATCAAGTTTATGCCCAGCCACTCGTAATGAGTCTTTATCTCCCTATATTAAAAGTTGGGCTGTCTTTTATTTAAAAATGCCTCTACGGCTTCAAAATGATTGGCTTGTTTAGATGCCTCATGCATATATTTTGCTTCTAATTGATTGAATTCATCTAATGCTGGATACTCGATGGTAGCCATCATTTCTTTTTGGTAAGCATAGGCAATATATGGCCCCTGAGCTAGTTTTTGCGCTAATTTTAAAGCCGTCGCATAAACTGTTTGATCAGGAACGACATCATATGCTAAACCATATTCTTTGGCTAATGAGGCATTGATGGTTTCATTTAACATCAAATGACGACGTGTACGGAAACTACCAATCGCACGATACAAGCGATAAATTAATCCTGTATCTCCCGGTAAGCCCATATTTGAAAATCCAGGTATTAATCTTGAGCTTTCGCCAACGACGATAAAATCACAAGCCATCGCCAACCCAAAACCTGCACCTACTGCAAAACCTTCTACAGCTGCAATGACGGGCTTTTTATTTTTTATAATGGCTTCAATCATATAACCTGTTTCCCTTACTGTATCATAAGGAATATGTGTTTTTGTTTCTATCGCTACCTTAAATTGGGTAACATCACCCCCAGCACTGAAGTTGTCTCCAGTGCTAGTAATGATAATGACTCTAACCTCTTCATTGTCTTCAAAAGATTTCATTGCTTCCATTATTGCGCGATAATTATCTTTTGATAAAGCATTACCATATTTTGGACGATTAATCGTTAAGGTGGCGATAGAATTTTCAATATTGATCAATAACTCTTGATTTTCCATTCTAATCCTCCTGTGTCACGGATACTAATGAATATATTCGAAAATTCCGGCTGCTCCCATTCCGACACCAATACACATTGAAACAATGCCATATTTTGAATCTGGACGACGTTTCATTTCAGCTAACAAACGAGCTGTTAAAATAGCCCCTGATGCGCCTAGTGGATGTCCTAGTGAAATTGCGCCTCCGTTAACATTAGTAATTTGTTGATTAATTCCTAATTCACGCATAGAAGCTAAAGCTTGAGAGGCAAAAGCTTCGTTTAATTCAATTAAGTCAATATCATCTAAAGTAAGATCTGCTAATTTTAATACTTCTGGAATTGCATAAGCTGGTCCAATCCCCATTAATTTAGGATCTACCCCTACAGCTTTAAACCCAACAAACTTGGCAATCGGTTTAATCCCTAATTCTTTGACTTTCTTGCCTGACATTAATACTACGAATCCACAACCGTCACTAATTTGTGATGAAGTCGCTGCTGTTACCGATCCATTCGCTTTAAAAATCGTCGGTAATTTCGCTAAGCTCTCCATATTCGTCCCCGGACGAATGCCTTCGTCAGTTTTGTATTCTTCCTTCGTTACTACCGGACCTTCAGCGGTATAAGTCACTTTGTTAACTTGTACTGGTATAATTTCATCTGCTAAACGACCTGCTTGTTGTGCAGCTAAAGCACGTTGATGACTTTGGACTGCAAATGCATCTTGATCTTCACGTGAAACACCATATTTTTCAGCCACATTTTCAGCGGTTAAGCCCATTGGCGTTCCGGCTCCGACACCTTCTCTTTGTAAAGTCGGGTTATTGGTTGGTTCATTTCCTAACATTGGCACTGCACTCATAAACTCAACGCCACCTGCTACTAACACATCAGATTGCCCAGCCATAATCGCGTTAGCTGCTGTTGCAATCGTTTGTAAACCTGATGAACAGAAACGATTGACTGTTTGACCAGCAACGGTATAAGGTAATCCTGCTCTTAACGCAATCGTACGAGCAAAATTATTTCCTTGTACTGCTTCTGGGTAAGCACATCCTACAATCACATCTTCTATTAAGTTTGGATCGAATGGTCCTTCGATACGATCAATGACCCCTTTTAAAACTTCAGCCGCAATATCATCAGGACGGTCATTGGCAAATGCTCCGCGTTTATTTCCTTTTCCTACAGCTGAGCGGCCATAAGAGACAATGTATGCTTCTTCCATATTTTTCCCCTCCATTGTTCATCCATTAATTTCTTAACGGCTTTCTAGTTTTTAACATATGTGCAATACGTTCATATGTTTTTTGATTTTTCGCTAAACGTGTGAATTGGGCTTTTTCTAAGCTTTGTAAGTATTCTTGATTAACGAGTGTCCCTCTTGGCACCTCGCCACCTGCTAATACTTCGGTTAATGCTAACGCAATTTCCATATCGTAATCACTAATAAAATGACCTAATCTCATAGAATCTAATTGCCCTTCAACCACACCGATGAAGTCTGTGCCTAAAGCTGCAAAAGTACGTTTTGTACGTGGAACATAGCCGGCATTAGCCTCAAAACGAACACGGTCTAAAGCCACATCAATACGACGATCACCATTCATAATGATGGTATCTGTTGGTTTCAAGAATAAGTTTTCTTGCGCTTCATAAGCATTCATCACCACTTTAGCTTGAGCCACATTCATCACTACTTTGGCTAAGGTTTGAATTTTGTTAGACGTTTGATCATTACCAATGGTTGCGCGTTCAGCTAATTCTGCTAAACCTCCACCACCTGGAATTAAACCAACACCCACTTCTACTAAACCAATATAAGATTCAGCTGCTGCTACAACAAATGGTGACGCTAATAAAATTTCTGCTCCACCACCTAAAGCACGCCCTTGAGTTGCGGTTGCGATTGGTTTAGTTGCATAACGCATACGATTGACAGCATTATGTAATACTGAAATAGTACCTCCAACTAATTCATCTACTTGCTCTTGTTCGATAGCTGCTTTCATCATTAACAAGTTCGCACCTAAACTGAAGTGTGGCCCATCAGAATAAATAACCATTCCTGAATAGTCTTCCTGTTCTAATGTATCAACTGCTTTAATTAAATCCTCGCATAAACCATCAGTAATCGTATTATTCGGTGTCTTAAACTTGAACAATAATTGATCCGTGTTGACAACACTAAATCTTGAAGCCTCTCCATCCCATAGATCTTTTTCAATTTTCTCTTCAATCGACGTCGTTTGTTCTAAGCGCTCACCTGGTTGGTAAAACGGTTCAGTTCGATTCGCTACCCATTCTGGTAAAGATCCATATTCTTTTGTTAAGCGTTCTTTAACACGTTCGAATCCCATCAAATCCCATAATTGGAATGGTCCTTTTTGCCAATTGAAGCCCCAAACTAAAGCACGGTCGATATCTTTATAATCATTCGCTGCTTTTGGCACATTTAACGCTGAGTAATAAAACGATGCCGCTAAGGTTTCCCATAAATATTTTCCAGCTGGATCGTCACTATTAAAGATAATATCTAAATTATCTTTTAATTTACGACCAAATTGAGCTAAAATAGGTAACGCTGGCATTTCCACCTCTGTATATTCTAATGTATCCGGTGAAATAACTAATTTTTTGCGACCTTCACGCTTGTAAAATCCTTGTTTTACTTTATTACCTAATAAACCTTTTTCTAATAATTTTGGCATTAAGTCTGGTAAAGTGAAATGTTCCGTCTCACTTGGATCCATCATGATACCTTTAACTACTGAAGTTGCAATATCTAATCCAACTAAGTCTGATAAAGCATAGGTTCCCATTGGGCGTCCAATAACTTTTCCAGTTAAAGCATCTGCTTCAACAACTGATAAACCTAGTTTTTCAGCTCTGGCCATGTTGTCCGCCATTGCATGCGTACCAATACGGTTAGCGATAAAGGCTGGGACATCATTTGCTGTTACAACTCCTTTACCTAAGCCATTAATTGCAAAGTCACTCACCACTTCCATTGTAGCGTCACTTGTTTTTGAATTAGGAATTAATTCTACTAATTTCATGAAGCGTGGTGGATTGAAGAAGTGCATTCCTAGGAAGCGCGCTCTTTCATCATCTGATAAGACTTTAGCAATCATTTCAATTGGAATACCAGAAGTATTAGTCGCTAAAATGGCTGTATCCTTCGCTACGGAAGCGATTTTCTTCCAAATATCATGTTTAATTTGGATATCTTCCTTTACTGCTTCAATAAATAAATCAGAATCAGAAGCTTCTTTTAAATTATCATCAAAGTTTCCATAGGATAAATTCCCTAAAAACTTCGCATCATATAACATCGGTTTTTTACGATCATTAATGCGATCATACCCCATTTTAGATAATTTATTTTTATCATTTTGATCAATTACTACGTCAAGTAATTCTACTTGAATACCGGCGTTAACGAGAAGGGCCGCGATTTGCGACCCCATCACGCCAGCACCCAATACGGTTGCTTTTCTAATGGTCATATTATTTCCTCCTCGTCATCTTGTAGCACTTTTAGTTAAATGCTGCTTCACCTGTCATTGCTCTACCAATGATAAGTGAGTTAACTTCATGTGTTCCTTCATAAGTGAAAACTGCTTCAGCATCTGAGAAGAAGCGTGCAATATCGTAATCTGCTACGATACCATTACCGCCACAGATACCACGTCCCATCGCTACTGATTCTCTCAAGCGTAATGAGTTAATCATTTTACCAATCGACGTCACTACTTCATTGTAATCGCCTTGTTCTTGTAACTTCGCAATATGGACACATAATGACATTGCTTGTGTTAAGTTTGCTTGCATCATTGCTAATTTTTCTTGAACTAATTGATAACTTGCAATCTTGTTACCGAATTGCTCACGTTCTTTAACATATTTCAAGGTTGCTTGTAAAGCTCCTGCCATTCCACCCGTTGCCATGAACGCAACAGCTGCACGTGTTGAGAATAATACTTTGGCAATATCTTTGAAGCCATTAATGTTTTGTAGACGTTTTGATTCCTCTACTTCAACATTCGTTAACTTAATATTACAGTTAGGAACGATCTTCAAAGCAATTTTATTTTCAATAACGTCGATTTCAACACCTGCTTGTTCTCTTTCAACAATGAAACATTTTGGTTTACCTGTTTCTTCATCACGCGCATAAACTGGAATGACATCCGCTACAATTGCGCCACCAATCCAACGTTTTTCACCGTTTAAGATCCATTTATCTCCTTCAAGACGAGCAGTAGTATCTAATCCCCAAGCTACGTCTGAACCATGCAATGGTTCTGTTAAAGCGAAACAAGTTCTTAATTCATGAGAAGCTAATTTCGGTAAATATTCTTTACGTTGAGCATCATCTCCACCAAATAAGAAGGAATTAAATCCTAATCCTGAGTGAACACCTAATAAAGTAACTAAGGAAATATCAAAACGAGCTAAAGTATAAGTGAAGAAGAATTCAAATAATTGACTTGGTGCTTTCGCGCCTTCACGACCTTCAAATAATAATGGGTTTGTTTTATAACCTAATTTTCCTAAATCTTCAAAGAAGCCTTCTGGTACTGTACAATTAGTCCAATGTTTATTTAAATCTTTACGATACTTACTTTCTAAAAGTTCTACCAATTGCGCTAAAACCTTTACTTCTCCTTCGGTTAAATCAGCAGATAATTTTAAAACATCCTCAGGATATAATCTATTTAATAATTCTTGTTTAGTTGACATAATAATTTCCTCCATATTCGTATTATTTATTTATTGTGATTAACAGGATCATCAATTTCTTTTGCGTATTCATTCATCATCCGTTGAATTTCTAAACGATCAGGTTTACCAACTGAATTCAATGGGATTTCTTCTAGTACTAAGTATAGTTTTGGTACTTTATACCCTGCTAAGTTTTTCATCATAAACTCATCTAAAGCCGCTTCAAAGTTTTCATAATCGCGTGCTTCAGGGTTTAAGATAATGGCTGCTGATACTGACTCTCCATATTTCGGATTATCATATCCCACTACCAAGCCACTCTTAATTAATGGATGTTTATTAAGAATCGCTTCTACCTCAGAAGGTAAAACATTCTCGCCACCGGTAATGATTAACTCTTTCAGACGATTAACAATTGTTATTTCACCTTTTTCATTACGAGTTGCTAAGTCACCCGTTCTAAAATACCCCTCGTGGAAGGCTTTTTCATCTTCTTCAGGTAAATTCCAATAGCCTGCAAACACATTGGCACCCGCTACTAATAATTCACCCACTTCGCCAACTCCAACTTCTTCTAATTGGTCATCAACAATCTTAATCTTGCCATTCATTAATGGTTGGCCAATAGCTGCTGGATTTTCTTTCGCAAATTCCTTACGATTGAACGTTACTAAAGGCACTTCAGATAAACCATAAATGTTCATAATGGGTTTGCCCATTTTTTCAAAAGCTTGCGCAATTTGTGGTAATGGCGGCGCGCCACCAGAAACAATTAAATCAACACTTTCTAAAACATCTGGTGCAAAGTCAGGTGATGCAAGCATCGCATAATACATCGTTGGAATCATAATTAAAGTATTTGGACGATACTCACGAATCATACTATTTAAAGTCTGAGCATTAAAATAGCGTTCTAATACAATCGTTCCACCTAACATTAAAACAGGAATTAACATATCAACAAATCCGATAATATGGAATAACGGCACATTGATAATAACACGTAATTCCTCCGTTAAGTTAAATGATAAAATCTCGTTAAAGGCGTTATTACGATAACTTTGATGCGTATGAAGCACCCCTTTAGGTGTTCCGGTTGAACCACTTGTGTAGATTAAGAATGCTGGATCATTCAACTCAAGATCTACAGATTCAAATGGATGGTGATTAGCTGGATTGACAATCTCATCATACTCCGGTAAATCAATGTTTAATTTAATGTACTCTTTGGGAACATTTTCCAAACGGTCTTCATGGTTAACAGCGTTTACGATGAATTTCGTTCCTGAATCTTCAACAACTTTCGCAACCTCTAATGGCTTAAGACGCCAATTTAATGGGATGAATACAGCTCCCATCTTAATACAAGCAAAGAAAAAATCGGCAATCGCAACATCATTTGGTGCAAATACCCCCACTCTATCTCCTCTTTGAACTCCTTGCTCAATAAGATAATTCGCTAAGTTCTCTGCACGGACATTCAATTCATGATAAGTCCATTCTCTTTTTTTAGCTGGCTCAATAATCGCAACTTTATCA
The DNA here is from genome assembly GCF_002847845.2 of Globicatella sanguinis. NCBI lineage: Bacteria > Bacillati > Bacillota > Bacilli > Lactobacillales > Aerococcaceae > Globicatella > Globicatella sanguinis. The sequence goes on along the minus strand of NZ_CP126962.1, from coordinate 1,463,146 downwards.
CTATGAGTCACAGCTCTCACTTTAATCCAATCGAAGTTCATACAATACCTCCTCTTTAATAAATGTAAACGCTGTTTTGTTTACGCTTTCATTATAGCAAGTCTTTGCCAATAAAAAAAATAATTAATATTCAGACCTACTATAAGTTGAGCTAATAGTGTTGTTTTTGTTCACAAGTCAGTATTAATTCATGCAGTGACTCTTATTCACGTTCATTGGTTGTTATATCAATGTTTAACAGTTAGTTTTTAATCTTATATTCAGTTATAAGTGTTAATTATCACAATGTGATGTTTAGAATGGATTAGTAAAACTTATATCTAGTGGTGAAAAAGTCTAGTTATTCAACAGTAGTTTCACTATATTTGTGGGATGGGCATAATCATGATAAATTTAGTCAAGTTATCATTCGTTATTTAAAAGCGCAGTGGTTGAGTGGCCTCAACCTGCGTCTTAATGTAGCTGAGATTAATCTTGAAAAATTCAGTCAAATTAACGCACGTTAATTTATAGCGCAGGGGTTGAGTGGTCTCAAACGGCGTCTTAATGTTGCTGAGATTAATCTTGAAAAATTCAGTCAAATTAATGCACGTTAATTTATAGCGCAGTGGTTGAGTGGTCTCAAACGGCGTCTTTCGACTTGTTTGAGGCCTACTCAACTGTGCGGGGGTAGGCCAACGAAGCGAAAATCATTCGATTTTCTACTTCTGGTCTACTCCCAACTTTGCGGGGGTGCACAGACGAAGGAAAATTATTCAATTTTCTACTTCTGGTCCACTCCCATTTCTTCAAAAAACATTATTATTTTTGGGCGCTTTTCAAAAAAAGTCGGTAAAGTCCATAAAAAAAGGTCTACCACATAACATGGTAAACCTTTAAAACGTTGATATATCAATGTTTTTAAGCTACTAGAATTAATTTGCAGCGTTGTTGTCTTTGAAACCGTATTTTTTGTTGAAACGATCCACACGACCATCGGCTTGAGTGAATTTTTGACGCCCAGTGTAAAACGGATGAGAATCTGAAGAGATTTCAACACGGATTAATGGATAAGTATTACCGTCTTCCCATTCAACAGTTTCATTTGATGATTTAGTAGAACCTGATAAGAATTGGAAACCAGTTGAAGTATCCATAAACACTACTTTTTGATATTCTGGATGAATTCCTTGTTTCATAATTTTCTTCGTCCTTTCTGCCCTAATCTATTTGCTAAATTAGAGTTATTACTGTGCATTTTGCAACATTATTATAATACCATGACATCTTCTTGAATGCAAAGATTTTTCAATATTTTTTTACATCAATTTGCCTTGAAATTATTAGTCATTGAAATTTAGAGCTTAAAGCAATCTAATATATATGATTACCCGCTAAAATGTTATAATAATGAAAATAGTTTATAAAGAGGTGTTTGTATGATTGAACAAATTGCACTCACTTTATTGATTGGCTTCCTAGGTGGACTATTATTTAAAAAAATCAATATTCCAGCTGCTTTCATGATTGGCAGTATGGTGGTCGTGGCCATCATCAATGTTTTATTTGGTAACCTTTATGTGCCTCGTAACTTAAAGTTATTTGCACAAATCTTAAGTGGCGCTTTCATTGGTCAATTGATTAACCACTCTGATTTAGAAAATCTTCCTAAAATGCGTAAACCCGTCGCTTTGCTTTTAGCTTTATTTACATTAAATATGATTTTAGTTGGGTTTATCTTTCATTTTGTTTTTAAATTTGATTTAGTAACAGCGCTACTGATGTGCTTACCTGGTGGTATTATGGATGTTTCACTTATGAGTATTGATATGGGCGCTCAAGCAGATGTCGTGGCTTCAATGCAAACCATTCGCTTAGTCGGTATGCTCCTTATCTTGCCAAATTGGATTAAGTTTATTTTAAAACGACTCAATGCGACGCCAGTTCAAAATGGTAGCAATAAAACGACATCTAACGATCACAAACAATCCCACCCACCTATCAAAAATGATTTCTATGTTATTTTCATCTCGCTAATCGGAGGTATTATTGGTTACTATTCACAATTACCAGTAGGAACACTAATCGGTGCTTTAATCGCTTCGTTATTAATCAAATTATACGGTGGTAGTCAACCTTTAAGACCCGCTCTTAGATATACCGCTCAAATTTGTGCTGGTTCCATTATTGGGACGACCTTTACTCATGAGAGTCTGCTAAATATGTTTAATTTAATTATGCCAGCAATTATTTTATTGGCCTCTTATTTAACGCTCAATTATTTCTATTCTATCTTTATCTATCGCCGGGGACTCATTGATTTACAATCAGCCTTATTTTCTTCTTCTCCAGCTGGCGCAACTGATATTTCATTGATTGCCGGAGAATTAGGGGGCGACTTGGCTAAAATAGCCAGTACTCAAATTATCCGAATGCTCTATACAATTATTGTCCTACCCAATGTGGTAAAACTCATCGTCTGGTTAGCATCATTATTATCATAACAAATACCCTCAAACGGCTCCCGCTCCCTTTGTCCTTATCCGGATTTAGGAGGCAGTAGAATTCAGCCTTTTGAGGGTATCATTTTATTCATTTAAACTCTAACTAAACATCGCTAACAAGACACCCGCCACAATAGTGGAACCAATTACTCCGGCCACATTCGGTCCCATCGCATGCATCAGTAAGTAATTGGATGGATTCTCCAATTGTCCTTCTTTTTGTACCACTCGAGCAGCCATTGGCACAGCTGAAACACCGGCAGCACCAATCATTGGATTAATTTTTCCACCAGTAAATTTATACATCACTTTACCGATTAACACACCTGAAGCAGTCCCGAATGCAAAAGCAATCAATCCTAACACGATAATTAACAAGGTATCCGGTGATAAGAAGATTTCGCTAGTAGCGGTTGCTCCGACGGTTGTTCCTAATAAAATCGTTACAATATACATCATTGAATTTTGTAATGCATCGGTTAATAACGGTACTATTTTACTCTCACGCAATAAATTTCCTAACATTAACATCCCTACTAAAGTCGTCGCACTAGGCACTAGTAAACTAACTAAAATAGTTACAACGATCGGAAAAATAATTTTTTCTGTTTGAGAAACTTTTCGTTGTTCCTCCATCACAACATTCCGTTCTTCTTTAGTCGTTAATGCTCGAATAATCGGTGGCTGAATAACAGGCACTAAAGCCATATAAGAATAAGCCGCTACCGCAATCGCTGGTAATAAATGTGGTGCCAAGCGCGTTGTAGTAAAAATGGCTGTCGGTCCATCCGCTCCGCCGATAATGCCAATGGAAGCCGATTCTTGGGGCGTCATTCCAAATAATAAGGCAAGGAAAAAGGCCGCAAAAATACCGAATTGTGCAGCGCCTCCTAATAGGATCGTAATCGGATTCGCTATTAACGGACCGAAATCCGTTGCGATACCTAAGCATAAAAATATTAAGGGTGGATAGATTCCTAACTTAGTTCCTTGATATAAATAATATAATAACCCTCCTGGATCGATGCCATTACCTGGGTCCATAATACCTGAAATAGGTAAATTACTAAGTAACATCCCAAAGGCAATTGGAATCATTAAATACGGTTCATATTGCTTTCTAATCCCCAGATAAAGCAACACACAAGCTATCACAATCATAATAAAACTCTTACCAGAAAGAGCAGCAAATCCGGAGTTAGTAATTAATTCACTGATAATTTCTAACATATCATCCCTCCTACATTACGGCTAATTCTTGTTTCGTTTCAACTTGTTGCGATTCCGTCACTAAAATTGATTTGATTACACCATCTTGAGTGGCTTTTATTTCATTTTCCATCTTCATTGCTTCTAGAATAAATAAGTTATCGCCTGCTTTGACACTTTGGCCTTCTTTAACTAATATTTTCATAATCACACCACTCATCGGGGCGCTGACCACAACTCCTTCTTGATTGCTTGTTGTAGAAGCAACAGGGGTATCATTTGTTTTGGCAGCTGATGTTTGAGGCGTTACTTCAATTGTTTCATCTGCTTTTAATTCTCGTAAACTCACTTCAAACACTTCATCATTAACCACTACTTCATATCTTTTCATGAAATTCATCCTTTCTGGATTGTTTATTTTTCTTTTAAAGAGGCATCCTCATTCATAACAGTTGCTATTTTTTGATCACAGAAACTACTTCAAAACGCTTATCTGGTTCATCTTCACTCGCATAGGCTAATGCCGTTAACACCGCTACTCTTGCTAATTTATCTTCTTCAAACAAGGTCTTTTTTGACAATGGATTTGAACTTGCTGACGGATAGAGTTGCGATGGGGCGCTTTTGTTTGCTCCTTCTGATTGTTGTAACACATCTTGTACTCGCTCGTATTTTTCCACCAATTTACTCACGTACTGTATACAAAACATGATTAAAATAAGTGTAAAGGCCACCATTAATATGGCCGAGACTGTTAAATTTATTCCATCAATGATTGTAAATTCCATCGGCTTCATCCTTTCTAAATATAGGCTGTAACTTTCACCACTGATTCTTCAGGTTGATTACGCTTCATTAAAAAGTTTTTCCCAACCTCTGGAAACAGAGCATAAATTAATACATCTTCTTCGCTTTTAGCTAAGTCACCTATCTCTAACGTCAACTTTTCAAATTCCGCTTCTAAATCATCGGCTGGTCGATAATCAATGACTTTTTCATCGCCCATGATACTACGGCGGAACATTTCATCGATTGCCACCGGGGACTTACCATATTTACCAACTAAATAACTGCGAACTTCGTTTGAAACCATCTTGTATCGTTCACCAGTTGCAATATTCATTGTAGCCTGTGTTCCAACCATTTGACTAAGTGGCGTCACTAATGGAGGATAACCTAAATCTTTACGCACCCGTGGAACTTCCGCTAACACTTCATCATATTTTTCAGCCAAACCTGCTTGTTTCAATTGAGAACTTAAGTTAGACAACATTCCACCTGGCACTTGATAAATTAAAGCACGTGGATCAGCAGTTAACATTTTAGGATTGATTAAGTCTTCGGCTAAATATTTATCTCGCATTTTTCTAAAGTGTTCAGCAATTAAATCTAATTTCTCATGATCAATTGTTGTTTGATAGCCTAATTCTTCTAATGCAATCACTAATGATTCTGTTGCTGGTTGACTAGTCCCTTCGCTTAATGGTGATATGGCGGTATCGATTCGATCTGCACCGGCTTCTACCACTTTTAAAAGCGTCATTTGTGAAACGCCACTGGTTGCGTGCGTATGGACAATTACCGGTATCGACACTGCCTCTTTAATCGATTTAATTAACGAATAGCCACGTTGAGGCGTCAGAATGCCGGCCATATCCTTAATGCACAGTGAATCAGCGCCCATGCCCTCAATTTCTTTTGCTAGTCCAACATAATACTCATCGGTATGAACAGGACTCGTTGTAAATGCAATGGCGACTTGCGCTTCCTTTCCAGTCCTTTTGACTGCTTCAACCGATTGTTTGGTGTTGCGCATATCATTTAAGGCATCAAAAATTCTGAAAATATCAATCCCATTGGCTGCGGCTTTCTCGACAAATTTATCGACCACATCATCCGCATAATGACGATAACCTAATAAATTTTGCCCGCGCAATAGCATTTGCAACGGCGTATTAGGAGCTAATGCTTTGATATTTCTTAAACGTTCCCAAGGGTCTTCATTTAAGAAGCGAATACATGCGTCGAAAGTCGCGCCGCCCCAACATTCTAAAGAAGCATATCCAACTTGATCGAGTACCGGCAAAATGTCTTTCATGTCTTCAAAAGGCATGCGGGTCGCCAATAAGCTTTGATGCGCATCTCTTAGAACGGTTTCAGTGATGCCGACTAAATGCTTTTCCGTCATAATATTACCACTCTCCTTAATTTATCTGTTAATCACATTATATCAAATTACATTTGTACATTCATGCTCAATAAAAATTATTTTATCTTTTTTGTCAATTCTAGTATTTATAAAGAAAGACGTGAGCACTCGATAAGAGTCAAGTGCTACGTCTAAGCAAAGCTGTTTAAAATATGCTAATCTTATAGGAAAAATCCGAATAAAATTGATGCTATGACCAATACCATTCCTCCACCTAAACGTGAAGATAATTGGGCATAAGAAATTAAGCCCATACGGTCAGCTGCCCCTAAAACAGCTAAGTCTCCTGATCCTCCACGGTTAGCCATACATAGTCCAGCAGTAACAGCTGAATCGATTGGATAGAAGCCTACCATCCAACCAACAATCGCTGATCCTAAAATCGCACCGATAACAATTGCTGCTGCAATAATAACATTACCTAGAGTTATAGCTGCCCATAGTTCATTTAAATCTGTTGAAACTCCGACCCCTACCATAATAACTAATACTAAGTTTTTAGAGAAAAATGACTGAACATCTTTAGCAGCCATACGTAAACTACCAGGTATTAAATCAAATGCATTCGCTAGTGCTACTAAAATAATCATAAAAGCAAATGCATGAATCGGGATTGAAGGTAGTATATAATTTTCCCACAATTCAGACAAAATACGACCTGTTTGATAGAAAGCTAAGGCCATTAAAATAGCTCCGGCATAATCTTTGATCGAAAATTCATAACTTTCTTTATCACTTTTGATTTCATCAGCATTACGAATCAATGTATTGCCATCACCAGTTAAATTTGTTGATTTTTTCCCAATATTATTTAAAATACCACCTGAAATAATTGCAAAAATATTAGCAATCGTTAAGATAGCAATTGCAAAACCATAATAATTAGCTGCTGTATCACCAGTAACCCGTTCATAGATTTGTGATAATGGTACTGCACCAGCACCGTTACCCCCTCCCATAACTGGTAGAACATATTTGATAATAGTGTCCGTTGGGCTTACTCCAAATAATAACCCTGCTAAAACACCTAGAATTCCTGCACCGACAAGTCCACCTAATATGGCTGGAATATATCCTGAGAAGGATTTTAACATTAAGTCACGATTTAGGCCTAAAATGGATCCTGTAATTAGGGCTATGATGAAAAAGTTTAGCACTCCCATTGGTTTGGATGTAACTTGATCCATTAATTCGACATATTCTGTAGGGATTACATTAAACTGAACTAAAAAGGCAGTTCCTAGGAAAGCTAAAACAAGCCCTCCCCCAACATATGAATTCCAGATTGGGATTCGCTCACCAATTTCATTAAAGATAATACCAATAACCATCATAATTGCGATACCGCCAGCTAGGTCCTTAGATAATACGCCTGTATACATCGCAAGAATCACTAACAAAGCAAAAACGATAAACAACTTAATGTTTAATCCAAAGAACTTTAAGTTTTTCATAATGCACCTCTGTAAATTTTTTATTTTTATTTTTAATTACTATTCTCTTCTAGATAGTTTAAGACCTTCTTACTAATGTAAAGTCGAATATCATCTAAAGAATGGGAACGGCTCCGTCCACATTCTTTAGCGATATTATCGCAAAGAAAACATTTTCGAGGTGGATAACCAATCTCAGTTCGACTTATTTGAAATATATTTTCTTTGTTTTTATAATGAACATCTAAATCTAATAATCGACCTAATTGACTTTCTTCCTCATATTTAATCAATCTTTTCTTAAGTAATACCGGATTGATTGATAATAGTATATACGCTTCATTTCCTGTTTTGTTACTTACGAAACGAGTTAGAATCGTTTCTTTTGAAAATTTACGTTGCAAATTATTTAGTTCGCATTCAAAAACTCTTTTTAATATTTTTGAGTTTTTTATCTCACCTGGAATATTCATTGTGATATATAAAAGTGTTCCCTGGGGAGCTTTTAAAAAAACATTTCTTTGCAATTCTTGTCGTTCTTCCCTAGCTTGTAACATTTCAAGTAATGTTACACTTTCTCCATCAAAGACTTGACTATTTGACATTGCGAACGGTGTCAATAACTGTGCCATCTCGATATTCAACAACTGCAACAACTTTGTCCCCATACTCAATTGGGTCTGGTGTTCCAACTACGGAATAAGCTTTTTCTTTTAATTCTTCTATTGTAAAAATTGGAACTTTAATATCTTTAAAGTGTTCAATTAAATCAGAACGATTAGGATTAATAGCAATACCAACTTCAGTTACTACCACATCCACTGAAGTTCCAGGTGTGATGATAGTATTAACTTTTTCTACAAATGTTGGGATACGTCCGCGAATCAATGGAGATATTACCATACTCATTTTAGATGCGAATGCTGTATCAGAATGCCCACCAGAAGCACCTCTTATGACACCATCAGATCCTGTTAAGACATTGACATTGTAGTCTGTATCTACTTCTAATGCTGACAAAATACAAACATCTAACATATTGACTACTGCACCTTTATTAAACGGCGAAGCATATAAATCTGCATCAATTTCATAATGTTCTGCATTCCGTCCTAATGACTGACCTGAAGGTTGGTCGAAATCTTGTACATCTAAGATTTTATCTACTAAACCTTCTTCTAATAACTCAACCATTGCATTGGTGATACCACCTAATGCAAAAGAGGCTTTTATATTGTCTTTAATCATTTGTTCTCTTAAGAAGCGAGTTACGGCTAACGACGCCCCACCTGTTCCTGTTTGGAAAGAGAATCCTTCTTTATAGTATGGAGAACTTGTTATAACTTTAGCTGCGTATTCAGCAATTAGCAATTCTTTAGGATTTTTTGTAAATCGCGTCGCCCCCTTTGCTATACCTGTTGGATCACCAATTTGATCAACAACAACAACATAATCAACATTTTTTTGTGGAATGCTGATAGGCGTATTAGGATAAGGTTTTAAGTTGTCTGTAATAACAACCACTTTATCGGCATACTCAGCATCAACTTTTGCATACCCTAATGATCCACAAGCTGCTGAACCAGAAGTCCCGTTCGCATTACCATATTCGTCTGAACTTGGAGCACCTAAAAATGCCACATCAATATGAATTTTGCCTGTTACAATAGCTCCAGCACGTCCCCCATGTGAACGAATAGTTACCGGATTTTCCATGATTCCCTCTGAAATCGCTGCACCTAATTTGTCGCGTAATCCCGAAGAAGTTATGTTAGTAACAACACCATTTTTTATATGTTCAATTAGTGGTTCATGGATGTTAGAAATTGACGATGGTGCAATAGAAATGTTTTTAATCCCCATTGCTGCAATTTCTTCCATAACCATGTTAAGAACAAAGTCACCTTCTCTTAAATGGTGATGAAAAGAAATCGTCATGCCATCTTTTAATCCTGTCTTTTCAATCGCTTCGCGGATTTTCGATAATAATTTTTTATTGCCCGGTGTTACAGGTGTGATATTCGCTTGGGTGCGATTAAAATTTTTGATATTAGTTGTTTCACCTTCAAATACGCCTTGAGTATTTGCTAATTCTGAAGGAATTTCACGTCCAACTTTATTAACTACCATCTTAGTATTCTCCCTCCTCGATAATACCTGCTGCTTTAGCGAGTGCTAAAACACGTTCAGCACGCTCAACGATTGGTTTATCTACCATTTTTCCGTTAACTGAAATAACTCCTGACCCTTTAGCCTCTGCTTCACGAATACCTGCCACAACAGCTAAAGCATTGTTTATTTCTTTTTCTGTTGGTGTATATATTTCATTAACTAATGGTATTTGTCTCGGGTTAATGACTGATTTACCATCAAACCCTAACTGTTTAATTAATGATACTTCTGCTTTAAACCCTTCGTTATTGTCAACATCGGAATAAACAGTATCGATAGCCGCAATACCAGCAGCTCGTGCTGCATGTAATATCATATTTCGAGCAAATGAAAGTTCAGTTCCATCAGGATAACGTCTGGTTTTCATGTTTGTCACATAATCTTCTGCTCCTAATGCAATCCCGATTAAACGCTTACTCGAATTAGCGATGTCTCTTGCATTGAGTACACCTTCTGCAGATTCAATTGCTGCCATCATTTTCGTGGTACCAACCTCAATGTGATTTTCTCGCTCAACTTTTTCAATCACTGCTTCTACATCAATGATATCCTGAGCATTTTCCGTTTTTGGTAATCGAATAACATCTACTCCTGCTAAGACTACTGCCTCAATATCAAGATTGCCACCATCTTCTAAGGCATTAATACGAACTACAGTTTCAACATTCGAATAGTCAAATGTCTTTAAAGCAAAATGCACTAAGACTCTAGCTGCATCTTTTTCTTTTAGTGAAACTGAATCTTCTAAATCAAACATTACTGAGTCTGCACCATAGATTGCAGCATCACGTAACATTGCAACATTTGATCCAGGGACAAACATCATAGTTCTTCTTAAACGTTCCATGAGTCAATCTCCTTCCAGTCATAATCAGTTACTTCAAGTGCACGGTTAACTGCAATAATTGTTCTAGCTTGAACAGTACAATCTAAAGCACCCTTGTCAACAGCTTCCACTAAAACAGAATCAATCTTTAAGTTGGAAAGCGTTTTCTCGATCACTTCTCGTATTCTCGCGCCGAACTGTTTTTCTACGCTTGAACTTAAATTAATACTGACCTCTTCCTCAGTATTTGGGCTTACAGTAATCATGATATCACTTGATTCAAGTGTACCAGCTACTGCTGTTTTGGTAATTTTCATTTTTACACTCCTCTATTAAAAAAATTAATAAACATTGCCTATATATTTATTATAACCGTTTACATTAATTATCAAAAGTGTTCCATTGTTTTTTTTGTGTTCTTTTGATTTATATTCACTTTTTAACTGCTATAAGTATTTATATTTTGTCTCATTTTATTTTACAATCTAGCAAAAGAATTTATTGTTTATCCGCATTAATCCAGTCGTATTTATCGGCTTCCTTTTCGAATTTAGCAACAACATAGCTACATTGAGCTTTAATTTTCTTTTCCTCTTTAGCCATTTCGGATACTAAATGGTCTAATAATTTTTCTGCAACCCCTTGCCCTCTTAGCACAGGATCAACATAAGTATGATTGGCAATGACCACTGCTGGGTCCGTTGTTGGTTCAAATGTAATTTCTGCTATAATCTCACCTTGTTCATTACGTTTAACATAGCCGTTTTCAATTTTTTCGAATTCCATAAACTTCACCTCTTTGAGAATAATATAACATAGTCCACTAAATATTGTCATCCTAAGTAAACTGATAAATATTAAATTTATTATTTTTTTCTTTCCTATGGCTTTTATACCTCATAGAAACTGGCTTAACTATTTATGAGGAAATTATGAGTGTTTTTTCATAACATTAATCAAACACTTACTTATTATGTGTATCTTTGCACAATACTTAATGTTAAAATTGTAGTTGGATATTATAAATATTTATAGTCCATAATATATAGTAAGGAGAGGAATTTGTTTGATGAAAAACATTTCAAAAATTTTATCAGTCATTCTATTAGTGGCTACAAGTATCACTTTATTCGTTACTTCTTTAGCACCTCAAGTTATGGCAGCTGAAACAGGATCTGCTACTGAGACCGGCTCTGGCGGTGACATTACGGTTACTGTTACATTAGAAGATGGAAAAATCATCGACATTCAAACCGAACACGGTGAAACAGGTGGATTAGGCGAAGAGGCTATTAATCGTTTAGTTGAAGAAGCTATTAACAATCAATCAATTGAGTTAGACGTTGTGTCAGGAGCTTCACAAACCTCAACGGCTTTTATTACCGCATTAACCAAAGCGATTGAAAAAGCTGGCGGCGATACCAAAAACTTCCAAGGTAAAAAAGAAGAAATTACTGAAAAAACAGAAGAAACAATGGAAACTGATGTAGTCGTTGTGGGTGCTGGTGGTGGTGGATTCGCTGCTGCTGTAACGGCGAAACTAGAAGGAGCTGACGTGGTTTTATTAGAAAAGCTACCGGTAGTTGGGGGTAACACTCTGATTTCAGGTGGTGAATATGCTGCACCAGGCAACTGGTTACAAGAAAAAGAAGGCATTGAAGATTCACCTGAAAACTTCATAAAAGACGTTGAAGTTGCGGGAGGTGACCCTGAATTAATTAAAGTTGTGGCAGAAAATGCTACTCCTACCGCTGAATGGTTACGTGATGAAATTGGCGTAAAATGGTTAGACTCATTAATGTTCTTTGGAGGACACTCAGTGAAACGCTCATTAATTCCCGAAGGTCATACTGGTAATGAATTAATTTCCAAATATAAAACAAAAGCTGAAGAATTAGACATCCCAGTTTTAACGGAACATGATGTAAAAGAACTTTTAGCTGAAGATGGCAAAATTGTGGGTGTAAAAGTTGAGACCCCTACTTCAATTTTAACAGTTAAAGCTGATGCGGTAGTTTTAGCTTCCGGAGGCTTTGGCGCTAATGATGAAATGTTACATGAAAATGACCCTGAAGTGGATGAACACGTCTTATCAACAAATTCACCAGGTGCAACTGGAGACGGTATTACTATGGCCAAAGCACTCAATGCTGATACAGTCGGCATGGATAAAATCCAATTATACCCAATTTGTGATGTTGAAACCGGTAAACTGCTTTATGTCGGAGATACTCGACTTGTAGGAGGTGCCCTTTTAGTTAATAAAGAAGGAACTCGTTTTGTAGAAGAATTAGATACTCGACGTGCTATCTCATTGGCTATTAAAGAGCAAACGGATCACGTTGGTTACCTTGTATGGGATGAAAAATCTTCTGAAACCACCGGGACTATCCATTCTCACCCGGCAGAAGCCGAAAGCTTATTCAAACGCGGATTATTAGTCAAAGCTGATACCTTAGATGAATTAGCAGAACATTTTGATATCGATAAAGAACAATTTAAAGAAACGGTAGCGACCTTTAATGAAAATTCTAAGAAGAACGAAGACCCTGAATGGAACCTTCGTATGTTAGGTTGGACCATTGAAGAAGCGCCATTCTATATGTTAAAAGCCGGTCCAGCTGTTCACCATACCATGGGCGGATTAAAAATTAATACAGAAGCTCAAGTATTAAATACAGATGGCGAAGTAATCGAAGGACTCTATGCAGCCGGAGAAGTAACCGGTGGCATCCATGGTTCTAACCGACTAGGTTCAGCGGCAATGGCCGATATTTCGGTATTCGGACGAATTGCAGGTAAAAATGCGGCTGAATTCGCAAAATAATGTTATAAAGACTAAGAATCCTTAATTCTGTTGTCTCAACAATATAAATAGCTCTGTACTGTTCAAATAAATGAACAGTACAGAGCTATTATTTTATGTGAATTGATTTTTTAGTTATTTCTCAATGTTGGGAATAATAATACGTCACGAATCGATTGTGAATCAGTCAATAACATGATTAATCGGTCAATACCAATTCCTAATCCTCCCGTTGGTGGCATACCATATTCTAATGCTTCTAAAAAGTCTTCATCCACTGGATGAGCTTCGTCGTTTCCAGCATTTTTTTCTGCCATTTGCGCTTCAAAACGTTCACGTTGATCGATTGGGTCTGTTAACTCCGTAAAGGCATTAGCATACTCTTTTCCAACGATAAAGAGTTCAAAACGATCGGTGAAACGAGGATCCTCTTCATTTTTTCGTGCTAATGGTGAAATTTCTACCGGATGTCCATAGACAAAGGTTGGTTGAATACATTTTTCTTCACAATGAGTTTCAAAGAAATTATTAATAATATGTCCCACTGTTAAATCGTGTGGGTTGACTTCAACATGATGTTCTTTGGCTAGTGCTTTGGCTTCTTCAAAAGTCATTTCTTGCCAGAAATCGACACCCGTTACTTCTTTAATCATATCGACCATATGACGGCGGGCCCAAGGCTTACCTAATTCAATGGCTTGACCATCATATTCAACGGTAGTTGTTCCTAAAACTTTTTCAGCAACAGATTTAATTAAACCTTCGGTTAAATCCATAATATCCGTATAGACAGTGTAGGCTGTATAAACTTCTAACATGGTGAATTCTGGGTTATGGGTTGTATCAATTCCTTCATTACGGAATACGCGGCCAATTTCGTAAACCTTTTCCATACCGCCCACTACTAATCGTTTTAAATGCAGTTCTAAGGCAATACGTAAATATAATTCCATATCTAATGCATTATGATGCGTAATAAAAGGTCTCGCACTCGCACCACCAGCTAAATTATGTAATGTTGGTGTTTCAACTTCTAAATAGCCCGCATCATCAAGGTAATGACGAATTTCTCGTAAAATTTTAGAACGGTTAATAAAACGATTACGGCTCTCATCATTACTAATTAAATCTAAGTAACGTTGACGGTAACGTTGTTCTACATTGGTTAAACCATGGAATTTATCCGGTAATGGACGTAATGCTTTAGTTAGTGGGATAAATTCAGTTGCATGAACGGATACTTCTCCGGTATTCGTTTTAAATACATAACCAGTGACTCCCACGATATCTCCTAAGTCAGCCACTTTAAACCAAGGATAAGTGGCTTCGCCAACACCATCTTGACGAACGTATACTTGAATTTTGCCATCCATGTCCAATAAATGAGCAAAACCAGCTTTTCCTTTTCCACGTTTTGAAACCATTCTTCCGGCTACTGAGACCATAATCTTCTCTCCTTCAGCCAAGGTTTCTTTATCTAAATGGTCATAAGCTGAATGAATTTGACTAGAAGTATGCGTCCGTACAAATCCAGAATCAAACGGATTGACTTCTGTTGATTCCTCCATATTTACCATTTTCTCACGACGCGCAATGAGTTGGTCGTTTAATGTTTCTTGAATTTCATGTTCACTCACGAATGGTTCACTCCTAAATATTATTTATTTCATGTTTTTAAAAATTTACACATATAGATACATTTTAACGGAATTTTGACTAAATGTCACACCTTTTATAAATGAAAGGCTTTTCTAGTAACAGTTAGTCCTTTATTCGTCAAAAAAAGATTCCTAGCGTCATGGAAGACACTAATCATTACTTAATTAGGTCCATTTTGCTAAGAATCGTGTCTCATTCTTTTAATAATTTTCGACAAAGAAGCTTCTAGTCCACAGTGGTAATTGATTCTTCACTGAATCGGGCAACATTTTTGAGACTTCTTTTAATTGTTCATTAAAATTCGCTCCCATTAATTTTGAAATTTCATTTAAGCCTATATCGTGACCAATCATTTCAGCTTTGGCTATTTGCTTAAGCACTTCTATATAGCTATAGGCTAAAGCAATGGTTAAGCTACTAGCAGTCAAACCACTAATCACTCCGCCAGTAATCGTCCCCACGCCAGGAATAAACTTTAATAAATTACCAGCTAAATATTTACCTAAGGCCGTGGCACCTCCAGTGCCGCCTACACCAGCTAACATACTTATAATTTGTGATTTTTCTAATGATAAACCAAAAATAGCTGTTATATGACCTAACATCGTAATTTGCATTGGCACCAGAATGGCTGCATCCGATACCGGTATGGGGGTAAAGCCTACACCAAAAGAAGTCTTAATATAACGCTTAGCCCAACGTCTCGCATCTTCGACTTTGCGATCAATATCGATTTGTTGGGCGTTGATAAAAGCCTGATGTACCTTTGATGGAATTATTTTTAATGTGATATCAATCAAGTCCTGTAAACCATGTGCAGGTATTTTTTGATGTGATGAGAGCGCGTATTCTTTGGCTAATACCGGCACAACGCCCTCGATTGGTAAAGCTAACTCTTTTAAATACTCAATAAAATCATTTGTTTCTTGGCCAATCGATTGGGTCACGACTAAAACAACTGGTAATTCACTCGCTAAGGCCCGGATAATTTCGACTTCCATTGCTTCAATACGTGACATATTAGCATTCACACAATAATAAGCTAAATGAATTTCCTGACCATTGCCCAATTCTTTTTGGATATTAATTAAATGTGCAAGGCTTTTTAATACCTCTTTTTGAGCCTCTGCCGTTAATTCTAATCCTTTTGTATCATAGAGGGTTAACGGGACGCCCTCTTTTGTCAACTTTTCAACGTGCTGGGTTACAGGCATCCCCACACCTGTCTTAGCGATATTCTCTCTAAAGAGAGCATTAATTAAGGTGCTTTTGCCACTCCCAGTTTTTCCTGCCACTAAAATATTAATAGAAGGCATTTTTTTCACTTCATCATTGACTTTCTTAGCTAAGTCATTCGCTAAGTTTACATTTACTTTTCCCCGTAAAATACGTTGAAATATACTCATCCAATCTCTCCTTAGTCACGACGACGACTATTTGCGATTAAAATAAAACGCAATAAGGTTAACGCACTGTTTAATGTACTAGCAACATAGGTAAAGGCTGCCGCATTCAATACTTTTTTCGCTGCTGGTAATTCCTCTGGCTCAATTAAATGATGTGACTCCATAATCGCTAAGGCTCGCTTACTCGCATCAAATTCAACCGGTAAAGTAATAATTTGAAATGCTAAAGCTAAACCAAAAGCAACAATCCCAATCCATACTAACGAAAAAATATTTAAGATTAAGCCAGCCATTAATAAAGGCATTGATAAACTAGAGCCAAATTGGGCAATCGGTGCAAATGAACTACGTAATTTTAAGAAACCGTAGCTTTCTGCATCTTGCAGAGCATGGCCGCACTCATGAGCCGCTACCGATATGGCTGCAATCGATGTTGATTGATCGGTTGCATCCGATAATCTTAAAACTTTTGATCTTGAATCATAATGATCAGATAAATGGCCCGCAACATGTTCGATTGAAACATCTTGTATATTGGACGCTTGTAATAAAGTTTGAGCTGCTTGTCTTCCTGTAATTTGGTTAAGAGACTCTAATTCGTCATATTTTCTAAAGGTACTTGTCACACGTGATTGAGCAAACATTACTAACGCTGCTCCTATTAACACTAAAATCATCGTACTATCGTATCCATAATACATCCATAACACCTCCAAAGAGTTTATTAACGTCATTATATCAATTTTTGGGAATGATTTCATTATATATCAACTTTGCTTATAAAAATCAGACTAAAGTTGGTGATAGTGACTCAAATCGTTTATGTTATACTAATATTAGTTAGATAGGAAAGAGGTTACCTTCATGGATATTAGACAATTAAAATATTTTATTGCGATTGCCGAATCAAAAAATCTTTCGAGAGCGGCTAAAAGTCTTTTTGTTACGCAACCCACTTTATCACAAACCATCAAAAAACTTGAATCTGAACTCAATACTGTACTGTTTAATATGACCGATGAAGGGATGATGTTAACTGAAACAGGACAAGTCTTGTATGATGATGGGATTAAAATAGTCGAAGACTTTGAAAAGCTAATTGATAAAGTTTCGCAATACAAGCACCAACCTATTGAAAAAATAAAAGTAGGCTTAACGACCCTATTCGCCATTCAATTTATGAAACAAATCTCTCACTTTATTGCAACCCATAGTAATGTTGAATTAGCTATTTTCCAAGATGGTTCACGTCAACTACAAAAAATGCTGGTTGATAAGGAAATCGATGTGGGATTATTATCATTCCCCCAACTTTATCCCGAAATTTCAATCGAACCTCTAGCTACTTCTACCCAAGGCTATTGGGTGTCGGTCGTCATTCCTGAAAATAATCCCTTAGCTAACAAAGAGGCGATTCAAATCATCGACTTAAAAGGGCAAAACATTTCTAGCTTGACGCATCATTTCATGTTAGGCGAAATGTTAACACGGAGTTGTCACGCAGCTGGTTTTGATCCTAATATCGTATTTGTGCATAACGACTGGGCAGTCTTATTACATAGCTTAAAAGAGCTTAACGCAATTACCATTTTACCTTCTGAATTTCAAGCACTCAGTGACAATAAAGGATTAAAATGGATTCCTTTCGTTGAGAAGAATAACTTCTACCCCATCGGTATCGCTACTCGCAAAGATTTTGTGACTACCTCAGCGATTCAAGAATTTATTGAAGCCATCAAATCAAATTAAACAAAAACACCACTTAAATAGCCTTGTTGCCATTTAGGTGGTGTTCTTTCGTCTACATATAGACTTTTTAATAATGAAAAGTTTATCAACTCAAAGCTACATCAGTAGCTTTCTGCCTAGACATCCTATCATTATAAGTCTAAGCGATAATCTTCTTCAGAGACAATTGGCATTACTTTGGTAAAGACATGTTTAAATACGAATCCCATTGCCACTGGAATCACAATAAACGCTAAAATCGACACTAAAATATTCATAACATTGCCAAAGCCACCTTCAGCTAAGTTTATTGCATTAATCGGCCCAACTAACCCTGAAAAACCAAAACCAGCGGACATTGGCGTTCCTTGAATATTGAAAATTTGAGCAACCAAACCACAGACGGCTGCATTAGCGATAATTGGAATCATTGTTTTAGGATTTTTCACTACGACTGGCATGGACATTTTGGGTGAGCCAATAAAATGTGCCATACTTGTACCCACACCATTGACATTCCATCCCATAATCGCTAAACCAAAACCACAAGCACAAATACCTAAGTTACCAGCACCAGAACCAATACCTGATAATCCAACAGCTAAAGCGATGCCGACGGTAGTAATAGGAGAAACAATTAAAATCGCAAAAATAATCGCAATCAGAATACACATTATAATCGGTTGCAGTGTTAATAATGAAGCAACCCCTTGTCCAATTAAGGTTGTAATGCTAGTAACATAAGGTAAAATCATTCTTCCAAGACCGCCAACACCAGCTAATAATAATGCCGGAATGACAATAATAGTATACGATTTTAATTTATCGCCTACTAATAAAATCACCAATGCAGCTAAAGCGGCTGTTAAACCAACATTTATAATATCGCCGGTCCCTTTAATCGTCATCGCCCCATCAGCAAATTGAACGGCACCTGAAGCATACATCGCCGCCAATCCGACTGAAGCCGATTGGATCGGATTAAATTTAAAATTCAATCCAACCATCATACCACAAACTAATCCTAACATAGAATTAGACATGGCTAAGGCATTTAAAATTGGAGATCCTGGCATAATCGCTTTAAATAATTCCGATAGTAATGCCCCTGGAATCAAGACCACTACCGTCCCCAATGCCAATCCATTTAAAATATTCATCGCAAATTTATTTGCTGTCATTTTACTTTCCATCTTGTTCACATTCCTTACTCTATTATTGACGTTTATCGCTTTTATTATTTAATTAATTTACACGATTACGGGTCGTTCCCGTTTCAATGACTTCTAATGTTGCATTTAATCCACCTTCAACTAAGTTCTTCACGGCTTCATCCGTATAAAAAGCAATGTGTGGTGAATAAATGATCTTTGGATGATTAATAACTTGCAGGAATAACTCATCTTCAATTGTTTGGTCTGTTAAGTTTTTAGGAATCAATGGCCCTTCCTCTTCATAAGTATCCAAACCGGCTCCCATTAAATGCCCCTCATCCAATACTTCAATTAAAGCTTTCGTATCAATTAAAGCACCACGTGCCATATTTAATAAAATCGCATCTTTTTTACATTTTAATAATAATTCTTTATCGAATAAATGATGATTTTCTTCAGTTGCTGGCATGTGTAACGAAATAATATCGGCATCCTTAATGACCTCTTCAATAGAGTCACCATAGGTTAATAAATCAGATAATTGCGTATTTGGATATAAATCATAACCGATAATTTCACAACCAAACCCTTTAAAGAAACGTGCCACTGCTTGACCAATACGTCCTGTTCCTAATACCGCAACTTTCATGTCTCCCATTAAACGCCCGCGGATTTCAGGTGTCCATGAGAAATTATGTTCATTCACTCTTTCTTGAATTAAATCATATTTACGAATGATATTTAAAGCCATTGCAACTGTCCATTCAGCAATCGATTCTGGTGAGTAACTTGGTACGTTTGAAATAATAATGTCATTCTCTTTAGCCAAAGCCAAATTATACATGTCTACTCCCGCACTTCGTTGCGCAATTTGCTTAATTCCCATTTGATGTAATTGTGCATATAATGACTCATCTAATTTTCCTACTTGTGATAAAGATAAGCCATCATAACCCTTCACTCGTTCGATTAATTCAGGTGTAAAATTTTCTTCATTTATTGATAATTCTACTTGATGTTCCTTCGCCCAATTCTCAGCGACGATTCTTTCTTCATCCCGAACACCAAACATAATAATTTTACGCATTATTTATTCCCCCTTCATGTACTATCTTAATCATAAGACTTTGAACAGTAATTCACAATAGCATAATTACACTTCGCTATACATATAATTTATAGGGGTATAAATAAAATAAATAGTTCACATAGTTTTTTTATTCTGGTTATCTCTCCATTATTTTTTTATTTGAATATTATAACATTTTTAATTTAATTAGTATTCTTTAATTAAGTTTGATTTCCGATTGAAAGTAGAGAAGAATCAGAGTGACTGTTATTTTCTGAATCAATCGCTTTTATAACAAACAAAAAAGAGGTCGAACCAAAACTTTTTTGTTTTAGTTCAACCTCTATTACTTCTCAATGAAGGCGGGCAAGACGTAGAAAGCCAAATGACTTTCGCTGCGTCTGTCCACCCCCGCAGAATTGGGAGTGAACCAGAAGTAGAAAACCAATTGATTTTCACTTCGTCTGTCCACCACTCGCACAGGTGACCAGCTCTCAAACAAGTCATTGAGACTTTAATTGGAATCACTCAACCACTGCGCTAAATTATTCTACTTCTGTGGTTTCAGTTACTTCGGTCGCTGCTATTGCTTCAGCCTCGTTTAATTCTGCTTGTACGTCTAGGTTTGATTTGATATTACGATATCTGGTCATACCAGTACCAGCAGGGATTAATTTACCAATTGTAACATTCTCTTTTAGTCCTAATAAGACATCTTTCTTACCGCGAATGGCTGCATCTGTTAAGACACGAGTTGTTTCTTGGAAGGATGCAGCAGAAATAAATGAATTCGTTTCTAAGGCTGCTTTGGTAATTCCTAATAACACTGGACGCGCCGTCGCAGGGATTTCTCCCGCTTTAATAGAAGATGCATTCGCACGAGCAAAGTCTGCGATATCCATTAAAGCACCTGGTAGAATTTTTGTGCCTGCAGGGTCCATAACGCGTACTTTACGTAACATTTGACGAACCATTACTTCGACGTGTTTATCGCCAATCTCTACCCCTTGGCCACGGTATACCGCTTGTACTTCACGTAATAAGTATTTTTCAACTGTAATCACGTCAGTAACACGTAACAATTCTTTTGGATCAATGGAACCTTCCGTCAATGCTTGACCACGTTCAACCATATCGCCTTCTTTTACTTTCAAGCGTGCTTGATAAGCAACATTATAAGTACGAGTATCACCGTTACCAGCTATCGTAATATCTTTCGAACGGTCGCCCGCTTTTTCTTCGATCGATTCCACAACACCGGCTACTTCCGTAATAGTCGCTTGTCCTTTAGGATTACGCGCTTCAAAAATCTCTTGAATACGAGGTAAACCTTGAGTGATATCGCCACCACCCGCAACCCCTCCGGTATGGAAAGTACGCATGGTTAACTGAGTACCAGGTTCTCCGATTGATTGAGCTGCGATCGTTCCGACCGCTTCCCCAACTTCTACTTCAGATCCGGTCGCCAAGTTACGGCCATAACATTTTTTACATACACCATGTTGTGTATTACATGTAAAGACTGAACGAATCGTTACTTCTTTAATACCTGCATTGACGATAGTCGCTGCTAAATCTTCAGAAATTAATTCATTTGGTCCAATAATTACCTCACCTGTTTCAGGATGACGGACTGTTTTTTGAGTATAACGACCAATTAATCGTTCTTCTAATGACTCAATCACACTATTTCCGTCTGCAATTTCGGTAATCACAATCCCTTTATCCGTACCACAGTCGTCTTCACGAACGATCACATCTTGCGCTACGTCAACTAAACGACGTGTTAAATAACCTGAGTCGGCTGTCTTCAAGGCCGTATCGGTCATCCCTTTACGAGCACCGTGAGTAGAAATAAACATCTCTAATACCGATAATCCTTCACGGAAGTTTGATGTAATCGGTAATTCGATAATCTTACCACTTGGCGCCGCCATGTTACCACGCATACCCGCTAATTGAGTAAAGTTAGAGATATTACCACGGGCACCTGAATCCGACATCATATGGATTGGGTTTAATCTTGGTAATGAACTCTTAAGATCATCTTGAATCTTATCTTTTGCTTGTTCCCAAGTACGAATAACACTTCCATAACGTTCATCTTCGGTAATTAAACCACGACGATATTGTTTTGTGATATTTTCAACTTTTTTATGTGCTTCCTCTAAAATACCCTCTTTAGATTCTAGACGTAATACATCGGCAACCCCAACAGTAATACCAGCACGTGTTGAATACTTGTAACCTAAGTTTTTCAATTTGTCCAACATCACAGACGTTTCTGTAATTTGGAATCGTTTGAAGACTTCTGCGATAATATTACCAAAGTCTTTTTTCTTAAACGGTGGTACCATCTCCATTGCAGCAATCGCTTCTGGTACATCTGTTCCCGGTTCTAAGAAATATTTATCAGGTGTTTGTTGGGTTAGGTTAGTATTAGTCGGTTCGTTTAAGTAAGGAAACTCTATTGGCATAATTTCATTGAAGAATAATTTACCAATTGTTGTCACCATTAAACGTTCTTTTTGCCATTCAGTAAATGGTTTTCCAGGTAATGCTTTAGCTGGAATGGCAACACGTGTATGTAAATGTACATAACCATTTTGATAAGCGATTTCTGCTTCACCCACACTACTTAACACTAAACCTTCACCGATACGTCCTGGTTCTTCTAAAGTTAGATAATAGTTACCTAAGACCATATCTTGAGATGGTGTTACAACAGGTTTACCATCTTTAGGGTTTAAGATGTTTTGCGCTGCTAGCATTAACAAACGTGCTTCTGCTTGTGCTTCTTCTGATAAAGGTACGTGTACCGCCATTTGGTCCCCGTCAAAGTCGGCATTATATGCCTCACACACTAATGGGTGTAGACGGATTGCGCGACCTTCAACTAATGTTGGCTCGAAAGCTTGAATTCCTAAACGGTGAAGCGTAGGTGCACGGTTAAGCAACACTGGATGTTCACGAATAACTTCTTCAATTACAGGCCAAATCGCATCATCTTGAGTTTCAATCATACGTTTAGCATTTTTGATGTTGCTAGCAATTTCACGTTCAACTAATTCTTTCATTACAAAAGGCTTGAATAATTCAATTGCCATTTCTTTTGGTAAACCACATTGGTACATTTTTAAGTTAGGTCCAACGACGATAACAGAACGCCCCGAGTAGTCTACACGTTTACCTAATAAGTTTTGACGGAAACGACCTTGTTTCCCTTTTAACATATGCGATAAAGATTTTAATGGACGGTTACCTGGTCCCGTTACGGCACGACCACGACGGCCATTATCGATTAAAGCGTCAACCGCTTCTTGTAACATACGTTTTTCGTTTTGAACAATAATACCAGGAGCACCTAAATCTAATAAGCGTTTCAAACGGTTATTACGGTTAATAACACGACGGTATAGATCATTCAAGTCACTTGTCGCAAAACGTCCACCTTCTAATTGAACCATTGGACGAATATCAGGTGGGATAACTGGTAGGACATCTAATACCATCCATTCTGGTTTATTACCTGATTCATTGAAAGCATCTAAGATGTCTAAACGGCGAATCGCACGTGTACGTTTTTGACCAGTTGCTGTTTTTAAGATTTCTCTTAATTCTTCAACTTCTTTTTCAACGTCTACCATTTCTAATAATTCTTTAACGGCTTCTGCACCCATTTTGGCATAGAAACGGTCACCGTATTCGCGTTTTTTCTCACGATATTCTGCTTCCGTTAACAATGATTTAAATTCTAACGGGGTATCACCTGGATCAATAACGATGTATGAAGCAAAGTAAATCACTTCTTCTAAGTAACGTGGACTAATATCCAATACTAATCCCATACGACTTGGAATTCCTTTGAAATACCATACGTGTGTAACTGGAGCAGCTAATTCAATATGTCCCATTCTTTCACGACGTACTTTTGCTTTCGTTACTTCAACACCACAGCGATCACAGACGCGTCCTTTATAACGAACGCGTTTTAATTTACCACAGCTACATTCCCAATCTTTAGTTGGTCCGAAAATACGTTCACAGAATAATCCGTCACGTTCAGGTTTTAATGTACGGTAGTTAATGGTTTCAGGTTTTTTTACTTCACCGTATGACCAACTACGAATTTTTTCGGAGGATGCTAAGCCAATTTGCATGGCTTCGAAATTATTAACATCTATCAAGGGGCCGACCTCCTTTTTTTATTTTGGAGCGCCTAATACTCCAATGGCACCTAGGCTATTCTTCAACTGTTTCTACTTCTGCTGACTCTTTTTCAGTGTTGTTTTCTGTTTCGCCAACTTCTGCTTCTAGTTTAGCTTTTTCAGCTTGTTTTTGTTCTTCACGATATTTATCTAATGCATTGTAGTTAATTACGTCATCATCATCGTCATCGTCACGTAATTCGATTTCATTATCATCTGCATCTAATACTTTAAGATCTAATCCTAAGGCTTGTAATTCTTTTACCAATACGCGGAAGGATTCTGGTACACCTGGACGCGGAATTGGTTGACCTTTAACGATTGCTTCATATGTTTTCACACGTCCCACAACATCATCGGATTTGTACGTTAAGATTTCTTGTAAAGTATAAGCAGCACCATAAGCTTCTAGTGCCCAAACTTCCATCTCACCAAAACGTTGTCCACCAAATTGTGCTTTACCACCTAAAGGTTGTTGCGTTACTAATGAGTAAGGTCCTGTTGAACGAGCATGTAATTTATCATCAACCATGTGGGCTAATTTAATCATATACATAACCCCAACAGAAATCTTACGGTCAAATGGTTCTCCTGTACGTCCATCATAAAGAATGGTCTTCGCATCTTGTTCTAATCCGGCTTCTTTAACGGTATCCCAAACATCTTCTTCGGTCGCACCATCAAAGACTGGAGTCGCAATTTTAATGCCCATTTGACGAGCAGCCATACCTAAGTGTAATTCTAATACTTGTCCAATATTCATACGTGAAGGTACCCCTAATGGGTTTAACATAATGTCAATTGGTGTTCCATCAGGCATAAACGGCATGTCTTCTTCCGGCATTATTAAGGATACTACCCCTTTATTACCGTGACGTCCGGCCATTTTATCCCCTTCACTAATTTTACGTTTTTGAACGATATAGACACGAACTAATTTATTTACACCTGGTGCTAATTCATCGCCAGCTTCACGCGTAAAGATTTTAACATCATGAACAATACCGCCACCACCGTGAGGCACACGTAATGAAGTATCACGGACTTCACGAGCTTTTTCACCAAAAATTGCGTGTAATAGACGTTCTTCAGCAGATAATTCGGTTACCCCTTTAGGTGTGACTTTACCTACTAAGATGTCACCATCTTTCACTTCAGCCCCAATAGAAATAATACCGTCCTTATCTAAGTATTTAAGGGCATCTTCACCTACGTTAGGGATTTCACGCGTAATTTCTTCAGGTCCTAATTTCGTATCACGCGATTCTGATTCATATTCTTCGATGTGAATAGAAGTATAAACATCATCTTTCACTAAACGCTCTGACATGATGACCGCGTCCTCATAGTTATAACCATCCCAAGTCATGAAGGCTACTAATGGGTTTTGTCCTAAGGCCATTTCGCCATTTTCCATTGAAGGTCCGTCCGCTAAGATATCATTTTTCTCAACGATATCCCCTAATTTTACGATTGGACGTTGGTTGTAACAAGTTCCCGCATTTGAACGAGCA
Organism: Globicatella sanguinis; assembly: GCF_002847845.2. NCBI lineage: Bacteria > Bacillati > Bacillota > Bacilli > Lactobacillales > Aerococcaceae > Globicatella > Globicatella sanguinis. Next base: position 1,437,270 of record NZ_CP126962.1, on the reverse strand, counting down.
AATTTAGTTAAACGATATTCATCGGTAGAACCATCCGCTACTTTAACTTTCACACGATTCGCATCCACATAAACTACTTCACCGTCACGTTTACACAATAAGGCTGCTCCCGAGTCGTGAGCTGCTTTATATTCCATACCTGTTCCGATCAATGGTGATTGTGGATTAACCAATGGCACTGCTTGACGTTGCATGTTCGCTCCCATCAAAGCACGGTTAGAGTCATCGTTTTCTAAGAATGGAATTGAAGCTGTCGCTACCGCTACTACTTGTTTAGGTGAAACGTCCATAAAGTCAACTTTACTTACTGGTACTTCTATATTCTCAGAAATATAACGTGCCATTACTACATCATTTACGAATGAACCATCTTCATTTAATAATGAGTTAGCTTGTGCAACGGTATATAAATCTTCTTCGTCGGCTGATAAGTAAACAATTTCATCAGTAACTTTTAAGGACTCTTTGTCTACTTTACGGTAAGGTGTTTCGATGAAACCAAATTTATTAATTTTCGCATAGGTAGATAAACTATTAATTAATCCGATGTTTGGTCCTTCAGGTGTTTCAATCGGACACATACGACCATAGTGAGAGTAGTGAACGTCACGCACTTCGTATCCAGCACGGTCCCTCGTTAAACCACCAGGCCCTAAGGCTGATAAACGACGTTTATGAGTTAACTCACTTAATGGATTTGATTGGTCCATAAATTGTGACAACTGAGAAGAACCGAAGAATTCTTTAATAGCTGCTACAACCGGACGAATGTTAATTAATTGTTGTGGAGTAATGGTCGCAGTATCTTGTAAGGACATACGCTCGCGCACCACACGTTCCATTCGGCTTAAACCAATACGGAATTGGTTTTGTAATAATTCACCCACTGAACGAATACGACGGTTACCTAAATGGTCAATATCATCAGTTGTTCCAATGTTTAATTCTAAGTTTAAATAGTAGTTGATTGAGGCGATAATGTCAGCCGGTGTTAAGTTTTTAACGCCTTCGATATTACCATTACCAATAATATTAATAACTTTTTCAGGGTCGGCTGGTGAATAAACACGAATAACTTGTAAATCAATTGGTTCCGCAACAACACTTTCAGGTGCCGGATGCAAAGTAACCAAATTAATATTGTTATCTAAGTATGGTGTTAAAATATCGATTTTTTCTTGATCTAATTCTGTCCCTTCACTAAAGATAACTTCTCCTGTTTCAGGGTCAGCTAACGTTTCAGCTAATGTTAGACCAAGTAAACGATGTTTTAAATGTAATTTCTTATTAACTTTATAACGACCTACAGGTGCTAAGTCATAACGACGTGGGTCAAAGAAGCGTGCTGTTAATAAGTTACGTGAGCTTTCTGCTGTCTTTGGTTCACCTGGACGTAGACGCTCGTAAATATCTTTAAGGGCTTCTTCCACACGTGAATCAGTGATATTCTTATGAACATCTTTTTCTAATGTTAAATCTAATAATTCAGATTGACTGAAAATATCAATAATTTCTTCATCTGAACCAAAACCTAATGCACGAACTAATGCGGTTAAAGGTAATTTACGTGTACGGTCAATACGCACATAAGCAATTCCTTTAGCATCCGTCTCAAATTCTAACCATGCACCACGGTTAGGAATGACAGTTGATGTATAACTATGACGCGATTTTTTATCCACTCGGTCATGATAGTAAACACCTGGAGAACGAACTAATTGCGAAACGATGACACGTTCAGCACCGTTAATAATGAATGTACCCATTTCGGTCATGATTGGGAAATCACCAAAGAATACTTCTTGTTCTTTTACTTCTCCTGTTTCTTTATTAACTAAACGTAAAGTCACATAAATTGGTTTAGAATAGTTGGCATCATGGCTACGTGCCTCTTCTAAATTATATTTTGCTTCTTTAAATTCATAATCAATAAAATGTAACTCCAAATTCTCAGTATGATCAACAATTGGAGAAATATCTTCAAACATTACTCGCAATCCTTCATCAAGGAACCATTGGTAGGAATCAGTTTGAATTTCGATTAAGTTTGGTAGTTCCAAAACTTCATCAATTCGCGCATAACTACGTCTTTGAGCTTTTTTACCGTATTTTACAATATGATGCTGACTCAAGCTGTTCACCCCTTCTAAATATTAAAGCGCCGAAAGTTACGTTTGTGTTACAAATATTACATTTAGCTAACAAATCGCTTTTTGTACTATTTTTAGGCAAAAAAAAGACAAAAGAGATCGAGTTTTTGAAAAATTATTGGCTCGTATCTTTTGTTCTTTTCGTGAAAACGCTGTTGGACAATATTTCAACCCGTTTTCTAAACTACTTTCCTGCGTCTTTGCAACTTATTATATTACATTAATCTTTAACTTCTGTCAACCCCTTCTGTCATGAATGATGCTCGTGGTTTTGCGATATTTTATTTGCGTTAAACTGAGTTGCTTAGCATACAACAATGACTGATCAGTTTCTACCTGTGTCCCTTCTTCACACCTCTTTAGTTCTTGTCACGCTTTCTTTTTAAATTAATTTATCGCGTAGCCACTTTAACTTATTAACCAACTTTTTTATCACGAATTTTCCGGTAGTATGAAAAATATTTCCATTGTTTCTAATTGCTTCTCTCGATTTGCTTCACTATAATGAAGAGTAGTTTAAATGATTTTGGAGGTTATGATATGTCGAAATTATATTTTGCTGCCCCGTTATTTACTGAAATGGAACTAGCTTTTAATGCTAAATTAGCTCAAACAATTCGAGAAGCTCTACCTGACCTAGAAATTTTCTTGCCTCAAGAACAGGGTGAAATTAACGATAAAAATGCTTATGCTGATTCAACTATGATTGCCAAATTAGATACCGAAGCTGTCCTATCGAGCGATGTGTTACTAGCAGTCTTAGATGGACAAGTCATCGATCCAGGTGTCGCTTCAGAAATTGGTGTCGCTTATCAAGCTGGTATCCCAATTGTGGGTTTATACACTGACTCCCGTCAATTAGGTGGAACTAACCAACAAAAAATCGAAGCCTTACAAGAAATTGCAGAATCCCAATTTGGATATGTCAATTTATATACTGTTGGCTTGATTAAATTGAATGGTAAAATCGTCAATAATAGTTCAGCTGTTCCTGAAGCCATCGAACAATTTTTAGCCTAAATAATATAAAACGTGGTTAGTCTAACATCTTCTTGGATGATTGGTACTCGCCACGTTTTTTTATGCTAAAAATTTAATATTGGTCACTTGCTCCCGAAGTAGTATCTATCATCGTTGGTCGATGACCTGATTTGGCTTCTGATTCAGCTTCTGTTGTATCTGATTTCGTTGCTTTTTCTACGTTTGCTGTTGGAAGTTGTGTTTCTTGTATTTTCTCTTCTTTTTTACTTTCATGGTTTAAATGTTTAACGGTCGCCGTAGTGGTAGTATCTACGTCTTGTTTTGAGGTATTTGTGTCATTAAAACCTACGTCGATTACTTTTATAATCTGAGGTTGAGTATCTTGTGTTGTCGCTGAGTGCTTTGGTTGTTCCTTTAGTTGTTCATTGACATAAATAAATTTTGCTTTAGCCTTTTCACTTGGTTCTGCTTCTCCAGCTGCACTTAATTGCGTTGGACTGGAAGTCGCATCAACCTTCGCTTCGATCGTCTCATTTCTTTGTAATGGTGGATTTTTTGATTCCAAATGCTGACTAGCGCTACTTAACACATCTACTTCAGGGATTTCGGGTTCTGTGTATAGACTTTGTTTCGTTGTGGTTAAGTCTCCCTCGTTCGTTAGAGATTGTCCTGTTTGCTTTAAATATTGTTCAATTATTTGTGCATAATCCATGATAAACTCTTCAATCGAAACGATACTTCCGTCTTCATCTGTTACAGTTTGAAAGGTGTGAACAATATATTGGTCTTTATTTCCCGTAGGCACATGATAATGGGCGACTTCTTTTTCTCCTGACTTTAATTGTTGGATGATTTCTGATACCTCTGAATCATCCATTCCTTTTGAAAAATCACCAAGTTGATAGCTCTGATGAATAATACCTTGTTTACGATGACATGGTTGTTCGACTTGTTTTAAAACATGAACAAAGCGAACAAATTTTTCAATGCATTCTGATAAATATTGAATGGTTTTAGCGTCAACTAGCCGTCCATTTTCACCAAAGGCTTCTTTCGCTTGGCCTAATAAAAATTCATTTCCTGGAAAGACATGGGCTCTTAGACCTGGCGCTTCTAATATTTGTCGCAAATGTAATTGCGACCGAGAAGTGCCGAGTACATCATAACTGGCGCCAACTACCATCACCGGCTTATCTTCAAATGGATGCAGTTTGTATGACAACCATTCTAAAACACTTTTTAAAGCTGGTGGAATCGTATGGTTGTGTTCAGGTGTCGCAATAATAACACCATCTGCTTCTAAAATACGTTGATTTAAGTATTGAACCTCCTCGAGATCAAGATCATCAGCAGAAGCATTAAAGAGTGGCACTTTAGAAATTTCCAAGATTTCTAGAGTAAATAGATGCTGAAAGCGGGCTTTAATTTCCTTTAATAACAAGCGATTGTATGAATGTTCTGCATTTGAACCGACTAGACCGACTAATTTCATTATTTAATTCACCTCTCTTTTCTCCCAATTATAATTCTCTGCTTCTTTTCTATGAACCGATGTTGCTTGAGTGACTTTTTCCATCACATTAATAAACGATAAATACTCATCAAACAACTTCGACAATTTAATTTTATTTTCTGCATTGACTAAGTTTCCTGTTTCATCAAATGCTTTTAATGAATGTCCTAATAAAAATTCAGAACTCGGCATGATACGCGCTTTTAGTTCTGGAGCGTCTAATATTTGACGTAAGTGTTGTTGAGCGCGAGACGATCCCAATACACCATATGAAGCGCCGGTGATCATGACGGGCTTGTCAACAAATGGATAAATCCCATATGAAAGCCAAGCAAGTGCATTATTTAATGCCGCTGGTATCGTATGATCATATTCTGGAGTACTAATAATCACCCCTTGTGCTTGTTCAATCTTAGCCGCTACCTCTATGACTACAGGAGGAAGTTGATCAAATGCTGGTTTATTAAATAATGGAAAAGCATCTATTTCTAATAATTCAATCGTCGCTTTATCTGCAAACGCCTTTTTCATATACTGTAATAACATCCGATTGGTAGAACTTTTTGCATTGGAGCCCACGATGCCAATCAATTTATACACCAAAATCCCTCATTTCTTATAAATAATGTCGTACAACCAGTATTCCAACACCAATTATACGCTTACAACTCATTATAAGTGTATCAATTGCATCACTTTTGGTCAATCTCTATATTAGTCTGTATCAATAGTAAAAAAACAGCCTAGCGAACTAGACTGTTTCAATCTTAATAAGGTTTTGTGTTTATGTTAATTATTTAACGTCTGCCCAATCAGTGATTTCACCTAAGTAAACTTTTTTCAAGTTTTCTAAAGTAATATCTTCGATTTCAGCATCTTTATTAACGATAACTGCGATACCATCTAAAGCAATTACGTCAACATCTAAGTTTTCAGCCTCTTCTTCTTTTAATTCACGTGAAGCCATACCTAAATCAGCTGTACCGTTATTGGCTGCTTCGATACCTGCAGAAGAACCTACTGATTCAACAGAAATGGTTACATCTGGGTTTAATGCTTTATAAGCTTCTCCTAATACTTCAATAACTGGAGAAACTGAAGTAGAACCAACTAAGGTTAATTCACCTTTTAATCCTGAAGCTTCGTATTCAGTAGCTTCATCTTTAGACTTGATGTATCCTTCTTCTTCAACGATTTTTTGTCCTTCTTCAGAATGGATAAAGTTTAAAAAGTCTTCAGCGATTTCAGAAAGTCCATCTTTTTTCCATGCAACGTTAAATGGACGAGCGATTTTGTAATCACCAGCTTTAATGGTTTCAGCTGAAGCTTTTACACCGTCAACTGTTAAAGCTTTAACATCTTCATTTAATGAACCTAAAGAAATATAACCAATAGAGTTAGCGTCGCCCGCTACTGTTTGCATAACACCATTTGTACTGTTTTGGATAACTGCTGAAAGGTCTGTCATATCATCGCCGTTTTCATCTACAACGTCTACTAATTCAACGAAAGCTCCACGAGTTCCTGAACCATCTTCACGAGATACTACGTTAATTAATCCTTCTTGTGCGAATACTGAAGGTAATGCTGCAGATGCAGTTAATAATGCAATTGCTACTTTTGATAAAGCTTTTTTCATAATATTAATATTCTCCTCTTAAATAAAAGTTTTCATCAATACCTTTGTGGTACATGTTAAATATAACATTCAATTATCAATTTATTGTAAATTTATTGTAAATTAATTGTAAATTCAACGTAAACATTTCCAGTGACACTCACCGACTCCAGTAAAAACATTGAATTTTCACCTCCATACAAGCATCCGTGATGGCACTATTTTTATTATTTTCAACAAATAATCCATAAAAATGTTACTTAGAAAAATAAAAAACTCTGACAACTTCAATCAGCAAAGTCATCAGAGAAAAATATTTTTAATTTAATTCAACAATCTCACCTGTGTTCAAGTAAACAATCCGTTCGCAGATATTCGTCACATAATCACCAATACGCTCTAAATTACGCGCAACACCGATATAGCTCACACCAGATGTGATAACATCCGATTGTTCTTCCATATCTTTAATCACGATTTTAAAGAGCTTAGATAATAGCGCATCGACTTCTTCGTCACGCTCTGCTATGGCTTTAGCTCCACGTGAATCTTGTTCCATAAATGCCGTAATCGCATCCGTTAACATCACTTGAACTTTTTCGGCCATTTCCATTAATACTTGATTAATTTGGGGCGCGTCTTTAAAGTTTTCATCTAAACGCATCGTTGCTTTCGCAATCGATACCGCATGATCGGCAATACGTTCAATATCTTGTGAACAGTGTAAAACAGTGAAGATTAAACGCAAGTCTCCTGCTACTGGTTGTTGTAAGGCAATAATACGATAAGCAGCTTTTTCAATATCTGCAGTAGACGCATTAATTCTTAAATCATCACTAAATAATTCATGTGCCAATTCTTTATCGTCATTTTGATAAGCAGTTACCGCTTTATGTAATGATTCATTGGCTGCATTTCCTAAACTTGTCAATTGAACATATAAATCTTTTAACTCTTGCTCGTATACACTTCTCATCTTAATTCCTCCTATTTGGAATAATTATTAGCCGAAACGACCAGAGATATAATCATCTGTACGTTTATCTACTGGGAATCCAAAGATTTGTTCGGTATCTCCAAATTCTATCACTTCTCCATTTAAAAAGAAAGCTGTTTTATCGGAAATACGGGCCGCTTGTTGCATATTATGGGTTACAATCACAACCGTATATTTTTCTTTTAATTCATGAACTAATTCTTCAATCTTATTGGTCGAAATTGGGTCTAAGGCTGAAGTGGGTTCGTCCATCAATAAGACTTCTGGGTTATTCGCAATTGCTCGCGCGATACAAATACGTTGTTGTTGCCCACCAGACAGTGCAGTCGCATTTTGATGTAACTTATCTTTGACGGTATCCCAAATAGCAGCTCCTTTTAACGATTCTTCAACAATTTGATCTAATTGAGCACTATCTTTGATTCCATGCGTGCGTGGTCCATAAGCAATATTATCATAAATACTCTTCGGGAATGGGTTCGGTTGTTGGAAAACCATCCCCACACGTTTACGTAACTCATTGACATTATAGTTTCGATTATAGATGTCTTGACCATCTAAAGTAACCAAACCATCCACTTTAGTTCCAGGAACCAAGTCTTGCATCCGATTTAAGATTTTTAGAAACGTTGATTTACCACAACCTGAAGGTCCAATAAATGCTGTGACTAATTTTTCTTCAATCTCCATATTAATATTATAAAGTGCTTGAAAATCACCATAATAGAAATCTAAATTTTGTATATCAAATTTTACCTTTGCCATCTTATCTTCCCCCTGTTGCTAACTTGTTACCTAATCGAGTGGATAACCAGTTGATGATTAATACTAAAATAATTAAAACCGTCGCCGTTGAGTACGCTTCTTTCACATGGAAACCTTCTTGAGATAAAACGTACATATGTACTGCTAATGTACGACCTGGAGACTTAAGGTTTCTGATCATATTAGATGAAGAACCTAAAGTGTAAAGCAAAGCAGCCGACTCCCCAACTATACGACCCGTCGCCAAGATGAGTCCTGATAAAATCCCTGGCATGGCAACCGGTAATACTACGGTAAAGATAGTTCTAAGCTTACCAGCACCCAATGCTAAACTCCCCATTCGCAAACTATTATGAACAGATAATAAAGCTTCCTCTGTCGATGAAATAATAATAGGTAAAATCATGATTGTTATCGTTAAAATACCAGCGTAATGTGAGAAGCTACCGAACACTCTATTTACAAAAAATAGCATCCCGAACAAACCATAAACAATCGACGGAACTGCTGCTAAAGTATCAGTGGCTAAACGAATAATCGGTAAAATTTTACTTGAACGATCCGCATATTCTACTAAATAGAAACCAGTAAAAACACCGATTGGTGCGGCAATTAATAAAGAAAGTCCCACCACGACTAAAGTTGAAATAATAGCCGGCATCATTGAGACGTTTTTAGTGGTATATTCCCATTCGAATAAACTGAGGTTCATTGATGAAAAACCATTCCAAACAATAAAACCAATAATAAACAATAATATCCCTAAAGTAAACATTGCGGCAGCCCAAACTAACCCTTTAATAAAGTGATGCGATTTCATTAAGCTACCTCCTTATTTTTCTTAATCAACATGAAAATACTATTGATAATAATGATAAATACAAATAATACTGCGGCTGTAGCGATCAAGGCATCACGGTGATCCCCAGACGCATAACCCATTTCTAATACGATATTGGTCGTTAACGTTCGGACACCAGAAGTTAAGCGACGAGGGAGTGCCGGTTGATTACCCGCTACTAAAATGACCGCCATTGTTTCACCAATTGCCCGTCCAATCCCTAAAATTACAGAAGATAAAATACCTGAACGAGCTGCCGGTACGACCACACTCATCACTGAGCGTTCATGGGTAGCCCCTAACCCCATACTAGCTGAATAAAAATCTTTTGGCACAGCTCTAATTGCAGATTCTGATAGTCCAATGATAGTAGGTAATATCATAATTCCCAATAATATCGAAGCGGTGATAATATTCATCCCTGTTCCACCAAACAATTGTCGAGATAAAGGAACCAGTAATTGTAAAGCAAAAAAGCCATAAATAATCGACGGAATGGCCGCCATTAGGTTTATAGCAGGTTTGGCATAGCGATAGAGTTTTTCAGGGCAGAAGTAAGCCATAAAAACCGCTGTTAAGACACCAATTGGCACACCAATAATAATAGCACCAATTGTAACCGCAAATGATCCAACAATCATTGGAAAGATCCCAAATTTAGGTGTTGATGCAGTTGGTCTCCAAACACTACCACTTAAAAAATTCCAAACACCATTCTTTAGTAAGAAAGGAATTGCTCCTTGAAAAATAAAATAAAAAATCAAAATAATCGATACAATCGACAAAGTCGCACAAAATAAAAATACATATTTCATGAATGTCTCTTTAAAATCTCGCATCATAATCTTCCTCCATAATTTCTCTACCTTCAATTTTAACGGTTTTATTCTGAAAGGTTAAGTAAGGTTATTGTAAACCTAGATGCAGTAAAAAGTGTCTAAAATTAAAATAAGATTAGTTTTGTAAATCGAACGTAAATAAATAAGAGAAAGATTATTTTTCTCGTCGTAATATAATCTTTCTCTTCCTTTATAGGGCTTTCTTTTATAGAAAACGTTTCTAAAATCTTTATATTATTTTTTTAATTTTTTCCTTCTAAATTTCTTTTCCCCCAATATTTAGGCAGTCTGACGGTAAAAGTAGAACCTTGACCTACCTTACTTTCAACTGAAATGGTTCCATTCATTGTTTTTACTAAGTGACGAACGATTGATAATCCTAATCCTGTCCCACCCGTTTGACGACTTCTGGCCTTATCTACACGATAAAACCGTTCGAAAATTCGCTCTTGTTCTTCCGGAGGAATCCCTACCCCTTGGTCAATAATCGATAAACGAACCATTCGTGAACTTTCTTCAGTACGAACTATAATCTTTTTATTGTCCTCAGAATAGTTAATCGCATTATCAATTAGATTGGTTACGATATTTTCAATTCGTTGTTCATCTGTTTCAATCATTATCGGACCAGAATTCGGTAGTACCAATTGCATGTTTTTCTGTTCCAAACGCTCAGCAAATAAATGAGACATGCTTTGAATCTTCGCTACTAAATCAAAACTAGTAACATTAATCGCAACTTGTTGCTTTTCAATTCGTGATAACGATAAAATATCTTGAATAATATGCTCCAAACGATGACTCTCGTCCGCAATAATATTAATAAATTTCATCGCAATCGCTGGGTTCTCCATGGCACCATTTTGTAGTGTTTCAGCAAAGCCTTTGATCGCTGTTACCGGCGTTCTTAGTTCATGTGAAGCATTGGCGACAAATTCAGATCGCACTTCTTCTAACCTTCTAATAGCCGTTAAATCATATAATAAAATTAAAATTTCATCATTGATATTTCCTTGGCCATAAGGAACAATATTAACGTCAACAATTTGAGTATGCGGCACCCATAGTTCAACTTCCTCTCGTTGTGCTAAATGATTTTGGCGTACTCGATCAATCATCGATAAAATAGGATAACTTTTAATAACACTTGTATAATGCTCGCCGATATTTCTATCTACAATATCCAACATCGCATTAGCCGCTGGATTGGTTAAAACAATTTTTCCTTCTGAATCAACAACAACAATACCCAAAATGAGATGATTGATTAGAACACTTCGCTGATGAACCGTAGTGGATAAAGCATTTTCTTGTTTAATTAAATTCGAACTCAATTGTTGGAGTGATTGTGTCATTTCTCCCACTATGCCATTGTGAACGCTTTGTATTAAGGGAAATTGCAACTGATAATCCTTATTCAAAAGCTTATGTAACACAACATTTAACTTACGAAGCGGAATAAAATAGTACCTCCAAAAAAGGCTAATCACGATGGCTAACAAGATAATGATAACGACTAATATGACGGATAAAATCTGTAAATTATTGTCTACTAAACTAATCGCTGGCATCACCACTACTACCCAGTTAGCTATACTCGCTTCGGTTAAAGGAATGATGGCTAAATAATGAGATGATCTCAACGATATTTTAGGTTTACTGTTTACTTCATGGACTTGTTCTGAAATCAATTTTTTAATATTTTCATTTAAATTGCTACTATCATATGATAGCTCCGGCAATTGATTGGTTAAAGACTGTTCTCGTTGAAACCATAAAATGGACACATCATACTGTTCCTCAATTGCCTCTAACTTCAATTTAGAAAGAGGCTGGTTTTTTTTCAACTGTAATTGGATAGGTTCTATTACTTGATTCATTCTATCTTGCATGACCATCCGATGAACGGTTGCATCTAGGGCCAATACAGCTAGCACAATAGTAAAGATGGAGACAATAATAATGAATAGAATATTGCGGTTACTTAGAAGTTTAGGATTATTTTGCATAATCAGGTACCTCAAAACGGTAGCCGAACCCTCTGACGGTAATGATATATTCTGGATTTTTATTATTACGCTCTATTTTTTCTCTTAAATTACTAATATGAACATCCACAATTCTAGTCTCTCCTAAGTAATCAAATTGCCAAACTTGTGTTAATAATTGTTCTCGACTCAAAGTTCGACCTTGTCTATCTGTCATATAGACTAATAGTTCATATTCTTTTGGTGTAATTTCGATTTGTTCTCCACGAACCCAGACTTCAAATCGATCAGTTAAAATAGTAAGCTCACCATAAGTTTTTTCGGTATTATTTTCAGGTATCGGTACTGAATTATCCGGTGTCATTCGCACTTCTTCAACTTCCGCTTCTTCAATTTCATCATCAACTCGATAATGACTAACGGATGATCTTCTTAAAATGGCTTTGATTCGAGCTAAGACTTCATTTGGACTAAAGGGTTTCGTCATATAGTCATCAGCTCCTAGCTCTAAACCAATAATTTTATCATATTCATCTGCACGAGCTGTTAACATTAATATTGGAGTTTGAATGCCTTTTTGTCTAGCGCGCCGGCAAACGTCCATCCCACTCATTTGTGGTAACATCACATCTAATACAATAAAATCATAATTTACGGTTTTAATCATTTGATAAGCCGTCTTACCATCTAATGCGACATCTACTTCATAACCGGCATTTTCTAACGTATACTGCAATAATGTTACGATTGAACTCTCATCATCAACAACTAAAATTCGTTTCATTAAGGTAACCTCCAAAATATAGCACTCTTTTACTTTGAAAATATTTTAACGATAATTTCTTCTCTTTTAATGACGCCCAAAGTACGACTGTCGACAGAACTGCGCCGATTATCTCCCAACACAAAATAACTATCGTTGGGAATGATACATTCCATTGGACGACGTAAATAATATCGATTCGCTTCTGTTAAATAGGGTTCATATAATATTCTTTGATTGATTTCTACACCTTTAGGTGATAGGCGTAGGGTTTCATCAGGCAAGCCAATCACACGCTTAATGAACAGTTTCTCTTTTCTTTTAAAAATAACAATATCATACCTTCGAATTTTTCTGATTGGTTTTGATAAAACAATATCCCCTGAGTGAAAAGTAGGAGCCATTGAATTCCCAGATATTTTTACCAGAATCTTCTTAAAAATCAAACTGCTAATACAAAAAATTAAAAGAAAATAGCTCACATTCATGACCACCTTTGCCCTTTCCATTATAATCTATTTTGATGACTTTACGCAAAATTTTCACTATAATCCTTGTTACATGGAGTGATTCTTTCATTTACCTACATTAAAAATCATAAAGGAGCAGCTATATGGACAATCAATTGATTACTGTTAATCAACTATTTAACTTATTAAAAACACATTATCAAGGGAGCATCGAAGATTGGTGGCCACATGAAAGCAAGCACGAAATTGTCATCGGTGCCTTTTTAGTCCAGAATACTACCTGGCATAATGTCGAACTTTCACTCAATCAAATCAGGCAAAATGCCAGCTTTTCTCCAGAAACAATTCGACAACTTTCCAAACAAGAGTTAATAAAACTAATTCATTCAAGTGGTTTTCATGAAAATAAATCCCGAAATATTTTAGAGTTTTTCGAATGGACCAAAACCTTTGAAGACCAATATGACAAGATTAAAGCCCATTATGGTCCTTCTCTACGTAAAGAATTATTAAAAAGGCGTGGTATCGGACCTGAAACGGCAGATGTTTTATTAATGTATGTTTTTAACGAACCCGTCTTTATAGCCGATAATTATGCGCGTCGACTTTTTCAATTACTGAAGGCGCCTGTCCCTTTAACTTATCCCGCCGTAAAACAATTTGCTGAAAACAATGGTGACTTAACCGTTGCTGAATGGGCCGCTTTTCACGGATGGATTATTCAATTTGCCCAACAACATTTACGCCCCAACAAAAAAGTATCCGATCATTTTTTAAACGATTATCAATTAATTGCGAACCACGACAATCATAATTAAGTGTGTAAGACTCATTTTTCACAAGTACGGCAATGATAATTAAGTGATTAAGACTCATTTTTCACAAATACGGCAATGGTCATAACGAGATAAAGCCTAGCTAACCACCTCATTCAATGACATTCTTTGTGAAATTCACCAAATCTTCACATTAAAAGAGTAGCTATCTATTTTTTGTATGTTATAATGATTGGGTATTTTTATTAGAGGTGAAGAAATTGCTTAAAAAATTTTTTGCAACATGCTGTTTATGTCTCTTTGCTTGGTCATTCGGTGTCACGCCTTTGATGGTTGTTCAAGCCAATGATCTGTTAAAAGATGTTGATCAAAATTATTCAATAGAAAACAAGACCGTAGACGATATTCTATACGATACGATTAGCGAATTTGGATACAATAGTGACCAAATCTCTATTGCGTTCTATGACTTTATTGATGATACGCACTATGGTTTAAATAGTGACATTACCATGCTAGGAGCTAGCACGACCAAAGTGGCGACGGCAGCACTCTATACTTCATTAATCAATGAAGGGTATCTGTCTTACGATACACCAATCCCCTTTGTTGAGGCAATGTTTGAAGAAGGCGGCGGCAATATTACCAATAGTCCTATCCAACCAAGTTACGCTCTGCAAGATTTAATCTATGAGATGTTAGTCAATTCAGACAATACCGCTTGGAATTTATTAACGCATTATTACTTTAATAATATTGGTAACCATCAAAACGATATGTTAATGCTTAGCGGTGCAGATATTTACGATCCTGAATTATATCAATTTAATCATGTGAATGCAGATGTCTTAGAAGGTATCTTAATTGCGATTGCCTCTTCTGATTATTATTCTAATGTCGTTGACACGATGTTAACAGCCCAACCTCATTGGTTACTAAAATATTATGTCAATGATAATATGGCTGTGAAATACGGTTACTTAGATGAGTATTTCCATGATACCGGCATTTATTTTGATGATACCGGCGAGCCACTTTACACCTTAGTGGTAATGACGGATGGTATAGGCCTTGAGTATGATGGTATGCAAAATGAATTTTTCGGACTAATCAATTTAAGACTAAATCGTTGGTTTGAAGCTCAATACGAATCAAATTCAATCAGCAAGACACTTTAAACAAAATCAATTTATTGCTTTTTATACATTCACAATGCTAACGACGATTTTAAGGGTATCGAGTATCCTTAAGCGGATTCGGTTTTAAGGGTTCACTGACGAGGTGGTCTATAGCCATTAATTTTTGCTCCGAGTTTGGGCAAAAACTTTTAAATTCTGTTCAAGCATATCAATTTAATTCAAATCGCAGTGGTTGAGTGGCATTTAACTGTTTTATATAAGTGAAATAGACGAGACTGAACAGAAATAATTTGATAGCTTCCTTTTAAAGTAGCATTACTTTTTAGTATTTACTTAATAAGGAGCCGTTCATATTACATTTCGTTCAGTCTCTTTTTTATTAATTCAATCTTCATTCAATCTTCGTCAGTCAAAATTAATTTGTTTATTTGGTGGCTAAATAATAAGGAAACAATCGTTCAAAATGTTGATTCATTGCCTCAATTAAATCATCCGTCGTTTGAAATTCATCAAAAAAACCAATTAAACTTTTAACAAGAACTTTTCTCACTTCACCCGCTTCAACGGCATTTTTTAAAAAAATGCGATTATCCTCAGTACCCGAATAAATAAAAGGTTCACCTTGACTATAAGCTAAATAATACATGGCGTCATCAGCTGGAACTCTCAATACTCGATGTTGTCTCACTAAACTATCTTTAGCTAAAGTCCGCTCAAGTACACTTACCTCCCAAGTTAATCCTAATCGTTGTCCTTCTATATATAAACGCACAGCCATACCAGGATAAGACATCTCATCGTTTTCCCCTCTAAAAAAACAATAAAATAATGGGGTGCCAAATTGCGCTTGATTCATCCAATTACTTACACGTTGCATTTTTAAAAGATTTTGTTGGTCATTGAAAGCCTCTACTATCTTTTTAAATTGGTTCCGTGCCTTTCCCCCGTCTTTTTTAAACTGCAGCATAAATTCTTCTTCATCTAAAGCTTTATGGGGTGCAATATATTTTTGGCCAACATACTGCAGATAATGTTGAATTGCTTGCGCTTCTTGTAACATAATGATCACCTCATTATCTATTTTATCTTTTTGGAACACTCAATACAATTTTTGTAAAATATTTTGCTGATGGCTCCTCATTTTATTTTAATCTGATATAATACATTTATATTAATCGATTGGGGGCCCTTACATCATGATGAAGAAAAAAACTTTAAATGATTTAGCTGAGATTATTAACCTTGAGGCAATCCGTGAATTACCAAAAGCGACTGAACATTTTATTAGTGATATCCATGGTGAATTCGAAGCCTTTGACCACATAAGACGCAATTGCTCCGGTATTATTCGCATTAAAGTACAAACCCTTTTTGAAGATGAACTAGATGAACAAGCCATTAATGAGCTTTGCTTCGCCATTTATTATCCTGAAGATTTTATTTTAGGTAAACAACGATCTTTTGATAAATGGCAATCTTTATTAAAAAATTTAGTCAACCTCACTCGATTTGTGTCCAGTAAATATACCCGTTCAAAAGTAAGAAAGGCTTTACCGAGTGAATATGCTTATATTTTAGAAGAGCTTTTATATCAATACGATGAACACGATAATAAAAATGCTTATTATCATACAATTTTTAAAACCATTATAGAACTGGAGTTGGCTCCGCAATTTGCAACTGAATTGAGTTACCTAATCCAACGATTTGTAGTCGATCATCTCCATGTATTAGGAGATATCTATGACCGTGGTGCTCATCCTGATAAAGTAATGGATGTCCTCATGAGCTTACCATCCGTTGATATTACTTTAGGAAACCACGATATCATCTGGATGGGGGCCTATGCTGGTAATATGACTTGTCTTGCTACAGTTTTAAGAATTGCTTTCCGCTATGGACACACCCAGTTTTTAGAAGAAAGCTATGACATTGACTTAAGCCGATTAAAAAAATTCGCTCTTCGTTATTATCAAGAAAATGCTGCTTTTAAACCTAAACTCGAAACACCTATAGATGCAGCAACAGAAACTGCGATAAATTGTATGCATCAAGCCATGACCATCATGCAATTCAAATTAGAGGGCCAATTAATTGAACGTCGCCCAGAATTTCAGATGAACCACCGCAATTTACTGCCGATGATTGATCCCAATACCCATACAATCAACATTGAAGGTCAAGAATATCACTTAGACAATACTTGCTTTGATTTAATCGATTGGGAACAACCAAATGAATTAACCTTGGGTGAAGAACTTATTTTATTAGATTTACTACATCAGTTCCAAAATTCAGCAAAATTAAAAGAACATATGGAATTTTTATTAGAAAATGGAAAAATGTATTTAACATATAATGATAATCTTCTTTTCCATGGGTGTATTCCCGTTAATGAAAAAGGTCAATATTACCAATTAAACATCGATAATCACCTTTATCAAGGAAAATCATTGATGGACTTCTATGCAACCTCAATCGAAGAAAGCTTTAAGCAATTAGATTCTCATGACGATTGGGCAACAGAAACCCTTTGGTACTTATGGTGCGGTCCTAGTTCTACCCTCTTTGGAAAAGATATCATGCGCACCTTTGAACGTTACTTTATCTCAGATAAAACAGTCCATAGCGAAATTAAAAACCCTTATTATGAATGGCGCAAAAATGAGCAATTTTGCTTAAAATTATTAAACGATTTTGGTTTAACGAGCGAAGGCTATATTATAAATGGTCATACCCCAGTGAAAACAATCAAAGGTGAAAATCCTATTAAGGCCAATGGTAAAATGCTTGTCATTGATGGTGGCTTATCAACTGCCTATCAAAAAGTAACCGGCATTGCTGGATATACACTCGTCGATAATTCTAATGAAGTGTATTTAGTCGCGCATCATCCCTTCACTTCAAAACAAAAGGCAATTGAAAAATATCTTGACATTTTTCCAACACAATTAATTGTTAAAAAACGCCATGAGCGTCAATATGTCAAAAATACTGATATAGGCAAGGAACTCGAACGCCAATCGCAAGAACTTAAGACCAAAATATTGTATGAGAATGACAAAGACTAACATTAGAATACCAGCTTAAAAAGAAAACCTGCAATGAGTACGAATCCATTTCACTTTCGATACTCATTGTCAGGTTTACTTATTGTTTTTAATTATTGGTGAATCATTGATTCAATACCTGCTTCTAATATTTCTAATTGATAAAGGGTCTCATCATCCGAAACCGTTTTGGGAGCGCCATTAACGATGGTGTCATACAAATTTTGATAGAAACGACTATAGTCTCCCACCTCAGACACCACTTTTTCTTCATGGTAATTCCCTTTAGAATCTATATAAGTCAACGTCCCATAATCCTCCGGTAAATCTAAACCGAAGTCTGGATTATCAGGCATATAAAAATGTTTCAGATGTTCTTCCTGCCGGTCTTTTTTCTCTTTAATAAACATCCCTTTAGTACCGTAAACCACAAAACTAGGACGTGTTTTAATTCTAAAATAACTTGATTTGACCGATACTTTCGATTTACCGTAATAAAGGTCGATATCAAAATAATCATTCATTCGATTAGGCCCAAGTAATTGTCTCACATCAAAATGAATATGATCGGCTTTGCCAAAATGAGCAATCACCTGATCCAGAGTGTGACAAGCGTGACCATATAAATAACTTTGTTCAACCTTAAATTCATGAACATTTTCCGGTATTTCAGGTCTAAAATAATCAAAATGCATTTCTAACTCTAAAACATCCCCCAACTTGCCACTTTCAATCACTTTAAGTGTCGTTAAATAGTCAGAATCAAAGCGTCTATTTTGAAAGGCTTGCAACATCAGCCCTTTTGCTTCGGCTAATTGAAAAAGTTCTCTTGCTTCGTTCGCTGTATGGGTGAACGGCTTTTCTACTAAAGCATGTTTACCAGCTTCCAAAACTAATTTAGCAAAATGATAATGCGAATCTGAATAAGTGGTGATGACAATTAAGTCAATTTCTGGATCTTGTAATATTTCATCTAAATCCGTCGTATAATGAATATCTTCAAAGGTTTGCCATTTCGGTTGACTACGATGATAAATCGACTTAATACGAATGCCCTCTACTTTTCTAGCAAAAGGCAAGTGATAACGATTAGTACTCTTACCATTTCCGATATATCCAATGGTTAACATTTCCAGTCCTCCTATTAAAAAAAGCGATGCAAAATAGAATTTCTTTTTCTATTTTACATCAGCCTCCTGATTTATTTAATTAATTATTTTTGTGCACGACGCATATAAGTACCTTCAGAGGTATTAATTTCTAACGCTTCTCCTGTTTCAATAAAGTCTGGTACGTTAACCACTAAACCTGTCTCCATCGTTGCTGGTTTGCCAGATCCTGTAACAGTGGCACCTTTAATTGAAGGTTGTGTCTCAGCTACTGTTAATACAACTGTTGTTGGTAATTCAACACCGATTACTTCAGAACCATAAAATTGGATTTTAGCTTCCATATTTTCTAATAGATATTTCAATTCATTTTCAATCGTTGATGTTTGAATTTCGTATTGTTCATATGTTTCTAAGTCCATGAAGGTTGCAACATCACCCATGCTATATAAGTATTGAACTTCTTTTGTTTCAAGATAAGCACGCTCAAATTTTTCGTCCGGACGGAAGGTTGTGTCATAAGTGGCACCTGAACGTACGTCACGTAATTTCATACGCATAACTGTGTTACCTTTACCAGGTTTATGGTGACTCGCTTCTAGTACGCGGATTAATTTGCCATCTTGAACGAATGTCATACCCGCTCTTAAATCTACTGCAGAAATCATCTTTAAACTTCTCCTTTATTTATCAATCTTTCACTCGTACATTATAACATAAAGATGAGTTTTTTCCACATAATTCTAGTATCTTTAGTATCAATCATAAATGTGTTACAATAATACCAAATTAAATTTTAATGAGAGAAGTGAAGATTATGAATTTGTTTGAAAACCGCTTTAATGAAGACGTTGAAAAAATTGGAATATCGGCCATCCGTGAATTTGATGAACTATGTAATCAAATTGAAGGCATTATCAAATTGACTTTAGGTGAGCCAGATTTTACGACACCTGGCCATATTAAAGAAGTTGGTAAACTAGCGATTGATAACAATGCGACTCGCTATACTCATGCCTCTGGCGTTTTAGAATTAAGACAAGCTGCATGCCAATGGTTAAATGATAAATATCAATTGAATTATACGCCAGAAGAAACCATTGTTACTCATGGTGCCACTGAAGGTTTGTCAATAGCCTTTAAAGCGATTCTTAATCCTGGTGATAAAGTACTAATCCCTTCACCTTTTTTCACCTTATACCAATCAATGATTATCTTATATGGCGGTATTCCGGTTCATATTAACACCGAACCAAATCAATTTGTGCTTTCTCCAGAATTGTTGGAACAAGCATTAGCCGAACATGGTGACGACGTGAAAGCCATTGTCTTAAACTACCCAACCAATCCTACAGGCATCACTTGGGACGATGAAGAAGCGCAAGCAATCGCCAATATTTTAAAAGATAAGCCAATTTTCATCGTCAGTGATGAAGTATATAGTGAATTTGTTTACGGAGATAAACATGTTTCCATCGCAACTTATCTACCAGAACAAACAATCGTTGTACAGTCATTATCTAAATCCCATTCGATGACCGGATGGCGAGTTGGATTTAACTTTGCTCCACTGATGATTACCAATCAAATGAATAAAGTTCACCAAAACTATATCACCAACGCAACGAGTATCTCACAACATGCCGGTATTGCTGCCCTAACCGATGGTAAAGATGATGCCCTAATCATGAAAGAAGCCTATATTAAACGACGCGATTATATTTATGAACGCATGACCAAAATGGGATTTGAAATTATTAAACCAAATGGTGCTTTTTACTTATTCGCTAAAATCCCTGCCGGTTATCCTCAAGACAGCTTTGAATTCGGTAGAGAACTGGCGACGAAAGCACAGGTTGCGTTAATTCCAGGTTCAGCATTTGGAACGGGTGGCGAAAATTACGTCCGCTTAAGTTATGCTGCAAGCGACGACATTATTGCTGAAGCAATGGACCGGATGGAAAAATTTATGAAAGAATACCCCACACAAAACTAATTAAATCTATCTAGCTCATACAGTTATAATATCCGCGGCATCATTAAACTCTTGGTATTTTACTGCAAACACGACTAAATAACTAAAAAGACTCATAAATAAACAAGGAACATCTCAATATTTTGAAAAGTTCCTTGTTTTTATATTTGAATGACAATATGATGAGATGGGCAAAAACTTTTTAAATTCTGTTCAGGCATATCTGTTTAATCGAGTAGGAGACTAATCATTAGTTGATTAGTCGACCTCTCACACCACCGTACGTACGGTTCTCGTATACGGCGGTTCAATAATGTAAGTACACTTGCTCTGCCAATTGGGTCATATTCAAAAGACCCCATTGGTAGAGTTTTTCCGTTGGTATGGCTTGATGAACTTCCCAAGTACAGGACAATCGCCAATATTTCTTTCTTGAATAGGCGATACGTTTGGACTCATCGAGTGTTAGTCCTCTCTTCATGAGTTCTTTTATCTTCATTCTTGGTCGTTTCCATCGTTTGAGTATTAGTTGTCTGATTCTGCGATCTAACCAGGATTCAATGGCTCGGATAGTGCCTTTAATATAGCCTCTTCCATGGTATTGTATCCACCCTCTGGCTACTTGGTTGATTTCCTTTACCAACATTTGAAAGGTTTTCGGTGTTTTCCGACTCGTGACTTGTCTAAGTTTCGCTTTGAATTGCTTCACTGCTTCTTTAGTCGGTCGGTATCGACAGCCTCCATTCGCTTTCATTATCAGACAACTCAAGAACTTTAAACGGTAAGGACTACCTACTTTACTTTTTTCTGTATTCACAACCAATTTCAATTCTTTTGATAGGAATCGACTGATGCTCTGTAGAATTCGTTCGCCTGCTCGTTTACTTTTCGTAAAGATGACAAAATCATCGGCATAGCGGACGAATCGGTGTCCACGTTTCGTTAGTTCTTTATCTAACTCATGTAAATAGATGTTACTGAGTAATCGCGACAGAACGCCTCCTTGCGGGGCGCCTTTTCCTGTCTTCTGGAAGTTTCCGTTTAGTTCAATGACGCCAGCTTGCAAGAATCGGTTAATCAATCTTAATATTGATTTATCGTCAATGTGTTGTTTCAGAAGATACATCAGCTTGTCATGGTTAATCGTATCAAAGTACTGTTTTAAATCGCAATCCACGACATATCGGTAGCCTTCTTCATAATACTTGGCACATTGTTTTCTTGCTTGATGAGCATTGCGATTTGGTCTAAACCCATAACTGTAAGGGCTAAAGGTCTTGTCGATTGACGGTTCAATAACCTGCTTAATCGCTTGTTGTATCACTCTATCCCTTACAACGGGTATGCCTAGTTTACGGACACCTCCATTCGGTTTAGGTATTTCAACCCGTTTTACTGGCTGAGGACGATAAGTGCCTTCGAATAATTTCTTACACAAAGGAACATAATAATTGAAGATATGACTTTCTACTTCTTCAACGGTCATCCCATCCACACCCGGGCTTCCGCCATTTCTTCTGACTCTATCACATGCGCGTCTCAGGTTATTTCTTTCTACCACCCTCGACATTATCGGATAGTGACGCCATTGGTCCAAAGCTTCTCCTAGTGATTGACTCTGCGCAGATGCATACTCTTTCGATTCCGTCTTATCCCTTTGCATCTTGCCAAGCTTTTGCTTGTTTTCTGCCTTCTTCATCTTCACTACCTCTCTTTCTTTCCAATGTTCATTATTGTTCAGTCCTTCAGTTGGTAGACAACCTACTATGACCTCTGCTGACTTCTCATGATTCGTTGTTACTAAGATACGCTTATCTCTCATGAGACCTCCCCAGGTAAGGTGCGTTAACCTCCCTCCCATGTCACCGCTTGATTTATCCAACCATAATCCGTGCAGTATTGGGCTTTACTTTGTAATGCAAGCTCACCCTTATGATTAGACCTTCTATCAAGTTTCTGTTCGTCGGTGCAGGAGTTTGCCTTAGGCTTCCTTCAGATTCCGCCTCACGACGACCTTAATTCTTAGTGCTTTAGCACTTAGAGATTAAGGATAGGGTACCGACACCCTTGCCCTTAGCTAACAGTTCCTACTGCAAAGCCTTGCTGAGACTGTTTGACTTTAGTCATTACAGTCTCACATGCGTTAGAAGTAGCGGACTTGAACCGCCAAGTTAACGCCCATGCTGGGCGCACATTCAAAGCGCAGTGGTTGAGTGGTCTCAAACTGCGTCTTATTGACATTGAACATAAATTTGAAGAATTCAGTCAAATTAGAGCTTATTCATTAAAAGCGCAGTGGTTGAGTGGTCTCAAACTGCGTCTTAATGACTTGTTTGAGGCCTACTCAACTGTGCGGGGGTAGACCGACGAAGCGAAAATTATTCAATTTTCTACTTCTTGCCCACTCCCTTTCTATATCCTTTTAGCTAAATCAATATTCGTTTGGATTGATATGAGAGACTCTTTTAATTTTGCTTGCTCCCATTCATTAAGTGCTATAGGTAAGACTTTTACAATGCCTTCTTTTCCTATAATGGTCGGTAGACTGTAAGCAATCGCTTCTGAGTGATATTCATTGGCTTCAACTACTGTACTTACGGGATAAATCATGTGATCATCTAACAGAATAGATTGTGTAATATCGATGGCTACTTGTGCGATAGCCGCATCGGTGACACCGTTTTTAGCTCTAAATACATCGTAAGCCGCTAATACTACCTTTTCCTTAATCTCATCTGGAGTCCGTTCTGTGATGTTAGGAAAGTACTGTTTTAGTTGTTGATAACCAATCCCCGCAATACTCGCATGACTCAAAGCAGGAAAGGCAGTATATCCATGTTCACCTAACATATAAGCTTGCACTGAATGGGGTGCCACATCATACATCTGGGCTAAAATATAACGCAGTCTTGCGGAATCTAAACTACAACCGGTCCCAATCACTTTATTTTTAGGATAGTCAAACTCGGTGGCCGCCATATACACAACTGTATCAGCAGGGTTTGTAATAAATAATAAAATTGGCTCATGAGTAACCTGAGTAATATTCGTCATAATTTCTCGAATAATATAGGCGTTTTGAGTTAACAACGCTTGTCGATCTTCTGGTAGTTCACCATTGGGATAAACATAGGACGCTGCAATAATACAAATATCGACATCGATTAAATCACTATATTGTCCCACATAGATTTTAGTATTATGCCGACTTAATAATCCTGTCGCATGGGCCTGATCCAACGCCTCACCAGTAGCCAATTCTGTACGGGGATCAATTAAAATAATTTCTGAAAATAAATGGGAATGAAGCGCACTTGCTAATACTTGCGTCCCCACATGTCCTACACCTATAATCGCTAATTTATGAGTTTTCATCCAATCGCCTCTCATCGTTTTTTAATTTTAATGATATACTAATTCATCTAATTTTTCAAAAAAATTTTACCCCAGGATAATCAGTTCATTTTTATGAAGGCAGCATGACTAGTAAGGCATTTAATTGGTAATCTTTACCTTCTTTTCTAGCTGAATGAAGTCTTTCACTCACAAATGTTGACTCGGTAGAAAAATCAATATTTTCTATTTTTACACCCGCTAATTTTAAAACTTCAATATTGGCCTGGATCATATCTAAAATGTATTTGTCACCTTTTGCTTTAAAATAACGATCGCGATTACCAATTGCTTCAAAAGCCTCATAAACTTCTGAACCTACCTCATAATGCTCTTGGTCAATTGAAGGACCGACATAAGCAATTAAATCAGAGACATCGGTTCCAAAATGATTAACCATCTTAACAATCGCTTGCTGACTAATTTTTTGAACGGTACCACGCCAACCCGAATGAAGGGCTGCTATTACCTTACTGATAGGATCATAAATAACAATCGGTGTACAATCCGCCATCCGTACTAAAAGAGCTACACCGGCTTCAGCTGTAATAAAGCCATCTGTTTCTGGTGACAGTGGATAACCTGCAAACAGAGGATGTTCACCTTTATCTGCATTGACAATCTCTACATTTGCACCATGCACTTGGTTACCATGATGAACTTGCTTTGGCTCTATGTTTAACGCATTTAATATTTTATTTAAAGATTGACGATAAACTTCTTCGCCAACTGATTGTTTAAAATTTAGCTCACTCCCTCCAATTGCATGGATAATTTGATAGTTGTTTAATTTTTTTGACGGTTGTTTAATAATCATCTGCCTCACTCCTCGCAATATATATTTAGAAGGTCATTTCACACCCTTCTGATTGTCTCTGTTTCTCTTAATTTTACCGAACATTATGTCACGGATAAGATTCTACCTGTTGTTAGGCTGGACAATTTTGAAGAAATCGAACAGGGTGACAATGGTAAACAAGCGAAGCGCACTAGCTAAGCTTCATTTGAATTCATAAAATGTTCAATTGTTCCTTCATATTACTTTTTTCAATCTTAGCACGAAGTGATTCAAACTGTCTATTTGACTTTAAAATTTGTTTCCGATAAGATGAGATTAATGTATTTCGAATTAGAAAGGAGTCGCCATGTTAAATAATATTGAACAAGCGTTAATCAGCTATCAAGCAAAACCCATTAGTCAAAAACGTATATATGCTGTCTTATTGCCTTTAATTAAAGTAAAGAACGAATGGCATGTCTTATATGAAGTCCGAAGTGAACAAGTGCCGCAACCTGGTGATGTTTCCTTTCCTGGTGGAGCAGTTGAAGCCAATGAATCACTTATCCAAGCAGCGATCCGCGAAACGACTGAAGAATTAAACATCTCAGAAAACCAAATCCAAATTCTAGGAGAAATCGATTATATCGTGAATGCTCAAGCGACCATTCATTGTTTTGTCGGCAGACTTTTGATAGACGATTATCAACAAATTACCCCCAATGAAGAAGTTGCTAAAATATTTTCCGTTTCTTTAAAAGACTTAATTAATCATCCACCTAGATACTATCAATTAGCGTCAGAAATCGTCCCTAATGAGGATTTTCCATTTAATAAAATCCGTAATGGCAAACAATATCGCTTTTCGCAACGTAGTAATGCGATTCCTTTTTATGATTTAACAGATGAAACAATCTGGGGAATGACAGCTCAATTCACCCATCGTTTCACGCAAATTATCACTCAAAACAAAAATAACAACGTTGAATAACGTAGTCCCTTGTTTTCAGTACAAGGATTACGTCCACTCAACGTTGTTAAAATTAGGTTCTATAATTTTTAGTGTTGGCGGAAGCTTCACCAGCGCTATTTTTATATGCAAAAAGCTCGTGATTTCCTCTAAAAATTAAGTTGTACACAAAAAAATATAGAGCCTTACTATTTACCAACATTACTTGCCTTAGAGCTCATTTTTTATCATTTCTCCCGCTACAAGTTGTAGAACCATTTTTCTTACTAAAATTCTTTGCTTCTTTTTGAGAAAATCAATAAAAAATATATAACCTAAGTTTATTCACATAGGCTTTCAATTAACCTAGCCTTTTATTTTTTGTATTAGATTTAAAACATTCAAAGCTGAATGTTGCACTTCTTTTAAAGTAATTCCATCGAGATGCTCTAGTGATTGAATTAAAGAATCATCAGATTCCTTCGTTACAAAATCTTTTCCACCAGGCATTAAAATATCAACTTGTGCTCTGACTCGATAAGCATTGTTTTCAACATGTTCGAAATTTGGATCTTTAGCCATTCGCATCCACCAATCAGTTAAGATACACCCTTGATATTTCCATTCATTACGTAAAATTTCTGTTGCTAAATCAAAATGATAATGAGCCCATACCCCATTTATCTTATTATATGACGACATGATTGAATAAGGATTAGATTCCTTCACGCAAATTTCAAAGCCTTTTAAATAAATCTCACGCAAAGCACGTTCCGATACGCGCGAGTCATTATAATTTCGATTTGTTTCTTGATTATTACATGCAAAATGTTTTGGGCAAGCTGCAACTGGATTACTTTGCACCCCGATAACATAACTTGCAGCCATTTTACCTGTTAAATAAGGATCTTCTGAAAAATACTCAAAGTTTCGCCCACCTAAAGGATTTCGATGGATATTCATCCCTGGTGCTAAAATCATATCGGAACCTAAGTCCAGTAATTCTTTTCCAAATTCAATCCCTATCACTTCCAGTAATTCTAAATTCCACGTACTTGCAAAAGCAGTACCACAAGGTAAAAGTGAAGCGTAATAATTTAAGCGAATACCTGCTGGACCATCTGTGGTAATAACCGGAGGAATTCCTTTTTGACGTAATGATTCAATCGTTCCACCAAACATTCCAGCATTCCCTTTCGGACCAAAGGGACTATTCATTGGTCCTTCACCGCGCGTTAAGGCGTCTAACTCTTCTTTAGAAAAAGAATGAATCAACTCTGATACTGTTTTACCGGTATCTAAGAAAGTCTCTTCAGAACTTACTTCTGATAAACTTTCCAGATGCTGCAACACTCTTTCCTTTACTGATTCTTTTTGTAAAGTTACGGGTTGATAAGTTTCAACCAATTGTCCTTCTTCCAACGTAGCAACTAAACGATTAAAATTTTCCACGGGAGCGGCAATTTGTTTCAATTTTTGAATTACTAATAATTTTTCTAAATGATAATTGCCCACCAATTCTAAGTTTATTAGACTATCGCCCACATAAAATTGATACTCTCCCGCCTCAAGAACATAGCTAAATGGATGACCTGTTACACCACTATCATCATAGGAAGCTAAGTCTTGTAGTTTAATTTCAAAATTCAAATTCTCTGTTTCACCAGGTTGAAGAAGCTCTGTTTTTTGAAATTCAATTAAATTGCGTTTAGGTTTTCCTAATTTTCCTTGTGGAGGCTCATGATAGACTTGAACCACCTCTTTACCCGGCATTTCTCCAATATTAGTCACAGAAACATTAATCGTCACACTTTTATCATTTACTAATAATTCTGAATCAATAGCAAACTGAGTATAACTTCATCCATAACCAAATGGATAAATAACTTTCTCAGGATGAAATGTTTCAAAATAACGGTATCCGACATAGATATCCTCTACATATTCTACATACTCTTCGTGACCAAACTGTTTAGCACTTGCATAATCTTCGTAATGGCGCGCAATCGTATCTGGCAATTTAGCTGAAGGATTCACATCTCCCATCAAAACATCCGCAATCGCATTGCCACTTTCCATACCACCTTGCCAAGCAAATAATATAGCTGAAAAGGCATAGTTTTCCGTCCAAGATAAGTCGATGACATTTCCACTATTGATAACTAAGATGACTTTTTCAAAATAATGGGTCACTTGATCAATCATTTGCTTTTCTTTTTGAGTTAAATAATAGCTACCTTCTTCCAAGACATTTTCACGATCTTCACCAGCCGCTCGTCCAATCACTATTAATGCAACTTCGGAATCTTCGCTAGCTGACTTTACTTCTTCATTCGATAACGTCATTTCCTCTAAGAAGCGTGGCCATTGTCCCCAAATACCATCTTCTACTATATTATTAGCAGAAAATGTTTGATATTTTTCTATTAAAACTTGATTTAATACTAAATCTTTTTCTTCTAATCCCTGAATAACATTCACTAAATAAGGTGGGTTGACTTCTCCACCCGAACCATAGCCTACGTAAAAATAGTCTATTTGAGAACGTCCAAAAACCGCTAATTTGTTATTTGCTTTTAAAGGTAATACACCCTCATTTTCCAAAAGGACAATACTTTCTGCCGCTGCTTGTCTTAGTAATGCTGACATTTTCGTGTTAAATTTTTTTTCACCTAAAATGCCCTCTTTAATATTGATATGTTGTACTAATTCACTTATATTATCTTGGTTAGTCATTGGTTTCCTCCTAACTTTCACTCACATTATTGACTATTTTTCTAATGTCATATAGTATTTATCGCGAAATTTCTTAGGTGTAATACCCACAAATTCTTTAAAATGCTTGATAAAATGGCTTTGTGATGAGAAAGAAAATTTGTTCGCTATATCCAATACAGACTCATCAGAAGACCGTAATTAATTCATCGCCAACTTTATTTTTTGTTGATTAATGTACTTACTGATAGGCATTCCCATTTCTGATTTGAATAATCTTGACAAATAGCTTGGTGTTACATCCAATTCCAATGCAATAACCTCAACTAAAATCCGATCCTGAATATGCGTATAATATACTTTTTACATTCTACAACATGTTTGGAAATCGCATCACTAATTTTTAACATTCGCATTTTATTAGTAAAATCCCAAACCATCTCATCATGAAGCTCATGAACTTCTTCAATCGTTTGTAAATTATCTAACTTTTGAATATAATAATCACTTAAACGAAAAGCGCGTTCAGGTTCCATTCCGTAATTACTACAATATCTTATTACCATGGCGGTAGTGATGACAAAATGATATTTAATATCTACTAAAGGATTTTGGATAGTTTACCTACGCCTTCAACTTCAATAAATTTATTTGCTCGTAAATTTTTATCTATCTCACCAAATTGTCATCTGCTACTGCTTTATAAAATAAATACTCTTCAGATAATTTGCGGTGTTTTATCCCTATTTGTTCTAATCTTTTGTATTTTCAAAATTAACCGCCGCACCAATTAAATTCGCATTTTGCAGAAATTCACAACGATCAATCTTAACCTTCAAATCACCCGCACCATTTGCTTTTAAATAATGGTCAAGCTTTTCTTGGATGGGGGATACAAAATCATCTCTTTGTGAGATACCCCCTCCAATTAAAATGAGTTCAGGGTCCAGCATTAAGGCCACATTATACATACTTCTAGCCAAAGTATCATAGACTTCCTCAGCACCTACCTTCGCTTGTTCATTCCCTTTAGCTGCTAAGTCGAATAACTCTTTACCGGATTCAAAATGATAACGTTTAGCTGTTTCTACCGGACTAGCAATTTGACTCAATGTTTTTTGACCATCCATTAACATATACCCTATTTCGCCACCAAATAGATTCGCCCCTTTAACAAGTTGTTTATTAATACTAACAGCTCCACCAATTCCCGAACCAATAATATAAAAAACGACATTGTTTAAGTCTTTTGCTCTGCCATAATAAAGTTCTGCTAAAGCCGCTGAATTCGCATCATTTTCAATGGTTACTTGTTTATTGAATAATTCTGTCAATTCTTTAACAATTTCAAAATTATGGATATAAGGAATGGCACTAATGCCTTTAATCACCCCTAATTTTGAATCGACAGAACCAGGCGAACTAATACCGATCCCTTCAACATCAGCGAATTTAGTTGCCACTTGTCCCATTTGTTGTTTCATTTCATCCCAAGTTGTTGGGGTTTTAAACGATCCAGTATTCGTTATCTTGTCGTTATCCCAAACACCATATTTGACAGCTGTTCCTCCCATATCAAAACAGAGTATTTTCATTTTTCTTCCCACCTTCATCAAAATAAACTAACCTTCTCTCTTTGAAGATTAGTTTATCATTTTTGCGTTCAAGTGACTAGAGCGCTTTCTTATATCCTATATTTTTTATCAAAACTTACTAATAATTTGCATTTTATTGAATAGAGTCTAAATATTCCATATCTTCTATTTCAATTTCAAAATCTAATTTCGCATTCTCAATAATATATTTTTCATGAACAGATTTTGGTAGAGGTAAAATGTCTTTTTCTAATAAATAGCGAATGCAAATTTGCGGAATTGATTTTCCATATTTAGAAGCCATCTTTTCAATCTGTTCATTGCCTAATAGTCGTCCAGTAGCAATCGGTGAATAACCTTCAACTAAAATATCATTGGCTTTACAAAACTCTAACACTTCTGGGTTGGTATTCCCGATATGATATATAATTTGGTTGACCATCGGTTTAACTTTACAAACTTCCATAATATTTTCTAAATCTTTAACATCAAAGTTAGATACCCCAATCGCTTTGATACTTCCTGCTTCATAAGCTTCTTCTAAAGCACGCCACACTTCACGGTTTTCTTCAAAATAATTCAACTTTTCCGGATTTTCATGCATGATTGCCCATGGACGTGGGGCGTGAATTAACATTAAGTCAATATACTCTAAATCTAATTCTCTTAAAGCTTGTTCAATGCTCTCTTTGGCTTCTTGATAAGTTTTACGTTCAGCCGGCACTTTGGTCGTCACATAAACGTCCTCGCGTTTTAATCCAGAATCTCTAACTGCTTGACCAACCTCTGTTTCATTACCATAAACAATCGCAGTATCAACGTGGGTATATCCATTTTTTAAAGCAAATAACGTTGCATTATAAGCATCTTCAGGTGCTGATTGCCATGTCCCTAATCCTAATTTAGGAATTTTAACACCATTATGCAGTGTAAAAGTTTCCTCTAAAATTGTCATTATGTATCCTCCTTATGTTTACTATTACTTATAATTATAATGGTAACGCTGTCTTTTGTATAGAAGAATTAATAAAAATTGATAATGCGATGGTAAGCCTCTTTAATTCAGAACACTACCATTATAAAAATAATCTTTATATTTGTTCTTTAACTTTATATCTGCTCTTATTGTATATAATATAGATGCC
Source organism: Globicatella sanguinis (assembly GCF_002847845.2). Classification (NCBI taxonomy): domain Bacteria; kingdom Bacillati; phylum Bacillota; class Bacilli; order Lactobacillales; family Aerococcaceae; genus Globicatella; species Globicatella sanguinis. The sequence goes on along the minus strand of NZ_CP126962.1, from coordinate 1,405,721 downwards.
CTCTTTCGTGGTAAATGGTGCAATTATGATTAGTAATATAGTTTTACTTGACTTGAGTTTGTTAGCGTGATAAACTAACTTAAGTACAATTTTATTACTTTTATTTTGATTATGAAATATTTAATCTTATTATCCCTAAGATAAAAATAATACTTATCATACAATTACAGTAATATTAAAATAGGAGAAAATCTATGATTTCATCAGTATATAGTATTAGAAATAACAACGAGTCTTTAGTATTAAAAGCCATCATTGAAAATGGCCCTATTTCACGAGCAAGTCTTTCTGAATTAACAACTTTAAACAAAGCTTCTATCTCATCAATTGTCAAAACCCTGATCGAGGAACGCCTTGTTAATGAAACCGGAATCGGTAATGCTAGTTCTATGGGTGGTCGTAAACCAATTTTATTAGAATACAACAGTTCCTCAGGAGCAGTTGTTGCAATGGATATTGGCTACAACTATATCAATGTTCTGGTTACTTTCTTAGATGGAAAAATCATTTTGGAACAACAACTAAGAAAAATTGAAATTAACACAAACACCATTAATGACTTATTAACCGACATTTTAGACTACGTTATAGAAAATGTTCCCAAAACAAATAAAGGGATTATTGGATGTGCACTTTCAATTCACGGTATCACGCAAAACAACACGATTAATTTCTCTCCAATTTATGATTTAATTGGGGATGATTTATACCAATTCTTATCAAATAAGTATGACTTCCCATTTTATTTCGAAAATGAAGCAAACTTAGCTGCTTTAGGAGAGTATACTTTCGTTTCACGCGTAGAAGATTTACTATGTATTTCGATTCACGGTGGAATTGGACTAGGTATTATAGAAAATGGGTTGCTTCATCATGGCAATGCTGGAAAAGCTGGTGAGATAGGACATTCGATCATTTTCCCTGATGGTAAAGCTTGCCGTTGCGGTAACAAAGGTTGTCTAGAAAAATATGCTTCTCAACAAGCAATTTATGAAAGTGTCGCCGAATCGTTTGATATTGATATTAATAAAATAAACTCAGATTATGTAGTTAAAATGCTATCAACAGACCATAGAGAACCACTTTTAGAGTTACTTCGAGAAAAAGCCATGTACTTAAGTTTATGTATAAATAATATTATTCTTTTCCATGACCCAGAAGTTGTTTATATTGACAGTTCTTTATATGAAAAAATTCCTGAATTACTAACATTTATTTATGATTCCTTAAATAGTCGTTTCACCGAAGGCGTTAAAATAAAAACTTCCGCTTTCGAAGGACGCTCTACTTTATTTGGAGGTGTAGCGCTAGTATTACGTAACTTCTTAAATATCCCAGTCTTTAAACTTGGAAATTATCAACAAGAAAACTAAATTACTGAAAAAGTTAAACACCTATTAGAGTGACTTTTTACAATCATATTCTAATAGGTGTTTTATTTGAATTATATAATTATTAATGTTGGCGGAGAAATCAGTGTCACTCTTTTTAAACTCTAGCTACTCTATTATTTGATCCATTTTTAGTTATTTATTCATTTACAAAATCAAACAAATATTATTCGCCTAATTTACTTTCTTATTACAAACATTCATATATAACTATACAACATCTTAACTAAGGGGCTAAATTTGTTTAATTGCAGGATATACTTTTTGATATCTTTCATAAACTTCTTGATATTTCGTTACATTGTCGGCATTGGGTTGATAACTCTTGTCATATTTCACAAATTTAGAAATACAATCTTCTACAGAATCCACCACTCCACTACCAATGGCAGCCAACATCGCTGCACCTACACCTGGTCCTTGCTCTGTTTCTAGTGTAATAATCTCAGCGTTAAATATATCTGCTTGCATTTGCAACCAGTCTTTATTTTTGGCTCCACCACCTACAGATACTAACCGATCAAACTCTTGATTGGAAACATTACTCATAATCATTTGGGCGTCTTTTAAAGAGAAAGTAATCCCTTCTAAAACTGCTCTGGCAAAATGTTTTAATCCATGACGAATATCGATATTGGTAAAACTTCCACGAATTTCACTATCATTATGCGGAGTACGTTCCCCGGTAATGTAAGGGGTAAATAATAATCCTTCTGAACCTGGTTCTATTTTATCAATCCCTTCAAGTAATTCTTCAAATTTTAAATTGCTTGCAAAGGTATTTTTGAACCAGTTTAATGAATTTCCAGCTGCCAATGTCACTCCCATAGCATAATATAAATCGGGAGCACTATGATTAAACAGATGGACTTTCCCTTTATAATCAACTTCGGCTGTTGGTTCACTTGCCAAGAACACACCACTCGTTCCAATTGAAATCATACCTAATCCTTTATCAACTATCCCTGCACCTAAAGCAGCACAGGCATTATCGGCTCCACCGGCATGAACACTCACATCATGAGTAAAGCCATATCGTTCTTTTATGTCAGTTGTAATTGAGGCTACTTTATCGATTGAACGATGCAAGGTTGGTAAAATTGAACGGTTAATATTAAATTGAGTTAAAATATCTTCCGACCAATCCAATTTTTCTATATCCAATAAAAGAGTACCCGCAGCATCCGAATAGTCCATTGAATACTCTCCGGTTAGACTATAAACCAAATAATCTTTTGGTAGCATTAAATGCTTCGTTTTCTGCCAGTTTTCTAGTTCATTTTCTTGAATCCATAAAATCTTTGGTAATGTGAAACCTTCAAGTGCTATATTTTTAGTAATCGCTAATAACTCAGGTCCAAATTCCTCCATAATGGTTTGACATTGTTTTGTGGTTCTGACATCATTCCATAAAATAGCCGGTCTTATCACTTCGTTATGTTGGTCGAGTAAGACTAAACTATGCATTTGACCAGAAAAACTAATGGCAACAAGACGCTCTGAAAAATCATCAACACGATTGTTCAACTCATCCATTACATTAAACATAGCCTCTTTCCAATCCAATGGATTTTGCTCACTATACCCTGGTTTAGGCTGTAATAAAGCATAATTTTGATCAGCGGTGGTGATTAATTCGCCAGATTCATTAAATAATAAACCCTTTAATGACCCTGTTCCTAAGTCAATACCTAAAACATAACTCATCTGTCCCACCTCAACTTTCTAAATTAGAACAATAAATCGTTTAAACGAGACTTCACAACTTCTAAATGACTTGATTCTAAATGGATGTCTTGATTTTCTAGGGCATAAGCTGTTAAGCTTTCTAAATCTTCTGCTCCATCTACAATGCGTTTACCAATTCCTTCAGTATAACTTGCATAGCGGTTTTCACGTAATTCATCTAAGTAACGTGTTTCTTTTAATTTCGCTGCCGCTTTTAAGCCTCGTGCATAGGTATCCATACCAGCAATATGCGCTAATAATAAGTCTTCCATTTTATGGGATGATCGTCTTACTTTTGCATCAAAGTTAATACCACCTGGTGCAATACCTCCATTTTCTAGGATTTCATACATGGTAAAGGTCGTATCATACACATTTGTTGGGAATTCATCCGTATCCCAGCCTAATAATAAATCACCTTGGTTAGCATCAATTGATCCTAATGCTTGATAGTTACGCGCAACATTTAATTCATGTTCAAAGGTATGACCCGCTAATGTCGCATGGTTGGCTTCTAGGTTTAATTTGAAGTCCCCTTCTAAACCGTATTTTTGAATAAAGGCCATCGTAGTTGCTGCATCAAAGTCATATTGATGTTTTGATGGTTCTTTTGGTTTTGGTTCAATTAAGAATTGTGGTTTATGACCAATTTTTTCGCCATAAGCAATCGCCATTTTGAATAAACGCGCAATATTATCTTGTTCTAAAGCCATATCAGTATTTAATAATGACTCGTAACCTTCACGACCACCCCAGAATACATAGTTCTCGCCACCTAATTTTTTACTGATGTCTAAGCCTTTTTTCACTTGGGCTGCCGCATAAGCAAATACATCTGCATTATTAGATGATGCTGCACCATTGTTATAGCGTGGATGAGAGAACATATTAGCGGTATTCCATAATAATTTAATTCCTGTTTCATCCATTTTCTCTTTAATTAAATCAGTAATTTCATCTAAATTTTGGAAGAATTCTTCTAATGAATCACCTTCTGGTGCAATATCCACATCGTGGAAGCAGAAATATTCTACACCTAATTTTGTTAAGATTTCAAAGAAAGCCTCTACACGATTACGCGCTGTATCCATTGGTGTTTCACCAAACCAAGTACGTTCATTAACGGGGTTACCAAATGGATCGCTACCATCTTGGGTCATGGTATGCCAATAAGCAACTGCAAAACGTAAATGTTCTTTCATTGTTTTGCCTAAAACCACTTCTTCTGGGTTATAGTGACGGAAAGCAAATAAATTATTTGTTTCTTTGCCTTCATATTTAATTTGACTAATCTCTGGGAAATAACTCATTTTTCATTCTCCTCTTCTTTTAAGGTTTGTTTGTCTAATAAACTAACTAAATAAATTGTAACGTTTTCATATGTTATTGTCAATACTTTTTATAAATTATTTTATTTGTTCTCAATATAAACATCATTAAAAATAAATGTGTGGTTATTCATCTTTTTTTAATATTTGAAACTTTTTCAACTTAATATGACTACTATCCGTTCTTTTTGAATAGCTTTTTTGACGTTTACAAAAAATAAATTTATTTTCGTAAAAAAGAACCTGTTTCGTCCTCTTTAAATGCTATAATCTGTTCAAAATGAACAGGTGGTGTATAATATGAAAATTAATCTTTTAATTATTTGTAGCGATTCAACCATTATCACTAAAATCCAACATGTCATGCATGATTTTCCTAAAATTAACTATCTTATTGAGAATTTGAGTTATCAAAATTTAAAAAAATTTTTAATAAGTAAACGCAATCAATTTGATGTCCTTTTAGTTCATGGTATTTTTAACCAACCGATTGCTGAGGAAACCGGCTTACCAACCTATTATTTGCGTGAAAATACAACGGATATCTTAATGACTATAAAGTTATGTCAAAATAATTCGCATCAAACGATTATTTATACTACTGATTCTCTTTATAAAGAAACTAAACAAGTTGTTGACTCACTCGATGTCGCAATACCCGTCATTGCGATTCATTCGTGGGAGCATTTAACCACTGAATTAAATAAATTGACTGAGAAAGGATATTCTATATTGATTACTGATTCCTATTTATATCCAATTACTAACTTAACTAGTTATGAAACTTTAACCTATGTAATCTCTAGCGAAACCATCAAGCGTCTAATAAAACATATCATTGAGGTTGTGTTACCAATTAAAAGGGTAAAATTTTACAATTCACTGTTAAAGTATTTACTCACTAAGAATCAAATTGACTATTTAATTTATGATGATCAACAACAATTATTATTTGAACACGAGACATTAAATTTTAAATTACCTCTCTCTCCTTCCATATTAGATTTATCCAATCAAAATTATGAAACAGAGGAAGATAAATTTGTTTTTGAAAATCAAATTTACCATCTTTATTCAAAAAAGAAAAAGCAAAGTATGGTTGAACTCGTACATCCTGCAGTAACGCTTCATTCTCTAACAGAACTTAATGAATTATTGCCAAATACCTACCTTCGACCTGTGTTAAATAAATATTTAGATAATATAAAGTTTAGGAAAATTGCTTCGAACTATTCCACATTCTTTGTCTATGGTAATCGGAATACCTTAAAAAGCTTAATGGGGGTGGTAATCAGTCAATATAATAATTTAACCACTCAGAATTATTATCTAATGGATTGCCGTCAATTTGATTCAAACTGGTGGATTCTCGCTCCAACTTTGCTATCACAATACGATACTCGTTATATTTTTCAACATACTGAGTGCCTGTCCGAATTTGACCAAGATAAATTAATACAAGTTGTCAATAATAACTTACAAAATCAACATTCTTGTTGTATTTATCTTTATGAAGCTGAGGAATCAAACACTTACGTACGAAATTCAATTTATTATCAATCTTTTCCCATAAGAATGCTCAATCTAAATGAGTATGTTGAGTTTGATGTAATCATCCGCTTGATGACGCATCATTATTGTCAAATAATGGATAAAACCATCTTTCATTATGATCAGCCTGCACTTGAACTACTAGAATCTTACCACTGGCACTCGAACTTTGCTCAACTTGAAACAGTCATTAAATGGATTGTTTCTTCCAATGAAGAAATCCGTGTGACCGCAAATCACATAAAAGAGAGTCTCAAAATTGTCCAAATGAATCAATTTTTTGATTGTCAAATTAAGCTAGAATTTTTACCTAACACATAATACGTTTGCTTTTTTTCTAATTGATAATTAAAATGGTTGTTCGAAAGTTCAAGTATAAATTAGCCACTGACTTTAAGGTTTCCACAACGTCAGATTTGTGGCAAGTGTAGTGAGTCAGATTGATGCATTAAATCGTTAGAGCTTGACTTGGATGCTCCGGTATGATACTCGCGAATAGCGAGTTGGGGAAAGGGTTTGGGTAGAAGACCCAAAAAGCATCCCCAAATCATCATGCCGGGCTAGGCACCAAGTCAAGCTCTAACAATCAGGTGCCTTACGCAATGGATTCACTGTCTTAACAAACACATTGTGTGCATTAGAAAGCATCTATCCATCCAAGTTCCTTACAACAATCGATAAAAACTTCAATTGGCGTTCGATAACCTAATGATTTTCGTGGAATTTCATTGCGGAAATGAGCTGTTTGGCTGAGTATTTCCTGCGATATATCGGTAAAATCCATCCCCTTAGATAACCCATCTCTTCGAAGTAGTCCATTAGAGTGTTCATTTAAGCCGCGTTGTGACGGACAACCGGGATCAGCAAAGTAAATATTGATGTCATTGACATTTGAAATGGCTTGCCAATCAGAAAATTCTTTTCCACAATCAAACGTAATGGATTTAAATAAATTTCTCGGTAAATAAGCAAACCAGTTATCACAAGCGATTCGCACATCACTTGCTTTGCGACTGTTAATTTTTATCGGGATGATGAGTTTACTGATTCTTTCGACCAGTGTTAGGACTGCACTCTTATGGTCTTTTCCGACAATAGTGTCACCTTCTAGATGTCCAAATTCTTTCTCATATTGTGGATTTTCTTTTTGACGATCTTCGATGGTGCGTCTAAAGTGTTGTTTACCTCTTTTTTCCTGATACCCATTAGGTTTTCTCTTACCTTTCATCGGTAAAGTTGAGGGATCAAAGAGTTCCGAGTCTTTAAAACGACGATAAAGTGTTCGAGCTGTACATCCTAATGGGAGTTCATTCCGACCAATGATGACGTCAGGAGACCACCCCTGGTCCACTTTTTTCTTAATATATGTGATTTGTTTAGTGTTAAAGACCTTCTTTTTGGCACCACAGCGTGATTTATTCTCTTTATATTGATCGTAGTATTCCTGAATATTACCACTATTTTTAAGAAAATTAACGACGTTATAAATGGTTTGGATGGCCCGATTTAATTTTTTAGCGATATCCGTTACTTTTTTACCGCTATCGTAATAATTTTCTATCCAAATCAATTCTTTCATGGTAAGATGTGTATAAGCCATTTGTATGTACTCCTTCCTTAGCATGTGATTTTATGTTTAGGATACCATACAAATGGCCTATTTATTTTTCTAGCTTAATTTTACTATCCAAGATTTAAAAAATCATATCTCAAGGATGCAACAATGACCAACAATCTTAAACTAGATGAATACATTCGAGAAATTATTCAAACAAAATTAAAAGAATTTGGCAATAATAAGGAAAAAACTTCCCAAGCATTAAACATCAGTCGAAGTCGGTTAAATCGCTATTTGAAATAAATGGCTGCATCATTTAGAGAGTTGATAGACATATAATCTTTAAATCCTCTTTAACATTGAGCCAAATAAATAAATGCCCTTAGGTAAACAATTATTACCTAAAGGGCATATGCATGATACATAATAAATTAAAGCATTATTTGATTAATGATTCCCATTTCCAATCTAAAACTTCCGGAATATCACTTCCATGTTCACGGATATAATCTGTATGATAGGCAACAGTATCTAACATTTTTTCTTTAAACGCTCCCGCTGCATCACCATAAACAGCCTCAGCTGCATCTTTTGCTAAATGGAAACGATCAAGTTCTGATAATACACGCATATCAAATGGTGTGGTAATATCCCCATTTTCACGGTAACCGTGGATTGAAATATGATGATTTTGACGTTTAAAGAATATATCACGGATCATCCCTTCATAACCGTGGAAAGCATAGATAATCGGCTTATCAGTTGTGAATAGGTTATTAAACTCATCGTCAGTCAATCCTCTAGCATCAACTTCTGGATGGCGTAATTTCAATATATCGACTATATTAATAAAGCGAATCTTCATTTCAGGGAATGCTTTATTTAATATTGATATGGCTGCGAGTGCTTCTAAGTTTGGCTCCGTTCCGGCCGCTGCAATGACCACATCTGGAGTTTCTCCATTATCAGTAGATGCCCAGTCAATTACTTTATAGCCTTTTTCTACCAATTCTTGCGCTTCATCAGCTGAGTAAAATTGTGGACGTGGATGTTTTGAAGAAACAATTAAATTAATTTTATCTTCGTCTTGTAAAGCTTTATCCATTACAGCCAATAAACTATTGGTATCCGCTGGTAAATATTCACGAATAAATTCAGGTGTTTTTTCAGCTAAATGTGTTAATAAATCTGGATCTTGGTGCGTATAACCATTATGATCTTGTTGAAATACTGTAGATGTCGCAATCAAGTTTAATGAAGGATAATTTTTACGCCATGGCGCATGTGTTTTAGACTTACGTAACCATTTGAAGTGTTGAGTAATCATGGAATCGACTACTCGCAAGAATGATTCATATGACGCAAAGAATCCATGACGTCCAGTCAAAACATAACCTTCTAAGAATCCTTCTGCTTGATGCTCGGATAATTGTGAGTCAATGACGCGACCAACTGGTGAAATCCATTCATCATATTCTTTATTCATACGACCTAACCATTGACGATTAGTCGCATCAAATACATGTTGTAGGCGATTAGATTTTGTTTCATCTGGTCCGAAAATACGGAAGTTTTTTGGGTTTTCTTTTATTAAATCAGCCGCATATTTGCCTAATTCAATCATATCTTGTGCGATTATTTCACCAGGTTGTCGTATATCTAACGCATGTTGTCTCCAATCGGCTGTGTTCATCTTTTCAACAATCCCTGCATTCGTTACAGGATTCATTGACATTCTACGTTGGCCTTTTGGTGAAAGAGCTCGAATTTCTTCTTTTACATATCCTTTTTCATCGAATAATTCTTCAGGCTTATAAGATTCTAACCATTCCACTAAATATGGAGCAGTCGTCATATCTTTACCTGTAACTGGAATTGGAACTTGATGGGCTCTAAATCCGCCTTCAATTGGTTCGCCATTCCATTCTTTTGGACCCGTCCATCCTTTAGGTATTCTTACAATAAGTACTGGCCATTTTGGTTGTGTTGCTTCTTCAGCTGGGTGTTTTCTCGCTTTGGTTTGAATATTTTTAATTAATTCAATTGCTTCATCTAATTTTTTGGCCATTTGCGTATGAACCACTTCAGGATCTGTTCCACCTACAAAAATAGGGGTCCAACCCAATCCATTGAACATATCCATTAATTCTTCATTAGTTTTACGCTCTAAAATAGTTGGATTATGAATTTTCCCACCATTTAAATATAAAATCGGTAAAACAGCACCGTCATTCACAGGGTTGATAAATGTATTTGAGAACCAGCCAGCCGCTAGTGGTCCTGTCTCAGCTTCACCATCTCCAACTACTGTTGCTGCAATTAAATTTGGATTATCTAAAATCGCACCGGTAGCATGAGAAAGAGAATAACCTAATTCTCCTCCTTCATGAATTGACCCTGGTGTTTCAGGCGCAGCGTGTGAAGCAATTCCTCCAGGAAAAGAGAAAATTTTACATAATTGTTTTAAACCAGCTTCATCTGGTGTGATTTCTGGATATAGTTCTGAATATGATCCATCAATAAATGAATTGGAAACCATCACTTGTCCACCGTGTCCAGGTCCTTCAATATAGAACATATCTAAATCATACTTGTTAATTACACGATTTAAATGAGCATAAATAAAATTTTGACCTGAAATAGTCCCCCAGTGTCCAATTGGCGTTAATTTTACATCTTCTCTAGATAACTCTCTACGCAATAAAGGATTATCTTTTAAATACATCTGTGCCACTGAAATATAGTTCGCTGCTCTCCACCATTTATCTACTTTTTCCAAGTAGCTTCTATCATCATAATTAGTCATTGTTGACTCCTCTCAATAAGTACTGCTTACATCTTCAGTTAGTTTGTGACCTAAACCAACTTACAGATGTATTGTAAAATGACAATAAATTTATGTCAATAGTTATATAAAAAATTCACAAATAGGAGGATAAATAAAAGGCTATTTCTCCCTATGGATACAAATAGCCCGCCTCATTAATAATTAAAATTCTATCTTATCACCACATACTCCAAGCCAACTAACTTAGCCCATGCAACTAATTGATCTGTCTTTAAAGCTAATGAAACAACGGTATGGTGGCCTCCACCCGCTTCAATCCAAGCGTGCACACCTTCCTTGAAGCTTGGCAATACTTCCCACATTACGCGTGCGACTGGTAATTTAGGCGCCGGTTCTTCAGGTGTAAAGGCTTTAACTTCATTGATTAATAACTTATAGTGTGTCCCAAAATCGGCAATAGAAGCCACAACTCCGTCACCAGCTTTGCCATCAAATACCAGTCTGGCCGGATCATCTTTCCCACCAATGCCAAGAGGTGCGACTAATATTTTTGGCTTATTGACCGCTAAACTTGGATCTACTTCTAGCATATGAGATTGTAAGATAGCTTCTTTCCCTTCAGCTAGTTCATAGGTATAATCTTCCATGAAGCCTGTAGCCGTATTGTGAGACATTACTTTCATGAAACGATCTAAAGCGGCAGTTTTCCAATCGCCTTCTCCCGCAAAACCATACCCTTGAGCCATTAATCGTTGAACCGCTAAACCTGGTAATTGTTCCATACCCCATAAATCTTCAAAATTACTAGTAAAGGCTGTATAACCACCATCATCTAAGAAACGTTTTAAGGCAATTTCATAACGTGCTTGAGTCTTAACATGTTTTTCCCAGACCTCTTTTTCGTAATCAGCATAATCAAAATCATAGAGCTTTTCATATTCAGCAAATAATTGATCGACTTCTTCATCAGTCACCTTCTCCACCACGGCAACCAAATCCCCAATGCCATAATAATCGACCGTCCAGCCTAATTGAATTTGGGCTTCCACTTTATCTCCTTCAGTTACCCCTACATTACGCATGTTATCACCAAAACGAGCCACTTTTAAATTAAAACTTTCACCATAAGCTACTGCTAAATCCATCCAACGGGCAATTTTTTGTTGAACATCTGTATTTTTCCAATATCCGACTACGATTTCATTATTTTTTTGCAAACGAGCATTAATAAAACCATACTCGCGATCGCCATGGGCAGATTGATTGAGGTTCATAAAATCCATGTCAATAGTAGACCATGGAATTGATTCATTAAATTGAGTTGCTAAATGTAATAATGGTTTTTGTAATAATTTAGTTCCACGAATCCACATCTTCACTGGTGAGAATGTATGCATCCAAGTAATAACACCGGCTACTTCATCACGATAATTAATTTCTTTCATTAATTTTGTGATAACATCAGCAGATACCGCTAATTCTTCTTGAAACACCACTGGATAAGGTAAATTACCTTCTTTATTTAAGTGATCAATAATAGTACGGGCATCTTTTCTTACCTCTTCTAATGCTTCTGGTCCATATAAATGTTGGGACCCTACTACTAACCAAAACTGTTTATTTGATACTTCTAACATCTACATCCCTCTTTCATTATTTTTGCCCATAGTAGGCATCTTTTCCATGCTTTCTTTGATAATGTTTTTCCAATATATAGTTCGGTAATTCTGGGGCATCAGAATTCAATTGCATTGTATAAAAGTTCATTTTACAAACTTCCTCTAATACAACCGCATGCATCACAGCATCTTTGGCATCTTTGCCCCATGTAAAAGGTCCATGCCCTTTTAATAAGATACCGGGGACTGCCAAGGGTTGAATCTTACGTTCAGTAAGTGTCTCAACAATCACTTCGCCTGTATTGGCTTCATAACCTGCTTCGACTTCTTCTGAGGTTAAATAACGAGCACAAGGGACTGTTCCATAAAAAGTATCCGCATGAGTGGTACCAAAGCATGAGACATCTTTTCCTGCTTGTGACCAAACGACAGCCCAAGGTGAATGTGTATGCACAACTCCTCCGATATCTGGATAATGACGATACAAGGCCGCATGTGTCAACATATCAGAAGAAGGTCGATTTGTTCCTTCAACGATATTTCCATCAAAATCACAAACAACCATATCCTCTGGTGTCATCACATCATAATCTACTCCTTGTATAATGAACACATAGTAAATAGTGTTCTTTTTTTTTTACTATATGATAATCATAGGCTTGTGGATTGGTTCTTACTCCTATAGCTTAGACTATTTTATTAAGGCTCCAACCACATTTCTATGTTTATTTGTTTATGAGTTAGATAACGCTAGACGTTTTATCTCGTGCAAGGATACGATACATAGTTTTTGTGGATAACCACAGCCAATTTATTTTAAAGGATGTGTTTTTATGTTGCTTATTGGTATCGATGTTGCTAAGGATAAGCATGATTGTTTTATTTGTGATTCTGATGGGAATGTGATTAGAGATGTCTTTACCTTTTCCAATGATAGGGAAGGCTTTAATCTTCTTTTATCTTTTATGCCAACATCTTCTGAAAATGTAAAAGTGGGGCTTGAAGCTACTGGTCATTACAGCTTAAACTTAATCAATTTTTTGATTGATAATGGCTACTCCCCAGTAGTTTTCAATCCTTTGCAAATTAATCTTTTCAGAAAAGCTCATACGCTTAGAAAGACTAAAACTGATAAAATTGATGCTAAGTTAATTGCTCTTATGCTTTCTTCCAGTGATGCTAAACCCCACTTGGATTTATCTTACCATGTTACGGAGCTTAAGTCACTGACTAGATATCGTTCTAGACTTAAAGATCAATTAGCTAGGCTCAAAATCTCGCTTGCTAGAATCATTGAGATTGTGTTTCCAGAGCTTGAGGATTGCGTTTACTCGATTAATCAAAAATCTACTATGGCTCTTCTTTATGAGTTCCCTTCAAAGGAATTAATCGCAAATGCTCATCTTACTAGGCTTACTAATCTCCTTAAAGATAATTCTAAAGGTAGATATTCTAAGGACAAGGCGTTAGAAATTAGAAATGTTGCGAGCAATTCTATTGGAACTAGTTCTGATGCAAGTAGTTTTGAGCTTGTTCAAACGATTGATATGATTAATTTCTATTCTTCTAAAATGGATGAACTAGATGCTAAGATAGAAGATATTATGATTGAATTAAACTCTCCTATTCTATCTATCCCTGGTATTTCTTACAATCTTGGTTCTATTATTTTAGCTGAGATTGTTGATATCAATCGATTTGATACTCCTGCTCAGTTACAAGCTTTTGCTGGCCTTGATCCAACCACTCATCAGTCTGGAAAATTTATCGCTACGGGTGTTTCTATGGTTAAACGTGGCTCTCCTTATCTTAGATGGGCTATCCTCAATGCTTCTAGGTTAATAGCTATGAGAGATCCTTGCTTTAAAGATTATTATCAGGGAAAGAGAAAGGAAGGTAAACACCACTACGTTGCTCTTACACACGTTGCTAAAAAGCTAATCAGAGTTATATTTAAATTACTTAAAACAAACACTCAGTTTGTTCCTCAAACATAACTTCATTTTTAAAATTGCCTTTTTTCAAGGCTTATTTGCCATGCTCATTTTTATTAGATTGTCTTTTGCTATCTTTCATAAAATTCTTTTGTTTTCTACTTGACTTCATATAGTTAGTCTGAAGGCTTAATGACAAATAATTTTTGCTCATGGTCGGCTTGACTAACATTCCCCCATGTATATTTAATTAAGCCTCTTTTTGGTAATTCTAAATTTTCTTCATAAACGATTCTTTTTAATTCTTCTAACATTTGATTCTCCTCAAGATTTAAAATAACTAATGGCTGCTTTTTCGATTGGTAATCCTAATTTATAACTTGATAAATAGGCTTTTGCGTTCTTGACTTCTTCTCCTTCAGGCTGAACGGTAACATTTTCTATTTCCTTAAAGACAATTGTTTCTAAATACTCATTTAAAGCTAAATCAGCATGGTTTAAATAATCGGCTAATAACGCCATTCCCCAGGCACCACCTTCATTTGAAGTTGTTGTAACCGTGACGGGAATATTTAAAATATTAGCTAAAATAGTTTGCGCCACTTTAGGGGTAGTAAAGATACCACCATGACCTAGTAATTGATCAATCTCGATTTGTTCATTTTGGGTTAATAATTCCATCCCAATGGCCAGTGTACTAAAAGCTGATAGTATTTGAGATTTAAATAAATTCGCTAAGTTAAATTGACTGTTAGGTTGACGGACCAGTAATGGTCGACCTTCTTCAATTTGGATAATATTTTCTCCTGAGAACAGTCCATAGTTTAATAATTGACCACAGTTTGGGTCACCTTCTAATGCTTGATTAAATAATAGTGTATACGTTTGATCAAGAGATAATGGACTCCCCGCCTTTTGAGCAAACTCATAGAAGAGATTTACCCAAGCATTAATATCCGAGGTACAGTTATTAGCATGTACCATTGCCACATCATCTCCGCTTGGAGTGGTAACCATATCAATCTCAGGATATATATTACTCAAGGGTTGTGCGAGTACAATCATAGCAAAAATAGAAGTACCTGCTGAAACATTACCTGTTTTCGGACTCACACTATTGGTCGCAACCATGCCGGTTCCTGCATCACCTTCCGGAGGGCATAGACGACTTCCTGGCTCTAAATCACCCTCTGGATCAAGCAACAAAGCGCCCGCTTGTGTTAGTTGCCCTGCATCTTGACCCGCAATGAGCACTTCAGGCAATACCATTTTAATCTGCCATGGAAATACTTTGCTCTCAATCAATTTATCAAACTGCATCAATTTTTCTTTATCATACTGTTGAGTTGTCGAATCAATTGGAAACATCCCAGAAGCATCTCCTACTCCTAGTACTTTTCTATCTGAAAGCAACCAGTGGATGTATCCGGCTAAAGTCGTCATAAAATCTAATTCATAAAGATGGGGTTCTGAATCCAAAACTGCTTGATACAAATGAGCGATGCTCCAACGTTCCGGTATATTAAAATGAAATTCATCCGTTAATAATTTGGCAGCTTCTGTTGTATTATTATTGCGCCAAGTTCTAAACGGTACTAACAGATTTCCGTCAGCATCGAAAGGTAAATAACCATGCATCATCGCGCTAATGCCGATTTGTCCAATCTTCGTTAAGGTTACTCCATATTGATCTTTTACTGCTGCTTTTAGATAGGTAAAGCAAGTTTGTAGTCCTTCAATGATGGCATCTTGACTATACGTCCAAAAACCATCTACTAATTGGTTTTCCCATTGATAAGAACTATCGGCTAATAATTTTTGTTGGTCATCGATTAAGATGGCTTTAATTCTAGTAGAACCGAATTCAATTCCTAAACTTGTTTGTCCGAGCAATATTTTTCTTTTATTTCCATTTAATCACCTCTTAAAAACAATGTATCCCCTTACAATATAAATTATAAATATTTTGTACGTACATGTCAATGGTGATTTTTATTTGTTTGTACAAAAAAGAGATAACATCACTGTTATCTCTCAACTAATTCACCTACAAATATTTCCGTCTCAATGACTTTATTTTTTTCAATTGATTCGATCATTTTATTAGCCGCTATTCGTCCTAATTCATCTTTTATATGTTGGACACTACTAAAACCGCCTACCACTGAAAGGATGGAATTATCGTGACTGGATAATTGTAGTTTACTTCCTAAAATAGGGTTCTTTGATGCTACTAATTGTTGTAATTTTAAAGCCACCTTATCATTATAGCAAACAAAAGTTCGAGTCGTCGTTTCATCATTTAAGATTTGGTTGGCAATATTAGCCAATGCTGTATCGAGTGTTTCAGTTGTATAAGTATGAATGGCCTCTTTACTAAAACTAACGCCTTCTTCTTCAAAAGCTTTAATAAATCCTTTCATTCTTAATTTTCCTTGTAAATCATCAATCTTCGTAATTAAACCAATATTCGTGATTCCTTGTTTAAGCCAAAACTCAGTTGCTTTTTGAGCAGCTTGTCTATCATCCATCGCAATATAGGGTAAATCGAGTGTTTCATAATGTGCATTAATAAATAATATGGGGATACCCAGTTCTTTAAATTTGGAATAGTAAGCAATATTAGGATTGAACAAATTACTCTTTGTTGGTTCGACAATTAAGCCAGCTACTTCCTCATCCAACATACGTTTTAGACAAATTTCTTCTTGGACAATATCATTATCGGTACTTGCTAAAACAAGGCTGTAATTATTTTGTCGTAGTACCTCTTCAATTCCTCTAATAATATTGGGGAAAATATAATCAGAAAGATAAGTAGTGATGACACCAATTTTTCGCGTTGAATTGTTATTAGTCGACTCAATTAAACGATTTTTTACATAGGTTCCTGATCCTTTTTCAGAGCGTAAATAACCTTCATTGATTAAAATCGAGAGTGCTTGTCTAATGGTATGTCGACTAACATCAAATTGTTCCTGTAATTTGGCTTCGGTGGGAATCACATTGCCAACGGCATAAGTTCCCTTTATTATTTCTTCTCTTAAAACTTCAGCTATTTGCTGGTATTTCGGTAAACTCATCTCTTAATCTCTCCAACTATAATTTGTACGTACATTTATTTTAACGGATTATCAATTAAAATACAATATAAAAAAATTGGAGAAAATTAAATTTTATCCTCAACTTACTCTTTTCTTCAATTCAATTGCATTGAGAGTAATCACACAAAACCATTTTGAATGAACGAAAAATCAATGATTCGATTATTATGCAATTGATTTGTCAATTTATGAATGTTTATAATAAATCGACACGTATTGGATTGAAAAAATCCATAAAAATTGAGTTTTCTGATAATGGAATGCATCCATGTTCAACATTAGAGCGAAGTGCTAAGGTGTCACCTTCATTGACAATTCTTTCTTCCTGTTCACCATTTTCGTGAATAATTAAGAACTTAAATGTTCCTTTTTTAATATAAGTAATTTGTTCATGAAAATGCTTATGGGTCGCGATTGCTGAATTTTCATCAACTGGATGTTCAAATGCCATCTCCACTAACATACTTCCATCCAAAATTTGGGCAATACGTCTTTTAGAATTATCCGTTAATTGTACCCATTCTTGATTAATTGCCATATTCATTCCCCCTTGTTATAAGTTTATTTTATCGAATAATTAATTTTTTGAATATACATAATTTTGTAGAGGCAGCTCTTAAATATCAAGTTTAACTCTCATCATTGGGCATTAAGAAAACGTGAATCAGTTATATAGTCTAGGCATAGCCAGCCAAACTTGAAATTAATCTTCATAGTTTTATACTTTTAGTATCATTATTCCTATCTACCATTTAAGGAATTTCGAATTTAAAATGCGCACAATTTGCGCACAAAACGCATTATTTATTCAAGAATGTTGATTTAATAGGATTTATAGAACAAAAAAAAAGGCACATAACTTCATCACTTATAGCTGCTACCTTCCGGTCCTGACTCGATTCGTGAATCCGTTATTGCCTTTATTCATTATAACATATTTATTTTGAGAATTCCAATCTTTTTCAATGTTTAATAATGAACACTTTCGATAGTATCCCAATAATGTTATACACATCCAAAACTCCTGAGGAAAGCTAACCATAGTAATCTTTAAAAATATCTCAAGTAGTCAAAAAGATGTTACAAACGTCAAAAAATTCTGATAACACGGTTACCTTTATTGATCCTGTTGTTTGTTTAAGCATTAATTTACTTTATACGATGCTTTCATCGTTTTTGGTTCATATTGATGGCACCTGTTGATACATAAATTCTAATTCCACCAAAAGAGCTAATAAACATCAACCATTGCTGTTTCTAGCAAATGTTGCTAGTTTATCCACAAAATAAAGAAAGTTATCCACAGTTAATGTGTAAAATGTTGACAGCTTTGTGGATAACTATTAACTCTTTGTGGATAACTTTTTCTTTTTCCGTAAGTTTCTGAAAAAATTAGTTAGTTTTGCTCCACATTCATCTGCTAGTATTCCCGAAATAACTTCTGGTTGATGATTAAAACGAGGTTCTTCTAATAAATTGAGCACACTTCCTACACTGCCTGCTTTTGGATCATGGGCTCCATAGACCACTGTTTTAACTCGCGACAATATAATGGCACCTGCACACATGGCACATGGTTCTAATGTCACATATAGTGTCGCATCTTCTAATCGCCATTTTTCTAATATTTGATTAGCTTGGTCGATGGCTAATAATTCAGCATGTGCAATCGCCCGTTTAGAAATTTCTCTTAAATTATGTGCTTTAGCAACGACTTGGTTATCTACAACTATGATGGCACCGATGGGTACTTCTCCTTGCATTTCAGCTAATGAGGCTTCCATCATTGCTATTCGCATAAATTTTTCATGTTTCAACCGTTGTGTTTCAGTTAATTCCATTTCTTTGCGACTCCTTATGATTATCTATTTAGGCTAATAAAGATTATCCCTCATTCTTTTAGCATAAAATTAAAGATGGCATATAGTTAAAATTGACATAATATTTGCTTCGGGTAGTCATCCTGCTTTTTAAATAGCCTTTACACAAACCATTCGTTAGTCATCTAGCACTATAGTTAAAAGTAAAATACAGTGATTCTCATCAAGTATGAGGATGGCTCTTTAATTTTTCAAACATGATTCCTCTTATCTTCAAGCCTATTACAAAAATTGAGTTTAATAAGCAGGATTTTCATACTCTGTATTATTTTATATGCCTAAGATCCATTCGACATTTTTTATTACATCCTTGTTTTTTGTTGCATTCTTTCTCTAAAAATATACTTTCAAGCTGCACTTATGGTACACTATTAATAACTAATTTTCAAGGAGAGGATATTTTGATAAATTCCATTATACAGCTCTTTCCAGAAGCGCTGATTAATCCAACAAATGTTGAGGATTTGAGACAGACGCATCATATTATTACCGTTGAAAGTCAAATAATGGCGATTCCTTTTTCTTCCTTATCTCATAAAGAAATATCGTTACTTAACATTGTCAGTGATCAAGGTGACATTATTCCAATTACTCGAAACTCTCATTGGCAAAACTTTCTGGAAAAAAAATCAAGTAATATGCCAATTGTTTCAGGAAATCTTCAAATTTTGCATATCAATTTCAGAAAATTACCAGAAAACTTTGACGATGAACTTTGGTTTAATACACTAAAGGAATCAAGCCATCAGATTATTGATTGGTTTACTAAAAATGAGCGTCGATATAGTGTTGTTTTAAGAATCAAACCCAACGATGAAATCTCAATTGATCAACTCCTTGGTGTTATTCAATCGTTAGATGCTGATTTTGATACGGTAACTCAAGCAATTATTGGTTTAGTCCATCAATTATCAGTCAACTTACCCATGCGTTATGAGGAAGAACTTGCTATTGTTGAACAAAGTTTTCAAACGGAATTAATAGGTGTATTAACTCAAATTACACCCGTCTTATTAAAACAAATTGGTAAAAAAGCGCTCAGCGATTTACCCCTATTGACTCCTTTAAAACAAGTTATTATGAATAATACGGAATATTCTTCTCTGATTGAAACATTATTTGAAAATCAAGGAAACTTGTCCCAAACTGCTGATAAACTCTTTATTCATCGGAATACTTTAACTTATCGTTTGCAAAAATTTTATAAAGAAACAGGCATGCAATTACAATATTTACCTGATTTAATGATTTGCTTCCTCTGCCTTGCCTAGTACCTATTTTTATTACAACTTTTAGTCGCTTCTATGAAATGATTAGAGTTCTTGATATTTTTATTACATTATTCTAGTGTTCGATAAATTAATAAATAGTGCTTATAATAGGCTTTTATGCTATAATAATGAATGAATTCAACATTAAATTATTTGATACTCACTGAATATTTTGGAGGTTATTATGAACTTACGAGACTTAGAATATTTCAAATATTTAGCTGAAAGTTTGAGTTTCACTAAAACAGCTGAACATTTTTTTGTGTCTCAACCTTCTATTTCGATTGCTTTAAAAAGATTAGAAGATGAATTTGAGACCACTTTAATTCAAAGAGAAAGATCAGCTAAAAATATCCATTTAACACCGACTGGACATACCTTATATCAACGCACTATCGATATGCTAGGTTTATATGCCCAAACGAAGCTAGAAATTAAAGCAGTGGGGATTGATACGATTCAGCTAGGTTTAGTTCCATCAATTGGAAATTTATTTTTACCTCAACTTTTAGCGAATGCTAACGATTATTTACAAAACTTAAAATTGATTGAAGAGAATACAACTGATGCATTATTCGATTCATTAAGAAAACAAAAATTCTCAATTGCTATTATTGCTCACGATCAACCAACATTTGCTAATCTATGGGTTGATACATTTCCTATTGCGAAAAGTCCATTAAAGTTATTCGTCTCACAAAACCATCCTTTAGCTAGATATCGTGAAATAAGCTTAATGGAACTCGTTGATTTACCTTATGTTTCTTTATCAAATGGTACTATCCACGAAAAATTATTCCAAAATTGGGCCACAACAAATCAATTATCGTTGGATAATGTGTTTTACTGCCATGATATGAATACTCTCACTTCACTTGTTGCTTCTGGTGAAAGAGTCGCACTTTTAATGGAAAATGTCTCTCTAAATCGTGATGATTTAGTTGCGATTGCGATTAAGAACCCACCAATTGGTTACTTGAATTTAGTTATTAACAATGAAATGGTATTATCTGATACACAAAAAGCCTTTAATGATTTATTAATTAAAAGTATTGAGGATTAATCAATCAAGTTGCCACACATTATATCCAAAAATAAATAAAACAAACAAAAAGAGTTAGAACCTATTCCTATTGGAGTAGTCCTAACTCTATTTTTTGTGCCAAAATTTATTATCATTTTGACTATCGTCATTTTTTAAATGGTATCCTGACAGTATCAAGTAAATAAAAAAATATTTTGATATTGATTGCATGAACGACTATCATATCAGTGATTCCCAAAGTGAGAGTCATTGTGTTTATTCCGCGCTCTCAAGCCCACCTATACGCAGCATCAAGTCCGGCTGTAGCCAATTCAAGGCAATGAGTCCACGCTTCAAGGCAAGAGAGTAGCCATACTCATGGAGCATGGCTATGAATGAAGTTTTATTCTTGGTTGGCAAAATGTTCACGCATATTCAATTGTCCAGCATCTAACCACACCGAGTTATGAACAATTCGGTCCATAATCGCATCAGCATGAACCCCACCACCTAGTCGTTGATGCCAGTCGCTCTTCCTAAATTGAGTGCAGAAGATAGTTGAACCTGATTGATAACGTTTCTCAGTGATTTCAAAGATAAACTTTAAATCCTCGTCTGATAAGTCTTCTAACAACCATTCATCCAAGATAAGCAGGCCATAGTTCGAATATTTAGTAATCAGTTTTTTCATACCACTGGGTTTAAGCGTGGCTTCATCGCGTTCGACCAGAAGGTCAGGAAGTCGGATATAACGGGTTCGAACTTCTAACTTACAAGCCTCTTTACCTAGAGCGCAGGCTAAATATGTTTTCCCAGAGCCTGTGAATCCTTGAAAAACGACATTTCTATACCGATGAAGATAATTTCCTCTAGCCAGTTCTTGAATCACTTGTTGTTTAAGTTCTCGCTTCTCGTAGTAGATGGAGGTGACATCAGCTTCAGGCAAGCGGAAATTAGCCCGTTTGATCAATCCATGGACTTTCTTGTTATATTTCTCTTGATAGAGATAATCAATCGCTAATTGGAGTCGTTCATCAAAGGTCAGGGTGAGTGAATCATTCTCCAGTTCCTGCATTTCTAGCGCACTCACTAGCGGTTCTAAATCAAGCTGTCTCAACTTACGGATACTTTCACTGTTAATCATGATCTTCACCTCCGTAATAGGCTGCTCCTCTAACAAAGCCCATTGGCGGCTCGGGTTTGTGGTTCTCTTCGGATTGAGCTTGAACTGGATTGGTTAAGATGGCGTAGAGATGACGATATCTAGGGGAATGAATTCGCTCTAAGGCGATGTGACAAGCCGTTTCAAGGTCTTCATTCGAAAAAGATTGACTTAATTTGAGAATGGATTGACTGGGTTGGTAGCCTCGTTCTTTTAATGGTACTGTTTCAAAGACTCTTTGAATCACCTTGTGTGTGAAGGGTCCGATTGCTCTGGCTTGATTCAACAGCAAGGTATCATTCACTTGAGGACGATTGAATTGTTCGGGCAAATGCTCAGGGCTTGTCGAGAATTGATATTCTAAATAGCTTGGGAAGCGCTTATGAGTCGCGATACGTTCTTGATTGTAATAAACCTCAAGGAGACGATCTGTCACGCGTAAATCCACCTGTTTGCGAACATATTGGTAAGGGCAGGAATAGTTATTCTTTTGGAAAGTAATGTGACAGTCTAGTTTTACTTTGCGACCATAGACCCATTCTGCCACTTCATACGGTACCAACGGCAAGGGGCGCAAGGTTGGGTGTTCAACGGTTTCAAAAATTTGTTTGCGACTTCCTTCTCGTTTTTGGAACGGTGTTGCATTAAAGAGTGTGATACGTGTCATGATAGCGTCATTGAGTTCGTCAAGACGAGTAAAGATTTCATTTCTCAAAGGAGCAATAACTGCCATCGCAGTTTGATTGACGCCTCCTTCAACGGCAGCCTTTTGTTTAGGTTTCTTTACGCCCGTCGGCATAATCGCCATGACATAATGATCAGCTAAACCTTCATACTGGGCATTCAAAATAATATCGCCTTCTTTAGGATGTGAGATAACCCCCGTCTTTAGATTATCACTAATCAGGCGAATGGTTGTACCGCCCAGAAAATTAAAGAGGTTAACATGGCAACGAATCCAAGTATCACTGGTCATATCGAGGGTTCCTTCAACGTAAGTATATTGACTATAAGGTAGAACAGCCACAAAGAGATGCACTTCAATAAAGGCCCCGCTTTCAGGGTCTAAGAGTTGCATTGTCGCTCCAGCCCAATCCACTTGAGTAGAAACTCCAGGTTTATGTTTTAAGTGATTAGTGAGCTTATATTGGTCAATATGCTTATTGTAGTCTTCACAAAACTTACTGTATCCAACTGCAATGCTTTTCTGCTTCTTACATTCATCGACATACTCAGTCCACAACAACTTCAGTGTGACACCTACACGCTTAAGTTCCTCTTGCACATAATCGTAATCAGGCAAGGTATAGAGCGCCTCTGATTGGTGCTTGGAGGGAAAGAATTTTTGATAAACTTCTTGTTCAGATATGTTTTGGATATCTGCGTAAGTTAAATCTAACTCATCCGCACGTCGAAAGACTTCGCTGACAGAATCACGCCCGACTCTTTTTGGCTTAGCAATCATGTTTCTCGAGAGCCCTTGCTCTCTGAGTTCCATAATCAACTTGACCGGTATTTTTCTAGCCATTAAAAACAGCCTCCTTTTAGAATATTTTGAAGACGATGTCTTCAAAATAACTATACCTAAAAGAAAGGCCAAGGTGGACTCCAAACGTGGATTGATTGCCTTGATGTGCGGATTCGGGGTTAAAACAGGGGGTGCCTAGGGGATGCCTTGAATTGGCTACAGCCTGCCTTGAAAGCGTGGAATAATCAATTGCTATCATTTTCGGGAGTCACTGTCGATAGAGTCCATATAATTGTGTAAAAAGAAAGGGTCACTTATCCCTCCATAACTGGTACAATGTTTTTAGGAAAAATAAACAAACCAGGAGGAATTAAAATGACCCAAGTACATTTTACACTGAATTTAGAAGAAATTCAAAACTTAATTGACGTAGAAGTCAAAGACAACATAGCTAAGAGTATTCTAACCAAGGTTTTTAATCAACTGATGGAGAAAGAACGGGATGAATACTTAGATAACGAAGCCTATCAACGCGATCCCAATAGAATGACTTATCGTAATGGCTATTACAATCGTGACTACACAGCAAAACTCGGAACGTTAAACCTCAGAGTGCCAAGGACAAGAGATGGCAAGTTTTCAACAGAAATCTTTGAACGCTACCAAAGAAATGAAAAGGCACTTCCGTTAACCATGCTTGAAATGTATATCCAAGGTGTCTCTACAAGAAAAGTTTCGAAAGTCATTGAAAATTTATGTGGGAAAACCTATTCTAAATCATTTGTCTCTTCCCTTACGAAACAACTGGATGAAGAGGTTCGACAATGGCGTCATCACGATTTAAGTTCTGTCCAATACGCTTACCTAGTGGTGGATGTTATTTATATAAAAGTAAGAGAAAATCATAAGGTTGTATCCAAAGCTTGTCATATCGCAATCGGAATTAGTGAAGAAGGAAAACGAAGACTCCTCGGTTTTGACATCAGTGATGGCGAAAGTGATTACTCTTGGTCTCGCTTCTTTAACTACTTAAAAGAAAGAGGCCTAAATGGCCTTAAAATGGTTATATCTGATGCACACACGGGTCTAGTAAAAGTAATTAAGGAAAACTTTCTGAATGTTTCTTGGCAAAGATGTCAGGTTCACTTCTTAAGAAATATCTTAGCTAAAATACCGAAAAAAGAGACCAGAGAATTTAAAGAAGACATCAAGGCACTGTTTCGTATTCAGGATATTAAGATTGCCCGCATCGTTAAAAACGAACTTTTTAAAAAATATGAAGGAGAAAAGAAATATCAAGCCAGCTTAGCGATTCTTGATGAGGGATTTGAAGACGCCTTTACTTATCTTAACGAATCGGTTGTTCATCCTAGACTTAAAAGTACCAATTGTCTGGAACGATTAAATGAAGAGATTAGAAGACGGGAAAGAGTCATTCGGATTTTCCCTAATGTTGAATCCGCTTATCGCTTAATCGGAGCAATGTTAATCGATCAAGACGAAGAGTGGCTAACAGCAGATAGAATATATATTCAAATGTAATTCATTTTTTGCCCTTCAACATTTTAATTGCTTCTAAGAACCTGTCAGCAATTAGTTGATCGTTAAGGCAAAAAATGGAATAAAAAAATGTGCTAGTTATTTTTACACAATATTATGGACTTGACTTCACTGTCGAATGATTATCTTGATTTGTTAAATGAATGACTCGATTATTTACTTTGCTCTTTACTACGGTTATTAATATTTATCGAACCACTTCTACCACCAATCGTGATTTTGTCACCTAAGGCAATTGTACCACTTAATAGTAGTTCACTTAATTCATCTTCAATTTGTTTTTGAATAGCGCGTCGAATTGGTCTTGCACCATACTCTGGATCAAACCCTGCTTCAGCAATAATATCGACTGCGGTATCCGTTACACGGGCTTCAATTTCTAATTCTTCTAAACGTTTCACAATTTCAGCAGTATGTAATTTAACAATCTCACGAATATTTTCCTTACTTAATGAGTGGAAGACAACTGTCTCATCAATACGGTTTAAGAATTCTGGACGGAATGCACGTTTTAATTCTTCACGTATTCTAGATTCCATCGCTTCATGGTTTTGTGTTACTGAAACTGCACCAAACCCAACTGATTTCTCATCCCTTAAGGCTGTTGCTCCTAAATTGGACGTCATGATAATAATTGTGTTTCTAAAGTCTACTTTACGGCCTTTACCATCGGTTAAATGACCATCATCAAATACTTGTAATAAAATATTAAAGACATCTGGATGAGCTTTTTCGACCTCATCTAATAAAATAACACTATACGGCTTTTGACGTATTTTTTCAGTTAATTGCCCTGCTTCTTCATACCCCACATATCCTGGAGGTGATCCTACTAAACGAGAGACACTGTGTTTTTCCATATATTCAGACATATCAACCCGAATCATACTATCTTCGCTACCAAACATTGCTGTCGCTAAGGTTTTGGCTAATTCCGTTTTTCCAACACCAGTAGGTCCTAAAAATAGGAATGATCCAATTGGACGTTTTGGTGATTTCAAACCACTACGAGCTCTACGAATCGCTCTGGCAACTGCTTTGACCGCTTCATCTTGCCCGATTACACGTTCATGTAATTCAGCTTCTAGATTAATCAATCGTTTGCTTTCACTTGATTCCATTTGTTGGACTGGCACCCCCGTCGCTAAAGCAACTACCTGCGCCACATCTTGTGCTGTTACTTTCAATTGCGATACAGTTGAATCATCATTTGCTTTTTCTTTGGCTTTATCAAGTTCTGCTAATTGCTCTTCTAGAGCCACTTCTTTTTCTCTTAAATTTGCGGCTTCTTCAAAATCACGATTGAGAATTGCGGCTTCTTTTTTATTGCCAATTTCAGCTAACTGATGCTCAATTGTTTCAGTCGTGACTTTGTTTGGCATAATCGCAGAATCAATACGAACACGTGCAGAAGCTTCATCAATTAAATCTACCGCTTTATCCGGCAAGCGTCTTGCTGTCATATAGCGAGAACTTAATTTTACTGCGGCATCAACTGCTTCGTCAGTAATTTCGACTTTATGGTGATCTTCATATTTTTCTTTTAGTCCATTTATAATTAAGATAGATTCTTCTTGACTAGGCTCATCAATTTGTACTTTAGAGAAACGTCTTTCTAATGCCGCATCTTTTTCAATATACTTTTGGTATTCGTCTAAAGTAGTGGCACCTACTACTTGTATTTCTCCACGAGCTAAAGCAGGTTTTAATATATTAGAAGCATCAATCGCTCCTTCAGCTCCCCCAGCACCGATTAATGTATGCAATTCATCAATAAACAGAATAATATTACCGTCTTCAGAAATTTCTTCGATAATTTTTTTCATGCGCTCTTCAAATTCACCGCGATATTTCGTTCCTGCAACTAATGCTCCCATATCTAACATAATTAAACTTTTCTTAGCGATATCTTGAGGAACATCTCCTTGAATCATTCTTTGAGCTAATCCTTCTGCTATAGCTGTTTTACCGACACCTGGTTCCCCAACTAAAACCGGATTGTTTTTGGTTCTACGGCTAATAATTTGCACAATTCGGTGAACTTCTTTTTCACGTCCAATCACCGGATCCAATTCATTTTGTCTAGCTAGCTCAGTTAAATCTCTAGAAACTGAATCAAGTGTTGGTGTTTTAGACGTCTTTTGTGCCTCTTTATTGTTACGAGGATTTCTTCTACGTCGATTGTTACCACCACTGGTTGGGTCTTGACTAGCTAAGCCAATTAATTCATAAATTGTTTTGCGTAATTCATCAAAATCAACACCAACGTTTCTTAGTAAAACCGTTGCTAAAATTTCTTCTTTTAAAATACCTAATAATAAATGCTCAGTTCCAACTTTTGGTGCACCCAATCGTTTCGCATCATTAGAAGCATTCATAATAACTTTTTTAGCACGTGGAGAGTAAGGTATAACTCTTTCAGCATTGAGTCGCGGTTGACTAAATTTTCCATGTATGGCTTCTAATTCTAAAATCAATTCATTGAAAGTTGCACCATGTTCTCTTAATGCTTTTCCAGCAATTCCAGTTTCTTCACGAGATAAACCTAATAATATATGTTCTGTGCCGACTGCTTGATGTTGCATATAATAAGCTTGCTCTGCCGCATAAATCATCGCTTGTCGTGCACTTTCTGTAAATAGTTCTTCAAACATTTTTATTCACCTCTTATTCGTATGTATAACGGAGTTGGTATAGAAAAGTTTTTAATAATTGAGCTCTCGCTATTTGTTCTTCCTCCGTTATTGTTTGTAAAACAGCTTTTTCAATCACAGATAAAATCAAAGCAGCTTCCCTTTGAGTTATAATCTTTCTTTCTGTTAAAGTTTCGATGATATTGATCCCGTTTCGCTGACTTATCTGATTTCCAATTAAATCAATCATTTGATCGATTTCGTCTACTTCATCTACCAAATGGACTTTAAGTATCCGGATATAGCCTCCGCCACCTCTTTTACTTTCCACTAGGTATCCATGTTCTTGTGTAAAACGGGTATTAATAACATAATTGATTTGCGAAGGAACACAATCAAATCGATCGGCAATATCACTTCGCTTGATTTCAAGATGTTCTTGATTTTCTAAATACGCTTTTAAATACGCTTCAATAATATCCGTCATATTTCGTTGGGTCACAGTCTCGCCTCCTTTAACATTGACTTTCTTTGACCATTATACAATAATAATTCCTCTTTGAAAAGAGGAACGACTTAAAATCTTATATTTCGGTCATTATTTGACTAATTTTGTTTTAACCCTTGATAATTGACAGCATATCGTTGGAATAATTTATTCAATAATGGGAATAATAAGATAAAAAATACCACATTCCCAGCTGAATGAGCCAAATCAAAAGGTAAACCATTTAAATAATAAACCCAAAAGTTTTCTACTTGTATTAAAAAAGTCCACAACCACGAAATACTAAAGCCAAACAATATACCTGCAATACCGGTAACGACTGCTCGGCTACCAAATAATATATAATCTCTTTTTACCATTTTTTCTAATAATCTATTGCTGAAGTAGACAAAAATAACGACGATAAGATAGCTTATAATTTGTAACACGACCCATGGCCCCATTCCCAAAATGAGATTTGAAACTAGCATCGTCAAAGACGATACGATAACGCCATCTTTAAAACCTAATAAAATGGTCACAATTGCGATAATAGTTGTAACGGGTTGTACATTCGGTATGAACGCAAAGAAAATTCTCCCCACCACACATAATGTTGTTAATAAAGCAACTTGCGTAATCCATAATGTAAAACTTTTTTGTTTCACCAATTTTTTCCCACTCCTTACGACATTCGAAAATGCTTTTATCTATTTATATTCACTCACTATTATACCCGGAAACAGAGTAATTGTGTTCAAAATATTAATTAAATAAACAATTTTTTTGATGATTATAACGGGAGTGGGCCAGAAGTAGAAAATTCAATGATTTTCGCTTCGTTTGCCCACCCCGCACAGTTGGGAGTAGGCCAGAATTAGAAAATTGAATAATTTTCGCTTCGTCAGCCTACCCCCGCAAAGTTGAGTAGGCCTCAAACAAGTCGAAAGACGCAGGTTGAGGCTGCTCAACCACTGCGTTTTTAACTACCGAACAATTAGTTGATTGAATTTGTCAAATTTATACCTTACTTCTTTAAGACGCAATTTGAGGCCACTCAACCACTCCGCTTTTAATTACCGATCAATAAACTTGATTCAATTTATCAAAATGATGTCTAAATCTTAAGACGCAGGTGAGACCACTCAACCACTGCGCTTTTAATTAGCGAGCAATCAATTGATTTAATTTTTCAAGTTTATGCCCAGCTCATGAGCAATCATTTAAGAATTATTATTCATAATGACTACTAATACTACTAATAATTTATAAACTAAAGAGTTTTTTTATTAATACGTAATCAATTACGTAATAAAAAAAGACCCCAGTTACTACTACAACTGAAGCCTAGAAACATTGTTAAGTCAATGTTTAAATGATGCCGAGGACCGGAATCGAACCGGTACGGGTATCACTACCCGCAGGATTTTAAGTCCTGTGCGTCTGCCAGTTCCGCCACCCCGGCAAAGGATATTTTGGAACCTTTGATTATTACTAATCAATGCCGGCTAAAGGACTTGAACCCTCGACCCTCTGATTACAAATCAGATGCTCTACCAACTGAGCTAAGCCGGCCTGTGAATGTGATTCACAACATGATTAATAATACCTTATTTACATCTATATTGTCAATACAAATTATGACATTTTTACGAATTATTGCTGAAATCTTTCAATAAATTGGTCTCTTCCGGAACCTTGTCGATACCGTTGATAATGAGTAGGATTTTTCTTATAAAAATCCTGATGATAATCTTCAGCAACAAAAAATTCTGTTGCTTCAGTAATCGGTACTACAATTGGTTTTGAAAATCGTTGACTCAAATCTAAATGCTCTTTAGATTGTTCAGCTAATTCTTTTTGCTCAGGAGTTGTGTAAAATATTTCTGGTCGATACGAAGAGCCACGATCCACAAATTGTCCTTCTAAATCCGTAGGATCAATGACAGACCAGTATACTTCTAATAGCTTTTGATAAGGAATTATCGCTGGATCATAGGTAATTTTTACCGCTTCAGTATGGCCAGTCATTCCTGTTTTTACTTGTTCATAACTTGGGTTCATAACATGACCACCTGTATAACCTGATTCAACTGAAATAACTCCTGGCCACTGATCAAATGGATGTACCATACACCAAAAACAACCTCCAGCAAAAATAGCGACTTCTTGACTCATCTATATCACCTCTAATTAAATATGTTAGTAAAAAATTTTCGAATTGCTTCGATTATCGTTATAATAAATCTCATTACTGATTGTAAAAATTTTCCAAAAATTGATTTTTCAGGTATCGATTCATTCGCCACTACCTGTACTTCACTGTTTTGAGCCGTTGGTAAGTACTCGATGTTATAATGTTGAAAATCCATTTTTAATGTTCCTAAAAAATCTCCTTTATCTATTGGAGCGGTTATATAATTTTGGTATCCTGTTTTTTCTTCATTAGGTATAAATTGATAATCAATGTTTAATTGATTATCGCCTTTTGGTACACTGATTACGAAATCATCTGTATAGACAGAATGTATGATATCTCTCGTACCACCATCTACATTTATAACAGGGATTTCTTCCGTCAAACTCTCTTTTTTTACAATAATCTTCGTATCAAAACTGCTCTGAGCATATTGTATCAATTGTTCAACAGAATAATAGGGGTCTTCTAGATTCTCTGACACCCCGATTACTACTGCTAAATAGGTCGTTTCTTGATCGGTGCTACTTATCACTTGATTATAGCCATTTTGAGGAGCATAGCCAATAAACATTCCATTGACTGACAGTTTGGTGTCTTTTAATAATGGATTATTGCTTGTTGTTTGAAAAGCATCATCCGTATCTGCCTTAAAATTTAATTCCTTAGTCGAGGCATATTCTAAATATTGTGGATAATCTTTGTATAATCTGAAAGCCACTGTTATAATAGCCTCCGCACTCATTTTATTAGTTTGACCTTGATACTCTTCTACACCTCTCTCATAGTCATTAGGTAACCCCAAACTATCAACAAATTGATAATTTGAAAGTTGCCATTCACTTAACTTTTGTTCCATTAATTTTATAAAATCTGCTTCATTGGATGCAATTTTTTCAACTAGAGCCAACGCTGCACCATTCGCATTTTTTACTGCGATCGCCGTTATTAACTCTTCTACCGTATATGAAAAATCCTGTCTTAAAGGAACGTTCGGTATATCATAATCTTGACTGAGCTCATAAGCAGCATTAGAAATAGGGACTATATCCTCTAAATTAATTTTTTCTGTTTCAATTTGTTCAAAAACAATATATAGCAGTAATAATTTAGACAAGGAGCCAATTTCTAAAAGGTCTTCGGAATTTTTATTAAATAGAACCTGCCCATTATCGCCATTGATTAACATAATAGACTGAGCAGGTAAATTTTCAATATTTAATTCTTGAGCACTGACTAAACTATGCTTTGGTAGCACCAGGAATACAGATAATAATAAAATCAATATCTTATTAATCATCTTCATTTATAATCTACTCATCTCGATTCTAAATATCATTTCGTTATTCTCAATCATAGCATAAATGATACCATTATGTAACTCTACAATATTTCTAGCGATTCCTAAACCGAGTCCCGTCCCAGGAATAGCAGAATTTCTTGAGGTATCTGCCCGATAACTTCTTTGGAAAACTTTTTCCAATTCTTCTAATTTTAGAAGCTCACCATTATTGACTACATCCATAATAATCTGGTCATCATCATCTATTTGGTTAGCATTCATTTTTATTTTAGTGGCACCATGTCCATATTTTAGCGCATTTGATAATAAGTTATTAAATACTCGTGCCATTTTTTCTGGGTCAAAATGAACAATTAAGTTTTTAGGCATCACATTGATTTCAATTTCAATATTTTTTTCAGCTGCTTCTAATTCAAATTCTGCTGCCAGTTGTTCAAAGAAAAAATTTAGATGCACTTCTTCAGGGGTAACTTCATATGAAACTAATCTCGAAGCGGCGTAATCAAACAAATCATTAACCATCACTTGCATGCTCATTGCTTTTTTATAAGCAATATGCGTATATTCTAGTAACTGTTCTTCTGAATGATACCGTTTGTTTTCAATTAAACCTAGATAGCCGATGATAGAGGTTAAAGGGGTTCTTAAATCATGCCCCACATTGGCGATTAACTCATCTTTAGTCTTTTCTATTCGACGTTCTTCCTCCATCGCATGAACCGTACTATCAACCAAAGAATTAACACTCCGTACAATTTCTGATAATTCATCAACCTGCATATCTGGAATTCTTAATTGATAATTTCCTCTCGCAATATAAGTTAAGTATTCCAAAAGATGATTCAAGTGGATAGTAGAAATCTTACGCTTCATCTGCCAATATGCCAGTCCTATTCCTAAAAAAATTATCACAACAGCAAAAGATTGTTTTGCTAATTCTAACTTTGCAGGAGTCAACTTAAAATATTCATAAGCAGTCATTTCTTCTTCACCATACATACCTATAGGCACACTTAAGACCTCAATAAACAAGAGTGTGACACTCAAGTATAAAAAGTAAAGTACCCCCATGATAAGTAAAATTTCTAACACTAATTCAACTATTTCGTGTCGTCGAAATTTCACTGTAGGTAGTTTATCTTGACTAAGCTTCAATTTTATACCCAACACCCCATACTGTACGGATTACTTTTTCACCACCAGTCGCTTCCTCAATCTTATCTCTTAAGTGACTAACGTGAACCATAACCGTTTTGGCACTGACAACACTTTCTTGATTCCAAACAGCTTCAAAAATTTCATTCGCACTAAATACGCGATTAGGATGACTCGCTAATAGAAATAAAATTTCAAATTCTATTGCGGTAAGTTGAATTTGAACACCAGAAAGAGTGGTAACTTCATGAGATTCCTTCTTAATTTCCAGTGGACCGACCATGATGGTATCTGGTACTTCTGGTTGCATATAATTTTGTTGGCGTCTTAAAATAGATTTAATTCTCGCAACAACTTCTAATGGATTAAATGGTTTGGTGATATAATCATCGGCACCGCTAATTAATCCTTGTATTTTATCTGTATCTGATGATTTAGCACTTACCAGGATAACAGGCAAGCTCTTTTGGTTTTTTCGAATATATGATAAGACTTTCAAACCATCCACTTGCGGAAGCATAATATCCAATAATACCATATTTAGATTTGTTTCTTCCTCTAAAATATTTAACGCTTGTTGACCATTGTAAGCTTTTAAAACCTCGTAACCTTCGTTTTGTAAATAAATATTAAGCAACTCCACAATTTCACGATCATCATCTACGATTAAAATTTTTGTATTCATCACTTCACTTCCTTCTTCAATACTCTACTCTATTATACCTATTTTTTTAAAATAGTGTTAAAAAATCATTTAAAATAAAGAATTCTTAGGAAAATTTTATTTCATAGCAAAAAAAGGCTCTATACTTTTTGGTGTGGATTTATAGAAATGACTCTGTTCATTCACACCTTTATAAATCAATACAAAAAGTCATGGAATTCCGATATAATCTAATTAGCGACTAAACTATTAGAAAAGAGGAACTCACATGACCTATTCAGATGATATCAGAAAATTACTTGAAATAACAGACCCTAATATCACTTTTATTGAAGGATGTTTGGATCAAGATTCCATTACATTGAACGGTGTCGTTTACCAGACTGTATCTGCTAAGCTTTCTTATGACCCAGTGGCTTGCCCCTGCTGTCATCAAAAAAATATTAATAACTCTATTTTGAAGCATGGCTTTAAGCAAGTAAAAGTAAAATATGCTTGTTCTCTTGCCTGTCCTAAATTAATTCTGCTAAAAAACAACGTTTTATATGTAAAGCGTGTAAGAAAACCTTTATGGCACAAACCAATTTAGTAGAGCCAAATTGTCAGATTTCTAACTTACAAAAACAACTCGTAAAAGAACAATTGAGACTCGTACAATCTGCTTCACTGATTGCTAAAAATACCTATGTATCCATTAGTACGGTCTTTAGAGTACTCGATTCCTTGGAAACGCAGATGAAACCACAAACGAATACCCTGCCAACCACTTTATCATTTGACGAACTACGTACAACCAAATCATGTAAAGCAGAAATGTCCTTTATTTATGCCAATGCTTCTACTCACCAAATATTAGATTTATTAGACAGTCGTCAACAAGCGGATATCAAAAAACATTTTTTCCGTTTCCCATTGGACGTACGCCGTCAAGTTGAATGGATTACGATGGACATGAATCTTCCCTTTATTAGCATGATAAAGACACTGTTCCCATGTGCTAAGATTGTGATTGACCGGTTCCATATCATTCAATTACTCAATAGAGCCCTTAACAACCTAAGGATTCAAGTAATGAATCAGTATAAAAAGAAACCCTCGAAATGTGATTATAATAAGTTGAAAAAATTATGGAAATTACTTCTTAAAAACCGAGAAGATCTAGATTTTGAGAATTATCAAACCCATCGCCTGTTCGATGGATTAGTGACTGAAAAAATGATGGTAGAATATCTACTTACGCTTGATATAGGGCTTAGAAATGCCTATGAAAAAATAAATGATTTCAAATATGCCATTATGACACACGATGTCGAATTGTTTCATTATGAACTTCAAGAAATAAAAAAATATTCCTATCGTCAAGTGATTCGTACAGCGTTTAACACGATTACACGCTATCAAGAGTATATTACCAATGCTTTAACCGTCACATTGTCAAATGGACACCTGGAAGCAACCAATAATATCATTAAAACAATCAAACGAACTGGCCACGGTTATACTAATTTTAGACGTTTAAGATTAAGAGCACGCTATATTTTGTTAAGTAAGAACTGCACAAACCAAGACTATCGCCCTTTATATTTTAGTCAAGAAAAAGAATCAAAGACAAAGAAAACCGCTTAATTAGAAAAAACGGCCGTTCAACACAATTGTGTTGAACGACCAAAAATTCCGTGACCCACACCATTTGACAAAGAGCCCAAAAAAAAGAATGATGATTGCCATCATTCCTTTCTTATTTGTATAAAATAATAATCTATCGAAGATTATTTTACTTCTACAGAAGCTCCAACTTCTTCTAATGAAGCTTTTAATGCTTCAGCGTCTTCTTTAGATACGCCTTCTTTAATTGCTTTAGGAGCATTGTCAACTAATTCTTTAGCTTCTTTTAATCCTAAACCAGTAGCTTCACGAACTGCTTTAATAACTTTGATTTTTGAGTCTCCAGCAGATGCTAAGATAACGTCAAATTCAGTTTTTTCTTCAGCAGCAGCACCACCAGCAGCAGCTACAGCTACAGGAGCAGCAGCAGTTACGCCAAATTCTTCTTCGATTGCTTTTACTAAGTCATTTAATTCGATAATTGTTGCTTCTTTAATTTCAGCAATAATGTTTTCAATATTTAAAGCCATTTATATTTCCTCCGTTTATGTTTTTATAAGTAATAATTGATTATGCTGCGTCGTCTTCTTTAGATTCAGCCACAGCTTTGATAGCCAATGCAGTATTGCGAACTGGCGCTTGTAATACAGAAAGTAACATTGATAATAATCCATCGCGGTCTGGTAATTTCGCTAAAGCGTTAATATCTTCAGCTGAAGAAACTTCACCTTCAATTAAACCACCCTTGATTGATAAATGTTCTACTTTATCAGCAAATTCTGCAACAATTTTAGCAGGTGCCACTACTTCAGATTCAGAATAAACGATAGCTGATGGTCCTACGAAAACTGAGTCCATACCTTCGATACCTGCTTCTACTGCCGCACGACGTAAAATTGTGTTTTTAACAACTTTCATGTAAACATCGTTTTCACGTAATTCTTTACGTAAATTAGTAACTTCTTCTACAGTTAAACCTAATGAGTCTACAACGACTACTGATGCAGCTGCTTTTAATTTCTCTGCAACTTCTGTTACTTCTGCTTGTTTTTTCATGATTACTGTTTCTTTTGTCATAAGTTTCACCTCCGTCTTATTGAGCTAGAGATTTTCAAAAAAAATCTCTATGTCACCTTAGACACAGAGAGATAGATCCATAAATTCGGAACTTCCTCGGCAAGAAATTAAGGCGTTCGCCACTTGCTGTCTACGGTAGTTTAACACTTTATATATAATACAAAAAAGAATATTATAAGTCAACCCCTAAATGAGGTTGACTTTCATTTTTTTAAATTGTTGTTGGATCGATTTTAATTCCAGGGCCAAATGTAGTACTTAAAGCTAAGTTAGTGATATAAGTACCTTTAGCAGTAGCTGGTTTTAAGCGAACGATTTGATCGTGTAATGCTTTAAAGTTATCTGCTAATTTAGCATCTTCAAATGACACTTTACCAATTGGCACGTTTACGATACCTGCTTTGTCAGCACGGTAAGTAACTTGTCCTGCTTTAATGTCTTCAACAGCTTTAGTAACATCCATTGTTACAGTACCTGTTTTAGGGTTAGGCATTAATCCTTTAGGTCCTAATACACGACCTAAACGACCTACTTGACCCATCATATCAGGTGTTGCTACCATCACATCAAAGTCTAACCAACCATCGTTAATTTTATCGATTAAGTCAGCTTCACCAACAAAATCAGCACCTGCTGCTTCTGCTTCTTTAGCTTTTTCGCCACGAGCGATAACTACAACACGAGAAGTTTTTCCTGTACCGTGTGGTAATACCATAGCCCCACGAATTTGTTGATCAGCTTTTTTTACGTCAATGTTTAAATTGTATGAAACTTCAACAGTCGCGTCAAATTTTGCGAAGTCGATTTCTTTTGCTAAAGCGATAGCTTCAGTCATGTCATATTTTTTAGTGCGGTCAACTTTTTCTAAAGCTGCACTAAAGTTTTTGCTTTTTTTAGCCATTTTTTATTTTCCTCCTATACTTGTGGTTATAACGGTTTGACCTCCCACACCCGATAGAAAACGGGGCGAGAAACTACACTGCGCTTAATCTTGGACAGTGATACCCATAGAACGAGCAGTACCTTCAACGATGCGCATTGCTGCTTCTACGCTAGCTGCGTTTAAATCTTCCATTTTAGTTTCAGCAACTTCTTGAACTTGTGCTTTTGTAATAGTTGCTACTTTTGTTTTGTTTGGTACACCAGAACCTTTTTGGATACCAGCTGCTTTTTTCAATAATACTGGTACTGGTGGTTTTTTAGTGATAAATGTAAACGAACGGTCTTCATATACATCAATCACTACAGGAATAATGAATCCTGCTTGATCTTGTGTACGAGCGTTAAACTCTTTACAGAACCCCATAATGTTAACTTGCGCTTGACCTAAAGCTGGACCTACTGGTGGAGCTGGACTTGCTGCGCCGGCTGGAATTTGTAATTTAACTTGTTTTACTACTTTTTTAGCCACGAAAATTCCTCCTATATCTTTTTATTCGTGATGTGGTTTATGGAAAACCATTTCCTCCCACTCATTGTGCGTACTTGCGCACCCAAGTATACTAACATATAACGTGTTAGAAAGCAAGAAGAAAGTATTATTTTTCAATATCTGTTCTTGATTTTTGATTGAAAGTTCTAAAATTAAATTAGCCACTTAAATTGTGAATCCTCCCCATTTTTATGATTGAAAATAAAGCTGCTAGTTGCGGTTGGGAGGGGAACTATTTTATGGCTTTCAATACAACAGTAGCACTTTACTTAATGGGAGAATCGGGTAAGCTAAATGACTCGACCGAAAATTTAAGCGAAGTGCGGAAGGTCGGGGAGTGACCCCGCACCCGATTCGATGATTCAGTCAAGTGCTACGGTATAGAAAAAGTATAGAAAAAAACATCTCAAAACGTTATTATTGTAGTGACAAAACCAGAATAAAGGACGTTTTAAGATGTATCATCATTATAATTCATTTTCAGCAGAAAGCAAGACCCGAAATAAACATTTAACCTTGGACGATCGTCATAATATTGAGCGTTGGCACCATAGTGGTAAGTCTAATCGTGAAATTGCGCGTCTTCTAGATAAAGCCCCTCAAACGATTCATAATGAAATCAAAAGAGGGCTTGTGCTTCAACAAGTGAGAAAAGGTCGCTTCAAAAAGATTTATTCTGCTGAGTATGCTCATTCTCAGTATTTAAAACAGCGTGACAAGTGTGGCCGCAAAGTGTCACTTGATAAGGAAACCAAAGAAACACTCGTTCATTTTCTGACCGAAATGAAATATTCACCAGAAATGATCGTTCATTCTAATCTTGTCAACGTTCCTGTTTCAACGATTTACTATTGGATTCATAACGGACATTTAGGTTTAACATCGAATGACTTACTTTATCCACGTAAATCAAAGAAAAAACGTAAGAATACTAGCTCGCAATTTAGAGTGAAAGGTCAATCCATAGAAATGCGTCCGGAAGTCATTAATCAGCGTGGTGAGTACGGTCATTATGAAATTGACACCGTGATTCTAACGCGCAAGACCAATAAATGTTTACTCGTATTAACCGATCGTCGGACACGCCATCAAATTATTCGACTGATTCCGAATAAACAGGCGGCATCCGTCAATAATGCTTTATTAGATATACTCAATGAATATGCGATTAAATCAATTACTGCGGATAATGGTGTTGAATTTTTTAGACTGCATGAAGTCTTTCCTTATGAGCATATTTATTATGCCCATCCCTATTGTTCATATGAACGGGGAACAAACGAAAACCACAATCGACTAATAAGGCGGTTTTTACCTAAAGGAACAACAGATGTAACGGAATTAGAAGTAAAGAAAATTGAAAACTGGATTAATCATTATCCGAAAAGAATGTTCAACTACAAATCACCATTTGAGATGATGTACGCTGGCTAATTTAAACTTGAAATTTGCCTCTTGATTTTTGATTTTGTTGATTCTTTAAGTGTGTTAGATAGATAAATAATGCTACCATCATTACTCCTATCGCCAGTGTACAGATAAAAATCATATTGTTGGCATAAGGATATTGCTTATTATGATGTTGAATGGTTAATCCAAACACACCCAGTATGATTGCAATCATCATCATACCATTACCGTATTTTGCATAATAATAACTTGAAAATAAAGCTAATAACAATACCGTCATAATGGCCACAATCACCCATAACATGCCAGTAAATGTGATGCCAACTGACTTCATATAAGCGAATAAAGTCACAACGGTTTCAAATATTAACCAACCAACAAAAAATCCAGTTGGAAATTTAATTAACCAATTATTTTGTCGTAATTGACTATTTTGGCTAATGATTCGAATCCCTTTCAATAGATAATTAGTCGCAGCCGCAATAAATATTAATGACAATAATAAGGAATGATTCAACCAACTCACTATCCAAAAAATTGTCATTAAGCAACCAATACTGACTATTTCTTTCAATTGGTGATCAAAGATTTGTTTAAAGCGTTGATTCTTTGAGAAGTATTCAATATAAAGTAAATTCGTAATCAGCCAAAACATGCTGATTGCACCAATATACAAATAATTTTTATGAGGCATCAATAATGATTCGAATAGCTTTTGAAGGTTTTCCAAAGATGGTATCATCATATTTGGAAAAATTGCCAAACTTATTATTATTAGCGTGAAACCTAGTAATAATGGATAAATAATCGGAATTCTTTTAAATATCTCATTCATAGTAGATTAAATATCTTGTTTCTTAACTTGATGGAATTCGATTTCGGCTTCAGTCTCACGGCCAAACATTTCCAGTAAAACTTTTAATTTTTGATGTTCTTGATCAATTTCAACAATTGAACCGTTTAATCCAGAGAAAGCTCCTTCCACAATTTCAACATAATCGCCAACTTTTACATTCAATTCGACACGTTGTACTGGCGTTTCGACATCACCTAAGATTTGATCCATTTCTTCTTCTAATAAAGGCGATGGTTTACTTCCAGCACCGTGAGATCCGACAAAACCTGTCACTCCTGGTGTATTACGTACAATAAACCAAGCTTGATCAGACATCACCATTTCAATTAATACATAACCTGGAAATGTCTTAGCTACTTTTTTCTTTTCCTCTCCGTCGACTACTTCAATTATTTCTTCTTCCGGTACCACAATTCTGAAAATATTTTCTTCCATATTCATGCTTTCTTTACGTAATTCAATATTTTCTCGAACTTTATTTTCATAACCTGAATAAGTATGAAGTACATACCATTCTTTTTTTGCTTCCATCACAATTCCCCTCACTTATTTCCATAATAAAAAACCTACGGCTTGTAGGTTTTTGCTTTAACTCTATTATACAGATAAAATTTTAATTTGAAAACTATTTTATAATGATACTAACCAACTAATTAAATTAGCAAATACAGTATCCATACCTGCAAAATATAAACCAAACAAAATAATCATGACAATAACTGTCCATGTATA
Source organism: Globicatella sanguinis (assembly GCF_002847845.2). Taxonomy (NCBI): domain Bacteria; kingdom Bacillati; phylum Bacillota; class Bacilli; order Lactobacillales; family Aerococcaceae; genus Globicatella; species Globicatella sanguinis. Next base: position 1,364,804 of record NZ_CP126962.1, on the reverse strand, counting down.
TTTGTTAACTTCGCCTAAAGACGGCCAATTAACTCTTTTTAATTCTTCGAAAACACCTTTAATATATCCCATCGTTATCTTCCCATCCTAACTATTTCGTTTCTTTATGCACTGTATGTTTATTGCAATATCTACAAAACTTTTTAATTTCTAAACGGACATTTTTTCCAGATTGTGTTGGAGTCATGTGGTAATTGCGTTGGCCACACTCCGTACACGCTAAAGCCGTTTTCTTTTGTTGTGCCATAGCAATTCCTCCCCATCGATTTACTTACCACTATATGATATAAATCAATTACTTTTTTGTCAAGATAGAATAAAAGGTGTTGCGTTAAATGTTTGGTTATTTTGTTTTTGTGTAAGGATTGCTTTATCCCCTTTGTCATCTAAAATGCTGTCGACATTTTTTTCGGCAACGTGCTAGAGCATTTTCAATCACTCTTCTATCTTCGTTCATTTTTTTAGCAATATTAGACACACTATTATCTTCTTCCATCATACGATAGATAAAAACCATTTTTTCTAATTCAGATAAATCTTCAATTAATTGTTCAAGAGCATCTTTTGCGATTACCCATTCGAGGGTATCAGGACCCTCTTCAAATAATAAATCTCCATAAGTATACACTTCATTTTTGCCATCAACTAAACTCACCGGTTCATTTAATGATAGGAGATTTAGTTGTTTTTCACGCTTTTTTGCCATTATTTTCCTTAAATAATTAATTAAACGATTTTCATATATTCTCGCAAAATAACTGGCAACATAATATTTTCCCTCGATATCATAGTGTTCAATCACTAACATTAACGCAATGCGTCCTTCTTGAAAGTAATCATCCAATTCAAACCCCATAATAGGGTACTGTCTGAAACATTTTCGATATAAAGGTGTAAAACGATAAAATAATTCATTAAATGCTTCGTCATCAAACTCGGCCTGTAACATTACCACTAATTCTTCATTGCTTAAGTAGTCCAAACGCATGATTATCCTCCATTCAATTGGAGAAATGCATCCTCATTTATTCTTTATTTTTCGTTTCTAGCTCACGTCTCAAACGGTCTAAATCTGCTAACTGTTCAATTTGCCATGGGCTTCTTCTTCTTAGCATTCCATTATAATACGTTGAAATTTCAGTTTTAAGTTGCTGTTTTGTATAAGAAATTTCCACTGCTAATTCATTTGCCGATTGTCTTAACGCACCTCGTTGAAAAATTAGCCATTGCTCGGCATAGTCACTCGTTGCAACGACTACCCTATTTAGAGGTGTGATATATTGATTAACTTCTCTTTCGATATATGAGTCCGCCGTTTCCCCTTCTTTAGTGAACACAACTTGAAGATCGTACTCATCGTATCTTTGTGTAATCCCGGGAACTAAATAGGCATCAAAAATCACAAAAATTTCATCATAGCCTCTTACTTTTTTAAAATTAGATAGTTCCTGTAATAAGGTATCTCGAGCTAGCGCTAATTCATCTTTTTTCATCAAGCTCGCTAGATGTGGCCATGCCCCTATCATATTATAACCGTCGACAAATAGGATATCTTTTTTCTTAAGCATGTGACCACCTCCATATATTCTACTTACCTAGTCGATTGCGCGCCACTTCGTACATTAAAACACCTGCTGCTACACTAGCATTTAAGCTTTGAGTGGTTCCAGTCATCGGAATAGTGACTGTCCCATCACAAGCTGCTATCACATTTTGTGAAACTCCTTGGCCTTCATTACCAATAACGAGTGCAATGGCTCCTTCGCTATTCCAAGTACGCATATCTTCACCTGACATGGCGGTTGCAAAAACCCAGACACCTTTTTGTTTTAATAATTCGACTGTTTGAGCAATGTTGGTCACACGCACTACTGGTACTTTTTCAATTGAACCTGCTGAGGTCTTCGCCACGATACCGGTTAATCCAACGGCACGTCTTTTCGGTATAATGACACCATGAACACCAGTGGCTTCAGCTGTTCTTAGAATTGAACCTAAATTGTGCGGATCCTCTATGCCATCCAAAATTAATAAAAATGGAGCTTCTTCACGTTCTTGTGCCAATTGAAAGCAGTCTTCAAGTGTTTTATATTCAAATGGCGGCAAGGTAATTGCCACACCTTGATGATTCCCATTGTCAGTTAATTCATCTAATTTAGTTTTTGGGACTTCGATAAAAACGACTCCTTGTTGTTTCGCTGCTCTCAGTATATCTTTAACCCCGCTTCCCGTCAGTCCTTTTTGAATAAATAATTTATTTATTTGTTTTTTCTCTTTGAAAACTTTCATTACGACATGACGTCCGAATAAAACTTCAGAATATTCTTCTTTTTCGATTGATTTCGATCGTTTTTCAGAGTGTTGATGTTGTTTCATTTATTCTCCTCATTTTCAATATATTCAATTGCTAAAGTCATTAACTCAGTACATCGCTCTACTTGATTAGTTAAGGAGAGCCAACCAATTAGTGCTTCAAAGCCTGTCGCTTGACGATAATCGCCAATCGAGGCATTTTTTGCCTTGGTATTCGCTTTATTATTACGACCTCTTTTATAAATTTCAATCTCTTTTTTTGATAATCGTTCTTCTGAATCGATCCAGCTTTTCATAACTTTTGCTTGGCCTTCAGCTGATACATATTTTATCGCAGCACGATGCAACTTATTAGGGGACGTTTGTCCTGATTGAATCACATGTTTGCGCACAAACTGTTCATATACAGCGTCCCCCACATAAGCTAAGGCCGCACCGTTTAATAAGTCAAATGGATTAATCTCGGTCATTAAGGTGTCACTCTTTTCCAAGTTGTTCCCTGAGGCGTGTCATCTAATAAGATTCCTTGTGCTTTTAATTGATCACGAATCTCATCCGCTTTTGCAAAATTTCGTTCTTTACGTGCTTGATTACGTTCTTCGATTAATTGTTCAATTTCTTCTTCTAAAGTCTCTGTTTCTTTAAAAATAATACCAAAGATACTCATTAATTGCTCAAACTTAGATTGCATCCATTCAATCACTTCACGATTAACCACTGATGCTTCAAGGTACTTATTCATTACTTTGGTTAAATCGAAGATAACAGTTAAGGCATTCCCAGCTTGAAAATCATTGTCCATTTCAGCTTCGAATTGTTCAATTTTTTCTCTAATTGCTTGTTTATATTGTTGGTCTTGTTCTGTTAAATCCTGTGCTACTGCATCTTCTAAACGATGTTTTAGACGACGATTCACTTCTTTTAAGCGTTCCAAATTAATGGTCGCATCATGAATTGATTTTTCATCAAAACGCAAAGGTCGACGGTAATGGACCGTAGCTAATAAAAATCTTACCACTAATGGATCGACTTCCTTGATTAAATCACGTAATAGTACAAAATTCCCTAACGATTTACTCATCTTCTCATCGTCTTGACCAATCGTCACAAATCCATTGTGCATCCAATAGTTACTAAATGTATGCCCTGTAGCACATTCAGATTGAGCAATTTCATTTTCATGATGTGGAAATTGTAAATCTTGGCCCCCTCCATGAATGTCAATCGTCTCCCCTAAATATTTCGTTGCCATTACGGAACATTCGATATGCCATCCTGGGCGTCCTTCACCCCAAGGTGAATGCCAATGAATTTCTCCAGGTTTTGCTTGTTTCCATAGAGCAAAATCAAGCGGATCATTCTTTCTTTCCGCAATTAAATCTTGAACTCGCTCACTCGCACCCACTAATAATTCATCAATACTTTGGTCGGATAATTGACCATATTTATCAAATGAAGATGTTTTAAAATATACATCGCCTGATGATTCATACGCATAACCTTTTTCGATTAACACTTGGATGAATTCAATAATATCGCTAATATTTTCCATTACACGTGGATGAAGGGTAGCCGGCATGACATTGATTGCGGCGGTATCTTCTTTAAAAGCTTGAATGTATTTGTCGGCAATCGCTTCAGGAGTGATTCCTTCTTCATTAGCCGCTTTAATAATTTTATCATCCACATCAGTAAAATTGCTGACGTAATTCACTTCATAACCACGATAGATTAAATATCGACGGATAGTATCAAATGAGACGGCACTTCTTGCGTTACCAATGTGGATAAAATTATAAACAGTGGGACCACAAACATAAAAATTTACCTTTCCTTCTACTATCGGTTTAAAAATTTCTTTGGTTCTGGTTAAAGTATTATAAATTTGAATGGCCATAATATTCTCCGTTTCTATCAAGAAAGCCTGTCAAAAATGTGACAGGCTTCACTCTATTGATTATATTAAATTTAACACTTGATCGATATGATTAATTGCTTTTTCTTTTCCTAGAACTTCAATCACACTTGGTAATTCCGGTCCGTGCATTTGACCTGAGACCGCAATACGAATTGGCATAAATAACTGGCGTCCTTTAACACCTGTTGCTTTTTGTACTGCTTTGGTTAAAGGTTTAATATTTTCAGCAGTAAAATCTGCTTCGTCTAAATTCACTAATTGTTCACGCATGGCTTGGATAACAACTGGTGCGGTCTCATTCGCTAATTCTGCTTTAGCTGCTTCATCAATATGAAGCTCATCTCTGAAGAAAAGTTCAGATACTTCAACGACTTCAGCACCGTATGATACTTGTTCATGATATAAACTGACTAACTTAGTCACCCAGTCCATTTCTGCTGCAGATGGATTTTCACTGACTCTGCCTGCTGCTTTCAAATGTGGTAAGGCCAATTCCACTACTTTTTCTAGTGGAGCCTGTTTTACATAAGTATTGTTAATCCATTCTAATTTTTTAGCATCGAATGCAGCCGGTGAAGTTGATAAACGATTTTCATCAAATAAGTCGATTAATTGATCATGTGAGAAAATTTCTTCTTCGCCAACTGGTGACCAACCTAATAATGTAATAAAGTTAAACATTGCTTCTGGTAAGTAACCTAAGTTACGATATTGCTCGATAAATTGTAAAATACCACCATCGCGTTTACTTAATTTTTTATTGGTCTCACTATTCACGATTAAAGTCATATGCCCAAATCTTGGTACTTCCCATCCAAATGCATCATAAATCATCATTTGTTTAGGGGTGTTGGCAATATGATCATCCCCACGTAATACATGAGTGATTTTCATGAAATGATCATCGACTGTTACCGCAAAATTATAGGTTGGCATTCCGTCTCGTTTTTGAATGACCCAGTCGCCAGAAATATTTTTGGATTCAAAAGTAATGGGTCCTTTAACGATATCATCGAACTCATAAACAACATTTTCTGGCACACGGAAACGAATAACCGGAACCCGTCCTTCAGCTTCAAAAGCAGCTTCTTGTTCCTTAGTTAAGTGAGCATGTTGACCACCATAATGAGGCATTTCTCCTCTAGCTTTTTGCGCTTCACGCTCTTGTTCTAATTCTTCTTCTGTCATATAACATTTATAAGCCTTATCTTCAGCTAATAATTGTTCAATAAGTGGTTGATAAATGTGCAGACGTTCTGATTGACGATAAGGTCCGTATTCACCTGGTTTTTCTGGGGATTCATCCCAATCAATTCCTAACCAAGAAAGATTATCCATTTGACTTTGTTCACCATGCTCTAAATTACGTTTTAAATCTGTATCTTCGATACGAATGATAAATTCTCCGCCGTGATGACGAGCAAATAAATAATTAAATAAGGCTGTACGAGCATTCCCTATATGTAAATCTCCTGTTGGACTTGGTGCATAACGAACACGAATCTTTTGACTCATATTATAAAACTCCCTTTTTATCATTAGTTTCTATTCTACCATGTGAGTGGGCCGGTTTAGCAAAAATCATGCGCCCTGCTGCTGTTTGCAAAGCACTTGTCACAATAACATGGATCCACTCGTTCATATAATACTGACCATCTTCTACCACAATCATCGTTCCATCATCTAGATAAGCGACGCCTTGTTTGCGCTCAGTACCATCTTTTATTACTTGAACATACATTTGTTCACCTGGAATAACCACTGGTTTAATGGCGTTGGCTAAAGCATTAATATTAAACACCTTCACATTCTGAAATTCACAAACTTTATTTAAATTATAATCATTTGTGACAATCGCAGCATCCATTAATTTGGCTAATCGAATTAATTTACTATCGACTTCTGATATTTCTTCAAAATCACCTTCATAAAACTCAATCGGAATAAGTGCTTCTTTTTGCAACATATTTAAGGTATCAAGACCTTTACGACCTTTTGATCGTTTTAAGGAATCGGCAGAATCGGCAATAAATTGTAATTCTTCTAATACAAAATTAGGAATTACTAAGACCCCTTCAATAAAATTGGTCCTTACAATATCTACAATACGTCCATCAATAATAACACTTGTATCGAGTAACTTGTACTTATACATATTATCACTCGCTTTACGCTCTAGCAACTGTGAATCTTGATTAGAGGCAGTTTCTTTAACATTTTGTCTACTATTAATTAATTTCCCCCATTCTTCTTTACGACTCATCGCTGTTTGATACCCTACTAAAGCGGAAGTAACTGAAAAAATAAGTGGTAATGTTGAATTTAGAAAAGGTATATTTAGACTATTAAATGGTAATGAAAATAAATAACCAATTAATAATCCTACAAAAATACCAATCGTTCCTAATATTAAATTTGATGTAGCTAAGTTATTAACCCATTCGATTAATCGTTTAATTCCTTTTTCGATATATGGAGAAAGTGTCATCCCTAATAACATAAAAACAATAATAAAAATAATAGCATTCACATAGAGATTACTCATCCAAATCGGCGCATTAGGTATTCCTTTCCACAAAGATGGCGCAATGGTTAAACCAAAACTTAAACCAATTAACATCGAAAGAGCTGTAATAATTTTTTTAAACATCTTTTACCTCCTTTCTATTTTGGAAAAATTTTCATTAAAGCTTGTTTAATCGTTGATACCGGTATAATTTCTATTGCCAATTGGGTATCTTTAGGTGGCTGATTATTTTTTGGAATAAAAATACGTTTAAAACCTAATTTATTTGCTTCGCTAATCCGTTCTTTAATTTGGGTTACTCGACGAATTTCTCCCGTTAAGCCAATTTCACCAACGAAACAATCGTCGATATTGGTCGGTTTATTCCAGTAACTTGAGGCAATACTCACCGCAATCGCTAAATCGATAGCAGGTTCATCTAATTTAACTCCACCGGTTGTTTTAAAAAATGCATCTTGATTTTGTACCATCAAACCACAATGTTTCTCCATTACCGCTAATAATAAGGAAACCCGTTGGTAATCAATGCCACTCGCTGTTCTTTTAGCATTACCAAAAACAGTCGGTGTCATTAATGATTGTACTTCTGCTAATATCGTGCGTGTCCCTTCTAATGAAGGAACAACTGTTGATCCGGTAGCTCCAACCAATCGTTCTTCTAGAAATAACTCTGATGGATTATTTACTTCGGTCAACCCTACATCCAACATTTCAAAAACGCCAATTTCATTGGTAGAACCAAAACGATTCTTTACTGCTCGTAAAATTCTAAAGCGATTATACTTTTCACCTTCAAAATACAATACCGTATCGACCATATGTTCTAACATACGAGGTCCAGCGATATTGCCCTCCTTAGTCACATGACCCACAATAAAAATAGCAATTTGATTATCTTTCGCAATGCGCATTAATATATTGGTTGTTTCTCTAAGTTGCGATACACTGCCGGCTACTCCATTATGATTAGGTAAAGTCATCGTTTGAATCGAATCAATGATTACCATATCAGGTGATAAACGACTAATCTCATTCGCAATCACAGTTAAATCTGTTTCAGAATACAAGTAGAAATTATCACTATCCATCGAAAGGCGTTCCGCGCGCATTTTTATTTGTGATAATGATTCTTCACCAGAAACATATAATATTTTTTGGTTTTTATTCGCTAATTGTAATGAAACTTGCAATAATAGTGTGGACTTACCAATTCCGGGATCTCCTCCGATTAAAACCAATGAACCCGTTACGACCCCACCACCTAAGACACGGTCAAACTCTGAAAAAGCGGTATTGACCCTTGCTTCATTAATATATTGGATTTCATTTAGTTTTTTGGCATAATAATCGTCACCTGTTCTGTTGGACGCAATACTCGCTCGTTGAACCACTGTTGGCTGAACAATTTGTTCTTCCATTTGATTCCATGCGCCACATTCTGGACATTTTCCTAACCATTTAGGTGATTCATAACCACACGCCATACATTCATACATGATTCGTTTTTTTGCCATGTTGTTATTTTATCCTCCGCTTATTCATTATTAGATGAACCAAATCCTCCCGTTCTTTGCTTTTCACCACCGGTATCTTGATCTGTCTTCAAAAATTTAGTGAAAATGCCTTGTGCAATTCGTTCACCTTTTTGAATGGTCTGATCATTCAAACCAAAATTAATCATTTGCACATAAATATGACCTTCATTTGCTTCATTATTATAGTAATCTTGATCAATAATCCCGACACTATTAGGAATTGATAAAAAACGTTTTAGTGGATTACTTGAACGGTTAATAATCTGTAAGTATTCATCTTCCTGCATATAGGCTTTTAATCCGGTTGGAACTAAGGTTGGTTTCATCAATGTTTCTACTTTTATCGCTTCTTTTGACTTAGATTCCATAGGATGTTGAAAAATCCATTGTTTCATATCTTTCAAAAAATACGTAATCAGTAAACGCCAATAACTTGGTAATACCACCGTTTCTGCAGCTTCAATATCATATCCTGCGGCGTGATGAGTGGCTCTTTTGGGCAAATTGATTGCTTCATTTTGATACTTTGTAATAACTTCAAACCCTCTAATTGCTTGCTGAGTCATCGTTATCCTCCTTGATATTATTAATCATTCCTATTTTATCACTAAACCATTATTTCTCAAAACGTAATTTCTTGTTTTTTTAAAATATTTATTGAATCCCTAAATATTTTGAAAACCTTTTCTACAATATGTTGAATATATTTTGTGCACTGGGACGATAGATTATTAACCGTTTCCACTTTATAATTAAATCATACAAATAAAACAAAAGGGGTTATTATTGTTATGGTAGATATTAAATTAAAAAATATTCACAAAAAATATGAAGGTTCTGATTTTTATTCAGTAACTGACTTCAACTTAGATATTGAAGATCGCGAATTTATCGTTTTCGTAGGTCCTTCAGGATGTGGTAAATCTACTACTTTACGTATGATTGCTGGTTTAGAGGATATTACAGAAGGTGAATTATGGATTGGTGACACCTTAATGAACGATGTTGCTCCTAAAGACCGTGACATCGCGATGGTATTCCAAAACTACGCTTTATATCCACATATGACGGTATTCGACAATATGGCATTCGGATTAAAATTACGTAAATATCCAAAAGATGAAATTAAACAACGTGTTGATAATGCAGCTGAAATTTTAGGATTAAAAGAATATTTAGACCGTAAACCAGCAGCTTTATCCGGTGGTCAACGTCAACGTGTGGCTTTAGGTCGTGCAATTGTTCGTGATGCTAAAGTATTCTTAATGGACGAACCTTTATCAAACTTAGATGCGAAATTACGTGTGCAAATGCGTGCTGAAATTGCTAAATTACATCAACGTTTAAATACCACTACAATTTACGTTACCCATGACCAAACAGAAGCGATGACGATGGCCAGCCGTATCGTTATTATGAAGGACGGAATTATCCAACAAATTGGTACTCCTCAAGAAGTATATAATACACCTAACAACGTCTTCGTTGCTGGATTCATTGGCTCACCTGCTATGAACTTCTTCAAAGTAACCTATAAAGATGGTGTCATTTCTAATAACGAAGGATTACAATTAAATGTAACGGAACCACAACGTCAATTATTAGAATCTCGTGGATATAATGGTAAACAATTAACATTTGGTATTCGTCCTGAAGATATTCAATCAGAACAAGTCTTCTTAGATGCAAATCCTAACTCTATTGTTCACTCTACTGTCGTAGTTTCTGAGTTATTAGGTGCAGAAACAATGTTATATTCTAAAGTTGGGGATACTGAGTTTATCGCACGTGTAGACGCTCGTGACTTCCACAATCCAGGTGAAAATATTGATTTAGGTTTCAACATGAACAAAGCTCACTTCTTTGATAATGAAACAGAAGAAGTTATCCGCGCTTAATTTAAGAATGTTTAAATTTCGTGTATTGGGCAAAAAATAGAGAATATTCTTATTTTCACACTTTGCACAATGCTTGTAATGAATAGTATGAGATTTAAAAAGAAATTGTTAGATTTCTTTTTAAATCTCTTTTTTTCTCATTCATATTGCATTATAATTATTTTCTATGAAAATGAATAAAAATTATAATAATATTGTATTGAAAACGTTTTATAGTATCGTTATAATTAAATTATTAAAGTGGTATTTTTAGGAAAGGAGGACCGTATTTACTCCGCTTTTTTGCATTTATTTTTTGTTATCCCATTTAGGAGGAAATTATTATGATGAAATATTTACAACGTATTGGCCGTTCATTAATGCTTCCAGTGGCAGTATTACCTGCCGGCGCGTTATTAATGGGTATTGGTTATTGGATTGACCCAACCGGTTGGGGAGAAGGTAGTCCAGTAGCTAACTTCTTTATTAAAGCTGGGGGCGCCCTTATTGATAATTTACCATTGCTATTCGCAATGGGGGTTGCTTATGGTATGACTAAAAAACAAGATGGTGCTTCAATTATTGCAGGGGTAGTCGCATGGTTAACCATCACCAATTTATTAAATACAGATTCTGTTGCAAACTTAACTTCTATGCCAGTAGAAGAAGTTTCACCGGCTTTTGGTAAAATTGCCAATGCCTTTACTGGTATCTTATCCGGTTTAATCGGTGCTTTTGCTTTTGATAAATTTCATAATGTTCAATTACCAACTGCTTTTGCTTTCTTCAGTGGTAAGCGCTTGGCACCTATTATGGCGTCATTAATGGCGATTGTCGCGTCACTGGTTTTATTCTTTATTTGGCCAGCTGTCTATGGAGGATTAATTGCTTTTGGTACAGGAATGTCTAAATTAGGCGCTTTTGGTGCTGGTTTATTTGGTTTCTTTAACCGTTTATTAATTCCAACAGGATTACACCACGCTTTAAATGCTGTTTTCTGGTTTGATACAATTGGTATCAATGACCTTGGTAAATTCTGGGGTTCACCAGAATTAGGCGGGGTTGTTGGTGAAACAGGCCGCTACATGGCTGGTTTCTTCCCAATTATGATGTTTGGCTTACCTGGCGGGGCTTTAGCTATGTACCGCAAAGCACGTCCTGAAAATAAAAAAGTGGTCGCTTCATTATTTATCGCAGCTGCCACAGCGAGCTTTGTTACTGGGGTAACAGAACCATTAGAATTCTCATTTATGTTTGCAGCACCTGCTTTATATTTAATCCATGCTGGTTTAACGGGGCTTTCACTTTTCATCACTGCATCATTAAAATGGTTTGCAGGTTTTGGTTTCTCTGCTGGAGTACTTGACTATATTCTTTCATTTAGAGTACCTTATGCAACAAATATTATTATGTTAATTCCATTAGGTTTATTATTCTTTGCGATCTATTACTTTACATTTAGTTGGGCCATCGATCAATTCGATTTAAAAACACCGGGTCGGGAAGATGTCATCGCAGATGGTTTAGAAGAGGATAATCTTGATGCTCAAGTGACAGGAACACAATCTGACTATGCTCGTACCGCTAAAACAATCTTTGATGCTTTAGGTGGAAATGAAAATATTGAGGACATGACCTTCTGTGCAACTCGTCTAAGATTAAATGTAAAGGATTCTAGTATTATTGATGAAGCTAAAATTAAAGCAGCGGGTTCTCCGGGTATCTTAAAACCAAGTAAAACAACTGCTCAAGTGATTATCGGAACCCATGTACAATTTGTAGCTGATGAATTTGAAAAACTATTAAAATAGTGACATTATTTCTTTAAAAATAAGCTCTGGAGACTGGTTCTATAAAGAACCTATCTCTAGAGCTTTTTTGTGACATTTTTTATTTTTCAACCCAACAAGAAACACTGCCAGCTCTTACTGGAAAATCCGCATTACCATTCTTATCAATCGTAATTTGTGCATCATGATGACCTAAATAATCGATAAATACTTTACCAGCATTTAAAGTGCCAACGTTCATATTTTTCCAACCTTCATCTCCATTACTGATAACAACTGCCAAAGCATTTGGATGGTCTTCGGTTCCCAATCGTGTCCACCCTATACAATTTGGATGATCAAAATAACGGTTTTCTTCACCATAGGCATATTCTTTCCGTAAATATAATAATTTATCTAAAATCCATTGAAGCTTAGGTTGACCAAATTGATCATGATTAACTCCATAATAATCACCATAAAATACACATGGTTGACCATTTTGCATTAATAGGATCATCGCATATGCAGAAGGTTTAAACCAATCTTCCACATAAGACTGTAGGGCTTGACCTTTTTGAGTATCGTGATTTTCAACAAAAGTGACCGCTTCAAAAGGATTCTTTTCCATTAAAGTGTCATCTAAGATAGTCGATAAATCATAATGATTGCCATTTTTACTTGCTACATGAAAATTCATATGTAGTCCAACATCCACTAAATCAATTTCATAGTCTGTTTGAGCTAAATAAACCTCTTTCGCATTGACATCAGGATTCCAGTATTCTCCAAAAATAAAGAATTCCTCATCCGTATTATCATGGATGTATTCTATAAAATTCTTCATAAAATCAGCATCGATATGCTTAATTGCGTCTAATCTAAAACCTTGAATCCCCGTTTCTTGAATAAACCAATGAGCCCATTGATATAAATGATTTTTTACCTCAGGATGTCGAAAATCGATATCAGTAAACATTAAATAATCAAAGTTACCATTCTCAGTATCAACTAAGTCCCCATTGGCCCATCCTTTATTATCCCCAAGAATCATATAAATCCCTGTTTCATCATTACGCGCATCATAATCGGTACCGGTAAAATGATACCAATGCCACTCAAAATCACTATAAGTTTTATTTCTTCCTGGAAAATAAAAATGAGTCCAAGCTTCTATTTCATAAGGTTCAGATAATGGCTTTTGACGATTATTAGGATCCATTTTCAATACCATAAAGGACTCTTTTTCATCGCCATTAGCTTTGTGATTCAAAACAATATCGGCAATAGGTTTAATCCCTTGCTCCTTAAGTGCTTTAATGGCAGCCAGGTATTCATCTTTGGTGCCATATTTAGTTCGAACAGATCCATTTTGATCGAACTGACCAAGGTCATATATATCATAAACACCGTATCCGACATCATTAGTGCCAGTTGCTTTAAAAGCGGGTGGCATCCAAACTTGATTAATCCCTAACTCTTTTAAGTGTTGAGCATCTTCTTTTAATCGATTCCAGTGCTGTCCATCATCAGGTAAATACCATTCAAAATATTGCATAATTACTGGATTTATCATAGCTCCATCCTTTCATAATTCCAAATAATAAATAAGTTTAAGCAAGAATAGAAAACCGATAATGTTCACTTTTTTTATCTATTCCGCATAACCATGAGACATCGGGAGTGGACCAGAAGTAGAAAATCGAATGATTTTCGCTTCGTTTGTTCACCCCCGCACAGTTGAGTAGGTCTCAAACAAGTCTTTAAGACGCAGATTGAGACCACTCAACCACTGCGCTTTAAATTAACGAGCATTAATTTGACTGAATTTTTCAATTTTTTGTCCAGCCTCATCCCCCTTACCTCTTAAGCTTTAATATAACAATATGAGACTGGGCAAAAAATTAATAAAATTTCTGCTCAGTCTCATCATACCTTATTTTGTTCTGATTGGCTATTTTCTTAGTATTGAGTAAGATATTTATCTAATTCCCATTGAGTGACTTGTTTTTGATATGAGAAGTATTCAATTGTTTTTTCTGCAATAAAGTTTTGTGCAATATGATCGCCTAACGCATCCAATATTACCGGTTCTTTTTTCAATTCTTTTAATGCTTCACGTAATGATCCTGGTAAATCATTCACACCCTCAGCTAAGCGTTCTTCACGCGTCATTGAATAAATATTACGGTCGACAGCCATTGGGGGTTCAATTTTATCTTCAATTCCTTTTAATCCCGCTGCTAATAATACAGATAATGCAAGATATGGATTAGCAGAAGGATCAACACTTCTTACTTCTACACGAGTGGAATTCCCACGGGCTGCAGGAATACGAATTAATGGTGAACGGTTTTGACCACTCCACGCAATATAAACCGGTGCTTCATACCCTGGAACTAATCGTTTATATGAATTAACCAATGGATTACAAATAGCGGTGTATGCACGGGCATATTTTAATAACCCACCAATAAAGTACTTAGCTGTTTGAGATAATCCATCAGGAGCAGACTCATCGTAAAATACATTTCCTTCATCGTTAAATAAAGATAAGTTAAAGTGCATACCTGAACCAGCAATTTCAAAAATTGGCTTTGGCATAAAAGTAGCATGAAGATTGTGACGACGAGCAACAGACTTCACAATTAATTTAAATGTCTGAATATTATCACATGCAGTTAAGGCATCGCTATATTTCCAATCGATTTCATGTTGACCTGGTCCAACTTCATGATGGCTCGCTTCAATATCAAATCCTAAATCTTCTAATTCTAAAACAATATCACGACGACAGTTTTCAGCTAAATCATTGGGTGCAAGATCAAAATAACCACCTTCGTCATTTAAATCCATCGTCGGTTTACCAAATTCATCTAATTTGAATAAATAAAATTCTGGTTCAGGTCCTAAATTAAAACTTTTAAAACCCATCTCTCTCATTTTAACTAAACTGCGTTTTAAATTACTGCGTGGATCCCCTTTAAATGGTTCTCTTTTTGGAGTATGCACATCACATATTAAGCGCGCAATGCGACCAGTATCTTGATGCTCAGCCCAATTAAAAGTTAACCATGTATCATAATCTGGTATCAAATACATATCACTTTCTTCAATACGTACAAAGCCTTCAATCGAAGAACCATCAAACATCATTTGCATATTTAGAGCTTTTTCTAATTGAGCAATCGGTACTTCAACATTTTTTAAGGTCCCAGTAATATCCGTGAACATTAAACGTACATATCTAACATTTTTTTCGGCTGCATCGCGTAATATTGATTCTTTTGTCCATGTCATAAAATTTTTCCTCCAAATAATTAAAACCTACTCCGAATATCTAACTCATCACGCAAAATTCGTCTCACATCTTGGTCGGTCAACTGTTTTGACTCAACATGATTCATTGATTTTTCATTTTGATTTTCGTAAAATTTCTTAATTCCTTTCAAAGTCATTCCATCATCCATCATATCCATGATTTCTAAAAGCAGATCAATATCATTGAGTGAATATAATCTACGATTGGTCTCACTTCGTTTTGGGAAAATTAGTTGATAATCTTCATAATATCGAATCTGTCTAGCTGTTAACCCCGTTAAGCTCATAATTGTGCCTATTGGAAAAATTGCTAAAGTTCGTTTAATTTCTTTATTAGCCACTTAATTCCCCCTTTGAATTTTAATCATATTATAATAATCAATCAACGGCACGTCAATATTTAATTTACTTGTCATGTTATATTTTCTTACATGATAAATGTTTTTCATTTATATTACATTAGGCAAGTTCAATTCACTCATGAGTGTTTTTATGATACAATAGCTCTATGAAAAAATCGGAGGGCTTCAATGAAACGAAGTATACATCAAGTTGCAATTATCTTTACATTAATTGTGATATTAATAGGATCATTGCTAATCAATCAATTAAAAGAAGAAACAGAACTAAAAAATAATATTGCTCTAAACGAACAAATTCAACAACAGAAAGAAGAATCCTTGACCGAAACAACAATCGAGGAAACAACCGTTGTTGAAAAAATAGATTTCAATAGCTTACTAGCTGAAACGACCTCTCCTACATTAGCACAAGATATTACTCAACTCATCAAAGAACAATACAATGATTCATACTTAAAAGCGCAGGACGATATCGTCAATACGCTTAAAGAACAAAAATTAGATATTGAAAATACAGGCTATCTTTTTTTACCTGAACATCCTTCTAATTACACAGACTCAAAAGTTGAACAAATCGATATTCCGTTAATTTTACAAAAAAATAAAAAATGGCGGGCCCTTTCTTATGGAACGAATACCACCAAAGAATTAGGTGAAAATGGCTGTGCATTAGTGTCGTTATCGATGATTGAAAGTTATTATAAAAATCGTATTGTGGAACCCAATGAAATCCTAAATTGGAGTCAGAATGATTATTATGTTCATAATGAAGGTACTTCTTGGCAAATATTTTATGATTTCGCCATCGAGCATGGCTATCAGTTTGAAAATTTTGGATCGAATTTTTATGATGCCATGGAGGCACTCAATCAAAATCATATTGTCATTGTTTCAGTCCAACCTGGTCACTTCACTGAAGTGGGTCACATTTTATTAATTCGTGGCTATGATAGTGAAAATCGCAAAGTCTACGTTAATGACCCCAATGATAATGCTGAAAAAATGTTCAGTATCCAGGGAATTGACGAAGACATTCTTTTAGAAGATGCTTTAAACTTCTGGACTTTATATAAATAAGGAGTTTTTTAATGAATAACCACCAACAAAAAATACTGATGGCTGCTAGAGGAGCGGCTATCAGTGTTTCTGTCTATTTAATTCTTTCCATTTTAAAATTAGTATTTGCACAAATCTTTCATTCGAGCTCATTGCAAGCAGATGGATTAAATAACCTCTCTGATATTATCGCCTCTCTTTCAGTATTTATTGGGATCAATATCGCGAAAAAACCGGCTGATAACAATCACCATTTTGGTCATTCTAAATTTGAAACAATCGCGAGTTTTATTACTTCTGTCTTAATGTTTTATATCGGAATTGATGTTTTATCGAACAGCTTTCAGCGATTAATCAATCGAGATTTTCCCGTTACAGATAAAAAGGCAATGTATGTTTCTATTTTTTCAATGTTCGTCTTATGGTTTACTAGCCAGTATATTGCAAACCTCTCTAAAAAGACGAAGAGCCTTGGTTTAAAGGCTACTGCGACAGATATGAAGAATGACTTCCTAATAAGTTTTGGAACCTTATTAGGAACCATTTTTGCTCAATTTGGACTTCCAATAATGGATACGATTCTCTCTTTAATTGTGGCAGTCATTATTATTATTTCTGGTTATGATATCTTCAAAGAATCAACTTTTGTTCTATCAGATGGTTTCGATTTGGAAGAAATCGAAAAATATCGTGCCACTATTTTAAAACATCCAAAAGTACATGAGATCTCAAATCTAAGAGCCCGCCTTAATGGTAATAAAATTTATGTTGATGTGACCATTAAAATTGATGGTAATTTATCAGTAATTGAATCTCATCATATTACGGAAGAAATTGAAACAATACTCTCGTATAATTTTCAAGTTGAAGATTGTGATGTTCATGTTGAACCTTATTTTGAACCTAAAAAAGCCTAATAACTATTCACTCTATGTTAGAGAGAGTAGCTATTAGGCTCTTCTTTTATGGATAGATAACGAATTTAAACTGAACACTGGGTATTATAATGTAGGTGGAATTTCAGCAAATGTTAAACTAGAGAATTTATTATATTCTTTAGTAAAAAGGAGTCTAACCGTATCTCGGGCACCACTACGGTTTTTAGCAACAATAATTTCCACACTATTATCAGGTAAATCATCATTATGTTCGACCTCTTCATCGCCTTCTTGTTGGTGATAATCTTCACGGTATAAAAAGGCAACAATATCCGCATCCTGTTCAATCGATCCCGACTCACGAATATCACTTAACATTGGACGTTTGTTTTGGCGATGTTCTAATCCACGCGATAACTGCGAAAGCGCTATAACAGGCACTCCTAATTCTTTGGCTAATTTCTTCAATTGTCGTGAAATCTCAGAAACTTCTTGTTGTCTGTTTTCTTGTCCACTACCTTCAATTAATTGTAAATAGTCTATCACAATTAACCCAAGTTCAGGATGTTCTTGTTTTAATCGACGGCATTTTGCTCTAATTTCAGAGACACGAATTCCTGCTGTATCATCAATAAAGATTGGCGCTTCTCGTAAGGTATCCGCAGCAACTGTTAAACTATTCCACTCATCCTCTGTCAATTGACCGGTCTTCAAATTACCTGCGTGAATGTTACCTTCAGCACAAATCATCCTGTTAACCATATCAATTGCACCCATCTCTAAGGAAAATATAATCACTGGTACTTTTGACTTGGTAGCAACATTTTGTGCAATATTTAAAGCAAAAGCGGTTTTACCAACTGATGGCCGAGCTGCCAAAATAATCAATTGATCCGGTTGAAATCCACTCGTCAATTTATCTAAATCAGCGTAGCCTGAAGGTAATCCAACGACATCGGTTTGTGTTTCAGATAGTTCAATTATTTTTTCAAATGCTTCTTGAACTAACTTTTGCATTTCTTTCGGTCGATTGCTATGATTATTTTCACCAATCGATAGAATCAGCTTTTCACTCTTATCCAAAACATCTTGTACATCTTCTCCAGCCGCATAAGCATCATTCATAATTTGAGTCGATGAAACAATAAGTTTTCTTAAAATGGAATTACTTTTTACAGTATTGGCATAATTCTCCACATAAACAGTGGATGGTGCTTTGGAAATCACTTCAACTAGATATTCCGCACCCCCAATATTTTCTAATGCATCATTCGCATCTAAATATATTTGAATATTCCCGATATCAAATGAACCATCACGATCAAAAACCTTCTCAATAGCTTCAAATATTAATTTATGTGATTGACGATAGAAATCATCTTTTTCTAAAACCGCCTGTACCGTTCCCATTTTAGAGGGATCAACGAGTAATGCCCCAAGGACTGATTGTTCGGCTAATGTATCGTGTGGCATTACACGCTCATTCGATACTAATTCCATAATTAGGACCCTCCTTAATAGTATTTCTTCTCTAGTTTACTAAATCAATAGGGTACTTGCAAGGTCAAATATATGAACTTAACATCACGATTTATCCCTTTCATATGCTAATCTTTAAAAACAAAAACTAGACCTTTTTTAGTAAGGTCTAGTATTTTATATAAAATAATTGATGTTTAACTTATTTATATTTTAAGCTTCAACAACATGAACTTTTATTTTAGCAAATACATCCTGGAATAATTTAACTTCAACATTATGATATCCCAATGACGATAAATTTTGTTCCATTTGAATTTTTCTTCTATCAATTTCAATTTTATATTGTTTTTTTAATTCTTCTGCTATCTGTTTTGATGGAATCGTACCAAATAAACGACCATCTCCAGCTTTAGCTTTAATTTCAACAACCGTATCTTCTTTTTCAATAAACGCTTTAATCTCTTTTGCTTCAGCTAATTCTTCTGCTTCTTGTCTTTGCTGTGCAGCCTTTTGCGCTTTTAATTGATTCATTGAAGGCGCGTCAGCTAACTTAGCTAAACCATTCTTTATTAAATAGTTACGGCCATAACCATCTGATACTTCAATTACTTGACCTTTTTTACCTTGTTTCTTGACATCTTGTAATAATATAACTTTCATTAAAAAACCTCCATTATTTACTTTGATTGATTGCTTGCAATAACAAATCTTTTGCTTCGTCAACCGTTATATTTTCTAATTGTGCTGCTGCATTTGATAAATGACCACCGCCACCTAATGATTCCATTATTTTTTGCACATTAATCTTACCTAAACTTCGTGCGCTAATACCAATCGATGTCATCGTTCTTTGGAAAATTACAAAAGCAGCTTCCACATGTGTTAAAGATAACATACCATCTGCAGCTTGAGCAGCTGTCACATTATCAATCGGAAGACCTGATTCACTTTGAGTAATCGCATAAACTGAATCAAAAAATTCTGTACGTTCGATTAATTGATTACGCTTTTTAACATCTAATAAGTCTTCTTGTAACATTCTTTGAATTTGTTCAGTATCGGCTCCACGTGATTTTAAATAACTCGCAGCATCAAATGTTCTGGAACCTGTTCTCATACTAAAATTATTGGTATCTACAATGATTCCTGCCAATAAAGCCGTTGCTTCGAAACGATTAACCGGTTCACTGTCATTGCGTACATTCATAAAGAACTCAGTAACCAATTCACTCGTTGAAGAAGCAGTCGTTTCAATATAGGTTAATACCGTTTGTTTAGGAAATTCTTCACTTCGACGATGATGATCAATCACAACGATATTTGGACCATATACTAATAATTGTTCTGCTTCTGATAAGGAAGGGCGATGATGATCGACTAATATTAATAAAGTTTTTGGATTCAAATGTGTCTTAGCTGTTTCTGAATCAATGAATATATTTTTTAAATTATAACTAATTTGTGGACTATTCAATAGATTTTTAATATCGGTATTAAAAGTAGATTCATTAATAATGATTTTTGCTAATTTCCGTCGTTCAGTTGCAATTTTATAAATACCTAAAGCAGAACTTAAAGAGTCCATATCCGGGTACTTATGGCCACTGATAATCACATTACTAGCTTGATCAATTTGATTAATTAAAGCCTGATAAACTAATTTCGAGCGGGTATTGGTACGTTTTTCAGTAGGATTTGTATCGCCACCATAAAACCTTGCTGGTTCTTCATCCATTTTGACAACCACTTGGTCGCCACCACGCCCTAAAGCCAAATCTAAATTCATTTGAGCCTCTTTTGCTAAACGATTGATTTTCACTTTATCATCTGTTGAATAGGCTATCCCGATGCTCATTGATATTGGAATATTTCTAGCATAATATTTTTCACGAATTTCACTAAAATATTTAAATTTTTGATGTTCTAATTTTTCTAAGGTTTTAACATTTAATAGAAGCATGAACTTATCATCTTCTATCCTTTTAATATAAATATCTTGTTGTTGTGCCCAATTATTAAGTTCATTGATAAGATCTGCATCAAAATTAGATGCTTCTTGATCATTTAAAGACTGTACGACTTCATCGAAATCATCTAATAGTAAATATCCATAAACAATACGATTATTTTTATATTGTTGCTGAATATTATATTCATTTTCAAATTCAATCCAATAGATAGCACGACTATTGACATCATGAGAAACTCGATAATGTTTTTCATTATAGGTTATCACTTGCCATTCCTTATCAATGGTTTCAATAATAGTCATTAAATCGGGATTAATATCCTCCAATTTTTGCCCTACAGCATTTTTATAATTTATGATCGAATTTGCCAGTGAATTTCCCCAAGATAATCGATGATCTTGATCATATAATAGAATCCCAATAGCTGAGTTATCATATACATTTTCATTTACAACTTTAATATCTTTTGCTAATTGATTGGCTATCATTTTTATTCTAGATACAAAACGATTCGTATAATAATAAATAAAAATAAAGATTGCTATTAACAAAAGTAGAAGTAAAATACCAATTTCAAATTTTAGTACAAATGCAATTAGCATAATAATAATGTAAATTAAAAGTAAGGAATAAATTTGCCAACTTAGTTCAAGTTGATGAAAAAACCTTAAGAAGTTTTTTACACGGTCTAGTTTAATTAAAACCACCTCATTTCTCATTAATCTATTATAACATATCCGGTAATTGATATCTATTTAGCCATTAATGTTTCACGTGAAACATCTTAAGTGAAAAGAATCCGTATAAAGATGTCAAAAAATTATTGATAAAAATTTAGTTAGCTATATTTGATGGATTGTTTAGTATCCTAAACATAATGATGCAAAAAAACTTACTCAATATTCCTTTATTAAGTAAGTATAGAAAGTAATTGGTAAAAAGTAACATTTTATAACTGAGGTGATTATTTGACAAGGGCACTGTTAAATTAATTTGAGATGAATGTAAAGAGTATCCAATTAATAATAACCTTTAACGATGAAACTCAACTATATGTTTTACTTGAAGCTTGTAGTTCTTCGCAACCAGGATCAAAAGACTTATCGAAAAGATGGTCAATCAAAAATATAGAATTTTCAAAAATATCTCAAAAAGTCAGCAACGCTAATTATTTAGTTCTTTAAATCATTATAATGTATCTCATCCCAATCGATTATTCGCTAGAGAATCTCTACTATTAATTAAGGAAGATTTACTCAACTGGAGTCATGAGAACCAAAGTTATTCAGGCAAAGAAAAATCTTTTTCACAAAGTTTCATTTTTCAAAACCAGGTAAAATATTTTCATCTGAAAACTAATTGAACAATGTAAGCATTCCAAATGCACCACAAATAATAAAATAGCTAAAAACAAGCTTTTTTGTTTTCAGAGATTTTCAATATGTCTCATTATGAGACACAAAAACGACCTTTTTTGGATGTTTTTTTCATTTCTTGGATAGTAAAATTAAGCTAGAAAAATAAATAGGCCATTTGTATGGTATCCTAAACATACGAACACATGCTAAGGAAGGAGTACATACAAATGGCTTATACACATCTTACCATGAAAGAATTGATTTGGATAGAAAATTATTACGATAGCGGTAAAAAAGTAACGGATATCGCTAAAAAATTAAATCGGGCCATCCAAACCATTTATAACGTCGTTAATTTTCTTAAAAATAGTGGTAATATTCAGGAATACTACGATCAATATAAAGAGAATAAATCACGCTGTGGTGCCAAAAAGAAGGTCTTTAACACTAAACAAATCACATATATTAAGAAAAAAGTGGACCAGGGGTGGTCTCCTGACGTCATCATTGGTCGGAATGAACTCCCATTAGGATGTACAGCTCGAACACTTTATCGTCGTTTTAAAGACTCGGAACTCTTTGATCCCTCAACTTTACCGATGAAAGGTAAGAGAAAACCTAATGGGTATCAGGAAAAAAGAGGTAAACAACACTTTAGACGCACCATCGAAGATCGTCAAAAAGAAAATCCACAATATGAGAAAGAATTTGGACATCTAGAAGGTGACACGATTGTCGGAAAAGACCATAAGAGTGCCGTCCTAACACTGGTCGAAAGAATCAGTAAACTCATCATCCCGATAAAAATTAACAGTCGCAAAGCAAGTGATGTGCGAATCGCTTGTGATAACTGGTTTGCTTATTTACCGAGAAATTTATTTAAATCCATTACGTTTGATTGTGGAAAAGAATTTTCTGATTGGCAAGCCATTTCAAATGTCAATGACATCAATATTTACTTTGCTGATCCCGGTTGTCCGTCACAGCGAGGTTTAAATGAACACTCTAATGGACTACTTCGAAGAGATGGGTTATCTAAGGGGATGGATTTTACCTATATATCGCAGGAAATACTCAGCCAAACAGCTCATTTCCGCAATGAAATTCCACGAAAATCATTAGGTTATCGAACGCCAATTGAAGTTTTTATCGATTGTTGTAAGGAACTTGGATGGATAGATGCTTTCTAATGCACACAATGTGTTTGTTAAGACAGTGAATCCATTGCGTAAGGCACCTGATTGTTAGAGCTTGACTTGGTGCCTAGCTCGGCATGGTGATTTGGGGATGCTTTTTGGGTCTCCTACCCAAACCCTTTCCCCAACTCGCTATTCGCGAGTATCATACCGGAGCATCCAAGTAAAGCTCTAACGATTTAATGCATCAATTTGACTCACTACACTTGCCACAAATCTGACTTTGTGGAAACCTTAAAGTTAGTGGATAATTTATACTTGAACTTTCGAACAAGCATTTTAATTATCAATTAAACAAAAAGCAAACGTATTATGTGTTAGGTAAAAATTCTAGCTTAATTTGACAATCAAAATTTTCATAAAAATCCAAAAAATAAATCGCTAAACTTTATATATTCTTAATAATTAAGCAAAATATGTCTCAAAATGAGACACGAGCTTGTGAATGAAAATAATACGTGTTATAAATTACTTTTTAATAAGATTTTAAGCGCAAAATCACAAGCATCACATAGAGTTACCCTAAAAAAATTATGAACATTGTACATGCGAATAAAAAATAAAACTATCTAATATGAGGCTGGGCATAAACTTGATAAATTTAGTTAAGATTAATTTTCATTAATTAATAGCGCAGGGAGTGAGTGGCCTCAAGCTGCGTCTTAATGACTTATTTGAGGCCTACCCCCTTTATCCTTAAATATGTTTATTGTATTCTAAAAAGGGGCCAAAAATCGAAAGAATTGCAGCCGAAAAAGGGACCACCTGCAGTCAATTATCCGCTATAATATTTAGATAGAATTTTTATAGTGGAGGTTGCTTGGAGTGTTAAGTATGACTCTTGAATTTGAAATTATCAGTTGTTATCGTCGAGGAGAAACTAAAAGAGGAATTAGTCGTAAACTGGAGGTAGATAGAAAAGCTGAAATACTCAATGAGGAAGGCTATGATATTAAGTATCGAACGGTCGCTCACTATTGGGGACAATTGAATAAAAAGGCTAAGGAGGCTTTTATACGCCAAGAGTATGAATTAGGATCCCGAGTTGAATTTGACTTTGGAGAAGTTAAGCTGGAAATCAATGGAAAGGTGACAACACTTTACCTAGCGGTCTTTGCCAGCCCAGCTTCCGATTATTATTGGGCTTATTTATATACCCATCAGAAACAAGATGTTTTTCAAGACGCACATGTTCGCTTCTTTGAACAGGTAGGAGGTGTTTATTTAGAAGTTGTCTATGATAATATGCGTAACGTTGTTTCAAGATTTATTGGCAAAAGTGAAAAGGAGTTGAATGCTCGTCTGATTCAATTAGCTACTTATTATGGGTTTGATATCAACGTCACCAATTGTTTCAGCG
The DNA here is from genome assembly GCF_002847845.2 of Globicatella sanguinis. Lineage (NCBI taxonomy): Bacteria > Bacillati > Bacillota > Bacilli > Lactobacillales > Aerococcaceae > Globicatella > Globicatella sanguinis. Next base: position 1,339,882 of record NZ_CP126962.1, on the reverse strand, counting down.
GTAATGAGAAAGGAACAGTAGAAGGCAGGGTTAAAAAGGTGCGTCAAGCTTGTTTCACCAAAGTCTATCAGTTCGATAGTTTAGAAACAGCTTGTGACCATCTCCAATCCCAACTGGTAAAACTAAATGAAAGTAGCCAAATAGAAGCCGAAAAGGAACAGCTCTTATCTTATCGCCCACCTTTTGAATTAGCAGATTTCCATGAACTAAAGGTAAATCGTTATTCCGCTATTCATTATGAACGCAATCAGTATTCAGTACCCGATTACCTAGTTGGAAAAACTGTCCAAGTGAAAGCCTATCATGACCGCTTAGTTATCTATTCTAATGATCAAGAGGTCGCTAGGCATCAAAAAATAGAGGGTTCTCAAGGCTTCTGTCTCGATATCTTCCACTATATCAAAACTTTGAAAAAGAAGCCGGGGGCATTAAAGCATTCACATGCATTGAAGTATAACCCTGATTTGAAAATCCTCTATGAGAAATATTATAGCGATAAACCAAGAGATTTCCTAGAACTACTTGAAAAATATCAAGTTTTAAATCCTGAGGTTCGCATTCAAACCATTGAAGCCAGCCTTCTTTCTTCACTAGAAGAGCCCTCAATGGAGTCGAGTCAAGATGCCATCATCCAGCAGACTCAGCAGACTCTTCATCAATTCAATGACCTTTTCGGTTTGGAGGAAGTTATATGATGAAGATTGTTGAAGCAGCTAATGAGCTAAAATTGGCCTTTCTTAAAGAGAATCACCAGCAATTAATAAAAGAGTATCAAGCCAGAGGATTGAACATTGAAGAGGCCATCGAAGAATGGCTGAATGAAGAAGTGATGCATCGACGGGACCGTAGTCATCAAAGGCGAATCAAAGCGGCTAAATTTAATCAGAAGAAGTATTTGGTGGACTTTGATGACACAGTCTTTCAGGAGCCTGTTAGAAAGGAACTACGGAACTTAAAGACGTTACAATTTATTGAAGAAAAGGAGAATGCCATTTTTATAGGAAATCCAGGAACGGGTAAGACCCATTACAGTATTGGATTAGGGATGGAAGCTTGTTTAAAGGGTTATAATGTCTTATTTGTCAACGCCCCTAATCTAGTCATCCAGATGAAAGAGGCCGTCACTCAGAGTCAATTTTATCGTTTTAAGCAGCGCTTAAAGAAGGTAGATTTATTGATTATCGACGAACTTGGCTATTTATCCTTCGATGAATCGGGGGCTGAACTTATCTTTAATTTATTATCGAATCAGATAGGAAAGGGATCGGTGATTATTACCACTAATTTAACATTTGATCGTTGGCAAGAATGCTTTAAAGATCCTACTTTAACAGGAGCGCTTGTCGACCGTCTCGCTTACAAAGCCCATGTGGTAGATATGCGAGGAGAAAGTTACAGAATGAAGCAAACAAGCCTATGGAAAAAGGGACTAGAGAAAGGAGAAGATTAGCTCCTATTACCACTGCAAGGTGGTCCCTTTTTCGTCAGCAAAGTGGTCCCTTTTTCATTTGACATATACATAAATAATTAGGAGTAAATATCTATCAGATAAATCTAAGGCTCGAATGGTCGTATTATACCTATTAACCATTCATTCAAAAGCGATCCAAGGTAACTAATCCTGTTGATTTTTTCCAAATAATCAACCCATAATGACTAATTAAAACATTCGTTCTTGCTTAAGATTCGTCTTAAATAATTATAATTCCATTTGATAGTTAGAAATATAACTTTTATAAGATGAGTTAGTATCCTAAATTTATTTCTAATGATTATAGGGCTATTCAATTTTTGAAAGAGGGCACAAACAATAAAAGCATCTTATGTAATGTTAGGCCTTTAGTTAAACTGTCCAAATTGTTCTTTATCATCCAGTTACATTTAATTTCGAAAACACACAAAACTATTAGGACTATAAATAGATTTAGGTTAACTAAAATAACTTTATAAAGATAGTTAAATACAACTATTAACATAATCATTAAAGAAGCAAGGTCATTATAATGGATAAGGTGATAGTCTATTATGCTTTGTCCTAATTTAAAACCATATGAAAAGCCGAGAAACATCTTATTTTGAAATGTTTCTCGGCTTTATCTCTGGAATTTTTATTCCAGTTTACAAATATTATTTTAGTCTTGTACAGAGAATGGTAATAATCCCATAATTCTTGCACGTTTAATTGCTAATGTTAAAGCACGTTGATGTTTTGCACATGTACCAGTTACACGACGAGGTAAAATTTTACCTTTTTCCGATACAAAACGTTTTAATAATTCAACATCTTTGTAATCTGGGTGATCAATATGGTTTGCACAGAAAAAACATACTTTTCTTCTGCGTCTTCCTCCACGACGTTGTGCCATGTTTTATTCCTCCTTAAATTCTATTAAAATGGTAAATCGTCCTCAGAAATATCAACCGATGATCCATTGAAATCCTCAAATGGAGAAGATGATTGATTAAAATCATTATTGAACGAATAGTTATTTTGTTGACTTGATTGATTATTATAATTTGAATTTCCAAAGTTAGATGATGCTGGACCTTGATCATTTCTTTGTGATCTTGATTCTACAAAATAGAAATTATTTACATAAACTTCTGTTGTGTAAACTCTTTGGCCTTGTTGATTTTCATAACTACCTGTACGGATATTACCATCTACAGCAATTTTAGTCCCTTTTTGTGCATAACGAGCTAAAATGTCTGCGGCACCGCGCCAAATAGTACAATTAATAAAATCGGCATCATATTCACCTTGTTTATTTTTATAGCTACGATCGACAGCAAGTGTAAAACGGCCTACTGAATCACCTTGCGGTGTTTTTCTTAAGTCAATATCACGAGTTAGACGTCCAATCAATTGTACATTATTCATAACAAGGTCCTCCTTTGAAATGTTTCACGTGAAACAAATTAGTCTTCAATTTTAACAATCATGTGACGTAAAATGTCACGGTTGATTAAAGCTAAACGAGCGAATTCGTCGATACCTTTTGCATCAGAAGCTTCAACGTTTACTAAGTGATAAATACCTTCTTTATAATCGTTAATTTCGTATGCGAAGCGTCTTTTCGCCCAGTCTTTAGATTCAACAACTGTCGTACCATTGTCTGTTAGAATTTTATCGAAACGCTCAACTAATTCTTTTTTAGCGTCATCGTTTAAGTCAGGACGAATGATATATAAAATTTCATATTTTGTTGTTTGACTCATTACTGTAAACCTCCTTTTGGTCTTTTGGCTCTATTCAAGATAGAGCAAGGAGCGATAGCAAATTAATGCTAATTACTCACATTTATTAATTATACCGTGAAATGATTTCTATTTCAATACCTTTTTATCAGATGTTGAAAAATGGTTATTCTTCTAATTCTGAATCATTTCCAGCAATTATGTCGTCGTTTTCTTCCATACCCTCATCATTAGCAGATTCTAATGTTGCAACATCTTCTGCCTCATCATCTGTTTTGATGATTTTTGTAATAGAACTTACTATCGCATTATCATCGACTCTTATCATTTTTACCCCTAAAGTGGCTCTAGAGGTTTGAGAAATACTGTCAACATTGAATCGAATAATAACCCCTTGGTCGGTCATTAACATTAAATCTTCAGCTTCTGGATTATCTATTGTTACAATACCCGCGAGTTTACCACTTTTCTCACTAATATTGGAAGTTTTAACCCCTAATCCACCACGGTTTTTAATGCTATATTCAGTAGCTGCTGTACGTTTACCATAACCTTTTTCAGTGACAACTAAGACCTCACTGTCTGGTTTTAATAAAGCGGCCCCTACAACATAGTCGCCTTCGCGTAATTTCACACCACGAACACCTGTTGCTGTTCGTCCCATTACACGTACATCTTCTTCATTGAAAGCCATCGCATTGGCGTTATGAGTACCAATAATAATATTTTCACCACCATTGGTTACTAGGACTTTGATTAACTCATCTTCCTCACGCATATTAATCGCACGTAACCCATTATTGCGGATACTTGTAAATTCATTGGCATCAGAACGTTTCACGACACCTTGTTTCGTCACAAAGAATAAGTACTTATCGGTTTCTTTTCCTTCTGAACGAACTTTAATCATTTCTTTAACATATTCATCTTTTTCAATATTAATTAAATTGACGATTGGTAATCCTTTTGCTGTTCGTCCATATTCCGGAATGTCATAACCTTTGGTGCGGTATACTTTTCCTAAATTCGTAAAGAAGAGGAGAGTATCATGTGTTGAACATGAAATTAATGATTGAATTTCATCATCATCGGTTAATCCCATCCCTTTTACGCCTCGACCACCACGATTTTGTACTTGGAATTCATCTTGGGTCATACGTTTAATATAACCATTGGTTGTTAATGCAATTAAAACATCTTCCTCTTCAATTAAATCTTCATCATCAATATTAGTTAATTCTCCAACACGTAATTCCGTACGACGTTCATCGTCAAATCTTAATTTAATATCCGCTAATTCATCTTCTATAATCTCAAGAACGCGCGTTTCATTTGCTAAAATATCTGTTAAATCTTGAATTAACGCGATTAAATCATCGTATTCTTTATCGATTTTTTCACGTTCTAAACCAGTTAAACGAACCAAACGCATATCTAAAATCGCTTGCGCTTGAATAGGTGTTAAATTAAAACGTTCAATTAAAGTATTTTTAGCTATTTCCGCTTCTCTTGAACCGCGAATAATTGCAATTACTTCATCGATTACATCTAAAGCGATACGTAATCCTTCTAAGATATGCGCGCGGTCTTCTGCTTTACGTTTTTCAAAAGCAGTACGACGACGAATAACTTCAACTTGATGGTCTAAATATTTTTCTAAGATTTCTTTTAAAGAAAGTACTTTTGGAACACCTTTATCAATAGCTAGCATATTAAATCCAAAAGATACTTGTAAAGCTGTATATTTATATAAATTATTTAAAACGACATTGGCACTAGTGTCTCGTCTGACATCAATGACAATTCGCATACCTTCACGGCCTGATTCATCAGCAACATAAGTAATACCTTCGATACGCTTTTCTCTGGCTAATTCAGCAATTCTTTCAACAACTTTTGCTTTATTTACACCATAAGGAATTTCAGTTACAACAATCCGTTCACGATCACTTGAAAGTTGTTCAATTTCTACTCGTGAGCGAATAATTATTTTTCCTTTTCCGGTTTCATAAGCTTTGCGAATACCAGATTTACCCATTACGATTGCGCCTGTAGGAAAATCAGGACCAGGTAATACTTCCATTAATTCATTGACTGTTACCTCAGGGTTTCTCATTAATAAATTTAAAGCATCAATTACTTCACCAAGGTTATGCGGAGGGATGTTGGTTGCCATCCCAACAGCAATCCCACTTGTTCCATTCACTAATAAATTAGGGAAGCGTGCAGGTAATACAACGGGTTCTTTCTCTTCTTGAGAGTAGTTTTCTTGGAAATCAATCGTATCTTTATTGATGTCTTTCAACATCTCTAGGGCAATTTTACTCATCCTTGCTTCTGTGTAACGCATCGCAGCGGCACCATCTCCATCGACAGAACCAAAGTTCCCGTGACCATCGACTAACATTTGTCGATAGCTGAAAGGTTGGGCCATCCGAACCATTGCTTCATAGATAGCAAAGTCACCGTGTGGGTGATATTTCCCCATAACATCCCCAACAATCCGCGCTGATTTTTTATAAGGTTTATCAGGTGTTACACCTAATTCATTCATTCCATAAAGAATACGACGATGAACTGGTTTTAATCCGTCACGAACATCGGGAACCGCACGAGCCACAATAACACTCATCGCATAATCTAAGAATGAATTACGCATTTCGTCTGGTAAATTTATCGTTTCGAAATCTCTTTTTTGATCAAACAATTCACTCATTCATTATTTTTCCTTTCTATTCGTTTTCTAGATATCTAAGTTCTTAACAAAAACAGCATTTTCTTCTATGAAATTACGACGTGGTCCTACTTCGTCCCCCATTAACATGTCCATAACTTGATCTGCTTCACGCGCATCTTCAACTGACACTCTTAACATACGGCGATTTTCTGGATTCATTGTCGTTTCCCATAATTGTTCATAATTCATTTCTCCAAGACCTTTATAGCGTTGTAAAGAATAACGTGCATCAGGGTTTTCTTTTTGCCATTCGCGTAATTCTTCATCCGTTGCGATATAAATTTCTTTTTTACCTTGTTTAATTTGATACAAAGGCGGTTGAGCAATATACACATAACCTGCATCTAATAATGGACGCATGTAGCGGAAAACTAGTGTTAATAATAGCGTACGAATATGAGCGCCATCGACATCGGCATCGGTCATAATAATTAATTTATGATAACGAGCTTTGGCAACATCAAATTCGCCACCAAAACCAGTGCCCATTGCCGTAAATAATGAGCGTATCTCTTCATTATTTAAAATTTTATCCATCGAAGCTTTTTCAACATTTAAAATTTTTCCTCGTATTGGTAGGATGGCTTGGAACATTCTCGAACGTCCTTGTTTAGCTGATCCCCCAGCAGAATCCCCCTCGACAATAAACAATTCAGATTGTTCAGGGTCTTTGCTTGAACAGTCTGCCAATTTTCCTGGTAAATTAGCAATCTCTAGAACATTCTTTTTACGGGTCATTTCTCGTGCACGTTTAGCTGCCATTCTTGCTTTAGCAGCTAAAATACCTTTATCTACAATAACTCGAGCAATTTTAGGATTTTCCATTAAAAATTGTTCAAAACCAGCAGAGAAAATCCGGTCCGTAATGGTTCTCACTTCTGAATTACCTAGTTTTGTTTTGGTTTGTCCTTCAAATTGTGGATCTGGATGCTTAACTGACAAAATTAAAGTGAGTCCTTCACGCACGTCTTCACCACTTAAATTTTCATCGTTATCTTTAAGCAAATTAGACTTTCTTGCATAATCATTGATGACACGGGTTAAAGCCGTTTTAAAGCCAGCTTCGTGCGTTCCACCTTCATGTGTATGAATGTTATTTGCAAATGATAAAATATTGGTATGATAAGAATCAGTGTACTGCATCGCAATTTCGACTTGAATGCCTTCGGCTTCATCTTCTAAATAAATAGGATTTTCTACAATTGCCTGTTTATTTTCATTTAAATATTCAACATAGCTTTTAATCCCACCTTCGTAATGGAAGCTATTCTCTTGTTCACGTTCATCACGAACGTCTGTAATAGTCAGTCTCAATCCTTTATTTAAGAATGCTAACTCACGTACTCTTTGCATTAATTTAGCATAATTAAAATCAATCGTTTCTCTAAAAATAGTAGGATCAGGTAAAAAGTTTACACGTGTTCCCGTTTCAGTTGATTCACCTACTTCGGTTAAATCGTTTAATATTTTTCCGCGTTCAAATTTTTGTTGATAAATCTTGCCATTTCTTGACACTTCAACCGTTAAATAAGAAGAAAGGGCATTAACAACAGAAGCACCTACCCCGTGAAGTCCTCCAGAAACTTTATAACCGCCACCGCCGAATTTACCACCCGCATGTAAGACAGTAAACACTGTTTCAACAGCTGGTCTACCTGTCTTGGCTTGAATATCAATTGGGATACCACGTCCATTATCGATGACAGTGACACTATTATCTTTTTCAATAATGACTTCAATATGTGTACAATATCCTGCCAAAGCCTCATCAATTGAGTTATCGACAATTTCCCATACTAAATGATGTAACCCTTCACCACTTGTTGAACCAATATACATCCCTGGTCTTTTTCTAACGGCTTCAAGTCCTTCTAGAACTTGTATCTGATCAGCATTATATTGTTGTTGTTCTGTCATTTTATTACTCCTTATCTGGTTGAATTATTTCATTATTGATTGAAACAGAGCCCTTTTTTATATAGAAAATTTGCGGATCCTCTAATTGATGTATTTTTAGCCCATGTATCGTTGCAGTAGTTAAAAAGGTTTGCACTTTCCCTTCAATTTGTTGCATAAGTAACAACTGTCTTTGATCGTCTAATTCCGATAAAACGTCATCTAGCAGTAAGATAGGATATTCCCCTCGAATTTGATTAAACAACTCAATTTCGGCTAATTTAATACTTAACACGATCGTCCGTTGTTGTCCTTGAGAACCAAAAAATTGAGCAGGCTGATTATTAATATAAAATATTAAATCATCTCGATGGGGGCCATAAGCTGTCACACCAGTTTCTTTTTCTCTTTTAAGAGATTGTTTGAAGAGGGTTGTCAATTGTTGCGATAAAGTTGAAAGGGAATCATAATCTAATTTTGAACTACTTGCCTGATATTTAAGTGATAATTGATCACGCTCATTTGATAATTGATAATGAATAGGAAAGGCTAATTTTTCTAATTGTTGAATAAATTGCACACGATATTGAATAACTTTTGTTGCTTTTTCAATTAATTGCGTTGTGAGGACATCAAAAAATAGTTCATCGAATTGTTTAGAATAACCAAATTGTTTTAAATACTGATTACGTTGTTTTAAAATTCGATTATACTGTTGTAGTTCATTTAAATAGACTGGTTGTGATTGTCCAATTTCGACATCTAAGAAACGTCTACGAAGTGAAGGAGATCCTTTTATTAATTGCATATCTTCTGGAGCAAATAAAATTACATTCAATTGACCCACAAATTGACTTAATCTCGCTTGCTCAATGTGGTTAATTTTAGCAATTTTTCCTTTTTTATTTAAAATAATTTCTAATGGAAATTCATAAGATTTGTTTTCTACGATGGCTTTAACAATGGCATGTTCTTCATCCCAAAAAACCATTTCTTGGTCACGATTAGTACGATGACTTTTTGCTAAAGACAATAAAAAAATTGCCTCAAGGAGGTTGGTTTTACCTTGGGCATTCTCTCCTGTTAAGATAATTAATCCATCATTAAATTCTAGCTTTGTATGGCGATAGTTACGATAATTAATTAATTCAATTTCTTTAATTTTCATTTTTTTGTATTGGAGATGAAATCGTTACTTCAAGATTTTCATTTAAAAATGAAATCACATCTCCAGTATATAATTTTTTACCTCTTCGATTTTCAGGTTCGCCATTTAAGGTTACCGGAAATTCACTTAGATACCATTTAGCCATACCACCACTTGAAATAATGGATTCAAACTTTAATAATTGACCTAAAGTTATAAATTCCTCTTCAATTTTAATTATCTTTTTCTCCATGAACTCACCTATTCATTCTATTATTTCTTGTCAATCTTATAATTAGCTATATCTTAAATTATACATCTTTTATCGTAAAATCACAAATAATTCTAAAAAAAAAGGCGCTATTACAAAAGGAAGTGATTTTAGTATGTTTTGTTTATTTAACCTTATTATTAAAAATAAGTATCTTTTTTTAAATAATAAAGCATCAAAGAATAATTTCTCCTGAAAGAAAACGTTTTATTTAGAAAAAGTAAAATCCTTCGCATTCTCCAATTAAAAAGTTTATGATATAATAAAAACAATTCATTATTAAAGGAGAATATTGTGAAAAATAAAATTTTTACTTTGTTTTTACTTTTGTTAAGTATCTTATGCGTTTCGAATATTCAAGCACAAACTGAGACCACTTATCAATTACCAGATGTTGAGGCTATACGCCCAAGTGACGATTCGATAACCATTGATCAATTGATTAAAGAGTTGCCAGAAACAGCGAGTATAGATAATCCTTTATTATTTTTAGTTAACCGCGATAATTTATTAGAATACGATCCTTACATTCCTTTTGTTTATTCTGAAAATGGCCAACCTTATCACGAAGCAATGGCCGCTCCTTTAGCCGAAATGCGTGCAGCAGCTGCTGAGGCAGGTTATTATTATAATTTCATTTCAGGATATCGCAGTATTGCTGAACAAGCTTTTAACTATGAAAGTCGTTTTAATAGTTATTTATACGAAGGTTATAGTGAAGCCGATGCTCAATACATGACGGATCAGTATGTTGCACCAAGTAATGGCAGTGAACATACTACTGGATTAGCGGTAGATTTATTAGGGGCTGAATTTGGTTATGAATTATATGTGAGTTACCAATATGAACCCTCAGCTCAATGGTTAGCTGAAAATGCTCATCATTATGGTTTTATATTAAGATATTTAGAAGGTAAAACCGATATTACTAAAATAAATTTTGAACCGTGGCATTTTAGATATGTCGGCGTTGAACACGCTGAATTCATCCATAAACATGGTTTAGTTTTAGAAGAATATATTGCCTTGATTCAAGAACGTGATAGTCGTCAAAAGCTAGATCAAAATTAAAATTAAATATAATAAAATTAACGGTATTAAGAGAATGAAGCTAAACTTCAATAAAGCTACTCTTAATACCGTTTTTTATTTGAAAAATAGCAAAGCATAAACATAAATTGTACATTAAAAAAAGGGAGTGAACCAGAAGTAGAAAATTTAATAATTTTCTACTTCAGGTCTACTCCCATTCTGATTATTTATTATTTTAATGTGTACGAATCGGAGTTAATAATTGTAATAGACGATTATTTTCAATTTCACTTGGTGTGTCTAACTGTAATAATAAGGGTCTTACAGCTGATTGCATCTGAAGTGAAATATCAGAACCATCAAATGATTTTAATGCGTCTTTCATATAGTCTGGGTTGAAGGAGATCTTAATATCTTTTCCTTCGATATTTTTAGTTTTAATCACTTCCGCTACTTTTCCTAATTCGTTGCCACGAACGGATAATACCACTTCTCCATTTTCAATCGTCATTTGTACGACATTACTGCTTCCTTCACGTGACATTAATGAAGCGCGATCAATCGCATTTAAAAATTCAGTTGAATTCACTACAATTTCACTTTGATATTCTGTTGGAATTAAACGTTCGGCATCAGGATACATTCCTTCTAATAATCTAGAGTAAATAGTAACACCATTTAACAAGAAAATAACTTGTTGTTGAGAGATAATCATCGTTAAGTCTTGTTCATCTTCTGCAATACGCATTAACTCTAACATCGTTTTTTTAGGTATAGTAATCGATTCGAATTCAGTTTCGCTTACTTCATTAGTAAAAGGCATTTCTCGTTTACTTAATCGATGGCTATCGGTTGCGATCGCTGAAACGAATGATCCCTTATTAATGAGATGAAGTCCAGTTAAGATAGGTCTACTTTCTTGATTTGAAGCAGAAAAGATTGTTTGATTAATTAATTGTTTAAAAATAGTAGAAGGTAAATTAATACCGTTTGTAGTTTCTACTGTTGGTAACTTAGGATAAGCGTCACCTGCAACGCCAATCACATTAAATGTTGCTTGACCAGATGTGATGGTAGCTGTATATTGATCGTTCACTTCAATCGTTAATTTATTAGTCGGTAATTTCCGGATAATTTCATTAAATAATCGTGCAGGTAATACCACACTACCCGTTTTTTCAATTTCTAATTCATTTAAATCATCATTTACTGAAATAATACTTTCAATAGAAATTTCAGAATCACTACCAATTAATGTTAATTGATCATTGGTTAAATCTAATTTTACTCCAGTTAAAATAGGGATCGTGGATTTACCTGGTATAGCTCGAGTTACATTTGATAATTGATTTAAAAAGATAGATCGTTTAATAGAAAATTTCATTTGGAACTCCTTTAATAATATATAGTTTATTATATATATAATAGTATTAGTAATAAGTGCTGTTGATTATGTTGATAAATCATGGTAGAGCTTATTATGAACGCATTCTACCTGTCTAAAACTATGTGGATTGTCTCTTGATATCTTTAAAAGTTATCCACAGGTTAATTTTTTAGCCTTTGTTTTAATTCTTTTACTTCTTGTCTTACTTGTGGATCTGATTCAATTAATTCGGCTATTTTTTCGTATCCATGCATCACAGTAGTGTGATTTTTATTTCCGAAATCTTCTCCGATTTTTGGATAAGATAAATCAGTGAGTTCACGTGATAAATACATCGCAACTTGACGTGGAAACACAATATTTTTCACCCGTTTTGAACCTTTGATATCATCAGCTGTAATGGAATAAAACTTAGCGACAGTTGTAATAATATCATTGATATTCGTTTCCTTTTCAGTAGTAGAACCAATTAAGGCATTTAGGGCTTTTGCAGCTAAATTAGTGGTAATTTCTTCCCCACTTATAGCTGCATAGGCAATAACTCTTAATAAAGCTCCCTCTAACTCACGAATATTTGAATCCACATTATTAGCAATATAAGTTAAGGCTTCTGAGTTAATGTCTAAATTATCATTTAAAGCTTTTTTTCTTAAAATCGCAATTCGAGTTTCTAGATCAGGAGGGGTAATATCGGTAGATAAGCCCCACTTAAATCGAGAAATTAGGCGTTCTTCTAAGCTATCAATATTGTTAGGGAGACGATCACATGTTAAAACGATTTGTTTTCCAGCATTGAATAAATCATTAAAAGTGTGGAAAAATTCTTCTTGTGTTTTATCTTTTTTGGATAAGAACTGAATATCATCCATTAAAAGTACGTCAATATCATCACGATACATTTTTTTAAATTGTTCAGTTTTATTATGGGTAATACTATTAATGAAATCATTGGTAAAGGTCTCAGTCGTTGCATATTTGATCCGTGCATTAGGATTTTTTCGTTTAATTTCGTTACCAATCGCATGCATCAAATGCGTTTTACCTAAACCAACACCGCCATAAATAAGAAATGGATTATAAGTTTTCCCAGGACTATCACATACTGCTAAAGCTGCACCGTTTGCCATTTTATTATCTTCACCAACAACAAATGTATCAAAGGTATAATTTGGATTTAAACCAGAAGCATAGTTATTCCCTTTAACAGGGTTCATACTGGGGGGTTCGACTGGAAAATCAATATTCGCGACCTCACCTACCACAATAAAAATAGGTGAAATTTCTCTACCATAATATTCCAAACTATATTGAAGGATATAGCCAGCTAAATGTTTTTCCCATCGCGTTTTGATTAAATTATTGGGAACTGTTAGAGAAATAGTGTCTTCTGTAATTCTAGATGGTTTAACTGGTTTAACCCAATTAGAAAAAGAAGAATCTGATAAAATTTCTTGTAAATATTTCGTGACACCTTGCCAAAATTCTTCTTTATCAATCATTTCTTCACCTCACTTAATAATTTACTTTGTAAGTAAAATTATAACATAAATTGTGGATAACTATGATAATAGAATCATCCACATTTAAACAAAAGAGTTATCAACATGTTAATAAAAAATGTGGATAACTGTTTATAAGTCAATAATTTCCACAAGGTTCTGTGGATAATATGAAACTAACGAGCTTATTATAACACATATTGTTAGAGTTATGCACAGAAATTGTGGATAAATACTTAAAAAGTATCCGACCTGTTTATATGTGCATAATTGTATAAAAAGATGTGCAAAGCTCGCAATAAAAAATGAGTTGTGCACAAAGTAATGATCATCTGTTGATAACTTTATTGAAATATTAAAAAAATGTTACTTTTATTCCTAAAAATCAACGATAGCATCTTGACTTTTAGCCAATACTTCATTAAAATGTTTTAGGTATTGACATAAAGGTTTAGATTTTAGGAGGTGTCATAATGAAAAGAACTTACCAACCAAAAAAGAGAACGCGTAAAAAAGTCCACGGATTCCGTAAACGTATGAGTACAAAAAACGGTCGTCGTGTATTAAGAAAACGTCGTCAAAAAGGACGCGCAAAATTATCAGCATAATGCAAAAAGTTACTACGTTTCGTGGTAACTTTTTTTATTTGTCTATTTGTATTTTTTTTTACGTTAAAATTCGTTATAATGAAAAGTGAATAATTGAGTCAAGTATAAGATGAGGTAGAAAATGAAGAAAGAATATCGTGTAAAAAGTGAAAAGGATTTTCAAGATGCTTTTCAAAATGGAACTTCCTATGCTAACCGCCAGTTAGTACTTTATGTGTACCCTAAAATTGGACAAGTACATTTTCGTGTAGGGTTATCGGTTGGTAAAAAAATGGGAAATGCGGTACAGAGAAATAAAATAAAACGATTACTACGACATGCGATTCATGAATTATCCCCTGCCATCAATAATGAATATGATTATTTAATAATAGCTCGCAAAGATATAGTCAATCGTAATTTTTATGAAATAAAAAAATCATTGGTTCATGTTATGAAAATTGCCTCAATTATTGATATCAAAAAGTTAGAGGAGTTGCAGTAGACCTATATGAAGAAAAATTATAAAAAATGGTTACAAATTATCCTATTGTTATCGATAGTTTTAGTGTTAACCGCTTGTGGTAATGTTAACGAACCAATTAGTGCTGAAAGTACTAATTTATGGGATCGTTATATTATTTATAACTTGTCACAATTTATCATTTGGTTATCAAATTTATTTGGCGGTAGTTATGCCCTTGGGATTATTATTTTTACGATATTAATTCGTGCTTTATTAATTCCATTGACCAAAATGCAATTAAAATCACAACGTGAAATGCAAGCATTACAACCAGAATTAGATAGAATCAAAGAAAAATATCCAAATCGTGACCGTGAATCAATGCAATTAGCGCAAGAAGAACAACAACAATTATTAGAATCACATGGTGTTAATCAATTTGCTGGTTGCTTACCTTTATTGATTCAATTACCAGTGATGATGTCCCTTTATCAATCAATTAGTCGTACCCCAGAATTAAAGCAAGGGCATTTTTTATGGACTAACTTAGGTCAAATGGACCCATTATTTATTTTACCGATATTGGCAGCGGTATTAACATTTGCGAATTCATACTTCACAATGAAAAGTAATGAAAATCCAAATAGTCAAGTTAAAACGATGATGTATATCATGCCAGCCTTTATTTTATTAATTTCACTTGGATTACCAAGTGCTGTTACTTTATATTGGGTTGTTTCAAATGCGATTACATTAATTCAAACATTTGTTTACAATAATCCTTATAAAATTATTGCAGAACGTGAAGCAAAACTACAAGCTGAAAAAGAAAAACAACGTGCTTTGCGCAAGGCATTGAAACGCGTTAAAAAATAGTAAGGAGCGAATCAGGATGGAACATAGTACTACAATTAGAGCTGAATCAGTTGAAAAAGCGATTAAAATCGGTTTGACTAAATTAAATATTTCAGAAGCTGAAGCTAATATCAACATTATTAGTGAGGGGAAAAAAGGATTATTTGGTTTCGGAAAACAAGATGCCATCGTTGAAATTTCTAAAAATGCCTCCATTTCAGAATTAACTGCTGAAATTGAAAAGCAAGTAGAAGAAAAAAAAGATGAGCTAATCGACCATACAAAAACACCCGAACCCTCTATTAAAAAAGAAGTAAAAAAATCAAAAGCAAAACCACAACTGCAAGAACAAAAAGTTGAGCCGGCAAAGGTTGAAAAACCAAAATCTGTTCAAACTCCAGTGAAAGATTCAGAACTAATTACTGACAATGTGGAAACTGAAAACAATCATCACGATGATTTAATGGCTGAACATCAAAAAGTAGCCGAATATTTAGAAAACATTATTAATGATTACGGAGCAAAAGCGGATGTAACGGTTGAACGTCAAAAAAATCAACTTATCTTTAATATCGAAACAGATAAATCTGGTTTAATTATCGGGAAACACGGTAAGATTATCAATTCATTACAAGTATTGGCTCAAATTATGGTCCATCAATATGATAAAAGACGCCAATCGGTGATTCTCAACATTGGGGATTATCGTAATCGTCGTGCCAATGTTTTAGAACAAATTGCTGAACGTACAGCAAAACAAGTGCTCAAAACTAAACATTCAGTTGTATTGGATCCATTACCAAGCTATGAACGCAAACAAATCCATGCGTATTTAAGTAAGGTTGAACATATCGCAACACATTCTGAAGGTCGTGACCCAAATCGTTATTTAGTAGTCGAATATAAACCATAAAACTTATTCTTATAATAACTATTAATAGCACAGAGCATTGTTTCACCCATTAGATTGTAATATACTTAACTTAAGACCGCTTACATTTCGTAAGTGGTCAGATTTAAAAAAAGGGGGACATATTATGTCTAAGTTTGAACAAGATGCAAAAGCATTACTTGACTTAGTTGGTGGTAAAGATAATATTGCAGCTGTGACACACTGTGCAACACGGATGCGATTTGCTTTAGTTGATCCAGCAAAAGCTAAGGTAGCAGATATCGAAAAATTAGCTTCTGTTAAGGGGACGTTTACTCAAGCAGGACAATTCCAAGTTATTATTGGAAATGCTGTTTCAGAGTTTTATAAAGATTTTGCCCGTTTGTCAGGTGTTTCAGAGGCTTCTAAAGAAGATGTTAAACGTGCTTCTGAGAAGAATCAAAACAAATTGCAAAAAGCGATGGCTTTCTTAGCTGAAATCTTCGCACCTATTATTCCAGCCATTATTGTTGGGGGGCTTATTTTAGGCTTCCGTAATGTTTTAGAAGGTGTCGGTTTTGAAGCCTTAGGACAAAAAGTTGTAGATGGTGTCGCTCTGACCAATGCTGCGGGTGAACCTGTATGGAATACCATTACGGATGTTAGTCAATTTTGGAGTGGTGTCAATCATTTCTTATGGTTACCTGGGGAGGCTATTTTCCACTTCCTTCCAGTTGGGATTGTTTGGGCTGTTACTCGTAAAATGGGAACGACTCAAATTTTAGGGATTGTATTAGGTTTAACCTTAGTATCACCCCAATTATTAAATGCTTATGGTGCCGCAGATGCATTAGCTGAAGGAACAGTGCCACAATGGGATTTTGGTTTCTTTAAATTAAATATGATTGGTTATCAAGCGCAAGTGATTCCAGCAATGTTAGCTGGTTTAGCATTAGGTTACTTAGAAAAATTCTGGCGTAAACATGTTCCAGAAATGTTATCAATGATTTTAGTTCCATTTTTATCATTATTACCAGCTGTTATTTTAGCTCATACTGTATTGGGGCCAATTGGTTGGTGGTTAGGAAATATTATTTCTACAGTGGTATTAGCAGGATTAACTGGGCCGTTAAAATGGTTATTTGGTGCTATCTTTGGTGCTTTGTATTCGCCATTAGTAATTACTGGTCTACACCATATGACCAATGCGATCGATTCACAATTAATCGCTGATACTGCTTCAAAAACAACTGGTCTATGGCCAATGATTGCTTTATCTAATATCGCCCAAGGTTCTGCTGTAGTGGGATATTGGTGGTTAACACGTCATGACGAAGAGGAATCTCAAGTAACGATACCTTCCTTTGTATCAGCCTATTTAGGCGTTACTGAGCCTGCAATGTTTGGGGTTACCTTAAAATATGTTTATCCATTTGTGGCTGCTATGATTGGTTCTGGTATTGCTGGTTTATTATGTACAACCTTTGACGTTCAAGCGACTTCAATTGGGGTAGGTGGTTTACCTGGATTCTTAGTGATTACACCGGAAACGATGATTTCATTTATTATTTGTATGTTAGTGGCATTCAGTGTACCATTAGTATTGACAATTACCTTTAAAAAAGCCAATTTATTTACTGGTTCAAAAAAAGCATAGTCAACTAATATAGGAGGAAATTCTGTGTCAATTAAAGAAAAAGTAATTTACCAATTATATCCAAAATCATTTAAAGATACTGATGGCAATGGAATTGGAGATTTGAAAGGGATTATTGAGAAAATTGATTACTTAGCTGATCTAGGAATCGATATGATTTGGATAAATCCTTTTTATCCCTCTCCACAAAATGATAATGGTTATGATGTCAGTAATTACATTGAAATTGATCCATTATTTGGTACCATGGAAGACTTTGAGAAATTAGTAGCAGTGGCTAAAAATCACAATATTGATTTAATGTTAGATATGGTTTTTAATCATACCTCAACGGAACATGAATGGTTTCAAAAAGCATTAGCAGGGGATCCTTATTATCAAGATTTTTACTACTTACGTCCATTAAAAGCGGATGGTTCATTGCCTACCAATTGGGAATCTAAATTTGGTGGACCCGCTTGGGAAAAATTTGGTGACACAGATTTGTACTATTTACATTTGTATGATGTAACACAAGCTGATTTAAACTGGCATAATCCAAATGTGAGACAAGAATTATACAAAGTAGTTCGTTTCTGGTTAGATAAAGGGGTGAAAGGATTCCGTTTTGATGTTTTAAATGTAATTGGAAAAGACCCCAATCTGATTGATAGTGAAAAACCTGGTTCTTCACAAGAAAAATCACTTTATACGGATACACCAATCGTACATAAATGGATTAATGAAATGAATCAAGCGACTTTTGGTCAAAGAGAGGATATTGTGACAGTTGGAGAAATGTCTTCAACCACCGTTGAAAATGGAATTCGTTATACTAATCCACAAGAAAATGAATTATCAATGATTTTCAGTTTTCATCATTTAAAAGTAGACTATGAAGACGGTGAAAAGTGGAGTAATCCATCTTTTGATTTCATCGAATTAAAAGCTATTTTAGATGCATGGCAACAAGGGATGTCTGATGGTGAGGGTTGGAATGCACTATTCTTAAATAACCATGATCAACCACGTTCAAATAGTCGCTTTGGCGATGTAGAAAAATATCCCTATGAAACGCAAACGATGTTAGGAACGACGATTCAATTTTTAAGAGGAACGCCTTATATTTATCAAGGTGAAGAAATTGGAATGACTAATCCTAATTATCAAACAATTGCACAGTATAATGATATTGAAACCCATAATAACTATAAGATTATGTTAGAAAAAGGGTATGATGATGCCAAAGTGATGACTATTATTCAAGCGAAATCACGTGATAATAGTCGGACACCCATGCAATGGGATCAGTCGAAAAATGCTGGTTTCACTAACGGGCAACCTTGGTTAGATGTAGCAAGTAATTATCCAACAGTAAACGTTGAAGCAGAACTCAATAATCCGAATGGAATATTTGCATATTATAAACAATTAATCCATTTAAGAAAAACCGAAGATGCTTTAATTAATGGAACTTACCAAGGGATTTTACTTGATGATCCAAAAGTGATGGCGTATTTGAGAACCACTGAGACGGAAGAAATTTTAGTTTTAAGTCATTTCTACGCTGGTGAAGTTGAAGTTGAATTACCAGACGGTTTTAATCAAACAGCAGAAAAAATTATTGGCAACGGCTCTGCTGAAGTGGTTAATCAATCCGTTAAATTATCGCCTTATGAGATCATTGTTTTAAAACGATTAAAATAATTAGCTGTCAATATAAGCACTGAATGGTACTAAGCAAAGTACTTTCAGTGCTTTTTGTAGGTATCCCGTTTTTTGATGATTTTTTAATAAAAGAACAAAGTTTGATTCGTTAAGGTTCCTCTGATGGATTAAAGCTTGAAATTATAGCTTAATTTACGTAAAATTGATTTGTTATAAAGAATATTAAAATTTACATACGTCGTATTTTATCTAGAAAGGATTTATTGAATGAAACATCCAAATGTTATTATTCTTTTATCCATTATATTTTTAAGTGCTTGTAGTAAAGAGCCGATGATTCGATTAAGTGAAGAAAGACAAGCCTATATAACGGAAAAGCAAAATATTGAACAAGCGTCCCACAAAAATAAGGAAGCAGAAAAAACGATAAATATTGAGATTACGAATGAAGTGGCTTATGATGAGACGATGAGTTTTGAAAATATCGTTGATTTTATCCCGATACAACCTAATCAAATGAATCAATTTATTGAGAATGATCAAGAATTTTTTCGATATATGGAGTTTGTTGACGGTAATTTAAAAAGGATGCAAGTCAGGGAACAAACACCGACCGCCATCTCAAATCACTATTATGCCTGGGATGCAACACAAATCACTGATTTAGGTATTGGAGAAGGCACCATCATTCCAAGTAATCAATTATCTAACATATCTACAGAAGGGTCCAAAATAATTTTAAGGGCACCAATCCAAAAAGGTAATTCTTGGGAAATGACGTCTGAGGAAGTAGCCAGTATCACTAATTTATTTGAAACAATAGATATAAACGGAACGACTTATCAAGATGTAGTAGAAGTTACTTATCAAGATGGCCAACAAATAAAATATTTTGCTAAAGGTTTGGGTATTGTAGCTGAAATTAATCAAGATGATAGCTTAGTCCTATCAAGCATTAATCAGAATAGTTATTTTCAAGTCCAAATCCCGATTAAAGCACCACAACAAGTAGATAATAAATTGGCATTAGTCGATGATGTGGCGCCAATAAAGTTTCAAACGAATGAAGAAACAGCTAATATTTACACAAAATTGTTTCAAACATTAGGTTGGATAACACCAGATATTTCAGTTAATAAAATTAATAAAGAAACTTCTTATATTAATGTCGATTTTACACCGGGTATTATTGCAGCTATGAATCAAAATGAAGCGACAGAACGAGGGATTATTCCAGCGATTGTCATGACTATGATAGAACATTACGGTGTGGAAGCTGTTCAATTAACCGTTGATGGTTTAGGCATGACCCCTAATACCATAAGTTATCCTGATGGTGGATTATGGTATCCTAATGATATGTGGAAAACTGATATTAACCAATCGTTTTCATAATTAAGTAAAAGTTGGTTAGGCAAACACATGATAAATTCAGTCGTTTTTGCTTGATAATAACAATGACAATTTTTGAGTGGCATTAAGCTATGTTTTAAAGACCCGTTTGATACCGACTCAACTTAAGGACTGAACAGATGAAGTAAAATGATTTGATTTTTCTACATCTTAGACACTCCCATTGTATTTTATGACACAATAATGAATACTTCACAAATATTATCGATGTCGATAGTTGCATTCTGAAACTATTTTTTGTATAATTCAATCGAAATGAATACTAAGCAGTCAAAGTGCTAACTACTCCTATGATGAATAGGGGGAGTTTAGGCACTTTTTTATATTTTAAGAAGGAGCGTGATGATATGTACCAATTAGACACAATTGCTGCTATTTCCACAGCTTTAGGGGAAGGTGCTATCGGGATTGTACGTTTAAGTGGGTCTGAAGCAATTCAATATGCTAATCAAATTTTTAAAGGTAAAGATCTTCAAAAAGTCGCATCACATACCATTAATTACGGTCATATAATTGATCCTCATAATAACGAGATAATGGATGAAGTTATGGTGAGTGTCATGCGTGCACCACGATCATTTACGACAGAAGATATTATTGAAATAAATTGTCATGGTGGCATAATGGCCGTTCAAAGAATATTAGAGCTGGTCTTAAAACAAGGGGCACGATTAGCCGAACCAGGAGAATTCACCAAACGCGCATTTTTAAATGGAAGAATTGATTTATCGCAAGCAGAAGCGGTGATGGATTTAATTCAAGCTAAAACTAGTAAGGCCATGAGCGCATCTGTGAATCAATTAAGTGGAAGTTTATCGAAAAAAATCCGTAGTTTGAGACAAAATATGTTAGACACACTAGCACAAGTAGAAGTAACCATTGATTATCCTGAATATGATGATGTAGAAGAATTATCATTAAAGCAACTTGAAGAAACAGGATTGGCTGTTAAGAAACAAATCTTAAATATTTTATCTCAAGCTCAACAAGGAAAATTATTTAGAGATGGTATTAAAACCGCTATTGTAGGTCGTCCTAATGTTGGGAAATCGAGTCTTTTAAACCGATTAATAGGCGAAGATAAAGCGATTGTTACTGATATAGAAGGAACAACACGTGATATCATAGAGGAATATGTCAACGTAAGAGGTGTTCCATTACAATTAATTGATACTGCAGGCATTCGTGAAACGGATGAAGTAGTAGAGAAAATAGGTGTAGAAAAATCGCGTAAAATGATAGAACAGGCCGATCTGATCATCTTAATTTTAAATCAATCTGAGACATTACAACCGGTAGACAAAGAATTACTTGAAGCAACGAATGGCATGAATCGCTTAATCTTATTAAACAAACAAGATTTAAAACCTGCCTTGACGATGGAATCTTTGAGTCCTTATATTAAACAAGATGAATTAATTGCAACCTCTATGATAGAAGAACAAGGCATCGAAGTTTTAGAAGCCGCAATAGAGAAAAAGTTTTTCGCTGGTGAAATCCAATCAACAGATGTTAACTACTTACTCAATACACGTCATGTCGCATTGCTTAATCAAGCGGTTGATTCATTAAATGAAGTATTAAGTTCTGTTGAGATGGGAATGCCAGTTGATTTAATTCAAATCGATTTTACAAAAGCATGGGATCTTTTAGGCGAAATAACGGGTGAGAGCGTTCAAGATGAATTATTGAATAAACTGTTTAGTCAGTTCTGTCTAGGAAAGTAGAGGCTAAAATGAAATTATCAACAATATGTTATATCGATAATGGTTCACAATTATTATTGTTACATCGTAATAAAAAAGAAAATGATATTCATCAAGGTAAATGGGTCAGTGTCGGTGGTAAGTTTGAAATAGGTGAAACGCCAGAAGAATGTGCTAAACGAGAAATTTATGAAGAAACAGGATTAATTGCTGAAAAATTGGAATTATGTGGATTTATAACATTTCCAAATTTCACACCAGATGGACAAGACTGGTATAGTTTTGTCTACCGTGTCACCGAATTTTCAGGAAATTTAATTAAAAATTGTCCAGAGGGTACTTTGGAATGGGTCAACTATGAAGATGTTATGAACAAACCGACTTGGGAAGGCGATTATATTTTTCTACAATGGATTTTAGATCGAAGACCCTATTTTTCTGCAAAATTTACTTATGTCGCTAATCAACTTATAGAACAAAGTGTCGTATTTTATTAAAAGGGGAAATTAGATGAAACAATTTGAAGCAGGTTCCTATGACGTTATTGTCGTAGGTGCGGGACACGCTGGGTCGGAAGCAGCTCTAGCCAGTGCCCGGATGGGAAGTAAAACATTATTGTTAACATTAAGTTTAGAGATGGTCGCTTTTATGCCATGTAATCCATCTATCGGTGGACCAGCTAAAGGCGTCGTAGTGAGAGAAATCGATGCTTTAGGTGGGGAAATGGGGCGCAATATCGATAAAACGTATATTCAAATGCGTTTACTAAATACTGGAAAAGGTCCAGCAGTTCAAGCTTTAAGAGCACAAGCGGATAAACAGCTATATGCTCAATCGATGAAACAAGTGTTAGAAAACTCCGAGAATCTAGATTTAAAACAAGGATTAGTAACTGAGTTAATTGTTGAAGATAATCAAGTAAAAGGTGTTGTGACTTCAACAGGTGCGCGTTATTTATCGAATGCAGTTGTTTTAACTGCAGGAACATCCTCTAGAGGACGTATCATAATTGGTGAATTAGGATATTCATCAGGTCCCAACAATACTTTACCATCTATTAAGTTATCAGAGAATTTATTAGAATTAGGTTTTGAACTTGCTCGTTTTAAAACAGGTACTCCACCTAGAATTAATAAAAACTCAATCGATTTTGATCAAACCGAAATACAACCAGGTGATGAAAAACCTAATCATTTTTCATTTTTAACACCTGATGAAAGTTATAAAGAAGAGAGTGTTCCTTGTTGGTTAACCCACACGAATGAAATGACTCATGAAATTATTAGAGGGAACCTTCACCGAGCACCGATGTTTAGTGGAATAGTCGAAGGAGTAGGTGCACGCTATTGTCCTTCGATTGAAGATAAAATTGTTCGTTTTAGTGATAAACCACGTCATCAAATCTTTATCGAACCAGAAGGATTAGGTACAGATGAGATGTATGTTCAAGGATTATCTACTTCCATGCCAGAAGATGTTCAAATGGAAATATTGCATTCTATAAAAGGATTAGAGAATGCACAATTGATGAGACCGGGATATGCAATTGAGTATGACGTTGTAATTCCCCATCAATTAACACTATCGTTAGAAACAAAACTTATTAATGGTTTATTTACAGCAGGCCAAATGAATGGAACGAGTGGTTATGAAGAAGCTGCAGGACAAGGTTTAATTGCAGGGATCAATGCTTCACTAAAAGTTCAAGGAAAAGAACCTTTCATAATGAAACGTAGTGAAGGATATATCGGAGTAATGATTGATGATTTAGTTACCAAAGGCACAACCGAACCCTATCGACTGTTAACCTCCCGTGCTGAATATCGTTTATTATTACGCCATGATAATGCAGACTTAAGATTAACAGAAATGGGATATCAACTAGGATTAGTGACTCAAGAACGTTATGATTATTTTATCACTAAGCAAAATCTAATCGAACTAGAATTAGAAAGATTAAGCAATATTCGTTTAACTCCAAAGACACCAGGATTGGTTGATTATTTAGATAGTATTCAATCAACACAATTAAAAGATGGTATTTTAGCAGTAGATCTACTAAAAAGACCAGAGGTTCGATATCGAGATTTAATCAGCATCATACCTCGTGAGGAAGGTCCATTAGAACGTCAAATAGCAGAGCAAATTGAAATTCAAATAAAATACGCAGGTTATATTGTTAAGGCAAACCAAAGAGTCGATAAAATGAAATCAATGGAAGAAAAGTTCATTCCAGAAGATATTGATTATGATGCGGTGGACAGTTTAGCAACAGAAGCCAGAGACCGCTTGAAAAAAATCCAACCTAGTACACTAGGACAAGCAAGTCGAGTGAGTGGTGTCAATCCAGCGGATATTGCGATTTTAACCGTATATATTCAACAAGGAAAAATTGCTCGCTTAGGCGATAAAAAATAATCGTATGAAATTAAATCTTTAAAGAATGTCATTCAAATTCATATTGTTAACTTTATTAAAAAATAAGAGTCGAAATGAGTAAAAAACTTGTTTCGGCTCTATTTAATATTCATAGAGATGGATAAGTAATACTATACATAACATGATCATCATATCGCGATATAAACTATTAGATAGAGTCCATATAATTGTGTAAAAAGAAAGGGTCACTTATCCCTCCATAACTGGTACAATGTTTTTAGGAAAAATAAACAAACCAGGAGGAATTAAAATGACCCAAGTACATTTTACACTGAATTTAGAAGAAATTCAAAACTTAATTGACGTAGAAGTCAAAGACAACATAGCTAAGAGTATTCTAACCAAGGTTTTTAATCAACTGA
Source organism: Globicatella sanguinis (assembly GCF_002847845.2). Taxonomy (NCBI): domain Bacteria; kingdom Bacillati; phylum Bacillota; class Bacilli; order Lactobacillales; family Aerococcaceae; genus Globicatella; species Globicatella sanguinis. The sequence goes on along the minus strand of NZ_CP126962.1, from coordinate 1,314,712 downwards.
TGGAGAAAGAACGGGATGAATACTTAGATAACGAAGCCTATCAACGCGATCCCAATAGAATGACTTATCGTAATGGCTATTACAATCGTGACTACACAACAAAACTCGGAACGTTAAACCTCAGAGTGCCAAGAACAAGAGATGGCAAGTTTTCAACAGAAATCTTTGAACGCTACCAAAGAAATGAAAAGGCACTTCTGTTAACCATGCTTGAAATGTATATCCAAGGTGTCTCTACAAGAAAAGTTTCGAAAGTCATTGAAAATTTATGTGGGAAAACCTATTCTAAATCATTTGTCTCTTCCCTTACGAAACAACTGGATGAAGAGGTTCGACAATGGCGTCATCACGATTTAAGTTCTGTCCAATACGCTTACCTAGTGGTGGATGTTATTTATATAAAAGTAAGAGAAAATCATAAGGTTGTATCCAAAGCTTGTCATATCGCAATCGGAATTAGTGAAGAAGGAAAACGAAGACTCCTCGGTTTTGACATCAGTGATGGCGAAAGTGATTACTCTTGGTCTCGCTTCTTTAACTACTTAAAAGAAAGAGGCCTAAATGGCCTTAAAATGGTTATATCTGATGCACACACGGGTCTAGTAAAAGCAATTAAGGAAAACTTTCTGAATGTTTCTTGGCAAAGATGTCAGGTTCACTTCTTAAGAAATATCTTAGCTAAAATACCGAAAAAAGAGACCAGAGAATTTAAAGAAGACATCAAGGCACTGTTTCGTATTCAGGATATTAAGATTGCCCGCATCGTTAAAAACGAACTTTTTAAAAAATATGAAGGAGAAAAGAAATATCAAGCCAGCTTAGCGATTCTTGATGAGGGATTTGAAGACGCCTTTACTTATCTTAGCGAATCGGTTGTTCATCCTAGACTTAAAAGTACCAATTGTCTGGAACGGTTAAATGAAGAGATTAGAAGACGGGAAAGAGTCATTCGGATTTTCCCTAATGTTGAATCTGCTTATCGCTTAATCGGAGCAATGTTAATCGATCAAGACGAAGAGTGGCTAACAGCAGATAGAATATATATTCAAATGTAATTCATTTTTTGCCCTTCAACATTTTAATTGCTTCTAAGAACCTGTCAAGGGTCGCCTTGCTTTCCCCCTTGACAGAACCCTGCCAGCAATTAGTTGATCGTTAAGGCAAAAAATGGAATAAAAAAATGTGCTAGTTATTTTTACACAATATTATGGACTTGACTAACTATTACAATATTGTAATCATAATAATTTTTCAATAGTAGTATTATCAAATATCAAAATATAGGCAAATTTCAAGTTTAAATTAGCCAGCGTTCATCATCTCAAATGGTGATTTGTAGTTGAACATTCTTTTCGGATAATGATTAATCCAGTTTTCGATTTTCTTTACTTCTAATTCCGTTACATCTGTTGTTCCTTTAGGTAAAAACCGTCTTATTAGTCGATTGTGGTTTTCGTTTGTTCCCCGTTCATATGAACAATAAGGATGGGCATAATAAATATGCTCATAAGGAAAGACTTCATGCAGTCTAAAAAATTCAACACCATTATCCGCTGTAATTGATTTAATCGCATATTCATTGAGTATATCTAATAAAGCATTATTGACGGATGCCGCCTGTTTATTTGGAATCAGTCGAATAATTTGATGGCGTGTCCGACGATCGGTTAATACGAGTAAACATTTATTGGTCTTGCGCGTTAGAATCACGGTATCAATTTCATAATGACCGTACTCACCACGCTGATTAATGACTTCCGGACGCATTTCTATAGATTGACCTTTCACTCTAAATTGCGAGCTAGTATTCTTACGTTTTTTCTTTGATTTACGCGGATAAAGTAAGTCATTCGATGTTAAGCCTAAATGTCCGTTATGAATCCAATAGTAAATCGTTGAAACAGGAACGTTGACAAGATTAGAATGAACGATCATTTCTGGTGAATATTTCATTTCGGTCAGAAAATGAACGAGTGTTTCTTTGGTTTCCTTATCAAGTGACACTTTGCGTCCGCACTTGTCGCGCTGTTTTAAATACTGAGAATGAGCATACTCAGCAGAATAAATCTTTTTGAAGCGACCTTTTCTAACTTGTTGAAGAACGAGCCCTCTTTTTATTTCATTATGAATCGTTTGAGGGGCTTTATCTAGAAGACGCGCAATTTCGCGATTAGACTTGCCACTACGGTGCCAACGCTCAATATTGTGACGATCGTCTAGTGTTAAATGTTTATTTCGGGTCTTGCTTTCTGCTGAAAATGAATTATAATGATGATACATCTTAAAACGTCCTTTATTCTGGTTTTGTCACTACAATAATAACGTTTTGAGATGTTTTTTTCTATATTTTTTTCTATACCGTAGCACTTGACTGAATCGTCGAATCGGGTGCGGGGTCACTCCCCGACCTTCCGCACTTCGCTTAAATTTTCGGTCGAGTCATTTAGCTTACCCGATTCTCCCATTAAGTAAAGTGCTACTGTTATATTGATAGCCATAAAATAGTTCCCCTCCCAACCGCAACTAGCAGCTTTATTTTCAATCATAAAAAATGGGAAGAATTCACAATTTAAGTGGCGTGGCGAAATCACCAGCACTATTTTTATATACAAAAAGCCTGTGATTTCCTCTATAATTAAGTTGTCCAAAAATAATAGAAAGTAGGAAATCACATGGCTACAAACAATAATACTAAAATTTTACTTGGAATGGAAGACCTTAATATCAATATCGAACAGAATGATTTTGATGAAGAATGCTATTTCTCAGTTCATCAATTTAAAAGTTCTACTAAAAAAATGCTTCCTGTCTCAAAAGCCTTTAAAAAAGTATTAACCGTTACAGGAACGCTAAAGAATACGCCTAAAGTGTGCCCTCATTGTGGTAGTAGTAATAATGGAGCGGAAGATATGATTGATTATGGATCTTATAGGACCGTCATCCTAATTGGGCAATATAACCTTCAACCTGCTTATCTTAAACTGACTAAGCAACGATACCTTTGTAAACATTGTCAAAAAACAACGGTTTCTCAAACCAACTTAACCAAACAGCACTGTACGATTTCATCACCCTTAAAGGTAATGATTCTTCAAGAATTAGGTAAAACGAAGCCCATCAAAGATATTGCTGAAACCTGGAATGTGTCGTCTCATACGGTACTGCGCCAATTGAAAGCCTATAGTTATCAATATAATACCAAGCCCACATCACTACCCAAACATATCGCGATTGATGAATTTAAATCCGTGAAGAATGTGAAGGCAGCTATGTCGTGTATTTTAATGGATAATAACAAACATATTGTAGTGGATGTCTTAGAAAACCGAACACAAGCTTTTTTATATGACTATTTTATGCGTTTTTCTAGAGCAGAACGATTGAAAGTTAAAACCATCACGATAGATATGAACGGGGCGTTTAAAGACTTTCTTCCCTCGATTTTTCCAAATGCTGTCGTGGTCATCGACCGTTTTCATATCGTACAACTGGTGACAAGGGCTTTAAATCAACATCGGATAGAAGTGATGAATCGTTTAAAATCAAAAAACAAACCTGATGCGAATAAGTTTAAGCGATATTGGAAACTATTATTAAAAGATTGGAATGAGTTGGAGTTCGAAGAGTATAAGAAATATTCATTATTTAAGCAATTGATTCATGAAAGGGGCATTGTCGATTATTTATTATCAAAAGATGCTACTCTTAGTCTTAGTTACCGTTTGATTCATGAAGTAATGGATGCCATTAAAGAACATTCCTATGATCAATTCATCCATGTATTGGAGGAAAGCAAGAAATATCGCCCCCCTAGAAAAATAAGAACGGCATTTAACACTTTATATCATTATCGCCATCATATACAGAATAGCTTGAAATATACGCTATCAAACGGTTGTGTGGAAGGTACAAACAATAAAATTAAAGTCATTAAACGAATCAGTTATGGATATCGAAACTTCTACCATTTAAGAAGTAGAATTATATTATCGACTGCTCATAATAATGTGAAGAATGAAGCTTATCGTCCACTATTATTTGCTGAAGAAGATGCTATTAAAAAATATGAGGAAGAATACCAAAAACAATTAGAAATGCAAAATAAGACAGCTTAATTTAAGTAAAAAAAGAGCACTTGAACATGCGTTCAAGTGCAACTATTACTATTTATGTATATGTTAACTTAAAAGTGAGCCACTATATTGATTGAAAACTGAGCCACTTTTGATAGAAAATAACCCTATTGAATAATAAATAGGGGGAATATCAGGAGTGATTGCATTGAAAGAAAAACAAACGATTATAAAACTCTACCTTGATGGGCTAAGCAAAAGAAAAATTGCTTTACTCACGAAGAAATCTAGGAATACCGTTGATAAATATATCAAGGAATATGAAAGAAGCAAGTATGAAGATGTGCGTGATCTTCCTATTGCAGAGGATATCGTGAAACCACCAACTTATAAAAAAAGAGTCGGTAGACGCAGAGTATTATCAGAATCAATTGAAGTAATGTTACGTGATTTTATTAAAGAAAATGAGTGGAAAAAGAATCATGGCATGGCTAAACAACAAATGAAGATTGTAGACATGCATGAGAAGCTGCTCGATCGTGGCTATTCTATTCGTTATACAACCGTTAGAAACTTCATTAACGAGGAGGTGACAAAAACAAAAGAAGTATTTATCCGACACCATGCGGAACCAGGATATGAGGTTGAATTTGATTGGGGAGAGATAAAATTATTTATCGATGACAAGCTAAAAACATATTCTTTGGCTGTATTTACTTTGGCACACAGTAATTACCGTTTCGCTAGAATCTATCAATCAGAATCCCAAATTTGTGTATTAGACGTTCACACAAAATTTATCAGTCACATCGGCTTTGTCCCTTCTGTCTTTACCTACGATAATATGAGAACTGTTGTTAAAAGTTTTATTGGAACAGAGAAAACCATTACCGACAGCATGATTCATTTATCCAATTACTATCAATTTAAAATTCGTTTATGTGAACCACGAAAAGGAAATGAAAAGGGACATGTGGAACGTAGTGTGGAGTTTATACGTCGTAAGGCGTTTGCCTCAACTTATCGCTTTACCAGTTTAGAAGAGGCTGAAACTCATCTTAACAATGAATTAGAGAAACTCAATCAACGTTTGCATCACGAACACAAGGCTTCTCATCTGAAATTGATGCAGACAGAAAAAGATAGGATTGGTCCTACCATGATCGCTCCTTTTGATGTTTCTGAAATATTGGAATGTCGAGTAGATAAATATAGTACGGTTGTCATTAAGCAAAATCATTACTCTGTACCAGAAGGTCATATTGGAAAATATATCATCGCAAAACTAAGTGCTGATCAGGTTAAGTTGTTTATTGAGGGTGAAATCATCGCAACACATAAACGTCATTGGGGTGTCCATCAGTGGGAAATGAATCTTTACCATTACTTAGAAACATTCAAAAGAAAAAAAGGTGCCTTGGCTCAAAGTGAATGTTTGAGACAAGCACCACAACAAATAAAAAATCTTTACCACCATCATTATATAGGAAAAGAGAAAGAATTCATCATATTACTCCACTACATGAAGGACAATAACAACTTTGAACGTGTTATGGCAGCGGTCGAAGAATTGAATGGCATTCGTTGGGGATACGTTAGCACAGAAAGAATTTTATTTCTATGCGAGCAATCAGAGCCGACAGAGGTATCTCTGGCAAGAGATGAGACAACCCATCAATCGGAAAGCAATTTGAAAGCTTATGCGAATCTGTTTCATCAAGCAGATAAGGAGGTCATTCACTATGGATAAGAAAGAACGATTAATTGAGTTATGTAGAGAATTACGATTACCCAGTATTCGGAAAATGGTGCAAGAAGAAGGAACATTTCATAATCCAACCGAAGCCTTTACGGTTCTTCTTCAAGTCTTAGAACAGGAAAAGAATGACCGCTTTATTCGTTCAAAACAAAATCGAATACGTATCGCTAACTTTCCACAAAAGAAATTGTTAGAAGAGTTAGTCATAGATGCCTTACCGGAACAAGCACAGCAAAAGTTACCCCATCTTAAATCGTTAGATTTTATTAAAGAGGGACAAAATGTGATTTTAACTGGATCGCCAGGTACTGGAAAATCACATATAGCGATAGGATTAGGGATGGAAGCTTGTTTAGCGGGCTATCGCGTCTTTTTTGCGACAGTCCCTTCCCTCATCAATCAGTTGAAAGAACATCGATCAGAAAGAACCTTACGGTCATTCGAATTAAAATTTGAAAACTACGATCTCGTCATTATTGATGAACTTGGGTATATCTCTTTCGACAAAGAAGGGGCGGAATTATTATTTTCACATCTATCTTTACGAGCGGGAAGAAAATCTACCATTATCACGAGTAATTTATCATTTTTAAAATGGCAGGAAATATTTCATGATCCCGTCCTAACAGCTGCCTTAACCGACCGTTTGACTCATAAATCACATGTTGTAAATATGGTCGGCCCTTCTTACAGAATGAAAGAAACAGAACAATGGATAAAAGATAATTCAAAGATGACAGTGGCTCAATTTTAAATTGCGAAATGGCTCACTTTTAACTTGCGAAATACATATTTACCAACACTACTTGACATAGAGCCTTTTTTTGTATACCTATATATTATTGAATCGGGTTGACATATGAACTTGGGTTCTATATTTTTTTGTGTTGGTGTAGAAACCATTAGCGCTATTTTTAGGTGTTGTTTATTTGAAATATGAACATGAGTCTACACTTTATGGTGTGTGTGAACAGAAATGACTTTGTTCATCTACAACTTTTTAAATTAATTTTTTCTCCAATGAATTTTATACATTTATATTTATTGGGCTAGCATCTACCTTAGTTATGATGGTTTTCAAATGATATAGGCCATTGATTTTAAGTTATATCATCCATTATGTTGGCAGCAGTTTATTCAGATGCTTCAACAATAGTGTTGAGGTTATCTTATGGGAGTAAAATTTCTACTTTTCATCAAAAACCAAGTGAACAATGCTCAGTTTTCTATTAAACTATGCAGTTATTATTATGGTTTGTACAACTGAATTATTTATATAAGTATATTAATATTCTTATAAATTAAATTTATAAAGCGATTGACTTGTAATCGTTTCCGTGATAATATATTTTTCAGTATAGTATAAAAAGGAGGAAAGTTATGGTTGTCTTTCGTAAGAGTTTTAATTTTTATTTACATTTACCAATAGCTTATTATTCTAAAGATACAATTCTTGATAGTCCTTTTATGTTAGATTTTTTGTATGACCGTTCAGAAGCTGATCATTATAGTAATTTTCCTTTGATTTATTCATTTGATCAATATTATTCTCGTGTTGAATGTGTGATGAGAGGTTTCTTAGTACGTGAAGCTTTATATGAATTAGTAGATAGCTGGCATTATATTCAAACGCAAGATAAAATTAATTCTAATAAATTGTGCACTCAATTAATTCGAATGAAGCCATATTTTAGTGGATTGACTGATTTATTATACGGTAAGAAGGATAGTTTCTTGCATAATGTACCATTAGAAACACTTCATCAATTTTTCGAACAATATTCTTTCGATGAGTTTATGAACCTTATTAAACCCTATTGTGAAATTGTTGATGCTAATCATTTTATTGAGAAGAAATTTTCGCTTATATCATATGTTTTTTCAAACGAATATCTAATTAATCGGTCTATTAAAGCGAATTGTATTTATTTAGAAGATTTATTAGAAAATGTAACACTTTGTGAAAGTATTTTGGAACGTTTGAATAAACCAGAATTAGCCTATATACTAAATTATTTTTTATATTTTATTAATAAATAATTTTTATGTAATCACTAGCTAAAATACTATATATATGGTACTATGTTCAATATAAACACTATATATAGTATTTGAGGTGATGAGAATGGTAGTGGATTTAAACAAAAAACAAATTAATTTTGATAGTTTAACTGTAAAAAAACGTGATGGAAGAATAGAAAAGTTCAATTTAAACAAAATGATTTTTAGTTTAAAACGTTCCGGGCATCATGATGCAGATGACAAAATTGCTGAAATATCAAACCGTATTTTTCAGGCCAATGAAGATAGTATGATTAAGAGTAGTTCCATAAAAGAGATAATATCATATGTAAATCAAAATGAATATGAAGATAAATTTGCTAAAAAGATGTCAGAAATTGAAGAAAAGGCTACTAATTTAGAATATCAAGTTAACCAACTACGTTCTCGCAACACACAAATTGTGAACGAAAATGCTAATAAAGATAGTCGTGTCTTTAATACTCAAAGAGATTTAACAGCGGGCGTTCTTTCAAAAGTAGTCGGGTTAGATTTATTGCCTAAATCGGTCAAAAAGGCTCATTTAAAGGGGCAAATTCATTATCATGACTTAGACTATCATCCGTATGCACCAATGACTAACTGTTGTTTAATTGATTTTAAACAAATGTTCGAGAATGGCTTTCAAATTGGAAATGCGCAGGTAGAATCACCAAAATCAATCCAGACAGCGACTGCACAAATGGCACAAATTATCGCTAATGTGGCTAGCAGTCAATATGGTGGTACTAGTGTTAATCGTATCGATGAATTGTTAGAACAATATGCAGAACTTAATTATAAAAAGCATCTTAAAACTGCTGCCGAGTGGATTGAAGATGCAGAGAAACAAAAAGAGTTTGCGATGAAACAAACCAAAAAAGATATATATGATTCAATGCAAAGTTTAGAGTATGAGATTAATACTTTATATACCTCTCAAGGTCAAACACCTTTTACTACTTTAGGATTTGGGCTAGGAACTTCTTGGTACGCTCGTGAAATTCAGAAATCAATTCTTAAGGTTAGAATTTTAGGTTTAGGTAAAGAAAAACGTACAGCTATTTTTCCTAAATTAGTTTTTACTTTAAAGGATGGAGTAAACTTAAATCCTATTGACCCAAACTATGATATTAAGCAATTAGCGTTAGAATGTTCTACTAAGCGGATGTATCCAGATGTGTTAATGAATGACAAAATTGTTGAATTAACAGGAAGTTTTAAAGCACCGATGGGGTGTCGTTCTTTTTTACAAGGATGGCAAGATGAAAATGGTAATGAGGTCAATGAGGGTCGAATGAATTTAGGTGTCGTGACCTTAAATTTACCTCGTATTGCGATTGAATCGATGCAATCGAAAGATCGTTTCTGGGAACTATTAGATGAACGTCTGTCAATTTTAGAAGAGGCCCTAGTATATCGTGTTGAACGTGTAAAAGAAGCATTGCCTGAAAATGCACCAATCTTATATCAACATGGTGCTTTTGGTAAACGTCTAACAAAAAATGATTCAGTAGATGAAGTTTTTAAAAACCGTCGTGCGACCGTATCAATGGGTTATATTGGACTTTATGAAGTAGGGACTGTCTTTTATGGTCCTAACTGGGAAACGAACGCTGAAGCCAAGCAATTTACAGTAGACATCTTAAAATATATGAAAGCATATGCAGATAAATTAGGTAAACAATATGGCTATCATTTTAGTATTTATGGCACTCCTTCAGAAAGTTTAACAGATCGTTTTTGCCGAATGGATAAAGAGTTTTATGGTATGATTCCCGATGTAACAGATAAAGATTATTATACTAATTCCTTCCACTATGATGTTCGAAAACAACCAACACCTTTTGAAAAGCTAGATTTTGAAGCAGAATATTTACCCTATACTTCAGGTGGATTTATTAATTATTGTGAGTATCCTAATATGCGTCAAAATCCTAAAGCTTTAGAGGCTGTTTGGGATTATGCGTATCAAAAAGTGGGCTATTTAGGTACCAATACACCGATTGATCATTGTTATGAATGTGGATATGATGGTGATTTTAAACCAACCGAAAGAGGGTTTCAATGTCCTCAATGTGGCAATCGTAATCCTGAAACTTGTGACGTCGTAAAGAGAACATGTGGTTATTTAGGAAATCCACAGTTAAGACCAATGGTAAAAGGACGTCATAAAGAAATTTCTGCACGTAAGAAACACATGAAGGGTTCGTTATAATGAAGAATCCACAACCAAAAGAATGGCGTTCAGAAGATTGGTCACAACATAAAATTGCCGATTATAAGCCATACAACTTCGTCGATGGTGAAGGGGTTCGTTGTAGCTTATATGTGAGTGGTTGTTTATTCCAATGTGAAGGTTGTTATAATAAAATCATTCAAAACTTTAACTATGGGACCTACTATACGCAAGAATTAGAAGATCAAATTATTCAAGATTTAGGTGCTTCTTATTGTCAGGGATTAACCTTATTAGGTGGGGAGCCCTTCTTGAACACGCCAGTCCTGTTGAGACTTTGTAAACGAGTAAGAGAAACCTATGGTGATACCAAGGATATTTGGTCCTGGTCCGGTTATACTTGGGAAGAATTACAACAAGAAACCGAGGATAAATTAGCTTTGCTCGAATATGTAGATGTCTTAGTTGATGGGCGATTTATTTTGGCGAAATGCGATTTAACTTTACGTTTCCGAGGCAGTTCTAACCAACGTATCATTGATGTAAAAGAAAGTAAAAAGCAAAATAAAGTTGTTTTGTATTATCAAGATGACGAGATATCAACAATGGGAACAGAAGAATGAACGTATTGCGATTAAATGATGAAACAAGATTAATGTATATTAAAGAATAAACGTATCGCGATTAAAGACGGAGTTATTTATCAATTAGGGAGTGGCAGCTCAAACCTAATTGATAGATAACTCTTTTTTGATGGCTCTACAACTTTTTGCCCAGCCTCTCCCCACAAGAAATAGGCTATTTATTGTGGGGAGAGGCTGGGCAAAAAGTCTCAACTATACCTAAAAGAGAGACCGAGGTGGGCTCCAAACGTGGATTGATTGCCTTGATGTGCAGATTCGGGGTCAAAACAGCGGGTGCCTTGAATTGGCTACAGCTTACCTTAAAAGCGTGGAATAATCAGTAACCCTATAATTAGTATTGGGTAAAGATAGGAAAACAAAGGCAATAATAGCTGGTTATATTTATTTAAAAAAGACTTGACAAGAATGGTTTACTTGTGTAAACTGTATTTAACATTAATGTTTACGCTCGTAAACGAAAGGAGGAGAGAATACGAGTACTATAGCTATAGACCTTCATATCACAGATGCTGAATGGGAGGTTATGCGTGTAGTCTGGGCGAATGATCGAGTGACTATTAAAGAAGTCATCTCCATATTGAAAGAAAAAACGGACTGGAAACAAGCCACTATCAAAACGCTCTTAGGTCGACTGGTTGAAAAAGGCGTAATAAATACAGAGAAAGAAGGTAGAAAATTTATTTATACTGCCAATATTGAAGAGAAAGAAGCCGTAGGAAATTATACAGACGATATTTTCAACTGAAGGTTTAGATACTGTTTCCGTGGATCTAGAAAGTAAAAGAGCGGTGGTAATTTCTAAAGAAAGATTAAATTTAGATTCATTTTCTTCGGCTTTGTCAGATGCAAACTATAAAGTCGTAGAGTAAAGAAGCAGCAGTTAGGTAAAATTTGAGAAGAGGTGCACAATGAAAAAAATTATTATTACACTTGGTGTAATTTTTCTATTCCTAGGTATAGGTCACACTATCGGGGCTCAACATTTTTCACAAAGATTTTTAATGAACACCAGTTTTGCAAACATAGATATTAGTCATTTAACAAAAGAAGAGGCAAACGCTAAAATTACAAGGGAGTTAGAAAATCATACCCTAACATTAAAAGAGAATAACGAACCAATAGGAAGCGTGACACTTGGAGACCTAGACCCGCAAATTAATTTAACCCCACAACTTGATTCTCTCATTCAAGAACAAAATCAAACAACCTGGTTGAATGGTTTGTTTAATGATAGTAATTATGAAGGGGTTGCTGAGGGAGATTTAGTAATTAATCAGGAGAAATTGAGCACCACGATTGATTCAATAACGCTGTCTGATACTACTCGCCTGAGTCCAACCGATGCAACAATAGAATATTCAGAAGAGATGGGCTACTATATTGAGCCAGAGCAAATAGGAACTGAAATTAATCAGGATAAATTATTGGACTTAGTTTTAGACGGTCTTCGAGAGGGTCAGACAACGGTAGAAGTGAGTGAAGCTTATCTCGAACCTGACATTACATCGACGGATGAAAGCTTACTTTCAGAATTAGACCAGCTTAAAGTTTACAATAATCTTCAAATTACATTAACCATTGCTGGATATGAAGAAGTCATTACACCAGAATTAATTTCAAGTTGGCTTTACATTGATGAATTCAATGAAGTCAACTTTGATGAGGACATGATTTACGAATATTTAGGAACGTTAAATGAGCGTTATGCTACTTATGATGACTATCGCACCTTTAACAGTACTTTACAAGGAGAAGTTCAGCTTCTCCCCGGAACCTTAGGTTGGTCAATTGATCGTGAAGCAGAAACGCAAGCCATTTTAGCTGATTTACAAGCAGCGGTTCCAGTGGTGCGTGAACCGACTATTGTTGGAATAGGATACAATGGTACTTTAGATGATATAGGTAATAGTTATATTGAAGTGGACATCTTAAACCAGACAATGTTTGTCTACATCGATGGCAATCAGGTCCTTTCTACCCCTGTGGTAACAGGACAGATTGGCACGAATACAATCCCAGGTGCTTATGCTATTTGGAATTTGGAAAGTCCTTCAGAATTGAAAGGCTATAACCCTCGAACTGAAAAGGATTACGTACAGCCTGTTGAGTTTTGGTTAGCCTTTGATTATACCGGACAAGGTATTCATGATGCTAATTGGCAGCCATACTTTGGTGGAGATGCCTATTTAGTTAACGGGTCACTTGGTTGTATCAATACACCACCTGATATCATGCCAATCGTTTTTGAGTATGCGTATCCAGGAATGCCCGTCATCGTTTTCGAATAATGCGTTCGTACATCAAGATAAAAAGGCACTCTGATATAAAGGAACAATCGCAGCGTCAAACAACTGATGTTCACGAGCAAAAGCCACGAGAACATCGGGGGACCATTTATCTTGAAACATCTTTTTGTCTGCCCAGTCAATAAAGGCGTTGGAATCCGCCCATTTAGGTCGCCTACCACAGTGAAGACGTTGACGCTCATAATTAGCTTGTCCGGCATCGGCATCATATAGTGTGTAGGTATAGTCATAGGTTTTACCGTTTTGTTTTTGGCGTTTCAGTTGCGTGATGGTGCCTCTTTTCACTTCATTATGAATGGTTTGAGGTGATTGCCCTAATAACTTAGCAATAGCGCGGTGAGAATAGGCTTCTTTCTTGAGAATCTGAATGTGACAACGTTCTTGATAAGATAAGTGTGTCCCTTTTCGTAAGACTGTGTTAAACTGGTCTTGCGTCATGTGAATTCATCCTTTTCTATTGAGAGTTAGTGGTAACTTCAATATAACATGAAATTCACGTCGTTTTTTTATGGATTTTTAGAGGTGGCTAACCTCATTATAGAATCCACCACTTTAAATTTAGAGCTTTATTTTTTTAATTCAGGAGGAAAAAATGAAACAGAATAAAAAATGGATAGGAATTATTTTACTGTCATCTGCCTTATTACTTGGAGCATGTGGCAATGACGAGATAAATGAATCTACTGGAACAGATACAAATCAAACGACAACCGAAGAAACATCTTCAGAAAGTGGTGATCACGGCGGCATGGTGCACGATGAATCTGGTGAAATCCCAGCAGGTTTGGAAGAAGCTGAAAATCCTACCTACAACGTGGGGGAGACGGTAACAATCACAGACGGGCACATGGAAGGCATGGAGGGGGCAGAAGCCACGATTGTAGGCGCTTTTGACACTGTAGCCTACGAGGTATCCTATGATCCTACGAATGGCGGCCCGCGCGAAGAGAATCACAAATGGGTAATTCATGAGGAGATTGCGGATGCAGGAGAGGAACCTTTCGAACCAGGAGACGAGGTAACTTTGGAAGCCGACCACATGGAAGGCATGGAAGGCGCAACGGCTACGATTGACGATGCTAAAAGCACCACAGTATACATGATTGACTACCAGCCAACCACGGGTGGAGAGGAAGTCAAGAACCATAAATGGGTAACCGACTCGGAGCTTTCTGCTGAGTAAGAAACAGGGATATATCTAAAAAATATTATTGGAAGAGCAGCCGAGAGGAATTCTCAGCTGCTCTTCTTTTTAATGTGCGCCCAGCATGGGCGTTAACTTGGCGGTTCAAGTCCGCTACTTCTAACGCATGTGAGACTGTAATGACTAAAGTCAAACAGTCTCAGCAAGGCTTTGCAGTAGGAACTGTTAGCTAAGGGCAAGGGTGTCGGTACCCTATCCTTAATTTCTAAGTGCTAAAGCACTAAGAATTAAGGTCGTCGTGAGGCGGAATCTGAAGGAAGCCTAAGGCAAACTCCTGCACCGACGAACAGAAACTTGATAGAAGGTCTAATCATAAGGGTGAGCTTGCATTACAAAGTAAAGCCCAATACTGCACGGATTATGGTTGGATAAATCAAGCGGTGACATGGGAGGGAGGTTAACGCACCTTACCTGGGGAGGTCTCATGAGAGATAAGCGTATCTTAGTAACAACGAATCATGAGAAGTCAGCAGAGGTCATAGTAGGTTGTCTACCAACTGAAGGACTGAACAATAATGAACATTGGAAAGAAAGAGAGGTAGTGAAGATGAAGAAGGCAGAAAACAAGCAAAAGCTTGGCAAGATGCAAAGGGATAAGACGGAATCGAAAGAGTATGCATCTGCGCAGAGTCAATCACTAGGAGAAGCTTTGGACCAATGGCGTCACTATCCGATAATGTCGAGGGTGGTAGAAAGAAATAACCTGAGACGCGCATGTGATAGAGTCAGAAGAAATGGCGGAAGCCCGGGTGTGGATGGGATGACCGTTGAAGAAGTAGAAAGTCATATCTTCAACTATTATGTTCCTTTGTGTAAGAAATTATTCGAAGGCACTTATCGTCCTCAGCCAGTAAAACGGGTTGAAATACCTAAACCGAATGGAGGTGTCCGTAAACTAGGCATACCCGTTGTAAGGGATAGAGTGATACAACAAGCGATTAAGCAGGTTATTGAACCGTCAATCGACAAGACCTTTAGCCCTTACAGTTATGGATTTAGACCAAATCGCAATGCTCATCAAGCAAGAAAACAATGTGCCAAGTATTATGAAGAAGGCTACCGATATGTCGTGGATTGCGATTTAAAACAGTACTTTGATACGATTAACCATGACAAGCTGATGTATCTTCTGAAACAACACATTGACGATAAATCAATATTAAGATTGATTAACCGATTCTTGCAAGCTGGAGTCATTGAACCAAACGGAAACTTCCAGAAGACAGGAAAAGGCGCCCCACAAGGAGGGGTCCTGTCGCCATTACTCAGTAACATCTATTTACATGAGTTAGATAAAGAACTAACGAAACGTGGACACCGATTCGTCCGCTATGCCGATGATTTTGTCATCTTTACGAAAAGTAAACGAGCAGGCGAACGAATTCTACAGAGTATCAGCCGATTCCTATCAAAAGAATTGAAATTGGTTGTGAATACAGAAAAAAGTAAAGTAGGTAGTCCTTACCGTTTAAAGTTCTTGAGTTGTCTGATAATGAAAGCGAATGGAGGCTGTCGATACCGACCGACTAAAGAAGCAGTGAAGCAATTCAAAGCGAAACTTAGACAAGTCACGAGTCGGAAAACACCGAAAACCTTTCAAATGTTGGTAAAGGAAATCAACCAAGTAGCCAGAGGGTGGATACAATACCATGGAAGAGGCTATATTAAAGGCACTATCCGAGCCATTGAATCCTGGTTACATCGCAGAATCAGACAACTAATACTCAAACGATGGAAACGACCAAGAACGAAGATAAAAGAACTCATGAAGAGAGGATTAACACTCGATGAGTCCAAACGTATCGCCTATTCAAGAAAGAAATATTGGCGATTGTCCTGTACTTGGGAAGTTCATCAAGCCATACCAACGGAAAAACTCTACCAATGGGGTCTTTTGAATATGACCCAATTGGCAGAGCAAGTGTACTTACATTATTGAACCGCCGTATACGAGAACCGTACGTACGGTGGTGTGAGAGGTCGACTAATCAACTAATGATTAGTCTCCTACTCGATTTTCCAAAAAGATGTTAGGATATATACATATGTGACAAAAGAGTAAACAAAAAAGAGAGCTTCTGATACAATAAAGTTAGGACACAACATTGTAAAGGGAGCTCCCTATGAAATCAATTATAACAGAAGAAATGTGATATAGAAAGAACGCCGTGAAATATGCGGTAAAATGCGGAAACTATACCCAAGCAGCCCGTCGTTATCATACCTCTCGCCAACAAATCTCAAGATGGGTTGAGCGTTATGATGGGAGTTGGGAGAGTCTTCGAGCGAAAAGTAGATGCCCTTTAATTCATCCTAATCAACATACAGCTGAGGAACTTCAGTTAGCCCGAACAAAGTATCAACGATACGGTCATGAAGGCTTGGCTCAAGTGTATGTCGAATGCCTGAAGCAAGGTTATCATCGACATTATACAACGATGTGTAAGATAATCCGCAAACAAGGATGGCATAAAAACACGGAAGAAGCAGTCAAACGGTATCCCAAATCAAAATGGAAACCGATAGAGGTGAGTTATCCCGGGGAGAAAGTACAGATTGATATTAAGTATGTACCAAGAGAATGCTTAAAGTTTGATACACGAGGGATTAGATATTATCAGATAACGGCAATCGATGAGTATTCACGAAAGCGATACTGTAAGATTGTAGACGAGAAAAGTGTGACGCATACAGCGTATTTTTTACTCGAGTTAGAAGCAGGATTAGGGTTCAAGATCGACTGTATTCAAACGGATAATGGGAAAGAATTTACGAATGGTGATGATTCGAGTGCACCCAAGACCATTTTCGAAAGTATTTTAGCATCAAAAAGCATTAAGTATCTGAAGACACGTCCGTATAGTCCGTGGCAGAATGGTAAAGTAGAACGAAGTCATCGGATGGATACGGAACGTTTTTATCAAAAGCGGGAATTCAGAAGTGTGGAAGAGTTAGTTAAAGCGCATCAACGTTATTATCGATGTCAGAATAACGTCGTTACGAAGACACTTGGGTTTAAGAGTCCAAACCAAGTGGTAGAATAATATCAGAAAGTCGCTTAATCATAGCGAGCCATTATACCAAGTTCATTTAGCCTATCAAGGAAAAGGATGTCCTTGACAGGCTAAATGAACTTGATGGCTATTCGCTATCCTGATTGAGCAACTCTTTATAAGCGATTGTCACAAATGTTTGACTTCTGTACACATCACAAATTATTCATCTACATAAACTCTTGACAATAATCGTTTACTAGTGTAAACTTTATTTAACATTAATGTTTACACTCGTAAACGAAAGGAGAAGAGAATATGAGTACTATAGCTGTAGACCTTCATATCACAGATGCTGAATGGGAGGTTATGCGTGTAGTCTGGGCGAATGGTCGAGTGACTAGTAAAGAAGTCATCTCCATATTGAAAGAAAAAATGGACTGGAAACAAGCCACTATCAAAACGCTCTTAGGTCGACTGGTTGAAAAAGGCGTACTAAATACAGAGAAAGAAGGTAAAAAATTTATTTATACTGCCAATATTGAAGAGAAAGAAGCCATAGGAAATTATACAGACGATATTTTCAACCGTATTTGTCGAAAGAATGTCGGGAATGTAGTAGCGAGTATCATTGAAGATCATGTCTTAAGCTTCGATGATATCCAAAGGCTAGAAGAAATATTAGAAATGAAAAAAGCTTTCGCAGTAGAAGAAGTTGATTGTCAGTGTACAGAAGGGCAATGCGATTGCCATTTACATCATCATGGAGAATAAGGAGTGAAAAAATTGGAGAATAAATCATTTGCCATAGAAGGTATGACCTGTGCATCCTGTGCACAGACAATTGAAAAAGCTGTCGGAAAGTTGTCGGGCGTAGATAAAGTTTCAGTCAATCTAGCGACAGAAAAAATGCAAGTTTCTTATAACCCGTCAGTAATTTCAGTATCTGATGTGACTGGTGCTGTATCCAATAGTGGTTATGCAGCTGTATTAGAGACTACGGATACTCAAGATCATTCACGAGCAGAGAAGCGTGAGAAAAAAGAAAAAAGAATGAAGCAACTTTCAAATCGTTTTGGGGTATCCATTATATTTACAATCCCTTTACTAATTATATCCATGGGTCATATGGTAGGCATGCCACTACCAAATATCATTGACCCAATGACAAATCCATTAAATATGTCTCTTTTACAACTTATTCTGACTTTGCCGATAATGGTAGTGAGCTGGGAATATTTCCAGAAGGGATTCAAAACCTTATTTAAAGGTCACCCGAATATGGATTCCTTGATTGCGCTTGGTACGGCGGCTGCATTTGTTTACAGTCTCGCTGCGACAATCGCAACAGGCCTGGGTTACGGTAATTTTTCAGATTTACTTTATTATGAAGTAACTGGCGTTATTTTGACACTCCATACTTTAGGGCTATTTTTAGAAGAGCGATCAAAGGGTCAAATGTCCTCAGCTATTGAAAAATTAGTTAACTTGGCTCCTAAAACAGCTCGAGTGATACGTAATGGTGTGGAACAAGAGATTACTGTGGACGAAGTCGCTTTAGGAGATGTTATTCGAGTTCGTCCGGGAGAAAGTATGCCTGTAGATGGTGTTATTGTTGAGGGACGCACTTCAGTCGATGAATCAATGCTGACAGGAGAAAGTATCCCCGTGGAAAAGGAAATTGGAGACGAGGTTATTGGGGCTAGTATCAATAAAAATGGTTCCATTGATTACCGCGCGACTCGAGTGGGAAGTGATACAACTCTATCTCAAATCATAAAATTAGTAGAAGATGCTCAAGGGTCTAAAGCACCCATTGCTCGAATGGCCGATATCATTACCAGATATTTCGTACCGATTGTTATAGCATTAGCCGTTTTAGCAGGGATTGCTTGGTTAATTGCAGGTCAATCTGGAATATTTGTTTTATCCGTTATCATAACAACCCTTGTCATTGCGTGTCCATGTGCCTTAGGTCTGGCGACTCCAACAGGTATTATGGTTGGAACCGGAAAAGGGGCAGAACATGGTGTCTTGATAAAAAGTGGTGAGGCGTTAGAAACCACTCATAATTTAGACACGATTGTATTTGATAAAACAGGGACACTGACAGAAGGTAAACCTATCGTGACAGATATTTTGGTAACTCCTCTTATTACTAAAGAAAATCTTTTATATTATGCAGCTTCCGGTGAAACAGGTTCTGAACACCCATTAGGCGAAGCCATCGTACAGAAATCAAAAGAAGAGAACATGACATTAGCTAAACCAGATTATTTTGAAGCGATTCCTGGACACGGGATTCGAGTTGAAATTGAGGGCAAAGATATGTACATTGGAAACCGTAAACTGATGCTAGAGCAAAAGATTGATTTATCAAGCATGGAAAAAGAATCCGATCGTTTAGCAGACGAAGGAAAAACACCGATGTATCTCTCTGTTGATGGAGAACTAGCTGGAATTATCGCAGTAGCTGACACACTCAAGGAAAATAGTATGAAGGCTGTTAAAGAACTTAGAAGACGCGGTGTTGAAGTAATCATGATTACTGGAGATAACAAACGTACAGCCAAAGCGATTGCTAAGCAAGTGGGTATAGACAGTGTATTAAGTGAAGTATTACCTGAAGATAAAGCAGAGGAAGTCAAAAAACTACAAGAGGCAGGCAAGAAGGTAGCGATGGTTGGAGACGGCATTAACGATGCACCCGCATTAGCTCAAGCAGATATCGGTATTGCAGTTGGATCAGGTACAGACGTGGCGATTGAATCGGCTGATATTGTCCTTATGCGTAATGATTTAACCGCTGTATTGACTGCGATTGATTTAAGTCATGCAACGCTACGAAACATTAAACAAAACTTGTTCTGGGCTTTTGCTTACAACATTGTGGGTATTCCAGTTGCGATGGGTCTCTTGTATATTTTTGGCGGACCATTGATGAGTCCAATGTTTGCGGCAGTCGCCATGAGTTTCAGCTCCGTATCGGTCTTACTCAATGCTTTACGGTTAAGACGATTCAAACCAGCAGTTATTTAGAAAACACGTAGCTTATCTGGGATTTAAACTTCTTCCTATTCTATATAATAGGAGAAGATAAAAAAAGGGGGAATAAAATAACTTGGATAGTAAAATTAAGCTAGAAAAATAAATAGGCCATTTGTATGGTATCCTAAACATAAAATCACATGCTAAGGAAGGAGTACATACAAATGGCTTATACACATCTTACCATGAAAGAATTGATTTGGATAGAAAATTATTACGATAGCGGTAAAAAAGTAACGGATATCGCTAAAAAATTAAATCGGGCCATCCAAACCATTTATAACGTCGTTAATTTTCTTAAAAATAGTGGTAATATTCAGGAATACTACGATCAATATAAAGAGAATAAATCACGCTGTGGTGCCAAAAAGAAGGTCTTTAACACTAAACAAATCACATATATTAAGAAAAAAGTGGACCAGGGGTGGTCTCCTGACGTCATCATTGGTCGGAATGAACTCCCATTAGGATGTACAGCTCGAACACTTTATCGTCGTTTTAAAGACTCGGAACTCTTTGATCCCTCAACTTTACCGATGAAAGGTAAGAGAAAACCTAATGGGTATCAGGAAAAAAGAGGTAAACAACACTTTAGACGCACCATCGAAGATCGTCAAAAAGAAAATCCACAATATGAGAAAGAATTTGGACATCTAGAAGGTGACACTATTGTCGGAAAAGACCATAAGAGTGCAGTCCTAACACTGGTCGAAAGAATCAGTAAACTCATCATCCCGATAAAAATTAACAGTCGCAAAGCAAGTGATGTGCGAATCGCTTGTGATAACTGGTTTGCTTATTTACCGAGAAATTTATTTAAATCCATTACGTTTGATTGTGGAAAAGAATTTTCTGATTGGCAAGCCATTTCAAATGTCAATGACATCAATATTTACTTTGCTGATCCCGGTTGTCCGTCACAACGCGGCTTAAATGAACACTCTAATGGACTACTTCGAAGAGATGGGTTATCTAAGGGGATGGATTTTACCGATATATCGCAGGAAATACTCAGCCAAACAGCTCATTTCCGCAATGAAATTCCACGAAAATCATTAGGTTATCGAACGCCAATTGAAGTTTTTATCGATTGTTGTAAGGAACTTGGATGGATAGATGCTTTCTAATGCACACAATGTGTTTGTTAAGACAGTGAATCCATTGCGTAAGGCACCTGATTGTTAGAGCTTGACTTGGTGCCTAGCCCGGCATGATGATTTGGGGATGCTTTTTGGGTCTTCTACCCAAACCCTTTCCCCAACTCGCTATTCGCGAGTATCATACCGGAGCATCCAAGTCAAGCTCTAACGATTTAATGCATCAATCTGACTCACTACACTTGCCACAAATCTGACGTTGTGGAAACCTTAAAGTCAGTGGCTAATTTATACTTGAACTTTCGAACAACCATTTTAATTATCAATTAGAAAAAAAGCAAACGTATTATGTGTTAGGTAAAAATTCTAGCTTAATTTGACAATCAAAATAATGAAAAAAGAAGTCTTATTAGATGGCGTAAAATGTGCAGGTTGTGCGAACACGGTACAAGAAAGATTTTCAGCTATTGAAGGGGTTGAATCTGTAGAGGTTGATTTAGCGACTAAAAAAGCAGTAATTGAAAGTCATACAGAGATTGATACCGAAACGCTGAATGCTGCTTTAGCAGAAACTAACTATTCAGTATTAAGTGCATAAAGTACGAATACCATTTATTCATAGATAGTAGATAGAGATAAAGTATAGAACCCTTTTCATGAGAATTATATGCAGTGTTAGATGAGAAAGTTCTAAAACTTTAAAATCAGTCTCTAATATAATGAGGAGGAATTAAAAATGAAGAATAACAAAAAACATTCGTCACATAGTCATCATAATCACGGCGACATGGATCACTCAAAACACGACCATAATGAAATGGAACATAGTCAGATGGATCACAGCAAGATGAATCATAGTCAGATGGATCACAGTGAAATGGATCATGGCGCAATGGGAGGGCATGCCCACCACCATCACGGTAGCTTTAAGGAGATTTTCTTGAAGTCACTCCCATTAGGAATTGCAATCTTACTCATTACTCCTATGATGGATATTCAGTTGCCTTTCCAAATTATCTTTCCTTATGCAGACGTTGTAGCAGTTGTATTGGCAACAATTCTATACTTTTATGGCGGAAAACCATTCTACATGGGTGCAAAAGATGAGTTTAATTCAAAAGCTCCAGGCATGATGTCCTTGATTACTTTGGGAATAACGGTTTCTTATGTCTATAGTGTTTACGCTGTGGCCGCTCGATATGTGACCGGAGAACATGTCATGGACTTCTTCTTTGAGTTTTCAACTTTACTTTTAATCATGTTATTAGGACACTGGATTGAAATGAAGGCATTGGGTGAAGCAGGGGACGCACAAAAAGCATTGGCTGAGTTAGTGCCGAAAGATGCTCATGTTGTTTTAGAAGACGGTTCGATTGAGACTCGTCCAGTTGCTGACTTGCAAGTAGGTGATTTGATTCGTGTTCAAGCCGGAGAAAATGTTCCAGCAGATGGAACGATCCAGCGTGGCGAATCACGTGTAAACGAAGCGCTTGTGACTGGGGAATCGAAACCAATTGAAAAAAAACCTGGAGATGAGGTCATCGGTGGATCAACCAATGGTGACGGAGTCCTCTATGTGGAAATAAAGCAGACGGGCGATAAGTCCTTCATTTCTCAGGTTCAAACATTAATCAGTCAAGCTCAAGGCCAATCTTCTCGAGCAGAAAATCTTGCACAAAAAGTTGCAGGATGGCTCTTTTATATTGCGGTTATTGTAGCTCTTATTGCCCTTGTCATATGGATGGTTATAGCTGATGTACCAACGGCAGTTATTTTTACAGTCACCATATTAGTTATTGCTTGTCCGCATGCACTGGGTCTGGCTATTCCATTGGTGACTGCTCGTAGTACTAGCTTAGGGGCCAGTCGGGGATTATTAGTGAAAGACCGGGACGCTTTGGAGTTGACTACAAACGCAGATGTTATGGTTTTAGATAAAACTGGAACTTTAACAACTGGTGAGTTTAAAGTATTAGATGTTGAACTCTTTAATGATAAATATACGAAAGATGAAATCGTTGCCTTATTGTCAGGTATCGAAGGTGGATCTAGTCACCCTATCGCTCAGTCAATTATTAGTTACGCAGAACAGCAAGGGATACGTCCAGTAAGTTTTGATTCGATTGATGTTATTTCTGGCGCTGGTGTAGAAGGTCAAGCTAACGGACATCATTATCAATTAATCAGTCAAAAAGCATATGGACGTAATCTGGATATGGATATTCCAAAAGGAGCAACCCTCAGTGTCTTAGTAGAAAACGACGAAGCAATTGGTGCTGTAGCTTTAGGGGATGAATTAAAACCGACAAGTAAAGACTTAATACAAGCCCTTAGAAAGAACAAGATTCAGCCGATTATGGCAACGGGTGACAATGAAAAAGCGGCTCAAGGAGTTGCAGAAATTTTAGGTATTGATTATCTAGCTAATCAATCTCCTCAAGACAAATATGAATTAGTTGAAAAACTTAAAGCAGAAGGAAAGAAAGTTATCATGGTCGGTGACGGGGTCAACGATGCACCTTCTCTTGCATTAGCAGACGTTGGTATAGCTGTTGGTGCCGGAACTCAAGTAGCATTGGATTCAGCCGATGTCATCTTGACACAGTCAGATCCTGGTGATATTGAATCCTTTATCGAGTTGGCTCAGAAGACCACACGTAAGATGAAAGAAAATCTTGTTTGGGGAGCAGGGTATAACTTTATCGCAATCCCAATAGCTGCAGGAATACTATCACCAATTGGCATAACATTAACTCCAGCAGTCGGTGCCATCTTGATGTCACTTTCGACTGTAATTGTTGCCATCAATGCTATGACATTGAAATTAGGGCCAAAATAAACAGTTATTTGGCACATGAAATAATTGAATGACCTTATCGTGTAAAGATATAATAGTTTCACAAGAAAGGAAGAGATAGGATAATTTAAAAGATCATCTCTTCCTTTTTTAGTTTATAAGGAGGAAAAATTATGACGCTGGTCCTTTTAGGGTTACCCGGTGCTGGGAAAGGCACTCAAGATAAAAGAATCGCAGAGGAGTACCACCTGACGGCTATTCAATTGGTGAAATGTTACGAGAAGCAACCAAGAGAAAGATACATTCGGACTCAGAGTGCAAGAATATATGAATAAAGGAGAGCTAGTTCCAGATGAGTGGATAAACTCATTGGTTAAGAGTCGCTTACAAGCAAAAGATGTTGAAAATGGCTTTGTTCTGGATGGTTACCCACGTATCCTACAGCAAGCAAAAATGCTCGAAGCTTACCTACAAAGTCAGAATCGGAATTTAGACGCCGTTCACTTTTTAGATGTAAGTCAGGATATGTTAAGGCATCGGTTAGCGAAACGAGGAGCTCTTCGTTTACAAGTAAAACAAGGGAATGCCCAAAACGAACCAAAACGGGGAGAAATTCGATTAGATGACAAACCAGAAGTGATCGAAAATAGGCTACGCTTTAACGAGGGATTAATCGAATCGCTCATTCACTTCTATAAAGAACGAAATTTGCTCCACGTGATCAATGGTGAAGGAACTCCTGACAATGTGTTTGACAATATAAATGAGAGTTTATTGCCTATAAACAAATAACTATATAATTTTAACTAAAAATATATGATATAAAATCAATTAACTAATGTAAGCTATGAAGGGGATTGAAGAATGAATGTTTTATTTAGCGTAATCGATCCAGTTGCGATTTCATTTGGGACGATAGAAATTTATTGGTACGGAATTATTATTGCCTTAGCCATGCTGTTAGGTATTTCATTAGCAACAAAGGAAGCTCAAAAAATGGGACTAGAAGAAGACACTATGACAGATATGGCATTATGGGCCATACCAATTGGTTTTATTGGGGCTCGGCTTTACTATGTTTTATTCAAATGGGAGTATTATCTCCAAAACCCTAATGAAATCATCGCCATCTGGAATGGCGGTATTGCCATTTATGGGGGGCTAATTGCGGGTGGTCTCGCAGTGTACTGGTTTGCAAGAAGAAAGAAAATGACGCTAACTCTTTTACTAGACATACTGGCACCTAGTGTCCTCCTAGCTCAATCGATTGGTCGCTGGGGAAATTTCATTAATCAAGAGGCACATGGGGGTCCAGTCACCCGACGATTTTTAGAAAACTTGTACTTACCGGAATTCATCATTAACCAAATGAATATCAACGGAACCTATTACCATCCCACTTTTCTTTATGAGTCTTTATGGAGTTTAGTTGGTTTCGCCTTGTTGCTCCTTTTGCGGAACAAGAATCAATTCCTTCGCCAAGGAGAAGTGGCGCTCAGCTATGTCATTTGGTATTCAGCAGGAAGGTTTTTTATTGAAGGCATGCGGACAGACAGCTTATGGATAGGCGATTTCTTACGAGTTTCACAAGGCTTGTCCCTCGTTTTGTTCGTAGCAGCACTGGGTGTTTTGATGTATCGCAGGTACTATACCTATCCGCCAGTACCCTATTATAAGGATGAGCCCAAACTGTTATAAAAGTTAAGATAAGATTACCCAATTTGTTGCACGTAACTTTCCCCAGTAATGAACCACAAATCAGGTAATCTTTTTTGATATAATTGTCTATTTAGGAGGGATAATTATGTCAGAAAAAGCAAGTATAACCATCACTTCACTTCATGATTTATTCATGTTAAGTGAATGGTATCGGAAAGGAGAAATAACGTAAACGCCGAATAACCAGGTACGTGTCACAGCCCAACCACCTCCTGTATGATTAAGTTAAAACTTATGGAGGTGGTTGATTGATTATTAATCTCGATGCTGCTAAACGCTATTACATTATGACTGGACGGACAGACTTACGTAAGGGAATTGACTCTCTGGCTACTCTCGTCCAAAATGATTATCAATTAAATCCCTTTGAAAAGAATCTCTTTCTCTTCTGCGGGTCTAGGCTTGACCGCTTTAAAGCTCTTTATTGGGACGGCCAAGGCTTCTGGTTACTGTATAAACGCTATGAATCTGGCCGTATCCATTGGCCTAGACAGGAGGAGTCACTAAAGGAAATTGATCGTCACCAACTCATTCAGCTTATGGATGGCTTTCTGATCGAACCATCCGTTCAATCATTGGAGGGATCTTTCACAATGTGAAAACCCTTGATTAAATCGTTTACAAGGTTTATAATCAAAGAAATTTGAACAGAAGGGAGGTCCGGGAATGGGCATTAAATCCATAGAGACGCAGACACCTGAACAACTAATCGATATTATTCAAACACAAGAACGTGAAATTGAATGGTTGAAAGAACAGCTTCGTTTGATGATGAACCAACAGTTTGGTCGCAAGAAAGAAACGGCGCCTCAACCTGGACAAACCAGTCTGTTCGAGGATTGGCAGGAAGCTCTAGACAGCCTAGAACTAGAAGAAGATATCGTCCAAGAAGTGAAGGCTCATAAGCGTAAAGCAAAGAAGAATAAAGGGATTAAGCGGACGATTCTCGACCAGTTCCCTGCCGAAGAAAAGCTACACGTACTTTCAAACTGCCAGTGTCCAGACTGTGGGGAATCGATGAAACAGATAGGTGCTAGTGCTATTCGTGAAGAGCTTGTCTTCATTCCTGCTCATATGAAACGAATCATTCATAAACAAGCTTCTTATAAATGCGAGGGATGCACTCAAAAAGAGGGGGCCAATGACAAAATCGTGAAGGCTCCCGTTCCTAAAGCTCCCCTCCACAATAGCTTGGGGTCTGCATCATTGATCGCTCAAACGATTCATCAAAAATATGGCTTGAAGTTACCCGCTTATCGTCAAGAACAGGAATGGAAACAAATGAATCTGCCCCTAAGTCGGGATACGATTTGCGGTTGGCACATTCGCACCTATCAATACTATTTCCAGAACCTCTGTGACTTACTTTTAAACAAGCTCCGTCAACAAGAAGTTCTCCACGCAGATGAAACCAGCTATCGGGTATTAGAGAGCTAAAAAGCGAAGAATTATTTTTGGCTTCTCATGAGTGGCAAGGATACACCAGAACAGGGGATTATTTATCAATTTGATGAAGGCAGAGGACGCCAAGTCATTCTTGACCTATTAGGTCCAGATTTTGAAGGCAGCCTTCATGCAGATATGTATGGTGCCTATGTCAACCTATGCAAGGAGAAAGTTAAAGTCAGTGGCTGTTGGGCGCATTTAAGGCGGAAATTCTTTGAAGCCCTGCCAGCTAAAGTGTCTAAGCATCATCCTGCTTATCAGGCGGTTAAATGGTGCGATTCCTTTTTCCAATTCGAACAGAATTGGAAGGAGCTGACGCCTGAGGAACGCTTGACTTGGCGCCAAACTTGCCTTCAAAGACAAGTTGACGAGTTCTTTGATTGGGTCAAGACTTTGAATGCCTTACCTCAAACCAAGCTGGGAATGGCCATCTCCTATGCTCTCAAACATGAGCCTTTCTTCCGTCAATTTCTTGAAAATGGTCGACTAGAGATGAGCAATAATCGAGCGGAGAGACAAATCAAGCCACTGGTAATTGGGCGCAAGAACTGGTTGTTTAGCCAAAGCATTCAAGGAGCCCAAGCGGCCGGGGGGATCCTCAGTCTCTATGAGAGTGCGAAGCTTAATGGTATCCATCCTCCGTCTTATTTTCAATATTTACTTGAGGAGCTTCCTGAACTTCCGTTGCAAAATTTTGAAGCACTCGAGGCTTATTTGCCTTGGTCTTCGAAGGTCAAGGAAGCCTGTCA
This sequence comes from Globicatella sanguinis, assembly GCF_002847845.2. Taxonomy (NCBI): domain Bacteria; kingdom Bacillati; phylum Bacillota; class Bacilli; order Lactobacillales; family Aerococcaceae; genus Globicatella; species Globicatella sanguinis. The sequence goes on along the minus strand of NZ_CP126962.1, from coordinate 1,286,658 downwards.
GGCCATGAAATAATTAAAAAGACTGAAACCGGCCCTTCAACACCTATTGTAGAGTGTTGAGGGGCCGGTTTCTATATACTTGGCTATTGGGCGCTTACATATGACTAAGTTTTATTTTATATCAATATAAACGATAGTAAGATTAATTATAGATATCTTGTTATTTTTTATAAAATTAATATCAAAATGTGTTATGATATTTTTGTATACTAAAATTAAATTTAATAATGAAGGATGAGGAGATGGATCAATGACAGTTGATGAAACATTATTGGTAAAACTGACGGAAGCCAATGCGATTGGTGGCAATGAAGGCCAGGTTCGTTCTATTTTTAAAGAAGCAACAAAATCGGTGGCCGAAGACTATTTAGAAGATGGTCTAGGAGGAATTTTTGCACAACATACAGGAAATGAAAAGGGTCCTCGTGTGATGATTGCGGGTCACATGGATGAAGTTGGTTTTATGGTGAGTCAAATTACCGAAAAAGGTTTCTTAAAGTTTGTGCCCATCGGTGGTTGGTGGAGTCAAGTCGTTTTGGCGCAACAAGTGACCGTTACGACACGTGATGGCAAAACATTCCATGGTGTAACAGGTTCAAAACCACCCCATGTTTTAACACCGGAGGCGCGCAAACAACCAGTAGATATGAAAGATGTTTTCGTGGACTTAGGTGCTAGTTCAAAAGAACAAGTATTAGAATGGGGAATTCGTCCAGGTGACATGATTACACCTTACATTAAGACACAACGTATGAATGGGACGCCATTCTTATTAGGCAAAGCATGGGATAACCGTATCGGTGTAGCAGTGGCGATTGAAGTATTAAAAGAATTAGCAGCCAGTGGCCATGAAACAGTTTTATTCTCAGGTGCCAATGTTCAAGAAGAAGTAGGTTTAAGAGGAGCTAAGGTGGCGACTCATTTATTAAATCCTGATCTTTCAATTGCTTTAGATACGGGAACAGCTGGTGATACACCAGGTATGACCGAAAAAGAAGCAGATAGTATTTTAGGAAAAGGACCTCAAGTCATTATTTATGATGCATCGATGATTGCTCATAAAGGGTTTAGAGAATTTGTCATCGATGTAGCAGAAGCTGAAGACATTCCGTTCCAATATACATTCATTACTGGTGGTGGGACAGATGCTGGTTCACAACATCAAAGTTTAAATGGTGTGCCATCGATTGCAATTACAGTGCCCGTTCGCTATTTACACTCTCATACATCGATTATTCACGAAGATGATTTCAAAAATACCGTTCGCCTTGTAGTAGCCATTATTAAAAAAATAAATCAAGTTACCCTTAAAACAATTAAAGAAAATGCTTAATTTGAGGTGATAGGATGAAATTATATTGTATTGGCTCAGCGGGGGGTTACCCTTTAGGAGATAATGGCACAACTTCCTATGTGGTTACCTCTTCGGATGGTGCGTATCACTTGTTATTAGATGCTGGCAGTGGTTCAGCTTTAGCAATTGAAGAGTATATCCCTGTCAATGATTTAGACGCCGTATGGTTAAGTCATGACCATCCGGATCATAGTGCGGATATTGGAATTTTTCAACATCTTTTTTTCCTTAAAAAACCGGCTAGCAAAAAAGGACTGATTCCGGTTTATATGAACAAGAATTCGAGTTTATGGCCGATCATGATGACAGATGCCTCAACGGAGCCCCGTCAATATTTAATTGAAGAACCAATGGATATGGGTCCCTTTAAAGCGAGCTTTATTAAAACAACGCATCCAGTAGAGTGTGCTGCAATACGTTTAGAAGAAAAATCAACTCAAAAAGTATTAGTCTTTACGGCTGATTCCGGCTGGCAAGATTCGATGGTCGATTTTGCTAAGAACGCGGATGTACTGATTGCGGATACAAATTTTCCAGCAACTAAAGGGCGTAATACTATTCATATGACTTCAACAGAAGTCGCTACCTTAGCAAATATGGCTGAAGTAAAGCAATTGGTGGTTTCTCATATTCCCCCACAAGCGGATGGAGACCAAATAATGTCTGAAGTCACAATGGCACTTCAACCGACGATTAATATTATAAAAGCAGTACCAAAATTAGAAATTGAATTTTAAAGTGGAGGTTTGAAAATGATTTTTGTAGACAATGAAAATAATTACGATGCTAGCGTCAATATTGCTTTAGAAACTTACTTAGTAGAGAATAAATTGGTTGATGAGCCGATTTTACTATTCTATATCAATAAACCATCAATTATTATTGGACGTAACCAAAATACAATCGAAGAAGTAAACCAACCTTATTTAGATGAACATGGTATTCAAGTAGTTCGTCGTATGTCAGGCGGGGGTGCTGTTTATCATGATTTAGGTAATGTATCCTTCTGTTTCATTAAGGATGACGATGGATCATTTCGTGATTTCGCCAGCTTTACTAAGCCGGTCATCGAAGCCTTACATAAATTAGGTGCAACAGGAGCTGAATTACAAGGCCGCAATGATTTATTGATTGATGGTAAGAAATTTTCAGGGAATGCGATGTACGCTAAAGATGGTCGTATGACGGCACATGGGACAATTTTATTTAATTCAGATTTAGAAGAAGTTAATAATGCTTTAAAATCACGTAAGGAAAAAATTGAATCAAAAGGAATTAAATCGATTCGCTCTCGTGTCACTAATATTGCACCTTATGTTAAGGATGAATACAAAGATTTATCGATTGAAGCATTTCGTGATGTTTTATTATTAGAAATTTTCGGTGTCGCTTCAAAAGAAGAAGTGCCTCGTTATCAATTAACTGAAGAAGACTGGAAAAAAGTCTATGAAATTCGTGAACAACGTTTTGGCAATTGGGATTGGAATTATGGACAATCGCCAGCTTTTGATATTGAAAAAAGTAGAAAGTTTGATTTCGGATTGGTGGATTTCCGTTTTAATGTCACGAATGGTAAAGTAAGTTCTGCTAAAATTTATGGTGACTTCTTTGGCTTAGGCGATATTAAAGAGGTTGAAGAAAAATTAGTAGGGGTGAAATATAATAAGGAGGATTTCTTAACAGCTTTTGACGCGATCGATGTAAATAAATACTTTGGTCGTGTGACGAAGGAAGAAATTATTGAAATGTTATTTGCTTAATCGGCGAACGGCTTGAACGTAGAGACATTTAATGATGCGAGTGATTAAATGTTCGAATCCATTTAACAGGAAATATTCGCTTCATGATGAAATTGAATAGACAATAACGAACCTGGTGTGCTAGTTGAACGAGTGGTAAAAAGAGCTACTCAATCACATTAACACACCAGGTTTATTTTTTTGTTATAAAATGCATGGACTAAATTGGCTGCATTAAAGTACTTTTGCATCAATATTAGCTTTGTTGAGTATTGGAAATAATAACATAAAAGATGACAAATAAGATACCAGCTGCTGGCCAGATAATCCAAGACGTTGCCCAAGTATCAAAATATAAACTATAGACAATATAAATAAATAAGGCGGTCATCCAATAAATCGTAATCCAAGGCTCGATCTTTGATTTAACTTTTTTCTTTGAAGGTTGATACTCACCTTCTTCTAGTAATATTGCATAAGTATTCCGAGGTATACTAATTTGAATGAGTAAAGCAACACCCATCGCTATCATAATGAGTAAAATAGCAATTCCAACTATTGAGATAAATTCATTGGCAAATAATAATTCAGCAATAAGGATACTTAAAGGTGATAATATAAGTAAGACGATAGCAAGAATTAATTTACCAATAAAGGCATTGCGTGATTGACGTTGCTTTTCTTGAACTAAAGGGACAATTCCTGGATCGAGAGCAATCGGGTCGGTTTCCATAAATTCATATTCAGATAATTGCATCCCGGCAAAAATTAAAATACCAACGCCAATGGCAACGAAAGTTAACACAAAAATGATACCAATCAAGGAAGCAGTGTTTTCGGTTATATCTAATTTTCCAGATTCTTGTGCTTGCGATAATAGGATTAAAGCAATTGGCGAAGTAATTAAGAAAGCAGCGGCTAATGCGTACCATTTGGCCATTTTTTGACGTAAGTCAATATAGTTTTTGGCCATTTCCAAGGTGACTCTTTTGGCGGGGGTCGAACCTTTTTGAACTGATGACGATTCTAGTAAATCATCCTTTAAGAGATAATCGGTTGACACGTCAAATAATTGACTTAGTTGGATAATTTTTTCTGAATCAGGGATTGCTTGATTACTTTCCCACTTTGAAACGGATTGACGTGAGATGTCTAATGCCTGTGCTAATTCTTCTTGAGACCAATGACGACTCTTTCTTAATTCGTAAATCTTTTCTGCTAAGTTCATTTTTATCACTCCAATTTTGTTTTATTTTCTACTTTAATAATAGTAAAGATGGTGATGGAATGCTATCAACTTGAGTTGACAATGTGTCAACTAGCGGTTGCAACCTTGATATAATCAGCTTTAACAAAGAATATTAAATATTTGAAAGGTCGATAAGTGAAAGTTTTAGAGTTTAACCCCAAATACGTAAGGCACGGTATTAGATAAATAATATTTGTTGCAAAGGAACACTTGATGGTGATGGATTCAATAAAACGACATTATACTCACAGTGCGATCTAAATGACTAGTAAGGATGAAAATAAAAAAAAGCAAATAAACCATCTTAAATAGATAGAAGTAAGAAAGGATATAAATCCATTCGTTGAGGACCTCTTTTGTCATGCTATTTAAGTCATTCACTTGCTTATAAGTTTTTATTTATTTTTTTGTTCAATTGCTAAATCAACCAAATGATGGGCTAACCATTCGTTTCTAACAAGTAGTGGGCCATGGAAATAAGATCCAAAAGTATTTTTATAATGCATCCCTTCGGTTTTATCTTGATTATTGTTTCCATACCCCGTAATTACTTTACCGAGGGGTTCTAATGCATCGGTTAAGTAGGTGACACCATTATGGTTTTCAAATCCATAATAGGTTTGTTGGTTTATTTCATCATAGATTTCAATATCACCGATAAAACGACTATTAATTTGACGCTCGGTATAATGTGGTAGCACGCCTAGCCCTTTAATTTGTTCGCCATCGGCTGTTGTATAATACTGACCTAATAATTGGAATCCGCCACAAATTGCTAGTAAAACGCCATTTTGTTCGATGTAACGTTTAATCTCAGGAATTAGACGCTGACAATCTTTGGCGATGATTTTTTGTTCAAAATCTTGGCCGCCGCCAAAGAAGATAATATCGAAATCATCGGCATTGAACGGGTCTTCTAAGCTGACCATGGTTGTTTCAACCTGATAGCCTTTTTCGCGTGCATAGTACTGAATCATGAGTAAATTCCCATTGTCACCATAGGTATTGAGTAAATTCCCATATAAATGACAGATTCTAATTGTATTGGTCATTTTTTTACGCTCCTTTGTTTGATTGAATATATCCTTTTTGAATAAAGGCTTCGCGTAAATCTAGCATGGCAGTATATGTCGCTAAAATATGAACATATTCTGTCGGTGCAGCCTTTATCGCTTCGATAATTTGTTCATTGTTTTCCACTTGATTAATCAATTCAGGTTGAATGCCAGCGACCGTTAGGCGCTTCGTCATTTCATCAGCTTTCATCCCTGAAGTGACGACTTTTTCAATAGGGAAATCAACGATTTGTTCATAATGTCCGTCCCAAATCCAGCTGACGTCAGTACCATCGGCATAATTATTGTTTAAAATACTGATTAAAGTAAATGGATTTTGATCCAAGCCAATCAAAGCTAAGACTTGGTTTAAGCCAACTGGATTTTTGACTAAGTTTAATAAAACTTTTTTACCTTCAATGTTAATCATTTCTTGACGTCCGAATACGCGTTCAGCTTTCATGAAACTTTCACGAATTTTTGCCGGTTCAACATCAAAGAATGAAGCGACGCTATAGGCAGCTAAAGCATTGTAGACATTATAAAGTCCAGCTACTGGAATTTCAAAATGGTGGCCGTCAATTCTAAAGCTAGAATGAGTTAAGGCCAATTCTTCAACTTCAGTGACTTGATAGATTAATTCAGGACGTTTGAAATCACAATGTTCGCAATAATATTTTCCTAAATTGGCATAAGTTAAAGAATGATATTTTAGAATATGATGACAGTGCGGACATAAGACGCCGTCGGTATTATAATGAGGTTCCACATCGTGATCTGTTTCGTGATTGAAGCCAAAATATTGACGTGGATTAGGCAATTCAGTTGAATTGAATAAGGGAGAATCGCCGTTTGCAATGACGGTAGCTGTCGGTACTTCTTTGGCAGCATTGGTCATTAGTTCATAGATTGAATAAATTTCTCCATAGCGATCCATTTGGTCACGGAAAACATTGGTATGTAAGAACGCGATAGGATTTAGATGTTTCACCACGTGTTTTAAAGACCCTTCATCCACTTCTAAAACAGCAATCCCTTGCTCACCTTTTGGAATAGCAGGAGCTACTAGAAAAGTACTGACAATCCCTTGTGCCATATTTGACCCCGTAGGGTTCGTAACAATATGATTGAACTTTTCTTTTAAAGCTTGTACTGTTAAGGCTGTGGTTAAAGTTTTACCATTTGTACCGGTAATAATGACGACTTGATAATTTTTCGCTAAATCAGATAAGATATTAGGATCAATTGTTTGGGCTAATTTACCAGGCAAACTACTCCCACCATTGGTAAAGTTGGTTAAAACCCAACGACTGGATTTTCCGACTAAGCGAGCAATACGACTTCTAAGACTCATTGAATGTGTCTCCTTTATTTGATATTTCATTTCTATATAATAGCAATACTTGACTAAATAATAAAGGTTTAAGAATTAATTTTAATAAAAAAACTCCGTTTCGATAAGAAACAGAGTGGCGAAACATTATAATTCGCAGGCAATCCCGTCTTTATCACGGTCCAACTGAGGGCGATAGCCAGGCTCACCTTGATATATAGGAGCCGCACCAGCAGCTTTAGCTTCGGAACAGTTTTTAAAATAAACATCTTGGCTGGCTGCTTGATTATCTTGACTAGAAAACCCGACTTGATTATTTTGAGCATTACTTTGGTATTGATCAACGTCAATATTTTCGCCAAAGGCTTCGTTAGTTGACCATACATTTAACCCATTACGTTTCGCATAATCTTCGGAAAAAATAAGCGTTTCTAAATAGGGACTATTAGCATCGTCTTGACTATAGTAAGCTGTCAAACCTTCTGTCGTCATCACTTCTTGGACTAAGATTTTGTCAGTCCATAAATGAATTAATGAGCGACCCTGACTGTCTTTTTGCTCATCAGCGAGATATTCGATTTTAATGTCTTTAGCGGATTGCAATAACTCATTTAAACGCGTTTTCGACTCATTGGCAAATTTTTGTGGCCCTGTGACGGGATGCTGTCGTTTTGGTGCGTAGACATTGGCCAATTTAAAGGTTTTGACGTCGCCATTTTCTAATTCAATCTTTAAGGAATCCCCATCAATGACATCAAACTCTACGATGTCCACTAATTTAGCATTATTTTGTGGTTTTGCTAAAATTTTATACCCTAAAGTAGCTTCGTTGACCTCGGCTTTAACAGTCAAACTAGGAAACAATATCATGAAACATAGTGCCATTAACTTTAAAAAATGAACCGATTTTTGCAATCGAAACACTCCTCAATAGATTACTTTTAACCATATCATATCATAAAAATTTTTATAAGAAACACTTAATAGGAAAACAACTCACCTAGTAAGATTCTTCCATTATTCAATTAAAAAGCGGTCTGAAATGTCTACACCCGACTCGGCTAATTCGCTAAAGAAATCCTCAACAAATTGCACCATTCGTTGATGGCGTTTGTTAGCTAGTTTTTGGCCTTTATCGGTCACAATTAAATCCTTGAGTTTTAATAATTTTTCATCAAAATGAGCAATAGCGTTACGCTTTTTTTGACGATAATCAGCATAGTTATTTAATTCAACTTTTGCTAAAGCAGGATCATAAAAGGGAGCGTGTTTTACCTGGCCATTATATTGAAAGGTGCGCGCAATCCCAATGGCACCCATTGCGTCCAATAAATCAGCATCGCTGACAATCATTGCTTCTCGAGTACGGTCAACTTGATGGAATCCACCTTTGAAACCAATCGATTGAATATCTTTGATTAAACGTGGATAAAGCGAGGGCTCAATGTGATGGTCAGCTAAAATATTTTTTAACTGTTGTAATGCATCATCAGGATTAAGTTTATCATCTAACTCTTCATGGAGTAGAGCTAATAATTTAATGTAAGGAAAATCATCTTGCGATTGCGTCAGATTTAAAGCTAAATAAGTAACACGGTAAATATGAAACCAATCATGTCCACTGGCTTCATTTTGATACTTGGTTTTAATATATTGTTCAATTTGTTCAATGTTATTAATCATCATAAGGCTCCTTTGTCAGCTAATGATTATTATTATATCGTTTTTTTGATACAATGAATACAACTAGATGAACCAGACCGTGGTGAACGAAGGTATCGTGTATGTGATCCGCGCTTTTAAGCAAGTTGAGCAAAAGAAAAAACTATCCACTTAACGTCAAAAGAAGCCTATTTTTGGCATAAAAGTAGGGATTGAATCAATAAGAACGCAATGATAATCTGTGGTTTTAATTAAATTTTAGGTGTTTATTTTACAATTGAAATGTTAATATGGCCTATCTGAGAATAGTAGAGAGAAGAGGGATTAAGATGAAACTGTTATTAGCAGAAGATGAAAAAGATCTTGCTAAAGGATTGAAAGCAATTCTTGAACATAATAAATATATAGTGGATGTGGTTCATGATGGTGAAGATGCTTTATACTATGCTCAATCTGAACATTATGATTGTCTGATTTTGGACGTGATGATGCCGAAAAAATCTGGATTTGAAGTACTTTTTCAATTAAGAAAAGAAGGCAATCAAACACCTATTTTACTATTAACGGCCAAAAACCAATTAGAAGATAAAGTAACCGGACTCGATTTAGGAGCTGATGATTACTTGACGAAACCTTTTGATACACCAGAGTTATTAGCACGAATACGTTCGATTTTACGTCGCCCAAATAATTTTGTTTCTGAGATTTTAACGGTTGGAGATTGTATTTTAGACCGCAGTAATTATCAACTCCAAGCCAATGGCAAACAAGTGACGTTAAATAACAAAGAATTCCAATTGATTGAGATGTTCTTTTTAAATAATAACCAAGTTCTATCCAAAGAATTAATCATGGATCGTATTTGGGGGCTGGATTCAGAAGCCGAAATCAATGTCGTTTGGGTGAATATTTCTTCATTACGTAAAAAATTACAACAATTAAATTCAAAGTTGAAAATTTCTGCACAACGAGGATTAGGCTATACTTTAGAAGTGGAAGAATAATTGAGCGAAGAAAAGAAAAAGGTAGAGTGGGCAAGAAGTAGAAAATCTCATGATGGTCACTTTGTTTATTACCTCGCAGATTATAAAATTGGGCTAAAGATTATCTCAATTCATAACGAAACGATACAATGACGATAAATACTCTGGAATAAAATAAGATAATAGGGAGTTTGAATGCGAATGAAGGTGAAGCGAATTGATTAATGAGATGAAACGCCGCTTTATGATTGTGTCCATGGGATCTTTTACCGTCGTAATGCTCATTTTGTTTTTAGTCTTGAATGGTTTCAATTATGCGCAAGTCATTAGTCGTCAAGAACAACAGACACTCGACTTTGTTGAAATGCAATTAGGTATCAACCAACGTGAGATTACTTTAAATAATGGCGCCACCGTCCTAATCGAACCCACGCCCAAAATTCGTAATAACACCTTCAATTTTGAAAACTTCTTTGGTTTAAATAAAGAGGAACGAGAAACCCGTGATATGATTGATTTTTTCTATGTTGTATTTGATAGCGAGGGGAAAATCAACCAAACAACGATTGGTATCGGAGAAAATATTACTGACGCAGCTGCTCAAGAAGCCGCCACCGAAATCTATGGACAAGAGCTTACTCATGGCTGGTCAGGTTATTATCGCTTTATGAAGAGAGTATTGTTAGATGGACGAACGATAGTGATGTATGTAGACTCTTTTGCCGAAATTGAAATGATTGTGCGTTTTTTAAGTTTGTCGGCAGGGGTTTTCGCCATATTGTTAATGGTCGTATATTTATTATTGGCTTATTTCTCTAAAAAAGCCATCATGCCATTAGTAAAAAATATTGAACGTCAAAAAGAATTTATTAGTAATGCTAGTCACGAAATCAAAACACCCTTGGCGGTTTTATCGACGAATAATGATGTGATGGAAATGATTGGAAATAAAAATGAATGGACCGAAAGTAATCGTAATCAAATTAAACGCTTGAATATGTTGGTTGAACAAATGTTACTCTTAGCTCGTTTTGATGAAGGAAAAAATACCATTGAGTTGACAAAGGTCAACTTAACAGATTTAATAAAAAATGAAATGAATGAATTGAGCACTTTAATTAAAGAGAATGACAAAACGATTTTGCTGGAATTACTAGATAATTTAGTCGAAACAACAGATGAAGCGAGTGTGCGTCAATTAACCACTATTTTATTAGAAAATGCCGTTAAATATCATGTAGGAAGCGAACCGATTATCATTAAATGGCAACCAGCCAAACGCGAATTATGGTTTGAAAATGAATGTGACCCGATGACTGAAGAAGAACGTAAACAATTATTTGAAAGATTTTATCGTCGTGATACAGCTCGCAGCCGCGAACAAGGTGGTAGCGGAATGGGCTTGTCAATTGCAGCAGCAGTCGCAAAAGCAGCGGGGTTAAAACTGACAACCGAGTTAATCAATCCATCACGTATCGCATTTAAAATTGGTTTTAATGGGCACAACAAAGATAGTTGGCAAATTAAAGAACGCTTGTTTAAAAAATAATCAAGACCGAGAGGCTAGGATGAAACGAAAGTTTTTTCTTGGCCTCTTTTGTAATGATAGTGGCAGAAGCGTTATTGAAAGTATGGCTGACCGTCGTTATCTTATACTCTGAAGGGGATTGTACATTGAATTTAACTGAAAAGTAAGGTATTCTAAAGAAAATGAAAGAGGAGTAAAATCGCGTGTCAAAAAATAAAAACTTTAAGAAAAATCAAGAAGTAGTGGGACTCGTTGAAGATTTAACTTCAGAAGGGTTAGGCGTGATTCGGGTGGACGGTTTTCCATTATTCGTTGAAGGCGCGATACCTGGAGAAATTGTTCATGCCAAAATCATGAAAGCGACCAAAAACTTCGGTTTCGCTCGCTTAGTTGAAATAGAAAATCCGGCTTATGATCGTCGAGAAATTATCGACCCCATCGGTCGTCAAATCGGTACGATGACCTTGCAACATATGAGTTATGATTTACAACTGGCCTTTAAGCAAGAAACAGTGCGAAATGCCTTTCGTAAATTAGGCGGTTTTAAAAATATTGACGTGCGCATGACTTTAGGAATGAGTCATCCATGGGAATATCGTAATAAAGCACAAATTCCGACTAGAATGGTGGATGGTCAGTTAGAGACAGGATTTTTTAGAAAGAATACGCATGATTTAATCCCAGTTGAAAATTTTTATATTCAGCATCATGAGATTGACCGCGCGATTGTGGTAGTAAAAAATATTTTACGTCAATTTAAAGTCGAAGCTTATAATGAGGAAAAACATTCTGGTATGATGCGCCATATCATTGTCAAACGTGGACATTATACGGGTGAGATGATGGTGATTCTCGTTATCAATCAAAAAACAATGCCGCAAGCAGAAGCAATTGCCAAAGAAATTATGGTGCAATTACCTGAAGTTGTATCGGTGATATTGAATGTCCAAGATAAAAAGACCAATGTCATTATGGGACCAGAGTCCCGCGTATTGGCGGGTGAAGGTGAGTATCGCGATCAAATGTTAGGCAAGCAATTCTTTATTTCGGCTTATTCATTCTATCAAGTGAATACCCCACAAGCAGAAGTGCTTTACCAAGAAGCGATTAAAGCAGCAGCAATTAAAGACACTGACACCGTATTAGATGCTTATTGTGGCATTGGGACTATTTCCTTAGCCCTAGCGGATCATGCCAAACAAGTTTATGCCATGGAAATTGTTCCACAAGCAATTGAAATGGCTAAGAAAAATGCTGAGTATAATTATGTCGACAATGTGATTTTTGAAGCAGGAAAAGCTGAAGAAGTTCTCCCAAAATGGAACCAAGAAGGCGTTCAATTTGATGTCGTGGTCGTCGACCCACCACGTAAGGGATTAGACCCTGAATTTGTTAAAAGTGTCATTGAACAAGCACCGGAACGTATCGCTTATGTCAGCTGCAACCCAGCAAATTGTGCTAGAGATTGCCGATTATTTGCGGATGCCGGCTACAGATTGGAATATGTGCAGCCAGTTGATTTATTCCCGCAGACCGTGCATGTGGAAGCTATAGCGTTGATACAAAAGATGTAAATTTAGAAATCCTGCATTTTAAGCAGTTTTATAAGCGTTTTGTCTTCGATAAAGATGAAGAAGGATACGTCAAAAAGACTCAAAAAAACTACATGAACGTAAGAGTAGTTTTGCAACTGGTATGAGGAAACACAAAAAAATATAATTAACTCATTTTGTACTTTCTACAAGAGTAGCTTAAAAGGCTGCTCTTTTTTTCTAAGAAGTGAGTGTATATAAATTTTAAATATAACTAATAATACAAAATCTGATCTCTGAAATCAGAAGTCCAGACTTCCGAAAATCGGAATTTAAGAACTACGAATAACAGATTTCTAGAATTCGAAAATCGGAGAGTAACTATAATAATATTAGTAATATTGAGTTAAGAAAGAATAATTTTAGAAAGGGAGTAAGGATTCGTTACATCCTTTTCAAAATATGAAACATTCACAAGCCGACTTTACATATTCGCTTTTATAACATATAATAAAAGCGTAAACGAGAGGAGGCAGACTATGGATACGCTTAAAGAATATATACAAGAAAATTTAGTAATCACCAACAAAGAAGCAGAAGAACTTGGATATAGTAGGCATAATTTATCTGAATTAACAAAAATCGGACAATTAGAAAGATTAAGACCAGGTCTATATCAATTAAAAGGAAAAATAATAGACGATTTTGTTTTAATATCATCAAATAGCAATCGAATTATATTTTCCCATCAAACAGCCCTATACCTCCACGACCTATCCGATAGGACTCCAAATGTATTTCATATATCTGTACCCCAAGGCTACAATGCCAGCCATATCAAAAAGAGGTACGAAGATCTACAAGTTCACTATGTAAAAAAAGACCTATACGAAATTGGAAAGACAGAAATAAAATCACCACAAGGCAACCTTATTCCAGTTTACGATATAGATCGAACAATTTGCGATATCATAATCGAAAGAGAAAAAATAGATAAACAGATTTTTACAGAAGCCTTAAAAAGATACTTTAAATCAACAAATAAAAATCTAAGACGACTCATAAAATACAGTAGACTATTTAAAATAGAAGATGAAATTAGAAAATACATGGAGGTATTATCGTGATTAATATCGAGAGTATAAAGGGAAAGATAAGGAGCTTGGCAGAGAAGAAAAATCTAAAGTCGCAAGAAGTTCTTCAAATATATTTTTTCGAAAGATTTTTAGAAAGGCTATCTAAATCAAAGTACAAAAATAATTTTGTAATAAAGGGAGGATTCTTAATATCTTCCTTAATTGGTATTGAAAATAGAACAACTATGGACATGGACACAACCATAAAAGGCATAGCCCTAAAAGAAGAGAAAATAAAAGACATTGTAGAAGAAATTATAAATATCAATGTAGAAGATGGAATAAGATTTGAAATAAAAGACATCTCTTATATAAGAGAAGAAGATGAGTATGAAAACTTTAGAATTTCACTAATAGCAAATGTTGGGAAAACTAAAAACCCAATGAAACTAGACTTAACAACAGGAGATGCAATAACACCAAGGGAAATAGAATATACCTATCCCTGTATCTTTAGCAAAGAAAATATAAAAATAATGGCATATCCATTAGAAACAATATTAGCAGAAAAATACGAAACCATAATCAGAAGAAATATAACGACAACACGAATGAGAGACTTTTACGACTTATACACCCTCTACAAACTAAAAAAAGATGAGATAGATTATAAAATTTTAAAAGAAGCAATAGAAAGAACTTCCTACAAAAGAGGAAGTCAGGAGGAAATGCAATACTATGAGGAAATAATTGAGGACATAAAAGAAGATTCATACCTAAGATTCTTGTGGGAAGTATATCTCAGTGAAAATAAGTATATTGGGGATTTGAGCTTTGATAAGGTTGTTGATGTAGTGAGAATCGTCTCGAAAACAACAAGTTGATGTAAGTAGACAAAGGATTTTTAGGAAAATAAATATAAAAGAAAAGTTTGATTTAGAAGGTAAAGAGGAGTATTAAAATGATTTTAAAAAAGATGAAAGTCAAAAACTTTAGATTATTTTGATTGTCAAATTAAGCTAGAATTTTTACCTAACACATAATACGTTTGCTTTTTTTCTAATTGATAATTAAAATGGTTGTTCGAAAGTTCAAGTATAAATTAGCCACTGACTTTAAGGTTTCCACAACGTCAGATTTGTGGCAAGTGTAGTGAGTCAGATTGATGCATTAAATCGTTAGAGCTTGACTTGGATGCTCCGGTATGATACTCGCGAATAGCGAGTTGGGGAAAGGGTTTGGGTAGAAGACCCAAAAAGCATCCCCAAATCATCATGCCGGGCTAGGCACCAAGTCAAGCTCTAACAATCAGGTGCCTTACGCAATGGATTCACTGTCTTAACAAACACATTGTGTGCATTAGAAAGCATCTATCCATCCAAGTTCCTTACAACAATCGATAAAAACTTCAATTGGCGTTCGATAACCTAATGATTTTCGTGGAATTTCATTGCGGAAATGAGCTGTTTGGCTGAGTATTTCCTGCGATATATCGGTAAAATCCATCCCCTTAGATAACCCATCTCTTCGAAGTAGTCCATTAGAGTGTTCATTTAAGCCGCGTTGTGACGGACAACCGGGATCAGCAAAGTAAATATTGATGTCATTGACATTTGAAATGGCTTGCCAATCAGAAAATTCTTTTCCACAATCAAACGTAATGGATTTAAATAAATTTCTCGGTAAATAAGCAAACCAGTTATCACAAGCGATTCGCACATCACTTGCTTTGCGACTGTTAATTTTTATCGGGATGATGAGTTTACTGATTCTTTCGACCAGTGTTAGGACTGCACTCTTATGGTCTTTTCCGACAATAGTGTCACCTTCTAGATGTCCAAATTCTTTCTCATATTGTGGATTTTCTTTTTGACGATCTTCGATGGTGCGTCTAAAGTGTTGTTTACCTCTTTTTTCCTGATACCCATTAGGTTTTCTCTTACCTTTCATCGGTAAAGTTGAGGGATCAAAGAGTTCCGAGTCTTTAAAACGACGATAAAGTGTTCGAGCTGTACATCCTAATGGGAGTTCATTCCGACCAATGATGACGTCAGGAGACCACCCCTGGTCCACTTTTTTCTTAATATATGTGATTTGTTTAGTGTTAAAGACCTTCTTTTTGGCACCACAGCGTGATTTATTCTCTTTATATTGATCGTAGTATTCCTGAATATTACCACTATTTTTAAGAAAATTAACGACGTTATAAATGGTTTGGATGGCCCGATTTAATTTTTTAGCGATATCCGTTACTTTTTTACCGCTATCGTAATAATTTTCTATCCAAATCAATTCTTTCATGGTAAGATGTGTATAAGCCATTTGTATGTACTCCTTCCTTAGCATGTGATTTTATGTTTAGGATACCATACAAATGGCCTATTTATTTTTCTAGCTTAATTTTACTATCCAAGTTATTAAAAAATTTTGAGTTAAATTTTAAAGATGAATTGTCGCTAGTTATAGGCAAAAATAATTGTGGAAAAACATCATCTATTATTGTTTTAGATAAAATGCTAAATTCATCTAAATTATTTTGGGAAGATATAAATTTAGAATGCCAGAAAGATCTCTATAAAAAAATAATTGGTTTTGATATAACAAAGCTGGATGAAGTTCAATTATTAGAAAATATTAATATGCAATTATTCATTGAGTATAATGATAATGATTCATATGAGAATATTCAAAAATTCATGATGGACTTAAATCCAGATAATAACATAATAGTTTTAGAATTTATTTCGGTAATAGCTGCAAAAAAAATCATAGAATTAAAAAACATTATTAGTGAAAAAAATATTGAAGATTTTAAATCATTTTCCAAATTTATGAGTAAGAATTTTGCAAACTTCTTTGAAACGAAAAAATATTCAAGAGGGTTTGATGTTGAAGCAAACAAAACAACGCAAGATAGATCAGAAGAAATTGATAATAAAGATATTCAAAAAGTCATTAAAGTGGCAGGAATAAGAGCTGATCGAGCGGTTTCTAATGATGATCGTAATCATGTTTTATCAGGTTTAACTGGTAAATATTTCAGTTCTTATAAAGCTGCAAAAGATGAAAGTGAATCGGTATTTACAAGACTTGAAGAAAAATTGGAGGAAGCCGATAAAGAATTATATAAGATTTACAATGGAGAAAAAAGTGAAGGTGAAGAACCCATTGATGGTATTTTTAGTGATGTTATAGATGTTATTAAAACTTATGGTGGTGCAGAAAATGGAATTGATATAGCAATAGAGTCATCTATTTCAGAGAAAAATTTATTGTCAGATAATACAAACTTAAGTTATAGACAAGGGGGAGATTATTCGCTTCCAGAAACATATAATGGATTGGGGTATTTGAATTTAATTGGTATTTTATTTGAGATTGAAACCAATATACAGGAATTGTTTGAACAACCAGCAGATATAAATCTCTTATATATTGAAGAACCTGAAGCACATACACACCCTCAGTTACAGTATATATTTATAAGGAATATTAAATCTCATATCAAAGCACATAGAAATAAGTTGTTGAAAGAAAAGAATAAGCAGTTGCAGATTTTAATCACTTCGCATTCATCACATATAGTTTCTGAATGTAACTTTGATGACATTATATATTTGAAGAAAAACGGGAATACGGTCATAGCTAAGAGCTTTAATTCTTTAAAAGAAGAGTATGGTGGAGATGAACAGAAAGGATTTAAGTTTGTAAAACAATATCTGACAATGAATAGAAGTGAACTTTTCTTTGCGGATAAAGCTATTTGTATAGAAGGAGATACCGAACGAATTTTAATGCCAGTGATGATGCATAAAATTGATAATAAAGAAAAGCCAAGAGCAGATATTATACCACTATTATCACAGAATATTTCTATAATAGAAGTTGGAGCGCATTCTCATATATTTATGCCTTTATTTTCCTTTTTAGGAACAAAAGTTTTGTTTGTTACGGATATTGACTCTGTTAAAGCTGAAAAGAAAATAGATAAAAATGGAAAAGAAAGAACTGTATATACGAGTTGTCACCCCGATGAGGGAACACATACAAGTAACGCATCAATAAAAGAATTTTTTAAAGATACTGGAATTGATACATCGAATAATCAATTTAAGGAACTTGTAGGGAAAAATGCTGAGGATAAAATTAAAGATAATATGAGAATGGCCTATCAAATACCAGAATCTTATGGTGAGTATCAAGCGAGTAGTTTTGAAGATGCATTTATAGCACTAAATAAAGACTTTATATTAAAAAACAAAGAAGGATTTTATCAATATGGAGCTTTAAAAGATTTTTCGAATGATGAAATAGAAAATGGTGATTATTATAATTTTGCTTTGAATAATGTGAAAAAGAAATCGGCATTTGCATCAAGCTTATTGTATTTTGATAATGAGAATGGCGAAGAAGATGAAATATGGGCAGTTCCACATTATATTGAGGAGGGCTTATTATGGATACGCTAACATTGGAAAAAGAAGTATTAGAAGCTCTTCAATGTATAAAAAATGGTGAAAATTTTATTTTAGAAGGTGGAGCAGGTAGTGGAAAAACATACTCCTTAATTTCCTTAATAAATGCACTCACAGAGGAATCACCAGATATAAAGATAGTATGCATTACATATACAAATAATGCAGTTGCCGAAATTTTATCAAGAATAGAAAATGAGAATATTTGGGTTTCAACAATACATGAGTTTATATGGTCTCTTATCAGAAAATATCAGAATGAAATAAAAAATATTTTAGTTGAGCTTATTAACGATGATAATGAAAAGAACTTTAAAAAGCTTGGATAGTAAAATTAAGCTAGAAAAATAAATAGGCCATTTGTATGGTATCCTAAACATAAAATCACATGCTAAGGAAGGAGTACACACAAATGGCTTATACACATCTTACCATGAAAGAATTGATTTGGATAGAAAATTATTACGATAGCGGTAAAAAAGTAACGGATATCGCTAAAAAATTAAATCGGGCCATCCAAACCATTTATAACGTCGTTAATTTTCTTAAAAATAGTGGTAATATTCAGGAATACTACGATCAATATAAAGAGAATAAATCACGCTGTGGTGCCAAAAAGAAGGTCTTTAACACTAAACAAATCACATATATTAAGAAAAAAGTGGACCAGGGGTGGTCTCCTGACGTCATCATTGGTCGGAATGAACTCCCATTAGGATGTACAGCTCGAACACTTTATCGTCGTTTTAAAGACTCGGAACTCTTTGATCCCTCAACTTTACCGATGAAAGGTAAGAGAAAACCTAATGGGTATCAGGAAAAAAGAGGTAAACAACACTTTAGACGCACCATCGAAGATCGTCAAAAAGAAAATCCACAATATGAGAAAGAATTTGGACATCTAGAAGGTGACACTATTGTCGGAAAAGACCATAAGAGTGCAGTCCTAACACTGGTCGAAAGAATCAGTAAACTCATCATCCCGATAAAAATTAACAGTCGCAAAGCAAGTGATGTGCGAATCGCTTGTGATAACTGGTTTGCTTATTTACCGAGAAATATATTTAAATCCATTACGTTTGATTGTGGAAAAGAATTTTCTGATTGGCAAGCCATTTCAAATGTCAATGACATCAATATTTACTTTGCTGATCCCGGTTGTCCGTCACAGCGAGGTTTAAATGAACACTCTAATGGACTTCTTCGAAGAGATGGGTTATCTAAGGGGATGGATTTTACTGATATATCGCAGAAAACACTCAGCCAAACAGCCCATTTCCGCAATGAAATTCCACGAAAATCATTAGGTTATCGAACGCCAATTGAAGTTTTTATCGATTGTTGTAAGGAACTTGGATGGCTAGATGCTTTCTAATGCACACAATGTGTTTGTTAAGGCAGTGAATCCATTACGTACGGCACCTGATTGTTAGAGCTTGACTTGGTGCCTAGCCCGGCATGATGATTTGGGGATGCTTTTTGGGTCTCCTACCCAAATCCTTTCCCCAACTCGCTATCCGCGAGTATCATACCGGAGCATCCAAGTAAAGCTCTAACGATTTAATGCATCAATCTGACTCACTACACCTGCCACAAATTTAACTATGTGAAAAACTTAAAGTCAGTAGCTAATTTATACTTGAACTTTCGAACAAACATTTAAATTATCAATTAGACCAAAAGCCAACGTATTATGTGTTAGGTAAAAATTCTAGCTTAATTTGACAATCAAAAAAGCCAAAAGATTTTTCTGAGGATTTAATTTCTAAAGAATATTTCGAAAATCTTTATGTGGATTATGATGAGTATTATTCTGTAACGCCAAATGAAGAAAATAGAGTGAAAATCAGCCATAATCACATTTTGATTGTTGCAGAGAAAATGTTTAAGAAATATAAAAAAATAGCGGACATTTTAAAGGATATTGCAGATTGTATTTTTGTTGATGAATATCAGGATACAAGTCCTTTAGTTGCTGATAATTTACTAAAGCATCTTGAGCAAAGCGATAAGAAAAATGTAATTGGTTTTTTTGGAGATTCAATGCAGTCTATATATGACGACGGAGTTGGTAATTTAAATCAATATAATTTAACTAAAATAGTAAAGACGCAAAACCGAAGAAATCCAAGAGTTGTAATCGAAGTAGCCAATAAGTTTAGAGATGATGATATTGAGCAAAGACCTTCAGAAGATATAAATGCACCTAATATGGAAAATGGTACTATTAGAGAAGGTAGTATTAAATTTTTATATGGAACTGAAATAAATGATTTTATAAGTATAAAGGGGAAGAATATTTTTGAATCTTGGGATTTTTCTGATGGAAAACAAACAAAAGAGTTAAGGCTAACACATAAATATAATGCTGAAATGACTGGCTTTAAAGACTTATATGATCTATATAATGCTGATTTGATAACTAAGCTTATAAGTGGGATAAAGAAAAAAATTGATAAGGGAAATTTAGACTGTAATAAGACTTTGGGAGAAATAGCGTTAGAGGTAAAACCGACATATAACAAAGTGGAGCTGTTAGATCAAATTAACGGAAATGAAATTTATCAGTCAATATATAGTGTTTTAGAAGATATGTCATGGGAAGAAGCTTACGAAAAATGTAGAATCACTAAGGAATCACTCATGTCATATAAATTAAATGGAATGAGTGGTAGATATGAAGCTAATTCTTATAGAGATAGGATTTTACGCAGATTAGATATATTAGAGGAGATTATTGAATTATATGAGGCTAATAGATTTAATGATTTTCTGAGAATAACAAAATTTTCTATTCATAATAGAAATGATAAGATTTGCCTTAAGCAAGCAATTGATTATCTTGTAAGTGAAGATAATCAAACGATAGAAAATGTATTAAAATTTGCGGAAGTAAAAGGGTTACTCAAAGAAGATGAATTGTTTAGTGATTATATTTCAAATAAAGGGTTTTATTTATGGGAGAGAATAAAAAAGATAACATTTAATCAATATAGAAAAAGCGTTTTATATTTAAAAGAATTTTCACCAATTTGTACTCAACATAGTGTTAAAGGTAGTGAATATGACAATGTATTGCTTGTATTAGAGTCTGATTGGAATAAATATGACTTTAGAACATTATTTGGGAAAGGATCTCCGAACTCTAATGTTCAGAAACGTACAAAAAAATTATTTTATGTATGTATAACAAGAGCAAAAAAGAATTTAATAATATATATGCCTACTGATGATTCTGACATATTAGAAAAAGCTAAAGAGTATTTTGGAGAAGAAAATGTTATAGATCTCTCTTCGATTTAATTGAAAAGTAGGTACTATTTCTACTTATGTTTTATGCTGCTTTTTAATATTATTCTATAGAATGAAAAAAGATAATTACTATTTTTATTTTAAGAATACTCTTGCATGAGGGTATTCTTTTTTTATTGTATTTACTAGAATACTATATTTAAGTTCGGAAAGATATTTTTCAAATCATGTAGATTGATTTGAAAAATAAAAACATGATTATATTCATGAAAAATGCAGTATTTGATGTACCTAGTTTTTATTAAAAATGTAGAATTTCTCAGCTGGTATTTAATGTATTTATAAATTAAATTTTGACTTATATAATAAATTTCATTTTGATTTATTAAGAAGTAGGGAATGGATCTGCCATATTTCTCTTGATAACTTTTCTATCTGCTTATTCATAGATTCAATTTCATTCTTGTAAATAACACCAGTTGTATTAGTAGCTTTTGCAATCTGGTTTATATTATTTGTTGCATTTGAAAGTAGCCATTGGAGATCTCTAAATGGTTCTAGGTCTACTACATAAATTTCTTTCTCTAATACACATTTTCTAAGAAAATGGGACATAGTTTTGCAATTAGCAAGTTTCATTTTCTTTTCAAAAAATTTTTTCTCTTCATCTGTTAAATATATTTTAAGTTGCTTTTTTCTTTTTCTATTATCCATAGTATATCTCCTTATTATAAAATATTGGGGTCTTAGGGTTCTCCCTAACAAGGTAAAATTGATAAAAAAAGAAGCAGTCCATAAAGGGCTGCTCCATTAATTTTTTCGTAAGTGTCCGTACACTTACTGTGCTTGCTATTAAAGTTATAAGCGTTAAGTGTTTATTAGGTTTTATTAATTATGGCAAATTTCAAGTTTAAATTAGCCAGCGTACATCATCTCAAATGGTGATTTGTAGTTGAACATTCTTTTCGGATAATGATTAATCCAGTTTTCAATTTTCTTTACTTCTAATTCCGTTACATCTGTTGTTCCTTTAGGTAAAAACCGCCTTATTAGTCGATTGTGGTTTTCGTTTGTTCCCCGTTCATATGAACAATAGGGATGGGCATAATAAATATGCTCATAAGGAAAGACTTCATGCAGTCTAAAAAATTCAACACCATTATCCGCAGTAATTGATTTAATCGCATATTCATTGAGTATATCTAATAAAGCATTATTGACGGATGCCGCCTGTTTATTCGGAATCAGTCGAATAATTTGATGGCGTGTCCGACGATCGGTTAATACGAGTAAACATTTATTGGTCTTGCGCGTTAGAATCACGGTGTCAATTTCATAATGACCGTACTCACCACGCTGATTAATGACTTCCGGACGCAT
Organism: Globicatella sanguinis; assembly: GCF_002847845.2. Classification (NCBI taxonomy): domain Bacteria; kingdom Bacillati; phylum Bacillota; class Bacilli; order Lactobacillales; family Aerococcaceae; genus Globicatella; species Globicatella sanguinis. Next base: position 1,264,040 of record NZ_CP126962.1, on the reverse strand, counting down.
TTCTATGGATTGACCTTTCACTCTAAATTGCGAGCTAGTATTCTTACGTTTTTTCTTTGATTTACGTGGATAAAGTAAGTCATTCGATGTTAAACCTAAATGTCCGTTATGAATCCAATAGTAAATCGTTGAAACAGGAACGTTGACAAGATTAGAATGAACGATCATTTCTGGTGAATATTTCATTTCGGTCAGAAAATGAACGAGTGTTTCTTTGGTTTCCTTATCAAGTGACACTTTGCGGCCACACTTGTCACGCTGTTTTAAATACTGAGAATGAGCATACTCAGCAGAATAAATCTTTTTGAAGCGACCTTTTCTCACTTGTTGAAGCACAAGCCCTCTTTTGATTTCATTATGAATCGTTTGAGGGGCTTTATCTAGAAGACGCGCAATTTCACGATTAGACTTACCACTACGGTGCCAACGCTCAATATTATGACGATCGTCCAAGGTTAAATGTTTATTTCGGGTCTTGCTTTCTGCTGAAAATGAATTATAATGATGATACATCTTAAAACGTCCTTTATTTTGGTTTGGTTACTACAATAATAACGTTTTGAGATGTTTTTTTCTATACTTTTTTCTATACCGTAGCACTTGACTGAATCGTCGAATCGGGTGCGGGGTCACTCCCCGACCTTCCGCACTACGCTTAAATTTTCGGTCGAGTCATTTAGCTTACCCGATTCTCCCATTAAGTAAAGTGCTACTGTTGTATTGAAAGCCATAAAATAGTTCCCCTCCCAACCGCAACTAGCAGCTTTATTTTCAATCATAAAAATGGGGAGGATACACAATTTAAGTGGCTAATTTAATTTTAGAACTTTCAGTTTTATTAATTATATCGCATTTAAAAAAATTAATAAAGAAGTATAAGCGAAGCTATTGACAATGATTATCAGAGTTGATACAATAATACCGACAAGAGTGTCGGTTTGGAGGTTATTTATGAAATGAAAATGGAAGCTGATGAAAGAAAAAAGCAGATTAGACAAGTAGCTATTAAAGTCTTTTTGGATAAGGGATTTAGAAATACAGTTATGAATGACATTATGGAAGCTACTGGGCTTTCTAGAGGTGGCTTGTATCATCATTATGGTTCTACGCATGAAATCTTATACGACATTATGATGGAAGGTAATATAAATAGAAAAGATATTATTCAAAAATCAATTTATGATGAAGGATTAATATTAAGTCCACAGTTGTTTTCAAGAATGATTATAGACAAGATACTTGCAGATAATGATTATGTAAAGCTTTATGTTATGTTTTTATGTGAGTTAAAAGAAAATGATGATCTGAAAGAATTATATGTGAAAATAAAAAAAGAGTCCATACAAGTATTTAAAGAATTGTTTTCTACTTTGTTTAACGTGTTACCTTCTGATGAAACATTTGAATTTATGATTAATATTATGAATTCTGGATTGATGGCTGGCGAAATTTTGAATGCACGTGAGAATTTTACAAAAAATAAGATATATCTAACTGAAATGATAGAGACTTATTTTATAAATGTAATGAAAAAAGATGATGAAAGGAGTTAAATTTATGGATCTATTAAAAAAATACATTAAGAGAAATAAAGCACCATATTTTATTTCTGTCTTGTTTGCAATACTTGGAGTAATTTCAAATCTTTTTGTATATATTATTCTAAGTAAGATGATTATATCATTAATTGATGGTAGCCAAGATTTTTATTACTATATAAATAAAATTTTCTTTATACTTTTATGTCTTATAATCAAAGAAGTGTTTATGTTTTTGTCAACAATGATTTCTCATAAAACAGCCTATAAAATAATACGAGATATAAGAAAAAGCCTTATGGAAAAATTATTTAATATGCCATTAGGAGATATATTGAATGAATCTACTGGTAAGTTAAAAGACATAATTGTAAATCAAGTCGATAATACTGAAACAACATTGGCTCATATGATACCTGAGATGACAGCTAATTTAGTCGGACCTATAATATTATTTGTTTACATGTTAATTTTAGATTATAGACTAAGTTTAATATCTTTAATTCCATTAGTTATTGGTGGATTTTTTATGGCAGGACCGATGAAAAGAATGAAGGTAAAGTTTCCACAAGCAGTTAAAATTGGTCAAGATATGAATAATTCCGTGGTTGAATATATAAATGGAATAGAGGTTATTAAGACATTTAATCAAGGCGAAAAATCTTATAGAAAATACAGGGACAATGTGTATAAAAAGGCAAATTACTATTATGATTGGATGGGAGAAAATACAAGAGACTATGCGATAAGTATGTCTATTGCTCCAGTTGGTATTTTGACAATTATACCATTTGGTTTATATTTCTGTATGAATGGTTCACTAGATGGTGGTGTATTTTTAACATTGATAATTCTTTCTTTAGGGACTATCCAAAATATTATGAGAGTAATGACTTTTGAAGATGATATTGGAAGAATGTCAACTATTTTCGAGGAGATTAAAAATATACTTTCTGCGAGAGAATTATCTCATAAAAATGAAAATTTGGATATAAAAAATTATAATATAGAGATAAAAAACGTAGATTTTTCTTATGAAAAAGATAAGCAAGTCCTAAACAATATAAATATAAATATAGAAGAAGGAAGTGTGAATGCTTTAGTAGGCGAATCGGGTTCGGGAAAGTCGACTATTGCAAAACTAATTTCAGGATTTTGGGACGTAGATAGTGGTTCTATAAGTATAGGAAATGTAAATATCAAAGATATGTCCCTTGAAAAGTTATCTACTGTTATTTCCTATGTAGCACAAGATAATTTTCTTTTTGATATGTCAATTAAAGATAACATCAGAATAGGAAATAAAAATGCCAGTGATGAGGAAATAATTGAAGTATGTAAGAAAGCAGCCTGCCATGATTTTATAATGAACTTGTCAGATGGATATGATACAAGGGTAGGAGAAGCTGGTAAACATTTGTCTGGAGGAGAAAGGCAAAGAATATCAATTGCAAGAGCTATGATAAAGAATGCTCCAATAGTTATTTTAGACGAGGCTACCTCTTATATCGATCCTGAAAATGAAGCCTTGATTCAAGATGCAATATCAGAGCTTGTTAAAGGGAAAACTCTAATTATAATTGCCCATCGTTTAAAGACAATAACAGATGTAGATAATATATTTGTAATTAAAAATGGAGAACTTGCATGTAAAGGAAGTCATGAAGATCTTTTGAAGGAATCAAAAGATTATCACAATCTTTGGGAAACTGCCTTGAAAGGAGAAGAAAATGCTTAGTGTTTTTAAAAAAATATGGAATTTTTCTATTGAAGAACAAGTGTATCTAAAAAAATCAATCTTTGCTAATTTTTTCGGTTCTATTTTTAATTCTCTACAATTTGCAGCCATTTATTATGCGATTTTTGGGATAGTAAACAAGGATATAAGCTTTAAAACAATAGGAATATCAAGTTTATTTTTATTAATTAGTATAGCCGGAGTAATTATTTCAAAAAATTCCTCTATGCTCAAACAAACACATGCCGGATATTTTATGGCTGGACACAAGAGAATTGAATTAGGTGAAAAAATAAAAAAAGTTCCCATGGGATTCTTCTCAAGTTTAAGTTTAGGAAATTTAACAACTATTGCAACTACTAACTTAGATAATGTAGAGACTTGGGTTCCAACTTTGTGTATTATGGTTTTCGGTGGCATGCTTAATGCTATTGTTTTTATCTTATCCTTATTTTTGTTTTCTTATAAGATAGGTATTGTAGCAATAGTTGGTTCTATTGTATTTTTAATGATCATTGCTCGTATGCAAAAAAGGTCAAGTAAAAATGCAGATAAGATTCATGAGATTCAGGTATCACTTACCAAAGAAGTCTTATCAACATTGCAAGGAATGCAAATTATAAAATCATATAATCTACGAGGAAGTAATAATAAAAAACTTGACAAGAGCTTTGATAGTGCTAGTGAATATTCTTTTGATTTAGAAAAAACTATAATGCCATATAGTTTATTAGCTAAAATCATAATAGCTATAACAATTTGTTTGATGTTGTTTATTTCAATAAAATTATATTTTGTTGAAAATGGTCAAATAGTCAATACTATTATGATACTTATAGCAAGTTTTGTAATATTTGACGGACTTATTACATCTGGATCTGCTATTGCAATGCTAAGAATGGTTGAGAATGCAATAGATTCTTATTCTTATGTAAATGATATGGAAGATATGAAAGAAGGAAGTATTACAGAGCCAATAAAAAATCACAATATAGTCTTTAAAAATGTTTCTTTTTCTTATGATGATAGACCAATTTTAAAAAATGTATCAGCAGAGATAAAAGAAAATACCATGACTGCTATTGTAGGACCATCTGGATCTGGCAAGACTACATTTTGCAATCTTATTGCAAGATTTTGGGATGTAAATTCTGGCGAAATTTTAATAGGTGGAAAGAATATTAAGGACTATAAGATAGAAAACTTAATGAATTCTATTTCCATGGTATTTCAAGATGTATATCTCTTCGAAGACACTATTGAAAACAATATAAAATTTGGAAAACAAAATGCAAGCCATGAAGAAGTTGTAGAAGCTGCAAAGAAGGCAAGATGTCATGAATTTATAGAAGCTTTACCAGAAGGATATAACACTATCATTGGGGAAGGTGGAGCAAGCCTATCTGGTGGAGAAAAACAAAGAATCTCCATAGCCAGAGCCATGCTAAAAGATGCAGATATAATTATCTTTGATGAAGCCACTGCAAATATAGACCCAGAAAATGAAGATAAACTTAAAGAAGCAATAGAATCATTAACAAAGAATAAGACAGTAATAATGATTGCTCATAGGTTAAAGACAATTAGAAATGCTGACCAGATTTTAGTCTTAAAAGATGGAGAGATAGTAGAACGTGGAAATCACGAAGAACTGATTAAGAATGATGGACTTTATTCTGACCTTATAAATGCAAAAGCTAAGGCGGAATCATGGAAATTAAATAATTGATAGAAAGAAATATTAAAGTCTTTGAACAGGAAAATTTAGATTAGAGGATTTATGTCTAGTAGCATAAGTCCTCATTTTTTTATGCTTAAATTAATCATTGAAACTCAAAAATATTATAGAAAAATAAAAATTCTGGTTACCAAAGAGGGCAAATTTCACTTTATAAAGTGAGGGGTATTTTGTCATCTTTTTATAAAAACAAAAATACTTTGAAGTGTCAATATTCTTGAAGTTGCTTATGTGGAATTAGCATATTTCAGATTTAATCCACTTACCAAGGTAAAAAAGTTAACTTGCATAGGAGGTTAAAATGCAAGCAATAAAGATTTATAGTATGAGAGTTGCTATGTTATGTAGACTTTATGATCTTAAATTAATTAATGATAAGGAATATACAAAAATTAAGAACAGGTTAGAAAATGATTATAAGAAGATAGATAGAAAGTAATTAATCTTGTGATATAATAACACTGTAGAAAGATACAAAATGGGAAGGAGGTAAAATGAATACTAAAGCAAAAGTAATAAAAACTTCAAATACTGGAGCTAGAAATAGAAATGCACTAGATTTAGAATTAAAACGTGTTGCAGCGTATTGTAGAGTAAGTACAGATAGCAAAGACCAACTTGAATCATATAAATCGCAAGTGTTTATGGCAAACTAAAAATGTAGGTTATGGCACTTCTTTTATGCATGTCCTATAGGGCCATGCATAAAAGAAAAAGCCACTTGCTAACAACTCAATAATTAACTACACTTCCTGTTGGACCCATTATTCTGGCAGGAGGTAGATTAGGAGTGTTAGAAGTGACTGAAATTAATTATATCAGACAACAAGTGAACGGAAAAGGGCATACATATGCAGAGGTTGCGAGAAGAACAAATAGAGACCCAAGAACCGTACAGAAATATGCGGATCTAGATGAATTCCAACCTGAATTGAAAGGAAGGAAACATCAACCCTCTCCGGTTATGGATCCGGTGAAAGAGATTGTGGATCAGTGGTTGAGGGAAGATTTGAAGAAGAAAAAGAAATATCGGAGAACTGCGAAGCGTATTTGGGAGTTATTAAAGGAAGAGTGTGGATTTAAAGGTTCAGACCGAACGGTGAGAGCATATGTCTCTAAGCGGAAAATAGAATTACTTGAAGAGATGGAAGCAAACGATGAGGCAGCTCTTCCGTTAGAAGCAAGTCCAGGGGATGCCCAGGTAGACTTTGGAGAGGCACCGTTTAAGGTAGAGGGAGAAGTCATAGAACTTCCGTATCTGGTTATGTCTTTCCCGTACAGTAATGCATTTCTGGTTCAGGTGTTTGAGTCCCAGAATCAAGACTGTTTCTTGGAAGGCATGAAACGATTCTTTCATCACCTTGGGGGTGTACCTAGAAGAGTTCGTTTTGATAACTTATCACCTGCGGTGAAAAAGATTCTTCCTCATGGAAGACGTGAACTGACGGAGGGATTTGAAAGGTTTGTCTTACACTACGGTTTCGAATATGAATTTTGTAATCCAGGTTCAGGGAATGAAAAAGGTCATGTGGAAGCAATGGTTAAGTATGTTCGTAATAATTTCTTCTTACCAGAACGAAGAGTATTTCAATTAGACGAATTCAATACCAAGTTGTGGGGAGAAGCTGAAAAAGATCGTCATCGCCAACATTATGAGAAAAAGGAAGAAATCAGTAAATTATTCGAAGAAGATAAGCATGCATTTTTACACTTACCGGCCAAGGAGTATAGTTGTGTACGCTATGAAACTTTGAAAGCTGATAAATATGGGTTTGTCCAAGTGGATACAAAAAAATACTCCACTTCCCCACGTTACGCAAAACAAAAAGTCTTGGTGGCAATCACATATGATCAAGTTACTATCCTTTCGGATAGATACGAAAAAATTGTAAGACATAACCGAATCTACGGAAATGCATCAAAATCAATGGTATGGCAACCCTACCTATCTCTTATGGCCACAAGGCCAACAGCTTTGAAATATACGACGTTCTATGGCCAATTACCGGAACGCTGGCGAAGCTATTTGAATGAATGCACCGTTGAGGAGAAGAAAGAAGCTCTCAAACTATTATCAACATTACTGAAAGAACATAGTTTAGAAAAGGCAACAGAAGCGTTGGAGATAGCTTCTAAAAGGAGCCATCCATCTTCCGAATCAATCAAACAGGTTTTCCATCAACTTATTCACGGGCGAGGTTATCGTGATACGTTGGAGATGAAGCCTAGCATCCCAGTCATGCCAGTCGCTGAGCGAGGGATTAAGAAATATGATGTCTTCTTTTCCTCTGAAAGGAGGCAGGCATAATGCATGAAATGATTCAGGAGTACGCAAAGCGATTAAAACTCAGCTGGATTCGTGAGAATTTCCATACGGTGAACATAGAAGATCCTCAACAATACTTATTAACACTTTTTGAAAAGGAAGTGGAACAGCGTGAGGAGCGTAAGATAAACCTATTATTCAAAACGGCAACGCTGCCGAACGTGTCTGGTAATCCTTTTGATTGGACAGATATTCAATTGGGTCAGGGGTTAAGTCAAGAATCGGTATTAGAAGGAGAATTTATCGAGGCAAAGGAAAATATGATTTTTTATGGTGGAGTAGGTGCAGGTAAAACCTACCTCTCTACGCTCATAGGAATCAATGTCATACAGAAGTATGGCAAGCGAGTGAAGTTCTATACCGTTGCTTCATTGGCAAATGAGCTGTTGGAAGCGAATGAAAAAGGTACGTTGACCAGGCTGTTTAACAGAATAGATAAGCTTGATCTATTAATATTAGATGAGCTAGGCTATATTCCATTGCATAAGCAAGGTGCAGAACTACTGTTTCAAGTGATATCTATGTGTTATGAAAAACGGAGCATTATCATTACTACCAATCTTCAATTCGGACAGTGGAACCATGTCTTTGGCGATCCGATTCTAACGGAAGCCGTAGTGGATCGCCTAATCCACCACTCCCACCTCATTCTGTTTGGGGGTGAAAGTAAACGAATGAAAGAGTCTATGATGATGAAAAATTAGAGGTTGGCAAGTGGTTTACAAAAAGGGCTGCCGTTTCATACATTTTACACTTGCCAAATACATCGCAAGTTGATTATTACACAAATCTAATAAAAAATAATAAGAACTGGACTTTGGCTGGTATATATGCAGATGAAGCGACAACAGGAACAACTGCTACTAAAAGAGCAGATTTTATGAGACTAATAAGTGATTGCCAAAATGGAGATATAGACATGATAATTACTAAATCTATATCAAGATTTGCTAGAAATACATTAGATACTTTAAAGTATGTAAGACTATTAAAGGAAAACAATGTTGGTGTAGTATTTGAAGAAGAAAATATAGATACTTTGACAATGGATGGAGAGCTATTACTAACAATATTAAGTTCAGTAGCTCAACAAGAAGTAGAAAATACCTCAGCCCATGTAAAAAAAGGACTGAAAATGAAAATGGAAAAAGGGGAGCTTATTGGCTTTCAAGGTTGCCTTGGATATGATTATGACCCTATAACAAAAAGCATCTCTATAAATGAAGAAGAAGCTAAAATTGTCAGATACATCTTTAAAAGATATTTAGAGGGCAATGGTGGCTCAGTCATTGGCAGGGAACTAGAAGAGCAAGGATATCTCACTCCTAGAGGTAAAACAAAATGGTCTGATACTACAGTGTTAGGAATAATTAAGAATGAAAAGTATATTGGCGATATACTAATGGGAAAGACTTTTACAGTTGATCCCATAACAAAAAGAAGACTAGCAAACTTTGGTGAATTTGATAAATACCACATTGAAAATCATCATGAGCCAATTATATCAAAAGAAGATTTTGAAAAGGCACAAGAGATTAGACTCAGGAGAGCACAAAACAGAAACACAATTGCTAACAAGGATAGGAAAAGAGAAAAACTATCAAGACAATACGCTTTTTCAAGTATGCTGGAATGTGGATTTTGTGGTGAAATACTGTCAAGAAGAACTTGGCACACAAGTTCAATTTATAAAAAAATTAACTGGCAATGTGTAAAGTCAACAAAAAAAGGTAAAAAATATTGCCCTCATTCAAAAGGAATACAAGAAGCAGCAATAGAAAAAGCATTTGTTGAAAGCTATAGGCAATTATGCCATGCAGATTCAACAGTAATAGATGACTTTTTGAAAATTGTAGAAGAAGAAATAAATGATAATACTTTAGTCAAGGATCTGAAAAAGATAGAAAACCAATTAAACAGAATCATTAGTCAAGAAAGAAAGTTAGTTGATCTTCATTTAGAAGATAGTATAGACGAAGAAGTTTATGCTAAAAAGTATAAAAAACTAACAAAACAAAAAGAAGAATTACTTGATGAAAAGAAAACACTAGAGCTAACTATCAAAGATGAAGACTCTATTAAAGAAAGATTAAAACAATTTAAAAAGGTCTTAGAAAATAAAGAAATTATAGAGGAATTTAACAGAACAGTATTTGAAAGCATAGTTGATAAAGTCGTAGTGGGAAGAATTGATAAAGACGGAACAGTTCATCCTTATGACTTAACATTCTATTTCAAAACAGGAGTTAAAGATAGTCAAGATTCTAATAACTTTAAAGATAAAAGAAAAAATGCCAAAGTCAATGACATTAATAAATTGTGTTCCTACAAGAATGACGAGGATAAAAAATTATGTTCCCAATCAAAAGACAACGCATGTGGAGTGCGTAGTATTGATGCAAAAGGTGAAAGAGTAAAATGTTGTTATATCAGCTTTCTTAATGTGTGAGTCATATTCAGGAAGCTGAGATTTTTATTTAATTGTTTTAGGAAATAATGAAATTAAAAAGTATAGTTTAAAAATCTTAATGGGTTTAGGGAAACTGGTCCATTGATAGCTTTGATAGTTAAGATGTTAATGATTAATAACTGAACTATGTACGTTTCAAGCAGTATTATTAACTATCCATAAATACTTCTCTTAGTGTAAAATAACTGTTGGTCAGCTAAAAGCAAAAAAGATAATCCTCTGCTTGATTATTCCACGCTTTCAAGGCAGGCTGTAGCCAATTCAAGGCATCCCCTAGGCACCCCCTGTTTTAACCCCGAATCCGCACATCAAGGCAATCAATCCACGTTTGGAGTCCACCTTGGCCTTTCTTTTAGGTATAGTTATTTTGAAGACATCGTCTTCAAAATATTCTAAAAGGAGGCTGTTTTTAATGGCTAGAAAAATACCGGTCAAGTTGATTATGGAACTCAGAGAGCAAGGGCTCTCGAGAAACATGATTGCTAAGCCAAAAAGAGTCGGGCGTGATTCTGTCAGCGAAGTCTTTCGACGTGCGGATGAGTTAGATTTAACTTACGCAGATATCCAAAACATATCTGAACAAGAAGTTTATCAAAAATTCTTTCCCTCCAAGCACCAATCAGAGGCGCTCTATACCTTGCCTGATTACGATTATGTGCAAGAGGAACTTAAGCGTGTAGGTGTCACACTGAAGTTGTTGTGGACTGAGTATGTCGATGAATGTAAGAAGCAGAAAAGCATTGCAGTTGGATACAGTAAGTTTTGTGAAGACTACAATAAGCATATTGACCAATATAAGCTCACTAATCACTTAAAACATAAACCTGGAGTTTCTACTCAAGTGGATTGGGCTGGAGCGACAATGCAACTCTTAGACCCTGAAAGCGGGGCCTTTATTGAAGTGCATCTCTTTGTGGCTGTTCTACCTTATAGTCAATATACTTACGTTGAAGGAACCCTCGATATGACCAGTGATACTTGGATTCGTTGCCATGTTAACCTCTTTAATTTTCTGGGCGGTACAACCATTCGCCTGATTAGTGATAATCTAAAGACGGGGGTTATCTCACATCCTAAAGAAGGCGATATTATTTTGAATGCCCAGTATGAAGGTTTAGCTGATCATTATGTCATGGCGATTATGCCGACGGGCGTAAAGAAACCTAAACAAAAGGCTGCCGTTGAAGGAGGCGTCAATCAAACTGCGATGGCAGTTATTGCTCCTTTGAGAAATGAAATCTTTACTCGTCTTGACGAACTCAATGACGCTATCATGACACGTATCACACTCTTTAATGCAACACCGTTCCAAAAACGAGAAGGAAGTCGCAAACAAATTTTTGAAACCGTTGAACACCCAACCTTGCGCCCCTTGCCGTTGGTACCGTATGAAGTGGCAGAATGGGTCTATGGTCGCAAAGTAAAACTAGACTGTCACATTACTTTCCAAAAGAATAACTATTCCTGCCCTTACCAATATGTTCGCAAACAGGTGGATTTACGCGTGACAGATCGTCTCCTTGAGGTTTATTACAATCAAGAACGTATCGCGACTCATAAGCGCTTCCCAAGCTATTTAGAATATCAATTCTCGACAAGCCCTGAGCATTTGCCCGAACAATTCAATCGTCCTCAAGTGAATGATACCTTGCTGTTGAATCAAGCCAGAGCAATCGGACCCTTCACACACAAGGTGATTCAAAGAGTCTTTGAAACAGTACCATTAAAAGAACGAGGCTACCAACCCAGTCAATCCATTCTCAAATTAAGTCAATCTTTTTCGAATGAAGACCTTGAAACGGCTTGTCACATCGCCTTAGAGCGAATTCATTCCCCTAGATATCGTCATCTCTACGCCATCTTAACCAATCCAGTTCAAGCTCAATCCGAAGAGAACCACAAACCCGAGCCGCCAATGGGCTTTGTTAGAGGAGCAGCCTATTACGGAGGTGAAGATCATGATTAACAGTGAAAGTATCCGTAAGTTGAGACAGCTTGATTTAGAACCGCTAGTGAGTGCGCTAGAAATGCAGGAACTGGAGAATGATTCACTCACCCTGACCTTTGATGAACGACTCCAATTAGCGATTGATTATCTCTATCAAGAGAAATATAACAAGAAAGTCCATGGATTGATCAAACGGGCTAATTTCCGCTTGCCTGAAGCTGATGTCACCTCCATCTACTACGAGAAGCGAGAACTTAAACAACAAGTGATTCAAGAACTGGCTAGAGGAAATTATCTTCATCGGTATAGAAATGTCGTTTTTCAAGGATTCACAGGCTCTGGGAAAACATATTTAGCCTGCGCTCTAGGTAAAGAGGCTTGTAAGTTAGAAGTTCGAACCCGTTATATCCGACTTCCTGACCTTCTGGTCGAACGCGATGAAGCCACGCTTAAACCCAGTGGTATGAAAAAACTGATTACTAAATATTCGAACTATGGCCTGCTTATCTTGGATGAATGGTTGTTAGAAGACTTATCAGACGAGGATTTAAAGTTTATCTTTGAAATCACTGAGAAACGTTATCAATCAGGTTCAACTATCTTCTGCACTCAATTTAGGAAGAGCGACTGGCATCAACGACTAGGTGGTGGGGTTCATGCTGATGCGATTATGGACCGAATTGTTCATAACTCGGTGTGGTTAGATGCTGGACAATTGAATATGCGTGAACATTTTGCCAACCAAGAATAAAACTTCATTCATAGCCATGCTCCATGAGTATGGCTACTCTCTTGCCTTGAAGCGTGGACTCATTGCCTTGAATTGGCTACAGCCGGACTTGATGCTGCGTATAGGTGGGCTTGAGAGCGCGGAATAAACATGCTATACTGTAAGTAGTCTAAACACACAGAAAGGTAGAGGATTATCCATGAGTATTATAACACAAATTATGCAAGAAGTTAGTAAAATGATGCAAGATTTATATAATCAAGCGATTCAAGGTGAAGTAGACTTTTCAACATGCATCCAAACTATTAGCGATACGATGCGTCAACTCTCAGTCGATTTAGGAGAAGATCTCTGTACAACAATTGAGGAATCACTCTTTGAAAGTCCTGGAAGAAAAGCAAGATATAGCGTTCATCGTTGCGATGATGAAAAAACAATCTCCACACTGATCGGTGACATTAAACTCTCAAGGCGTTATTACAAAGATAAACAAACGGGTGAGTTCTGCTATTTATTGGATGACTTCTTATCGCTCACGCCTCACCAGCGCATGGATATTGATCTAGAAGCAGCCATTTACGAGAAGGCTAGTAAGCATTCTTATCAAGAGACCATTGATAGCTTCGAACATATCGGGATTTATAGTCGTCAGACAGTCAAGAATATTGTACATAAGTATAGCCCAGATTCTGTTGCGTTGCCGGTGGAAGCAAAGCGTTAGGTAGACTGCTTATATATTGAAGCCGATGAAGACCATGTAGCTTATCAAGATGGGAAGAATCGGGAAATGCGCTTGGCGTATGTTCACGAAGGATACAAAGAAAATTTAGAATCAAGTGACCGAAAAGAATTAAATATTAGTCGCATATTCACAGGGTTATACGAAGATAGCGAGGAATTGTGGGAAGATATTTATTACTATCTCGACCAACAATACGATTTAGCAGCCTGTCCGCTCCTTTATTTAAGTGGAGACGGGGCTCACTGGATTAAGAAAGGGTTGGACTATCTACCGACTCAGACGCGCTTTGTTCTTGACCCTTATCATACGGTTAAACACCTTCGTCAGGCATGTGTTGGTATCAGTAATGATCATTTATACGCCACTTTACATCGTTGGCTTTATACAGGTGAAAAAGGCTATTTACAGGACTACTTCCAAGTGCGACTCAGCGATCCGTCGCTACCGGACTCTTCGAAACAAACGCTTCAAAAGGTTCGTCGCTATCTAATAGGCAATTGGGATTCTATTCAAAGACAAAGGGACCCTCAATATATCGGTTGTAGTGCCGAAGGTCACGTCAGCCATTGGTTAAGTGCTCGTTTAAGTTCGCGACCGCTAGGATGGAGTAAAACAGGAGCAGAAAACATCGCTAAAGCCCGTGCTTATGACTTAAATGGTGGCGATTTAAAAACTTGGGTAACAAATCAAATTAAAACAAAAGAAAGAAAAAGAAGAGTAGAGAAATTAGATGGCCGTGTGGGACGGAAATACGTTCGTCAGTATGATTGGAATGGTAAAATAGCCATTTTACACTATTCCAATAATACACGAAGTCGCCAGGCTTTTGGGACAATCGCTGGTTATTGAAATCTAGTAGATTGAAGCCAGTATTCATAATGATAGCTAAAGGCGATGAAGTGAATGCTTGATAGCGAGCAACGGCATGGTACTGGCGTCTAGCTAGACTGGATTGGCTAAAGGAGATGCTTCTCCCTAAAGATTTCCAGATTCTCCCATGCCGCTAGAGGCTGGCTATCAAAGATATCGATTAAAATATGGAATCCATGAAACTGGGTTCAGAGAAACATGAAAAAGTATGGTAGAGGAAAACCAACAATAATTTGACACTATCCTTGTCCACTAAAACCCTTGATTTTTCATCTGAATAAATGCTACTATTAGGACACATAATATTAAAAGAAACCCCCATCTATTTAGTTATTTGTTTAGTCACTTATAACTTTAACAGATGGGGTTTTTCTGTGCAACCAATTTTAAGGGTTTTCAATACTTTAAAACACATACATACCAACACTTCAACGCACCTTTCAGCAACTAAAATAAAAATGACGTTATTTCTATATGTATCAAGATAAGAAAGAACAAGTTCAAAACCATCAAAAAAAGACACCTTTTCAGGTGCTTTTTTTATTTTATAAACTCATTCCCTGATCTCGACTTCGTTCTTTTTTTACCTCTCGGTTATGAGTTAGTTCAAATTCGTTCTTTTTAGGTTCTAAATCGTGTTTTTCTTGGAATTGTGCTGTTTTATCCTTTACCTTGTCTACAAACCCCTTAAAAACGTTTTTAAAGGCTTTTAAGCCGTCTGTACGTTCCTTAAGGAATTCCTTAGTGCTTTCATAGATTAAACTCACATCACGCTTTAAATCGCTTATTTTAGACTTTAAAGACTTGTTTTCTTCAAGCAACTCATTATAATCATTTACATTTTCATTAAATCGCTCTACAAGACCACTATATTTTTCTTTAACTTGCCCATGTTCTTTACTTAATTTTTTATATTCTCTCGCCATATCAGTACTCATGAGATTTCTAACATGCTGTTTTAACCTATCGTTATCTCTCGCAGCAGTCACTAAGTTTTTATAATCACGCTCCGATATAACAACATTTTTGGTTGGTTTCTTTTCTGTTTTCATTATTTCTTTTCCCAAACCAAACATGGACTTTTCACCCGTTGGCACTTCAACACTTTTCATGTGTCGTTTCGCTGGTACTTCTAAATCTGATTTAACTTTATCGCTATAAGCAGTCCATTCATCTTTTTTAACTGCTAAATTTTTTTCTAGAAAATCAATCTCTTTTTCCAAAGTTTGTTTTTTAAATTTAGCTGTCTCAATATGTTTACGGTCAGAGCCACGTTCACCACGCTTCAACTCAAAACCCTGTTTTTTCATATGCTCGGGGAATTTATCTTGTAGCCATAACAGTTCTTGACGATTAAACACATTTTTTCCTTGCAGTTTTCCATCACGCATAGGCACAACACCTAAATGCATGTGAGGGGTTTGCTCATCATTATGAACTGTTGCATAAGCAATATTTTGCTTGCCATATCGTTCGGAAAATAATTTATAACTTTCCTCAAAAAATCGTTTTTGTTCTCCTGGATCCAGTTGCTCAAAAAAATCTCGGTCAGATGTTACTAGCAACTCATTTACAAGAACAGCATCTTTCCTCGTTTTTCTTGTACCTGTTTTTTGTGATTCAATAATTTCTTTGACACGTTCGTTGTAATCAATATTTTTATCATTTTTCAAATCATAATTTTCACGTGTTCGCTCATGGTCAATATCATCATTCGTTCTACTTTTTCGCTCTCTTTGATTATGAAATTGCATGCCTTTTAGTCCAGCTGATTTCACTTTTTGCATTCTACAAACTGCATAACTCATATGTAAATCGCTCCTTTTTAGGTGGCACAAATGTGAGGCATTTTCGCTCTTTCCGGCAACCACTTCCAAGTAAAGTATAACACACTATACTTTATATTCATAAAGTGTGTGCTCTGCGAGGCTGTCGGCAGTGCCGACCAAAACCATAAAACCTTTAAGACCTTTCTTTTTTTTACGAGAAAAAAGAAACAAAAAAACCTGCCCTCTGCCACCTCAGCAAAGGGGGGTTTTGCTCTCGTGCTCGTTTAAAAATCAGCAAGGGACAGGTAGTATTTTTTGAGAAGATCACTCAAAAAATCTCCACCTTTAAACCCTTGCCAATTTTTATTTTGTCCGTTTTGTCTAGCTTACCGAAAGCCAGACTCAGCAAGAATAAAATTTTTATTGTCTTTCGGTTTTCTAGTGTAACGGACAAAACCACTCAAAATAAAAAAGATACAAGAGAGGTCTCTCGTATCTTTTATTCAGCAATCGCGCCCGATTGCTGAACAGATTAATAATAGATTTTAGCTTTTTATTTGTTGAAAAAAGCTAATCAAATTGTTGTCGGGATCAATTACTGCAAAGTCTCGTTCATCCCACCACTGATCTTTTAATGATGTATTGGGGTGCAAAATGCCCAAAGGCTTAATATGTTGATATAATTCATCAATTCCCTCTACTTCAATGCGGCAACTAGCAGTACCAGCAATAAACGACTCCGCACCTGTACAAACCGGTGAATCATTACTACGAGAGCGCCAGCCTTCATCACTTGCCTCCCATAGATGAATCCGAACCTCATTACACATTAGAACTGCGAATCCATCTTCATGGTGAACCAAAGTGAAACCTAGTTTATCGCAATAAAAACCTATACTCTTTTTAATATCCCCGACTGGCAATGCCGGGATAGACTGTAACATTCTCACGCATAAAATCCCCTTTCATTTTCTAATGTAAATCTATTACCTTATTATTAATTCAATTCGCTCATAATTAATCCTTTTTCTTATTACGCAAAATGGCCCGATTTAAGCACACCCTTTATTCCGTTAATGCGCCATGACAGCCATGATAATTACTAATACTAGGAGAAGTTAATAAATACGTAACCAACATGATTAACAATTATTAGAGGTCATCGTTCAAAATGGTATGCGTTTTGACACATCCACTATATATCCGTGTCGTTCTGTCCACTCCTGAATCCCATTCCAGAAATTCTCTAGCGATTCCAGAAGTTTCTCAGAGTCGGAAAGTTGACCAGACATTACGAACTGGCACAGATGGTCATAACCTGAAGGAAGATCTGATTGCTTAACTGCTTCAGTTAAGACCGAAGCGCTCGTCGTATAACAGATGCGATGATGCAGACCAATCAACATGGCACCTGCCATTGCTACCTGTACAGTCAAGGATGGTAGAAATGTTGTCGGTCCTTGCACACGAATATTACGCCATTTGCCTGCATATTCAAACAGCTCTTCTACGATAAGGGCACAAATCGCATCGTGGAACGTTTGGGCTTCTACCGATTTAGCAGTTTGATACACTTTCTCTAAGTATCCACCTGAATCATAAATCGGCAAAATAGAGAAAAATTGACCATGTGTAAGCGGCCAATCTGATTCCACCTGAGATGCATAATCTAGTAGAATCTCTTCGCTATCAAAATTCACTTCCACCTTCCACTCACCGGTTGTCCATTCATGGCTGAACTCTGCTTCCTCTGTTGACATGACACACATCATCTCAATATCCGAATAGGGCCCATCAGTCTGACGACCAAGAGAGCCATAAACACCAATAGCCTTAACATCATCCCCATATTTATCCAATATTCGTTCCTTAATTTCATGAACAATCTTCATTCTTTCTTCTCTAGTCATTATTATTGGTCCATTCACTATTCTCATTCCCTTTTCAGATAATTTTAGATTTGCTTTTCTAAATAAGAATATTTGGAGAGCACCGTTCTTATTCAGCTATTAATAACTCGTCTTCCTAAGCATCCTTCAATCCTTTTAATAACAATTATAGCATCTAATCTTCAACAAACTGGCCCGTTTGTTGAACTACTCTTTAATAAAATAATTTTTCCGTTCCCAATTCCACATTGCAATAATAGAAAATCCATCTTCATCGGCTTTTTCGTCATCATCTGTATGAATCAAATCGCCTTCTTCTGTGTCATCAAGGTTTAATTTTTTATGTATTTCTTTTAACAAACCACCATAGGAGATTAACCTTTTACGGTGTAAACCTTCCTCCAAATCAGACAAACGTTTCAAATTCTTTTCTTCATCATCGGTCATAAAATCCGTATCCTTTACAGGATATTTTGCAGTTTCGTCAATTGCCGATTGTATATCCGATTTATATTTATTTTTCGGTCGAATCATTTGAACTTTTACATTTGGATCATAGTCTAATTTCATTGCCTTTTTCCAAAATTGAATCCATTGTTTTTGATTCACGTAGTTTTCTGTATTCTTAAAATAAGTTGGTTCCACACATACCAATACATGCATGTGCTGATTATAAGAATTATCTTTATTATTTATTGTCACTTCCGTTGCACGCATAAAACCAACAAGATTTTTATTAATTTTTTTATATTGCATCATTCGGCGAAATCCTTGAGCCATATCTGACAAACTCTTATTTAATTCTTCGCCATCATAAACATTTTTAACTGTTAATGTGAGAAACAACCAACGAACTGTTGGCTTTTGTTTAATAACTTCAGCAACAACCTTTTGTGACTGAATGCCATGTTTCATTGCTCTCCTCCAGTTGCACATTGGACAAAGCCTGGATTTACAAAACCACACTCGATACAACTTTCTTTCGCCTGTTTCACGATTTTGTTTATACTCTAATATTTCAGCACAATCTTTTACTCTTTCAGCCTTTTTAAATTCAAGAATATGCAGAAGTTCAAAGTAATCAACATTAGCGATTTTCTTTTCTCTCCATGGTCTCACTTTTCCACTTTTTGTCTTGTCCACCTTAGTGTAAAATAACTGTTGGTAAGCTAAAAGCAAAAAAGATAACCCTCTGCTATACTGTTAGTATCCAAAACACACAGAAAGTTAGAGGGTTATCCATGAATATTGTAACACAAGTTATGCAAGAAATTAGTAAAATGATGACAGATTTATATCATCAAGCGATTCAATCTTCTTATGATTTTACCACGATTTTAGCGACTAAACAAACAACCAAAAAAAGAAGCCACTATGTTAAGTGACTTCTAACTATTTATTGATTTAAACCGTTATAAATAACATCTAAATTCGTTTGTAAATACTTTAAATAGGTATCCGCGGGTGAACCTTTTTCACCGATTTCGTCGGAATAAACCGGCTCTTCATAAATCTCAACGCCCGTTTCCTTCGATACGGTTTGCATTGGACGTCTATCAACGTTTGATTCAACGAACAATACCGGTGGGTTATTATCTTTGACCCATTGAATCGCTGATTGAATTTGAGCGGGCGAACCATTTTCATCGGTATCAATTGCCCAAATATAACCATGATTTAAGTTAAAAGATTGAGTCATATATTGGAAAGCATGTTCGCTAGCAATAAAGTTACGCTGGTTACCTTCTAAACTGCCCAATTTTTCTTCATATTCATCGCGAATTGCTTCTAACTCTTTAATATAAGCTTCAGCGTTTTCTTGATAGACCACTTCATTATTTGGATCTTGTTCTTTTAAGACCTCTACAATTCGTTGAGCCATTTTTATACCTACGTTAGGATCTGCAAAGGCATGAGGGTTAATTTCTTGCCTTCCTTCTTCATCTTTTAAATATTGTGGTTCTACGTCTTTAGCAACTTCGATGAGTTGTTCTGGTGACTTCTTCACTGAATTAGCTAATTTCATAAACCAACCATTTTCGGATCCTTCTAAGTTTAATCCGTTATAAAACATTAAATCCGCGTCAGTCGCTTTCATAATGTCTTCTGGTAAAGGTTCATATTCATGAGGATCAGTTCCAACTGGAACTAAGTTATAGACTTCAATATGATCTTGGCCGATACTTTCTAACATATCAGTTAAGAGAGAAAAACTTGAAACCACTTTTAGCGGTTCATCTGCATGAGCTGTGGTTGCGATACTTAATCCCATCATTAAAATTAAGTTGATCGCACATAATACTTTCAATAAACGTTTCATTTAATCATACCTTCCTACTATTTAGATAATTTATGAGCTAAACGCCAGACGTAGCCGTTATTAGGTGCAAATAAAAAGGCTAAAACAAACATTACTGTGGCACATAATACAATCGCTGCTCCTGACGGAACGTTAATAACAAAACTAATATACAATCCGACCACTGAAGAAATAACACCAAAAATAGCCGAAAGAATTAACATATTTCGTAAGTTGTTTGTTAATAGATACGCTGTCGAAGCTGGTGTAATCAGTAAAGCAACAACTAAAATAGCACCAACAGCTTGCAGTGAGGCTACAGTAACTAACGTTAACGTCACCATAATTCCATAATGAATTAATTTAGTTGGGTATCCCCAAGCAGCCGCCATTGTTGGATCAAAGGTGGTAATAAGTAATTCTTTATAAAAAGCAACGACTAGAATGATAACAATCACACCGATTACCATCGTAATATTTCGGTCGCTGTCTTGAACCGTTAAAATATTACCAAACAAAATTTCTGTTAAGTCCGTGGCGCTTTGTGCCATTTGAATTAAAATAACACCGATCGCGAAAAAGGATGAAAAGACAATCCCTATCGCCGCATCGCTTTTAATTCGACTCGACTGTTGAACGAGACCAATCAGTAATGCTGTAATAAAGCCGGTGATCGCCGCTCCGATGAAAAAGTTCGTTCCCATCATATAAGAAATCGCCACACCGGGTAAAATTGCGTGAGAAATCGCATCCCCCATTAAAGCTAATCCTCTTAAAATAATAAAGCAGCCTAATATTCCGGCAATGACTCCAACCATCACTGAAGTTGTTAACGCTTTTTGTAAAAACTCATAGTCTTTTACTTGTTGGATGAACTGTTGGATTTGTTGCATCGAAAATACAGTCGACCAATTACTCATTTGATGCACCTCCTCCAACAAATTGGGTAGAGGTTAAAATGCTTTCGCCAAAGGCTTCGGATAAATACTGCGGAGTAAAGCACTCTTCAACCGTCCCATAAGCAATTAATTGTTGTTTAAGTAAAATCACACTATCAAAGTACTCCGCTACTTTACTTAAATCATGGTGAACAATTAATATTGTTTTACCATCTCCTTTCATTTGACGTAAAATTTTAGCGATAATGGCTTCACTTTTAGCGTCAATTCCTACAAATGGTTCATCTAAAAAAATATAACCCGCATCTTGAACTAAAACGCGAGCAAGTAACACTCGTTGAAATTGCCCCCCCGAAAGTTCACTAATTTGACGATGGGAATATTCTTCGAGTCCTACTTGTCTTAAGGCTTCCATCGCTTGGTCTTTTTGCTCTTTGGTGGGAAATTTAAATAACCCTAGTTGACGGTAAAACCCGATAGCCACCATATCTAAAACGTTAATCGGAAAATCATGGTCGATGTTATTCTTTTGTTCGACGTAAGATATTTTCTTTCTTACTTGACTCACATGCTGACCGTCATAGGTCGTTGTTCCGCTATGGGGAAGAATATTTAACATCGCTTTCATTAACGTTGATTTTCCCGCTCCGTTTGGCCCAATAATTCCAATTAGTTGCCCTGTCTTCAATTTAAATGAGACATCATCTAAGGCAAGGAATTTATTGTAGGAAACGGATAAATTATTCGCTTCTATCATATTATTCCTTCTTTCTTTTCTGAAACATTGTTTAGAGCAACCTAAATAATGTCCAGTAAAAAACAATAGAATATTCTATTGATTTATTTGTTTGTGTTTTTGTTCTCTTTGTTTAGGCTTACCTAAACTTTAACACATCCTTTTTTCTTTGTCAAGCATCTTGATCAAATTCATGCCACTTTTTTATACCCTCTTGAAACCGCTTGATATAGCGCTCTTTTTGAAATAATAGTTGGTGTAATCCTTGATATAGTTCGCTGGAAGTATTAATGAAAGATAGCTGGTCTTTTTATTCAAATAAAGCCTCTTGAACCATTTCATGAGGTACTTGTTGGTAAATATCGTCTAAGTGATCTTTAATGTAATCTTTTAACCGCTCCACTCTTTTAGATTCAAACGCAGTAATTTGATCTAATTCACTTAAAGTTTGTCGGTAGGAACGGTTGCGAACCATTTGACCGTCTTGGACATAACAATACTCTTTTGTAAAAGGAGTCTGAGCACTTGGAAATGTTCCATGAATTTGATACCACCCATCATAAATACGATAATGATCTTCTTCTAAAGGAAGAAACTCACGTTTTACATGGTAAGTTTCATCGGGTCCGGTAATTTCAGCGATCCACTGTTTTTGATCTTGCGGGTGGGGAAGAAGTTCTAATTTTTGATAGAAATTTGTTGTCATCGTTTACCCTTAGTGTAAAATAACTGTTGGTAAGCTAAAAGCAAAAAAGATAACCCTCTGCTATACTGTTAGTAGCCAACACACACAGAAAGTTAGAGGATTATCCATGAATATTGTAACACAAGTTATGCAAGAAATTAGTAAAATGATGACAGATTTATATCATCAAGCGATTCAAGGGGAAGTAGACTTTTCAACGTGTATCAAAACCATTCGCGATACGATGCGTCAACTCTCAGTCGATTTAGGAGAAGATCTCTGTGCAACGATTGAGGAATCACTCTTTAAAAGCCCTGGAAGAAAAGCAAGATATCGTGTTCATCGTAGCCATGATGAAAAAACAATCTCCACACTGATCGGTGATATTAAACTTTCAAGGCGTTATTACAAAGATAAGCAAACGGGTGAGTTCTGTTACTTATTGGATGATTACTTATCGCTCACACCTCACCAGCGCGTGGATCTAGATTTAGAGGCAGCCATTTACGAGAAGGCCAGTAAGCATTCTTATCAAGCGACCCTGGATAGTTTCGAACATATCGGGATTCATAGTCGTCAGACCGTCAAGAATATTGTGCATAAGTATTGCCCGGATTCTGTTACGTTGCCGGTGGGAGAAAAACGTCAAGTAGACTGCCTATACATTGAAGCTGATGAAGACCATGTAGCCTATCAAGATGGGAAGAATCGGGAAATGCGCTTGGCGTATGTTCACGAAGGATACAAAGAAAATTTAGGGTCAAGTGATCGAAAAGCATTAAATGTTCGTCGCATATTCACAGGCTTATACGAAGATAGCGAAGAATTGTGGGAAGACGTCTATTACTATCTCGACCAACAATATGATTTAGCGGCCTGTCCGACCCTTTATTTAAGTGGTGACGGGGCTCACTGGATTAAGAAAGGATTGGACTATCTCCCGACTCAGACGCACTTTGTTCTTGACCCTTATCATACGGTGAAATACCTTCGTCAGGCATGCGTTGGTATCAGTACTGAACATTTATACGCCACGTTACATCGCTGGCTTCATACAGGTGAAAAAGACTATCTACAGGACTACTTCAAAGTGCGACTCAGCGATCCGTCGCTACCCGAATCTTCAAAACAAACGCTTCAAAAGGTTCGCCGCTATCTAATAGGCAATTGGGATGCAATCCAAAGACAAAGAGAGTCGCAATATATCGGTTGTAGTGCCGAAGGTCACGTTAGCCATTGGTTAAGTGCTCGTTTAAGTTCGAGACCTCTGGGATGGAGTACAACAGGCGCAGAAAACATCGCTAAAGCGCGTGCTTATGACCTAAATGGTGGTGATTTAAAAGTTTGGGTAAGAAATCAAACAAAAACAGCAGAAAGAGAACGAAGAGTCAATAAATTAGATGGCCGTGTGGGGCGAAAATACGCCCGCCAGTATGAATGGAGTGGTAAAGTAGCGATCTTACACTACTCCAATAACACACGGAGTCGACAGATTTTTGAGACCATCGCTGGTTATTGAAATCCAATAGAGTGAACCCCGTCTTCATAACGAAAGCGAGCGGCGACGAACTGAATGCGGATGGAGGCACGGTGCCAAAGGCGCCGGTTAAAATATGGAATCCATGAAACTGGGTTCAGGGAAATATAAAAGTATGGTAGAGGAAAACCAACAATAATTTGACACTATCACTGTGTATGGATAGCATGGTGCTGTGACTCTCTTTGGTTTATAATAGAAATAATGAAATGATACATTCGAGAAAGAGAGCGGGGTATGTCTAATGGAGCTAGATTTTAAAAGTTATTTAGCGATGGCTACTGGTGAGGATTTGATTCGTATAATTTTGAGTGATGATTTTCCAGATGATTTAGTTTTATTGGATTGGTCTGATAAAGCAAGTAGCTCCATGATGGAACCTAAATCTTTTGGTGATAAGTTTTTTCTTGATAGTGTAATGGATTTCTCAAAAACATTATTACTGAGTAAACAAATTTTGAACCAAGATACTATTGAAATAAAAGTAGATTATATGGTAAGCATTGATTCGAATGTGATAGGCCATATCGTTAGTGACATATTTAAAAATAGGTCTAACAACCAGGCACTTATTGAAGCAATTAATTATGTCAAAGAGAAGAGAATGCGAATAGATGTTAATCCGTATTTAATAGAGACGCAGCTCAATAGATATGAACTAAATAAATATGATATTCATAAGTCATTGCAAGCATTAGAAACATTAGATGTTTATGATCCATCAAAAGATGGAACGATAGCAAAAGCTTATGAACGTGATAAATTAGCAATTTTGCAAGGTGCGGATATGCGTTTTAGTAACATATCTAATGATATTTATTTAGGAACTCCAATAATTAAGTACTACACTTTGGCTTATATCTTATTATTAAAAACATTTTTGATAAAGAATACATATGCAAATAACACTAATAAAATTGATGATTTAATAGATTTCATCATCGAAGAAATTCCAATTCTTGCTGAAAATGAAATAATTACCTCGGTTTTATATTTGAACAATAATCGTCATTTAGAAAGATTTTTGAATGTCAAAGAGAACACGAAAAACAAATTAGGAAAACTATCTGGTATGGCGTGGGATCTAAGCCATATTAGGTATATTGAGATGATAATGGAATTAGAGTACGGCAAATTTGATTCATTAAAAATTCCATATTTATTAACTGGTGATAAAGGTCTTTCATCGTTAATTAGATTTAATCCTGTAAGAAGGATTTTAATTCTGGAACAAAGACCAATCTTTATAAGAAAACACAATCTTAATAATATTAATCTAACAGAAACCCAGATTGAGAAATTAAAGGTTTGGCTGGGTTCGGAGAGACCTTGCTGGGATTCTGAAGTTCAAAGAAAAATTAATCATCGTATAAAAGAATTAGAAGAACAAGTAGACTCTATTTCAGCATAGCTACGCACTCACCATATAAAATTGAATCAATAGCTTAACCCCGATACATACAGAGTGTGTGGTTCTGTTGACTAAAATACAGGAGTAAAAGTGTGAAAATTATTAAATTTGAAGAAATCTATCGTGATGATATGTTTTGGCTTGCAATAGATGAAAAATGTAAAGCTATCATTAAAACGAAAAGAAAGATGAAGGTTTTGTAAATCCCGATTTATACGGAGTTGATTTTTACTTTATTGAGGAAAAATATATGTTGAATAAGCAAATAAATATTGAATTGCAGGATACACAATGGCAATTTGAATATGTTGATCATGACAGAAATATTGCCCGAGCAATAGTTTATGATGAAAACGGTTTGTTCTATTTTGTAAGAGTAGAACGAGATGATGATTTTGGAAAAGCAACATTGATTGAAACATCGGGTGGCGGAGTTGAGATAGGCGAGGACTTACAAACCGCCATTCAAAGAGAATTGAAAGAAGAACTTGGTATATCTGTAGAAATAATTTGCAAAATCGGAGTTGTAAGCGATTATTACAATCTGATTCACAGGCATAATATTAATAATTATTTCTTGTGCAAAGTAAAGTCATTCGGAGAAAAGAATTTGACTCTGGATGAAATAGAAAGTCTTCATTTATCTACATTAAAATTGACATATGACGAAGCTGTTCGAGAATATGAAAATAGGGCAAATACAAGGTTAGGAACACTTATAGCAAACAGAGAACTGCCTATTTTGCATCAAGCAAAAGAGATAATTAATGAAAGCCAAAAGTAAAGTGTATAGAGCACGGAACAACCCAAGCACGGATTGCCCTAGAATGACGAGCGAAGCGAGAAAATGATTGGATGTAATCGGCTGCTGAGGCAGTGGTATTGCTTGAGGCTGTTCGAACGAAGTGAGTTACAGCGTCAGGTCTGTAGCGATAGCGTAGGTGATTGAAAAGAAAAGCTGATCGAAATAGGGTTTGTAGAGGTTTATGAAGTTGAGAAGAGCTCCTGAGAAGGGGCTCTTTTGTTAGTTGAAGAGATGAGTGGAAAGGAGAACTATTTTCGCTTCGAGGTGCAAAGCTTACTTGACATAAAACGCAAAGTTGACTTTACTATAAATGTAAAGGTCACTATGCAAATGATAGAATACGAAAGGAGGACAAATGAAGACGAAGATCCCTCAATTGAGAAAAGAGAAGAAGCTATCTCAAGCTGAACTAGCAGATATCGTTGGCGTCACACGGCAGACCATTACCTCGATTGAGACAGGCAAGTATATTGCCTCCTTGCCGTTAGCCTATAAAGTTTCTAAATATTTCGGCTTTAGGATAGAGGATGTTTTTATATTTGATGAGGAGGATGAATCATGAACTTGGAGAAGTATCGGAGGGAAATTAAGAATCGGGTCAGCGTCTATCAAGCGCTTATTGCCGTCGCCCTCGTATTTGTCATCATTGGCAATGTGCTTTTGAAGGATAGGGGGCAAACGGTAGAGAGTGTTAGAGGGTTTGCAACAGGTCTTTCTATTGGGAAAGAATTAGTCTGCGTCTTTCAATTAGGAAAATTGTGGAAGATGCTTAAAGATGAGACGTTCTAAAAGAAGTTTATATCAGAGAATATGATGAAAGAGAAGCGTTAATTCAAATGAAATCTGGCCTCCATGTGATCCCAATTTTATCTTTCATCACCCTAATTTGTGCAATTTTGGTAGGTTTCTTCAACGATACAATCTTCTATACTTTGGTTATTGTAGGAATAGGGCAGATACTAATAGCAATTGCCCTCAAAATTTATTGGAAGAACCACCTTTAAAATAACTTTGAAATAAGAGAGATGTAGACCTATGTAGCGGCAGTGACATGGGTCTATGCCCTATGCATTGCTTTTTGGTATAATACCCCTAGAAGGAAGTAATTGTGACCTAAACGGGAAAAATCGATTAAATTGATTAATGAAGGAGGTAGTTACGAATGATGGAACATGATAGCAACGGGGAAATCATCATCTACCAAAGTGAAGATGGAACTAGTAAATTAGATGTTAAACTTGAAGATGAAACAGTTTGGTTGACACAAGCACAACTTGTTGACTTATTTCAGTCTAGTAAAGCTAATGTTAGCGAGCATATAAAAAACATAATAAACGAAGGCGAACTAGATGAAGATTCAGTTGTTCGGAAATTCCGAATAACTGCTTCGGATGGAAAGAATTATCAAGTTAAACACTACAACTTGGATATGATCATTTCCCTTGGTTACCGCATTCAATCCAAGGTCGCCACTCACTTTCGTCGCTGGGCTACTGAGCGATTGAAGGAATATATCATTAAAGGCTTTACTATGGATGATGAGCGGCTTAAGGGGCAAGCTGGCGGTAATTATTGGAAAGAACTATTGGACAGAATTCGTGATATTCGCTCATCAGAAAAAGTCATGTACCGACAAGTCCTAGATTTATATGCAACCAGTGTTGATTATGATCCAAAGAGCCAAGAATCTATCGCTTTCTTCAAGATGGTTCAGAATAAATTACATTATGCAGCTCATGGACAAACGGCTGCTGAGGTGATTTACCAAAGAGCTGATGCAAGCCAACCTTTTATGGGACTGACTACCTTTGCAGGTGCCATTCCGACTCTGAAAGATATTCAAGTGGCTAAGAACTACTTAAAGGAAGATGAATTAAAAATTTTGAACAACTTAGTTTCTGGGTACTTTGATTTTGCTGAGGTTCAAGCTATACAACATAATCCCATGCATATGAGTGATTACGTTGACCATTTGGATCGTGTCCTCAGTGTGACTGGCCGACCTGTCCTGCAATCCGCAGGCAAGATCAGTCACCAACAGGCCATGGATAAAGCGAAGAAAGAGTATCGTGAGTATCAAAAGAATACTTTGTCGCCAGTGGAAGAGGATTACTTGCAGACAATTAAAGCACTGGAGCAAGAGGTCAAGAATGAAGGTAAATAATAATCTCGCCAACCATACTCCCTATCCAACATATCAAAACCAATCCAACTCTTATACTCGACACATACGGAGTGTGTGGTCTTGCTTGAAAAGAAAAGTTGATAAGTAAACTACCCCCCCAAAAAAAGTTAGACAAAAATCTAACTTAGGGGGCAGTTCACTTTTGTGCTTTATCATATAAAATACAAAGCGCAAAAAAAAGTGCTAAGTATAAATTCTGCGATTCAAATTTATTTCAAATCATTTACTAAAAAAATCTAATTCCTAAAAAAGTGTGAATTATTCATGTGTTCGTTTTACTAATAATGCGTGATTAAACTGAAAATCTAACTCTTCAATGTAAAATTTTAGAAGCTTATTATATTGATGCGATGTTGCAATAACTCCAATTACTTCAACATAATCCCGCACGTCATTTTCTAAAAATCTATAAAGTTCTTTTCCTATGCCTTTATTACGATGTGTGTGAATAACATAGATCTCGTCAAGCTCAAAGGCTTTCTCCCCAATCTTATTATATGAGGTTTCTTCTTTTTGAACACTGATATGTCCAAAGGCATACGCAACAATACGATTATCCTCAACAGCTACATATATATCGCGATTAATAAATTCTGTTGGATCATTCTTAAAGTATGCAGGGCAACAATTTTCCTCTGCCCACGCTTCTGATAACTCAAGCAATTCTTCCAGGACTAAATCTTCTGCTGTTACGCTAACTTTTTTATAATTAATCATTTATTTCTCCTTATTTTAAAAATAGATAGTTGCCATAAAACATGACAAAGGCTGCTGTAAGTCTAAAGTTCTGCCAGATGGCGTGATTGTATGGAAATTATATTTACTGAATAAAAAAACTGGCCTAATGTTATAGAAAAGTCCTCCAAGTAGCAAATACCAAATATAGCATATGCCTATATGTTTATAAATCGGATAGATAAGGACAATTGATATCCATCCCATTGCCATATACATAATCATAGAAGCTTTACTTATCTTCTTTAGCTGTAGTGAAGGCGATTATGTTCATGCTTATGCCTAGTATTGCCAAAATCTACATTAAAACAAATATAACCATGGCAAGGGTAGACCTTTTGCCAGTTAAGATAGATTGATGCATAAACGAAGAAGAGTTATTCAATCCACATATGAGAGACTGGGCAGATGAAGCCGCTAAAACCGCAGTATGGCCAGTCTATAAATTTATTCATGTGAGCACAGTGTCTCCCTTTGGCACAATTAGAACTAAGATTAGGAAATGGAAAAAGTTGGCACTGTAACTGCACAGCGAATGCGGTCGATAAGAGAAGCTCCTTAGAAGGGGCTTTTTTCTGTTGAGTGGAAAAAGAGTTAAAATTTTGATAAAAAATAATTTATGTAAGACATTTATCTCTAGGAAATTGAAACGAATGATTTTTATTATTCTTCCACAATCACGCCCGGTTCGGGAATAATGATTATTTATTTTAGAACCTTCCAATCCGTATAAACATGAGCGTCTATTCCTAAGTCTCCTGTCTTTAACCATTCAAATGCTTTCACAACTAATGGAGAAGCATTTTTAAAAGAAATATCATTTTCTGTTACCCACACGGCACCTAATGAATCCTGCCCTTCAAATTGTTCGGGTGTTTGTAGTTTCCCACCAACTTTTCTCACAAGGTAATAGACGGCAATATGGTGAACATCCGAAAACTCTTTCCACATCCAAGGTAGCTTAAAATCCGTAACCCCAATATTTTTTATAATTTCAATTTCAATACCCGTTTCTTCAAGGAATTCTCGTTTCATTGCCTCAGATAAAGTTTCGCCATCTTCCAAACTTCCACCAGGTAAATCGAAACGGTTTATATATGGTCCACTATTCTTATTTATAACTAACAATGGCAAATTTCAAGTTTAAATTAGCCAGCGTACATCATCTCAAATGGTGATTTGTAGTTGAACATTCTTTTCGGATAATGATTAATCCAGTTTTCGATTTTCTTTACTTCTAATTCCGTTACATCTGTTGTTCCTTTAGGTAAAAACAACCGCCTTATTAGTCGATTGTGGTTTTCGTTTGTTCCCCGTTCATATGAACAATAAGGATGGGCATAATAAATATGCTCATAAGGAAAGACTTCATGCAGTCTAAAAAATTCAACGCCATTATCCGCAGTAATTGATTTAATCGCATATTCATTGAGTATAGTCTATTCAAACCACAACATTTGGTGGGGATTTTACTCCCCACTAGAAGTTGTTGAGACTCCTATCCCCTGGAGAAGTTGTTATTCTCTTTTTTTTGTTGGTGGTGAAATGTTGAAAAAAGGGTTCTACCATTCAACTGTATGGGGGCAGACGAAGCGAAAATTATTAAAAGGTTTGCTAATTAAAGAAGTTCTATGTTGGCATGGAAATTCAAAACAAGATCCTAAACAATATTATACAATCAGTAATCACAAAAATGTCGATTAGCGTATTACAACTAGAGTAGTTGGGAGTAGTTCGGAGTAACTTTCATATTAATTTAAAGTGCAGTGGTTGAGTGGCCTCAAACTGCGTCTTTCGACTTGTTTGAGACCTACTCAACTGTGCGGGGGTAGGCCGACGAAGCGAAAATTATTCAATTTTCTACTTATGGTCTACTCCCAACTGTCCGGTGGTAAACAGACGAATCGAAAATCAACTGATTTTCTACTTCTTGCCCACTCCCAATCCATTCCTTGAGGACGGCATATCATGAAGGAACACTCGAACGAATAATAAAATTATTCTTCAAATATAAGTTACTTGTGATTGATGAAGTAGGATTTAATGAAATAAGTTCTCTTGAAGCCAAGTTATTCTTTCAATTGATTGATATGCGATACACAAAACGCTCCACGATCTTCACGAGTAACTTAACCTTCGATAATTGGCATACCATTATGGGACAAGGTGAGATGTTAACAAAGGCAATTATCGATCGTATTTTACATCATTCTTATCTCATTAATATAACAGGGCCTTCTTATCGAATTAAAGACAAACTTTCCCCGCGAAAAAGTGGGGAATCTTAAGTGAGACAAATCGTGATTTTTTAAGTTGAATTTTATAGTAATTTATTAAGGTCTACTTTATTCTTAAATAATTGCAAGGAATCTAAGTAATCACACAGCGATCTTAATGTAAGATAGTGTCTATACTCGTTGGGTGATAATTAACACAGATGACTTATTAAACACGATCACAGTTCAGTTATTTTTGTACTGGGCTGTCTTTTAATTGAAAGGGAAGTAGTAATATATTACAATAGTTGCGAACAAATGTTTCTGTGGACGGCTTCAGTCGTGCGAAGTAAAGAGAATTTATAATAAATATTATTTTTCTTTATCATGGTTTTAAGATTATCATTCAAAATATAGCAACAGAATCAAAGATGTATTATAGCTTGGTAATTAAAATATGAAAGGAGTGAAATGAATTGAAAAAGGATGAAGCAATGATTCGTTCCAGCGCTGCGGAATATCTAACCTATATTGCTTCTGTCGGAGATCAGCAAAACAATATAGAATTGCGTTATGAAGATGAGAATATTTGGCTAACACAAAAAATGATGGCGACATTATATGATGTTGACGTTCGGACGATCAGTGAACATGTAGGAAAAATTTATTCTGACTCAGAGCTTCAAAAAGAATCAACTATCCGGAAATTCCGGATAGTTCAAACAGAAGGCTCTCGTCAGGTAGCTCGTAACACCTTGCATTATAATCTTCAAATGATTATTGCTGTAGGTTTCAAGGTTAATTCAGAACACGCAGTCCAATTTCGTAAATGGGTGAATCAAATTGCAAAGGATTATACCATCAAAGGGTGGGTCATGGATGATGAACGTCTGAAACGCGGAACCTTCCTGACAGATAAATATTTCGATGAGCAGTTAGAACGTATTCGGGAAATTCGCGCAAGCGAAAGAAAGTTTTATCAAAAAGTAACTGATTTGTATGCTACAGCCATTGATTACGACAGAAATTCCGCGACAACACGACGATTTTACGCTTCCGTTCAAAATAAAATGCATTATGCAGTTCATGGGCACACAGCAGCTGAATTGATTGTAGAAAGAGCAAATCACTCTAGAAAGCATATGGGATTAACGACTTGGTCGGATGCGCCTGACGGAAAGATTAAGAAAAGTGATGTAACGATTGCCAAAAACTACTTAAGTCAAAATGAAATAAAACAACTAAATCGTATGGTAACGGCGTACTTGGATTTTGCTGAGACTATGACATTAAGGCATATCCCACTTACCATGCAAGACTGGGAGAAGAGACTTAATAATTTTATTGAAATGTTCGAATACGGAATTTTACAAGATGCAGGGAAAGTTTCAGGTGAAATCGCTAAGATTCATGCTGAAACAGAATTTGAAAAATATCGTGTGATTCAGGACCAACTATTTGTGTCAGATTTTGATAAATATTTATTGGAATTGGAGAATAAAAGAAAGGACTAATGGGATTATTTCCTGTTGTTTTAGAATATGTAGTTTTTCAAATCAATAGTGGTTGAAGCGAAGGTTGATAGCAAATGGATCTTCAAACAAAACCACCTATCCACCATAACCAAAGCAATCCATAGCTTAAGGTTGACACATGTGGAGGCAGTGGCATTACTTATGAGAAGTGAAGAAATGATTCGAGACAGCGAACCGCTGAGTGCGTAGTATTGATAAATAAACTAAGTTAAAAATCGTATAAGAACGAGGTTTCTTGGCGTCTATTGCATGATAGAGTTCAAGCATCATAAAATGAAACGAATGAATCTTCAACTATAAAAAAACGACTAATCCGAAATTGTATTCAAGATTAGTCGGTTCATTCTTATCTCATTAGTATCACAGGACCTTCTTATCGAATTAAAGACAAACTTTCCTCACGAAAAAGTGGGGAATCTTAAGTGAGACAAATCGTGATTTTAAGTTGACTTTTATAAGTGTCACTTTCTTTTTACACAAT
This sequence comes from Globicatella sanguinis, assembly GCF_002847845.2. Taxonomy (NCBI): domain Bacteria; kingdom Bacillati; phylum Bacillota; class Bacilli; order Lactobacillales; family Aerococcaceae; genus Globicatella; species Globicatella sanguinis. The sequence continues at coordinate 1,230,758 of NZ_CP126962.1, read as the reverse complement.
ATTATGGACTTTATCAAAACACGGCTCTAGAAGTCTTAAAAAATAATTTATTTAGATAATCGAATTATGATTTTTAGCATAATAATATGAAACAGAAGCAATAAAATGCCAAAGCAGTACACTATCATGGAGGACCAATGAAAAAAGACCTATTTAATGAATTTAAAATAATTTGTGTACATTTAAACAAGGTTGGAATTGTGCCAACTTTAATGGGCTCTTTGGGTTTAGAGTTTATTTCAAAAACTTCTTGGGAGCCATCAGATATAGACATTCATGTTCCAGGTGATCCAAGAGGATGGGAGGCTCCTGACCAGCTTAGAATTTATAATTGGGGTACAATATCCAAAGTCATGGAAGACCTAGGCTATGAATTAATAGACCTTCATGAACATGAATTTCAAAAAAACGGCCTTAGTGTAGAGTATGGCAGCATTGATTCCCTATACGACTTTGCTGGAATAAAAGTATCAGACCTAGACCTTATTCAAGTAGAGGGTATAACATTTCGTCTCCCCAACCTAAGGCAGTTTTTAAAAATCTATCAAGCATCTTCAAAGGATTCTTATAGAAATGACAATAATAACAACAAAGATTTTAAGAAAATTGAATTTTTGAAAAAACATATATAGCTAAGAGTTAATGTTAGAAAAGTATTTTTCCTAACCTTAAGTGGAGCTTTCACTTTTAAGTTAACATATACTTGAGAACGCGAGTTATAGCGCTTTGATTATTCGATATTACTTATTCATAACAAATATAGTTTGGTTAAATTTTTATCTAGCGTAGTTAAGTATAGCTAACTTTTAATTGTTAGTCATCTAGCTTTGTTTAATTTTCTATAGTTCGTGTTTGAGTTATACGGTCTTTTAGCCTAACCAAACCCTAATACGTGAGATATGTCGTCGATTATATTACAATAGAAATAGATAGTTTAAAACTGATTATTATTTCTAAAAGGAGAGGTATTATGGGATTATTAGTAGACGGTGTTTGGAAAGACCAATGGTATGATACAAAATCAACGGGTGGTCGTTTTGTACGTAAAGATTCACAATTCAGAAATTGGATTACAATAGATGGTGCACCAGGTCCGACTGGTGAAGGGGGCTTTAAAGCGGAAGCTGGGCGCTACCATCTATACGTCTCACTCGCTTGTCCATGGGCTAGTCGCACTTTAATGATGCGTAAATTAAAAGGTTTAGAAGATATAATTTCAATCTCTATCGTAAACCCAATCATGTTAGAAAACGGTTGGACATTTGCACCAGACCAAGGTGTAATTCCTGATCCAATCTTGAACGCTGATTTTTTACACCAAGTCTATACACATGCAGACTCTGAGTACACTGGTCGAGTAACTGTTCCTGTTTTATATGACAAGAAAAAAGATACCATCGTCAACAACGAATCATCTGAAATTATGTTGATGTTAAACTCAGCCTTTGATGAAATTGGTGCTAAAGAAGGCGACTACTATCCAGAAGAATTGCGTGACCAAATTAAAGAAATGGATGACTATGTATATCCCAACATCAACAACGGTGTTTATAAAGCTGGTTTTGCGACAGATCAAGCAGTTTATGAAGAAGAAGTTGGTCATGTATTCGATGCCCTAGAGAAATTAGACAGCATTTTAGCTGATAACAAGTTCTTACTAGGCGACAAATTTACTACTTCTGATATCCGCTTATTCCCGACTTTAATACGTTTCGAGCATGTTTACTATGGTCACTTCAAGTGCAATATTAAACATTTAACTGATTTTGAAAATGTATGGCGTTATACACGTGAAATCTACAACATGCCAGGTATTTCTGACACAGTTGATTTCTACCACATCCAACACCATTACTACGGAAGCCACCCTACAATTAACCCGAACGGTATTATTCCAGCAGGTCCTACAATTAGCTTAGACATTTAGATATAGAAAATCACCTGGAGAACATTTCTACAGGCGATTTTTTGTCTAGGTGCGCCCAACATGGCGTTAACTTGACGGTTCAAGTTCGCTACTTCTAACGCATGTGAGACTGTAATGACTAAAGTCAAACAGTCTCAGCAAGGCTTTTCAGTAGGACTGTTAGCCAAGGTCAGGTGTCGGTACCCTATCCTTAATCTCTAGATGCTGGGCAAAAACTATTTAAATTCTGTTCAGGCATATCTATTTAATTAAAAGCGCAGTGGTTGAGTGGTATCAAACTGCGTCTTAAAGACTTGCATGAGACCTACTCAACTGTGCGGGGGTGGGCAGACGAAGCGAAAATCAACTGATTTTCTACTTCTTGCCCACTCCCAAGAATTAAGGGCGTCGTGAGGCGGAATCTGAGGGAAGCCTAAGGCAAACTCCTGCACCGACGAACAGAAACTTGATAGAAGGTCTAATCATAAGGGTGAGCTTGCAAATCAAAGTAAAGCCCAATACTGCACGGATTATGGTTGGATAAATCAAGCGGTGACATGGGAGGGAGATTAACGCACCTTACCTGGGGAGGTCTCATGAGAGATAAGCCTATCTTAGTAACAACGAATCATGAGAAGTCAGCAGAGGTCATAGTAGGTTGTTTACCGACCGAAGGACTGAACAATAATGAACATTGGAAAGAAAGAGAGGTAGTGGAGATGGAAAATGCAGAAAACAAGCGAAAGCTTGGCAAGATGCAAAGGGGTAAGACGGAATCGAAAGAGTATGCATCTGTGAAGAGTCAATCACTAGGAGAAACTTTATTATTAAAGAAATGTAAACAGCATGGTATTCCTTTTCTTAATGGGAAGTATTGAAATAACAAGAAGAAAGGGATAGATATTCAAAAACTAATTGTAAACTATCCAGTAGAGCAGTTTAGTCCAGAGTTCAGCTTTTTTAGGCGAAATTCCCTCTAATATATAAATGAATGTCAAACTAACTGACATTTTAAATCTTTTTCATGGTAATATGGGAATATTACGTATAAAGGGAGAAGATTGACATGCAAGTGCCAATTCTTTACGAAGATAATCATTTACTAATGGTAGAGAAACCAGTTAATATTCCAGTGCAATCGGATCAAAGTCGTGACAAAGATTTATTAACGATATTAAAAGAAGATATAAAAATTCGCTTTAATAAACCAGGGAATGTCTACTTAGGTCTAGTGCATAGACTGGACCGGCCGGTTGGTGGGGCAATGGTATTCGCCAAAACATCCAAAGTTGCTTCACGACTATCGGTCCAGGTGAGACGCAATTCGATGACGCGTAAATATTACGCAGTCGTTCATGGGAAGCCTTCCAAAGATCAAGGTCAGTTAACTGATTACTTATTAAAAGATACGCGAAAAAATATTGTGTCGATTGTTCCTTCTGACCATAAAGAAGGAAAAAAAGCAGTTCTTACCTATAAAGTCTTAGAAAGTAATGATCAATTGTCTTTAGTAGAAGTGCAACTCCAAACTGGACGGCCTCATCAAATTCGTGTCCAACTAGCAGGGATGGGCACGCCAATCTGGGGTGACCAAAAATACGGTCAAAAATTCAGCAAAGTAGGCCAGCAAATTGCCTTATGGGCACAGGAGCTTTCGTTAGAACACCCAACAAAGAAAACTGAAGTGAGAGTACAATCCATGCCAAAACAGGAATTTCCTTGGAATTGTTGGGAAAGTATTCATTTACAAGCCATGGCATGACATATTCTTAAAGCGAGCATTCATGTAGATGTTAACTTAAAAGTGAGCCACTATATTAATTGAAAACTGAGCCACTTTTGATAAAAAATAACCCTATTGAATAATAAATAGGTTGAATTCAGGAGAGATTCGAGAAAGAATTAGTCAACTAGACAACTGGGAATTAAAAGAGGACAAACGCATAAGTCAATCAAATAAATTCAAAACTTTAAAAAAGCCAAAGCTTCTACAATAAAGTTGTCGTCCTCAAAGGGGAAGCCAATCACCATCCTGATATTCAATTATTATATGGACATGTGATAGTTGATTTAGAAACTCATGAAGGAGATGGGTTGACGGCCAAAGGCTTTAACTTAGCTCAACTCAATGATGATATTAAATGATAAAGGAGTCAAAGCTATGCAAGTAGTGTTTCATATTAATGAAGAAGAGCGATGGTATATAGTTCTTTCGAATGTAAATAATTTTTTAGCTGAAGTTAGGGATGCGAAAATATCCATCGTTGCGAATGGTCATGCGGTGAATTATTATCTCAATGATGAATTAAGTGATAAGATTTTGAATCAGGTAGATGTGGTGGCTTGTCAGAATTCCTTAAATAAACATAAGATCAATAAAGACCAAATAAAATCACTCATACGTGTAGTAGATTCGGGCGTTGTTGAGATTGCTAAGAAACAAATGGAAGGATATGCTTATATTCGTCCCTAAATAAGTAAAAAATTCTGGGTCTCCTGGTTGGGATTGACTCAGAATTTTTATTTGATCAAATCGTTAACTAATGGTTTGAAAAGCTTGGAATAAAATATACAAGCTAGCTGCAATTAAAATGAACGCACTCACACCGACATATAATTTAACTAAGGGACCTGGACTAGCATCTTTAATGACTAGACTTATCAACACCTCCGAGATAGATTCGATGTTGAATAGTAACAATAATCCAATCACTGACATGATGATAAAGAGTGCAAGTCCCCATCTTGTTGCCGACCAGATAGTTTGATTTCGGTCTTTAATTTCAGACTGGGCTTGTCGAATTAATAAGGTTAAGTTAGCAGGGCTTATCGCATCATCTCCGCCCTCTGATAAGGTGTAAGAAGTAGTACCGTCCTGATTACGCATTTCTTTATAATTGTAGTCGCTAGTTCCAATGCGAATCTGTTGGTTAGCAAGATTCACTCGTGCACCTTGGACTTTTAAGTATTCATCATTTATCGCGTTGGCAGTGAGATGTTCTGCATTAAACTTAGATATTTCCATGAGTTGCTGTTCAGATAAGTTCGTAAAGTACGGTCCTGTGGTAGTCGTTGGGTTCAAGGACGAGATTTTATCAAGAAATCGACTAGGAGGAACGTTGGCATATACAATCATATTATCGGAGAGTTTGCTATGAACAGGACGATTGGTTTGATTTTTCGCAAACCCGACAAAAATTACTGACAGTACAGCAACAACCAATAAACTGAAAGTCAGTTTTCTATTCATTTGTATCGCCTCCTAAGCTGTAAATTGTTTGCCCATTTTGTTTAATTGTTATCGGAATCAACATGAGGTTTTTTCTGTCTATTAATTGTATTCCCAAATTATAGGCTTGAATCTCAACAGGCTCATCGATATTAAAATCAAGGTCACCTATATAGACTTGATATTGAAAATCGTCGTCGCTCTTTGGCTCGAGGATCATCCAATTATCAGGAGAGTCCAATAAAATGTCTCCTGAAATTTCTAACACCTCTTTGTGGTGAGGGAGGGCATTAAGTACTTGAATAACCTCATCTTCATAATGTTTTTTTAAGTTAGCATTACTACCAAAAACTTCGCCAATATTTGAATGATCATAGTTAGTTTGGGCAAAGATTTTCTCAACGGGGTTGATTTGAGGGACTGTTGCTTCATGCATCGTCTCGGATGGTATCAAGACTTGGCTGGCTTGGTTGTCAGGTACACTTAAGATATAGTCTAGCTGAACATCCTCTAGTTTGTATCGGATGCGTCGTGACATACTTATGGTATTATCAGTGAAACCTTCGCGTCTAATAATGATATCACCAAGTTCTGTATTACCTTCTTCGGTATAGTTGTCAAAGGCAGAATTAATCTCTTCCTCAGTTAAATGAGGGTTCAGTAGCTTAGCGAATAGGTGGAAGTAAGATTTAATCATTGGGAGTTGATTCGCTTTAATATCCGGATTATCTTCTTCATAATCGTGCGTAAACCGTAGCTCAATGGTTTGGTATGATGAAGTTTCTCCACAGAATAGATAGAACTCATTCAACCTTCCTAATTCAGCCAATTCAGTCGGATAAAAGTAAACGGTACTTCCCCAAGCACTCAGGTGGTTTTCCGTCAAATCAAAGCCAAAAGTTTGTTGAAGCTCATATAACAAGTTATTGATATACATGCGGTCGAGATAGACCATTGCATCTGAATTGGAATGTTCGTAAATACTAGGAAATTCTTTAGTTGCATCATAAAATGAACCAGATAAATTAGTTAACTCTTCATCCTCAAAGGTAGTCAGTGGGAAATTGAATCGTATCTCAATTTGGTTAACATGTTTGTTGGGATTAGACGAATCATTCAATCCATAGCTGTGAAATTCATGACCATTTATTGTAGCTTCGTGATTCTCATCCAATTGGGCTTGCCATTGGTTATAGAAACTTTGTAAATCTGCTGAATTCATATTAGGTTCAATTAATTGTATTAATGTCAAAAAGGTATTAAAATCAATGACTTTATTGGAGGATAGTCGTTGATAGATATACAGTTCATCTCCCTGCATGCCATCCCATACAGTAATCGATAGATTAGCATCATTCTTAGTAGGAATCATTACAGTAGAACCCGCAGAATGAGCATGAAATTCGGATAGAAATTCCTCATTCGAAGTAATATTGAAGGTTGCTTTAATCTCTTCAATGATTCGGTTAGTTAAGCCACTATGAGAATAAGGTCTAGCATTGTAAGAGGGATCGGCATCAAAAATTGATGACATCGTTTGTGCCTGTACACACAATGGACTTATCAAGCTCAACAAGATTAGGCAACTGATTATCTTTTTCACCGCTATCATCCTTTCATTTTAATTTATCTATAGAATTATCATATACTAAAAGAAATCGTTTTTCTGATTTTACACTTTTAAAAAATTGACTTTGTTGACTTGTTTTAAACGGTTTTTAATTTTGTAGAGAGTGAGCAAAACCTTTTTAAATTCTGTTCAGGCGTATCTATTTAATTCAAAGCGCAGTGGTTGAGTGGTCTCAATCTGCGTCTTAACGTGGTTTGGCAATAAATGCATGGGTATTAATGATATAATCACTGTCTTTAATCGGCTTGAATTCTAATTCACTGACTTTCAACTCATTCAAATCGTCTAAGGCTTTGAGTTCCACCGATGGATTTAACTCAACTTTGGCGGTCAGTTTATACCATTCATTCCCATTATGGAAGGCCCAAGATACATCTGTAAAAGAGATTCTATAGGAATAATGAAGGTGTCTCATAGGACCAAAAGCATCAATTAATTCTATTAACTGTATGATCGGAGGATAATCCTCATCTTTACTTAACAAATCATTGAACTTATTAAAACTCTCTTGAATGTCGTCAAACTGATAGCTAGATGGGCCCAATTCTCGTCCCAAATGTCGTTCCATATAACGTAATTGTACGCCATCAAAGGTCTCCCAGAAAATGAATCCCAAGTAGTTAATAGGGGAAGAGTCAGTTTCTCCGGTATCAAAATAATGAATAAATTTATCTCTAGCTATAGGGAAATTCCAGCCATTTTGCTGAATCTTTCGACTAGGTGGAAGTTGATTAACATATTGAGGGTAGTCTTCGATGAATAACCCTTCTGAGCTTTTGTCAGATTGGTAGAAAGTATCCACAAGCGATAGGAATAAGGTATCTAATTCTTCTTTGTCATAAGCCTCACCAGAAACATCTTCCATAACATATTCAATAATTGCCTCATCCTTTTCGTGAAAGCTTAGAGTATCATGGCCAATATCATATTGATAGACCCTATCAGCAGAGGGCATGTTATCGAAAGAAATAATCTGGTCCGCTTCACCAAAAAGAGCTTGAATATGTGAAGTATTGATTTCTGTTACTGTGTCTTCTTTTTTGTCCGGAGGGGTCGCATCGTCAAAGTAATTATCCAATACTAGCAGACGCTCTCTCAACTCGACTTCAGAAGACACAGTTTGACCATCATAATGTTCAATCGCTTTCAAAAAATTAGTGTTCGCAATAGCGTCAGGGTCATGGTTGCCTACATCGATAAAAAACTTCAACGGCCCAAGAAATATATATATTACAAAAGCAATAAACGTTAGCATAACTAGCCAAAAGAAATACTTCATGAGTTAAACCTCCTTGTATGCTTAATACTCACTTCCATTATAACCTTCAATCGTATTGTCAAGAAATAATATACTCATAATAAATCCTGAGCATATCAGTATCTAAAAAAGGCAGACCCATCATGACCTGCCAAAATTTATTTAATTTAATTATTCTTCAGTGTTTTCGCTTTCTGATTCAGATTCTGAGCTAGTTTGACTATTAGAAGAGTTTATTGTTTCTTCTTCATCCGTTTCGGCATCAGATTCTGAGCTAATTTGACTATTAGAAGAGTTTATTGTTTCTTCTTCATCTGTTTCTGAATCAGATTCTAAAGTAGTTAATTCATCTTCAGTAACCCATTTATGTGTTGATCACTAATTCTGAACTTTCAGTATTAACATACTCCATTATACAAGCTATCCATCATTCCAAAGAGGTCTAGTTCCCTTAACACTTTCTTTAATGGATTGGCAATCTTTATGAACTGCTTTAATATAAATCGATTCAGCTACAGACATCTTTCATTTTATCTAAGATGGCTTCAAGCCGCTTTTTATTGTGACCAACGATGGCTACTTTAGCTCTTTTTTTAGCGTATATTAGGGAGGTTATTTCACCAATACCGGAAGTTCCAGCATAAATTAATGTAACTTTGTTATCGAGTTTATCGATGTAAAACATACTTTCTAATAATGACTATCTTTTGAAAATACAATCTTAATTAGTCTTATTTTTGGTGTAATTTGACGTGCAATTGTTTTACGCGTTCAGCTAATTCCGGAGCAGGTCCGTCAACGTTCGCATCAAGGATGACATCTTCAATCGCTAAGTTTTTAACTGGTGAAGGCTCAACACCTAGTTCTTTCTGCCAAGCTTGTAATTGATCTGAAGAACTCGCATAGACAATACGTCCTAAGCCCACCCAAGCATGCGCGGCTGAACACATGGGGCAATGTTCTCCAGAAGTGTAAACAGTCGCCTCGGCACGCTCTTCAGGAGATAAATTCTCAGCTGCCCAGCGTGCGATAGCGAATTCTGGGTGTTGGGTCGAATCTCCACCAGACACATGGTTATAATCTTCAAAAAGAATTTCTCCCTCTTTAGATACAAGAACCGAACCAAAAGGCTCATCACCTTCGTTCAGTGCCGTCTCTGCTAAGGCAACACAACGCTCTAAGTACTCTAAATCTTTTTCACTTATCATGTTAAATCACTCCTTTTCTCTCATTCTATCAGAGTTTGTAATTATGTCACTGAAATTGCTGAAGGCCGGTGCAATTATGGATTTTAAGAGTTTGGGCAAAACTTTTTAAATTCTGTTCAGGCATATCGATTTAATTCAAAGCGCAGTGGTTGAGTGACCTCAAACGACGTCTTAATGAGGTTAGGCATAAATTTGATAGATTCAATCAAGTTATTGCTCGTTAAATAAAAGCGTAGTGGTTGAGTGGTCTCAAACGGCGTCTTAATGAGGTTAGGCATCAATTTGATAAATTCAATCAAGTTTATTGCTCGGTAATTAAAAGCGCAGTGGTTGAGTGGCCCAACCTGCGTCTTAATTTAGCTGAGATTAATCTTGAAAAGTCCAGTCAAATTAATGCTTATTCATTTATAGCGCAGTGGTTGAGTGACCTCAACCTGCGTCTTTCGACTTGTTTGAGGCCTACTCAACTGTGCGGGGGTAGACCAACGAAGCGAAAATTATTCGAATTTCTACTTCTGTTCTACTCCCAACTGTGCGGGGGTGGAACAGACGAAGCGAAAATTATTCGATTTTCTACTTCTGGTCTACTCCCGTATTCTATGTAATTAAAATGTATGTGCTTTATACTGTGTTTTAAAATAGGTTTCCGAGTCATGAGAAGGAAGGATTTTTAGTTATGGAGGAGCTAACAGGAGAGTCAATCGATGAATCGTTAGTCTTTTTGGAGTGATAGATAAGGAGAAAAATTTCCGTCGCATTGTTGAATGACGTAAATTCAACTGCCATAACTGCCATAATTGTCATAGGCAAGCAATCACGCCGCATACTTCCCGACCTAATTTCAGTTTATTACGAACATCCTTACTAAATTAATTCAAAACGATAAATTAAACCTTTATATTAGAAATATTTCAGGTATAATTACTAAAAAATACAATCCTTTAACGACCGTCCTGTGAGGCGGGGAAGGTATGTAATGAAAAGTGGCCGTTTCAGGACCTCTTCTTTCCGCATGCCCGCGTTGAAGGAGAGGTCTTCTTTGTATAGGAGGAGAAAAATGAAAAAACGGTTATGAATGAGAGGGAGATTAACTGAGTCAATTACCATACAGTCCGTGGGATGTGTGTGCTGACTTTAGTTGATAGACAAATCGTTTGGAATTCACTCACAGTTTAATTATTAGGAGGTAGACTATGAATCGATTGCAAGTAAAATTACCAGGTGTCGTTTTAAAAAATCCTGTTATGCCAGCTTCAGGCTGTTTTGGCTATGGTGAATCTTTCGCTAAACATTATGACTTAGGTGTGTTAGGCGCAATTGTGATTAAGAGTACAACGCTTGAAGAACGATTAGGGAACCCAGCACCACAATATGTGCACCGTGATGACGCTGTGTTAAACTCTGTTGGCTTGAAAAATCCGGGGATTAAGACCGTCCTTTCTGAGAAATTACCATTCTTAGCGAATTATGATGTTCCTGTAATTGCCAGCGTGGCGGGGTCCAAAGAAGAAAATTATATCGAGATGTGTCAACGAATCTCTCAAGCTGAGAATGTCCGTGCGATTGAACTTAATGTTTCTTGTCCAAATGTTAAAGAAGGAGGAATTTCTTTTGGCACGGATCCACAAGTAGTTAAACAATTAACCCAACAATGTAAAACAGTGACTCATCTACCCATCTATGTTAAGTTGACGCCTAATGTGACGGATATTGTTAGCATTGCAAAAGCAGCAGAAGAGGGTGGAGCTGACGCAATTACAATGATTAATACAATAACGGGTATGGCCTTTAATTTAGAAAGTAGACAGCCCATTTTAGGAGGGGTGACAGGTGGGTTATCTGGAACTTCTTTAAAACACATTGCCTTAAGGATGATTTATCAAGTTGCTGGAGCAGTTAAGATACCGATTATTGGAGTAGGTGGCATTAAGACCGTAGATGATGTTCTAGAAATGTATATGGCCGGCGCATCTGCTGTTCAAATCGGGACAGAAAATTATAATCAACCGATGATTTGCCCAACAATTATTAGCCAACTCCCTCAGCGAATGGATGAATTAGGCATTGAAAGCTTAGAGACTCTAATACACGAAGTGTCCGTCGCTCGATTTCACGACGGCCGGTAACAGGCTTAAGTGTCCGTGGTGCAGTTGAACGACAAAAATTCAACTACCATAACTGTCCGTGATGAGCAATCACGCGGGAATTATAACAGACTAAATTTCAGTTTATAGTGAACATGCTTAGTAAGTTAATTGAAAAAACTATCTATATATAATTAAGTGGGAGTGGGCAAGAAGTTGAAAATTAAATAATTTCGCTTCGTCGGCCCACTCCCCAAAATTTCTGTGCCCCACATCATTTGACAAAGAACTTTAAAAATAAAGATCCCATTGACTGCCTTAACAATCAATGGGACCTTAATCACGTGATTTTACCCAAAACCTTAATAATCTGCCGATTATCCTCAATCACTTAACGCGTGATTACGATCTTAACTACTCTTCTATATAAGTCTCATAGTGGTTCATCAAGATTCCGATGAAGGGTCTTTACTTAGTGAACGAAGATGTTGCACTAACCCCTCTCTCTATAAACAACTCAACTAAGTCACACGGTCTTCATTATTAAATAACTTATAATTCCTAATTTATATCATTAAACGATTAAAGATGCAGGAGTTAGTCAAACGTTAAAAAAATTTATTAATAACCTGATGTTTTTACGCGTAAGAGAGGTTGGAATGAACGTGTTAGGAAAATTAATACAATAATACAGCAAAGTGTTTCAGATAGAAACGCTCCCCCATTGACTAGGAATGAGTATACATATGGACTTTGTCCTTCAGGTGCATAAGACCCCCAGAATGATACCCCCGCAATAAAGTGGACGATATAACGAGCTAATGATCCCACTATTGTCGCCATGGAAGCTATCCCCCATTGTTTCACACGATTTGTTGGTTCTTCTTTTAATATTTTTTGCATATAAGGTGCAAAGAAACCAGCGAAACCAATGACTGCAAAAGCGACAAAATATTCAACTACAAATTGTACTAACGTTAATACATACGCATTACCGGTAATGTATTGGAGTAATCCCCATAAAAATCCACCCAAGCAACCTGCCAATGTACCACGACGTAAGGAAAGAATAATAATTGGAATCATCTTGACAGAAACCTTAAAACTCCATGATGGCGAAGGAATCATCAAATCAATAAGTAATGCTAAAGCGGCACAGATAGTAATCTCAATCAACGTTTGTGTCTTAATTTTTGACATAAAAAAACTCCTTTTCTTAACCAACACAAAAAAGGAGTTAAACATCTTGACGCAAGCATTACCTTGATCCAATAAAGGGTATAATCTCAGCCAATATGGCACCCCTTGTTTATGTTGAAATCTATATTTTAATAATGATTCTAACAAAAATAATGAAAAAAGTAAAATTAAAGTTACAAACCAATTACTTTCAACTTTTTATAATTTGGAAGGTTGCAATAGTCATAAAAATTCCTAACAACATTGCAAATGCTAATAGGACTTATTTTCCAAAAGGTAATAGCAGGGAGTGGGCAAGAAAATTAACGACGTTATAAATGGTTTAGATGGCCCGATTTAATTTTTTAGCGATATCCGTTACATTTTTACCGCTATCGTAATAATTTTCTATCCAAATCAATTTTTTCATGGTAAAATGTGTATAAGCCATTTGTGTGTACTCCTTCCTTAGCATGTGATCGTATGTTTAGGATACCATACAAATGGCCTATTTATTTTTCTAGCTTAATTTTACTATTCAAGTATAATAAAAATTTTGATAATATAGACGGAGAAGGAAACGTATATTACTTTAGATAGTAAAAATTGTAAAACGAGATGTCGTGAATGGCATTTTTCTTAATACATCATGTTTTGTATAGCGATTTGCTTGTAAATAGTATAGTGGTTTTTATAAAATAAGAGCTAGGAACTGATTAAACTGATGAAATTTTATAGCCAACATGATGGTGATGTTTAATTATAAAATGGTTTGGCTATCGGAGTCTTTCCTGCTAGCAAAATATCAAAAAAATCATTTGGAGTAGATTGGATAGAGGTTGAGAGATAGCTTGAATTGATTTTAAGGGTTAGAGCATGATGACCAAGTTTATTTTGGTAAAGTTTTGCGATTAATCATTGAAACTCCTTATTCCAAAGATTAACGTTATGACTTCCCGTCTTCACGGCATACAACGAATCAGAGTTTCTCTTGGAGAGGACGAGGCATGGGTTGTTCACCCATATACCCAGAAGGTAAGTAGGTAGCACTTGAATTTAAGGATAGGAAAGGAATGATATTGATGTCACGAGAAACAGAAAATATTTTTAGACAGTTAGAAGTTTTTCTAGACCAACATTTGGATGAATATGAAAATATTGATGAGGCGATTAATGATTATGTCGCTCGTTTTAATGATGGGGTGATTGACGAACTAGAAGATGATACTAGCAGAGCGTTGGAGTTGTTGGATGAAGCAATGGAAAGCGATGATGCTGATGAGCGCTTAGCATTATTAGAAGAGGCCAATCAATTGGAACCAGACAACTTAGATATTTATTGTGCTTTATGTCTTGAACGTTATGATGATATAAGAATCATTACATCTATTGAAGAAAAGACAAAAGAATACTTGAAAACACATCGTCGATTTATCAAAGAAGCTTCTTATGCGGGAGTTGAAAATCGTCCTTATTTTCGTGCCCGCAGATTATTGTTAGATTTTTATAAGGAGCAATTGCTTTTGGGAAAGGCTGAAGACACAGCGAGGGAAATCTTACGATATAATCCGAATGATAATTTGGGTGTTCGTTATAGTTTAATGGCGATTTATGTTCTATCTTTCCAACCTTCAAAAGCGCGGCTCTTTTTCAAAAAAGATTCCATGTATCAAAAGGACGATCAAATGTTATTTTTCTTGGCAGTCAGCTTGATTCTTGAAGGAGACCTTAATTATGCCGAACGGATTATTCAGAAGTTATGGGAGATTAATCCTACAATCACTCAATTTTTCGTAACGGAAAAATTTAACAGTTTCCAGGTTTATGAATCGTTGCCGTTTGAATCTTATCAGTTCAATTCAGAAAGCTCACTTGCGATTGCTTTTAATGAGGTATTGAGTTTATTTCAGCATTCCGTATTTTTATATCGGACTTTCCAAGAAACACTAGAAAAAATTAATCCGGAATATTATGAACAATATTATGCTGAAAAATCAAATGGGATCGCCTTATACAGAGAATCTTATAAATTAGCCGGGACTGGAATCTTTACGAATATTGATAGCAGATATGTTCGTTCGCTATTATCAGAGGGGTTGCGGACATTAGAGGACTTCCAAACTATAACTGAACATGAAGTCTTAGCGATTGAGGGAATCGGAAAAACAACAGTGAAGAAACTAAGAGACAATGGCGTTACTTTTAAAGGAGAATAGAAAATAATGATAAGCTCGTTTGCCGGTGGGTAGACGGGTTATTTTGTTGTCATGAAAGTTCTAAAATTAAATTAGCCACTTAAATTGTGTATCCTCCCCATTTTTATGATTGAAAATAAAGCTGCTAGTTGCGGTTGGGAGGGGAACTATTTTATGGCTTTCAATACAACAGTAGCACTTTACTTAATGGGAGAATCGGGTAAGCTAAATGACTCGACCGAAAATTTAAGCGTAGTGCAAAAAGGTCGGGGAGTGACCCCGCACCCGATTCGACGATTCAGTCAAGTGCTACGGTATAGAAAAAAGTATAGAAAAAAACATCTCAAAACGTTATTATTGTAGTAACCAAACCAAAATAAAGGACGTTTTAAGATGTATCATCATTATAATTCATTTTCAGCAGAAAGCAAGACCCGAAATAAACATTTAACCTTGGACGATCGTCATAATATTGAGCGTTGGCACCGTAGTGGTAAGTCTAATCGTGAAATTGCCCGTCTTCTAGATAAAGCCCCTCAAACGATTCATAATGAAATCAAAAGAGGGTTTGTGCTGCAACAAGTGAGAAAAGGTCGCTTCAAAAAGATTTATTCTGCTGAGTATGCCCATTCTCAGTATTTAAATCAGCGCGATAAGTGTGGCCGTAAAGTGTCACTTGATAACGAAACCAAAGAAACACTCGTTCATTTTCTGACCGAAATGAAATATTCACCAGAAATGATCGTTCATTCTAATCTTGTCAACGTTCCTGTTTCAACGATTTACTATTGGATTCATAACGGACATTTAGGCTTAACATCGAATGACTTACTTTATCCGCGTAAATCAAAGAAAAAACGTAAGAATACTAGCTCGCAATTTAGAGTGAAAGGTCAATCTATAGAAATGCGTCCGGAAGTCATTAATCAGCGTGGTGAGTACGGTCATTATGAAATTGATACCGTGATTCTAACGCGCAAGACCAATAAATGTTTACTCGTATTAACCGATCGTCGCACACGCCATCAAATTATTCGACTGATTCCAAATAAACAGGCGGCATCCGTCAATAATGCTTTATTAGATATACTCAATGAGTATGCGATTAAATCAATTACTGCGGATAATGGTGTTGAATTTTTTAGACTGCATGAAGTCTTTCCTTATGAGCATATTTATTATGCCCATCCTTATTGTTCCTATGAACGGGGAACAAACGAAAACCACAATCGACTAATAAGGCGGTTTTTACCTAAAGGAACAACAGATGTAACGGAATTAGAAGTAAAGAAAATCGAAAACTGGATTAATCATTATCCGAAAAGAATGTTCAACTACAAATCACCATTTGAGATGATGAACGCTGGCTAATTTAAACTTGAAATTTGCCTTATTTTGTTGTCATTAAAAATGACCTAGTAGTTACTAGAGAATGTAAGCAATTCACTGAAACGAGAAAAATTGCGGTGGTTCAAAATACTTTAACTCTTAAAATTACGTACGGTTCGAAAAAGTTTTTAAACTGGCATAGAGATGATAAAATAAAGGTGAATAGTATTTCGATATGGGCATAAAACAAGATAGGGAATGAAAGCGAAGGAGATTAGAGGAAAAGGGAGAGTCTATTTATTTAATAAAATAATCGTGATGGTCTGGACTTGCGTAAAATGTAAAAATCAAGGAGCGAAAAAATGAATAGAAAATTAATGGTCGGAATAGTGATAGGACTTATGACGCTGTTGACTTCTTGTCAGACTATTGAAAAAGCAGTAGAAGAAACATTCGCTACGAAGCCCCAAAAGCTAAATGTAGAGGAAACAGAGGACAAAAATTTTTTTGAAAAACTTAAGGATATCTTCTTTGATGAAAGTAATGACCCCGTATTTATATTAGACATTATTAGCGATGCAGAAGATAAAATAGGTTTTGAATTTACTATTGAACTCAATTCATATTTTCATAGATATCTTTCGGAGCATGGAATTCAACGTTATCTATCAGAAGAAGAAGTCATCGAAATAGTTAAAAAATTTGACGAGAATAACTTAATATTAAATCCTGATAAACGAGATGAAGTGATGGATGAGTTATTTGATTTAGTAGGTACGAGAGATTTCTATATTTATGAGGCTCGATTTAGACTTCATGATAGTAGTATCTATATATACATTGTGAATCCTGACAACCCTAAATATGTAGATTTATATTATTATAACTTAGGAATTGGCTCATGGACGGTCTCACCAGAAAAATTGAGTGCAGATGTTAATCCTATGGAAGGAGCGATTTTGTTATCAGATATTGATTTTGATAATTATAACAAGATTAGGAATGTCGGCATTGAAATCTTGAAAGAAATAGGAGATTACAGAGAGTTCAATACGATGAATAGAGAACTTGGAATTAGCATGATCAGTACACATTGGCGTGGCGAGGATTTAGTTTTTAAAGCTGAAGTGAAGGGTGTTAGAGAAGACTACGATTTAACATTTGATGCAAAAGGTAATCTAATCGAGAAAGAGAGGGTATAATGCGTTGTTCATCATTATAATCTTGTTTTTTATGTACGTTTTTCCTATGTTTTTTCTTAGCTTACCCATTATTCGGACAACACCTTATGTCGCTACCGCGCTTTTAGCTATGGGTGTGATTCTTTGGTTGGTGCAAACTTACGCGATTTCGAAGTTTATCACGATACCTAGAAAACTAGCGAGGCAACATAAAAGAGTTCAACGAAAGGGAAAGTCGGTACAAGCGGAAGTCTTAGCGTCGAGTCATGATGGACTGATAGACGATGAACCTTCCAAAAAAATACTGCTAAGCTTTACGAATTTAGTGGGCAGTCAAGTCAAGACTTATATTCATCTTGTGGATACTAAGGAACATGAAAAAAGGTTTGAGCCTGGAAAAGAAATTACCATAAAATTAAATCAAAATAGTTTTGAACCACCATTTACTGTCGGGAAAGGAGAATATGAGACATCGCCTCGACCTTGGATTTGGCTTTGGCTGATTTTTAATCTTCTTTATATGGTTGGCTTTTTCGTTTTTTCCTATTATTTGCAGAGTGATGGTTTCGGTTGGCGTTTTCTCAATCCATTTTCGCCGTGGTTATGGGCACCCGTTTTGGGTATTTTCATTATAAATTTCTTACTAAAAACATTTGGTAGCCAAGATATTATTACCGAATTTTACCCGCTTCAATCATTTCGTTCTAATAAAGATTTTGGTGAACTTTTATTATATGGTAAAACAACGCAAGGAGAAATTGTTAACTTTTCTCAAACTGGAACTTATATTAATGAACAACCTCAAGTGCGTTTTGATGTTCATTTTTTAAATGACCGGGGAGACTTATTAAGTAAAAAGTTTAAACAAACCATTCCTTTGACAGCTTTACACGAATTGAAGAAAGGTGAAGCGGAGGTTATCTACCTCCCGAGAGATACGGATATCTTTATGGTCAAGCCATCTCAGTCGGAGTGAGCACAGTAGAGTTGGTAAGATCTATTCAAATTGAATTTATGGGAAGCTACGTTCAGTGGCTTCTTTTTTATATTGATGTCAAATCTTTATTATTTGCAAATTGAGCCCTTGAATTTATAGGTTATAGCCTATATAATGTAATTAGATAAGGGAGCTAGCTATGGATAAATTTGAAATTATTTTTTACGAAAAAGTTGATGGAATTCAA
The DNA here is from genome assembly GCF_002847845.2 of Globicatella sanguinis. Classification (NCBI taxonomy): domain Bacteria; kingdom Bacillati; phylum Bacillota; class Bacilli; order Lactobacillales; family Aerococcaceae; genus Globicatella; species Globicatella sanguinis. The sequence goes on along the minus strand of NZ_CP126962.1, from coordinate 1,212,375 downwards.
CCTGTTGTAGACTTTATTCTTAATCAGAATATAAAAATGCGAGCTAAGATATTAAAGTCAATTGAACTCCTTGAGGAAAAAGGGAATTACTTAAGGGCTCCGTATTCTAAACATTTAGATGACGGGATATTTGAATTGAGAATAAAGCAAGCAAGTGACATAACGAGAGTATTGTACTTTTTTGTACTGGATAAAAAGATAGTGATGACCAATGCTTTTGTAAAAAAAACTCAAAAAACGCCTAAGTCAGAAATTGAGTTAGCAAAGAGACGCAGATCGAAGTTTATAGAAAGGGAAGGTTTATAATATGGGGAAAACATTTAGAGAATTATTAAATGAAGAACTAACGAATCCGGAATTTAAAATGGAATGGGATAATTTAGATGCTGAATTTCAAATCATAAGAGCGATGATTGGTGCAAGAAATGAAAAGGATATTACACAAAAAGAGTTATCAGAAATGACCGGTATTGCGCAGGGAGATATTAGTAAAATTGAAAATGGAAATGCCAATCCATCAATCAATACCTTAAAGAGATTAGCAAAAGCATTTGGGAAAAACTTAAAAATTTCTTTTGAGGAACCAACAGAGAACAAAGAAAATTTAGAGTTTTCAATCGCAGAAGAACCTACAGAATATCAATTGAAAGGGAGAGGGCAAGAAGTAGAAAATCAGTCGATTTTAGCTTCGTCTGCCCACCCCCGCACTGTTGGGAGTAGACCAGAAGTAGAAAATTGAATAATTTTCGCTTCGTTGGCCTACCCCCGCACAGTTGAGACCGCTCAATCACTGCGCTTTGAATTATCGATCACTAATCTGAATGAATTGGTCAAGATTATTCTCAGCCTCGTTAAGACACAGTTTGATGCCAGTCAACCACTGCGTTTTTAATTATCAGCAATCACTTGACTGAATTTTTCAAGATTATGTTCAAACTCGTTAAGACGCAGTTTGATGCCAGTCAACCACTGCGCTTTGAATTAAATAGATATGTCTGAACAGAATTTAAAAAGTATTTGCCCAGCCTCTGGCGAACTTATTTCTCAACAGACAGTAGTAAAGAGGTATAAGGCAGAGTATTTTCAAAGAAGGTTTAGGAACTTAGTTGCATTTAGCAGCTTAGTTCCTTTTTTTAGGTATGACGGGCATGTCATACATCTAGGGTGCAAGTCCCTGAGGGCACCTGCTATCGGTGAACCCAATAGTGATTCTCAAGCTTGACCATCGTGAGGTGGCGAGGAGAAGAAGAGATAACGAAATCGTGGGTTTACCTATAAGAAAAAATATGACAGTGCGAATAGTGGATAAAAGAGTATAACAGTGGATGAAATCGAACCGTCCATTCGAGCAAACGGGCAGGATATCAAACGACAGAACATCCATCGCAAATGCAAAACTTACTCAGTGCAAAGAGTCGAAATACCAAAGGAAGACGGCATTAAGTGAAAATGAGACAAGCACGTTTGTATAAAAATCAAGCGTATCTTTGTGATTCCAGGTTAGGCGGCTAATGCATCTAGACTAGACTAATATTATGGTGTACCTAATGATTTTCAAGTTTTTGAACTTTATTTTCGATTATCTGTTTAAGAGAATCCCCTTATAATAAAGATATAAATAAATATTTCAAGGAGGCGCATAATCATGGTACAAAATGAATTGTTGATGAGCTCTGTGTTTATTGCTGGTTTTCTCTCATTTTTTGCACCGTGTACATTTCCGTTAATGCCGGTATACATTGGGTTGTTGACAGATAAAGCAGGAGAATACAATAAAATGACAATCGGAAAGCTAGAGATTAATAAAGGAGCCATTATCAAGACCATGGCATTTGTTCTGGGGCTTTCAACGAGTTTCGTTATTTTAGGCTTTGGGGCAGGTATTATTGGAAAATTATTAATCAATCGATGGTTATTGACGATTGCCGGATTCCTAGTGTTTTTATTGGGCATTCATCAAATGGATTTAATTCAATTTGAAAAAATAAATCAATTCAATGGTATTCAGTTTAATCATAATAAGCCAAAAGCATTGGGGGCCTATTTAATGGGTGTATCATTCAGTTTAGGTTGGACCCCTTGCGTCGGCCCTATCTTAGCAGCCGTCTTAATAACTTCTGCCAGCAGTGGTCAACAATTTTATGGTGCGTTCTTAATGTTGGTTTATTCAATCGGCTTAATGATTCCCTTTTTAATAATGGCCATCGCTTCAAGTGCATTGATGAATCATTTCGAACAACTAAAGAAACATTTAGTCACCATTAAACGTATTGGAGGATTTTTAGTTGCTTTAATGGGAATTGTGCTAATGAGCAATCAATTATCAAATTTAACCGCGTTTTTTAACAACTTATTTAACTAGTAAACAAGGAGGAAGAAATTATGAATAAGAGATTATTATTTGGATTAGTGGCAATGTCAGTCGTATTAAGTGCTTGTGAACCAGGCAATCAGGCAAACAATGAAGGAATGAATGACAGTGAAACGACAAAAATGGAGACGAAAATGGATCAGATAGAATCAACCAACATGATGGATGATGAATCAAACGACATGGATGAAATGGAATCAGAATCAATGGACGATGACATGGGCGAAATGGAATCCGAAGCAATGATGGATGACGCATCAGACGAGATGGGCGAGACCGAATCCGAAGCAATGATGGATAGCACTTCAGACAACATGGGCGAAATGGAATCAATGATGGATAGTGTCACAGACAAAATGGATGGAACGGAATCAGACAAAAAGGATGACAACATGACCAAAAGTGAATCAAAAGACATGATGGATAACGCATCAGACAACATGGACGAAAAAAAATCAGAAGAAATGGATGACAACATGACCAAAACTGAATCAACCAAAAAGGATGATAATATGACTAGCGAAAAAATGAACCAAGGTGAATTAGCACCAGATTTCAACTTGCCAGATATAGACGGTAATATGTATAAATTAAGTGACCAAAAAGGTAAGAAAGTATATATAAAATATTGGGCTTCATGGTGTCCGATTTGTTTAGCTGGCTTATCAGAAATAGATGAATTGTCAAAAACTTCAGGAGATTATGAAATTGTAACGGTCGTTTCACCGGGTCATAATGGTGAAAAGAATAAAGAAGATTTTATCAAATGGTTTAAGAGCTTAAACTATAAAAATATAAAAGTTTTAGTAGATGAATCAGGCAAATTCATTGAAGATTACGGCATTCGCTCAACACCGACCAATGTGATTGTAGGTTCAGATGGTGTTTTAGTAAAAGTGGCTCCAGGACAATTAAATAAAGAGACATTAGATCAAATTTATAAAGAAGTTCAGTAGGAAGGGGTAAAAATGAAAAAAATACTGTTATTAATGGTATTGGCAGCGACTTTATTAGTAACAGCGTATACCGTCAAAGCGAATACAACTAATAATGAGCCGGTAAATAGCGAGATGACCAATAAGGAGATGACTAATAACGAGATGAAAAATGACGATACAAGCAAGAAAATCGATGAAATTATCACCCAACAACAAAAGAAATCAGCGGATGAAAATCCAAATGATGCAGTAGACTATTCAAAAGCAGAATTAAACACAATTTATTTAGCAGGTGGCTGTTTCTGGGGAGTAGAAGCCTATTTAGAAAAAGTATATGGAGTGGCCGATGTAGTAAGTGGTTATGCCAATGGTGATACAGAAAATCCAACTTATGAGGATGTTTCCTATAAAAATTCCGGACATGCAGAAACAGTAAAAGTAGACTATGACCCAACAAGAATCTCATTGGAACAAATTTTAGACTATTATCTATTAGTGGTAGATCCTACCAGTGTGAATAGACAGGGAAATGACCGTGGTGTTCAATACAGATCGGGTGTCTATTACACGGATGAAAGTGAAAGAAAAATTATTGAAGAGCGATTGAACAAAGAACAAGCAAAATATGATGACAAAATCGTGGTAGAAGTTGAAAAATTAGCTAATTTTTATGAAGCGGAAGAATACCATCAAGATTACTTAAAGAAAAATCCTAATGGCTATTGTCATATCGATATTTCAAAAGCCAATGAAGTAATCATTGATCAATCGAAATATCCAAAACCATCAGATGAAGAGCTAAAGAAGAAATTAACAGACGTTCAATATAAGGTCACACAAGAAAATGATACTGAACATGCCTTTTCAAATGAATATTGGGATAATGAGGCTAAAGGTATCTATGTTGATGTCGCAACCGGGGAACCTTTATTTAGTTCAACCGATAAATTCGACTCTGGTTGTGGGTGGCCATCTTTCTCAAAACCGATAGCCAAAGAGGTCGTGACTTATCATACCGATTTAAGTTATAATATGGAAAGAACAGAAGTTAGAAGTCGCTCAGGAAATTCGCACTTAGGTCATGTATTTGAGGACGGACCAAAGGAATTGGGCGGATTAAGATATTGTATCAATAGTGCTTCTATTCGCTTTGTTCCTTTAGAAGATATGGAGCAAGAAGGATATGGCTATTTAACACATTTAATAAAGTAGGTAAATATGTATAAATTATTAATTGCAGATGATGAATCAATCATCAGAAAAGGGATAAAAAAATTAGTTAACTATGACAAGCTCAATATTACGGAAGTTTTAGAAGCTGAAGAAGGACAAGAAGCCATAGACTTGGCTAATACTCATCAACCTGATATTGTTTTGATGGATATCAATATGCCTGAAATGGATGGATTAACCGCTGCAAAAATAATTAAAGAAAATAATCCTAATGTCTATCTGATTATTCTGACCGGATATGATTACTTTGAATATGCACAAACAGCTATCCGGGCAAAAGTTGATGAGTATCTATTAAAGCCTATTTCTAAAAAAGACATTGAATATATTTTGAAAAATGCGATAGATCAAATTGATCATCTAAGAAAAGGACAATCCATAAAAAATATAGAGCAAACTGAAACCATCGAAATTGATGAGGAAAATAAGCAAATTAAGGAATATATTGAAGAAAACTTATTTGATATCGAGCTTTCCTTGAATAAAATGGCCGAAGATATTGGCTATAACAGCAACTATTTAAGTGTGCTAGTTAAAAAAATCTATGGTATTCCTTTTCAAGATTATATCAATAAGAAACGAATGGAAAAGGCGAAAATTCTGCTCCTTTCAACGGATATGAAAAATTATGAAATAGCTAAAACGATAGGAATTGAAGATGTGAATTATTTTTTGACCAAATTTAAGAAATATTACAATATAACGCCAAAGCAGTTTAAGCAAGGATTAACCGATGAAAAATCAACTGAGAAAATTTAGCACGAAAATAAGCGTTTATTTCTTCGTTATTTCCATATTATTGGTAACGATTTTGTCGTATCGCCATTACACTTATTCTGTCACTATCTTAAAGGACAGCAAGTACCAACAAACAGAGCAGCAATTAAAAAATGCTAGTACTTATATTTCCTCTTATTTAGAAAAAATAAAAGGCATTTCAAGTGTACTAGCTATGACACCAGAAATTGAAAATTTAGATCAGTCCAGTAGCGATTCAATTCAAAACATTATTGATTTAATTGAACAAAATGACCAATTAATTAAGAGGATATTTGTCATCTCAAAGAGTGGTAATTTGATTTCATCCTCTGCCATCGATTTTGAACTGTCGGATAATATGAATGATTTGGAATGGTATCAAAACCTCCAAAAATCAAATAACATGGCCATGGTCACAACGGAAAATCACAAAGGATTTTCAATGAATAAAACCGAGCGCGTTATATCCATTAGTCATCAGATCGTCAAAGATAAGGAAGTGCTAGGGTATGTGGTGATTGATCTGTCCTATAAATTGATTGAAGATTATGTATCAGCGATTAATTTTGGTGAAAAAGGGTATACTTTTATTACCACTTCAGAAGAAAAATTATTATTCGACTCCAATCAGATGGATACCAGCTCATTGGTAGAACAAGATAAATATTTACAACTGATTAATAACAGAATGAAATCCTTAGATAAAGGGTTTGTTGGAGCGCATGTTTACATCCCCAATACCGATTGGTTACTAGTAGGTGTGGCTTCAACCGAACAAATTGATGAGCTTCAAAAGAAATTAATTGAAAATACAGTGACTTGGTCTGTGATTATCTTAATCTTAACGGTGGCTTTATCCATCCTTATTTCTCAATGGATTAGTAAGCCAATTACAAATTTAGCTGAAGAAATGAAAAAGGTCGATGAGAGATTTTCAAAGATAGAGATTGAAGACAGCGATTCGATTGAAATTCATACTTTGAAAAAAGAGTATAATTTATTATTAGAACGGATTAAAATGCTGACCAAAAATATCGAAGAAAATGAAAATGCAAAAAGAAACTTTGAGTTGAAAGCTTTGCAGAGCCAAATCAATCCACACTTTATTTATAATACTTTAGACACGATACTTTGGCTCATCGAATTTGGTGAAAATGAAAAAGCAATTGAGGTCACGAAAGCGTTAGGGATGATTTTAAGAAGTACCTTGAGTATTAATCAAGATTTCATCCCTTTAGCCAAAGAAATAGAGCATGTTCAAAATTATATGGACATCCAAAAAGTTCGCTATGACGATAAGTTTGAATACCTATTGGAACTCGAGCAACATACACCTGAAATAATGGTCCCTAAATTAATATTGCAGCCCATTGTAGAAAATGCCATTTATCATGGCATCAAGCCTAAAAAAACAAAATCATTCATCAAAATTACTTCTTATATTGAGAATGAAGACTTGATCATTAAAGTAGCAAATAATGGGGTAGACTTTGAAAGAGACCATCAAAATCGGATCAAAACAAAACTGGGTGGCATCGGAATGAAGAATGTAGAACAAAGAATTAAGATTCTCTGTGGTAACCAATACGGTATCATAATGTATCGACAAGATGATCTCACGGTAGTGGAATATCGATTGAGTTTATAGGGAAGTATTCGAACATTAAGGCATGACTTTTTAATTAGCTGAATGATGTTCTTGAAAGGCTAAGCAACGAAATGTTGTTTGGTCTTTTTGTTTTGTATATAGAGGGTTTATTCGTTTTCTGTTATCCTGGATAAAAAAGATGAATGAAGATTGGGGAAAATTAATATAATGAGTGACAAGACGTTAATGATAAGAACAGTGGTTGAGTAGCATTCATTAACAACTTCAAGGCCTTACTAAACGGGGCGCGGACAGATGATGCGCAACTCACTTAGTTGTCACTCCCAAGGGTGAGGGGTCTTATGTAAAAATACTTAGTGTAAAATAACTGTTGGTCAGCTAAAAGCAAAAAAGATAATCCTCTGCTATACTGTAAGTAGCTAAAACACACAGAAAGGTAGAGGATTATCCATGAGTATTATAACACAAATTATGCAAGAAGTTAGTAAAAAGATGCAATCATTGTATTAAAAAAGGTACTATGCTAAAGTGGAGTAAACTATTGAAATAACAACTTTGTTAAGAGGGAGGAAACTTTATGCAAGAAAATCAAACATTTTACTATGAGACGCAAAAGATGTTACAAGCAGCATATCGGGAACTTTCGGTAGAAGATTATCAATCGACCGTTCATACCATGTTAGAGCGACTATCTGACCGACCCGCTACTGCCTTGGAGTTAGGTTGTGGGGTGGGCTTGGCTGCCATTTCTTTGAGTGATTTGGATGTTGAGGTGACAGCTATTGACTTTGAGCCTACGGTGCACCAAATTGCGCTCGAGAATCAAGCGAAGTATGCAGCGCAGGTCAATTTTTTAAGGGAAGATTTTTATCAATTTGATGCCCAGTCGCAATTCGATTTAGTCTATTATTTAGATGGGTTTGGTATTGGCGCGGATGCGGATCAGTTGAAGTTATTAAAACGGATTAAAGAATGGCTGAAACCAGACGGAAAAGCATATATTGAAGTCTATAATCCGAATCATTGGCGGAAAGCAGATGGTGTCACATTACCTTTAATCGAGGATGTCTCACATCATTATTACTATGATGAGGCTGCGCATGAAATGATTGATATCTGGAAGAGGGAAGGCACGGATGAAAAGTACACTCAACGGTTGAAATGTTACTTACCAGAAGACTTCGAGCGAATGGCTAATGAAGCAGGATTCGAAGTCCTATCGCTATATCCAGAAGGAAGAATGGATTATCAGGCAATGCAGTACCATCCACAAGCGTCATTGTCAGATTGTCTATCATATTGCGCTGTAATCGTCCTCAATAATTAATTTGAACGTTAAAAATAAAAGGCTCCTTGTAATAGGGTGGATAGAGCCTTTTTAGAAAGCCTGATTGCTTTCACACTATATATCCACTCATTTAGAGGAGTCAATAATTGTATGAATATTACTGAGCATGATAACAAGTATCAAATAGAGGAATGCGGAAAGATATTAGCTACAATCAAGACCTATCGCAATCAACATCATTTGAGGAATTGTTATATTCAATTTGATTTGAATGAAAATGAAAAGATTAGCGATGCGTCGATTTTACAGACGATTGCAGACGAAAAGAAGTGCCCTCTACAAGCTATGATAGCTTCTTCCGAAACTAAGAAAGCTCATTTCTTAGAGGCACAAGGATTTAAAAAGGTAAGGAAATGTCATGAATTACAAGTTGAAAAGGATGATTTGATTCCAAGGAAATCTTTTCAACAGATGAAGATGCTCAAAGCCAATCGTGGGGATGCGGACTACTTAGCTTGTTGCGAACTACTTTTTGAATACTATCAAGTAGCTCATGAAGCGATTAACCCTTTAACTTCACCATTGGAAGATTTTATAGCGTTAATACCTGATGAAGTTCTCTATGTAAAGAACAATGATGAAATCCAACACGCTGCATTCGTAGAAGATGAAGAAATTGCTTATGTCAGTTCGATTGATGAAAAGACATTTGTACGGTTTGCATTAACAGTTGTGAATATGCTCTTTGAGGTTTATCCGTCGATTAATTTTGAAGCAGATAATACGGATTGGGCAACGATGGCCTTAAAAAATCTGTTCGATGTTGAGAATACGGAGACTTTTGATACATGGATCTATGAGAGCAGTGGGAATTAAATTTAACTTATTCGAATTAATCAAACAATCAAAAAGCATTACAAAGGATACAAAAATGCGAAAAATTTTATTTATTTTAGTTTTAGTCTGTATTACAGCAGTATCAACATTAAATGTACTGTTCAGTTATCAGATTCAATTCATTATTGATGCGCTGACACATCAAAATCAGACCGCATTTATGAATAATATTTTATGGATGATGTTGATTATGGTCTTATTATTAGTCATTGAATATTTTAGACAATATTTTAATACGCGATATCTTAATCAGGTTGGCTTATCGATTCACAAGACAATTATTACTAAGCTTTATAATCTTAATTTTTTGGATTATAAAAGTAAATCCAGTGGTGAGTACCTCTCCATTTTGAACAATGACATCGATAAAATTAAGACTTTTCATTATGATGCGATTATTTCTTTGTACCAAGGAGTTATCACATTTATTATTGCTTGTATGGCGTTGTTCTCGTTAGATCCATTAACAGCGGGATTAATTATTATTGTATCGATTTTTCCGATTTTGATTCCTTATGTGTTCAAACATCAAACGCGTAAGAACAAAAACCAACTTTCTAAAAATCAATCCATCTATAATACTTATTTGAAGGATTTTGTAACAGGTCTTTTAGATATTAAAAACTTTAGAACATCAAATATTTTTGCGGATAAAGTGAATGAAAAATATGATGAGGTTAATCAAGCTGATCAAAAAGGTGTAAAACTTACGGCGCTGATTAATGTATTGATAGGCTTATTTTTCTATGGGTGTGTGGTCTGCATTTTATTGGTAGGAGGACGACAAGTCTTAAATGGCTCGATTACCGTTGGGGCACTGGCTTCGATTATTGCTTTGTCTAATGAACTTGAAATGCCAGTCAATTTGATTGCGGATAATTTATCAAGCATCCACTCTGTCAAAGACATTAAACAAAAGTACGATGCACAGGGTGAACGTGCAACTGACGATGCTCCAACAACTACTCATATAGAGTCGTTGCAGCAGATTGATATTCAAAATCTCGCATATTCGATTAACCATCAAAAGATTTTTGAAGATTTTAATTATCAATTTGAACGAGGGATGAAGTACCTGATTGTCGGCAGTAGTGGTAAAGGAAAATCTACTTTAGCTTATTTGATTACAAAAAATCTTGATCCGGACCAAGGAACCATTCTATACAATCATATGGATCGTCAGCAAGTCAGTTACCAAGAAGTTCAAGACCATATCGGCTTAATATCACAACATTCGATTATTTTTGCGGATACAGTATTAAATAATTTACACTTATATCGGGATTTACCGGTTGAATTGACTCAACAATTGTTAGAACAATTTGGTTTGGATGAGAGGTTTAATGATTGGGACGAGTTGATTATTGAAGACGGCAATCTTTCTGGCGGTCAGAAGCAACGTATGATAATCATTCGAGCCCTCTTGCAAAATAAGAAATTTATCATTTTGGATGAATCATTATCAGCCTTAGATAAAGAGAATTACCATCGAATCGAAAATTATTTGCTTGATCAAGTTGATATTTGCTTGATTAATATTACACACAGAGATTCGAGCAATCTTAGTAAATATGACCAAGTGCTGGATTTGGATCAGTTGATCTAATGCTAAAATATAGTAAGCCACACTCTTCCTGACGCTTATATGCAAGAAATTACCAGCGTAACTCGAAGAATGATTAAAGCCTTCACGACGGTATATGATGCATCAGGTTATGGCATAATGCAAAATGGTGGAGCAAACTGTGACTTTGGTCATTTTCATTCAAATAACCTTTATCAAATTTTCACTTATGTAAAAAACCGTGAATATCAATTTGGTGAGGTTGTGAAATATTAGTAAAGGGAAAAGAATTGAGTTTAAGAAGTCGATGATGGATTGCGTTTGGTAAATAGGGTGGTACCTATACGCATAGAGAGTAATCTTACTATGTGGATAGGGGGAAATACGAAAATCCATTCCTTGAAATGAACAGAAAAACGCATCTATCTCGAGTCGATTTGTGTCCAATGGTGAAGGATTTTGTAGAAAGAATGAGCTTTTTTAACAAGAAAAATTAATAATATTTGAAAAATTGAGGTGGATATATGAGTATTTGGGAAGAGTTGAAACTCGTTCATTTGGCAAGTAATGCGTCTTTTCATAGAGGAATTTCCTACCATCAAAATAAGGCTGTTTTAAATGGAACTTGTTGTGGCGAGGGTATCTATAAAGGGGAAGTTAAAGGCTCTAATGAAAATGTGTATCATGTTTCAATTGATATTAATCATCCCAGAAAGTCAAAATGTAATTGCCCGTTTGCTAATGGGAGAAGAGTGGTTTGTAAGCATATGGTAGCATTATACTTCTACTATTTTCCTAAACAAGCGGATGCCATTATCGCAGAGATAGAAGAAGAGAAAAAAGCAAAAGAAGATGCATACAATGAATGGGAAAAGGAATATCAAAAAGAGCGACAAAAAGAGCTTAAAGAAATTACAGCTTATGTAAATAGTCTTAGTGTTGAACAGGTCAGAGAAAAATTAATCGAAGCCCTTTTAAATGAATTTGATCGTGATTTCCCGGATTATGAAGATGATTATGATTACGATGACTATTATTATTAATAAATAGTGTAAGTATTTAAAAAGTGCAAATAATGGGCAATACCGTAGATAGAAAGAATAAGCGTTGATAATCAAAGGATTTTAACTTCGTCTGCCTACCTTGGCGCATTTGAGTAGGATTTAAATATATTCGAAGAATGTAACTTAAGGACACGTAATCACCGAACAGTTAATTAATTAGAAGATAAGTTGGGACCAAAACTATTCAGTTTTTTCCCAGCTTTTTTTCGAGCACTTCAATATTTTAATTGTATGATAAAGATCTTATTTTTAGAAAATAATACTTCACCAATCGATAATTCTCATTCTATTAGGATACTAAAATAGTTTGAGAGAAAATTTAAAATGAGAGTTATGTCACAATCATCTACTTCTCTGATAGCGATATGTTAATAAAAAATCATATATACCTCCTTTAGGGAGATGAAGTTTGGGGTTATGTTTAAATACCCCCCCTTATGGTGATATAATTGTTGTGAAATAAAAGTATACCACGGGAGAAAAATAATGATAATCAGAGAACGAGAACTTAACTGGTTAAAAGAATGGAAGAATAAAGATTTAATAAAAGTCATTACAGGTGTTAGAAGGTCTGGAAAGTCTACCATTATGTTTCAATATAAGGATTGGCTAATAGAAAATGGAGTAACTGAAGAACAGATTATTTATTTGAATTTTGAAAATCTAGATACTTTAAAATTTCAAGATAGTGTAGCGCTTCATTTACAAGCTGTCAGCTAGGGAAACCGCGGTATTAATACCTAGGAGGAATTAGCGAAATAGCTTATTTGTAATCCATACATAGTACCAGTCTAAAGCCAGTAAATTAGTACCACAGAAAGTAGGAATTGAAGATGATTAGAGGGTTTAAATTAGAAGATCTTGATCAAGTGATGAAAATTTGGCTTGATAGCAATCTTGAGTCACATCACTTTATAAATCGCGAATATTGGATAGCTAATGCACCAATGGTTAAAGAACAACTGTTAGGTGCTGAAATCTATGTTTATGAATATGAGAATAAAATTGTAGGCTTCGTTGGGTTGCAAGATAATTATCTTACGGGGATTTTTGTAGATAAGAGTATGCGTTCTAAAGGCATTGGCAAGCAATTACTAGATTATGTAAAAGGGCTTCGTCAAGAATTGCTGCTTACGGTATATCATGAAAATGAGAGTGCCGTAAAATTCTATAAACGTGAAGGATTAACGACTATCTCACAGGAGATGGATGAAGTCACCAATAATCTGGAACTTTTAATGCAGTATAAAGCTTAAGATTTTACGGATTAACCGGTATAGAACATAATCAGACTTATGGGCATCTCGAGGTTAGATAAAATAAAAAATTCAAGATAATACCGTAAACAGAGAGCAAACAAACGAAGCAAAATTCAATCGATTTTCTACTGTTTGCCACTGCTTAAGATAATGGAATTGTATCTGGCTAAACAACAAAAGCTATGTCTCTACAAAAAATATTTCAACACAAAAAGAGAGTCTAAGTGGCATGCTCAATAGCGTTGTACTTAAACCCTCTTTCTTGATGAGTCGGATTATGGCTGAATGGATTTATGCTGAGAGTCAGTATAAATATAATCGAATAACAGATTTACAATCGTTTCGTATTCTTCATAGCTAAAAGATTCTTTGAAATGATCGTAATCATTGATACTGCCATTGCCAATACAACAGGTACAGCAACGACCAAGATGAGCCCCATTATGCGGTGGGCGCGTATTGACTAGAAATACCCAATCATGTTCAGTAACATCACCACTCTGACTTCTTCGAAATCTTAAATGTGGCATAATATCAAACTTTTTGATTCCTTTAATAAACTCGTCAAAACTACTCTTCATTTCTGGTAACAAACGAACCACTCCTAGTTATTTATTCAATTAAAAAAGCACAACGAGATTCGTCGTGCCAAATAACTGGGTTCGACTCATCTATCTCTTTCGAGTTGGATTTAGCACCTTGCCAATGGTAGGTTGCTGAAGCGTCATGGGGCCAATTCCCTCTGCTTGCTCTGGATAAGTTGTGATTTTTAATTGTATATTGATATTATCATTTATTAAGCGATATTTCAATGTTTATTTTTTACGTTAGATGAAAGTCGTTTTAAATTGGCTAAATAATAAACTTCAACGCAGTTACTTCGATAGCGACGTAGAACAGACTATTGTTGCGTTTGAACGTCGCTTATTATCAGTTAAAAAATCGGTTAATTTCTACTTTAGCTGTTTCAGGCGAGTCTGATCCATGAATCAGATTATAAGTGACATCCGTTGCATAGTCTCCACGAATCGTACCGGGTGCCGCTTCAAAGACATTCGTTGGTCCCATCATGGCTCTCATGCCTTGAATTACTTCTTCCCCTTCTACCACTATGCCAAAGACAGGGCCTGATAACATAAACTGTTCGAGCCTAGGATAAAAAGGTTTGTCGATCAGATGAGCATAATGTTCGGCAATAATCGATGCGTCAAGGGTCATTAATTTGGCTTGTACCATACGGTATCCTTTCTTTTCAATCCGCGAAATCACTTCTCCCATCAAGCCGCGCTTCAAGCAGTCTGGTTTTAACATGATGTATGTTTGTTGACTCATGATTTAATCACTCTCCTAAACCTTATTTTCATTATTATACCAAGAAAGTGATGATAATGCCTTTGATATGGTGCTAGCATATTCATTTATGATGCCAGGTTATGTCACGTGTGTGCCTTTATCAAAATTTAGAACAGCTGTGTACTGAGATATGATTATGGCAACACGATTTCTAACGCCATGACGATGGATTGCGTGCAATAAGACGTCAGCAATTGCTTGATACCAAAATCGTTAGTAGGTGCTGGTTAACTCCCCATAGTATTTTAGTTTTGAGTTTCGAAAAAATAGTTTTAATAAAACAACGGGAAATATTGTGAATTAGAAAACCAATAATACATTAAATAGTATTCGATTTTTGAGGACGTTTTTTAGTTATTATTCAGGTTGCTTGTGAAACGAATTTAAAATTACAAGTAAAATGGATCATTTTATTCTGGTTATTTTCATTCACAAGCCCGTGTCTCATTTTGAGACACATTTTGCTTAATTATTAAGAATATATAAAGTTTAGCGAAGTATTTTTCTAAAATTTATGAAAATGAAAATAACATTCAAAAAAGGCTGTTTTTGTGTCTCAAAATGAGACATACTGAAAATTTATGAAAACAAAAAATGCATCATTTTGTCATTTTTATTAGTTTTGTTGTGTTTGGAATGCTTACATTGTTCAATTAGCTTTCTGATGAAAATATTTTACATCGTTTTGAAAAATGAAACTTTGTGAAAAAGCCATCCTTTGGATGGTTAGATAACGAAAGGAAATTAGACAAAACTTCAACAGTGACGTTGGTAATATCTGATTAATTGATAATCGAAATAGTTGACTGGCGTCAGACGGAGTCGAAAGATTAGTTGATACCAACCAAATTGTGTACAGCATCAAAAGCATAACTCATTTTATTTGCTACTTCATCTCAATCCCACTTGTTAAGTATTAAATATATTTTTTTGAAATTTCAATCATCAGAAATGTCTTGTACTAACAAACTAAAAAAATTCATATATAAGTCTTTTTAGATGCAAATTTTTTTGATGAGTGTTATGATGAATATGTTGCCAGTTTAGAATGGTTATAATAAATGAGAGGAGACTTTTTTATGAAGTACGTAGTAGTTGGAACATCGCATTTTGGATTTGAAGCGGTACAGACTATCTTGAAGCAAGAACCGAGTGCAGAGATTCATTTATATGAAGCAGGTGACCACGCGTCCTTTATGTCTTGTGGTGCTCAATCTTATCTTCAAGGTATTGCTCAAACTTTAGACGAATTGCATTTTGCTACCAACCAATCTTATACTGATCAAGGAATCCATATGCATTACTCAACAGCAGTAGTGGGGATTAATCCTGAGGCTAAAACAATTCAAATTAAGGATAGTGAAGGTGAGAAGGAAGAAAGCTATGATAAGCTCTTACTGAGTCCGGGAGGATTTGCACCTGTTCCAAAATTTGAAGGGTATGATTTAGAAAATGTTCATACTTTCCGTGGGCGTGAGGATGCTGGAACAGTTAAAAAACGAATGAAATCTAGTAAAAAAGCGGTCGTAATCGGTGCGGGTTATATTGGTGTCGAAGTGGCGACAGCCTACACAGAAGCCGGAATTGAAGCTATTTTATTAGATGGTCTAGAGCATATCTTACCTACTTACGTGGATCCAGAATTAGCAACAGTATTAGAAAATCATGCCAAAGAAAAAGGCTTGACTTTCAAAGGTCAAGAAAAAGTTGAGAAATTAATCGGTGAAGATGGCAAAGTAACAGGCGTTGTAACGGATAAAGGAGAATATGAGGCTGATACCGTTGTTATTGCAGTAGGAGTTAAACCAGATACCGAATGGTTAAAAGGAATTGTCGATATCGATGATCGTGGATTTGTAGAAATCGATGAATTCATGCGTACTTCTGTAACAGACATTTATGCGGGTGGGGATGCAACTAAAGTTATGTATGCACCGACCGGCAAGAAAACCAATATCGCTTTAGCAACGAATGCTCGTCGTCAAGGAATAGTGGCGGCTTTACATGCTTTAGGAAAAGAATCATTAGTGAAGATGATGCCGGTATCAGGAACTTCTGCTTTACATGTTTTCGATTATACGGTTGTCACAACAGGTTTAGGGCATGTGAGTGCGGATAGTTATGATGGTAAGATTGCTTCAGCTTATTGTGAAGAAAAAGTTTATCCAGACTTTATGCGTCGACCAGGTACGGTTCATATGAAGATTTACTTTGATGAAGACACGCATGTGATTTTAGGCGCACAATTTGTTTCTATTCATGACGTGGCGGATTCCATCAATGCGTTATCGATTGCGATTAATGCGAAATGGACGTTAGAACAATTAGCAATGGTAGACTTCTTCTATCAACCAAATTATGACCGTCCATGGCATTATGTTCAAGTGCTTGCTCATCAAGCATTAGGAAATCAATTTGGTGGAGCGGACAAGATTTTATTCTAATTCAAACGAATTAATTTCTATACTCTATTGTGGAAATGAGGCTGGGCAAAAACTTTTTAAATTCTGTTCAGCCATATCTATTTAATTCAAAGCGCAGTGGTTGAGTGGTCTCAAATGGCGTCTAAACGACTTGTTTGAGACCTATTCAACTGTGCGGGGGTGGGCAGACGAAGCGAAAATTATTTAATTTTCTACTTCTTGCCCACTCCCATTTGAATTGGATGATATTCTTTATAAGAATTAAAATAGTAAAAAGTCTTTAAGTATTATAAGCTTAGAGACTTTTTTTATTGCATCAGATTAATTAAAAATAGTATCAATTCGTATATTGGAAGATGCTTGGCTTACTCCATTCTTTCTGACTTCAATATGGAATCAGGAGCGTAAATTGCAACTTAGAATGTAAGGAAAGATTCAATTAAAACATCACATTCATTTTTTATGGGAAAGCCCAGAGCATTTTTATGGAAGAACTAAGTAGAAAAAATGCGTTCGATATCTTATACTGTTAGTAGATAAATGCTATTTTTTTCGAATAACAATTTGATTAGGGAGTTGAAAAAATGTTTCAAGTTAAAGTTCAATTAAAAGAGATAAAGTCGCCTCCGATTTGGCGTAATTTAATATTACCGAATCGTATCACTTTTTTTGAGTTGCATCATATTATTCAAATTGCATTTGGCCTATATGATATGCATTTGTTTAATTTCACTAAAAAGTCGTATCCTTTTGAAATAAACCTTGAGTATATGCGTGATGAGTATTTTAATTCTTATAATGAGGGAATCAACTACGTGGATGCAGACAAAACACTTGTACTTCCTTATTTGTTAGAACTAAACACTCTCGATTATACCTATGATTTCGGCGATAATTGGGAGTTTAAAATCACCTTGATGAAAGTAAAGGTCATAACATCAGAGGAGGTCCCTAGTGTGGTCAGCTTTCGCGGCGAAAACATATCGGAAGATTGTGGCGGCCCTGGTGGTTTAGAGGAAATTAGGGAACTGGCAAAAAACCCTGATTCTAAAGAGTATCAAGAGTGGGTTGAATGGAATCCAAGAATTTTAGAAGACTATGATCTACCTCAAGTGAATGAGCGATTAGCTAAGTTTTATCGGCTAAATAATGGGGATGTTATTTTGCCTTATCATATTTATGGTTCAGAAGTGGAAATCAATTGGTAATTTATTCTCGACCCGTTAAATTAAAATCCTATGGTTTTACATTTGAGTTTGTAAAGTTCATAGGGTTTTGTTATTTTAAAGATAAGTTTGATGCTATACTGAAGATAGATAACTTTTAGGAGGATGACGCGTGTTAGTTTTAGTGATGGAAATTTCGATAAAGTTACCTTATGCTAACTCTTTAAAAGACAAACGCAATATTCGCCAGTCGTTAGTTTCACAGTTAAAAAAGGGATTTTCAGTTAGTGTGCGAGAGACGGCCCATCAAGAAGATTATCAACAGCTACATTTATCGCAAGCGTTGGTTTGTTTGTCGGAACTAGAATGCGAGCAATATGCTCAACGGATTGAAGATTTCTTATATGATTTTACTTTGAATAAGTCCTGCGAATTACAGAAAGTTATTTGGGATATTTTGGTTGTTGATTAATATCAATGTTCGATGAGGGAGTGCAGTCACATGAAAAACGCTAAGAAAATGAAATTATCATTTAATTCGCCAGTCATATTGTCTTTTGCTTTTGCTAGTTTTATGATTCTGTTGTTTGATAAGGTGTTAGGAGGCGTTTTGACGCGGACGCTATTTAGCGTTTACCATTCATCGTTATGGGATCCCTTAACTTATTTGCGATTTTTTGGACATGTCTTGGGTCATGCAAATTGGGATCATCTGATTGGTAATATGATGATGTTTTTAGTGATTGGACCCTTGCTAGAAGATAAGTATGGTTCGCTGAATATTTTAGTGGTCATCTTGTCGACAGCCTTCATAACGGGTGTGATTCATTTTTTACTATTTCCACGAGTGGCGTTACTTGGAGCTAGTGGAGTAGTTTTTGCTTTCATATTATTCGCATCGATGACCAGTTTAAAAGAAGGGGAAATTCCGATTACGTTTATATTGGTGGCGTTGCTTTATATCGGCAAAGAAGTCCATCAAGGCCTCTTTACTTCCGATAATATCTCAAATTTAACGCATATGATCGGTGGCTTAGTAGGGGCTTATTTAGGCTATCAATTAAATTTGTACCAAGCTAAGCATCGATAAATGACTTTGTAATTTGCACTTTTTAAGCATGATAACCAAGGATACTATTTATAATTAGAGGAGGTCATTTTCTTGGCACACCGATACATCCGTGAAGACAGCGATTTTTATTCTGACGGCACGCGTTGCAGTGGCTGGTTGTATTTACCGGCAACACGCTATCCGGCACCAGTCATTGTCATGGCGCATGGTTTAGGTGCTTTACGTGATATGCGATTGGATGCGTATGCCCAACGTTTTGCTCAAGCGGGCCTGGCTTGCTTTTTGTTCGATTACCGTAATTTTGGGGCGAGTGAGGGTCAGAGGCGTCAATTAATTAATGTTCAGCATCAATTGGCTGATTGGCGACATGCGATTGAGTGGGTAAAAAAAGAATCAAGAGTAGATACTACTCGGTTATTTTTATTTGGCACTTCATTTAGTGGCGGTCATGTGATTCAATTAGCCGCTGAGCGTCAGGATATTACCGCTACAATTGCTCAATGTCCTTATACCGATACTTGGGCGACGACGCGTGCAGTCCCTCTTTTCTCATTACTTAAAATGATGCCCTATTTAGTGGCGGATATCATATCAATGATAAGAGGCTATCGTCCGGTTATGTTAAAACTGGCAGGTAATAAAGCTGAAGTAGCATTGATGACAGTGGCAGATTATGATGATAGCGCCAGTAGAATGATTGGTGAAGCTCATTTCATTAATCAAGTCCCAGCCCGTACTTTATTAGAGTTTCTAAAATACTCGCCAGGAAAGTTAGCCCGAGACGTTACAACACCCATTTATTTTGCCCTATGTAAAAAAGATACCATTGCCCCAGCTTCAGCTACTATAAAATGGGCCCAACAAGCACCTCATGCCACAATTAAAGAATATGATTGCGCGCATTTTGAGATTTATTTAGAACCGATGTTTGAGGCGGTTATTCAAGATTATATCGAATTTTATCATTCTATTTGTCACCGGAAAAAGTAAAGGAGTATTTAATGAAAATAAGTTTAATTCAGCTAGAAGCTTGCCCAACCCCAACCACTAATCCCTATCAAGCAGTTGAAGCACTTTTCGAGCAATTGGCACACTCTAAACAAGGTATCGGTGATGTGGTGTTATTACCAGAATTGTGGAATATGCCTCTTGCAACTTCTCAACCAGAAAAATATGCCGATTTCAACGGCGAAAAAACGAAAGCTTTATTATCACAATTAGCTACAAAATATCGAGTGAATATTGTGGGCGGCTCCATTATTGAACAAAGAGGGGATCACTACTATAATACTGCTCACGTCTACAATCGTGAGGGTGTACTCATTACTAGCTATGATAAGGTGCATCTTTATCATCCCCAAGACGAGTCAGAAGCAATGACCGCGGGTAATGAGTTGTGTGTCTTTGAATTAGAGGGCATAAAATGTGGCTTAATTATTTGTTATGATTTGGATTTTGTTGAATGGGTACGAAAATTGGCTCTTGATGGGATCCAATTATTATTTATTCCAGCAGCGTGGCCAAAAGCATTTATCCATCATCTAGAAGTGTTATTAAAAGCTCGCGCACTAGAAAACCAAATTTTCACGATTTGTGCGAATCAATTTAGCCCTGAGTTATCAGATGGCCCAGGTGTGACCGGTGGTCATAGTCAAATTGTTGATCCATTAACCAATGTTCAATTTATTGTAAAAGATGAGGAGTCTTTTGGTACTTTTGAAATTCGACCGCAAATGATTGAAGAAGTAAAAGCAAGTTTTGATTTTTACCGTGACCGTCGTCCAGAATTATATTAAGTGCAAATCGATACAGAGAGCATTTTATTTTATTGTGAAGTCCGAGTTTCGTAATGCGGGTCTATACAGGGAGTAGAATGCTTTTTATTTCAAATTTATGCCCACTCCCATGAATAAAGTTTTATTCTTGGTTGGCAAAGTGTTGTGGAAATTGAGCAACTGGTTTTAACTATAAAAAATGGAGCGATGACGATTAACGTTTCCGCTCCAATTCCTTAATTAAACCATATGACGACCGGAAGAGATGTTAAGCTTACCGGTTTTATTTATTTTCAGCAGAATAGTCTTAAACTTCAATGTCTAATAAGGAAACATACATTTGTCCGCCGTGCATATCAATTTCATCCCGACTACCTTCAATTGGTCTCCGTGGCATACTGACTTTAGCTACTTGTATATGCTCAAGACAATAAATCTCTACTTCTTCTGGTTTGACTCCATACATTGTGGCAATATAATCACGATTATTTTCAAATGCAGAAGTTATTTTTTTAGTATCTTCGACATTATGACAAAAGACATCGATGGTTAACCAGAAAGGACCAGCATTTTTACTGCGAACATATTTAGCAATCGATTCTACTGTATTTAATTTGACTGACATCTTGATTCCTCCTTTTATCCGAATTAAATGTCATCATACTTAAAGCGAATGAGTTCGAGTGGATCACATTCAATAGTGTGATGAAGTTTGAACTCATAAATCTTACCACGTTCAATTTCAGGTGGGGAGAAAATAAAGGCATAGGATGGCATTTGTTTAGCTTCAAAAATATTATGATGTAACAATAATGGATTAAAGGCTTTGGCTACTTTTGAAGCTAATTCTTGGGTATCAGCGGTAACAGTTAACATCATGAGAATTTCGTTTGGTTGGTAATCTTCAGGTACCGGTGCGCCAGAAACACCATTGTAACCATAGGGACGTAGCCAGAAATCGTATGATTCTTTTTCAATTCCATTTTTCGTCAGTTTTTCTACACCCGCTTCAGATACGGAATCAATCCAAACTTGTGGGTCTTCCATTATTTTTGGATCACGAATACCAGCCATACTAACGGTTTGATAGCCGACAGCACCAGCGCCTTCTAATTTTAAATTATATGGTAAGTATTCAATCGTTGTTCCTTCAACTCTGACGGCTGTATCTGAGAGAGCGGTATAAGTTGAGTTGGCTGTGTCGATACAAATACCTGGTTCATATAATCGGATGGGATTTGAATTTTCATAGATCATATGTGACGATACCGAATAAGGGGTAGCTGTACTTCCTGGTTGGACACTATGAATGGTAAAACCGGTGTCATCAATTTCTGTAAACACGCCTCCTAATAAACCAGCGGAGGTACAAACACCACCACATTCGACCGTTTTAGCTGCGTGCCAACATGCAGCCGGGTCACAATCTTTCATTAATGGGTAAGCCGCAATGACAGCGGTATCGGTTGCGCGTCCTCCAATAATAATATCAGCATTATTATTAAAGGCTTCAATATAGGCTTCAGCCCCTAATAAGGCCACGATATGATCGCATTGATCAAATGTTGCTTCGCTGATTTCAGGTGCTCCAGCTAGAGGGGAGATTTTTCCTAAACGGAATTTTTCTTTCATCACTTCAACATTTTGTTGTGAATAAATACGTGCAATCTTTTTATGAATGCCAGCTTCTTGACAAATCTCTACTGCAAGTTGATAGACAGTATCGACTCCAACATCCGATCCACAAGTGCCAGAAGAACCGATGGTAATTGGGATATTCAGTTGGTCACCTGCTAAAATCATTCTTTTTAAATCGCGTTTGACATCTTCTAAAGCGTATTTTCCTAATCCAGAACCTAAATAATAGGGACCTGAGTCGGTTGAACCCGCATCACTGGAGAGGATATCAGGTTTCATTGCGATACCAGCTTCAAATGCTTCTTCGGTAATATTTAGTCCTAAAGCACCGTAGGGAACAAACACTTTTACTTTGCTCATATTCCTTCTTCCTTTCTAAATAAACAATGGGTATTGTAAGCGTATACTTTAGTTTTATTATAAAATGCATTTGGTATAATGTAAAATGCGAAAAAATAAGAATTGGTATAACTTGTATGTTATGATAAAAATAGAAAAAATAATTTTGAAGAGGTGTTACGAATGATTAATGAAAAGCAAATCGACTATTTTATGACAGTAGCACATGAAAAGAATATGAGCAAAGCCGCTCGTCGATTATATATTTCTCAGCCAGCTTTAAGTCGTTATATTAGTCAGTTAGAAAAAGAGTTAGGAACCCTATTATTTAGACGAGAGCCTAATGGCCTAACTCTGACTCCGGCAGGGGAACTCTATTTAGAGAGTTGTCAGAAAGTTAATGCTATATATCGTTCTGTCTTAAATCAAATGGCTCATTCTGACTCTTTAGAGAAAAAACAAATCCGCATAGGAGTAACGACCTTAACCGGCGAATTTTTAATACCACATCTCATCCACTATTTTGATCAAAATTTCCCCCATGTGGAACTACATTTTATAGAAGAACGGATGGAAGCACTGTATGATATGGTAGCCGAGAATGAAGTGGATTTAGCTTTGGTCTATCACACCCATCACACAACCTTGCAGTACACTAAAATAATGGAAAACCGAGTGTATTTGCAGGTCCCGCCTTCGTTTGTAAAAGAACGAGAAGTACTGGAGGAAAATTGGTATCCAGGTACACAGAATCCTGCGATTTCAATAAAGCTATTGCAAGATCAAACGATGATTTTATTAAAAGAAGGAAGAGGGATGCGCAAAATAGCGGATAGTTTATTTACCCTTTATCATATTGAGCCACGTCATATTATGGAAACGACCAGCATTCATTTTTGTGGTCAGTTAACGGATTTAGACAAAGGTTTTACTTTTGTCCCCGGTATGGCACTCCATCGTTATAAACAAGAAGCACCTCAATCTTTTTACTGTCAATTGGAAGAACAAGCAATAAACCGACCAATCTATTGTTGTTATAAAGAGTATGATTATTTAACACCTGCTGAAAAATCGTTAATCACCTTTATGTCTCAAATTGAAGAAAGGATTCGAGAGTAAAATTTTTGGCTTGCATCCAAAATAAAGTTGTTGAAGGGACTGATATTGATGGTTTAGAAGTCTTTAGTAAAATATATGAGGCTGAGTGAGTGTATCCCCTCTTTGCGTTGTCTTAGAAAAATGATAAAATAAACATTCAAATTAAATAGTATAAGTTTTTGATACAAGGAGGGTTTATATGCTAAATGATTGTGTGATTGACCATGAACAAACATGGTTTCGCTACCGGAGTGCGGGCATTATTATTCACGAACAAAAAAAGTTATTCGTTGAAAATTAAGCCGGTAATTATTTTTATATGGTTGGTGGCGGAGTTCAAATAGGTGAGACGTCTGCTAGTGCGGTTGAAAGAGAATTATTTGAAGAAACAGGTTTAACCACTAAAGTGGCGCGATTAGCCGTTGTTTGCGAAAATTTCTTTCATGAAGGGGGTTGGCACAGAGGCTGAGAAAATCCGACATACGTTAGAATTTTATTAAGTGGTCAATGTTGACGGTATTCACAACCTGCCAACTGAAACGGATCTCAAAGAAAAATTAGTGTGGATTCCTTTAGAAAAAATCGACCAATTTAATATTAAACCAGACTTCATCAAAAACCATATTAAGACCATTTTATCAAGTAACGAGATTATCCATTATGTGCAAAATGATCTTTAACTAAACCAAACTAAAGTAAATTTTTGACCTACCTAATTTAGTTCAAATAAGATGTGTTCAGCTATGGAACAAGTCAATTTAAAATAGTTAAATACCAATGGCATTAGTCGAGATAATTTGGCTAGTGCTATTTTCTATTGAAAAAATCGGTTAAGGAGCGAATATTTTATATAAATAATATTGATAAATTGCTATCCTCTGTTATAATTATAATTAAGAAAGCGCTTTATAATTTAGCGGAAAAATAATTTAGAAAGGAATGTAGAGAGCATTATTGATTAAATAGAAGCGATTCTTGATGTTGATAAGTGAGTTTGTAACTAAGGAAAAATATAAAATTAAATAGAGATGAAAAGGAGAATGTGATATGGCAACAATTTCACGGTATGAAACTAGTAGACTTGGTAAAGATAATCCTCAATTTTCAGCTTTAAGATCAACCATCGAGACCGCCTTTTATGGGAATAATGTAGAAGAAGTAAAAACGATAAGTGAGGCTTATGAAAGAGCAGCTGCTTATAAGGGAACGATTGTTTTAGATCAGGAGGTAGCTCATACCGAAGAGTTAGACTTACCAAAAGGTGCTAAAGTATTGGTTGATAATGGAGGACGTGTAACGGGACGTACAGCCGCAGCCAGACATCTTTCTGGAACGGGTGAGGATGATAAAAAGCTATTAGGAATTGTCCGCGATGCGTTGTATGCCAATCGTGAGCGTGAATATTTAACCACGACCGCTTATGTCGGACTAGATGAAGATTTTATGGTAAGAGCACGTTTGATGGTACCATCGGAAGAGATTAACAACTTATATTCTTGGTTATTAAATTTCCAATGGGCATCTGACCAAATGACCGCAATGTATGAACGTAGTAAAGTTTATGAAGATGAATCGGATATTTTAATTTATAGCGATCCAAAATGGACTCATCCTGACCATCCAAACGGTTTTGTTTACTTCGATCCAAAATGTAATGTGGTTATTGTCTTAGGTTTACCTTATTTTGGAGAATTGAAAAAAGGAACTTTAACATTAGCGTGGGCGATTGCACGTCGTCATGGTTATGTATCTTGTCATGGTGGTATGAAAGAAATGATTACCGGCGATAAACCTTACGTCGCAGCCTTCTTCGGCTTATCTGGTACTGGTAAATCGACTTTAACCCATGCAAAACACGAAGATAAATATGAGATTAAAGTACTTCATGATGATGCGTTTGTTATTTCATTGGATGATTTCTCTTCCATTGCCTTAGAGCCATCTTACTTTGACAAAACGCAAGACTATCCTTATGGACATCCTGAACAAAAATATTTTGTAACGGCTCAAAACGTTGGGGTTAGCTTGAATGAAGCAGGCGAAAAAGTATTAGTTACCGAAGATATTCGCAATAATAATGGTCGTACTGTCAAATCACGTTACTCAACACCGAATCGGGTGGATAAATTTGATGTGCCAATTAATAGCGTGTTCTGGTTAATGAAAGATGAGACCTTACCACCGGTAGTAAAGATTGAAGGGCCTGAATTAGCGATGATTTTTGGCTTAACTTTAACTACCAAACGTTCAACAGCTGAAAACTTGGTCCCAGGAACCAATATGGAAAAACTGGTTATTGAGCCCTTTGCGAATCCATTTAGAGTTTATCCTTTACAAGAAGACTGTGATTCATTTGAACAATTATTCAATTCAGGAGAAGTTCATGGCTATATCTTGAATACTGGTTTCTTTATGGATAAGAAAATTACGCCAGCTGTCACTTTAGGAATTATTGAAAGTTTAGTCGAAGAGCGAGCAGAGTTTGTGCCATTTGGACCATTAGAAGAATTAAGTTATATGTCAATTGAAGGGTATGAACCAGATTTTGATAATGAAGCTTATCGCAAATTATTGCATGAACGTTTAAATGACCGTGCTCAATGGATTAAAGAAATTAGTGCAGAAAAAGAGCCATTAAAAGCAAGCTATTATGAAACTTTAAATGCATTAGTAGAAAAATTAGCAAAATAAAATGGCTGTATAGCTAGATAGATACCGGGTAGGCCAATTGAAAATCATCTGATTTTCAATTGGCCTGCCTTTTTATTTTGAAACGATTAGGGTGATTGCGAAAGACAAGGTCGATAAGCGAAAAAATGGGAGGGAGTAGACCAGAAGTAGAAAATCGAATGATTTTCGCTTCGTCGGCCTACCCCCGCACAGTTGAGTTGGCCTCAAACAAGTCGAAAGACGCAGTTTGAGACCACTCAACCACTGCGCTTTTAATTAATGAACAATAATCTTAACTAAATTTATCAAGTTGATGCCCAACCTCGAGTTTTTTAGGTTAAAATCATAAAATCAAAGCAAAAAACTAAAAAACGGACTATTTTATGCAATAACAACTGCTAAGTTGTAGGAAAAAGAAAAAATTGGCGAGTCCTGAGTCGTCTCTTCCTATTTTTGTGCTAGGAAGAACTTGAGATTCGCCAACGATTGTCGATTCATTTTACAGCAAACGATAAGCCTCATTTGGAGTGATAGTACCTTCGGGTGTATAAATAATCCAATCAATCATTTGGTCTAAGGGAAAGGTTGCGACGGTGTCGGTTTTGATATCCGGTAAATATTCAGCATCCTGCGTTGCTTTACCGATAATCATCTCATTAGTTAATTCATCTAACTGAAACCAAATATTTTCTTGATTATCTTCACCATGGGGAATGCTAATTTTTACTAAAGGCAGCCAAGTAGCTGAATCTTTATGTTTATTGAAGGATTTGAGTAACAGAGGAAATTGTTCATGGGCTACTAATTTTTCGCGTTTAATTTCTAATGGCGGGATAGTATAAAGTGGGTCTTGTTTGAATAAATGACTTGCTTTATCAGCAGGCACCAATTCTTGTTCATCATGTTCATCAATGAGTAAAATAAAAATTAAACTGGATAAAGAATGATGGTCTACTTGTCGGTCATCAGTACCACCGAGTGCATGGCTAGGGTAATGTTTTAAGGCTTGGTTCCAAGGAATCGTATGGGATACAATCGGGTGCTGCTGATTGAATGCCCCTAGGATCTGTGTTTGCTCCACTGTCTCATTGGGCTTTTCTAAGCGTAAGTAAATCAATTGAGTCGCTAAATGCATGATTAAATAATAAAAATCTTGGTAAGTGTCTTTCGTTACATTCAAGATTTCAAGTTCGGTTAACTGACAGCGAATCAGCCCATGTGTATGAAGCCAAATTTTACCTGAGCGTTGAACCGCTTGGATTGAAAACAGCATTGTCGGGTCTGGTAGATAATGCGATTGGGCAATCATTTCGACTTGCCGGCGACATAAGAGTCGTTGGGCATTTTTATCAATAAGCCCCATCATCTTCGGAACTAACAGATTGGCGATACTGAGTTGTAATTGATAACACTGCTGTAACTCGTGGGTGAATGGTAGAATGATGGTTAATGCTTGCTTTGCCGAATGTAATTGTTGGACATATTGAGAGTCGTAATCGTCGAGATGTAAACCTTTCAAAAGATTGCTTGCTTCATGTAATTGAAATAGGAAAAAGCGATAAGCATCACCATATTGATAAGTCACGGTCCCAAACGGAGTCTTCGTTTCTGCTGGCATTTTAACGGAAGCGACCGCAAAATTTTCCAGTTGATTGAGAACGTCAAATGACTCGTGGGAAAGCTGAATTTCCTCATGAGGATTTAAAATGATCGTCAGTGTCGAGTTTTTTTCTCGAAAGAGTGGTTCTTTCATTTCTATCTTCTTTGCTTTATTATGTGCGCTCATCGTATAACCTCCCAGTAGTGATTATCTTCATTATACCGAAATTAAATCATTGTGACAGAAAGAAGTGCTTTTTAGTGACGCTGAGATTGTTAGGACGCCTTAAGATTATAAATTGAGAATCAGATAGGACGGCATAACTGAAAGTAATAGATTTTAAGTGGCAATTTGGCAGTTGAATTCATTATAAATATAAAGCACTGCTATGTTATAATAGAAAAAATTATTACATAATTGGAGGGGATGCGAATGAAAGAACTCGAGACCAAGCGATTACGTTTACGAAAATTAACTGAGGATGATGCGGTGAAAATATTTAATGGTTGGGCTAATGACCCAGAAGTGACAAAATTTTTAACTTGGGAACCACATGAAACGATTGCGACCACTCAAGCAATCTTAACCAATTGGTTAGTGGCTTATCAAGATGAACAGACTGTTCGCTATGGTATCGAATCGAAAGCGACCGACGAGCTAATGGGCATGATTGATATTGTAAAGTTTTGGGATGGATCGCCGGTAGTTGGTTATGTGCTAGGGAAACCTTACTGGAATCAAGGGTATATGACAGAAGCTTTTGCCGCAGTAGTCGCTTATTTATTTGAATTAGGGTATCCCCAAATATTTATTGAAGCCGAAGATGTCAATATTGGCAGCAACTTGGTGATTAAGAAAAATGGTTTTGAATTCATTAGACAAGAAGAAAGACCACGCTCTGAAATAGAAGCGAGATTAGTAAAGATTAATATTTATCAGAAGTCGAATCCGGCTGACTAATAGAACGGGGATGCACCTTTTGTCAAAAATAAGTGAGTTATTTTTCATTTCAGAATAAAAGCTTCATCACTAAAAAAGTGCGGGTGCAATCAATCTCCACACTTAAATTGATAGAACTTACCTATATTAAAACGATTTCTCTCGTTTTTTCACAGGAACCTGCAATCGAATAAACATATGCCGTTTATTTTCATTTAGAATAGGATGTTCATAGACAACTTCACAAATATAATCTCCAGTTACTTGGTAACCTGCTTTTTTGATGTTTTGGCAAAAACAAGACAATACTTCGAGCTCTTCTTTAAACGAATGACAATAGCTAATTGCATAGAGCGCTTTTGGAAATGTATAAGGAATTAGAGTATCGGTCGCACTTAATTTGGAATTAATAATAAACATTTTGTTTGAGAACCAGTTTTGGGTACAAAAGTTGTGTTTATCCATCACTGTCCCAATGCGCATAAAGGGAGCAGGGATAATTTGTTCATTAACGAGCGTGTTTTTAAATGAACGCAAGCATTTTTCATAACCTTCATCATTCATTTGGTAAATATTATTTTCGAGGGTATAGGTGAGTGCTTCACGTTTAGGTAAATAGTCAAAACTAAGCTCAGGACAATTTTGATGTTCGATGTAGAGTTGAGCCGATTGCCGATAAAGATCGAGTTCTTTTAATTTTTGGGTCAACTGTTGATGCTCCAACAATAACTGTTGTGCTTGATCTTCAATTTCATTTAGTAAGCGTCGCGAATTTTGGTCAGAAAGAATGCTTTTAATTTGTTCAATGGAAAAATCAAGCTGTCTTAAATATTGAATAATATCAATAATAGCCGATTGGTTAATGTGATAATAACGATAATTTGTGAAGTTATCAACTTTATAAGGTGGTACTAATCCAATAGTGTCATAATAGCGCAACGTTTGTATTGGAATGTTATTAATACGGGCAAACTCGCCTATTTTCAATAAGTTATCCATTTTAAAAACCCTCCTTGACTCTATAGTTACTATAGACATTATACTTTAATTGTGATAAAAAATACAAATAAGGAGTGTTGATAATGGCGTTAAATAAAGTGAAGGCAGTTCAGTATGGTTGTGGGAAAATGTCAAAAGTGATTCTTCGTTATTTGGTAGAGCATGATGTCGAGATAGTGGGGGCGATTGATAATAATCCACAAGTTGTAGGACAAGATGTAGGAGATTATGCAGAATTAGGCTATAAAACAGGAGTTAAGATTTCGGATGATGCTCAAGCAGTCTTTGACAGTTGTCAAGCGGATATTGCGATTGTGACTATCTTCTCATATATGCCTGAAATGTATGAGTTTTTTGAGTTGGCGTTGAAAAATAAAGTTAATGTCATTACTACTTGTGAGGAAGCCATTTATCCTTGGAACACCTCACCGGCAGAAACGAATCGTTTAGATCGCATTGCTAAAGAAAATGGCGTGACGATTATGGGTTCTGGTATGCAAGATATTTATTGGATTAATATGCCTTGTTTGATGTTAGCCGGAATGAATCAAGTGAAGAAAATTAAAGGCGTCGTTTCTTATAATGTGGAAGATTATGGATTAGCCTTAGCAGAAGCACATGGGGCTGGTTATGATTTAGATAAGTTTGATAAAGAAATTGCTTCAGCAGAAAGTTTCCCTTCCTATATGTGGAATGCTGCGGAAGCCATTTGTTCAAAAATGAACTGGACTATTATTGAGATATCACAAAAATCGGTTCCTTATACTTTAGATGAAAATATTGAATCTGAAACATTAGGACGCGTGATACCAGCAGGTCAAGCTACCGGTATGTCAGCTGTTACAACTATTAAAACCAATCAGGGAATTGAATTAGAAGTTGAATGTATTGGAAAAGTCTATCGCCCAGAAGATGGTGATATGTGTGATTGGTATATTACAGGGGAACCCGATATGGAATTCACCTTGAAAAAGCCGGACACAGTTGCTTTAACTTGTGGAACGATTGTCAACCGCATTCCGAGTGTGCTAGCAGCAGCGCCTGGCTTTGTCACTTCCGAAAAAGCACGTCCAACCGAGTTTACGACTTATCCAATGCACCTTTATGTTTAATTAAATAGAATCTAAATAGCTCACCTCTCGAATGATGAAGCAAAGCCTTAGCGTTGTGCTTCATCAAATTGGGAGGTGTTTTTTAGTTTTACTTTTCTATTATTTGACTCACGATTAATGTTAACATAGGGGATAGAAGAGCTCCTTCCCTCTATGCTAATGGTTATAGTTATCATTTTCCACCTGAAGGAAAAAAATTACGATGATAAGATTTATTTGATTGATACAATAGCATTATAGGGTGTTTTAAAAAGGAGGGTAGTGACCATTATCAATGCAAAGGTGATTTATAGTGAGGTAATAAAATGAGAATAGAACATACATCCATAGAATTGTTAAACATTTTATCAGAGAATAGCCCTATTTCTGAAGCGCAACTGGCTGAACATTTTCATGTTACGCCCAGAACCATTAGAAGTTATTTAAATGAATTAGAAGAAGTATTGATAAATCTAGATGTTAATTTATTTTTAGATAAATCGGATAATAAAAATATCAAATTAAGGGGCAACTATAATACTCTCGCGTTAGTTATGCAGCGCCTTAATCGCTTATCGATTAACGAGGAGAAGGATCGGGTGGCCTTACTGATTAATGATTTAATTACGACATCAGAGTACACAACCTTACAAGCTTTAGCCGATAAATTATTTATTAGTAAAAGTACTGTTGAAAAAACCATTAATGATGCGAGAAATTTTTTAAATGAACTGGGTTTTAATATTACTGGGAGCCGGAAGGGTATTAAATTAATTGCGACAGAGATTGAAAAGAGAAAAATATTATCAAAATTAATTAAAGACTATTGGAAAGGTGTTTTGGTAAATTTAGATTACGAAAAAAAGACCTTGAGTTTAGATGTTTCACTAAATGTGCAATCGCAAGAAATGATTTCGAAAGAGCTTATCCATCGCGTCCAAAAACTAACCAATGAGTTTATCTTTGTTGAGAATATTGAGATTTCAGATTATCAGTATCAATCTTTAATCATTCATACGGCAATCGCAATTGACCGCATCAACAAAAATCAGTTAGCCGTAAACGTGGCCACGAAAGAAAAATTTCACCAATTAACTGAAGAATTTGTATCCAAAATAGAGCAGGAATTTCAAATGACTTTCCCTGAGTATGAGAAAGTGTATTTAAATATTCATATGGAAGCCATTTTTAATCGTTCAATTCATCAACGATCGAAAATAGAACTCAACGAACTAGAGTATGGAACAGAAATAGCACAAACATTCGGACGGTATTTAATGCAAATTAATCCAGATGATGAATTAATTAGAGATTTATCCTTTCATCTGAATACGACATTAAAGAGATTACAAAAAAATATTCGCATTAAAAATCCCTACAAAGATAAAATTAAGAAGGAATATACGACATCTTATAATTTAGCTATCGAGATTGGTTTAGATTTATCAGACCAAACGGATTTTGCGATTAATGTCGATGAAATAACCTATATCG
This sequence comes from Globicatella sanguinis, assembly GCF_002847845.2. Lineage (NCBI taxonomy): Bacteria > Bacillati > Bacillota > Bacilli > Lactobacillales > Aerococcaceae > Globicatella > Globicatella sanguinis. The sequence goes on along the minus strand of NZ_CP126962.1, from coordinate 1,179,736 downwards.
CGATTCATATCCAAGCCTTTTTTGAGAGGACTCGTAAAGAACAGTTAGAAGTCGTTTTAGTTTGTGCCAGTGGTTTTGGAACAGCGAAGTTATTAGAACAAAGAATTATTCAAAAGTTCGGTGAAAAAATTAACATTACGGATATCATCGGCATCAATAATTTGCGTGAAATTTTGACTTCTGATAAAACGATTATTAGTACCATCCCGATTAACTCACCCATGAACGATGTGATTTATGTTAATCCTTTATTAACAGGGGATGATATTAAAGCGATTCAGCACCGAATAGATCGCAGTTTAATCAAAGGTAAGGATTATTTTAGAAAATACACCGATCCGAACTTAATCTTTTTTTCAAAAGGTCAAAATGAAAATGTACGCTCGATTATCGAGTTTATGGTGAGCCAATTGATTTTTAGAGGCTATGCTTCTATTGGGTTTCTAGAAAGTGTGTTAAAACGTGAAGCGTTGACCACCACAGCCATTGATTATTTTGCGATGCCACATGGCGATTCGCGATATATTGAAAAGTCAGTGGTCGGAATTTATATCAATCCGGAAGGCATCAAGTGGGGGCGTAATACCATTAAGGTGGCCTTTCTCATGGCATTAAATCCGGATGAGGTAGAAGATATTTCTTGTTTTTATAAATCATTTAATTTATTGATTTCGGAAGAGTCATTTAAGCAATCGATTCTACAACTGAATTCGAAATCAGAAGCAAAAGAATTATTTATTGGAAAGGAAAGAAAAAAATGAGTCAAAAAATATTAGCGATTACCGCCTGTCCAGTCGGCGTTGCGCATACGTATATGGCCGCTGAAAATTTAGAAAGAGCGGGCGAAACTTTAGGAGTCGATATTAAGGTAGAAACCCATGGATCAATTGGGATTGAAAACCAATTTACGGAAGAAGAAATTAATCAAGCTGAAGGGATTATTATTGCTTCAGATAAAGATATTGAGAAATCTCGTTTTGCTGGTAAAAGAATTATTGAAGTACCCGTTAGAGTGGGGATTGATAAACCACAACAATTGATTCAAGATATCTTAGCAGGTAAAGGGAAAGTCTATCAAGGAACCACGCGTGATAAATCAAATAGTCAAGATAGTGGGAACATTTTATATCGCGCTTTAATGAATGGTGTCTCTTATATGGTGCCGTTTGTCGTAACGGGTGGATTGTTAATTGCGATTGCCTTATCACTTGGTGGTGTGCCGACCGAAGCAGGATTTTCGATTCCTGAAGGGAGCTTTTGGTCTCATATTAATGGTATCGGTGGCGCTGCGATGGGCTTTATGGTGCCAATCTTATCAGGATTTATTGCTTATGCGATAGCCGATAGACCAGGGTTAGTGCCAGGGGTAATTGGTGGATTTATCGCAGTGAATGGTTCATTCTACGGTTCAGAAGCCAATACTGGATTTATCGGAGGGATTATTGCGGGATTCTTAGCAGGATATGTTGCTAAAATGATTAAGAAAATTCCAGTTCCTAAAGCGTTGAATTCGATTATGCCAATAATTATTATTCCTGTGTTCTCGACCGTTATTGTAGGGCTCTTATTCATTTACCTAATCGGGCAACCAGTAGCTTCTTTATTCTCAGGATTGACTAGCTTATTGGCTAGTATGCACGGGGCAAACTCGATTATTCTTGCAGGTATTTTAGGGGCCATGGTCGCCGTTGATATGGGAGGACCTTTCAATAAAACCGCGTTCTTATTTGGTTCAGGGTTAATTGCTGAAGGTGTTTATACTATTATGGGGGCGGTTGCCGTAGCTATTTGTATACCACCGATTGCAGTTGGATTAGCCGCACATATCTTAAAAGATCGTTTTACTGAAGCTGATCGTCAAGCAGGGACAGCATCGTTTATTATGGGATTATTCGGTATTACTGAAGGGGCGATTCCGTTTGCTGCCAAAAATCCAGCGAGAATTATTCCTTCTATTGTTGTAGGTTCAATGGTTGGTTCGATTATTGGGATGATTTTTGGTGTAGGAGACCACGTCGCACATGGTGGACCCATCGTAGCCGTTTTAGGTGCAGTTGATAATGTCTTTATGTTCTTCGTTGCCGTTGCGATTGGGGTTGTGGTGACAATTGTCATGATTCGCTTATTAATGCCAAAAATTGAAACAGCCAGCCTAGAGCCAGTTGCAGCGCCTGTACAATCCGAAAAAACAGCTCAAGAATCAATTGCGTTGACTGATTTGATGACAGAAGAAATGATTATTTTGGACATCCAAAGTGAAGCCAAAGAAGGAGCCTTTAATGAATTAATCTCATTACCTTCATTGAAAAACAGAATTTCAGATCAATCGGCAGTACTTGAGGCCATTAAAGTAAGAGAAACTCAAGGGACAACGGGTTTAGGTGAAGGTATTGCGATTCCACACGCAAAATCGGATGCTATTAAAGAACCAACGGTAATTTTTGGTAAATCCCAAAATGGTATTGATTGGCAAAGTTTAGACGGTGAAAATGTGAAAGTAGCCTTTTTAATCTTAGTACCAGAAAAACAAAAAGGCGATATGCACCTTAAAATATTACAAATACTCTCTCGAAAATTAATGGATGCACAATTTAAAAATGACTTAATCAATGCCAACACCAAAGAAGAAGTCTACAATATTTTAAAAACAGTGAAATAATTCAAGTTTAGAGATGTTAAAAACCACCTCGCCCATCAGGGAGCACTTTAAATTAGAGTGCATCATGAACTGGGAAGGTGGTTTTATTTTGTTATGGTTGGGGTAGGTGTCACGAATATCCAATAAATTTTAGTTACTGGTCCGCTATTTTTCTGAACGATTATCTTTGATAGTGACGACCACTCTAAATTGACGTTCAGGATGGGGTTGGGTATCAGCCATTTGAATACGTGCTTGTAAAATATCGCCATAGCCAAAATAAATGAGTGCAAATAAGAAAACATTTTTGGCAGAAGGGACATGCCCTAATTTTTTGCCTTTATATAGGATCGCAATCGCTTGTGGGTCATGTGGATTATTGGCCTCATAGGCTAATTCTACTTTTTGACCGAGTTTTAATTCGTCGATGACATCTAAACCGTCATAATAAGCAAAACCTCCAAGATGAAAATCAGTTAAAAAAGGACTAGGTTCAAAATGAATCATGCACATCGCTTGCGACTCCTAGATTAATGTATTTAATTTATCTTTAGTATAACTTAAATATTTTAAAAGACCAAGGCTTGTTTGAAGCTTGATAGTGTCAATTTATTGTTGGTTTTCCTCTACCATACTTTTTACTAATTATCTGAACCCAGTTTCATGGATTCCATATTTTAATCGATATCCTTTATAGCGAACCTCTAGCGGCATAATGGGTTCTGGAAGTCTTTAGGGAGGCATTCCCTATAGCCAATCCAGTCTCGCTAGACGCCAGTACCATGCCGTTGCTCGCTATCAAGCATTCACTTCATCGCCTTTAGCTATCATTATGAATACTGGCTTCAATCTACTAGATTTCAATAACCAGCGATTGTCCCAAAAGCCTGGCGACTTCGTGTATTATTGGAATAGTGTAAAATGGCTATTTTACCATTCCAATCATACTGACGAACGTATTTCCGTCCCACACGGCCATCTAATTTCTCTACTCTTCTTTTTCTTTCTTTTGTTTTAATTTGATTTGTTACCCAAGTTTTTAAATCGCCACCATTTAAGTCATAAGCACGGGCTTTAGCGATGTTTTCTGCTCCTGTTTTACTCCATCCTAGCGGTCGCGAACTTAAACGAGCACTTAACCAATGGCTGACGTGACCTTCGGCACTACAACCGATATATTGAGGGTCCCTTTGTCTTTGAATAGAATCCCAATTGCCTATTAGATAGCGACGAACCTTTTGAAGCGTTTGTTTCGAAGAGTCCGGTAGCGACGGATCGCTGAGTCGCACTTGGAAGTAGTCCTGTAAATAGCCTTTTTCACCTGTATAAAGCCAACGATGTAAAGTGGCGTATAAATGATCATTACTGATACCAACACATGCCTGACGAAGGTGTTTAACCGTATGATAAGGGTCAAGAACAAAGCGCGTCTGAGTCGGTAGATAGTCCAACCCTTTCTTAATCCAGTGAGCCCCGTCTCCACTTAAATAAAGGAGCGGACAGGCTGCTAAATCGTATTGTTGGTCGAGATAGTAATAAATATCTTCCCACAATTCCTCGCTATCTTCGTATAACCCTGTGAATATGCGACTAATATTTAATTCTTTTCGGTCACTTGATTCTAAATTTTCTTTGTATCCTTCGTGAACATACGCCAAGCGCATTTCCCGATTCTTCCCATCTTGATAAGCTACATGGTCTTCATCGGCTTCAATATATAAGCAGTCTACCTGACGCTTTGCTTCCACCGGCAACGCAACAGAATCTGGGCTATACTTATGTACAATATTCTTGACTGTCTGACGACTATAAATCCCGATATGTTCGAAGCTATCAATGGTCTCTTGATAAGAATGCTTACTAGCCTTCTCGTAAATGGCTGCTTCTAGATCAATATCCATGCGCTGGTGAGGCGTGAGCGATAAGAAGTCATCCAATAAATAGCAGAACTCACCCGTTTGTTTATCTTTGTAATAACGCCTTGAGAGTTTAATGTCACCGATCAGTGTGGAGATTGTTTTTTCATCATCGCAACGATGAACGCTATATCTTGCTTTTCTTCCAGGACTTTCAAAGAGTGATTCCTCAATTGTTGTACAGAGATCTTCTCCTAAATCGACTGAGAGTTGACGCATCGTATCGCTAATGGTTTTGATGCATGTTGAAAAGTCTACTTCACCTTGAATCGCTTGATTATATAAATCTGCCATCATTTCATTAATTTTTTGCATAATTTGTGTTATAATACTCATGGACAATCCTCTACCTTTCTGTGTGTTTAGACTACTTACAGTATAGCAGAGGATTATCTTTTTTGCTTTTAGCTGACCAACAGTTATTTTACACTAAGTGAAGCTTTTATTTGTAATGATAATTACAAGTTTAGATTCAAATTATTAGTCAAAAATCAAAGTATATTGTTTTAGTTAACAAAAGAAATAAGTTAAAATAATAATAGTGAAACTCAGTTATTCGCTATAGAATGCGATTGTATCAGCACGTAAAAGGGTTTTGACATCCCAAAATCCCCGATGTCAAAGACCTTCGATAGCGCGATTAGCATCAATAGGGTTAACTGATAAGTGAAAGGAGGCCACTCATGGAAATTGATGAACGAATTAAAACGCACCGCACACAATTAAATTTATCGCAAGAAGCACTCGCTGAAAAAGTGTATGTAACCAGACAAACGATTTCGAATTGGGAAAATAATAAAAGTTATCCAGATATCAATAGTTTGTTACGATTAGGTGAAGTGTTCGATATTACAATGGATCAATTATTAAAAGGGGATTTAGAAATTATGAAAGAGAAAATCAATTCAACGGATATTCAAAAAATGAAAGCAATGTCGATTGTTTATGGAGGACTACTGTTACTATCAGTCATCAGCTTACCAATTTTATTTCATTATATGAATTGGAAGGCACTCTATGTTTGGCTACCAATCTTGGCTATTACTATCTTACAGTGCATTTGAGTTGAACGTGTGAAAAGTGAATTTGATATTCAAACCTATCGTGAGATTGAAGCCTTCATGAATGGTGACCGTTTGGATGAAATTGATAAAATCGGCGAATCCGGCAAAAGACCTTATCAGTCACTGATGTTCTTTATTGCCTCTGGCTTTTTCGGATTTGGTATTGTCTATTTAATCATGATGTTACTCGAAGTGTTTTAATTTGCGAAGGACTATGTCCGATTTAATGAGAAAGTCTTAGAAGAGTGTATCGATAAAAAATTAATAGCGAAAGCAGCCGGTTAGGTAAAGGACACCTAGCTGGCTGCTAATTTTATGTTTGTGGCAGCTGGAATAAAATTCTGCTTAACTTAATGAAAATTATTTGGTCTTCTAATTTAATTTCATGCCCTAATATGATTAAGGCTGTTTCGATTCATATTCGTCTAGTGTCTTTTCGATTTCATCGAGTGTCTGATGATAAGCCTCCATTAATCCCAAGCGTTCAATATCGGATGCTTTGATGGTGTTGGTCACAAATTCTTGAGTAATTTTCTCGACCTCTTCAGTTTCATAATTTTCGGAATCTTTAATAGGTCGACGTGATCGTTCGACTACATTGGCAAGGTAAGTTATTTCAGCTAGTGGAGATTCTCGACGTTCGACAAGCAGTTCCTTTAATTCCTCAGGACTAGTAAAGAGACGATTGGCTTCGGACACCTCTGCAATATAGAGGTTAACAGGCATATCCCCGGAGCCGCCGTCATCAAAGTCGAAATCACTCGGACGAATTTGTTTATCTTGTTCAAAGGCACTATTGGCATGAAGGTAGAATGGAATACCCTGAACTATAATAGGATCACCTTGACCCAGGCTATAGGTCATGAAACCGAAAAAAACTAATGCGATAATGGTAAAAACTGTTAACGGTAACAGAATTTTTTGAACCAGTTCCGTTTTTCAAAAAATTCTTACTGCGATATTAAACAAGACATTATCATAATATCCTCAAAATGAATCGGTAATTAACTTTAGTCACTTCAAAAAGATTGATTTATCAAGGTTTTCCAACATCCTATTAAGGTGTTGTTGATTTTCTACACCCTTTATTAGAACAAAATAGCTTAGAAACGCTCTGTTGGTAAAAAACATGCTATTTTCAATAAAAAGCGATTGATTGAATGTTTTTTAGAAAACAGAGTGCTAATCTTTCTCATAATTATTTAACTTTGTAAACGGTTTCGCGAAAACGTTTATAATGCTATAATGAGGATAAATATTACTTATCTAGGGGGAAAAAATATGGTTAAATTTCCATTTTTCAAACGTGCAGGGTTAGTTTTAGCAGCAGCAACGATGCTTTCGGTCCCATCAGTTTCAGCGGCTTCGTCAAGTGCTGATGCGTTCACTTTATATTCAAATAAAAGTGAAACACAAGAAGCCTTAACGAATTATGCTAAGTTATGGGGAGAAGCTAATGGAGTCGATGTGACGATTAAAGTTTGTTCTGGTTCTTGTACATTAGGTGACCAATTAAAAGCAGACTTCACTGCTGGAGATGGTCCTGACGTGTTTGTTATTGAAGGTCAAGCTGGATATGATATGTGGGCTGATTTCTTAACACCGCTAGAAGGTGATTGGGTAGACCAAACTGAATTTGAGTTTAAACAAGGTGATGACGTTTATGGCTTCCCAGTATCTGTTGAAGGGTATGGTTTAGCTTATAATGCTGATTTATTAGAAAAAGCAGGAATTGATCCAGCGACTTTAGATTCATTTGAAGCATTAAAAGCAGCGATGGAAGACTTAGAAAACCGTAAAGAAGAATTAGGCTTAACAACGGTTGTCGCAAATGCTACTAAAGAAGGCGAAACATGGATTATGGGGAACCACGACTTTAACGCATTCTTAGGCGGAGGTTTAGAAAATGGTGACCGTTCTGTTGTAGAACAAACCTTGAAAGGTGAAGTCGATGAACAACGTATGGCAGACTATGCTGACTGGGTTGAATTATTATTCAATCACACTGAAAAACAAATGTTAACAGTTGGTACTCAAGAAGACATGGATATCGCTTTTGCATCTGGTCAAGCAGCATTCTTACACCAAGGTAACTGGAAAGATCCTAACTTAAAAGAATTAGAAGCTGACTTTGCGATGGGATTCATCCCTTATCAAACTTTAGGTACTGATACCAATGCAGATGGATTATTCATCGGAGCACCTTCATACTATGTTGTAAATAAAGAATCAGCAGCAATGGAATCTATTACGAAGTTCTTCAATGACATGGTTTCAACACCTGAAGGTCAAGATTATATCGTTAACCAAGCCAATATGATTTCAGCATTCTCAACAACAACTGAATCACCAGAAGCACCAATGTCTGCTTTCTTAGCACAATGGGTTGCTGATGAAAAACCTGTTTATTCATTTGACTCAATCTACTTTACACCAGATGGATTTGGTATGAATAACTTAGGACCAATCTATGGACAATTTGCTCAAGGAAATATTGACAAAGCTGAATTCATTAAATTGATGACAGAAGAAATTGCTAAAATTCCAAGCTTATTAGGTGAATAATTGTAATTTAGTTAAACTTGCATCAGGTTAGAAATGATTCAATTTCTGACTCGATCTCTAATCGTGATATAAAAACACAGTGGTTTGGTAGTGTCAAATAAGGTGTCCTAAGGAAAGGACCTACTTTATACTGACTCAACTGTGAAGGAGTGGGCATATGAAGCGAAAATCATGTGATTTTCTACTTCTAGCCCACTCCCATTCTTTAAGGAGGGGAATTTTATGGCAGAAAAAGGATATATCGCAAAGAGAAGTAAACGTCAACGACGGAATTTCTGGTTATTAGTCGCTCCGGCCTTTATCTCATTAATTTTAGTAATTTTCATTCCATTTTTCATGGGGATTTATTATTCATTTACGGATTGGGGCGGTATTATTAAACCGGAAGCTAATTTAAAAGGACTACAAAACTACTTTGATAGTTTTGCGGATTCTCGTTATCGTTATTCCGTGATGGTGACCTTTATTTTCGCATTTTTTAATATTATTACCATTAACATTGTTGGGTTCACCTTAGCGATGATTGTATCCAGTAAGGTTAAAGCACGCGATGTTTACCGTGCTGGTTTCTTTATTCCGAACTTAATTGGTGGACTTGTGTTAGGGTATATTTGGCAATTTATTTACAATAATGTCTTTCCGAATATTGGAAAAACGATAGGCTTTGATTGGTTAGCGAACAATCTATTCTTGGGTAATCCTAAATTAGCAGTTATGGCATTGGTAATGACATCGACCTGGCAGTATGCCGGTTATATTATGATGATTTATTATGCTGGTTTACAAAATGTACCGCAATCATTATATGAGTCAGCGTCATTGGACGGGGCTAATTGGTGGGAAAAATTACGTCATATTACATTCCCAATGATTATGCCAGCCTTTACGGTCTCATTATTCTTAACGATTAATAACTCATTCAAAATGTTCGATGTGAACGTGTCCTTAACAGGTGGTGGTCCTTCTATGATGTGGAATGGAGCAGCCATTAAGTCAACTGAATTTATGACGATGAATATTTATAATACGGCATCGGTTGAAAATAAATTAGCTTTAGGACAAGCACGAGCCGTTATTTTATTCGTCATTTTAGTGGTGATTAGTTTAACGCAAACGACTATTACCAAACGTCAGGAGGTTGAAATGTAATGAAAGCAAAATGGCCCAAAATCTTGTTAGAAGTTTTTTCTTTACTCGTGTTCGTATTATTTATTTCACCGATTTTGCTAATTACTATTAACTCAGCTAAGTCCTCCCGTGAAATATTACTCAATCCTTTATCATTACCAGAAAATTGGGGTAAAATATGGGAAAACTTTATTTCAATTTGGAATAATCCTTCAATTGATTACCGCGGATCATTTTTATCCTCAGTTATTATTACGGTATTGTCCTTGACGTTAATTTCATTATTTAGTTCACTAGCTGCATGGGGCTTGGTACGGTATAAATCTAAAACTTCCAATGTTATCTTTTATTTATTTGTAGCTTCGATGGTTATTCCGTTCCAAGTGGTGATGTACCCATTGATTTCTTGGTTTAGAACACTTTCAGTCAATATTACACAACCGTTATTTAGTGTGTCATTGTTACGTTCCTACCCTGGACTAATCTTAGCTTATATCGGCTTTGGTATGGGGTTATCGGTCTTTATGTTCCATGGATTCTTAAAAGGGGTGCCATTGGAAATTGAAGAAGCTGCCGAAATTGACGGTGCTAATAAATTCCAAACCTTCTTCTATGTGGTCATGCCAATTATGAAACCAATCTACATGACGATTATCATTTTAAATGGTATTTGGATTTGGAACGACTACTTACTCCCTATTCAGTTATTAGGAGTGGGAAATGAAATTCAAACATTACCGATTGCTTTATCAAACTTTGCGGGTTCTTATACCAAGCAATGGGATATGATTTTATCTTCTAGTTTAATGATTATGATTCCGATCATCATCGTCTTCTTATTAGCACAAAAACAAATCCTTAAAGGAATGGTTGACGGCGCGATTAAGTAATAGGTGAAATTTTATCAACCTCATAAGCCACATTCATGCGGGGGTTCATTGAGATGGAGAGTGGCTGATGCATAATTACCGGTTGGAACAATTATTATCAGGGGAAGATGCGCCTGGTATTGAAGTGATTTACTCAACCTGTCGTCAGAAAGTAGCAGAGGCAGTACAAGCATTGAAATAGAATGTTGAAACGATTACCTGTGGGTGGTCGTTTTTGTAGACCAAAGAGAGGTTGAACGACTGCTGTTTAGGAGATGAGAGAAAATTGTATGAGAGAAAATCACTTAGTTACTATAATGTTATTTTAAATAACTGGTAACATTATTATTTGTTGATTACACCGAATGTTGCTGATATAATAGATGCGAGGTGATAACATGTTAACAACTAAAACAAGAACACAAGGCAATTCAATCGTAGTAACTTTACCAGTAGCTGAAAATATAGAATTACAAAGTCAAAAGGAGTATTTTGTTACTTATCTAGATGATGGGAGTATTATTTTGACGCCTAAAGTTGAAGATCCATTTTTGGTAGCTGAAGATGGTGCCTATTACGAAGCGGAAGTGTTAGAAGGTATACCAACTTCAGGAAATGAGGTATGGTAATGTTAGAAGTAAATAGCTATGTTCCATCAAAAGGAGATATCGTGTGGTTCGATTTTGATCCTTCAGCAGGAAAAGAAATTCAAAAAAGAAGACCAGCATTAGTCGTATCAAGACATGATTTTAATCGAACGACAGGATTTGCTATTGTGTGTCCAATTACAACAACACAGCTTAATTATCCAACAAGGGTTCAATTGCCCCATATGATAAAAACAAAGGGTCAAATTGTTATTCCACAATTAAAATCGTTGGACTTCAATAGTAGACAAGTAGAATTCATTGAAAAGTTGCCTGAAGGGTATATTCAAAGAGTCGATCAAATTATTCAATATATTTTTAATTAGTTTTTAGTGCTGGAGAGTGAGTGAGAAGTTGGATATTGTATAGTTTTTGCTTCGTTTGTTCGTCCCCGAAAAGTTGTGAGTGCACCAGAAGTAGAAAATCACATAACTTTTTCTTCTTCTGCCTATCCCTACAGGTCGAAGTTGGCAAGAAGTTGGAAATTAAATCGTTTAGCTTCGTCTGTACACTTCTTGTAAAGTTGAGAGGGGCCTCAAACAAGTCCTTAAGGTGACATTTGATGCTGCTCAACGACTGTCCTTATAATTAGCTAGCATTAACTTGACTAAATTTTTTAAGTTGATGTCTTGCCACTAGTTCTTTCATTTGATTCAGTATATTCTAGTGTCTTAAATTGAAAAACCAACTGAAAATTGTCATAATAAATATAGGATAATAATGCGCAAAAGGAGATAGAATATGTGGCGAAAGAAGTTTCAACAAGTTAATCTTGACAGAGGACACCAAGATTTTATCAATCATGCTGTAAAAAGTTTTATAAAAAGAGAAAATAATATTCATGCCAAGGTAGTCGATTTAGCAGAACATGAAATTGAGATTGTCTTGAATAGTCGTTATGATATAGAAAGTGCTCAATGTTCATGTGATTGTAATCCAAGTAATGGGCTCTGTCATCATATTGCAACGGTGATGTTTTGTTATGAAAGTATCATCGAAGGGCAGACACAACAGGATAAGACGTCGCCTAATCGCCCGTTAGAAGAGATGTTAAATGATTTACCAAAAGCAGATTTAGTCCAATATTTACTAGAACTATTCGAGGAAGAAACTCATTTAGAACATTCATTTAGAATGAAATATAATCCAAACCATGTTCTCGAAAATAGGAACACCTATATATCCGATATTGATTTGATGTTAGAGTTAGGCAACCCAATGAATGATCACTCTAGTTTTTATGATGACGACGATGATGACGGTGAGATATTCAACCCCGATTTCGAGTTAGAAGAATATATTAACTATCATGTACCTCCGATAGTGAAGAAAAAACAATTCGATTTATCTTTTGACATTATCTGTTATATATTAAAGAATCTGAATAATAAAGAGGTCACCGGCGGTATTGACTATAGTTATTCTGTTGAAGCTTCTCTCTCTCAATTAAAGACGATTATCAAGGAAGCGCCTAATTATTTAAATTATGTTGACACATTTAATCAATTAGCGATAGCATCGAATGATGAAAGATACCAAACACAAGTAGAAAAATTAAGAACGATTGTAGCAGAAAGAGCCAACTCCATTTAAAATCAAAATTAAATGATATTTGAGGCTTGATATGTTGTTTGTTTAGCGAAAGATGTTGCTTGTCAAAAGAAAAGAGGTCATGAACATGCATAATAAAACGAAAACACCGAAAAAGGGCTCAATCTGGAAAAAGTTACTTATTGGACTAGCTATAGTGATGATGGTATTAGTGGTGGCATTTGCAGCATTTTCCGTTTTTACTTACCAGGAAAATATTTCAGGACGACAAGAAAGTTTTGCGCCCTTAATGTTAGAAGTAAAAGATTTTGATGGCTTACAACGAACGGAAATGCCATTTTCTTCTGATGATGAACAAAAGCTCATGGGGTATTTATATCAAAAAGGTACGAACCAAAAAGGGGTCATTGTCTTAGCCCATGGCTATGGTGACGGTGGACATAATTCTTACATGGATTTAGCTGATTATTTTGCGACGAATGGTTATTATGTATTTACCTATGATGCGACCGGAACTGATGAGAGTGAAGGGGAAGGTGTAGGTGGTTTCCCACAAGGAGCTATTGACTTGGATTATGCGATTCGTTTTGTTAAAACTCAAGACCAGTTGAAGGACTTGCCACTCATGCTATTTGGCCACAGTTGGGGCGGTTATAGTGCGGGCAATGTATTAAATTTTCAACCTGATGTTCAAGCAGTCATTACGGTAGCGGCCTTTAATCAATCTTCGGATATTTTTGAAGTAGTTGGCCGTCAAGAAGCTGGCGACGGTATTGAAGTGATGATGCCATTTGTTAATTTGTATGAACGCATTAAATTTGGAGATTATGCCACTAAGACGGCTTTAGAAGGTTTTGGCAATACGAATGCCAAGATTATGATTGTGCAAAGTCAAGATGATGAAGTGGTACCGATGGCTTATGGGTATGATTCGTTTTACGAACAATATAGTGAGGATAATCGTTTTGAATTTGTGCTTTATGAAGACCGAGGTCATAATCACTTATTCAGAGATGACACTTATATCAATGAGTTTGTAGACGGCATGAACACCTACGTCCACTCATTCTCGTTTAATTATGATGAAGTAGGCGAAGCCTTACGAGATGAAGCGAAAACAAGCTATGTTCTAACACACCTTGACCGCGAAAAGTGGAGTCATTCACTGGATGAGTCTGTCGTAAGTAAGTTTGTAGAGTTTTATGATTCGGCTTTGTAGTGTGAAAGTATAAAATGCTCAAAAAAGATGAAAAACCCGACCAAAATGGAATTGGATTCCAGATTGGTCGGGTTTTTGGTGGAAAATAACTGTTTTTTCTACTAAAATGGAATTGAATTCCATTTTGGTCGTATTTTATAATATGAGGTGAGCGCATGGCATACATTAAGCGAACAGCTGAAAAAGCAATAGAAAAAATCGTTTCAACGTTTAAAATCGCATTAGTTACGGGTCCGAGACAAGTAGGAAAGTCAACATTATTAAAAGAATTGTACGGGGCAGAATATGAGTATATAACATTTGATGATATCAATGAGTTACAATTAGCCACAAATGATCCAAAATTATTTTTTATCAATCATCCAGGTAAATTGATTATTGACGAAGTACAGATGTGTCCTGAAATTTTTTCAGAATTAAAGCGAATTGTTGATTCAAGCGATGAGGTCGGACAATTTATCTTAACAGGGTCACAGACATTTTCATTAATGCAAAATGTAAGTGAAAGTCTAGCTGGGAGAGTTGGAATCATGGAGTTAAAGCCACTATCAACTCAGGAAATTATAGGACATAGTCAAACCAACCCATTCGTTCCCTCTACGTCGTCAATACACGAGTCCCATTCTGAGTTAAATTACTCACAACTATGGGAAATTATTCATCGTGGTTCTTTACCAGAACTTTATCGCAGACCAGAGATGGATTGGGAAATGTATTATTCGAGTTACTTGACTACTTTCATTCAAAGAGATGTTAGACAGTTGATAGTCATTCAAGATTTAAATCTTTTTAATCGATTTATTTCAATTTTAGCTGCAAGAACTAGTCAAGAAGTGAATTATGCAAATATCGCACAAGAAGTAGGAGTGGATCAAAAAACAGTAAAAGCTTGGATTGGTATCTTGGAAGCAAGTGGATTGATTTATATTATTCCAACTTTCTCCAACAATCAATTAAAGCGCGTTACAAAAGCACCTGTTTTGTATTTCTTTGATACTGGTTTAGTCGCATATTTGGGACGATGGACTACGGCCAAGACTCTTCAGAATGGAGCTTTTGCTGGAGCAATATTAGAAAACTATTGTGTATCCGAAATTATTAAATCTTATAGTAATCAAGGAATCAGTCATTATCCTATTTATTTTTATCGTGACAAAGATAAAAAGGAAATTGATTTAATTATTGAAGATTCCGGAGTACTATATCCCATTGAAATCAAACATACAGCAAGTCCAAATATAAAAATGACCAAGCATATGTCGATTCTAGACAAAGCAGAAGGTTACGAAGTAGGACTAAAAACAATTTTGGCACAAGTGGAGCGAAATTATTTGTTAGCAGAAGATACACTCGTGTATTCTATAAAAGAATTGTAATGATGATACATCTTAAAACGTCTTTAATCATAACGTTTTGAGATTTTTTTCTATGCTTTGACTATATCATAGCACTTGACGGAATCGACGAATTAGGTGCAGGTGAATCCTCGATTTTATTGCAGTGTGCTTAATTTTCGGTCGTTTGATTTGGCTCACCTGATTTTCGCATTAAGTAAAGTATCTAAACCATAAAATTGTTCTCTCACCCAATCGTAACTAGCAACTACATTTTCAATCATTATAAGCTGGGGATTCAAAATATAAGTGGACAAATTAATTTTAGAACTTACGTTTTCCCGTTCAAAGTATGTCATATCATCTATTTTATTTCATCATAACTAGCAAACAAACCACCTTCGGGTGGTTTTTTTCCCCAAAAACGATATTTTGCACATACTTAACGATCATAATCCACCCATAAGTGATTGTTTTTGATTTTTTAAACGGATACATCGCAACAAACATGAGTTAAATTGATTTATTTTGATTGAAAACGATTGACTTATTGATTTTTTCGTGATAATATGAGCACAAGAATGAGGTGACAATATGTTAAAAGATGATCGTTTAGCGAAGATAGTAGAACTAATCAATCGACATAAAACACTTAAAACGGATCAAATTGCCGAATCTTTAGATATTTCATTGGCGACTGTTCGTCGAGACTTAAATGAATTAGATGAAGCCAAAAAGATAAAAAAAATCTTTGGTGGTGCAAAATCGATTGTGATTGCGGATTACGTTACAACTGAAGATGCAATGGATACTAAGATGACCGTTAAAATTCAAGAAAAGATTTTAATTGGTCAATTAGCCGCACAACAAATTAAGGAAAATGATTTTGTATATATGGATGCGGGTTCGAGTGTGGAAGCAATGGTTTCTTTTATCAATACTACCAATGTTACTTTCGTTACCAATTCAATCGGAATTGCACGTGATTTGTCAGCTCGAAATTATAAAGTTTTTATTTTACCAGGAGAAATTAAGTTAAGCACCGATTCGATTATCGGGATTGCAGCTAGTGAATATTTACGGCGCTTTAATTTTACAGTTGGTTTTTTTGGAACAAATGGTTTGCATAAAGAGTTTGGTTTTACAACGCCTGATATCAATGAAGCGATGGTTAAAACAGCAGCGATTGAACGGTGCAAGGAAGTGATGATTTTAGCCGATGATAGTAAAGTCGGTAAAGTGTCGCAAGTGACGTTTTGCCATGATACTGAAGCGAAAATTATTACTAACCAATTAATTGACGGGACAGAACAAGCCATCATGACGACTTTGGAGGAGGAACTATGATTTACACTTTAACTTTAAATCCAGCTTTAGACCACATCGTAAGATTGGAAAAAGTAGAAGCAGGTGAAACAAACCGGATGGATGCTGAAAGCGTTAGCGCCGGTGGTAAAGGCATCAATGTCAGTAAAATTTTGAAAAATTTAGGCGAAAGAAGTATTGCCTTAGGTTATATTGCTGGTTTTACCGGAAAAGAAATCGAACGTGTGTTACGTGATGAGGATAAAATATTAAGTGATTTTATTTTGGTCAAAGAAGGATTTACTCGCATTAATACGAAAATCAAAGCGGATGTCGAAACAGAGATTAATGGTCCTGGTTTAACAATCAATGAAGCAGATCGTCAAGAATTAATTAATAAATTAGAAGACGTAAAAAATGGCGATTATTTATTTTTATCAGGAAGTATTCCAGCTTCATTAGGCAATGGATTCTATGCAGAAATTATGGAATTATTGAAGGATAAAGAGGTGGCCATTGCGGTTGATACGACTGGAGAAGCTTTAAAATTATCACTACCGTATGGGCCAACCTTGGTAAAACCCAATTTACGAGAACTAGAAGATTTCTTTGGTGTAACGATTGAAGATCCGCAACAAATTGAGCACTATTCAAAGGAATTACAAAAAATGGGTGCCAAAAATATAATCGTTTCGATGGGTGGCGATGGTGCTTATTTCTTATCAAGTCAAGGTGACAGTTTATTTTTAGCTGCACCAAAAGGAGAAGTAATTGATACAGTAGGGTCAGGGGACTCGATGGTAGCTGGTTTTATGTATGGATTAAAGAATCAATATTCACCGATTGAAGCGTTCAAATTAGGTGTAAGCTGTGGTAGTGCAACAGCATTTTCAGAAAATTTAAGCACTAAAGATGAAATTATGGCGATATATAATAAATTATAAGAAGGGGTTTAGTATGAAAATTACAGAATTATTGCAACCAGTCGGCATTAGCTTAGGACAAGCAGCTGGCACCAAAGATGAAATCATTCATCGTTTAGCAGATTTGATGGAAAAGACAGGTGCTTTAACGGATAAAGCCCAATATATTGAAGACTTAAAAATTCGTGAAGCTTCAGGTACGACAGGCATCGGTGAAGGGATTGCGATTCCTCATGCGAAGTCGAAAGGCGTTTCAAAACCACAATTAGTATCAATGACGGTACCAAATGGCACGAACTATGAATCATTAGATGGCACACCAACTAATTTATTCTTTATGATAGCGGTACCTGAGAATTCAAACGATGAGCACTTAAAAGTATTATCACGTTTATCAACGATGTTAATGGATGAAAGCTTCCGTAACGCATTATTAAAAGCAACAGACAAGACCACATTTTTAAATACGATTAATCAAAAAGAAGCAGAAAAATTCCCTGAAGATTTCCAAGGCGTATTAGGCAAAGACACGAATACTGGCTATGATATTGTAGCAGTTACAGGTTGTCCAACAGGAATTGCCCATACTTACATGGCAGCTGAAGGGATTATCAATAAAGCCAAAGAAATGGGTTACAATGTTAAAGTTGAAACACATGGTTCAACCGGAATTGAGAATGCTTTAACGACAGCTGAAATTGCTAATGCTAAAGGGGTTATCATTGCAGCGGATGTGGCAGTGGATAAATCACGTTTCAATGGGAAACGTTTAGTTGATACCAAAGTGTCAGATGGTATTAACAAACCAGCAGAATTAATTAACCGTGTCTTAGATGAATCACGTCCTGTTTATCAAGCGACGGGTCAAGCAACAGCAGCTACTGAAGAGGATAGTAATCTAACTGTTGGTCAAAAATTCTATAAACACTTAATGAATGGTGTTTCGCATATGTTACCATTCGTTGTTGGTGGAGGGATTTTAATCGCGGTAGCTTTCTTACTAGATGATTATACAATCGATCCTTCAAGTTTTGGTTCTAATACACCATTAGCAGCTTTCTTTAATCAAATTGGGGGAGCAGCCTTCAGCTTTATGTTACCTGTTTTAGCGGGTTATATTGGAATGTCAATCGCCGACCGTCCAGGTTTAATGGTTGGGATGGTAGGGGGTTACCTAGCTAATACTGGTGGTGCTGGTTTCTTAGGAGCCTTAGCAGCCGGATTTATTGCGGGTTACTTAATCTTATTATTACGTAAAGTGACAGAACCACTTCCACGTTCAATGGATGGGGTTAAACCGATGTTAATTTTCCCAGTATTTGGAATCTTAGGTATTGGTGCGATTATGCTATTATTATTAAATCCACCATTAGCTCAATTAAATACCATGATTACAGATGGGTTAAATAACATGGGTAATTCATCTAAGTTATTATTAGGTGCTTTATTAGGTGCCATGATGGCAGTGGATATGGGCGGACCGGTTAACAAAGCGGCGTATGTCTTTGGTACAGCTTCTTTAGCGTCAGGTTCATCAGCAGTAATGGCAGCAGTAATGGCTGGTGGTATGGTACCGCCGTTAGCTATTTCATTATCCATGTTATTATTCAAAAATAAATATACTGAAAAAGATCGTCAAGCTATCCCAACAAATATTATTATGGGGATGTCATTCATTACTGAAGGGGCGATTCCTTTTGCAGCAGCTGATCCATTACGCGTAATTCCTGCAATGGTTGTCGGTTCAGGTTTAGCTGGATTATTATCAATGTTATTTGGATGTTCTTTACGTGCGCCTCATGGTGGTATCTGGGTCATTGGGGTTGTTGAAAATCCAGTGATGTACTTAGTAGCAGTCATTGCAGGTGCGATAGTAGGTGCCTTTATCTTAGGAACCTTAAAGAAAAATATTAACGAGTAATTCGTTATCATAACTTAGCGTTTCAATCAATACCAACTCCTAAATGACAACAGAGGCAATGATTTTGCTTCTGTTTTTTTGACTAAGAGGAGAGTTGATACCATATATGAGCTAAACTATTGCAATTACAGTTGCCAAAAGCTAACGAGCGTTTATTTGGTTAATAGCGATTGTAAATGTTAGAGGGGGTTTCTGGTGCGAAGTTCTATTGAAAGATTCTATGGAGTGGATACTCGCAGAAGAAGTAGGTGGATCTATCTCAAATATTCTATTGAAAAAATCAGTGGTGTCTTGACCTTTGTTTAATAATTTATGTCGATAGATCAAACAAGAAGTCTTTGAAAGTAGAGGAGATTGACAGTCTCCATCACCATCAATCATTTCAAACAAACGTCTACTAAAATTTAAAGAAATGTTAAAGTTTTTGCCTGAAAATAAAAAAAGATGGTTGACACCGTCTAAAATGAGTGTTATTATAACTGTATTAAAATAATTTTAATCTTAAAAACATGAAAAAACGAGTAAACTTGTGGAGTATTTCAGAGAGTAAGCGGTGGGTGTGAGCTTATATCGAAGTAAGTTGAAAATCCTTTTTCTTATGCAACTCCGAAACTTAGTAAGAGTTGACGCAGTGGTAGGCGTTATCATTACCCAACATTGATTGATGTTCGAGCGCTTATTTAGTTAAGAAAAAAAGGTGGTACCGCGATAATTTCGTCCTTTGTCATTCGTGACAAAGGATTTTTTTATTTTTTAAGAAGAAAAATTAGGAGGAAATAGAATGAAAAAATTAACCCGTAGTCAGTTTTTACAAGTTAGCATTATGCTATTTGGATTGTTTTTTGGTGCAGGCAATTTAATTTTCCCGCCCCTATTGGGAAATCAAGCTGGATCGACGACACTAGTCGCATTATTAAGTTTTGCTATTACAGCTGTGGTTTTTCCGGTAGTAGGAGCTATTGTTGTCGGTAAGACCGACGGGTTATCGAATTTAGCCAATCGCGTAGGTCCTTTGTTTTCATTAGTTTTTACCACCGCTATTTACGTATCGATTGGACCAGGACTTGGAATTCCTAGAGCGGGGAGTGTACCATTTGAAATGGCAATTGCTCCTTATTTACCTAGTGATTTTAATCCGCTAGTCGCCCGTTTATTGTATACGGCAGTCTTCTTTGGTGTCGCGATGTGGATCTGTTTAAAACCAACGAAATTAGTTGAAAGAGTAGGAAAGTATTTAACACCTACTTTACTAAGTTTAATCTTACTAATGTTTTTACGAGTAATTTTCTTACCTAAGGAAGTGGCTGCTCCTGTTAGTAATTATCAACAAGCAGCGGTCGTTCAAGGATTTTTAGAAGGCTATAACACCATGGATGCTGTTGCGGCCTTAAACTTTGGTTTCGTGGTGAGTTTAGCTATTAAAAACTTTGGTATTACAGATAGAAGCGAAGTCACACGATATACTTTAAAAGCCGGAATTTTAGCTGGGTGTGTATTATTTTTAGTTTATGCGATGTTAAGTACAATTGGAATGGTAACTTCTACACAATTTGCCGGTGCTGAAAATGGTGCCTTTATCTTATCTGAATCGACAAGATTAGTATTTGGTGAGTTTGGAGCGGTGTTATTAGCCTTTATCTTTACTTTAGCTTGCTTAACAACCTGCGTTGGTTTAATTACCAGTGGTAGTGAATATTTCCATACTCTGTTCGGTAAAAAATTATCTTATCATGCTTGGGTCGTGGTTTGGACAGTTTTCTCGTTTGTCATGGCGAACTTTGGATTAAATAATTTATTAGCCTACTCAGTGCCAGTATTAACAGTCATTTATCCAGTTGCTCTTGTATTGATTGTATTAGGGGCTACCCATGATTGGGTGCATTACTCACGTTTAACCTATGTTGTAGCAGCATTTTTATCTGTTGGTTTACCACTAGTTGATTTATTATTTGTTTCATTTGGCTTGAAGTTGCCTTACTTGGCCGATTTATCAGCGTCTTTCCCAATGGCAAAATACGGACTTTCTTGGTTAGTGCCAACAGCTGTAGCGGTTGTTGTGTTAACGCTTCTTGAAAAATTATTCGCAGCTGCTAGTGCGCGTGTAAGCTTAGGATTAACAGAAAAATAAATATAACTTTTATCATCTAGTCACATCTATTTGGGGCTAGATTTTTTTATAAAATTTTACTTGAATGTGAAAAAAATAATTGCTTCGAAGATGTCTTTTGAATGCGGACAATAGTTGCTTTGAAAATTGTACTTGAAATCAAAATAATTGCTTCGGAAATTATATTTGAATACGAAAAAATAGTTTGTGCGTAAATTGTTCTTAATCTCGCAAAAAGGAAATGTTACAGGTTTACTGTTATTTGACGCGATAAGATTGGTAGAGAGTTTTTGTCAAATAACAATGACAGGTTCTTTTATATTTGTATAAGTGATGCATTTTATAAAAGTTTTTATGATAGTGAAAATATGTTATCATTTTCAGAAAAGCCTTTAAATTATAAGCTTTAATGATGGTGTTTATGTGAAAGATATAGTTGAAAACAATATCCAGCTATGTTATACTTTGTACGAGGTAGGTGAGGCTACTGATAGGATATGGGTTACCGCCGCAAAAAAATGGAGACATTATTCGCTGGTTAGCAGTTGTAATCGCTAAGGTTACGACTAGTGTAATTTCACCGCCTATCAGAGCTAAAGCTTGAACTAGGTTTTTTAATTGTTTAAGTATTTTTTTGGTCTGCCTTTATAGAGGGAGACTATTTTTTCGCCAAAATTTATAATAAAGGAGTGGTTTATTTGAAGAGTGATGAATATCCCCAGGGACAAAGGTACAGTATCATATCAATAGCTTCACCTAAACCTCGAATTTATGATGAATTGAGGTATTGGTATGAAAGGAATTTTAGAACTTAACAAAAAAGAATTATTTGATTTAACAAAAAAATTAAATAGAATGCATGAAGTAGATTTGGCTCATTATATGGAAGAGCTTGACACAGAAGAAATCTTATTTATCAGTCGTCTTATTAAAAAAGAACAATTGTCAGAAGCTTTCGCTGAGTTGGGAACAGATTATAAACAAGCAATGATCGAGCATTTAAGTGATTCTGAGCTTGAGACCGTCATTCAACATCTGGATTCGTTTGAATTAGCTGAAACTATGCGTGAAGTGCCTGCTAATATCGTGAAACGATTAATTCGTCATATAGATGCGAACAGACGCCCGTTAATTAATCAGGTGTTAGGTTATCCAGAAGAAAGTGTCGGCTCTATTATGGGGGTAGAGTTAGTTAAATGTTATGAAAATGATACGCTCGAGACGATTATTGAAAAAGTAAAGACCGCTCAATTTGATGCAGAATATTTACAAGTCATTTGGGTGGTTAATCATAGCCAACAATTACAGGGCTTCATTAATGTGGCGGATCTCTTAAGATATCAAGATCAACCATTATCAGAGTTAATCAAACACGATGTTATTTCCATTAATACATTAGCTGACCAAGAAGAAGCGGCTAAATTAATGAACAAATATCACTTAGCTGTTTTACCCGTTATTGATGAAGAAGGTTGCTTAGTAGGGGTTATTTCAACTGAGACCGTTTTAGATGTCATTGAAGAAGAGTTTTCTGAAGATATTGCCCAAATGCAAGGGGTGGCTAATATCGATGAAGGCTATTTAGAAGAGTCTGCCTATTCACATTTTTTAAAACGGATTAAATGGCTCTTGATATTAATGATTACCGCGACGATGACTGGTTATATTATTCAAAGATATGATGATATTATTTCAACCAGTGTCGTGTTGGCAGCCTATATTCCAATGTTAATGGATAGTGGTGGAAATGCTGGTGGCCAAGCCACAACAGTTATTATCCGTTCGCTTACTTTAGGTGAATTGGATAGTAGCGATATTTTAAAAATTGTTTGGAAAGAATTAAGAATTGCCTTAATGGTCGGGCTAACCTTAGCTGTCATTAACGTTATTCGAATTGGGATGATGGATCATGTTAGTCTAATGGTTAATTTAACTGTATCACTTAGCTTAATGTGTACTATCGTAATGGCTAAACTGGTTGGGGCTGTATTGCCATTTATTGGATTATTCTTTAAACAAGATCCAGTGGTCATGGCTGGTCCATTGATTACAACGGTTGTTGATACTTTCGCTTTAATTATCTATTTTGAAATTGCTAGCCTTTTATTAGGTATTTAAGACTTTATGTCAAGTAGAATTAGTCATAGTAACAGTTGCAGGTGAATAATCATCTAAGTATTTGTTTACTAAAATGAGTCTATCATTATTAGTGTAGGGAAATTTTCTACCGAAGCGAATGGGAGTGGGCAAGAAGTAGAAAATCAATTGATTTTCGCTTCGTCTGCCTCCCCCCGCACAGTTGGGAGTAGACCAGAAGTAGAAAATTGAATAATTTTCGCTTCGTTGGCCTACCCCCGCACAGTTGGGAGTAGACCAGAAGTAGAAAATCGAATGATTTTCGCTTCGTAGGCCTACCCCCGCACAGTTGAGTAGGACTCAAACAAGTCGAAAGACGCAGGTTGAGGCCAGTCAACCACTGCGCTTTTAATGAATAAGCACTAATTTGACTGAATTTTTCAAATTTATGTTCAATCTCATTAAGACGCAGTTTGAGACCACTCAACCACTGCGCTATTAAATATCGAGCAATCACTTGATTGAATTTATCAAAGTAATACCTAACCTCATTAAGACGTAGATTGAGACCACTCAACCACTGCGCTTTGAATTAAATAGATATGCCTGAACAGGATTTAAAAAGTTTTTGCTAAGCCTCGATATAAGACAAGAATTTGGTAAAGGCCGAGTAAAAGTCCATGCTACTTTTGATGGTATAACATATGACGGGAGTATTGTTAATATAGGCGTAAAAAAGAAAGACGGTTCGACTTGTTATATTATTGGAGTCCTTAAAACGATTCGTCAACAGTTAGGTAAACCCGAAGGAGATATCGCGTCAGTTACGATTCGTGAAAGGGTGTAAATAGTTGTTTGACGAAAGAAGTAACGCTTCAAGAATATGAGTAAATTAAAAAATTGGAGGTTGTTTCAATGGAAAAGAAAAAAGTAGCATTTATATGTGTCCATAATTCGTGTAGAAGTCAAATTGCAGAAGCATTAGGAAAACATTTCGCAAGCGATGTTTTCGAAAGTTATTCGGCCGGGACTGAAACTAAACCGCACATTAACCAGGATGCTGTCAGAATTATGAAAGAATTATACAACATCGACATGGAAGCCACTCAGCATTCTAAGTTAGTTGATGAAATACCGATGCCGGATATAGCGTATTCGATGGGTTGTGAGGTAGGCTGTCCTTTTATCGGTAAAACTTATGATGGTGATTGGGATTTAGCAGATCCAACGGGACATGATGATGCATTCTTCAAAGAAATTATTGCTAAAATTGAGGAAAAAGTATTATCATTAAAAGAAGATTTGAGTAAATAGAATAATATAAAGAGATTTGTCCTTTTTCTGGTTTTGAAGAAAAAGGATTTTTTATTATTTTGATTGTCAAATTAAGCTAGAATTTTTTACCTAACACATAATACGTTTGCTTTTTGTTTAATTGATAATTAAAATGCTTGTTCGAAAGTTCAAGTATAAATTATCCACTAACTTTAAGGTTTCCACAAAGTCAGATTTGTGGCAAGTGTAGTGAGTCAAATTGATGCATTAAATCGTTAGAGCTTTACTTGGATGCTCCGGTATGATACTCGCGAATAGCGAGTTGGGGAAAGGGTTTGGGTAGGAGACCCAAAAAGCA
Organism: Globicatella sanguinis; assembly: GCF_002847845.2. NCBI lineage: Bacteria > Bacillati > Bacillota > Bacilli > Lactobacillales > Aerococcaceae > Globicatella > Globicatella sanguinis. The sequence goes on along the minus strand of NZ_CP126962.1, from coordinate 1,154,840 downwards.
TCCCCAAATCATCATGCCGGGCTAGGCACCAAGTCAAGCTCTAACAATCAGGTGCCTTACGCAATGGATTCACTGTCTTAACAAACACATTGTGTGCATTAGAAAGCATCTATCCATCCAAGTTCCTTACAACAATCGATAAAAACTTCAATTGGCGTTCGATAACCTAATGATTTTCGTGGAATTTCATTGCGGAAATGAGCTGTTTGGCTGAGTATTTCCTGCGATATATCGGTAAAATCCATCCCCTTAGATAACCCATCTCTTCGAAGTAGTCCATTAGAGTGTTCATTTAAGCCGCGTTGTGACGGACAACCGGGATCAGCAAAGTAAATATTGATGTCATTGACATTTGAAATGGCTTGCCAATCAGAAAATTCTTTTCCACAATCAAACGTAATGGATTTAAATAAATTTCTCGGTATGTATATGTCAAATGAAAAAGGGACCACTTTGCTGACGAAAAAGGGACCACCTTGCAGTGGTAATAGGAGCTAATCTTCTCCTTTCTCTAGTCCCTTTTTCCATAGGCTTGTTTGCTTCATTCTGTAACTTTCTCCTCGCATATCTACCACATGGGCTTTGTAAGCGAGACGGTCGACAAGCGCTCCTGTTAAAGTAGGATCTTTAAAGCATTCTTGCCAACGATCAAATGTTAAATTAGTGGTAATAATCACCGATCCCTTTCCTATCTGATTCGATAATAAATTAAAGATAAGTTCAGCCCCCGATTCATCGAAGGATAAATAGCCAAGTTCGTCGATAATCAATAAATCTACCTTCTTTAAGCGCTGCTTAAAACGATAAAATTGACTCTGAGTGACGGCCTCTTTCATCTGGATGACTAGATTAGGGGCGTTGACAAATAAGACATTATAACCCTTTAAACAAGCTTCCATCCCTAATCCAATACTGTAATGGGTCTTACCCGTTCCTGGATTTCCTATAAAAATGGCATTCTCCTTTTCTTCAATAAATTGTAACGTCTTTAAGTTCCGTAGTTCCTTTCTAACAGGCTCCTGAAAGACTGTGTCATCAAAGTCCACCAAATACTTCTTCTGATTAAATTTAGCCGCTTTGATTCGCCTTTGATGACTACGGTCCCGTCGATGCATCACTTCTTCATTCAGCCATTCTTCGATGGCCTCTTCAATGTTCAATCCTCTGGCTTGATACTCTTTTATTAATTGCTGGTGATTCTCTTTAAGAAAGGCCAATTTTAGCTCATTAGCTGCTTCAACAATCTTCATCATATAACTTCCTCCAAACCGAAAAGGTCATTGAATTGATGAAGAGTCTGCTGAGTCTGCTGGATGATGGCATCTTGACTCGACTCCATTGAGGGCTCTTCTAGTGAAGAAAGAAGGCTGGCTTCAATGGTTTGAATGCGAACCTCAGGATTTAAAACTTGATATTTTTCAAGTAGTTCTAGGAAATCTCTTGGTTTATCGCTATAATATTTCTCATAGAGGATTTTCAAATCAGGGTTATACTTCAATGCATGTGAATGCTTTAATGCCCCCGGCTTCTTTTTCAAAGTTTTGATATAGTGGAAGATATCGAGACAGAAGCCTTGAGAACCCTCTATTTTTTGATGCCTAGCGACCTCTTGATCATTAGAATAGATAACTAAGCGGTCATGATAGGCTTTCACTTGGACAGTTTTTCCAACTAGGTAATCGGGTACTGAATACTGATTGCGTTCATAATGAATAGCGGAATAACGATTTACCTTTAGTTCATGGAAATCTGCTAATTCAAAAGGTGGGCGATAAGATAAGAGCTGTTCCTTTTCGGCTTCTATTTGGCTACTTTCATTTAGTTTTACCAGTTGGGATTGGAGATGGTCACAAGCTGTTTCTAAACTATCGAACTGATAGACTTTGGTGAAACAAGCTTGACGCACCTTTTTAACCCTGCCTTCTACTGTTCCTTTCTCATTACCGCTGAAACAATTGGTGACGTTGATATCAAACCCATAATAAGTAGCTAATTGAATCAGACGAGCATTCAACTCCTTTTCACTTTTGCCAATAAATCTTGAAACAACGTTACGCATATTATCATAGACAACTTCTAAATAAACACCTCCTACCTGTTCAAAGAAGCGAACATGTGCGTCTTGAAAAACATCTTGTTTCTGATGGGTATATAAATAAGCCCAATAATAATCGGAAGCTGGGCTGGCAAAGACCGCTAGGTAAAGTGTTGTCACCTTTCCATTGATTTCCAGCTTAACTTCTCCAAAGTCAAATTCAACTCGGGATCCTAATTCATACTCTTGGCGTATAAAAGCCTCCTTAGCCTTTTTATTCAATTGTCCCCAATAGTGAGCGACCGTTCGATACTTAATATCATAGCCTTCCTCATTGAGTATTTCAGCGACAGCTACGGCAGTTAGAGCTTGTTTATGTGAACCTAATCTTTTTGTTTTCTCTTTTTCTTCTTCAAGCAACTCCTTCATTCTTGCCTCTACTTCTGGAGTAAAGGCTGTTTTCTTTCGGTTAGAGCTATCATACTTTCTCTTTAACACTAATTCCTCTGTGGCACGTTCAAGGGCTTGGTCGTCTTCAGCTTTGCCCAGTTTAACTAGCGTCTCGTCATAAGCATCACAAATTTTTCTGACTGTTTTTCTATCTACCTCCAGTTTACGACTAATTCCTCTTTTAGTTTCTCCTCGACGATAACAACTGATAATTTCAAATTCAAGAGTCATACTTAACACTCCAAGCAACCTCCACTATAAAAATTCTATCTAAATATTATAGCGGATAATTGACTGCAGGTGGTCCCTTTTTCGGCTGCAATTCTTTCGATTTTTGGCCCCTTTTTAGAATACAATAAACACGGTAAATAAGCAAACCAGTTATCACAAGCGATTCGCACATCACTTGCTTTGCGACTGTTAATTTTTATCGGGATGATGAGTTTACTGATTCTTTCGACCAGTGTTAGGACTGCACTCTTATGGTCTTTTCCGACAATCGTGTCACCTTCTAGATGTCCAAATTCTTTCTCATATTGTGGATTTTCTTTTTGACGATCTTCGATGGTGCGTCTAAAGTGTTGTTTACCTCTTTTTTCCTGATACCCATTAGGTTTTCTCTTACCTTTCATCGGTAAAGTTGAGGGATCAAAGAGTTCCGAGTCTTTAAAACGACGATAAAGTGTTCGAGCTGTACATCCTAATGGGAGTTCATTCCGACCAATGATGACGTCAGGAGACCACCCCTGGTCCACTTTTTTCTTAATATATGTGATTTGTTTAGTGTTAAAGACCTTCTTTTTGGCACCACAGCGTGATTTATTCTCTTTATATTGATCGTAGTATTCCTGAATATTACCACTATTTTTAAGAAAATTAACGACGTTATAAATGGTTTGGATGGCCCGATTTAATTTTTTAGCGATATCCGTTACTTTTTTACCGCTATCGTAATAATTTTCTATCCAAATCAATTCTTTCATGGTAAGATGTGTATAAGCCATTTGTATGTACTCCTTCCTTAGCATGTGTTCGTATGTTTAGGATACCATACAAATGGCCTATTTATTTTTCTAGCTTAATTTTACTATCCAAGTTATGTAAATTTAATAAACATTTTATTTCTTATTCATTTAGCCAGTTAGAATATTGATGAGACGCGTTTTTTCTACTAATAAAGTTAGATAAAAAGAGAATAATTTAAAAAACATGTTTGACAACGTTTTCTTTTTAGTGTATTCTAAGTTTAGAAACTTGGTAAAGCGCTTTACCAATTATTTATCAATATAAATTTATAACAAAATAAAGGTGGGAGCAAAATGAAAATAACGGTTATTGGCAGTATTTCAACAGATATCGTAGTGGAAGCAACAGTAGCTCCAGCAGTTGGTGAGACGATACAAGGGGATAAGTTATCTTTTTCATTTGGAGGAAAAGGTGCTAATCAAGCAGTCGCAGTTGCTCGTTTAGGTGTTGAAACGGAAATGATTGGTTCAGTCGGGAATGATGTCTTTGGCAATCAATTAATTGAAAATTTAGAAAATAATTCCATAAAAACAGAAAATGTAAAACAAGTTGATCAAAGTTCCGGAACGGCAATCATTCAACTAATTCAAGGTGATAATTCAATTATCTATATTCCAGGAGCTAATAATGAATTAACCGTTAAAGATATCGAAAATGCAAAGAGTACTTTGCAAGAAAGTCAATTAGTCATCATTCAAAATGAAGTGAAAGCTGAAGTGGTTCAAAACACCATAGACTTGTGTATGGAATTGAATACGCCACTATTGTATAATCCTGCGCCAGCCCGTCAACTTTCAGAAGATTATATCAAAAAGGTAACCTATTTAACACCGAATGAAACGGAGTTTAAAGTGCTTTTCCCAAATCAAAAGATGGAAGATGTTTTAGCCAAGTATCCTAACAAATTAGTGGTGACATTAGGAGACAAAGGAGCGGCTTATCACAATGGGGTAGAAGTGAAAATGGTTCCGTCATTTAAAGTAGATAAAGTGATTGATACGACAGGAGCGGGAGATTGTTTTAATGGTGCGTTTGCTGTTGCGACGGTAAAAGGGTTGACCATCGACCAAGCAATCAAGTTTGCGAATTTAGCCTCTTCGATTGCGATCCAGCGATTTGGAGCACAGTCAGGTAATCCTACTCTAAAAGAAATAAAGGAGCATCAATTTTATGAAAAAACATGGAATTTTGAATAGTGACATTAGTAAAGTATTAGCAGATTTAGGACATACCGATCAAATTACGATTGGGGATTGTGGCTTACCGGTTCCTAGCGATGTTAAGAAAATTGATGTATCGCTTAGCCAAGGTTTTCCAAAATTTATTGAGGTTTTAAAAGTAGTATTAGAGGATATGAAAATTGAAAAAGTGATCCTAGCAGAAGAAATCAAACAAAATAATGCGACTCAATTAGAAGCAATCGAGCTGCTTTTAGAAGATGAGATTGAAATAGAGTTTGTCTCTCACGAAGAATTTAAACAGCAAACTCAACAATCTAAAGCAGTCATTCGGACAGGTGAAATCACACCGTATTCAAATATTATCTTACAATCGAACGTCACATTTTAAATGAATATCACCGAAGGGAGTGTTGTTGTGTGCATGTTTTAATGAAGAATATTGAAAAATCATTTGGGGATAACAAAGTATTACATGATGCTCAGATTGAAATATTGCCTGGTGAGGTTCACGCCTTAATGGGTGAGAATGGGGCCGGAAAGTCCACTCTGATGAATATTTTGACAGGAGTTCATACACGTGATGCGGGGGAAATATTATTTGACGGAGAACCTAAAGATTTTTCAGGACCAAAGGAAGCTGAAGAGTTTGGTATTGCTTTTATTCATCAAGAATTGAATGTGTTAGTTGATATGACAGTTGAAGAAAATATGTATCTCAATAAGGAGATAAAAAATAAATTTGGCATATTAGACAAGAAAGCGATGAGAAACAAATGCCAAGAGCTATTAACATCTCTAGAAACTGGTATAAAGCCAACACAAGAAATGTCAGAACTATCTATCGGGCAACAACAAATGGTAGAGATAAGTAAAGCTTTAATGTCCAATGTAGAAGTTATTATCATGGATGAACCAACGGCGGCCTTGACAGATTCCGAAACGAAAAAATTATTTGAAGTCATTGAACAGTTAACCGCTAAAAATGTAGCGATAGTTTATATTTCACATAGAATGGAAGAAATTTTCCAAATTTCAGACCGTATTACAGTCATGCGTGATGGTCATTATATTGGAACAAAACAGACTAATGAAACCAATGAAAATGAATTAGTAAAAATGATGATAGGTCGTGAGTTAACGAATCGCTACCCGACTCGTGAAACCAATATTGGAGAAGTAGTTTTTGAAGTAAACGACTTAACGCTAGAAGACGAAAGTGTTCATAATGTTTCTTTTGATGTTAAAGCGGGCGAAATTTTAGGTTTTAGTGGTTTAATGGGATCCGGTCGGTCAGAAGTGATGCATGGTATCTTTGGTAGCAAAGCTTTAAAATCAGGTGAAATTTATATAAATGGACGTCAAGAAAAAATTGATAATCCATTAAAAGCAATTGATTTAGGACTGGGATTTGTAACTGAGGACCGAAAGAGTGAAGGTTTATTACTTGAAAAAAGTATCAGGGAGAATTTAACCGTTACTAATTTCAAGGAATTAGCCCCTAAAGGTTTTATAAATGAGAACGCTGAAAAAGAGATGGCAAATTCGGCAGTTCAAATGTTTAAGATTAAAACTTTTAATACCGAAACTGAAACAGGTAACTTGAGTGGAGGTAATCAACAAAAAGTCGTTATGGCAAAATGGGTGCTGACTAATCCTAAAATTTTAATATTAGATGAACCAACACGTGGAGTTGACGTGGGGGCAAAAGAAGAAATTTATCAAATTATGAATGATTTAACAAAACAGGGAATCGCTATTATCATGGTTTCATCAGACTTACCTGAAGTGATTGGGATGAGTGATCGAGTTGCAGTAATGCGCGAAGGTGAATTAAAAGCAATCATTAATAAAGAACAAATTTCAGAGGAAAATATAATGACTATAGCAACAGGAGGAACGATATAATGGCTGAAACAACAAAAAAACAAGTAAAATTACATGAATTAGGTGCAATAATTGCCTTAATTGTTTTGGTTGCTGGGATTTCAATTATTAGTCCAGAATTTAGAACGTTTGGTAATATTTTAAATCTCTTAAGACAAGCCTCTATTAATGCTTTAATTGCATTTGGGATGACAGCTGTTATTTTAACTGGTGGTATCGATCTTGGGGTAGGTCCAATTTTAGCGTTAACCGGAACCGTAACAGCAGGTATGATTGTCAATCTTGGTATACCTGTTCCTATAGCGTTACTCATTGCAATTGTTTTAGGGATCGTCTTAGGATTAGTGGGAGGTATTTTAGTAGGTAAAACAAAGTTACAGCCTTTTATTGCTACTTTAATTACTCAGACGGTTTATAGAGGATTGACCTTAATTTATACAGATGGACGACCAATTTCTGGTATTACAAAACCAGAATATGTTGGTGCTCCGATGATTGAATTTATAGGACGGGGTAAATTATTTGGGATTCCAGCGCCTATTATCATCATGTTAATTGCTTTTATTGCGATGTATATCTTATTAAATAAAACAGCACTTGGACGAAAAATTTATGCTGTTGGATCAAATGAAAAAACATCGATGTTAGCAGGGATCGATATCGCTCGAATTAAGATTTTTGTTTATTCTTTATCAGGTTTAATGGCAACTCTTGCAGGATTAATTTTAATTTCTAGATTGAACTCTGCGCAACCTACTTTAGGAGTAGGTTATGAATTAGATGCGATTGCTGCAACAGCTATTGGTGGAACAAGTATGGAAGGAGGACGTGGTAAAATAACCGGAACTTTTATTGGTGTGTTAATTATTGCGGTGTTAAGTAATGGTATGAACATTTTAGGTATTAATTCTTATCTACAAGATATTGTTAAAGGTTTAGTTATATTATTTGCCGTTTTATCAGATAGAAAAAAATAATATTTGGAGGAAATTAAAATGAAATTAATTAAAAAATTAGCCACAGGATTATTAGCAGCAGGAATGTTATTAAATGGATTTGGAATGAGTGCGACAAATGTAACAGCAGAAGAAGTCGAAGGAAAAATAGGATTTTCAATTTCAACATTAAATAACCCATTCTTTGTATCAATTGCGGATGGAGCTGAAGAGAAAGCGAAAGAGTTGGGTGTGGATATTTCAATCGTTGATGCTGGAAATGATCCTGCTAAGCAGTCAACGGATATTGAAGATTTGATTTCATCAGGAATTAAAGTATTAATTGTAAACCCAGAAGATTCAGCCTCAGTAGGACCATCTGTTCAAATGGCGATTGATGCAGGAATTAAAGTTATTTCAGTGGATAGAATTGTTGAAGGTGCTGACGTAGATGCTTATATTGGAACTGATAACGTAAAAGCAGCGGAATCAGTTGGGGAATATATGTTAGAAAACTTAACAGAGGATGATGAAGTAGCAGTTTTAGAAGGGGTACCTGGAGCTTCTTCTGCAATTGACCGTAAAGAAGGATTAATGAATGCTTTAGATGGAAAAGTAAACATTGTTTCTTCACAAACAGCAAATTATGATCGTACTGAAGGTATGACTGTTACAGAAAATATTTTACAAGCAAATCCTAATTTAAAAGTTATTTTTGCTTCGAATGATGAAATGGCTTTAGGAGCGATTGAAGCGGTAAATGCTTTTGGAAAAGTACCGGGAGAAGATATTTTAGTTACCGGTTTTGATGCAACAGATGATGCTAAACAAGCAGTTAAAGATGGGACAATGGTAGTGACTGTAGAACAAAAACCATTAGATATGGGGAAATTAGCAGTCGAAACTGCTGTTAAAATGCTTAAAGGAGAAACTGTAGAGAAAGAAATTCCGACAGATGTAACATTATTAGATAAAGAGAGTGTTGAAGAATCTGAATAATCTATTTGTTTTATTAAATTATTGTAGATAGATGGAGGATGGACGATGAGTTCTAAAGAAATAGCAGCAGAAATAGTTTCTGCTGTTGGCAAAACTAATATAAAAGAAGTGACACATTGTGCCACACGCATACGGTTTAATGTTGAGAATAAAAAAATGATCGCCAAATCCAATATAGAAGCATTGGATGTTGTGAAAGGAACTTTAATATTAAATAATCAGTTTCAAGTATTTATTGAGTTATCAGAAATACAATCGATCTATGATGCGATACTTGAAATTGTACAATAATCTTAATATTAAATCATAAATTACAATGAGTATGAGACTGGGCAGAAAAATTGTTCCAGTCTCTTATCATTATTGTGAGGTTAAGCGGTCTTAAAATGGGAGTGGGCAAGAAGTAGAAAATGAGCGGGTTTTTATTTTGTCTGCCTACTGTTGCGTAAGTCTCAAATGAGTTATTAAGACGCAGTTTGACGCTACGCAACTAGTGCATTTATAATTAAAGAACGAAAATTTGACTGAATTTAACGGGTTATATTCCCAGTTCTTTTTTTCATTCCTGTTCGTATAGTATAATTGTAATTTTTTTAGTTTAATATTATTATAAGGGGTAAATAAAAGTGCATTTTAAATGAATAAATTAGTTTGGGGTGGGTAAATTGAAAGTGACATTGAAAGAAGTGGCAGCAAAGGCCGGAGTTTCTCCAACGACTGTTTCACTTGTGTTGAATAATCGTCCGAATAGGGTCTCAAAAGTAAATAAGGATAAAATATTTCGTATAGCAAAAGAATTAAATTATGTTCCCAACCAAGTGGCTAGAAGCTTAGCTACCAATCGCACCAATTTAATAGGTTTAATTATTCCAAATATTGAAAATCCATTTTTCGCTGGCATCGCAATGGAAATTGAGCAACAATTGACACGACGTAATTATGTGACAGTCATTATGAATTCGAACGATAGCAATGAAACACAACAGCATATTATTTCTAAGCTAAATGGGATTAATATCGATGGCCTCATTATTGTGCATGCAAATGGGTTCTTTTATGAAAATTCATTAATTCAGATCCAACGAGCAAGCTATGATGTGCCGACGATTCATTTAGACCGTTATTTAGAAAAAGTTGAAACACCGCAAGTCTATTATGATAATGAAAAAGGAAGTTATTTATCTACTAAATATTTAATTGATTTAGGTCATCGAAAGATTGGTAACTTAGGTGCTAATATGACTTTAGTTAACAGTTTACATCGTTCAAACGGGTATTTAAGAGCATTGCGAGAATTTGATATCTTACCTGAAGAAGAGTGGTATGTAGAGACAAAAATTACCTTTGAAGATGGTTATCGAAACGCGGATAAAATCTTGGAACAAAAAGAGCTCACAGCAGTAGTTTGTGCTAATGATTTAGTCGCATTAGGTTTTATGAGACGCGCACAAGAATTAAAGATTCGAGTGCCTGAAGATATTTCAGTAGTCGGCTATGATAATATTGAGTATAATAAATTCTCAGTAAAAGCATTAACTTCTGTTGAACAAAATCCTAATCAATTAGCACTGGTTGCGATAGATAAATTATTGAAAGAAATTGAAGGACAAGACTCCAATAAAGAGTTTAACAATGATGTTGTTCTAGAACCGAAATTAATCATTGGTGAAACCACCAGAGCAATTTAGGAAGTGGACAACCAGTAGAAAATCGAATGGTTTTTCCTTCTTCTTTCCATCCCCCGTAAAGTTGGGAGCGAGCAACAGTAGAAAATCATTTCATTTTCTACTGCTTGCCCACTCCCACAGATAGTCGGATAGTTTTATAACGCGTGTTCAATATGTTATATTAAAATTGTAGTACGATTTAAAACAACACAAGGAGGACAAAATGAAAAGATTTTTAGTGTTTTTAGCCGATGGATTTGAAGAAATTGAAGCATTGACTCCCGTTGACTATTTAAGAAGAGCTGGCATTGAAGTAGATACCGTCTCGATTACCGATGATCTCAAGGTAACAGGTTCTCACCAGATTCCTGTTTTAGCAGACAAATTGTTAAGTGACATTAATCCAGAAGATTATGTAGGTTTATATTTACCAGGAGGATTGCCAGGAGCAACTAATCTACGAGATAATGAAGCGGTCATTGAACTTGTGCAACAATTTAATCAAGAAGAAAAATTGGTTACAGCAATTTGTGCAGCTCCAATTGTTTTAGAAAAAGCGGGTGTTATTGAAGGTAAAAATGTGACCAGTTTCCCTAGTTTTAAAGAGGACTTGACGACAGCTAAAGAATATATTGAGGACCATCTTGTCGTGGAAGATGGCAATATAATTACCGGTCGTGGTGCTGCTATCGCCATCTATCAATCTTTTAAAATTGTAGAAACCTTATTAGGCCTTGAGGCGGTAGAAAAGTTAAAAGAAGGTATTCAACAACATAAAGCGGAAGAGTTTTACGGGTTTAAAGCTTAATTGCTAGTAAAACAGTTCAACGTAGTTTTAACCATTGACACAGTATAAAAGCCTTAAAGATAGGTTGGCTAAGCCGACACTTGTCTTTAAGGCGTTTTTTATTTTCTATACATGGATTTTATACGCTAATCGATCACATTATCAAATAGAGTATTAAACGTATCATTCCGGCCATTACCATTACATGGATCGGATTCGCTTTGTATTTACGTAAGAGTGCCAGTGCTGCGATAAATAGAAATAAGCCTATCCAATCAAGATTGAAGCTATCTTTTGGTAGTCTTTGTTGACCAAAGATGGCCATATTAAATAATGATAAACCAGCTGAAGCAATCATTGCGATGACAGCAGGACGCAAACCTGCCAGGGCCCCATTGACTAATGAAAAACCTCGATAGCGATAATATAAAAATGCTAAACTCATCACGATGATGCTTGAAGGCAATACACATCCAAAGGTGGCCACAAGTGCACCCGGGATTCCTGCCACTTGAATCCCGACAAAGGTGGCAGAATTAATAGCAATCGGTCCTGGTGTCATTTCCGTAATCGTCATAATATCAGCAAATTGCGTCATCGTCAGCCATTGATGCAGTTCAACGGTCTGATCTTGAATAAGCGGCATCGCAGCATAGCCACCTCCGATACTAAATAAGCCAATTTGAAAAAATGACCAAAATAGTTCTAAAAAAATCATTATATTTCACCATCCTGTCTGCGCATACGGTACCAACTATCAAGAGCTCCGATTAAGGCACAAATGACAATGATTAACAGAATGTTAAGTCGTAAATACCTTGAAGCGATAAAGGTTAATACCATGACAATAAGGGGTAACAAGCGTTTTTCATTCATCAACTGTTGACCCATGCGCCAAACCACGTCAATAATGACGGCTGCTACTCCTGCTAACATCCCTCTCATAATAATTCCTACATAAAGGTTATCACGAAAAGCTTGGTAAAATATTGAAATAATCGAAATAATGATTAAAGGGGGGAGGACGGTCCCAATTAAGGACACCAAGGCTCCTAAAAGGCCACCGACACGATAGCCTACTAAGATAGCAGCATTAACCGCAATAGCCCCCGGAGAAGATTGTGCGATCACCGTTAAGTCGACCATCTCCTCTTCTTCAATCCAATGCAATTCTTCAACGAATCGTTTTCGCATTAAAGGGATAATGACAAAACCTCCGCCAAAGGTAAAGGCTGATAATTTCAAGGTAGACGTAAATAAGAGAAAATAGTCTCGTTTAGTAAAAGGTTTCAAGTTAATTCCTCATTTCTTATGCAAATGATGTTCACTCTTCTAAAATATCATAAATGGAGCTAATTATTAAGGGAAACCTATTTATAATCCTAAAAATAGGAACCACAAGATAAACTGTTACGTCCATTTTTATGAGCGTGTACAATAGGGAGAAAAGCTTATATGCCAATAGATATTTCTTTTGCCCGATTATTCTGGTTATTCGGAGTGCAGTAGTAGATTGCGAGCCCTTTTCATTTTTTATTGAATTTTTACCTGTCTAGGAAATGTGCTAATATCATTCTTAATGATGATAGGTGTTGGTGTTGTAGATGTAGGGAATGAAATTATTGGTTTATTGATAGCCTACCAAGTGTTTGTAAGAAAATTCAATTTAACAGATGAAAAAGCGCTCGAAATGAGTCAGATTTTACAAAGATAATAAAACCAAAACTACAAAAAACTCCTCGCGCAATTTGTGCGAAGAGTGTATAAGTTTAATCTGGGTAAATGTACTCAAGCCATTGAATATAGATTTGGATAAATAAAGAGGTTGGGATTGTTTCTTCGATTTCGCCAAGAGTATCCTCAATCGTCGTGTGATCTTGGTTTAACGTTATTTGATAGACATTACCCGCAAAGCTTTTTTCATTATCAATGTTATCAAGAAACTCAATGATAGTTTGCGTAATAATATCATCAAAACTAGCACCTTCAACTTGAAGGAAGGAATCGACTAATGAATAGTGAGGGTCATCTTCAAAGACGACATGGTATCTCTCTTTTCTTTTTTCAAAATGGTACATAATTTATCCTACCTTTCATATATCGGGAATGCGGAAATGATTTTATCATCATTAGTGAGATACATTTGAATCTTGATGCCTTGGCTTACACCTTCGAAAATATTACCACTTATATGTTCGCTATTTTCATAAGCTTCATTGATTGCGTCAACGACTTCTTGTGGCGTCCACTCTTGCGGAAAAAATGAAGAATAGGCTTTTTTAGGTTCTCCATCAATCGTGATTTTAGCACGGTAGACACCATGACGGTCCGTTTTGGAGCGTGTGCTTTCTATGATTGTAACATCAGGAGCTAAGCCTTCGTAATGATAGCCGGTCGCTTTACCCTCACGATTAATGGAACCAAAGAAGATATGTTCAAGCCCATTTTTTATAAAAATATGGGTCCTTTTTAAATCGTCGGTATCGAATGTTTCAGGATTGAACTCAGTCTGGTTTTGTATTGATGTCCGTGCATTTTTTTGACTTTCTTCAGTAGTAACAGTGGGATTATTAAGCTCATGGTCTGGTATAGCAACATTCGAATGATTGCCACAAGCAACGAGTAATAAAGTTATCAGGGTTATTAGCAAGTATTTGAAGATTTTTTTCATAGATATCCTCCTTGAATGAGTTTATTATACTGAGTATACAGCTCGAATTCAATTAACTCATAATAAATGTTAATTTATTTACTATTTGATAAGATTTAGGTAGAATAGATTTATTACTAAAACGAATATTATTGATAGGTGAAAAAATGAAGATTAAACAAACATTTGATATGACTGAAATTTCAGGTCAGTTTCATAAATTAATTGGTGTCACCCAAGTCTTAGTCGATGAGGATGATTTTGTCTATGTCCAAGTTAAAATGGAAGAAAAGCATACGAATCCTATAGGGATTGCTCATGGTGGTTTTCTATTTACACTTTGTGATGTCGCTGCTGGGGCTAGAATGGCGTATATTAAGCAAAATTCAGTTACCTTAGATAGTACTATAAATTACTATAAACCGGGTAAAGTGGGAGATACCCTAACCGCTAAAGTAATTCCCCGTAGAGAAGGACGTCATACCTCTATCTATCTAGTGGAAGTTCGTAATCAAGACGATGTCTTACTAGTGGATATGATGGCGACAATGTACCATATTGATTAACATTTTAAACAAGCAATGATTGACGAATGCTTAATTGTCTCGCTCAAAATCATTGCTTTTTTGTTTTCGTTTTTTTCTTTATATAGTTTTGTTATAAGCTTGGAAAACCTTACATTAATAATCAAAGATGGGTATAATATTACTATTGGCATAAGTATATGCCGCTAATATTTTAATGTAAGTTGGAAGGAAGTTTGTAAAATGACAGAAGGACAATATGGTGCACCTGATCATGTAAAAAAATTAGAAATTTTTAACACTATTGAGCTAGAAGATTTAGCGAAAGAAGTAGTACCTCATGGTGGTTTTGACTACCTAGCAGGAGGATCTGGTGATGAGTTTACCTTAAGACGTAATGTAGAATCTTTTAATTTTAAAGGGATAGTACCCCGAGTAGCTGCGGATGTAGAGTTTCCAGAGACTCGTACTAAAATCTTTGAACATGAATTAAAAGTACCTTATATAATGGCACCAATTGCGGCTCATGGGTTAGCGCATCAATCCAAAGAAGCGGGGACTGCAAGAGGGATTCGTGAATTTGGTGGTTCTTTAATGTCAATTTCTGCTTATTCAGGAGCAACTTTTGAGGAAATTGATGAAGGATTACAAGACACACCTCGTTGGTTCCAAATTTACATGTCTAAAGATGATCAATTAAATAAAAGCATTTTAGATGAAGCGAAAGCAGATGGCGCGACTGCGATTATTTTAACCGCAGATGCGACGGTTGGGGGTAATCGCCATCGTGATGAGAAAAATCATTTCGTCTATCCATTTAGTATGCCGATTGTTGCACGTTACCTAACAGGTACAGGGAAAGATATGTCATTAAATAATATTTATGGACAGTCAAAACAAAAAATTACGATGGATGACATTCGTTTCATCAAAGAGTATTCAGGTTTACCTGTTTTCTTAAAAGGTGTTCAAGCGCCTGAAGATGCAGAAGCTGCCATTCAAGCGGGGGCTGATGGTATTTGGGTATCTACACATGGTGGTCGTCAATTAGATGGTGCACCTGGATCATTTGAAATGCTACCAGCGATTGCTAAAGTTGTCAATAAAAGAGTGCCAATTGTGTTTGACTCAGGTATTCGTCGTGGAGAACATATCTTTAAAGCCTTAGCTAGCGGAGCGGATATCGTTGCAATCGGTCGTCCAGTGTTATTTGGATTAGCTCTTGGCGGTTGGCAAGGGGTACAATCTGTTTTTGAATATTTTGAAAGAGATTTAAAACGTGTGATGCAATTAGCAGGAACACAAACAATTGAAGATATTAAAAACACTCAATTAATTGATTTAAGATAATATATATATTCAGTTTAGAGGAGCTTAATGGCGAGTCTAAACTGAATTTTTTATTTGAGAATTCTTTGAGATTGTGTAGATGGGATCCTTTAAAGAGATTCAAATAAGAGTGCCATAGAACGATGATGTGCTTAGAGCAAAGCTTTTTAACAGATTATTAAGCACAGGCTGTGCATCAACTTGATAAATTCGGTTTTAAAAGTCAACTTAGAAATTCCGATTTGTCTCACTTACAAATCATGGAGTAATGGGTGGTAAGGAATGCGATTGATTTGTTATAATGCAATTGAAACATAATACTCTTGTTACCAAAGGAGAATGTGATGACAGACTTTATTAAACCTTTTGGACCTAACCATTTGTTATATATAGGCATTGTTATAATGGTTGGGTTTTTACTGTTTACAAACATACTATTTGTTCGCAAGCATCGTGACCAGATTAGTATGATGGTTTTAATTATCAGTATGATTCAACAATGTATCTTATATGGTTATTATTTATTGTTTTTTAAATTTGAACTATCAGAATCTTTGCCTTTACATATCAGTCGTATTAATAGCATTTTAGGTATTATCTATTTAACGACCAAAAGCAAGTTAGTCATTAGAATTTTATCTTTTACGGGTGCTTTCGCGCTATTAAGTTTTCTTTATCCTAGTCGGGTGCAAAGTATTACCCATCCATTAGGGATTAGTTTTTTGGTGAACCATATTATTACACTATTGTTACCTTTCTTTACGATGGTGGTATATGATTTTCGGATTCAAAAAGCGGATAAACAATTACCATTTATTTTGATGATAGTTTATATGATGATGGTTTATGTTATTAATCCTATCGTAAACGGCAATTATTTTTATTTAGTGAAACGCCCATTCGCTTTTTTAAATGGAATGGCTGATAGTTTATATTTAATCCTTTGTGCGGTCGTGACTTTCGCATTATTCTCGGTGGCAGAAATTTGTTACAATCGACTAAGTGAGTATTTAACGAATCGGCAATTTTCCTAGAAAGGAATGAAGCTACTATCTTTATACCTTGAATAAGGGGCGGTGGTCTTTTGTTCGAGGTTTTTTAATACTAATGGTGAGGTAGCTTAAAAATTTAAATAAAAACCATAAACGCGTTTCTGAGCCGAATTCAGAATGACTTGCTTTTACTTATATTGATTGATTGAATACTTCTTAAAAATATTCCCTGATGATCGTTTAGTCTAAGAACAGCGTGATGATGTTTGCTTTTACTATCTAAAAATCATCGCTGTAACAGGGGAAAGTTTGGTATAATGAGAGTATTAGGTGTGGAAAGGGATAGAGAGATGACCAAGAGAAACTATCGTTACATCGGCTTTTTGCTAGCAATTTTATTAATGTTAGGCGTTCACCCGTGCGCCGTCAGGGCAGAAGTGAGCGATGAATATTTAGGTTACACAACAACGGCTAAGACGAATGCCAGTCTAGCACAATTATTTACTGTTAAGTCTTTTAATGTTTATGATGGTGATACCGCGGACTTTATTTTAGAACGCCAAATAGAACCAAGTATTAAAGCAAGATTTTTATTAATGGATGCTCCTGAAATCAGAGGAGGCGTACCATACAGTAAGGCGGCACGCAAGCGAGTCAATCAATTATTTGAAGAAGCTAAATTAATTCAAATTGAATATGAAGGTCCCGAAAAGGATAAATATCAACGTGATTTAGTGCATGTTTGGGTGGATGGGCATCTCTTATCAGAAATTCTAGTTAGAGAAGGTTACGCTATTGCGCGATACATCCATCAGTATTTACCTAATAGTCAATATGTAAAAGCTATTTATGAAGCACAAGAAAAAGCAAAATACGAAGGATTAAGGGTTTGGGTGGATGGAGATTTGGAGTTTATTAACAAAGCTGAATATGAACTTCAAGCCAACCATTCAGCTGGTTCTGCCAATGAAGTAGAGACCGTTTATTATCGAAACTGTAAGGAAGTTTGGCAAGCTGGTAAGGCTCCGATTAGGAAGGGCGATCCTGGTTTTCGTCCCCAATTTGATGGTGATAAAGACGGGATTGGTTGTGAGGTTCCTCAGTAATCATCAAGTATTTAAATAAAAAGTATCCTCTAGTTTGAGCAATACCAAGATTATACAAAGCTGTAATCTGGTTCGACTCAAAGTTTGAGGATACTTATTTTGTTATACCAATAGACTAGATTTCAATCCGAGTCCAATTACCTTGTTTGAAACGATGGCGTAATAAAATAAAACGCGAGAATTGGTCGGATAAAATCCCAATCCAAATACCATAAAGTCCTAAATTAAAGATATTAACTAATATGAGTGTAACACCCGTACGAATTAGGGTAACCGATATAATGCCTGCAATAAGTGTATAGCGAACGTCGCCCCCGGCTCTTAAACATCCGCCATAAACAAGTTGGGAGATTTGTAACAGCACAATGACCATGACAAAACGGGTAATAATCGCCCCTTCATCAATGAGGGCAGGTTCATTAAAATAAAGCCCCATTAAATTTTTACCAAAAGCAAATAAGAATAATGATAAAGCTAATGACATGACTAAACCAATCCGTTGACAGATATGGCCTAATTTAATGGCTTTATCGTGGTCTTGACGACCTAAAGCTCTACCGGCTAAGGCAACGGCAGCTACTTGCATTCCATCACCGAATGAAAAGCCGAGACTTAGTAAGTTCATACCGGCATTGTGAATGGCAAAGGCATTGGTTCCGAGTTTTGCGGCTGTGACCGCGGTGGCTACAAACCCAATGCGCATCATCAGATTTTCAACGGCCATATTAGAGCCTAAACCAAAGATCATCTTAACAGTCTTCTTTTGCATTTTGACTTTGTATTTTAAAATATATTTAATTTGGATTAAACTATCAGGACTATAGAGTGAACGAATACTCATCAACATGGCCACAAAGGTACCTAATACGGTGGCAATGGCTGCCCCTTGAATTCCTAAAGCAGGGAACCCCAATTTACCATTAATAAGTAAATAATTGAAAATAATATTAACGATTGATGAGGTGACATTGGTAAAGAAGGCAATTCGGGTATTGCCACTTCCACGTTGCGCAGCATTAATCACCATGGCGATGACATTAAAAATCATTCCACCCATAATAATCCGTAAGTAATTAACAGAGGCTTGATGGGTTTCGTGATTGCTACCGGTTAAGTGCATAATATCATCAGCGAAATATAAGAAAATAACGGTAATAATTAAACTAGCTGCTACTGTTAAACATAACGCTGTCAGGAAAACTTCGTTGGCTCCTCGTTTATCTTCTTGTCCGCGTCTCCTTGCAACTAATGATGATACGGCGATGTTAATAGCAAAAAAGACAGTTAATCCAATTAGTTTGGGTTGAGTTGTTAAACCAACTGCTGCAATCGCAAAACTTCCTAATTCACCGACCATCATCGTATCGATCATCGCTGCCAATGAAATAAAGAAGCTTTCTAATACAGAAGGCCAAGCCATTGAAATGGCTGTTTTATAATGTGCTTTATCTTTCATAATATCCTTTCTATTTTTTTCAGTTACTAAACTACTAGTAATATGATAGTACTTTACGCAGTAATTATCTAGTCTTTTTGCTTATAAACTTAACATGATTAATTAATTTGTTATTTTCCTTCAAAACACATCGTTATTGAATCAGCTTATTTTGTGATATGATAAGACTACTGAAAAAATGAATGAAGGTAGGGTCTTAACATGACAACATTTAAAGGTGAATTAGTAACGATCATCGGTAATCAATTAAAAGTAGGAGAACAGTTACCTGATTTTTCTCTTGTAAATCCTGACCTAATGAAGCAATCTTTAGCTGACTTTGAAGGAAAGAAAAAAGTTTTAAGTATTGTGCCTTCGGTCGACACGGGGATTTGTGATGCCCAAACAAGACAGTTTAACCAAGCCTTATCTGATATGGAGAATACAGTGGTTATAACGGTTTCTTGTGATTTACCTTTTGCTCAAAAACGTTGGTGTGGTGCTTCAGGCATTGAGAATGCTTTGTTATTATCTGATTATTATGATCGATCATTCGGAAAAGCTTATGGTGTCTTGATGGAGGAGTGGCATTTATTGGCTCGTGCGGTTATTGTAGCCAATGAACAGAATGAAATTACTTATGTTGAGTATTTAGATAATGTTAATAGCCATCCTGATTACGAGGCAGCTATCAACGTTGTTAAAGATTTGGCTTAAGGAGGATTTTATGGAGTGGCTTTTTTGGATTGCCCTTGTCTTTTTAGTATTATTCATCATTGCCTATGGGACTATTTCGCTACATTTTTCAAAAAATATTGCAAAACCTAAAATCTCATCATTAGAAAAAGAAATGGCATGGGAAAAGGAACATCATTTATGGGGGAATTTTGATGATTATGATAAAACGGCTTATACGGTTAAGGGTTATCAAGATTATTCATTACATGTCGTCTTAGTGAAAGCGGCAGTGCCATCGGATAAATATGTGATTATTTCTCATGGTTATACAGCGAATCGCTACGGTGCGGTAAAGTATTTAGATGCATACCGTTCACAAGGGTTTAATGTCATTATTTATGATGTGCGCGGACATGGCGACAATGAAAAAACGCCGGTTTCATTAGGGAATTTTGAAGCTAAAGATTTACTGGCATTGATTGAAGATACCTATCAGCGCTATGGTGATGATATTTATTTAGGCTTACATGGTGAATCGATGGGCAGCTCGATTTCCTTAAATGTCTTAGCGTATCGACCTAAAATTCAATTTGTGGTGGCCGATTGTGGGTTTACCAATTTATATGAATTGATTGCGAGTTTATATCGTCAACATAAAGTGGGGCTATTAATCTATGGAGTCAATTTTATGATGAAATTAACACAAGGTTTCGATATGAAAGCGACCAGTGCAGTTGATGCTTTAAGAGAAAATGAAGTCCCAATCATGTTTATTCACGGTAAAAATGATACCTTTATCTTGCCAGAACATAGTGAGCATTTAGCAGCGGCTAATCATGGTAAAAGTGTGGTTCACCTCATTGACCGAGCAACCCATGCCGGTTCCAGACAAACGATTGGAATAAAAGCCTATACTAAATTAATCGAGAACTTTTTACAAACAATCTAAGAAATAGGAAATAAATAGTAGTGCATGCAAGGATGTATCTGAGTTTGTTGATGATTATCGGCGAGAGAAGGAATGATATTCGGATTGAGTGTATTCTCTTCGAGAAAAAATTAGCTAGTTGCTCCAAAGGCGATAAGATGCGTTGTTTTGAAAAAAGCAAGAATTGGCTGTCTCTTAAATAACAATAATCGTTATATGTAAGAGAGAGTAGACATCAACTCGATAAAATCATTCAGAATATTTTGCGTTAATTATAAGCGCCAACCTGCGTCTTAACAAGGTTAGGCCTAAATTTGAAATGATCAATCAAGTTATTGCTCGGTAATTAAAAGCGCAGTGGTTGAGTGGTCTCAAACTTCGTCTTAATGAGGTTTGGTATAAATTTGATAAAATCAATAAAGTGATTGCTCGATAATAATAGCACAGTGGTTGAGTGGCATCAAACTGCGTGTTAAGCTAGCTGAGAATAATCTTGACCAATTCACTCAGATTATTGCTCGATAAATAAAAACGCAGTGGTTGAGTGGTCTCAAACTGCGTCTTAATGAGATTGATCATAAAATTGAAAAATTTAGTCAAATTAGTGCTTATAAATTCAAAGCGCAGTGGTTGAGTGGCATCAAACTGCGTCTTAATGACTTGTTTGATACCTACTCAACTGTGCGGGGGTAGGCCGACGAAGCGAAAATCATTCGATTTTCTACTTCTGGTCTACTCCCAACTGTGCGGGGGTGGACAGACGAAGCGGAAATTATCTAATTTTCTGCTTCTTGCCCACTCTTTTTTTGTATATTGAAGTTTATACACGAAAATGGAATTCTTGACTTTTTTGGTGGAAAATCTCTTTTGATTGTTCAATAAATTGTTCGGTATATGAGGGAATAGGTTTGTCTCTCAAATAATAAAGTACAAACTGGACTTTAAAACAATCGTCTTCCAGAGAGAAGATATTACAATTATTAAAACTAACGGTATTCATACCGGTAATGGGGACCAAAGTATTGCCGTAGCCTTTTCTAACTAAGCCAATAGCGGTATATAAATTACTGGTTTCGTACATTAGGTTTAAATTCATATCTTCTTTAAAGTACACATCATTTATTTGCCGGCGCAAACTAAACTTTTCGGGCAATAAAATCAGAGGTAAATTATTGAGCTGACGAGTAGGAAAAGGTTCTTCAACTAATTGATTATCATATTGTGGGTCATAGAGTGCACTATTTTTGGAAACCACTAAATATAATTGATCCGTATATAAAACTTCCTGAACAAAGTCATTTTCGTCTTGAACGCTTAGACCAATGACGATATCAAGTGTTTGATTTTTAAGCATTTGATTAAGACGCGTGGTTGAAAATTCATAAAATTCAAATTTGATATGAGGGAAATACTGATTAAAAATTTGATAAACCGTTGGTAATAAGGCTGAAGCTAAGGTGTGATTAACACCTACACGAATTAGGCCGTGTTTTTCTTGGGCTACTAACGACAAATCGGCTAACATTTTCTTTTCTATTTGTTCAATTTGATTCAAATAATTTAAATAAACCTGCCCAGCGTAAGTAATACTCATCGAGCGATAATTGCGCTTAAATAAAGCAGTGCCAATTTTATCTTCGGATTCTTTTAACAATTTTGATAAATAAGGTTGAGTGACAAATAATTTGTCGGCTGCAGCGGTCATGTTACCTGCTTCCATAATGGTTTGAATTAATTCTTTATCCGTAATACTGCTCATGGGTGCAACTCCTCTATTATAACTTATTGGTTATTTTAAAACGAGATTAACATTTGAAATTTTCTTTAAACCTATTGTACTATATCAATTTAGTTATGGGAAGCGTATACAAAATATTATTTAATTTATGTTATAAAACTTGATATGATAAAGATAACAAATAAACAGTAGAGGAAAAGTGCATATGGAAATATTAGGTATTATTGGAATTTTTATTGCAATTATCGCGATTATTTGGATGTCGGTTAAAGGAATGCACATCGCAGTGGCAGCGCCTTTAGCAACATTGATTGTCATTTTAACAAGTCGAATGAATATCTTTGAATTCATGGTTGGTAAAGAGCATTCTTATATGACAGGATTGGCTGGTTTTCTAATTAATAACTTCGCCATCTTCTTATTGGGAGCGGTATTAGCTCAATATATTGAAAAGAGTAATGCAACCTTATCTATCGCAAACTTTGTTTTGAAACTGGTTGGGCGAGATAATCCCTTTTATGTCATGTTGGCTTTTGCTTTAATTGCGGCAATTTTAACTTATGGAGGGGTAAGCTTATATGTCGTCATGTTTGCTTTAATCCCATTAGCTAAGCCGATTTTTAAAGAATTAGATGTGAGTTGGAAATTATTGCCGATTCCGTTATTTTTAGGGATGGCGACCGTCACGATGTCGATGTTACCCGGAGCGCCCTCAGTGCAAAATGCGGTGCCGACTTCGGTTATTGGCACGACTTTAACAGCAGCGCCCCTCCTATCTTTAATTGGTGCAGCGGCAGCTTTAGCTTATGGCGTTTTATACTTATACCTTCAATTAAAAGCCTCTAAAGCCAAGGGTGAAGGATTCTATAGTTATTCAGCCGGAGAAGCTGAACGTCAAGCAGATGAATTATCTAGTAAGCAAGAAGTTCAAATTGATGAAACGAAATTACCGTCGATTTTATTATCTGTTTTACCATTAGTGACTTTAATTATCATCATCATGTTGTTTTCGAAAGTAGACCATATTATTTTAATCGCTTTAACGGTGGCGATTGTGATGTCATCAATTATTTTTAGACCCTATATTAAAGAACAAATGCCATTATTAAATGCGGGAGCGAATGGTTCCATTGGGTCAGCGTTTGCGACTTCATCTTCTGTTGCTTTTGGATCGGTCTTAACTGCGTCACCTGCTTTTGCGATTATTCAACATGCGATTACGAGTATACCTGGAAGTCCGTTAATTGGTTTATCGGTGGCAGCTGCATTATTAAGTGCAGTAACCGGTTCGGCTTCAGGTTCGTTAGGCATTGTGATGAATAGTATTGCCGGAGATTATATTGCGAATGGTTTAAATCCTGAATTAGTACACCGAATTGCTGTAGTAGCGGCCGCTGTTACGACCTCGATGCCACATTCAGGTGTGAATATTACTTATAATAACTTAGCCGGCACCACCATTAAAGATGGGTTTATCCATCAAGTATTTATTGTAGGGGGCTGTCATCTAGTTGCCTTAATCGTGATGATTTTAGTAAGTAATATTTTATATTAGTTGGGTGTCTTATTTTTTCTTACATAGACTTGAGTTAGCCATATCTAACTTGGGTCTTTTTTTGTTCGTATTTAGGCAGCATGAAACGTATGATATAGACTTTTGTGACTGGTGGTTACTAAGTTAATTTTATTAACAAAAAATAGTTCAAGTTAATTCTAATCATTATGATGTCATAAGTAATTGAGAGGACAAATTGAACGGCAACAAAACACGAACGATTACAAAGGCTAATATGTAAGATACTGAAAATGCCCTTGTAAAAACGAAATATAAAAACTAGAATGGCATATGTAGTTTGTAAAATAAGGAGTAGAAAAATGAAAATTTTTAAAGGAAATATATTTAGTGCCCCTGAATTTGGAGAGCTAATTTATGGGGAAAATCAATTAATTGTCGTCAATGACGAAGGTTATATTGAGTCTATTTACGACCCTGAAAAAGATAAGGAACAATATCAACACATTTTGTCCATAGCACAAGAAGATGACTCGTTGGTAGAGTTTGATTCTCAGCATGTATTGTTACCAGGGTTTATCGATTTACATATTCATGCGCCACAATGGGCACAAGCTGGTATTGCCTTAGATGAGCCTTTAAATGTCTGGTTGGATGAATGTACCTTTCCACTTGAAGGTAAATATCAAGATGTAAACTTTGCCACCCTAGTTTATCAGGATTTAGTTCGTAATTTATTAGCACATGGCACCACAACTGCATTATACTTTGCGACTATTCACCGTGAAGCATCCTATAAATTAGCGGAAATTTGTGCGGAATTAGGACAAAGAGGATTAATTGGTAAAGTCGTGATGGATAAAAAAGACTCATGTCCGGATTACTATCGTGACGAAACGACAGAAGTAGCTTTAGCTGAAACAGAGTTATTTATTCAACAGGTGCAAGCACTAAATGAAGATACATATCAAGGCGTATATCCAGTCGTGACACCTCGTTTTATACCTAGTTGTACGGATGAAGCATTAAAGGGTTTGGGTGAATTAGCGCAGAAATATGATGTTCATGTGCAATCGCATTGTAGTGAAGGTCAATGGGAACATGATACTGTTTTCGAACGTTATGGAAAATCAGATACTGAAGCGTTAAGAGATTTTAACCTATTAGGGAAGAAGTCCGTTATGGCTCATGCACCTTACCTAAGTGATCATGATTGTCAAATTTATCATGAAACTCAAACGGCCATTGCTCATTGCCCGATTTCCAATGCTTATTTTGCTAATGGAGTATTACCGGTTAAAAGTTTCCATCAAAAAGGGGTTGAAATAGGTTTAGGTAGTGATATTTCCGGTGGATTTTCACCTAGTTTATATGACAATTTAAAACAAGCGGTTATGTCTTCTAGAATGTTAGAAGATGGAGTGGATGTGCAATTGCCGTTTGAAACAAGAGGCAAAAAAGATAGCCGTATTACGATGACTGAAGCTTTTTATTTAGCGACTAAAGCGGGTGGACGAGCGTTAGACTTACCTATTGGAGCCTTTGAACCTGGGATGGCCTGTGACTTCCAAGTTATCGATTTACAAGCCACAACGCACCCATTACCAGATTTCGGTGTCTTTAATGAACCAGAACAATTATTACACCGCATTTTATATTTAGCCAACACTGAAAATATTAAAGAAGTCTATGTTCAAAGCAAACTTGTACATAGTAGAGGATAGGAGAATGACGATTAATGGAAACGACACAAAAATTAACAATTGGACCAAATGAACCGATTTCAATTAAACAATCCTTATTTTTAGGCTTACAACACGTTTTAGCAATGGATGTCTATGTTGTACCTTTTATTATAGTAACAGCGGTAAGTGCCCCCTGTTGAACAAGCGACCGCTTTAATTCAATCATGTTTTTTAGGTGCAGGGATTGCTTCTTTAATCCAAGTGTTGTTTTTCTTAAAATTACCAGTGTGTCAGGGACCTTCTTTTGTGCCAGTTGGGGCAATCATTGGTCTTTATTTCGGGAATGGTAACTTCAACAATGTTTTTGGTGCCAGCCTAGTGGGAGGCTTAATCTTGGCGATTTTGGGTGCTACCGGAATCATTAAGAAAGTGATTGCCGAATATATTCCGCGTATTGTTTCAGGGACAATTATTATGATTGTTGGTTTATCTTTGTTACCAGCTGCTTTCAACTCTAATATTTATGTACAAAGTGACATTTTAAGTATGCATCAAAATATTTTATTAGCTACTATTTCTGGTAGTTTATTGATTATTTTTTCAATGATAGGTTATTATGCTCCTAAAACAGGTAACTTACTACGTATTGGATCGGTTATTTTTGCGATTGCGATTGGAACAATAGTAGCTGCTTTAATGGGAGGTTATAATTTTGATAGTGTTATGAGTGCCGGTTGGTTTACGAGACCGATGGTTGCATTTGTGGATTATCCATTAGGATTTGATTTATCTTCTATTCTTACAATGTTAATCATTTATTTAGTATTAACAGCCGAAACAACAGGAACTTGGTATGCGGTAAGTAGTGTTATCGATGAACCTATTACTGATCATCAATTAAATATGGGGATTATAGGTGAAGGGATTGGCTGTATGATTGCGGCCTTAGTCGGTGCGACACCAGTGACTGGTTACTCAACTAATGCAGGGATTATCTCAGTAACAGGAGTAGCAAGTAAACGAGTATTCGTTGGCGCATCGATTTGGTTTATTATTTTATCATTTTTAGGAAAATTCTCTGCATTAATTAATTCGATTCCTTCTTCTGTTATTGGCGGTATTTTTTCGGTCGTGACAATGATTATTTTATTAGCTGGATTTAAAGTGATTAAAGAAGAACCTTTTGACGAAAGACAAACCTATATTGTCGGTTTGCCAATTATTGTGGCAATGGGATTGATTTTCTTACCCGTCGAAGTGAAACAATCGGCACCTACAATGATTCAATATTTATTGGATTCGCCCATTGCGATTAGTGCGATTATTTCAATGCTTATGAATAAATTATTGCCAGAAATTTAAAAGAATCAGTTCTAATGGCTGAATGTAAAGGTCATTAAAGCTGGGAGTGGGCAAGAAGTAGAAATCAGTTGATTTTCGCTTCGTAGGCCTACCCCCGCACAGTTGAGTAGGACTCAAACAAGTCGAAAGACGCAGGTTGAGGCCACTCAACCACTGCGCTTGAATTAAATAGATATGACTGAATAGAATTTAAAAAGGTTTTGCTCAGCCTCTTGAGAGTAGCGCATAAAATCAGACAGCGCAAAGAAAATTTTCTCAAAACCTAAATCAATTTCATGAAAACCAGAAGCGAGTATTGTAAATGTTTTGTAAATAACTTGTCAAGCAGCTTTGGATTGTGCTATGATGGAATCACGAAGAGAAATTATTCTCAGGTGGTTACCATAATTCTCACTAAAAAAGAGTCTTGTACGTTATGGTAGTTCTTATCTGATAGCAGCAGTTTCGAAGTAGAAGGGTGCCTGATGTGGGATCTATTCGAAGAAATTGTATGAATCAGAGTTCTTACAAGAAAGAATTTTCAAACAAAAAAAGCATCAACAACCATCAGATTGTACAGCACGGAGTTTGTATTCCGGCCAAGGCAGTCTTTTTTTGTGGCCAAAAATGCAAACCTCTGAGTGATAAGACAAAAAGAGGGAAAGATGAAAATAGCAGTAAGAAAAAATAAGTCGTTGTTTACTAAAGTCAATAAAGTGTATCGTCAAAGTATAAGCGTTGCACAACGTAGTTATAATTTGACGTTAAAACGTTTGATTGAGTGGTTAGAATTATCATGGGCTGATATCGGGATGATTTTTCTCGGTAACTTGATTATGTGTTTTGCGATTGTCAACATTCATATTCCAGCCAAAATCACCGAAGGGGGCGTTATTGGGTTATCAATTGTCCTATCAAAATTAACTCATTTGAGTCCCGGCATTATTAATCTGCCGATTGATATTTTATTATATGGTTTGGGCGTCTTATTATTAAAAGAAGGTTTCTTTAAAAAAGCCATCTTTTCAACATTGATTTATGTCCTAATGTATTCCTTAGTAGAAGCAGTCGGTCCGGTATTACCTTCATTAGAACATTTACCAGTGGTAGCAGCCATTTTAGGTGGTTTATTATTAGGGATTGGTTGTGGATTGGTAGTATCACGCGGATGTGTAGCAGGGGGCGATGACTGTTATGCCTTAATTATATCGAATCGTACGCCAATTTCATTAGGAAAAGCTTATTTCTTAGCCGACATATTGGTCTTAACATTGTCGGTGATCTTATATATGCCGCTGGTCAATGGTTTAATTTCACTATTAACGACCTTTATTTCATCCTTTATCATCGGTCAATTTGAAGTAGAAATTCCAACGGTGAAAGTAGAAGTAAGTCGTGTTAAACAAGCATAAAAAGTATAGCGAAAAATCACTTTGTGGTGGTTTTTCGCTTTTTTTATTTTTTGAAAAAGGCTCTAGATTTTTGTGGCGTGTTTATGTAACCTGTGTATGTCATTTGGACGGAATCTAATTTGTGTCCTGTTTTCTTGCGTCTTTATGTTAGAATAAAAGTAATTCATAAGGAGCGGATAAGATGGATGTAAGAAAGTTTTTAGAAATTCTATCAGTTGCTGAGCGCTTAAAAGATACGACGCACCATTGTTATACCTCTAAGGGGCGACATGAGAGCGTGGCCGAACATACTTGGATGATGTCGTTAATGGCTTTCTTTTTAAGAGATGAGTTTCCTGATATAAAAGTTACAATAAGATTACCCAATTTGTTGCACGTAACTTTCCCCAGTTACAAAAACAATTGAGGTAATCTTTTTTGATATAATTATTCCATTAGGAGGAATGATTATGTCAGAAATTGCAAAGATCACAATCACATCATTAGATGATTTATCCAGGTTAAGTGAATGGTATCAGAAAGGAGAATTGAAATTGAATCTATCAAAGATTGCACGTGAATTAAACTGTGACCGAAAAACGGTTAAGAAGAGACTAGAAGGCGTGATACCAAAGACAACACGTAAGAGAAAAAAGTATTTAGATGAGTTTAAACCGCTGATGCTTTCCTATCTTCATGATTCAACGCGTCACTTCAGTTATATCGATCACCTTTTCTATTTTATGAAAAGAGAACATCATATCACCTGTGCCCGTTCTACTTTTTATCGCTATATTGTGAATGATGAAGAGCTGAGTCAGTCATTCCAACAAAATACTAGAACAGCGTTCACACAACGTTTCGAAACTCAACCCGGTCAACAAGCTCAATTCGATTTAAAAGAAAAAGTAAAATTAGTAACGAATGACGGGCAGACCATTACAGTATATATTCCAACGTTAACTCTTTCATGGTCACGTTACAATGTTCGTCGACTGATATTAAATCCGACAACAGAAAACTTACTGTCATTTTTAGCAGAAGCATTCGAGGAAATTGGCGGAGCACCACGAGAATTAGTCATTGATAATTTGAAAGCATTTGTCGAAAAACCACGAACGAGTATGGGAGATAAAGCTGTCTTAACTTCACGTTTTTCAGAATTTTGTAAAGATTATGGTATTGAACCACTGCCGTGTATGGTCTATCGTCCTCAAACAAAAGGAAAAACGGAGACGCAGAATAAATGGGTGGAACAATTATATAATTACAATGGTACCTATGAAGGGATATGGACTATGCATCATCGGTTAAAACAACTGAATGAAGAAGATAACAGAGGCATTTCTCAAGCGACAAGGTTGCCACGAAATTTCTTATTAGAAAAAGAAAAAGGTGATTTGGTCCCACTGCCATCCTTATCAGTCAGAAAACCTTATCACCTTCATCTTAAAAAAGTTCATGTTACCAACGACTCTCTCTTCCAATACCATTATAATAAATATTCCGTTCCAAAAGAATTTATCGGTAAACAAGTAGAAATTATCGTTCAAAACAATAAACTTTATATTTATTATAACGGAAACATCATCGATAGTCATCCTATAACCAATCAACTGTTCAACATAAAGCCAGAGCACCAATTGTATTATGCAAAACAGCAGGATGAAACAAATAACTTAGAAACAGCGACAGAACCGAGTCTTATTTCAAGGGAATTAGGAGGCATCCGTTATGACAATCTATCTTAAAGTACAAGAGCAATTAGAGTATTTAAAATTTAAATCAGCACAGCACTACTTAGAACAATTATATCAAAACCATCAAATGACCGAGGCAGAATTATCTGGATTATATAAAATACTGGCCAAAGAAGTGGAAGCGAAGGATGAAAATAACCGTTTGTATAATGTTAAAGTCGCTGCTTTCCCTTACTTAAAGACTATCGACGATTATGACTTCACGTTTCAGCCAAGTATTGAGGAGGATCAAATAAGAACGATTATTGAGTCATCCTTTTATAACGAAGCAAAGAACGTGGTATTAGTGGGGA
Source organism: Globicatella sanguinis (assembly GCF_002847845.2). Lineage (NCBI taxonomy): Bacteria > Bacillati > Bacillota > Bacilli > Lactobacillales > Aerococcaceae > Globicatella > Globicatella sanguinis. Next base: position 1,124,513 of record NZ_CP126962.1, on the reverse strand, counting down.
ATCCAGGTACAGGCAAAACGCATTTAGCGATTGCGATTAGCTATAGTGTCGCAATTAAACGTAATAGTGTTTACTTTATTAAATTTAGTAAACTAATCCATTCCTTGAGAACGGCTTATCAGGAAGGAACGCTCGAACGAAAAATAAAATTATTCTTCAAATATAAGTTACTTGTGATTGATGAAGTAGGATTTAATGAAATAAGTCCACTTGAAGCAAAATTATTCTTTCAATTGATCGATATGCGATATACAAAGCGATCCACGATCTTCACGAGTAACTTAACTTTCGATAAATGGCATACCATTATGGGACAAGATGAGATGTTAACAAAGGCGATTATTGATCGTATTTTACATCATTCTTATCTCATTAATATAACAGGGCCTTCTTATCGAATTAAAGACAAGCTTTCCCCACGAAAAAGTGGGGAATCTTAAGTGAGACAAATCGGGATTTTTAAGTTGACTTTTATACCTGAAGTAGACTTTCAAAAAGTGATGGTAATGATCATTATTCATGATTTAGGCGAATGTTTTACAGGAGATATTCCGGCATTTGAAAAGAAAGATCAAGATCGCAAAACTGAAGAAGAGTTGTTGCATCAATGGATTGCAACAATTCCGGAACCGTATCAAACGGAAATGTTGGCACTTTATAATGAAATGGAAGCGAAAGAGACATTGGAAGCCAAGGTTTATAAAGCTATTGATAGTTTAGAAGCTTTGATTCAACATAATTTGTCTGATTTAACTACTTGGACTGAACATGAAAAGGGATTTAATTTGGTTTATGCCAATGACCGAGTAAGTTTTTCGTCATACTTAACACACTTAAGGGAGCTAATTCATCAGGATACGGTTGAGAAACTGAAGTTAAGTTCAGAATAAGCATCACTGAAAAGTGCCATTCGAAAATTATATAGGATACTATCCCATTACAATAATTTTCATTGAAAAACTATTCAAGCTCACGGTGCCATTTATGATTTTATTTAATTGTTTTAGTGGGTTCTCAATTAACCCTTGGGGGCGTATAAACGAATAGAATTTCCTCCGATTTTTTGCATTTTGCTTGCTGAAATTTATTTGTGTAAATCAATATTCTTGCAAAATTATGCTATAAAGTTATCCGTTTTCACTATATAATAGAGTTATCTTATACTCAATATTGGAGGGGTTGTTATGAAAGTAATTGACATCGATCATTTGACTCACAAATTCAGTGAGACGAGTGGCATTTTGATATTGATATTCAGGTAAAAGAAGGAGAAAGTTTTGGGTTTTTAGGACCAAATGGCGCCGGAAAAACGACCACCATCCGTCATTTATTGGGCTATATTCGTCCACACAGTGGTACGACACAGATTTTAGGCAAAGATACTTGGAATCAAGCGGATGAGATTCAGGATTATTTAGGATATGTTCCAGGTGAAATAGCCTTTTTTGATGAAATGACAGGCACTGAATTTTTAAAATTCATTCAAAAATATCGTGGCCTTAAAAATGTGACGTTACAAAAAGAATTAATCGATCGTTTTGAATTAGATACTAAAACAGTTATCAAAAAGATGAGTAAAGGGACTAAGCAAAAGCTAGGATTAGTATCGGCGTTTATGCATGATCCACAAGTATTGATTTTAGATGAACCAACCAGTGGGTTAGATCCCTTGATGCAAAATCGCTTTGTCGACTTAATTCAACAAGAACAAAAGAAAGGCAAGACGCTACTCATTTCAAGTCATTTATTTGAAGAAGTAGAAAGAACTTGTCATCAAGTTGCGATTATTCGTGCCGGTCATATTGTCGCTAAAGACAATATTGAAAATCTAAGAGCGCAGCATATGCGTACTTATCAAGTCACTTTACCGACAGAAGCGGAAGCATTAGATTTTGCAAAGGACTATCATGGCGAACAAATAGGGAATCAAGTGAAAGTGTCTAAGACAGCTAGCCTTGAGTCTATCTTCTTACATTATTATGGAGGTGACGATGATGAATAGTACATTATTTGTTAAAGAATTAAAGTCTAGTCGGTGGTTATTTATTGGAATTTGCTTAATTTTAACCATGTATGTCACCATTATTATCGGAATGTATAATCCGACCATGATGAAAATGATGGATCAATTTTTTAAAACAATGCCAGGCTTAATGGCGGCGGTCGGATTTAAAGCAGGTAGCACTAGCTTGTTAGGCTTTTTAGTTTCATATTTGTACGGTTTTATTTTAATGATTTTTCCGATGATTTTCATACTGAATCGCGCTCATGGCTTGGTGGCACGTTATGTTGATCGTGGATCAATGGTAGTGTTGTTAACCGGACATAATAAACGAACAAAAGTTATTCTGACACAAATTGCAGTCTTGTTAAGTTCATTGTTTGGATTATTTGTTTATGTGACAATGATTCAATATTTAACAATTCGGGTGATGTTTCCAACCGAAGCCGATTTAGTTTCCTTATTAAAACTAAATTTTGGACTTTATTGCTTGTGGGTATTAATTTCGAGCATTAGCTTTTTAGCCTCCACTTATTTTTCCGATGCCCGCTTAAGTTTGGCAGTTGGTATGACCATTCCTATCGTCATGTTTGTTTTTAAAATGATTTCTAATATTGACGAGAAAGTTGTTTTTTTAAAATATTTTACAGTGTTTAGTTTATTTAACGGTGAAGGACTATTAGCTGGCGAGCCGATGGCATATATCTTAGTGTTAGTGGCTTTTGTTATCGGATTTCTATTATTTACTATAGCTGTAAAAATATTTAAAGAGAAGAATTTATATATCTAATCCATAGGTTGACGCATATTAATGGAGAAACATTCTACTATCCTTTATAATATCATTATGAGAATTTGATTAAAATGGAGGGTGAATATGGAATACGGAAAATTAGGTAATACCAATATTGAAGTTTCAAAGATTTGTTTAGGTTGTATGAGTTTTGGTAAGCCAGGTACGATGCATGAATGGACGTTAGAAGAGCCTGAAAGCGAAAAGATTATGTTGCATGCTTTTGACCAAGGAATTAATTTCTTTGATACCGCTAATCGATACTCTCAGGGAACGAGTGAAGAATATGTTGGGAATATTGTAAAACGTAATTTTAAACGTGATGAAGTGATTCTGGCATCGAAAGTTTATTTTAATCCAGGCAAATTATCACGAGCAGCCATTAATCGTGAAATTGAAGGGACATTAAAACGATTAGGTACGGACTATTTAGATCTATACATCATCCACCGATTCGATTATGAAACGCCAATGGAAGAAACGATGGAAGCTTTGAATCAATTAGTAATAGATGGTAAAGTGCGTGCACTAGGTGCGTCGGCTATGTATGGCTATCAATTTCATAATTTACAAAATATTGCGAAAGATAATGGTTGGGCACCGTTTCAATCGATGCAAAATCATTATAATTTAATGTATCGTGAAGATGAACGGGAGTTAATTCCGGTTTGTCAGCAATTTAATGTATCATTAACGCCATATAGTCCCTTAGCAGCGGGGCGTTTGACGCGTTTAGATTGGCACACGGATACTTTAAGAAGTAAAACGGATACTACTGCAGTTCGTAAATATGATTCGACTGAAGAACAAGATTATGAAATTGTAAAAAGAGTTCATGATATTGCAGAAAAATATGGTGTTAAAATGCAACAGATTGCTTTAGCTTGGCAATGGGCTAGAGGGGTGTTATCACCGGTTATTGGGACCACCAAAACAAGTCATATTGACGATGTGGTCGGGGCTTTAAAAGTAACATTAAGTGAAGAAGATTTATTATATTTAGAAGAACCTTATATTCCTCATAAAATTATGGGCGCACGCTAGTTATACGCTGTCAGAAGAGAAGTGCTATTATTAGCGACTGTCAAAACTGATTCATGATGAATTTAAATAAACTCAATCTTTTAGACAAGCAAATTAGGTCGTAAGTCTGATGTATTGATTTTTTTTTGTACGATAAAATGGGCTTAGTGAGAGTGGGCAAAACTTGATAAAATAGGTTTTATGTCATCTTATTAGTTTATATCGTGTAGGTTGAGTGGTCTCAAAATCCGTCTTAATATATAGTGTGAGACTACTTTATTGTTCGGAGAGTGGACAGATGAAGCGGAAATCAACTGATCTTCTATATCAATTCACTCCCAACGGTTTGGGGTGGACAGACGAAGCGAAAATCAACCGATTTTCTACTTCTTGCCCACCCCTTATTATCTAATTTAAGAGGTGAGAAAATGAATCAATCAATTTTTAATGTTAAAAATTTGTTATTAGCTATTTTATTCATCGCCATTGGTACTGCCAGTTTTTTTTCAGCTGATACTGAATGGGTAACGAATATTAATACACAGACGATTGAGACCTTAGATGAAAAGAAAGAAACAGTAGTAGCTTTGACTGCTTTAGCCGGCACGACCTCTACTGCGATTACCTTAATCCCGGGTGATGTTGGTGGACCGGTCGCACAAAACATTGCCGATATTGCCGATTATTTATTAATTGTTTTTGCGGGTATTTGGCTGCAAAAATATTTCTTATCGGTGACACCTTTAGTGGCGTTGCAATGGTTAATCCCCTTAGCTTGTGGTGCATTGCTACTCAATTTAGCGATAAAAAGTGATCGCTTGAAACGTTTGGGTATGCGAGTTTTCTTAATGGGGATTATGATTTTTACTATTATCCCAGCTAGTGTGGGGATTTCCAATAAAATAGAGGAAAATTATCAAACATCAATTGAACAAACATTTGAACAAGCCGAGTCGGTAAATAAAGAAGCCACTCAAGATAAAAATCTATTTGAACAAATGACTACCGCAGCGACCGATTTAATGGCTAAATTTGAACGAAGTCTTAGCAATATGATTGACTCTACCGCTGTTTTAATTATTACGACTTGTGTGGGACCGATCTTAGTATTCTTTTTTGGAATCTGGGCGACCAATCTGATAATGGGGCTCAATTATGATATTAAAATGCCAAGAATTGGCGCATTTCGTAGAATAGCCAAATAATTATAAACTGTAAAATTGTGAAGGCTCAACCGAGAGTTGATAACTGCAATCAATTGATTGATCGTTTATTGTCAGTGCATGAGTTGAGTGACGTCTTAGAGAAGGTGGGCAAACAAAGTGGAAATCATTCAATTTTCTACTTCTTGTCCATTCTTTTTTATTGTAAGTATAAAAAAGGTTGGGATTATCATAGTCAATCGTAGTCTCTATTGATTTACAACTCGTTAATATTTGTTTTAAATAAGGAGACGATGATTGATTTTTGTTAATTACAAATTAGAAATTATTCGTATCTTGTTTAGAATTAGTTATAATAGAAGCAAATAACCTTAATAAGGAGCGCATCATGAATAATTATTTGACATTTTATCAGCGAATAGCCAGCTTTTTTAATACTCATCCACTATTAAAACAAGTGGTTTTATTTTTAAATCAATCCATTACGACCTTTATGTATATTCTTTATCCAGCTTTATTATTGTATTTTTATTTAACCAAAAGACCAATCAGTGAGTGGGGCCTGATGGTGATTGTGCCGGGCATTAGTTTTGTCTTGTTGTCCCTATTTAGAAAAGTAATCAATGCCCCTAGACCGTATGAGGAGTGGCCCATTCAACCTTTACTTAAGCGAGACAAGACTGGAGAGTCATTCCCCAGTCGTCATGTATTTTCATCCACGATGATCAGTATGTGTATTTTAAAATGGCAACTATCATTGGGTTTGGTTTGTTTGATTTTAACCCTTTTATTAGCCTTTTGTCGGGTGGCAGTTGGGGTTCATTATCCTAAAGATGTCATTGTCGGCATCTTAATTGGCGTATTATTTGGTAGTTTGATGTTTATTTTGGGTTAACAATCCATAGCGCTTAAAGCATTCTATTTGTTGTGAAAAGTTAAAAGACTTATACTGTAGATAACAATTAATAATGGAGGTAACAAAATGACGGACTATATTAAACCGAAAGTATGGCAATGGGAAGATGAAAATGACAATCGTTCAGGTAATCGTCCAACAGCTGGCGCTCGTTTTGAACAAACACTTCCTAAAGGTGATGCTCCCTTACAGGTCTACTCATTAGGGACACCCAATGGAATTAAAGTGGCGATTATGCTAGAGGAATTAAAAGCCTTAGGTATTGAGGAAGCTAATTATGACTTGTTCAAAATTGATATTGGAAAAGGCGATCAGTTTGGCAGTGATTTTGTCAAGATTAATCCTAATTCTAAAATTCCTGCCATGGTAGATTATTCTGAACCAACACCGCTTCGTGTTTTTGAATCTGGATCGATTTTATTATACTTAGCTGAGAAATTCGGACATTTCTTACCTGAAAATCGTGCGGAAAAAACCGAATGTATGAACTGGGTATTTTGGCAAACAGGAGCAGCTCCCTTTGTAGGTGGCGGTTTTGGACATTTCTATAACTATGCACCAACTGCACAAGAATATCCAATCAATCGTTATACGATGGAAACCAAACGTCAATTGGATGTATTAGATCAACACTTAGCACAACATGCTTATATGGTCGGTGACAATTATACGATTGCGGATATGATTATTTGGTCATGGTATGGACGCTTAGCTCAAGATAAATTATATGAGGGAGCGTATGAATTTTTAGATATGGAAGGCTATCAAAATATTAAAGAGTGGACTGATAGAATAGCAGCTAGACCAGCTGTACAAAAAGCACTATCAGTAGAGTATAAGGAAATTTAAGTGGATTGTAATATTGGAACTGTGATTCAAAGAAAAGTGTAAATTAATACTGGTAAATATATTCGGCATCTTAAATGCCAGTTAGTGCGAATTAACATAAATTAATTGTCAGAAAACGATGAATTAAGATGGTAACAATATTGTATGCATAAAGATAATAAAGTAAAAGCAAAAGGTTGAGGGGAGAATTTATTGAAAGTCGGATTATTATTAGAAGGTGGTGCGATGCGTGGCATCTATACGGCTGGCGTCTTAGATGTGATGATGCGCCAAAAGATTAAAGTCGATGGTATAGTGGCTGTTTCGGCCGGCGCCTTGTTTGGTGTTAATTACCCATCTCATCAGATTGGGCGCACTCTTCGTTATAATTTAAAATATTTAAATCACCCTCAATATATGGGTCTGTCTAGTTTATTAAAGACTGGCAACATTGTGAATAAAGATTTTGCCTATTACGAAGTGCCCTTTCGTTTGGATTCCTTTGATCAAAAAGCGTTCTATCAATCCGGCATTGATTTTTATGCGACAGTGACGAATCTCTATTCTGGTAAAGCGGAGTATATTAAAATAACGCATCCTTTAAACCAAATGGAAGTGCTACGTGCCTCATCTGCCATGCCATTAGTCTCGCAAATCGTTGACCTTAATGGTATGCCTTATTTAGATGGGGGAATTGCTGATTCCATTCCAATTAAGAAGATTTTGTCGATGGGATATGACAAAGTGATTGTGGTTTTAACGCAACCAAAGGGCTATCGTAAAGAAACAACTTCATCACGATTATATGAAATGATTTATCGACGGTATCCAAATTTTGTGGACACTTGGAAACAGCGCTCAATGAAGTATAATCAGAGTTTAGATTTAGTAAATAAATTAGAGGAGGAAGGCAAGGCTTTTGTGATTCAGCCTTCTAAAAAGATGCGGATTGGTCGGTTAGAGAAAAATGCTCAAGCATTAACAGCGATGTATCAATTAGGAGTCAACGATGCAACAACAAAATACGAATCGTTAAAACGATATTTATTAAAAAATTAATTTAATAACCCCAAAGGACTTAGACGAGAAAGTTGCTAAGTCCTTTGTTTTTTATACATTTCACTGCCTTTTGTTACGAAACTGTAATATTGTAAACGGCCTTAATCAGTTTGAATATGCTAAAATGATGGTATATATAGTTTTGTTGCTAGTATTTATTTTTGGGGGACGAATAATAAAATGGGAAATAAAATTTTAAAGAAAAGTAAAGGGAAATGGATAGTGGTTTCAGCATCTGTTTTAGCAACGATGACCTTGAGTACTCATGTACAAGCTGAAGAAGCAGTTAATCATGATGAAGTCGTTGTTGAGGCAGTAAGTGAAGAGACTGTCGTTGAAGCAGTTGGAGATACTGTAGTCAATGAGGCTGAAGTCGTTGAAGACAATCATGATACAACTGTTGAAGCGGTGTCGACAGTTGAAGAGAGCGAAGCCGTTCAAGAATCAGAACCGGCGAATGATACAGAACCAACGGTAGATTCAGAAACGACTGAAACTAATTCTGAGCAAGTTGAGTCGACAGAAGTTTCAGTAGGAGTGACCGGCGATGACACATTACCTGCTGAAACAGAAGAAGTTGTCACAGAAGAAACAACGACTGAATCGGTTAAAGCAGAAGATGTTCAAGTAGAAAAAACAGAAGAAAGTGTTGTTCGTAAATTTAACACACCGACTGTATCGCCCGTTTCGCCTACAGTAAAAACATATCAAACAGTTTCAGGCGATACATTATGGAAGATAGCGAATCAATACAAGGTAAGTGTAGCGAACTTGATGGACTGGAATAAATTAACGAGTAATTTAATTAGAGTCAATCAAAAATTAGTCGTTTCTAATCCTACAACACAAACGACACAACCAGTAGATAAGCCAACTACACCAACGAAACCAGTTGAAGAAAAACCTGCGGAAACGACCAAACCGGTTGAAACAAAACCCGTAACGAAGACAACGAATTACACGATTAAACGAGGCGATACCTTAAATAGAATCGCTGCTCAACATGGTGTGAGCGTTGCACAATTACGTCAATGGAATAATATTTCAGGTCACTTAATCTATCCAAATCAAAAGATTATTGTCAATAAAGTGACTACGACGCAACCGGTAGAACCGACCAAACCGGAAGAGAAGCCGACAACACCAACGAAACCGGTTGAAACCAAACCAGTAACAAAGACAACGAATTACACCATTAAACGTGGCGATACTTTAAATAGAATTGCGGCTCAACATGGTGTGAGCGTTGCTCAATTACGTCAATGGAATAATATTTCAGGTCACTTAATCTATCCAAATCAAAAGATTATTGTCAATAAAGTGACTACAACGCAACCGGTAGAAACAACTAAACCGGAAGAGAAACCGACTACACCAACGAAGCCAGTTGAAGAAAAGCCAGTAGAAACAAAACCAGAAACGAAGACAACACATTATACTATTAAACGAGGCGATACTTTAAATAGAATTGCTCAACAATATGGCGTGAGTGTTGCTCAATTACGTCAGTGGAATAACATTTCAGGTAGTTTAATTCACCCAAATCAAAAGATTATCGTGAATAAAGTGACTACGACCAAACCGGAGGAAAAACCAACTGAACCAACGAAGCCGGAAACTAAACCAGAGGAAAAACCAACTGAACCAACGAAACCAGTTGAAAACGATAAGAAAGATGAATTAGTGACTATTCCAGCTTTCGAACAGAAAAAACATACCGTCTCATACGGCGATACTTTATATGAGATTGCTAGAGCAAACAATGTTACCGTCAATCAAATCATGACATGGAACAAACTTTCAAGTACGATGATTCGTACGGGGCAAAATCTTAATGTATCTGATCCAAGCAAAACAACTGGCAGTATTACTTTAACCAGAGCAGAGTTAGAAGCGAAAATTGCCGCTGAAAATGAGAAATTACGTATAGCTGCTGAAGCGCAAAAGAAAGCGGGAGACCGTGTGGTTGAAGTTGATGCAGATTATGATGGAACATTAATTAAGACTTATTGGAATCAAACAGGTTACAGAATGCCTCTAACAACGGTTGCAAGTCGTTATGGTGTGACAGTAGCGCAATTAAAACAATGGAATCCATTATTAACAAGTAATTATTTATTAGCAGACCAAGAAATTGCTGTTTCTGATCCAGAAGCTGGTAATCCAGCCAAATTAGGTCGTGCAACGAAAAATTACTTAGTAATTAATGAAGCGTCTGAGAAAGTTACATCAGAAGGCGTTCAAAAAGTATTAGATTGGTTTAAAGCGAGAGAAAATAAAACTTTCTATTCAATGACCGACCGTAATGGCCCAAACAGTTATGATTGTTCATCAGCAGTTTATTATGCTTTAATTAATGCAGGTTATTTAAATCGTAACACTTGGATTGGGAATACGGATTCAATGTTTGCAATGGAAGGTGGGTTATTATTACCAATACCGGAAAGCCAAGTGCGTGCAGGAGATATCTTTATTTCAGGTTATAAATATAATTCTTCAGGTGCTGCAGGCCATACCGGTGTCGCAATTAATAACAAAGAGATTTATCACTCAACTTATAATAATAAGTATTTCTATGACGGTATAGTTCGTACTCAAACTGCAGACAGAACAGGGTCATCTTCTCGACCATTATATTGGTACCGTTTAAATGAAAATTATCGTCGGAAATAAAAATTAAAAATTATTCAGTGGGTAATCGTAGAGGTAATACACCAAAGACTTTAATACGATGCCCACTTTTTTTCATGACCCAAATTAGTATATCTGACTTAAGGCCTTTTCATGTTGTGAAGAATTATGATAGTATAGATAGGGATAAAAATAACCTTGAATAACATAGGAGGCGCCTTAATTTGTTTGATTATTTAGTCGTTGGATCGGGTCTTTTCGGCTCGGTCTTTGCTTATGAAACTGCTAAACGTGGCAAAAAAGTAAAGGTAATTGAAAAAAGAAATCATATTGCAGGCAATATCTATACGGAAGAAATAGCAGGAATTCAAGTGCATAAGTATGGGACCCATATTTTCCACACTAACAACAAAGAAGTTTGGGATTATATTAATCAATTTGCTGAATTTAACCATTATGTGAACTCGCCAATAGCTAATTATAAAGGTGAGATTTATAATTTACCATTTAATATGAATACTTTCAATAAATTATGGGGTGTAATTACCCCTAGTGAAGCAAAAGCAGAGATTGATCGTCAAATTGCGGAATTCCAACAAGAACATGGCAAACAGCCGGCTAATCTAGAAACACAAGCGATTTCTTTAATAGGAAAGGATATCTATCAAAAACTAATTAAAGGTTATACAGAAAAACAATGGGGCCGCGATGCGAAAGACTTGCCGTCTTTCATCATTAAGCGTCTACCGGTTCGTTATACTTATGACAATAATTATTTTAATGATATTTATCAAGGGATTCCGATAGATGGTTATACTCAAATTGTCGAGAAAATGTTAGACCATCCGAATATTGAAGTGCATTTAAATACGAACTTTTTCAATGATAAAGAAACGTTAGAAGCGGAGGCTTCAAAAGTAGTCTACACCGGTATGATTGATCAATACTTTGATTATCAGTATGGTGTCTTAGAATATCGCTCTTTACAGTTTGAACATGAAGTATTAGATACAGAGAATTATCAAGGCAATGCGGTCGTTAACTATACAGATCGTGAAACCCCTTATACACGCATTATCGAACATAAGCATTTTGAATTTGGTAAGCAAGAAAAGACGGTCATTACCAGAGAATATCCTAAGGAATGGCAATTGGGTGATGAACCGTATTATCCTGTCAATGATGAAAAGAATCCACAACTCTTTAAACAATACCGTCGTCTGGCGCAAGCACAGACCAAAGTCATCTTTGGTGGGCGATTGGGCATGTATCAGTATTATGATATGCATATGGTCATTAATGAAGCGTTAAATGTAGTAAGAAAAGTATTTAAGGATTAAACTAAATGCTTTGATAAACCTTTAATAAACTTAAAGACTGAACTCATCGTGATAAAGCAGAACTTAGGGATTAGATATTTACTTAAAGTGTCTAATTGGATAGAATAGATATCAAAGAAAAGCTTGTAATTCAAGCAAAAAATAGCTAAAATAAAACATAAATTGAAAATTTGAAGGTGAAATAAAAATGTCAAACAAGATGTCACGTAGATCGATGCATTGTAAAAGAAGAAAAGGTAATCCAATTTTAAAAGCCATTGGTTTAATATTTTTACTGGCTTTACTAGTCGTAGGTGGTTTTTTAGGTTATTCCTATTATCGTTTTAATAAATCGTTTGAAAAGGTATATAATAAACAAGCTGTGGAATCAGTGGTTAAAGATGTTGTTAAAAAACGTGAAACGACAGAAGAAGTTGAAGTCGGCGAAGACCCCATTAGTATTTTATTTTTAGGGATTGATACGGGAGATTTTGGTCGTACCGAAGTAGGGCGTTCAGATATTATGATGGTCGCAACCATTAATCCTAATACCAACAAAACCGTTATGACCAGCATTCCTCGTGATACCTATACTGAAATCGTGGGGTATGGCACTCAAGATAAAATTAACCATGCTTATGCTTTTGGTGGTATCCCAATGTCAATTAACTCTGTACAAAACTTTTTAGATATTCCAATTGACTATTATGTAAAAGTTGATATGGGAAGCTTTGTCCAAATCGTCAACGCCTTAGGCGGTATTACTATTGTTCCGACTGAAACCTTTAATCAAGAAGGGACTTATTTTGAACAGGGTGTTTCCCAATATATGGATGGTGCGACAGTTTTACAATATGTTCGTAATCGTTATACTGAAGAAGGAGACTATGGTCGTCAACAACGTTCGCGTCAAGTAATCGAAGCCGTAGCGGATAAGGTGGTTAATATCAATTCTTTCGCCAGCTTACCAGAATTAATGGCTGTCATGGAAGACTATGTTGAAACGAATATCCAATTTAAGGATATCCAAACATTGGCTTTAAATGCGGACAAGATTGCGAAGAACATCGAAGAAGTGACATTACAAGGAACAGGCGATATGATTGATGGCGTCTATTATGAAATGATTGACGAAGGGTCATTATCAACCGTTCAAGAAGCGTTAAAATCCAATTTAGAATTAAATTAATAACGGATCGTCAACCGATTTTTGCTTTGAATGATTTCAGCAAAAGTCGGTTTTTTATGAGTGCAATTACAATATAGTGTCAGGCAACCAATTTTACTGATAGGTGCTTAATAATAATCTTGCAGCGTTTGAATTTTATTTAGCCAATCATTTTGAACTTGGCGGACTCAATACGCTCGTTTATGATTTTACATCGCAACAAGGAAAACATGATATTTATTTTTATTTTAGTTTACTTGATTGAAATACTGTTACAAGAAAGTGTCAATGTGGGAACAGTTTATTTAAATAAGCTTAAAAGGACTTTTTTCTTTTGGGTGTTATGTTAGAATACAATCTAGCGAGATAAGAAAAAGGTGAGAATAAATGAAATTACAAAAGCGAATTTTACTTGCGACAGCTTTTGCTTTAATGACAACGCCAATTTCAACAATGGCTAATAATGTGTTGGCCGAAGAATGGCAACCACGTACAATTGAACAAGTTAAAGCAGCATTAAAAATTAACGAAGATAATCAAACAGTCTATACTATCGAATATGGCGATACTCTAGGAGTCATTGCTGAAGCATTAGAGATTGATGTAGAGGTGTTAGGAAGCATCAACGCGATTGCGGATTTAGACTTAATTTATCCTAGCACGGTATTAACAACGACTTATGATGACAATCAAAAGGCTGAAACTGTCTTAATTGAGACAGCTGATTCTGAAACCGAGGCAGAAATTAATTTAGCTGAAAATGAATTAGTCGTTAATGACGAAACATATGAATTACCAGCGACTGAAGATGTTAGCGAATCGGCATCTGCGCCAGTTTATGTGACGGAGCCAGTTGAAGAATGGCTTCCTGAAACAACTGAAGCAGAATCTACAGAAGTTGAAACAACTGAAGCTCCAGTTACAGAAACGACGGCAGTAGAACCTTCAGCAGCCCCCGTTGAAACTACTACAGAAGCAACAACGATTGAAGAGTGGGTAACTGAAACAACCGAAGCTGAAACAACTGCCGAAATGGTAGAAGAAACCGAAGCCCCTGTTGTGGAAGAAACAACAGCCGAAGTGGTAGAAGAAACCGAAGCACCAATTGTGGAAGAAACTACTGCCGAAATGGTAGAAGAAACCGAAGCATCAATTGTGGAAGAAACAACAGCCGAAGTGGTAGAAGAAACTGAAGCCCCAATTATAGAAGAAACGACGATAGAATGGGTGCCAGAGGAAACTGAAGCGCCAATCATAGAAGAAACGACGGTAGAATGGGTACCTGAAGAAACTGAGGCGCCAATCTATGACCCAACCAATGACGGCTTACAAGCCCATGTAGCACAATTCAAAAATGAAGTTGCGAATGCTTATGGCATTACCTCATTTAGTACATACCGTCCAGGTGATGCTGGCGATCACGGTCAAGGATTAGCAGTTGACTTTATGGTGCCAGTTGGTTCAGCATTAGGAGATGAGATAGCTCAATATGCGATTAACCAAATTGGATCGAGCAAGATTTCATATGTCATTTGGAAACAACAAATTTATGGAGATTGGAATATGTCTTGGCAGATGATGGAAGACCGTGGTAGTATCACCGCTAACCATATGGACCATGTACACGTTTCATTCTACCCTTAAAAATAATCAAGATGATGGTTCAGCTTGATACCCTTGAGTTTAAATGGCCACATCATCTTTTCTACATATAATCTAAAAAAAATTACGCAAGAACTAAAATTGAAATGGTTCGACGACCGGTTGAAGATTTTAAGAGAGATTGAGGAAAACGACTATCGTTTTTCCTTAGTCTCTTTTTTATTATGCAGAAATATTAACGCAAAATAAAGTGTATTGTTAAACGATTCGCTAATGCTGTCATTTGGACTTAAACTTCATGCGCCGTTAGAAAATAATAGCATCAACCGAATATTCCTATAAAATTTCAAAACCTATTAGCATTTCAAAAGCTAAAGCTCCCCCAGTTTTTTTAATTTTCCCCTGCCGTCTAATGTCTATCTAAAAATAATCCTTCCTATAACTCTTAACACAAATTATCGGCTATGCAATCTAAATTTTGGCAATTTTCTATCACTTTTTAATACAACTTTTAATACAACATCGACATTATGAGTATCTTTTTATTGCTGTTAAAGAAAAAACAAGTAAATAACTTAAAAAGTTGATATTATCCCCTGGAAGAGCGATTTGAATTACTTATGAATTGTGAAATACTTGTAAAGATTATGTAAAGGCATACAATTTAAAAAGACTTTTATCGTGGAACATTATACAATAAAAGTAGAAATAATAATGATAACTAAAGAAAGGGAGATTGCCATGACTAAAATATCATTAGACGAATTAATGAGTCAAGCACAAGTAGATAAAGCCAATACTGAAATTGCTGAAAACTTAGAAGAAAAATTTGAAGTTCTTGATGAAGCAAGTCGAAAGAAAGTTGACTCCATTAAGGAGAAAATTAATTTAAGAGACTCGCAACTAAGTTCAATGTTTGGCGCGAATGCACAAAAAAGTTTAGCAGGATTTAGCGAAACCATTTTAAGTCAAGTACGAGCGCATGATTTAGGCGAGGTCGGTAATTTAATGACCGATTTAGTGGTGAATGTTCAAAATTTTGATGCGGATTTTGATAATAAAGGTCTTTTAGCTAAGATCCCTTTTATTAATAAAGCCAAAAAATCCATCGAAAAATACTTAGCACGTTATGATATAGTGGAAAAACAAATTGATAAAATTGAAGCCAAATTAGAAACATCACGTATGGAGATGTTAAAAGACATTTCAATGTATGACAAATTGTATGATGAGAATTTAAAATACTTCGAAGAGTTACAATTGTATATTGTAGCCGGCGAAGAAGTTGTTAAAGATATGCGAGATAATCAATTACCAGCATTATTGAAAGAGGCAGAAGCTAAAGAAGATTCAATGGCTTTACAAGTTGTGAATGATTTTAAAGAGTCGATTGATCGTTTTGAAAAACGTATTTTTGACTTAAAAACCTCAAAAACATTAGCTATCCAAACCGCACCACAAATTAAATTAATCCAAAATAATGACAAATTATTAGTCGATAAGGTGACCGATGCCATTAATAATGTTATACCTTTATGGAAGTCACAAGTGGTCATTGCCTTAGGAATGGAAAAACAAAAGCGTGTCCTAGAATTAGAACGTCAAGTATCGGATACAGCCAATGAACTATTAAGAAAAAACGCGGATAAATTACGTCAAAATTCGGTGGAAATTGCTGAGGAGGCAGAGCGTTCGATTGTCGATATTGATACGGTTAAACATGTTAATCAACAATTAATCGAAACGATTCGTGAAACGATGGCGATTCATGAAAATGCCAAAACAGCTCGTATCGAAGCAGAAAAAGAATTAATTACGGTCGAGAATGAATTGAAAACAGCCATTGCTGAAACAATTTATCAAGATACCCGTAGTGAAAGACGAGACGTCACGCCACAAGCATAAAAATTAAGGAAAGCAGGGAAAACCATGAAACGTTTATTAAAATTCTTAGCACTGGCTATTTTATGTGTTCTGGTCGTAGCCTGTGACGATGATAATAAAACCAGTGGGAATGCTGATTTTGACTTTTCAACGCAGCATGGTGGGGAAGCATTAAATATTGTAGCGGGTTCTGAAATTGAGGTCTTGGAACCGATTATTGAGGAATACGCTAAGAAAAACAGACAAACGATTAATATTGCTTACCAAGGCTCCTTAACGACCATGCAACTACTACAATCAGGTGAAGTTGATTATGATGCGGCTTGGACTGCAAGTTCGATGTGGCTCAATATGGGAGACACTCATAACCTTTTAAAATATACAGAGTCGATTTCGATGTCACCCGTGGTCTTTGGAATTCGTCAATCCCTCGCAGAACAATTAGGTTTTACTGATGGTGATGTCTCAATTGCTGAAATATTAGCAGCGATTGAACAGAACAAATTAACCTTTGCGATGACTTCCGCAACTCAATCTAACAGTGGTGCAACAGCTTATTTATCATTTTTAACGGCCTTATCAGGCAAAGAAAATTTAACATCTGAAGATTTGGCTAATCAACAACTGATTGATAAAATTACCAAATTATTAAGTGGCGTCAGCCGTTCATCCGGTTCATCGAATTGGCTCGTAACGCTATTTTTAAACGGCAACTATGATGCGATGGTTAATTATGAAACCTTAATTATTCAAACGAATAAACAATTAATAGAACAAGGCAAAGAACCTTTATATGTTGTGTACCCAACGGACGGTGTGGCAATGAGTGACGCACCATTAGCTTATGTTGATCATCAAAATGAGAAAAAAGAAAAAGCTTTTTTAGCTTTTCAAGAGTATTTATTAAGTGATGAGGCCCAAGTGAAAATTCAAGAAACCGGCCGTCGTACCGCTTATAATACTGTCACCCAAAATAATAACCAGGTCTTTAATCCGGACTGGGGGATAGATACGAGTAAGATATTAAACACGGTCCGTTTACCTGAAGCAAAAGTATTAGAAGAAGCCTTAATTGCTTATCAAACAGCCTTTAAAAAACCGGCTTTGACCTATTATTTACTAGACTACTCAGGCTCGATGGCAGGAGAGGGAGAAGAACAATTAGAAGAGGCTTTAAGTTATGTCATGCAATCAGATAAAGCGAGCAAGAACTTATTACAAGGGACCAGTCGTGACATTACCCATGTGATTAAATTTGAAAGCAATGTCGGGAAGCCAATTAGTGCTAATGGAGCTAGCACAGAATTAGAAGAATTGTATCAGCAGATCACCACTTATTCAGCGGGTGGTGGGACTTCAATGAATGCAGCGGTTCTTTCAGCTCTTGAACATATTAAAAACAA
The DNA here is from genome assembly GCF_002847845.2 of Globicatella sanguinis. NCBI lineage: Bacteria > Bacillati > Bacillota > Bacilli > Lactobacillales > Aerococcaceae > Globicatella > Globicatella sanguinis. The sequence goes on along the minus strand of NZ_CP126962.1, from coordinate 1,106,722 downwards.
TACCGATGATTTAGCTGATCATACCCCAATGATTGTCATTTTATCTGACGGACGTGCAAACGATGAACATTTAAAAGACGAAGTAGCTAGCCAATATCAAGCGTTAAACCTTGATATTCCAATCTTTTCGATTCAATTTGGAGATGCTGATGATAATTACTTGCAAGAATTGGCTAATTTAAGTAATGGTCGTGTATTCGATGGACGTAGTGATCTCGTGAGTGCTTTTCAATCAGTAAGAGGGTATAATTAAGATAGAAGGAGGATGTCAAAATGGTGAAACAAAATCTATTATCATTTTTAGGCAGTTTAATCTTTTTTCTAATCTTTTGGTATCTTCTTGAGTGGCCATTATACTTAGTGTTAGTGTTAACTTTAATTTTATTTTTTGCGATTTACTTTTTGATTACCCCCAAAATTAAAATTGGTAATGTCGAAGTACTCGATGATCAGCTCAATAAAGAGTTGGCTGATTTATACCAAGTACTAGGAAAAAATGTTAAACGTATGGAACAGAACGCAAAACAAATAGAAGACCAAGAAGTGGCTGAGCTTGCCAATTCATTGACAGGGATTGGTTTTTCTATCTATGAATATTTAGATGACCATCTTCAAGCCTTATCGGCTAGTCGTCATTTTATTGAATATTATACAACGAAGTCGGAGGAAATTATTGAGAACTATTATGAATTAGAAAGAGTGGGTGTTTCTGCCAATAAATTACAGCAGGTAAAAGCACAGACTACGGAAGCGCTAGGGTACTTGAATCAAATTTTTAACCAACAACGCGATTCCTATCACCAACAAAAATATCTCAATTTAGAATTACAAACCGACTTATTAGAGAAAACCGCTCAGATGGGTGAAGATTTTAAACAGGAGGAACAGTCATGAAAAATGGAAAATTCTTTGGATTAGGTCTATTACTTATTGTAATAGCAGCAGTAATTGGATTTTCGTTTTTACGTTCTGGACAACCTGACCAAGTTTCGATTACCGGTTTAGTCGGAGGAGAAAAAATTAACCTTTTAGAAAATACAAGAGTAAAAGAAATTGCCAAGAAAGAATATGGCTTGACTTATGATTATCGTAAAGCAGGTTCGGTTGATATGGTTCAACCAGGTGCGAGCGATAATTTCCAATATCTATTCCCTTCAAGTCAATTCGCGGCTGATTTACAAGAATATTTAGGTGGAGAAAATCAGTTTTCAGACATCATGTTTAACACACCGATTGTGTTATACTCGCGCCATATCGTCGTAGATGTTTTAATTAAGGCGGGTTATGTCACAGAAGAAAACGGTATTTACACGGTTGATATGGCCAAATTAGCTAACGCTATGAAAGAAGGTAAAACTTGGGCCGATATCGGACTAACCGATTTATATGGGGATATCTTGGTGGATACTACCAATCCTAATGCGTCGAACTCAGGCAATATGTTTTTAGGATTATTAGCCAATGCACTAAATGATAACAAAGCAATCACGAAGGAGCAAGTTGCTGAATTAAAACCAGTCTTAAAAGCTATTTATAATAAAATCGGTTATAGTCAAACCTCTTCATCTGATTTATTTAATCAGTTTTTAAAACAAGGAGTCGGTGCCTATCCCATTATTGCGGGTTACGAGAGTCAATGGCTAGAATTTTCAAAAATTGAGCCTAATGTATACAATCAAGTGAAAGATGACATCGTGATGTTATACCCCTCACCGACAGTTTGGTCTTCTCATGTCCTAATTGGGATAGATGAAGGGGCAGAAGTGATGAGAAAGGTCATGTTAGATGAAGAAGTCCAAGAAATTGCTTGGTCTCAACATGGTTTTAGAACGATTGTCTCAGGAACAGAAACCGATGTCTATCAAGATTTACCAGGAGTGCGTAAAGATATTAAATCCGTTATGGCCTTACCACAAGCAGATATTATGTTAGAATTAATGGAAGCTGTAAAATAATTAGATTACACCATCATCACGCTGTTACTTATACGATTGTAGGTAACAGTGTTTTTTTGTGCGCTCTATGTCAAGTAGTATCGGTGTAGAAATCATCAGCATTAAAAAATATAGAACCAATTTTATTTAGCAGGCAACTTTGATGGTAAAAGACAAAAAGTTTGTGAACTGGAATAAACAATTGATGATGAAATATTACCTATCCAAAACGAACAGCTTTGATGGAGAAAATGAAATTAAATCAGTAAAATGATTCGAAAAAAATTTATTTTTGAAAAAGGTGAATTAGGAGATTGTTTTGAACAGGTTGTTGTTTGAGATTAAGTGAATGATTACAATATAACGAAAAAATAATGAGAGTAAAATGAGGTTTTTATCGTGAAAGTTGATTATAAAGACGTTTTTATGATGCGAAAGAGTTTGTTTTAAGAAAAAGATTGTGAAAAAAGAGCGGGCAATAAGTAAATTGATTTTTACTTATTACTCGCTCTTGAAATATTTAAAAGACTGAAAGTCTCCTAGCAATTATTGAGTAAGGCATAGATCATTTCATATAAGTCAATGAATTAAGCCTCATTATCTAAAGTATTTAATTTGTCTTTGACCATTTTCATTAGGACAGGGATGTCTTCAGGACGGTTCACAACATCTAATTGGTCAATATCCACCATTAGCACTTGAGAGGCATGATAGTGATTTTTAACCCAAGCATCATAACCTGACCACAAAGTATAATAGTAATGACGCAAACTTTCATCTTGTTCAAATTCTCGTCCACGAAGCCCAATGCGTTCCATAATGGTTTCAAATGAACCGTGTAAGTAGACCATTAAATCTGGTGCTTTTTGTGGTAAGGATTCTAACTCTTCCATCATATTATTTAATAATTTTTCATATATTTTAAATTCCATATCAGAAATACGACCTAAATCATTATTAACTTTACAGAAATACCAATCTTCATAAATTGAACGGTCTAAGACATTATGACGATTATGGAATGCACGTTTAATATCTTGATAACGACTACTTAAAAACTCTAACTGTAATAAGAAAGGATAACGTTTTGCATCCTGTTCTTCCGGGCTAGCTGTATAAAATAATGGCAAAATATCATTATTCTCGACATTTTCATAAAAGACTTCAGAATCTAACTGCTCTCCAATAACTTTGGCCACGCTTGTCTTACCAGCGCCAATCATGCCACCAATGACTATTATCATAACCAACTCCTCAAATGATTTAACAAAATTTCAACTCATTGATTATAACATAAAACCAAAGACGTTAAAGTATTATTTTTGAATTCTTTTTAAAGTATATTAAACGTAAATGAAAATATCTTAGTACACCGAAAATAAGAATGTTTCAAATCCACTACCATCATCACTAACAATAGGCTTGAAATGGTCAGGAACAGGTTGTTTTATGATTCCCATTATTTTTAGTTCTGGTAGAAATAAAGAAGTTATCAGATAACTAGGAAGGAAGTCAATTGATGCACCTCTTTATATGATGGTGCAAACTAAAAAGTTTTATGCTCTAATCTATCAACAATAATTTTTATTAAAGCATTAATTACCCCTTCTGTCCTCTCACATAAGAATTATTATATGGTTTAAACTCATGGTCATGTAGGGATACGGCAGCATCGTTTAACCAGTTGGTGTTTCGTAAGATAGCACGACCAATCATCACGGCATCGGCTTGATTGGTTTGTAAGATAAATTCAGCCAATCCTGGATCATCGATTAAGCCAACGGTAATTACATCAATCGCAACAGCTTCTTTAATTCTAGTTGCATAAGGTGTTTGGAAACCAGCATGAACGGGAATATTAGGTTTTTTACTTAAGATGCCACCAGTGGAGACATCGATAGCTACAACACCCTGTTCTTCCATCCAACGAGCCATTTGTTGCCAATCTTCAATTGTATTTTGTTGGCCTGTTTCATCATATGCATCGGCCGAGATACGTACCCAAATTGGTAGAGCAACTTGAGCTTTAATGCCGTCGATAATTTCGCGTAAAATACGATAACGGTTTTCTAAGCTGCCACCATATTGGTCATTCCGTTGATTAGCTAATGGTGATAAAAATTGGCTGATTAAATAGCCATGAGCTGCATGAATTTCAATCATATCATAACCGGCTTTTTCAGCACGGATACTGGAAGCGACAAAGCCATCAATCGTTGCTTGAATTTGTTCTAAAGTCATTTCAACTGGCGGATTATAGGGCTCGCCATAAGGAATGCCACTAGGACTTAGTGGTGCTTGGGCATCACTTGCTTTACGCCCGGCATGGGAAATTTGAATACCCATTTTACTTCCTAAATAATGGACGGAATCAACCAATTTTTTCATTGCTTCCATTTGTTCGTCATTCCATAAACCTAAATCTTGATTTGTGATACGCCCATCGGGTTCAATGGCGGTTGCTTCTTGAATGATTAGTCCCATTTTACTAATGGCCCGCATTCCATAATGGGCAAAATGGAAGGGGGTCGGTTTTCCGTCTTGTTCGTGTGCTTCATACATACACATGGGTGGCATGATGACGCGGTTAGATAAATCAATCCCACCGATTTTAGCAGGAGATAATAATTTTGACATGGCATACGCCTCCTTTTCATCTAATAGTATAAATTATCCAAACCGTTTTAGACAACATTATTGCTTGCATTTGAATAATCGCGAATTTCAAGCAAAATAAATTCAGTAAATGTTCAAACTGTGTTAAACTAAATCTCGAAAGAGGGGGATATCTTAATGGAATACAAATCACTGTATCATACTGAAGTTATTAACCAAGATGGGATTGAAGGGATTGCTTATGTGAATGAAGCGGATGGATTAAAAGTACAAGTTTCTAGTCCAACCAAAAATGTACCGGGAACGAATCCGGAGCAATTATTAGGATTGGCCTTAACCACTTGTTTAAATGCAACGATCGAAGCTGAAGAAAAACGCCGCGGATATGAACATCAAGCAGTAGTCAAAGCAGAAATTGATTTAGCACAAGATGAACCGGGTTATCAATTTTTCGTTGCAGTAAAAGTAACAATGCCACATCTCGAAAGTGCTGAAGCCCAATCGATTTTAGCAACCAGTTTGAAGCGATGTCCCGTTGTCAAATTATTAAAAGATGGTGAAAATGTCAACATTGAATTAGTAGGTTAATGGAGAATCAGCTATGTCAGCTAAAGTTCTTTCTGAGGTATTAATTTATGAAGTGTTATCGGTAGTGTCAGAAATACCAATAGGTAATGTTGCCACTTATGGACAAATCGCTCAATTAATTAATCGCCCAAAAAATGCGCGCTTAGTTGGCAAAGTTTTAAGTCAAGCGGATTTTTATGGCGAGTATCCTTGTCATCGCGTGGTGAATGCAGCTGGAAGATTAGCACCACAATTTGTTCAACAAAAATCTTTATTATTAGACGAAGGCATCACCTTTAAAGATGCGTGCCATGTTGATATAAAGCAACATAAATGGACCATATAATAACAACCCTAGTATACAGATAGAGGATTTTATTATTTTAAACGGGGGTGGACAGACGAAGCGAAATTATTTGAATTCGCTTTAAAATCTCGTACAATGGAGTTAGTTGAAGTTTGAGTTCTATTAATTAAAAGGTGTTTTATTAAAGGAATTCGATTATTGTCACAAAGAGAAGGGAATGAAAAGGAGCAATTATGCGTTATTTTGAAGAGCAAATAGGTGATAATGGAGCTGTCGCTAAATTTTATTTACATGAAGCTACTCCTGAAATTGATGGTGACCGTTTATATCCGGTGATGGTGTTATGTCCTGGCGGAGGTTATATGTTTACCTCAAACCGTGAATCTGAAATGGTTGCATTGCAATTTTTTGCGAAAGGTTTTCAAGTAATGGTCGTACATTATGCAACCGAAGGGGTTCAAGCATTTAATGCTGAATTAGCAAATTGGCCAGACGCTCCTATTAGTCAATATCCTAATCCTTTAGTAGAGTTGGCTATAGCGATGACAATTCTTAAAGAAAATGCAGAGGAATGGTCGATTAATGAAGAATATATTGTCGTCGGAGGTTTTTCTGCCGGTGGTAATTTAGCGGCGCAATTAGGGGTGCATTGGCATGAAGAGTGGTTAGCACAATTGGTTGGCAAATCAAATGAATTATACCGACCAACTCATTTAGTGTTAATTTATCCAGCGTTAACAATTCCTTCAACGGTTAGACCTGAATATGGACAATCGGTGAATCCAATGATGTATGCTATTACCGGTAAAGCAGAAAATACCGAAGTTGAATTGGCTGATTTAAAACCGACGAATTTTGTTAATGATATGACACCACCTAGTTTCATCTGGCATACACGAGAAGATGATGTGGTGCCTGTTACTGATTCAATCGAGTTTGCTTTAGCTCTAGAAGAATATAAGATTCCTTATGAATTGCATATTTTCGATAAAGGTAAACATGGACTATCACTGGCGAATATCTTAACCGGTCGTCAAACTGCTAATTCAAATTATCAAGCAAGTAAATGGATTGACTTATTACTTGAATGGTTAGCGCCAACCAAAACGGCTCCAAATCGTTTCTTTGATTATACTGAATAGATTTTACCGTGGCTTACAATTCTTTAAAAAAATACAAACTAACCTCTCGCCAGCCTTTTATCAGGCATAGCGAGAGGTTTTATTTTATAATTCTGTATTCTGGGTGACTTTCGCCACTTCACTAGGATTATAGCCGTAGTATTTTTTGAATGATTTTGAAAAGTAGAGGGGATCAGCGTAACCGACAGAGAGGGCGACGATTTTGACGGTTAAGTCTGAACTTTCTAAGAGTTGTTTGGCTCTGTTCATGCGCACTTTCGTTAAATAATCTTTCGGTGTCATTTGCTCGTATTCTTTAAAAATAGTGGAAAGATAACTGCGGTTGACTCCTAATAATTCAGCGATATAGTTAACGTTTAATGTTTCATTCCCGTATTGTTTATCTATGATCGTTCTCGCTTCAAAATATAATTGTTGAGTTGATTTTTGTTTAGAAGCTTCTTTCGGTGGAAATTGATGGGCGATTAAATATAATACTTCATATATTTTGGATAAAATTTGTAAAGTTTCAATCGAATAATAATCTTTAGTAATATTCTGGGTAACGATAAATTTAATTGTTTCACCAATTAATTTGGTATCTTCGAAATCCTTCGAAATAGCATAACCGTCTTGCATTAAAGTCGACAACTTAAAATAATCCGCAACCTTGGTGCCACTAAGCCCCAACCAATAATAAGACCACGGCTCATTAATATCGGCTTCATAATACAATAATTCATTTTCTTTCAATAAAAATAAATCGCCAGCTTTTAGATGATAGGTTTTGCCATTATAGATAAATTGGCCTTTCCCTTCTTCAATATAATGGAGTACATAATTATCACGAATGGCGGGGCCAAAACCATATTTAGGTGGACATTTTTCATAGCCGCAAAAGTCCATCATTAAATCGACTGAACCTTGATGCAATTCATAATAAACTAGACTACCGCCTTCAATCTTCTTGTTTAACACTCGTAACCCCTCCTAACCACATTAAATTATACCTAACATTATTCCATGTCGCAACCTAACATAATTCTATTTTAGAAAACGAATACACAAGGTATGATAGTGTTAACAACAATTAGGAGGCAAAATGATGAGCATTCAAGTGGAAGAAACATTATTTTATATTCATGGCAAAAACACATCTATCATTATTGAAAATGTTAATGGGTATTTATTATTAAGACATGTAGGACGTCGGGTAAACCAATATCATCAATCAAATGCAGTCTTTGAAAAAGATCATGCTTTTTCTGGTAACCCGGAACCTCATAATCGTACTTTTAGTTTTGATACTCAGCGTCAGGTGATTGGACAACATGGTTTGGGTGATTTCCGCCAACCCTCTTTAAAAGTGCAACATCATCAAAATGAAGTGACAGATTTTAAATTAGCGGACTACGAAATTGTGAAAGGTAATGTGGCACTCACAACGTTACCAACAGTTCACTCTTTCAATGATGCAGAGTCGATTATTTTCAATTTAGTAGATGAGGTTGCTAAAGTCAGCTTAAAACTAATCTATACCGCCTCAGCAACCGAAGATACGATTTTAGTGCATCAAGTATTCGAAAATATGGGCGAAGAACCGGTCGTTTTACACCGATCTTTGAGTGCGATGTTCGATGTGCCAGCTAAAGCGTATGATGTTATTACTTTACAAGGTGCTTATGCCAGAGAGAAGACCGTTCGTCGTCAACCGGTCACGCAAGGATTCTATAAAGTAGGATCGAATCGTGGTGCCTCAGGACATGGCCAAACGCCTGCTTTAATTTTGGCCGATAGCCAGACAACGGAACAAGCGGGTGAAGCCTTTGCATTACAACTCATTTACTCAGGTAATTTCCAAACCTTTGTAGAACAAAATCAGTTAAATGAAGTGCGAGTGGCAATCGGTTTAAATGATGATAATTTTAGTTGGCAATTAAATCCAGGTGAACAATTCGAAACACCGGTCGCTTTATTCAGCTATAGTGCTAATGGGTTGAATGCTTTATCAGATGAATCGCGTCGTTTCGTTCAAAATCATATTATTCCCGCAACTTTTGCACACGAATTAAGACCGATTTTAATCAATAATTGGGAAGCGACTTATTTCGATTTCAATGGTGAGAAATTATTGGCTTTAGCCGATGAAGCAGTGGCTTTAGGTATCGAACTATTTGTCTTAGATGATGGCTGGTTTGGCAATCGTTTTGATGATAATCGTGCTTTAGGCGATTGGTGGGTCAATGAAGAAAAATTAGGGGGCACCTTAAAAGCGCTCATTGATGAAGTGCATCAACGTGGTTTGAAATTTGGGATCTGGGTTGAACCGGAAATGATTTCTGAAGATAGTGATTTATATCGCAACTATCCAGACTGGGCGATTCAAGTGCCGAACCGCAGTCATACTTATTCGCGTAATCAATTGGTCTTAGATTTATCCAATCCAGAAGTGGTAGCATATTTAAAAACGACATTCGATCAATTGCTAGAAAATCATGAGATTGATTATGTTAAATGGGATATGAACCGTAATATCACGAAAATTGGTAATGGCACAACTTATCTTGAGACCAAAGCGCAATCCCATGCTTATATGTTAGGGTTGTATGACTTGGTGTCTTACTTAACGGAAAAACATGACAATATTTTATTTGAAAGTTGTTCAGGTGGTGGCGGGCGTAATGATTTAGGAATGTTACGCTATTTCCCACAAGTTTGGGCGAGTGATGATACGGATGCGATGGCACGCTTACCAATTCAATATGGTTCATCGTACTTGTATCCAACAATTTCAATGGGAGCGCATGTGTCTGTTTCACCAAACCATCAATTGGGCAGAACCACACCGATTGAAACACGAGGGCATGTCGCGATGATGGGGAATTTAGGTTATGAATTAGACTTAACGAGTCTTTCAGCAGCAGATAAAGCCGTTATTAAAGAACAAGTGGCAGCTTATAAAAAGATTCGTCCAATCATTCAATTAGGGAAACAATATCGCTTGATTAATCCTGAAGCAGATTCTAATGAAGCAGCAGTGCAATTTAATTATCAAGACCAAGTGGTGGTCACTTATGTTCGTATTTTATCAACGATTGAAACCATTGAAACGACGGTTAAATTAGTCGGACTCGAGGAGGATAGTTTGTATCAATTAGTAGACAGTGATACAGTATATTCAGGAGCAGAGTTAATGTATGCAGGTCTTACAATGGCGCTGCCTCAAGGAGATTTCTTAACGAAACAACTCCATTTTATAAAAAAATAGGAAGTGAATGAGATGAAAGGAAAAAGTAAGTTATTAAAAGCAGGCATCGTATGCTTAGCGAGTTTAAGCTTAGTGGGATGTGGAAAAGATGACGGCTTAACAGCAGATGGTAAGGTTGAAATTGAATACTTCAATCAAAAGAAGGAAATGACGGATACCATTAGAGAAATTGCTCAAGATTTTGAAGCGCAAAATCCAGACATCAAAATCAAAGTCGTCGATGTTCCTTCACCTGGTGATGTATTAAAGACACGAGTATTAGCAGGGGACTTACCAGATGTGATGAATACTTACCCACAAAGTTTGGAATTACAAGAATGGGCTAAAGCCGGCTATCTTGAAGATATCAAAGATCAACCTTTTATGAAAAATTTAAAAGAGGGTTATGCTGAAAACTATGAAGTAGAAGGTGGTATTTATAATGTACCACTTAGTGCCAATATGTACGGTTTTTACTATAACGCGACGAAGTTTAAAGAGTTAGGATATGAAGTACCGGAGACATGGGCTGAGTTTGAAGCTTTAGTGGATCAAATGATTGCGGATGGAAAAGTGCCTTTTGCGATTGCGGGTAGTGAAGGTTGGACTTTAAATGGCTATCATCAATTAGCGATTGCGACCGTCACGGGTGGTTTCCACCCAGCGAATGATTACTTACGTTTTTCTCAACCTAACTCGATCTCAGCCGATGATGAAATTTTAAAAGCAGATGCTCAGCGTTTAGATTTATTAAGACGTCCAGGAGCAATGCAACAAAACTGGCAAGGTGCCTCTTATACCGATGCTTTAGCAACCTTTGCTAGAGGAGATGCGTTAATGACCGTTAATGGTTCATGGGCGTTGACAATGATTAACGAGCAAGAACCTCAATTTGAAGTAGCGACCTTCCCATTCCCAGGTAATAATCCGGGAGAAAGCTTAACGATTGGTTCGGGAGACTTCGCTTTATCGATTTCTGCTACGACACCACATAAAGAAGAAGCACTTCGATTTGTCGAATACTTGACGACACCAGAAGCGATGCAAAAATATTATGATGTCGATGGCTCACCCGTAACGGTTAAAGGTGTTAAAATGAAAGAAGATTCTGAATTAGCTGGTTTAGCTCAATATGCTTTTACGGATAAACATATTGTCTGGTTAGCACAAAATTGGACGAGTGAGAATGATTATTATACTTTAACCACCAATTATTTAACGACCGGTGATTTAGAGCGCATGGCACAAGATTTAAATGCTTTCTTTAATCCAATGAAAGCCGATGTAAAGTAGGAGGAGTACAATGAAAAAGTTTTTATCTAAATATTGGGGCTGGGCTTTTCTAGCAATTCCCATCCTCTTACAAATTATATTTTTCTATTTTCCGATGATTCAAGGAGCCTTCTACAGTTTAACTAACTGGACGGGGTTAACCTATAATTTTGAATTTGTGGGGTTAAATAATTACAAAATATTAATGACCGATACAAAATTTATGTCCGCGATTGGGTTTACGATTATTTTAACGATAGCCTTAATTGCCGGTGAAATTGTCTTAGGGATTTTATTGGCGCGCGCCTTAAATTCCAAAATTAAAGGCCAAACCTTCTTTAGAGCATGGTTCTTCTTCCCGGCAGTGTTGTCAGGTTTGACGGTTTCATTAATTTTTAAACAAGTCTTTAACTATGGTTTACCGGCAATTGGCAATGCCTTAGGAATAGAGTGGCTACAAGTCAGTCTTTTAGGAACTAAATGGGGTGCGATTTTTGCCGTTATCTTTGTCATGTTATGGCAAGGGGTAGCGATGCCGATTATTATTTTCTTATCTGGTTTACAAAGTATTCCCCAAGAAATTATTGAAGCAGCCCGTGTTGATGGGGCGGATCAAAAACATATTTTCTGGTCGATTGAATTACCTTATTTAATACCAAGTATTACGATGGTGTTTATTATGGCTTTAAAAGCAGGGTTAACCGCTTTTGATCAAATCTTTGCTTTAACGGGTGGTGGACCCAATGATGCGACCACACCATTAGGTTTATTAGTTTATAATTATGCGTTCAAGAGTAATCAATATGGCTATGCTAATGCGATTGCCTTAGTTTTATTTGTAATTATCGGATTGATTTCAATTTTACAAATCCGTCTCTCAAAACGTTATGAAGTACAATAGAAAGGGTGAGCACTAATGAAAAATGAAGCATCAAAACGCAATACTTGGCAATATGGCTTATTAATAATTGGTGGAATTCTCATTCTTATTCCATTGTTGGTAACCATCTTAAGTTCATTTAAAACAACTAAAGATATCGTCGATAATTTCTTTAGCTGGCCTAAACCATTTATTTTAGATAACTATCAGACATTATTAGAGGATGGTATTAAAGATTATTTCTTAAACTCAACCATTATTACAGTAGTGTCACTATTGGCTGTCACGTTAGTTATTCCGGCAGCAGCCTTCTCGATTGCTCGTAATATGAGTAAAAGAAAAGCTTTTGCGATTATGTATAGTTTGTTAATTTTAGGAATCTTTGTACCGTTCCAAGTCATCATGATTCCGATTACCGTGATGATGAACCGTATTGGTATGGCCAATATGTGGGGGTTAATTTTGTTATATTTAACTTATGCTATCCCACAAACTTTATTCTTATATGTTGGTTACATTAAAGTGAGTGTACCAGAAAGTATGGATGAAGCAGCTGAGATTGATGGAGCGGATAAACTCACAACATATCGTAAAATTATTTTTCCGATGTTAAAACCGATGCATGCGACGACCATGATTATTAATGCTTTATGGTTCTGGAATGACTTTATGTTACCATTATTAATCTTGAATAAAGATTCGAGAATGTGGTCCTTACCGCTATTCCAATATAATTATACAGGACAATACTTCAATGATTTTGGTCCAAGCTTTGCCTCTTATATCGTGGGGATTGTGACCATCACATTGGTTTACTTAGTCTTCCAAAAACATATTATTGCGGGTATGAGTAATGGGGCAGTTAAATAATCATTGCGAGTATTAATCTGACTCGTTATTAGTTAAAAAAAGTGAAACTGGTGTTTGTAATATAACACCAGTTTTTCTATAATAAAGATAGAAATGAAACGTTATAAATTTTTTATAAGATTGAGGAGGTCAGTATATGAAAGAACAATTGTTATCGTTAATTGAACAAGGGTTTCCAACGATGGAAGAACCGATGCCACGTGGTGATATGCCGGGTGATAAAATCTTTTACTCAGAGGATTCATTCGACAAAGCCCAAACACTTTATAAAGAATTAATCTCAAGGGTTGATTTTGAAACAGAAGATAAAATTATCATATCAGTCAGTGGTGGATCTGGATCGGGTAAAACGACCTTGGCATCTATTCTAGCATTTTATTTTGAAAAAGCAGGTGTCGGCACTTATATTTTATCGGGAGATAATTATCCTCATCGTATTCCTGAATACAATGATGCGGAACGCGTTCAAATTTACCGAGATGCTGCCCAAAAAGCTTTGGTAGAACAAGGCCTTTATAATGACGAGATAAAAGCGGTCTTAGATAATATTTATCAAGTGTTCAATGATGGCAGTTTGGACTATTTATCTCAATATGATTGGTATCAAACTTATCATTTAGCTGGAAAGAGAGCTTTAGCTGATTATTTGGGCACCGATAAGGAATTAAATATCCCGGCGATTAATCGTGTCTTAAAAGAATTTAAAGAGGGCCATGACCACATTTGGTTAAAACGAATGGGACGCACACCAGATGCTTTATGGTATGACCAGGTCGATTTTTCAAACAAAAAAATAATGATTTTAGAGTGGACCCATGGTAATCACGCCGATTTAAGAGGGATTGATTTTAGACTGTTTTTAAATAGCACCCCAGCAGAAACAATGGCCTATCGTAAATTAAGAGCCCGTGATGGTCATGCGGACAGTGCTTTTGTCACGATGGTTCTTGGTATTGAACAAGAGAAATTACACCAACAAAGTCCAATGGCCGATTTAATCTTCTCAAAAGAGGGCGTCGTGTTAGATTATGATCAATATTTATCATTAATTGAAGGAGCGTAAACCGATGAATATTCAACCAATGTTAAATGTATATCCCGATAGTTTAGCTGAAAAATTAGAAGGGACGGTCGATTTTTTAGCGCGCCCTGAAGTAAAAGGCGCGTTTCAATCCGTTTATATCCTTCCTAGCTTTTATCATTCTGATTTAGACCGTGGCTTTTCAGTTATTGATTATGGCTTGAATCAAACTTTAGTGAGTGAACAGGACCTTCAATCTTTAGCGACTTTAGGCGTAAAGACGAAATTGGACTTCATCTTGAACCATGCTTCTGTCTTATCACCACAATTTCAGTCTATTGTTGAAGAGGGCAGTCACTCACCTTACTATGATTTCTTTATCGATTGGAATAAATTTTGGCAAGGACATGGTGAAATGACTGCAGAAGGGTATATTCAACCGGCTGCAGAATTTACTAACAAAATGTTCTTCCGTAAACCAGGCTTACCTATTTTAACGATTAGAACCAAAAATAATGAGCGATTGACTTTTTGGAATACCTTTTATCAAGAAAAAAAGTACCCACAAGTGACTACGCAACAATGGATGAAAGCATTGGCTATTCAATATGATCAAGCAGCAAGCATTCATGAAAAAGTACAAGCCCATCTTGAAGCGGATGCGCCATTGTCTGAATTAGATTTAGGAGCTTTGAATGCGTATTTGACCCCTGTTAAAGACTATTTAGAAACACATTGTGAATATTTAGGGCAAATGGATTTAAATATCAAATCTCCCTTAGTTTGGGAATTTTATGCGCAAACCTTAGACCAATTAAAAGCCTATGGAGCTAGTATCGTGCGTTTGGATGCTTTTGCTTATGGCCCGAAAGAAGTAGGAGAGCGCAATTTCTTAAATGATCCTGGAACCTGGGAATTATTGGATAAAGTGAGCCAATTAGCTAAAGAACGTGAGCTAACATTATTACCCGAAATCCATGAAAGCTATGAAGTAAAAATCCATGAGAAAATTGGCAACGAGGGCTATTTAGTTTATGACTTTTTCCTACCCGGATTAATTTTAGATACGATTGAAGGACAAAATGCTGAGCACTTAGCAACATGGATTGACGATATTTTAACGAAAGACCTAAAAACGGTCAACATGTTGGGCTGTCATGATGGGATCCCTTTATTAGACTTAAAAGGCTTATTACCAGAAACTCGTATTCAAGAATTGATTGACACTGTTGTCGGACGTGGTGGATATGTGAAGAATCTTCACGGCCAAAAAAATGTTTATTATCAAGTCAATGCGACTTACTTTAGTGCATTAGGCGAAGATGAGACCAAAATGATGTTAGCCCGTGCCATCCAACTCTTTATGCCAGGAAAACCACAAATTTGGTATTTAGATATTTTTGCTGGATCAAACAATCATGAAGCAGTTGCTAGAGCAGGGGCAGGTGGCCATAAAGAAATTAACCGTACGAATTTATCAGCGAAGGATATAGAAGCAGGCCTCATGAAAAAAGTGGTGAAAGATCAACTGGCATTGATCAAATTTAGAAGTCAATTTGAAGCCTTTAATGAGGACGCAACAATTCATTATGATGTAAAAGACACTCATCTATCAATCGAATGGCAATATAATGGTGCCAAAGCATTGATGACAGTGGACTTAAGTCAACCAACAAGCTTATTGGTGAGTGGTACCTCAGCTGATGGAACAACCGTCTTTGAGTATCAGGGATAATTATTTTAAATTAAATTTAGCACCAAAGTGGGAGTAGACCAGAAGTAGAAAATCGATTGATTTTCGCTTCGTCGGCCTACCCCCGCAAAGTTGAGTAGGTCTCAAGCAAGTCATTAAGACGCAGATCGAGACCACTCAACCACTGCGCTTTTAATTAGCGAACAATCACTTGATTGAATTTACTGAATTGAGGCCTAACCTCATTAAGACGCAGATCGAGACCACTCAACCACTACGCTATTAATTAATGAACAATATTCTTAACTAAATTTATCAAGTTTATACCCAGTCTAATTTAGCACCAAAGTGGGAGTGAACTAATCCTACCCTGGTGCTTTTTTTACATTTAATACCCTCTCTTATAATCCAATAAATTAACGGTTGGCATCTTGCCTTGCTGGTAAAGCGGAAAGTTTTCTAAGAAAATATCGATGATTCGCGGACTGTAAAAGTCACTAATCCCAGCTCGGTGTGGCGTAATAATGACATTCTGCATGTCCCATAAGGGGCTATCTGTTGGTAAAGGTTCGACTTCAAAGACATCTAAGCCAGCTCCTTTGATTTCATTATTTTGGAGTGCTTGTATCATGGCTTTTTCATCGACTGATTTGCCACGGCCTACATTGATAAAAATAGCCTCTTTAGCCATCGCGTTAAATTGTTTTTCAGCAAATAATTTATCCGTTGCCGGCGTATGCGGAAGGCTATTGACAATATAATCGTACTGACCAAGTAATGAATCGAGTTCTGCTATGGCATAACAATTGTTGAAATAATCAACAGCATGTCCGGTACGGTTCACTCCGTCTACCGTCATATCAAATGCTTGAGCAATTTTAGCAAATGCTTGTCCGATTTCACCTGTGCCAAGGGATAAAGCTTTTTTTCCTGTCAATTCACCATAATCGGCTGGGCGTTCCCATTGGTGTTTCATTTGATAATCTCTTGATGTATGGAGATGACGTGTAAACATAATTAAGTAACCGACAATTTGTTGAGCAATATTAGGAGCGTTCGCGCCTTTTGCGGTCGTGATTATAATTTCATGTTCAGCTAATTTATCTAAGGGAATGCTATCGACACCAACCATCCATAGTTGAATCCATTTAATTTTATGCTCCATCGTTAGCACGTCTACAATCATATCACTCCAACCTAAGATGATTTCATATTGTGCCAAATCTTCAGCTGTTATTTCAGATTCATTGATTGCGACCAAATTGGCTTGTGTTTTACTCTGTAATAATTTAAATTGTGCCTCATTCAATTGAGGCAGAACAGCAATTTTCATATAAACCTCCTATATTACACTTCTTTTCTTCATTTTAGCGTATGCGCAGTAAATATTCAAAAGAGTCGATTAATTGACAAGGTTAACTATAGGGTTATAATATATTTATTAGAAAATTATGAGAGGTGGAAGTATATGATCAATCGTGAGACAGCCCCAATTGAACAGACTTGGGACTTAACCACATTATTTCAAGATGAAAAAAGCTATGAGGAAGCACTCGACAAATTAGTGGTGGACACAGAAAACTTTACTAAACAGTATCGAGGTCAGATACAAACCGCTACCGATATTAATGCTGCTTTTGCTCATTATCGCTCGATTTTAGAAATAAGAGCACGCATCCTCCCTTATGCTAGTTTGCCTGTAAATGCGAACACTTTAGATAAAGAAGCACAAAATCGCTATAGTCATGCTAGTCGTATTTTAGCCAATGTATCGGCGCAATTATCTTTCTTTGAAAATGAAGTAGCGAACATTGCAGATGATATATTAAAAGAAGCGGCCAAAAATACAGAAGACCAATTAGCGATTACTAAATTGATTAAACAAAAACCACATCAATTATCGCCAGAAACAGAAGCGGCCTTAGCTGCATTATCCAATACACTTGACTATCCATATCAAGGTTATAATGACATTAAATTCAAAGATTTACAATTCCCAGATTTTGAAGTGAATGGACAATTACATGAAATGACCTATAACAGTTTTGAAGGGCGTCAAGAAGCGACCCCTGATACCGATCTTAGAAGAGCGGCTTTTCGTAACTTTTCCGATACTTTAAGTTGTTATCAAAATTCAACCGCCTCTGTTTATAATGCCCAAGTTCAAATGGAAAAAACGATGGCGACCTTACGTGGCTATGACTCAGTCATTGATTATTTACTTGAACGACAAGATGTATCGGTAGATTTATATAATCGTCAAATCGATGTGATTATGGAAGAATTAGCCCCTCATATGCGTCGTTATGCGAAATTAATTGGTGCTATCTATCAATTGGATGAAGTTCATTATGAGGATTTAAAATTGGATATCGACCCAACTTTCTCACCGAATGTAACCTATCAGGAAGCGCAACAGTATGTGTTGGATGGTTTAGCCCAATTAGGAGAAGATTATTTAGCGATTATGCGAGAAGCCTTTGATAATCGTTGGATTGATTATGCTGAAACACGTGGTAAGAGAACAGGTGCCTTTTGTAATTCACCTTATGGTACCAATTCATTTATCCTTATGTTCTTTTCAGAAAATATGTCCGATACGATGACTCTGGCTCATGAGTTAGGTCATGCAGGTCATTTCCAAATGGCGCATCGATATCAAAATATCTTAAATGCGCGTCCTTCGATGTACTTTGTAGAAGCGCCATCTACTGCTAATGAATTATTAGTAGAAAATCATTTATTAGATGTAGCAGGCGATGATGTCAGAATGAAGCGTTGGATTATCTCGCAAATGGTAGGAAAAACCTATTATCATAATTTCGTGACTCATTTATTAGAGGCTTATTATCAACGGGAAGTCTATCGCTTAGTGGATCAAGGAAAAAGTGTTGATGCGGAAACATTGAATCGTATTTATCGCGAAACCTTAGAAAAATTCTGGGGTGATAGTGTCCTACTAACAGAAGGGGCAGAACTTACTTGGATGCGTCAGCCTCATTATTATATGGGACTGTATTCATACTCTTATTCCGCAGGTTTAACTATCGGGACACAAGTAGCTAATAATATTCGTCAACAGGGAGCAGTAGCAGCCGAACAATGGATTAAGGTGTTGCAAATGGGCGGTTCTAAATCGCCATTGGAATTAGCCAAAGCAGCCGATGTAGATGTTTCAACTGATCAACCATTAAAATCAACGATTGCCTATATCGGACGTTTAATCGATCAATTAGAAAACTATACGAAAGAATTAAACAAATAATTGGGTTTATTAGTGTTGAGCAGAAGTTATAAAATGATCAATTAACACTTCTTAGCCCTTAAGTAAACTGAAAATATGCCAAGCTATGTTACTCAATAACTGTGCTGGTATAAAGCAAAAAAGACTGAGCAGATTAATTTCTGTCCAGTCTTTTATATATTTATCTTATTGTTCTAATAAAGCAAAACCTTCATCGATAACATTTTTCAATGTAGTAGCTGATAAATTCATTTTTTCAGTCTCAGCATCGTTTAATGGGATTTCGATAACTGTCTCGATACCTTGACGACCAATCACGGCTGGAGCTCCGATAAAGATATCTTTTTGACCATATTCACCATTTAAATATACTGATAATGGGAAGACCGCTTTATTATCATCTAAGATAGCTTTACAAATACTTGCTAAGGCAACAGCGATACCATAGTAAGTTGCACCTTTTTTAGCGATAATTTCATAAGCTGCATCACGTACTTTAAAGAAGATGTTAACTAATTCTTCTTCATCAACTTCTGGATGAATTTTAACCCAGTCAGCGATTTGTAATCCACCGATGTTAGCGTGTGACCAAACAGGGAATTCTGTATCACCGTGTTCACCTAAGATATAACCGTGAACGTTACGCGCATCAACGCTAACCAAGTCAGCAATACGTTGACGGAAACGTGCTGTATCTAATGAAGTACCTGATCCAATAACACGTTCTTTAGGAAAACCACTGAATTTCCAAGTTGCATAAGTTAAAACATCAACTGGGTTTGAAGCAATTAAGAAGATGCCATCGAAACCAGACGCAACAATTTCACCGATAATTCCTCTGAAAATTTTTAAGTTTTTGTGTACTAAGTCTAAACGTGTTTCACCTGGTTTTTGAGCAGCACCAGCAGTAATCACGACGATATCTGCATCGTGGCAGTCTGCGTATGAGGCAGCATAGATTTTTTTAGGCGAGGTAAATGCTAATGCACTTGATAAGTCTAAGGCATCCCCTTCTGTTTTCTCTGTGTTAATATCGATAATACCTAACTCACGACCAATATTTTGTGTAACAGTTGCAAATGCAAAACTTGAACCAACAGCGCCATCTCCAACTAAGATAATTTTGCTTTTTGATGATTTTTGTGACATTTAGCAAACCTCCTAAATTATTATGTTTTTTAAAGTATAACAAATAATTATATAAAATTAAAGCTAAAAAGAGTATTTTATCAAAGAAAAATATTGCTAACGCTTTATTTATAATGTAACAGTTTTCAAGTTGGACTAATACAGATTTATATAGAACGACTTTTTAAAATAGTTATGATATAATAAATCTACAGATTAACAATAGGTGGTACACAATGAAATTAATTATTGGATTAGGTAACCCAGGAAATAAATATGATGGGACACGTCATAATATTGGTTTTGATGTCGTTGACCGATTTTTGGACAAACATTCTTTATCAATGACGGATCAAAAGTTTAGAGCTGATTATACGAGCTGGCATCATAATGGTGAGCGAATTTATTTTATGAAGCCTTATACGTATATGAACTTATCAGGAGAAGCAGTTCTTCCTTTAATGAGTTATTTTGGTATTGGAATGGAAGATATTTTGGTTATATATGATGACTTGGATTTAGAACCGGGGCGTATTCGTTTACGTCGCAATGGGAGTTCGGGCGGCCATAATGGGATGAAGAGTATTATTGAGATGCTAGGTAGCCAAGAATTTAACCGTATCAAAGTCGGAATTGGTAGACCATCAGGTGGTTGGAAAGTTGTGGATCATGTTTTAGCACCATTTTCACCAGAAGATCGAGTGACGATTGACGCGACCATTGATCGAGTGGTTGAAGCAATCGAACATTGGATTGAACATGATGATTTTTCAGCAACCATGAATATTTACAATCAAAAATAACCTGTAAAATTTAAATCAAAATTGGCTTGGAGAGACGTGAACCTTCTTGCCAAACTAGAAATATTTATATTGGCGCAGTGATTGAGTATTTTTTAATAACGTCCATATAGACTTGTTTATTAACTACTCAATGGTGAGGGGGTGGGAGACGAAGCAGAAATAATCTTATTTTCTACTTGTTATCCACTCCCCTTTGTGTGTTGTTAGGAGAATTATATTAATGATAAATTATTTAAATAAAGAACCATTTTCAAAGGTTGTTCAGGAGCTGAATAAGTTTCAAGCTCCGGAAAGCCAACAATTAGTAACGGGGGTTGATGACAGCGCTCGGGCTGTTTTGTGGGCACAATTATTCAACGAACAACCAAGACAATTATTAATCGTTGAACCCGTTGCGACTCATTTGACCCAATTAGTTGATGATTTACAACAGTTATTGCCTGATTATCCGGTTCATTTATTTCCGGTAGAAGAAGCCATGCCGATTGAATTTTCAATGGCTTCATTTGATAATCAAGCGATGCGCGTTGAAGCTTTAACGGCTCTAGCAAGTGGTAAGCCATGTGTGATTGTCGCATCTGGTTTGGCATTGAGAAAAAGATTAACGCCGGTATCTATTTGGAAAGATGCCCAACTAACATTAAGCTTAGGAGATGATATTGAGCGATTCGAACTTGAAAAGCGTTTAAATTACTTAGGTTATACGCGTGAGTCAATGGTGCAAGCCCCGGGCGAATATAGTATCCGTGGTAGTATTATTGACTTCTATCCATTAAATTATGAATATCCAGTTCGTTTAGATTTCTTTGATATAGAATTAGATTCCATCCGTTTCTTTGATGCTGAAACCCAAGAATCGATTGACAATGCTGAGACAATTCAATTATTACCTGTTAAAGATGTTTTGTTCAGTTTAGAAGAACAACAAGCAGTCTTATCTCAAATTCAGGCTGATTTAAAAAAAAGAGTGAAAAAAATCAAAGATGATGAGACTCAAGAACAAGTTATGAAAGGGATGAGCGATCATCTTGAACGTCTTCAACATGGGGAGCCGTTGCAATATCATTTGGCTTACTTAGAATACCGTGATGCGAAGGGAACCACCCTTGTAGATTATTTAGCTGATAATGGCACCCTTATTATTAATGAATTAGATCGGATTCAAAATCGTGAGCGTCAATCGATTGAGGAAGATTTATTTTGGATTGAACAAGAAATGACTAAAGGGAATTTATTGCCTGGTCTTTCTATTAAAGTGGAAGCGACAGAACAAATAAAAAATGCCAAACAGCCTAAAATTTATTGTTCGGTCATTCAACGTGGATTAGGTAAATTAACGTTTAGAGCCATTCATCATATCCATTATCGCAGTATGAACCAATTCTTTAATCAAATGCCATTGGTTAAAACAGAAATCGATCATTGGTTGAAACAAGAAAATATTGTGCAGGTCGTTTTACCTACACTTGAAGAAGCTAGAAAAGCACAGGCTCGTTTTGAAGAATATGACATTCAACCGGTTGTCATTCAAGATACAGCCACCCTTAGTCCGCATGCGGTCAATATCGTAGTGGGTAATTTAACCAATGGATTTGAATTACCGGTTGCTAAATGGGTAGTGTTAACTGGTAAAGAATTATTCAATCAGGTTAAGCGTCGCAGTGTGCGCAAGCAAACTTTATCCAATGCTGAACGTATTAAAAGCTATTCAGAGCTTGAAATTGGAGACTATGTCGTCCATATTAATCATGGGATTGGGCAGTATACCGGGGTAGAAACCATTGAAATCAATGGCGTCCATCGCGATATGGTGTCGGTCGTCTACCAAGACAACTCGCGTATTTTATTACCTGTTGATCAAATTCAACTATTACAAAAATATGTCGCATCAGAATCCAAAGTACCTAAGTTAAATAAATTAGGGAGCGCTGAATGGCAGAAAACGAAAGCTAAGATAGCGACTAAAATTGAAGACATTGCGGATGAATTAATTGAGTTATACGCTAAACGTGAAAACCAAAAAGGCTATGCATTTGAACCTGATACACCAGAGCAAGCAGCGTTTGAAAATGCTTTTAGTTATGTAGAAACAGATGATCAATTACGTTCTACGGCTGAAATTAAAGCCGATATGGAAAGAGAACGGCCAATGGATCGCTTATTAGTCGGTGATGTTGGCTATGGTAAGACCGAAGTCGCAATGCGAGCGGCTTTTAAGGCCGTAATGGATGGTAAACAAGTGGCCTTTCTGGTACCGACTACTATTTTAGCGCAACAACATTATAATACTTTAATTGAACGTTTCGTTGACTTTCCTGTTAATATAGGCCTTTTAAGTCGCTTCGTTACGCAAAAGCAACAAAAAGAAACGATAACAGGATTAGCTTTAGGTAACATCGATATTGTCGTTGGTACGCATAGAGTTTTATCGAAAGATATTGAATTTGCCGATTTAGGGCTATTAGTAGTCGATGAAGAGCAACGTTTTGGGGTAAAACATAAAGAACGCTTGAAACAATTAAAATCTCAAGTCGATGTCTTAACCTTAACCGCAACCCCGATACCAAGAACCTTGCATATGTCGATGATTGGTGTGCGTGACTTATCGGTTATTGAGACACCACCAAATGATCGTTTCCCTGTGCAAACTTATGTGATGGAGCGAAATGAAGCAGCGATTAAATCGGCCGTTGAACGTGAAATGGCCCGTGGTGGACAGTGTTTTTATTTATATAATCGGGTCGCAACCATCGATCAACGTGCCCAAGAATTACAAGAATTAGTACCAGAGGCTCGCGTTGCGGTTGCGCATGGTCAAATGACAGAAGTGCAATTAGAGACCATCTTAATCGATTTTATCAATGGTGCGTATGATATATTAGTCACGACCACGATTATTGAAACCGGTGTGGATATTCCCAATGCGAATACCTTATTTGTCGATATGGCTGACCATATGGGACTTTCAACTTTGTATCAATTAAGAGGACGTGTGGGTCGAACCAACCGGGTTGCATATGCCTACTTAATGTATGAACCTTTTAAACAATTAAGTGAAATCAGTGCCAAACGATTACAAGCGATTCAAGAATTTACTGAATTGGGGAGTGGCTTTAAAATTGCGATGCGTGACTTATCGATTCGTGGCGCTGGTAATTTATTAGGGAAGCAACAATCAGGCTTTATCGATTCTGTCGGTTTTGATATGTATTCACAAATGTTAAAAGAAGCCGTGGATGTTAAACGTGGCTTGAAGAAACCTGTCTCAGAGGAAACATCAGAAAATATTGAGTGGGATTTAATGATCGATGCTTATATACCATCTTTATATATTAGTGATGAACGTCAGAAAATTGCTATTTATAAATCCATTCAACAAGTGGATTCTGAAGAAGCTTATCGTCAATTACAAGATCAGTTGATTGACCGTTTTGGTGAATTTCCTGATGAAGTGAGTGATTTATTAGAGATTGCCTTAATTAAGCATTATGGGTTATTAGCTGGCGTTGAACAAATTAAGCAGAAAAATGATCAAGTGGAAGTGACCTTTAATCCGCGCATGACACTGAAATTACAAGGGGCAACCATTTTCGAGTTATTGCAAGACATTCCGGTTAAAATTAAAGTAGCGGTAGAAAATGAACAGCTGAAGGTAACCTTACAAGTTCGAGGCATACCAAGTTATCAATGGTTAGGTTATTTGAAAAACTTAACCCAAGCCATTGCTGAAAGAAATAAAGTAAAGGAGCAATAGTAGATGAGATTAGATAAGTTTTTAAAAGTATCACGATTGATAAAACGACGTACCGTTGCCAAAGAAGTAGCCGATCAAGGACGTATTAAGATTAATGATACTGTTGCTAAATCGAGTTCAACCGTTAAGATTGGTGATACCCTAGAGATTCGTTTTGGTAATCGCATTATGACGGTCGAAGTTTTAGATATTCGTGATACGACGAAGAAAAATGAAGCGGTCGAATTATATAAAATTATCTCTGAAGAAAGAATTGAAAAAGAAATTCCAATTATTGATGAATTTTTAAGTTAAACCTTCATCAACATCACGAATCCTAAGTTTCAAACGAATAATTAATAAAATTTTAAAAGAAAAAAATATCCTTTTATGGTAATTATTTTCTTTCAATGATATACTCATGATGTATGAGTATTGGAGGTGAGACAATGGCTCAATATATTAGAAATAAATCTAAGAAAACTATCAAAGGAAAATATCAAAAGCAGTTTAACATCGTTTTTACTGTAGTTTGTTTACTTTTGATTGGGGCAGCTTGCTTATCTTTAATGAAGAACATTGGTAAAAAGCAAGCGACGCTTGAGCAATTGACTCAAGTCCAAGCAAAACATAATCAAGCGGTCGAAAAAAATCGACAAGCGCAACAAGAATACAAAAAAGTACAAGATAGTGAATATTTAGAACAAGTCGCACGCCGAGATTACTATTACTCAAAAGAAGGCGAAATTATTTTCGACCTTGGAGAGACGGAATCTGTTTCAGAAGAAACAACCATCCTTCCAGAATAATTTATTTAATGTTTTACAATGTCTTATTATGAAAGACAATTTTTAAGGAGGAAAAAGCATTTTATGTCAGTTGAAGTGGGGCAGAAAGTTACAGGGAAAGTAACCGGGATTACACATTTTGGTGCTTTTGTCGAATTGCCAGAGAATCAATCTGGATTAGTTCATATTAGTGAGGTATCCGATGGGTTCGTAAAAGATATCAATTCCGTTCTTTCGGTAGGACAAGAAGTGGAAGTAAAGGTATTGACTATCGCCAACGATGGAAAGATTAGTTTATCAATCCGTCAAGCTAATGAAAATAAAACAGTGGAGAGACCTCAACGTCAAGGTTTTAGAAAAGGGTCAGACAATCAGTCGTCAGAACCAAAATTTAAAAAGAATTTTGATGGCGTAAGTAATGAGAATCGTAATTTCCCAAATAAATTTGGAAATCAAAATACGAATCATCAAAATAATCGTCAAACAAGCGATTTTGATCAACTGATGAGTAATTTCCTTAAAGATAGTGAAGAACGTTTAACTTCAATCAAACGTAATACAGAAGGTAAACGTGGTGGCCGCGGCGGACGTCGTAGCTAATAACATTTAGATAAAGCACTTGTTTTTGACCGCAGGTTATAAGCAAGTGCTTGTTTTATGTGAAAGACAGGTGTATATAGATGGAAAAAACGATTGTCAAAGTGAAAAATCAACTCGGTGCTTGGAAAGAGTGGCAACAAGCGAAAGTGGTCTTACTAGCCGTTTCAGGTGGCGTCGATTCAGTCGTGTTATTGGATATCATTTATAAATTAAACCAAGAACTAGCGCAACCTAAAAAAATCGTCCTAGCTCATTTTAATCATCACCTTCGACAAGAAAGTGATATTGATGCGAATGTGGCGAAAACATTAGCCGAAAAACATCAAATTATTTATTATGTAAAAAGTTGGGAAAATCCAGCAACTAAAAATGTCGAAGCAGCGGCAAGAGATGCTCGTTATCAATTTTTTGCAGAAATCATTGAAAAAGAAGCAGTGGATATCTTATTAACGGGTCATCACTTAAATGATCTAGCTGAGACGGTACTGATGCGTTTAACACGCGGAACGTCGTTAAAAGGATTGCGAGGGATCGAAGCCAATTATCGTCGTTTGTTAATGACGATTGACCAAAGACCGGTGTACGTTCAAATGATGCGCCCGTTATTAACGATTGCTAAAACCGAATTATATGATTATGCAGCAGAACATGATTTAGAATTTGTAGAAGATGCTTCTAATCAAGATACCAAATATTTCCGCAATCGAATTCGTCATCAAATTTTGCCTGTATTAGAGCAAGAAAATCCTAATTTTTTAGAAAACATGTTAGCCCTTCAAGAGCAATTACAAGCAAGTTATTCGGTACACTATGCAAATTATTTAAAACGTGAGCCAATGTTATTAATGTATTCAGAAAAATTGCGTTGGGTTTTATATGTACCAGCTTTTGTTGAGTTAGAAGAAAATCAACGAAAAGTGTTTTTAGCCCTCTTTTTTGAAGAGCGTTTAGTGGAAGATATTCCAACCTATACGAAAGAGGCAATAGATCGAGTTGATCAAGTGATTATGAATGACCGTCTACCGAATAGTAGTTTTCAATTAAATGAAAATTGGGTGGTGCGACGTGAATATGATTTTATCTATATCCAACCTAAGGAAGAAGAAAAACAGCTTGATCAAAAATTGAGTGTTCAAATTAAGCATCTTAATCACTGGCATATCATTAGTGAGAAAGAACAAATTGGATTATTTGATGAACGTTATTTTTCAACCTCTCAAGTATTGGAAATGGACTATTCTTTACGCTTGTATTTAAAACCCGACCAGCTACCAGGTTTTTATGTGCGCCATCGTAAAGATGGTGATCGTTTAGCCTTAAACGATGGACATGGCGATATTTTTCATAAAAAAGTGAGTCGTTATATGATAGATAATAAGATTCCCTTAAATGATCGCAATCAAATGTGGTTGCTTTGTGACCGACAAGAAGAAGTCATCGCCATTATCGGTCATATTTCTTCAAGAAATTATCGTCATCGCCATCCAGCGGCTGAAAGTTACTTGTTTTTATATCGAAAAATGCAAGACTAATAGAAAAGATTATGTTAAAATGAAGGTTATCGAAAGGTTAAAGGAGACTCATATGTTAGAACAAGATATTGAACGTGTAGTAGTAAGTAGAGAAGAAATCAAGGCTGCATGTGAAAAATTAGGTAAACAATTAACAGAAGATTATCAAGGTAAAGACGTGCTGGTTGTAGGAATTTTACGTGGCGCTGCTTTATTCATGATGGATATTATTAGAGAAATGGATTGCCATCTTGAAATGGATTTTATGGATGTTTCAAGTTATCATGGTGGAACTTCTTCATCAGGTGAAGTTAAGATTATTAAAGACTTAGACTCTCGCGTTGAAGGGCGTCATATTTTAATTGTAGAAGACATTATTGATACGGGACGTACATTGCGTTATATCATGGATTTATTAAAATACCGTAAAGCAGCCTCAGTCAAAGTGTGTGCTTTAACTGACAAACCAGAAGGTCGTGTTGTTAAAGATGTAAAAGCGGACTATGTAGGGATTGAAGTTCCTAATGAGTTTTTAGTAGGATATGGCTTGGATTACGAACAAAAATATCGTAACTTACCTTATATTGGGGTTTTAAAGCCAGAAATCTATACTAAAAGCAAAGCATAGGACTTTTCGAATTTAATATGGTATGATAGTCAAGATATTAAATCGGATCGGAGGATAAAAGATTATATGAATAACCCAAAACGAAATAATCCCAATAATAAAAAACCGAATCGCAATATGATGAAAGGACCATTCTTTTACTTATTGCTCTTCTTAGCATTTATGGGGATTTTCCAATTATTTACGGGTGATTTATTTTCAGGTAATAAATCAAATGAGATAAGCGCCAGTGAATTTGTAGAAAAGTTAGAAGATGGACAAATTAAGTCCTTTGAAATTCAGGCAGGGGCTGGAGTTTATAATATTAATGGTCAATTCAATTCGACCGCTGAAACTCAAACCACTGACCGGGATACTTTTATTGAAGTTTTACAAAATTCGAGTACCTCGAATCGTTTTACCACCAAAGTGTTGGGTAACGATTCAACCATTAGACAAATAACCGAATTAGCACAAAACTCAGAAACAGAAATTAAGACGATTTCAGAATCAAACTTAGAAATGTGGATATCGATAATCCCATTTGTGATTTTAATGATTCCGGCATTCTTCTTAATGTTTTCGATTTTCCAACAAAGTGGCGGTGGCGGTGGCCGTAATGTGATGAACTTTGGTAAAACCAAATCACGTGAAGTAAATAAAGAGAAAGTCAAAGTACGCTTCTCTGATGTTGCCGGTGCTGAGGAAGAAAAACAAGAATTAGTTGAGATTGTGGATTTCTTAAAAAATCCTAAAAAATATGCTGAATTAGGCGCACGTATTCCTTCAGGGGTCTTATTAGAAGGTCCTCCAGGGACAGGTAAAACCTTATTAGCAAAAGCCGTCGCTGGTGAAGCCGGTGTCCCATTCTTTAGTATTTCAGCGTCAGAATTCGTTGAGATGTTCGTTGGGGTCGGAGCGAGCCGTGTACGTGATTTATTTGAAAATGCAAAAAAAGCAGCACCTGCAATTATCTTTATTGATGAGATTGATGCTGTTGGTCGTCAACGTGGAGCTGGTATGGGTGGTGGCCACGATGAACGTGAACAAACCCTTAACCAATTGTTAGTTGAGATGGATGGTTTTGAGGGAAATGAAGCCGTAATTGTGATTGCTGCAACGAACCGTTCAGATGTGTTAGACCCGGCTTTATTACGTCCAGGACGTTTTGACCGCCAAATTTTAGTTGGTAATCCAGATGTAAAAGGTCGTGAAGCGATTCTGAAAGTTCATGCCCGCAATAAGAAGTTCGCACCAGATGTGGATTTAAAAGTCATTGCACAACAAACACCAGGTTCATCAGGAGCGGAGTTAGAAAACTTATTAAACGAGGCCGCTTTAATTGCAGCCCGCTTCAATCGTAAAGAAATTACGATGGGTGACTTAGATGAAGCGCAAGACCGTGTGGTAGCTGGACCAGCTAAACAAGACCGTGTCATTTCAGTAGCACAAAGAAGAACCATTGCTTATCATGAAGCCGGTCATACGGTTGTCGGAATGGTCTTAAGTGATGCACGAGTGGTTCATAAAGTAACCATTGTACCACGTGGTCGAGCAGGTGGTTATGCGATTATGTTACCTAAAGAAGATCGCTTTATCGTGACCAAGAAAGAATTATATGAACAAGTTGTTGGTTTATTAGGTGGACGTGTGGCTGAAGAAATTGTCTTTAATTCACAATCTACCGGCGCAAGTAATGACTTTGAACAAGCGACTAACATTGTCCGTGCTATGGTAACCCAATACGGAATGTCAGATAAATTAGGTACGGTTCAATTTGAAGGCAATGAATCTGTTTTCGTTGGTCGTCAATATGGACAAAGTGCCCATTATTCAGAGCAAATTTCTTACGAAATCGACTTAGAAATTCGTCGTATTATGAATGAAGCCCATGAAGAAGCACATCGTATTATTAACGAACATCGCGAACAATTAAATGTGATCGCTGAAAAATTATTAGAAGTTGAAACCTTAGATAAACGTCAAATTAAATCACTTTTTGAAACAGGTGAAATGCCAACACCTTATAGTAATGGTGAAGAACCAGA
Source organism: Globicatella sanguinis (assembly GCF_002847845.2). Taxonomy (NCBI): domain Bacteria; kingdom Bacillati; phylum Bacillota; class Bacilli; order Lactobacillales; family Aerococcaceae; genus Globicatella; species Globicatella sanguinis. Next base: position 1,076,732 of record NZ_CP126962.1, on the reverse strand, counting down.
AGAAGAAGTGAGAACATTTGAAGAAGCTAAAGAAAAAGCGGATCGTGATTTAGAAACTAATTTAGCTGAAGATGAAGCTAAACATCATCCACATGCTACTGAGAGTTCAAACGATTCTAACAAGCTGAATTCAGAAGTCGACGGTGAATTTGAAGAATTATCTTCAGAATCAGATTCAACCGAAACTAATTTAGACGAAGAATAATCAACATTAATTAGTATCAAAGAGGCTGGGTAATTGCTAAAATTTTCCCGGCCTCCATTTTTTCTTTTAATTTAAATTATGCTTAGAAAATGAAATGCGTTATGACGAGCGATTGAGTGGATTAAAAAGGTAAACATTCAATTGTCTATTTGAGTCAAAGAACTTTCAATTTAAAAAACTTTTTGTTAAACTATGAAAGGTTATTTACAACTGAGATAGAAATAACATGGTAAATAAAATGATTCGATGAGAGGAATAAAGAATATGACAGATCAAATTTTAAAAGCTGTTGCCTATGATGGGCAAGTGCGGGTGTTTGTATTAGACTTTACTGAAACGGTTGATGAAGCACATCGTCGTCATGATACATGGCACACATCCACTGCGGCTTTAGGACGAACATTGGTAGCTACTAGTTTATTAGGATCCAACTTAAAAGGAGAAGATCGCATCAGTGTGGAAGTACTAGGTGAAGGTCCTGCTGGACGTATCGTCACTGATGGCGACTCCGTTGGAAATGTACGCGGATATATCCAAAATCCCCATGTTGCTTTAGAATTAAATGATAAAGGAAAATTGGATGTAGCGGGTGCGGTAGGATTACCGGGCACCTTAACCGTTAGAAAGTATATTACGGGTGCAGATGAACCATTCTCAGGTCAAGTACCATTAATCAGTGGTGAATTAGCAGAAGACTTCACTTATTATATGGCGATTTCAGAACAAACACCTTCTTCCATTGGATTGAGTGTTTTAGTTAACCCTGATGAATCAGTAGCAGCAGCAGGTGGTTTTATGATTCAAGTGATGCCAGGTGCCACTGAAGAAACAATCGATAATTTAGAAGCGCGTATTAATTCCATTGGTCGCTTCTCTGATTTGCTAGATCAAAAGAAACCATTAGAAGAATTATTAGATATTTTAGTAGGTGAAAATAATTCTAAAATTTTAGATAAGCATGAGGTTGCGTTCTACTGTCCATGTAGTAAAGAACGTTTTGCTAAAAGTTTAAAAATGATTGGTAATGATGAGATTAATGCAATGATCGAAGAAGATCATGGAGCAGAACTAGTGTGTCATTATTGTAATGAACATTATCAATTTACTGAAGATGAATTAAAGGCATTAGTAGTTGAGGGATAGTTATGTTTAAAATAGGAAATATACAAATTGATAATCCGATTGTGGTGGCACCGATGGCCGGAGTATCAAATTCGGCATTTAGAACGATTGTCAAACAATTCGGAGCTGGATTAGTAGTCTGTGAAATGATTAGTGACAAAGGGATTCAATTCCGTAATGAAAAGACCTTAAGTATGTTGCATATCGCTGAAAATGAATATCCTTTAAGTATTCAAATTATGGGTGGTAATCGCGAAACATTGGTTGAAGCAGCAAAATATGTGGCTGAAAATACGGAATGTGCCATCATTGATATTAATATGGGCTGTCCGGTTAATAAGGTCATTAAAGCAGAAGCGGGTGCTCGTTGGTTATTAGATCCTAACAAAGTTTATGAAATGGTATCATCTGTAGTGGATGCAGTCGATAAGCCTGTTACAGTAAAAATGCGTACTGGTTGGGATGATGAACATTTATATGCAATTGAAAATGCCTTAGCGGCTGAACGTGCGGGCGCTTCAATGGTAGCGATGCATGGCCGTACACGTGTGCAAATGTATGAAGGCAAAGCCAATTGGGATATTTTAAAAGCTGTTAAAAAGGAGCTAAAAACCATTCCTTTTATCGGTAATGGTGATGTTCGAACTCCTGAACAAGCCAAACATCTATTAGAAACAACGGGTGTTGACGGAGTAATGGTTGGTCGGGCAGCTCTAGGAAATCCTTGGGTAATTAAACAAATGGTACACTATCTAGAAACCGGTGAAATTTTACCACCAATGAATGCTCGTGAGAAAATCGATACAGCGATTGACCATTTAGATCGTTTAGTAGCATTAAAAGGGGATAGAACCGCCACTAAAGAATTCCGTTCACAAGCACATTATTATTTAAAAGGGATTCCACGTTCATCAAAAGTCAAAGTAGCGATTAATGAGACCGAAGAATCAGATACAGTGAAAAAATTATTATTAGATTTTGTAGAAGTAGCTGAGATGCATGAAGAAAAACAAGCAGAACGTCGCTTAGAACGTTTAGCTAAACGTGAAGAAGCAGCGAATGAGTAGTATTGAATTGAGATAGTGAAGCTGCTCGTTTTAGAAAAGGAACGAAGTGGCTTGGTAGTGTTTCCCCCGCGGATTTAAAGTTACTGGCTTTTGCTATGATACTACCTTGTTGCTGTGTTTAAAGACCTTATGCGTAATATAATTAATAATTTTAGAGAGAAGTAAACAATTTTCGTAAGAAAATACGTTTTCATCTCTCTTTTTTTAGTGAAATGAAATAATTTTTGTAGTATGATAAGTCTACTTAAAAATGAAAAGAGGAAAATAATGGATAAAATAGCAGTATTAATCCCTTGCTATAATGAAGCAGTAACTATTGGAAAAGTCATTGCTGATTTTAGAACGGTCTTACCCGAAGCCACCATTTACGTTTATGATAATAATTCAACCGATGATACCGTTAAAATTGCCAGTCAAGCTGGAGCAATCGTTCGTAGAGTAACGAAACAAGGAAAAGGTAATGTGATTCGTGCGATGTTTCGTGATATTGAAGCAGAGGCTTATGTCATGATTGATGGAGATGATACCTATCCTGCAGAGTATGCACCAGAGATGGTCGCAGCTATTTTAAGTGGAGAAGCAGAAATGGTGATTGGTGATCGTCTAAGTTCTACTTATTTTGAAGAAAATAAACGTCCTTTCCATAATTTTGGTAATGTCTTAGTCCGTCAAATCATTAACCAAATGTTTAATAGTGATATTCGAGATATTATGACCGGTTACCGTGCTTTTAGTTATGCTTTTGTAAAGACTTTTTCTATTCAATCGACTGGATTTGAAATTGAAACAGAAATGACGATTCATTCGTTAGATAAGCATTTACCAATAAAAAATGTGATTGTGACTTATCGTGATCGTCCTGAAGGAAGTGTTTCAAAATTAAATACCTACAAAGATGGTTTTAGAGTGATTAAAACGATTGGTCGTTTAATAAAGAATTATCGTCCATTTCGTTATTTTACTGCTATTGCGTTTGTACTCAGTTTAATTTCTGCTTTGTTATTTTTGCCAGTATGGTTTGAATTTCGTCAAACTGGTACGGTCGAACGATTCCCAACATTGTTTGTATCGGGATTCTTTTTCTTAGCTGCAATGATTGTCTTTATAGCGGGGATTATTTTAGATGTTCAATGCTATCATTTCCAACAACGTTTTGAAATGGAGTTTAAAAATAAAAAGAGCCAAAGAGGGCTAAAAGATGAAGCATAAACATACTAATTTAGGTCAAATACTCTGGCAATTATTATTACTTTTTGTTTTATTAGTGGTGTTGTATTTTAGTTTAATGGTATTAAGTTATACAATTCCATTTGAAAAAATTGCAGTGAATTTACGCTATTCATTAGAAACAATTGCTAATGAAACTAAGCGTTGGAGTGTGATGGGGGAGTTCAAAGGTACCAAACTGGATACTTTTACCGATAATTTAATTTTTAACAAGTTAAGTAATCAAGAAGAACTGTCGGCCATCCAAGCTGCGATGTGGAATAATGGTTATGAACGTTATTGGCTCGGTGATATTGCGATTTTGAGACCTATGCTAATGTTTATTAGTTATAAGCATATTCGTTATTTAAACATTTTCTTAGTTTTTATTGTTTTCTATTTTTCAATGACTAAAGTTGAAAAAGCAATTAGTCGTACTTATGCGTATCTCTTGATGACGATGTTATTATTAATTCATTTTTGGATTTTTCCACTTTCACTTCAATATACACCGGTTTTCATTATCAGTTTATTGGGAATAGTGGCAGTGATAGAAGTCCATCAACGCTATGGTTATCGACTCTCCAAAATGGTGCTGTTATTTTTCACTATCGGTTCTGTGACGAACTTTTTCGATTTATTGACTGTACCATTGTTGACTTTTGCGCTTCCGTGGATGATTTATTTTGTATTAGTTAATCAACATCATCGGCGCCATTTTAAGCATAATTTAAGTGAAACGGTGATTTTAGGTTGGACCTGGCTAATGGGCTTTGGCTTAACTTGGGCTAGTAAATGGGTCATTGGATCAGTGATATTAAAAGATAATTCATTTGCTAATGTTGCGAATCAAATCGCTTTAAGAACGGGCGGTAAAACGGATGAAGTATTAGATGCGATCGAGATTATTAAAAATATGTGGAAAATTTTATTACCTAAAACTGCAATTATTATTTTAGTCATTTGGCTTATCATTTTATTAGTGCAGTCTTTTAAAGGGGTCAAGAGTTATCAACATTGGTTAAGCACAACCCCATTATTGATGGTCGCTTTAGTGCCGTTTGTATGGGTGTTTATTTTGAAAAATCACAATTTCCATCATGCTTATTTTACCTATCGTTTATTTATTATTACATTGTTTTCAGTGTATACTTATCTCTTTCTAAATTTAAAGCAACGAAATGAATAGCGTGAAGACTAACAGTGGGAGTATACCAGAAGTAGAAAATTGAATAATTTTCGCTTGGTCGGCCTACCCCCGCACAGTTGGGAGTATACCAGAAGTAGAAAATCGAATGATTTTCGCTTGGTCGGCCTACCCCTGCGCTCTAATTATTGAGCAATAACTCGATTGAATTTATCAACTTTATCCCAAACCACATTAAGACGAAGGTTGAGGCCACTCAACCCCTGCGCTTTTAAATACCGAGCAATCACTTGATTGAATTCGTAAACTTTATACTCAACCTCATTAAGACGCAGTTTGAGACCACTCAACCCCTGCGCTATTGATTAAAGAACAATACACTTGACTAAATATATCAAGTTTATGCCTAGCCAACTGTTTTTTTGATGTAGTACCGGTAGTCTAGCGAAATAGTATATAAATAAACAAGAGTTTGTTATAATATTCAAGAATATAATGCAAGAGGAGGACGAGATGATGGAAATGGAAAAGATTCCTAGCTTTACAGTCGATCATTTAAATTTAAAACCGGGTATTTATTTATCAAGAGAGGACCAAGTAGGTGGGACTACTTTAAAATCTTATGATTTAAGATTTACAGCACCAAATTTTGAACCGGTGATGAATACTGCTGAAATTCATACCATTGAACATTTAGCCGCAACTTTTTTACGTAATGATGCCCAATATAAACAAGAAGTGATTTATTTTGGCCCAATGGGGTGCCGTACTGGCTTTTATTTAATCTTAACAGAACAGGTGGCACCTGAAGCGGTGAAAGATTTATTATTACGTTGTTTTGAATTTATTGCCAATTATGAAGGTGAAATTCCAGGAGCCAGCGCTCGTGATTGCGGTAATTATTTAGACCAAAATTTACCAATGGCACGCTATTATGCGAAAAAATATGTTGACGTCATCCGTCAACATGAGGATTTTACCTATAGTTATTAATTAATAATGCGTAAAACTTATGAAAAGGGTTTATTATTTGCTATAAAAAGTGTAACATAGTAGTTAGAGAACTATTTGGTTATGAAACAATCAAATGTTCAGCAAAAATTTTGGAGGCGAGTAAAAACATGGATATGTTTGCAGAACTAAGTCATAAAATCGAAGGTAAAGGCATTCGAATTGTATTCCCAGAAGCTGATGATGCACGTGTATTAGGTGCAGCGGTCCGCCTAAAGTCAGATAATTTAGTTGAACCGATATTATTAGGTGAACCCACAGAAGTTCAAGCTTTAGCTAAAAAGAATTTGTGGAATATTGATGGCTTAACCATTATAGACCCTAATCACTATGATGAATTTGATGCAATGGTTGATGAATTTGTCAAAGTTCGTAAAGGGAAAGCAACAGAAGAACAAGCGCGCACTATCTTATTAGATAGAGCATATTTTGGTACAATGTTAGTGCAAATGGAACAGGCGGATGCGCTAGTTTGTGGTGCTGTTTACTCAACAGGTGATACCGTTCGTCCAGCTTTACAAATTATTAAAACAAAACCAGGTGTGAGCCGTACCAGTGGTGCGTTTGTCATGATTCCACCGCAAATGGATGGACAAAAATTAGTTTTTGCTGACTGTGCCATCAACATTAATCCAGACGCACAAGCATTAGCTGAAATTGCTGTTGAGTCTGCTAACACAGCTAAAATCTTCGGCATTGACCCACGTGTGGCGATGTTAAGTTTCTCAACTAAATGTTCAGCGAAATCAGAAGACGTCGATAAAGTTGTCGAAGCAACACACATTGCTCATGAGTTAGCACCAGAATTAGAATTAGATGGTGAATTACAATTTGATGCTGCTTATTCAACTGTTGTAGCCGATCAAAAAGCACCTGAATCAAAAGTAGCAGGTCAAGCAACGGTTTATATCTTCCCAGAAATCCAATCAGGTAATATCGGCTATAAGATTGCGCAACGTTTAGGAAATTACCAAGCGGTTGGGCCAATCTTACAAGGTTTAAACAAACCTGTATCCGACTTATCACGTGGATGTGTAGAAGAAGATGTATATAAAGTATCGATCATTACCGCTAATCAAACATTGGTTTAATGAATCGATTTTCTAAAAAAAGTATTACAAGTGGGGAAAGTAGAAGTAGATAACTTTTCGCTTCGTCTCTATCTCCTTGTAGCCGACTCCCGTCTTTAACAAATACATCAGTATTTGGAACATGAGTCGCAATCACAATGAACGACCTATCATGAATCAAGGCGATAGGTAAAGTTTAATATTAGATACCATGTGTAATGATGTTTATGCATGGTATTTTTGTTAGTTTTAATAGTCGTTCAATAGAAGTGAACAATAAAGTTTAAAAGTTAGAAGAATTTTGTTTTGCCCTACGTCCACCACCTACACAGTAGGGAGTTGGCCAGAAGTAGAAATTGAATGATTTTTCGCTTCGTCTTACATCCCCCTCACAACCACAGCACTGATAAAGAATGAGCAATCGCTTGAGTCTAATTATCAAGTTTATGCCTATCCTCCAAATGATGGAACAATATCTATTAGATGGTACTTAAGGATATAACCCTAAGTATACGACGAAGAGACAAACAAAACCTGTTTTACTTTTGACAGTAGTATAAAACCGGGTAAAATCTTCAAAATGCCACTTAAAATCAATTTCTCTTAGCGTTGTAAATGCTAATCTAAAAGTGGTCCAATAATCGATTAATAATAATCGAAAAACGGTCCACTTGTTTTAATTTAAATCCCCATATGTGATAATTCTCATATGGAGGTGATGGGAGTGATAAATTTAATGGATAAGCATACAATCATAAGACTCAAACTTGAAGGCGATTCAAATAGAAAAGTAGCTCAGAAGCTTGGAATTAACCGTAAAACTGTAGCAAAATATTGGAATGATTACAAAAAACTACAAAAAAATCTTGATGAAGGAAAAGTAGATGCTCGCATCGTACAAGAAAAAATAGCACAAGAACCTAAATATGATAGTTCAAATAGAAAAAAAGTAAAATACACTAAAGAATTGGATGAATATTTAGATAAAATCTTAGAAGGCGAAAAAGAAAAAGACTTAAAATTAAAAAATCATAAGCAATCTTTAAGTGTCGTTCAAATTCATAAACTAATACTTGATAAAGGATTTGAGATAAGTTATCCATCAATAGTTTCGTATGTAAGAGAAAAGAGAAAGAAAATTAAAGAAACTGCTGTGAGACAACAGTACGACTTTGGTGACAGGTTAGAATATGACTTTGGAGAGGTAAAACTTTACATAGCAGGAAAATTAAAAACCTTAAGTCTAGCAGTTCTATCATCACCTGCTTCAAACTTTAGATGGGCATATCTTTACACAAATCAACAGGCTGAAGTGTTTTTCGATTCCCAAGTTAGATTTTTTGAAATGATTGGTGGTATGTACAAAGAAGTAGTTTATGACAATATGAAAAATGTTGTTACAAGATTTATTGGTAGAAATGAAAAGAAGCTAAACAAAAATCTTTTAGCTTTCGCTAATTACTATGGATTTAATATCAATGTAACAAACTGCTTCAAGGGTAATGAAAAAGGTCATGTAGAAGGAAGCGTTAGGATAGTAAGAAAGAATGCTTTTGCAATTAAATATGAATTTGATAGCTTTGAACAAGCTTGTGAACATTTAGAAAAGGAACTTTTTATAATGAATAAAACTTCGTTAATAGAAGATGAAAAGAAAAAACTTTTAAGATTAAGACCAAAATATGATTTAGCTAAAATAACTGAACAAAAAGTTGATGCTTACTCATTTGTTACAGTCAATAACAACAAATATTCTGTACCAGACTATCTAGTAGGTGAAACAGTAGTGGTTAGAAGTTATGCAAGAGAAATTAAAATTTATGTAAATGACAATCTTGTTTGCACACATAAAAAGAAAGATGGTTCTTTGGAATATTCTATCGACATTAAACATTACTTAAATACACTAGATAGAAAACCAGGAGCAATTAGAAATTCGCTTGCATTGAAAAGTACTCCATACCTTAAAACCATCTTTGATAAATATTTTATCAAAGAACCAAGAAAATTTGTAGAGATAATTAAAGATAATAAGGAAAAAAGTACTGATGAGTTAGTAGATGTATTTAATGAATACATTAAATATGGCGAAAATGGAGTTCCAAAAGATGTGATAAAGCAAGTTAATAGCATAGAATTAAAGACCAGAATGATAATATCATCCTACGATAATCTTTTAGTTGGAGGTAACAAATGAGTATTAAAGAAATTGCAAACGAATTAAAACTTTCATATCTAAGAGAATGTCATGGAATACTTCTAGAAGAAGCATCAAATCTAGGGTTATCAAATGAGGAGTTTTTACTTCTTTACTTAGAAAGAGAACTTGAAAGAAGAAAAAACAATGGTATCACCAGAAGAATAAGCCGTGCTAAATTTGTAAACAAAAAGTTTTTAGAAGATTTTGACAAAAACAAATACTCTTTAGAATTAAATAAAAAATTTGAATATCTAGAAAAACTAAAGTTCATAGAAAACAAAGAAAATGTACTATTGATAGGAACACCAGGATGTGGAAAAACACACTATGCAACAGCGTTAGGAATTAAAGCGTGTATTGAAGGAAAAAACGTATTGTTTACAACCGTTCCAAATTTAATAATTGAACTACAAGAGTCAATGAGTAAAAACCAACTAACAAATTACAAGAGAAACTTTGAAAAGTATGATTTAGTAATCTTGGATGAACTTGGATACATCTCATTTGATAAGGCAGGATGTGAAATACTCTTTAATTTACTTTCTTCAAGAAACGACAAAGGTTCAATAATATTAACAACAAATTTAACATTTGATAGATGGGAGGAAGTATTTAAGGATCCGATGCTTACAGGTGCGATAATCGATAGATTAGCGCATAGAGCACATATCATGGATATGTCACGAGAAATAAGCTACAGGATGGAAGATACAATTGAATGGTCAAAATTAAATAGCTGAAAAAACAAGAAAAAAATTTTCTCCCCCTAGGGGGAGAATGAATTAATTAACAACAATACTATTATTAAGAATAAATATTGGACCATTTTTCAAATATTATCATGGACCATTTTTCGGTTGACATTTACAAGCGTATGACCTTTATCCAAATCCATCCGATACACGCACACTGATTCCGTTCTTAAATTCGAATAATCTTTTCCATGAGTTTAACTGCATTTTGGCTGACGCAGGTTATGGGAGTGAAGAAAATTACCAACATATTATCGCTGACATGGGGAAAATACCCTTGATACCCTACACCATGTATCGAAAAGAATAAAAAATATAAAAATGATCCCAAGCTTCATCATAATTGACACTATTTTGAAGACCTAGATTGTTATATAGATGATTAGGGGGTTCAATTCAGCTTTAGTCATTACAGTCAGCGAAAAGATAAAACAGGTTTTGAACGTGAATTTAAGGTTTATAAAGCAGACAAAGTGCAATTAACACCCGAATTGGATAAATTGGCCTTAACCCCATCCGGTAATTAGCGGTTGATAAGTGTCAATCAAGTATGGGACTTTTATAAAAGTAAGGTCAAAGAATACTTAGAAAGCGATTCAGGTTGCCAACTATATGCTCAACGTAAAATAGAAGTTGAGCCTGTTTTTGGTCAAATGAAACACAATTTTGGTGTGCGAAGAGTTCATGTAAGTGGAAAAATTGGGGTTTCAAATGATATTGGAATCCTGTTAATGGCAATGAATTTAACCAGATTAGCAGAAATGATAAGAAGAAAAGGAAGGGGTTCACTTGTCATTTGTATATTTTCTTAAAAAATAAAAAAAGCCGAGGAACATCTCAACTTTATAACATGTTCCTCGGCTATTCCTGAGACTTTTTACCCGAACTCATTTTGGGTGGTTTTTTAAGGTTAATCTTTTGAAAACAAAATTTTTTTAAGTAAATATCTTATGACAGGAGCAACCACAAAAACTATAAATAATGTGATTGGCCCAGAAATCTTAATTTTCAATAAACGAAATGATAACACGATTAATACTCCGATTACTATTAGAATTGAATAATATAAAAATGTTTTTTTATTCATGTATCCCACCCTATTTGATAATGTTTATTTTAATGGCTCTATACTTTTTGGTGTGGATTTATAGAAATGACTCTGTTCATTCACACCTTTTTAAATCAATACAAAAAGTCATGGAATTCCATTATAATCTAATTAGCGACAAAACTATTAGAAAAGAGGAACTCACATGACCTATTCAGATGATATCAGAAAAGTACTCGAAATAACAGACCCTAATATCACTTTTATTGAAGGATGTTTGGATCAAGATCCCATCACATTGAACGGTGTCCTTTACCAGACTGTATCTGCCAAGCTTTCTTATGACCCAGTGGCTTGCCCCTGCTGTCATCAAAAAAATATTAATAACTCTATTTTGAAGCATGGCTTTAAGCAAGTAAAAGTAAAATATGCTTGTTCTCTTGCCTGTCCTAAATTAATTCTACTAAAAAAACAACGTTTTATTTGTAAAGCGTGTAAGAAAACCTTTATGGCACAAACGAACTTAGTAGAGCCAAATTGTCAGATTTCTAACTTACAAAAACAACTCGTAAAAGAACAATTGAGACTCGTACAATCTGCTTCACTGATTGCTAAAAATACCTATGTATCAATTAGTACGGTCTTTAGAGTACTCGATTCCTTGGAAAAGCAGATGAAACCACAAACGAATACCCTGCCAACTACTTTATCATTTGACGAACTACGTACAACGAAATCATGTAAAGCAGAAATGTCCTTTATTTATGCCAATGCTTCTACTCACCAAATATTAGATTTATTAGATAGTCGTCAACAAGCCGATATTAAAAACCATTTTTTCCGTTTCCCATTGGACGCTCGACGTCAAGTTGAATGGATTACGATGGACATGAACCTTCCCTTCATTAGCATGATCAAGACACTGTTCCCATGTGCTAAAATTGTGATTGACCGGTTCCATATCATTCAATTACTCAATAGGGCCCTTAATAACCTAAGGATTCAAGTAATGAATCAATGTAAAAAGAAACCCTCGAAATGTGATTATAATAAGCTGAAAAAATTATGGAAATTACTTCTTAAAAACCGAGAAGATTTAGATTTTGAGAATTATCAAACCCATCGCCTGTTCGATGGATTAGTGACTGAAAAAATGATGGTAGAATATCTCCTTTCGCTTGATATAGGGCTAAGAAATGCCTATGAAAAAATAAATGATTTCAAATATGCCATTATGACACATGATGTCGAATTGTTTCATTATGAACTTCAAGAAATAAAAAAATATTCCTATCGTCAAGTGATTCGTACAGCGTTTAACACGATTACACGCTATCAAGAGTATATCACCAATGCTTTAACCGTCACGTTATCAAATGGTCACTTAGAAGCAACCAATAATATTATTAAAACAATCAAACGAACTGGCCACGGTTATACTAATTTTAGACGTTTAAGATTAAGAGCACGCTATATTTTGTTAAGTAAGAACTGCACAAACCAAGACTATCGCCCTTTATATTTTAGTCAAGAAAAAGAATCAAAGACAAAGAAAACCGCTTAATTAGAATAAAACGGCCTTCAACACAATTGTGTTGAACGACCAAAAATTCCGTGACCCACACCATTTGACAAAGAGCCATTTTAATATGCTTGGATAGTAAAATTAAGCTAGAAAAATAAATAGGCCATTTGTATGGTATCCTAAACATAAAATCAAATGCTAAGGAAGGAGTACACACAAATGGCTTATACACATCTTACCATGAAAGAATTGATTTGGATAGAAAATTATTACGATAGTGGTAAAAAAGTAACGGATATCGCTAAAAAATTGAATCGAGCTATCCAAACCATTTATAACGTCGTTAATTTTCTTAAAAATAGTGGTAATATTCAGGAATACTACGATCAATATAAAGAGAATAAATCACGCTGTGGTGCCAAAAAGAAGGTCTTTAACACTAAACAAATCACATATATTAAGAAAAAAGTGGACCAAGGATGGTCTCCTGACGTCATCATAGGTCGGAATGAAATACCATTAGGATGTACAGCTCGAACACTCTATCGTCGTTTTAAAGACTCGGAACTCTTTGATCCCTCAACTTTACCGATGAAAGGTAAGAGAAAACCCAATGGGCATCAGGAAAAAAGAGGTAAACAACACTTTAGACGCACCATCGAAGATCGTAAAAAAGAAAATCCACAATATGAGAAAGAATTTGGACATCTAGAAGGTGACACGATTGTCGGAAAAGACCATAAGAGTGCCGTCCTAACACTGGTCGAAAGAATCAGTAAACTCATCATCCCGATAAAAATTAGCAGTCGGAAAGCAAGTGATGTGCGAATAGCTTATGATAACTGGTTTGCTTATTTACCGAGAAATATATTTAAATCCATTACGTTTGATTGTGGAAAAGAATTTTCTGATTGGCAAGCCATTTCAAATGTCAATGACATCAATATTTACTTTGCTGATCCCGGTTGTCCGTCACAGAGAGGCTTAAATGAACACTCTAATGGACTTCTTCGAAGAGATGGGTTATCTAAGGGGATGGATTTTACTGATATATCGCAGAAAACACTCAGCCAAACAGCTCATTTCCGCAATGAAATTCCACGAAAATCATTAGGTTATCGAACGCCAATTGAAGTTTTTATCGATTGTTGTAAGGAACTTGGATGGATAGATGCTTTCTAATGCACACAATGTGTTTGTTAAGACAGTGAATCCATTACGTAAGGCACCTGATTGTTAGAGCTTGACTTGGTGCCTAGCCCGGCATGATGATTTGGGGATGCTTTTTGGGTATCCTACCCAAACCCTTTCCCCAACTCGCTATTCGCGAGTATCATACCGGAGCATCCAAGTAAAGCTCTAACGATTTAATGCATCAATTTGACTCACTACATTTGCCACAAATCTGACTTTGTGGAAACCTTAAAGTTAGTGACTATTTTATACTTGAACTTTCGAACAACCATTTTAATTATCAATTAGACAAAAGCAAACGTATTATGTGTTAGGTAAAAATTCTAGCTTAATTTGACAATCAAAAATGTGTAATATTTATGGAAAATACGTGGAAAGTATCCGTCCAATGCACTTTTCATAAGTAACTTTTTTAACACCTAAACCAGCATCTAAAATACTCTGAAAGCTTGATCCAAAATTACTAACTAACCACCTAGTATTAGATGTAAAACCACCTACAGCACCAGCTCCACGCATATAATTTTCAGCCAAATCAATAACAATACCTAAGCCACTAAAACTCTCACCATTTGTTCTGCAGGAATTAGCTAATGCTCTAACTTGAGAATTTGATAAAAACAGCGTACTAATTACTCTAGTCTCATTATAATTAATTGGCGGTGTGATCTGTCCGTATGATGATACATATTCTATTGATACAAGACTAGAAAATAAGCTACAAAATAATAATAATACACTAATTTTTTAATTTTCATGATTTTCTTCGGTAGTGTCAAATATTTTGTGTAACCTGCATATTAAGATTGTAATATAATTAATAACTATTTATTGAATTTCACCTTGCCTTTTAGATGAATTATCATAACGACCAGTGAACTTGTACTTCCTCTCAATAAGATAATTCATCTAAAAGGCAAGGCCAGCAACCGAAGGGCGCTAGTTAAGCCTCACATGATACTTGAGGATTTTTCTGTTTCTCTTCTTAAGTTGAATTCATTAACCGGCCTTTTGAGATCTATCAGCAGTTGAAGTTCAAATGCAACCTTCCCAAAGCCTTTATGAATACGATTTGCGAACTTGGCATTATATTCTATGACATAACAATAGACTGTCTTTTCTAGGGACGCCTCATGTGGAAATTGTTCTTTAATTTTCGTTCGCTTCTTCAATTGCTTATTAAAGGCCTCGGATAGATTGTTTGTATAAAGTGATGGCCATATCTCTTTGGGAAAATGCATGAACGAGAAAAGGTTCTTTTTTCGTCTTAATTGTTCTACCAATTTTGGATAAGTCCCTTTCCAAGTCTGAATAAATTCATTAAGTAAGCGCGTGGCTTCTACGATACTACCAGCTTTAGGGACTTTTTTTAGCCCTTCTAATACTTCTTGACGATCTTTCACCCGTACTTTCATGGCGAAATGTCTCAGCAGATGAGTCCAACAGGTTTGATGAAGGGCCATTGGAAACTCATTGGTTAACGCTTCCGCTAAGCCTGTTAATTCGTCTGACACAAAGAGAAACACATTTTCGAGCCCTCTTTGTTTTAGGTCTTGTAGCATTTCACGATAGTGCAAGGAGGACTCTGTCGGATAGACTTGAAAATCGAGTATTTCTTTATAGCCTTGAGCATCAATTCCAATAATGGTATGGACAGCTTCTTTAGACACACTCCCACGTCTTACCGGGATAAAGGTGGCATCGCAATATAGACAAACATAGTCTTGCTTAATAGGGCGTTGTCGGTAAGCAGCTAATTCTTCTTCAAATGTTTTAGAAAGATGAGAGATAGTCGTTGGCGAATAGTGGTGACCATACATTTTTTCAATGAGGTCTGAGATATCGCGTGTTGTCACACCTTTTTGATACATTAAAATGATCATCTCTTCTAAGTGATTAGGGGCTTGTTGAAGACATTGAATCGTTTTAATATCAAACAGACCTAATCGATCTCTTGGTATTTTGAGCTGTAGCTTACCGTATTCTGTCGTTAATGTTCTGGAATAATAACCATTTCTTGAATTGCCGGTATTGTAGCCTTTCACTTCCCATTTCTCATAATTAAGAAAAACCGTTCTTTCGCTTTCAAGGAGTAGGTTAATAGCTTCTTCTAAAGCTTGACGAAATATTTCATGAACCGATTCACCTTGTGCTAGTGCTGTGATTAATTTTGTGTTAAAATCTTTCATGAGGGACCTCCTGTTTGTGATTGTTTTGTTGTTATTACAATCTTACAAAAAAGAGGTCTCTTTTTCCAGGGAGACTCCGAGGTTACACAAGATATTTTACGCTATGTTTTCTTCTCCCTTTATTATATCATATTTATCTATTAAAATTAAAATGGTGTTAATTTTAATTTTCCCTAAAACGATTAAATATATTTACAACCACTTAATGAATCAAAAATATTTTATTATTACTTCTGATGTTTTGATCAACGCTTAGTCCTTATATGAATATTGTTTCCATCTTTTATAAATCCTTTCTCACATAAAGAACATATTACTTCTACTTTTACAAAAGCATGATAAACACATAAGAATAAGGGTGATTATGTTTACATTTTGAACATCTAAAATTACATTTAGTTGAGAAACAGAGGACTATGACGGATTTTAGCAATATAGTATAAAGCATCCTTATTGCCTGTTCGCATTGTAGTAAACGATCATTTAATTTATATATTTTATATTTAAAAGTTATCATTGGTCAAACAGTATTCAGCTAAATTAACTTTATGTAAATATTGAATGAAAAGATAAAAACCACTTTAAAAAATAAAATAAATTCGGTACAATGGAGAAAGTGAAATAAAGAAAGAGGTTCTAGAATGATTGAATTCAAAAACGTTTATAAACGTTATGATAATGGTGTTACGGCACTTAAAGATATTAATTTGAAAATCGAACAAGGTGAGTTTGTAGGGATAATCGGATTGTCTGGTGCCGGCAAGTCAACTTTAATTCGAACAATCAATAAAATGCATCCTATTAGCGAAGGAAATTTAACTGTAAATGGTGTTGAAGTAGCGACGTTAAAAGGTGATAGTCTACGTAAATTTAGACGTCAAATTGGGATGATTTTCCAATCATTTAACTTAGTAACACGTGCCAAAGTTATTACGAATGTACTAAATGCTTTAGTGCCGGATATTCCCTTTTGGCGTGTTTTAGTGGGCCATTATAAAAAAGAAGAAGAGTTAAAAGCTTTGGAAGCATTGGACCGTGTGGGTATTTTAGATAAAGCTTATACACGTGTAGACCAATTATCTGGTGGTCAACAACAGCGTGTTGCTTTAGCGCGTACTTTAGCACAAGATCCAAGTATTATTTTAGCGGACGAACCTGTTGCAGCATTGGACCCAGTGACGGCTAATGTGGTGATGAAAGACTTTCAACGTATTAATCAAGAGTTTGATATTACTGTTTTGATTAATATTCACCATGTCGAGCTTGCATTAGAATTTTGTGATCGTATCATTGGGATTCGTGATGGAGAAGTTGTTTATGACGGACCATCAAGCAATGTGAATGAGGAAATATTGAATTTAATCTATAAAGGCCAAACGGAAGAAATGGGTGGTAACTAATGGTTAAATCTTTAAGAGATAATATTTTACCTCCTAAAGAAATCACCTTGGCGAATGGAAAAGTAGTGAAAAAGCCTCGCTCAATAGCGCCTTTCGTGGTGATTTTGGTGTTAATCGCAATGTATTATTCAGTGCAATTAACAGGTTTTAATTTGTCGACGTTAATGAAACGTGGACAACAATTCTTTGTTATTTTAGGACGGATGGTACCCCCTAATTGGAGTTTTTATAAAGGGGTTATCGGACCTTTAGTGGATACGATTAAGATGTCAGTATTAGGAACTGTTATCGGAGCCTTTTTGGCGATTCCTTTTGCGATGGTAGCTTCAATTAACTTAACCCATAACAAAGTATTATCGGGTATTATGAAATTTATCCTCAGTATGATTCGTACCATGCCGACTTTAGTATCTGCATTAATCTTAACTTACATTTTCGGTCTAGGAACCTTCTCAGGGACATTAGCGATTGCGCTCTTTACGTTCTCATTCGTAGGAAAACAATTGTATGAAACAATCGAAACGGTTGATATGTTACCTTATGAAGCGATGGAAGCGGCTGGAGCCAATAAAATTAAGAGTTTTGTGGCAGCCATTCAACCGCAAATTTTACCATCTTATTTATCAACCAGTTTGTATACTTTCGAAGGAAATGTTCGTCATGCAGCTATTTTAGGGTATGTTGGTGCCGGTGGGATTGGGATTATTTTAAATGAAAACCTTTCTTGGCGTGAATACCAAAATGTCGGGATGATTTTACTTTGTTTATTTATTACAGTAGCGATTATTGAATTTATAAGTGGCTACTTACGTAAGAAATTATCATAGGAGGGCCAAGATGATCGATCGTATAAATGAAATGTATGAGAGTAGAGATCGTAGTCGCGCAGCACAATATTTTTGGGCGATATTAGTGGTTGCTTTATTAATTTGGTCTTCTACCACCGTAGGTGAAGTTTCTGTAACTAAAAATGGGAGCTCTATCGCTGCGAATATTATTAAAGGGATTTTCTCACCCAATACCGAAATTCTGTTTAATTTAACTAAACAATCAGTACCTTATTTATTATTAGAAACCATGGCAATTGCTTTTCTAGGAACTTTAGTAGGAGCAGTCTTCTCACTACCTATTGCGTTTCTCGCGTCACAAAAGATTATGCCAATGCCAATCGTGGTGATTGTACGTTTATTCGTCGTGGCGATTCGTACGATACCAAGTTTTGTATATGGTTTAATGTTTATTCGTGTGACAGGACCAGGAGCGTTTGCTGGTTTAATGACCTTATCAGTGACTTCAATTGGGATGTTAACTAAATTATTCAACGAAACAATAGATGATATCGATACCAATATTTTAGAAGCTATGGAAGCTTCAGGATGTAATACGTTTGAAAAAATCCGTTGTGGCATTTTACCGCAATTGGGCTCAAGCTTACTATCAACGTTGATTTTCCGTTTTGATATGAACCTACGTGATGCTACAATCTTAGGGTTAGTTGGTGCGGGTGGTATCGGAGCGCCATTGGTTTTTGCAATGTCCGCTTATCGTTGGAATGAAGTCGGCTCTATCTTAATTGGTTTAGTAGTTTTAATTTTAATTGTTGAATACTTATCTAACCGCATCCGTGAACGCTTAGCGAGGGGTTAAGTTCGCACTTCAGCATGATGGTAATAGACTTAGCGATGTCGTCATTTGTATTTAGCACTAAATAATATGTGTTCTATAGGATACTAGCAAGCAAGTTTTATCGTCGCAATGACTTTCAGCTTTATGTAGACAAATATTCTAGTCTTTGGTAAAATACTTTTAGGTTTAGAGCAAACTCTAGAAGAGAGTAGTTTTTAAATGAAAGATACAGCAAGTTGGGTTGTTGAGAGCCAATGATTTCACAAAAACGAACCGCACTTCTAGTTTAATTAGATTAACTGTCTAATTCGGAGCCAGACTTCGTTAACAACTAGAAGAGCACTATTTGATAGTGGAATTAGAGTGGTACCGCGATATTTTAATAAATACTCGCCTCTAACGATGTTAATTTTGGCATTGTTAGAGGTTTTTTTAATCTTTTTAGGAGGAAAAAATGGATAATAAATTATTATTTGCCGAAAAATTACAACAAGTTTTAGCAGAACATTTAACAGTCGATGGAGTAAAAGCGTTAATTGAAATCCCCAAAGATTCATCAATGGGAGATTTGGCTTTTCCTGTTTTCACATTAGCAAGAGTTTTACGAAAAGCACCCCCACAAATTGCCCAAGACATTGTGGCACAAATGGACACTTCAGCTTTTCAAACCGTAGAGGCAGTAGGACCTTATATTAATATTCGTTTAAAACGTTCAGCTACTGCGTTTGAGATTGTTAAAGACGTTATCGAAAAAGGGGAACAATATGGTGCAGTTGATTTAGGAAAAGGTGCAACAATGACAGTCGACATGTCTTCACCTAATATTGCCAAACCAATGTCCATGGGGCATTTACGTTCAACCGTTATCGGTAATGCGATTGCTAATATTGCGAAAAAAACCAACTATCAACCTATTCGTATTAATCACTTAGGGGATTGGGGAACGCAATTTGGTAAATTAATCGTTGCCTATAAAATGTGGGGCGACGATAAGGTAATTGAAGCGGATCCAGTTAAAGAATTGGTAAAATTATATGTAGATTTCCATGAAGCAGCAGAAACAAGACCAGAACTTGAAGAACAAGCACGTGCCGCTTTTAAAGCTTTAGAAGATGGTGACGAAGAAATGATTCGTTTATGGACTTGGTTCAAAGATGAATCATTAAAAGAATTCAATAAAGTTTATGATTTATTGGGAATTACCTTTGACTCTTATAATGGTGAAGCTTTTTATAACGATAAAATGCAACCGATTATTGATGAATTAGAAGAAAAAGGGATTACGACCGTTGATAATGGTGCCACAATTGTAAAATTGGACGAGGAAGATTTACCACCAGCCTTAATTAAAAAGTCTGACGGAGCCACATTATATGCTACCCGCGACTTAGCTGCGGCACAATATCGTAAAGATACTTATGATTTTGCTAAGAATGTTTATGTTGTTGGTAATGAGCAGTCAGGTCACTTTAAACAATTACGTGCTGTCTTAAAACGCATGGGACGTGACTGGGCCGATGATATGATTCATGTGCCATTTGGTTTAATCACTTTAAACGGTAAGAAATTATCAACACGTAAAGGAAAAATCATCTTATTAGAAGTTGTGTTAAATGATGCGATCAATTTAGCCTTCCAACAAATTAATGAGAAAAATCCGACATTAGCGAATAAAGAAGCAGTCGCTAAAGAAGTCGGGGTTGGGGCGGTTGTATTCCACGACTTAAAGACAGACCGCATGAATAGCTTTGACTTTAAATTAGAAGAAATCGTTCAATTTGAAGGGGAAACCGGTCCATATGTGCAATATACTTATGCCAGAGCAATGAGCTTAATGCGTAAATATGGTCAAGCGATCGATGCGAATGGTGATTATCAATTAGAAGATGACTACAGTTGGGAAGTGGCTAAAAAGTTATTAGCATACCCTCAAGTCGTAACACAAGCAATGGAAAAATATGAACCTTCTGTAATTGCTAAATACGCTGTTCAATTAGCACAATTATTTAATAAATATTACGGCAATACCCGTTTATTAGATGACGATGCGCAAAGACCAGCACGTATGGCCTTAGTTAAAGCAACGACTATTGTGATTAAAGATGCCTTAAACTTATTAGGGATTGCAGCTCCGGAAGAAATGTAATCGAAAGGCTAACTATTACGGAA
This sequence comes from Globicatella sanguinis, assembly GCF_002847845.2. Classification (NCBI taxonomy): domain Bacteria; kingdom Bacillati; phylum Bacillota; class Bacilli; order Lactobacillales; family Aerococcaceae; genus Globicatella; species Globicatella sanguinis. The sequence continues at coordinate 1,055,801 of NZ_CP126962.1, read as the reverse complement.
ATTTCATAAAAGGGCTCTTTGTCAAATGGTGTGGGTGAAAAGAAATGACTCTGTTCACCCACACTAAATAATATAGAGCCCATAAAAGAAAAACTCACAAATTTAGTGGTGTAAGAAGCGAGAGAATTATACTTTCGCTTTCTTATACCATTATTTTTTATCGATTTCGCAAGTGCTTTTAAATATATTTAGAAAAACTATTGACAAGCACAAAAGAAACCGTTATCATGTAATTGAAAGTTTGAGTTTAACGTTAAATCTAAATCGAAAAGTACTTAATTTTTATTAAGTACTAAATTTTATACCAAAAGGTTTAACGTTAAACCTAAGAATTTGAAAGGGGTGTGACAAAGTGAAGATCACAATCAAAGATATAGCCAAATTAGCAAATGTGAGCGTGACAACCGTTTCAAATGTCATGAATAACCGCACGAATAAAGTTTCTCAAGAGACAATTGATAAGATTAATAACATTATTAAAGAATATAATTATACTCCGAATATGAACGCAAAAGCATTAGTCAATTCATCTTCTAAATTAATCGGCTTGTTATTTTACACTGATCAAGAAATTTATAATTTTAACGATCCTTTCGCTGGACAGTTGTTAGAAGGAATCGAAACCATTAGTCGTAAAGAAAATTATTTTGTTTTAATTCAAACCATTAACTCAGTGGACGACATTGGTGTCATTAGAAATAATTGGCAGTTCAGTGGTTTTATAGGAGTGGGGTTTAATCAGCAGACCATGGTCGATGCTATGAAGATTATCCAAGAACCGATTACCTTTATCGATACCTATTATGATGAAGCTGAACTAAGGGAATTAAAAGAGAAAGAGCATCTTTATTTTGTACGTTCAGATGATAAAAAAATAGCACATGATTTAGTCAGTCATTTGGTATCAAGAGGACACCATGATATTGCATTCTTGACCTATCGTGTTAATTTGAATGAACATGGTGTTATTCAGGAACGTTTAGCAGGTTATCAAGAAGGCTTAGTTGCACATGGTTTAGCGTTTAATTCTAAGCGTGTCTTTTATAATGAACAATTGGACAAAGTGATTGAAAATATCGATCAATATTCCGCGATTATTGTAACAGCTGATTTACTAGCGATTCAGCTAATTTCTCAATTAAAAGAACGGGGCTATTCTGTACCGGATGATTGTTCGGTCATTAGTTTTGATAATATTCAATTTTCAGAACTGATCTCACCTAAATTAACAACGATGAATCTTTTTCAAAATGTAAAAGGCGAGGTCGCCCTTGGGCAAATTATGGTGCCAATTAAAGGCATACAGAAAGAAAATATTCAACAGACCATTATTATGGATGGCGAATTAGAAGTAAGAGAAAGTGTTAAACAAATGTAGGAGGTTGAAAATGCAATTTATTGGCGAAAAATATCGTATTTCATTATTAAGTAATGAAGTTGTCCGTTTAGAATATTCAGAAACAGGAACGTTTGTAGATTCAAAAACTCAAAGTGTGATGAATCGTGAAATCGAACAGATAGAGAAGATTGAATATGATGTAGTTGAAACTGAGGAGATTTTGGAAATTTACTCACCTAAATTCCATCTTTATTACCAAAAAGAACAGCCATTCTCTAAGAAAAGTTTATACATCGATTTTAATTTTGCTTTCTACCCACATGGCAATCGTTGGTATTATGGCGATGAATTTATTAATTTAAAAGGCACAACCCGTACTTTAGACGAAGTGGATGGTGCGATACCTTTAGAAGACGGTGTAATGAGTTTTAAAGGATTTACCATTTTAGATGACTCCAACTCACAATTTATTAATGAAGTGGGGGATATTGTTCGTAAGGATTTTGACTCGATTGATATTTATGCATTGGCATTTGGGCATGATTATAATCAAGGTCTGCATACGTACTTTAAATTAACAGGTTTCTCACCAAAATTACCACGTTATGCATTAGGAAACTGGTGGAGTCGTTATTGGAAGTATACTGAAGAATCTTACAAAGAATTGGTCGAGACTTTTAAAGCGAAGAATATTCCATTATCTGTGGCAGTCATTGACATGGATTGGCATTTGACACAAATTCCGGAACGCTTTGGCAGTTCTTGGACAGGCTATACTTGGAATAAAGACTATTTCCCAAATCCCGAACGATTCTTAAAGTGGCTTCATGATGAAGGGCTAGCCATTTCCATTAATCTTCATCCGGCTGATGGGATACGCGCTTATGAAGATTGTTATCCAGCTGTTGCTAAAAGATTAAATTTAAATACCGAGATTGAAGAACCTGCTATTTTTGATTTTACAGATGAGGCGTTTAGAGAGGCATACTTTAAAGATGTGATGCATCCATTAGAAGAGCAAGGGATTGATTTCTTCTGGATTGATTGGCAACAAGGAACTGAAATTAATGGACTAGATCCGTTGTTACTGTTGAATCATTATCATTTTAAAGATATGGAAGAACGAGGAAAGGAACCCTTAATTTTATCACGTTATGCTGGACCAGGTAGTCATCGTTACCCAATAGGATTTTCAGGCGATTCATTTATTACTTGGGATTCCTTACAGTTTCAACCGTATATGACTTCAACCGCAACTAATATTGGGTATACTTGGTGGAGTCATGACATTGGTGGACATATGAATGGTTACCGTGATGATGAATTGATGGTGCGTTGGGTGCAGTATGGTGTGTTTAGTCCCATTAATCGTCTTCATAGTTCAAGTAGTCTATTTACAGGTAAAGAACCTTGGAGTTATCCGTTAATGGAAGAGATGATTATTGCGGATTACTTAAGAAAACGTCATGAATTATTACCTTATCTCTATACATTTAACGTATTAACTGCTGAAGAAGGCATACCTTTAATTCGCCCATTGTATTATGAGGAATCTGATAATCTTGAAGTTTATAAATACGACAATGAATACTATTTTGGTACAGAATTGTTAGTACTACCTATTACTTCAAAATTATTACTAGATGTCAAAATGAGTAAGGAAAAAATCTATTTTCCTGAAGGTGAATGGTACGATGTTCATACGAACTTAAGATATAAAGGTGGCGCATCACTCGATATTTATCGTGGTTTATCTGAAATGCCAGTGTTTGCGAAAGCGGGCGCTATTATTCCATTGGATTTAGAACCCGTTGAGAATATGCGACATGATTTACCAACAGATATCACTTGGAAAATTTATCCAGGACCAAACAATCAATTTGAACTCATTGAAGAAGTAGACCATCATCGTGCTGTTACAACCGTTGTGGTAGAAGATGGCGTTTTAAGTTTAACGATTGATGATCCAGAAAACATTTTACCAGAAGGGCGTCAACATCATTTAGTATTCTCAGCGACAGAAGCATTTGAAGTTGAAGGGTATCCAGCGATAGCAGATGAACAATTGAATACGGTGACAATTTCAATGACGGATTCAGCAAAAATTGAACTGTTAGGATTTGAGAAAATTGAGAAGCAAGATATTGAGCAACGTCTATTTGAAATCTTGAACCAAGCCCAAGTAAAATATTGGGATAAAGAAAAATTATGGTTTAAATTCCATGAGAATAAATCAGACTTACAATACTTATCAATTATTCAATCCATCGATTCAGAAGATCTAAAAGCAGCCGTATTTGAATTAATTTATATTTTAAATTCATAAGAAACCAAAAGAGTCGATTCCCTAGGTCGGCTCTTTTAATATCTATTTAGTGGTATTTTTTGTAATATAAAAGTGGAGTAGTATGAACCAATTCGAAAGGGGTTATTTTATGACGTTAGTTCAAGCAAGTTTCTTTTCTAAAAACTTAAATAGACAGGTTTATTACAATGCGATGATTCCAACTACTCAGCAGCCATTGCGAACATTATATCTTCTTCATGGTTGGAGTGGGAGTCATGATGATTGGATTAAGCGTACGCGAGTGCTGGAGTTAGCTGAAAAATATCATATCGCGATAATTTTTCCCAATGGTGAAAATAGTTTTTATGTTGACTTTAGTGAAGCAGAATCATACGGTAAAATGGTAGCCGAAGACTTAGTTGCTGAAACGAGGCAATTATTTAATCTATCGGATAAGCGAGAAGATACTTGGATAGCTGGTTTATCGATGGGAGGTTATGGGGCTTTACGATTAGGATTTTTATACGGGCATATCTTTAGTAAAATTACGGGTATGTCGAGTCGTATTATTGCGAGAGGGATGGACGATCTTGATTATCAAGATTATCAACAACTGCCACCAACGCTCAAAAATATTTTCATTCGTAAAACACCTAGTGAAATTGAACAAGAGCTGGATTTAACTGTCTTAGCAAAGCGTGTTGAACAATGGCCTAAAATAGAACTATATTGTGGCAGAGAAGATGATTTTTATCAACATAACAAAAACTTTTACCACTGGTTAAAGCAAAAAAGTATAACAGTTAACTTTTATGAAACAGAAGGCGATCATAATTGGGATTATTGGAATCAAGTGATTGAGCCGGTAATTCAACAATTAGTAGCTGAATAATCGATAAAGCAAGCTGTCTAGAAGTATCATGATGTGAGAGGTTAGTTATTGATATTCTATAGATGTTGGTTATCCGTGTCTGTGAAGTTATATTTTTAGCAAACGATAGGTTATTTTGAGCGAGAGTCAACACTGCGGACTAAGGTGAAATAAATAACAGTGGCTACTGGTTAAGTTTTTGTGTTATTTGTATCAATGATGTGCTGATTCTGTTATCGAACGCTTTAAAATTTATGAATATTAGTTTAATCATAATCCCTATAAATAAGTTAGTGAAACGTTTTATTTTAGGAAGTACTTCACAAACAATGCTGTTTTAATTAATAGTAAAATCTGTTATATTTTTAGTTTGTATTTTAGTTATAAATGGGCTATAATAACAAATGAGTTAGCTAATTCAAAATAAAGAAATAGGGTGATTAATTGATTCAATTAGAGGGTGTTACGAAACGTTTTAATACGAACCACACGACCCTTACAGCGGTGTCTGATTTAAATTTAACGATTAATCAATCCGAAATTTTTGGTTTAATCGGGCAAAGTGGTGCAGGTAAATCAACTGTGCTTCGATTTATTAATGGATTATTACAACCGGATGAGGGGCAAGTGATGGTTGATGGTAATCGGATTAATCAGCTATCAGAGGCCTCACTGCGTAAGGTGCGTAAAGATATCGCCATGGTTTTTCAACAATTCAATTTGCTGGATAATTTGACAGTAGAAGAAAATATTCTATTACCGTTAAAACTTCACACCTTTGACAACCCTTTAACCATTGATCAAGTGTTGGAAGCGGTGGGATTGAATGATAAAAGACATCATTATCCAAGTCAATTGTCAGGTGGGCAAAAGCAACGGGTAGGGATTGCTAGAGCCTTAATCATTAATCCTAAAATAATATTACTTGATGAACCTACCAGTGCATTGGATGAAATGACGGCTCAGGAAATTGTTCGTATTTTAAAAGATATTAATCAACGATATGCCATTACGATGGTCTTAGTAACGCATCAATTATCCATCATGAAGTCGATTTGTCAACGTATTGGTATCATGGAAAAGGGACGATTGATAGAGATTATTGAAAATCAACCCACCAATGAAGTTTCACCTCATGCCAACTATTCACAATATGTTAAAGAGGTGTTAGCAGATGGATGAATTTTTAACTAGAATGACTAAGTATTTACCGAAACTTGCTGAGTCGTTATTTGAAACGGGAACGATGATGCTATTAGCTTGTGCAGCAGCCATCGTTTTAGGCTTGCCATTGGGGATTTATCTGTATTTAACTGCCAAACGAAAACCGCTTGAAAATCAATTAATCAATAATATATTAAATGCTTTCGTGAATATTGTCCGTTCGTTTCCATTTCTGTTACTAGTTGTCGCTTTACAACCAGTTGTTAGAAAAGTATATGGACGTGCAACCGGCGATCCCATTGCAGCGTCGTTTCCACTAATGTTAATTGCGGTGGCATTATATGCCCGTTTTGTCGAGCAATCTTTATTGGAGTTAGGTCCGGAGATTATTGAGACAGCTCGGTCAATGGGGGCAACGACATTTCAATTAGTAAGATATTTTTTAATACCAGAAACCAAGAGTTCTCTAGTCATTGGATTTACGACAGCTTTTGTAAGTTTTCTTTCGTATTCGACCATTATGGGAGTGGTTGGTGGTGGTGGCATTGGAGACTTTGCGATTCGTTATGGCTATCAACGCTATGAGACTGACATCATGTATATTGCGATTGTAGTCATGATTTTATTAGTGCAAATAATTCAATGGGCTGGTTTTAAATTAGCCAAACATTTTGATAAGCGTATAAATTAAGAGGGGGATAAAAAATGAAAAAACAGTTCAAATTATTTTTAGCAACAATGGGTGCGTTAAGTTTATTTAATTTACCAGCAGTAAATGCTGAGGATGAAGTGGTTATTAAAGTTGCTTCTCACTTACCACCGATGACTGATATTGTCGAAATTGCAGGGGAAGTTGTTGAAGCACCTTACAAAATTGAATTAGTCGAAGTGTCAGACAATATCCAATACAATGAAGCATTATTCCATGATGAAGTGGATGCTAACTTTGCGCAACATGCCCCTTTTATGGAAATGTATAATGAGGCTAATGATGCAGATTTAGTAGCGGTACAAACAATTTATAATCCAGTTGTAGGTTTTTATGCGCCAGAGTATCAATCAATTGAAGACATTGAAGATGGGGCAGAAGTAGCGATTCCTTCTGATGCAACCAACATGGCACGTGCATTATTAATTTTAGATTCTTATGACGTTATCAAACTAAAAGAAGGAACAGATCATACCGCAACGCTTGATGACATTGAAGAAAATCCAAAGAATTTAACCTTTACTGAAATTGATTTATTAAACTTAACTGCAGCTTATGAAGATGGGGTAGATTTAGTTTTCAATTATCCAACATATATTGCGAAAATTGGATTAAAAACAAGTGATGCTTTAATGTTAGAAAAAGATCCAGAGAATACCTTTGCTTTACAAGTGGTTGTCCGTGAAGAAGACAAAGATTCTGATGCTACTAAAGCATTAGTTAAAGCTTTTACTTCACAAGAAGTTTATGATTTTGTTGACGAATTATCTAAAGAAGGACATTTAATTCCAGCTTTTGAAGTAGCAGAATAAGCATTGTCAGTAAACTTTTAGATACAATAACACTTGCTTATGATTGCTGAATTTATTAATATAACAGCAAATATTCAAGTAAGTTCATTGATGGGTAACGTAAACAATCTAATGAGAGCAAAGACGGTATAGCACAAATGATTGCTATATTGTCTTGCTCTTTTTTGTTTGGTAATTGGTTTTGGCTTTTCATCTAGTGGAAAGATTAATTTAGAAAATGTCGGGCCTGAATTAGCGATTGATGACTTAGAATTATTTGATATTCCAGAACCAACTATTAAAGAGAATTCGATAGAAGGTCATGTTGCTATCCATGATGAGCGCTATGGGTCATTATGAACCAATATCCCTTACGATACCTTTGACCAATGGGATGCCTCTCAAGCTAAAGTGCGTATTAGGATTTTTAAAGAGGAGCAATTAATGTATGAAAATGAATTGCCAGTAGGACAATCTTTCCAAGATGTTAATTTAAATCAAGCCATTCTTTATGCCAACTCTTTACAAAATGTTGGGGTGGCTTTAAACCAAAATAGTTTTTCTAAAGCCTTTAATATTGGCTATGGCTTCAATTGGAAAATCATTCTTGAAAAAATATAATGGTTAGTGGGCATAGAATCAAGAATATTCGCTGTGTTGGTCTAGAAAATTAAAGTAGCGGCAGAAAAGGAACAGCTGAAGGCTAAGAAGCATGAATGTTCGCTGTGTTGGCCTCCCTTTGAAAAAATTTGTTAATGGCCAAGAAGTAGAAAACAAGAGGTTTTCGCTTTTTACGTCCACCTCAGGACAGTGCAGTAGGGATGACATGAATTTTTAGACACGGTTTGATGCTACTCACTATTGGTAGTTATAAAGATCCAATTAATCAATTTGCTGGGCTACCTCATCAACAAATGAACGAGTATTCATAAATAGGGGAGTTCCTGACATTAAGCATTAAGGTAACGGAGGCAATTAAAAGCATATGATTGCTTGAATACTGTTGAGAATAGTTGTTGCAGTGGAAACCGTTAGTTTGTACTACCACCATCAATCCGGACTTTCAATTAAATGGCTTATTTCTTGTTTGACACAGGGGATAGGCCATTTTTAGTTTAATGTTTAGGGAGGGGCGAGAAGTAGAAAATTAAATAATTTTTACTTCGTCTGCCCACCCTCGCGCAGTTGGGAGAAGACCAGAAGTAGAAAAACGAAGTCTTCGTTGCAATAACCTGGTTGAATTTATCACTTTTATGCCTAAGCTCATTAAGACGTAGGGTGAGACCACTCAACCATAGGGGCAATATTAGTAGGAGCAGTAAAGCTGCGCTCTAAAGAAATAAATGGAACCAAAAAGAATTGTTAAAGTTTATGCCTAGCCGTATATCTTTACATCAGGTTTACAAATTTTTTTGACATGATTTTCACGCTAAATTAAAGATATTTAAAAAATGATGTGTTAAACTAATAATATCAGATTAATTGAGGAGACAAGTTTATGAAAAAGATTAAAATCGGCTCATCATCATTAGAGGCAAGTCAATTAGCTCATGGATGTATGCGTATGGCAAGTTTATCTACACAGGATGCGGCTACGGTTATTAAGGCTGCCTATGAAGCAGGAATCGATTTCTTTGATCATGCTGATATTTATGGTGGGGGACAATCAGAAGCAGTATTTACTGCAGGATTAAAAGCCGCTGGCATTAAACGTGACGCGATTATCTTACAATCAAAAGTGGGGATTCGTCAAGGTTATTTTGACTTTTCGAAAGAACATATTTTAGAATCAGTCGAGGGCATTTTAAAACGTCTTGATACTGATTATTTAGACTTTTTATTATTACATCGTCCTGATACATTAATGGAACCATTAGAAGTAGCTGAAGCGTTTAATCATCTATATGAAAGTGGTAAGGTCCGTTATTTTGGTGTAAGTAATCAAAATCGTGCACAAATTGAATTATTACAACATTACGTCGATCAAGCGCTCGATGTGAATCAATTACAATTTGGGCCGGCACATACACCGCTCATCGATGAAGGAATCAATGTTAATATGCTAAATGAACCATCAGTTAATCATACAGGAGGCTTATTAGAGTTCAGTCGTTTACAACAAATGACGATTCAACCGTGGTCACCATTCCAAGTGGACTTGGGGCAAGGATTATTTATGAAACATCCAAAATATAAAAAATTAACCACCACTTTAGGAATGTATGCTGATCAAAAAGAGGTTTCATTTGAAGCAATGGTCATGGCCTGGATTTTACGTCATCCAGCTAATATGCAACCCATTGTCGGTTCAATGAACCCTGATAGAATTACGAAGATGGCGGCCGGAACCGAAGTAGCATTATCTAGACCAGAATGGTATGATATTTATTTGAGTACTGGCAATGAATTACCTTAGAAGAAAGTAGGATTATGAATGTCGATTAAATTAGTAGCAATTGATTTGGATCAAACATTATTGAGAGCTGATAAGACTTATGATGTCGAACGATTTGAAGCGGTAGTGGAACAATTAACCCAACAAGGCGTGATGGTTTGTATCGCCACCGGCAATTCTTATCATAAGATTGTGGAGTTTTTCTCTCCATCTGTTTTAGAAAAGCTTCATTTAGCGGGTGATAATGGCAACTTTATAATGTGTGATCATGAAGTTGAACAAGTAATCGGCATCGAACGTCAAACATTTTTAAAGCTTTGTGATTACTTTGAAGGAAAAGAAAATTTTTTTATTTGTATTAGTACTGGCGAGATTTCTTATATGAATGTCTCTGAGGGAATTGGTTTTGAAAAAATATTGAAATATAACAATGAATATAAAATTGTTCAAGATTTTTCAGAAATTCCTGAAGAACAAGTGGCAACTAAAATTGCTATTTTTAGTCCACGTTCATTAGCTCGCAATAAAGTCATTGCGAAAGAGTTAAGTGATCAATTTGCAGATTTATCAGTGGTAACAAGTGGTGATGATTGGGTTGATGCTTATCATTACGACGGTGGCAAAGGGAGTGCTATCCAATTTTTCAAAGAACGTTATCAAATTAAAGCAGAAGAAGTAATGGCTTTTGGTGATAGTTTAAATGATGAATCAATGATGAAGGAAGTCAAATATAGCGTCGCGATGAGTAATGCAGATACTGACTTAGCCTTACATTGTCAATATAAAATCGGATCGAATGAAGAACAAGCAGTTATTGATATTTTGGAGCGATTAGTCAAGGAACCCGATGCTCAATTTATGGATCAATATGAAATGAATCGTTAGGTGGAAATAAATTAATGGCGAGTAAAAAAGTAAAAAAACAAAAGAATAAGGATGCAGAGGATTTTGTAAAGGTAGATGCCTATATGATACCGGCTCCGCAAGCTGAAATGTACCGTGTTTTAAGAGAGGCAGTAGCAGAAGATTTAATTGAAGAACTGTCTAAACAATATCCGGAAGTTAAACGTATGACTTATGAAGATGAAGGCGAGGCGATTGTGGCTTTTACTGAAACGTCACAAGAGGCCTTGCGTATATACCTCAATCCAACGAATATTTCGGCTGCACAAAAAGCCCGAGACAAAGATCAAATCGATAAATTCATCGAAAACTATTTTAATTAGTAGGTATTTTATTTTAAATCCGTTATAATAGAGTTAATCATAATTAAAGGAGTGTTTTTATGTCATTAGAAGAATTAGCAGGAAAAGCAAAAGAATTAGTTGGACGAGTAACAGGCAACAAAAAAACTGAAGTTGAAGGTAAAGTTGAAGCAACTGGAGCTAATTTAAAAAATAAAGCCCATGATGCGATGGATAAAGCAGAAGCGACGAAAGAAGATGTTCAAGCTAAAGCAAAAGCAACTTCTACTGACTTAAAACATGAAGCAGCAGAAGCAGTTGAATCTGTAGCGCATGCTGCAGAAGAAGTAAAGGATGTTGTTAAAGGCGCTGTAGACGGGGTCAAAAACCTTATAGACAAAAAATAATTTTAAAAAATGAGACTGGGCAGAAATCAATGTGAATGGCCCCGTACGGTAGATACTATAAATAATAAGTCTACTTTATGGGGAGCATCTCAATGATTTCTTTCCAGTCTTTTTTTATTAAGATGAACAAAAGCTCAGGCACTTTTAACCGGCATTTTATATTTTGATAATCGCTATTCTACAACGCACAGGGGCGATTGAAATGGAGAATAATCAATTTATTTTTTGCTTGATGTTGAGAAGAACTTTAAAAGTTCAGTTTGTTTCCATCAAATTGTTTTATAGCACAGTGGTTGACTGGCCTCAATCTACGTCTTAATGAGGTTAGGTATTACTTTGAAAAATTCAATCAACTTATTGCTCGGCAATTAAAAGCGCAGTGGTTGAGTGGCCTCAAACTGCGTCTTAATGAGGTTAGGTATTACTTTGATAAATTCAATCAAGTGATTGCTCGATATTTAATAGCGAAGTGGTTGAGTGGTCTCAAACTGCGTCCCTAAACTTGTTTGAAACCTACCCAACTGTGCGGGGGTAGGCCAACGAAGCGAAAATCATTTGATTTTCTACTTCTGGTCTACTCTCAACAGTGCGGGGCTGACAGACAAATTGAAACTCATTTGATATTCTACTTCATAGCCAATTTTTCTATCAATCAAAGTTCCAAAATAGGGTTCTTAATGGAGAAAATAATTTTCCATCATAAAGTTAAACACCTTAAACGATGGTGGCCCCTAATGAATCTTTAAAGTGGCCTAAGGCCCATTGATGTCCAGCTTGATTGAAGCTTGCGACTCCTTGTTCATGAATGACAATTTTGAAACCTTTATTATAAGCATCGACAGCTGTATGCAAGATGCAAATATCAGTACATACCCCCACTAAATGGATTTCTTCAATGTTTCTTTCGCGAAGGCGTAACTCTAAATCGGTTCCTGCAAAAGCAGAATAGCGTGTTTTATCGATATAATAGACATTTTCACGATCCTTAACGGATTGATAATAAGCTTCTAAATCGTCATATAATAAACGCCCCTCTGTGCCAGCAATATTATGGGGTGGGAATAATTGAGTTTCTGGATGATATGGATCATTTTCATAGTGTAAATCAATTGGGAAAACAACATAATCACCTTGCTCAACAAACTCTTTCGTTAAATTCAGAATATAATCATGAAGAACTTGACCAGGTTCCCCACAAGTTAATTTTCCTTCAGTAGCAACAAAATCATAGGTATAATCAATGTTTAATAAAGCTTTTTTCATTGTCGATAAACTCCTTAACACTTTTAATTCAACTATAACTGAAAGCGAATTTATTGGCAAGGATTCAGTTTGATAATTCATATTTTTTCTTGTATTATATATCTTACTGAAAGCAATATTATTTGAATGAGAAAGAGTAGGGAAATTGAATGTTTATTGAGAAGTTGACCATCCCTCAAAGATTAACTTTGAGCTTTGCATTAGTGGTAGTTGTAGGAAGTATTTTATTATCATTACCTATAATGCATCAGCCCGGAGTACAAACGGTCTATTTAGATCATTTGTTTACCACCGTATCGATGGTCTGTGTGACGGGTTTGACGGTTTTGACTGTTGGTGATGTCTATAATACCTTTGGGCAAATCATTTGTATCATTCTGATGCAAATTGGTGGTTTAGGCCTGATTACCATGTTATCAGCGAGTGCCTTGTATTTGAAGAAAAAATTGTCGTTAAAAGAACAATATACATTGCAGGCGAGTTTTAGTAATGAGCATAATCTAGAGTTGAAACCATTACTAAAATCTATTTATTTATTTACTTTCTCTATAGAAGCAATAGCAGCTTTTATTTTAACTTTTATTTTTGTGCCACGTTATGGATGGTTCAAAGGAATTTTTAACTCGATTTTTATTGCTGTTTCAGCTTTTTGTAATGCGGGATTTGATAATTTAGGCAGTATCAGTTTACAAGGTGAAGTAACCAATGTTGTTTTAAATTTAACCATTGCGAGTTTAATTATTGCCGGTGGTATTGGCTTTATCGTTTGGTTTGAAGTCATCAATATCGTTAAGGAATATTATAAATCCAATACTAGAGTGTTTCGCATCGCTTTTAAAAAATTAAGTACGCATGCAAGGTTAGTTATTTTATCAACGGGTAGTATACTAACACTAGGGACATTTCTTACATGGTTAACAGAATATGGCAATCCGAATACATTGGCTAAATATAGTTTACCACAGCAACTATTGATTAGTTTTTTTCAAACAGTAACGATGAGAACGGCTGGTTTTGCCACTTTGGATTATACGCTAACCCGTCCCATTACCAATCTACTTTATATTATGCAAATGGTGATTGGGGGCGCGCCTGGTGGTACGGCGGGTGGGTTTAAAATTACCACTGCCGCTATTTTAGTTTTATTATTTAAAGCCGAGTTAAATGGACAAAGAGAGATACAGTTTAGACGCCGTACGATTCGTAATGAAGTGATTAAACAAACAATTGTCGTCTTAACTTTTTTCTTTACGGTTTTTATGTTAGGTTGGGCATTATTAATGGCGACGCAAACGCATCTAGATCCTTTTAGTCTTTTATTTGAAGTATCCAGTGCGCTTGCAACGGTGGGAGTAACGATGAATTTAACTTCAGAATTAGATACAATCGGTCGTATTATTATCATGTGTTTAATGTTTATTGGTCGCGTAGGTCCAGCTACGATTTTATTAAGTATAATGTCTAAAACAAAACGCAAAATTCATTATGCAAATGCAGATATTTATATCGGATAGAAAGGGATTATCATGTTAACAAACAAGAAAATTGGATTGTTTATTACCGGTGGTATTGCGAGTTATAAGATGGCGGAACTCAGTCGTCAATTGATCAAAAAAGGTGCCGAAGTACGCGTGGTGATGAGTCAGGCTGCAACGGAGTTTATTACGCCTTTAACGATGCAAACATTAACTAAAAATCCAGTTTTACTTGATACATTTGATGAAAAAGATCCGTCGATTGTTCAACATATTCACATGGCTGATTGGTGTGATTATGTTTTGGTAGCACCAGCTACAGCCAATGTTTTAGCGAAAATGGCACATGGTTTGGCAGATGAAATAGTTTCAACCACCTTATTAGCGGTGCATTGTCCAAGACTAATCGTGCCAGCGATGAATACCAATATGTTTTATAATCCAGCAACCCAACGTAATATCACTCAATTAAAACAAGATGGTCACCACGTGATGTTTCCAGATAAAGGATTCTTAGCAGAAGGATATGAAGGAGTCGGTCGCTTACCAGAATTAACTGCTATCGTCTCTGAATTAGAAAAATTAGTTGCTCAAAACGAATTAACTCAACTTTTAAAAGATAAGAAAGTGGTGATTTCTGCTGGAGGGACGCGTGAACGCATTGATCCGGTGCGTTATATAACGAATGATTCCAGCGGTAAGATGGGGTACGCATTGGCAGAAGCAGCTGTACATCTAGGCGCAAAGGTAACGCTCGTGTCGACCGTTCGCAATTTAACAGTGCCAACAGGTGTCGACATCCAATACGTTGAGAGTGCTCAATCATTGTTTGAAGTAATGCAACAAGCGTTAAAGGAGAATGACATTGCCATTATGACCGCTGCAGTGAGCGATTATCGGGTTAAAAACCAAGTGTCCCAAAAGATTAAAAAACAAGCCAATCAAGAAGGGTTAACCTTGGATTTAGTTGAAAACCCCGATATTTTAGCTTATTTAGGACAGCATAAGGAACCTGGACAGATTGTAGTTGGCTTTGCAGCTGAAACACATAATGTACTAGAATTTGCCAAAGGTAAACTAGAACGTAAAAAAGCGGATTGGATTGTGGCGAATGATGTCTCTAGAAAAGATGCCGGATTTAGTTCAGATCATAATCAAGTAACATTAATAGGTAAAGATGACCGTGTGGTTCCTTTAGAATATGGAACTAAAAAAGAATTAGCTTACCAAATTTGGCAAGCAATAATGGGGTAGATTAATAGATGAAAATACGATCAGCAACGTTAGCGGATATACCAGAGATGAAAGAGATATTTGAGATTGGGCGCCAAAAACAAATAGCAACGGGTAATCCTAATCAATGGCTACCAGGGTATCCGAGTATCGAACAATTGACAGCCGATATCAATAGCGGTACGTCCTATGTATGTTTCAATGACACAGAAGAAATGGTAGGGACCTTTTACCTATTAATGGGGGACGATCCGACCTATCAGGTCATCGAAGAAGGTCGATGGTTAAATGATTTACCTTATGTCACGATCCACCGAATCGTTTCAAAATATGACAAACAAGGTATCGGCCAACAATGTATCCAATGGGTCATGAACCACTATCCAAATATTAAAATTGATACCCATGAATTAAATCGACCGATGCGACAATTATTAACCAAATTAGGATTTCAATATTGTGGCATTATTTATTTACCAGATGGACGCACACGCGTCGCATATCAATATTATCAGGAAGATAGGATGACAAGATGAGTTTAGTAGTAAAAAATATGAGTAGCGGTTATCGAGGGATTCCCGTTTTAAAAAAGATTAATTTTACCATCCCTTATGGTGAAATAGTGGGTTTAATAGGACTAAATGGCGCTGGTAAGTCAACCTTACTTAAAACGATTTTAGGCTTAATCAAACCCATTGAAGGGCAAATTACAATTGGCAATCAAACGATAAATGAACATCAATCGCAATTCTCTCAACAATTAGCCTATATTCCAGAAACACCTGTTTTGTACGAAGAGTTGACCTTAAAGGAACATTTGGAAATGACGGCGTTAGGCTATGGATTACCCATCGAAACAGTCATGGAACGAGCAAAGCCGCTATTAAAATTATTCCGTTTAGAAAATCATTTAAACTGGTTTCCGATTCATTTCTCAAAAGGAATGAAACAAAAAGTGATGATTATTTGTGCAATGGTAACCGATGCGAAAGTCATGATTATTGACGAACCATTTTTAGGTTTAGACCCATTAGCCATTAAACATTTCACCGAATTATTACAACAAAGAGCGCAACAAGGTACCGCTATTATTTTTACGACGCATGTTTTAATGATTGCAGAACAATTATGTGATCAGTATTTAATGTTACAAGCGGGAGAAATTATCGCAAAAGGTGACCTAAAGACTATACAAGAACAATTTAGACAACCGGAGGCAACGCTTGATGAACTATATGTTCAGATGACGGAGGCCGCTCAATGAAAAATTTAACAGAATTAAGGCAAAAGAGATTACAATCATTAATCAAAGAAATGGGCAAATATGGTCGCTTGATTTTTAATGATCATTTTTCCGTCATCTTATTTGTTATCCTCGGATTTTTCATGTTTTTCTATCGTGAACAATTAGTCGCACTTCAAGGTGATCACACTACGGTATTAACAACACCACTCATCTTGTTTATGGGAATAATGCTAGGGGTACTGAGTACTTATGGGCGTCCCATATGGTTGATGAAAGCAGCCGATCGCAGTTATGTCTATCCAAGAGGGGCAGAATGGCGTCGTTATTGGCTCAAGGGGACATTATTAGGCTTGATAATACCTCTAGTCTTAAATGGTTTGTTAGCAAGTTTAATCTTTCCATTTGCTGCGACTGGACTCAATTGGAATCGTCAGTTTATCTATCTGTGGGTATTAATGCAATTATTAGCAGTTGTTTTATATCATATGCAAATGTTTAGTCGTATTTTTACTGTGCGCACTTTAGGTAAAAATTATCAAGCCATTTTATATGGGGGCCTGTTAGTGATTTCTTTAGTGGTATTGGGGCAATGGGGCATTTTAGTGATGATGGCCTTATTAGCTCTCGCCATTGGCTATTATCTTTTTGTTTGTTATCAAAATCGACAAGCGTGGTTAGACTTTGATTATACTATCGAAGTAGATGCAGAAAGAACGAATGTTTTTTATAAATGGATTAGCTTCTTTGCTGATGTACCGCAAACGCAAGTGGTAGTTAAAAGACGTGCTTATTTAGATAAATTAATCGATTTATTAACTGGAAAAAGCCCCAATCGAGATTATTACTTATTTTTAAGGCTATTATTTAGAAATAATACATTTAGTGGTATTTGGTTGAGATTGCTAGTTTTTATTTTTGTGATGTTATTATTAACAGAAAATATTTATTTAATCGTAGGATTGGGGTTAATTGGCTTCTATTTAACTTTAGTGCAGATTTTGCCAATGGTTCATTATTATGATGCGAATCCCTTTCAACGCATTTATCCAAC
Organism: Globicatella sanguinis; assembly: GCF_002847845.2. Lineage (NCBI taxonomy): Bacteria > Bacillati > Bacillota > Bacilli > Lactobacillales > Aerococcaceae > Globicatella > Globicatella sanguinis. The sequence continues at coordinate 1,038,386 of NZ_CP126962.1, read as the reverse complement.
GAATCAAAGCCACCTAATCGGTGCGTTACAAAAAGTCTCCGTGATTATATTGCTCATTCAATGGTTGGCTTTTAATATCGCCACTATTATTACAATTGGTTTTGGACAAACTCTTTTAATGATTAGTATTTTATGGCTAGTACTGATTATGTTAATGGTTTATTTATATATTCCATTTTGGTTGCATAAACAAGAATAGAGCCAACATTTAGGATATTGTAATCAAATTGAAATGATAAAAGCGGTATTAAACGATTTTTGTTAGTGAAAGTTGCAAAATTATTTGCTAAAATATAAGATGATACTTCGCAATCAGTGCGAAATGGAGAGGATAGAGGTGGCAATAATGCAATTATCGAGCAGTTTATTTGGCTACAATAAAACCGAAGTAAATCGTGCATTACAAGAAAAAGATGCCCAAATAGAAGCGTTAAATAAACAAATTTCAGAAATTCAAACACAATTAAATGAGTATATTGAAATGGAACAAGCTTTAAAAGATGGGATTGTAGATGCGCGAATGACTGGAAATAAAATCGTAGCGGAATCTAATGATGAAGCAGAGAAGATTTTAAAGCGTACCAATGAACAAGTGACGCAATATAAAGAGGAATTTGCACACCATAGTCATGAACTCGTCAATTCAGGGATGGGAATGCGTGAGATGATGAAGAAAATGCAAAAAGAAATGCAAGATGTGGTGGCAACTTATCAAGAGATGTTAGAAAATACAGATTTTGATTCGTTATATCCAGAAGATCAAATTAGTCGATTCAGTGGACAAATTGAAGCCTATGAAAATATGGAGATTTCAACACCACGTCAACAGAAGAAAAAATTATGGGACAATACGAGTATTACTGAAGAAGAAAAGAAAGAATTAGAAAAATTAATTCATGAAGTGATTGCCAATGAAAAGCAAGAACCGGCTTCAGCTTCAGAATCAAAGTTAGTTAAATTTGCTAAGATGTAGTAAAAGATGAACAGACGAGGCAGAAACATCAGCATTTCTGTCTTGTTTTGTGGCGTTCTATAATGTCGCAGCAGTTGAATGGCATAAAACGTGTCTAGTGAGAGATTGTTTTATTGTGATTCAACAGTGCGGGGGTGGGCAGACGTAGTGAAAATCAAATGATTTTCTACATCTTGTTCACTCCCTTGATTTTTTTAAATAATAAATTAATAAAGATAGGAGTTTCTAATGGCAATCAATTTAAAAAAAGAAGTAAATAAACGCCGAACTTTTGCGATTATTTCCCACCCGGATGCAGGGAAAACGACGATTACAGAACAATTCTTATTGTTTAGTGGTGCAATCCGTGAAGCGGGAACGGTAAAAGCAAAAGGTAAAAAATCAAACAAATTTGCAAAATCTGACTGGATGGAAATCGAAAAACAAAGAGGGATTTCGGTAACGAGTTCAGTGATGCAGGTGGATTATGATGGGTTCCAAGTGAATATTGTCGATACACCAGGGCACGAGGATTTCTCAGAAGATACGTATCGAACACTAATGGCCGTTGACGCAGCCGTGATGGTGGTAGATTCAGGTAAAGGGATTGAGCCACAAACGAAAAAATTATTTGAAGTCTGTAGCATGCGTGGCATTCCCATTTTTACATTTATGAATAAATTAGACCGTGATGGGCGCGAACCATTAGAATTAGTTGCGGAATTAGAAGAAGTATTAGGCATTGATGCCTATCCAATGAATTGGCCAATGGGGATGGGAAAAGGTTTATTAGGTTTATATGATTTATATAATAAGCGAGTTGAATTAAAAGGTTCCCAAGAAGGTGAAGAAACGTATATCCCACTAGACGAAGAGGGCGAAGCCGTAGGAGAACATCCATTTAAAGAATCTTCCATCTATACTCAATCACTAGAAGATGCACAGTTGTTAGCGGAAGCTGGTAATGAATTTGACCGCGAATTAATTAATACAGGTAAATTAACTCCAGTCTTCTTTGGATCGGCCTTAACCGGATTTGGTGTTCAAACTTTCTTTGATGCCTTTGTTGACTTAGCACCGGCCCCATCTAAAGTAGAGACCAAAGATGAGTCGATAGTCGTCGATCCAACGGATGAACAGTTTACAGGCTTTATCTTCAAAATCCAAGCCAATATGAACCCGGCTCACCGCGATCGTATTGCTTTTATCCGTATTTGTTCCGGATCCTTTGAAAAAGGGATGAATGTCACCTTAAAGCGAACCGGTAAGGTATTGCGTTTAGCCCATACAACGCAGTTTATGGCTGATTCACGTGAAGAAACGCAAGAAGCCGTAGCAGGCGATATTATTGGTTTGTATGATACTGGTAATTTACAAATCGGCGATACGATTTTTTCAGGAAAAAGCAATGTTGAGTTTAAACCATTACCACAATTTACCCCTGAATTATTTATGAAAGTGACACCTAAAAATGTGATGAAACAAAAATCTTTTCATAAAGGTATAGAACAATTAGTTCAAGAAGGGGCGATTCAATTATATAAGACTTATCATACTGAAGAATATATTATTGGAGCTGTGGGGCAATTACAATTTGAAGTTTTCCAATACCGTTTATTGCATGAGTATAATGCGGAAGTTGTAATGACCCCAATGGGGAACAAAATTGCTCGTTGGATCGACGAGAAAGATTTAAACCCGAACATGTCAAGTAGTCGTAATTTATTAACGCGTGACCGTTTCGGAAATCCAGTATTTTTATTTGAAAATCAATTCGCTGAAAATTGGTTTAAAGATAAATATCCTGATGTGACATTATTGCAGTTACTTTAATAAAAGAATCGATAAAAAAACCACTAAGTTTAACCGAATGCATCTTTGCTGGCTGATTAAGATAAGCCCTTGATGATTACTGGTAAAACTTAGTGGTTATTATGGCTCTATACTTTTTGGTGTGGATTTATAGAAATGACTCTGTTCATTCACACCTTTATAAATCAATACAAAAAGTCATGGAATTCCGATATAATCTAATTAGCGACTAAACTATTAGAAAAGAGGAACTCACATGACCTATTCAGATGATATCAGAAAATTACTTGAAATAACAGACCCTAATATCACTTTTATTGAAGGATGTTTGGATCAAGATTCCATTACATTGAACGGTGTCGTTTACCAGACTGTATCTGCTAAGCTTTCTTATGACCCAGTGGCTTGCCCCTGCTGTCATCAAAAAAATATTAATAACTCTATTTTGAAGCATGGCTTTAAGCAAGTAAAAGTAAAATATGCTTGTTCTCTTGCCTGTCCTAAATTAATTCTACTAAAAAAACAACGTTTTATATGTAAAGCGTGTAAGAAAACCTTTATGGCACAAACCAATTTAGTAGAGCCAAATTGTCAGATTTCTAACTTACAAAAACAACTCGTAAAAGAACAATTGAGACTCGTACAATCTGCTTCACTGATTGCTAAAAATACCTATGTATCCATTAGTACGGTCTTTAGAGTACTCGATTCCTTGGAAACGCAGATGAAACCACAAACGAATACCCTGCCAACCACTTTATCATTTGACGAACTACGTACAACCAAATCATGTAAAGCAGAAATGTCCTTTATTTATGCCAATGCTTCTACTCACCAAATATTAGATTTATTAGACAGTCGTCAACAAGCGGATATCAAAAAACATTTTTTCCGTTTCCCATTGGACGTACGCCGTCAAGTTGAATGGATTACGATGGACATGAATCTTCCCTTTATTAGCATGATAAAGACACTGTTCCCATGTGCTAAGATTGTGATTGACCGGTTCCATATCATTCAATTACTCAATAGAGCCCTTAACAACCTAAGGATTCAAGTAATGAATCAATATAAAAAGAAACCCTCGAAATGTGATTATAATAAGTTGAAAAAATTATGGAAATTACTTCTTAAAAACCGAGAAGATCTAGATTTTGAGAATTATCAAACCCATCGCCTGTTCGATGGATTAGTGACTGAAAAAATGATGGTAGAATATCTACTTTCGCTTGATATAGGGCTTAGAAATGCCTATGAAAAAATAAATGATTTCAAATATGCCATTATGACACACGATGTCGAATTGTTTCATTATGAACTTCAAGAAATAAAAAAATATTCCTATCGTCAAGTGATTCGTACAGCGTTTAACACGATTACACGCTATCAAGAGTATATTACCAATGCTTTAACCGTCACATTGTCAAATGGACACCTGGAAGCAACCAATAATATCATTAAAACAATCAAACGAACAGGACATGGTTATACTAATTTTAGACGTTTAAGATTAAGAGCACGCTATATTTTGTTAAGTAAGAACTGCACAAACCAAGACTATCGCCCTTTATATTTTAGTCAAGAAAAAGAATCAAAGACAAAGAAAACCGCTTAATTAGAAAAAACGGCCGTTCAACACAATTGTGTTGAACGACCAAAAATTCCGTGACCCACACCATTTGACAAAGAGCCGTTATTATTTAATTTTTTAACTCGAATTGAATGAAGTTATCACCTTTTATCGTTTCCAATTCATCTACATTTGTGTCAGGGAGTAATTTACCTAAAACAAAGTCGATTTCTCTTTGACGAACCGGTCTAGTTTTATTAATGATAACAATATTTTGATGTGTATTGGCGATAGTATAAATAACTGTACAAGGCCCAACAGAATAGACACGAACTGAGTGAGAGTCGGTGTTTTCTAGTTGGCGAGTTACTAAATCTGAGTGGCTATTGGTAACATCGATTAATTTCATGTAGAACCTCCTCTGCTTTTGTTTACTATTATAATCTTATTTAGCTGAAAATAACAGTAAAAATACTGATAAAATAAAAATAATTAATACAATAACTACAAATTACGAATGCTGACCTATATTAAATAAAAATATGTAAAAGGGTTTTCAAAACTTGTGAAAAGTAGTACAATAGTGTTGGCGCTTCAAAATATTAGCGGCAAAGAGAGCTAAAAAGGGTTTTATTAAAGAAAATCAGCATAAATAGTTGTTAGAACCTTAAAAAAATGGTATTCTTACTATGATAGGGTTCAGTTTTGATAAATCTCAAAACGGCTCTTAATAAATTATCTTAAAGGGGTATTGTATTATGGAAAAGAAAGAATTTCATGTAGTAGCTGAAACAGGAATCCACGCTCGTCCAGCAACTTTATTAGTTCAAACTGCGAGCAAATTTTCTTCAGATTTAAACTTAGAATATAAAGGTAAATCAGTTAACCTTAAATCTATCATGGGTGTAATGTCATTAGGTGTTGGCCAAGGAGCTGACGTAGTGATTACAGCTGAAGGTGCCGATGAAGTTGAAGCAATCGCAGCAGTTGCTGAAACCATGAAAAACGAAGGTTTAGCTAACTAATATGACAACAGTTAAATTAACTGGGATTGCAGCGAGCGATGGCATTGCTATCGCTCCTGTTTATCTTTTAACAGAACCAAACCTTTCTTTTGAAACAAAACGTATTGAAGATGCGGATGCAGAGGTTGCTCGTTTAGATGCTGCTTATGAGCAAGCGATTGTAGAAGTTTCAAAAATTAGAGATATTGCTAAAGAATCTTTAGGTGCGGAAGAAGCGCAAGTCTTTGAAGCGCACTTAATGGTTTTACAAGATCCTGAATTTACGGATCAAGTAAAAATGAAAATTAAAGATGAAAATGTGAATGCTGAAGCTGCGTTACATGAAGTTTCAACATTCTTTATTAACATGTTTGCTGGAATGGAAGACAATCCTTATATGCAAGAACGTGCAGCTGATATTAAAGATGTTAGCGAACGTGTCTTAGCTGCATTATTAGGCGTTAAATTACCAAGTCCTGCAACCATCGATGAGGAAGTCGTTGTGATTGCACACGACTTAACACCAAGTGATACAGCGCAATTAAACAAAGATTTTGTAAAAGCGTTCGTAACCAACATTGGTGGACGTACTTCTCACTCAGCAATTATGGCGCGTTCTTTAGAAATTCCAGCTATCGTTGGAACAAAATCAATTACTGAAACAGTAAAAGATGGCGATTTATTAATTGTTGATGCGTTAGAAGGCGTGGTATTGTTAAATCCAACAGAAGAAGAAATTAAAGAGTACCAAGCTAAAGCAGATGCTTATGCTGCCCAAAAAGCAGAATGGGAAAAATTAGTTTCAGCACCTTCTGTAACTAAAGATGGTCATCATGTTGAATTAGCAGCTAACATCGGAACACCAAAAGACGTTAAAGGTGTCTTAGAAAATGGAGCCGAAGGTGTTGGTTTATACCGTACTGAATTCTTATATATGGATTCACCAGACTTCCCAACCGAAGATGATCAATACGAAGCATATAAAACAGTATTAGAGTCAATGGACGGTAAGGGTGTTGTTGTTCGTACAATGGATATTGGTGGAGATAAAGAATTACCTTATTTAACTTTACCAGAAGAAATGAACCCATTCTTAGGTTACCGTGCAATTCGTATCTCATTAGACCGCACAGAAATGTTCAAAACACAATTACGTGCTTTATTAAGAGCATCTGTTCATGGTGATTTACGTATCATGTTCCCAATGATTGCAACGTTACAAGAATTCCGTGCCGCTAAAGCGATTTTAGATGAAACTAAAGCTGAGTTAGTAGCAGAAGGAGTAGAAGTTTCAGATTCAATCCAAGTAGGGATTATGATCGAAATTCCAGCGGCTGCTGTTTTAGCGCACCAATTTGCTAAAGAAGTAGACTTCTTCAGTATTGGTACAAATGACTTAATTCAATATACAATGGCTGCAGACCGTATGAATGAACAAGTTTCATACTTATACCAACCATATAATCCATCAATCTTGACGTTAATTAAACACGTTATCGATTCTTCACATAAAGAAGGTAAATGGACTGGTATGTGTGGGGAAATGGCCGGCGACCAAATCGCTGTTCCATTATTATTAGGTATGGGCTTAGATGAATTCTCTATGAGTGCTACCAGCGTATTAAAAACTCGTAGCTTAATTAGTAAATTAAACTTAACGGAAATGCAAGCACTAGCTGACAAAGCGATTAACGAATGTTCGACTGCTGAAGAAGTAGTAGAATTAGTTAATGCTGCGGTTGAAGCTGCTCAAAACAACTAATTTTTAATTAAATAACTAAGAGGTTAGGAGAAATTCACTGAATTTCATCTCAACCTCTTTTTTGCATTTTAAAGTACGAAAAAATCGGAAGTAATATCGAGGTGGTTTGAGGACAGTGAATGAATGTTTTGTGTCTCTTTGTCAAATGTTGTGGGGTATGAAAATTTCTCCATTCACCTATAGCTAAAAGTATAGAAACATTTTTTAATACGTATCGTTATCAAATTTTGCCAGAACAAAAACCGTGTTGATTTACCTGCCCTGTCTTCTACATTCTACTGGAATGTAGAAGTGCATAAACGAGTGGGCTATCATGTTCACTCTCACCATATAAAAAGGGAGTTGGCATAAACTTTTTAAATTCTGTTCAGGCATGTCTATTTAATTCAAAGCGCAGTGGTTGATTGGTCTCAACCTGCGTCTTAACGTAGTTGAGAACAAGCTTGATAAATTATGTCAAGTTAGTAAGTCTTAATCAAAAGCGCAGTGGTTGAGTGGCATCAAACTACGTCTTAACGTAGTTGAGAACAAGCTTGATAAATTATGTCAAGTTAGTAAGTCGTAATCAAAAGCGCAGTGGTTGAGTGGCATCAAACTACGTCTTAATGTGGTTGAGGATAAAGTTGACAAATTCAATCAAGTGATTGCTCGGTATTTAAAAGCGCAGTGGTTGAGTGGCCTCAAACTGCGTCTTTCGACTTGTTTGAGGCCTACTCAACTGTGCGGGGGTGTTCTTACGAAGTGAAAATTATTTGATTTTCTACTTCTGGTCCACTCCCAACTGTGCGGGGGTGTTCTTACGAAGCGAAAATTAATCAATTTTCTACTTCTGCTCCACTCCCAACTATGCGGGGGTAAGCCGACGAAGTGAAAATTATTTGATTTTCTAGTTCTGGTCTACTCCCATCTGGTCCAAAAGTCTGAATTTATACTAGATTAATGAGTTGTTCTTTCATTTTTAGTCAAAATTTTCTATAATAGAATTACCAAAGTGTAAAAATTATGGCGAGAGAGTGGTGACAATATGAACATCGGGCTATTTACAGATACTTATTTTCCTCAGGTCAGTGGGGTTTCGACCTCTATCAAATCATTAAGGGACGAATTGGTTAAAAGGGGACATTTCGTTATTATATTTACAACAACGGATCCTCATGCCGATGATGATGAAGATGGGACTATCGTGAGGTTGCCTAGTATTCCATTTGTAAGTTTTGAAGAGCGTCGTATTGCATATAGTGGTTTTGATAAGGCATTGAGGATGGCGCGTCGTTTTAAATTGGATGTAATTCATACCCATACAGAATTCTCTTTAGGTTTAACTGGATTATATGTGGCGGGAAGATTAAAAATTCCAGTCATTCATACGTATCATACTCTGTACGAAAAATATACGCATTATATTTTAGATGGCGAGTTGATTCAAGCCAAGCATGTTGGCACATTAACCCGATTGTTTTGTGAACAAGTAGAAGGGATTATCGCTCCCAGCACGATGACTTTTGAAAAATTGAGAGAGTATGGTATTCAAAATGAGATTCGCGTTATCCCAACTGGAGTTAAAATTCCCGAACCTAATAAAGAAAAAGTAGCGGAGTTAAAATCAAAGTTGGTAATCGCTTCAGATGAAAAAGTGTTTTTATCTTTATCACGTTTATCCAAAGAAAAAAGTATTGATAAAGTAATCGATGAATATGAGTTTATTGCTAAAGAATATCCTAATTCGCGGTTGTTAATTGTAGGCGACGGACCAGCGCGTGAGGAATTAGAAAATCAAGCTGCCGAGAAAACCGCTAGAATTGATTTTATTGGGGAGGTAAGTCATGACGAAGTACCCATTTATTATCAGTTATGTGACTTGTATTTAAATGCTTCTGAATCTGAAACGCAAGGTTTGACTTATTTAGAAGCTTTTGCCAATAGTTTACCGATTATCGCAAAACGCAATCCTTATTTAGAATCTTTAATGCCACAAGCGTGTTTTGGTCAATTATTTGATGATGAAGTGAGTTTATCGCAAACGGCCATTAACTTTTTAAAACAAATGGAACGTGGTGAAATTCAAACAATTGATACGAAAGCCTTATCGGCTATTTCGGTAGAAACTTTTGGTCAATCGGCAGAAGCGTTTTACGAATATGCGATCCAACATAAATGTCGCTCGCGCTTTAATATTCCGGATATTGTGATTCCACGAATTAAAAACTTAATCCGTGATGTTGTATTAGGCCCAGATAAGGAAAATGGTCAAGAATTTACAAATAACTAGCGAAAAATAATTGAAAATTCGCTTTGCTTTTTCTTGCAATTTGAACATATTTTGTTAACATAGTGTATGTGGAGTTTTGGGCTGATGTTATTTAGCCAATAAGCTGTTTACATATCTTTAACGAAGAAAGGAATGTTTCCATGAAACCTTCGGTATTAATAGGAATTATTCAACGATTAAATTCGATGATGGCATCAGAAAATAATGAAGAAGTTCGTCGTTTTGAAGTTGAAGGCGTTGAAAAGTGCATTGTAAAATATTCAAAAGAGAATGATTCTTTTGAAATGACGGATCGCGAAAATGATACAACTTATCAATTCGATGATATTGATTTAGTAGCAATTGAAATTTTTGAATTACTAGCTTAATTAAAGAGCATTTTTCGGGACTGGAAGATATTCTAGTTCCTTTTTTTATTACCATTTACTACTTTCTTAGGGCGCGGTTGTGCTATAATAAGAAATAACCAAGTCAATTATTAGAAGAACCAAGGAGGAAAGCATTTGGCTGAACAAACATACCAATGTATCGGGTGTGGCGCTACGATTCAAACTGAACAAGAAGAAGCAATCGGTTATTTACCTAATAGTGCCTTACAAAAAGGGATTGAAAAAGGTGAATTCTACTGTCAAAGATGTTTTCGCTTACGCAATTATAATGAATTACAAGATGTCGCCATCGATGATGATGTCTTTTTGGATAAATTAAATCAAATCGCGGAAGATGATGCCTTTGTTATTTATGTCGTTGATATTTTCGATATTGAAGGCAGCATCATTCATGGCTTATCTCGTTTTATTGGACGACAGCCATTTGTCGTATTAGCTAACAAAGTCGATTTATTACCAAAAGTAACCAATTTAAGAAAATTGAAGCATTGGGTTAAAGTGGTAATGAATCAAAACAATTTGTATCCTGAAGAGGTACTTTTAGCCAGTGCTACGAAGCAACATACTTTAGCGGAAGTTATTAAAGTGATTGAAGCGAATATTGATCATAAAAATGTTTATATCGTAGGGGTAACCAATGTTGGCAAGTCTACCTTAATTAATCAATTGATTAATCATTATGGTGGGGCTAAATCAATTGTCACAACTTCTAATCATCCTGGTACGACACTTGATATGATTGAAATACCATTAACAGATGATCACGCCATTGTTGACACACCAGGAATTGTACGACGCTCTCAACTTGCCCACTATTTATCACGTACAGAAATCAAGCAAGTGTTACCGACTAAACCATTAAAACCCAAAACTTATCAACTAAATCCAGAGCAAACCATTTTCTTAGGTGGCTTAATGCGTATGGACTTTAATGCTGGACCAAGAGCGGCCTTTACTTTTTATGTATCAAATGATGTCTATATTCACCGTACCAAACTATCAGAAGCTGACACCCTTTATCAGAAGCATCGCGGTGAATTACTAAGCCCACCAGGTCCTAATAGTATCGACAATTATCCACCATTAGTTGCCAAAAAAATTCATTTAGAAAAAAATCAAGACATTGCCTTATCGGGGTTAGGATGGTTAACAGTCAATCAGCCAGTTGATTTAACAATTTGGGCACCGAAAGCCGTTGCTTTAACCGTTCGCGAGTCAATTATTTAAAAGGAGAAAAAGATGTCACTTAATAAAGCACAGAAAAAATATTTAAAGAAAGAATCTCATGCAATAAAATCAATTTATCAAGTAGGTAAACTAGGTTTAACCGATAATTTTATTGAACAAATCGATTTAGCGATTGAGCGTCACGAACTAGTGAAATTTAATATTTTACAAAATTCTGATGAAACAATTAAAGAAGCTGCGGCTAAAGTAGCGGATGCCATTAATGCCGAAGTTGTTCAGACCGTTGGTCATACAGCGACACTTTACCGTGAATCAGAAACAGAAAAATATCGTGATTATTCCTTACAAATTTTAGAACTAGATTAATTTGAATTGAGGTGAAGTGGATGACGTTACAAACAGAGACAGAAACGGATTTAGAACGAGCACTAGCAGAAGCGATTGATTTTGTAGCAAACTCTCAAGAAGCTTTGCAGCCGAATCGCCAAGGACGTTACCGTATAGGGATTATGGGTGGGACTTTTAATCCACCTCACTTGGGACATTTATTAATGGCTGAACAAGTTGGTCATCAATTAGATTTGGATGAAGTGTGGTTTATGCCAACTGCTAAGCCACCACATGCACCAGGGAAAAAAACGATTGCTTCACAACATCGTCTGCAAATGGTACAAAAAGCTATTGTAGGCAATCCGATGTTTAAATTACAGCCGTATGAAGTAAATCGTGGTGGGAAAAATTACACCATTGATACGATGCGCCACTTTGTAGAAGAATATCCTGAAGCTGATTTTTACTTTATTATCGGCGGTGACAGCGCGAATGATTTATCAACATGGCGTGAAATTGATGAATTGATTCAACTCGTACAATTCGTGGCAGTCCGACGTCCAGGAGAAAAACCTTATATGGGACCGTATCCGATTTTATGGGTTGATTCGCCATTAGTAGATTTAAGTTCAACCGAAATTCGATTAAGAGTTTTCTTAGAACAATCTATCAAATATCAAGTACCGCCAGCAGTTGAAGAATACATTAAAAAGCATCGCTTATATCTGGAAGATTAAAGGTGAAAATATGGAATTTTCAAATGAATTAATAAATGTTACCCGTGAGCAATTACTAAGTGATTTAGCAACCAAAATCAAACCCAAACGTTATCAGCATGTATTACGCGTAGAAGCAACAGCAATCGAATTAGCCAAACAATATGGTGTGAACCCTGAAAAAGCCAGTATAGCCGCTCTAATGCATGATTATGCGAAGGATTATCCTGAAGAGGAAATGCTAGCATTAGCACAGAAACGTTGGGATGAACCGACATTAAAAGGAGCAAATGATAATGTTTGGCATGGCTTTGCAGCCGCTACAATCGCCAAAGAATTGTATCACATTGAAGATGAAGACATCTTAACGGCCATTTCGGCGCATACTATCGGTTGGGATGAAATGTCCCCATTAGTAAAAGTAGTATTTATTGCCGATTACATGGAGCCAGGTAGAGATTTTCCTGGTGTTAAAAAAGCTAGAAAATTGGCGTATAAAGATATAGATGCAGCGGTCACTTATAAAATGGTTGAAACAATCAAGCATTTAGCTGATGAAGAAGTTGCAATTTTTTTACCAACCATCGAATTTTATAATCAATGGATTTTAAGGAGAAATGTATGACAAAAACAAATTTAGAAAAACTAGAAGTAATTGTGCGTGCTGCCGATGATCGTATGGCACAAGATATTATGGCATTGGATGTCAGAGAAGTGACCCCCTTAGCTGATTATTTTGTGATTATGCACGCTAGAAATGAACGTCAAATGGATGCGGTAGTCGATTCCGTGTTAGAAGCTGCGGCCAAAAATGAGATTGAAGTAAAACAAGTTGAAGGTAAAGATGGAGGACGTTGGGTGTTAATCGATTTAATCGATATTATTGTCCATGTATTCTATTATTCTGAAAGAAGTCATTATAATTTAGAAAAAATTTGGCAAGACGCACCCCTAGTTGATATCTCGACTTGGGTGAGTGAGAATAATGAGCTTTAGTAAGATTGCCCGGGTTTATGACCGATTCAATGATATTTCCAGCTATGAAGATTGGCTTGATTTTACTTTAAATTCATTAAGTGAACAACCTCAAACAGCTTTAGACGTTGCCTGTGGGACCGGTTGGTTTCCTGTCATGTTACAAGCTTTTGTTGGCGAAATGACCGCAATTGATATTGATGAAGAGATGTTAAAGATTGCCAAAAAAGAAGACCCTCATTCACAAATTATCTATCGACAAGCGGATATGTTAGCCTTAGAAGATTATGCTAATCAGTATGATTTAGTCACTTGTTTTGCTGACTCGCTTTGTTTTTTGGACAATGAGACCCAAGTAACAACTGCAATTCAACAAATGTTCAATGCGCTTAAATCTGGAGGAACTTTGCTTTTTGATGTCTGGACCCCATATCAAGTAACCAGCGGTTTTAAAGATTTCAGCTATTTTGATAGCGATGAAAAAGGGGCTATCATGTGGGATAGTGAGGTCGATGAACAGCACTTACAAGTGGAACATTACTTAACGGTGTTTGATCAAATGTCCTCAGATGGGCTTTATCAACGGTTTGATACTGTCTTGACCGAAAAGACTTATCCACTTGATTTTTATCAAAGTATTTTAGCGAAATTACCCACTCAATCGATAGAAGTATTAGTTGATTTTGGCGAGGATGAATATCGACCAAAACGCCATTCAACTACGGAACGTTGGTTCTTTAGAGTGGTAAAAAAATGAAAATAGTCGGGTTAATTGCAGAATATAATCCTTTACACAAAGGTCATCAATATCAATTGAAGCAGATTAGACAATGCAGTCAATGCGATGTATTAGTGGTCGTGATGAGTGGGAATGTCGTTCAAAGAGGTCAATTTGCTATTCTAGATAAATGGCAACGCGCACAAATCGCCATCGACAGTGGGGCTGATTTTGTCTTTGAGTTACCACTTTTAGCCAGTTTACAATCGGCAGATTATTTTGCCAAAGTTGGCATTGAATTATTAGCCTTATTAAATTGCAGTGAAGTGTATTTTGGTAGTGAACAAGCTGATATTAAGACGTTGACTCAATTTGTCGAAACGGTTGAAACTCACCAAGAGGCTTTAGATAGAGAAATAAAAGCGGCTTTGAAAACCGGTCTATCTTATGCAGCAAGCTATCAACAAGCCATCGTATCTGTTCTTGGTGAACCTCATTTTGATAGTAGTTTGCCCAATCATCAGCTGGGTATTCAATATATTAAAGCCAATCGACAGCTGAAACACCCGATGATATTACAAACGATTAAGCGTATAAAAAATGAAGATGGTTTATACAGTGCTACCAGTATTCGTGTGAAAATCACTCAAGGACAATTAGAGGCAGCTGAAGTACCATTATCTACGTGGCAAGCAATCCAAACGAATGAACCGGTGTCGATGAATGATTATTGGCCATTATTGAAATATCAATTAACGACTCATAATGCTGAAAGTTTAAAGCATATTTTTGGCATTAAAGAAGGCTTTGAAATAGCGATTTTAAATCAATTACGCTGGGCTATGAGCTGGGATGACTTCGTTAATCGCTTGACGTCGAAGAGATGGACAGCTGCTTCAGTGAATCGAATCTTAATTGCAGTGTTAGGCAATATTACTGATCAACAATGGCAAGATTATAAAACGATTTATGCCAAACAACCCGTTGTCAGGTTATTAGCTTTTCGCGAGCATCATAGTCACTATTTAAAAGATTTGCGTCAACAAAGCGTGGAGATTATAGCTAATTGGAAAAAAGATTACGCTGATCGTTATCATTTACAATGGCGTATCGATCAAGTATATCAGCTAAATCCGATAAAAAGCCTTCAAGAACAGAATTTAACGCAATATCCGATAAAAAGATAAATTAAAAAATATAAGAGAGAATTGACAGTATAGCTAAAAATAGGGTATAATACATACTGTCGTTTTAGAGGTGATAATATGAAATGGACAATTCGAAAGTTACGTGATAGTAGAGATGAATTGGTACCAATCGAAGTCGATTTGGATATCAAAGAACAAGCAATTTCACGAGATGATTCAATTATTCATTTAGAACCCGTTCACGTATCAGGTTATTTTGTTGTTCGAGAACCAGATATTATATTACACTGTAATGCGGATGTAGTTATTACATTACCATCAACGCGCAGTTTAAAACCTGTGGAAGTGGATTTAACCTTCCCAATTAAGGAACGTTACGTCTATCCTGAGGATGATGTAAATGCAGACGATTATGAGGAGACAACTATCGTTCTTGAACACGATTATATCGACCTCGAACAGGCTGTACTGGAGACTCTATTATTAAGTTTACCGCAACGAGTGGTAGGACCTGATGAAGTTGAAGAGGATTTACCGAAAGGTAATCACTGGGCAGTCTTGACCGAAGATGAATACCACCAGCAACAAGACGAAGCTAAGCCGGAAATTGATCCACGCCTAGCAAAGTTGCAATCCCTATTAAACGAAGACAATGAAACTGAGTAAACTCAGTCACTATCAGGAGGTGTAAAACATGGCAGTACCAAAACGTAAAACATCAAAAGCATCAAAAAGAAAACGTCGTACACACTTTAAATTAGAAGTTCCAGGAATGAACACATGTCCGGAATGTGGTGAATTAAAATTAAGTCACCGTGTATGTCCATCATGTGGTTTCTACGATGGCAAAGACACAGCAAAAGATGCTGAATAATTAAAAATATAGAGTTAGGATGACGATTTCCTAGCTCTTTTTTTTATTCAAAAATAAGTTAAGCTCCTAAATGATTATCAAGCATTTGTAGAAAAAGAAGAGTAGTAGCGACAGTAAGTGATGAATTGATACTTTTAGATATGTGGAAATATGTTACACTAGAAAGTGGATTAATTTGAAAAGGAAGTGAAGTATGTCATTACGAAGTAAAGGAATTATCGCCATTTTATTATCAGCATTAGGATTTTCATTAATGAACTTATTTATTCCATTAGCAGGTGATATTCCGACCATTCAAAAAAGTTTTTTTAGAAATTTAATAGCAATGATTGTCGCAATCATTGTTTTATTCAATGAACATAAGAAGGTACCTATTAAAGAACTTAAAAATCCCAAATCAATTCCTTGGGGAACGCTGATTCTAAGAGCGTTTATTGGGACTGTCGGTTTATGGTGTAATTTTTATGCGATGGATCATCTTATGATTTCTGATGCATCAGTATTAAACAAATTATCGCCATTCGCAACCTTAATCTTCTCATTTTTGTTTTTAAAGGAACCGATGAAGAAATTCCATTTGGTAGTGCTGGCTTTTGCTTTTACGGGCGTATTATTTGTCGTAAAACCAACGTTAGCATCGACCGCGATGTTCCCTTATCTAATCGGTATTTTAGGTGGGGTTAGTGCCGGTGCGGCTTATACTTGTGTTAGAAAACTGAATTCCATGGGTGTTACCCCGGCATTTATTATTGCCTTTTTCTCGGCTTTTTCCACGATTATCAGTTTACCACAGCTCATTTTTAATTATGCACCGATGAGTGGACAACAAATTTTAATTTTGGTAACTGTTGGTTTAATGGCAACCGTGGGTCAATTTGGTATTACATTTGCCTATAAATTTGCTCCGGCTTCTGAAATATCGGTTTTTGATTACACGAATATTATTTTCACTGGTTTATGGGGCTTTATATTTTTAAAACAAGTGCCTGATCGTTATAGTTTATTAGGTTATGCCATCATTATGTTGGCGGGTATCTTATCATTCCAATATAATCGTTACTTGTTAAATAAAATGAAAAAAGAGGGGTAGGCAAGAAATAGACAATTACGTGATTTCCGATACGTCTGTTCACCTCCGCACAGTTTGGGAGTGTACCAGAAGAAGAAAATCGAATGATTGCGCTTCGTCTGTTACCCCGCACAGTTGGGAGTGGACCAGAAGTAGAAAATCAAATAATTTTCACTTTGTCTGTCCACCCCCGCACAGTTGAGTAGGCCTCAAACATGTCGAAAGACGCAGTTTGAGGCCACTCAACCACTGCGCTTTTAATGTGCGCCCAGCATGGGCGTTAACTTGGCGGTTCAAGTCCGCTACTTCTAACGCATGTGAGACTGTAATGACTAAAGTCAAACAGTCTCAGCAAGGCTTTGCAGTAGGAACTGTTAGCTAAGGGCAAGGGTGTCGGTACCCTATCCTTAATTTCTAAGTGCTAAAGCACTAAGAATTAAGGTCGTCGTGAGGCGGAATCTGAAGGAAGCCTAAGGCAAACTCCTGCACCGACGAACAGAAACTTGATAGAAGGTCTAATCATAAGGGTGAGCTTGCATTACAAAGTAAAGCCCAATACTGCACGGATTATGGTTGGATAAATCAAGCGGTGACATGGGAGGGAAGTTAACGCACCTTACCTGGGGAGGTCTCATGAGAGATAAGCGTATCTTAGTAACAACGAATCATGAGAAGTCAGCAGAGGTCATAGTAGGTTGTCTACCAACTGAAGGACTGAACAATAATGAACATTGGAAAGAAAGAGAGGTAGTGAAGATGAAGAAGGCAGAAAACAAGCAAAAGCTTGGCAAGATGCAAAGGGATAAGACGGAATCGAAAGAGTATGCATCTGCGCAGAGTCAATCACTAGGAGAAGCTTTGGACCAATGGCGTCACTATCCGATAATGTCGAGGGTGGTAGAAAGAAATAACCTGAGACGCGCATGTGATAGAGTCAGAAGAAATGGCGGAAGCCCGGGTGTGGATGGGATGACTGTTGAAGAAGTGGAAAGTCATATCTTCAACTATTATGTTCCTTTGTGTAAGAAATTATTCGAAGGCACCTACCGTCCTCAGCCAGTAAAACGGGTTGAAATACCTAAACCGAATGGAGGTGTCCGTAAACTAGGCATACCCGTTGTAAGGGATAGAGTGATACAACAAGCGATTAAGCAGGTTATTGAACCGTCAATCGACAAGACCTTTAGCCCTTACAGTTATGGGTTTAGACCAAATCGCAATGCTCATCAAGCAAGAAAACAATGTGCCAAGTATTATGAAGAAGGCTACCGATATGTCGTGGATTGCGATTTAAAACAGTACTTTGATACGATTAACCATGACAAGCTGATGTATCTTCTGAAACAACACATTGACGATAAATCAATATTAAGATTGATTAACCGATTCTTGCAAGCTGGCGTCATTGAACTAAACGGAAACTTCCAGAAGACAGGAAAAGGCGCCCCGCAAGGAGGCGTTCTGTCGCCATTACTCAGTAACATCTATTTACATGAGTTAGATAAAGAACTAACGAAACGTGGACACCGATTCGTCCGCTATGCCGATGATTTTGTCATCTTTACGAAAAGTAAACGAGCAGGCGAACGAATTCTACAGAGCATCAGTCGATTTCTATCAAAAGAATTGAAATTGGTTGTGAATACAGAAAAAAGTAAAGTAGGTAGTCCTTACCGTTTAAAGTTCTTGAGTTGTCTGATAATGAAAGCGAATGGAGGCTGTCGATACCGACCGACTAAAGAAGCAGTGAAGCAATTCAAAGCGAAACTTAGACAAGTCACGAGTCGGAAAACACCGAAAACCTTTCAAATGTTGGTAAAGGAAATCAACCAAGTAGCCAGAGGGTGGATACAATACCATGGAAGAGGCTATATTAAAGGCACTATCCGAGCCATTGAATCCTGGTTACATCGCAGAATCAGACAACTAATACTCAAACGATGGAAACGACCAAGAACGAAGATAAAAGAACTCATGAAGAGAGGACTAACACTCGATGAGTCCAAACGTATCGCCTATTCAAGAAAGAAATATTGGCGATTGTCCTGTACTTGGGAAGTTCATCAAGCCATACCAACGGAAAAACTCTACCAATGGGGTCTTTTGAATATGACCCAATTGGCAGAGCAAGTGTACTTACATTATTGAACCGCCGTATACGAGAACCGTACGTACGGTGGTGTGAGAGGTCGACTAATCAACTAATGATTAGTCTCCTACTCGATTATCGATCACTAATCTGAGTGAATTGGTCAAGATTATTCTCAACCTCATTAAGACGCAGGTTGAGGCCACTCAACCACTGCGCTATAAATAAACAGTTGGAACCAAACGATTTTTTTAAGTGTTAGCCAACTACAATTAACATTTAAAAAGAGACTGGGAGAAAAAATGATTATTTCTTTCAAGTCTCTTTTATATTTTATGCTGTTTCGACAGTTAAGTGCAAGCTATCGCGCCCGATATTTAAAGTAACATCATTTAAAGCATACTTATTAGTTAGAGCATTGTTTGTCAAATCGGTGGCGATTGTTCCGTTAATATTGTTCGTCAAGCTTTAAAAAAAACTTCTCCAGGGGATTGGGTCTCAACAATAAATAGCCTATTTCTTGTGGGTCCACACAAAAGGTTGTAGAGCCTAAAAAAGAACTGCCATCCCTACCATTGGGATGACAGTTATGCAAGGCCGAATAGTTTTAATCAGTCTTTCTTTTAGCAATAAGCGATAACTTTGGTTTATTTAAATCATTTAAGTAATCTAACTCAATTAGGAAATCTAGATGTGATAAAATATTTTGCGCTTTAAACGACCCTTCTAATAACACACCACGTTCACCAAGTCTGTGTTCAAACATCACTAAAGCAGGTGTGCACTCGACATTCATATCACGAGCGATTTGTTGATCTTTTTGCAATAAATGTTTGACATAATCAGATTCCAAATCATCGACAAAGGTTTGCGTGTCTAGGCCAATCTCTTCAGCCAAATCTAAAATAAATTCATCTGAAAATCTTTCTAACTGCCCGACAATTCGTGACTGCATTTCCATTAGGAAACGGCGGCCCTTCTTTTTGCCTTGCATTGAAGCGGCTTTATAAGCTAATGAGGCTAGATAAACACTACGATAAATATGGTTACGTGAAGTCAAATCGGTAGACGGTATTCCTAAACGATTCATAAATTCTGTTACAATACTTTGATTGTGGAAACATAAAATGTGGACGTCGGTTTTAGCAGAAATTAAGTCTATTGTTTTGGTTAATTCTCGTTCACAGTTAAAACATTGGCGTCCTAATGGATTGACAAATAAGTAAAATTCAAAAACTTTAGGAATCCCATTCGTTCTGTATTCAATTTGATATTCAGATTTCACAGTAATTCCTCCCTCTAATCTCTCTAGTAATGTTATCTTACCAAAACTAAATTTCTAATACCAATCATAAGCTTTAATGATCATTTGATTGTTTTAGATAATGCAAAGCTCGAGCAATCTTCTTATCTGCTGGCCGAAAATCGATTGCTAAGGCGGTGAGTAAGTTTTCAAATGCTACTTTTGCTGGTTCTAAGTCATGGGTTTCTAATTCAATTTCATAGTCGACGGTATCACCATAATAAGTTCGGTCAATAGCCCATTCGCCGTATTCGTTTTGGTAAAGATAACGGTCTGTTTTTATTTTTTTGATTGTCAAATTAAGCTAGAATTTTTACCTAACACATAATACGTTTGCTTTTTTTCTAATTGATAATTAAAATGGTTGTTCGAAAGTTCAAGTATAAATTAGCCACTGACTTTAAGGTTTCCACAACGTCAGATTTGTGGCAAGTGTAGTGAGTCAGATTGATGCATTAAATCGTTAGAGCTTGACTTGGATGCTCCGGTATGATACTCGCGAATAGCGAGTTGGGGAAAGGGTTTGGGTAGAAGACCCAAAAAGCATCCCCAAATCATCATGCCGGGCTAGGCACCAAGTCAAGCTCTAACAATCAGGTGCCTTACGCAATGGATTCACTGTCTTAACAAACACATTGTGTGCATTAGAAAGCATCTATCCATCCAAGTTCCTTACAACAATCGATAAAAACTTCAATTGGCGTTCGATAACCTAATGATTTTCGTGGAATTTCATTGCGGAAATGAGCTGTTTGGCTGAGTATTTCCTGCGATATATCGGTAAAATCCATCCCCTTAGATAACCCATCTCTTCGAAGTAGTCCATTAGAGTGTTCATTTAAGCCGCGTTGTGACGGACAACCGGGATCAGCAAAGTAAATATTGATGTCATTGACATTTGAAATGGCTTGCCAATCAGAAAATTCTTTTCCACAATCAAACGTAATGGATTTAAATAAATTTCTCGGTAAATAAGCAAACCAGTTATCACAAGCGATTCGCACATCACTTGCTTTGCGACTGTTAATTTTTATCGGGATGATGAGTTTACTGATTCTTTCGACCAGTGTTAGGACTGCACTCTTATGGTCTTTTCCGACAATAGTGTCACCTTCTAGATGTCCAAATTCTTTCTCATATTGTGGATTTTCTTTTTGACGATCTTCGATGGTGCGTCTAAAGTGTTGTTTACCTCTTTTTTCCTGATACCCATTAGGTTTTCTCTTACCTTTCATCGGTAAAGTTGAGGGATCAAAGAGTTCCGAGTCTTTAAAACGACGATAAAGTGTTCGAGCTGTACATCCTAATGGGAGTTCATTCCGACCAATGATGACGTCAGGAGACCACCCCTGGTCCACTTTTTTCTTAATATATGTGATTTGTTTAGTGTTAAAGACCTTCTTTTTGGCACCACAGCGTGATTTATTCTCTTTATATTGATCGTAGTATTCCTGAATATTACCACTATTTTTAAGAAAATTAACGACGTTATAAATGGTTTGGATGGCCCGATTTAATTTTTTAGCGATATCCGTTACTTTTTTACCGCTATCGTAATAATTTTCTATCCAAATCAATTCTTTCATGGTAAGATGTGTATAAGCCATTTGTATGTACTCCTTCCTTAGCATGTGATTTTATGTTT
Organism: Globicatella sanguinis; assembly: GCF_002847845.2. Classification (NCBI taxonomy): domain Bacteria; kingdom Bacillati; phylum Bacillota; class Bacilli; order Lactobacillales; family Aerococcaceae; genus Globicatella; species Globicatella sanguinis. Next base: position 1,016,573 of record NZ_CP126962.1, on the reverse strand, counting down.
AGGATACCATACAAATGGCCTATTTATTTTTCTAGCTTAATTTTACTATCCAAGTTTGTAAAAAAAGTTCCAAAGTGTCATCGTCCTTAAATAAATAACGCAATTGATCCTTTATGACGGGGTCATGAAGTTGGTCAAGGGTTATTGTTTGAGGGACGGGCACGATAGGATAGCTATGACTTTCAGTTAACTCAAGTGAACGATGTTGGTCTTGTTGTTGTTTAAAGGTCCATTCGCTATGAGTATTAAAATTCCGTAATCTTAAGGTAGCCTGCGCTTTTTTGAGTTTTTGATCAGCTGAATCATAGTAATTATTATGTTGGGTTTGATATTGATCAAAAGCCAGTTCAAAATGACTTAATAGTTTTGTGAATTCATTAGCGGTTAACTTGGCTTTTATTTCTTGTTCAATTGAATAACTCATGATATCCCTCTTTCTTTAGTCCGTTTTTGATTATATCAAATTTTTCTCGCATATCCCAATAAATTTTACTCAAGTTGTGGTAAAATGGAAATGTTAGTGCGACCAATTTCAAATGAGGTGATTGACGATGCAAGTAGAAGATAATTTTATTGAAGATTGGAAACAATTTTTAGCGCCGTATAATCAAGCGGTAGAAGAATTGAAGCTAAAATTAAAAAATATTCGCGATGAATATAAAGATAACCATCGCCATACACCTATCGAATTTGTAACTGGACGGGTAAAGTCAAAAGAGAGTATTTTAGAAAAGATGGCTATCCGTAATATTGAACCAGAAGACTTATTAATTGGTGTTCAAGATATTGCGGGTATTCGGATTATGTGCCAGTTTGTTGAAGATATCTATGAGGTCGCTCATCTATTGAAAAATCGGCAAGATTTTAAAGTGTTATTAGTCCGTGATTATATCAAGAATCGGAAAGCGAGTGGTTATCGTTCTTATCATATGGTAGTCGAGTACCCGGTTCAACGAGCAAATGAAACCGTTAATGTCATTGTTGAAATTCAAATCCGTACATTGGCGATGAATTTTTGGGCAACAATTGAACATTCTCTAAATTATAAATATCGAGGAGAATACCCAGAAGAAATCCTTAGAAGATTGGAAAGAGCATCGGAAGCTGCTTTTATGTTAGATGAAGAAATGTCTGAGATTAGAGATGAAATTAGGGAAGCTATTCGTATCTTTGATCGCAAATAGGAGGCCGACAAGATGTCAATTCGTGTTTATATTTATGCAAGTAAAAAAGAAGAATCACAGTCGATTAAAGCAAAATTATTAAAACTATTAGCAAAAGCGAATATTGCAGTGGTCGATGAAGAACAAGCATTCGATTATATTATTACAATCGGAGGCGATGGCACCTTATTATCCGCCTTTCAACGTTTACAAAATCGTGTAGATTCGATACAGTTTATTGGGATTCACACCGGCCATTTAGGTTTCTATGCTGATTGGCAATCATATGAAATTGAAGCTCTGGTCGAAGGTTTGTTAGATTGTGTGGATAAACCACCGGTGACCTATCCATTGTTAGAGATTACCATGGAAGATACCATTGGCAATAAAAGTAAATTCTTGGCATTAAATGAATGTTCGATTCGTTCAAATTTTGGCACGATGGTCAGTGATATTTATGTTAAAGAAGAATTTTTTGAAACACTTCGCGGGGATGGCTTGTGTATCGCGACACCGACCGGATCCACTGGTCTTAATAAATCATTAGGTGGAGCTGTGATTCATCCGCGTTTAGATGCGTTACAATTAACAGAGATTGCGTCATTAAATAATCGTGTTTACCGTTCATTAGGTTCTCCGATGATTATTGCCAAAGATGAATGGTTAAAGATTTATCCTACCATTCATGGCAAAGAAACGACCTTTATGTTAATGTTTGATAATAAGTATATTAGTGATATTGAGATTCAATCATTAGTTTTAAAAATTTCTGAAAGCCGGATACGCTTTGCTAATATCCGTCATACCCATTTTTGGAATCGAGTGGAAGCATCTTTTATTGGCTTAAAACAAAAACAAAACAATATCAATCAAATCAATAATCTATTAAAATAATAGGAGCAATGATATGAAACAATTTTATTCTCTATTTTTGACCAGTATGGTTGCAATATCAACTTTAGCAGGTTGTTCCACCACAGATAAGGAAGTCACAACAACGACTGAAGCATCAACGACTGCTGAGGAGACTACCATCCAAGAAACAACCGTTGAAACATCCGAAGAGACCGTGACCGACACGTCAGTACAATCAAGTGAAGAACAAGTTGAAAATTCAAATGAAGCGTCAACGACTGCTAATAATGACAATGAAAGTAATGTCATCGCAGAGGAAGATTTAATCGATGGTGAAGTCGTTATTGATGATAATCTCCAATTTTTAGCAATGGAACCAGCAGAAAAAGCGGCACGATATGCTGAATACGATCATATCAATAAAAATACTTTAACTGAAGTGGCGGCACTTGATCTTTCACAGGTTAAAGAGGTTGCTAGCGGAGAAGAGTATAATGAATTAATGGAAAAAAGCATGGATGAAGCAGTCGTGTTATATTTAGGTTTCGATGAATGTCCTTATTGTCGTGCTTTTATACCGAAATTAAACCATTTAGCAAAAGAATTGGATGTGACTTTACATTATTACAATACCAATCGTCGAGTAGAGGATCTTAATTTTAATGATGTCATTCAGTTTTTAAATATCGAAACAGTCCCGCATGCTTTTATTTTGCAACAGGGCGAAATTAAAGCGCGTATCAATCACCAAAATACTATGCAGGAGATGGAAGACTTCTTAAGACAAGTAGTAGAGTTAAATAAATAAGATGGAATTTAAATTTATTAGTGAATTAACGGAACCCATGCAGATTAAGTATTTTTTGCATCATTTAGAATTACCACGTGGCTTTACGACCGCGGTAAAATTTAATGGGGAAATATTATTAAATGATCAACCAGTTTCAGTTAGGGCGATGATTAATCCTGGTGATGAGCTAATCCTGGTCGCACCGGATGAAAAAGGACATGATACGGTCATTCCATCATTTGAGCCAATCGAGATTGTATATGAAGATCGAGATTTATTAGTTGTCAATAAACCAGCTGATGTGGTCTCGATTCCATCGATTAAGGATCCTGATTCGGCGATGGCCAATCGTATCAAAGGTTATTATGTTGCTCAAGATTATCATGATCAAGTCATTCATATCGTGACGCGATTAGACCGTGACACGACGGGACTGATGTTAATCGCTAAGCATCGATTAGCTCACGCCTTGATGGATCGGCAAATACAAAATGGTCAAATACAGAAATTTTACCAGGCATTAACGACAAAGACCAACTGGCAGAATGTGCATGGAATCATTGATGCGCCAATCGCCAGAAATGATCAATCGTTAATTACGCGAGTCGTTGATCCTAGCGGTAAGAGTGCTCAAACGGAGTACTGGGTTCAAGAACAATTTCCACACAGTTCTTTATTAAAATTACAATTACATACCGGACGGACTCATCAAATTCGTGTTCATTTAACCCATGTAGGTGGTCCCTTAATTGGAGACGACTTATATGGCGGTCCTTTAACTAAAATACTGGACCGTCAAGCGTTACATTGTGCAGAATTGCAATTTTTCCAACCTTTTACAGGAAAACCACTTAAAATTCAACAACCATTGCCGGATGATATGCGCCAATGGATCATTAAAGAAACAACGTTTAAGATAGAAAATCAGTAAACATCATTATGGAGGGATAATATGGAAGTGTTTGAAAGAAACTTCGAAGAAAACGTAGAAGTCATCAAACAATTACTAAATAATAATCGTATGACACGTTTTCGTGCAGAATTTTTGGCAATGCATAAATACGATCAAGCTAAAATATTTGAGCAAATATCACCAGAAGAACGTGATAAAGTTTATCAATACCTTTCACCATCAGAATTAGCAAGCATCTTTGATGCTTTTGAAGTTGATGAAGTCCCGATTGATGATTATTTCCATGAAATGAATGACAACTATGCGGCCAGTGTATTAGCTGAAATGTATGCCGATAACGCCGTTGACTTCTTAAACCATTTAAAAGACTTAAAAAAAGTCAAAGTTTACATGCAATTAATGAAACCAGAAAGTGCTCGTGAAATTAGTCAATTGATCAATTATTTACCAGAAACAGCGGGTTCCATTATGACAACCGAGTTTGTTTGGATTGATGAAAATCTGACATTAAGAGAAGCTTACGAGTATTTAAAAACGGTAGCGGTACAAGCCGAAACCATTTATTATGTTTATGTGTTGGATGAGCATGAACGTTTGACTGGGGTTATTTCACTTCGTGATTTAATCATTAATGAAGATAGTCGTTTAGTTAAAGACGTCATGAATACCCGCGTGATTTCGGTGCAAGTAAGTGATGACCAAGTCGAAGTCGCTAAAATGGTTCAAGACTATGACTTACTAGCTTTACCTGTTGTGGGCTTTGACCATGAACTCTTAGGGATTATTACAGTCGATGATATCTTGGATATTATTCAAGATGAAGCGGACAGTGACTACTCTGGTTTAGCTGCGGTTGATGTTAATGTTGACCACGAAACACCTTGGTCTGCCGCTAAAAGCCGTTTGCCGTGGTTAATTACCTTATTATTCTTAGGAATGGGGACCGCTACGTTAATTAGTCAGTATGAAGACTTAATTGAGTCTGCTAGTGTATTATCAGCATTCGTGACTTTAATTACCGGTACTGCGGGGAATGCCGGAACTCAATCATTAGCGGTCGCTGTGCGTAAGTTGACGAATAAAACAGAAGAAGATACCAAAAATAATTTAATGTTTGAAATTTTAACTGGTTTAATTAAAGGTATTATTGTTGGTGCTACCATTGCGGTTGTAGCAGGAATATGGAAGCGGAATATTATTTTAGGTTGTATTATTGGTATATCGATGGCTTGTGCAATCTTTGTTGCGAATTTAGCCGGCGCGTTAATTCCGAAACTAATGAATAAAATTGGCTTTGATCCAGCGGTTGCCAGTGGACCGTTCATCTCAACGCTTAGTGACTTAACTTCCGTGTTTATTTATTTTACAATTGCATCAGCTTTTATGAATTATTTACGTTAAATACAAGATTTTTATTAAGAGTGGACAATGAGGCATGGCAAATGAAACAGCAATCAGTCGATTGTCAACCATTCGCTCATTCCCTTGCTGACTCTTATTTTTTAAATTAAAGGAGGGTAATCCATGAAGAAAACCGCAAAAGTATTAGGAGCTAGTACCATGATGGCCGGCGTGTTACCACATTTATATTTCTTAGGTAAACATCATAACAGAAAGGCGACCAAAGGGGTTCAAATTATTACCAGTAATCAAGTAGCGACGAATCAGACGGAATATTTTTTATTAGCGAACGGTAATTTTCCTTTATTTACTAAAGTGTATCATGTTGAAAAACCTAAAGCTGTTGTTCAACTGGTCCACGGTGCGATGGAACATCAAGAACGCTATGCAAATTTGATAAAAAAATTAACTCAACAAGGTTTTGCCGTAGTGGCTAATGACCATCGTGGCCATGGGCGTTCGGTAACGGATAAATATCCTAAAGGGTTTATGAATGGTACTCAAGAACTCTTAAATGATTTAGTACTAGTGACCGATTTTATTAATCAATTGTATCCTGAAGTACCAGTCTATATGTTTGGGCATTCGATGGGCTCAATGCTAGCTAGAGCTTATTTATTGGAAAATGATCAGCGGATTGACAAGTTAATTTTGACAGGTGTACCGCCTTATAATCCAATGGTTGGTGCTGGTATTACGTTGGCAAAACTAATTGGCTTTTATCGTGGCGAAAAAGCTTCAAGTTCAATCCTGAATGTATTACCTAAGGAACTCGATTGGATTGCTTATAACCAGCAACATTTACAAACGATTGCAAATGATCCTTTAGGAATGGAACAATTTACCAATGGTGGTAATTTAACGATGTTTGAGTTGAATCGTCTCTTAAATTATCCGAAGAAGTTTAAAGCGAAACACTCAGATTTGCCAATTCTAGTATTAAATGGAGCCGACGATACGCTCATTACCGGCGGCTCAGACGGGATTGATGATTCTGCACGCCGTCTAACGAAAGCAGGATACCGTCATTTAGTATTAAAACAATATCCGAATATGAAGCATGAAATCATTCATGAAAAAGATGCCGATACTGTGTTTGAAGATATACTTTCGTTTTATCGAAAAACGAATTGATTGATGTAAGGAGTAAGATAACGGATGAAACAAACAATTAATTATTTAGAAGACTTATTAGCAATTCCTTCACCAACAGGTTATACCAATGAAGTAGTGGATTATTTAGCCAAGACAGTCACAGAATTAGGCTATGACTTTCGACGAACACCAAAAGGGAACTTAATCGTGACGGTTGAGGGACAAAATACCCAAGAGCATCGTACAATAACGGCACATGTTGATACTTTAGGAGCCATTGTACGTGCGGTTAAACCGGATGGACGTTTGAAACTAGATAAAATAGGTGGCTTCCCTTGGAATATGATAGAAGGAGAAAATTGCATCGTTCATATGGCCAGTAACCAACAAACAGTCAGTGGCACTATTTTAATTCATCAAACAAGTACCCATGTTTACCGTGATGCCGGAACAGCCGAACGTACCCAAGATAATATGGAAGTGCGTCTCGATGCAAAAGTGACGAATGAAGCAGAAACACGAGCTCTAGGAATTGAAGTTGGCGACTTTGTTTCTTTTGATCCACGGACCATTATTACGGAAGAGGGCTTTGTTAAGTCACGCTTCTTGGACGATAAAGTCTCAGCTGCTATTTTATTAAAACTGTTAAAAGTTTATGCAGACGATAAAATTGTTTTACCTCATACGACCCATTTTATGTTCAGTGTCTTTGAAGAAGTAGGACATGGTGCCAACAGTAGCATTGATTCTAAGACCGTTGAGTTTTTAGCGGTTGATATGGGAGCGATGGGAGATGATCAACAAACTGATGAGTATACCGTTTCAATTTGTGTTAAAGATGCTTCTGGCCCTTACCATTATAATTTCCGTCAACATTTAGTAGCCTTAGCCAAAGCCCAAGAAATCCCATACAAATTAGATATTTATCCTTATTATGGTAGCGATGCTTCGGCGGCCATGCGTGCAGGAACGGATATTAAACATGCCTTATTAGGTGCGGGAATTGAATCGAGTCATTCGTATGAAAGAACGCATATGGATTCGATTGTAGCAACCGAAAAATTAGTGGATGCGTATCTGAGAAGTGAGTTAGTTAAATAAGAGCTGTTGCTCTTAAAGTGAGATAATGACTTAGTGCCCCTTGCTCTGAGAAATCACTAATCCGTTGTCCTTATCAGCATTTTAGTTAAATAAGGGCTGTGCTTTTTTTAAAATAAGCTAGCTAAAATAAGTAAATGCCTTGAGCAGTGAAATTTAATAAAAAAATTACGAATTGTAATCAGCCAATATAATAATAGATAATGAACAGTTAAAAATGCTTTAGTTTGTGAAATGCAATAATCTTGATTATTGATAATCATTCTAATATGCAATTTTTAACTGTTTTTTGGCAATTATTGCACAAAAGGAATTAAGAAATAACGCAATCCAATTGAAAAGTTTGTGAAAACCCAGACTATTTAATTTTAAATTCAAAATAATACTCATTAGTGAAATCTAAAGAAAAGGATTTCAAGTATTGATATAACAATATTTCTAGTGCTTAATTAATAAAAATGTTTAATAACAAATAAGCTTTTTTTTTGTGAAATATGTGGTATGATAAACAATGTAATCATATCATTGTGTGTAAAAAATAGGAGGTATATGATGAAAGTAGTAGTTATTGGATGTACTCACGCAGGTACAGCAGCAGTAAAAACAATCTTAAATGAAAACCCAGGTGCTGAGGTTGTTATTTATGAACGTAATGATAATGTATCATTCTTATCTTGTGGAATTGCATTATACATTGGTGGCGTTGTTAAAGACCCTCAAGGATTATTCTATTCAAATCCTGAAGAATTAAAATCTTTAGGTGCGGATGTAAACATGGAACATGATGTAACAAATGTTGACTTAGATGCTAAAAAATTAAATGTTAAAAATTTAAAATCTGGAGAAGAATTTGAAACAACATTCGATAAATTAGTGTTAACAACTGGTTCATGGCCAATTTTACCTCCATTCACAGGCTTCGATTTAGAAAATGTTTTATTATGTAAAAATTATCGTCAAGCACAAGAAATCTTTACTCGTAAAACAGACGCTAAAAAAGTAGTCGTTATCGGTGGTGGTTATATTGGTATCGAATTAGTAGAAGCATTTGCTTTAGAAGGTAAAGAAGTTACTTTAATCGACGGTTTAGATCGTATCTTAAATAAATATTTAGATGCTGAGTTTACTGATATTTTAGAACAAGACTTACGTGATCGTAATGTAAATGTTCAATTAAACCAAATGGTTAAAGGATTCGAAGGAGAAAATGGTAAAGTTACTAAAGTTATTACCGACAGCGCTGAATACGATGCAGACATGGTAATTGTGTGTGTTGGTTTCCGTCCAAATACAGATTTAGTAAAAGACCAATTAGAAACATTACCAAATGGTGCTATTATTGTAGATAACTACATGAAAACTTCTCATCCTGATGTATTTGCTGCAGGTGACTCTACAGCTGTTAACTATAACCCAAATGGTGGACATGCATACATTCCATTAGCAACTAATGCTGTACGTATGGGATCATTAGTAGGTAAAAACATTAACGGCGATAAAGTTGCTTACCGTGGAACTCAATCTACTTCAGGATTACATTTATTCGGATGGAACATTGGTTCAACAGGGGTAAACGAAGGTTCAGCAAAACATTTTGGTTTAGAAACTCGTTCAGTGTATGTTGAAGATAACTACCGTCCAGAATTTATGCCAACTAACGAAAAATTATACATGAAATTAGTATATGAAGTAGGAACTGGCCGTATCGTCGGTGGACAAATCATGTCTAAATACGACTGTACAGCATCAGCTAACACATTATCATTAGCAATCCAAAACAAAATGACTATCGAAGACTTGGCTTATGTTGACTTCTTCTTCCAACCAGTATTCGACCGTCCTTGGAACTACTTAAACATCTTAGCTCAAGCAGCAGTAGAACAAGAACGTAAATTAGCAGAAGAAAACTAATCTAACTCATTAAAATAATTATTAGACTAGGTAGAACGATTGAATGTCTGCCTAGTCTTTTTATATTGACTGATAATAAGTATCGTGAAGAAAAACAAACTAATCATACTAGATTATATAGATTCTACTCATTCTGGCGGAACTAGCTGAGCGAGAGGCTGGGAATAAAGTTGATAAATTTAGTCAAAATTATTGTTCGTTAATTAATAGCGGAGTGGTTGAGTGGCCTCAACCTGCGTCTTAAATAGGTAAGGCATAAATTTGATAAATTCAATCAAGTGATTGTTCGCTAAATAAAAGCGCAGTGGTTGAGTGGCCTCAAACTGCGTCTTAATGAGGTTAGGCATAAATTGGATAAATTCAACTAAGTGTTTGCTTGGTAATTAATAGCGCAGTGGTTGAGTGGTCTCAACCTGCGTCTTATAGACTTGATTGAGACCTACTCAACTGTGCGGGGGTGGACAGACGAAGCGAAAATCATTCAATTTTCTACTTCTGGTCTACTCCCAATTTAGTTTCCTAAGACAAATAAACAGGCAGCCGAAAAAGTATCGGTTGCCTGTTGTTTATATTTTTTAAGATTTTCGTTTAAACGAAATCACGATTTTAGTTAGAGGTTAAGCCTTAACTTGAAGTATGTCGTCAATTATCATTCGTTTTTCTACTTCTGGCCCATTCTCAACTTTGTAGCGGTGAACAGACCAAGCAAAATCATTTGAATTTCTACTGTTGGTCCACTTTTAAAACCGATTTAGAAAACAATCGCTAGACTATAAAAAATACTAAAAATTAATAAAGCGGTACTCAAATAATTAATTTTATTTTGACGTTGTTTTTCATTATCTACTTGCACAATAGCAGGAATAATACTAAATAATGTAATGAAAACATAAGCAATTTGTGCTAAAAAATAAGATTGGCTTGGTAAAGTGAAATATACGCCAGCAAATATGGCTACAATCGCTAATCCAATGCCGGTCCAATGATACAGTGTCGATTGTTTCTTTCTAGTAATTAATAAATAGCGTAAGTGATTGATTTCAATCGTGATGCCTGCTGTAATTAACGCAAGAGGAATCAATAACAGTAAAAAATTGGTAGTGATACTCGTCGTTTGACTATAGTATGCTACCGTATTTAAAATAAAAGCATTAAAAAAGATGGTCAAAATATATTGATAAAATGTATTCACAATTGGAAAAGGTATATATTGAAAATGAATATAGGCAATATATAAAAGTAACAGTAAATTAATAATCCAGTTATTTCTTAAAATAAAAATAACCGATGTGATGATTAAAATACCTTCACAAACATATAAGATAAATTCAGGTGTACTTTTGTGATTCCGTTGTACATTTCGCTGGTGAAAATAATGATCAATTAATTGTGAACTGACAACTATCACAAATAGTAAAAGAGCATTTATCCAGTTTGGTGATGCAGCTGAACTCAACCCCACGATTGTTCCAACACCAATCAAAGTAAATGGTGCTAAAAAAATCTTGACAAGGGGGTTTTGTAACAACTTGATAAAAGTAGTCATAAGTAACAAATCCCTTCTGAATATCGACATAATTTTATAAAAAGCTATTCATTATCTCTATTTTAAGTTATAATCGATAATGTTACAACTCAAAATTCCCGATAGGGTTCACTTTCTTCAAAGTGAAAATGCCTTGTAACCAAAATGAAATAATGGGGGAAAGAAAAATGACAGAAAAAAGATTATTTACGTCAGAATCAGTAACCGAGGGACATCCAGATAAAATTGCCGATCAAATTAGTGATGCGATTTTGGATGCCATTTTAGAGCAAGATCCAAATGCTCGGGTTGCGTGCGAGACTGCGGTTAATACCGGTTTAGTATTAGTGTTTGGAGAAATTACTACTTCTGCGTATGTTGATATCCAACAAATCGTTCGTCAAAAAATTGATGAGATAGGATATAATAAACAACAATATGGGTTCGATGCGAAGACTGTAGCGGTATTGGTCTCACTAGACGAGCAATCACCCGATATTGCTCAAGGAGTCAACAATGCGATTGAAACCCGTGATCAAGATTCAGAAATCGAAATCGGAGCGGGTGACCAAGGATTGATGTTTGGTTATGCTACGGATGAAACACCAGAATTAATGCCACTTCCGATTTCACTTAGTCACCAATTAGCATTAAAATTAGCTGAAGTTCGTAAATCAGGCGAGTTAAATTATTTAGGACCCGATGGCAAAACACAAGTCACCATTGAGTATGATGAAACGGGAGTAGCGCAAAGAGTCGATACTATTGTCATATCAACGCAACATACAGAGGACGTGACTTTACAACAAATTCATGATGATGTGATTGCCCATGTCGTCAAACCGATTATTCCGTCTGAATTATTAGATGATGAAACGAAATATTTTATCAATCCAACCGGTAAATTTATTATTGGTGGCCCAGTAGGTGACTCAGGCCTAACAGGACGTAAAATTATTGTCGATACATATGGTGGTTATGCACGACATGGTGGAGGAGCTTTCTCAGGGAAAGACGCAACGAAAGTCGACCGCTCAGCCAGTTATGCCGCTCGCTATATTGCGAAAAATATTGTAGCAGCTGGTTTAGCTAAGCGTTGTGAAGTCCAACTGGCTTATGCGATTGGGGTGGCCGAACCTGTTTCGATTTCAATTGATACCTTTAATACCAGTGAGATAACAGAAAGTAAATTAATTGCTGCTGTTCGCTCAACATTCCGCTTAACGCCGAAAGGCATCATCGAAATGTTAGACTTATTACGACCAATTTATGCTCAAACCGCAGCTTATGGACATTTTGGTCGTCGTGATATTGAATTACCTTGGGAACAAACAGATAAAGTAGAGGCTTTAAAAGCAGCTATTAACGCATAACATAAAACGTAGACTAGATAAGGGGATGGTACTTTATCATAGTCTACGTTTATTTTTCATTTAATTTTTTCGATTATTAATAACATGGGTGGCTGATTTTGTTGATTAATAAATTCATATTGTAGGACTTGGTATTCTTTTTGAGACCATGTCGATAAGACATCGAATAATTTTTGCTTTTCAATCATACCTGCTGGATGCCCAGAATAAATCACTAATAAAATCTGACCTCTTTTAACTAATTTTTCGGCAATCTGTTCAATAGCCGACAGTGTACTATGAAAATGAGTGGTAATGTCATGGTCACCACCAGGTAAATACCCTAAATTAAAGATAGCTCCAGCAATGGTTGGTTCGCTGATTATCTTTTCTATCTGATCATGACTCTTTTCAATTAAACTGACTAATTGATATTTTGGATGCGACTCAAGTTTTGCACTGGAATTGAGAATGGCCTGTTTTTGAATATCAAAGCCATAAACATGTCCTTTAAAATGAGGTTGATTGATTATAAAATGAGTATCATTGCCATTACCTAAGGTAGCATCAATATAAGTGCCATTAGGGAAACGTTGAATTAAATCTGCTAGCAGTTGATGGCTAAAGTGTAAAGCATTTTTCATAACAACTCTCCTCGTGTTTCAATTATATTACAATCATTAAGCTTTAACGATAAATCATCGGAATCCCTATAATTATAACTTAATTTGGGTTAGAATAAAACATGAATATAATTTAGGAGGCGAATCGAGTGCCAGTTCAATCTAGACGCGTTACAGTAAAGAAACAACAGAGAAATAAACAAGTTGAACGAATGAAAAAAATTCGTAAAGCTTTTAATATTGGATTAATTATGTTTTCAACGGCAGCATTTATTGAATCCACAACGAAGCCATCTAATGTTATGGCTCAAACGACATCTAATACACGATTAAGTAAGAGTGAATTTTTAAACCTTGTCACAGATAGTGCTAAGAAAATTGCCGCTTCTAATGATTTATATGCATCTGTTATGATCGCTCAAGCCGTATTAGAATCTGGATGGGGAAATTCTACCTTAGCAAGAGCGCCATATCATAATTTATTTGGGATTAAAGGAAGCTCATCTGATAATACCGTTAATATGGACACTTTAGAAGATGATGGTACTGGCAATTATTATGTAGCCAATGAAGCATTCAAACGTTATGATGATTATGCCGGCTCATTACAAGATTATGCTAATATTTTAACAGGGGATAATGGTGCCAATAGTTGGCGCCATAATTATTATTTAGGGGCACGTGTTAGCCAAACGAATAGCTATCAAGATGCCACTCGCCATTTAACCGGTCGTTATGCGACGGATACTTCTTACGCATCGAAGTTAAACGCGATTATTCAACAAAACAATTTAACTGCCTATGATACAGTAGCTAATCAGTCAAATAATAATCAAAATAATAATAACAACCAAGGTGGTACTGAAGAAAACACGACTAACAATGGTACGACCACCAATTATGTGGTTGAAGCTGGAGACACTTACTGGTCATTAGCGCGTAAATTCGGTGTGGATGTTAAATCATTACAAAATGCGAATAATGCGACGAATGGCAATTTATTTGTAGGTCAAGCGATTCGTATTCCTGGAGTAGCGAATACAGAAAAAAATGAAACGGAAAAAGAAACCACCGTTGAAACGCCAACACCATCTAGTCCAGAATCAACAGCTAATGGTAGCTATAAAGTAGTGGCTGGTGATTCATATTGGCAGTTAGCTAAAAAGTTTGGTGTGAGTGTAGCAGAATTACAAAAATTAAACAACACGACCTCAGCCCATTTATCTGTAGGTCAATCATTAGTTGTTCCTGGACAAAAGTCAGCTGAAAAACCAGAAACGTCTAAACCAGAAACGCCAACAACCCCTACTCAACAAGGTCAATATACCGTTAAAGCGGGGGACACCTATTGGTCATTAGCACGTCGATTGGGTGTTAGTGCGGGTGAATTACAACGTTTAAATAATACTAGTTCTTCTAGTTTATATGTCGGACAAAAATTAGTTGTTCCGGGTCAAACGACTCAAGCATCAACTGAAAATAACAGTCCTAAAGAAGAGTCTACTAACTCAACGCCAACCAATACTAAAGGTAACTATACTGTAAAAGCGGGCGATACTTATTGGTCATTAGCTCGTCGATACAATGTTTCCGTTGAAAGTTTAATGGCTCAAAATGGACAAAATTTAATAGCTGGTAAAGTCATTACAATACCAAGTGTAGCAACTACTCAAACGGATTCGACGTCAGTTACAGAAAAAGAAGAAGCAACGACGACACCAGTATCAACTTCCAATGGTAATTATACCGTTGTAGCAGGAGATACCTTATGGTCAATCGCTAGCCGTCACCAAACAACTGTTGGCCAAATTTTAAGTGCCAATGGACTAGCTGAAGGAACGGTATTACATCCGGGTCAAAGTTTAGTGGTTAGTGGTTCAACAGTAGCTAATAATAACACTAGCAATGAACCAACGACGTCAACAAGCACAACAGATACAACAAGCGCAACGACGACCGTAACAGAAACTCCAGCACCAACTACAACTGTAACGTCAACTACTGGTAGTTATACCGTAGTAGCCGGTGATACTCTTTATAGCATCGCAAGACGATCAGGTATCGATGTGAATACATTAATTGCAGCTAATGGTGGCTCAACGATTATTTCTGTCGGACAAGTTATTAATTATTAATAAAATTTTAGGTAATTTAAAAGACAATATCCTTTAAGCATTAACGCTAAAGATATTGTCTTTTTTTTATTGATAAAATAGGGGTGAATGACCAAGCCATTTCTGCCTATTAGTCCTGAATTCCCGCACTCCTAACGAGGCGGGATTTTTATACGGAGTGATTCAAATAAAACTTCTTGCTTATGAAGTATTTCTCCAATGGTCATACCGAACGAAGGATGCACAAAACATTCAATCCGATTGAACGCTTCTAACACTTCGTCTAACGTATGCTCCTTAAACAAATTTGCTTGTTCCATCCGACGTTTTAGTTCCGACACTAAAATTAAAGCTAAATACTGTACAAATATTTTCCCTTCTAATCCCCGTTCGGAAGAAACCCTTAACCGTCGCATATTCAAGCGGTCTTTTAAATTCATAAAGGCTTTTTCAACTTGATCTTTGTCTCGATAATGACTGAGTACTTGAGCGCTTGTCATCCGACTATTCGACAACAAAACAAAATAGCCCGCATAAGCTAACTTCTCAGCGATTGCCTCATCCTTCATGCTCACTGAGACGACCTTACCTTTTTCTTTTGTGACTTTAAAGTAAGTGTTATAAGCCTTTTGATGAGCTTCAATTAAGTGATTCGTTTGTAATTCGCGTTCCCAATCCTGAAGCTGTTTATGGAAGCGAATGCGTTCCTCGGTAGCTCGCTCACTATTTAAGTAAGCATGGAGGGTCACCGGATAACCGGATGTTTCCGATGCTTTGAACACTTGATTGATGGTAAGTTGTTGACGATATAAATTGGTCGCACCATCATAGTGTTGAGGATGTTCCATCGTGGGTGCCATTTGACTCAAAGCTTCTTTCACATACTTAAGCGATACTTTGGCCCCTTGAATAAAGGTAATGCCTTCACGACACATCAACAAAATATTCTCCGCTTTATAAAACCCACGATCTAAAACGAGTTGAATCGGGCGATCCGTTAACTCATCAAACAAACTCATCAGCCAAGGTAAGGTTTTAGCGTCGGGTATATTGCCAGCTAACGGTCGATAGAGAACAGGAAGTCTAGACTCACTCCCAAATAATAGTGCTAGGTTAAGTTGAGCGAGTAAGTCATCTTCCTTGTTGTACCCATACTGCACTTGGCGTAACTTTTGTGAATAGCTTGAAATCGTGGTGGTATCATAAAACCAATAGGACTCCTCTGATTGACGCGCAACTTGAGCCTTAAAAAAAGCTTGTTTTTCTTTTTCGGTAATTCGCTGAAACAACTCACTAATCCGTTGTGAGGTTAAGCTACTTAAATCAAACGGCAGATGATGAAGTTCGGCCCATTGATTAAATTTCTGCATCGAACTAGAAGGAGCTAAAACCAAATAATAAGCTAACCCTAATAATGCTTGATAATCATCAGGGAACATAGCCTTTAAATCTTCTGTTAAACCAACTTCTTTTGCCAGTTGAGACAAAGTATAAGTTGCCCCATAAAAGGAACGTTTAATTTCTGTTAAGAGTGGCATAGAAACGGCGGTTGTTTTTTTCTTTTTCATTCGACCATCGGTCGGAACCATCTTACCTGTTTCAGGATCAAGCTTACCGACTAATTTTCGTTTAGCACGTGATTGTTTTTTCTCAGAATCCCAATAAGCAATGGATTCATAAAAGTAGGTATTTCCAGTCCGCTTATCGAATTGTTTAATCAAATTAGGTTGTTTCTTTTTCGTCATCGTTCTCACCTCGTTACGATAATAATAACACATAACGAGGATAAAGGGAATAAAAAAGTGCTCTAAAGATTATACAATCAATCTTTTGAGCAAGTTTCCTTGTTATGAGTCGCGGGAATTCAGGATTAGTTCAAGAGAACCAATACAAATGCCCCAGCCATTTCTGCCTATCTCGCCAAGAATATCGATGAGAATCAACAGAGAATTTTCTGTTACCAAAAAGTATAGAGTCTTTTTTAAACGATTACGGCGCTTGTTCTCCATATTTTTGTATGGTTGTAAAAGGTTGGGATTCGATTTTTACATTTTCAGTTAAATTAACACATAGAGGGGCAATTTCAGCCGGTGTTAAATCAAACTCATTTTGAACCCATTCTGTTAACACATTAAACACACTACCGACCACGCCCCGTATCAGATAGCGATCGGTGATATGTTCAATTGGATTACAAAAAACTTGATTTAAATAGTCTAAAAAATGGGGATTTTCTTTAGTTGACAATAATACTTTAGCCGCCTCTTGATGTTCAAAGATAAATTCAAAGAGTGCCACCCAAAATGTTTGTTGTTGATTATCAATTAAGTATTTTAGATTTGATTGGAAAAATTGTCTGAAATAATCATCATAAAGTTCATGGTACAAGGCAGTGATGGATGGATAGTTACGATAATAAGCCATGCGCGAGACACCGGCTCTTTTAGTTAAGGAAGTGACTTTAATTTCTTCGACAGAATTTTCAGCTAAAAGTTGCATTAAGGCTGTTTTTAAAGAATCTTTTGTTAATTGATTTAATTCTTGATTATTGTTTTTCATAAAATTTACCTCCCTTTAGGTAAAGATGTATCATTTTTTCAAAATCTGTCACAACACAATCAAAATTTATTGCACAAAAATCGACTTGGTGTTACTATTGTAACACCAAGATGATTAAATGTATAGAGGAGAACTATATGAGATTACATAAATTAACCCAACTAGCGATTGAAAGGATTGAGCGAGGCGAATGTTTATTACAAGCTGAAGACTTCGTCAATCAAGAAGCTGCAGCGGGTCAAAGTGACGGCACGATTTTACAACTAGTAGATAATGATAAAAAATTTATTGCGAAAGCTATTGTTGGTCATCAAAATAAAGGCATTGCTTGGGTCTTTACTGATCATGAACGCATTTATTTTAATCAAGATTTTATTGAAAATGTCATTGAAGATGCGATTGAAAAACGCCAAGAATTTTTTGATAGTGAAGAAACGACAGCTTTTCGTCTGTTTAATGGTGAAGGCGATGGTTTAGGTGGCCTCACCATCGATTGGTATGATGGTTTTATTCAAATTAACTGGTATAATCGCGCAGTCTTTGCCGAACGAGCAACCTTTATCAAAGTCTTATTATACTTTTTACCGCAAATTAAAGGCGTTTATGAAACCAAACGGTTCAAATTGATTGAAGCAGAACAACCGATTGAACATACTTATGGCGAGGTAGCGCCACAACCGATTGAAATCTTAGAAAACAATATTCGTTATGCGATTTATTTAGGTTCAGAATGGATGACCGGTTTATTTTTGGACCAACGTGAAGTACGTCAATTTATTCAAAGTCAAGTAGCCGGAGCGAGTTTATTAAATCTATTTAGCTATACCGGTGGCTTTTCGGTAGCGGCCGCTGTGGGAGGAGCTAAGCATACAATCAGTGTGGATGTAGCGAATCGTAGTTTAGAAAAAACGACTGAACAGTTTGCCTTGAATCAGATCGAAGCGCCAACGGAAAATCATGAGATTCGAGTCATGGATGTCTTTGACTATATTCAATATGCAAAACGTCATCAACGAACTTTTGATTGGATTGTTTGTGATCCACCTAGTTTTGCTCGCACGAAAGATTACTTATTTAGAGCAGAAACCGATTATCGTCAATTAGCGGCAGATTTGTTTGAACTAACAGCTCCCGGTGGTTTTTGTGTATTAAGTACCAATCATAGTGGTTACCCTAAAGAACTATTTATGGATGATATGAACCAAGTAGCTCTTGCAGCAGCAGGAGAATATTATTTAATTCAATCATTTGGTTTACCGGATGACTATCCTACGTCTGCTGATGAAGCGAGTCAATATTTAAAAGTTTTGGTTTATTATCGAGCACAGTAGCATAAATGAGGTGAGAAAGTGAGTTATATTGAATTTAAAGATGTGGTCAAAGAGTATCACACTGGAGAAGTGGTGACTCGAGCTAATGATGGCATTGACTTTACGATTGAACGTGGCGAATTTGTTGTCATTTTAGGACCATCAGGTGCCGGAAAATCGACTACATTGAATATTTTAGGTGGAATGGATCAAGCGACCAGTGGTCAAGTTTTGATTGACGGCGAGGATATTGCGCAATATAGTGAACGCAAATTAACCACTTATAGACGCAATTCTGTTGGCTTTGTTTTCCAAAATTACAACTTAGTTCCTAATTTGACTGCTAAGGAAAATGTCGAGTTAATGATCCAAATTGCAAAATCAGGTATGAATGCTCAAAAAGTACTAGAAGATTGCGGACTGGGGCATCGCTTAGACAATTTTCCGGCGCAATTATCAGGTGGGGAACAACAAAGAGTTTCGATTGCTCGGGCGATTGCGGGGCAACCCAAATTATTATTATGTGATGAACCGACCGGTGCCTTAGATTATGAGACAGGAAAACAAATTTTACAGTTATTGCAAGATACATCGCGTAACTCCGATACAACCGTGATTGTCATTACTCATAACTCAGCAATTGCGCAAATGGCCGATCGCGTCATTGAGATTCGTAACGGAAAAGTAAAATCAGAACGAGCCAATGAACAACCCAAGTTAGTAGCGGATATTACATGGTAGGTGAGAATGATGAATAAAGTTATATGGAAAGATAACTTAACAGAAATAAAAAAATCTTGGCCGAGATTTCTATCCATTCTACTCATTATGTTATTAGGAGTCGCTTTTTTTGTCGGCATTCGGGCTACGAGTCCTGCCATGGTAGAAACGGCACGTCAATTTTATGAGCAATATCATTTGCCTGATGGCCAAATTCTATCGACTTTAGGTTTAAATGAGGATGATATTCAATTAATTGAAGAAAAAGGACTCACTGTAGACCCCTTAAAAGCTTTAGAGACCACCTTAAACCCATTATCTGAACGAGTTAAAGTGTATCCTAATAATAATAAAGATTATTTCTTTGCAGTGGAAGGCGCATTGCCGCAAAAAGCAGATGAGATAGCCTTGGATATTAAATATCGTCAATCAGACATAAACATTGGGGATGTCGTTGAATTAGAACAATTCAGTGCCGCTCCTAAAGAAGATGAAGACACCAATTTGGAGGGGTTACAAGCCCCCTACTTAACCCGTACCCAATTTAAGGTGACTGGTTTTGTTGATACACCACTGTATTTTTCAAAAATTAGTCGTGGTGTTAGCAATATTAATGGCTATGTTTTAGTGATGCCAGAAGCGGTTGCAGGCGATATTTATACTGAAGTCCTTTATTGGTCAACAGAAGCCGGTCGTTATCGCGCCTATTCTGACCAATATAATCAAGTGATGGATGATGTCCAAAGTGATTTAGAAGCAGCATTCGCCGAACGTCCAGAAATTCGTCTACAACAATTAAAAGATGACTTGAATTTAACTTTATCAGATGGAGCAAAAGAAATTGATGAAGGCTATGCTGAATTAGCAAGTGCTGAAAAAGAATTAGAATCAGCCAAAGAAGAACTTTCAGAAGGTCAATCTCAATATGAATCGGGCAGTGAAGAACTGGCCAAAGGCTATGCCGAATGGGCATCAGCTTCGACAAAATTAGCCGATGGACGGAATGAATACCATGATGGCTTAGCAGAGCTTGAAAGTGGTGAAGCAGCTTATCAATCAGGTTTGAAAGAAATTGAAACACAAGAAGCAACACTAAATAATGGTGAAGCCGAGTATCAAGCAGGTCTGGCAGAATATCAGTCAGGAGTAAAAACCTTTAATGAAAAAATCAGTAGTGCTCAAAGTGAATTGTCACTTAATAAAGCAAAATTAGATGAAGCCAAAGAGCAACTGGATGCTTCAAAAGCACAATTAGATGAAGGTTGGACAGCGTTAGAAAGTGGTAAAGCTGAATTAACGAAAGGCCAAGAACAAATGGCTAACGAATTACAGCAAAAGATTCCGAATTTAGCAGAGAATTTAAGCAACTTAAAAACACAAGCCCAACAAGGACAATTTGATGAGCAAACAAATCAAAAAATATTAGCTGAATCGACGTCTCAAGGGGAGTTAACTGTTATTTATTTACAACAACAATTGACACAGTTGACCAATCAAAAAACCACTCTAGAATCGCAAATTAAAGCTGCTCCCGAACAAATTAAGCAAGTCAATGCCGGTATAGCTGAAGTGGAAGCAGGATTAGCAGAACTTAATGAGCATTTAACACCATTAGCCGAATCTGAAAGTAGTTTAACCGAAGAGTTAGCAACAGTGGAAGCAACGGTCACCGAACAACAAGCAATCGTTGATCAGGCACAACTAGCTTATAACGAAGCAGTGCAAGCGCGCGATGAACAGGCGACTCAATTAGAAAATTTAGATCCAGAATCAACAGAGTATGCGACGGTTGAAGCACAATTACAAGAAGCTGATGCATTGGTGACGCAGACTCATAATACGCTGACGGCTGAACAAGCAACATTAGCACCGCTTATAACTACTCGCGATGAACTGTCAGCTCAACTAAGCACCATTTCAGAGCAAAAAACGGCGTTAACTAACCAAGTAACTGAGCTAGAAAGTCAAAAAGCAACTTTAGAAGAACAATTGGCGGGACTTAACCAATTAATTAGTCCGGAAACAGCTAAAAAAGTTGAACAATTAGCCGGGGCCATAGCTTCATTACAAACCCAAATTGAAGGCTTACAAGCTGGTCTTCAAGCATTTGCTACGGCTCAAGCAGAAATCGCAACGAACGAAGCGACTTTAAATAAAGGGCAAAAAGCCTATGAACAAGGTTGGAATGAGTACGCAACTGGTCTTAAAGCCTATCAAGAAGGTAAAGCTAAATTTGATAAAGAAAAGCAAGCAGGTCAGACTGAACTTGACACTGCAAAATCAGAGTTAGCAACAGCCAGAGAAAAACTCGACAATGGTTGGAGTCAACTGAATGCGGGTAAAGAACAATTAGCTTCATCCTTCAATGAATTAGCCACAGGACGAGAAAAATTAGCCACTGCCCTACAAGAAATTGAAGACGGTGAGACTCAATTAGCTGATGGCTTAACTGAACTTGAAGACAGTCAAAAAGAACTAGCAGACGCTAAAAAAGAATTAGAAGATGGCCAAAAAGAGTATGAAGAAAATCTCGCAAAATTCAAGTCAGAGAAAAAAGATGCTTTAAAAGAATTGAAAAAAGCCGAAGCCGATTTGGCAGATGGCCAAAAAGAAGTCGATGACTTAAAAGAACCGACTTATTATTTAAATCAACGTGATAGCTTTGACTCTTATGATAGTTTGTATGATAATGCGAATCAAATTAAGCAGATTAGTACCGTCTTTCCACTCTTCTTCTTTGCGATTGCGGTGTTAGTGACCTTTACAACGATTAAACGAATGGTTAGTGAACAACGTAATTACATGGGAACGATGAAACAAATGGGTTACCCTAACCATGTCATCCTAAGTAAATTTGTGATGTACGCCTTATTAGCCACGGTCATTGGGACAGTCATTGGGATTGAATTAGGGTATCGTATTTTCCCACCAGTGATTATGAATGCTTATAATAGTTTATTCCACTTTGATAGTGCGGTAACCGTGCGTTCGCATGAATTGAATGGGTTAGTTGCCTTAATTGCCTTATCGTGTGCCTTGATTCCAGCGATTTGGACGCCATTACAATATTTAAGAGAACAGCCGGCTCGATTATTACGACCAGAACCACTTAAAGCAGGTAAGAAAACGATGATTGAACGCATTGGATTCATCTGGAATCGACTTTCCTTTAATCGTAAAATGACCATTCGGAATCTTTTACGTTATAAAGGACGAAATGCCATGACATTGGTAGGTGTTGCGGGCTGTACGATGTTAATCGTCACTGGATTTGGTATTAGTGACACGATTGATGGATTAGTGGAAACACAATTCAAGCAATTACAACGTTATGATGCGGTATTATATTTAGATGAGGATGCTGAACAAGCAAAAAAAGATCAAGTCATTGATGAAGTGTCCCACCATTCTGAACTCGATAAAACGTTAGAAATTCATTCAGCTAATTGGCAAACCGACACTAATGCAGCGGTGCAAAGCGTTTCGGTTATCGTGCCTTTAGATGATTATCAAGGGTTCTTAGATATTCATGAAAGACAAACACCAGAGCAATTGATTGATTTGAGTCAAGAACAGGGTGCTGTTATTTCTGAAAGATTATCCGAATATGTCAATGTCGGTGTCGGTGATATGCTTCATTTAGTCGATAATGACGGTAATGAAGTAGATATTCCCGTCAGCAAAATTGTAGAAAATTATATCGAACACTATGTTTACCTTTCACCGGAAAATTATCAAACAATCTTTGAGGAAGAACCAACCTTTAATGCCTTATTGATGCAATATGGTGCGAATGCAGATAGTCATCAATTAGAACAAGATTTTTCGGATAAAGAAGCCGTGTTAACTTACTTAAGTTTAGATTCGATAGAAAACAATGTTCAAGAAACAATGGGAAGTTTAAATGTCATTACCTTAGTATTGATTATTTCAGCGGCCGCCTTAGCCTTTGTCGTCTTGTATAATTTAACGAATATCAATGTTTCAGAGCGACTACGAGAATTATCGACAATTAAAGTATTAGGGTTTTATAACCGTGAAGTCAGCATGTATATTTATGATGAAGTATTGATTTTAACTGCGATTGGTTCAGTGATTGGATTGGGCCTTGGTGTTATCCTCAATCAATATATTTTAAAAACAATTCAAATGCCTAATTTATTCTTCTATCCGATCATTAATTGGCCAAGTCACTTGATTTCGGCCGCAATGACCTTCTTATTCTCTTCAATTGTCATGCTCGTAATGCATCAAAAATTGAAGAAAATCGATATGGTAGAAGCCTTAAAAGCAGTAGAATAGTCGCAGAAAATAAAAAACAGTTAGGAAAGCTGAAGATGATTCAGTGACCTAACTGCTTTTTTAATAAAAAAAGAACCGGAGAAACACCGGTTCTAATAGATAGGGATTGGATAGAAAGTTAAGTGAAAGTACTGTTCTTCAATTAAATTTCTCATCCTGCACAAAATAATCTTCTTTACTTGACTAGGGAGTCTAAAAAATGAATTGTTGTGCAATATATTATTTATTAAGTCTGTGATAGGATAATAAAGTTTTTAAAATATTTAGGAGAGAGAAGTTTGCTCCTATCACAAGCTTGTCTTTATTATAGGACGAGTAGTTAAAAGCAACTTAAAATTTTGCGTAGATATGTAAAATATATCTGTAACTAAAACAAAAAGTCAAGAATATTGGCATAAAAAGCCAAAGCGAATTATACTAAAGAGTAAGGAGTGAAGTTATGTCAATCAAATTAGCATCATGGAATGTCAATGGCATTCGTTCAGTATTAAATAAAGGCGCCTTACAAAGTTATCTGGAGGAGTCCAACCCAGATATTATTTGCTTACAAGAGACCAAAGCCCAAGAAGACCAAGTGGATTTTGACTTTAGTGAGTTAGGATATTATGAGTATTGGAATTCAGCTGTGCGCAAAGGATATTCAGGCACCGCTATTTTTACTAAGATAAAACCATTATCGGTGACATATGGTATTGGCATTGAAGATCATGACCAAGAAGGGCGTGTGATAACCTTAGAGTTTGCCGATTATTATTTAGTAACGGTTTATACACCGAATGCGAAACGGGACTTGACTCGGTTAGATTATCGTCAACTTTGGGAAGATGATTTCCTCGCTTATTTAAATACTTTAAATGCGATTAAACCGATTGTATTTTGTGGGGATTTAAATGTTGCTCATCAAGAAATTGACCTAGCAAATCCTAAAACGAATACTAAAAATGCTGGTTTTACGATTGAAGAACGCACTAAATTTTCACAAGTCATCGAAGCTGGATATGTTGATGTGTTTCGTTATCGTAACCCAGAAGTGACCGGTGCTTATACATGGTGGAGTTATATGAATAAAGCACGTCAACGTAATGTTGGATGGAGAATTGATTATTTTGTCGTCTCACCAAACATTATTGATCGTATCCATGATGTCAAAATAAGACCTGAAGTAATGGGCAGTGATCATTGCCCAATCGAATTAGAGATAGGAGAATAATTATGTCAGTTTATAAATTATATTATGATTCAAAAGATGCCGTTTCACAAAAATTCATTGATGAATTAGAAGCACAAGGTGTTGAATATGAAAAAGTAGATGTCAGTGAGTCAGAAGCTAATCGTCAAGAGTTTGAAGCCTTTAAAGCCCGTCGTATGGAATTTGAACCCTTTAAACAATGGGGACAATCTGGACTGCCAGCAGTTTTATTACCCAATAACCGCATTATTTTTGAGTTAATTGACTTAAATGGAACCTCTTGTTCATTAACACCAAGAGATTGAGGGAAGTAGGAGGGAGTTTTATGGAGTATTCTCCATATCAGACAGTTGAAGAGATACATAATCGTGCAATTGAAGGATTAGGTATCCCTTTTAAAGAAATGATGTTGTCAAATAATATTGAAGAGGTTAAGTCTAATAAAGCAACTGCAGGAGATGCATGGGAAGCTTGGTTTAAAGTTCCCAAAAATTCTGTTGCTGGAGCAGATTTAGTAGAAGCAGGGGTTGAATTAAAAGCAACACCATATAAACAAAATAAGAATAGTACATATTCTGCTAAAGAAAGACTAGTTTTCAATATTATTAATTATGAAGAAGAACTTGGTAAAACATTTGAGACATCTTCTTTTTGGTTGAAAAATAAATTAATTGAATTAGGTTTTTATGAGTACAATCCTAAATTACCACGAGATGAATGGTTCTTTTCGCATTGTGCTTTATTTACAATACCAGAAAGTGATATTGAAGAAATAAAAAATGACTGGCAAATTATTCAAGATTATATTGCTCAAGGAAAAGCTCATGAGATTTCTGAAGGGCTGACTAATTATTTAGCGGCATGTACTAAGGGAGCAAATAGAAATTCTATTCGTAGACAACCATGTAGCGATATACCTGCGAAACAAAGAGCATATTCTCTGAAAGCTAGTTATATGACAGAGCTTTTAAGAAACTATATTTTAGGAACAAAAGTTGATGAGGCAATTAGATTAGAACCTTTTGATTTTCCTTTACGCCCAGACCTAATTGATGAAGTGGTCGAATATCAGCACGATAAAAAGGTGAAACAACCAAGTGAAAAATTTATAAAAGGAAAAGAATCTTTTTCTCAGGTATTGCTTGGTACATTTAGTAAATATACAGGGATGAGTTTAAGTCAATTAATTTTTAAATTTGACTTACGAGAAAGTGCATCTGGAAACTTTTCTAAATCAATCATTCCAATGGTTGTCAGTAGAATGTTAGATATTCAAAATAAAATTGAAGATTTAGAAGAAATTAAAAAAGCCAATATTCAAATTAAAACTGTACGTGTCCAAAAAAATAAACGTATTAAAGAAAGCATGTCGTTTCCAGCGTTTAATTTCGAAGAGTTATCACAACAAAATTGGGAAAGTTCCGATTTAAGAGAATTTTTCGAGATAAGTCGATTTTTATTCATTGTATTTCAAGAAAATGAAAATGAAGAATATATTTTTAAGGGTGCAAAATTTTGGAATATGCCGATTTCTGATTTAGATAATCAAGTCCAGGAAGTCTGGCAAGATACCGTGGATATATTAAATACAGGGGTCGAATTACAATACAATCCCACTAGTAAGAGAGTGCATAATAATTTCACCAAGATTAGTGATGATAAAATATTGTCTGTTAGACCACATGCAGCTAAAGCTAGTTATTTAGAGAATAATCCTAATGCTGATAGATTACCTGTTCCAGCAAAATGGACTAATAAGCCAGATCAGTTTAGCAATCAATGGATGACTAAACAGTGTTTTTGGTTGAATAATAATTATATTGAAGAACAAATTTCAGAATTAATTGATTAGGGAGCTAGTTTTAGCTCCTTTTTTCAAGTGTAAAGTCTTATTTTTACGTATTTAAAATCGATAAACATTTTTGAGTTGATCTTTTTTTGTTATTCATGTATAATTGGTAAAGTGTAAGAAGAGGTGATAGAGTGGAACAAATAAATGTTTTAGAATTATTTGCTGGAGTAGGTGGTTTTAGAGTCGGACTCGAAAAAGCAAATGATAAATTATATATAACCAAATGGAGTAACCAATGGGAACCATCAAGAAAGTCACAAGATGCTTTCGAAGTATATCAATATCATTTTCCTGAGAGTGAAAACATAAATGAAGATATCGCAACTATTTCAGATGAAAGATTTTCAGCAATGGATGCTGATATGATTGTTGGAGGATTTCCATGTCAAGATTATTCCGTAGCCAGAAGTAAAAAGAATGAAAAAGGAATTGAAGGGAAAAAAGGAGTTTTATTTTGGGAAATAATTCGAGCAACAGAAGCCATTAGACCTAAATATTTAATTTTGGAAAATGTGGATCGTCTGTTAAAAGCTCCTTCAAAACAACGTGGAAGAGATTTTGCTATTATGTTAACAGCTTTTAATAATTTAGGTTATTCAGTTGAATGGCGAGTTATTAATGCTGCAGATTATAGTGGCGCACAAAGAAGAAGAAGAGTATTTTTCTTTGTGTTCAGAAATGATTTACCATATGCATTGAATTTGGATGAAAAATTTGAAGATAATCCTGATATTATTTTTGATGAAAATAGATACAACAAATATATTTTTAGTGATGGTTTATTTGCGAAAGAATTTCCAGTGTTACCGATACCTAATAAAGAACGTAAAGTTTTTTATGAATTACCAGAAGACATTGTAGAAGTATCAGAAAATTTTTCTGGAACAGTATGGAATACCGGTATTATGCGACACGGTAAATTTTATTCTATCGATACAATACCTTACGATAAAGAAAATCCGATTCCTTTAAAAGATATTATACAATCCGAGAAAGAAGTACCTAGTAAGTATTTTATTACAGATAAAGCAAAATTGGAGAAATTTCAATATCTGCGTGGAGCTAAAAAAATATTAAGAACCTCTACAGATGGACATCAATATTACTATTCAGAAGGTGGTATGTCACCTACAGACGATTTAAATCTTCCAGGTAGAACAATGTTAACTTCTGAAGGAACAGTCAATAGATCTACACACTTCATTGAACAAAATGGAAAATATAGATTACTAACACCCATTGAAGCTGAAAGATTACAACATTTTCCTGATAATTGGACTGCCAAGAAAATGGTGAATGGTGAGGTTGAAGAAGTATCGGATAAAATGCGAATGTTCTTTATGGGAAATGCACTCGTTACGATGGTCGTCGAGAAAATTGGCAAGGGTATTGAAAAAATAGAGAAAGAATATCAGTAATATAGTATTTTAAATATAAAAAAGGGACTTGAAAAATATTTTCAAGTCCTTTTTTAAAACTACTATTTGTTCCTCATGGAGAATGTGCTATTGTGTATAAATTCATATAAATTGACGATTTCTTTTGCCATATCAATATAAGTGATTGCATTCATTAAATGAT
The DNA here is from genome assembly GCF_002847845.2 of Globicatella sanguinis. NCBI lineage: Bacteria > Bacillati > Bacillota > Bacilli > Lactobacillales > Aerococcaceae > Globicatella > Globicatella sanguinis. Next base: position 988,220 of record NZ_CP126962.1, on the reverse strand, counting down.
CTTGCCCATGTACCATTAATAAACTTAGTTGCAAAGTCTCACCTTGGGCTTCTTTTTGTAAAAGTTGAGTTTGTGTTTGATGTGCTTTTAACATCGATTTATTAGCATCTTCCAATTTAGAATTAGCTTTTTCAAAATCAAACTTTTTGGCGAAGTTAACAGCCTCAATAGCGCTACTTTTTGCGTCACCACCATAAACAATTAATTGCATAATCGTCTCTAGATTTGAATTCAATTTTCACCACCGATAATTTCTAGGGCAAGATTTAATACTTTTTCTCCGTTCATTGTTCCATAGTTTTGCATATTAATGACCTCAATAGGAATGTTCGGATATTTGCTAATATAATCGTCTTTTAAATATCTGATTTGTGGACCTAACATTATGATATTTGGGTTGTATGTAGGAATATTTTTTCGAGCTTCAGGGTCAGATAAGGCTTGAATATGTATGCTTAAATCTTTATTTTCCGCAGATGCTTGCATTTTTTTTACCAACATACTTGTTGACATTCCAGCATTACAGACTAACAAAATTTTCTTTTCCAATTTAATCATCTCCTAACGATTAATAGAGCGGCTTATCCTAGAAGCAGTATGTCTAATACCTCTTACTACAATGCTAGTTTCATAAATATTCTGAACAGGAGCTAAACCTCCAAATCCAGCATCCCCAATGTGTTGAATATCAACACCAGCAGCTTTTGCTTTAAATGCAATCTGACGAATAGTAGAAATATCTGAACCTTCTTGACTTGTTCCGATAGCACTCATTACAAGAACATTATTTTTATGTGCATAATCAACAGCTTCATAAACCATTTCATCTCTTACACCAGGAACAGTTCCAACTGCTGGAATCATTAAGATATCAACACCAGCATCAATTAAATCTTTAACAATTTCAGTATTAATTACAGGTTCATCAGCTCCAGCACTATGCATTTTACCTCCAATTACTAAACCATTGAAATGTGTTTTTGCTAATTTAATTGCTTCGGCAATACCCTTGTTAGAAACACCAACACCAGGATTTCCAGTAATACAAATAAAATCTAGTTTTAACTCCTTAGCTTTTTTAAAGGTATTTATAGTTGCTTGTCTTCCTTCAGAAATTAATAGTCTTTCTTCGTTCATATTTACATTTAAGTCAATAGGTTCTAAGTTTGCACCTATTGGTCTACCAGTTAGCTCATGTAACTTTTCAACAAAATTATTTTTATCTTCCTTATCTAGACCAGCTACATAAGGATTAAATAGATCAATTCCATTTAATAAAAGCAAATCAGCACCGTATGCAGCAGCGATTTCAGAACTTGTGATGTCACCTACAAATGAATCTCTGACACAAACATTTTCCGAAAGAATGGTTCTTCCGTCACTAGCTTTGATACTTTGTTTTAATTCCTCAGCTGTATAACTTAAAATCTCTGAAGAATTTGCAGAAATTAATCTTCTAACCATTATACTTTACCTTCTTTCTTTAAAATTATTTATCTGAAGTTTCCAATGCTTTATTTTGGCGTTCAACAGCCAAATAGAATCCATAATAGATAAAAATATCCATAATAATTAATAATATTTGAAGTACACTAGCTTTCCAATCACCTGTAGCAAGGAAACCTCCAATAACTGGTGGTGTTGTCCAAGGGATTGCAGCACCATTAGTTTTAGCCACAAGACCTGATGCCATAGCGAGGTAGGAAACAATTGCATTAGCCATTGGTGCTATTGTAAATGGTACTAGTAAACTTAAATTCATTACAATAGGAACTCCAAATAACGCGGGTTCATTAATATTAAATATTCCTGGTGTTAAAGTTAACGGTGCTAAAGTTTTGGTCATTTTACTGGCATGTTTTCTTTTGGCTACTATTGCAATGCAAATAACTAGCCCTATTGTGGCACCACCGCCACCCATCCAAACAAAATTATCCATAAACGGACTTGTGATAATATTAGGCAGTTCTTCGCCAGCTTGAAAGGCTAATCGATTTGCATCAGTATTCATTAAATAAATAGGATTCATAACAGAACCTACTGTATGACCTCCATGTACACCGACAAACCAGAAAAGACTATTTAATGCAACTACAATAATCGTTCCAAATAAATTTGAACCTAATAAGCCTAATGGTCCACCTAAAATTGAAATAACAATATCATGAATATTTGGCAGTTTTAATAAATCTAAAATTGTATATATAATAAGTGAACTGACAATAATAACACAGCCAGGAATTAGAGCACTAAAACTTCTAGAGACAGCAGGTGGAACAGAATCAGGCATCTTGATAACAATATTTTTATGTACAAACCAAGAATACACAGAAGCGCTAATTAAACCAACTACTATTGCAACGAATAAACCTCGACTTCCCATATAAACCACGGGTAAACCATTTCCAGAATCACTAATATGAAATGGTGTTAAGGTTAAAAAGGAAGATAAAGAAATCACACCAGCAGAAATACCATCTGTATTTTTAGCGTTTGCAATACTATTAGCAACACCAAAACTTGCAATTAATCCCATCAAACCAAAACTGCAATCTACACCTTTCCATAAATAGGAGATTACTCCTGTTGATTCTAGAAAGGATGTAAATGCTGGGATTGGGAAGCTAGCGATAATCATCAATAATGAACCTGTAATAATAAGTGGCATCGCTAAAGTAACACCATCTCTTAATGCAGTTAAATAAATATTTGTACTTAATTTTGCTGCGATAGGTAGCAATTTATTTTCTAACCAATTTTCTTTTTGATTCATTTTTTTCCCTCATTTCTTGAAATTTATTTACCACTGAGATTTAAAGCTATCCTCCTTTGAATTTTTATTTGTTATCATTATAATATAATATATTATAAGCGTTTTCGAATTTGTTTTTGCACTTAAAGGTGCAAATAAATACAAAATATTAGGAGAGATTTTTTTGAAGGAAGGTCATATTAAATTAATTAATTTTCTAAGAACAAAGAGACAAAATGTAACCAGTGAAATTCTTTCTAAGGAGCTCGATATTTCAATAAGAACCGTAAAATATTATGTAAAAGAGATTAATGAATATTTAGGTTATAAATTAATTGTGTCATCTAGAAATGGATATCAAATTGATCAACAATTATTAATAAAATATTTTCAAATGGAAGAACATAGTTTTGACTTAATTCCACAAAATAATTATGAGAGAGCTGTATTTATAATTCAACAATTTATAAAAAGTGGTGGTAAAAAGATTGATGTTGAAGAAATCTGTGAACAAATGTATGTCAGTAATTCTACCCTATACAAAGTAATAGAAGAACTAAATTATCTACATTTAAATCATAAAGTTAAATTCGAAAGAAGAGAAGACTACATTCACATTATTGGGAAGGAAAAAGATATTAGAAGGATTTTTATGAAAGTGATTAATCAATCATCTAAAAATAGTTTTCTTGATTTGGAAACCTTTCAGGATTTCTTTCCTGAAATTAATCTATTTGTTCTTAAAGATTTAATAAATAAATTGTTCAAAAAAACGAATGGAAGAATCAATGATTTTATAGAGTTTAATATTTTAATACATATTGCAATTTTAATTAATCGAGTTAAGAACGGCAATACCCTTAAAGATGAACGAATTGAATCTACCCCTATAAATTCGAATGTTAATAATGAGTTTTTAATTGAAATAGAAAAAGAATATAATGTTAAACTGAGTTTAATTGAGGTATCTGAGCTTAATCGATTACTAAACTATTATGAACTCGAAGGTAAGAGTATTCATCAGATAGATAGTAAATATGTTTTTTTAGTAAAAAAATATATTAAGAATATTTATGAGAGGTACTATATAGATTTAGTAGAAGAGTCCTTTTTAATGCCGTTTGCATTTCATTTAGAATCTTTATATTGGAGAGCATCCAATAATATATTACAACATAATCCTTTAACTGAAATTGTGAAAAAGAATAATCCATTGGTATTTGATATCGCTATATTCATAGGACTTGATTTTATGAAAGAGATGAACGTAGAAATTAATGAAGATGAAATAGCGTTTATAGCTATTCATTTAGGAGTCGCAATTGAACAATTATTTAAAAAGACAGAAAAAATAAAAATTGGTGTGTATAGTCCAAATTATATCTCAATAAATAGTTATTTGATTACGAAATTAGAATCATATTTTAACAAACAGGTAGATTTTTTTGAAATGTCACCTCAAGATTTGATTTTTAGAAAAGACATTGATTTAATTTGTTCTACAATTTCGTTAGAAAATGAAAAATTAGAAATTCCATTTATTCAAATCTCACCTTTGATTTCAGATAGAGATCTTATTATTGTTGAAAACTCTATAAATAATGTATCTTTAAATTATTCGGATAAAAAACTTAATTACTTGATTGATCATTTTTTTAAAAAAGACTTTTTCAAAATTATTGAAAGAGAACATTCTCAACAAGAAATACTGAATAACTTATGTAACGAATTATATGAAAAAAATATTGTTTCTAAAAATTTTGTGAACAATGTTTTTCAAAGAGAATTAATGGCCTCAACAGCATTTGGTCGCTATGCAATTCCTCACTCAGTAACTTTCGATGCTAAAATAAGTTGTATCAATGTGCTAATATCTAGAAAAGGAATAGAATGGGGAAATTCATTTGTTAATATTGTGTTTTTAATAGCAATAAATGAACAAGAGATAAAATTAGTCCGAGAATTTTATGATTTCATATTTACTATTTTAGAAAAACCACAAGTATTAGAGAATGTAATTAATTCTGAAAATTATTCTGAATTTATTTCGATAATAAAAAGCAATAATATGAATATATTTTAATATTGATTTCACAAATTTGCATTCAATTTTTTCAATAGTACTATAATTTTGTTTGTGTTAAGATTATTGTATCTTATATGAGAGGTGTTATATTATGTTAAAAGATAAATTATTTACATTATTAGAAGAAAAAGAAGCACAGATGATTCAAGACCGTCGTTGGTTACATGAACATCCAGAATTATCTTTTGAAGAGAAAGAAACTAGCGAGTATATTGCGAAGTTCTATGAAGGGAAAGATTGTCAAGTTGAGCGTAATATTGGTGGTTATGGGATTAAGGTAACGATTGACTCAGGTAAACCGGGCAAGACATTAGCGTTAAGAGCGGATTTTGACGCTTTGCCGATTGAAGAAGCGACTGGTTTACCATTTGCTTCCAAAAATCCTGGGGTGATGCATGCTTGCGGTCATGATGCCCATACTGCTTATATGTTAAGTTTGGCAGATGCATTAATTGAAATGAAATCGGAACTGACCGGAAAAATTATTATTATTCATCAACCCGCAGAAGAAATGCCTCCGGGTGGCGCGATTCAAATGATTAAGGACGGAATTTTAGAAGGTGTGGATAATGTATTAGGTTGTCATGTGATGAGTAAAATGCAGTTTGGTAATATTTATTATCATGAAGGCCCTACACAACAAGCACGCGCAAAATTTATTATTAAAGTTCAAGGAACAGGTGGCCATGGTTCCTCACCACATGAAGCGAATGATGCGATTTTAATTGCTAGTCAATTAGTCGTGACATCACAATCGATTGTTTCTCGTCGTATTAATCCTTTCGATGCGGCATCCATATCAATTGGTTCTTTTGATGGGAAAGGTCAATTTAATATTATTAAAGATTCAGTGACGCTTGAAGGCGATGTGCGCTGTATGTCTGATGAGAATCGTCAACTTATTGAACATGAAATCCAACGCTTATGTGATGGACTAGCGAAAGTGTATCATTGTGATATTGAGCTTGATTATCAAAATGATTATCCAGTCTTGATGAATAATCCGCAGTTGACTCAACAAGTTGTAGCAGCGATTCAAAATGCTGAGATTCAAGAGGTCAATGAAATCTTAGATGGTGGTCAACAAAACCCATCAGAAGACTTTGCTTATTATTCAATCGAGCGACCAAGTTGTTTCTTTTATATTGGAGCGAGTCCTAAAGGCGAGGCTTACCCACATCATCATCCTAAATTTGATATCGAAGAAGGTTCGATGTTAATTGCAGCCAAAGCAATGGGAGCCGCTGCTTTAAATTATTTTGGTTTAGAATAGTAAGAGGTACCATATGTTAAAGTTAATGAAGAAATTTCCTGGCGGCACTTTGTTGATTCCAATGCTGATTTCATCCATAATTGGGACTTTCTTTCCTAAATTATTTTTAATCGGGGGACCAACTGAAGCGTTATTCTCAGGTCAAGGTTTAAACTTTATTTTAGGTAGCATTGTGATGTTATCAGGCTGTAGTTTGAATTTATCCTCCATTGTCCAAGTGTTTAAACGATACGGCATTATTTTAAGTTCGAGGCTTCTGTTTAATACAATCGCCGGTGTTTTGTTTGTTAAATTATTTGGTCTTGATGGTGTCTTAGGTTTAAGTGCGATTGCCTTTATTGTGGCCATTACGTCGATGAATCCATCACTTTTCTTAGCTTTGTCTCAAGATTATGGTGATGAAGTCGATCAAAATGCCTTTGGACTTTTAGCTGCTGTCTCAACGCCAATTGTTCCGATGTTTATTTATGGTTTAATCAGTCCAACTCCATTAGATTATATGTCGTTGGTTTCGATTGTCATACCTTTGATTATCGGCATCGTCATTGGTAATTTAGATAAAGAGTTAGGGGCTTTCTTAACGAGTGGCATGGGCTTGATTATTATTTTATTAGGGTGGTCTGTTGGTGCTAAAATTAATTTGCTGGATGCCACTAAAGCTGGACTGCCAGGTATCTTGATGGTAGTTTTATATTATCTGTTAGCGGTATTGCCAGTGATGGTAGTTGAAAGAACCGTATTGAAGCGCAAAGGAATTTCGAGTATCGCCATTTCAACAATGGCGGGATTATCAGCGAGTGTGCCTTTGATGATGATTGAAAATAATCCTGAATTGATTCCTTATAGTGGGGAAGCGGCAGCTGTGGTGACATTAGGCGTGATTGGGACGGCTATTATTTCACCGATGTTAATTAATTGGTTAGATAAGCGAACAACCTAAATTAATAATGGAATCCCAATTTTTCTTAGAAAAAAAGTCACCGTCTGAATCATTGTCAGGCGGTGTCCTTTTTACGTCTTGTTGAGGAAATCTTTAACCTCTAAAGTAAAAGAGGCCACTATATAATTTAGGTTCAAACCAAGTACTTTTTGGGGGCATAATACCTGCTTCGTCAGCGACAGTAAACAGTTCTTGAATAGAAGTGGGGTGCATTGCAAAGGCAAGCGGGTATTGTTCTAACTCTTGCAATGCACGATTCCCACCGACAAAATCAATCCGTTCATCAGTCCTAATATCTTGAATGTTAAGAATAGGCTCTAAAATTTGTTGGCTCAATAAAGTAGCGTCTAAAGCTTGTGGGTCATGTGTTTTTAATCTTAGTCGATACCATTGTTGATTTAACCATAAACCAACCGTACCTTTTTCAGTCGGTTGGAACGGCGCCTCAACAGCTTCTATATCAAATTCTTGGTTCAACTTTTCAAAGAGTGCTTCTGGATTGTAAGGTGATAGATCACTAATGACACGGTGATAAGGCAGAATTGCCATTTCTTCCTCAGGGAAAATGACGCTCATGACTTTGCCATTGCCGACTGTTGCACTGGCTCTCACGGCAGCGGCTGTTCGATGATGTCCGTCGGCGATATAGATGGCAGGCATCTCAGCAAAATATTGGCTAATTGCCTCTTCAAATTCATGTGGAACGATGGCGATGGATTGATAGACGTCTTCTTCACTTTTAAACTCGATGATTGGCTGGGTGGTTTTTTGAATTTCTTCCACGACGGCTTTCAATCCGGGATGGCGTTTATGAACTAAAAAGATGGGACCGGTTTGGGCGCCTAGTTTTTCGATATGGCGTACGCGATCGTCTTCTTTTTCTTTACGTGTTAACTCGTGTTTTTTGATTAAATGATGTTGATAATCTTCAGCCGTGAAGCCTGCGATGATACCGGTTTGTTCGTGCGTATTGGTTTTTAATTGGTATAAATAATATTGTGCAGGTTGCAGTGGATAATACGTCAATTCACGTTGTTGTAATTCATCATGAGCTTTTTGATACACTTTCGCATCATAAGGCGAAGTCCCTTCAGCAAAGAAGGTTTCCGGTCGATCAATACCGATAAAGGCTAAAGGATGCTGTTGGACATAGGCACGTGCTTCTTGTTCATTAAAGACATCATAGGGTAGGGAAGCTAATTGCTGAGCAAATTCAGGTTGTGCTAAATGTAAACTTAAGGGTGAAATATTAACCATGTGCTCCTCCTTTGATAATACGAATGCGACAAATACCATCGCCATTGGCTAAGTCTTCTTTAAAATGTTCAATCGAATTGCCATCGATATCCATTATCGAATAGGCATAGCCATCTTTACTTTGATTCATAAAATTCACAATATTAATGTCACGATTGCCTAGCCAGGTCGTTAAACGACCAATCATATTGGGCTTATTTTCATGGAGAATACATAAACGCGTATAAGCGCCAATGGGACCAATTGAGCAATTAGGAAAATTTACTGAATTAACGATATTACCATGTTCAACGTACTGTCTTAATTGGCTAACGGCCATTTTCGCACAATTATCTTCCGATTCGGTCGTCGTAGCCCCAATATGTGGTGTAATGATGGTGTTAGGTAAACTAGCAGAAGTCGGATTAGGAAAATCAGTGACGTATTTCGCAATATGCCCTGATTCTAAGGCAGGACGTAAGGCTTCTTCATCAATTAAGGTATCGCGGGCATAATTTAATAAGACGACACCTTTTTTAAATAATTGTACCACTCTTTCATCAATCATTTTTTCTGTGGCATCGACTAAAGGTAGATGCAAGGTAATATAGTCCGATTGAATATAAATATCCTCAATATTCGAAATGTGTTCAACTTCGTGTGAAAGGTTCCAAGCGGATTTTACTGAAAGAAAGGGGTCGTAGCCTAAGACTCTCATTCCTAAGGCTAAGGCAGCATTTGCTACTAAAACCCCGATAGAACCTAAACCGATGACGCCAAGTGTTTTGCCGGCTAATTCATTACCATTAAAAGCTTTTTTGGCTTGTTCAGCAAGTTTGGCAATATCGGCGTCATCTTTTGAGGCGTTAACCCAATCAACACTTGACAACACATTACGAGAGGCGATGATCATGCCTCCGAGTACTAATTCTTTCACACTATTCGCATTCGCTCCGGGCGTATTAAAGACGACGATCCCTTTTTTAGTACATTCATCTAAAGGGATATTATTGACCCCAGCACCGGCTCTCGCAATGGCCACTAATTTTTCAGGAAAGTCTAAATCATGAATATTAGCACTACGAATCAGTGCTACTTTTGCTTCACTTAAGTTATTGGTTTCTTGATATTTTTCTTCGAATAAGTTTAGACCTTTTTGTCCAATGGGATTAAATAAATAATAATCAAACATATTATCGGTTCTCTCTTTCAAATTTTTCCATAAAATCAACTAATGCTTGAACACCTGAAAAAGGCATCGCATTATAAATACTAGCGCGCATTCCACCCACTAAACGGTGACCGGCTAGATTTACTAAATGATGGTCGCTCGCTTCTTTAATAAATTTTTTATCCAGCTGTGGATCACCAGTCACAAACGGAACATTCATTAATGAACGATCGTTCTTATTAACCGGATTACTAAATAATGCACTCTGGTCAATATAATCATATAATAATTGTGCCTTTTTAATATTTTTCTGTTGAATTGCGCTTAAACCACCTTGATCTAACAACCATTTAAAAACGAGTCCGCACATATAAATCGTATAAGTTGGTGGCGTATTATACATTGAATCATTGTCAATATAAGTATCGAACCGGTTCATGGTCGGTACATTGTCATTGATTTCAATTGGAATGATATCTTTATTAATAATGGATAATCCAACGCCAGCAGGTCCAATATTCTTTTGTACGCCACCGTATATCATGCCGTATTGAGTGACATCAATCGGTTCTGATAAATAACAAGAAGACATATCAGCAATTAATGGAATGCCGTTAGTGTTAGGTAATTGTTTAAATTTAGTACCGAAAATGGTATTGTTTTCACAAATGTGGACATAATCAGCTGTTTCATTGAATTGAATTTTTGAAACATCTGGTATGTAAGTGAAATTTTTATCTTCAGAACTAGCCACGATATTGACATAACCAAATTTTCTCGCTTCTTGGGCAGCTTTCTTTGAAAAATTGCCAGTTACGATATAGTCGGCTGATTTTTTGGGCATTAAATTTTGAGCAATCATGCCAAACAATGCACTGGCTCCTCCAGGTGTAAAAATAATTTCATAATTATCGGGAATATTGACTAATTTTTTTAAGTTAGTTTTTGTTTCTTGAAAAATATCATTATAAACGGAGGAGCGATGACTCATCTCCATTACCGATTGGCCACTGCCTCGATAATCTAATAATTCTTGGGACGCTTGTTGCAATACCTCTTCGGGTAACATCGCTGGTCCAGCAGAAAAGTTAAATGTTTTTCTCATCTTGACGACTCCTTTATAATGTTTTGTATAATCATAACGTAAACTAGCAGTTAATTCAATGGAAATTATTATTTAAATGAGAAACAGATTAAAATAGTTGACAAAGTAGAATGTTTAATTTATTATAAACTCATATTAATTAATAAAAACATTTTTGGACGAAGAGATTCGGGATATTTTCAAGAGAGTTTGCGGTTGGTGCGAGCAAATAGATGAACGAATGAAGACACAGCCAGTAATAAAATGTATGGTCGCAACATTATAGCGTGAGAAGTATTCTCATTGAGGTAATAAGTGTGAGCTTATTATAAATAAAGGTGGAACCACGTTAAGACGTCCTTTACCCATATTCGGGTAGAGGGCGTATTTTTTAGGATAGTCGACTGTCGCAATCAATTTTAAAAAAAGGAGCATATATTATGAAAAAGATCAAAAAAATGTTAGTGGCGATTTTGGGTTTAATGGTTGCATCTCCCGTTGTAAAGGCGGCAGAACCCATGATTAATAAAGAAGATAAAGTAGTTGTCGGTTTTGATGATACCTTTGCGCCCTTTGGCTTCAAAGATGAAAAAGGCAATATCGTTGGTTTTGATGTTGATTTAGCAAGCGCCGTTTTTGACAAAATGGATGTGGAATTTGAATTTCAACCGATTGACTGGAGTACCAAAGAAACCGAATTGAATACCGGCAATATCGATATGATTTGGAATGGCTATACAATTACTGATGAACGTGAAAAAGTAGTCGCATTCTCTGATGCTTATATGGATAATCGTCAAGTCATTATTGTTAAAGCGGATAATGATATTGAATCGAAAGCTGATTTAGCTGATAAAGTGGTCGCAACTCAAGCAGAATCTTCCGCCTTAGAAGCAATTTTAGCAGATGAAGCCTTTACCAAAACCATCGATGGCGCAACACCGATTACCTATGCGACCTTTGTAGAAGTTTTCGCTGATTTAGACAATGGCCGAGCAGATGCGATCGTCGTTGACGAAACACTGGCTACTTATTATTTAAGCCAAAAAGACAATGCCGATAGCTACCGTATTTTAGAAGATAATTTCGGTGAAGAAGAATACGCCGTTGGTTTTAGAAAATCGGATAGTGAATTTGTAGAAGAATTTAATGCCGCTTTAAAAGCAGTAACCGAAGAGGGAACATTTGATGAAATTAAAGCTAAATGGTTTGCAGAGATTAAAGAATAATCAGGTTCATTGAACAAAGAATCATTATCCAAAACGGTATCACTATAATCACGAACTTTAACATTACGATTAGCTTAGTAAAAGTGGCAAGATAGGTTTGATAATGATTAGTTGATAAAACTAGTATTATTTCGGTGTTTTGTTGGTGCCGAATGAATGATTTCTAGTAAGTTTAGCTGAACTGCAACGTTCAATGATAGTCAATGAGAAGCGCAGGGGAAGAAGAATTTTCCCGCGGTTAGCTGGACTGCAATGTTCAGTGATAATCAATGAGAAGCGCGGGGGAAGAAGAATTTTCACGCGGTTAGCTGGACTGCAACGTTCAATGATAGTCAATGAGAAGCGTAGGGGAAGAAGAATTTTCCTACGGTTAGCTGGACTACAGCGTTTAATGGTGGTTAATAGTAGATAAAATTTAAGACTAGGAGCAATTAAGATGGGGATAGAATGGTTAGAGCCACTAGGACGAGGCTTTAGTGTGACGTTACAATTTTTCGTGATTACTTTGGTATTAAGTTTACCTTTAGGATTATTATTAGCGGTTTTGAATCGTTATTTACCCAAGTGGTTACAAGCACTCATGCAAGTCTATATTTATGTTTTTAGAGGGACACCTTTATTACTGCAAATGATGTTTGTCTTTTTTGGACTTCCCTTAATAGGTGTGGTATTGGATCGTTTTGAATCAGCCGTTTTAACACTAGTCTTAAATTATACTGCTTATTTTATTGAAATTTTTCGTGGAGGCATTCAAACAGTGCCTATTGGTCAATTTGAGTCGATTAAAGTTCTTTCGATTTCGCCACTAGCTGGCTGGCGTAAAATCATTTTACCGCAAGTATGGCGCATCGTGATGCCATCAATAGGAAATGAGGTTATCACTTTAATTAAAGATACTTCCTTAATCTATGTTTTAGGTTTAGAAGAATTATTAAAAGTCGGTAAAGCTTTGTCCAATCAACAAGCATCCTTATTACCGTATGTTTATGTGGGGATTATCTATTTAATCTTTACCGGCGTGACGACTGTTATTTTGAAACAAATCGAGAAGAAAATGGGGGTGTAAGCTATGACATTAATTGTAAAAAATCTAAGTAAAAGTTTTGGCACCCAATTGATTTGTCAAAATTTTAATTTAATGATGCAACCAGGCGACCTCACTTTATTAGTAGGCGAGTCGGGGAGTGGAAAAACGACGATTTTACGTATGTTAAATGCTTTGGAAACAGCGGATCAGGGCACGATAGAGTTAGCAGGTTATGATTTAATTTCTGAAAATAGTGAACCTAGTAAAGCCGAACAAAAAAATTATCAACGGGCGATAGGGTTAGTATTTCAAGATTACCAATTGTTTCCACAAATGACCGTCTTAGAAAACTTATTATTTGCACCTAAAGTGAATAAGTTAGCACCCTTAAAAAAGTTAACAGCAGCAGCGATTAGCTGGCTAGAGCGCTTTGGTTTAGCGGATAAGTGCGATGTTTATCCCTCAACTTTATCGGGAGGACAAAAACAACGAGTGGCGATTATTCGCGCGATGATGATGCGACCGCAATTATTATGTTTTGATGAACCAACTTCGGCTTTAGATCCAGCGAATACTCTAGAATTTTCGAAACTCATTGAAGAACTGCGACGAGAAGGTGTTATGGTGTTAATCGTGACTCATGATATGACACTCGTAGAGTTAGTGCAAGAGAACGCGCAAATTATTACTAATCAAGAATTCATCCAATCGAATTAAGGGAGTGGGCAAGCAGTAGAAAATTAAATAATTTTTGCTTTGTTTGCCCACCTAAGTTATTTAATTTTTTATTGGAAGAGCCTTATAACCATGTGAATATCATGATTTAGCTTATGACCATTTTAACGTGATTGATTATCCATTTATCATTACTTATATAGGCTAAGGGACTAACTTATAGCCGCTCCATAAATTTTGTTTCATCTACAATGACACGTGTATGCGTTGCACGAGCAATTTGCTTCTTTGAATCAAAAGCTTCCAATTCAAATTCAAAGCGACGATTCGTTTGTTTGACAGTTGTAATCTTGATTCTAACCTCATCACCAATCAGGGTAGGGGCTAGGTGGTCAACGTTAATTTGTGAACCAACAGTGGTTATGCCTTCAGATAATAATTGTTGACAATATAAATAACTGGTATTTTCTAAATAGGCTACTAACATGGGGGTGCTTAAAACATTCATGCCACCTGACCCCATATTATGAGCAGAATGTTCCTCGTGTACTGAATAATGTCTTTCAAGTGTCATTTTTATTCTCTCCAATCTAATCAATTTGTATGCAGTTTCATTATAATCATTGTATACTAAAAATAATAGAAAAGGGAAGTGGATCATGAATTTACAAGAACATTATTTATATCAAGCTTATTATCAAGAAAACAGACGCATACGTGTCTGGTTACCAGAAGCATATCAAGCGAGTGTCACCGAACGTTTCGGAGTCCTGTATTTACATGATGGGCAAAATGTCTTTATTGACGAGGAATCATACGTTGGTCATTCTTGGCGAGTGATTGAAGCGTACACCGCTCATCATCATCGCCCTCCAATGATCATTGTCGGAATTGATAATCATCCTGAAAAAAGACTGGATGAATATTCGCCTTGGCAGCTTGATCCAACACATCACAGTCAAATGACAACAGCAGGAGGCGACGGTAGCCATTATGGCGAATGGGTTGTGAAGGTGGTGAAGCCTTTTATTGACCAAAAATATCGCACTTTAGTAGAGGTAGAACATACCTGGTTAGCGGGCAGTTCAATGGGTGGTTTGATTACTGCTTATCTGGCAGCTGAATATCCAACTGTCTTTGGAAAAATAGGTGTTTTTTCTTTAGCTTCATGGTTTAATGAAGGAGCATTTTTAGAGTTTATCAAGGGACACCCCTTAGCCAAAAATACGAAAGTCTATCTTCAAGTAGGAACAGAGGAGACCGATGGTTTAGCTGACCCTGAATTAGAACAAAGGCGGAATCAACAATATGTAGATTGTTCTTTAAATTACTATGCAACTTTATTGGCTCAAGGTGTACCGATTGCAAATACTTGGTTACGGATTATGATTGGAGAAAAACATCATGAACAATATTGGGCCCAACATTTTGGTGAATTTATCGATTTTATGTCTGCCAATTAGTTAAATTTTATTTTTGTATATGGAGGCTTCCTTTCATTGGCGGAAAAATCTTTCCCCACCACAATTTTTAAGTCCATACAATAAAACTTCAAAAGCTGTTTGATAATGAGTCATTTAATAGGTGAAGGTTATAGCCACCCATAGCGTGGTAAATTTAATTATTGAGCCACTAGACTTAACGAAGCAAGTGACACTCTTAAGAAAGCAAGTAAAGAATCAACTAGCATGCGATTTTATTTCGGATGCTTTTTTTGATTTATGATGATGATTGCTTGTGAAATCAATTTAAAAACCCACTTCATCTGAGAGTTTTGCTAAGATTATTTTCATTCACAAGCTCGTGTCTCATTTTGAGACATATTTTGCTTAATGATTAAGAATATATGAAGTTTAGCGGATTATTTTTCTAAATTTTATGAAAATGAAAATAACACTCAAAAAGGGCCGTTTTCGTGTCTCATTTTGAGACACCGTGAAAATTTATGAAAACAAAAAATTGGATAATTTGCCTCTATTTTGATGTTATAGTGCGTTTGGAATGCTTACATTGTTCAATTACTTTTCAGATGAAAATATCTGAACGCATTTTGAAAATGAAACATTGTGAAATGAGCGATCATTAGTTTTTCTTTCTTTAGGTTATAAGCTATTTTGCCCATAAATCTTATCGTTATTAATCCATTTCTCTATCAGACTTTTAGTAGAAATCCTATATCTATTCGCTAGTGCTATATAACTTCATATTCCTTCAAAATATTCTTCCATAACATGTAGTTTAAATTTGTAACCATAAAATGCCCCCCATAAAGTTAGTTTTTAACGCAAACTTTCGGGGGGCACATCACTACTGACTTTTGAAACACTTGTTTTTAATTGTTAACGGTTAGACATGATGACTTTAATTTCGTCTTCATTAATCCCTACCATCGCTTCGCCTAAATCAGTTGAGACTTCGACTAATTTGGCAGCATCTTTATAATTGGCTACTGCTTCAACTATGGCTTTGGCACGTTTTTCTGGATTACCTGATTTGAAAATACCGGAACCAACGAAAACTCCTTCAGCACCTAATTGCATCATTAAAGCCGCATCCGCAGGTGTTGCTACCCCGCCAGCTGAAAAGTTCAATACAGGTAATTTACCCGTATCATGGACTTGCTTTAATAAATCATAAGAGACGCCTAATTCCTTAGCTTGGTTAAAGAGCTCATCATCTTGTAACGACACCACATAACGGATTTGTTCATGGATTTTTCTTAAGTGACTAACCGCTTGGCTGACATCCCCTGTTCCGGCTTCACCTTTAGTACGAATCATTTTAGCCCCTTCTTGAATACGGCGTAAAGCTTCACCTAAATCTCTAGCTCCACAAACGAAAGGTGTCTGAAATTGTTGTTTATTAATATGATAAACATGATCAGCTACTGATAAGACTTCTGACTCATCAATATAGTCAATTTGTAAACTTTCTAAAATTTGAGCTTCGACAAAGTGACCAATTCTTACTTTCGCCATGACTGGTATCGAAACTGCTGCTTGAATTTCTTTTATCATTCGAGGGTCACTCATCCGACTAATACCACCAGCAGCTCGAATGTCTGCAGGTACTCTTTCTAAAGCCATGACCGCTACGGCACCTGCTGCTTCGGCAATTTTTGCTTGTTCCACATTTACCACGTCCATGATGACGCCACCCGCTAATTGTTTATGTACTTCTTCAATTGATTGTTTCATCTTGATTGCTCCTTTATAAGTAATGTCTCTACTTTAACACCTTTTTGAATCTTTCTTAAGATTCAAAAATGGATATTTTTATGGGTCCAAATAGTTTTTTGTTGTATAATGGATGAGACGAAAGGAGGAAAAGCATGATTACGGTGAACTTTAACGAAGACCAACACCTGTACTTACAAATAGTCGATGAAGTTATCCGGCAAATTGCCCAAGGACATTTAAAAAGTGGTGACCAACTTCCTTCACGGCGAGCTTTGGCAGAGCATTTAAAAGTCAGTCTTAATACGGTCATTAACGCTTATGACCAACTGACAGATGAAGGTTATATCGTGCCGAAGGAAAGATCTGGTTATTATGTGGATTTACTAGAAATTGATATGTTGCCCTCTGAGGAAATTGAGACAACGCCACTAAAACACGAGGACTCTATCATAAGTAAAGCGCGCCAATATACTTATGATTTTCACTTTGCCAACCGTGATATGGCTACTTTAAATCCTAAACAATTATTACAGTATGCACCCGAAGCGCTAGCAAAAAGCGTGGCTAATTGTAATTTAAAAGATGACTTGGGTGCATTCTCTTTACGTTTGGCTATTGCTGATTATTTACGTAAATACCGAGGAGTGATGACTTCACCTGATAATATCATCATTACAGGGGGGCATACGGCTAGCTTACAGGCTCTATTTGCCTTATTAGAAGATGGGATTTATGCCTTAGAAGATCCTGGTTATTATAAAAATTTAGATCTCTTTACAGATTATCAGCAAAAGACTATTCGAATTCCGATTGATAAATATGGTTTCTCGGTTAAAGATTTGGAGACTACCTCCGCTAACATCGTGATTACTACTCCCAATCATCAGTTTCCCACTGGCATTATCATGGGGATGCGTCGACGTCAGCGTTTATTAAAATGGGCCTATCAGGCAGAAAACCGTTATATTATTGAAAATGACTACTATAATGAGTTCCGCCTTAAGGGGCGTCCTGTTCCTGCTTTGACCAGTCTGGACGACCAAGGGCGAGTCATATTATTAGGGGCTTTTCGTCAAAGTATGGGGTCAATTTTTAAGCTGTCATATTTAGTTTTACCCAATCAGTTAATGAAAAAATTCCATCAAGCTAAATTAAAAACCAATGATATTTCTAGCTTTGAGCAATATTTAATGACTGATTTTCTCAATTCTGCTTATTTTCCTAAATATATTAATAGCCTGCGAACTAATTACCGTCGTAAGGAAAAAGCGGTGCTAGCAGCGCTTCACCAAACCCAACTCCCCCTAACCATTAAGGAAGCAGGGGCTGGACTTTTCTTTATTATTACCTTTGAGGGCGAGATTCCACCGACTGACGTGATTCAAGCTAGGCTAGCTGCAAATAAGATTCGCTTACAACCGGTCAACCACTATGCTCAATTAAAGAATCGGTTCGATAAAAGTTATATTTTAGGTTATGGTGGGCTAGAGCTTGATGAAATTGATCAAGCTATTCAAGCTTTAGTTACTATATTTAAATAAAGCAAAAGATAAATAAGTTACAATAAGATTACCCAATTTGTTGCACGTAACTTTCCTCAGTTACCAAAACAATAGAGGTAATCTTATTGTAATTTTATAGGCGATGAAATAATGAGTGTTATTTAATCGTTCGGCCATTCAATCGTATAATAACCTTCTTCTTCACATAGTGTTAAAGGCATATTGGTGCGATAAAGTGAACCGTTTTTATCTTGTTCTAAATACATCACAAAATCTTTAGGATAAATTGAGAGTAATTTCGAATAGAGATTATCTTGGTCAATAATGATGGTTTTGATTTCTTGATCGGTTTGGAACCAATCGGTTTTCAAATGGAAAAAAGCACCCGGTGAGATAAATGTTTCATATTTAAGGATTGAAATGATTGACTGCTTCATAAAAAAACTTCCTTTCACTATTAGTATGTATATTATATCACAAACTAAGCAGTAGATTAAGCGCTTCATTAAAAGTGACAACATTGAAAAATGAAATATTACCCTATATCGTGTATAATATGACTTAATGATTATAAAAAAAGAGGTGCTTTATTTGACCATATTACTAAGCGGAACTAAACGTTCAAAAGAATTGTTAACTATCTTCCAAGAAAAAACGCAGAAATTAAAAGATCATCATCAAGTGACGCCAAAATTGGTAGTAATAACGGTAGGTGAAGACCCAGCTAGCCAAGTTTATGTCGGCCAAAAGGAAAAGAAAGCTCATCAAATCGGCTTTGATTTTGAATGGGTAAAATTCCCTGAGACGGTACCAGAAACCGAATTAATCGCTAAAATAGATGAATTAAATGCCGACTCAAAAGTGAATGGGATGATTGTTCAATTACCTTTACCTCAACATTTAGATGAACGTAAGATGATTGAGCGCATTAGCCCAGACAAAGATGTCGATGGTTTCCATCCCTATAATTTAGGAAAATTAATTACTAATCAAGCGACAGTGATTCCGTGCACGCCTAAAGGAATTTTGAATTTATTAAAAGCCCATGATATTACTTTGTCAGGAAAAAATGTTGTTATCATTGGTCGCAGCTTAATCGTTGGTTTACCATTACAAATGCTTCTAACACATGAGAATGCTACCGTTACTGTCTGTCATACTAAAACGAAAGATTTAAAAGCTCATACTAAACAAGCGGATATTATCGTCGTGGCGGCCGGTAAACCGGGACTCTTAACGAAGGAACATATTGAATCAGGTGCAGTTGTCATTGACGTTGGGATTAATCGTTTACCTGATGGCCGTTTAGCGGGAGATGTTGCATTTGAAGAAGTTGAAGGCATGGTCAGTGCCATTACGCCGGTTCCAGGTGGTGTGGGACCGATGACGGTTGCGATGTTAATGGAACAAACATTGGAGTGTGCTTGTCGTCAACATGATATTGATTATCAAACGCTTTAGAAAGTAGGTGTTCTTTTGAACGAAAAATATTTAACGGTCAAAGCCCTCACTCAATATTTAAAACGAAAGTTTGATGTTGATCCTCACTTACAAAGAGTTTTTGTTGTGGGAGAAGTATCGAATTTCAGGATGCGACCGAATGCCCATCAATATTTTAGTTTAAAGGACGATGGTGCTGTAATTAATGCGGTCATGTTCAAACATGCCTTTAATAAACTTCCGTTCAAACTAGAAGAAGGAATGAAAGTCCTTGCGGTCGGGCGAGTCGGTTTATATGAAAAAAGTGGCCAATATCAAATCACCATTGAAAATTTGCAGCCTGATGGGGTAGGAGCACTTTACCAAGCTCTAGAACAGCTGAAAGAGAAATTTAGAAAAGAAGGTTTATTTGATGTTTTAAATCGACCGATTGAAAAATTTCCTAAAAAAATTGCGGTAATTACGAGTCCAAGCGGAGCGGTCATTCGCGATATTTTAACAACGATCAAACGGCGCTATCCGATTGTTCAAGTAACGGTCTTTCCAACCAGGGTACAAGGACAAGAAGCAGCCGGTGAAATTGCGGCAGCCTTTGATAAAGTCAAAAACTTAGCCAGTGAGTTTGATACAGTGATTCTCGCGCGTGGTGGAGGCTCAATTGAAGATTTATGGCCGTTTAACGAAGAAGTTGTAGCAAAAGCCATATTAGATTGTCCGATACCGGTCATTTCATCTATCGGTCATGAAACAGATACGACGATTGCTGATTTAGTAGCTGATTTAAGAGCACCAACTCCAACAGCAGCTGCTGAAATGTCAGTGCCCGTTATGACTGATATCTTAGCCTATTTAAATGGTCAATCCGAACGATTAATCTATGCCATTAATGCCCAATTTAAACATAAGCAAAAACGCTTATCAAATGTCCAGCAATCTTATATTTTGACCCAACCAGAACGGTTATATCAAGCCTACACTCAACAACTGGATAATTTAACAACGGCTTTATGGCAACATCAACAAAAATATTTGCAAAAGCAACGACATCAAGTAGAGTTAGCGAGTCAAAAATTAGGATCGGCTTCGCCAGCCTATCGAATTAATCAGCAAAGTCAATTGGTAGAGCGGATGACTGAACGCATGGCTTATTCGATGCAACTCTTATTAAATAAAAAAGAACATCAGTTTAAGCAAGGAGTCGTCCAACTTGAAGCCTATAGTCCCTTAAATATTTTAGCTAGAGGCTATTCGGTTGTGTCTAAAGATGGAAATGTCGTTAAATCAGTCGCGAGCCTAGAGCAGCAAGATGACGTTGAAATACGACTATTGGATGGCAAGATTAATGCAACTGTCAATTCTATTGAACAAATTAAAGGAGATAAATAAATGGCAACTAAAAAAACAGCAAAGCAACCAGAAAATTTTGAAGCCGCATTAACACAATTAGAACAAATTGTGCAACAATTAGAACGTGGTGAATTACCCTTAGAAGAAGCTTTGGCATCTTTTAAAGAAGGAATTGAATTGAGTCAATATTGTCAAAAAACATTGACTGAAGCAGAACAAACCGTCGCTAAAATGATGACACCACAAGGTGAAGTGAATTTAGACGCAGAAGAAATATAATTTCCTTTAAGCTAGGCAAAAAGCACATCGTTTTTTTGCTTAGCTATTTTTTTATAAATCAATAGCCTAAGACCGGGGAAAGATTAATTATAAATAGGGTTAGTTTCCTTATACATTGGAGAAGTGATCAAGACGAAGCGAAAATGATTCGTATTTCTACTTCTAGTTAAAGCCCAACTGTGCGCGGAGTGGGCAGACGAAGCGAAAGTAATTCGTTTTTTTACTTCTTGCCCACTCCCTTACTTTATTATTTCATTCATATTAGTCGAACTTATTCTAAAGAACCTCATTAAATAACAAGGCATGATGTATTAGTAGTGATTTTCGATAATCCTTGCTGATAATTATGGTATCAAAAAAGGGGCTTTTTAGGTTTCTTAAGTTATAAATTTCAATCAATCAATAATTTACTATAGTAGTGAAGCAAATCATTTTTAAATCCTTCGAGTTTGTATACTGATTGTGTGAGAACACTAGTGGATTATGTTATAATATCACTAGCTTTGACAGATATTTACAGTCAAATTTAGCAAGATAACCGAAAGTATCATGTTTGTAAGTTTGTAAAGATAACAATCGATTTTTAACAAGGAGGATTTTAGCTTTATTAACGTACCTAATGTATAAGGCTAAAGATAAAGAATACAATGGAAATATTAAAATTAAAGACCATTACAGAGTTTTTTGAAAAAGGATTAGAACAGCATATACGTTATAAAACGACACCAATTGAGTTAATGGAACCAATGACCTATTCATTATTAAATGGCGGTAAAAGAGTACGTCCCGTCATGTTATTATGGGTCTTAGCAATTCAATCAATGGATGCAGTAAAGGCAGGTCTCAACACCGCTAATGCCTTAGAAGCCATTCATACTTATTCGCTCATCCATGATGATTTACCAGCGATGGATAATGATGACTACCGCCGTGGTATGTTGACTAATCACAAAAAATTTGATGAAGCGACCGCTATTTTAGCTGGGGACGCTTTATTAACTGATGCATTTGGCATGATTGCTGATGATGACCAATTGAAGCCTGAGCAAAAAGTAAAATTAATCAGTTTATTAAGTCAAGCGGCTGGTTCAGTTGGTATGGTGGCAGGACAAGTGTTTGACATTCAAGCCGAAAATAAAACGATCACTCATGAACAATTAGCAAATATTCATTATTTAAAAACAGGTAAACTCTTTTTATTTGCAGTGCAAGCGGCAGCCATTATTGCCAATCTAACCACTTCAGAACGTCAATTATTAGAAACATTTGCCACTCATTTTGGACGAGCTTTCCAAATTCATAATGATATTATGGATGAAATTGGCACGCCAACTGAAACGGGTAAAAAAACCCAAGCTGATAGTGAATTACATAAAGCTACTTATCCGGCTTTACTGACTTTAGAGGGAGCAAAAGAGGCTTTGAATGCTGATTTAGAAGAGGCTCGATTAGCATTGAAAGAGCTAACTGAGACTACTGGAAAACCTTATGACAGTCTTGAGGTTTTCTTACAATTTGTAACATTGGAGCAATAAAATGAAAAAAGAAAGAATAGATAAACTAGTTGTCCAAGCCGGTCTAACCGAGTCTAGAGAGCAAGCGCGTCGTTTAATTATGGCGGGACAAATTTACGACCAAAATAATCAACGCTACGACAAGCCCGGTGAAAAAATACCGGTAGACTCAGAACTTCATATTAAAGGGAAAATAATGCCTTATGTTAGTCGTGGCGGCTTAAAATTAGAAAAAGCAATTAAGACTTTTGACATCGATATGGCCGGTCACCGTCTATTAGATATTGGTGCTTCTACTGGTGGCTTCACTGATGCTGCGTTACAATTCGGCGCTGAAATGAGTTATGCTCTTGATGTTGGCTACAATCAACTCGCTTATTCATTGAGAGTCGATCCACGAGTGGAAGTCATGGAACGTCAAAACTTTCGTTATTCGACACCAGCCGACTTTACTAGGGGAGAGCCTACCATCGCGAGTATTGATGTGTCATTTATTTCCTTAAGACTCATTTTGCCACCGCTGATTGATATTCTAGCGCAAGATGGTTATGTATTAACATTAATTAAACCTCAGTTTGAAGCTGGACGTGAGAGAGTTGGAAAAAATGGTATTGTTAAAGATCAGCAAACACATATTGATGTGGTCACAGAAGTATTACAATTTGCTAGTTCAATTGGATATACAGTTGAAGATTTAACTTTTTCACCGATTACCGGTGGTGAAGGAAATATTGAGTTTTTAGCTAAATTAAAAAATGCCAAACAATTAAATAATCAAAGTTGGCAACAGATTAAGATTGAAGAAGTAGTCAAACAAGCACATGAAACATTTTAATTGAGGTGTACTATGCTACAAAGTTTAACCATTGAGTCTTTTGCGATAATTGATCAAGTAACGATTGATTTTTCACAAGGAATGACCGTTCTATCGGGAGAAACAGGTGCCGGAAAATCCATTATTATTGACGCTTTAGGCATCTTATGTGGTGGACGTGGATCAAATGAATTCATTCGACAAGATAGTGAAAAGTTGGTGGTCGAAGGGTTATTCTCTTTTAATGAGCAACCAACTGCGCTTATTCAATTATTAGAAGAGCTATCAATTGATACGGAACATTTACTTGAAGATGGATTAATTATTCGCCGTGAAATTAACAGTCAAGGTAAAAATTTAATACGGGTGAATGGACAATTATTAAATGTCACTGCCCTAAAAAGAATCGGTAGTCATTTAGTCGATATCCACGGTCAAAATGAACACCAAGCCTTATTAGATAATACGCAACATTTAAGTTTAGTCGATCAATTAGGCGATCAACAATTTATTCAATTAAAAGAAAAATACCAAACCGCGTTCGAACAGTATGCTGCGATTCGTCGCCAATGGTTTAAGAGTCAAAAAAATGAACAAGAGCAAATGCAACGCTTGAGTTTTTTAGAGTTCCAAGTGAATGAGATTGAGGCAGCGCATTTAGTCAAAGAAGAATATGAACAATTAGAGGCCATTAGTGCCAAATTGCAAAATGCGACAAAGATAACCCACGCGATGGAATCGATTAATTATTTAATGTCAGATAGTGACAGTAGTATTTTGGGAAATTTAAGTGAAGTGATTGATGAATTGAATCAAATTAAAGATTTTGATGATCAATATCCAGCGATTTTAGACCAAGTCAAATCCATTCGAATTGATTTACAAGAAATCGCGCATCAAGTAGCGATGAGTAATGACGGTTTTGATACGGGGGATCAATCGATTGATGAGGTCGAAGCCCGTTTAAATGAGTTAGGCCAATTGAAACGTAAGTATGGCATGGAAATTGACGAGATTTTGGATTATTATGATCAAATTTCTGAAGAAATTTACCAAGTTCGAAATCGCGAAGCTTACTTAAAAGATTTAGCTTTAAAATTTAACACAGCTTATCAAGAGGCCTTAACACTAGCACAACAATTAACTGCCGAACGTCAAAAATTGGCCAAAGGGTTAGTTACGGCGATTGAACATGAACTAGCAGATTTATATATGCCTCATAGTCGCTTTGAAGTAAGATTTAATACTTTAGCAACCGAACAAATTGAATTAGATGAGCTAGGGACGGTAGAGTGGATTAATTTATCACTTGAAGGGCAAGACGAGGCAGAGTTTTATGCGATGACCAACGTCGGTGAAGCAAGCAAACCTCTCGTTAAAGTAGCCAGTGGTGGCGAACTCTCACGTTTTATGCTAGCTTTAAAAGCCGTTTTTAGTCGCCAATTAAGTGAACATACGATGGTCTTTGATGAGATTGATACCGGTGTATCAGGGCGGGTAGCACAAGCGATTGCTGAAAAAATTGCCCAAATTGCCTTTCATAATCAAGTGCTTTGTATTACCCACTTGGCACAGGTAGCGGCCATTGCCCATGAACAATTATATATTCAAAAACAAGTCGCCAATAATCGGACCTCAACGGTCGTCAATACTTTAACGACTAATGAGCGCCGCGAAATCTTAGCACAAATGATGTCCGGAAAAACCATTACGGATTCATCATTACAAATGGCGGATGATTTATTAACGGAAATGGCTCGCTTTAAAAATAACTAAGTAAATATTGATAAACTCAGTCAAGTAAGTGCTTGTTAAAGACAAGCGTAGTGTTGAGTATTGTCAGGTAAAAATAAAAAAATCATTTGGGTTCCATCTAATTATTTTAGTGCGTAGTGTTGAGTGAGACTGGGCAAAACTCGCTAATTTCTGCTTCTTGCCCCTAACTCACATCTCAGTTGGATGATCAGTTTAATCGGTCATTTTTAAATCAAGATTAATTAAATTTTACTAGAAAAACAATTAAAGGAGGTGGCTTCAATGAAAATCACGAAAATTGAAAAGCAAAAGAAAAATAGCGAACGCTATTCACTTTATGTGGATGATGAATTTTGGATGGGAGTCAATGAAGCCGTCCTAGTTAAATTTGCTTTGTTTAAAGCACAAACGGTCACAGCTAAAGATTTAAATGAAATTGCCGAAGCAGAATATCAACATTCGATTTATAATCAAGCGATAAAATATTTAGCCCATGGCTTAAAGACGGTAAAAGAAACGCGTGACTATTTAA
This sequence comes from Globicatella sanguinis, assembly GCF_002847845.2. Lineage (NCBI taxonomy): Bacteria > Bacillati > Bacillota > Bacilli > Lactobacillales > Aerococcaceae > Globicatella > Globicatella sanguinis. The sequence continues at coordinate 962,385 of NZ_CP126962.1, read as the reverse complement.
TAAAATATTTATCCGATCGCCATAAGGAACAAGAGGAGCAACCGCATCCTAATGAAGCATTATATATTGAACAAGCGATTGAGAAATTGACGGAACAAAAATACTTAAATGACTTATTTTATAGTCAATCATATGTGCGCACGCATGCTAATTTAAATCAAAAGGGACCAGAATTATTAAGGCGTGAATTGCAACAACAAGGAGTCGCGCTGCATTTAATTGAGGAGGCGATGCTAGAATATCATGCTGAGTTAGAAGTGGAAAATGCTCAAGCACTCGCTGACAAATATGCGCGGATTAAAAAGCAGTATCCACCCAAAAAACTGATTGAAAAAACGCGACAAATGTTGCATAACAAAGGCTATGATTATGATCTGATTCAACAAGTGATTCATGAAGTGGATTTATCAGCTAGCTCAGAACGACAAGATGATTTATTAGCCAAAGAGGCTGAAAAGCAATTACGTAAATGGCGCCGCAAACATTCAGGGTTTCAATTAAAGCAAAAAATGACTGAAAGTATGATGCGTAAGGGCTTTGATTATGACTTAATTAAAGCGTGGATGGCTGAAAATGAAGAAGCATTTATTGAAGAATAAAGTCAAGTGAGTGTTAATAAGGAGTAGATATAGGATGGGCATAAACTTAATAAATTTAGTTAAGATTATTGTTTGTTAATTAATAGCACAGTGGTGAGTGGTCTCAAACGGCGTCTTAATGTAGCTGAGATTAATCTTGAAAAGTCCAGTCAAATTAATGGTCATTAATTTATAACGCAGTGGCTGAGTGGTCTCAAGCTGCGTCTTTCGACTTGTTTGAGACCTACTCAACTTTGCGGGGGTGGGCAGACGAAGCGAAAATTATTTAATTTTCTACTTCTTGCCTACTCCCATGATAACTCGACAGAAACTCATTTTGATTTTTTGAACAAGAGGAAGGAGCGTTTTGTGACTCAAGTTTTAGCAAAATATGGATGGGATGATCAAAAAGTCAAAGGATTTCGAGTAGCGCTCTTAGATTGGTATGATCAAAACAAACGTGATTTACCATGGAGACGCACTCGTAATCCTTATTATATTTGGATTAGTGAAATTATGTTACAGCAGACACAAGTAGCAACTGTTATTCCTTATTTTGACCGATTTATTAAGGCATTACCAACAATTGAGGCCCTCGCTAATGTTGAGGAGCAGGAATTATTGTTATTATGGCAAGGTCTAGGGTATTATTCGCGTGCACGTAATTTAAAAGTGGCTGCCCAACAAATAATGGAACATCATCAAGGTCAGATGCCACAAACGATGCCGGAATTATTAAATTTAAAAGGAATAGGCCCCTATACTGCAGCAGCGATTGGGAGTATGGCGTTCGACTTAGTAGAGCCGGCAATTGATGGTAATCTATTAAGAGTGACCGCCCGCATGTTTGAATTGGATGCTGATATTTCCAAACCAAGTTCAAGAAAGATTTTTGCGGAAATTTTATATGAACTAATTGATCCAGAGCGACCTGGAGATTTTAATCAAGCGATGATGGATTTAGGGGCAACGGTGATGACACCGACCAATTATTATCCAGAGGACAGTCCCATCAAGGATTATGATCAATCATTTATTAACGAAACAGCTGCGCTCTATCCGGTTAAGAAAAAGAAAATCAAAAATACCAAACATCAAATGTTGGCGTATCGTATTCAAGACCTAAAAGGCTCAGTGTTATATCGTCAACATAGAGCTGATGAACTCTTAACAGGGTTATGGCATTATCCAATTTTTGAGTATGATATTGTCTTAGAAAGTGCGACTGAAGATGAATTATTAACGCCCTTAGAGGATTATTTTGAACAAATAGGATTAGGCTCCCTCAAGTTAAAGCTGATGATGAAACCGGGTCAAATGATCGAGGCTTTACCGAAAGTGAAGCATATATTCTCACATCGGACCTGGAACTTACAAGTGGTGCCGGTTAAATTAGAAGGTGATTTACATGATTTAGTGGCCGGTAGTCAAGGACTCACCACGACGGCTAGCGATCAAGAGCATCCTATTTCGACTTTACAGCAGAAACTGCAAGCAAGATGGGAAGGAGTGAATCGATGAAACAACTATTACAATATTTTAAGGGCTATCAAAAAGAAAGTATTTTAGGTCCTGTATTTAAACTATGTGAAGCATTATTAGAATTAACCGTCCCGATGATTGTCGCTCGCGTCATTGATGAGGCGATTCCTTCAAGAGAGACCTCGCAAGTATTAAGATACATATTCTTAATGATTGTAGTGGGCTTAGTCGGGTTTATTTTAGCTATCACCGCTCAATACTATTCGGCTAAAGCGGCGGTTGGATTTACTCGCCAACTTAACAATGATCTTTTTAAGAAAATTATGGCCTTACCTCAAGCAGAAGTGGATAAAAATTCACCAGCAAGTTTAGTTAACCGCATGACTTCCGATACTTTCCAAATGCAAACGGGCGTCAATATCTTTTTTAGACTATTTTTACGCTCTCCATTTATTGTTATAGGTTCATTAGTCATGGCGATGCAAATTGAAAGCCGTGTAGCCTTAATTTTTACTACCATGATTATCTTATTATTTGTGGTGGTCGGAGGCATCTTAAAATTAACGAGCCCGATGTTTACCAATGTGAGAAAACGTCTGGATCATCTAGTACAATTAACCCGACAACAAGTAAAAGGGATGCGTGTCATTCGTGCATTTAGACAAGAAGCAAGAGAAATTGAAGAATTTAAGAGTACTAACCAACACTTAAATCTTGAACAATTAAAAGCGGCGAATTGGAGTGTTCTAACCAATCCTTTGACCTATGTGATTGTCAATGTTTGCTTGGTACTGATTATTTGGCAAGGCAGTCAGTGGGTAAATGTCGGTAGTTTAACGCAAGGTGGCTTAGTGGCACTCGTTAATTATCTATTACAAATATTAGTGGAACTAATTAAATTAACCATGGTTATTAGTACTATGAATAAAGCGATGACCAGTGCTAAACGAGTCGTGGAGGTCTTTAATTTAGAAGATGAAGCCTCAACTTTTGAGCAAAATGCTGTTACCAATTCGCAGTCATTGTACGAATTTAATCAAGTGCAATTTTATTATCCCAATACCCAAGCGCCAGCTTTAGACCAGTTAAATTTTACAATCACTAAAGGCGACTTTTTTGGCATTATTGGAAGTACCGGTTCAGGAAAATCAACCTTAATTGAATTATTGACTAAAAATTACGACCCAACCGCTGGCCAAATTAGCGTCAATTCACAGTTATTAAATACGGATACTCGCAGTGGATTACGGGAATCGATTGCTTTAGTTCCTCAATTGGCGACATTATTTAAGGGCACCGTACGCAGTAATTTATTATTAGCTAATCCGGATGCAAGCGATGAAGCGATGTGGCAGGCGTTAAAAGTTGCTCAGGCAGATGGCTTTATTAAAGAGAAAAATGGTCTCGATACAAAAGTAGAAGCCTTCGGACGTAATTTTTCCGGTGGTCAACGTCAACGTCTGACATTAGCACGGGCTTTAGTTAAAGAAGCAGAAATCTATATTTTTGATGATTCAACTTCTGCCTTAGATTATTTAACAGAAGCTAGTTTCCAAAAAGCACTAAAACGACATTTTGCTGATAAGACGATTATTATGATTTCACAACGGACTCATAGTGTTTTAACAGCCAATCAAATTTTAGTGTTGAATGAGGGGAAACAAATTGGACTCGGAACGCATGCTCAATTATTGGAGGACTGTCCGATTTATCGAGAAATTGATCAATCGCAAAAAGTAGCGGAGGTGAAGGAAGATGAATAAAAATAATACTTCAACCTTTAAACGATTACTCGGCTTATTTACAGTCTATCGTTGGCAATTAATGATGGTGTTGTTAATGACCGTCTTACAAGTAGCTTTTTCAATTTTAATCCCGATATTATTAGGACGGGCAGTTAATATGATTGTTGGTCCAGGACAGGTACAAATTGAACCATTAAAAGTCATATTATTCCAAATGGCCCTCGTAATTATTGGTAATACCATCATCCAGTGGCTAGCGCCTTTATTGTACAATCGACTCGTTTATACCACGACAACAGCACTAAGACAACAAGTATTAGAAAAATTGCACCATCTCCCATTAGCTTATGTGGATCGATTATCAACAGGAGATTTAGTGAGTCGTGTCGTAACCGATGTCGAACAATTGAGTGATGGAATTTTAATGGTCTTTAATCAGTTTTTTGTCGGCGTGCTAACGATTGTGGTCACCATTATTACCATGGGTAGTCTTGATTGGCGGATGATGTTAATGGTCGTTGCCTTAACGCCATTGTCATTGATTTTAGCGCGAATTATTGCGGGGAAAAGTTATCGTCTGTTCAGAAAGCAAACGGAATCTCGTGGTGAGCAAACACAGATGATTGAAGAGAGCATTCAACAAATTGAGATTTTACGTGTGTTTAATGCACAACCGGCAACCAATGAACGATTTAAACAAATCAATCAACAATATGCCGATCACTCACAATCAGCGATTTTCTATTCATCGATTACCAATCCGGCGACACGCTTTATCAATGCGACGATCTATGCATTGTTAACCTTTGTAGGTGCCACGCGTATTATTAAAGGCAATTTCACCGTCGGTGAGTTAACGACCTTTTTAAATTATGTTAATCAATACACTAAACCGTTTAACGATATTTCGAGTGTCTTAGCTGAAATTCAAGGTGCTTTTGCTTGTGCTGAACGCTTATTTGAAATTTTAGATCAGCCGAGTGAAGTAGAAACGGGCACTCAACAATTAAATGCCGATTCAGTGGAAGGGCGTGTTGACTTTCAACAAGTCGATTTTAGTTATGTGCCAGACCGTCCGTTAATTGAGGATTTGAATTTAGCAGTAAAAGCTGGCCAAAGAGTGGCCATCGTCGGACCAACCGGAGCCGGTAAATCGACCTTGATTAATTTATTAATGCGATTTTACGACGTGAATCAAGGACACATTTTATTAGATGGAACGCCTATCATGGAGTATACTCGTCAATCTTATCGTGAAAACTTTGGGATGGTGTTACAAGAAACTTGGCTTAAATCGGCCACCGTTCATGAAAATATCGCCTTTGGTTATCCTAATGCCACGCGTGAGTTAGTAGTAGAAGCTGCAAAAGCAGCCCATGCGGATCATTTTATTCAACAATTACCACAGGGGTATGACACCTACTTGGATAATGGTGGCGATGCTTTATCAATCGGACAACAACAATTATTATCGATTGCTCGCTTATTTGTTAGAGTTCCGCAATTGTTAATCCTGGATGAAGCGACATCGTCAATTGATACGCGAACGGAAATTCTTATTCAAAGTGCCTTTGAACAATTAATGCAAGGACGTACTAGCTTTATCATTGCCCACCGATTATCAACCATTCAAACAGCGGACTTAATCTTAGTGATGCAAAATGGCCAAATAGTGGAACAAGGTAATCATCAAAGTTTGATGAAGCAACAAGGATTATACTATGAAATGCAACAAACAAGAAATGTGGAAGAAGCATAACATAAATAGATTCAAAGCAAAACGCTTGGTAAGACTAGTTAATTTGAGACGGTTGTCTTTAGGGACATAACCTCAACATATTCTAAACAAAACTCCCCCAATGAAATGAAAGTTTCACTGGGAGAGTTTTTTGTTATTCGTCTAAAGTATATTGGCCTGCTTGTTTAGCAATATTCAAGGCTCTTAATTGTGGTGTTTTCTTAAATTGATTAATCTCCACTTTTTTCAATATCTTCGCTAATAATTTGATAGCAGGAACAATAAAGTCACCTTTATTTAACATCACACATTCACTACGCGCTCCTTCCACCACGTCAGTCAATTCTGCACGCGCTGGAATACCATTATCAACGAGGTTAGCGAGTACTTCGGTTGCCCACACTACTGGAACCGAAGCAGCTTCACAAATCCACATGATTTCTTGTTGTAATTCTGCTAAGCGAACGTATCCTGCTTCAACAGCCAAATCGCCACGGGCAATCATGATCGCTGTAGGGTTTTTACTGGCAGCGGTCATAATAATTTCAACAATATTTTCAACGGCTTGGCTGTTTTCAATTTTAACCATTAATTGCATTTGATTCGCTTTATCGCCAAGTAGTTCTTTTAATTTAGCTTGAATGTCATCAACATCTTTTTTACTGCGAATAAAAGAAAGATTGATTATATCAGCCCATTTTGCTGCAAAAGCTATATCTTGTTCATCTTTTTGATCGATAATATCGATATTTAACAAAGTGTCTGGGAAGTTAATGCCTTTTTGAGCTTTAATACGACCAGAACCCCCTTTTACTTGATCGATTTTTAAGACAGCCCCATGTTCTTGAACTTCAATGACATGAGCTCTAAAAGCTCCGTCATCAAAAAATACCCGATCGCCCTCTTTTATCTGTTTGTAAACACAAGGGAAGGGACAACCTAAATAAACGACATAGTCTGAATTAGCTTCAATATGTTTAATATCAGAAAGTAACTTAACATGGTCTCCTACTTTGACTTTATTCTTTTTAAAATAAGAAAATACCCAATCGACCCTTAATTTCGGACCCGCAATATCCATTTGAATCTTGACTGTTTTATTGAGCTTTTTGCAGCGGTCTCGAACTAATTCAATCATTTGTTGCCAGATTTCTGGGTTATCATGAGAACAGTTAATGCGTGCCACATTCATCCCAGCCCGTAGCATTTCATCGATTAGCTTAACATCAGTGGCCGCTTCAGTCGGTAAAGTAACCATAATGCGGGTTCGATAGTCTTCCGGGGAAGGTCCGAAAATTTTGTCGGCTTGTTGATCGAGTAGCTGGATACCTTGATTGAATTGCTCGACTGTTGGATAGTCATGACTGGTCTCATGGCCAGATAAATTGGCTAGATTAGCTCTTAAAGCTTGCAGCGTCACAATCGTTTTAGCTTCCGAACGACCAATCGACGATAAACCTAAGGGGATTAATTTTTGTTGTAAAGGCCTTAAATCTTTTTGGCGTAAAGCAAGATAGGCGGCTAAGTTTTTAGCAGGTTCGATAAATTCTTGACGTTCAATTTTATCTTGCCAACGGTCATAAAAATGTCGGCCATTCGTTAAAACATATTGATATAAACTGTCTACATCGTGATAAATCTGTTGTAGCATTTCTCTTGAATTTTTTACCATAATATCCTCCCTCTTTTCTTATTGATTAATGTAATAATTTATTCATCTTTGTCTCACTCTAATCATATCAGAATGTGTCAATAATAACCATAGTAAGCACTTACAATATTTAGGTTATATGATGAGTCGAGATGAGGGATTGTCTCAAAGTTAGGGGCCGGCCGACAATCAGAGCTTAGTTAATCTAAAAGGGGTAGAGGCTGGGTGTAATTTTTAAATTCTGTTAAGTCATACCTATTTCATGAAAAGTGCTGTGGTTTAGTGGCCTCAAACTTCGTCTTAAACAGGTGTTTGAAACAACCCCCCCTTAAATAATTCAATCAAATGAATTTTTATATTTGACAGAAGTAAAATAATATAGTTTAATTATACCCATAGGGGTATATAAAATTAAGAATCAGATTAAAAGGAGGTAACTTATGTGGTTTTTTGGACCCAGAGTAGAAGCAATCAAAGCTGATGAAATCAACAATCAGCTATTAAAAAAGTATCAATTATTGGATGTGCGAACACCAGCAGAATTTAAAAGCGGGCATATAAGCGGTGCAATCAATCATCCCTTAGCACAAATACAATTCTTTCAAGGCAATAAAGACAAGCCTATTTTAGTCATTTGCCAAAGTGGTATGAGAAGTCGTCAAGCAGCCAAAGCTTTAGTGAAAAAAGGCTATCAAGTGAAAAATGTTAGTGGCGGAATGAATGCCTGGCATGGGCCAGTCAAAGGAGGATAATAAATGAAAAAGATTTTAATTGTTGGTGGTGTTGCTGGTGGAATGTCAGCCGCAACTCGATTACGTCGATTAATGGAAGATGCAGAAATAATTGTCTTTGATAAGGGACCTTATGTATCGTTTGCCAATTGTGGATTACCCTACCACGTATCTGGCGAAATTGCTGAACGTCAAAAATTAATCGTTCAATCACCGGAAGCTTTACGCGCCCGCTTTGATTTAGATGTTAGACCGAATACCGAAGTGCTATCAATTGATCCGCAAACAAAAACGGTGACGGTTCAAAATGAAGGGCAAAAATCAACTGAACCATATGATGTACTAATCTTATCACCAGGAGCTAAGCCATTTGTGCCACCGATAATCGGATTGGAAGCAACCGACAACACACATATATTACGTAGTATTCCTGACTTAGATGGGATCATGGCTAATTTGAAAGATAATAAAGTTAAACAAGCAACAGTAATCGGTGCGGGCTTTATTGGCATTGAAATGGCAGAGAACTTAGCAAAATTAGGTTTAGCCGTAACAATTGTTGAAAAAGCGCCACATGTTTTACCACCTTTAGATGAAGAAATGGCCCAACATATCTTATTAGAGTTAGAAAAAAATAATATTAAAGTCATGACCAATCAATCGGTAGTCGAATTTAAAGAACAAGGCCACACTTTAGTATTAGAGGATGGCTCTACCTTAAATTCTGATTTAAATATTTTATCGGTCGGTGTACAACCAGAAAACAGTTTAGCCAAAGAAGCGGGAATTGAATTAGGTTTGCGTGGAGGGATTGTTGTTGATGACCAATACCGTACGAATGTACCCGATATATATGCAGTTGGCGATGCCATTGTCGTGAAACAACAAATTACCGGTCAAGATGCCTTAATTTCGTTGGCCTCTCCAGCTAACCGTCAAGGACGTCAAGTTGCTGATATTATTGCCGGTTTAGAAAGTAGCAATAAAGGAAGCATTGGAACCGCGATTGTGCGTGTGTTTGAAATGGTCGCTGCTTCAACTGGATTGAACGAACGCACTGCCAAATTAGCCGGATTAACCCCATCAGTGGTCCATATTAGTGGTAAAAGTCATGCCAGTTATTTCCCAGGTGCTGAAGATATTCATTTGAAATTAGTCTTTAATCGCCAAACAGGTGAAATTTATGGCGCACAAGCCGTCGGCAAAGATGGCGTGGACAAGCGAATTGATATTATAACAACGGCTATTAAAGGTGGATTAACGATTTTTGATTTACCAGAATTAGAGTTTACCTACGCACCACCATTTGGTTCAGCGAAAGACCCTGTCAATATGGCGGGTTATGCGGCTTCTAACTTAGCAACGGGTGTGACGGATTCCATTCAATGGTATGAATTAGCCGATGAATTAGCTAAAGGCAAAATATTGTTAGATGTGCGTAATGATGGGGAATTACAACGCAATGGTCGTTTTAAAGAGGCGATTCATATTCCACTTGATCAATTACGTGAGCGACTAGCGGAATTGGATAAGAACCAACCGTATATTATTACTTGTCATAGTGGCTTACGTAGTTATATTGGTGAACGTATCTTAAAACAACACGGATTTACAGTAGAAAACTTAGATGGAGCTTTCTCACTGTATCATTTAATGAAACCGGAGGAAATTGTATATGTATAAAAGCAAAATGATGGCTGAATTTGAACAAGATTTAAAACACGATGACTTGACCGTACTTGATGTTCGTGAATTGGATGAGTATAATAATGGACATATTAAAAATGCCCACCACCTACCTTTAAGTCAAATAAGTGAGTTGGTCAATGATTTAGATTCATCGAAACATTATCATGTTATTTGTCATTCTGGTGGACGCTCAGCTATGGCATGTGAATTTTTAAGTGCACATGGGTTTGATGTGACCAATGTGATGGGTGGAATGTCGGCATGGAAAGGTGATGTTGCATTTGACTAGTTGCGATAAATCGATTTTAAATCGATTAAAAAGAACTGAAGGTCAATTAAGAGGAATCCAAAAAATGATTGAAGAAGAACAGGATTGTATGGATGTGATTACCCAATTAAGTGCAGTTCGTTCAAGTGTTGATCGCATAATGGGCATTATTGTGGCACAAAATTTGCGTGATTGCTTAGAAAATCCTGAAGCAGATTCTGAAGTACAAAATGCCAAAATTGATCAAGCGATTCAAATGATTATTAAGAAATAAACAGAATAAACTAGGGAAGATGTGACCATAACTTAATTGTTTCGGTTACATCTTCATTTTCATTTTTAGTGACTTAACTGCACAGAAATAGAGTGGTCTCAATCTGCGTCTTAATGACTTGTCAAAACTCAACTATTTGCGGGTGAGCACACTATATGAAAACCATAGAATTTTATATTGCTTAATACCCACTGCGGGCTGACCAAAGTATTTTTTGCCTTTTGTTTGGAAATAAAATTTTACGAATATTTCGCTTGGTTTGTGAAAATGATTTGTATTTATATACCTATTTAATGACAAGTATGTTACAATATTAAAGATGGAAGATGACCTTGGTCATCTTGATTGACAAACAGAAGGTAGGATGAGTGATGAAGCAACCAAAAGAGGGTGAATTCATCACTATTAAGAGTTATAAACATGATGGCTCATTACATCGTACTTGGCGTGATACAATGGTTTTAAAAACTAGTGATCAGTCGATTATCGGTTGTAATGACCATACGTTGGTAACTGAATCTGATGGTCGCAGATGGGTAACTCGTGAAGCAGCGTTACTTTATTATCATAAGCATTTTTGGTTTAATATTGTAGCGATGATTCGCAAACGCGGTGTTACTTATTATTGTAATTTGGCTTCTCCTTATTTAATAGATCAAGAAGCCTTGAAATACATCGATTACGATTTAGATATCAAAGTGTTTCCAGATGGCGAAAAGCGATTATTAGATCTTGATGAATACGAAATTCATGGACGTAAATATCATTATCCAGATGAAATTGATCGTATTTTAAAATATAATATCCAAGAGCTAGTACGATGGATTGAAGAAGAGAAAGGACCGTTCTCACCGGAATTCATTGAAATCTGGTATGAACGTTATATCCAATTAACCCATCGTAAAAGAGGAAAATTTAACTAAAATAGTATGAATTCACTGTTTGTTATCACCGCGATTAGCGGTGTTTTTTTATATTCAAAAATATGTTAAAATATTGAAATATAGGCTAGAGCATAGGCATTCTAATTGCTCATTTTATTAGAATTACCTATAATTAATGAGAGAGAATAGACAGAGGTGAGGGAGTATGCAATTGTCAAATTTTAATCGCAAGCAATTAGGTTTTGGGATTGCTGGTGGAGTAATTCTTTTATTATTATTGATTTATGGAATCGGTGTCTTATATTATCAAGGGCATTATTTACCGAGTACTACAGTAGCCGGACAATCGATTAGCAATCAATCAATTGAATCAGCAAAGACTAAAATTCAGAGTGAACTAGAAAATAAAACCATTTTATTTAATGAAAATGAACAACCAATTGGGACTGTGGCCTTGAAAGATTTAGGCGTAACCAGTCATTACGATGAACAATTAACTCAATTAATGGCCGAACAAAATGCCACTGATTGGCCATTAGCATTACTTAAATTGAAGCGATCAGAACTTCAAGTGAATCCAGAAACCGTTCAATTTGATGAGGCAATCATTACGGATTTGATTTATAGTTTAGGGGTTAACAATGAAGAAAGAACGCCTGCTGAGGATGCATATATTTTAGATGATGACAATGTCTTTTCAATTATTCCAGAAGTGTACGGTAATCAAATTAATAATGAAAGTATGACCCAAACGCTATTTTCAGCTCTTAATCATAATCAATTAGAAGTCGATTTGAAAGATGCCTATATCCAACCTCAAATTAAAAAAGAAGACCCAACATTGAATGATAATTTGCAGAAAATTGCTGTAATGGAATCAAGTCAGATAACATTAGCTTTTGATGGCAATGAAGTTACCATACCAAAAGAGAATATTGCGAGTTGGATTTATATCGATGAAGAGGGTGCACCGCAAGTCGATCGATCGTTAGTTGAAGACTATATACGTGACTTAAATTATCAATATGCCGGTCTTTTTCAGCCGCGTCAATTTATGAGTACTTATCAAGGCGAGGTTACAATCCAACCAGGAACCTATGGGTGGTATATTGACCGTCATACCGAGCCAGACAATATTATTGCTAATATTCATGAGGGAGCGACCATTACTCGTGAACCGGTTATCGGCGGTGATGGCTATGGTATGGGGGATAGTGTTGGCAATTCTTATGTTGAAGTCGATATCTTAAATCAAACCATGTTTATTTACTTAGATGGTGTTCTAGTATTGCAAACACCGGTGGTAACTGGAAAAACAGGTACCAACACAATACCGGGGGCTTATCGAGTATGGAATATGGAGTCACCTTCGGTATTGCGAGGCTATAATCCGCATACAGATATTGATTATGAACAACCAGTTCAATATTGGATTGCCTTTGACGATCAAGCTCAAGGGATTCATGATGCTAATTGGCAAGGGACTTTTGGTGGACAAGCTTACTTAAATTCGGGATCCTTAGGATGTGTTAATACACCACCAAGTGTGATGGGACAAGTATTTGAATTAGTATACTACGGCATGCCAGTCATTGTTTTTTAATAGTGAAAAACGGTCTTTATTATATCACTAATGGAGTGAGTTAGGAAATTGAAATTCTATAAAGTTCAATTTTCTTGCTTACTCCTATTATTTTGCACAGCGAATATGTAAGGTTGTTGTCGTTTTTCAAAACCAACGCGATTTTTTTGTTTTTCAAGATAACTTTCCGGTTTTTCTGAAAATCAGTGGACACGAATGTCTTTATTTTTCAAGACTGCCTTAAACAGTTATTTTCGCTTTCATAATAAACTTATGAAACCATCTGTAATAATGGCAATAAAATTCATATAAAATTTACATATTTAACTAAATTTACATCTTATTTTCAACAAAAATGCAAATGTTTTTGTTATAATGATTTTGAATTAATCAACAAGGAGTGTTTAGATGGCTTTGGATTGGCAAAATGATGCAGAATATATGGCGTTGATTGAAGATTTAATTGAATTAGAAGAGGTACAATGCCTAAAGAATTACGTTCATCATTTAGTGACAGACCGTTTATCGCATTCTTTATCGGTATCGTATCGTAGTTATCGTTGGGCAAAACGTTTTAATCTTAACACACGTGCCATTGCGCGTGCAGGTTTATTACATGATTTGTTCTACTATGATAGTGCAGATAAACATCAAGTAGGGGGCAAGGGCCACAATTGGGAACACCCACGAATTGCCTTACAAAACGCTTTAAAAATTACTGAGATATCAGATCTTGAACAAGATATTATCGTTAAACATATGTTTGGTGCAACTAGAGAGTTGCCTAAATACCCAGAAAGTTATATTGTCACACTCATGGATAAACAAGCCGCTATCTTCGAGTTGGGTGCAGGCTTTTATCAATTCTGTTTAGCACAATCAGCCAGACAGAGTAAAAAATTAGTGAGTTTTCTATTATAATCAAATGATTCTATCCAATTATATATATAAAATGACTGAAGAGTACTGAAAAGTACTCTTTCTTTTCAGTTAAATGAGAATTTAAATAAAAATCAACAAAATAGCACTCAAACAGTGTGAAATTTGATACAATGACGAAGTAAAACTTATCAGGAGGATTAATATGACAAAGATTAACAATATTGAATGGTCTGAAAAAGTTCAGTACCTTAATGATATTATGAATTTAAAACCAGTTTTCTGGATCAATAAGCATAAAGATAATTTTGAAGAAGCATCTAAAAAGGTAGCTTATTCAATGGCAGATGTTCAAGATGCCGAAGCGCGTTTAGAACGTTTTGCACCATTTATTATGCAAGAATTTCCTGAGACGGCGCCAATGAATGGGTTAATTGAATCAGGTTTAACAAAACTGGCACCATTAAAAGAATATTTAGAAGATAAATATAATACGACCATATTAGGCGATTTTTATTTAAAACGTGATGACACTTTGCCAATTGCCGGAACAATTAAAGCACGTGGTGCTATTTACGAAGTGTTAAAATATGCTGAAACATTAGCACTAGAACATGGGTTGTTAAAAGGCATTGAAGATGATTATACTAAATTTTCAAGTGAAGAATTTCAATCGTTTTTCCGTCAATATAAAATTGTCGTGGGAACAACGGGGAATCTAGGAATCAGTGTCGGTGTGATGAGTGCTAAATTAGGTTTTGAAGTGACGGTTCATATGTCGATTGAAGCAAAACAATGGAAGAAAGACTTATTGCGCTCTAAAGGTGTGAATGTTATCGAACATGATACCAACTTCACTGAAGCAGTCTGTCAAGGACGTGCTCAATCAGATGCTGATCCTAAATCATATTTTGTCGATGATGAACATTCTGTAGAATTATTTTTAGGTTATACAGTGGCTGCTCTTCGCTTAGAAAAACAATTAGAAGAAATGGGTATTAAAGTAGACGCTGACCATCCATTGTTTGTCTACTCACCATGTGGTATTGGTGGTAGCCCTGGTGGTACAGCTTTTGGTCTAAAACAAGTGTATGGTGATAATGTTCATTGTTTCTTTGCCCAACCGACTCATATGCCGTCAATGTTATTAGGTCAAATTACGGAGCAGTTTGACAAAGTTTCTGTTGATGATTTCAAAATCGATGGAAAAACGAATATGGATGGTTTAGCTGTTCCGAGAACTTCAGGATTTGTAGCGGAATTAATGAGTAATTTCTTCGATGGTGGTTATTCAGTAGAAGAAGAGGAAGTACAACTATTATTATCTAAAATGGTTGATTTAGAAGCAATTAATTTAGAACCAGCCGCTTTAGCGGGTGTACCTGGACCAATACGTCTATTTACCACAGCTGAAGGGCAAGACTATATTACAATGAAGAATTTACAAGATAAAATGCAAAACGCCACTCATATTGCTTGGGCGACAGGTGGTAGCATGGTTCCTGCTGCTGATATGGAAGTTTTCTATCAAGAAGGATTAGCTGTGATCAATAAATAAGTAATTTAGGTGGAATATCTTAAGAATTTTCGATATCGATCAGATTTAAGCAGTGGAATAGGGGAGTGTTTATACTTTGTTGGTTAGTTTTTTAATTGAATAGCCAATAAATAAATCCTTTAGTCATTGTTTAAATTCATTGGTAAGAGTGATTTTGATAATCCGTAAGATGTACTGAGTTAATAAACCATAGGAGGACGCCTATCAGACGTCAATCCTATGGTTTTTAGTTGTTTCTATAGAAATAAAAAAGGGGGAGTAGACCAGAAGTAGAAAATCATTTAATTTTCTACTTCCTGCCACTCCCTTTAATCTGAAAATTTTAGATGATAGCTAAAGCAATAAAGTTAATAGCGAATAAAACTACTGAAATCCATAAGATAGGATGAATTTCTTTTGCTTTACCTTGAACAATTTTTACTAAGCAATAAGCAAAGAATCCTGCGGCAATTCCGTATGAGATTGAATAAGCTAATCCCATGAAGATGGAAGCAAAGAATGCCGGCACTGCTTCAGCAAAGTCAGCCCAATTAATATCAGCTAATGACGATAACATTAATATCCCAACTAAAATTAAAGCAGGTGCTGTTGCTGACGCTGGTACAATTCCGATAATTGGTGCGATAAAAATTGATAGGATAAACATTACAGCCGTTGAAACAGAAGTTAAACCTGTACGTCCACCTTCACCTATTCCTGCTGCCGATTCTACGAAAGTGGTCGTGTTAGATGTTCCAAATAAAGCGCCAATTAAAGTACCAATCGAATCGCCGAATAAAGCGCGGTCCATTTTTGAATTAAATCCAGAGCTAGTTTCTAAAGCATTGATATCCTCATCTGAGAAAATACCGGTACGACGACCAGTCCCAATGAAAGTACCGATTGTGTCGAAAACATCTGATAAGCTAAAAGCAAAAATAGTGATTAAAACAATTGGTAAACGAGAGATATCACCAAATAGCGAAGGTAAACCTGCTGGTGTGAAAATAACTAAGAACGTTTCATCTAAAGCTGCGAAAGCACTCGCAACAGAATTACCTGCCCAATCAATTGAACCTAAATCTACTACGCCTAAAGGAATTCCAATTAATGTTGTTAAAATAATACCTAATAAAATAGCTGATTTTACACCACGAATCATTAAAGCAATCGTGATAGCTAAACCGATAAGCGTTAGTAAAGAAGTAGGATTGGTAAAGTTAACTAATTCTGGCACTGCCCCACTATTCGCAAGGACTGATGAAATACCACCAGGGAATGATTCAGCGGTAGGATCGCCACCATTGACTGAAATTAAATTAATCCCATCGATAGTAAATTGTAATAAGTTACCATTTTTAATTCCGATATATGCAATGAAAACACCAATCCCAGCTGAAATCGCATGTTGTAAACTTTCTGGGATAGCTTTAATTAAAGATTTACGTACTTTAGTAACCGTAATTAAAACATTAAAGACCCCACAAATAAATACCATTGACAACGCTTCTTGCCAAGTAAAACCTAAACCAAATACAACCGTAAAAGTAAAGAATGCATTTAACCCCATACCAGGTGCCAAAGCATAAGGAACATTCGCTAATAATCCCATCGCCAAAGTTGAAACAGCAGCAGCGAAGACCGTTGCTAAAAAGACTGCTTGATTTGGCATACCCGTTAACGCAAGGATAGACGGGTTAACGAACATGATATAAGACATTGCTAAGAATGTCGTAATCCCCGCAGAAATTTCAGTTGAAACAGTGGTGCCATTTTCTTTTAATTTGAAAAATTTATCCACAAAAAAAGACCTCCTAAATTTTGAATACAGAATGAGTATAGCAAAAGAATCAGAACGTTCAACAAGAAAATTAAATATATCATTCGTTTTAAAATGAATGTTCGTGTTTTCAATATTAGAGTGCATAAAATTAGTCAAAATGAGTATTTGATGGCTTCAAATCAGGAGAAATATGTTATAATCATCATTATGAAATGATTTAAAATTTGTGTTTAGTATACAAATCGGAAAGAGGATATTATGTCAGAATTATTTAATCAACAGATTAGTAAAGAAACCGGCATTTCAATCAAACAGGTTGAAGCAACGTTAAAATTATTAGCAGAGGGTAGTACCATTCCTTTTATTGCTCGATACCGTAAAGAGATGACTGGTTCATTAGATGAGGTTCAAATTTACACTATAGAGCAACGCCATCAATATTTAATTAATTTGTCAACGCGTAAAGAAGAAGTGACGAGATTAATTGAAGAACAAGATAAATTAACTGAAGAATTAACAGTGGCAATCGAACAAGCCCAAACACTACAACAAGTAGAAGACTTGTATCGTCCTTATAAACAAAAACGTCGTACTAAAGCAATGGTGGCGATTGAACAAGGCTTAGAACCACTAGCAGACTGGATATTATCAAATAGAGAACCGATTAATCTCAACGATAAAGCGAGTGAATTTATTCAAGATGAGGTGACAACCGCTGAAGAAGCATTAGCAGGCGCTCATGAAATTATTGCTCAAAAAGTATCCGATAATGCAGAATACCGCGAATTTATCCGTAAATACAGTCGCTATAATGCGATCATTCAAACCAGTTTAAAAAATCAAGAGAAAGACCCGCAACAAGTTTATCATATGTATTATGATTTCTCTGAAAAATTGGATAAAGTCAAAGAGCATAATACTTTAGCCATTAATCGTGCAGAAAGGGAAGATGTTATTACGGTTAAAATCAATATTGATGAAGAGCCAGTTTATCGTTATATTGAAAAACGTTTTATTGAAGCTGATTTACCTATAGCGCAAGTAACTTTTATTCAAAATGCGATTCAAGATAGTTACAAACGATTTATTGGACCAGCCATCGAACGAGAGTTACGTGCCGAAACAACGGAAAAAGCCGATTTACAAGCAATTGAAGTTTTTGGTGAAAACTTACGTAACTTATTATTAACTGCACCATTAAAAGGTAAAGTAGTGTTAGGTTTTGACCCTGCTTATCGAACAGGATGCAAATTAGCTGTCATCAATGAGACGGGGGCGGTCTTAGAAAAAGCCGTTATCTATCCACATGAAAAATCCGTTGGAGCTGATACTAAAGCGCAACATGAAGCGAAATGGGCTAAAGCTGGGCAACAATTAACCGATATTATTAATCGTCATCAGGTGGAATTAATTGCGATCGGAAATGGAACTGCCAGTCGTGAATCTGAATTGTTTGTCAGTGAAGTGATTCATTCTCTGGATCGAAAAGTTCAATATTTGGTGGTGAGTGAAGCTGGAGCTTCGGTTTATAGTGCCAGTGAGATTGCGCGTCAGGAATTTCCAGATTGGGAAGCTTCTGAACGTAGTGCGGTAAGTATTGCTCGACGAGTACAAGATCCGTTGGCAGAATTGATTAAGATTGATCCTAAATCAATTGGTGTGGGTCAATATCAACATGATGTGGCGCAAAAATCATTGAATGAGCAATTAGATTTCGTGGTGAATATGACCGTAAACCAAGTGGGCGTGGACATTAATACCGCTAGTATTCCATTATTACAACGCGTTTCAGGTTTAACTAAGACCACAGCAAAAAATATTGTGGATTTGCGTGAGGAGTTAGGACATTTTTCAAATCGTGAACAAGTGAAAGATGTAAAACGGATGGGTCCTAAAACTTATGAGCAAGCAATTGGTTTCTTGCGTGTTTTAGGGGGAGGTAATCCACTTGACCAAACTAATATTCACCCTGAAAGCTATCCGATTGCTGAGCAAATTTTAGCGAAATTAGCGATTGACCAAAAAGCATTAGGTTCAAAAGAAGCAAATGATCAATTAGCAAAATTAGATTTAAATCAATTAGTTGAAGAATTAAATGTTGGGAAAGAAACCTTAATTGATATTATTGAAGGGTTAAAAAATCCAACCGCGGATATTCGTGATGGACAACCGACACCGCAATTAAGAAGTGATGTCTTAAAAATGGAAGATTTAAAAGTTGGAATGGAATTAGAAGGAGTGGTACGCAACGTTGTTGACTTTGGTGCCTTTGTTGACATCGGTGTAAAGCAAGATGGCTTAATTCATATTTCTAAATTAACCAATAAACGTCGTGTGAATCATCCAAATGAGATTGTAGCGGTGGGTCAAATTGTGGATGTTGAAGTCATTCAATTAGACTTAGATAAACAAAGAATAGGGTTGAAATTAGTTAAAATTCATTAATTTGGAGGTGCTATATGAAAGAGCGTGCTTTTGTAATAGGAGATATCCATGGGGAATACCAAATGTTAAAACAGCTTTTAACATATTGGACTCCTGAAGAAGAGGAATTAATCTTTGTAGGCGATTTAATTGATCGGGGACCGCAAATCTTTAAAACACTTGAGTTAGTTTGGTCATTACAAAAAGAGTACGATGCAAAAGTGATTATGGGGAATCATGAGGCGCTTTTTCTTGATTTTTTACAACATCCCAATCAGGCATGGGATTTGTATCAAAGAAATGGAGGAGCTACTACTTTAGCTTCTCTTAATCACTTAGCACTGGATGAGATAAATGATTTTCAATTGGATGAGTTAGTTAATTTAACAATCGAAAATTATCCTCATTTGATGGCGTGGCTAGAAAATTTACCTTTGTATCTTGAATACGGTGAATGGATTATTGTTCATGCGGGAGTCGATTTACAATTAATCGATTGGAAGCAATCTAAACCAAGTGATTTTTATTGGATTCGTGACCCTTTTCATGTGGGCGATAATCGAACCGGTAAAAAAATTATTTTTGGTCATACACCCGTTAAGCTTTTAAATGCCACACCAGGTGATTTATCAATTTGGCATCATCAAGGAAAGTTCGGTATCGATGGTGGTGCTGTTTATGGTGGTGACTTAATTGGGGCCCATATCACCCAATCCGGAGAACTATTAAAAGAAAATCGAGTGACACAGGGAGTAGACCAGAAGTAGAAAATCGAATAATTTTCGCTTTGTCTGTTCACTTCCACACAGTTTGATGGCACTCAATCCCTGCGCTTTGAGTTACCGAGCAATAATTTGACTGAATTTTTCAAATTTATGTTCAATCTCGTTAAGACACAGTTTGCAGCCACTCAACCCCTGCGCTTTGAGTTACCGAGCAATCACTTGATTGAATTTATCCAATTTATACCCAGCCTCGTCCCGTATCAAAACATTGGTTAATGAGGTTCAAAATTTGGCTACTCTTGAGTAGAATAAATGTCAAACAAAAAACACAGGCAAAAGGAAAAGCTGTAATTGCTCCTCTTTTGCCTGTTTTGTCGTTTTTTATTTAGTTTGAGAATGGGCGATACGACTAGCCGCTGCTGCAGCAAGTGCTCCAACAACATCATCGATGAAGGTGTTACATTTTTCGCCTTTTTGACTGTTTAATTCACCAATAATACCAGGTTTAATTTTGTCGACATAACCAAAATTGGTCATTCCAATCGAACCATAGACATTGACGATGGATAGTACTAGGATTTCATCGATGCCGTATAACCCTTCATCGCGCATTAATAAGTTACTTAAAGTAGGTGAGAACACGC
Source organism: Globicatella sanguinis (assembly GCF_002847845.2). NCBI lineage: Bacteria > Bacillati > Bacillota > Bacilli > Lactobacillales > Aerococcaceae > Globicatella > Globicatella sanguinis. Next base: position 941,771 of record NZ_CP126962.1, on the reverse strand, counting down.
CTTTTTCTGCGGCGATATCAATTTCAATACCGGTAATGACCGCATTTTGTACCTCACGTTTTTTCATGACCATTTTTAAATTATGAATACATTCTTCCATCGTTAAGTCTTTGACATAAGGTGCTTGTAATTCATAAACGATAGTTGCGATTTCTTCAATCGAAACACCACGTTCAGCTAATAGATTATAAGCATGTTGTTCTAAAATTTCTTGTTCAATTAACTTCTCAGACATACTAATTTCCTTTCTAATTAAAATATTACTGTTCAAATAAACTAGTACTATGAATATGTTGGCGACCAGCTCCAGGGTTAAATTGTTCAATTGCATTACCTACAGCAGTCGGACCTTCGCCAAAACCAGTAGCGATGATGCGAATTTTACCAGGGTAATTGGCAATATCTCCTACCGCAAAAATGCCTTTAACATTCGTTTCATAAGCAGAATTCACGGGAATTAGATTCCGTTCAACATTGATGCCCCAATTTTTCACATTGCCAATGCTTGACGAAAAGCCGTAACTAATTATAAAATGATCCGCTTTTATTGTTAATTTCTCGTCACCCCTAGGTTGAGTGATTTCAATCGCATTTAACGTATGACCATCCCCTATAATCTGACTTGGTATATAAGGGGTCATGACTTTAACTGAAGATTGCATCAATTGATTCACGCTGTGTTCAAGGGCTCTAAATTGTGGACGGCGATGTAATAATGTAACAGATTTAGCGATGGGTTCTAACATTAATGCCCAGTCGACGGCCGAATCACCACCACCACAAATCACGACATCTTTATCGGCAAATTGTGATAGTTGATTGACATAATAGTGTAAATTTTGTTCTTCATATTGAGCTGCTTCGGGTAAATTCAACTTACGAGGACTAAAAGCACCATTCCCAATGGCGATAATCACCGTTTTAGAATAATGAGTTTCCTTATCTGTTTCGATTAAAAAATGCTCTTGATCATCTTTGGTAATATTTATCACTTTTTGACCCAGTACAATATTCGTTTCAAATAGTTCCAATTGTTTAACCAAGTTGTTTGTTAATTCAATTCCTGAAGTAGCTGGATAAGCCGGGATATCGTAAATCGTTTTTTCAGGATAAAGATGTGCCGGTTGCCCACCTAAGTTTTCTAAACTTTCAATAATTTTAACTTTAACTTGTCTCATTTCCGCATAAAAGGCGGTGTACAACCCGACGGGCCCACCACCTATAATTGTTATATCAAATAATTCCAAATGTCGATGTTCCTTTCATACTATTGCATTTCGATAACGAATCTAAAGATTCGGTTTAAAAAGAATGCTACCATAATTCCTGTCATAATGCCAACAATGACTTCACTTGGTTTATGGCCTAAATATTTCTTGATAACCATCGCTTTATATTTATCGTAATCATAATCACCAATCGAGTAGTTAGGATTTTCTTCTAAATGTTGCTTGGCAATTTGATCTAAAACTAAACCTTGTTCACCACTTTGACGACGAACACCCATCGAATCAAACATTACGATAATACCAAACACGGTCGCAATCGCTACATAGGGTGAGCTAAAACCGTATTGCAAGATTAAAGCTGTAATGAGTGAGCTAGTAGCAGCAGAGTGAGAACTCGGCATACCACCGGTGGAAGTGACGATGTCAATATTGGTATTTGAATTTCTAAAATATTTAGCAATGGGATATTTAATAAATTGAGTAAAAATAATCGCCAAGAGCGAGCTAATAAGTGGAAAGTTCATCCTAGATAGTTCCTCCAATTTCTTGTTCTCTTATATCATAACAAAAAAACCTCAATATAGCACCAAAAAATTTTGAAACTTGAATATAATTAAGGTAAGATAGAATGGAAGTAAAATTTAAGGAGGCGGACAATTGATGTTCCCACAACTAAATGTAGAGAATTTAGAATCAAATGTAATTTTACATACAAATTACGGTGATATTGAATTGGTATTATTTAAAGAACAAGCACCTAAAACTGTAGAAAATTTCATTGAATTAGCGAAAAAAGGTTATTATGATGGCGTTATTTTCCATCGAGTGATTAAAGACTTTATGATTCAAGGTGGCGACCCAACTGGTACCGGGATGGGTGGAGAAAGTATTTATGGACAGTCATTTGAAGATGAATTCACACGTGATCTATTTAATTTGAGAGGCGCTTTATCAATGGCGAATGCGGGTCCTAATACCAATGGAAGTCAATTCTTCATCGTAACGGCAAGTAATGTTCCAACTCAAATGTTAGCTCAAATGAAAGACTTAGGATTCCCAGAAGAAATCGTTGAAGCTTATGCTAAAGAAGGTGGAACGCCATGGTTAGACCAACGTCATACAGTCTTTGGACATGTTAAAAATGGCTTTGATAATGTTTTAGCTATTGAAGCTGTCGAAACTGGCGCTCAAGACAAGCCACAAAAACCAGTTGTTATTGAATCAATTACTGTAAAGTAACATTGGCAAAAAGACAAAACTGAAGTATAATTAAAAGTGGTTTTAGAAGGAGACGATATTGTGACAAAATTTAAAATTGGTGATATTGTCGAAGGTGAAATCACTGGAATTCAAAACTACGGTGTCTTTGTGAGTCTATCAGAAGAAGAGCAAGGACTAATACATATATCTGAATGTCGACATGGTTTTGTATCTGATTTTGATGAATTTTTTAAGGTAGGGGACAAGGTAAAGGTAATCGTTGTTGATATTGATGAATATACTGAAAAAATCAGTTTATCAATTCGGGCTTTGATTAAGGTCAATACACCTCCTTTTCCAGCCCGACCTAAGAAAAGACGCAAAAGGTTTACACCTTCGATAGGTTTTGCAACCTTAGATAAAAAGATGCCGGAATGGATTGCTGAAGGCATTGAAAATATAGAAACAGATCGCTATAACAAAAATATTCAAAAGGAGCATAGTAATAATGGCACATATTAAATTTGATTATTCAAAAGTAAGCAATTACGTAGGAGAAAACGAATTAGCTCAATTACAAACTCAAATCACAGCAGTAGATAAAATGTTAAGAGAAAAAACAGGTGCTGGTGCAGACTTTACAGATTGGGTAGATTGGCCAGAAGCATATGATAAAGAAGAATTTGCACGTATTAAAGAAGCAGCTGAAAAAATTAAAAATGATTCTGAAGTATTAGTTGTAATTGGTATTGGTGGTTCTTACTTAGGTGCTCGTGCTGCCATCGACTTTTTAAATCATTCTTTCTATAATGTAAAAGCAGGTAAAAAAGGTATGCCACAAATTTTCTTTGCTGGTAATAGTATTTCATCTACTTACTTACATGACTTATTAGATATTATTGGTGACCGTGATTTTTCTGTTAACATTATTTCTAAATCGGGTACGACTACTGAACCAGCAATTGCGTTCCGTGTATTCAAAGAGAAGTTAATCGAAAAATACGGTGTTGAAGAAGCAACCAAACGTATTTATGCAACGACAGATAAAGCACGTGGTGCGTTAAAAGATGAAGCCAACGCTGCAGGATACGAATCATTTGTTATTCCAGACGGGATCGGTGGCCGTTTCACTGTCTTAACAGCAGTAGGATTATTACCAATTGCCGTATCTGGAGCTAACATTGATCAATTAATGCAAGGTGCTGCTGATGCAATGAAAGAATACAGCAATCCAGATTTAACAACTAATGAAGCTTATCAATATGCAACCATCCGTAACATCTTACACCGTAAAGGTAAAGATATTGAAATCTTAGTGAACTACGAACCCGGAATGCAATACTTCTCTGAGTGGTGGAAACAATTATATGGTGAATCAGAAGGTAAAGACTTGAAAGGTATCTATCCATCAAGTGCAAACTTTTCAACTGACTTACACTCTGTTGGTCAAACTATCCAAGAAGGTAAACGTAATATTTTCGAAACAGTTGTTAAAGTAGAAAAACCTCGTCATGATGTTGAGATTCCAAAAATGGAAGAGAATTTAGATGGCTTACGTTACCTTGAAGGGGAAACAGTTGACTTTGTTAACACTAAAGCTTACCAAGGAACATTATTAGCTCATACAGACGGTCAAGTACCAAACTTATTAGTGACTATTCCAGCAATGGATGAATATTCATTAGGTCATTTAATTTACTTCTTCGAAATTGCAGTAGCTATTTCAGGTTACTTAAATGGGGTAAATCCATTTGATCAACCAGGTGTCGAAGCATACAAGAAAAACATGTTTGCTTTATTAGGTAAAGAAGGATTCGAAGATTTAGCAAAAGAATTAAATGAACGCTTATAATATTTCTATCAATATGAGATAAAAATATTCAAAACACCAAAAAGAAACGGAGCTAAAAAACGCTCCGTTTCGCTTATTTTATGGAAAAAAACAGCTTTTCACAGGAAAAAATGTAAAAAATGTAAAAATAAAGTAAAAAAGGTGTTGACGCGTGTCGGATAACATGATACTATAAGGGAGTTCCAAGAGAACAAGACGAAAGATTGAAAAAGAAATAAAAAAAGTTGAAAAAACTTGTTGACAGTTTCAATCAAACGTGATACTATATAGAAGTTGCTTAAGCAAGCAACAACGAAGCTCATTGAAAACTGAACAAAGACAAACACCAAAAATGTGTAGGGGATAATTCAAACGAATTATCACAACATACCCGAATATAAATTCGAGACAGAGTGGTAACTCTATAAATATACAAGCTAGTAATTAGTAAGAGTCTGAAACGACTCATGAAACTTTCATGAGAGTTTGATCCTGGCTCAGGACGAACGCTGGCGGCGTGCCTAATACATGCAAGTCGAACGAACCATAACTTGAACTTGTTCTGGTTAAGGTTAGTGGCGCACGGGTGAGTAACACGTGGGGAACCTGCCCTTTAGTGGGGGATAACAGTCGGAAACGACTGCTAATACCGCATAGACAACTTAACCGCCTGGTTAAGTTGGGAAAGGTGCTACGGCATCATTAAAGGATGGCCCCGCGGTGCATTAGCTAGTTGGTAAGGTAACGGCTTACCAAGGCGATGATGCATAGCCGACCTGAGAGGGTGATCGGCCACATTGGGACTGAGACACGGCCCAAACTCCTACGGGAGGCAGCAGTAGGGAATCTTCCGCAATGGACGCAAGTCTGACGGAGCAACGCCGCGTGTGTGAAGAAGGTTTTCGGATCGTAAAGCACTGTTGTTAGAGAAGAATGGCAACTAGAGGAAATGTTAGTAGATTGACGGTATCTAACCAGAAAGCCACGGCTAACTACGTGCCAGCAGCCGCGGTAATACGTAGGTGGCAAGCGTTGTCCGGATTTATTGGGCGTAAAGGGAGCGCAGGTGGTTTCTTAAGTCTGATGTGAAAGCCCACGGCTTAACCGTGGAGGGTCATTGGAAACTGGGGAACTTGAGTGCAGAAGAGGAAAGCGGAATTCCATGTGTAGCGGTGAAATGCGTAGATATATGGAGGAACACCAGTGGCGAAAGCGGCTTTCTGGTCTGTAACTGACACTGAGGCTCGAAAGCGTGGGGAGCGAACAGGATTAGATACCCTGGTAGTCCACGCCGTAAACGATGAGTGCTAAGTGTTGGAGGGTTTCCACCCTTCAGTGCTGGCGTTAACGCAATAAGCACTCCGCCTGGGGAGTACGACCGCAAGGTTGAAACTCAAAGGAATTGACGGGGACCCGCACAAGCGGTGGAGCATGTGGTTTAATTCGAAGCAACGCGAAGAACCTTACCAGGTCTTGACATCTCTTGCATATCTTAGAGATAAGAGAAACCCTTCGGGGCAAGAAGACAGGTGGTGCATGGTTGTCGTCAGCTCGTGTCGTGAGATGTTGGGTTAAGTCCCGCAACGAGCGCAACCCTTATAACTAGTTGCCAGCATTCAGATGGGGACTCTAGTTAGACTGCCGGTGACAAACCGGAGGAAGGTGGGGATGACGTCAAATCATCATGCCCCTTATGACCTGGGCTACACACGTGCTACAATGGATGGTACAACGAGTCGCTAACTCGCAAGAGCATGCCAATCTCTAAAAGCCATTCTCAGTTCGGATTGTAGTCTGCAACTCGACTACATGAAGCCGGAATCGCTAGTAATCGCGGATCAGCACGCCGCGGTGAATACGTTCCCGGGTCTTGTACACACCGCCCGTCACACCACGAGAGTTTGTAACACCCGAAGCCGGTGGCCTAACCAATAGGAGGGAGCCGTCGAAGGTGGGATGGATGATTGGGGTGAAGTCGTAACAAGGTAGCCGTATCGGAAGGTGCGGCTGGATCACCTCCTTTCTAAGGAGTACTGGAACTACACAAGTTAGGATTTGTCATTGTTCAGTTTTGAGTGAGGTTTACTTACTCAAAACACCTAGTTCATTGAAAACTGAATAACAAAACAAACCATATTGATTATTTTAACAGGAGTAATCAATATAGATTATATAATTTCAAGAGAAAGATATAATAAACCGAGAATTGACCGAGTCTATATAATAATATAGAGAAATATGAGTAAAGGGGAAGAGCCTTTACGAGCGCAAAAATGTGGTTAAGAAACAAAGGGCGCACGGTGAATGCCTTGGCACTAGGAGCCGATGAAGGACGTGACGAACGACGAAACGCTTTGGGGAGCTGTAAGTAAGCTATGATCCAGAGATATCCGAATGGGGGAACCCACTGCTAAATGCAGTACGCGTAAGCGAGGAAGACGCAGAGAACTGAAACATCTAAGTACCTGCAGGAAGAGAAAGAAAAATCGATTCCCTAAGTAGCGGCGAGCGAAAAGGGAAGAGCCCAAACCATTGTGCATGCACAATGGGGTTGTAGGACTCCGACATAAGACTAAAGTGAGTAGTAGAATCTGATGGGAAGCAGAGCGAGACAAGGTGAGAGCCCTGTATACGAAACTGACTGAAGCTTTAGGAGTATCCTGAGTACGGCGGGACACGAGGAATCCCGTTGGAATCCGCCAGGACCATCTGGCAAGGCTAAATACTCCCTAGTGACCGATAGTGAACCAGTACCGTGAGGGAAAGGTGAAAAGCACCCCTGGAGGGGAGTGAAAGAGTACCTGAAACCGTGTGCCTACAAGTAATCAGAGCCCGTTAAGGGGTGATGGTGTACCTTTTGTAGAATGGACCGGCGAGTGACGATACCATGCGAGGTTAAGTTGAAGAAACGGAGCCGTAGCGAAAGCGAGTCTGAATAGGGCGAGAGTATGTTGTTGTCGACCCGAAACCAAGTGACCTACCCATGAGCAGGTTGAAGGTGTGGTAAGACACACTGGAGGACCGAACCAGGACACGTTGAAAAGTGTTTGGATGACTTGTGGGTAGCGGAGAAATTCCAATCGAACTTGGAGATAGCTGGTTCTCTCCGAAATATATTTAGGTATAGCCTCAGAGTAAGAGTCATGGAGGTAGAGCACTGTTTGAACGAGGGGGACGCAAGTTTTACCGAATTCAGATAAACTCCGAATGCCAAGGACTCATCTCTGGGAGTCAGACTGCGAGTGATAAGATCCGTAGTCGAAAGGGAAACAGCCCAGCCCACCAGCTAAGGTCCCCAAGTAATTGTTAAGTGGAAAAGGATGTGGAGTTGCACAGACAGCTAGGATGTTGGCTTAGAAGCAGCCATCATTTAAAGAGTGCGTAATAGCTCACTAGTCGAGTGATTCTGCGCCGAAAATGTACCGGGGCTAAACAATACACCGAAGCTGTGGATTCTAGTTTAAGACTAGAGTGGTAGGAGAGCGTTCTATATGCGGCGAAGGCATACCGTGAGGAGTGTTGGAGCGTATAGAAGTGAGAATGCCGGTATGAGTAGCGCAAGACGGGTGAGAATCCCGTCCACCGATAGACTAAGGTTTCCAGGGGAAGGCTCGTCCGCCCTGGGTTAGTCGGGACCTAAGCCCAAGCCGACAGGCGTAAGCGATGGACAACAGGCAGAGATTCCTGTACTTGATGTTATCGATTGAGTGAAGGAGGGACACAGGAGGTGACTCCACGCATCCGGATGGAAGAGGATGTGCAAGCAGTGAGTTTTAGTAAGAGTCAAATGCTTTTACTTTAAAGGATGAGCTGTTAAGCGTAGCGAATAAAGTAGCGAAGGTGGATAATCAAACTGTCGAGAAAAGCTTCTAGCGAGATAACATGAACCCGTACCGCAAACCGACACAGGTAGTCAAGTGGAGAACACTAAGGTGATCGAGAGAACTCTCGTTAAGGAACTCGGCAAAATGACCCCGTAACTTCGGGAGAAGGGGTGCTGGTAGAAATACCAGCCGCAGTGAATAGGTCCAGGCGACTGTTTATCAAAAACACAGGTCTCTGCCAAATCGAAAGATGACGTATAGGGGCTGACGCCTGCCCGGTGCTGGAAGGTTAAGAGGAGAGGTTAGCGCAAGCGACGCTTCGAATTGAAGCCCCAGTAAACGGCGGCCGTAACTATAACGGTCCTAAGGTAGCGAAATTCCTTGTCGGGTAAGTTCCGACCCGCACGAAAGGCGTAACGATCTGGGCACTGTCTCAACGAGAGACTCGGTGAAATTATAGTACCTGTGAAGATGCAGGTTACCCGCGACAGGACGGAAAGACCCCATGGAGCTTTACTGTAACTTGATATTGAGTGTTTGTGTGACATGTACAGGATAGGTAGGAGCTTAAGAATCGTGAACGCCAGTTTACGAGGAGGCGCTGGTGGGATACTACCCTTGTGATATGAACCCTCTAACCCGCGTTGTGAGGCAACGGGAGACAGTGTCAGGTGGACAGTTTGACTGGGGCGGTCGCCTCCTAAAGCGTAACGGAGGCGCCCAAAGGTTCCCTCAGAATGGTTGGAAATCATTCGTAGAGTGCAAAGGCAGAAGGGAGCTTGACTGCGAGACCTACAAGTCGAGCAGGGACGAAAGTCGGGCTTAGTGATCCGGTGGTACCGTATGGAAGGGCCATCGCTCAACGGATAAAAGCTACCCTGGGGATAACAGGCTTATCTCCCCCAAGAGTTCACATCGACGGGGAGGTTTGGCACCTCGATGTCGGCTCATCGCATCCTGGGGCTGAAGTCGGTCCCAAGGGTTGGGCTGTTCGCCCATTAAAGCGGTACGCGAGCTGGGTTCAGAACGTCGTGAGACAGTTCGGTCCCTATCCGTCGCGGGCGTAGGAAATTTGAGAAGAGCTATCCTTAGTACGAGAGGACCGGGATGGACGCACCGCTGGTGTACCAGTTGTTCCGCCAGGAGCATCGCTGGGTAGCTATGTGTGGGAAGAATAAGCGCTGAAAGCATCTAAGCGCGAAGCCAGCTTCAAGATGAGATTTCCCATTCGTAAGAAGTAAGACCCCTGAGAGACGATCAGGTAGATAGGCTAGAAGTGGAAGTATAGTGATATATGGAGCGGACTAGTACTAATCGGTCGAGGACTTAACCACGAAGATTTGAGGTTAAAGGTTTGTGAGTTATTCAGTTTTGAGTGAACTATTATAAGTTTACTTAAAGAAAATAATGTACCTGTGTGGTGATGATGGCAAGAAGGATACACCTGTTCCCATGCCGAACACAGCAGTTAAGCTTCTTAGCGCCGATGGTAGTTGGACCTTTGGTCCTGTGAGAGTAGGACGTTGCCACGCAGGGTATATTTTTTCAAATTGGAGGTTTAGCTCAGCTGGGAGAGCATCTGCCTTACAAGCAGAGGGTCAGCGGTTCGATCCCGTTAACCTCCACCATGACTCGTTAGCTCAGTCGGTAGAGCAACTGACTTTTAATCAGTGGGTCACAGGTTCGAATCCTGTACGGGTCATCAGAATGCGGGTGTGGCGGAATTGGCAGACGCACCAGATTTAGGATCTGGCGCCTTCGGGCGTGGGGGTTCAAGTCCCTTCACCCGCATGAAGACGAACAGATGTTTGTCGAGGTAACAAGCCGGCTTAGCTCAGTTGGTAGAGCATCTGATTTGTAATCAGAGGGTCGAGGGTTCAAGTCCTTTAGCCGGCATATAGGCCTTTTTAGAAGAGGCCGGCTTAGCTCAGTTGGTAGAGCAACGCACTCGTAACGCGTAGGTCACAGGTTCAAGTCCTGCAGCCGGCATGAGTGAATAATAAAACGCGGAAATAGTTCAGTGGTAGAACACCACCTTGCCAAGGTGGGGGTCGCGGGTTCGAATCCCGTTTTCCGCTTTGCCAGCAAACTTAGGCAAATGCCGGGGTGGCGGAACTGGCAGACGCACAGGACTTAAAATCCTGCGGGTAGTGATACCCGTACCGGTTCGATTCCGGTCCTCGGCATTAAAGCATGCACCCATAGCTCAATTGGATAGAGTACTTGACTACGAATCAAGCGGTTGTAGGTTCGACTCCTACTGGGTGTATAGAAACGGGAAGTAGCTCAGCTTGGTAGAGCACTTGGTTTGGGACCAAGGGGTCGCAGGTTCGAATCCTGTCTTCCCGATTTTTTTGAACCAAAAATCAAAAAAACAAAACAAATAGTAAATTCATACCAAAATGGGGGATTAGCTCAGCTGGGAGAGCGCCTGCTTTGCACGCAGGAGGTCAGCGGTTCAATCCCGCTATTCTCCATTCATGGCGGTGTAGCTCAGCTGGCTAGAGCGTCCGGTTCATACCCGGGAGGTCATGGGTTCGATCCCCTTCGCCGCTATAAACACTGGGACCTTTAGCTCAGTTGGTTAGAGCAGACGGCTCATAACCGTCCGGTCGCAGGTTCGAGTCCTGCAAGGTCCATGTCTTGTAGGACAAGAGAAAAGGATAAAAGCATATCAAACGTATCATATGGAGGATTACCCAAGTCCGGCTGAAGGGAACGGTCTTGAAAACCGTCAGGCGTGTAAGAGCGTGCGTGGGTTCGAATCCCACATCCTCCTTTACCAATATCGCGGGGTGGAGAAGCTGGCATCTCGTCGGGCTCATAACCCGAAGGTCGTAGGTTCGAATCCTACCCCCGCAATTAAGAGAAGATGCGGGTGTAGTTTAGTGGTAAAACTACAGCCTTCCAAGCTGTTGTCGCGAGTTCGATTCTCGTCACCCGCTTAAAGCGACAACGGGCCTATAGCTCAGTTGGTTAGAGCGCACCCCTGATAAGGGTGAGGTCGATGGTTCGAATCCATTTAGGCCCATCTTTTTTGAATAAAAAAAGTATCCAACTTGGTTAATGGGGAAGTACTCAAGAGGCTGAAGAGGCGCCCCTGCTAAGGGTGTAGGTCGGGTAAACCGGCGCGAGGGTTCAAATCCCTTCTTCCCCGTCAGACGGTCCGTTGGTCAAGTGGTTAAGACACCGCCCTTTCACGGCGGTAACACGGGTTCGAATCCCGTACGGATCATTGAATGAAAGTAAAGAAGCTGATGGAGGATTACCCAAGTCCGGCTGAAGGGAACGGTCTTGAAAACCGTCAGGCGTGTAAAAGCGTGCGTGGGTTCGAATCCCACATCCTCCTTATCTATAATAACATCGCGGGGTGGAGAAGCTGGCATCTCGTCGGGCTCATAACCCGAAGGTCGTAGGTTCGAATCCTACCCCCGCAATTGGTTCCGTGGTGTAGGGGTTAACATGCCTGCCTGTCACGCAGGAGATCGCGGGTTCAAATCCCGTCGGGACCGTCGATGCGGGTGTAGTTTAGTGGTAAAACTACAGCCTTCCAAGCTGTTGTCGCGAGTTCGATTCTCGTCACCCGCTTCACGACTCACTTCGGTGAGTCTTTTTTTATGTCTTTGTCATTGTTTAGCGTTGAATAAACAAGGTATTTGTGGCATAATGATATTAATATTGAATCAATGATTAGAATTAGTAGTTAAGTAAAATCATCAGAGAGCTTGTGGTTGGTGTGAACAAGTGATTAAGTTTATCGAACTCATCTCAATCGATGTTTATCTGAATAAAGTAAGATAAGCCGTATAATCTGCGTTAAAGATTTGAGGCATAATGTATTTATTAAAACTTTTCATTATGCAAAAATAGGTGGTACCGCGCTATTTGGCGCCCTATAGCAAGGTCTTTTTGTCTTGTTATAGGGTTTTATTTTTTTATTTAGAATATTTTTTTAGGAGGAAATTATGGTTTACCAACATCGTATTATTGAAAAGAAATGGCAAGATTATTGGGACAAACATGAAACATTTAAAACGACAGAGCGTGAAGGTCATCCAAAATTCTATGCATTAGATATGTTTCCATATCCGTCTGGACAAGGATTACACGTAGGACATCCCGAAGGCTATACAGCAACTGACGCGATTAGTCGTATGAAACGAGCACAAGGATTTGATGTGTTACATCCTATGGGGTGGGATGCTTTTGGTTTACCTGCTGAACAATATGCATTAGATACAGGGAATGATCCAGCTGAATTTACTGAAAAAAATATTGGTAATTTTAAGCGTCAAATTAAATCTTTAGGATTCAGTTATGATTGGAATCGTGAAATTAATACAACCGACCCTCATTATTATAAATGGACCCAATGGATTTTTTCTGAATTATATAAACGTGGTCTTGCTTATGAACAAGAAGTGGCGGTGAACTGGTGTCCAGCTTTAGGTACAGTTTTGGCTAATGAAGAAGTTATTGATGGTGTCAGCGAACGGGGGGGTCATCCTGTTTATCGTCGACCAATGCGTCAATGGGTATTGAAAATTACTGCTTATGCGGAAAGATTGTTAGAAGATTTAGAGTTAGTTGATTGGCCAGAAAGTATTAAGGCGATGCAACGTAATTGGATTGGAAAATCGGAAGGGGCAATGGTTACCTTTAAGATTAAAGATTCTGATCATGATTTCAAAATTTATACAACTCGTCCAGATACATTATTTGGGGCAAGCTATACTGTTTTAGCACCTGAGCATGAATTAGTTAAATTAATTACTACTCCTGATCAACAAGAAGCAGTTGAAGCCTATCTTAAAGAAGTTGAAACAAAGAGTGAATTAGACCGTACATCATTAAATAAAGACAAAACAGGCGTCTTTACTGGAGCTTACGCCATCAATCCCGTAAATGGACAAGAGATTCCTATTTGGGTAGCAGATTATGTTTTATCTAGTTATGGGACGGGGGCTGTCATGGCGGTGCCGGCTCATGATGAACGTGACTTCGAATTTGCGTCCAAACATCAACTACCAATTACACGAGTAGTGGAAGGTGGCGAATTACCTTTTGTCGATAATGGTGTGCACGTCGACTCTGATTTTATTAATGGGCTTGAAAATGAAGCAGCGATTAAGAAAATGATTGAGTGGTTAGAAGCTGAAGGAGTTGGAGAACACCAAGTTAATTATCGCCTACGTGATTGGTTATTCTCTCGTCAACGCTATTGGGGTGAACCAATTCCGGTTATTCATTGGGAAGATGGTACGACCACTTTAGTTCCTGAAGAAGAATTACCAGTGATGTTACCGAAGACTGATGAAATTAAACCTTCAGGCACCGGCGAGTCGCCGCTAGCTAAAATTGAAGAATGGGTCAATGTGGTTGATCCTGAAACTGGAATGAAAGGCAAACGTGAAACGCATACTATGCCACAATGGGCTGGTAGCTCTTGGTATTTCTTACGTTACATCGATCCAACCAATGAAGACGCGATTGCTTCCCCAGAAAAAATAGCAAAATGGATGCCCGTCGACTTATATATTGGTGGTGCAGAGCATGCCGTGTTACACTTATTATATGCACGCTTCTGGCACAAATTCCTATACGATTTAGGTGTTGTTCAAACTAAAGAACCTTTCCAAAAATTATTTAACCAAGGTATGATTTTAGGGGCAAACAATGAAAAAATGTCTAAATCTAAAGGGAATGTTGTTAACCCAGATGATGTTGTCAATGAATTTGGTGCGGATACTTTACGTGTATATGAAATGTTTATGGGACCATTAGATGCTTCGATTGCTTGGAGCGAAAAAGGCTTAGAAGGTAGTCGACGTTTCTTAGATCGTGTCTATCGTTTAATCATCGATGAAGCAACTGGTGAAGTAAAATCAACTGTCAAAGATGAAGCAAATGAAGCCTTAGTACGTGTTTATCACCAAACGGTTAAAAAAGTAACCGAAGACTTTGAAAACTTACATTTTAATACTGCAATTTCACAAATGATGATTTTCTTAAATGCAGCTAAAGACCAGCAAGTATTACCTTTAGCCTATGCGAAAGGATTCATTCAATTATTAGCACCTTTAGCACCTCATTTAATGGAAGAAATTTGGGAAAAATTAGGGGGAACAGAAAGTATTCAACATGCTGAATGGCCTACCTTTGATGAAGCTTTAACCGTTGAATCGCAAGTTGAAATTGTCATTCAAATTAATGGTAAATTGAAACAAAAAATGATGGTAGAGGTTGATTTATCTCCATCAGAATTAGAAGCAGTTGCCTTAGCAGATGAACAGATTATGTTGGCTATAGAAGGAAAAACAGTACGTAAAGTGATTGCAGTACCTAATCGATTAGTAAATATCGTAGCAAATTAAAAGGAGCCAATGATATGACAGACAATAATCGTCAAAATCGTTCTTATTCTAATATTGATTTAGAAGAAACGATTCAGTTTACACAGGAAGACTTAAGTATGCTGAGACGCCCGAATCGTCAACCGATTGATGGTGATTATTTTACTGAGCAAATAAGCGGTAATGAGCGTCCAATTGAAGCCAATAAATCGCAACAAAACAATCGTTTTAACGTGAAAACAAATGAACAACAGGGTGAAGAAGAGAGTGAACATCAAGTAACCGATAATGATTTTTATTCAAAAAATCATCGTCAATTAAGTTCTAATGCTGAACGACCTAAAGAATTTCAATCGTATCCAAATGAAACAGTTATTGATGATTATCCTGACTTTACAGCTCAAGAGTATTATCATCCAAATACTAGAAATACTGAGGATAAAGTTGCATCATCTGCAAACGAACCGTTTAATTTTGATGAAGTGAATTATCAGCAGCCTGAAATAGATGATTCTTATCCAATTGAACCGGATAAAGTAGTAATCGATTCAGAGTTAGATATCAAGGAAACAACATCTACTTATGATCAGTTTGAATCAGCTAAAAATGCTAGTCATAATGTCGCTTCTGATGAACCAGAAGAGAATCCATTTGTTTATAAATCAAAGACAAAAAAATTTCGTGATCAATATGAAGCAAAAAAAGAAAGAGAACAACAAGCGATTCGTGAACGACGTGAAAAATTAATCAAAAAGTTTGAAGACACTTACGAACCAGTTTACGATGAAAATAATCTTTCAGCCTTCGATCAATACAATCAGTTTGAACAAGATAGAGCAATGGCGACTGAGGAAACATTATCATCGTCATCAATCAAAACGACCAAAGAACAACAACCGAATCAATCAGCGAACAAACAAGCAAAAAGGAATCAATCACCGGTTTCAGAACCTTCGCTTACTGGATTCCTTGGTCACATTAAAGATTCTATTGCCCATAAATTCAGTCAAAATGATGAAGAGTTATCTCAACTGAACGAGGCAACCAAAGCCAACGAAAGAAGAACATTACAAGCTAAAAATCAAAACTGCAATCAAAAAACTAACCTGGACCATTCTACTGAAGAAGATATTTTATTTGAAAACGATAGACCCGTATCGGCAGCTGCAGAAGTTGATTTTTCAGAAGATTCATTCAATGACAATAGAACAAATGATACTGAAAACGTTAAAGCATCGCACACAGACGAAACATCAACACATACAGACGAA
Source organism: Globicatella sanguinis (assembly GCF_002847845.2). NCBI lineage: Bacteria > Bacillati > Bacillota > Bacilli > Lactobacillales > Aerococcaceae > Globicatella > Globicatella sanguinis. Next base: position 926,063 of record NZ_CP126962.1, on the reverse strand, counting down.
ACATCAACACACACAGGTGAACAAGTAATAACTAGCGAAGACAGAACAGCTCAAGACGAAAGTAGCCAAAATTCAGAGCCTATTCAACTTGATCATGAAGCAACAACCGTTGAAGGCAGCGGTGTGGATGAACAGAATTTTGCAACATCAAATGGCGAAGTGACTGTTAAATCGAAAAACGATTCAGTAGGTAAAGTATTAGCAGATACTTCCACTGAAAATATTGAAGCAGTAAGTGAGCAAATCGCTCAACAAACACAATCATTCGAGGGACCTATTTTAACTGATTCAGTATTAGATGAAACGATCGTTAATGATGATTTAGTTGAAAATGATGTTCAGGAAGAAGAAGCATCTTTCGTTAAAGGAACTGCTTGGTTAACAGCAGGCAATATTATTTCTAGAATTTTAGGTGCTTTATATGTGATTCCTTGGGGGACCTGGTTTGGTACAAGTTATACGACTGCCAATGTGCTCTATGGGATTGGTTATAATCCATACGCGCTATTCTTAGCCATCTCGACGGCAGGTTTCCCGAGTGCGATTGCGAAACAAATGGCCTACTATCATTCACAGAAAAAATATAAATCAGCTGATAAAATTTTCAAAAACAGTTTATTAGTGATGTTAGTATCTGGTTTAGTATCGGGTGGTCTATTATTCGTTTTAGCACCATTTATAGCGGGCATTTCCTCAACTGATAATCCGCAAGCAGCGGTTGTGGTGATCCGTTCATTAGCTCCAGCGTTACTAATACTACCCGTGATGAGTTTATTACGTGGCTATTTCCAAGGATTTGGTGATATGGTACCAACAGCTGTTTCTCAAATTCTAGAACAAATTGCCCGCGTGGTTTATATGCTAGCAGCGACGTATGCGATTATGAAGATGCTTGATGGCGATGTTACCAAAGCAGTAGCACACTCTACCTTTGCAGCTTTTGTAGGGGCCGTCTTATCTTTAGTTTATCTCGTATTCTTATACATCCAACGTCGTGGAGCGATTAACTTATTAATTGAAACAGCTGAAGAAGATGATACCAACACCTTAGACTTCAAAGCGAGTTTAATGATTTTATTAAAAGATAGTATTCCATTTATCCTTTTAGGATCAGGTATTATTATCGCGAAATTCATTGACCAAATCACCTTTAAGTTCATTTTAGAAAGAACGTCAACCATGTTATTAAGTGATATTAGTGAATTGTTTGGTGTCATGAACTTAGACGTCGATAAATTAATTATGATTATTATTTCGATTGCAGTGGGCATGTCACTATCATCGATTCCATTAATTACGAAGCTTTATGCCAACCATGAAGAAGGTAAAACTGCAGAATTGATTGAAAAAATTTCGATACTATTCTTATTAGTGATGGCACCAGCAGCATTTGGAATGGCAAGTATTGCTAATAATATGTATCAATTATTCTATCCTTATGGTCACGAAGCGGGTCCATCATTATTAGTAACAGCCTCTGTTTTAAGTATTATTTTAGGAGCGTATACGATCCTTTCTACTATTATTCAATCAATGAATTATCGTCGTGCAGCTATTCGTTTCTTATTAGTCGGTTTGGCTGTGAAATTGACTTTACAATTTCCATTAGTTGCTTGGTTAAATGCTCACGGTGCCTTGATCGCAACCTTACTAGGTTTCTTAGTCACTTGCATTTTAACTATTTGGAAATTAAATGAACTGGTTCACTTAGACTTTAAAGGCATGTTACCAAATATTATCATTATTTATTCAGCCACTTTATTAATGACTGTTTCAGCTTGGCTATGGAATAGTTCACTTGACTTATTATTTGGTCCAGTAGGACGTATTCTTACATTTGTTAAAATCTTAATAGTGGTTACCTTTGCGGCCTTTGTTTACTTCGGGGTACTCGCACTATTTGGTAAACTATCTTTATTAATTGGTGAACGTCATAGAGCATTACAAGATAAGTTGAGAATGTTCTAATGAGACTAGATAAATTATTAGCCCATACTGGTTATGGTACACGCAAAGAAGTAAAACAAATAATTACCAATGGTTGGGTTGATATCAATGGTCAAACTGTTAAGAAAGTAGGCTTTCAGGTTGATATCGAAAATGATGTGGTGACAGTTGATGGGCAAGTAGTCCAGTATCAGAAATACCACTATTACATTATGAACAAACCAGAAGGAATTATTAGTGCCACCGAAGATCATTATCATGAAACAGTTATTGATTGGTTAGGTCCAGATTACGCCCACTTGGATTTATTTCCTGTGGGGCGTTTGGATATTGATACAACAGGTTTATTATTATTAACGAACAATGGACAATTAGCTCATCAATTACTGTCACCTAAGCGTGAAGTCCCCAAACGTTATTTTGCAGTGGTAAGTGGGATTGTAGAAGAAAAAGACATTGATAAATTTGCTAAAGGTTTAGATTTAGGGGATTTCGTGACACAACCAAGTCAATTAACGATTCTTAATGTTGATGAAGCAAAAAATCAATCCCGAATTGAAGTCGTGATTCATGAAGGAAAATTCCACCAAGTAAAACGAATGTGTGAAAAAATTAATTGTGAAGTGATTCAATTACAACGTCTTTCAATGGGACCGTTAATCTTACCAGATGATTTACCTATTGGAGAATATAGGCCCTTGAATGAAGACGAATGGACACTTTTAGAAGATTTTGGTATTGAATAGGAGTTGAAGAAAAAAATGATAAATTGGTTACAAGAAGTTGAAAACCGAAAAGAAACATTATTTGAAGATTTATTTAGATTATTACGGATCCCTTCGGTTAGAGAAGATGATAAAGCAACGGACGAAGCACCAGTAGGTCCTGGCCCTAAAGCAGCCTTAGAAGAATTTATGAAAATGGCTCAAGAAGATGGTTTTGAAACTAAACAATTTGGACCATGGGCTGGTCGTATCGAAGTAGGTTCAGGCGATGAACTAATGGGAATTTTAGGTCATGTGGATGTGGTTCCTGTCGGTACGGGTTGGGAAACAGATCCCTTTGAACCGGTCATTAAAGACAATCGTATTTATGCTCGTGGCTCAAGTGATGACAAAGGGCCAACAGTTGCAGCCTATTTTGCAATTAAATTATTGCGTGAATTAGGTTATGACTTTAATAAGCGAGTTCACTTAATTGTCGGAACAGACGAAGAAAGTGGCTGGCAATGTATGGATTATTATTTCCAACATGCGGAAATGCCTGATTTTGGTTTCTCACCAGATGCGGTATTCCCGATTATCAATGGGGAAAAAGGTAATGTTAGTTTTTATTTAGATTTTAAATCTGAACCCACTGAAGGCGATGTTACTTTAGTGAATTTTGAAGGTGGCTTACGTGAAAATATGGTCATCCAAGATGTGACCGCGACGGTTGAAGGTTTAGATAATACTGTTACCGAACAATTTGCGACATTTGTCAATGAGCATCAATTGTCTGGAAATGCAGAATGGCATGATGGCGTTGCTGAATTTAAATTAGTAGGAAAAGCGGCTCATGGTTCTACTCCTGAAAAAGGGCATAATGCGGCGACTTATTTAGCTGTATTCTTAAATGAATTTGCTTTTAATAATAAAGCAGCACAAGATTTTATCACTGCTTTAGCAACAGAATTACATCAAGATTTCAAAGCAGAAAAAGTAGGGGTTAGTCACCATCATGAGGTAATGGGCGATGTTAGTATGAATGTGGGGATTGTGTCATTTAATGAAGCAGATGGCGGTCGCATTGTATTAAACTTCCGTTTCCCTGAAGGGACAGAACCAGCGATGATGTCTGAGAAATTTACCAATGCTTTAACAAAATATCAATTTAACTTAACAGTCGGAGAAAGCAAAGAACCTCATTATGTGCCAGCGGATGATCCATTAGTCGCAACATTACTCGATGTTTATACTAACCAAACTGGTTTAGAAGGTCATGAAATGTCGATTGGTGGCGGTACTTATGGTCGTTTAATGCCACGTGGGGTCGCTTATGGAGCCTTATTCCCAGATTCAATTGATACAATGCATCAAGCAAATGAGTTTTTAGCGATTGATGATTTATTACGTGCTACAGCGATTTATGCTGAAGCCATCTATCGCTTAACGAGATAAGCTATGTTAAAAATTACTTCAAAGCAAAATGCCCAATTAAAACAATGGCGTAAATTAGCAACCACTAAAGGTAGAAAACAAAGTGGACAATATATGATTGAAGGCATTCATTTAATTGAAGAAGCATTGCAATCAGGTGCGAAAATAAAGTATTTGATTTACTCGGAGCACTATTTAGCAAAGAATGAACCTTTTAAAATGAAGCATTCAGCTGAAGAAGTTTTATTAGCTGATAATTGTTTGGCGGAATTAAGTCAAACGGAGACGACGCAAGGCATCTTTGCGATTATCGAAATGGGAAGTAAGCCGACCGCAATAACCAAAGAATTTAAGCGTATTTTGTTGGTTGATGCGGTTCAAGATCCAGGTAATCTTGGCACCTTAATTCGGACGGCTGATGCGGCCAATTACGATGCGATTATATTAGGCACTGGAACGGTTGACGTCTATAATGATAAAGTGATTCGTTCGACTCAAGGGTCATTATGGCATTTACCGATTATTCAAGCAGACCTAAACGAATGGATTCCCCAAGCACAACAACAAGGCACCACAGTATTAGCGACAGCTTTACATCAATCCGCAATTGACTATCGTCAATTTGAGTTGAAGGAAGCGACCGCATTAGCTATTCTTGTTGGAAATGAAGGACAAGGCGTTAATCAGAGTCTAATTGAATTAGCTGACCAATCAATCTATATTCCGATGCCTGGACAAGCAGAGTCGTTAAATGTTGGTGTAGCAGGTGCCATTTTGATGTTCAAGTTTGTTAATGAATAACCTTAAAAAATATGATCTGAGATTTGACAAAAAAAGAGTAAAATCGATTATCAAGATAAAAATGTAGCAGGTATAGGTTGCACGATAATACTCTTAATAATTAGCTCAATCTATTATAAAAATTAAAATGTAGCACGTAACGGTTACACGACGATACTCTAAAACAGAGTTCAATCGATTATCAAGATAAAAACCTCAAGTTTCGAAGGCAGTCTTCATCCAATTGATGGAGTGACTCCTAATCAAACTTGAGGTTTATTTAGGTTCTATAATTTTTAGTGTTGGTGGAGAAACCACCAGTACTGTTTGGCTATTTGTCAAATGATGTGGGTCAACATAAATTACTTGGTTTATTCACACCAAAGTACTATGAGCCTATTGAGATTATGATGGTGTGACCTTTTGTTGGTACACTCTAATTTCACCACTGTTCAAACTAACACCATTGGTCATTTCTTCATTGAGCGCTGTCAAATACAGTTCATAAAATTTACTGGTTAGTTTAAATTGTTGACCATTGGTTACTTTGAAAAAAATTTGGTAACTAAAGGTTTGGTTATCATTTCTGGTCAGACCGATAATATTCGGTTCATCATGTAAAAATTCAGCATATTGTTCTTTAATACGTTCCGTCTCACGTTCAACGATTTGCATCCATAATGGAAGATTAGTAGTCGTAGAAATTGGTAATTCAATGGACATGCCAACGTTCTCTCGACTTAAATTAGACACAATATTAATTTCACGATTAGGAATATAATAAACTTGACCACTAGGTGTTAAAAGAGTGGTCGAACGGATACCAACGGATTGTACCGTTCCTTTAATACCTTTATTGGGAATTTCAATCACTTCATCTACATCGAATTGACCTTCTGAGATAATAAAGAAACCATTGATCACATCGGTAACAAATTCTTTGGCACCCATCCCAAAAGCGAAGCTGGCAATTCCGGCGCTGGCGACTAAAGTAGCAACCGGAAACCCTAAAATGGATAATATAGTGTAAAATAAGAAAAAGTATAATAAATAACTCAAGGCATTTTTAGTTACTTTTGCTAAAGTATTCACCCTTTGTGGTGAGGTGTTTTTATTTTTAGCGATGAGCATTTCTTGGGTTTTATAATTAAAAATCCGATTAATAAACGCCCTAATGATTATAAAGAGCAGATAGGTCAATATTAGTTGAAAAATAATGATTAAGATTTCAGTTGCTCTTTCGTCCCACTGTGTTTTAATAAACGTTTGGAACCATTGATCAGTTTGATTTAACATAACTCACACTCCTCGTATATTATCATAGCATATTTTGTCAAGTTGGTGTTTTTGAAAGTGAATGAAAACGAAGTGTTATTAGTTGAGTTGGAAGCGGAATCGTGCTATATTTAATATATATCAAATTTGAAGAACTGGAGATGATTGTCATATGGATTTAGCAGGAATAGCTGCAATTATTGCGGCCTTGGCATTTACTGCACTTGTAGTTGTTCTTATCATCAGTCTGCTTAAAATACCAAAATTAATTGCAGAATTACAAAATACCATTCAAAAAGTGAATACGACGATTGATGTCGTTACAAAGGATGTTGATGGTCTTTCAATCGAAGTAGAAGGATTATTAAATAAAACCAATTCACTAATGGATGATGTAAATGGTAAAGTTAGCAAGATTGATCCTTTATTTACAGCAGTTGGTGATTTAGGCATAACAGTATCAGAAATTAATGTCTCTGCCAAAGACACAGCTAATAATTTTTTAAGTGGTATTGGTAGAAAGAAACCCTCAAAGACACAAAGATTACAAAGAAATATTAAGTCTTTATCAAAAGTAAAAGACTTTGTTTCACCAAGTAAACAAGAAAAAGTAGTTGTGGATGAAACAGTGCCAGTAACGACCCCAAAATCAGCAATTGAAGAAGAATTAGAATCAATTAGAAACCGCAAGCCTTCTTCTACAGCAGGCGAAATTACGATTAACCAAGGAGTGAAATAACATGGCTAAAAAAGATAATGGTGGATTTGTTTTAGGTGCCCTATTAGGTGCAGCAGTTGCCGGGCTGACAGCTTTATTGTATGCCCCTAAATCGGGTGAAGAATTACGTAAATCTGTTAGCAAAGATGTGGATAAATTAATTGACCGTGCACGTGATTATAAAGATACAGTCGTTGAACGTGGTGTAGAAATGTATGATTCTGCAGCAGAAGTAGCAAGTGAAAAATCTGAAGATATTATGCTAAATGTTCAATTAACAGCAGAAAATTTAAAAAATCAATTTAATGATCTAAAAGAAGATGGTAAAAAGTTTGTTGCTAAAAAAGAAGAGCAACTAGATGAATTAACCGAAGATATCGAAATTGAAGTTAATCAAGCAGAAGAAAAAGCTCAAGAATTTGCTGAAGATTTATCGGAGGATGTTGCTGATAAAGCAGGAGAATTTAAACACGAAGTTGCTGATAAAGCAGAGGAAATGGAGCACGAAGTTTCTGAAAAAGTGGATGAAATTCAAGAATAATATTTGAGGTTTAAGGGATTGAAAATATTTTCAGTCCCTTTATTTTATTTTCAAGAAAAAATTTAACAAAAAAGCAGCTTTCATTGAGAGAGTATTAAGATAATGAAAAGTTGTAAATGAAACGCTTGCAATTGATGAAAAAATATGGTACATTAGTTTCAAAATAATAATAACGGGAGTGAAACTCTGATGGAAAAACAAACAATTACAATTTATGATGTTGCACGTGAAGCAGGAGTTTCAATGGCTACAGTATCTAGAGTTGTCAATGGGAATCCGAATGTAAAACCAGCAACTCGTAAAAAAGTTAACGAAGTCATTGAACGTTTAGACTATCGTCCAAATGCGGTGGCTAGAGGGTTAGCAAGTAAAAGAACAACAACAGTTGGAGTTATTATTCCAAGTGTATCCAATGTATTCTTCTCTTCGCTAGCACGTGGGATTGATGATATTGCAGTCATGTATAAATATAATATTATTTTAGCAAACTCTGATGAAAATCCTGATAAAGAAGTATCGGTATTTAATACTTTATTAGCTAAACAAGTAGATGGAATAGTTTACTTAGGGAATTCAATTGCACCAAAATTACGTGCAGAAATTGAACGTACTTCAACGCCAGTAGTGTTAGCCGGAACTGTTGCTGAAGGTGATGCATTCTCTACAATCAATATTCGTTACTTAGATGCAGTGAGAGAATCAACTGAAATGTTATTAGAACGAAACAAAAAAATCGCGCTCATTACTGGACCGTCTGAATATGAAATTAACAAAAACCATTATTTAGTCGGCTATAAAGAAGCATTGAAAAAACATAAAGTAAAATTTGATCCGGACTTAGTCATTCAAGGCGATTTTGATATTGATTCAGGTGAAGATTTATATGGTCAAATCCATGCAACTGGCGCAACAGCTGCTGTTGTAGGTGATGACGTAGTAGCAGTAGCCTTATTAAATGCATTGCAAGATCACGGGATGAAAGTACCTGAAGATTTTGAAATTATTACAAGCCATAACTCAACTTATTGCCAAATTGTCCGACCTAAATTAACATCTATTCAATTACCATTATATGATTTAGGGGCTGTCGCAATGCGTCTATTAACCAAAATCATGGCTAAAGAAGAGATTGAAGAGCGCAATGTATTATTACCACATAAGATTATTGAAAGAGGCTCAACACGCAAATAAAAGAAAGGTGATATAAATGAAAGTTAAATTCGAAAAAATTCAAACATACGTTACAATGTTTCTATTGGTAGTGCAATTCAGTCGATTATTATCATCAGTACTTGAACGTCGCAAAGAAGAAAAGCTTGCTAAACGCGCTAATAGAGCATAATTATTTTACTTTGTCTCACTCCTAAAAGGGAGTCAGGGAGAAGATAAAATCGATTGATTCTCTCTTCATAGTCCCGCTCCTCACACAGTGTTGAGTAAGCATAAAATAGGTCTAATACGATACTTTTTATGCTGCTCAATGCGGTGTTAATATAAAAAACCTTAAGAGTGCTTCGCACTCTAAACCATGACAGAAAAACGGTTTCGCATTATAATTAAATGGGCAATACAAATCCGATGCGTTTATTGTGAGGTATGTCCGTACCCCCGTATAAAAAACTGGATGAGCTTTTTATCGTTTGCGATAAACCCATTACGTCTTGAGCGTGTAAATAAAATTACAAGTTAATATAGAAAGCTCACATTGCCTAATATTATTTTGGAGGTCATGATCATGGAAGTAATGATTGAACGATGCTGTGGTATTGATGTTCATCAAAAGACCATCGTTTGTTGTATATTATCTGGTCCATTAGAGACCAATAAACCCCAAAAACATCAGAAGACATTTGGAACTACCTCAGCCGAACTTAGAGCGGCACTTGAATGGATTCAATCATTCAATGTGACTGATATATTTATGGAATCGACTGGACAATATTGGGTCCCAGTTTTTAATATTTTCTCCGATAGTGAGATTCAATTAACACTGGCTAATCCTGCCCATATTAAAAATGTTCCTGGTCGAAAGACTGACGTCAAAGATGCTGAATGGATTGCTCAATTAGGGCGATGTGGGTTAATCCAATCATCTTATTTACCTTGTGCACAAGCAATGGAATTGCGTCAATTGACTCGCCGTCGGTTAAGCTATATCCAAAAACGGACACAGTCGAAAAATGAAATACATAATATCTTACAACGGGCAAATATTAAATTGACGAGCTATCTTTCAGATATCTTTGGTCAAACAGGCCAAGCATTACTCTCTTTATTTATTCATGGTGAAAAAATCACCCTTGAACGAGTCGCCGAGTGTATGCATACTCATGTTAAAGCGACACCCAAACAACTCTTAGAAGCCATGGACGGCAAAATGTCAAAGACTGACCGACGATTATTAGATGATTCATTGGAAGAGTACCGCTTTTATACAGAAAAAATTAAGCGAATGGATGGAGATATTGAGGAATTTATACTCACTTATTTTAAGGAAGAATATGAATTATTAATGGAGCTCCCAGGGGTGAAAGCAAATAGTGCTGCGGTTATCTTGGCAGAAATTGGTCCAGATGTAGAGGCCTTCAAGACAGCTGCGCACTTAGCTTCATGGGCTGGACTATCACCTGGTTCATATGAAAGTGCTGGAGTAAAAAAAAGCAGTCGAACCACCCGGGGGAATAAATACCTTAAAACAACACTGATAGCCTGTGGCGGTATTGCAGGAAGGTCGATGGACCCCGCTTTTTCGAATCTCTATCAACGTCTATCTGCTAGAGGAGCCAAAATGAAAGCTGTAGTTGCTTGCGGACACAAGTTACTACGTATCATATATAAGGTACTTTCTTGTCATATTCATTATGATAAACAAAAAGCATTAGGACTGCGCCAACAGAACTAATGCAACAATTTTTAAAAATTTTTCACTTTAATTATAGCATAGAGGGTGCTTTTTTGCGCCTTTTTTGTCTTTCTTTTCAAATAAAATAAATGAACTGCCTCCTGTCTACTTGATCGGGGGCAGTTCATTCGTTTTGTTAAGGGTTGACCTTTGCCAAATTAGTTAGGAACAGCTTGACGATTAGTCGTAAAATAAGCAATGATCATTAGAATAATGACTGGCAACATCCAGTTGAGACCTGAGTCAGCCAGCGGCAAAGCCTCAGTTAATGCGGTTAAGATTGGTATTATAATCCCCATACTTACTAAAGAATTTATGATACTAATAAAGCTAACAACATAGGCAATAATACGATAGGTTAGTTGACTGTGATGAAGCCAATTATCCGTTAAGGTTAAAATAATTAGCGTAATCGCAATCGGATAAAGCAGTACTAAGATAGGGACTGAATAAGTTAAAATGCCATCTAAACCAATATTAGCTAAAGCAAAACTCCATAGAGTTAAAATCACCACATAAGTATGATAGCTCAATTGTGGTAAAATACGATGGAAAAATTGTGAAATGGACGTAATTAAACCTACGCAAGTATTAAAACAAGCCAATACAAAGATGATACCTAAAACAAGCGTGCCAAATTTACCTAAAAGTAAAGTACTGGCCGCCACTAAAATATTGGCTCCATTGGCTCCAACTTCTACCTTGTCTGCACCGTATTGACCAATAATCGTTAAACACCAATAAACAAGTGCTAATACCACACCGGCAACGATACCTGCTTTAGTTGCTACTTTCACGACTTTTGATTCATCTACTTTAAGATTACGTACTGCTGTCACGATGAGTAATCCATAATTTAATCCCGCTAAAGTATCTAAAGTATTATAACCTGATAAGAAACCAGTTGTAAAAGCGGCTTTTTCATAACCATTGGAAGGCTCTAATAGTGTTGGTTGTTGATGAGTAAAAGCTAAAATTGTCAATACTAAAATTAAAACTAATAGTGCCGGCGTAGAAAACCGTCCAATCCGATCGATAATTTTATTGGGCGTCCAGCAAAGAAGTGCTACTAGACCAAAATAAACAGCTGAATATAAAATGAGTGGCATTGTGGTAGACATCTCACTATTTAACCAAGGTTTAATGGCCATTTCAAAGGAGGTACTGCCAGTTCTTGGAATAGCAAGTCCTGGACCAATCGCTAATAAAATACCAATAGTGATAATATAAGCGAAAATCGGGTCTACTTTACGACCTAAGTTTAACAGCCCATCAGTTTTGGCGACTGTAATAATACCTAAAATCGGTAGAATAACGGCTGTTATTAAAAATCCAAAATAAGCTGACCAAATATTGCTTCCTGCTAATTGTGCTACTGAAGGTGGGAATATTAAATTACCTGCTCCAAAGAATATCCCAAATGACATCAGGGATAGAGCAAAAAAGTTCTTTCTTTTTAACATAAATCTCTCCAAATTTTAATTATTTTATTACTTTACAATATAACATCAAAAAATCAGTGATGCAATAGATAACCCATAGATTAATTGAAAGCAATTCCAAAGCGTGATATGATGGAAAAGTAACAATAAGTAGAGGTGATTTAAAATGAAAGAAAAATTACATACAGGAGAATTATATTTACCGAATGTTTCAAGTATTATGGACCAACAACTTCAATGCTTAGAATTATTATACGATTATAATCACACGCGTCCTACTGAAGGTGAGAAACGATCCGCTTTACTAAAAGAAATGTTTGCTGAAATTGGTGAAGGTTGTTATATTGAACCGCCATTTCATTCCAATTGGGGTGGACGTAATGTTCATTTTGGAAAAAATGTTTATGCTAATTTTAATTTAACGTGCGTGGACGATACCCATATCTATGTTGGTGACAATACAAAGCTAGCACCTAATGTGGTTTTATCGACTGCCACTCATCCCATCGATTCCGGTTTAAGATCCCATGCTTATCAATATAATTTACCGATTCATATTGGCAAAAACTGTTGGTTGGGTACGGGCGTAATGGTAATGCCTGGGGTTAAAATAGGAGATAATAGTGTTATCGGCGCAGGTAGTATTGTGACAAAAGATGTGCCCGCTAATTCTCTTGCTTATGGCAATCCTTGTCGCGTAGTGCGAGAAATCGGTGAGTATGACCGTCAATATTATGCCAAAGGTCGTGAGATTGATTGGGATGAAATAAAACGTCAATTAGAAGAGGAAGCTGGCAAATAAATGCCTTAGTAGAACTATCAACCATAATTAATTTTAATTGATGATATAAAATGACGAATAAAAAAATGAGCAAATAGTAAATTTTGCAAAGTATGCTAGATTAGAGAAGAGACGTATATTGGAGAACTTCTGTCAACTGATGGCTCGTTAATTATAAAATCATCAGTGAGAAGTTTTTACCTAACAATTAAAGAAATACCAATTTGATTGTGCGGAGCTAGGTAAACGAGGTGAAGTTTATTCAATTTTTACTTCTTGTTAACTTCAATTGTGCGGGGATGGGCAGACGAAGCGAAGACTATTGAATTTTCTACTTCTGGTCTACTCCCCTTTTTGATTAAATCGAGTAGCAGCGATGGATTGTTTAATTTGTAATCAAATGGTAATAGACTTTCAATAACACTTTGATACAATTTAAGAAAATCTCAAGGAGGCATTTGAATGAATAAAATAATTTCTAATTTAATAAAACTTTTATTTATTATATTCGTTTGGGGCTTCCTATTTTGGAACAATCGACAACCAATTCATGAGATTGTGAGTCAGACAGACCGTTCTGCGGTTGATAAGGGACTTCAAATTACTCGACAAATTTTAGGGGCTAACCAGCAAGAGATTTCCAATCAATCAACCGGTAAAAAAATTGGTACTGAAAATGCTACTTCAAAATCACCTAGAACACTTGATGAAGCGGTGTTAACCTCCGTAAATTATTTACATGCACAGGAAGTAGCTCAACAATTTAATCAACAACTGGATATCGACAAGCTTAATGAGCATTTTACAACTTTAATTAATCAAACACGCGCTGCTAATAACTGGTCGATATTATCGGTAGGTTATCATTTAGCAACAGGTGTCGACCAAAGAATTAACGAATTAGCAGACTATCATTATTTAGGTGCTCAAACAATTGATGATCAAGATTTTCGTAGCCTATTTGAAATGGAGCATGCAAGCAGTCGATTATGCGAGAATCTTTATGAATTATATATTGCTGCTGACGATATCCATCTTTCAACCTGGCTAAAACCAGAAATCTTTGCTGATTATTTGTATAGAGCTTTTGAAACTTCAACACATGCTGAATTGTATCAAAACTTTAATAGTCAATACATTAAGGTTGTGGCTTCGCCAACGGATTTTAGAGTCGACGATACCGCCTATGTTCGCTTGGTTGTGGTCTTAGTAATGGATACACAAGTAGAATAAATGGTGACCTATTAATTATCTTTTGGATGTTATGAGAATAGGGAGTAGGTAAGCAGTAGAAAATGAATCGATTCTCTACTGTTCGCCCACTCTCTTTTTTTCGTGTGCAGTGGTCGTTTTTTTCGTGTGCAGTAGTCGTTGAAAGTTATTCAATCTATGAGATGCGTCCTATATGAAGCATAAAAAATTGAGTGATAATTTCCGGTTAAGTACCGAATTTTATCACTCAATGATGCTGTTTGATTAAGAGTAGGTGAACGCAGTGAAAATTATTTCATTACGATATCTTAGTCACACTCTTATCTCCTAGCAAAGATTATTTGATTAATCCATTATTTTTCAGCAACTTCTACAATGGCTTGTAAGTAGTTAGCAGTATCAGCTAATGTAGCACCTGAAACAACATCAGCTACATTTCCATCTTCACCTAAAGCTGCAACTTCATCAATGCCAGCTTTTAATTCTTCGATTGTTTTACCATTAGCATAAGCTGCGACCGCGTTTAAGTTATCTAAATAGCTGACAGTAGAACCAGCTTTTTCAGCCATTAATTTTGAATAGCCTTCATTGTTAGCAATCTTAGAAATTAAGACTGAACCTTCCGCAATTCCTTTTCCAAATTCAGCATCTGAGTTTGGTACACCTGTAAAGTCGCCACCCGCTTCAACGATTTGGAATTCGTCAATAGCAGAAGCAACTACTTTATCGCCATCTACTGCAGCACTTACTAAAGCAAATGATTTAGTGCCGTGAGGCGCCGCAATTTCTTGTTTTAATACTAAATTATCAGCATTAGCTTCAACCCCTGCAAATTCATAACCTTCAGTTATTGCTTCAGCAATTGCTTTTAAGTAGCCTGATGTATCAGCTAAAGTAGCTCCAGAAACAACATCAGATACATTCCCATCCTCACCTAATCCATCAACTTCTTCTACTAAAGCTAAGATTTCATCAGCAGTTTTTCCTTTAGTAGCTTCAATAATCGCTTTAAAGTTTTCGCCGATTGTGACAGTAGATCCTGCTTTTTCAGCCATTAATTTAGAATAACCTTCATCGTTGTCTAATTTACCTACTAATACTTGTCCTTCAGCATAGCCAGCACCAAAATCTGCATCGGAGTTTGGAACAGCTGTAAAGCCACCATCTTTAGCTACGAATTGGAATTCATCGATTACAGCATCGACTAATTTGTCACCTTGTAATAAAACAGTTACAGCAGTGAAAGCTTTGTCTCCGTGAGCGGCTGTATAGTAACGACGCATTGTGACAGCCTCTTCTTGAGCTTGAACAATAGCAATATCACCAGTAAATTGTGTCGCTACTGGAACAGCTACAGTAGCAGCTGATAACACTAATAAACTAGATAAAACGATTTTTGACAATTTCATGTGAAATTCCTCCTAAACTTGATAGCTAGATTATAGCATAGGATTAATTTATTGTGAAGCCTTTCATAGATAATTTTTATAATAAAATGAAAAATATTTCACAAAATTTAATAAATAGTGTATTCGCAATAGATTACGTATTTATAGATAATAATAAGTTAATCATAACTTGCCGTGAAAGATCATGTTAAGAAATAATCTATTAGCTAAGGGGGAGAGATTGTGAATAAAATTAGCGATATTTTCAAAGAAAACAAAGTGGTACTTGTGATTTTTATTTTAGGTATTGTTTATTTTCTGTTTCAAAATCAACCAGAAACTGTATCATTTTTATCAGAAAGCGGAGAGACGAGAATGGATGAGGCCCTCTTAACCATGTCGACTACTGAAACAACGGAAATAACAACCCAAGAAATGATAATTTATGTAGATGTTAAAGGTGAGGTTAGAGATCCAGGGGTTTACCAATTATCGAATGGTGCGAGGGTCATGGATGCGATTGAGTCTGCCGGAGGGTTAACCAATGAAGCCGATGAAGACCAATTGAATTTAGCTTTATTACTCAGTGATCAAATGGTGATAGTGGTGCCAAACATCAATCAAACCTTGGAAGAAGAGTATTCGATGGTCAATCATTTTGCTAATGAAATAGATGAAGATCCTTATAATGAATTAAAAATTAATATTAATGTTGCGGATGTAGCCGAATTGACTTTACTGCCTGGTATTGGTGAAAAAAAGGCGCAGGCAATTATCGACTATCGTGAGGAAAATGGTTCTTATCAAACAATTGAAGACTTAATGAATGTGAGTGGCATTGGTCAAAAGACCTTTGATAAGTTATCAAGTATGATTTCGGTACGATAATGATACAAAGGTTAATTAAGATGAAATATTTAAACAATCAATGGATTTTCCTGGCTATTATGGCATTTATTGTTCAGAATTTTTGGTTAACGCATCATTGGGGATGGGGATTATTATGGGTTGCCTTTTTTATCCGCTGTCTGTTTTTAACTAAAATAGTGAAACAATTTGTTTTCATCGTCATTGTCATCAGTAGTGTAGTCACCTTTAGATCCCGCACGCAACCTCTAGTATTGCAAGAGGAAAATACTTATTTATTGCAAATAGATCCGATATACTTAGATGGCGATGAAGAATATATAACGGGACGAGCCAAACTATGGTCACAAGGAGAATGGTTAACTATCAATGTTAAAGGGAGTCAATTATCAGCACTTCATCAATTGGATCAATTGACCTTATTGGAAGTAAAAGGGCGTGTGACGATACCAGAAGGTGCTAGAAATTTTGGTGGCTTCAATTATCAAAAATATTTACAATCACAAAACATTGATTATCAAATTGAAATTAAAACAATTGAAAGAGCCCAAGCGGTTAAAAATTTATGTAGTTATTTTCTAAATTGGCGTTGGCGATTGTTAAATTATTTTCAAAAATTAGATCATATTCGTTTGTTCAGTCTTTATAATCGCTTAATTTGGAATTTATCATCCACTCAATATAAGACGCACCGTGAACGCTTAATAGAATTTGGCATCATTCATTTTTTTGCTATTTCAGGTTTTCATGTCACTTTAATAAAAAACAATATCGATTATTTATTACGACGTTTGGGGATCATTAATGAGGTAGGGAGTCTGATAATAGATGGATTGTTAATTGGCTATACCTTTTTAACTTGTTTTCCAGTTGGGGTAGTAAGAAGTGTTGGCAGTCACTTTCTGAAAAAATATGGGTCACTCTCTCGAATGGATAATTTAAGTTTGTTGGTTTTAGCTTTTCTCTGGTTCAATCCTAGAATTGTGTTATCCACGGGCTTTCAATTAAGTTTCTTAATCTCGTATAGTTTGATTTTTATTGAAAAAATTCCGAAACCTTTACCTTTTTCGCACTCCATCCAATTAGCCATCATCTGTACGCTGTTTACTTGGCCCATCACGATGCGACAAAATTATTATTGGTATCCTCTCCAATTAATTTGGGGTCTGATTATTGGCAAAGTGTTTGATTGGGGCATTTTTCCATTAGCTGTATTATTAACGCTCCTATCTTTTTCGCCAAAAGGACAACTGCTCGTTCAACATTTTGATTTTCTACTTGAACCGATTGAATTATTCCAACCCAAAATATTAGTCGGTCATTATTCTTGGATTTTAGTCATCGTATTGATGGCAGTTGCCGGTAGATGGTTGGTGGATTGGCAACAAGCGTGGAAATTCACCATTATCAGCTATATAGGATTAATCTTAATAAGTGGTAGATGTCATTTTGAACGGATAATAGTATTAGATGTTGGACAAGGCGATGCTGTATTATACCAAGCTGCCTTTTCTAATCGTGGCTGGTTGATAGATGTCGGGGGTAAAGTTTCCTGGAATCGTGATGCAAATGATCCCGAAAATCAACTAGAAGAAAATTATGCCAAGAAAACGATTTTGCCTGCTTTAGCTTCTTTAGGCGTTCGGCAATTAGAAGGGATTGTTATTACCCATCCTGATGCTGACCACTTTGCTAATTTACCGGCAATTATCAAAACCATCCCTGTGAAAGAAATCGTCATTTCCAATATAGGATTCCATCATCAAAACTGGCAACAAGTGATGGCACCTTATCAGAATCAGCTGCCATTAACTATGTTAGATGCGCCCGGTTGGCAGACGATTATCCCACATACTTTATGGGGATGGTTTGACACCAATGCGCCAAGAGAAGATTTAAACGAAAGTTCAATTGTCACCTTGTTAAAATTATCAAATCATTCGTTCTTGAATATGGGAGATTTAGGAAAAAATGGGGAGCAGAAATTATTAATGACCACACCTAATTTGGATATCAATCTGTTAAAAGTTGGTCATCACGGCAGCAATACCAGTACGAGTAAACAATTAATTGAACAAACAGCACCAGAAATGGCGCTTATTTCTGTGGGGAAAAACAATCGTTATGGACATCCTCATCAAGAAGTCACGGTGCTTTTACAACAAGAAAAAATCCCTTATCTAACGACTGCAGACAATGGAGCCATTGAAATAATGGTTATTCCCTTTAAAGGCATTAACATTCGACATGCATTATCCCCATAAGGTCAATCTAAAATCATGGTTGTTCGGTGATTAGTTGCATTAATAAAAAAGTAACGAATATACGCATTGTTATGAATTATGCAAGCGAGGTAATTAAAAGCCCGATAAACTTACAATGTTTACGGTGAAAAATCGCGTAAACAAGAATTTTAATAGAACAATTGAAGTGAAGGAATGTCTAACTTTTTTACGAGAATTGAATGAATGGTAGGGAAGATATTGAACTTTATGTTAATTAATGCTAGTCAGAGATGCTCCCTAGTCATTAAAGGTAATACTGGAATGGCGATATTTTGAATGCGTTTTACTAAGACTGTATCATTTACTGTTAATAAACTGGTAAAATTATGGAAATGAATGCTTTTAATTCAATGGCTTAAATGATATAATCTAATAGATAGACTGTACATTTGTAGAAAAGTAATGATAGAAATGTATTTTTGAAGGATTAGAGGAGCGAACGACATTGAGATTTACGGATATATTATTTATAATCGTCATTCTGGTGTTAGTTGGGTATGGGGTTTTCTTTTATATGAAGAGCCAACTAGCAAAGGATATTAATGAATTAGAAAAAAGAAAAGATCGCGTAATGGAAGTTTCAATACCTGACCAATTATTTACGTTAAAAAATATGGAATTATCGGGTCAAACAAAACGCCAATACGAAAATTTAGTCGCAAATTGGCAAACTATTACCAATTACCAATTTACTGAGATTGAAGCTGCACTCGTTGGAGCTGAACAATTTGCAGATCAAATGAACATTGTAAAATCTAAAAAGGTTTTAGAAGATGCTCGCGAAATGTTAGACGAAACCGAAGCGCAAGTGGACGATTTAAGCGAAGCATTAAAAGAGCTATTGAGCGTTGATGAACAAAACCGTGAAGAAATTGAAGCGTTATTAGAACGCTATAATACAGCACGTAAAAGTGTGATGAATCATAGTTTCGATTATGGTCCTGCCATTGAAACTTTAGAGAAAAATTTACAGTATTTAGAATTAAATTTCACTAAATACAATGAATTAACCGCTTCGGGTGACCATTTAGAAGCGAAAGAAATGCTCGCTGTCATTGAATCGGATTTATCAAGTTTAGAAGAAATTTTAGAAAAAATTCCAGCGATGTATAACCAAATTAAGAATAAATATGAAGATTCCATTGAAGATTTACGTGATGGTTATCAAAAGATGGTTGAAAGTCACTTTAAATTTGGTGATATTAATATTCCTGAAGAAATTGATGCTGTTCAAGAATTACTTGATGAAGCTAAAATTAAAATTAAAAATGCAGACTTAGTTGAAGCAAGAACGCAAATGGATAAATCTGAACGTGAAATTAACTCGTTATATGAATTGATGGAAAGTGAAATTGCTTCAAAAGAATATGTTAATAAGAATATTAACCAATTAGGCACGCAATTAGACCAAGTTTCTGAAAATAACCGTTATGCCGGCATTGAAGTTGATCGCATTTCTCAAAGTTATATTTTACATAATAATGAATTAGATCAAGTATCAGAATTAACGGAACAAATTCGCAATGAGTATCAACGATTCAATGATATTGTTGGACAAATTAATGATCATACAGTGATTTATACTAAGGTTGAATCTGACATTAAGAAAATCAAGAAACGCGTTGAAGAAATTGATGAAAAACAAAATAAGTTAGTCCAAGGTTTATCGGATATGAATCATAAAGAAAAAGAAACGAAACAAAACTTAGATCTTTATGAAATGGATTTACGTAATTATAAACGTAGAATTGAAAAGCATCACTTACCTGGATTAAATGATAATTACTATACCTTATTCTTTAAAGTAACTGATCAAATTGAAGAGTTAGCGAAACTACTTAATAAAGTACGAATCGACATGTTTGAAATTGAAACATTAGAATCAAGATTAGTCGAAAACTTAAATAAATTAGAAGAGTTAACGGAACAAACGATTGATAATGCCATGTTAACGGAATACATGATTCAACATAGTAATCGATTCCGATACGATTATCCTGAAGTGGATGATGCCATTAGAGAAGCACAATATTTATTCCACCAAGATTTCCGTTATGGTGATAGTTTAGCAGTGATTGAAAAAGCTTTACGCCGAGTAGATCAAGATGCACCAACGCAAGTTCGTCGTATGTATCATAAAGAAAAACAAAGTCGGATTTATTAATGATTTGAAACGATTAGATAAGTACTGATCAAGTACCGTCTAATCGTTTTTAAATCGCACAGACATCACATGAAGGAAGGTTATGAATGTTATATTTTGATAATAGTGCTACCACAATGCCTGATCAATCGGTATTAGACACCTATTTACAAGTATCAAAGGAATATTTTGCAAATCCATCAAGTTTACATGAATTAGGCGTTAAATCAAAAAAATTATTAGAACAAGCACGCGCACAAGTAGCCGAAATCATAGAAGTCAAAACGAACGAAGTCTATTTTACTTCTAGTGGGACTGAAGCCAACAACTGGGTATTACAAGCGGTAGTACGAGAATTGAGTAAGCATCGGCCAAACGCAAAACGGATTTTGATTTCAGCCATTGAACATCCCTCGGTATATGAGCAAATCAATTTACTTTTGTCTGAAAATTATACGGTTGAACGAATCAATGTTAACCCACAAGGGGAAATTGATCTTGAATCATTAAAAGAGCAGTTGGATTCAGATGTCCTATTAATATCAACGATGGCAGTAAATAATGAAGTAGGCGCAGTTCAACCCTTGAAGCAAATTGCTGAATTATTGGCAGAATACCCGCAAATCATTTGGCATGTTGATGCTGTGCAAGCTGTTACTACCCAATTATCTCTGTTACATCATTCGCGCATCGATGCCATGACTTTATCGGGACATAAATTTCATGCGGGACGAGGGACTGGGATTTTAACCTTAAAACAGAAAGTTAACACACAGCCCTTTATTTATGGCGGCGGTCAAGAAAAAGGATTACGCAGTAGTACTGAAAATTTAGCTAGTATTGTAGTGACCGCAAAGGCATTACGTCTCGCAAGTACAAAACAAGAAGCAGTGAAGCAAAACCTGGCTAAATATCGTCAATCTTTAATCGAAGCATTTAAAGCACAAAATTGGCAAATATTTGCCGAAGCATCGGCTAGTGAACATATTTTATGTGTGGCCTATCCGTCGATTCCTGGCGAGGTGTTAGTGCATGCATTTGAAACGGAAGGCGTTATGATTTCGACTACGAGTGCCTGTTCAAGCCGCAAACATCAAGTGCATTCGACACTAAAAGCAATGGGGGTTCCTGATAACATTTCAGAATCGGCAGTACGCCTGAGTATGTCGAGTTTGACTACTAGCACGCAAGTAAATGAACTCATTAAAATTATTGAAAAAGTCACTGCTAAATTTGCTTAAAAAAGATCAAATGAGTCGCTTCAAATAGTAAAAAATATCAGTATAGGCGGTTCATTGCTAAAAGAATATCAGCTTAGACCATAAAAAAGTAAAACAATCTCAGTATGGTCGATTCAACTCGAAAATATATAGCTTAGTCGCTTCAAATAGTAAAAAATTATCAATAAGGAGTTAGTATGCATCAATTAGTTATTCATTATGGCGAATTATCCACTAAAGGTCGTAATCGTAAGTCTTTTCAACAACGATTAGCCGAACATATTCGTCTTCAAACCAAACATTTAGAAAATATTAAAATTACTGTCAATCATGATTTCATGCATTTATTATGGGAACACACTCCCGTTGCAGAAATTGTTGAAATATTAAAGACAATACCGGGGATTTCTAGATTTGAGCCGGTTCATCGAGTTGATAAAGACCTCGAACAAATTAAGAACAAAGCACTGGAATTATTCGAAGAATTAACGATTAATGAAGGAGACACATTCCGTGTAGTAGCGAAACGTTCTGACAAATCATTCCAGTATGACACAATGAGTTTACAACGTGAAGTAGGGTATGTGATTGGGGAACGTTACCCAGAAATGGGCGTTGATCTTCGTCGCCCGACCCATACATTATCGATTAGTATCCATCAAAATACCGGCGCTAACTTGAGTTTAGTCTCATATCAAGGCTTGGGTGGTTTACCATATGGAACCAGTGGTAAAGGGTTATTGATGTTGTCAGGTGGTTTTGACTCACCAATTGCGGGTTATCAAATGATTAAACGTGGATTGGAAATTGAAGCTGTTCATTTTAGTAGTCCGCCTTATACAAGTCCCCAAGCACTAGATAAGACTAAACGTCTAACGTCAGTTTTAGCGAAGTATGCCAAACCCATTCATTTTATTAATGTTCCTTTTACTAAAATCCAAGAAGCAATTAAAGAAACTGTTCCCGATGAATATTCAATGACCGTCATGCGTCGGATGATGATTCGTATTATGGATCAATTGTTAATTGAACGTCAGGCAGAAGCCATTGTAACAGGCGAATCTTTAGGGCAAGTAGCGAGTCAAACATTGACGAGTATGAATGTCATTAATTCGGTGACACACTCTCCGATCTTAAGACCGTTAATTGCAGTTGATAAAAATGAAATCATTGAGTTAGCTGAAAAAGTAGGCACTTATGATATTAGTAATGAACCTTATGAGGACTGTTGTACGGTTTTTGCACCATCTTCGCCAAAGACAAAGCCACGTCAAGGTAAAATTGAGTTTTTAGAAGAATCCTTAGACATTGAAGCTTTAGTTCAAGATGCCGTGCAAAACATAGAAATTGAAGTGATTGATGCGCAATATATTACGAGTCAACAAGCTGAATTTGAAAGTTTATTATAAACATCCATTTGTCCGGTAATAGGCTGCGTATTGTTATTTGGCACAAAATTAAGAGATTTATAATAAATATCCATTTATCCGCCAATTGCCTGCATTTCGTTGTCGGACACAAAATCAAGAGGCTGAGCAAAAACTTTTTAAATTCTGTTCAGCCATATCTATTTAATTCAAAGCGCAGTGGTTGAGTGGTCTCAAATGGCGTCTTAAGCTAGCTAAGAACAAGCTTGAAAAATCCAGTCAAGTCGTTGCTCGATATTTAAAAGCGCAGTGGTTGAGTGGCCTCAACCTGCGTCTTAATATGGTTTGGGATAAAGTTGATAAATTCAATCGAGTTATTGCTCAATAATTAGAGCGCAGTGGTTGAGTGGCCTCAACCTGCGTCTTTCGACTTGTTTGAGGCCTACTCAACTTTGCGGGGGTAGGCCGACGAAGCGAAAATTATTTAATTTTCTACTTCTTGCCCACTCCCTATTCGGCCGGTGACAGATCACTTTTCGATTTTGGATATAAATTCAATACAACAACCGCAAGCACTTCCTTTGTGTAATGGCGGTTGTTTTTTGTATAATTAAATTAACAACAAAGAAAGAAGGTACACAACATGGAAATTAAAGTGAACGGAGAACCATTAGTAATTGAAGGTAAACAAGTTGAAGTGGGTGATTTAGCACCTAATGCGACTTTGGTTAATCGAAAAGGTGAAACAGTCCAACTGAAAGATTTATTAGCGGACAAAGTGACTATTTTAAGTGTGGTTCCTAATATTTTAACTCGCACTTGTGAGTTACAAACCAAACGTTTATCTGATGAAACAAAATCAGGTGACATTCAATATTTAACGGTTTCACGCAATACACCACAAGAATTTAATACTTGGAATCAAGAAAATGAGTTAGATGTTGATACCTTAACTGATGAAGCAGGTGAATTCGGTCGTGCGTATGGATTAGACATTAATTTAGATGGCAATGATTTATTAGCACGTACAGTATATGTTATCGATCAAAATGGTGTTATTCAATATCGTGAAATTGTTGAAGAATTAACGGAAGAACCTACTTATAAGCAACCATTACAAGTTGCAAAAAATGCTTTAAAATAAGCCATAAACATTAACTATTTTTGGTATAATTGAATAAAGATAGACAATAGTGTGGTTAAGAAGTAGAAAACAATCGGATTTTTTCTTCTTATGCCTCATTGCATCGTTTGAATAGCGCTTAAACATGATTGAGTATTGACTGTTTGATGCTATTTGAATGCTGTGTTATTCTATCAAGTTAAGTGACTGGAAAGAAATGAGGGTAATCGCATTTCTGCCCAGTTCTTTTTAATAATTATGAAAGGGTGGGTAGGTTGGCAGATTTAACCGAGTTTAAACAGTTAATAGAAGAAAGTCAGCGTATTGTATTTTTTAGTGGAGCAGGAGTATCAACCAATAGCGGCATTCCCGATTTTCGATCAGCACAAGGCCTTTATGTAGAAGAGCAGGGGTATCAATTTTCTCCTGAACAAATCATTTCTCGTTCTTTCTTTAATCAATATCCAAAAATATTTTTTGAATTTTATTTTGATAAATTAGTCTATCGTGAAGCAAAACCTAATGTTGCCCATCATTTTGCAAGATGGTTAGAAACAAAAGGGAAAGAGGTGGCAGTCGTCACTCAAAATATTGATGGATTGCATCAAAAAGCGGGCAGTAAAGAGGTATACGAATTACATGGCAGTGTGGCACGTAATTATTGTATGGAATGTCATCGCTACTATCATTTAGAGGAGTTAGTCCTGGATAAAGATGGGATTCCAAGATGTGAGAGTTGTCATGGGATGGTGAAGCCAGATGTTGTATTATATGAAGAACCATTAGATCAACAAGTAATGAATGATGCGGTTCATAAGATTCATCAAGCTGATTTAATGATTATTGCCGGTACTTCATTGGTGGTCTATCCGGCAGCTGGTTTGGTAAACTATTTCAATGGACGTAAAATTGTAGTTATTAATAAAACAGCCGTCCCACTGTATCGTTCGGATGTGTTAACCATTCAAGAAGAGATGGGAGCTATTTTCAGCGAAGTTATGGAGATGGATGCTTAATAGCAAATGATGGTTAGGTTGCTTTTTGATTCCATAAGGATAATGCAGCTTCAAGCATACCGTTGTCAAAATAAGCGCCACTTGGTAATGCGTTATGATAAAAGCTTTAACGTGTACTTTTTATTATTACTAGTTCAAAGTCCAACTCACGAATTTTAATGACAACTAATTCAAAGTCCAACGGGGTATGATAAAAAGTCCAACCCATGATGTTTTATGATAACTAATTGTTATAATCAAATACATTAAATTAAAGCGATCAACATAATAAAAATAACCCCGTTCCAAGCTCTGTTTGTGTTCAGTTTTGAGTAAAACAGAAGCGATTAACATAATAAAAAATAAAGCCCCAACATTAACCAAGTCACTATCGATGTCTTAAATCTAATTTTGGATTTAAGCAAGACAGAGTGAAGAATGGTTCGTGTTGGGGTTTTTGTTTTCGATTGATTAACGAATCGTATGATTACCTTTCAAGATATATTTGTAACTGGTCAATTCTCTTAAGCCCATTGGGCCACGCGCGTGCATTTTTTGAGTGGAAATACCAATTTCACAACCAAGTCCAAACTCACCACCATCGGTAAAGCGGGTGGAAGCATTGACGTAAATCGATGAACTATCGACTTGTTCAGTGAATTTCATAATGGCAATGGGATCATCACTCAAAATACTTTCGCTATGTCCCGTCGAGTGTTGATTGATGTGCTCAATGGCTTCATCAACAGAATCGACAACCTTGATAGCCATAATATAATCTAAAAATTCAGTCGCAAAATCATCGTCATTAGCTAATGTAGCCTGAGGTAAATAATTGAGTGCGCGTTCATCTGCACGTAATTCAACACGGTCTTGGAAAGTAGTGGCTAATTGAGTCAGCAATTCTTCAGCAATGGCTTGATGTACTAATAAGACTTCAGCTGAATTACAAACCGAAGGGCGACTGGTTTTGGCGTTATCAACCACCGTTAAGGCTTGGGTAATATCGGTAGTTTGATCAACATAAATATGGCAAATTCCGGTACCTGTTTCGATGACCGAAACAGTTGCTTCTTGCATCACAGTTTGAATTAACCCGGCGCCACCACGTGGTATAAGTAAATCAATGTAGCCTTTCGCTTTCATCATTTCTTTTGAACTGGCTCTAGTCGTATCTTCAATTAATTGGACAATATCAGGATTTAATCCTGCTTGTTTAATCCCTTCTCTTAAGGCATCACAGATTGCTTTTGAACTACGATAAGCTTCTTTACCGCCACGAAGGACAACGGCATTGCCACTTTTAACCGCTAAGGCAGCGACATCAGCTGTTACATTTGGACGACTTTCATAAATCATACCTAAAACGCCAAATGGAACCGAGCGTTTGGTGAGTTCCAGGCCGTTTTCCAAGGTTCTTTCCTCTAAGACTCTTCCGACAGGATCTTTTAATGTTTTTACCGCTAAAATACCGGCGGCCATGTCTTCAATACGTGCTTCGTTCAGCATTAAGCGGTCAAGCATAATATCAGCAATTTGACCTTTAGCTTGTGCTAAATCCTCAGCATTCGCTGCTAAAATGTTGGGGGTTGCTTTTAATAATTCTGCTGCCATTGCGGTTAAGACTTCATTTTTTTGAACAGTAGTGGCAAAATTGATCGAAGCTTTCACTTCTTTTGCGGTTTGTAAAATGGTTTGAGTAGTTTTCATTTTAAGACCTCCTAATTAATGGTGACCCAATCATCGCGATGAATCACAATGTCATTATTTTGTTTGGTAGATAATTTATCTTTAATTTCACGATGAGAAAAACGCGTCTGACCTTTGCCGATTAGATGTTGACCGTCCAAGCTATAAACGGAAATAATATCTCCCGCTTGAAAAGAATCCTGAACTTTTGTAATCCCGGTTAATAATAAACTACTTCCAGTATGGAGCATCGCATATTCAGCACCAGCATCAATGTTAATACTGCCAGTGGTACGTGCATAAAAGGATAACCATTGTTTCTTTTGAGCCATAATGTCTTCATTGGCAATAAAAAGTGTTCCTTTATTGGATTGTGTGGCTGCTTCTACGATGGCATTCGGATTGGCAGAGGAACAGATAAAAACCGGTGTACCGGCTTTAGTTGCTAAACTAGCGGCAATCAGTTTAGTTGTCATGCCACCTGTTCCATTATTGGTACCTGCGTCGCCAGCCATTTTAAATAATTCAGGGGTAATCTCGTTAATGCGTTCGAAAAATGTTGCTTGTGGATTTTTCACTGGATTATCGGAATAGAGGCCATCGACATCGGTTAAGAGCACTAATAAATCAGCTTTTAGTAAAGAAGCGACTTGAGCAGAAAGCGTGTCATTGTCACCTACTTTAATTTCTTCTACAGCGATGGTGTCATTTTCATTGATGATGGGAATGACTTGGTTAGAAATTAAAACTTGTAAAGCATTAGCGGCATTACGATAACGTCTTTGATCAGCAAAGTCATCTTGTGTCAGTAAAACTTGTGCGCTGACAATTTGATGCTTTAATAAATATTTAGTATATTCTTCAATTAATAAACCTTGTCCAACAGCGGCACTAGCTTGTTTTTCTGCAATACGAGTAGGTCGTTTTGAAAAACCTAGTCTTCTAAAACCAGCCGCAATGGAGCCGGAAGTCACTAATACCAACTGATAACCTTGTTGATGCAATGTGGCTAATTGGTCTGTTATATTAATTATTTTTTGAATATCGATACTGCCATCCGATTGTGTTAATGAGGAAGTACCTACTTTATAAACGATTAAAGGTTGTTTCATATCAATGGCTCCTTTTCTTATTATTCTTAACTTACCCCATTTTAAAGATAATTACAATATTTTACGTCATTTTTAATTAAATGGGAGTAGCAGCGAAAGCTTGTCAATCGCTAGACTAATGATAAAGATAAATAGAACGATAAATAGGATGGCGTTATAACCAACCATTTTACTCTTTAATTTTTTCTATCAGATTTGATTTAGAATCATATATGCTCTTTAATTTTTTTCTATTAGATTTGATTTAGAATCATAGCAATTTAAATCATTGTATGGTAAGATTATTAATGGAATCTTCAAGAGGAGGTAATACCTTTGTATAATGCATTATTAATCGCATTGATGGTGGTAGCAGTTTTACTGATTTTATTAGTAGTTTTACAACCAGCCAAAAGTAACGCTGCCAGTACATTAACCGGTGGTGGCGCTGATCAACAAGGAAGACAAAAAGCGCGTGGCTTCGAAGCTTTCTTAATTAAAGCGACATCTGTTCTAGGTTTTGTGTTCTTTGCTTTAGCCCTTGCGTTGGCCTATTTATCAGCTAAATAAGATTTTTGAACTATGATAAACCCTTATTTTATGCGTTTGTCATAGTTTCTTTTTTTGCAGTGAAATAGTAAATAATGTACAATAAAAAGGAGTAGGAGTGTGAAAGATGAGTGAAACAATCATAGAAAACAGTCGTTTTTATCAAGTTGAAGGAGCGACTACAGGTGTTATTTTATTTCATGCCTATACAGGATCGCCGAATGATTTTTTATCTACGGCACGATTTTTACAAAGAGCGGGCATTGAAGTGTTATGTCCCACTTTTAAAGGGCATGGTACGGATGATATTTACGATATTTTAGAAGCTCATCCCGATCAATGGTGGGAACAAGCACAAGCAGCATTACATTATATGCAAGGGCGTCAATATGAACGATTATTCGTATTTGGTTTGTCGCTAGGAGGAATCTTTGCGACACGTTTATTAACCGAAAACCATCAAGCTAATTTAGCGGGTGGCGTGTTTAATTCTCCCGTTTTTACTGCTCAACAAATTGATGTTGGTTATTTCTTCGAACAATATGCACGTCATTTATATGAGAAGCAAAATCGCTTAGATGAGTATCAAGTGGAAAAGGGCCGTATAATGAGTCTTTATCGTGAACAAATTGAGTCGATTTCTTATTTTGCGATGTCTTTTTATATGGAATTATCACAAATTACCAGTCGCTTTTATCTTGCTCAATCAGGCGAAGATGAAATGATTAATCCAGAAGATGCGTATTTAGTGAGAGACGCATTAACCGGCGCGCAAGAAGTTGATTTCCAATGGTTTGAACATAACACTCATGTCATCACTACCAATCGAGAACGCTCTGCGTTTGAACAATCCCTATTAGCCTTTATCCAAAGATAAAATTTAAAATGAGAGAGGAGGCTCACGATGTCATTAACAAGTTTTGAACAAGAACTTTTAGCATTTTTTAGAGCCAATAAAGGAACAGGCTTTACAATTAACCAACTAGCAACTGAATTTAAGATGCAAGGGGTCAAGAAATACAAAAAGCTCGTTAAAGCCATTACTTTTTTACAACACATTAAAGAAGTGGAAATGATCAATGGCAATAAATTCAGATCCATACAAACGTCTCATAATTTAATAACAGGAACATTCCGCGCCAATAACAAAGGATTTGGTTTTATTACTTATGAAGAAGGCGAACCAGATTTATTTGTCCCACCAACCAATACGGGGGCAGCGATGAATGGCGATATCGTCGAAGCACAAATTATAAAACGAGTTGACCCCGAAACGGGCAAAGGCTCGGAAGCGATGGTTACGAAAGTCATTGAAAGAGTAACCAAACAAATGGTGGGTGAATTTTATAGTTATAATCAAGATGAACGTGAACAGACCGGTTATTTAGGTTATATTGTACCTCAAGGTGAATATGGCGAAGAGGTCAAAATAATGGTCTTGCCTGAAGGGATTCATCCGGCAGATCATACGATTTGTATTATTAAGATTAAAGAATATCCCACAAGCGATAACCCTAATCTTTTAACTGGTTTAGTATCGAAAGAGATAGGTCATCGTGACGCACCAGGTGTAGATATTTTAGCCATTCTGTTTCAGTTTGGAATTCCGCATGAATTCCCTGAAAATGTGATGGCAGAAGCAGATGCGGTTCCACAAGAAATTGATCCTAAAGATTTAGAAGGGCGTCGTGATTTAAGAAGTGAATTAATTATCACCATCGATGGGGCGGATGCGAAAGACTTAGATGATGCGATATCATTAGAGAAAAATGACGATGGTACTTTCCAATTAGGTGTCCATATCGCTGATGTTTCGCATTATGTAAAAGAAGGCTCGGCCATTGACCGTGAAGCTTTTGAACGTGGAACCAGTGTTTATTTAACAGACCGTGTGGTGCCAATGTTACCGCAACGTCTTTCTAATGGTATCTGTTCCTTACATGCCAATGAGGACCGTCTAACGTTAACTTGCGACATGAAAGTAGACACCCGTGGAGAAGTCATCGACTATGAGATTTATCCAAGCGTCATTAATTCATCCTATCGAATGACTTATGATGCGGTCAATAAAATGATTGATGGCGATGATGTAACCAATCGCGAGTTTAGCGAAATCAGTGACATGGTACAAGAAATGGCGGAGTTGCATCATATTTTAGAAGCGAAAAGAACCAATCGCGGAGCATTGAATTTTGATGCGCCAGAAGCTAAAATTATTGTAGATGAAGAGGGTCACCCACTTGATATTCAATTAAGAGCTCGTTATACAGGGGAAAAATTAATTGAATCCTTTATGTTATGTGCCAATGAGACGGTGGCTTACGAATATACGAAGCGTCAATTACCTTTTGTTTATCGTATTCATGAACAACCTAAAGAAGAAAAAATGTTGCGCTTTGCGGAATTTGTGACCAGTTTTGGGATGGTATTAAGAGGGAATGTAGCGCAAATAGAACCGCGTCAATTACAACAGGCACTTAAAGCGGTCGAAGGGGAGCCCTTTGAACAAGTGGTGTCAACGATGATGTTACGCAGTATGCAACAAGCTAAATATAGCGATTTACCAGCAGGACATTTTGGATTAGCAGCTGAAGACTATACTCACTTTACTTCGCCAATCCGTCGTTATCCAGATTTAATGGTTCATCGATTAATCCATCGCTATTTAGTCCATCAACCAAGTGCCAAGGAAATTGAAAAATTAGAAGATAAATTACCAGGCATTGCGGAACATGCTTCAAAAATGGAACGACGGGCAGTAGATGCTGAACGCGAAACCGATGCACTGAAGAAAACAGAATATATGATGGACAAAGTTGGAGAACAATACGAAGGGATGATTAGCTCGATTACGTCATTTGGTATTTTCGTTCAATTACCGAATACAATTGAAGGCTTAATTTCCTTAAAAGATTTAGACGATGATTATTATGAATTTAATCCTCAACATATGGTATTAATGGGACGTAACCGTGGAAATATTTACCGCATTGGTCAAAAAGTGACCATTGAAGTAATGGCGGTCGATATGGATGAACGTAATATTGATTTTAAATTAATTAAAGCGGAGCCTATGGAAGGCATGAGGCCCATTAGTTTACCGAAACAAAAAGGCAAAAAAGATAAAAATAATCGCCCAAAATCGATAAAAGATTTTCAACGAGCAAGTGGAAAAGAGAAAGCTTATTCAAAGCGTAAAAACTCTAAAAAGAAAGCTGATAAATCTTCAGCGAAAAAATCTTTTAAGATTCGTAAGCGAGGTAGATAAGGTAGGTGGAGTCGATGGCACAACCTGGAAAGGATAAGCCATTAGCGCAAAATCGTAAGGCTCGTCATGACTATGAAATCATTGAGACTTACGAAGCAGGTCTAGTATTAAAAGGGACGGAAATTAAGTCTATCCGTAAAGGCAAGATGAATATTCAAGATGCTTATGTCTCGATTCATCAAGGTGAAGCTTGGTTAAAAAATGCCCATGTAAGTGAATATGATCATGGAAATATTTTTAATCACGATCCATTACGAGACCGTAAATTATTATTACATAAAGCAGAAATTATTAAGATGTCTCAACAAGTAAAACTAATGGGAATGACGTTAATCCCATTAAAAGTATATCTTGTCAGAGGACGAGCTAAATTATTGTTTGGCTTAGCTCGTGGTAAGAACAAATATGATAAACGTCATGCCTTAAAAGAACAACAAGCTAAACGAGATATTGACCGCGCGTTAAAAAACAGATAAAATAGACTATATTATTAGAACTGAGTTAATCTTATTCTCATTTGAAATTAATCAAATGGAATTATCTCAGTTCTTTTTTTACAAGGAGGTAAGGTAGATGTCACAACGTTTGAAATTGATTTTTGCTATGATGGTGGTAGGAAGTATTGGTTTATTTGTTCATTACATTGCCTTACCATCTGCTACGATTGCGATGTTTAGGGCAATCATTGGGTCATTGTTTATTTTAGGATGGATTCATTATAAAGGGATTGTTTTTGATTGGCAGGCAATCCGTCAAAATTGGCTCTGGCTATTAATTACTGGTTTTGCGATGGGATTTAATTGGATTTTTCTTTTTGAAGCCTATAAATGGACCACCGTTTCGATTGCGACTTTATGCTATTATATGGCGCCAGTAATGATTATATTATTATCTCCATTAGTATTTAAAGAACATTTGACAAAGGGGCAAATTGGCTTAACCTTGTTAGCAGTAGTGGGCGTCGTCTTTATTTCTGGTGGATTAAATGGTGCTAGCCCCAATCATCTAAAGGGCATCTTTTATGGTTTAGTGGCCGCAGTTTTATATGCGACGATTATGATTTGTAATAAATTAGTTAAAAACTTAGATGTAATGGTTAAAACTTTTGTGCAACTGGCCATTGCCGCAGTCGTCATGATTGGATATGTCAGTCAGACGAGTGGACTCACAAGTATCAAAATGGATTTACAGACTGTTATTTTGATCTTATTGATCGGCGCATTACATACTGGCTTTGTGTATGTATGGCTATTTGACTCTTTCGATCGTTTGCCATCACAAACCGCTTCGCTTTTAACTTATGTTGACCCTGTAACAGCTATTATTTTGTCATACATCTTTTTAAACCAATCGATGACTCATTTACAAATAGTCGGGATGTTACTCATCTTAGGTTCGACCGCTGTCAATGAGTTACTTAAAGTAAAGCTTCCGCTTAAAGCAGAAGTAAGGAAGTAGTCAGCAAAGGGATTTTTTCCTATTAAAGCAAAAGTAAGGAAGTAGTCAGCAAAGGGATTTTTTCCTATTAAGATGAGTGAGAATCATTTGAAGCTTGATTATTGTTGATTTAATATTATGCGCTTGCAAATGCTTACAATAGGTGTTAGTGTAAAAAGAAAAAGGTGAAATTATGGATCAATTAAAACTTAACAATATGACCTTAACCTGGTTAGATGGAGGTCAAACAGCTTTAGATGGGGGTGCCATGTTTGGGGTTGTCCCGAAACCTTTATGGTCTAAAAAATATCCCTGCAATGATAAGAACCAGATCGAATTAGCAACTGATCCCATCTTAATACAACATGAAGGGCAAAACTATTTAATCGATGCGAGTGTTGGTAATGGAAAATTAACCGATAAGCAAAAACGCAATTATGGTATATGGTCAGAGCCACAACTCGAAACGAGTTTAGCTGAGCTAGGTCTAACAGTAGACGATATTGATGGTCTATTAATGACGCATTTACATTTTGATCATATTGGAGGATTAACCATACCGAATAATAAAGGCGAACTGGTTTCACGCTTTCCCAATGCTAAAATATATGTATCGGCCATCGAATGGGATGAAGCACAACATCCGAATATCCGTTCAAAGAGCACTTATTTTGAACAAGATTGGCAAGCAATTGTCTCACAAGTGGAGACATTTAACCAAGAATTGGTCATTAATGATGCGATTAAAATGCAACATACGGGCGGACATAGTAATGGCCATGCAGTGGTTATTTTAACTGATGGCCAACAACAAATCATTCATATGGCAGATTTGATGCCAACTCATGCTCATCAAAATCCGCTATGGGTTTTAGCATACGATGATTATCCGATGACTTCTATCTTTGAAAAAGAGGCCATTTTGAAAAAGGCTTATCAAAAGCAAACGATCTTTACTTTTTATCACGACGCCTATTATCGCTGGGTACAATGGGATACTCAAGGCAAGAACATTATCAAATCGGCAAGACGAAATATGCCAAATTACATCCCATGGTTTGAATAGACTAAGTAGCAACTGGACCAAAAATTAAGAATCAATAGAGTAGACAAAGAGAGTCATGGAGATGATTTTCATTAACTGTCTACTCTTTTTTGGTGCTAACATGTTGACGTAAATATGGGTAGATAAGTGGACACAAACATGGAAAATAAGTTGACACAAACATAAGCAAAAAGAGTCTACGCAATTATAAACGCATCTTCTTAAACAATAAGCTCAACTTATCGTTTTTATGATTAAAAGCTATTAGACGGACATTCTTTAATCGGGTAATATTAAATTAGATAATGAAAGCGTTTAAAATAAGGAGTGTTGATTATGACCCAATCAGTGGAAGAACTAGCAAAATTATTATATCCTGAAGATATCTATAATGAAGCCGCAGCTTTAACTTTAGGCGAATTAAAAGTGCTACAACATTTAAGAATCGAATTAGAAGAACGCGTACGTCCAATTTTAATTAAATGCTATGAAAAAGCGCAATTACCACGTCAGGAAATCTTGACGGCTTTTCGCAATGCTCGGATTATGGATCATCCAAGTCTTTTTGAGGGCCGTGACGAGAAATGGCGTGTACGTGAAATTTATAATGCCTTTTTATATTTAGAAATGGCCCGTTTTGATCCTTCGGTGGCGACCTTTTTTACCGTTCATGGAGGGTTAGGGTATAATACGATATTAATTGGGGCTAATGAAGCCCAACGCGAACGATATGGAACAGCTATTCGTGAATTTACAGCTCAAACTTGTTTTGGGTTAACTGAACCGGATCATGGTTCTGATATTGCAGGTGGATTAGCCACAACAGCTGAAAAAGTTGGAGATGAATGGATTTTAAATGGTGAGAAACGGTGGATTGGGGGAGCCAAAACCGCTGATTTTATTCCCATCTTTGCCCGTGATACCGAAACGAAGAAAATAAAATGCTTCATCGTACCAGGAGATGCCCCCGGTTTAAGTGTTGAAGATATTCAACATAAAATCGGTTTGAGATTGGTGAATAATGGACATATTACCTTAAAAGATGTTAAAGTACCTGATGCAGATCGCTTAGAGCATATTAATGGCTATGGTGATGTGGCGAAAATCTTTATCCATACAAGGACTGATGTCGCTCATATCGCAATGGGAACAGCGGCTGGTGCCTTTAATGCAGCCCTTAAGTTAACAACGACCCGTGAACAATTCGGGCGTAAATTAGCAAGTTTCCAATTAGTCCAAGAAAAATTAGCGCGTATGCAAGCAAATGTCGTAGCAGCGATTAGTTATTCAACACGTGTAGCGAACCTTCAAGAAAAAGGCATCCACGAGATGAAAAATTCATCCTTGGCTAAGATGCATAATGCCCTAGTCATGCGTGAGACGGTTGCACTTGCTAGAGAAGTTTGTGGAGGTAATGGCATAACTTACGAAACCGAAGTGGCCAGATTCTTTACCGATGCAGAAGCGATTTATACCTATGAAGGAACTCATGAAATTAATGCAATGATCGTCGCACGAGAATTAACCGGCATCGGCGCCTTTGTCTAAGATCGTTCATTAATATAAATGATTGTTCTATAAAATTTTACAAAACAGCTCGAAAAGATTATGATAGTTAAATAACAAGAAAGTGAAGTAAGGAGGTATTCAATGACAGAAGTCGTGATCGTTTCTGCCATCAGAACCCCAATTGGCAAGTTTGGTGGGGTTTTTAAAAATATAGACGCCGTTCAATTAGGGACCAAGCTAGTACAAACGGCTATTAACCAATTAAATTTACCGGTGGATGCAGTGGATGAAGTGATTATGGGAAATGTACTAGGTGCTGGCTTAGGACAAAACATTGCCCGTCAAATTGCCATCAAATCAGGATTATCAGAAACAACTAATGCTTATGTGGTGAATAAAGTATGTGGATCGGGATTAAAATCCGTTATTTTAGGTGCACAGTCCATTTTGTTAGGAGACAGTGAAATCGTCATTGCAGGGGGAACTGAAAATATGTCACAAGCCCCTTATTTAGATTTATCAGCGAGATGGGGAGGAAGAATCGGACATCGCCAATCCATCGATATGATGCTCAGTGATGGTTTAACCGATGCTTTTAGCCAAGAACACATGGGAATTACCGCTGAAAATATTGCTGAAAAATATCAAATTAGTCGCGAAAAACAAGATGAATTTGCGGTTTCAAGCCAACAAAAAGCGGCTAAGGCTATTGAGGCAGAGCGTTTTAAAGAAGAAATTGTCCCTATTTCAATTCCGCAAAGAAAAGGCGACCCAATCATTATTGCAACGGATGAAGGGGTCCGCCCAGATACGACCAAAGCGAACTTAGCAAAATTAAGCCCCGCTTTTAAAAAAGAGGGCAGTGTTACAGCTGGAAATGCTTCTGGATTGAATGACGGTGCAGCGATAGTCGTGATGATGTCGAAGGAAAAAGCTGAGCACTTAAACCTGACACCATTGGCAACCATTAAATCGTATGCTACGGCTGGAGTGGATCCAGACTATATGGGACTTGGTCCAATCCCCGCAACCGAAAAAGCTTTGCGTAAAGCTAATTTATCAGTAGAGGATTTGGAATTAGTTGAAGCCAATGAAGCCTTTGCTACTCAAGCCATTGCGGTAACTGATCAATTACAATTAAATCCAGAAATCGTGAATGTTAACGGTGGTGCCATCGCATTAGGACACCCAATCGGTGCGAGCGGAACGCGTGTTTTAGTAACTTTAATCCATGAAATGATGAAACGTGACGCTAAAAATGGTTTGGCTACCCTTTGTATCGGTGGTGGCCAAGGCATCTCGTTGATTGTCGGTTGATGAAATCAAAAATAGAGATTACATTGTTACAAGGCTAAAACGTTGGGATTCTCCAAGTGAATGGAATTACCTTCGAAATTTGGCAGTTGATGAGAGTATTTAAGAATAGTCTGTTCAATCTGCAATAGTTGGTGGAAGATGTTACTTCCCACTAGCTATCGTTGACCCCCAACACCTTGTAGCAATTGTGATGCTAATATGAATGACTCTAGCAACGCCTTAATTCGGTTTTGCTAGAGTTTTTCCTATTATTTAGATGAAGCTATCGTGCTAATTCTACCTTTCCTATAGGAGCAGGCATCGACAGGAATTTTATGGGAGAAAATGTTAGTGCCTAAAAATTTCCTACTTATATTTAATTAGAATATAAGAGAGGCTGGCAGGTGTCATTTACACAGCAATGCTAGCGACCAAACTTTAATCATTGATTGTTCTAAAATAATGATTGCACGAAATACCATTTTCAAGCAGTTCCTTTAAATATCACCATCAAATCGTATCATCAAACAGTATCATTCAGCAGCACTTTAAAAAAGTACTATCAAAAAGCACTATCAAGAAGCACTATCCAAAACCCATGATTTGAAAACGTAATCTTAAACTTTGTATTTGATTTTATTTTAAAAAATGTTTACTATTGAAAAGTAAAGAAAAGAAAGGGGAAGAAAAACAAGATGAAATATATTTTTAGTTATTTAAAAAAATATCCAAAACTGCTTGCATTGGATGGCCTTGGGGCTATTTTTTTTGTGGCGATAAACTTAGGTTTACCAACTATCCTTGCACGTATGATTGATGAAGGCATTTTGCCTAAGAATCAAGAAAGACTTTATTTTTGGGCTTTGATGATGTTTATCTTAATCATTGCCGGACTCTTCGGGCGCATCATCTTATCATATGCTTCTAGTAAATTAACGACCTTAATGATTAAGGAAATGCGTAATGATTTATTTGATAAAATTCAACAATATTCCCACCATGAATATGAACAAATCGGTGTTTCATCCTTAGTCACTCGTGTTTCAAGTGATGCCTTTGTATTAATGCAATTCGCCGATATGTCTTTAAGAATGGGTGTCGTTACCCCCTTAATGATGTTCTTTAGTATGGTGATGATTTTAATTACCAGTCCTTCATTAGCTTGGTTATTATTATTCGCGATTCCTATCATAGGTTATTCTATCTATTGGATTGCGGTTAAAACGCGTCCTTTATCGGAAAAACAACAAGCTACGTTAGATCGTGTTAATCAATATGCCAGAGAAAACTTAACGGGGCTACGAGTCATTCGTGCTTTCGCTCGTGAAGAATATCAAGAAGAGCGTTTTGAAACTCAAAATACAACTTATGCCGATACTTCTAAAAAACTTTTTAAATTATTAGGCTTAGCTCCAAGTTTATTTACCCATGTTTTAATTTGGATTATTGTCTTAATTATGTGGTTTGCCTTAAAACCGATTGAACAAGGCAGTTTACAAGTAGGGGATTTAGTAGCATTCATTGAATATGCCTTCCATGCCTTATTCTCCTTTATGCTATTCGCAAACTTATTTATGATGTACCCACGTACAGCTGTTTCAGCTAGTCGTCTACAAGAAATTTTAGACTTACCAATTTCGATTGATCCAAATCCAAATGGTATCACTGAGACTGAACAAAGAGGCTACTTAGAATTTGATAATGTAACCTTTGCATATCCTGGTGAAACTGAAAGTCCAGTCCTACATAATATTAGTTTCAAAACCAAACCGGGTGAAACCATTGCCTTTATTGGGAGTACCGGTAGCGGGAAATCGACACTCGTTCAGTTAATTCCACGTTTCTTTGATGTTAGTTTAGGAAGAATATTAGTAGATGGCGTTGATGTTCGCGATTATAATTTGAAAGCATTGCGTCAAAAAATTGGTTTCATACCGCAAAAAGCTTTATTATTTACGGGAACAATCGGTGAGAACTTACGTTATGGTAAATATAACGCGACTGATAAAGAATTAGAAAAAGCCAGTGATGTATCGCAAGCAAGTGACTTTATTAAACGAACTCAAGAGCGATTCCAAACACATCTTTCTGAAGGTGGTGTTAACCTTTCAGGAGGGCAAAAACAACGTCTTTCGATTGCTAGAGCGGTGGTGAAACAACCGGAAATCTTTATCTTTGATGATAGTTTTTCAGCTTTGGATTACCGTACTGATGCGGAATTAAGACGTCGCTTAAAAGAAGTTACGAAAGAATCAACCGTATTAATCGTTGCACAAAGAGTCGGCACGATTATGAATGCGGATCAAATCATTGTCTTAGATGAAGGGGAAATTGTCGGACGAGGCACTCACGAAGAATTATTAAAAACAAATCAGATTTATCGAGAAATTGCCAATTCGCAATTGAATCAACAGTCAATGACAGAAGAATAGAAAGGAGCGATATAAATGAAACAACGTAATGTCTTTTTAAGAGCGTGGGATTATTTGAAACACTATCGCTCTGCGGTATTTTTATCTTTATTTTATACAGTATTTGCAGCCATTATGAATGTGCTAGAACCTTATGTATTAGGTTTGATTATGACGGAGATTACTCAAAATGTCACAGAAATGATGCAAGGCGTTCCAGGTGCAGGGATTAACTATCGTTTTATCCTAATCTGGTTAGTCATTTACTTCTTTAGAGGGTTATTATGGCAAACAACCACTTATGGTTCTAACTACTATATTACGGAAGCAGTACAAGGAGCGATGCATGATATTCGTCGCGATTTAAATGCGAAATTAAATAAACTGCCCGTTTCGTATATTGATGGTCACTCATTTGGTGATTTATTAGGACGTTTAACGAATGACGTTGAGTCTGTATCCAATGCCTTACAACAAAGTATTTTACAAATCATTAATGCGATTTTAAGTATTGTGCTTGTTATTGTGATGATGTTAATTTTAAATCCTTTATTAGGTACCATCATTTTTATTAGTATGCCTATTTCCTATTTTGTAGCGCAAGCAATTTTGAAAAAATCACAACCTTATTTCAAACGACAAGCTAAAATCTTAGGAGAAATGAATGGTTATATTCAAGAGAATTTCTCTGGCTTTAATGTCATTAAATTATATGGTCGTGAAGATAATGCACGTGAAGATTTTCAACGAATTACAGATGACTTAGAACAAACTGGTTTTAAAGCAAGTTTTATTTCTTCTTTAATGGTGCCTTTTGTCAGCGTAGTCTCTCATATTACTTATTTATTATTAGCCTTCTTTGGTGGGCAAATGGTAATGGCGGGTAAATTAACGATTGGTAACTTACAAGCTTTTGTACAATATGTATGGCAAGTTAACCAACCGATTCAAACGATTACCCAATTATCGGGTCCATTACAAAGTGCTAAAGCGGCCCTTGATCGTATTTTTGAAGTGTTAGATGAAGAGGAAGAAGTGTCAGAAGTCACTCAACATTTAACCAAACCTTTAACAGGGCATGTGCAATTCGACAATGTGTCCTTTGCATATAATCCAGAGCAGCCCTTAATTCAAAACTTCAATGTGGAAGTGCAACCCGGAGAAATGGTGGCGATTGTCGGGCCAACTGGTGCTGGTAAAACAACGATGATTAACTTGTTAATGAGATTCTATGATGTCACGAAGGGTTCTATCAAAGTAGATGGCATTGATATTCGCGATTTACCAAGACAAGAATATCGTCAACAATTCGGTATGGTTTTACAAGATGCTTGGTTATATGAAGCAACCATTAATGAAAACCTGCGCTTCGGTAATCTCGATGCGACCGATGAAGAAATTGCAGCAGCAGCTAAAGCAGCCAATGTCGATCATTTTATCCGTACTTTACCGGGTGGTTATCAAATGCTAATGAATCAAGAATCAAGTAATATTTCATTAGGACAAAAACAATTATTAACCATCGCCCGTGCGTTATTATCGAATCCAAAAATCTTGATTTTAGATGAAGCAACCAGTTCAGTCGATACACGTTTAGAGCAACTGATTCAAAAAGCGATGGCTCGTTTAATGAAAGGACGGACAAGTTTTGTTATTGCCCATCGACTTTCAACGATTCAAGAAGCTGACCGTATTTTAGTGATGAAGGATGGTCAAATTATTGAACAAGGGAACCATCAAAGTTTATTAGATCAAAAAGGATTTTATTACGAATTGTATCAAAGTCAATTTGCGAAATAAAGAAGGTCACTCTTGATTTAAAACTAGAGGTATGACTAGATAGCTTTTAAAAAGTTTATGTCTAACCTTCGTAACATATAGCGACAAAGCTATCAAATGAATTTCAAATACTTCGTGTATTGGAAGGATTTTGATAGCTTTTTTTATTGTTTGATGCCGGTCATTCGGGCGATTTTGTCCTTTTTTTATTGTTTGATGCCGGTCATTCGGGCGTTTTTGTCCTTTTTTTACGACTGATGCCAGTGTGTTGGTCTGGTAGCATCATAGCGTTTTGATAAGCTAATACTAGTTAGTTTGTCGGATTTTGTTCATTTTTTATGACTGATGCCAGTGCGTTGGTGGGAGAACATGATAGTTTTTTGATCATCTAATGTACGTGAGTTTACCCGGAACGTGATAGCTTTAATGAACGCCTAAGGCTAGTCAGTCGAACTGGATTTTGATATGATAAATTTACATTGAGACAATTAATTTTTATCGAGGGAGACTATTATATGAAAACATACCAAAAATTTATCTTAGGTGGCTTAAGTAGTTTAGGAGCACTTGGATTAGCTGCTTGGACTTATAAAAAAGTCGATTTAGCACAACGACTACCATTAGGTACCTATCGGATTCAACCGACTATGAGAGATTTAATTAACAGTCAAAATAGTCGTCAAAAACTACAGTGGCAGACTGATAATGGCACGTTTAGAGGATGGGAAGATGAAACGGTTCTGCGCGTACAAGGAATTCGTTATGCCATTTCAGAACGTTACGGCGCTCCTGAATTGTATAACTATCCTGAAGGGATCTTTGATATGATGACACCCGCTCCTTTAAGTGTACAAAATCGTTCGGGATTTGAGGAGTTCTATGGTGGAGTCCAATATGATGCGATTCCTCAAGATGAATTTGGACAGTATTTATCCATTACATTGCCAAAAGATATTCAACCAAATGAGAAACTGCCAGTGTTAGTATGGATTCATGGTGGTGGTTATGGAAATGGAGGTATCGATATAAAATCTTATGACCCGCAATTACTAGTATCGGAACATCGTATAATTGTGGTGAGTATTAGTTATCGTCTGGGCGTTTTAGGTTATTTAAGAGACCGTGACGGACATTTCGCTAATTTAGGATTATTAGACCAAATAGAAGCTTTAAAATGGATTCATCGTAACATAGGCTATTTTGGTGGCGATAACCAACAAGTGACGCTTTACGGCGAATCGGCTGGTGCCAATGCAGTCCAATATTTAATGATTGCACAAGGAACACAAGAACTGTTCCAAAAAGTAATAATCGCCAGTTCACCTTTTGCGACGATGGATGATCGTAATGAAATGAATTGTCAAATGTTAGCAGCTTATAACCAATTGCCAATCGACGCGACGCTTGAAGAAATACTAGCGAAACAAGATCAAATGATAGCCAATATAGACGAAGAAGGTTATGCCAAAAACATGTTCTTTGCACCACATTATGGCGTTTATCCATTACCAACGAAGGAAGAGGCTGAAGCTGCTTGGACAAAAGCTACGCAACGCTTAGATGTGTTAATTGGGGCCACAACACGTGAAGCGGCGGCTTTTATTGGCGAAGATAGTTATTTAAAATTAGCGGGCAGTTTACCTGGCATTAAACGCTTGATCGAACAGAAATTAAAAACATTGTCACACGATATTTTTATAGACGGTGC
Organism: Globicatella sanguinis; assembly: GCF_002847845.2. Lineage (NCBI taxonomy): Bacteria > Bacillati > Bacillota > Bacilli > Lactobacillales > Aerococcaceae > Globicatella > Globicatella sanguinis. Next base: position 883,157 of record NZ_CP126962.1, on the reverse strand, counting down.
GGAATCTTTTGCGCAACGTTATGCCAATTCGCAAAGAGCGATGTATTATTATTTAGTGCATTGGGGAGAAGGACATCTCTTAGGAGCTAGCCATACGATTGATTTGAGTTTAGCTTTTGGCAATAATCACCCGCAATCGCCAATTCTTTTAGGGATGACCAAAGAAGCTGTTGATTATTATGGACGTCAATTCCGTGGGGTATTAGCTGATTTTATTAAAAGTGGTGCAATAGATGTTGATGAAATTCCCGATGTCATGACGATTGAACATTTAGGTAAATAATTAATGCGTTCCAGTGCGTAACAAAAAACCTAGCAGTGAAGGATAATCCGGACCTGATTTCAATGAGAAGTTCAGCCTTGACTATCAGTTGTCTGCTAGGTTAAATTTGTTGGCATTTTATTCGGGATCAATGAATGGCAAATAAAAGCTGTGTGGAAAGTATTCACTGGTTATAAAAATGCCAAAGGTTTATAAAAGTAATACGTATAATTAAATAGTTTGAGAGTGGCTTAATTGTTGAATGGCCATCTCAATATCGTTGGATGCGCTAATTTCAGAAATAACGCAAATCGCATCAGGATTCATTTTTTGAACTTGTGCGACATTATCTAAGTGTATGCCCCCAATCGCAAAAACTGGAAAATCAGGATTGACGGCTTGTAATTGGCTGAATAATTCAGGACCAATGGCCGGGCGGACATTTACTTTTGATTGTGTAGTAAAAATCGGTCCACAGCCAACATAATCGGCACCGTCATCAATCGCTTGTTGCACTTGTTCGACAGTGTGAGCAGACACGCCTAATAGCATATTATCACCAATTAAGTCGCGTACTTTTTGTGCTTGTGGATCTGTTTGACCGATATGTAAGCCATCAGCTTGAAGTTGAATGGCCATTTCAACATCATCATTAATGAAAAAAATGACATTGTATTGTTGACAGATGGCTTGTGCTTTTTGTGCTAGCTCCAATCGCTCTATATCCGTTAGAATGGACCCATCTTTATCACGGAATTGAAAATAACGAATGCCATGTTGGCAAGCTTCTGTTAGCACGGCCATAAACTTTTCAATTTGTGCAGCTTTTTCTAATTGTGGAAATTGTTGCGTACCTAAAATAAAATAAATAGGGAAAGCGTCTTGTTGTGGCGCTTTTTTTAATGTACTCCATTGACATCTATTCATGAATCGTGACCTCTTTCAATGCGGCTTGTGGATCTTTTGCATAAGCCCAATGGTTGGTTGGGCCATGACCGTGTCCGATACCGAGCGTGTGACTAATGGCAGCGTGAATATAGGCTTTTGCATGATAGACTGCTTCTTCAACCGATAATCCTTTTGCTAAAAATGCCGTAATAGCCGCTGAGAAAGTACAGCCAGTACCATGGGTATGCGGTGTCTCAATACGAGGACTGGTTAAGGTGAAGGTCTTGCCTTGTTGATTGAGGAAATAATCTTCAGCTAAATTATCTTTTGAATAACGATGACCGCCTTTAATGACGACTGCTTCGACACCGAAGGTTAATAATTTTTCAGCTGCTTGTTGGCGTTCTTGATCATTAGTAATCGCAATGCCCGATAAAACTTCCGCCTCTGGAATATTAGGAGTAATTACTTTTCCTAATGGTAATAACTGTGTGCGTAAAGTATTTTGAGCTTCTTCTAATAATAAAGAGGCACCACCTTTCGCAATCATCACCGGATCGATCACTAAGCGCGTTTGCAGTTTGTTTTGTTTAATGGCTTCAGCCACTGTTTGAATCACTTGACTATCATGTAACATACCGGTTTTGACGGCTTGAATTTCGAAGTCACTCGCGACATGATTAATTTGGCCACTAATAATCTCTAAATCCATTGGTTGAATGCCGTGAACCCCTAAAGTGTTTTGCACCGTTACGGCCGTTAAAGCAGAAGTACCAAAGGTTTCTAAAGACATAAAAGTTTTTAAATCCGCTTGAATTCCAGCACCACCGCCACTATCTGAGCCGGCAATGGTCATGACCACTGGATAATGTGTATTAGTCATTACTTGACATCCTTTCTTGTTTAATAATTAGGTTTGTTAATTCGTTATCATATGTTTTTTTATCATTTGCTTTGACCGAGTGTTCATATAATTGGTTTAATAAATGAATCGGTAAATCACCAGGTCCGGTAGTCAATTGAACGGCACGGCCTCCGCACCAAGCATAAAATCCGGTCGCTAAAGTGGCTGCCGTTAAATAGTCAGTAGGCGTAGGTGCTTGACTGATAAAAGCAGCGACGATGGTTGTTGCGACACAACCAGTGCCGGTCACATAACCGAGTAAAGCATCGCCATATTGATGGGCATAGACAACCGTTTGATTAGCGATATAATCAGTTTTGCCAGTGGCCACCACCACTGTTTGATAAAGGTTGGCTACTTTTAGTAAATGATCGGTCATTTCACCTTCAGGATGACCACCATCCACGCCTTTACCATTACTTTTCGCTCCAGCTAAGGCAGCAATTTCGGAATAATTACCGCAAACAGCGGCGATATCGTATTCACTTAATAAATGTTCAACATAGGCAAGCCGATTGGAAAGTGCCGCTACCCCTACCGGATCGATGATGACCGGAATTTGTTTGTCATTAGCCGCTTTTATGGAAAGCTCAATCGCCTCCATTTTATCTTGATTAAATGGGGAGCCGATATTAATGACAATCGCTTGAGATTGAGCCGATACTAAGGGACTGGCGTCCGGTTCATCGGTCATAATCGGTGAAGCACCAATGGCTAATAGGGCATTGGCCTGGAAATTGGTGGTCACTTTATTAGTTAAACAATTGATTAAAGGGTTTTGTTTGACGATTTGCTCGAGATAAAACGTCATTTGCTCGTTCATAACTTATCCAACTTTCTATTATAAAAGACAGGAGGGGGTAGCTAATTTGAAAACCACTGATTTTCTGATTGCTACTGACCCTCCATTCATCTTGATTATTTACTTAAATCTTCCACTAACTCTTCAGCTGTTAATTCTTTAGCAATTGAACCTTTATCAGCTAAGAACTTCGCAAAGGCTACATAGTCATCAACAACTAAGTTACCAAAGTCACCTTTATTTACCATGTAATGTTGTAATAATGCCCAAGATTGAATTTCGATTTCTTTGTCTAATACATAAGCATTATCTTCATTTTCAAAAATCGTTTCAATCGCTGCTTCAGGATCTTCTAATGCTTTATCAAACCCTTTTTTCAATGCACGCATAAACGCTTGTAGTTCAGGTTTTTTGGCTTCGATGGTGTCATTGCCCGCTACGAAGATTAATTCATCGGAATCTGGCACTCCAAACTCTGTGAAGTCAAAGTAATCCACGTCATAACCTTCTTTTTGTAACATTAATAATTCGTGATTAGTATAAGCGCCAATTAATGCATCGACTTTATCTGTTGCTAAAGCAGGAATTAAGTCCCATCCAACATTAACCATTTGCGCTTTGTCATAACTTGCACCGTCATGTTCCATCATCGCTTCAATAATATTTTCAGAAATAGTGGTCGCTGAGTAACCTACTTTTTTACCTTCTAAATCTTTTGGAGTCGTAATACCAGACTCTTTTTTGTACATGACAGCATCTAAACGTTGTTGCACTAATGAACCGATGGCTTTCGCTGGAATACCTTCAGCTACTGCTTGCATTAATACCGCTGGATAACTCACCGCAATATCCGTTTGACCAGCACCGGCTAATTTAATTGGATCATCTGCTTCAGCAGGCATATTAATCGTTAAGTTTAATCCTTCTTCTTCAAAATAACCTTCTTTAATCGCCACATAGATTGGAACATGGTTCGCATTTGGATACCAGTCTAACATTAAGGATAAATCCATCTTTTCTTCGGCTTGCACTGATTGTGGCATCCATGGTAACACCGTTAAGGCCATTAATAAAGTTAAGCATCTGACAACTAATTTTTTCATTTTTATTTCCTCTTTTCTGTATATAAATATTTTAATGAACGATTTTCTAATAATCCGACGAGGTTAAATAATAGAATACCAATTAAGGATAGCACTAAAATACCGGCAAACACGCCTTCAGATTTAATACTACTGGACATTCGACGAATATAATAACCTAACCCTTCAGAGCCACCGAGCCATTCTCCAATGACCGCCCCGATTAAAGAATAGACAACGGACATTTTTAAACCCGAGTAGATAGACGGTAGCGCGAATTTCCATTGTAATTGGCTAAACATTAGCCATTTTGAAGCACCCATCACTCTGAATAATTCGAGATACTCTTCATCCGTTCGTTTTAAGCCATCGAAGACACTCACCACGACGGGGAAAAAGGTAATCAAAAAGATAATCGCTACTTTGGTCCATAAACTATAACCAAACCACAGTACAAAGATGGGGGACAAGGCGATGGTCGGGATCGTTTGCGAAATCAGGACAAAAGGATAAAATGCCCGCTCGATAAAATCAGAATAATAGAGTAGAATACCAATCAATAAACCAAGTCCGATTGAAAAGGCTACGCCTACGATGACTTCTAATAAAGTTGCTTGAGTGTGCGTCCATAGTTGTGGGGCTTGGATAAAGATGGTTTTAATCACATCACTTGGTCTCGGAATGATAAACTTTGGTACCCATTCACTAGCAACCGCCCATTCGATAATGACTAATAGAACAGCTGAAACAGATAGGAAAGGCCAGTAACGTTGAATTAACTGTCGTAGTTTATTCATGGATGGCCACCTCCAAAGCTTTTTTATACTCAATAAATTGAGCATGATAACGAATGTCTTTCGGTCGTGGACGTGGCAAATCAATGTGCCACTCTTTGATTTGGGTATCGTCGCCATTATGCCAGTTTTGTAATAAATAGACACGATTACTTAAAAGCACTGCTTCATCAATATTATGCGTAATAAAAACAATCGTTTTATTTAATTCTTGCCACAGTGATAATAACCATTGTTGCATTTCATATTGCGTAAAACTGTCTAAGGCTCCAAAAGGTTCATCGAGCAGTAGTACTGGCTTATTGGCCAGAATGGTCCGTACGAAAGCGGCGCGCTGACGCATTCCACCTGATAGATCTTTCGGTAGAGCATAGGCATACTCTTTTAAACCCGCCTTATCGAGCCATTCTAACGCTTTTTCTTTTGAAACAGGATGTTGCTTATCAAGTTTGCCACTTAATCTAACATTTTCTAAAATGGTCGCCCAAGGAAGTAATAAATCTTTTTGTGGCATATAACCAACATCACCTAATTGAATCGGTCGTCCATCAAATAGAATTTGACCTGCATCCGGTTGAAATTGCGTAGTCAGTAATTTAAATAGCGTACTCTTACCACTGCCGCTTTTACCGATTAGCGAAATAAATTCACCTTTAGGAAAGTTGAGGTTGACATTTTGTAATGTCTTCTCGCCTTTAAAGTCGGGGTAGGTAAATGAGACGTTTTTTATTTCAATCATCCAAAACTCCTTTCTATCCATTTGCTCAAAAAAAAGACCCGTTTCTAAGAAACCGGCCCAAAGCATACTGAGTCTTGACTGATCAAAATGTGTACAGTAAAACAAAATTGTAAACATCCCTACGGTAGTACTAACTACATCAGGTCAAGGGTCAAGGAACATTTCAGAAACCTACTCTCAGCGCATTGGCTCCCCTAGTTTAAAATAAATGGATTCAATTGTTAAAAGAGACCCTTTGATTTCACAAAGAAACTCTATCTGTCTATTAGAATAAATCAAGTGATAGTCAATGTCAAGCAGATAAGTTGAACAAAGGATTTGATTCATGGTTTATAAAAAAAGTAATATAAGCCAGGTTACTGAGTACTAGCTGTAATAAAAAGTTAACAATTCTGTTTAATAATGCCCAAATTAGCAAGTTTCATTACGACGCTAAGTGGACCAGACAGGCGATGGAGATAGAATGTCGATTTTGTTGGTCTTTGATTCATGACATAGTGGTAGGGAGTGGACCATTATTTAATCAAGCATATCCCCCTTTACAATCCAAGATTAATTTGCTAGTCTATTAGTGACACTAGGGGAGCATGAAAATGCTGAGAGAGAAATTGACCCTTTGAACCTGATTCAGTTAATACTGACGTAGGGAAGTGTGCTTAATTTAATCAGCTAGTTTAATTTTTGTTGGACTGCAGCCGATTTAATGCGCACACTTTATCTTTAAAGGTGGGTATTTTTTTGTTTCTAAAATATAAGGAGGAATAGCGTCATGACAAAATTTACTGAACGTGTGTATCCAAAAGTTGAATCGATTTGGGCATCGTATTTAGAACACCCATTTGTAAAGGGATTAGGAGAAGGTACGCTGGCTAAAGAGAAATTTCAACGTTGGTTAACGCAAGATTATGTTTATTTAGTTGAGTATTCAAAGTTAATGGCTCTAGGCGTAGCCAAGTCGACCGATTTATCGATGATGCGTAGTTTTTCAAAAGCATTATTTGGGACCTTAGAGATGGAGATGGAATTACACCGTCAATTTTCAGCTCAATTTGGGATTAGTGAAGCAGAATTATTACAAACAAAAATGTGGCCAACCAATACAGCCTATACTTCTTATATGTTAAATCATGCCCAAGCGGGTGGCGCAGAATATGCGGTAACGGCCTTATTAACTTGTGCTTGGTCATACGCTTATGTCGGCGAAGCATTAGCGAAACAAAGTCCTGAAAACAATCCTTACCAACAATGGATCGATATGTATGCGGGCAAAGAATTCCAAACTTTAGCTACTGATATGAAAAATTTAATGGACGAGATGGCTAAAGATTTACCAGAAGCAACCTTAAAACGTCTAGAAGAAATCATTATTAAAACGTCTTACTATGAATATCAATTCTGGACTATGTGCTATGACGGTGAAGATTGGGAAACCCGATACGAAAAATAACAATTCATAATGAGAGGGAATGATTCAAATAAATACACATAAACAAACTCAAAAACTAATGATTTTATCACTCATGATTGCCTTAGACGTGGTGTTATCACCGATTTTACGAATTGAAGGGATGGCACCAATGTCGAGTGTCATTAACATTATTGCGGCCAGTTTTATGAGTCCTTTATATACCTTTTTAATGGCTTTAATCTGTGGTATTATTCGCATGTTAATGATGGGTATTCCACCATTAGCCTTAACAGGTGCTGTTTTTGGAGCATTATTTGCGGGATTAGGTTATTGGAAGACACGTAACTTCTGGGCGGCAGCGCTAGGTGAATTTATTGGAACGGGTGTCGTAGGGTCATTATTAAGCTACCCAGTCATGGTTTGGTTTACCGGAGTCAAAACGGATTTACACTGGCTGATTTATACACCACGTTTTATGGGTGCTTGTGTAATGGGAGCGATAGCGGCTTTTGTCTTGTACGAAAGACTTAACAAATTATCAGCTTTTCATCGTATGCAACAATTGTTCTTAACAGATAATGAGCGTGTTTTAAGCAGTCAAAATGGTCGCTAATTTGTCCAGTAGGAACCAATCTTATACAACATTATATTAATTTGCGAGAGTAGGCAAATAGTGAAAATAATCTGATTTTTACTATTGATGCCTGCTTTTTTTTTGTGAGAAGCAAGCGCACAGTATGATGTGACCACTATCCAAGTGTTTGATGCCTACTTTTTGTGGGGAAAGAAAACCTACTGAATCAAACGGTTTCGGTCCTCATGTTGATGCCGACTTTTTTGTAGGGAAAAAGATAGTTTGCGGGTGTTAGGCTGGGTGTTTATCTTATATTAGGAAATAAGGTTTGTTTAATGGAATGACCAGATGACATCATTTGTCAAAGAGTGTTAAAGACCTTCTATTGAAAAAATTATGGTCGTAGCTATTTTAGTTAACGGCAAAACTAAATATACACTGTAGGCGAGAGGGGGCGCTCTAAATTATTAAAGTGAATTTTTATGAACCGCCTTTATCAGATAAAACTACTAAAATTACTCTCTTAGCAATTGACTAGAATGCTTTTTTCTTTTATTATGAATAGTTGAAAGTAGTAACGAGGAGGGCTTATTAATGGCGCAATTCTTTTTCAAATATGGGGCAATGAATAGTGGGAAATCACTTGAGATTATTAAAGTAGCTCATAATTATGAAGAACAAAATAAACAGGTGGAAATTTTTACGAGCGCTCTAGATACTAGAACTTCTGTAGGAACAGTCGCTAGTCGCACCGGCTATCAGCGTCAAGCGATTCCGATTACGGATGACATGGATTTATTCGAAAGTATTAAAGCATTAGGACACCGCTATTGTATTTTAGTCGATGAAGCGCAATTTTTAACAAAAGAACATGTGTTACAATTAGCTCGAGTCGTAGATGAATTAGATATACCAGTGATGGCATTTGGGTTAAAAAATGATTTTACGAATGAACTATTCGAAGGTTCTAAGTATTTATTATTATATGCTGATAAAATTGAAGAAATTAAAACAATTTGTTGGTTCTGTCATAAAAAAGCCATGATGAACTTACGCTTTGTGGACGGCAAACCCGTTTACGAAGGGGAACAAATTCAAATTGGCGGTAATGAATCATATTTACCTGTCTGCCGAAAATGTTATTTCCAACCAGGAGAGTTAAAATAGAAGGGGAATTTTATGTTTGAACAATTAGATACACTAATTTTTCGTTTTGAAGAAATATTAGAATTATTAAGTGACCCATCGGTTATTGCCGATACCAATCGTTTACGTGAATTAACAATCGAAGAAAGTGATTTACGTCCAAAAGTTGAAAAAATCCGTCGCTATAAGCAAGTAGAACAAGAATTAGCAGATACGGAAGAAATGTTAAATGAAGGCCTTGATGCAGAAATGGCCGAAATGGCTAAAATGGAATTAGCGGAATTAAAAGAAGAACGTGAAAACTTACAAGAAGAAATTAAAATTATGATGTTACCAGAAGATCCAAATGATGGCAAAAACATCATTATGGAAATTCGTGGGGCCGCAGGTGGTGACGAGGCTCAATTATTCGCTGGTGATTTATTGAATATGTACACTAAATATGCCGATAGCCAAGGATGGAATGTGGAAGTCTTGGATGCAAATATTACCGGTATCGGTGGTTATAAAGAAGTATCCATTATGATTTCTGGTCATAAAGTATATAGTAAATTAAAATTCGAAAATGGTGCTCACCGTGTCCAACGTGTCCCAGAAACGGAATCTCAAGGACGGGTCCATACCTCTACTGCTACAGTCGTGGTTATGCCAGAAGTAGAAGATATTGATTTCGAATTAAATGAAAATGATATTCGAGTAGACATTTATCATGCCTCAGGTGCGGGTGGACAGCACGTTAACAAAACAGCTTCAGCTGTACGTTTAACACATATCCCTACTAATACCGTGGTAGCGATGCAAGATGAACGTTCACAATTGAAAAACCGTGAAAAAGCGATGAAAGTATTGCGTGCCCGCGTCTTCGACCAAATGCAATCAGAAGCCCAATCTGAAATTGATGCTTCTCGTAAATTAGCAGTCGGAACAGGGGACCGTTCTGAACGTATTCGTACTTATAATTTCCCGCAAAACAGGGTGACCGATCACCGTATTGGTTTAACCATCCAACAATTAGATTCAATCTTAAATGGGAAATTAGACGAAATTATCGATAGCTTAGTCATGTATGACCAAACTCAAAAATTGGAGGAACTCAATGGTCCTAAGCTCTAAAATGACTTTAGCTGAAGCTCTCCAAAGGGCTTCAGTTTTTTTGCAAGAAAACCGCATTCAAGACAGTCCGATTAAAGATTATTGGCAACGGACATTTGATTGGAATTATACTCAATTGATATTAAACTTAAACATGCCGCTTAATGATGAACAAGCGATGCGCTTTAACGAAGTGTTAAAACGATTAGCCCAACATGAGCCGATTCAGTATATTTTAGGAAAAGCTGATTTTGTTGGTGAAACTTATTATGTAACGCCAGACACCTTAATTCCACGAGAGGATACTTACGGTTTAATTGAAATGGGATGTGCGTTTTTTAAGGAACATCCACAAGCCAAAGTGCTTGATATTGGAACGGGAAGTGGCATCATTGCGATTGAATTAGCCAAACAATTGGCGCCAAACCAAGTTACAGCGGTTGATATTTCGCCAGCAGCTTTAGCAGTAGCCCAGAAAAATGGTCAGCATCATCAAGTGCAAGTGGAGTGGCTTGAAAGTGATTTAATGTCTGCTTTAAAGGGACGTCAATTTGATTTAATTGTCTCCAATCCACCCTATATTGCTGAAGATGAGTTAGCTTTAATGGATGAATCGGTTAAACGTTTTGAACCCGCTACAGCACTTTTTGCCGAGCAACAAGGTCTCGCTATTTATCAGCGCCTAGCCGAAACATTGCCATCGTTTTTATCAATCAATGGCCAAATTTTGTTAGAAATAGGCTTTAAACAAGCCAGCGCTGTCCAAGCAATTTTTCAAAAAACATTTCCTAATGCCATCATAAGTGTTCATCAAGATTTAAATAGTTTAGATCGCTATATTAAAATCGATACTCAGAAGGGGTGAAGCAATGGAAACCAAAATTTATAAGAAAGAACAAATAAATGAAGCAGCCGCCCAATTAAAATCCGGGCAATTAGTGGCTTTTCCAACGGAAACCGTCTTTGGTTTGGGAGCCATCGCGACGAACGAAGCCGCCGTTAAAAGTGTTTTTGCAACTAAAGGTCGTCCGCAAGACAACCCCTTAATTGTGCATGTGAGTAGCATTGAACAAGTGGCAGAGTATGTGGCAGAAGTATCAGAAATTGCAGCACAATTAATGAAGCAATTTTGGCCGGGACCACTGACGATTATTTTCCCACAAAAACCCGGGGTGTTAGCACCAAGTGTGACTCCTGGACAAGAAACTGTCGCTGTCAGAATGCCTGATAATCCAGAAGCTTTAGCCCTAATCAAGGCTGCAGGTATTCCATTAGTCGGACCAAGTGCCAATAAATCAGGTAAACCAAGTCCAACAGCAGTGGAACATGTTTATCATGACTTTCAAGGGGAAATTGCAGGCATAGTCGAACCAAGCGAAAAGTTATTAGCTGTGGGTGTTGAATCGACGGTCGTATTGCCACGAGCGGGGGTCATCAACATTTTACGTCCAGGTGCGATTACGAAAGAAGATTTAATAGCATTAGGTTATCAAGTCGAAGAAAAAACAGCGGAAGAACAGTTAAAAGATACGAGCGTTTTGTCCCCTGGAGTTAAATACACGCATTATAGCCCTAAACAACCGGTTCATGTCTTAATAACGGATGATTCACTGCAATTTTTACAATATATTCAAGATTTAGAACAGCCAGTGGCCTTATTAGGAGATCAATCCGTCCTTGAAGCACTTAATGATGACCCACAGATTGTAGCTACTCATTCTTATGGCGCAAAAGGGGATTTAGTCTCAGCTACCCAACAATTATATGCCGGCTTAAGAGCCCTAGAACAAACAAGCGCACGGGTTATTGTCGCACAAGGCTTCCCAGATTCACCAGCCAGTCATGCGATGATGAATCGTTTGAGAAAAGCAGCCGATTTGGTTGAAAATTTTTGATAAAATGATGAAATGATAAGTGGCATCGACTTTAATCTATGTTATAATATGTTGAAGAAACGGGGGTATGCAAATGATGAAAGATAGTATCGTTTTTGACTTAATTAATAAAGAAGCCAATCGCCAAAAAAATGGCATTGAGTTGATAGCATCAGAAAATTTTGTTTCCGACGAAGTGTTAAAAGCACAAGGCAGTATTTTAACCAATAAGTATGCAGAAGGTTATCCAGGACGTCGCTATTATGGTGGCTGTGAATATATTGATCAACTAGAACAACTAGCGATTGATCGTGTGAAAAAATTATTTGGCGCTGACTTTGCTAATGTTCAACCACATTCAGGTTCATCAGCCAATTTAGCGGTATATCGTGCTTTCCTAGAACCGGGTGACCGCGTATTAGGAATGGACTTAGCACAAGGGGGGCACTTAACCCATGGCTCACCCGTTAACTTTAGTGGACAATCTTACGAAATGTATAGCTATGGTGTCGACGAAACGGGTTATATTGACTATGATGCTTTAGAAAAGAAAGCTGTCGAATGCCAACCAAAAATGATTATTGCAGGTGCTAGTGCATACTCAAGATCAATTGATTTTGAACGTATCGGTCAAATTGCCAAAAAAGTAGGCGCGATTTATTTTGTGGATATGGCACACATTGCCGGATTGATAGCCGCAGGCTTACATCAAAATCCAGTACCATATGCAGATGTAGTCACCAGTACCACTCATAAAACATTACGTGGACCACGTGGTGGGATTATTTTAGGGAAAGCAGAACATGAAAAAGCAATTAATTCAGCTATTTTCCCAGGAACCCAAGGTGGACCATTGGAGCATGTGATTGCAGCCAAAGCAGTCGCTTTCGGTGAAGCCTTAGATCCATCATTTAAAGAATATGCCGCACAAGTGATTAAAAACACGCAAGCAATGGCAAAAGTATTCAGTCAAAGCGAATTAAATGTCATCTCAGGTGGCACGGATAATCATCTCTTCTTAGTAGATGTGACGCCATTGGGAATTACAGGCAAATGGGTCCAAGAACGTTTAGATAAAGTGGGTATCACCGTTAATAAAAACTCAATTCCAAATGACACTAAATCATTTGTTCAAACAAGTGGTATACGTATTGGTGCCGCAGCTATTACGACCCGTGGCGCAAAAGAAGCAGACGCGATTCAGATTGCAGAAATGATGCTCGCAGCATTAAAAGCAGATGAATCAGAATTACCAACATTACATGAGCAGGTCATCGAGTTTGTTAAAGATTGGCCGATGTTTGCTTGGGCATAAAAATTATATTAGCGAAAAATAAGGAGGAATTATTTTGGCAAAATTTCAGGTAGTAGATCATCCACTCATTCAACATAAATTAACAATTATTCGTGATAAAAATACTTCAACGAAACAATTTCGTGAGGTGACCAACGAAATCGCGATGTTAATGGCGTATGAAATTACCCGTGATTTACCATTAGAAGACGTAGAAATCGAAACCCCATTAGTAAAATCAGTTCAAAAACAAATTGCTGGTAAAAAATTAGCAATTATCCCAATTTTACGTGCTGGTTTAGGAATGGTGGATGGCATGGTAGACTTAATTCCAGCCGCTAGAATTGGTCATATTGGTTTATACCGTGATGAAGATACTTTAGAAGCAGTCGAATATTTTGCTAAATTCCCTCAAGATATTAGTGAACGTCGTCTATTTGTTGTTGACCCAATGTTAGCAACTGGTAGTTCAGCAATTGCGGCCCTCGATTTATTAACTAGCAAATACAATGTGCAACCAGAAAATATTACCTTTGTCTGTCTAGTTTCTGCTCCAGAAGGTGTTAAAGCCTTCCAAGAAGCTTATCCAGATGTGGACTTATACACGGCTGCCTTAGATGAACGCTTAAACGAACATGGTTATATCTTACCAGGTTTAGGTGATGCTGGGGATAGAATCTTTGGTACCAAATAATAAATATTAAAAACCTTGTCAGGTGCAATGTGAAAACCCACAGTTAGCTTTGTCTCTAACTAAAAATTTTGGGTGTTCACTTTATAAATTGCACTGAACAAGGTTTTTCTTTTTGAAAATAATGTTTAAAACGGATTGGCTCAAACTGTACTAATCCTATGCATTCGTGTCCATATTGATGGAGGCTGTACCAAATTAGACAAACGCTAATGATATTAAAACCCATTACGACATAATGTTTTTAAGCTTGTCCATTAGAGAAGCAACGGGTCATCAAACTGAATCATAATGATCAGTGAAGAAAAAAAGTGGAAGTAGGCGAGAAGTCGAAAATCGATGATTTTCACTTCGTCTGCCTACCACCACATAATTTGAGCCCCTTTAACCATTGCACTAACAATCAATTAGATGAAATCTTAGGAAGTTTCAAAGGTTTTTCTGAGCTCGCTTTTTTAATGATTTGTTTCAGAAAAGAACAGTGCTTAATCTTCTGGTAAGATAAAGCCATCCGTTTCTTTATTTTGTAAAATATTTTCTGCCCATGCATGATTAATAATGCGGAAATGACCTTTAGTATTTTTTTTCAAAGCACGTTTGAATTTATCGCGAATGAAGGTCAGTAATCGTTCGTGGCAATCGACCATCATTTGGTTAGTATCCGTTACATATAAAAACTTCGGTTGACCTTCTTTATTGAGGAAGAAGTAACGATTTTTTACTTGAGCAGTAGGATTTTCTTTGGCGAATAACCCATCGGTTAACATTTTAACCATCTCAATTTCAGTATCTTTAAAGCCATAATCATAAATTTGCACTTTTTCCATTAAATCGGCCATGTTTAACATAATACGCATTTCATAATCATCGACTGAAACGGGGAAACTATTAATTAAATCATTTAATTGTGCTTGAATCGCTTCACGTTGTTCATTATATTGTGGCGCAACATGGAACAGTAATTTCTTGTCTGGGTCATGATATAAAAATTGAGATGAAATATGACGCTTAGCGCCACAATGCTCGCATTCAAATAATAATAAAGTACCGTCTAATAATTTTTCTTTTAAATCAGGGTTTAAACGGGTGTTAATGGCGATATCGAATTGTCTTTCTATTTCATGATGACAAACGGGACATTTAAATTTCATTTTTGGTGCCATAAACTCTCTCCTTTTTTGTAAGTTAATATCATTATAACAGAAATCAGTTAATACCTAAATGATTTTAAAAAAATCTATGCAATACTAGCTTTTAGAAACAATCTGCTATATGATATAATGGTAAATGTGAAAGTATTTTCAAAACAGAGGTGATAATGGATGGAGATAATCGTGATTCATAGTTCTCGTTACGGTTCGACTGAAAAATATGCAATTGAAATTTCAAAAAAATTACGCTGCCCCGTGGTGGATAGTGCTCAAGTTTCAGTAGAAGACTTGGCTAGTTATGACATTATTATTTTAGGTACTTGCTTATTGGAAGGTCAATTATCTGACGCAGCGATGTATGAACAATGGGTTAAACAATATCCCGATAAACATTGGGCTTTATTTACAGTGGGATTATCCAATCCTAAGTTAACTGACTTTAAAGACATATTAGACAATAACTTTGAAGATACAACTATTGAGAAAGTCGAATTATTCCATTATCGTGGTGCGATTCAATTCAAACGTTTACTGTTAATGGAGAGTTTGGTATCAAAAGTAAAACAAAAGCGTTTAGCATCGATTGATTATGTGCCATTAGATGATGACAATGAACGATTACTGCGTAAATATGGTACGACTTATGATTTTACAGACAAAGAAAATACTATTTTATTAATTGATTGGGCAAATAAAATCTTAAGAAATGAAAAGGAGCTTGAGAAATGAATCCAAAGGAATTAGTCGGACGAAAAGCAGCGGAATATGTTCAAGATGGGATGGTAGTAGGCTTAGGAACAGGCTCAACGGCCTACTGGTTTGTTGATGAAGTGGGACAAAGAGTTAAAGACGGTGAATTGCCAAATATTGTGGGCGTTCCTACTTCCAAACAAACAGAAATACAAGCACGAGAATTAGGTATTCCGCTAGCACAATTGGATGAAGTTAATTCCATTGATTTATTAGTGGACGGCGCAGATGAATGTTTACGTTCGATGTCAGGTATTAAAGGTGGTGGTGGTGCCCACTTAATCGAGAAAATTGTCGCTGAAAATAGTCATGAGATTATTTGGATAGTAACAGAAGAAAAGGTCGTCGATTATTTAGGTGCCTTTCCTTTACCAGTAGAAGTGATTCAAACAGGCAGTTGGAACATCTTTAGAGCTTTTGAAAATGCTGGCATGAACCCATCATTCCGTAAAAAGGGCAAAGATTCACTATTCGTAACGGACTCTGGTAACTATATCATTGATTTACATTTAGAAAGAATCGATCAACCACAACAAGTTGCCTACGAGTTAAAATCGATGGTAGGGGTTGTCGAACATGGATTATTCATTAACTATCCTAATCGTATTTTGGTAGCCAAAAATGATGGTACGGTTGAAGTAATTGAAGGTCAATAATTAGATTTAGATGTGGATTTAAAATGTATTAGGGTCATTTAATGAAGCCTAATACAATGGATAAGTTGAAGATAAGGACGTGAATAACATGAGAATGGTTGAATTAATTGAAAAAAAACAAGCAGGTCAAGCTTTAACAGAAGCTGAAATCCGCTTTATTATTGAAGGCTTTACTGATGGACGTATCCCCGATTACCAAATGAGTGCATTTGCGATGGCTATTTATTTTAAAGGAATGACCGAGGAAGAAGCCAGTTACTTAACAATGGCCATGGCGGAAAGCGGCGACCAAATTGATTTGTCAGCCATTGAAGGGGTCAAAGTTGATAAACATTCTACCGGGGGTGTTGGCGATACCACGACGTTGGTTTTAGCGCCATTAGTGGCTTCTTACGGCGTGCCGGTAGCAAAAATGAGTGGGCGTGGATTAGGGCATACAGGTGGAACCGTCGATAAATTCGAAGCTATTGAAGGCTTTCGTTATGAAATTCCAATCGAAGAATTTATTGACTTGGTAAATCAACATAAAGTAGCCGTTGTCGGACAATCAGGTAATTTAACGCCAGCGGATAAAAAATTATATGCTTTACGTGATGTGACTGGAACCGTTCAATCGATTCCCTTAATTGCCAGCTCCATCATGAGTAAAAAGATTGCGGCTGGTGCTGATGCGATTGTTCTAGATGTAAAAGTCGGTGAAGGGGCCTTTATGAAGACGGTTGAAGAAGCAGAAAAATTGGCTCGAACCATGGTAAAAATCGGGAACCATGTCGGTCGTAAAACTTTAGCTGTTATCTCGAATATGAATGAACCATTGGGGTATGCGATTGGAAATGCCTTAGAAGTGGAAGAAGCGATTCAAACCTTAAAAGGACAAGGACCGGCTGATTTACTAGAATTATGTTTAGTTTTAGGGGCGCAAATGTTGATGGCGGCTAATAAAGTATCAACATTAGAAGAAGGTAAAGAGATGTTACAAACTCAAATTGAGAATGGACAGGCTTTAGCAACCTTTAAACAATTTATCAAACATCAAGGTGGCAATGAAAAGATTGCTGACGATGTCACCTTATTACCACAAGCCCAATATAAGATTGATTTGCCAGCTTTAACAGACGGTGTGGTAAGTAATTGGGTCGCGAATAAAGTGGGCGAAGCGGCAATGGTTTTAGGTGCGGGTCGTGAAACGAAAGAAGATACGATTGATCCAGCTGTTGGCTTAATTCTACATAAAAAAGTAGGCGACAAAGTACAAAAAGGCGATGCCTTATTAACGATTTATAGTAATAGAGAAGACGTTGAAGAAGTTAAACAACGTTTGTATGATGCGGTAACGATTAGTGATTCTGCTAAAAAAGAACCGCTCATCTACGAAGTGATAACCGAAGCTTAATAAATAATCAATGCTGAAAGACTAGGGAGAAGTCTTTCAGCTTTTTTTATGTGGTGAAAGTTGAGGTTCAGGATGTTTCTATATAAATTGATTCTTTAATGAATAGGGGATAGGATTTGCTAAGTAAGCGTCCTATATCAGAGTATCTTGATACATAAAAAATCCACTTCCAAATTTTTTAATCAAAATGGAAGTGGATTTACTTTTTATTGGATACCTAACTGACAATGACGTTGGACTAATTCACTCCATGGTAAATAAGCCTCTAAGACCTCATTTTTTTCAAAAATCGGTTCATTCGGTAAGTGGGTCAGTAAATAATTGATATATTTTTCTGAATCAAGCCCATGTCGTTTCGCTGTTTCAATTATTGTTAGAATGACAGCGTTCGTTTGAGCCCCTTCAAAACTCTTGGAGAACAACCAGTTCTTTCGACCAATCACCAAGTTCTTTATCGCTCGCTCCGCTAAGTTATTCGATAAGACTAAATGACCATCTTCCAATACGGTTTTAAAAGTATTTTCATAATTTAATGCATATTGGATGGCTTTACCGAGTTTGAACCCTGGTAATACTTCTTGGGTGCGACACCAATCGAAGAAAGCTTCCATAACAGGGCGTAACTCTGACTGTCGTTTGACAAATCGTTCTTCTGGTGTGAGGTCTGCCCATGCTTCTTCTAAGCGGAATAGCTGATTACAATAGTCTAAACCAACTGCTCCCAAACTCTCTTTCGACTGCTTGGGTGTCGCTTCGTAGAATTTTCGTCGCACATGGGCCCAACAGCCGACTAATTTCGCATTCTCGAGTTGACGATAAGCCGCATGCATATCACAATGAACATACCCCGAGTAGTCACCTAAGAGTTCTTTTATCACCTGTCCACTCCGCTTAGCATCATGATGGTAGAGTGTGATGCCTCTTTCAGCGTCTTTACCAGAAGCAACGACCCAATAATAAGTTTGATTCGTTTTACTCTCTAAGACTCGATACGGTGTTTCATCCGCATGTAGATGCGTTTGTGATAACAGCTCTTGTGTTAACCGCCGATAAAGGGGTAGAAAATATTGTTCACTCACTTTCATCTGCCAGTGAGTCAATTCTTTTCGGGTGATGGGAAGGGATAACTTAATCCAATCTGTTTCTTGTCGATAATTAGGGACTTTTAAATTGTATTTTAGATGAATGGAATGCGCAATAATCGAAGCGGAGCCTAAGCTATGGTTCAAGGGAGCCTTCGGTACCGTGGATTTAATAATGACATCTTGATCGTTCAATTGACTACAATGCTCGCATTTATAGGCATGTTGAATATGATCCACCCGTTTTATTTGTGCAGGGATAAAGACTAATTCCTGACGATAACAGTGCGAACCGATTTCTTTTAAATGATGTTGACAATCTGGGCAGTGGCAAGCTTCCCCTTCAAGAGCATAGTGTTTTTCTTCAACAGGAAATTGATCGAGTGTGAGTTGGCGTTTTCCGGACGATTTCTTTCGTGTATACTGTATCGTTTCAATCTCGCCTGGGAGAGTCCGGCATTTGTTTTGCCGGTTCATTTTCATCTTCGAAGAGAGAAAGCTGACCATCAGGAATGATGATCTTCTCAGATTTTTTCCCATAGAGCTGTTTTAATAAATAAGCATTTTGTTCACGAAGTAAAGCAATTTCATTATTGAGTGTTTCGATTAAATTGAATTGTGATTCTAATTGTTTTTCTAAACTGTTCATATGCCTTACTCCGTTCATTAGTATAGGTATAGTATAAAACAGGAAAGAGAGACTATCAATAGAAAGTTCGCTGATTGGCCACTTTAATTTTGGGTTCGATCGAGAACCCTTGAAGTAACCAGTTCACTTGTGTTTCATTTAATTTTATTATGTCATCATTATGAGAAGGCCAAGTTAAACGACCATTTTCGAAACGCTTATAGAATAGCCAAAACCCTTGACCATCCCAATAGAGAATCTTAAACCGATCTTTTTTTGTCCCACAGAATAGAAAAAGTTTTTGTGAAAAAGGATCCAATTGATACTTTTCTCTCACGAGTGATGCAAGGGAATCAATTCCTTGGCGCATATCGGTTTTTCCTGAGATTAGATAAACTTGACCTAATTGATTGATATTCATTTTCAAGATAACACACCCCTAAAATAGTTTGATTATCACTATTTTAAGGGTGTTATCCAATTATTGATAGATACTCTGTTATGGGACGCTTACTTTGCTAAAGAGATGATTGGAGTTCGATTAGAAAAGGACTGTATTTTTTAGTCTTAAACCCAAAATATTTGTCAGACCTGTTCATTTTGGATAGGTTTTTAGACTTTTTCAAAAACAAAATTTTTTTTATCGAAAAACGGGCGATTTTTAATCAAGATTGAGCTAAAATGTGTTCATTTTGAACAGGTATTAATAATAGATTACAAAAGGTTGTGGAGAGTAGTAACGAGAGGTTGGATATTAACATTTAAACTTGATTCATTCATGGTGCAGTATTTGAGTGGCCCAGACTTTTCGATGCTAGACAAATGAAGCGAACTAAAGATGATTTTCTAGATCTAGTCCACTTCAAAGTTCGTTTGAAAGATTATTCTTTAGGCGAGAGAATGATAAAATAAAAAGGATCTATAATTTTTAGTGTTGGTGGCGAAATCACCAGCACTATTTTTATATACAAAAAGCCTGTGATTTCCTCTATAATTAAGTTGTCCAAAAATAATAGAAAGTAGGAAATCACATGGCTACAAACAATAATACTAAAATTTTACTTGGAATGGAAGACCTTAATATCAATATCGAACAGAATGATTTTGATGAAGAATGCTATTTCTCAGTTCATCAATTTAAAAGTTCTACTAAAAAAATGCTTCCTGTCTCAAAAGCCTTTAAAAAAGTATTAACCGTTACAGGAACGCTAAAGAATACGCCTAAAGTGTGCCCTCATTGTGGTAGTAGTAATAATGGAGCGGAAGATATGATTGATTATGGATCTTATAGGACCGTCATCCTAATTGGGCAATATAACCTTCAACCTGCTTATCTTAAACTGACTAAGCAACGATACCTTTGTAAACATTGTCAAAAAACAACGGTTTCTCAAACCAACTTAACCAAACAGCACTGTACGATTTCATCACCCTTAAAGGTAATGATTCTTCAAGAATTAGGTAAAACGAAGCCCATCAAAGATATTGCTGAAACCTGGAATGTTTCGTCGCATACGGTACTACGTCAATTGAAAGCCTATAGTTATCAATATAATACCAAGCCTACCTGACTACCCAAACATATCGCGATTGATGAATTTAAATCCGTGAAGAATGTGGAGGCAGCTATGTCGTGTATTTTAATGGATAATCACAAACATATTGTAGTGGATGTCTTAGAAAACCGAACACAAGCTTTTTTATATGACTATTTTATGCGTTTTTCTAGAGCGGAACGATTGAAAGTTAAAACCATCACGATGGATATGAACGGGGCGTTTAAAGACTTTCTTCCCTCGATTTTTCCAAATGCTGTCGTGGTCATCGACCGTTTTCATATCGTACAGTTGGTGACAAGGGCTTTAAATCAACATCGGATAGAAGTGATGAATCGTTTAAAATCAAAAAACAAACCTGATGCGAATAAGTTTAAACGATATTGGAAACTATTATTAAAAGATTGGAATGAGTTGGAGTTCGAAGAATATAAGAAATATTCATTATTTAAGCAAGCGATTCATGAAAGAGGTATTGTCGATTATTTATTATCAAAAGATTCTACTCTTAGTCTCAGTTACCGTTTGATTCATGAAGTAATGGATGCCATAAAGGAACATTCCTATGATCAATTCATCCATGTATTGGAGGAGAGTAAGAAATATCGCCTCCCTAGAAAAATACGAACGGCATTTAATACTTTATATCATTATCGCCATCATATACAGAATAGCTTAAAATATACGCTATCAAATGGTTGTGTGGAGGGTACAAATAATAAAATTAAAGTCATTAAACGAATCAGTTATGGATATCGAAACTTCTACCACTTAAGAAGTAGAATTATATTATCGACTGCTCATAATAATGTGAAGAATGAAGCTTATCGTCCACTATTATTTGCTGAAGAAGATGCCATTAAAAAATATGAGGAAGAATACCAAAAACAATTAGAAATGCAAAATGAGATAGCTTAATTTAAGTAAAAAAAGAGCACTTGAGCAAATGTTCAAGTGCAACTATTACTATTTACCAACACTACTTGACAAAGAGCCAATAAAAAACAATATCCATTGTTAGACAATTGTTGCTAACAAAGGATATTGTAGTGATGATTTATTATTGACGATTCCCAAAATGTCGCCATTCAATTTGGCGAGCATCGGCCCAGTCTCGCAAGTCAGATGATAATATTAAATTAACCTGATGTAAATCTTTAACAGATTTGGCGTTTAACATTAACATTAAATGTTGAATGGCTTCTTTCCAATTTTCAATCACTTCAATTGACTGCTCAACGCCTTGTTCATGAACCATCTGCAAGAAACGACCGGATAAGCCAACGGCATTGGCTCCTAAGGCTAAGGCTTTGACGATGTCTAAGTAATCGGTAATCCCGCCACTAGCTAAGATCGTGGTTTGATTTAAGAAAGGTTGTGCTTCTAGTAATGATTCAGGGGTGGTTTGTCCCCAGCCGGCAATGGCCTGATAATCTAATTTTTCGCGGCGTTCATTTTCAATTTGGATAAAGTTTGTCCCACCACGGCCACTGACATCAATATTTTTAACACCTAATTGAATTAAATGTTGAATCGTTTCGCGACTCATTCCAAAGCCAACTTCTTTAACGATAACCGGAACGGGCAACTCGCGTACGATGGTTTCAATGTTTTTAGACCAGCTCGTAAAGTCACGATCACCTTCTGGCATCACAATTTCTTGAGGAACATTCAGATGAATTTGCAAGGCATTGGCTTCTAATAAATCGACCGCTCGTTTAGCATTTTCAAGGTCATGATGAGCTCCAAGATTGGCCATCACAAAACCGTTGGGATTGACTTTACGCACGATGGTAAAGCTATCACGGACGGATTCGTCACTTAAAGCCCCACTGACAGAACCGGTCGCCATTGCTAAACCGGTTGCGGCGGCTACTTGACCTAGCGCTTCATTATATTGTTTGGTTTTAGCCGAGCCACCGGTCATGCCATTAATATAAAAGGGTACTTGATGAATGGTATCAGCCCAATGAGTTGTTAGTTGAATTTGGTCTAAGGTTAAAGGGGCGAAAGACTGATGAACAAAGCGGATGCCTTCAAAGGCTGAAATTTTCTTTTGAGATTGTTGTTCTAACGCATATTTTACATGGTCATCTTTACGTTTTTGTGAAAATGATGGTAATTGAGATTGAAACATGATAGCTCCTTTCATATGAATAAAGACCTGATGATTTACTTGCTCTCGGTAAGGGGTGGGGAAACCTGATAAGGGAGCGGAATGATATTCGCGACTTTCCAACTGTCAATTAGCCCTTGACGATTTGAATAAGCAGATCCAATCGCAATGCCACAATCGCCCCCACCGGCACCTGATGATTTTGCTTCATATTGATACGATTGGGCGATTTCAATTAATTGAGTTAAATGATTCGTTTCAAGTGGCAGTTGCCAATGGCGCGTCATCTTTCTTAATAAGTGACGCGCTTTAGCAATTCCTTTTTGAATGAGAGCCACATCGCCATTTTCTAAATCTTGGGCTAATTGTTGTACAGTCGCCTGAATATTGGCTAGAAATTGTTGATAGAGGTCACTTTCGGTGTCACGATGTTGTTGGTAACGATGGACTAATTCATCCGTCGAAGCCGGTGCGTCCGTCCAACCAATCACCAAGTCAACAGAGTGTGGGACCGTTAAATGGCTAATTGCTAACTGAGGCCAATCTTTAGCTAGTAATTGGGTTAAAGAAGGTGTTGCCTTGATTTGTTCGGCTAGCCATTGACGATCAGGGGATTGATAATAAATCCAACCACCATAAGCACTGGCAGCCAGATCACCAAAACTTCCCTTTGTAGACACCTTTAATGAAGCAATGGCCGCTAATTTATAGATAATTAATGGATTGGCTGAGTAACCATAGAAACGTAATAATGCCCGAATCGTACTGACGGTTACGGCACCACTTGAACCTAAACCATATTTACGACCATTTTCAGCTTCCAAATCGGTTTCATATTGAATATGATAATTTTGTAGAGGAAGATTTAATTCAACTAATAAACGTTCAACTGTTTCAATGGCACTTAAAACATAAGCCCAATGTCTTGGCCACATAGCAGAAGGCATTAAACCCGGTTGATTATGGGTAGAACGAGTATAGTTGAAAGGCTCATTTTGAATAGTTGTTGATTGTAAAGTTCCTGACAAATTATCAGTAGCTAAACTGACCGTACAAGACAAGTAAGCGTCTAATGCCACTAGTATCGCGGCCTGTCCTGGTTCTAAAATCGCATATTCTCCAGCAATATAGAGTTTTCCGGGAGTGGAGACGGTTTGCGTGACAAAAGCCTGTTCACTATCTATTTCTAATAATAAGTCTTTATAATGCATTTTGGGTTCTCCTAATCGATGGGTAATGGGCGCGGTGCCTCACCTGGATAAGCTTTGATGAGCTGTTCGGGTTTAAAATGAGTTAATAACTGTTTAGATAAGGCGTCGATTTCACTTTTACGGCATAAGACTTTTACATTTGGACCGGCATCCATAGTCGCGTAACATTCAAAACCTAAGTCTTCACGTAACGATTGCACAGCTTGTAAAGCGGTAATGGAATCCGGTGCCCAATAAGTAAGCGAAGGATTGGCAGCAATCGTTGTGGCATGCATTTTCATTGCATTATGTTCGGTTACTTCGCCTAAAGTTTTAAAATCTTTATCTTTAATGGCTTTTTTAATAAGGGCTAAGTCTTTTTCAACTTCTTGTGGCCATAAGGCAAAAAAAGGTGAAGTTTGAATGGTATGCTCCATACCCACACGACTACTAATTTTTTTCTTTTGATCATTAATCACAATGACTAACATTGCTATATCCCAGTCAGCATCAGCGATTTGTTCTGCATAACTTGAATCGGAGTCATCACCTTTGCCTTTATGCCATTCAACAAATCCACCAAATAAACTACGACTTGCACTACCAGAACCTTGACGGGCTATAGTGGAAAGAGTTCGTTGATCTAAATTAAGATTAAAAGCTTGATTGAGTGCACAAGCTAAGGCACTAAAGGCACTGGCAGAAGAAGCGAGACCCGCAGCAGTTGGGACATGGTTGACACTTTCAATATGAACATGTTCTTGGCTGCCAGCTAACTTACGGAATAAATCGACAAATTTTGATACTTTTTGAGTATCGGAATAACTTTGAGCGACACCATCTAAAGTAAAATAATCTTGTGATAAATTTGAATCGACAGTAACCTTCGTATCGGTATAAAAAGCATCTAAGGTTAATGATAAACTACTAGTCATCGGTAAAAACAATTCTTTATTGCGTTTTCCCCAATATTTGATTAAGGCGATATTGGTATTAGCACGATAGTAACCAATTTTCTTAGACAAAAGAATTCCTCCTTTATTAAAAAAATGCAGACCTTTAATTGTACGTACGAACACACTCACCAAAAGTCTACAAATCTATTTTTATTAACTTTCTAAATTTAAATACCATGTTTGAACAGCACCGGCTTCACGCATGGCACGTGCAACTTTACGGGCCATTTGTTTAGATTCTGCTAAGGCGATTAGACAACCTCCGCGTCCACTACCGGTTAGTTTTGCACCTAAAGCACCAGCCATCCAAGCGGCATTGACGATTTTATCGATATGGGTATTCGAAACCCCTAGTTGGTTAAGATAATAATGATTATAAGTCATTAAACGTCCTAATTCGATAACATTTTTCTGTGCAATCATTTGATAAGCTTGATGAACAAATTGTCCAATCGCTTTCATTGAATTATCAACAAAAAGTGGTTTGCGTTTACGTAACTCTGCTACATGTTGTACCGCTGAACGTGTTTGACCCGCTTGACCACTATCGGCCACGATTAAATAGGCCGGAATGTTTAATTCAAAATGATGTGGCGCTAAACTCTTGCGATAAATAATCGGCTGAGCCGTACTCGTCATTAAAGTATCAATCCCACTAGTTGACTGATGGGCAATCACTTCCGCTTGGTTAACGATAAATTGTAATTGGTAATCTGATAATTCCACTTTGAATAAATCAGCAATGGCTCTAACAACTGAAACTGATACCGCAGCGGACGAACCCATCCCACGTTCTTGCGGGATGTCACTGACAATTTTAATCGATAAAGACGGCTGTCCTAATTCAAAAGTTTCTAATGTTAACTCGATTGCTTTAACAATGTTTAATAAAATGCTAGGAGCCATTGAAATATCTCCAACAAAGTATTGGCAATCAAGTTCTATATAATCACGATCAGAGTGACGTGCAGTTGTATTCACTTTTACGGCAGGAAAAGGCAACGCAATAGCAGGATAATCATACACTACCGCATGTTCACCCATTAAGATAATTTTACTATGAGCGGTACCAACTCCGATTTCGTGTGAGTCTTGATCATGAAGGGGGACTTGACTTTCCTTTAGCGACTCAGACGATTCGAATTGCTCGATTGACACCGAAAAACCTCCTAAATTTAAGCGTCTGGTCAGAATTAAATCAACTTTCCAAAGCTTATAGTATTTATTTTTAGTATAGTACTTGAATGATATCAAACGCATCCGATGGAATGGGTTGATATCGATTGATTGATGGTACGGACAGACATTGAAAAGAAGCTCATTTTCAAGTTCTGACCCACTCTCAATATAATAACGATAATTTTCTAAAAAAGCGATAAAAAATAACCATTTTTTTGCGAAAGATTAAATATTTTATGTTACAATGGAAAAGCAAGTGCTTATCAATTGTATTTTGACATTGATAACATTAAGATTATAACAAAATATGTAGAAAAAGGAAAATCGAATGAAGTCACCATTATTTCAAAACTTTACTCGGGAAGAATGGCAACAATTACATCAAAATGGGCCATCCGTTTATACTATTGAACGATTGTCTGACTTGGTATCATTGAACGACCGCTTATCACAAAAAGATGTGAAAGAAGTATATGGTCCATTAGTAGATTATATTGATATGGTTTACCAAAATCAAGTTCGTCTTTTGAAGGAAAAACGTGCCTTTTTAGTCTCAAAAGAACCTGTTCGTAAAACCTTGCCACCTTTCATTATTGGTATTTGTGGGAGTGTTGCCGTGGGAAAAAGTACCACCGCACGTGTTTTAACTCAATTATTAGAACAATTCTATCCCGATTTAACGATTAACTATATGACAACAGACGGATTTTTGTATCCTAACGCTGAATTGGAACGTCGCAATCTGATGTCGCGTAAAGGATTTCCTGAAAGCTATAATATGCAATTATTATTAGACTTTATTAAACAGGTAAAAGTTAGTGATGAACCCGTCCAATATCCCATCTATTCACATTATATTTATGATATCGTGGAAGGGGAATATGAACTGATTCAAAATTCTGATATTCTTATTATTGAAGGAATCAATGTTCTACAATTACCACAAAATCAAGAAATCTATGTCAGTGATTTTTTTGATTTATCAATCTATGTTGATGCGAAGCAAGAGTTAATTCGTCAATGGTATATTGAACGATTTGATATGTTAATGGATTTAGCGCAACAAGAACCGGACAATTACTATCATGAGATGAGTAAATGGTCACGCAATCAAGCTCACGAATACGCTAGGAAAGTATGGCGTGAGGTAAACTTAGTCAATCTTAACGAACACATTTTACCAACAAGAGACCGTGCTGATGTGGTTATTCACAAGACTACTAATCACTATGTTGATAAAATTGCTGTACGAAAATATTAATTATTATGGAGGGAAAATTGTGACACAAACAATGACAGAAATGGAAAAAATTGTTGTTTTGGACTTTGGAAGCCAATACAATCAGTTAATCACACGACGTTTACGTGAATTTGGTGTATTTAGTGAATTATTACCTAATGATACCACTGCTGAAGAAATTAAAGCAGAAGGTAATGTTATCGGGGTAATTTTTTCAGGTGGACCGCATAGCGTATACGCAGCAGATGCTTTTACCGTTGATAAAGCCATTTTTGATTTAGGCATCCCTGTATTAGGGATTTGTTATGGTATGCAACTGACGACCCATTTATTTGGTGGAAAAGTTGAACCAGGTATTAAAAAGGAATACGGAACAGCTGCCATTGACGTGAAAAATATAGAAACAGGCTTATTTGCTGGTTTAAGTGAATCAGAAAATGTCTTAATGAGTCATGGTGACTTAATTACCCAAATACCTGAAGGATTTACAGTTACCGCATGCAATAGCCAAACCCCATTTGCTGCCTTTGAAAATGAAGAACGCCAAATTTATGGTGTACAGTTCCATCCAGAAGTACGTCACAGTATCCATGGTAATGAAATGTTACGTAATTTTGCCTTCAATATTTGTGAAGCTAAAGGCGATTGGTCAATGGAAAACTTCATTGAGATTGAAATTGCAAAAATTAGAGAACGTGTGGGTGACCGCAAAGTCTTATTAGGCTTATCCGGAGGTGTAGATTCCTCAGTTGTAGGTGTCTTATTACAAAAAGCCATTGGCGATCAATTAACCTGTATCTTTGTGGACCACGGCTTATTACGTAAAGGCGAAGGCGACCAAGTAATGGAAGCTTTAGGTGGAAAATTTGGCTTAAATATTATTCGTGTCAATGCCAAAGAACGCTTCTTGAATAAATTAGCAGGCGTTAGTGACCCAGAACAAAAACGTAAAATTATCGGTAATGAATTTGTCTATGTCTTTGATGATGAAGCGTCAAAATTACAAGGAGTAGACTTCTTAGCACAAGGTACTTTATATACCGATATTATTGAATCAGGAACTAAAACCGCCCAAACTATTAAATCACACCACAATGTCGGAGGATTACCAGAAGACATGCAATTTGAATTAATCGAACCATTGAATACTTTATTCAAAGATGAAGTTCGTGCATTAGGAACAGCTCTAGGAATGCCAGACTCTATTGTATGGCGTCAACCATTCCCAGGACCAGGATTAGGAATCCGTGTCTTAGGTGAAATTACAGAAGATAAATTAGAAATCGTGCGTGAATCAGATGCCATCTTACGTGAAGAAATCGCCAAAGCTGGCTTAGAACGCGATGTATGGCAATACTTTACTGTCTTACCAGGCATCCGCAGTGTCGGCGTAATGGGCGATGGCAGAACCTATGATTATACAATTGGTATCCGTGCTGTCACTTCAATCGATGGTATGACCAGTGATTTTGCACGCATCCCATGGGAAGTATTACAAGTGATCAGTGCCCGTATCGTCAATGAAGTAGCCCACGTCAACCGCGTAGTTTACGATATAACAAGTAAACCACCAGCAACAATTGAGTGGGAGTAGTAGAAGGAGAGCTGAAAACCCTTTGTTTACAAGGGTTTCGGCTCTTTACTCTATTTTCATTGCATTGTTATTGCATTATTTGTTTTTAATCCTTTACGTAGGTAACGAGCAGTGAATTGATTCTTGGGTGAAGTATCTTCATTTTCTGTTGCTGTTTGGTAAGACATAATACCTTCTAATTTATGGGCTACTTCAAAGTTGCTGTTAGGATACAAATGTCCGTAGGTGCCGAGTGTCGTTTCAATATCTTCATGCCCTAGGCGGTCTTTAATGATTAATGGGTTTTCGCCCATACTAATAAGTAAAGAAGCATGAGAGTGTCTTAAAGCATGTAATCTGATTCGATGAACCCCAGCTTTTTGTGAAAAACGTGTAATGGCATTCGCTAATGTATGCTTTTGTGTAGGGACACCATTATAGCTCATCACAAAATTGGTTTGAACGACAGATTGTTGCACGTCCTTCCATTCACGGAGTAACGTTAATGTATCTCCATCTAATGCAATATGACGAACACTAGCCTTTGTTTTTGGTTCTACAAAAGAATAGTTATCCAAATTCTTATAGTAAAGTGTTTTATCGATAGATAACAGACCTTTGTCAAAGTCAATATCTTCCCATTGAATCGCAGTGGCTTCTCCAATTCGCATGCCTGTCATAAATAAAAACCACAATGAAATAAATAAAAAATGTTGATAATAATCTTCTTTATAGAAAAGAGAGATGACTTTTTCAAATTCCTCTTTTGTCCAAAAGTCTATTTTTGTCTTTGTTTTCTTCACATTACCTACAATTTTTGATGGATTATTTTCAGCTAATCCTAAAACAACAGCGCGATCCATTGCCATAGAAAACAACCCTTGAACATTTCTAATATAAGAAGAACGATACTTCTTTTTAGATAACGCTAATTGCCATTTTTGAACATGAATCGGGGTAATCTCTGTTGTGATTAAGTTATTAAAAAAAGTGAAATGTTTTCTTACAGTCGGTAATCGATTATCGTACGTTCTTCCTTTTACTTGTGTTTTATACCAAGGTAAGAAAATATCTTCAATAAAATGTTGGAATAAAATGTCATCTTGCTTTTCTTCTAATGCATCTGATTTTGTAAGTAGTAACCTTGAATATTCTTCCCTTGCTTCTTTTTTAGTCTTAAAGCCACTGCGGTACTTCTGAATTTGCTTGCCAGTGATGGGGTGATACCCTAAATTTGCACGAAAATAATATGTTCCGTTCTTTGCCTTTTTGACGATATCTTTAGTCATGATTTCACTCCTTACGCAATTAGTGCAAGAAGTACAAATCACACATCTAAAGTTATTCCTAATACTTCCTCAACAGCTTCTTTAGGAACACGATCTA
Source organism: Globicatella sanguinis (assembly GCF_002847845.2). NCBI lineage: Bacteria > Bacillati > Bacillota > Bacilli > Lactobacillales > Aerococcaceae > Globicatella > Globicatella sanguinis. Next base: position 852,751 of record NZ_CP126962.1, on the reverse strand, counting down.
ACTTTTTAGATTGATAATACGTGTGCCCTTTTGAAATCATTAGTTTTTTACATTCTCTAATGATATCAGCTGAAAAAGAGGGACCATAACCTAGTTCTATCAAGTCTTTTTTAGTGATTGTGACCATATGAACTCCTTTCCATAGACTAGGATATGCTATTTGATATCTGTCTATTATTATATCGCGTCTATAAAACTAATTCTAATACGTTGCGTGAATTTGGCTCTTGCACTAAAATAAAAAGCTTCTATTGTCATAACTTGATCGTTACTTTAACTTATCTTGCTAAAATGAATATCAAAAATCAGACGGCTGATGGTGCAGCTCCACGGGAATTTCACCCCTGCAAGTATTCCTTCCAGCTCTACTCATAGCTTGCGACGCTTCGAACGCTCGAACCATGACGGTAGAGGAGTATCATTATCCTACTGATGGGTTATCGCCAGCAATCTACCACAATTGCATTAGATTCATAGTTTATCGCTCGTTTCTTTCAAAAGTCATGGCGTATGAATCAAGTGGCTCATCATCAGCAGAATGTATCTGATTTATTGTTTATACTGCACAGCATTATCTTCTGCGCTTTCTTTGTCAAAGAACAATTTATGATTATTGAAAGGGAAAACCTAGCTATTATTTCATCAAATCTTGAAAGCTAAAACAGATTGCATAAGCTTTGAGCGTAAGCGATTACGTGTATCTTCATCGATGCCCCAATAAGTGTTCCCTTGCTCATCACGGAGCTTACGCATGGATAGGCTTGTCATATAGCTTCCATAATGTAGAATAACCGTCTTCATTGCTTCAGCTTCACCCTTATTTGCAGCTAAAATAATTGGGTATGGCAATAAACCACGTTCATTTTCTTTCGTGTTAGCATCAATCATCCCAGTCATCTGCATGTTCCTCCAAAAATCGTTTTAACCTTTCAAAAGAGCTTGTCCGTCTATACTGAACTGTACTACGTGGAATATCGAGTAGTTCAGCTATTTCTACATCTGATTTTTCAAAAAAGTAGTATAGTAGGACCGTCTTACGCTTTTCTTTTGGCAAAGCACGCAACGCCTTAGCAAGTAATTTTGGAGTGATTTTCTTCCCAGCCACTTGAAAACTTTCTCCTTCTTCTCCTTCATATTGCTTATCTAAGGTATAAAGTTGCTTTTCTTCTCGTGGGGTGAGATTAGAAAATGTCATTTCCTTTGTTTGTCTTTGTTGCCTTTCGTTGTAAATATTGATTGCTTCATTTTTCAAGACACGTTTACAAAAGGCATTAAATGCACAGCGAACTTGCCATTCGGTACGATCTGGTTCTATCATGCATTTCCTCTCCCTTCGCAGCGGCAAAGGTGGGTGGTGATTTCCCCTTTCATAACCTTCAACAAGATTTTTTATGAAATGCCAAATATCAAAGAAAATTTCTCGAAAAAAATACCCAGCTGAATTTAAAGTCAGCTGGGCATAAAAAATTAAATATCCAAAAGGATATTGTAAGCTTGCAAGTAATGGACAAGTTAATGAAGTGAAAATTTAGCACTTTTTTTATGGTATAAGATGCTTCAAAGTAAATAGACAAAATAAAAAACACGACGGTATCCTCCTTCATACCACCGTATCTTTTAAAAAATCCAATATATCAAACTAAATTTTTTGAGAAAGAAGCGGCGGTTTTGAATTTTCAGTCTTATAAACCGTCGCTTGTTTCTATACTTTATATAGTTTAATACTTTAAACAACGGTTTTATGTTAAAAGTGTGAATTCTTTAAAAATAATCATTTAAAATAGCTCCTTCAATTAAATTTAATCAGAACATTAAATCAATCTAATTTATTTTTTTCCTTTAAAAGTGTCTGAAATTCCTTTTCTAATTCTTCAGAAGGCTCAATACTTAGACGACTGAGTACTTCTGAAATTCTAGTTTCCAATAAGAGTTTTTTATCTTTTTTTATCTTTTTTTCTTGACTTATTTTGGGTGGTTCAAGCTTAAATTGTTGATAGGTTCCTTCAAATACGTTTATTTTTTTATTTTTAATTTCCATGATACGATCAGCGAGCTTTTCAATAAAATATCGATCGTGAGATACCAAAAGAATAGTTCCCTTATAGTTATTTAAAAGTTCCTCTAATGCTTGCACTGACTCAATATCAAGATGATTCGTTGGTTCATCTAAAATCAAAAAATTTACATCACTTACAAATAATTTTGCCAAAGCTACTTTCACGCGTTCACCACCACTTAGTACCTTTACTTGTTTATATACATCATCCCGAAAAAAATGTAAGCGAGCCAGGATGATTCTAATCAATGTTTCGGATTGAGTAGATGTAGAAGATACATTTTCCAAAATCGTTTGATTATCATTCAATACATCTAAATTTTGACTAAAATAACCTATTTTAACTGCTGGTGAAATCGTAATACCATTAGCTTGTTGAAGTATTTTCTTTACTAATGTTGTTTTTCCACTACCAATGTCGCCGATCAGTGCAATTTTATCCCCACTTTTGACATCTAATCGATTTATTCTCCATAAAATACGTCCGCCTATCCTCGCAACAACATCATCCATCTGTAAAATAAACCTTCCTTGTAATGTATCTTCGTTTACTAAATTCATTTGGATTGGAGGGCTATCTTTTGGCTTTTCAACACTTGGTAATTGTTCAATCCTTTTTTCTAACGCCTTAGATGAACTTCGCAACTTTTTTTGCTTATTAGCATAATGTGTTTTCACACCTTTAATTCTTGCTTCGGATGCACTAACGTTCTTAGGTTTTTTTGTTGCTCGTTGTGCTCTTTGCTCTGTTAATTCTGCAGCGGCTTTTAGTTGCTGCTTCTTACTTACATATTTTTCATATTCTCGTTCTTGTTCTTTTCTTAATCTTTCTTTCTGTTTTATAAAGTTCGAATAGTTTCCTTGATAAATATTGATTATTCCATCATCAATCTCCCATATACTTGTGCAAAGAGAATCTAAAAATGCACGATCATGGGAAACAATGATAAATGCTCCATTCCAATCATTTAGGATTCCTTCCAATGCTTCAATACTACTTGTATCAAGATTTGTAGTAGGTTCATCTGCAAGTAGTAGGTTAGGTTTTTTATCAAGCGCTTTTTGAATATATTTTTTAGTTAATTCACCACCACTTTTAGTCGAATTCACCTGTTTTAACTGTGGTATAAGCTCACAAGTAGAGTATTGAGTAACAGTCCCTTTTTCCGGAGAAATTGTTTTAGATAATATTTCGAGCAACGTTGTTTTTCCATTGCCATTCCGTCCAACTAATCCAATTCGATCGTTTTGATGAACTTGTAAGTGATCAATATCTAACAATAAACGGTCTTGAACATAATGTTTTATATGAAAAGCTTCTAGTAAAAGCATACAGACATCTCCTTTTATATATTTAGGAGACAAAAAAATGCCTCCTATTGAAAATCAGAATAGGAGGCATCATTCAAATATAGATAGATATACCTAAAAAAGACAGGTCTTTTAGGCATAACCAACTATAAGAAATACAATCCTATTCTGAAAATGACAATTGAAGGCACCTCAAATAAAATAGAGCCCATATAACTAATAACCTTCAATTGTTTGATTTCATAAATAGGATTAGTACGCCATTGTAGTTGGTTCACCCTTTCTTATAATTAATTCTACCCTAACTAAGATCCCTACAATTGTCAAATGTTAATGTTTTAAATCATGTCATTTTTAAATGAGGCTATATTGATTTATTATTTAATAACCATCCAATTTGTATCTTTTTCTAACGTGATTGAATATTGGGAAAGCTGTGTTGCCTTTGTCGCTTCGTCAATATATTCAACAGTAACCCAGACTTTTATTTGATGATCTACTGTCTGAAATACTGGGTGGACTAGCTCTGAAAATAAATAATTCTTACCGATCGGTGGTAAGGCATTATTTTTCACATAATAAGCAAGTTCTTTTTCCGTGGCAGTTGGATAAAATGTAAAGAATGTCTCTAGAAACTCTGTCACTTCCTGTATAGTATCGGAATCGACTGTACCATTACTTTCAGGTTGTTCTGGCTCATAATCTGACTTATTCGGGATGTTCCACATAGTTGGGCTTTGTATAACCACTAAGTTTCCGACATTATCTTGATGAAGCAAAATTCGATAGGTAGAACGAATCCTTTGGCTATCTTCATCTTCTGTAATATTTTGATCTACCGAATATACAACTGCATAGGTATTATCACTTTCTGGTGATACTGACCAGATATCAACACCACTCACACTGGAACTAGTAGGAATATCATCTCTTACGGTATCGTTATTTAAAGCCTGTAAATCCTCTGTCAGGTAGTTATTAATCTTTTCCGTACGTTGTTCAATGGAAGCTTTTTCGTTTTGCCATGTGTAGTAGTCTTTGACAAAGTTTTTCGTAAAACTTTCTATGGCACTCGTATCCATAATTTTTGTTTCAATGATTTCTCTTTCATGAACAGTATGCTGATCAATCGCTGTAAAGTTTTTATAAATGGCAAAGGCAAGACTGCCAATGAGTAGCACCCATAAAATAGTTACTATTTTTTTGCGTGTGCCAACAGTCCGTACTTTCGTTTTTTTAGGTTTTGTTTCTAGCATTTGTTTTTCTTTTTTCTTAAAAATACCTTTCATTTGGTTCAATCCTTTCTATTATTTAATACGTCCAACTCCAATAAGATGCTTTTGCCAGTAAGCATTAGTTAAATCTGCATAACCAATCGGGTCACCAGCTTGGTACATCTGATTATTTCCAAGATAGATTCCTACATGTGTGACATACGTTCCTGCATTATATGTGGAATGAAAAAACACTAAATCACCAGGCTTTGCTTCTGATAAAGGAATCGACTCGGTCGCGTCATATTGCTGCTGTGCTGTTCTGGGTAAATTAATCCCTGCTTTCTGGTAACTCCACTGTGTCAGTCCACTACAATCGAAAGAGGTACTCGGATTGTCTCCCCCAAAGACATAGGGATATCCCTCATACTTTAGAGCTTCATCCATAACGATCTGAACCATTTCATCATCAAATTGAGGCGAAATGAAATATTGACTTACTAAATCGACATAAAACATATTGCCATAACGGTAACGCCAACCGCCGTTTTTCTTTACGGCTATTGGATTCGAGTAAGTGACTTTGCTGCCACCTGAACGTTCTTTTGCAAAATTTTCGGCTAATCCAAAGCTGTATTGTGCGTCTCTTTTTGCAACGTAATCAATAAAAGCGCCGCCATAATTATAGGCTTGGATGACTGTATGTCCATCGACACGGCTTGCTTCTGCGGAACGTAACAAATCTGAAAAGTATTTTGTTCCTTGTTGAATAGAAGCTTCGGTATCTAAGGAATTAGGTGGTAATCCCAGCGATTCACTCGACTGCATTACATCTGGCAATTTACCACCACTTTCTACTTCAATAATGGCAAGTAGGGTAGGTACATACTCACTAATTCCGTATTCTTGTGCATATTTCTCCACCATTGGCTGATGTCTTAACACGTCTTTGGAGACCGATACATCGCCTGTATCATGAATGAAATCACCGCCATCTGATGAATGTTCTTCATTGGAGATAAAGATAGCTACAAATGCTAACAGTCCTAAAAAGGCAAGAAAACCTAATCCTCCAACAATTAACATGACCTTTAATCTAATGACTTTCATTAGCGTTTCCTCCTAGTTGCATGGATTGGACGCTTACTGATTTGCTTTTGATTTGTACGTTTCAACGGTTTAGCAGGACGCTTGATAATTGTCCGACTATTTTTTGGTCGAGAACGTTCTTCACGGGGAGATCGGTTTTCTTTTTTAACAGGTTGTTTGGGATGATCAGTAAAATGTTCTTTTCTGTCTGGACTCGATAACTGTCGTTGTAATTTGAAATGTTTCATATGCTCGTTTTTTGTGACAGGTCTTGTCTTTTGTTTTTGTTGAACAGCTGGATTCTTTAATCTATCCTCATGTAAAGATTCATTAACCCCATGTGTGATTGGTCGCTCATGAATGGGTCTATCACGAGAAATCGTGTACTTTTTATCCAATGCCTGTCGCCTATCTGCAATTGTTTGACGATGTTTTGCTTGACGGTCTGCATGTGTTTTTTGTCTCTTTTCCTTTGCTTGTTTCATGCCTTCTTTAAAATCACGGGCAGGCTTTGTAAGCTGTTCTTTTCCTTGCATCACCGCATATTGGGTAGTAGTCGGTAAATCATGTAGTTGTTCTTTACGATGATCTATATTCGCACGGAACTGATTTTTCGCACCAACTATTTTCCCTGTGACTTGACCCATTTTCTGACTTAAAGATGTTGGTTTCGTCCGATCAGTTGGACGTTCTTTATTATCTTTTGTAGTCGATGTTAATCGTTGCAATGGGCGTAGGGGAGAGGACGAACCTTTTGTTTGCTTTGATTTTCCAACCATTGTCCCAACGGTTGCTCCAGCAGTTGCCCCTGCAAGAGTGCGTCCAATTGTTCGCTGTAATCGACGGCTGCCCCGATTGAATATTCGGTAAGGACGACGCATGACTTGACGTCCGACTTGTTGCGAGTCATTACTTTGCAGTTTAAACATGCTCATAATGTCACCGAGTTTCATGTAAATGCCTGCAAATGTCACGATCTGCAAAAAGGCAATCAAGAAAAATGGATAACTCGTTGTTAAGCTGTAAAGCATGGATGAAATGCTAAAGGCAATTGTAATAATTAATGTAATTCCAGCACGGAGCATAATCACATTAAACAATTTCATAATCGCCTGTTTTCCCATGTTTTCAAAAGTCGGTATCATGGAAAGTAAAAAACTAATGGGCAGAAACATCGCATAGATAATAAACAGAATTTGCGAGAAAATCATAATTCCTGATAGAAGAAACACAAAAATTGAAATCCCAATATTGAATAGAAATAAAAAGAAGACCATTCCTAAACGTGTGGTGGTTTTCGTAATCGTTAAGTTTTTATTGTCGTGGTCCTCAATTTCTGATTTGACGGCATCTTCACGATCCTTTCCATTATTCGTATCAGGATTGATTGAAACTAAGTTTTCAACACGCTCTTCACCAATTGTTTCTTTATTCGAATCATCAAACTGCAACAACATCCACGGCTGTTCCACTTGAATGGAAAAAAGGTTATTCCGTATCAAATCGACACTATCTTTTCCTTGACTACTCGAATTCGGCATCAAAATTTTTGTTCCTAGGTCCAAACTTGCTTGATTAATATCAGCAGAAAAGTCATTGATTTTCGTAATATACGTTGGAGCATAGGCGATAAAAGAAGCTGACAAAATAAACACAACTAAAAAGTTTAGAATCGCTCGAATGGCTTTCGTCGTTTCCCGTTTCATTAAACCTGTATAGGCCACATAAATGCCTATCACTAAAATGAAAAGAAGCAAGAAGCCTACATAAAATCCAGAACTGCTGAAGCCGCTTGCCGTAATCCCAGCTAATGTTTGCATGTTTTTCCCGATAGCATCTGCCGTTTGTGATATAAAGTCGAGAGAATAAGCTTGTTGGATTAAGTAGCCTGTTGCATTAGACAAATACAAACTTATAATCCAGATGAAGTTTGTTATCGTGTATAGCCCATACATGACTTGTTTTCCGATTCCATCATTCCAATTCCACGGAAGCCAATCCCAACCTGTGTCCACATAAAAATCTAATTGATAATGGTCAAGGGCATATTTAGAATACAGATTATCTTCTGATACCGTATCATCAACTAATCCAGCTGCTTGAGCAAATGTACCAAGTAAAAGAAGACATAGAAAAACGGCAGCACCAATTAGTACTACCGTCAAGACAATCCTTTTCCATTTTTGTTTATTCAAATTACTCGCCACCTTTCTTCTCCTGTGTTGGTGGACGCGTGTCAAAAGCATGAAATAAATCTTCAAAGACAGGATGGACTTGAATAATACCCACACGTCCATATAAGTCTTGGATTAAACATTGCCCATTTTCCAATTCTCGTAATCGTCTTTGATTGGATTCATCTTCCGCATCCACACCAAAGAATTGAAGGGTTTTCTTTATTTCTGTCATATCTCTAGAGCGAAAGGCGAACTTTACACCGATATTATTTTTGAGCTTTTCATCGGTTAAATCATCCGCATTCTGTGTAACAAAGTAGACACCAGCATTCATTGCGCGACCTGCTCGTACTAGTTTGTTAGATAAAGTCTTTCCTTGTGCGACTTGTAGAAAGCTCCATGCTTCATCCAAATCAACAATTTTGAAAATGCTACGGTCGGAATGGATAAAGTCTAATGCAAAAGTAGAAATAACTATTAGCATAGCGACACTAAGCAACTCCATCGTCGTATATTCTTCAAAACCTGTTTCCGCATCTGGTAATACTAAATCCGCCACTTGAATCATATTCAATTGTTTTTCTAAACTAATCGAATTTTCCACAGTCCCATCCGAAAACAGGAGGTGAGCGAAGTCATAGTCGGTAAAACTTTCTATGTGGTCAGCAATGGGACCAGCTAACGGATTGGGATCACTTCTAAGTTCATGAATCACAAGAAGCAAACCACGTTCCTCCTGTTGACCAACAGCTCGAATCGCTCGTCGTAATACTGGGAATTTATCTCCATCCCGACTGGATATACCTGTGAGGAAGGTAAGAATATCAATCGCAAGACTTTCCGAATCCTTTTTCTTTTTCATAATGACAAAAGGATCAAGTAGTCCTTTGTTGCTTTCCTCACTCGTTAGATTAACAATATTTATTTCATGAGCAATTTCAGGCAACGTTTCTTTCCAGTTTCCCCGTTCTGCTTTTGGGTCAACTATTAAGGCTTGACCACCATACAGTACGGCATAATAGACTAGTAAGTTGTTAGAGAATGATTTCCCACCACCAAGTGAACCTAAGAAAGCAGAAGCTAACGCATTGGTGACGGAACCTTTCACACCTTGACTGGCTAGGCTTGGGTTGAGATACACATTTCTTCCTGTATCTAAGTTGTAACCAAAATAAATACCTTCCGTTTCTCCTAGCATTTGTGTTGCACCAAATCCAAGTCCTGACAAAAAGTCAGAAGTCACGTATTGGATATAATCATTCATATACCGTTTACTGGCTGGGATAAATTCACTGTGTAAACCGATCATATCTCCAAATGGACGAACAAGTTTTACATTTAAATCATCATAAAAATCTTTTACCTCATTACAACGCTGTTTCAGTTCGTCTATATTAGAAGCAGACACGCGAATCACGTAGCTTAACTTGTACATCGATTCTTTACTTTGATCGAGCACATCTTCTAGTTCATTTACCTGTTCCAACGCATCGATGACATTGCTGCCTGTTTCATTATCGGATTCCCAAGCATGGTTATCCAAGTCTTTGAGTTCCTTTTTCTTGTTCCGAACGGTAGATAATGCCTTTTTGTTCGTTACAATTTCTACGTTCATGGATGTATCGATTGGAAAATCGAATTGTTGTTGTTGATAATAAAAGATTTCATCCGATGGAAACTCAAGATCGCCAACAATCGAATTAATCGTAAAGTAAGCCACATATGTTGTCTGTTCTTCCTGTTCGATTTTTAAATAACGTTGATTTTCCTCAATCAAACAACGAGACGGTTTAATTAGATCATAACGCTTTACTAAAGTTTCCTTTTTTAATTTCATTAGAGGGAGGGCATAGTCATATTCGTCATAAGCAATTCCCGTTTGTCCATGAAGATGTTCAATCAGATAGCCAAAGTCATTTTTATCTAGAGGGCGTACTTTAAAACGCCTAGATATTTTGTTTTGTAATAACGATTCCATTTTAGAAAAACGTCTAATTTCTTCATGTGGCATCGAGACAAAATCTCCCATTAAGTGGTGGTTTACATCACGGACAAATGAAGATAGTGAATTTTTAATGCTTTTCCCCATTGCTTTCATACTGACTTCTTCTTCATTCAGCAACAGTTTAAAACCGATAAAAAAACGATAGTCTACTTGATGTTCACCAATCATAGAAACTAAAGCTTCCGTTTGGTCATCAATACGCTCATAAGCAACTTCTTTTAATCGTCCTGTCACTAACTCTTTACTTCGTTCCTGTACCGATCGGATACTGCTTGCCGTACTAATTTGTAAAGCATGAATTTTTCCATCTTGATTTTGTGCAATTAATTGACGGAAGTGATCGTGTACTTGTATTTTTTCGTCTGGTGAAAGAAACGAATAATTATAAGGGAGTAATTCATAATACACAAAACATTCCCCATCATGGTTAAAGACAAGATTATTTTCAATATATTTAATCGGATAACGCATGGATTTCACTCCTGACAGCCGTTAAGTTTTCATTTACCTTTACATGTTGTAGTTTGATAGGTTTTCCTGCATAGGTAATTTTAGGTCGAAACCAATAGGTCAATGCAGATTTAAGAAAGCTATACGGCTTTTTGCCATCAAATGTCTTTTGACTCATAAACCATGTCAAACCAACTGGAATTCCGACATATTTTAATAACGCTCCATCGATTAAAGAGAGTGGGGGAAGATTCCCAAGTAACATTACCATCAGTAGAGAGAGAACAAACCATGACATTTGATTGAATGTTACCGGAAAAGGTAAACGAAAATCATTAATGGCATAAATCACTTTTTCGACTGACCAAATACGGGTATAACTTTTTAGTTTTTTCACATGAAATCATCCTTTCGTACATAGAGAAAGCAGCCTGTACGATAACAAGCTGCTTTTCCACTTACTGCGTATATTCAAATACACCATTTGACGTAATTAGAAAACTACCCTCAATTTCTAGATCACGTCCAAAGGCTTCATAATCAATATAGTTTTGTAGATTAGAAGGGACTTCCCCCAACGTTCCTGTTTCTTCGACCAACACCCTTGCGACATCTGCCATATTGTCACAATCGGGATAATACATAATATCATCTTGGTGTTCCAGTAATTCTTCTATGCTGTTAAACCAATAGCTTTGCACTTCAGAAAGAGAATCATAAAGCGGTGTCCCCGCAATTTCTTCTACCATCGCACATAAACGGTTCACTTCTGAAATAGGTGTATATTCACCGATTTCAAAGGGGAGTTCGTAATCGAAGATGGCATATTCCTCATACTCTCCATTTAAACCAATACGTTCTTTTACTTCCTCAAAATCGATGGGTGGTGTAAACCATGCACCATTAACTTCTCCTTCATTATATTTACCGAGATTTGTTATAAAAACTTGCATTTCCATAGAAATTCACATCCTTTTTATTAAAAATAGCCATAAAAAAACAGCCAACCTTAAAGGTGACTGAAAGTGATAGTTACTCACACATCTATCTTTGTTCCGCTATATAGATAAGTTTTTTTGTAAAAATCCTTTAATAGCTTGTTAAGAAAATCTTTCCTTTATTTCCTTTAGAAGATGATTCAACAACACTTATTGCTTTTTTTATATCCATCAAGTCATACGTAGTGTCAACTTTCATTAATTGTAATTTCTTCTTAACGATAAGCATGATTAAATGCTGGAAAGTCTCTTGCCATTTCGCGATTGATACACTTTTATTCCAATTTCGTAAATGAAATAAATTCGCCTTGACCTTCATCTGATTAACAATCTCTTTCCAATTCACCTGTTCTCCTGATAAGAGCCCGATTGTTAAGAAGTTTCCATTAGGCTGTACACAAAGAGCTAATTCATTTCCAGATGAACCTCCAACAGAGTCAATTGCAGCAGTTGCACCCCTTCCATTGGTCAATGTCATGACCGTTTTATGGAGTAGAGTGTTAGAAGTATCAATGACATATGAGGCACCTAGATGAATTAAGCTCTCTGTATATTTATTATTTCTAGTGACAGCGATTAATCTAAACCCTAGTATGTTCGATAATTGAACAAAAATATGCCCAATCGCCGAACCACATGCATTCACTAATAAAACATCGTTCGGTTTCAATTTTAAAACTTCTGTACAAATAACGAAAGCTGTCATGGGATTGATATACATTTGTGATGCTGTGAAATCATCTACAGAGTCTGGAATAGGGACTGAATATTTTGCTGATGTCTTTACAAATTCTTGCCATGTACCTTCCCCTCGTAAAGGTAGAACTCGTTTACCAATAAGGCTTTGAGGTACCGAATCACCAACATCTTCAACAATGCCCACTCCTTCATAACCAGGAATATTCGGTAAAGAAATTCGATGAGAATATGATCCTTTAATTGGTATCAAATCAGAAGGATTGATAGGTCTTGCTAACATCCGTACAATAACTTCATGTTCTTGTGGCGGTTCTATCCTTTTACTTTCAATTTTCAAGACGTTTTTAGGGCAACCAAATTCGTAAAACTTAATACATTTGGCATTCAATGCTATACAGACTCCTTCATATTTAATACTTTTATTTCATTATAGCATCTGTATCTGCTAATACATAAAACAAACTTGTTAATCCCTACCGCACTACCGTTTGGTTCACCATTTTTTTGCAGAACATAAGAAGAGCACTTATCTTCCACAAAAAAACGGTACAATTTAAGCCCCTATGATTCGATTAAATAAGTTTAACAATACATCTTTCACTCCACTTGCATTAAAGACTAATCCTACTGCAACTAAAGCAATGATTAGAAAGCCGATTAGTTTAGAAAACTCTCGTTTAAAACCCAAGTAAATCCCAATCACGACAATCGCCATTAATACTAAAGATTGTGCATTACTAAGAAACCAGTTGTACAAATTCTGCCCAAAGTTCATTTGAATTTCTCCCTTCATAAGTTAATCAATCGTTGCTTGGCAATGGTTGAATCACTTTCTCTATGGGAATAGTTTGTTGCATGAGTATCTTTTGATGACGTTTAGATAACTCTACCTGTTCCAACATATCCTTGATTACACTAGTTTGGTTGAGTTCATCTATCTTTGTCGCTAGTTTCCAAGTAGGAGCAACTTGTCGCGCCAGCCATCTTAATGATTTATCAAACGTATAAGGTTCAGGTTTTGTCGTTAAAGAAATTTTTCTATTCACGCCTAAATCAATAAATCGTTGCCACTCCTTATTCACTTTCCAACTGCTGCGACGTTTTTCCTCATCTTTATCGACAAAACGAATATACCGATTAATAATCGAAAAGGCGGTTCGTCCAGCGTCTTCATACGTCATTAAATCTACAATCGCATGATAGGCTCGATCATTTTTTAAACGAATTTCAAAACGATTTTTCACATCTGTATCTTCTAGTGATGTTCCATGTTTCACATATTGTTCGTAATCCTTTTCATACGTACAGAAGTACACGTCACTTTTTAACGAACCGATATATAACGTATTTCCCATGTCAGGTTTTTCTTCATTCTGTACAAGTTCACCAGATCGATAACTTTTGAAACTACGAAAAACAGAGATACATTCTTCATGACGGCATTTTTCTGTTAGAAACGGAATATCCAATATGCTTGTCTTATCGTTTATCGCAAGATCAATTCGTTTAAAAACCCCACCAACACGAAATACGTCCATAAAAAAATCGAACCATGTTCGTTGCTGTGCTAATAGGAAATTCTCAAATTGTCTACATCCCTTTCCTTTAAGTTCGAGCAAACAGCCTTTATCTTCATCGGGTGAAACCATGACGACTATATCACCAAAAACGTATTGTTCCATATAAGAGTAAAACGCATAATCCTCATGTAACATGTACTCCATTTTGAGTTTCAAAATACCTTCAATGACAGGCTTCGGGTTTGTCGTTAAAAATCGAATCCGTACATAATCAAACAAGATTTCCAGTGGTGCATCTGGATTAAATTGCTCTAAAATATCGAACATAGCATTTTGTAATGTTTGAGTCGGAGTTACTTTTCCTGTTTCAATTTCACTAATATATTGTCTTGAAATGCCAATGTGAACAGCCAGTTTGTTTTGCGATACACCATATTCCAATCGTTTTTCTCTTAATAGTTGATACCAAGGTACTTGATTCATCTGCATTCCTCCAAACTAAAAAAAGATGTCAACTAAAGGTTAAAAGCTGACATCTTCTTCATATACTCCAAACCGTTGTGCCATCAGGTTTTATTGGTCTTTGGAAAAGCTTCTTATTGTTTTTCTACCCCCCTGTTAGAAATGGGGGGTTAAGGCGTGGCTGTCGCCACGCCGGCTTAGCCCAGCACGCCGGCTTTCGCTTCGCACGCCACCGCACTGGGCAGCCTTTACTGGGCTAGTTTAGCAATTTCATTTAAGAAATCATGTTCTTTCGGGACAAGTGGTGTATAAAATTCAGAAATGACATTATCCCCTTTATCAACATACCCTCGTCCTTTAATCTGTTTTAAGAAAAATTGTTTTTGTACGTCATTGCCAAACATCATGCCATATCCAAGCTCACTCATACGGCCTAAAGCAACCCGAAAATTAAACTGATCTCGAATGCCGTCTCCAAGGTATTTTGCGTCTGGTCGTTGACAGGCAAGAATAAGAAAGAATCCTGATTGTCGTCCTAGCATAACAATCTGTTTCAGTTTAGTTAACACCGTTGTATTTTCCTTAGAAGCAAGCATTTCCATAAAAGCAACATATTCATCAAAGACTAAAAAATGGGGAGATAAGCCTAAATACGCATAGTTTTTCCCTGTTTTATAGCCCTTCATCTGTTTCATTTCTTCACTACGAGTCATCATATCTTCATAAAATTGGTCAATACACATCATCATATCTTCCTTTTTATAATACACATCGGGCATAACTGTGGCTAAATCAGCTAAATCTGCATTTTTTGGATCTAAGATATACAGTTTTGCATTTGTTTTTAATAGCGCTTCAATCAAAGTTAAAATAAAGTAGGTTTTCCCACCACCTGTTCCACCAGCAATTAACATATGCGGGAGTTTATCATATTCCCAATACATCGAGTCCATCAGTTTTAAGCTACCATTTTGTGCAATGACTTCATCAATGGAAATACGACTATTGATTGTGTCATAGAGCAAGATATATTCCACAAAGGAATCGTGTAACTCTTTCGACACCAACTCACAATACAAACCACTTTCAAGTTTGTTTTCGAGGTTTAGTAACTGCTCTTGATATTTCCCCAATGTGATTTCTGTTTGAATATGAAGCAATCCTTTTTCAAGCCGATAGTATATTTTAGGAAAGTAACTAATTTTATCTTTTGCTTTTCCGTTTGGTATATCTTTAAAGAAGCTACTTGATTGTACTTGTTTTGTTTCATACCAACCATTTTCCAAGATCATTTTGGCTAATTTCTGACGATGAATAATCTGTCTGATACAATCATACTGGTAACGATAATAAAGGTAAGCACATACCGCTGTTATAACAACACTTATAAAGAATGTCACCAATCCATAAGAACTTATAAAATGTTCTTGAAATAATGATAGCTTCCATTCCGTAGATAATAAAAAAGACAGATGAAAAAGCGTAAAAGGGATAAGCCATATGACAAATAATCGACTGAATAAAAATTGAAAGAGGAGGGAAGCATCACTAGGTCGAATTCGTTTCCCTCGTCTTCGTAAAGGTCTCATTATTTATCCTTAATTGGTGAAGCTTTTGAAGCATTACTGCTTGATATTCCTGCTTTTCCCTTTAAGGTTAAATCATCTGCTTTAATGTACCAGTCAACATCTGCACCACGGAATGTCGCATTTGCGACCGTATCGGCGACAGGATTAATAATTTCTACTTCTGCATTATAATCAAATTCTTTTAAGGGAACGGAAGCAGGAATACTCACTTGAATCATGCGACCTTGTTCACGAGATTTTAAATCATAGGTGCGTTCTTTTACCTCGGTTGATACCGTGCCATCTTCATTTTGAAGGAACACTTCACGTCGTAATGCGGAAAACTTTAATAATCCAAACGTCTTTTCTTTATCAATGACAATACCTTGTGCTAATCTCATATCATTTTCCTCCTTATGCTTTTACCATGTCATCTGCATGTAAAATATAATTTGTGAAGCCACGTTCTCCAATTTTATAGCCCTCTGCGGTGATTCTTGCATTGACTAGTTTTACTTTTTCCTCATGTTCAAAGAACTTTTCTCCAGCTTCTTGGGGGAGAATCACCTCGACATCATCTGCACGTTGAATATCGGAATACAGATTATAACTTCGAGAAAGAGTAGTCATGCGTCCATTAATCCGTCGCTGTTCGACTTTGCCTTCTCCTGCGTATTCTAAATTTCCAAAAGTCTTTTCCATATTTGGAATGACATGTTTCAATTCCATGATTCATTACCTCTTTTCTTGTTTTAAGTTTTGGTTATTTATTCATATGGAAAGCAAGGAAAGAAGGGAGGGGAACGAGAAAAATATATCTTCATTTGTCAATCACTCCTATGCTTCTTGTAAACGATAATCTACACGTCCATAAATGACACACCAAAATACAACCATTGTTTCTCCATTTTCATCACGGATCAATTTCCCATGAAGAAAAAACGGAAAGTCTTCAATCTCAATTTCATTCAATATAAAATGATCATCGATCCATTCCATGACCTTTTCTTCATAAACTTCTTGTTCATTCAAGGACATCATGCACATTTCTCCTTTCTCCGTTTTCGCCCATAAAAAAAGCACGTCAGATGAGAATAATCCAACAAGCTAAAAAATTGATTTATCTATAAAGTTTCCGCAATACCAGCCATGATATATTCCGCACATGGTACGGCAATCGCGTTTCCAATCGCTTTATATCTCGCATAATCACTAATGACCTCATTCCCATTTCCCAGAGCTGTCCAGCCCTCTGGTAATCCCATTAACCGTTCACATTCCAATGGTGTAAGCTGTCGGATATAACCTTCTTGTTCTTTCCCTTCATACCAAAAAGAAAAGTTACTGACTGAGCCAGCTAGCAAAGTTGGGAAAGGGTCATTTGTCCGTCCGAAACTTCCAATGAATCCTGATTTGTTTTTGTCTTTTGCGGTACTTCGCATACGTCTTTCTTGAAAGGGACGGACGACGGGTATTTTCCTCCTTGCTTTTTCAGAAGATACTCGACTGGCTGCGGTGGAGGGTGGCCGGCTTTCATCGCAAGTCGTAGAAAATGATTGCAGTTCGCGGCTTTTAAATAATATTTCTCTGGCACGTGTTCCTCCAAAATCTGCCACGAGGAAGATACGTCTTCTTCTTTGAGGAAGTGTGGGCTTTCCCCAATATCGGGCATCCAACACGCGCCAGCACACATCAATTTCATTCCCTCGGACCATTCCTGCTTTTGCCCAGACTCCAGAAGTAGGCATTGGAATTTCGGTATTTGTGAACGACTCCAGGACGGCTTTAAAATCCAACCTGTTATTTGATGAAAAAGCTCCCATGACGGTAAGCGCCGAATAACCAGGTACGTATCACAGCCCAACCACCTCCTGTATGATTAAGTTAAAACTTATGGAGGTGGTTGATTGATTATTAATCTCGATGCTGCTAAACGCTATTACATTATGACTGGTCGGACAGACTTACGCAAGGGAGTTGATTCTCTGGCTGCTCTCGTTCAAAATGATTATCAATTAAATCCCTTTGAAAAGAATCTCTTTCTCTTCTGCGGGTCCAGGCTTGACCGCTTTAAAGCTCTTTATTGGGATGGCCAAGGTTTCTGGTTACTGTATAAACGCTATGAATCTGGCCGAATTCATTGGCCTAGACAGGAGGAATCACTGAAGGAAATTGACCGTCACCAACTCATTCAGCTTATGGATGGCTTTCTGATCGAACCATCCGTTCAATCATTGGAAGGATCTTACACAATGTGAAAAAACTTGATTAAATCGTTTACATGGTTTATAATCAAAGAAATTTGAACAGAAGGGAGGTCCGGGAATGGGCATCAAATCCATCGAGACGCAGACACCTGAACAACTAATCGATATTATTGAAACACAAGAACGTGAAATTGAATGGTTGAAAGAACAGCTTCGTTTGATGATGAACCAACAGTTTGGTCGCAAGAAAGAAACGGCGCCTCAACCTGGACAAACCAGTCTGTTCGAGGATTGGCAGGAAGCTCTAGACAGCCTAGAACTAGAAGAAGAGATCGTCCAAGAAGTGAAGGCTCATAAGCGTAAAGCAAAGAAGAATAAAGGGATCAAGCGGGCGATTCTCGACCAGTTCCCTGCCGAAGAAAAGCTACACGAACTTTCAAACTGCCAGTGTCCAGACTGTGGGGAATCGATGAAACAGATAGGGGCTAGTGCTGTTCGTGAAGAGCTTGTCTTCATTCCTGCTCATATGAAACGAATCATTCATAAACAAGCTTCTTATAAATGCGAGGGTTGCACTCAAAAAGAGGGGGCCAATGACAAAATCGTGAAGGCTCCCGTTCCTAAAGCTCCCCTCAACAATAGCTTGGGGTCTGCATCATTGATCGCTCAAACGATTCATCAAAAATATGGCTTGAAGTTACCCGCTTATCGTCAAGAACAGGAATGGAAACAAATGAATCTGCCCCTAAGTCGGGATACGATTTGCGGTTGGCACATTCGCACCTATCAATATTATTTCCAGAACCTCTGTGACTTACTTTTAAACAAGCTCCGTCAACAAGAAGTTCTCCACGCAGATGAAACCAGCTATCGGGTATTAGAGAGCCAAAAAGCGAAGAATTATTTTTGGCTTCTCATGAGTGGCAAGGACACCCCAGAACAGGGGATTATTTATCAATTTGATGAAGGCAGAGGACGCCAAGTCATTCTTGACCTATTGGGTCCAGATTTTGAAGGCAGCCTTCATGCAGATATGTATGGTGCCTATGTCAACCTATGCAAGGAGAAAGTTAAAGTCAGTGGCTGTTGGGCGCATTTAAGGCGGAAATTCTTTGAAGCCCTGCCAGCTAAAGTGTCTAAGCATCATCCTGCTTATCAGGCGGTTAAATGGTGCGATTCCTTTTTCCAATTCGAACAGAATTGGAAGGAGCTGACGCCTGAGGAACGCTTGACTTGGCGCCAAACTTGCCTTCAAAGACAAGTTGACGAGTTCTTTGATTGGGTCAAGACTTTGAATGCCTTACCTCAAACCAAGCTGGGAATGGCCATCTCCTATGCTCTCAAACATGAGCCTTTCTTCCGTCAATTTCTTGAAGATGGTCGACTAGAGATGAGCAATAATCGAGCGGAGAGACAAATCAAGCCACTGGTAATTGGGCGCAAGAACTGGTTGTTTAGCCAAAGCATTCAGGGAGCCCAAGCGGCTGGGGGGATCCTCAGTCTCTATGAGAGTGCGAAGCTTAATGGTATCCATCCTCCGTCTTATTTTCAATATTTACTTGAGGAGCTTCCTGAACTTCCGGTGCAAAATTTTGAAGCACTCGAGGCTTATTTGCCTTGGTCTTCGAAGGTCAAGGAAGCCTGTCAGGCCATTAAATAATTAAAAAGACTGAAACTGGCCCTTCAACACCTATTGTAGAGTGTTGAGGGGCCGGTTTCTATATACTTGGCTATTGGGCGCTTACCCATGACGTTTTCCCAAACAGCGATAATTGGATATGCTCCATTCGTTGCACACCTCATTTCTTCGATAATTCGTATCGCATGATAAAATAAACTAGATTGACTTCCTGTAAGACCTTCTCGTTTACCGATATTGGATAAGTTTTGACAGGGTGAACCAAAGGTAATGATATGGACAGGTGTTATTTTCCCACCATCTATTTTTGTAATATCTCCGAGATGGAGCATGTTAGAGAAATGGCGTGTTGTAATAGATGCAGGTGCTTTCTCTATTTCACTTGCCCATGTCGGACTAATTCCATAACGAGAAGCGGAGAGGGGGAAGACGCCGATTCCATCAAAAAGACTTCCTAATGTTAGAACAGTCATATTTCACCTCTACTCTTTATTTTTAAGCATAAAAAAAGACGCTCATTTTAATTGAACGTCTAAAAATTATAGGATCTATTAAGTTAAAATATAGTTTCTAATCTCAAAAAGCAACGGGATAGCAGCTAAATGGTATGCTATCCTGCTAATGATTAAAGGTTAATTTTTTCTAATAATAATCATGTTATTTCATGCTCTTAATTTTTATCAAGTTTATCGCTTTAAACCGTTAAACAATTTGTAACTATTGAAAACAGATTGAAGTTGATCAAAATCAACATTTCTTAAATCATTTATCCCTGCGTGTTTTAAAGCCCTATTAAATTGGTTTTTTGTGAACAATTTTTTATATTCTTTGTTAACCCATTTCATCACAAAGTATTTATATACTTTTTTCTCTTCGGCTGACATTTTTGTTGATTTTCTTTTTAACACGATTAACGCACTGTCTACTTTAGGTTTCGGATGAAAATAGTCTCTAGGGATTTTTGCTAGAATAGAAATGTCAACCTCTGCCATTAAAAGTAATGATAGTGATCTATTTGTATTTAATAATCTTTTAGCAAACCCATATTCTACAATTAAATAACTTATTGTAGCCGTACTTTCGAACACAATTTTTCTAACTATACTTGTACTTATATTATAAGGTATATTACCGTATATTTTATATGGATTTTTCCTAGGAAACTTAAACTGCAATATATCAACATTGACCATTTGATAATTAGAATAGTTTAAGAGCTTATTCTTTGTTATATCACATAATTTAGGATCGATTTCAATGGCAGTTACATAATTACATCTTTTTACCAGCTCCAAAGTGAAATGACCCTTACCTGCTCCTATCTCAAATACATTATCTTTAACGTTTAAATTCATATGACTCATTATTTTTTCTATATAATATTTTGAAGTAATAAAATTTTGACTGACTTTTATATTTTTTTTGTTCATTATAACCTCTCCAATAAGGTTACAATGAATTTATTTCAACAATTCATTATAACCTTTTATTTTTCATTTGGTTGATAATGAACTGTATCTATTACGAAAATACAAAAAATACACATGTAAATATTCTCCTTCATTATTTAGTCTAGTTGACATTAATAATGAACGTTATCAATTACAAAAATAGAGTATAAACCCATTATAATTCCTCCTTACATTTGAACTTATATTAGCACAAATATTTATCAGATTCAAATCTCTAACTATTGTGCGACAGCATAGATTATGTTATATTTCATTTTTATCACTCGAATTTCCCATAAAAAAGACGCTTCTATAGAAACGTCTTTTGTTTAAGATATCAAATACCTATAGTAAATAACCCTAAACTGTGATTTGCATTTATTGCATTGAAATTGCATTATTTTAATTTTTAATATCATATTATAAGAGTTGATACTCCTTAAAAACCCTTTAAAATCAATGATATTGCTCTATACCTAGCAGGGTGAAAGTAGAGTGGGAATAGGGAGTAGGTCCCAGCGATTTTCAAGACGAAGTCGAAGGAAGAGCTGTTGGGACTACCCCGGCAAGGTTATCCCGCGAATGAGGAACTGATGTGACGAAATGAGTGGCTGATAACCACTGCCAGAATCCTTAAGGTCAGTATAAAGTAAATTAAAGTGCGGAGGCGGACGTTAAATTATTTCTACGTCCGTCCAACGATTGCCGAGCCATAAGGCGAAAGCAGAGTTGTTGACGGCCCATCTGCGTATCAAGGACAAGCAATGCGACGAATAGGAGCAATGCGCGACTTGATGAGAAGAATGGGAGTAGTCGCAAAATTTTCTAAAATGGCTTAATTACAAGCTATATAGAGAATGAAAAATGGCTATCGGTACTCAAATGGTACTGGAAGTAAAAAAGAATAAATTGAATAATAGTTCCAAATGGTTTACATTTGGACAAAAAATTAGACCGTAGTCTTTAGGCTGCGGTCTTTTTACGTACATATTTTTATTTTAAAAATATCGTTTTATTAAATTTTGATTGTCAAATTAAGCTAGAATTTTTACCTAACACATAATACGTTTGCTTTTTTTGTAATTGATAATTAAAATGGTTGTTCGAAAGTTCAAGTATAAATTAGCCACTGACTTTAAGGTTTCCACAACGTCAGATTTGTGGCAAGTGTAGTGAGTCAGATTGATGCATTAAATCGTTAGAGCTTTACTTGGATGCTCCGGTATGATACTCGCGAATAGCGAGTTGGGGAAAGGGTTTGGGTAGGAGACCCAAAAAGCATCCCCAAATCATCATGCCGGGCTAGGCTATAAAAGTTACAATAAGATTACCCAATTTGTTGCACGTAACTTTCCTCAGTTACAAAAACAATTGAGGTAATCTTTTTTGATATAATTATTCCATTAGGAGGAATGATTATGTCAGAAATTGCAAAAATCACAATCACATCATTAGATGATTTATCCAGGTTAAGTGAATGGTATCAGAAAGGAGAATTGAAATTGAATCTATCAAAGATTGCACGTGAATTAAACTGTGACCGAAAAACGGTTAAGAAGAGACTAGAAGGCGTGATACCAAAGACAACACGTAAGAGAAAAAAGTATTTAGATGAGTTTAAACCGCTGATGCTTTCCTATCTTCATGATTCAACGCGTCACTTCAGTTATATCGATCACCTTTTCTATTTTATGAAAAGAGAACATCATATCACCTATGCCCGTTCTACTTTTTATCGCTATATTGTGAATGATGAAGAGCTGAGTCAGTCATTCCAACAAAATACTAGAACAGCGTTCACACAACGTTTCGAAACTCAACCCGGTCAACAAGCTCAATTCGATTTAAAAGAAAAAGTAAAATTAGTAACGAATGACGGGCAGACCATTACAGTATATATTCCAACGTTAACTCTTTCATGGTCACGTTACAATGTTCGTCGACTGATATTAAATCCGACAACAGAAAACTTACTGTCATTTTTAGCAGAAGCATTCGAGGAAATTGGCGGAGCACCACGAGAATTAGTCATTGATAATTTGAAAGCATTTGTCGAAAAACCACGAACGAGTATGGGAGATAAAGCTGTCTTAACTTCACGTTTTTCAGAATTTTGTAAAGATTATGGTATTGAACCACTGCCGTGTATGGTCTATCGTCCTCAAACAAAAGGAAAAACGGAGACGCAGAATAAATGGGTGGAACAATTATATAATTACAATGGTACCTATGAAGGGATATGGACTATGCATCATCGGTTAAAACAACTGAATGAAGAAGATAACAGAGGCATTTCTCAAGCGACAAGGTTGCCACGAAATTTCTTATTAGAAAAAGAAAAAGGTGATTTGGTCCCACTGCCATCCTTATCAGTCAGAAAACCTTATCAGCTTCATCTTAAAAAAGTTCATGTTACCAACGACTCTCTCTTCCAATACCATTATAATAAATATTCCGTTCCAAAAGAATTTATCGGTAAACAAGTAGAAATTATCGTTCAAAACAATAAACTTTATATTTATTATAACGGAAACATCATCGATAGTCATCCTATAACCAATCAACTGTTCAACATAAAGCCAGAGCACCAATTGTATTATGCAAAACAGCAGGATGAAACAAATAACTTAGAAACAGCGACAGAACCGAGTCTTATTTCAAGGGAATTAGGAGGCATCCGTTATGACAATCTATCTTAAAGTACAAGAGCAATTAGAGTATTTAAAATTTAAATCAGCACAGCACTACTTAGAACAATTATATCAAAACCATCAAATGACCGAGGCAGAATTATCTGGATTATATAAAATACTGGCCAAAGAAGTGGAAGCGAAGGATGAAAATAACCGTTTGTATAATGTTAAAGTCGCTGCTTTCCCTTACTTAAAGACTATCGACGATTATGACTTCACGTTTCAGCCAAGTATTGAGGAGGATCAAATAAGAACGATTATTGAGTCATCCTTTTATAACGAAGCAAAGAACGTGGTATTAGTGGGGAATCCAGGTACAGGCAAAACGCATTTAGCGATTGCGATTAGCTATAGTGTCGCAATTAAACGTAATAGTGTTTACTTTATTAAATTTAGTAAACTAATCCATTCCTTGAGAACGGCTTATCAGGAAGGAACGCTCGAACGAAAAATAAAATTATTCTTCAAATATAAGTTACTTGTGATTGATGAAGTAGGATTTAATGAAATAAGTCCACTTGAAGCAAAATTATTCTTTCAATTGATCGATATGCGATATACAAAGCGATCCACGATCTTCACGAGTAACTTAACTTTCGATAAATGGCATACCATTATGGGACAAGATGAGATGTTAACAAAGGCGATTATTGATCGTATTTTACATCATTCTTATCTCATTAATATAACAGGGCCTTCTTATCGAATTAAAGACAAGCTTTCCCCACGAAAAAGTGGGGAATCTTAAGTGAGACAAATCGGGATTTTTAAGTTGACTTTTATATAGGCACCAAGTCAAGCTCTAACAATCAGGTGCCTTACGTAATGGATTCACTGTCTTAACAAACACATTGTGTGCATTAGAAAGCATCTATCCACCCAAGTTCCTTACAACAATAGATAAAAACTTCAATTGGCGTTCGATAACCTAATGATTTTCGTGGAATTTCATTGCGGAAATGAGCTGTTTGGCTGAGTGTTTTCTGCGATATATCAGTAAAATCCATCCCCTTAGATAACCCATCTCTTCGAAGAAGTCCATTAGAGTGTTCATTTAAACCTCGCTGTGACGGACAACCAGGATCAGCAAAGTAAATATTGATGTCATTGACATTTGAAATGGCTTGCCAATCAGAAAATTCTTTTCCACAATCAAACGTAATGGATTTAAATATATTTCTCGGTAAATAAGCAAACCAGTTATCACAAGCTATTCGCACATCACTTGCTTTCCGACTGCTAATTTTTATCGGGATGATGAGTTTACTGATTCTTTCGACCAGTGTTAGGACGGCACTCTTATGGTCTTTTCCGACAATCGTGTCACCTTCTAGATGTCCAAATTCTTTCTCATATTGTGGATTTTCTTTTTTACGATCTTCGATGGTGCGTCTAAAGTGTTGTTTACCTCTTTTTTCCTGATGCCCATTGGGTTTTCTCTTACCTTTCATCGGTAAAGTTGAGGGATCAAAGAGTTCCGAGTCTTTAAAACGACGATAGAGTGTTCGAGCTGCACATCCTAATGGTATTTCATTCCGACCTATGATGACGTCAGGAGACCACCCCTGGTCCACTTTTTTCTTAATATATGTGATTTGTTTAGTGTTAAAGACCTTCTTTTTGGCACCACAGCGTGATTTATTCTCTTTATATTGATCGTAGTATTCCTGAATATTACCACTATTTTTAAGAAAATTAACGACGTTATAAATGGTTTGGATAGCCCGATTCAATTTTTTAGCGATATCCGTTACTTTTTTACCACTATCGTAATAATTTTCTATCCAAATCAATTCTTTCATGGTAAGATGTGTATAAGCCATTTGTGTGTACTCCTTCCTTAGCATGTGATTTTATGTTTAGGATACCATACAAATGGCCTATTTATTTTTCTAGCTTAATTTTACTATCCAAGTCATTAAAAAAGAGCATATAAAGCTTCTTGAATCAAATACTTATCGAAACGAGATTAAAGATTTTCCTGAATTACTATTATCAATAGCTTATCAAGATGCATTTATACATGTTTTAGAGAGGTGTGTTGCACATAGAAGTAATGGAGAATATTTGATTCCTGGTTACTTTCAGCCTAAAATTCAATCATACGAGAGTTATTATGAAAAGCGTATATCAGAAGAAAATTACGATCAAGCATTCTACAATCTGGGATATTGTGATGGTTTGCTATCGCTATTATTATTTGTTAACAATCCGGAAGAAGCAAAGATACCTCCATTATTTATATATGAAGAGAACTACTTTGAAACAAAAGATGATCTGTTTAAATACATATCAGAAAATAGAAATAAAAAACACTTTGAATATTGTTTAGGAAAAGTACAAAACATGAATGATTTAGTTCCTCATTTTATGCCTTGGTTTATTTAGTTGAAAGTTATTTCAGTTATTCTATTCATACTTAAATGGTGCTGTCGGTATATTAGTGGGGTAAAAATTTTATCCGGTACTGGGACTGGGACGGGACAAAAAATCTGAAAACGTCGTATAATTAGTTGGATTTAGTTGTACTCTAAAAAATAGAATCTAGTAATTTGAATAGTTTGGGATATATCAGATGTTTGGAAAAAAAACATGGGAGTAGAAATAATCACAAGTGATTATTTTTATGTCCGTCCAACGATTGCCGATTCGTAAGGCGAAAGCAGAGTTGTTGACGGCCCATCTGCGTATCAAGGACAAGCAATGCGACGAATAGGAGCAATGCGCGACCTGATGAGAAGAATGGGAGTAGGCCCCAGCGATTTTTAAGACGAAGTCGAAGAAAGAGCAGTTGGGACTACCCGGAAAGGTTATCCCACGAATGAGGAACAGATGTGAAGAAATGAGTGGCTGATAACTACTGCCAGAATCCTTAAGGTCAGTATTAAGTAAATTAAAGTGTGGAGGCGGAATTTTTTTTCACTGCGGCGTATTTGTTGTAAGCCTCAATGTGGGATTTTCTAGAGTGCTCACCGTTTACTAACGAAAATATAAAAATACGTTAATGTGCAACGTAAAAGTGCAACGTAAAAAAATACGTTGCACTTTTACGTTGTTTTTGTTACGATAAAATTATTGAGGTGAGAATATTATCATGAGAGAAACGTATAATCTAGAATTTAAGTCAAAATTATCAGATAGTTTTTTAAAAACAGTTAGTGCATATGCAAATTATAATGATGGAATTATTCAATTTGGAGTAGATGATAGTGGTGAATCTTTGCATATTAATAATTTAAAAGATTTGGCATTAAGGATAGAGAACAAAATAAATGATAGTATCAATCCAATTCCAGAGTATAACATTGAAATAGATGAACAGAATGAAATTGTTTTACTAAAAGTTTATGAAGGTGAGTTAAAACCCTATTTTTACAAGAATAAGGCCTATATGAGAAGAGATTCTTCAAGTCTACCTGTAGATGATAGAGATGAATTAAAAAGACTTATATTAGAGGGAATGAATCAAAATTATGAAGATTTGCCATCTAAAAATAAGAACTTATCTTTTAGCTTTTTAGAAAGTGCATTAAAAGAAAAGTTGAATATAGATAGCTTAAGTTTAGACATCTTAAAAACATTAGGATTATATGATGATAAAAAAGGTTTTAATCTAGCGGCAGTTATTGTATCGGATGAAAATAATTATAAAATACTTGATATTGTTAAATTTGGAGCTAATATTAACGAGTTTAAAGAAAGAATCATAATTGAAAATACTTCTATACTTAGTGCCTATTATCAAACGATAGAAGTGTTTAATAGGTATTTTAAGTATGAAAAAATAGATGGATTTGTTAGAAAAACGATTGAGCTTATACCTGAAGATGCTTTCAGAGAGGCCATAGCAAACGCGCTTGTTCATAGAGATTGGAGTATCTCTGCACCGATTAAAGTTGAATTACATGATCAATATATTGACATATCATCTCCAGGTGGTTTACCTAAGGGAATAAGCAGTGAAGAATATATTAGTGGTCAAATTTCTATTCTCAGAAATGAGAAAATTGGAAGTTTATTTAATAGACTAGGTTTAATAGAAAAATTTGGAACTGGGATAAGAAGGATAAAATATTTATATCAAGGAAGAGCTAGACAACCTCAGTTTCAAACTTATCCTAATTCAATAATGGTTAGACTGCCTATTCTTGTCGATAAAGTAGAAGGAATAAGTAAAAATGCATCTATTATTTTACAAAATATACCTCGAAATAAAGAACTTAGTAGAATTGAAATTGAAAAAATATCAGGTTTTGATAAATATAAGACCCTTAGAGAATTAGAAGAATTAATGAGTGAGGGCTTAGTTAAGAAAGTAGGACGAGGTAGAGGAACAAAATATATAAAGATATAGATGAGAAAAAGAAGTAGAGATGAGGCTAATATGATAAGTTTTTATAGAAAAATAAAATACGTTAAAGTGCAACGCAAAAGTGCAACGTAAAAAAATACGTTGCACTTTTGCGTTGTTTTTGCTACGAAACAAATTTTAGATATATTTAGTGTAATAAATGAGTATTTTTTAAAAGAATTTTTAAAGCATACTTGTGGGTTTCGTATGACAATATTATGTACTTGATAGGAACACCTCAAATAAATGTTTAATCAATGTAAAAAAGGGAGTGGGCAAGAAGTTGAAAATCAGTTGGTTTTCGCTCCGTTTGCCCACCCGTCCCGCACAGTTGAGTATGTCTCAAACAAGTCGTTAAGACGCCATTTGAGACCACACAACCACTGCGCTTTGAATTAAATAGATATGCCTGAACAGAATTTAAAAAGCATTTGCCCAGTCTCTTTTAATTTAAGCCAGTATATTTTAAAAGTATATAACTCCGTATATTATGCCTTCTTCACAAACTCAGATTTTAACTTCATTTGTCCAAAGCCATCTATTGTACAATCAATGTCATGACCATCTGCAGGATTATCAATCAAACGAATGTTTTTCACTTTTGTTCCTTGTTTGATTGCCTGCTTAAAACCTTTCACTTTCAAATCTTTGATAACAATAACATCATCACCTTCAACTAATGGATTGCCATTTGAATCTTTAATTGAAAATTCTTCATTTTCTTCTGATGATTCAACTTGGCTCCATTCATGTCCACATTCTGGACAGACATACATCAATTGATCTTCGTAAGTATAGGTTGACTGACACTGCGGGCAATTAGGTAATTGTTCCATTGCTAAACCTCCAATCTGTTTTCTCTATTTTACCATAAGATATGATAAAAATGTAGAGTAAATATGTTTATAGTTTTAAAAGTTGTGTTTATAAGGTTCTCACACTATATTTGTTATCGGCATTGGGCAAAACTGTAAATTCAGTTTGACTCATATATTAATATATAACTCAGCGAAAAATTTAGCCAAAGCACAATTCGATTGGATAAAGCTGTTGTACCTATGAAAGAAC
Source organism: Globicatella sanguinis (assembly GCF_002847845.2). Lineage (NCBI taxonomy): Bacteria > Bacillati > Bacillota > Bacilli > Lactobacillales > Aerococcaceae > Globicatella > Globicatella sanguinis. The sequence continues at coordinate 823,793 of NZ_CP126962.1, read as the reverse complement.
ACCATCTTCATTTTAAACTGTTACGGTTGAGATTAAATTTCTTTCGCAATTTTTTCGAGGTGTTGTTTGAATAAACTTGCGGCCATCGGCAACTTAATATCTGAGCGGTAAATCATTTGAATGTCGCGTGAAAGTGGGTAGCCTTCTATTTCCAGTTTACAAAGTTTATTTAACTTAATATCATTTTCAATCAATTGTTCAGACACAATAGCAATACCTAGCCCTTTCGCTACGGCATGTTTAATACTAGTTTGTGTGCTGATATTTGTATATGTTAACTTAAAAGTGAGCTACTATATTAATTGAAAACTGAGCCACTTTTGATAGAAAATAACCCTATTGAATAATAAATAGGGGGAATATCAGGAGTGATTGCATTGAAAGAAAAACAAACGATTATAAAACTCTACCTTGATGGGCTAAGCAAAAGAAAAATTGCTTTACTCACGAAGAAATCTAGGAATACTGTTGATAAATATATCAAGGAATATGAAAGAAGCAAGTATGAAGATGTTCGTGATCTTCCTATCGCTGAGGATATCGTGAAACCACCAACTTATAAAAAAAGAGTCGGTAGACGCAGAGTATTATCAGAATCAATTGAAGTGATGTTACGTGATTTTATTAAAGAAAATGAGTGGAAAAAGAATCATGGCATGGCTAAACAACAAATGAAGATTGTAGACATGCATGAGAAGCTGCTCGAGCGTGGCTATTCTATTAGTTATACAACCGTTAGAAACTTCATTAACGATGAGGTGACAAAAACAAAAGAAGTCTTTATCCGACGCCATGCGGAACCAGGGTATGAGGTTGAATTTGATTGGGGAGAGATAAAATTATTTATCGATGACAAGCTAAAAACATATTCTTTGGCTGTATTTACTTTGGCACACAGTAATTACCGTTTCGCTAGAATCTATCAATCAGAATCCCAAATTTGTGTATTAGACGTTCACACAAAATTTATCAGTCACATCGGCTTTGTCCCTTCTGTCTTTACCTACGATAATATGAGAACGGTTGTTAAAAGCTTTATTGGAACAGAGAAAACCATTACCGACAGCATGATTCATTTATCTAATTACTATCAATTTAAAATTCGTTTATGTGAACCACGAAAAGGAAATGAAAAGGGACATGTGGAACGTAGTGTTGAGTTTATACGTCGTAAGGCATTTGCCTCAACTTATCGTTTCTCCAATTTAGAAGAGGCTCAAACTCATCTTAACAATGAATTAGAGAAACTCAATCAACGTTTGCATCATGAACACAAGGTTTCTCACCTGAAATTGATGCAGACAGAAAAAGAAAGGATTGGCCCTACCATAATCGCTCCCTTCGATGTTTCTGAAATATTGGAATGTCGAGTGGATAAATATAGTACGGTTGTCATTAAGCAGAATCATTACTCTGTACCAGAAGGTCATATTGGAAAATATATCATCGCAAAACTAAGTGCCGATCAAGTTAAGTTGTTTATTGAGGGTGAAATGATCGCAACACATAAACGTCATTGGGGTGTCCATCAGTGGGAAATGAATCTTTACCATTACTTAGAAACATTTAAAAGAAAAAAGGTGCCTTGGCTCAAAGTGAATGTTTGAGACAAGCACCACAACAAATAAAAAATCTTTACCACCATCATTATATAGGAAAAGAGAAAGAATTCATAATATTACTCCACTACATGAAGGACAATAACAACTTTGAACGTGTTATGGCAGCGGTCGAAGAACTGAATGGCATTCGTTGGGGATACGTTAGCACAGAAAGAATTTTATTTCTATGCGAGCAATCAGAGCCGACAGAGGTATCTCTGGCAAGAGATGAGACAACCCATCAATCGGAAAGCAATTTGAAAGCTTATGCGAATCTGTTTCATCAAGCAGATAAGGAGGTCATTCACTATGGATAAGAAAGAACGATTAATTGAGTTATGTAGAGAATTACGATTACCCAGTATTCGGAAAATGGTGCAAGAAGAAGGAACATTTCATAATCCAACCGAAGCCTTTACGGTTCTTCTTCAAGTCTTAGAACAGGAAAAGAATGACCGCTTTATTCGTTCAAAACAAAATCGAATACGTATCGCTAACTTTCCACAAAAGAAATTGTTAGAAGAGTTAGTCATAGATGCCTTACCAGAACAAGCACAGCAAAAGTTACCCCATCTTAAATCGTTAGATTTTATTAAAGAGGGACAAAATGTGATTTTAACTGGATCGCCAGGTACTGGAAAATCACATATAGCGATAGGATTAGGGATGGAAGCTTGTTTAGCGGGCTATCGCGTCTTTTTTGCGACAGTCCCTTCCCTCATCAATCAGTTGAAAGAGCATCGATCAGAAAGAACCTTACGGTCATTCGAATTAAAATTTGAAAACTACGATCTCGTCATTATTGATGAACTTGGGTATATCTCTTTCGACAAAGAAGGGGCGGAATTATTATTTTCACATCTATCTTTACGAGCGGGAAGAAAATCTACCATTATCACGAGTAATTTGTCGTTTTTAAAATGGCAGGAAATATTTCATGATCCCGTCCTAACAGCTGTGTATATGTCAAATGAAAAAGGGACCACTTTGCTGACGAAAAAGGGACCACCTTGCAGTGGTAATAGGAGCTAATCTTCTCCTTTCTCTAGTCCCTTTTTCCATAGGCTTGTTTGCTTCATTCTGTAACTTTCTCCTCGCATATCTACCACATGGGCTTTGTAAGCGAGACGGTCGACAAGCGCTCCTGTTAAAGTAGGATCTTTAAAGCATTCTTGCCAACGATCAAATGTTAAATTAGTGGTAATAATCACCGATCCCTTTCCTATCTGATTCGATAATAAATTAAAGATAAGTTCAGCCCCCGATTCATCGAAGGATAAATAGCCAAGTTCGTCGATAATCAATAAATCTACCTTCTTTAAGCGCTGCTTAAAACGATAAAATTGACTCTGAGTGACGGCCTCTTTCATCTGGATGACTAGATTAGGGGCGTTGACAAATAAGACATTATAACCCTTTAAACAAGCTTCCATCCCTAATCCAATACTGTAATGGGTCTTACCCGTTCCTGGATTTCCTATAAAAATGGCATTCTCCTTTTCTTCAATAAATTGTAACGTCTTTAAGTTCCGTAGTTCCTTTCTAACAGGCTCCTGAAAGACTGTGTCATCAAAGTCCACCAAATACTTCTTCTGATTAAATTTAGCCGCTTTGATTCGCCTTTGATGACTACGGTCCCGTCGATGCATCACTTCTTCATTCAGCCATTCTTCGATGGCCTCTTCAATGTTCAATCCTCTGGCTTGATACTCTTTTATTAATTGCTGGTGATTCTCTTTAAGAAAGGCCAACTTTAGCTCATTAGCTGCTTCAACAATCTTCATCATATAACTTCCTCCAAACCGAAAAGGTCATTGAATTGATGAAGAGTCTGCTGAGTCTGCTGGATGATGGCATCTTGACTCGACTCCATTGAGGGCTCTTCTAGTGAAGAAAGAAGGCTGGCTTCAATGGTTTGAATGCGAACCTCAGGATTTAAAACTTGATATTTTTCAAGTAGTTCTAGGAAATCTCTTGGTTTATCGCTATAATATTTCTCATAGAGGATTTTCAAATCAGGGTTATACTTCAATGCATGTGAATGCTTTAATGCCCCCGGCTTCTTTTTCAAAGTTTTGATATAGTGGAAGATATCGAGACAGAAGCCTTGAGAACCCTCTATTTTTTGATGCCTAGCGACCTCTTGATCATTAGAATAGATAACTAAGCGGTCATGATAGGCTTTCACTTGGACAGTTTTTCCAACTAGGTAATCGGGTACTGAATACTGATTGCGTTCATAATGAATAGCGGAATAACGATTTACCTTTAGTTCATGGAAATCTGCTAATTCAAAAGGTGGGCGATAAGATAAGAGCTGTTCCTTTTCGGCTTCTATTTGGCTACTTTCATTTAGTTTTATCAGTTGGGATTGGAGATGGTCACAAGCTGTTTCTAAACTATCGAACTGATAGACTTTGGTGAAACAAGCTTGACGCACCTTTTTAACCCTGCCTTCTACTGTTCCTTTCTCATTACCGCTGAAACAATTGGTGACGTTGATATCAAACCCATAATAAGTAGCTAATTGAATCAGACGAGCATTCAACTCCTTTTCACTTTTGCCAATAAATCTTGAAACAACGTTACGCATATTATCATAGACAACTTCTAAATAAACACCTCCTACCTGTTCAAAGAAGCGAACATGTGCGTCTTGAAAAACATCTTGTTTCTGATGGGTATATAAATAAGCCCAATAATAATCGGAAGCTGGGCTGGCAAAGACCGCTAGGTAAAGTGTTGTCACCTTTCCATTGATTTCCAGCTTAACTTCTCCAAAGTCGAATTCAACTCGGGATCCTAATTCATACTCTTGGCGTATAAAAGCCTCCTTAGCCTTTTTATTCAATTGTCCCCAATAGTGAGCGACCGTTCGATACTTAATATCATAGCCTTCCTCATTGAGTATTTCAGCGACAGCTACGGCAGTTAGAGCTTGTTTATGTGAACCTAATCTTTTTGTTTTCTCTTTTTCTTCTTCAAGCAACTCCTTCATTCTTGCCTCTACTTCTGGAGTAAAGGCTGTTTTCTTTCGGTTAGAGCTATCATACTTTCTCTTTAACACTAATTCCTCTGTGGCACGTTCAAGGGCTTGGTCGTCTTCAGCTTCGCCCAGTTTAACTAGCGTCTCGTCATAAGCATCACAAATTTTTCTGACTGTTTTTCTATCTACCTCCAGTTTACGACTAATTCCTCTTTTAGTTTCTCCTCGACGATAACAACTGATAATTTCAAATTCAAGAGTCATACTTAACACTCCAAGCAACCTCCACTATAAAAATTCTATCTAAATATTATAGCGGATAATTGACTGCAGGTGGTCCCTTTTTTGGCTGCAATTCTTTCGATTTTTGGCCCCTTTTTAGAATACAATAAACAAGCTGCCTTAACCGACCGTTTGACTCATAAATCACATGTTGTAAATATGGTCGGCCCTTCTTATAGAATGAAAGAAACAGAACAATGGATAAAAGATAATTCAAAGATGACAGTGGCTCAATTTTAAATTGCGAAATGGCTCACTTTTAACTTGCGAAATACAAGTATTTAAATCGTACAGGAGATTTTAAGGCTATAGATATGACTAAAGAAGCAAGGGGAAGAAATTTTAAGGGATTTCTTCACCATATTTCTAAAGGTAAATCTTATCAAAAAAACATTTTAAAGCTTAGGGTCAAAAAGAAAATTGTACAAGTATTAGAACACGAACAAGTTAAAGCAATAATCGATGCGTGTCATACAAAAAGAGATAAGTTACTTATTATGCTTATGTATGAAGGAGGACTTCGAGTAGGAGAGGGATTATCCCTTCGTATCGAAGATATTTCTACTTGGGATAATCAGATTAATATCACGCCAAGAGATCACAATGAAAATGGGGCTTATATTAAGCTTAGAAAAGAACGAACAATCGATGTTAGCAAGGAATTAATGGCTTTATACACCGATTATTTAGTTCATGAATATGGGGAAGATTTGGAGCATGATTATATATTTATAAATCTCAAAGAATCTTATTTTGGGAAACCTCTAAAATATCAAAGTGTATTAGATCTTATAAGGCGATTGGTGAAACGGACAGGGATTACCTTCACTGCCCATATGTTACGTCATACGCATGCCACAGAACTCATTAGAAGTGGATGGGATGCTGCGTACGTACAAAAAAGGTTAGGTCATGCACATGTACAAACAACACTTGATACATACGTTCATCTTTCTGATCAAGATATGAAAAATGAATATAAAGCGTATCTCCAAGGGAGAGAAACATAAAAAATGAAATTTCCAAGCGTTGCAACAAATCGAAAGCTCGTCACTAAGACAGAGATTAATAAAAAAATAGCGGATATGACTGGTGTCTTACAAGGGTTTTGGGCAGCAGATAGATGGGATATAAGAATTTGCCCACATCCTAGTGCGATAGAGTTAAGTAAGAATCCTTCGTTAAGAAATCGTTGGGTAAATTTTGATAGAGTAGAAAACATCTGGTTAAAAACAGAATTAAAATACTTTTATTATGTTCTCTTAAATAATGGAACTTGGAGTGCAAAAACTGTTTGGATTAGAAAAGGAACAGTGATAAGTCGAATGTTGGGATTTTTAAATTTAAAATATCCCGATATTACCTCTATAACTGAAGTGCCTATAGTAAAAGCTTTGGCGGAATACCGAACTTACTTAGTAGAACAAGGAGTAAAATCTACGACTAAAAATTACAAGCTCGATATAAATAAAAATAAAATTTCTGTACAAGCGAACTCCTACTACGTTACTAATCTTAAACAGTGTATGGAGTTCTATGAGGATTTCTATTTTGATGGTGAAGAATGGGATAAAGATGTTTGGGATCTAAGAAAACTTTCATTGCCGGAAGATAAGGTAAATCCAATGTCCTACGAATATACAATCAATTTTAAGGGTTTTGAAAATGATTATTTTAAAGAAATCGTCAAGAAGTATTGTAAGTTAATGTTAAATACATGTAGCTTTTCCCATGTAGTTGATATGGCATCAAAATTAAGAGAGTTTTTTAATTTTATAAATACAAATTGTGAAGGCATACGAAGGATTCATCAATTAACTAGGAATGAAGTTGAGCAATATTTAAATGAAATTAATTTAAAAGGTTTAAAACCTAGTACTGTAACTGGACGAATATCTACTTTGGAAGTTTTTTTCTCTACACTTCAAAGGTTTGATTGGAAGGAATCGCCTTCCAAAATCCTTATTTTTCGAGAAGATTATCCTAAAGTGCCGAAGGCACAACCACGTTATATAGATGAATATGTCCTTGAACAATTAAATGTGAAATTAGATAAATTGGAACCTTATATGGCTGCAATGGTTATGGTACTTCAAGAATGCGGAATGCGTATCGGTGAACTTTGTACATTAAAAAAAGGGAGTGTCATAACAGATAAAGAAGGCGATTGCTTTTTAAAGTATTATCAGTGGAAAATGAAGACAGACATACCATTCCTATTTCTAAAGAAATTGCTGCATTAATATTAGTTCAAGAACAAAGAGTGGCTGATGAACTTGACGATGGATGTGTATATGTATTTCCACGGAAAGATGGTTCTCCATTGAAGCAGGATACCTTTAGAGTTAAATTAAATAAATTAGCTTATGAAGAAAAGATAACGGACAATAAAGGAGAAATTTTCCGATTTCATGCTCATGCCTTTCGGCATACAGTTGGCACTAGAATGATAAACAACGGAGTGCCACAGCATATTGTTCAAAAATTCTTAGGGCATGAATCACCAGAAATGACTGCAATATATGCCCATATTTTTGATGAAACTCTCAAGAAAGAGTTCATAAAATTCAAGGAAACTTTGGTGACGAATAACGGGAGCATTCTGGATTTAACTGAAGAAAATACTGAAGCTGACAATACAGATCTTCAATGGTTTAAAAAGAATATCAATGCACAAGCACTTCCTAATGGCTATTGTCGTTTACCAGTAATTGCGGGACCGTGTCCTCACGCAAATGCTTGTTTAGATTGTACTAACTTCTGTACAAGTAAACAATTTCTAAATGAACATGAAGAGCACTTAGACCGAATTAAAGAAATATTAAATAGCGCTAAACAGAACCAATGGCAGCGTCAGGTTGAAACTAACGAACGTGTTAAAAATAGATTAGAGCAGATTATTCATTCCTTAAAGGAGACGAATTAAGATGACAAGAAAGAGTAACACAACTGCTATAATTCAACTTTCAAAAGAGAAGTCGGAGAAAACAAGAATTAGAGTTGAAAAGACCATATCAGAGATGGCAATTAAAAAAGAGAAAATTAACTTTAATTCTGTTTCTGAAAAAGCAAATGTTTCAAAGTCATGGCTTTACAAAAATATAGACATTAGAACTAGAATTGAGACATTAAGAGGGATGCAAATAAGTGAATTAGTTCCCCGTAAACAAAGTAAAAGCCCTCGTTCAGAGGAAGTATTAATAAAGACATTAAAAAGCCGTATAAAGGCATTAGAGAACGAAAATAAGCAATTAAAAGATCAAGTTGAAAAATTACATGGCAAGTTGTTCTAGCCATATTGTGAATCCAATTATTTTCTATTCAAGTATTCACTTGACTAATAACTTCAAAAGAGTATACTGTAATCAAGTGGTCACTTAAATGAGAATGGGGGTGAGAAAATGAATGAGAAGGATACTTGTGAGATTTATTGTTATGACGAAGAAAAGGTAACTCGAATACAAGACGAATTACAAACAGTTGATATCTCCAGTGTTGCCCAATTATTTAAAGCAGTTGCGGCAGAAAACAGGGCGAAAATTACCTTTGCCTTGTTAAAAGGTGAAGAGTTATGTGTTTGTGATATAGCAAATATTATTGGTGTCACGATTGCAAATGCTTCCCACCATTTACGCACACTCCATACGCAAGGGGTTGTTAAGTTTAGAAAAGAAGGAAGATTAGCATTTTATTCGCTGGATGATGACCATGTTGAGCAGTTATTTGTTAATGCATTAGCACATAAGAAAGAAGGGAAAGTAAATGTCTGAACATTTAGTCAAATTATCTGAACAAGAAATGAAAACCTATCGCGTTCAAGGATTTACTTGCGCAAATTGTGCGGGGAAATTTGAAAATAATGTCAAAAAAACTTCCAGGGGTTAAGGATGCAAAAGTAAATTTTGGTGCGTCTAAGATCTCTGTTTACGGAGATACAACGACTAAAGAACTAGAAAAAGCTGGTGCATTTGAGAATCTTAAAGTAACTCCTGAAAAGTCTACCCGCAATGCTTCGCAAGAGGTAACTGAAGATACGAAAGAAGAGAAAGTTCCATTTTATAAAAAGTATAGTACATTGCTTTATTCAACTTTGTTCCTTGCTTTCGGTTTTTTCTCTCACTTTGTAAATGGAGAAGAGAATCTTCTTACAACCCTATTGTTTTTGGCATCAATGTTGGTTGGTGGATTGTCACTTTTTAAAGTAGGTTTGCAAAACTTACTACGCTTAGAATTTGACATGAAAACCCTTATGACAGTGGCTGTTATAGGTGGAGCCATTATTGGTGAATGGGGAGAAGTTGCTCTTGTTGTCATTCTCTTTGCTCTCAGTGAAGAGCTTGAACGATTCTCCATGGATAGAGCAAGAAATTCGATTCGTTCTCTAATGGGTATTGCCCCTAAAGAAGCACTCGTTAGACGTAATGAGCAAGAAATAATGATTCATGTCGATGATATTGCTGTTGGGGATATCATGATTGTAAAACCTGGTGAAAAGATTGCGATGGATGGTGTAGTTGTAAATGGCTATTCCGCAGTAAACCAGGCAGCGATTACAGGCGAATCAGTCCCTGTTGGGAAAACAGTTGATGATGAAGTATTTGCAGGTACTTTAAACGAAGAAGGATTACTTGAAGTAAAAATAACAAAACTTGTAGAAGATACAACAATTTCTAAAATTATTCATCTTGTAGAGGAAGCACAAGGAGAACGCGCTCCAGCGCAAGCATTTGTTGACAAATTCGCGAAATATTACACACCGATCATTATGATCATTGCAGCATTAGTTGTTGTAGTCCCTCCTTTACTCTTTGGTGGCAGTTGGGAAACATGGATCTATCAAGGATTAGCTGTTCTTGTTGTTGGTTGTCCATGTGCATTGGTGATTTCTACACCGATTTCGATTGTTTCGGCGATTGGGAATGCTGCGAAAAAAGGTGTTCTTATTAAAGGTGGAGTGTATTTAGAAGAAATGGGTGCCTTAAAGGCAATCGCATTTGATAAAACAGGTACATTAACAAAAGGTGTTCCCGTTGTAACTGATTTTAATATATTGAATAATCAAACGAATAGAGAAGAATTATTGGCAATCATTACTGCATTAGAATATCGTTCCCAGCATCCACTTGCTTCAGCAATCATGAAAAAAGCAGAAGAAGAAAACATTTCATATTCTGATGTACTTGTTGAGGATTTCTCCTCTATTACAGGTAAGGGGATAAAGGGTATTGTAAATGGGACGATTTATTATATCGGTAGCCCGAAACTATTTAAAGAATTATTGACTATAGATTTCGATAAAGACTTTGATAAAAATGTGACAGCTCTTCAAAATCAAGGCAAAACAGCCATGATTATTGGAACTGAAAAAGAAATACTAGGAGTTATTGCAGTTGCTGATGAAGTTCGTGAATCAAGTAAGGAAATTATTCAAAAGTTACATCAACTCGGAATTAAAAATACGATTATGCTTACAGGTGATAACCAAGGAACTGCGAATGCAATAGGCAGTCATGTTGGGGTATCTGATATCCGAGCTGATCTAATGCCTCAAGACAAATTAGACTATATAAAACAATTAAAGTCCGAGTACGGAAACGTAGCCATGGTCGGTGATGGTGTCAATGATGCTCCTGCGTTAGCAGCTTCTACAGTTGGAATCGCAATGGGTGGAGCTGGTACAGACACAGCCTTGGAAACGGCAGACGTCGCTTTAATGGGAGACGATTTAAGAAAACTTCCATTCACTGTAAAACTTAGCCGAAAAGCCCTTAATATTATCAAAGCTAATATTACTTTTGCCATTGCTATTAAATTTATTGCCTTATTATTAGTCATTCCAGGTTGGCTAACGCTCTGGATTGCCATCCTTTCCGATATGGGTGCAACCCTCATAGTGGCACTAAATGGTTTGCGACTAATGAGAGTAAAAGAATAAAAATTATGTTTAAGTAAGAAAGGGATAACATTTGTTATCCCTTTAAAATTTGAATAAATTTCTTTTTCGTCACTTTTTCGTCATATTTTCGATTTGGTGTGTATACGTTGAATCCATGTAGTTAAAGTAAAAGGCTTGATTTTATAGTGTTTTTTATACATTACTATTGATATGACCTAGAGCCAAGTCAGGCAGATATTAATGTTACGAGAAAACTAGTAGAAGTAGGAAAGATAATGGGAATTGAGCTGCTTGACAACATTGTGTAAGGAGATGATGAATTTGTTTCACTCAATGAAAAAGGATACATCTACTTACTGGGTGTATGATGCAATTTGTTATAGAGAGAGTATTTTTACGATATTTGGAAAAGTTAGTTTCGATTAGGCATATCAAACAATGTTGTTCCAATCATTACAATCATTCTTAGTATGAGTATAAAAAATCTCAAGAATAGTTTTCACTTTTCTTGAGATTTCCTTATCGATTGGTTATTAAATTCTATGATATTACCAAAAGTGGCTTTTGGCACTTTAGGTTTTGATATTATCTGGTTAATGGTTGCTGCGTTTGTCTTAACTTCAGCAATGTCAGAAACAAATTTAGGTAAGCGAGTAGCGTTGACACTCGTCACTAAATTCGGAAAAAGCAAAATTAGAACCTTAGCCGTTTTTGTTATTGTGAATTTTTTATTAGCGTTTTTTGTACCGTCCACTACCGCAAGAGCTTCTTTAATTGTACCGATTGCTTTAGTATTACTAGAAGTCTATCAAGCTCTACCGGGTGAATCCAAATATGGAAAACTAATGATGTTACAAGGTGTTCATAATAATGCTTTTGCTACCTCAATGGTTATGACTGCAACCTCTGCTCAAGTCATTGCGGTAGGGTTTATCAACGAACAAGCAGGTGGAAATATTGGTTATATGGACTGGTTATTAGGTTCGATTCCTCAGGCGCTATTAACGGCCATTTTCATGTTTATAATTGGTTCAAAATTATTTAACATCGCGGATAATAGTGGTGAGGATGCCAATCAAATTGTTCAAGAAAAACTTAAAACAGAATTGAATCATTTAGGGAAATTTTCTTCGGCAGAAAAACGAGTCGAAATTATCTTTTTAATCACATTAATCTTATGGGCAACAGGTGATTTTCAAGAGAGTTGGTTTGGTTTTGAAATTTCAACTGAACAAACGGCAGTATTGAGTATGTTATTGTGTTTATTACCTAAAGTTGGCGTATTAACTTGGAAACAAGCTAAAATCAAATGGGATTTAATGATCTTTTCTGCTGGTGCTTATGCAGTGGGGAATGCTTTTAATGATTCAGGTGGTGCTAGCTGGTTAATCGAACATCTAGTCGATGCGATTGGTTTAGACAAATTGAATCATGGTTTAGTAGCTGTAATTTTGATTTTCATTACGGTATTTAGTCATCTATTATTTACCAGTAAAACGGTTAGAACCACTATTTTAATTCCTGCTATTATCACCATCGCAACCACTTTAGGAATGGATCCAGCATCGTTAGCTTTAGCATGTTCATTTGGTATTGCTTCAACGATCACATTACCGCCTCATTCAAAAGTCAATACCTTATATTTTGGTACAGGATATTTTTCAGTACTAGATGAGCTTAAATTTGGTTTAGTGGGATGTTTTGTAAATGCCAGTGTGATTTCAATTGTCTATTTTACATGGCTACAATTGATTATACATTAATTGAGAAAGTTGGTTGATAACATGAAAAAGAAAGTAATCGTCGCCATTGCTGATGGTTTAGGTGATCGTCCGGTAAAAGAATTGAACTACTTATCACCCTTACAGTTTGCCAACACACCTCATTTAGATGAAATTGCTAAAATGGGAAAAAGTGGCTTAATGGATCCGATTAGTCCAGGCATTGCTGTTGGAACGGATATGGGACATTTAATTTTATTTGGACATGACCATCAATTATATCCAGGAAGAGGTCCAATTGAAGCGGCGGGTGTTGGTTTAGATCTCAAAGAAGGAGATATTGCCTTAAGATGTAATTTTGCTACAGTGGATGATACAGGAATTGTCATCGACCGTAGAGCAGGCAGAATTAGAGTAGGGACATCAAAACTCGTTGAGGCGATCAATCATACTGTTATTAAGGGCGTAGAATTTATTTTAAAAGAAGCCACGGAGCATCGTGCCGTTTTAGTCATGAGAGGAGAAGGGTTATCGGATCAAATTAGTGATTCAGACCCTAAAGCGCCCAATGATGGCTCCCCGTATAAAGAAGTATTACCACTTGATGATTCGGTACAAGCCCAAAAAACAGCAACAGTATTGAATGAATATTTTAAAGTGGTTTATGAAAAATGGAAAAATCATCCTGTTAATTTGAAAAGAATTGAAGATAACAAGTTGCCTGCTAATTTTTTAATTACACGTGGAGCAGGTAAAATGACGAATATTCCTCAATTAGGTAAAGAGATGGGATTTACTTGTAAGGTAATTGCTGGAGAAGATACGGTCCTAGGTGTCGCTAAAATGACGGGCTACCATACTGAAACGGATGAATCTTTTACAGGCAGCGTCGATACGAATTATCCATTAAAAGGCCAAAAAGCCTTGCAAGCCATTGAAGACTTTGATCTTGTTTATGTCCATTTTAAGGCTACCGATTTAATGGGGCATGATAATGATCCACTAGGTAAAGTCGTAGCGATTGAAAAGTATGATGAAATGGTAGGGATGCTTAAAAATAATCTACCTGAAAACACCCTATTAGCACTCTGTGCAGATCACTCCACTCCATGTGAGAAAGGGGAGCATTCAGGAGAGCCAGTGCCAATTGCGATATATGGTCCAGGCATTTTCAGTGATGAGGTAACGCAATATGATGAAGTGAGCTGTGGAAGAGGTATTTTAAATCGATTAACAGGAAATCAATTTGTCTGGACACTCTTTGATTATTTAGAGGTTGTGCCTAAACAAGGGAATTAATAGGGAGTGGGCAAGAAGTAGAAAATTAAATAATTTTCGCTTCGTCTGCCCACCCCCGCACAGTTGGGAGTAGACCAGAAGTAGAAAATCGAGTGATTTTCGCTTCGTCGGCCTACCCCCGCACAGTTGAGTAGGCCTCAAACAAGTCATTAAGACGCAGTTTGAGACCACTCAACCACTGCGCCTTTAAACATCGAGCAATGACTTGACTGGATTTTTCAAGCTGGTTCTCAGCTACATTAAGACGCCATTTGAGACCACTCAACCACTGCGCTATTAATTAACAAACAATAATCTTAACTAAATTTATTAAGTTTATGCCCAGCCTCTTCCTCCTCAATTTGATACGGACATAGGGGGACATTTACAGGGAGATGACAGGACTACTAATTGGGATTTTGTTTTTTGTGAAAATCTCTGAAACTATATAAAATATTTTGTTGAAAAAAAGTGCTATGGAAGCTTTACATCAGGTGAGCTTTGTAGCACTTTTTTTATAGTTGTCAGTTTAATTGATTAATCAATTTCAGGTTGATTACCAACATGAAGGGCTAAATTTTGATGTGTTTACTTCTTCTTTAGCATGATAGTCTAATATTAATTGAACGCCCTAAAACCATTCGTTTCCAAACTATAATTAGTATGCTCATTTTCTATCATGAAAGGTGAGGGATTATTTGTAGGTGGCTCATTATAATTAATTTTTAAAAGAAAATAATTTTCATAAAAAAAACAATTGAAATTAATTTTTGTCGGTGGTATAATGAAAGCGAAATCAAGAAAGCGTTTTTAAAAGGAGGGGAAGCGAGTGTCATATCTAGGAATAGATATTGGCGGTACATATATTAAATATGCAGTATTTGATAATGAAGGAGTTCAACTGAGTGCCACAGAGCGTCAGAAAACAAAAATAACAGAGTCTACAAATTATATTTTGGATCAAGTTTGTCAAATCTGTACGACAACTCAAGAAAAGTATCGATTACAAGGTGTTGCGATTTCAACAGCGGGAGTGGTGGATTCCCAAAAGGGAGTCATCACGTATGCGGGGTATACAATACCGGGTTATACTGGAACTCCTTTAAAAGAAACGGTAGAAACATTGACCAAAGTAAAATGCACAGTAATAAATGATGTAAATGCTGCTTGTTTAGGAGAGTATTGGCAAGCTTTTACTGAATTAGAAAAACCAAAAACTTTAGTATGCTTAACCATTGGAACAGGTGTCGGTGGAGCCATTATTATTGATGGGAAATTATACGAAGGGCCAAGTTTTATGGCTGGAGAAGTAGGGTATTTGCCAATTGAGGGTCAATATTTTCAAGATATAGCTTCTACTACCGCCTTACTAGTGGACGCGAAGCGACAACTCAATGAGGAGATAACTGGCGAAGAATTTTTTGAACGCTTAAGATTAGCATCAGACGAACGAGTGAATCAAGTGTTTGAACGATTTATAAGTGCTCTAGCTAAAGGCGTACTTATAATGCAATATACTTTGAATCCAGACCAAATTGTACTTGGAGGCGGCATCTTAGCTCAACATGATATGATTATTCCAGCGATTGAGCAAAAGTTAAAAGAGTTAGCAGTCAGTGAACGATTTTTAACCGCAAAGATAAGTCCTGCGCGAGCGGGTAACAATGCCGGCATGTTAGGAGCTTTATACTTTCATCTTTATTAAGATAGTAGGATGTGATTTACAATGAGTTTGGTAGAAAAGATAGAAGCTAATTTTATAAATTTTTCACCAAAAGAACAGATGATAGCAACTTATTTGTTACAAGAACAAAAACATTTAGGAAATATCAGCATTCAAGATTTATCAGCAGCAATTGGTACATCAGCTGCTACGATCACGCGTTTTTGTCGCAAAGTGGGTTGTGATAGTTATGTCCAACTAAAAATGGAACTTTCTGCTTCGGCATTGAGCGATGAGAAAGATGAAAATGTCAATGCGTTTTATCAAGTAACGCAATATTATAACCGGGTAATTGAACGGACGGCGGAGTTACTTGATGAAGCACAGATCAATCGTGTGATTCAAATATTGAAAAATGCCAATCGTATCGTCATTTATGGTATGGGGAGTTCAGGATTAACAGCAAAAGAATTTGCGATTCGCTTATCGCGGATGGGAATAAATGCGATTGCTGAAACTGATTCGCATATGATGATTATCGGAAGTGCGATTACACAGGTTGGTGATATTGTCATTGGGTTTAGTAATTCAGGAGAAACAAAGGAAGTGGTACATGCATTAAAAAACGCAAAATCAAATGGTTCAACTATCATTAGTGTGACAAGTATCAAAGGAAGTACCATTGCAAAGTTATCGGATGAGACATTCTTTGTCCATAGTAGTCGTTTTGTGAATAACGATCAATTCGCTAATTCACAATTGCCGTTTTATTATTTAATCGACATCATCACATTGCAATTATTAGAAAATCATCACTATGCGATGAAGATGAAGACCACAGTTCAAGAAATTTTACAAAAAGCTATTTTTACGGAGGAATAAAAGATGAAATTTAAGAAATTCAAGCAATTAGTAGCTTTCGCTATGTCAGCAACCGTATTATCTGGTGTTGTAGCATCGGTAACTCCAGCAGTTGTTAGTGCCGAAGATGAAGTGACCATCACTTATTGGAACTTCCCTAACTTTACAAGCGATAAAGAATTCCCAGCGTCAGAAGACTATGATGCAGCTTTAATCGCAGCATTCGAAGAAAAATATCCACATATTAATGTAGAATATCAAAAATTGGACTTTACAGACGGTCCAGCAAAAATTGAAACAGCATTACAGTCACAAACTAATCCGGATGTTATCTATGATGCACCAGGGCGTATTATTGACTGGGCAAGTAAAGGCTATTTAGCACCGTTCACTGATGTTGATACGAGCACTTTAATTGAAGCAGCAGTTAAAGCAAGTTCATTTGAAGATGAATTATACTTATATCCACAAGGAATCGCACCATTCTTAATGGCGGTAAACGTTGGATTAACGGATGAATTAGGTGTAACAGATTTATTACCTTTAGATAGTGAAGATCGTAATTGGACTGTAGACGAATTCCAAGCATTTTTAGAAGCGGTGAATGATGCTGAAGGCGATACAATCCCAACCGTTGTTTATTCTAAATCACAAGCAGGAGACCAAGGTCCACGTGCATTTGTCTCTAACTTATTTGGTTCTTGGATTACCAATGATGAAGTAACAGAGTATATCATTAATAATGAAGCAGGCGTCAAAGCTTTAGAATGGATTAAGGAGCAAGCGCCTACTGGTATCTTGGGACAAGGGGCAGCTTTAGAAGCAAAAGATGCCTTAGAATACTTCAAGTCAGGAAAAGCGGCCCTAACGATTTTAGCTAGTCCTGGTTTAGCTGCTCAATGGGAAGATTTAGATTTCAAATTCTTACCATTCCCGAATGTGGACAAAGCACCAAAATATGAATATTTAGTAGCAGGTCCAGCGGTATTTGATAATGGCGATGATGCTAAAATCGAAGCAGCACAATTATTTGTTGATTTCATGATTAACGACGAAGTTTGGGGCAAACGTACTTTATTAGCGACCGGTAACTTCTCAGCTAAAGAGGGAGAAACTGGTTTATATGATAATGAGGAATTAACATTTGCTGAAAAATTAAACGATCAATTTGGTGCTTATTATAATACAATTCCAGGATATGCAAGAATGCGTCCTTTATGGTTCCCATTATTACAAGGTGTATTATCTGGTGATACTGAAGATGTTAAAACAGCTTTAGATGCTTTCGTTGAAGAAGCTAATGCCATCTATGCTGAAGAAGTAGAGTTATTAGGCGAATAGTATTAAATTTAGTTGATTTGGGAATGAAGCTAGGCCTGTATAAGATATATTCAGTCAAGTTTTTGCACATTCAATACTAGCACAGTGATTGAGTGGTCTTAAAGAGATTGGAATGAACTTGAAAAAATCAGTCAAGCTGTTGTTCGTAAATTAAAAGCACAGTGATTGAGTGGTCTCAGCCGGCATCATAAGGACTGGTTTGAGACCAACTCTGAACTGTGCGAGGTTTGCCAGACGAAGTAAAGATCATTCATTTTCTACTTCTGGTCCACTTCTTCCCAATCACTTTTATCAAAAAAATATAATGAAATGATAGAGCTCATCATTCATTATTGGACAAAAATATGTTGACACATGGTTTCGCAATATGCGACGGCTTTATGAACAATACACAAATAGTGTATGGACTTTCAGGTGTGAACGTCTATTTGTCGAGTAATGAAATGGGCTCTATTTTAGTTAAATAGGACGTGTTATAACAATTTTGAAAGAAGATTTAGTGGGCCACATTAAATTTTGATGCTTTTAAAAAATGTGGTATCTCTATATGCGACAATGATAACAATTTTTAAGACCTAAGTTAGCGATTTTAAGCTAAAATTCTAGCTATTATTTATTCAAGACAGAAAGTTAAAGTCTTATAATATTTTGAAGGAGTGTAAGTAAGATGTTAAATCGTTTAAAACGAAAATATGACATAAGTGGTTATCTTTTTATTGCTCCTGCAATGATTTTCTTCTTAACATATGTACTATATCCAATGATTAAAGGGATTCATATGTCCTTGTTTAAGTTTCGTGGAAGAAGACAGATTTTTGTAGGAATCGATAATTATACTAAGTTATTATCTGATAATGTATTTCTAAGATCAATGGGTAATACCATGTTTATTGTAGCAATCGCGGTTCCGATTGTGGTAGTTCTTTCATTATTTATTGCGATTAATATTTATAACAAATCGGCTGCAGTGCGAAGTTTCTTTAGAGGGGTATTTTATTTACCAGCTGTTTCATCCGTTGTTTCGATTACAGTTGTTTGGCTTTGGATTTACAACCCTGACTTTGGTATTCTCAACTATGTTCTAAAATCAATGAATATTATCGATGGAAATATTCAATGGCTAGGTAATTCACAAACCGCTATTTATGCGATTATCGTCGTGCTAATCACAACGAGTATTGGACAACCCATTATTTTATATATCGCGGCTTTGGGGAATGTGCCAGTAGAATTATTAGAATCAGCGAAAATTGATGGTGCTTCAAATTGGGTGATGTTTAAAAATATTATTTGGCCATTAATCATTCCGACTACATTGTATATTGTGGTAACAACGACAATTAATAGCTTCCAAATCTTTGCCTTAATTCAATTGATGACAGCCGGTGGACCGAATTATTCGACATCAACGGTAATGTATTTAGTTTATGAAGCCGGTATTAAGATCCAAGATTATGGTAGAGCGAGTGCGATGGGGGTTGTATTAGCAGCCATTATTGCGATTATTTCAACATTACAATTTAAGTATTTAAATAAAGACATTGAATAGGAGGTATGAAAAATGGAATTTAAAAAATTTGGACTTTTTAATATTTTGTCTTTTACTTTATTATCAGCATTGACAATCTTCTTTATTTTCCCATTTTATTGGATTGCCTCTGGGGCTTTTAAAATTCAAGATGTAGCGATTGCCATGCCACCTGAGTGGTTTCCAATGACACCAACAATGGATAATTTTAAACAATTATTAATTCCATTAACAGCGCGTTGGTTCTTTAACTCAGTGTTTGTTTCTCTTGCGACGACGATTTTAGTGTGTTCAACTGCTTCGTTAGCAGGATACGCCTTAGCTAAAAAAAGATTTCCAGGTGTGAAGCTATTATTCGCCATCTTCATTGGGGCGATGGCTTTACCGAAACAGGTTATCTTAATTCCATTATTGCGATTGATTACTGAAATGCAATTAATGGATACTTATCGGGCATTAATTTTACCGGCTGTTGGTTGGCCATTCGGTATTTTCTTGATGAAACAATTCTCACATTCAGTACCGGACTCCTTATTGGAATCGGCTGATATTGATGGTTGTGGGGAAGTGAAGAAATTTATCAATATTGTTCTTCCGATCGTAAAACCAGGAATTGGGGCACTCGCCATCTTTACTTTTATTTCTAGTTGGAATGATTACTTCTCACAATTAGTGTTTACTAACTCAGAAACAATGAAGACTTTACCATTAGGTTTAGCGTCGATGGCGCAAAATGCTGAATTCTCATTGAACTATGGATTATTAATGGCAGGTGCGTTACTAGCATCATTACCAATGATTATTGTATTCTTAATGTTCCAAAGCTTCTTTGCGCAAGGAATTACAGTAGGGGCGGTGAAAGGATAATGACTCATCCAATAATCGATCAACTAAAAGGAAAATTAATTGTTTCTTGTCAAGCCTTACCAGGCGAACCTCTTTATCGCGAAGAAGGTGGTGTGATGGTGTTAATGGCTAAAGCTGCAATTGAGGCGGGCGCTGTCGGTATTCGAGCCCAAGGTGTCACAGACATCAAGCAAATTAAAGAAGCTTTCGATGTTCCGGTCATTGGCATTATTAAGAAGTCCTATGAAGGATTTGATTCTTATATAACGGTTACGATGGCGGAAGTAGATGCGTTAGTTGAAGCAAAGAGCGATATTATCGCATTAGATGCTACCAATCGCACGCGTGCGGATGGAACGATTGATGATTTTGTTAAAGCTATTAAAGAGAAATATCCTCATCAATTATTGATGGCCGATATTTCTACATTGGAAGAAGGTCTACATGCAGAAGCCTTAGGCTTTGACTTAATTGGTACAACAATGAATGGGTATACACCTTATACTAAGCATCAAACAGAAGGACCAAACTTTGAACTGATGCGTCAGTTGGTAGAAAAAACCCATACTCCCATTGTAGCTGAAGGTAAAATTCATTATCCAGAAGAATTGGCAGAAGCCTTTGCTCAAGGTGTTCATACAGCAGTGGTAGGTGGAGCCATTACACGACCGTACGAGATTGCGTCTCGCTTTATGAAAGTTGTACCAAATTAACATTTCAAGAAGGTAAAATATTGAGAACGAGTCAGCAGACATTCAAGGTGTCTGAGACATTCGATAGGAGGGATAATATGACAGTATCACAATTAATCATAGGGTGGTTTTATTATGGCATTCTCTATATGGGCTTATCCATGATGGCAACGGTCATTATTAACCGAGTGGCTAAACATTATTTTACCGCACCATTAGTTATCAATGCGGTTGCAGTGAGTCTTTTAGTGGTTCTCCTATTATTGAAACAATTTACGGCTGAACAGTTTTGGTTTAATTTATTATTTGTCTATATGCCAATTGTGGCCGCTAGTGCTATCTTCAACTTGGGACTTTTTCTCATTCGTACAGGAAAACCACTTAAAGAAGAGATAATGCCAGAAGAATAAGGAAGTGAGAATTATGTTTGATACAATGTCGCTTGATGAAATGCGTCATTATTATGGTCGTGAAGAAGTTCCGCAAAATTTCGATGAGTTTTGGGATAATGAATTATTACAAGTCTCATCATTACCGGAGTATACTTTAGAGGCTTGTCAATTTAATATACCGAATGTTCAAGCATATGAATAAAAATTTAAAGGAACGAATCATGGCGTTGTATATGCGAAATGCGTGTTTCCTAAAGAAAAGAAAACAGTGCCGGTTGTCTTTCATTTTCATGGTTATCAAGGACAAAGCCCAGATTGGTCACAATGTTTAAACTACGTGGCAGCAGGTTTTGGCGTGGTCGCAATGGATGTTCGTGGACAAGCAGGCAAATCGATCGATCATGGTGTTTTTGATGGCGTAACCGTTAAAGGACAAGTAATCCGTGGAATGACACAATCTCCTGATAAATTATTCTATAAAGATATTTATTTGGATATTTATCAAATGATTGAAATTTTGGCGCAACAAGAGTGGGTAGATGAAAACTGTTTAATGAGTTTTGGTGGGTCGCAAGGAGGGGCACTCGCATTAATTGCCGGTGCCTTAAATCAACGCATCAAAAAAGTCGTTTCTATTTATCCATTTTTATCCGATTTTAAACGCATTTTGGAATTAGGTGATTGCGCCGAAGCATATAATGAATTATTCCGTTATTTCAAATATAAAGATCCCTTCCATGAAACGGAGCAGCGGATTTTAGATAATTTGGCATATATTGATATAAAAAATTTCGCTCATCGCATAAAATGTCCGGTAAAATTTTTTGTAGGGATGCAGGATGATGTTTGCCCACCCTCGACCCAATTTGCCGCATATAATCGCATTGAGAGTGAAAAGAGTGTTCATATTATGCCAGAATATGGGCATGAAGCGATGAATGTTTTCGTGAATGATTTAGTATTTAACTGGCTGGTTGGTTCAGAAATTGCAACAGAAGTATAATTAAAGGAGTTCAATTGAACATGAGCAATTTAGAAAAATATAAAGGGATTATCCCGGCGTTTTACGCTTGTTATGATGAAGAAGGAAATATCAGTGCTGAACGCTGTAAGGCATTAGCAAAACACTATTTATCAGTGGGAGTTAAAGGCTTATATGTCGGTGGATCCTCAGGTGAGTGTATTTACCAAAATGTTGAAGAACGTAAATTAGTATTAGAAAGCGTCATGGAAGCAGTAGGGGGTAAGATGACAATCATTGCCCATGTAGCCGCTCCTTCTACCCGCGATTCGGTCGAGTTGGCGAAGCATGCAGCTGATTTAGGAGTTGATGCGTTAGCAGCAATTCCACCGATATACTTCCGCTTACCAGAACCTTCCATTGAAGCTTATTGGACAGCGATGATTGAAGCAGGACAACGTGATTTTATTATTTATAATATTCCACAGACAACCGGATATGCTTTATCAACAGGCCAATTCAAAAAAATGTTGGAAAATAAATATGTGATTGGTGTTAAAAATTCGTCAATGCCAGTACAAGATATTTTAACATGGAAATTAGAAGCAGACCGTGACATCATTGTCTTTAATGGACCAGATGAGCAATTTGTTGGTGGACGGGTGATGGGTGCTGAAGGGGGTATTGGAGGGACTTATGGTGTCATGCCAGAGTTATTCTTAGCTTGTGATAAGGCTATTAATGAAGGAAATATCCCATTAGCAACAGAGATTCAATTTAAAATAACTGAAATTATCTTTACAATGGTAGGATGCCAAGGCAATCTATATGATGTGATGAAAGAAATCTTACGTCGTGAAGGATTAGAGTGTGGTCATGTTCGGGGGCCATTAGCTCGCATTACCGATGCAGATAAGCCAACAATTGATCGTGCTCATGACATGATAAAAGCAGCCAGAAGTCAGTATTGTTAAATCCCTAATAGAGTGAAAAGGAAGCTATGATGGCTTCCTTTTTTGGTATGACGGGCATGTCATACATCTAGGGTGCAAATCCCTGAGGGCACCTGCTATCGGTGAACCCAATAGTGATTCTCAAGCTTGACCATCGTGAGGTGGCGAGGAGAAGAAGAGATAACGAAATCGTGGCTCCACGAACAGGAACACAATACGAAGGCGCGTATAGCGGATGAGATGGCCAAAAGCATTAAAGTCCAAATAGATAGTCGTAACCTATGCGTGTAAATTGTGGGAGTAAACGAGGAAAGATGTATGACTTATCCCGTGAGGTCTCATGAGCGTCTCAGACGTAGTAATAACGAATCATGAGAAGTCAGCCGAAGCCATAGTAGTGTCGAAGCTTGCGTAATGTAAGTGGAGCGAAGGGCTGAACAATTAACAAAGTGTAAACTACTCGAATTGTATTCCTTTATATGTCTGACTAGTTAGGACAATATCACGTATTGATGGAGAAATAACAGAAAAAAATAAGACAAATAGGAACAGCGAAACAAGAAAGGAGACACACCATGTCGCAACTATTATTACAAATTTTATCGACTTCCAATATGACACTTGCACTCAAGCAGGTGAAACGAAACAAAGGAAGAGCGGGACTTGATGGTATAACGGTGGATGAAATCGAACAATACATCCGAGCAAACTGGCAAGATATTAAAGGTCAGATAATCCACCGCAAATACAAACCGACCCCAGTGCTCAGAGCTGAAATACCGAAGCCAGATGGCAGTAAGCGAAAATTAGGCATCCCGACTGTCATGGACCGAATTATTCAACAAGCTATTGTACAGGTATTGACCCCCTTATGCGAACCTCACTTCAGTGAATATAGCTATGGATTTCGCCCGGGACGTTCCTGTGAAGACGCCATCATGCAGTTATTAAGCTACCTTAACGATGGTTATGAATGGATAGTGGACATTGACCTTGAAAAGTTTTTCGACAACGTCCCACAAGACCGACTGATGTCACGGGTTCATGAACTTATTCACGACGGCGATGTTGAATCACTTATACGAAAATATTTACAAGCTGGAGTGCAAATCATGGGGGTTTATCATGAAAGTACTCAAGGAACCCCACAAGGAGGGAATTTATCTCCACTCCTATCCAATATCATGTTAAACGAATTGGACAAAGAATTAACAAAACGAGGGTTACGGTTTACGCGATATGCAGATGACTGCATTATAGCAGTCTCAAGTGAAGCAGCAGCCAAACGGGTCATGTACAGTGTTTCTCGCTACATTGAACAGAAACTGGGATTAAAAGTCAATATGACAAAGACAAAAATAACGCGCCCAAACAAACTTAAATACCTAGGATTCGGTTTTTATAAAAACACAAAGAGTCGACAATGGGCACCGCGTCCACATCAGGAGTCGATAGCACGATTTGAACGCAAATTAAAGCAGTTGAGCAAACGGAGCTGGAGCGTATCACTCACCCAAAGAATTGAGAAACTAAATCAAGTTATAAGAGGTTGGGTTAACTACTACAGCGTAAGTTCGATGAAAACACGACTAAAAAGGATTGACGAGCATTTAAGAACGCGTATAAGGGTCGTGATATGGAAACAATGGAAGACCAAACGCAAACGACTTTGGGGACTTGCCAAGCTAGGAATGCCTAAAGGAATGGCAGACAAAGTCTCTGGTTGGGGAGACCATTATCAATTTGTGGCACTTAAATCAGGGATACAATACTACATCACAAAGGATATCCTAAGAATAAGAGGATTAATAAGTATCTATGATTATTATATAGAGCGACATGCGTTAAAAGTTAATTGAACCGCCGTGTGCCGAACGGCACGCACGGTGGTGTGAGAGGGACGGGAAACCGTCCCTACTCGATTTGGAGATGATGTTTTTTAGGCTCTTTGTCAAATGGTGCGGGGTCACTCCCCAACCTTTTTGCACTTCGCTTAAATTTTCGGTCGAGTCATTTAGCTTACCCGATTCTCCTATTAAGTAAAGTGCTACTGTTGTATTGAAAGCCATAAAATATTTCCCCTCCAACCGCAACTAGCAGCTTTATTTTCAATCATAAAAAAATGGGGAGGATTCATAATTTAAGTGGCTAATTTAATTTTAGAGCTTTCAGTTTTAACGAATATAATTTTGAGCAATGATTTATTTTGAGTTTCTAAATCGTCTTACTACCTTTCAATCATAAAATAAATTATACTAGTAAATAATAAGTAATATTTGTCAGTTGGTATTTTGGTAGCTGTTATCTCATTGGTTAATCGCAAAATATCATGTGGCTCTTTTTTTATAGTGGATTAAATTAATTTTCAAATACGAGATTTACATTTTTTTTGAATTATAAATAGTAAGATGGAGGGGTTGTATGGATTTATATAAAGGAAAAAGATTTTGGCCAACATTAACAAAAGAAGCATCATTTTCAAAACAAAAAGGCACGCATAAAGTGGATGTATTAATAATTGGTGGCGGTATGAGTGGTTTATTGTCGGCCTATAGTTTAGCAAGAGCGGGGAAGAAAGTATTTTTAGTTGAAAAGGATTCAATAGCAAATGGATCAAGTTCATTAAATACTGGTTTGATTCAATATATGAGTGATGTTGTAATGGTGGATATTGATGA
The DNA here is from genome assembly GCF_002847845.2 of Globicatella sanguinis. Taxonomy (NCBI): domain Bacteria; kingdom Bacillati; phylum Bacillota; class Bacilli; order Lactobacillales; family Aerococcaceae; genus Globicatella; species Globicatella sanguinis. Next base: position 798,114 of record NZ_CP126962.1, on the reverse strand, counting down.
AGAAAAGAATAAAATGGTATCAAATGATTTTTATTTAAGATCGCAAAAAGCGTTAGATTACATTGAAGAAATTGTTAATGAGTTAGATGACCCGACTATTTCATTTAGAAGAAACAATAGTCTTTATGTCTCAAATGATGAAGAGAAAATTTTGAAAATAAAAAGAGAAGTTGCTAGACAAAATGAATTAAATTTTGAAACAGAGTTTTTAGATCAACAGAGATTAAAAAAAGAATATGGTATCGATGCTCTAGGAGGATTGCTTTCAAAAAATGACGTGGAGCTGAATCCGATGGCTTTTGTTTCTGCAATGGCAACCAGCGCTACACAGAATTTTGATTTGCTTATATCGGAACAAACTCAAGTGAACGAGCATAATTTTTCATTTGAAGAAAATAAATTGATAGTGGATGATTTAAGTGTTCAGTATGATAAATTGGTGATTGCGACAGGCTATGACGTGTTCCCAAGTTTTTCAAAATATTTACCGAAAATTGATTTAGTGACCTCATTTGTTGTTGTAACAGAACCGATTAGCAATCAAAAGGTTACTGACACGATGTTTTGGGAAAGTTCAAGTAGCTATCTTTATTTTAGAAAAAGTCCGGATAACCGTTTAATCATCGGTGGAGAGGATGAAGAAAATATAACTTTATCTGAGAATAAAGCTAAGATAAATTCTGAAAAATTAATTAAACAGGTTCAATCTTATCAAACTAATTCGATTAAATTAAAATCTGAATACTTTTATGAAGCTATCTTTGGTGAGTCTTCGGATGGATTACCATATATAGGACCACATCCAGAAAACCATGATATTTTTATTATACATGGAGTGGGTGGTAATGGGACAGTCTATTCCGCAATGGGAGCAATTGAGATTGTGGATTTTTCAAAAGGAAAGTTCGATGAAAAGATGAGTTATTTATGGCCGAGCGAAACCAATAATTAATGGACAAATAAGATAGAAAGAATTGGCTTTCGGCTTCGTGTCAAAATTTGGAAGTTTTATTATTTTTATGATTTTTTTAATTAGCAAAAACATTGAGTAGTACTTTATTATAAAATCAACCATCGACCCTCAAACCAAAAACCAGACTCAATTTTGCTGAGTCTGGTTTCTTTAAGTCCTATTATCGTTGATCGAGTTCCATTTTGTTTTCGGTGGTAGTAAAAATACTGATCACAATGGATAAAATAATGGCAGTGAATAGTCCTTCAATCTGAACATCGCTAACGAAATTATCCGCTAATAAAACCATAGCACCGTTTACAACTAAGTTAAACAGCCCTAAACTAATAATCGTCAATAAACATCCGACTGTTTTAAGAATTTTTCCGACAATACCATTGGTAATACCCAGAATAATAGCAAATATTAGAGCTCCCATAAAACTGTTAACGGTGACTCCTGGAAGAATATAACTCATAACGATGGTAACAACGGTAGTAATTAATAAATTTTTCATAAATGTCCCTCCTCGATACAATCTAATTATAACATATTTTTATGAAAAAGCCTACTAAGTCGCCAGGTATCAATATACTTAAGCAAGCGATTATCTTCTAGCTATCATCATTGTCGTGTTATAATGATAGCAGAATAGACTAAAAGGATGAGTGAAGATGAAGATACATTTATTAGAACCTTTACGAGTATCAAAAGAGAAAATTACTGAACTAGCAGCGCCTTTAGTTAATGCGGGGCATGAGTTCAAGGGTTTTGATACGAAAACGACCGATGTTCAAGAACTGATTGAACGTTCAAAAGGAGCGGATATTGTAATAATTGCCAATAATCCTTACCCTGCTGAAGTGATAAAGGCTAATCCACAATTAAAGTTAATTGATGTCGCTTTTACTGGGATTGATCATGTCGCTCAAGAGGCTGCTAAGGAATTAGGAATTCAAATTGCGAATGCTTCTGGCTATGCGACGACTGCTGTTAGTGAATTAGTGTTAGGATTGGTATTAGCTCTCTATCGTCAAATACCACGAAGCGATGCTGATACACGACTAGCTACTGATTTTCCGGGGCCATTTCAAGGTATGGAAATTAAAGGCAAAACAGTGGGCATCATTGGGACCGGGAATATTGGGATTGAAACGGCAAAATTGTTTAAAGCTTTTGGCGCTAAGTTAATCGGCTATAGTCGCAGTGAAAATGAGCAGGCAAAAGAACTAGGTTTGACCTATCAATCATTAGAGAACGTACTAACAAACAGTGAGATTGTTTCCTTACATTTACCATTAAATGATCACACTAAAGGATTAATATCAAAAGAAAAGTTGGCCTTGATGAAGCAAGAGGCGATATTAATCAATACCGCTAGAGGTCCAGTGGTCGACAATGAGGCACTAGCCGAAGCACTAAATGAAGGGCGCATTGCAGGAGCAGGTATTGATGTGTTTGATAAAGAGCCACCATTAGCTAGCGATTATCCATTATTGGAGGCTAAAAACACTATTTTAACGCCACATATTGCGTTTCTTAGTGATGAAGCAATGGTAAAACGAGCTGAAATTGCCTTTCAAAATGTGATTAGTTTCATCGAAGGAAAACCACAAAATATAATGAATTAATGATTGGGTTTAGAGCATCCTTTATTCAATTTAAATGCAGTGATGCAGGGCATCATGACAAGTCATGTCACCTATGCGGTTTGTATTCCTTGTGAATGTGACTGCTAAACCTATTGGGATCGTGGCGAAAAATCTATTAAATCTGAGGTCAGCAACAACACGTGGATTGGATTGTGCGAAAAATCTATGAAATCTGCGGAGAAACACTCCGTCAGTCCGTGGTGAAAATATCCGTCAGTCCATGGTGAAAATCTCCGTCGCGATGAAAGTGTCCTTTGTTCCACAGTGAATTCTCCACGCAACTCACCGGGACCACGCTCAAATTTATTTACAGTTTGAATTATTAACTTGACATTAGGAACAGATTAATTTATAATGTGAATATAGTCATAATAACATTGACAAGAAAAGTAGATGGATGAAAGTTTTACAGAGAGACTGTCGTTGGTGCAAGCAGTTAAATGGCAATTCATTGAAAATGGTCTTCGAGTTGGCTCTTCGATATTTAGGTGAGTCCGGGTTCGCCCGTTAAAGCGAGCGAGTATGATAGTACTCATTGAGGTATTAATTGTGAGATTAATATAAATTAAGGTGGTAACACGAGTGATCTCGTCCTTTTTAAGGATGGGGTCTTTTTTTGTTAGTGAAATTGACTAATAATTCTAAGGAGGAAGTAACATGTGTCATAATTGTGGTAAACATGATTTTGTGGGGAGTTTTTTAAGACCTGAAAGATTAGTCACTGCTCGACAAGAGTTTAAGGAAGGTAAAATTGATGCACAAGCGTTAAAAATTGTAGAAGATCAAGTGATTGAGGAATTAATTAATAAGCAAAAAGAATTAGGCTACGAATTTATTACCGATGGAGAGTTTAGACGCTCTACTTGGCATTTAGATTTTATGTGGGGATTTGAGGGGATTGACCATCGCCCAACAGAAACAGGATTACCTTTTGCAGATGAAGTGGCACTAATCGATGACACTTATCTAGTAGGACGTTTAGGATTTAATGAGAATCATCCTTTCTTTGAACATTTTAAATTTGTGCAACAGTTTGAAGAAAAGGGTCATAAAGCTAAATTAACAATCCCAGCACCCGCGCAGTTTCTTGAACAATTAATTATGCCTTTTGCCATTGACAATACGCTTAAGTTCTATGATAGTCAAGAAGAGTTGGTAGAGGATTTAGTTTCGATTTACCAACAATTTATCCAGAAGGCATATCAATTAGGTTTGCGTCACCTTCAATTAGATGATTGTTCATGGGGCTTATTAGTGGATGAGCGAGCTGAAGACTTTTTTGGTACTGACCAAGCAGGGTTAGAAGCAATCAAGCAATTATTTTTAGAGACTAATAATCGAGCGATTAGTCAACGTCCAGAAGACATAGTGGTAACGACTCATGTTTGTCGCGGGAATTTTAAATCGACTTATGCGGTGAGTGGCTCTTATGAAGATATTGCGGAGTTTCTTTTTGCAAAAGAAGAGGTAGATGGTTATTTCCTAGAATTTGATGATGAACGCTCAGGTGGTTTTGAACCATTGCGTAAAGTTACCGGTGATAAGAAAGTAGTATTAGGATTGATAACGTCTAAACGTCCAGAGTTAGAAGATAAAGACATAATTATCACACGTATCCATGAAGCGGCGCAGTACATTCCATTAGAACGCTTAAGCTTGTCCCCTCAATGTGGCTTTGCTTCTACCGAGGAAGGGAATAAATTAACACAAGAAGATCAATGGAAAAAGCTACAGTTGATTAAAGAAATTGCTGATGAAGTGTGGAGTTAATGAAGTTAAATTTTGATTGCCGGTTCCGATACGATTGGTATTTCGTAATAGAAGCTAAATCTTAACCCGGCAACCATCATCCTAACCGAGACAATTTCGATTTTATTTAAAGTCGCCCCTTGAGAAAACCGTGTCATTCATTACATGGATGAATCAAGTTCTAGGGCGACCGTCATTGTATTCTGTTAATTGATTTTCAATATATTTTTTAACCGTTTCTTTAGACATACTACCTACTGTTGACATGAAATAACTAGGTGTCCATAAATGGCCACCCCATAACATTACCTTTGTTTCTGGATAAGCTTTGAACCATCGACGGGCAGATTTCCCTTTAAGTGTCTTGACGATATTACTTGCGGCATGTTTAGGGTTGAACGAAATCAACATATGGATATGGTCAGGCATAACTTGCAGCGATTGGATGACAATATCGTGTTCATCACAAATGTGGGTCAACATATCTTGCATGGCGTTTTGTTTTTCAATGCTTGTAAATATTTCTTTACGATACTTTGTTACCCAAACCAAATGGAAATTAAAATCATAGACATTTGTCCTTGTTTTTACCATCATACGTAAACACCTCTTTATTTACATTATAACAATTGATATCGCTATAAACAAGCGTCATGTGTATGATATAATATATCTATAAAAACAAAGGGGGTGAAAACATGTATCAAGGAATTGAGTGTAAGATCTATCCTAACGAAAAACAGCGTCAGTTAATTCATATGACCTTTGGTCATACCCGGTTCATCTGGAACGAAATGTTGGCCATGTTGAATGCGCGGTATGAAAACAATCCTGACCTTCAGATGCTGTCTTATAATGCGTTATCCTCTCTTATTCCGCAAATGAAGAAGGAATATCCCTGGTTGCGTGAAGTTGATAGCGTAGCTGTTCAATGTAGTGTTAAACGCTTATCCGAAACTTTTGTTAGGTTTTTTAAAGGTTATTCAAAATACCCAAAATTCAAATCAAAGAAGCACACCAAACAGTCGTATTTAAGTACCATACGTGGCAACAACATTCGTTTCAATGATAATCAACGGTATATTAAATTACCCAAGTTAGGTTGGGTAAAATGTAAGTCAAGTGTGCTTCACATTGAGAATGAACGCATAAAATCTGTCACCGTAAAATATACACCTAGTGGCGACTACTATCTCTCTCTTTTGGTCACAAGCGATAATCAAGCAATGCCCAAAACAGGGAATGTAGTCGGTGTCGATTTAGGTGTAAGTGATTTAGCTATTACGTCTGATGGTCAAAAATATCAAAGTCAACGACTACATTTGTCTTATAAAAAACAATTACATTATTGGGAAAAGCGAATGGCCCGTAGACGTTTACAAGCCAAAAAGAACGGTATAGCTTTAGTGGATGCGAAAAACTACCAGCAAGCCAAACGCCAAGTTGCCCGTATTCATCAACGTATCAAGAACATCCGTAAGGATTACATTCATAAAATCACAACCGATATGGTTAAAAGTTATGACGTGATCGTACTAGAGGACTTAAAGACGACTAATATGATGAAAAATCATCAATTAGCTCGTTCGATTGCTGGCCAATCCTGGCGGATGTTTAGAACAATCCTAGAGGCAAAGTGCGAAATGTATGATAAGACATTTGTAGCGATTAATCCGTACAAGACGTCACAAAAATGTTCCAATTGCGGATATGATAGCGGTAAAAAAGCGTTAAGTATACGTCATTGGACTTGTACGAAGTGTAATATGCATCACGATAGAGATATCAACGCAGCTAAAAATATATTAAATATTGGCCTGGAACAGGCCTTAGTTAAATAGCTTAGACCGCTGTTTTGCTTTGAAATAAGCGGAACAAGTCATGAGTGTTCCTAGAAACACGCCATTTTAATGGCGTTGTAGTTCATCGTTTACAATATCATTATAGGGAATATCAAGGGGGGAAGATGTGGAAGAATTTAAAGATTATGTGTCTTTCGACTTAGAATTTAACGAGGTAGAGGGCATTCAACATTTATTACAAGTGTCGGCGATAAAGTATGTTAATCATCAAGAAATCGAACGCTTTGACACTTATGTTCATTCGAACGTTCATATTAGAAGTTTTATTACAGGATTAACGGGGATTTCCCAAGATAAAATTAAAAATGCGCCTCCTTTAGTGGAAGTATTAAGGGATTTTAAAGCCTTTGTTGGTGACTTTCCATTGATGGGGTATAATGGCAAAAAAAGTGATATTCCAGTGCTACAAAGTCATGGCTTAGATTTAGAAGCGCAATATCAAATTGATATCTATGAAATAGCACAAGAAATGAAACCGACCTATTTATCAGGTTCAAAGGGATTGAGTCTAAAAGCCGTAGCGGAATATATTGGCTTAAAAGGGCAAGCACATAACAGTTTAGAAGATGCCAAGATGACGGCAGAAGTTTATCAAGGTTTACTAGAATTGAAAGCCAATGAAAGTTATTTAGATGAACAAGAAGCAGTAACTAACAATCCATTCGCGAGCTTAGGGTTAGCAGGCTTGTTCGGCGAAGATGAATAATTGAGTCATCTTGATAAGGAGGGTTTATCAGTAACCTTTTAAATATTATGGCGAATTGAGTTGCTTGCTCTCAATGTTTTAAATTGTAGTTCAACTCAATGTGTTAAAATCGTTACTTGTCTCAATGTTTTAAAACGCTATTCGCCTCACCCAATCTGGCCTAAAACCCACCGCGGTATGAGTTAAAAGCATATGCCTAGCGTTTTATTTGAAAAGAAAGACAAAAAAGGCGCAAAAAAGCACCCTCTATGCTATAATTAAAGTGAAAAATTTTTAAAAATTGTTGCATTAGTTCTGTTGGCGCAGTCCTAATGCTTTTTGTTTATCATAATGAATATGACAAGAAAGTACCTTATATATGATACGTAGTAACTTGTGTCCGCAAGCAACTACAGCTTTCATTTTGGCTCCTCTAGCAGATAGACGTTGATAGAGATTCGAAAAAGCGGGGTCCATCGACCTTCCTGCAATACCGCCACAGGCTATCAGTGTTGTTTTAAGGTATTTATTCCCCCGGGTGGTTCGACTGCTTTTTTTTACTCCAGCACTTTCATATGAACCAGGTGATAGTCCAGCCCATGAAGCTAAGTGCGCAGCTGTCTTGAAGGCCTCTACATCTGGACCAATTTCTGCCAAGATAACCGCAGCACTATTTGCTTTCACCCCTGGGAGCTCCATTAATAATTCATATTCTTCCTTAAAATAAGTGAGTATAAATTCCTCAATATCTCCATCCATTCGCTTAATTTTTTCTGTATAAAAGCGGTACTCTTCCAATGAATCATCTAATAATCGTCGGTCAGTCTTTGACATTTTGCCGTCCATGGCTTCTAAGAGTTGTTTGGGTGTCGCTTTAACATGAGTATGCATACACTCGGCGACTCGTTCAAGGGTGATTTTTTCACCATGAATAAATAAAGAGAGTAATGCTTGGCCTGTTTGACCAAAGATATCTGAAAGATAGCTCGTCAATTTAATATTTGCCCGTTGTAAGATATTATGTATTTCATTTTTCGACTGTGTCCGTTTTTGGATATAGCTTAACCGACGGCGAGTCAATTGACGCAATTCCATTGCTTGTGCACAAGGTAAATAAGATGATTGGATTAACCCACATCGCCCTAATTGAGCAATCCATTCAGCATCTTTGACGTCAGTCTTTCGACCAGGAACATTTTTAATATGGGCAGGATTAGCCAGTGTTAATTGAATCTCACTATCGGAGAAAATATTAAAAACTGGGACCCAATATTGTCCAGTCGATTCCATAAATATATCAGTCACATTGAATGATTGAATCCATTCAAGTGCCGCTCTAAGTTCGGCTGAGGTAGTTCCAAATGTCTTCTGATGTTTTTGGGGTTTATTGGTCTCTAATGGACCAGATAATATACAACAAACGATGGTCTTTTGATGAACATCAATCCCACAGCATCGTTCAATCATTACTTCCATGATCATGACCTCCAAAATAATATTAGGCAATGTGAGCTTTCTATATTAACTTGTAATTTTATTTACACGCTCAAGACGTAATGGGTTTATCGCAAACGATAAAAAGCTCATCCAGTTTTTTTATACGGGGGTACGGACATACCTCACAATAAACGCATCGGATTTGTATTGCCCATTTAATTATAATGCGAAACCGTTTTTCTGTCATGGTTTAGAGTGCGAAGCACTCTTAAGGTTTTTCATGGGGAACAAATCGAATGATGCGAAAGAGTTAACCATTATTTGCATTTTCCATTTGACATTTTGCCCAATGATAAGTATACTTTAGAAAGAAATTTAGGGATCTTTAAACGTGTTCGAGAAACATGAAAGTTACCATAACCATATTTGCCATTGGAGGATTGCGCTAAATCCGTCTAATAGCACTATCTTTATGTACTTTTATGAGCCTACACACGTGTGTAGGTTTTTCTTTTTATCACGAAAGAGTGAAAGGATGATGAAAATGGACGCGAGTAAACCAATTATTGCACTCGATTTTCAAGAAATAGACCAATTAAATGAGTTTTTAAATCAATTTTCCGAGCCTTTAAATGTAAAAATAGGGATGGAATTATATTATACGACCGGTACGCAGATGGTTGAAGCATTACAAAAGCGTGGTCATGATATTTTCTTAGATTTAAAATTACATGATATTCCCAATACGGTAAAATGGGCGATGAAAACCTTGGCTAAGCAAGGGATAGCAATGTTAAATGTTCACGCAATGGGTGGACAAGCCATGATGGAAGCAGCCCGTCAAGGTATTGAAAAAGGGACTGGTGAAGGAGCCAAACGTCCGGTTTTACTAGCGGTGACTCAATTAACGTCCACTAGCCCAGAACAACTTAAACAGGAACAATTGGTTGAAGCAACAATGGCAGAAAGTGTCAACCACTTAGCCAAGCTTACCCAACAAGCACAGTTAGATGGCGTCGTTTGTTCACCTTTAGAAGCCAAAGCCATCAAAGAAAAATTTGGTGAGGACTTCTTAACGGTCACACCGGGTATACGACTAACCAAAGGACAAGATGACCAAAAAAGGACGGCGACACCTTATGAGGCCGCTTTAAATGGCTGTGATTATATTGTAGTGGGACGTCCGATTACCCAAGCCGAAGACCCTGTGGCAGCCTACCAAGCCATTAAAGCCGAGTGGCAAAAAGGCTTGGCTGAAAAAGCATCATTTTAGGAGGAATATTTTATGACGACATCAGCAAAACAAGCCGCCCAAATATTATTAGACATCGAAGCCGTTTGTCTAAGCCCACAAGACCCGTTTACATGGGCCAGTGGCTTAAAAGCACCGATTTACACGGATAATCGTTTGATCATGTCTTATCCTCGTGAACGAAAAGTAATTGAGTATTTATTAGCTAAAACGATAAAAGAGCATTATCCAGATGTCACGGTTATTGCCGGAACCGCTACGGCTGGTATTCCCCATGCTGCTTTTGTTGCAGCAGAATTAGATTTACCGATGATTTATGTACGTTCATCTGCTAAAGACCATGGAAAGGGTCGTGCGATTGAAGGTGCATTGGATAAACAAGCTAAAGTGGTTTTAATTGAAGATTTAATTTCGACTGGACGTAGTGTTTTAAATGCTGCTAAACAAATCCAAGCTGAAGGCGCTGAAGTATTAGGCGTGGTTAGCATTTTTAATTATCAACTCAATAGTGGCCAACAAGCATTTAAAGAAGCAGGTTTGGCATTTCAATCCTTAACGGATTACACCACACTATTAGAAATTGCGACAACAGAAGGAGGGTTAGCTGAATATAAAACATCATTAGAAGATTGGTATCAAGATCCAGTAGCATGGAGCGAAGCACAACAAAATTAATAAAGAATGACGAGATCATTCATTAAGGAGCCAAAAAATGGAAAAAATGAGTAAAAATGATAAAAGAGCCTTAGTTACATCGATTGTCGGCTCAGGATTAGATGATTTAAACGTGATGTTTTTAGCCTTTTCAATGTCCAGTATTGTCTCAACTTTAGGTATCTCTCAAACTCAAGGGGGATGGATTGCGACCATTACGAATTTTGGGATGTTATTAGGGGGCTTAGTCTTTGGAGTCTTAGCCGATCGCTATAATAAATACAAAGTCTTCAAATGGACAATTATCATCTTTTCGATTGCGACCGGATTAATTTTCTTTACTAATAATATTTACTACCTATATTTAATGCGATTCATCGCAGGAATTGGAGTCGGAGGAGAATACGGTGTGGCGGTTGCGATTATGGCTGGTATTGTCGAGCCGAAGAAAATGGGACGCGTATCCGCATTAAACGGGATTGCCGGTCAAGTTGGTTCAATCTTTTCAGCATTATTAGCTGGTTTTGTCGCTCCAATATTTGGTTGGAAAGGATTATTCTTATTAGGATTACTGCCATTAATTCTGGTGGCTTATATGCATTTTGCTGTGGATGAAGCTATTATTTCCAATCGTCGTGTAGCAAAAAATACAGATGTAAAGCCAGAGATAAAAGAATTATTTGCGACACCAATCCTAGCTCACCAAACCATCGCTTTAATGGTGATGACCACTGTTCAAATTGCCGGTTACTTTGGGATGATGAACTGGTTACCAACCATTATGCAAGAGTCTTTAGGCATTTCGGTTAAAAACTCTTCTACTTGGATGATTGCGACGATTGTCGGCATGTGTATCGGTATGTTAGTTTTTGGTCAAATCTTAGACCATTTAGGACCGCGTTTAGCCTACAGTATCTTCTTATTGATGTCAGCTGCTTCAGTCTACTTATTCCAATTTGCGAATTCAGCTTTAACGATGATTATCGGCGGTATGATTGTTGGATTTTTCGTTAATGGGATGTTCTCAGGATATGGCGCTATGACCAGTCGCTTGTATGCAGGACGTATTCATTCAATCGCTAATAATGTCATCTTAAACGTTGGCCGTGCTGTTGGAGGCTTCTCATCGGTAATTATCGGGAAAATCTTAGATAGCTCATCGGTCTCAATGGTGATGTTATTCTTAGCCAGCTTATACTTAATCAGTTTTGTCACCATGTTATCCATTCCCTATTTACAAAAAGAGCGTTATGATGCGTTATTAAATACAGACGGTGTTCAAGATGAAGGAACCGTTAAAGTAGCCACCACTACGGTTTAAGGATAAAGAAAGGAATGTGATTGTTACTGACAGTGTGTCAACTATCAGTAGCAGCCTAACCGATAAAACACTTATATTAACCAGTCGATGCCAAAAAGGTGTGGGCTGGTTTTTTTATGTATGAAATTGAATAAGTGGCATTCATTTCGAAACTAAGTAAGCGCCGAATAACCAGGTACGTATCACAGCCCAACCACCTCCTGTATGATTAAGTTAAAACTTATGGAGGTGGTTGATTGATTATTAATCTCGATGCTGCTAAACGCTATTACATTATGACTGGTCGGACAGACTTACGCAAGGGAGTTGATTCTCTGGCTGCTCTCGTTCAAAATGATTATCAATTAAATCCCTTTGAAAAGAATCTCTTTCTCTTCTGCGGGTCCAGGCTTGACCGCTTTAAAGCTCTTTATTGGGATGGCCAAGGTTTCTGGTTACTGTATAAACGCTATGAATCTGGCCGAATTCATTGGCCTAGACAGGAGGAATCACTGAAGGAAATTGACCGTCACCAACTCATTCAGCTTATGGATGGCTTTCTGATCGAACCATCCGTTCAATCATTGGAAGGATCTTACACAATGTGAAAAAAACTTGATTAAATCGTTTACATGGTTTATAATCAAAGAAATTTGAACAGAAGGGAGGTCCGGGAATGGGCATCAAATCCATCGAGACGCAGACACCTGAACAACTAATCGATATTATTGAAACACAAGAACGTGAAATTGAATGGTTGAAAGAACAGCTTCGTTTGATGATGAACCAACAGTTTGGTCGCAAGAAAGAAACAGCGCCTCAACCTGGACAAACCAGTCTGTTCGAGGATTGGCAGGAAGCTCTAGACAGCCTAGAACTAGAAGAAGAGATCGTCCAAGAAGTGAAGGCTCATAAGCGTAAAGCAAAGAAGAATAAAGGGATCAAGCGGGCGATTCTCGACCAGTTCCCTGCCGAAGAAAAGCTACACGAACTTTCAAACTGCCAGTGTCCAGACTGTGGGGAATCGATGAAACAGATAGGGGCTAGTGCTGTTCGTGAAGAGCTTGTCTTCATTCCTGCTCATATGAAACGAATCATTCATAAACAAGCTTCTTATAAATGCGAGGGTTGCACTCAAAAAGAGGGGGCCAATGACAAAATCGTGAAGGCTCCCGTTCCTAAAGCTCCCCTCAACAATAGCTTGGGGTCTGCATCATTGATCGCTCAAACGATTCATCAAAAATATGGCTTGAAGTTACCCGCTTATCGTCAAGAACAGGAATGGAAACAAATGAATCTGCCCCTAAGTCGGGATACGATTTGCGGTTGGCACATTCGCACCTATCAATATTATTTCCAGAACCTCTGTGACTTACTTTTAAACAAGCTCCGTCAACAAGAAGTTCTCCACGCAGATGAAACCAGCTATCGGGTATTAGAGAGCCAAAAAGCGAAGAATTATTTTTGGCTTCTCATGAGTGGCAAGGACACCCCAGAACAGGGGATTATTTATCAATTTGATGAAGGCAGAGGACGCCAAGTCATTCTTGACCTATTGGGTCCAGATTTTGAAGGCAGCCTTCATGCAGATATGTATGGTGCCTATGTCAACCTATGCAAGGAGAAAGTTAAAGTCAGTGGCTGTTGGGCGCATTTAAGGCGGAAATTCTTTGAAGCCCTGCCAGCTAAAGTGTCTAAGCATCATCCTGCTTATCAGGCGGTTAAATGGTGCGATTCCTTTTTCCAATTCGAACAGAATTGGAAGGAGCTGACGCCTGAGGAACGCTTGACTTGGCGCCAAACTTGCCTTCAAAGACAAGTTGACGAGTTCTTTGATTGGGTCAAGACTTTGAATGCCTTACCTCAAACCAAGCTGGGAATGGCCATCTCCTATGCTCTCAAACATGAGCCTTTCTTCCGTCAATTTCTTGAAGATGGTCGACTAGAGATGAGCAATAATCGAGCGGAGAGACAAATCAAGCCACTGGTAATTGGGCGCAAGAACTGGTTGTTTAGCCAAAGCATTCAGGGAGCCCAAGCGGCTGGGGGGATCCTCAGTCTCTATGAGAGTGCGAAGCTTAATGGTATCCATCCTCCGTCTTATTTTCAATATTTACTTGAGGAGCTTCCTGAACTTCCGGTGCAAAATTTTGAAGCACTCGAGGCTTATTTGCCTTGGTCTTCGAAGGTCAAGGAAGCCTGTCAGGCCATTAAATAATTAAAAAGACTGAAACTGGCCCTTCAACACCTATTGTAGAGTGTTGAGGGGCCGGTTTCTATATACTTGGCTATTCGGCGTTTACGAAACTAAGAAGGAAATGAGAGCAATGATGGTTGCAGTGATTTAGAGACAGTTGGATTTATTGAAATATTAGTAAAGAAGTTTAACGAAATATCACCGGTTATCTTTATGCTGAAATCTATGCCGTTTGGTTTTGAGTGAGTAGCTATTGAACAGCATGTTTGATGGTTACAAGTTTAAACTTTAAGTTAGTAAGTAAAGTAAAAGTTGGTCGCATTGTCACTCGATTTTATCGCCTAACTACTAAAACTAAATTAAAGAGATAAGCAAAACAAACTGAAAATCTCAATCGTTTCTAATGTAAAGTAATTTAATTGACAACTCAATATAGTTTTGTTAGGGTGGTAACATCGTTTTAAATTGAGGAAACTATAGGAGGAAAAAATGCAATTAACCATTAGAAAAATTGAAGATCGCGACATACCTGAAATGATTAACTTAGTTCATGAAGCGTGGTTCGAAGGATTCTATGAAAAAGAAGAATTTGAGAAGGCTGCGGCTGCCATTTCACTTAATAAAGCATTATACAATAGTTCTACAGGCCGTGTGGCAGAAGTGGATGGCCAAATTTTAGGGATGATTTTATGTAAAATAACTAAAGATGATCCGGACTTTCGCAAATTCCAAACCAATACCATTGAAAATTTAATTGAATTATCAAAACATGGCGAAGAACAAGAAATCAATCGCTTAATCAAAACGTTTGAAGCGGAAAAGTCAATCTACAATCAATTCTTAGGTGAAGTAGACACAGATTTTGATGCTAGTATTGAATATATCGCCGTCTCTTCAAAAGCCAGAGGACATGGTTTAGGTAAAAGCCTTATTTATGAAGCGATAAAAGATTTTAAAAATAAGGATTGCCAAAACCTTTATTTATTCACTGATTCTGATTGTAACTATCGATTTTATGATTATTTGGATTTTGAACAAGTGACAAGTGATACGATTCAAATTCCTACTAAAAATGGTAGCAGAGCACGCGAAGAATTTATGTACGCCTATCAATTTATGTAAAAAATAATAGAAGTGACCTAGAAGTGAATACCAAGTGGTTTTGCTTCAGTGGGTCGCTCCTATTTTTATTTGGTTTAAAGTGTCGTCGTGCGCATGATTTTGTATTAGGGAATTTGGACTAACTGTGGTTTTATTTTCCTGCAGGTGTCGTTTTGCGCATGATTTTATATTAGGGGGTCAACTGTATTGGTTAGTTCAGGGTCATTTTGCTTTGGTTTGCGCCCCGCAGAGTCCTTTCCCTCGTGAGCACAAGCTCAAAATTCCGCATTAATTTTAGTAAGTAAAACTATCTCTGTTTCCCTTGGCAAAACGGACTGTCATTTTACATATTATTTTTGGCCAGCAAAACAGTCAATTTCCGTTTTTCTTGGACAAACCGAGTGTCCTTTCCACAATTTCAGTTTCTAAACCGCAATTTTCTTTTCTCACTATTTTTGGCGAGCAGAAGTTTAAAAATCTGCTTGGTTTAAATATTCTAAAGCATATTGTGCATAGAGTTCAGCGCCGACTTTTAAGCTTTCCTCATCGACATTAAAGCGAGCATGATGATGAGGATAGATTGCCCCATTCGTTTCACTACGCGCCCCAACCGTTGCGAAGGCTCCTGGAATATGGTTATTGTATTCACCAAAATCTTCACCAACCATTTTTGGAGGGAAGTTGCCTACAAATTCTTCGCCGAAACTTTCTTTCGTAATACGATGCACCAGCTCCGCACTGTGACGTTCGTTGACGACCGGGTCTAATAAGCGGTCGTAGATGAATTCAACAGTACCACCATACATCGTCGCGATTTTTTCTGCAAAACGATGCATCTCATTTTCAACTGTATCACGAGTAGCAGCATCAAATGTTCTAACGGTACCCTCTAATTTAGTATTTTCCGCAATAATATTAAAACGGTCACCTGCTTCAACTTTCCCAATCGTTAACACGGCTGATTCCATTGGATCGATTGCGCGCGAAATGATATTTTGTACTTGTGAAATATATTGAGAAACCATCACCACCGCATCTTTTGTTAAATGTGGTTGCGCGGCATGACCACCCGAACCTTTGAAATGGACATAAAACCGATCAGTGGCGGCAAAGGTAGGGCCAACATTACAGTTTACTAATCCGGCTTGATCCATTGACCAAATATGAATACCAAAGGCATTATCGACATCGTCAAGTACATCTTGTTCAATCATTAATTTTGCGCCTTTACCGATTTCTTCAGCCGGTTGGAAGATAAAACGTACGGTGCCTTTGATAGAGTCTTTTACTGATAACAAGGCTTTTAGTGCCATCATTAACATCGCTACATGGGCATCATGTCCGCAAGCATGCATTTTGCCTTCAATTTGCGATTGGTAATCGAGATGATCATTTAACTCATGAATCGAAAGTGCATCCATATCGGCACGCAATAAGACGGTTTTACCAGGTTGTGTCCCTTTAATTTCAGTCATCACCCCGGTTGGTTCCATTAAGCGATAGTCCAAACCTAATTGATCTAATTGATTCGCAATATAACGTGTCGTCTCAAATTCTTCCAAAGATAATTCAGGGTTTCTATGCAAATGGCGTCGCATTTCAATCATGTCAGCTTCATGGTCTTGAATAAATTGTTTAACTGTCTGGTTCATATGAACATCCTTTCCTAATTTAGAATTCGTCTTGATTTAAGTAACTAAGAGCGTATTGAGCATACAATTCCGCACCGTATTTTAACGCTTCTTCGTCCACATTAAAGCGTGCATGATGGTGAGGGAAATCAGTTTCCTTGTCGACATTGCGACAACCAACTGTTGCGAAGGCTCCTGGAATATTTTTCATATAATAACCGAAATCTTCCGCTCCCATTGTCGGGTCATCATGATGGATAAATTCTTTTCCAAATGTTTGCTCGGTAATCGATTGGACTAATTGTGCACTTTGTAAATGATTATCCACTACCTCGGTCATATATAAATATTCAAATTCGACGCTTCCATGATACATTTCGGCTATTTGTTCAGCGTATGCTTGCATTTGGGTCGCCACCACTGAACGGGCTTCATTGTTAAATGTTCTGACCGTTCCTTCTAGGACTGCATTTTCCGCGATAATATTAAAACGGTCGCCAGCTTCAAATTTTCCGATGGTTAACACAGCGGGTGAAAGGGGATCAACTGCTCGTGAGATAATGGATTGTACATTGTTAACATATTCAGCTGCCATTACCACCGCATCGTGGGAAAGATGAGGTTGAGCAGCATGACCTCCCTTACCTTTAAAATGAATTTTAAAAATATCCGCGCTTGCAAAAGCAGGACCTGCATCACAGACTACTTTACCAGTCTCATGTACGGACCAAATATGAATCCCAAAGACATTGTCAACACCGTCTAGGACGCCTTGTTCCACCATTTTTTTAGCTCCTGCTGCTACTTCTTCTGCTGGTTGGAAAATAAAGCGTACAGTGCCTTTAATTTGTTCTTTCACAGACAATAACGCTTTTAAGGCGCTCAATAACATGGATGTATGGGCATCATGACCACAAGCGTGCATTTTTCCAGCTTCTACTGAACAATAATCAAGATGCTGGTTAAGTTCTTCAATCGAGAGAGCATCCATGTCCGCACGAAGTAAAACGGTCTTACCAGGTTCTGAACCTTTAATTTCAGCCAAAACACCAGTAGGTTCCATTAAACGATAGGGAACCTTCAATTTATCTAATTCTTGTGCAATAAATTGCGTCGTTTTAAATTCTTCAAGGGATAATTCAGGATGCTGATGTAAATAGCGACGATTCTGAATCAATTCATCCTCATGTTCTAAAATATATTGTTTCACTTGTGTATTCATAAAATCCTCCTAATAATATCTTTGACAGTCTATTGGCGATGATGATTAAATGTCATTAAGATAAACTAAATAGTATTGTATATTAAAAACTTATGAATTTAAAGTGAAAAGCACATGAGAATTAAAGGGTGAAGATGGAAAGAGTAGCAAAAAGCTTTTGAAACTTATATGTTGATAATATTGGTCTTTGTTTGGGGGAAAATATCCGCAATAAAACTCTAGATGATTATGTTTTTGTAACCAATAACTTATTTCTTATCAGGTAAAATGACTTACATCACCAACGAGAACTCGAAAGAAGATAAATGTTACTTTTATTGATTTATGAATGGTCCTATTACATATTGAGTTTGCGTCATTACGCTTCAAAAGCCATGTTTAAACTCAAAGGCTTTAAAATATGGTGATAGTTATCATTTAACTAATCCCCTCAAGTGTAATACAATTGACGTAATAAGAGGTGAGGAAGATGTATCAACATAATCATGCAATCAAACAAGTCGTACAAGAAATCATGGCAGATGAGATGAATCAAGTCTACACAGAAGAAGGAATTGAACCACTCTTTGTGGCCCCGTCAACCGCAAAAATATTATTAGTAGGACAAGCACCCGGTAGACTCGCACAGGAATCAAGACAGACTTTTAATGACCCGAGTGGTGATCGATTACGTAATTGGTTGGGGGTTAGTCGCGAAGTTTTTTATGAATCTGGAAAGTTTGGCATCGTACCGATGGATTTTTATTTTCCAGGTAAAGGCAAATCGGGAGATAAGCCACCACGTAAAGGCTTTGCTGAAAAATGGCATCCTAAACTACTTGAATTAATGCCTAATATTGAATTAATCATTCTAATTGGAGCCTATTCACAGCGATATTATTTAGGCAATCAGCGAAAACGAACTTTAACGGAAACAGTTCGTCATTATCAAGAATATTTACCAAAGTACTTGCCACTTGTTCATCCGTCACCCTTGAACATCCGTTGGATGAAGCGTAATCCTTGGTTTGAAGAGGAAGTTATCCCAGAGTTACAACATAGGGTAAAGGAAATATTGGAATGAACTTAGCACTTACACTCGTTCTCTAAGGAGAGCGAATTTTTTATTTCAAGACGTTAAGAATGATTATTACTTATCTTCTTGAGTTTTTTCAAATTGGAACTATACTTCCAACTTAGACTAAAAATTGGCACCATTGGAACTGTACTTCCAACTTAGACGGTTTCTTATGCGATTAAAAGTATTTTTCATCAGCAGAATAACTTGATATGAGGTGTGAAAGAATCTTTCCTAAACTTTTTATAATCGCGATAAAATTTTATAAAATTAATGGCAGTAGGCGTTATCCATGGTATGATATTAATATACGAGACATGATTATTTAGAGGAGTGCTTAAATGAAAAACAACCTTGTAAAATATCTAACCAAAGTGACCTTATTCGGATTAGTAGTCAATGTTGCGACAACACCGTTGATACCTATTTTTGCTGAAGAGGTGGCGAGTGAACAGACCGAATCACATCAAGAGACAACTACGGAAGCAACCAGCCATTCCGAAACAACTCAAGAACAAGATCTAAGTAAAAATCAATCCCTTGCTTTCTTATTTGAAGGTTTAGAAACCAAAGAGAGTCCACAACCTTATCAAGCGCAAGAACATCAATTAGTGTTGCGTTCAGTAGGCGATATGTTAATCCATGATCGTGTTTCTTGGATGGCGGACACCTATTCTGATTTATATCAAAATACTAAGGCAGCGATGTTGAAAGAAGGCTTTACGGAAGCCGATTTTGATTCAGAAGCTGATTTTGATTTTATGCCCATGTTGAACTACATCAAGCCCTATACCGAGTATGCAGATGTCACAGTCGCCAATATGGAAATTATTGCAGCCTATCCCGATTTACCTGTATCAGGCTATCCTAGCTTCAATGCACCGAATGCGATTTTGGGCAATCTAAAAAATATTGGTATCGACATCTTATCCAATGCGACTAACCATAGCTTGGATTGGTCCAGTCAAGGTGTCTATTCATCCCTTCATAATATCCAAAATACTGGGTTAGAATATTATGGCAGTTATGAATCTTGGGAAGACTATAACACCCCACGTATTATTGAGAAAAATGGGATCAAATTAGGTTTCTTAGCTTATTCGTATGGAACCAATGGCGTCCCGGTACCCGCTGGTGAGGAATATTTGATTAATTTAATTGATTTACCGGTGATGTTAGCAGAAATTGAAAAATTAAAACCACAAGTCGATGCGATTGTCGTCTCATTACAATTAGGTGGTGAATATGATACGTTACCAAATGATGAACAATTTTATATTTATCAAGCATTGAGTGATGCGGGAGTAAGTTTAATTTTAGGTGGGCATCCGCATTGTGTACAACCCTATGATTGGTACAATGGTGACCAAACCTTTGCGATTTATTCTCAAGCCAGCTTTTTAACCGGGCAACGTGAACTGGATAATAAAATTGGTGGCATTACGGAAGTGACCTTTACCAAAGATGCGGAAGGTATGGTGAAAGTCGAAAATCCTAAATTCATGCCAACGTTTAATTTAGGTATCGAAGCAGAAAAAATGTATCAAGTGGTGCCATTAGCCGATTATAATTTATATCAAATTCCAGACGGTGAGTTATGGTGGGAGACTATTAAAGAACGGATGAATTATTTTGAAGCGGATGCGAAAGTGATGACCCATCTTGAAACAGCTGCCTCCCAAGAAGCAGAAGATATTAAACGCTAAATTAGGGAGTGGGCAAGAAGTAGAAAATTAAATAATTTTCGCTTCGTCTGCCCACCCCCGCACAGTTGAGACCACTCAACCACTGCGCTATTAATTACCGAACAATAATCTTAACTAAATTTATTAAGTTTATGCCCAGTCTCAAGCAAGATATTGAAATTCCCCAGAATTTTGATCTCTTGCTTTTTTATTTTCACAATCTATTATTACCAATTCACAAATAGTTATTTTCATAGAAGAGCTCATTTTATGATGAAAGCATTACATTTGCCAATTCAACTGATTTTTCCATGATTATCGAACTCTTCATTTTAGTTAACATCGTTAAGTGTGTCTCGTTTTGAGACATGAAAACGGCACTTTTTGACATTTGTTTTCATTTTCATAAAATTTAAATTTTTTGAGCGCGTTTTTTAAACTTTTCTTAATAATTAGGCAAAAAATGTCTCAAAATGAGACACGCCCATTTTATGAAAACAGTTTTGAGCAAAATAAAACGAATGCACAATGAAGGCTAGCTCATTTCACAAGGTTGTGCATAAATATATGGTAGGTGAGTTTAGAAAGTTGGAATAATAGCAAAAATTGCTAGCATTTGAAATGGTCACTCAACTGGTTCGATTCCAGACTCTGAATGGAATAATAGCAAAAATTGCTGGCATTTGAAATGATCACTCAACTGGTTCGATTCCAGACTTTGCTTGGAGTAATAGCCAAATTTGCTGGCATTTGAAATGTGCTAGCCAAACACTCACTTAACTGAAATAAGCGTCTTTATTTTCTGATAAATTTTTGTTGCATGACGAATGCTAGATGGTTATGATTAAAGGTAGTTGAAAAATAAAGGATGGTTAATTTGCAAGAGAAGAATGAACGGTTCGCAAGATTAAATTTAATTTTAAAGGACGAAGGATTAACAAAATTACAAAATGCTACGGTGATGGTTGTCGGATTAGGAGGCGTTGGGGCTAGTTGTGCCCAAGCATTAGCACGTGGAGGCATTGGAAAATTAATTGTCATCGACGGCGATGTAGTGGATATTACCAATATTAATCGTCAGCTAATTGCTTTTACCTCGACGATTGGTCGTCCCAAAACCGCGGTGATGACTGAAATGATTCACGATATAAATCCCGGTTGTCAAGTATATCCATTGCAAAAATTTGTCCGTGCCCAAAATATTGAACCGGATTTCGCAAGTTTTCCTAGGCCCGATTATGTCATTGACTGTATTGATCATTTTTACGGAAAAGTAGCGATTATTCAATGGTGTATTGAACATCAAGTACCGCTATTGTCTTCTATGGGAGCAGCGAATAAATTAGATCCAGTTCAGTTATTATTTGATTATATTGAAAACACCAGCTATTGTCGGATGTCAAAGACGATTCGTTTAGAATGTAAAGAATTAGCCATTAAGGGTGTCGAAGTGCTTTATTCAAAAGAAAAAGCGGTCAAAATAGAAAGTCATGGCAGTGTGAAAAAAGCTGATACCTTAGGTTCTACCAGTTATATGCCACCCATTATGGGGATGACTTTAGCAAGTAAGGTAATCCGTCGCTTAGCCGGCCTGGAAGACTATGACGGCATTCCTAAAATCATAGAATAAGAAAGTTAGTTAAAATGGATACTTACTTTATTTAAGGTGGGAGTGAAGATAAATGAGTACGATTAAAGTTTTACTGCCTTTAATCTTAGTGGCAATCAGTGCTGTGATGGTCGTCAAAATGGCGGTGTTTAAAGTGGACCGAAATTCGACCCAAAAAACAGCAAAGAAAGAAGCGAATGAACCATCAAATTATATGGCCGAAGGGATGGCTATTGGTATGGGTTTAGGAACGGCCATCGGAATATCATTAGGTGAAGACAATCTGGCCGTAGGTGTGTCTATAGGGATGTTATTGGGCATGGTCATCGGCATGTCGATTGAGAAATAATTAACTTCAAATTCAAGGTGGTGAGAGGATGACCAATTTAATCGATACGCATTTTCATTTTGATTTTATTAAAGAGGATCATTTGCGGCAACAATTATTAACGGAGATGGAACAGGCATCGTTGGAGCTAGTGGCACAAACCGTCCTACCGTCCGAGTATGAACGATTAATCACGCAAGACATTAAGCCTGATAAGGTTTCACTGGGGTTTCATCCTTGGTGGATTGAAAATCAACAACAGGCTGAAAGCGAGTTAGTAGTGTTTGAAAAATGGGTATCACAAACACATTTGATTGGCGAGATAGGGCTAGACTTTAGTGACAAGCGATTAGGGGTTGTACCTCAAGCCTTACAAATAAGTATTTTTAAGCAACTCATCCAACAAGTTATAAGTCAGTCTCAAAATAGCCAAGAACCATATATCTTATCGATTCATGCTGTTCGATCGGTGAAAGAGGTTTTAGATATTTTTGAAGCGTGTCATGTCATGCAAGAAAACATCATCCCCATTATTCATTGGTTCAGTGGTACGAGTGATGAGTTAATCCGCTTGATTAAGATGGAGTGTTATTTATCGATTAATCCTCGTATGCTAACCACTAAAAAAGGGCGGGCCTATGTCAGCCAAGTCCCACGAGAGCGATTATTACTGGAAACTGATTGGCCAAGTGATCCAATAAAGTTAGAAAATGACTTACAAACTTTAATTTCAGCCTTGAAAACAACATTACCGCAGTTAGTTGAGGATTTATCAGCTTTGCGAGATGAAGAGATGTTAGAAGTGATCATGGAAAATCAACAGCAGGTGTATGGAAAATAATAAAATACTTAGATAAGTAGAAATATATTCTGCCCTCTAAATTCGGACACGGATGAAGGGGGTTTTATTTAATGACTAAAATTAATTTTAATTTAGATTAATAATCGTAATAGATCAATTAATAGATGAGTTTGGAAGTTTATCAATAATGGTATTAACTCAAAGAGTTTACCATAAAAATGTTTTTGTCATTTTCGGTCTTTTGGGGTTGAGGATATTCCTAAAAATATACAAAAACAGACTTTTAGGATGATTTTAAATTTTCAGTACTAGTATATAGACCTGAACACGAACGGTCCTATTATAAGAACACAAAATAATTTCATATTAAAAATGTATCCACTAATGCTAAATAGAATTGTATCTAACATGAATAAGGTATCATCCATCTTTCAAAACCTTTAGGATGCTCAAAAGGATTTAGTGACTGATATATTTAAAAACTGAAAAAGAGTAAGTATTAAAAAATGAGAAACACTTTCAGATTGAGGTGTAAGAAATAAATATCTAAAAAACGTGACACCACATTTTTACGCAAGAATCAAGCACCAATCAGAAATAAAACTTTATGGATGCAGTACAAATACAAAGGTGACTATTTTAGTTTTTCTGTGCTTATTATGAAAATTTCCCAATCGTACAGTTAATTTTTTGAAATGATAAAAAAGTCTGTCTTAATTATATAGCGCTTTATTAATATACTAAAGTTAATAAGAGACGAAAGGAGAAATTTCATGACAAGTTGGTTAGAATTAGAGGATAAGGTTGTTGTTGTTACAGGAGGTTCTTCAGGAATCGGAAAAAGTATTGTTGAAGGATTGTTAAAAGAAAACATTAAAGTTGCAAATTTTGATATTAACGAAGGCGATTTAAAGCATGAAAATTTATTGTTTGTCAATGTTGATGTTTCATCAAGAGAAGCTGTTGAAAATGGAGTAAAAATAGTTGTTGAGAAATGGGGAACTATCGATGGTTTAGTAAATAACGCAGGAATTAATATACCAGCGTTACTTATTGATACAAAAGAACCAGAGAGTCAATATGAATTGAATGATAAAATTTTTGACAAAATGGTATCGATTAATCAAAAAGGGCTGTATCTATGCGCTCAAGCAGTGGGACGAATTCTCGCCGAAAAAAAAGAGGGAGTTATTGTTAATATGGGTTCTGAATCTGGATTAGAAGGTTCGGAGGGCCAATCAGGATATGCTGCAACTAAAGCGGCTGTATATAGTTTTACACGTTCATGGGCTAAAGAATTAGGAAAATCAAATGTTAGAGTGGTAGGTTTAGCTCCTGGAATTATGGAAGAAACTGGTTTAAGAACATTAAGTTATGAAGAAGCACTAGCATATACTAGAAATAAAACTGTTGATGAACTTCGAGCAGGATATTCTAACACAAGTACAATTCCTATGGGAAGATCAGGTAAATTATCAGAGGTAGCAGATGCAGTTTGTTTCATGTTATCTAAAAGATCAAGTTATATTACAGGTGTGACATTAAACATCGCAGGAGGAAAAACAAGAGGGTAGGTGATTCATGTTGAGTATAATTGATCGTTGGTATAAATTATTAAATTATTTACTCTTAAATGATACAGTCTCTATCAATGATTTAGAAAATTATTTACAAAATTCTCAACAGACAATCAAAAACTCAATTAATCAGTTAAACAGTGAAATGAGCCAAATAGCTCATATTACTGAGAAAAACAATTATTTTAGAATTGAGATACTCAATTATTCAGAATTTGAAAGAATTATGGGTGGATCAATAAAACTCCAAACAGATTTTAATTCGTCGGATAAACGTCAAGCCTATATCATTAAACGATTATTAGAAGAAGAAAAATATATAATTACCTTAGACCTATCTGAAGAGTTAGGCGTAAGTAGAGGGACATTTAGTAATGATTTAAAAACAATAAAGAAGTTAACAAATGATTATGGAGTACAAATTATTAGTGTTCCAAATAAAGGAATAAAATTAGAAGGGGAAGAGCTAAACTTAAGGTTGTTTGGAATTTATCATTGTATTGATTTTTTTGAATTTAAGAATATTAATCAAGAACATATTGATATGATTCTCGGATTACAGAATAAATATTCTTTTCGAAAACAAGATGCTCATTTTCTTTTAAAAGTTTTAGAATTAACGATTTGTAGGATTAGAAACAATCAACATCTTACTAAACCTATTCCAAAATATGTGAATTATATAAAGAATTCTCAGTTGTATAACGAAATAATACTTTATATTGAAACGGAATTTACAATTACTTTGAATGAATATGAAAAAGATTTTATTACATTTCCTTTATGTATTAACGGAAATAGTATTAATATTTCTATTAGTCAATTAATGGAGAATGATTATCTCCTAGAGTCATTTCAATTAATAATGGGGACAATAAAAAATTATTTTATGATTGAAATTGATGAAGATAATTTTTTTAATGACTTGTCTAAACACCTTGCATTTTTGAATAATCGATTAATTTTCAATTATCAAATAGAAGATATATTTCATGGAGAAATTGAAAAGAAATATCCTTTCTCTTATCGGTTAGCAAAAGATACTTTAAAAGTTTTAAAAACGTATTTTAATTCACACATAAGCGATGTAGAGGCTAACTTTCTTACTTTTTATTATGAATTGGATAGTAAAACTAAAGACGAAGAAAAAGTCAAAAAGGAAATTGCGATTATTTGTAATACAGGTAAAGCAACGGCTGGTATGATCCGTAGACAAATTGAAAAAGTAGTAGGTCAAAATATTAAAATTGTACAATTTTCTGAAAGTAATTATGAAAATGAAGACTTATCAAAATATTTCGCAATTATCACAACTATACCGTTAAAAAATATTCCTCAAGAAATTCCGACTATTAGATTAACTAATATTTTTAAAGACGACTACCTTGCTTTGGAATGGGGAAAATTAAAAGTTGATCGAAATAATTTAGGAGATAAGACATTAGTTTTTTTAAATAGATATTCATCCTCAACATATGAGGAAGTAATTACAAAAATGGTTTCAGAATTAAGGGAAGAAAAATTAATTGACTATGACTTTAAGGAAAGATTATTTAATCGAAAAGCTCCAGTACTTAACAATAATGGTATTATTTTCCCTCATGAATTAAACTATACTAGTAAAAAAATAATAATAAAAATAGGTGTATTAGAAAATACAGTAATTTTAGATAATGAATCAGTTGAATTGATTTTATTAGTGGCTATTCCAAACAATATTCAAAATGATGATAATGATTTATTAGATTTATATGATTTTATATTTGGAATTGGACAAAATCCACAATTAAAAGAACGAATAATAAGAATGGATTCAGTTGAAGAATTTAATCGTTATTTTAGTAAAGGAATGATGAAATGAATCATGTAATTTTATTAAGTATGCTAGCATTAGGAGCATACTTATTGCAATTTATTCTTGGACTATCTCAAATTAAACATTTTAATAGAGTATATAAACAACTTAGAGAAAAAGGAAAAGTAGCAATTGGCACGAGACCAGGAAAAATTTCTTCAGGAACTATTGTTATGTTCGCTATCGATGAAAGTGCTAAAATCATCGAGGCTCAGAAAATGCAAGGAATTTCAGTGATAGCAAAGTTTAAACCTTTAACTCAATATATTGGACAAGATTTACATTTTATTGATTCTAAGCATCCATTAGTGAGAAAAGAAAATAAGTTGACACAGATTGCAATGGAAGATGCTCGAGACCTATTTATAAAATTAGAAATTGGTGATTATGAAGAGAATCAGACTCGTGCTCCACTATCGGATTTAGTCTTCAATACCAAATTAAAAACCAATCAGCTCTTAAATAAATTAAAAGGAAGTGTATAATATGGATTTTTTAGTTAAATTTGCAGAAGGATTTATTTCTTTATTCCAGGCAGGTGCAAACACATTTATAAGTTGGATGGGATCTATTGTCCCTCTAGTACTTATCTTAATGGTTGCTATGAATGCTTTTGTAGCACTATTAGGAGAAGAGCGTGTTAATAAATTAGCTGAAGCCTCAAATTCAAATTGGATAACAAGATATATGATTTTACCTTTTGTTTCAGCATTTATGTTAGGTAATCCAATGTCTATGACCATGGGAAGATTCCTTCCAGAATTTTATAAACCAGGATTTATTGCATCACAAATGCAATTTTGTCATACAAGCAATGGTGTTTTCCCTCACATTAATCCAGGCGAGTTGTTTGTTTGGCTTGGGATTGCTCAAGGTATTGAAGCTCTAGGATTAAACACCGCTGAATTAGCTATTAGATATTTATTAGTAGGTTTGGTAATGAATGCTATTGGTGGATGGACGACAGATTTCATAACCGAAAGATTAATGAAACAACAAGGTGTCGTTTTAGAAAAAACAGTAAAAGCGTAAAGGAGATTTTTATATGACAACCTATAAAAGTATTAAGGTAACTAAAGGAAATGGTGGATTTGGAGGACCTTTAATTATCACACCTACTGAGGAGAGAAATAAATTTATTTACGTTGTAGGTGGTGGTGAAAAACCAGAGATTGCTAATAAAATTGAAGAGTTAACAGGGATGGAAGCAGTAAATGGATTTAAAACATCTATTCCTGATGATCAAATAGCACTTGCGATTATTGATTGTGGTGGTACTTTAAGATGTGGAATTTATCCAAAAAAAGGAATTCCTACATTAAACGTTATCGCAACGGGAAAAGCTGGACCACTAGCTCAATACATTACTGAAGATATTTATGTTTCAAATGTAGGATTAAATCAAATCCAGTTAGCTGAAGAAAATGAGATTGAACTAACAACTGCAAATGTTAATAATGAAACACCAAATATAAGTAAATATGATACGACCAAAAAAATTACGGAGCAGACTACGAATCCTGGATTAATTGCGAAAATTGGTATGGGTGCAGGTAAAGTAGTATCAATCTTTAATCAGGCAGCTAGAGAAGCTGTTCAAACTATGTTAAATACAGTCATTCCATTCATGGCCTTCGTATCAATGTTAATTGGAATAATTGAAGCATCAGGTGTTGGTACGTGGATAGCGAACATTTTAGCCCCATTAGCAGGCAATATTTGGGGACTAATTCTGATTGGTTTTGTATGTTCTATCCCTGTGTTATCACCATTATTAGGACCTGGAGCGGTAATTTCTCAAATAGTTGGAACTTTAATTGGTGTGCAAATTGGAAAAGGTATAATTCCACCACATTTAGCATTACCTGCATTGTTTGCAATTAATACCCAAAATGGATGTGATTTTATTCCGGTCGGATTAGGTTTAGCTGAGGCTGAATCAAAAACAGTTGAAGTAGGAGTTCCAGCAGTGTTATATTCAAGATTCTTAAATGGAGTACCTAGAGTTTTAGTCGCATGGTTAGCAAGTTTTGGATTATATCAATAGTGTAAAGGAAGATTTAGATGGCAATTTATCAAACAAAAGTCGTTAATATTGGATCGGAAGCAAAAATGTTTATTGAAGAAAAAATGGTTGTTTTATTTGGGGAAAATGCACCAGCTGAACTAGCTGATTATACATTCAATATAATTGTAAATCCTTTAGATGGAGAAATTGAACCAGGAATGAAATTACGAATTAATAATCAGGAGTATATCGTAACAGCAGTGGGAAATGCTGTTAAAAAGAACTTAGAAGACCTAGGACATATAACGATTCGTTTTACTGGTGAAAAAGTAGCAGAATTGGCAGGAACATTATACGTTGAAGATAAGCAAATTGATGACATTCAAATAGGAACAGAAATTGCTTTATACAAATAAAACGTAAAATTTCATTTATAAGAAAATTAGAGTAAAGGAGATTAGGATGAAATACGTTATTTTTGATATGGATGGTGTAATAGTTGATTCAGAGTATACATATCTGGAATCCAAAACGGAAATATTAAAAGAATCAGGAAAAGAAATGCCAATTAGCTATCAATATCAATTTATGGGTACAACATATGAATATATGTGGTCAACAATGAAAAATGAATTAAATTTAGAAAAAGGGATAGATTATTATATTTCTGAGATGAATAGAAAAAGAAATGAAATGATTGAAAGAGATGGAGTTAAACCGATAAAAGGGGTACAAAAATTTATTAAAGACATTTATTCTAAAGGAAATAAATTAGCTGTTGCTTCATCATCTCCAAAGCATGAAATTATTAGAAATTTACATGAGTTAGATTTAATACAATATTTTTCGTGTTTAGTGAGTGGTGAGGAAGTTGAAAATTCTAAGCCGCACCCAGACGTATTTCTAAAGACCGCTGAATTATTAAATATAGAACCATCAAAATGTATAGTTTTTGAAGATACTAAAAATGGTTCATTAGCAGCAAAGGCCGCTGGAATGTATTGCATTGGTTTTGAAAATCCAGATTATCCTAAACAAGATTTATCAGCAACCGATCTAATTATCGATAAGTTTGATGGTTTTTCATTAGACAATTAGGAGGAAAAAATTTGAAATTATTGATAGATTCAGCAAATATATCGAAAATTGAAGAATATTTAGAATATTTACCTATCGAGGGTGTAACAACTAATCCTAGCATATTAAAAAAAGAAGGAAATATTGATTTTTTCGATCATATGAAAAATATTCGTAAGTTAATAGGAACAAATAGAAGTTTACATATTCAAGTAATATCTGATAGTTACAATGGAATATTAGAAGATGCATTTAATATTTTAGAAAAGGTAGATGAAAAAGCTTTTATTAAAATTCCTGTTAGCAGAAATGGGTTAATGGCAATAAAAAAATTAAAAGAGGAACAAATAAAAATAACAGCAACGGCAGTGTATTCAAGTATTCAAGGAATTTTAGCATCAGAATGGAATGTTGATTTTATTGCTCCTTATATTAATCGAATGCAAAATTTGGGTACCAACCCGTTTGAAGTAGTATCACAGATAAATGGAAATATTATTAATAGTAGTAGTTCAAGTAAAATACTAGGTGCAAGTTACAAAAATATTTATCAAGTATTAGAATCAGTAAATTCAGGTTCTGAGTATGTGACACTAGGCACTGACGTATTAGATAAGCTATTAGCTGATGTTAATATTGAACAAGCAGTAAAAGACTTTTCAAAAGACTGGTACGCCATTCATAACCGCAACTCAATACTATAAATAAATTATAGCACCTAATCACCTGAACGACTCTTGAGTTCTCTTTTATGAAAAGGTGCTCTTTATATTTTACGCTATACAATAATCAGAATAATCAATATTGGGGCTAGTTTTCTTACAAATTAGTTTCATGGGCACGGTTTCTAACTGTCAAGGGCACTCATGATCTAATTATTTGCGAATAAGCATTGTTAATCTTGGTCATAACTGACAACGAGCATTCATAAGCTATCTGTCAACGACGACTACAGGTCCATCTGCTAAAAACGCAGCATTGCGACACGAGTTTCCATAGTTTACAACCAAGCATAACAATTCAAAAACCGCCTATTTACTCCCATTCATGCCCAAATACTAAAGTATCGTCATTTTACCAACTTCCCATTAATGACTGCATCACTAATGACACAATCGTAATACTAATCCAACAAAGGGCACCTAATAAAATAGCGGGGCCGCCTGAACGGATTAATTTGCTAATATTGGTTTTCATACCAATCGCAGCCATAGCCATAATAATAAAGAATTTAGACAGAGTTTTGAATGAGCTGAATAGGGCCATGTTAATACCTAAGCTATCAAATAAGGTTGTGAATAAGGATGCTAGTACAAAATATAATAAGAATTTGGGAAAAGCACGTTTAAAACTGAATGATTGTCCATTACTTGTTTGGCGATTTGTCATATAAGATAAAGCCAATGTAATCGGAATGATTGCCAGTGTTCGGGTTAGTTTAACAATGGTGGCATTATCAAGTGTATTGGAATGATGAATCGCATCCCAAGCGGTCGCAGTAGCCGTCACTGAAGAGGTGTCATTAACCGCTGTTCCGGCGAATATCGCGAACCCTTCATTCGATAAGCCTAATATTTGCCCTAAAATGGGGAACAGGATTGCCGCCAAAATATTAAATAGGAAGATGACTGAAATGGCTTGTGCCACATCGGATTCTTCCGCATCAATAACAGGAGCAGTTGCCGCAATCGCAGAACCACCGCAAATTGAAGACCCAACACCGACTAAAATCGCCGTATCACGATCGATTTTAAATAATTTATAGCCAAGATACGCAATCAATAAGGAGGTTAAAATCGTACTGACGATAATCGGTAGCGAACTATATCCCACCTTTAACACTTGATTGAGATTCAAGCCAAATCCTAATAACACGACGGCTGTTTGTAAAATGTATTTTGAACTAAAATTTAAACCGTCAGTGAATTGAGATTGGTTGGATACACACTGATTGAGTATCATTCCTAGAAAAATGGCGATGACGGGTCCTCCGACTAAAGGGAATAATTTACCAAGGTACCATGCGACCAAGGCTACTAATAAAGCGATGATTAGCCCTGGTAATTTTGTATTAAATTGTTTCACTGCATATCGTCTCCTTTAATAAGCATAGCTTAATCTTAACAAAGTTTAATTGAAAAAGACACTTGATTTTCGTAAAATCTTTGAAAAAGCGAAGTAACCTTATAAAATAGATTTAGCTTTATTAAAGCTTCACATTACAGTAAAATGAAAATGAAAGTAATAAAAAACACGAGGAGGAGCACATGAAAGCTTTTATTTTTGATATGGACGGGGTCATAATTGATTCCGAAAAGTATTATGCCCTAGCGATTCAACGCGTTGTCAACGATTATGGTCATGAAGTCGACTCAGAGTATACCAACCAGTTTATTGGTACCACTAATACTTATACTTGGACTCGAATTATTGAAGATTTCCAAATTGATAGTACACCGGCTGAACTGACTGAAAAAATGATGGCTTATAAGGAAGAATTGGATGAGGAGCACGGGCTCATTTTTTATCCAGGGATTTTAGATTTATTAAAGAGATTGAAAGCACACGGTTTTCGTCTCGCCATCGCCTCTTCATCGGGAATGAAAGAAATTCAACAAACCGTTGATGTATTAAATGCACAAGACTATTTTGATTTCTTAGTGAGTGGTGAAGCGATTAATCTATCCAAACCAGACCCGGGGATTTATTTGCATACAGCCAAATTATTGGAAATGGAACCTTCACAGTGTATCGTCATTGAAGATTCACACAATGGTGCTCGGGCCGCTAAGGCAGCGGGCATGTATTGTATTGGTTACATCGACAGCCATTATCCTGCGCAAGACTTATCGATGGTCGACCATAAAATTTATCATCACGATGAATTGGATTTAGACCAGTTGATTCATACAGTTTATGGTGAATAAATGCCAAGCAAATCCCTATCGTATTTATGGCGGTAGGGGTTATTTTAGCTTTCGTAAATGAAGGATTACGGTGAATATTATGCAGTTAACAATCCGCAATACGGCTAAATCTTATCATAAAAGCGGGACGCATTTCCATAAACCTAAAAACACGATCATTTAATATATTACAAAATGCAGAAGTTTATGTGTGGCACCTCTAAATCAAACAACCACCATCCTAAAATCACGAGCTTTCAAAATATTAGCCTACACATCGCAATGGAAGCTTAAAAACACGAACACTTATCCCCATATAAAAATAAAACTAAAAATACAATTGACATGTTATTTATTGAATGTTAATATTTAGCATGTCAGTGAACGAACACTGCGAACGAGAGCGGCGAGTCAACACTTTTGCCAAACTTATTGCTGTTTATTAAGAACAGGTTTGAAGTAGTAAACGGACTCTTTAAGGGGTCTATTGAAGAGATGGATATCTATCTGTCGACTCAAATTTTTTATAACATAATGTTGAGGCATTGTGCTTGTGAAAACGATAGTAAGAGTAGTAAAAGTATTGCGCTATATAGACTCTTCGTTCTACAAATGAACTTTAAGGGGCACCGTGTGTCTTCATAAAAGTTTACGTATTTTTAATTTATTAAAAACGAATGTAGATAATTGTAGACCAGGCAGAAAATGCTTGGTCTATTTTTTATGTAAAAAAGTAGACACAAAGGGTAGTCAATTATATTTGAACGAAGCAACTGCAATTAACGCGATAAACGCGATAAACGCAACAAACGTGATAAACTTAACCAACGTAACAAGCGCAAAAACGCAATCACCGCATCCATATTTGAATGAGTAGTCTCATCAACGCAATCACCGCATCCGTATTTGAATGAGCAGTCTCAAATATAAAACTACCACAATTTGTCACCTTATTAAGAATCATAAACGGTTAACCCAAAGGAGTGAAATAGATTGGATCAAACAAGAATGCCGATTGTAGAGGCATTACATGAATTAAAGAGACGACGTATCGTGCCATTTGATGTCCCTGGACATAAGAGAGGTCGTTCAAATAGTGAGCTAAAAGCTTTTATTGGTGAAAAAGCCATCACCATGGATGCCAATTCAATGGAATTATTAGATAACTTAAGTCATCCCGTATCGGTCATTAAAGAAGCCGAGCAATTAGCGGCTGAAGCATTTGGCGCTAAGCATGCCTTTTTCATGGTCAATGGCACTACCTCGGCTGTACAAAATATGGTGTATTCAGTGGTAAAAGAAGGACAAAAAATTATTTTACCGCGCAATGTACATAAAAGCGTGATTAATGCCCTAGTCATGTGTGGTGGAATTCCAGTCTATGTGGAAACGCCCTATAATGCTGAACTAGAAATTTCAACCGGTATGCCACTTGAATACGTCGAACAGGCGATTTTAAACCATCCCGAGGCAGTAGCCGTTTTAGTGAATAATCCGACTTATTATGGCATTGCGTCCGACTTAAAAGGCATCACCGACCTAGCACATCAACATGGATTAAAAGTATTAGTCGATGAAGCCCATGGCACTCATCTTTATTTTGGTAAGCATTTACCGATTTCAGCAATGGCTGCCGGTGCCGATATGGCTGCTGTTTCCATGCATAAATCAGGTGGCTCTTTGACCCAATCTTCTTTCTTATTAGTGAATAATGAAATAGACCCGGAATATGTCAGAAATATTATTACCTTGACTCAAACCACATCCGCC
Source organism: Globicatella sanguinis (assembly GCF_002847845.2). Taxonomy (NCBI): domain Bacteria; kingdom Bacillati; phylum Bacillota; class Bacilli; order Lactobacillales; family Aerococcaceae; genus Globicatella; species Globicatella sanguinis. The sequence continues at coordinate 763,746 of NZ_CP126962.1, read as the reverse complement.
TCTTATTTATTAATGGCCAGTTTAGACTTAGCACGTAGCCACTTGGCATTAAATGGAGCAGCTACTTTTGATAAAGTCGAACAATTGGCAGATTATGCTCGTAATGAAATTAATGCGATTGGTGATTATTACGCCTACTCTAAGGAAATTATTGACGGTCATGGGATTGCTGATTTTGACCAAACCAAATTAAGTATTAAAACTACCGATACCGGATTAACTGGTATTGAAGTCTATGATTTATTACGTGATGAATATGATATCCAAATCGAGTTTGGAGATTCAGCTAATATTTTAGCCTATATTTCTGTAGGGGATCGTATCCATGATATTGAACGACTGGTGAGTGCCTTAGCTGAAATTCGTCGTCGCTTTAAAAAGACCAAAAAAGGTTTGTTAGTCTTTGACATAGCGAAAACTGAAGTGGCCATTTCACCACGCAAAGCCTTTTTCTCAGAAAAATATCCACTACCTTTAGCTGAAAGTGTTAACCAAATCGCCGGAGAAATGGTCATGTGCTATCCACCAGGCATTCCGATTGTGGCGCCTGGAGAACTCATTACTCAAGAAATCATCGATCATATTGAGTATGCTCGTGCCAAAGGCTGTTTCTTAATGGGAACGGAAGACCCAACCTTACAAAACATTCAAGTCGTGAAATAAGCAATGTAATGGCCGAACCAGTACTAAGCAAGTCGTGAAGTAAGCATTGTAATGGGGTGAACCTAGTACTAATCAAGTAGCTAGATTGATTGATGCAACGAAACTTAAGAAAAGCGTACCTTAACCTTTTAATGAATGGAACAATAGCACTAACTATGATGCGATCGTAACAGTAGCAGATACCAACCCATTAAATTAGCGACTCATACATTCGCAGAATAAATTGCTCAAGCAAAAATCAAAACAGGCTATCAATGATCTAGCCAACAAAGTAACAACATACCCAAACCAACCAATAAACACCAAAGGGGGAATAATATGGAATTATGGTTCGATGATTATCATCAAGAAGATGTTAAATTAGGCATTAATGTGCAAAAAGTCGTCCACACCGAACAAACGGAATATCAACATGTCGCGGTTTTAGACTCGAGAGAGTATGGTCGCATTTTAACGCTCGATGGCGAGTTAATTACGACGGAGAAAGATGAGTATTTCTACTCTGAAATGATGGCGCATGTGCCACTATCAGCCAATCCCAACATAAAAAATGTCTTAGTCATCGGTGGCTGCGACGGTGGCGTATTATGTGAATTAGAAAAATATCAATCGATTGAAAATATTGATGTAGTAGAACTGGATCAACGCTTAGTCGAAATTTGCCAAGAACATTTACCGGAAACCCGACCCTGTTTTGATGATCCACGAGTAAGTTTATACATTCAAGATGCGTTAAAATTTGTACGCCACTGTGAAAATACTTATGACTTAATTATTGTCGACTCAGCCAATCCCTTTGGTTTAAATGAATCCTTATTTACCCGTGAATTTTATGGCAATTGTTACAATGCTCTAACAGAACAAGGAATATTATTGTCTCAACAAGTCAATGCCTTTTATAACGAAGATGTCGAAGCATTCAAACATGTTATGAGTCGCTTAAAAGCAGTTTTTCCAATCAATGAGACGTATATGATTTCAGTACCGTCCTATGCAGCAGGTTATATCTTAGCTGGTTTTTCTTCTAAGGGAACGAGCTGGCAGGTCGATGAAGCCAATGTCCGTCTTCACCGCGAACGGATTGAAACCATTTATTATAATTTGGCTTTACACCAAGCAGCTTTTGCCTTACCTAATTATTTAAAGGAGTTGACCTAATATGAAACCTAATATTGAAACCTTTATCGCTTGTGATGCAAGCTTTGAAGAAGCAACGACGGTCATTTTTGGTGCGCCATATGATTCAACCACCTCTAACCGACCAGGGACTCGTTTTGCGCCGAAAGCGATTCGCAATGATTCTTTTGGTTTGGAAACTTATAGCCCGTATCAAGATAAAGACTTATCGGAAGTGAAAATATTTGATTCTGGAGACTTAGAATTATCTTTCGGAAGAGTAGATTTGGCTTTACAAGATATAGAAAATCATGCCCGTGAAATATTATCAGCCGGCAAAAGACCGTTAATGATTGGTGGTGAACATTTAGTGACTTTAGGTCAATTTAGAGCTGTCGCTGAGAAATACCCCGATGTTTGCGTGATTCAATTAGATGCTCATACGGACTTACGTCAAGAGTACTTAGGTGCTGAATTATCTCACGCTACGATTATCCGTCGGCTTTGGGATATTGTAGGCGATGATCGGATTTACCAATTGGGTATCCGTTCTGGCGAAAAAGCGGAATTTGAATTTGCTAAAGAACATACGCATTTAACAAAATTCAATCTTAGTGGCTTACCAAAAGCAATTGCAGATTTAAAAGATAAACCCGTTTATTTAACGATTGATCTTGATGTGTTAGATTCGTCTGCCTTTCCTGGAACGGGTACACCCGAAGCCGGAGGCATTGACTTTATGACCTTATTACAATCGATTATCGATATTGCCCAATTAAATGTCGTGGCCATTGATGTCAATGAGTTATCCCCGCATTATGATTTGAGTGGTGCTTCAACGGCTTTAGCAACCAAAATCATCCGCGAAATTTTATTAGCCTTTAACTAAGGAAAATGAGCTTAATCAACTTAATGACAAGGTGTCTAACCGGTTTATAACACCAAAAGAACCCAATCGTTATTAATTAAGATAAATGATGGACGAATCAAGAAAAAAATTAAAAATAAAATAAATTAGACAAGAACCAAGGAGGAAAGAAAATGGCAAAAGCATTAATTATCGGAGCAGGTGGCGTTGCGAGTGTTGCGGCACATAAATGTGTGCAAAATAGTGAGGTTTTCACAGAATTGTGTATTGCGTCTCGTACAAAATCAAAATGTGATGCATTAAAAGAAAAATTAGATGGAAAAGGGACGATTATTACCACAGCACAAGTTGATGCGGATGATGTGGATCAATTAATCGCCTTAATCGAACAGGAACAACCTGATATCGTCATCAACTTAGCATTACCATATCAAGACTTAACCATTATGGATGCGTGTTTAGCCACCAAAACACATTATTTAGACACCGCAAACTACGAACCAAAAGATGAAGCCAAATTTGAATATAAATGGCAATGGGCTTATCGCCAAAAATTTGAAGAAGCAGGCATTACCGCTATTTTAGGTTCAGGTTTTGACCCAGGTGTCACAGGCGTCTTTTCCGCTTATGCTCAAAAATATTACTTCGATGAAATTGAATACATCGATATTTTAGACTGTAATGGCGGTGACCATGGCTATCCATTTGCGACTAACTTTAACCCAGAAATCAATATCCGTGAAGTGTCTGCCAAAGGTTCTTATTGGGAAAATGGCGAATGGATTGAAACCGAACCAATGGCAATTAAACGTGAGTATCATTTCGACCAAGTAGGCGAAAAAGATATGTATTTATTACATCATGAAGAATTAGAATCTTTAGCTTTAAATATTAAAGGTATCAAACGTATTCGTTTCTTCATGACATTTGGTCAATCGTATTTAACGCATTTGAAATGTTTAGAAAATGTGGGGATGACCTCGATCGAACCGATTATGTTTGAAGGACGCGAGATTGTGCCGATTCAATTTTTAAAAGCAGTTTTACCAGACCCTTCAACCTTAGGTCCGCGTACCGTAGGTAAAACCAATATTGGCTGTATCTATCAAGGAACTAAAGATGGCCAACCAGTGAAATACTATGTTTACAATATCTGTGACCATCAAGAATGTTATCGTGAAGTTGGTTCGCAAGCCGTTTCTTATACGACAGGTGTACCGGCGATGATTGGTGCCATGTTAGTCTTGAATGGTACCTGGGCCAAACCTGGTGTTCATAATGTAGAAGAGTTAGACCCTGATGCTTTTATGGACGCTTTAAATGAATGGGGCTTACCTTGGCAAGAAGACTTCAACCCTGTATTGGTGGACTAAGATGACGGAGATGAACATTCCATGGGCCGTTGATCAAGTGGCAACGCCCGCCTTTGTGGTCGAAGAAAATTTATTACGTCATAATTTAGAAATCTTACAAGAAGTTAAAAGCGCTACGGGTTGTAAAATATTTCTCGCTCAAAAAGCCTTCTCGATGTATCATTATTATCCGCTGATAGCAGAATATTTAGATGGTACGACCGCTTCAGGGATTTATGAAGCACGTTTAGGACATGAACATTTCCCAGGCGAAGTTCATGTCTATTCGCCGGCATTTCGTGATGAGGAAATGACTGAAATATTGCCAATCGCTGATCATATTGTGCTCAATTCCTTTACACAATGGCATCGATTTAAACACTTAAAGAATCAAACAAAAGCTAGCTTTGGATTAAGAGTTAATCCAAATGTTTCAACTCAAGATGGCCATGCGATCTATGATCCCTGTGCACCCGATTCACGCTTGGGCATCTTAGTAACCGATTTTGAAGGACAAGATCTAACAGGCATTGACGGCTTACATTTCCATACCTTGTGTGAACAAGACTCTGATGATTTGGAAATTACCTTAAAAGCGATTGAAGCCCAATTTGGCGATTTACTATATCAAATGAAATGGTTAAACTTTGGCGGAGGCCATCATATTACTCGCCCGGGCTATGATATTGAACGCTTAATTCGTTTGATTAATCATATGCAAACACAATATGATTTAACTGTTTACTTAGAACCAGGTGAAGCCGTCGCGTTAAATGCGGGCTATTTAGTCGCATCGGTATTGGATATTACGCATAATCAAGGTGTCACGAATGCCATCTTAGATACGTCTGCTACGTGTCATATGCCCGATGTACTTGAAATGCCGTATCGACCGAATATTATTAATTCAGGACAACCCAATGAAAAAGCCTATACCTATCAATTTGGTGGACCTACTTGTTTAGCCGGAGATATTATTGGGACATATTCGTTTGACCAACCACTCGCAATCGGTGATAAACTAATCTTTTGTGATATGGCAATCTATTCGATGGTGAAGACCAATACCTTTAATGGCATGCCCTTAGCCAAAATAATGGCTACTGACAGTCAAAATAACCTTAGCATCATTAATCAATTCGATTACAATGAGTTTAAAAGAAGACTATAAAAAAGATTAATGTTTGTTTATAAAATAGAATCGCAATAATTAACTGAATCAAGACAAAGAACAGAATTGAATTTTCTCCATTGGCGAAAATTTGATTCTGTTTTTTTAACGAGGAAAAAATTGTCAGTTTTAGTTACAACTATCACTTTTAGCCGTCTAACTGATTTTTAGATAAAATTTCAAATTAATCAAATTTTTATCTAGTGAAAAGAAAACTGCTAATGTAACTTAACTTTTTAAGAATTAATTAAGAATACTAAATAATATTGCTTAAAACCCAATTATATGGTATTTTTAAACTGATAGGGTGTCTTAAAATTTAGGTTTGATCTACTATCTAAACGATATAACATTGAAGGGGGAATGTTTCATAATTTTAATTAAATTTATTTTTTACTATCCAAGTATTTTTGATTGTCAAATTAAGCTAGAATTTTTACCTAACACATAATACGTTTGCTTTTGTCTAATTGATAATTAAAATGGTTGTTCGAAAGTTCAAGTATAAATTAGCCACTGACTTTAAGGTTTCCACACCGTCAGATTTGTGGCAAGTGTAGTGAGTCAAATTGATGCATTAAATCGTTAGAGCTTTACTTGGATGCTCCGGTATGATACTCGCGAATAGCGAGTTGGGGAAAGGGTTTGGGTAGGAGACCCAAAAAGCATCCCCAAATCATCATGCCGGGCTAGGCACCAAGTCAAGCTCTAACAATCAGGTGCCTTACGCAATGGATTCACTGTCTTAACAAACACATTGTGTGCATTAGAAAGCATCTATCCATCCAAGTTCCTTACAACAATCGATAAAAACTTCAATTGGCGTTCGATAACCTAATGATTTTCGTGGAATTTCATTGCGGAAATGAGCTGTTTGGCTGAGTATTTCCTGCGATATATCGGTAAAATCCATCCCCTTAGATAATCCATCTCTTCGAAGTAGTCCATTAGAGTGTTCATTTAAACCTCGCTGTGACGGACAACCGGGATCAGCAAAGTAAATATTGATGTCATTGACATTTGAAATGGCTTGCCAATCAGAAAATTCTTTTCCACAATCAAACGTAATGGATTTAAATATATTTCTCGGTAAATAAGCAAACCAGTTATCACAAGCTATTCGCACATCACTTGCTTTCCGACTGTTAATTTTTATCGGGATGATGAGTTTACTGATTCTTTCGACCAGTGTTAGGACGGCACTCTTATGGTCTTTTCCGACAATCGTGTCACCTTCTAGATGTCCAAATTCTTTCTCATATTGTGGATTTTCTTTTTTACGATCTTCGATGGTGCGTCTAAAGTGTTGTTTACCTCTTTTTTCCTGATGCCCATTGGGTTTTCTCTTACCTTTCATCGGTAAAGTTGAGGGATCAAAGAGTTCCGAGTCTTTAAAACGACGATAGAGTGTTCGAGCTGTACATCCTAATGGTAGTTCATTCCGACCTATGATGACGTCAGGAGACCACCCCTGGTCCACTTTTTTCTTAATATATGTGATTTGTTTAGTGTTAAAGACCTTCTTTTTGGCACCACAGCGTGATTTATTCTCTTTATATTGATCGTAGTATTCCTGAATATTACCACTATTTTTAAGAAAATTAACGACGTTATAAATGGTTTGGATAGCTCGATTCAATTTTTTAGCGATATCCGTTACTTTTTTACCACTATCGTAATAATTTTCTATCCAAATCAATTCTTTCATGGTAAGATGTGTATAAGCCATTTGTGTGTACTCCTTCCTTAGCATGTGATTTTATGTTTAGGATACCATACAAATGGCCTATTTATTTTTCTAGCTTAATTTTACTATCCAAGTATTATAAAAATAGATTCTTTTTTTTATTTTTTGATTGTCAAATTAAGCTAGAATTTTTACCTAACACATAATACGTTTGCTTTTTTTCTAATTGATAATTAAAATGGTTGTTCGAAAGTTCAAGTATAAATTAGCCACTGACTTTAAGGTTTCCACAACGTCAGATTTGTGGCAAGTGTAGTGAGTCAGATTGATGCATTAAATCGTTAGAGCTTGACTTGGATGCTCCGGTATGATACTCGCGAATAGCGAGTTGGGGAAAGGGTTTGGGTAGAAGACCCAAAAAGCATCCCCAAATCATCATGCCGGGCTAGGCACCAAGTCAAGCTCTAACAATCAGGTGCCTTACGCAATGGATTCACTGTCTTAACAAACACATTGTGTGCATTAGAAAGCATCTATCCATCCAAGTTCCTTACAACAATCGATAAAAACTTCAATTGGCGTTCGATAACCTAATGATTTTCGTGGAATTTCATTGCGGAAATGAGCTGTTTGGCTGAGTATTTCCTGCGATATATCGGTAAAATCCATCCCCTTAGATAACCCATCTCTTCGAAGTAGTCCATTAGAGTGTTCATTTAAGCCGCGTTGTGACGGACAACCGGGATCAGCAAAGTAAATATTGATGTCATTGACATTTGAAATGGCTTGCCAATCAGAAAATTCTTTTCCACAATCAAACGTAATGGATTTAAATAAATTTCTCGGTAAATAAGCAAACCAGTTATCACAAGCGATTCGCACATCACTTGCTTTGCGACTGTTAATTTTTATCGGGATGATGAGTTTACTGATTCTTTCGACCAGTGTTAGGACTGCACTCTTATGGTCTTTTCCGACAATAGTGTCACCTTCTAGATGTCCAAATTCTTTCTCATATTGTGGATTTTCTTTTTGACGATCTTCGATGGTGCGTCTAAAGTGTTGTTTACCTCTTTTTTCCTGATACCCATTAGGTTTTCTCTTACCTTTCATCGGTAAAGTTGAGGGATCAAAGAGTTCCGAGTCTTTAAAACGACGATAAAGTGTTCGAGCTGTACATCCTAATGGGAGTTCATTCCGACCAATGATGACGTCAGGAGACCACCCCTGGTCCACTTTTTTCTTAATATATGTGATTTGTTTAGTGTTAAAGACCTTCTTTTTGGCACCACAGCGTGATTTATTCTCTTTATATTGATCGTAGTATTCCTGAATATTACCACTATTTTTAAGAAAATTAACGACGTTATAAATGGTTTGGATGGCCCGATTTAATTTTTTAGCGATATCCGTTACTTTTTTACCGCTATCGTAATAATTTTCTATCCAAATCAATTCTTTCATGGTAAGATGTGTATAAGCCATTTGTATGTACTCCTTCCTTAGCATGTGATTTTATGTTTAGGATACCATACAAATGGCCTATTTATTTTTCTAGCTTAATTTTACTATCCAAGATTTTAAAAGATTTTTAGGAGGGAAGAGCATGGAGAATGGGAAAAATAGGTTTTATCATGTGCATAAATTGATAACTTTCTTATTTTTATTTTTTCAGATATTCACGGGTAGAGAAATCTTGCTAGCAAATGCAGCAGATATTTCAAACGAAAACATTGTTACGAATGTCACAATGGAAGAAAATTTTACAAGTGGAGACGGTTTGAATGATCATAATGTCACGGTTTATGCAGAGTTTACACTTCCAAATACAGCTCAATCAGGAGATACTTTTTCGATTGTATATGACGAAAAACTTTCTTCAATAGGAAACGATACTGATATCCCCGTCAAATCCGCGAATGGGATTGTAATCGGGCAGATGGACATTGATGCTACAACTAGAACTGTCAAAGTAACTTTGAATGATAATGTTACAAAATATAACAATATTAAAGGAACCTTATCTTTTGAACGTGAAGCTGACAGAAGTGAGTTTACACAGGGTTCTGGGGAATATTCTTTCAACTTTATAACTGGTGATAAGACTATTACTGCAAAATCCAATATCCAATTTACAAATAGTGGTTTCTTTAACCATGGTTTAGCCAAATATCCAGTTTCATATGATCCAGAGACTGGGTTACATAAGTGGGTCATTATTGTTAATCCACAACAAGCTAATATGCCAGTGTCAAGACTAACTGATAGAGTGCAGTCAGGCAACATGACGATCGAATCTTATAAAGTTTATACTGCTACAACAGTCTATGAAAGTTTAGGTTATGAATTAGGTGAATTTTTAGGTGGTGCTAATGTTTCAGCAGGATCATTTAATATAAACTTAGATTCAGGAAGAGATTCATATATTATTGAAGTTTATACTAAAGGAGATCCCAAAGCACAAAATGCGTTTGAAAACTCTGCTACTATTGTTAGACCAGACAATAGTTACAGCACGGCTAATGCCTATATTTATCAATTAGATGCAAAAGCGGATGCAGAAGGTGAAGAGGTATCCTATGAATTTTATAAAATTGATACTTCTAAAAATCCTTTAGAGGGTGCGGAGTTTACAGCAACTAATGACTATGATCAAACTGAGGTTCATACATCTACTTCTGACGCTGAAGGTAAAGTAACATTTACAGGATTGAACTCAAATTCAGTCTATACGATTAAAGAAACAAAAGCCCCTAATGGCTATGTCACAGATGAGTCGTTCTATGCAGAGTTGAGTTTTGATGATCAAGGGAATGCTGTCGTAACTCTATATAATGCAAAAGAGGGAACATATTTAGATGGCAATACCCTACATATGGTTAACTCACCACAAAAACCAGGTATGACGGTAGAAAAATCAGCTACTCGTGTCACAGACAGTGCTGATGTAGCTTATGACGAGGTTAAATTTAAAGCTGAAGGAGATAAAATCTACTATAGCTTTACCTTTACCAACACAGGAACTAATGAAATTACCGCCATCACATTTACTGATGAAAAATTAGGTATTCACGATCAAGTGATTACCCTTGACACACCGTTAGCACCAAAAGATAGCTATACCTATGAAGTACCAACACCATATGTTGTCACAGCGGATGATGTGACCGCAGGTTCAGTGTTCAACACAGTGACTTCGACTGGTACGACACCAGATGGTGACACCCCACCAGGTGACGATGAGAACGAAGTCCCAGGTACACCAACACCAGGTATGACAGTAGAGAAAACTGCTACTCGTGTTACAGATAGTGCTGATGTAGATTATGACGAGGTTAAATTTAAAGCTGAAGGCGATAAAATCTACTATAGCTTTACCTTTACCAACACCGGAACCAATGAAATTACCGCTATCACCTTTACGGATGAAAAATTAGGTATTAAAGATCAAGTGATTACCCTTGAAACACCGTTAGCACCAGGAGCTAGCTATACTTATGAAGTGACAACACCATATGTTGTTACCGCAGAGGATGTGGCCGCAGGTTCAGTGATCAATAGCGTGACTTCGACTGGTACGACACCAGATGGTGACACCCCACCGGGTGACGATGAGAACGAAGTCCCAGGTACACCAACACCAGGTATGACAGTAGAGAAAACAGCCACTCGTGTTACAGATAGTGCTGATGTAGATTATGACGAGGTTAAATTTAAAGCTGAAGGCGATAAAATCTACTATAGCTTTACCTTTACCAACACCGGAACCAATGAAATTACCGCTATCACCTTTACGGATGAAAAATTAGGTATTAAAGATCAAGTGATTACCCTTGACACACCGTTAGCACCAGGAGCTAGCTATACTTATGAAGTGACAACACCATATGTTGTTACCGCAGAGGATGTGGCCGCAGGTTCAGTGATCAATAGCGTGACTTCGACTGGTACGACACCAGATGGTGAAACCCCACCGGGTGACGATGAGAACGAAGTCCCAGGTACACCAACACCAGGTATGACAGTAGAGAAAACAGCCACTCGTGTTACAGATAGTGCTGATGTAGATTATGACGAGGTTAAATTTAAAGCTGAAGGCGATAAAATCTACTATAGCTTTACCTTTACCAACACCGGAACCAATGAGATTACCGCCATCACCTTTACGGATGAAAAATTAGGTATTAAAGATCAAGTGATTACACTTGACACACCGTTAGCACCAGGAGCTAGCTATACTTATGAAGTGACAACACCATATGTTGTTACCGCAGATGATGTGACCGCAGGTTCAGTGTTCAATAGCGTGACTTCGACTGGTACGACACCAGATGGTGACACCCCACCAGGTGACGATGAGAACGAAGTTCCAGGTACACCAACACCAGGTATGACAGTAGAGAAAACTGCTACTCGTGTTACAGATAGTGCTGATGTAGATTATGACGAGGTTAAATTTAAAGCTGAAGGCGATAAAATCTACTATAGCTTTACCTTTACCAACACCGGAACCAATGAAATTACCGCTATCACCTTTACGGATGAAAAATTAGGTATTAAAGATCAAGTGATTACCCTTGAAACACCGTTAGCACCAGGAGCTAGCTATACTTATGAAGTGACAACACCATATGTTGTTACCGCAGATGATGTGACCGCAGGTTCAGTGTTCAATAGCGTGACTTCGACTGGTACGACACCAGATGGTGACACCCCACCAGGTGACGATGAGAACGAAGTTCCAGGTACACCAACACCAGGTATGACAGTAGAGAAAACTGCTACTCGTGTTACAGATAGTGCTGATGTAGATTATGACGAGGTTAAATTTAAAGCTGAAGGCGATAAAATCTACTATAGCTTTACCTTTACCAACACCGGAACCAATGAAATTACCGCTATCACCTTTACGGATGAAAAATTAGGTATTAAAGATCAAGTGATTACCCTTGAAACACCGTTAGCACCAGGAGCTAGCTATACTTATGAAGTGACAACACCATATGTTGTTACCGCAGATGATGTGACCGCAGGTTCAGTGTTCAATAGCGTGACTTCGACTGGTACGACACCAGATGGTGACACCCCACCAGGTGACGATGAGAACGAAGTCCCAGGTACACCAACATCAGGTATGACAGTAGAGAAAACTGCTACTCGTGTTACAGATAGTGCTGATGTAGATTATGACGAGGTTAAATTTAAAGCTGAAGGCGATAAAATCTACTATAGCTTTACCTTTACCAACACCGGAACCAATGAGATTACCGCCATCACCTTTACGGATGAAAAATTAGGTATTAAAGATCAAGTGATTACACTTGAAACACCGTTAGCACCAGGAGCTAGCTATACTTATGAAGTGACAACACCATATGTTGTTACCGCAGATGATGTGATCGCAGGTTCAGTGTTCAATAGCGTGACTTCGACTGGTACGACACCAGATGGTGATACCCCACCAGGTGACGATGAGAACGAAGTCCCAGGTACACCAACACCAGGTATGACAGTAGAGAAAACAGCCACTCGTGTTACAGATAGTGCTGATGTAGATTATGACGAGGTTAAATTTAAAGCTGAAGGCGATAAAATCTACTATAGCTTTACTTTTACCAACACCGGAACCAATGAGATTACCGCTATCACCTTTACGGATGAAAAATTAGGTATTAAAGATCAAGTGATTACCCTTGAAACACCGTTAGCACCAGGAGCTAGCTATACTTATGAAGTGACAACACCATATGTTGTTACCGCAGAGGATGTGGCCGCAGGTTCAGTGATCAATAGCGTGACTTCGACTGGTACGACACCAGATGGTGACACCCCACCAGGTGACGATGAGAACGAAGTCCCAGGTACACCAACACCAGAAGAGACAACAACGACAACAGAAACTACTGTTGAGGAAACGACTTCTGAAACAACAGAGGAAACGACTTCTGAAGAAGAAACAACGACAACTGGCGAAACAACAACGGAAGAACCAACATCTTCTGAAACAACTACTTCGATTGTGACAGTGACAGTAACAGATACAACTTCATCAACTGAGGCACCTCAACCAGAGTTGTATGATGCTTCTATTAAGAAAATTGATCAACATGGTAATGCCGTTAAAGGTGTAACTTTCGAATTGTATCGAATCGTTAAAACGATGGTAGAGGATGCACCAGTAACAGTTGAACCAGCAGCAGTTGATACATCTGAAGTTGATGCAGCCATCGAAGCGTTAAATGAACAGATTGCTAATCTACAAAATCAAGTAGCTGTTTTAGAATCAGAACACGGAACGGTGATTTCTTCAGAATCAGTTGAACCGATTGTTGAAACATCAATAGTTCCAGAAGTTACGGCTGAAGATGGTACAATTATTGAAGAAAGCTATGTAACAGAAGTGTATATTGACCCTGTTACGGAAGCTCCAACTGTAATTGATCATTCAGCAGAAATCGAAAGTTTAAATGCACAAATTGTTCAATTACAAGAACAAGTGGTCGCGAAGTTAGCAGAGAAAACTGCAATGACAACGGAAGCAACCACAACGGCAGCACCAGTCGAAAGAATTGAAGAAGTTAAGATTGGTTCGTATAAAACTGATGCAAGTGGATTAGTACAAGTAAAAGATTTAGTTGAAGGTGAATATTACTTTGTTGAAACGGCAGCGCCAGCTGGCTATGATTTCACAAATGAACAATATCATTTTAACTTACCAAATGATAAACCAGTGTTGTTCACTATAACAAACTTCAATAACAATACTACAACCGTTGAAACGGAAACAAGTATTGTCACTGAAACAACAGAAGAATCGACCACACCAGGTGAAGAAGAAACAACAACACCAGGTGAAGAAGAAACAACAACACCAGGTGAAGAGGAAACAACGACACCAGGAGAAGAGGAAACGACCACATCAGGTGAAGAAGAAACAACAACACCAGGTGAAGAGGAAACGACAAAACCAGGTGAAGAGGAAACGACAAAACCAGGTGAAGAAGAAACAACAACACCAGGTGAAGAGGAAACGACAAAACCAGGTGAAGAGGAAACTACCACACCAGGTGAAGAGGGAACAACTACACCAGGTGCTGAAGAAACGACAACACCGGGTGGAACAACACCAAATAAACCAACAACACCAAACACACCAAATAAACCAAATAATCGTAAACATTTACCAAATACTGGTGAGTCAATCATGAATAAGATTGTTACAACCACTATTGGTATTGGATTATTGGCTGGAGGATTCTTCGTGTTTCGTTCAAAACGTGAACATGAGTAATCAAATCTTCAAAAATTAGACAGCTAAGTCATTAAAATAGCATTCATAGACTACTACCTAATTGATTGGGTAGTGGTCTTTTTGTGTAATGAAGCTTATTGATTATAAAATTCGTGTGAGACATATTTTGAAAATGCACTTCTAGTTTCGCTGTCTCATCGATTTTACTGTCTCATCGATTTTAACAGTAATGAAATGTTTACATTGAAAAGATACATATGATATGAAGTGTTGTAAACTCATAAATCAATGGTACTTTTAGTAGATACCTATCCATATACATATCATAATTATTTTTAGTAGTTAACTAGCAATACTAATAGAAGACATAGCAACCTTTACTAAATTCAATTTGCAACATAAAACTACCCTTCAATAATAAAATTAAACATTCTGAAAAAGCTGAATAAAGCAAGACAAATATTAGGTGCTATCCCCTTTGAAATACCTTTCTGATTGTTAAATTAAATTTTAAATTTAATCTAAATTTAATCTAGTGAACAAAAAACAGCAAATGTAATATTAACTTTTTAAGAATTTGTTAAGAATACTAAATAATATTGATGAAAGCTTATTGCTATGCTATTTTTAATATGATAGAGGATCTAAAATTAGGTTTGACCTGCTATCTAAACGATATAGCATTGAAGGGGGAATGCACCATAAATAGAATTAAATATAAAATTTTATTAATTGGATTATATTGTATCAAATGGAACTTAACACTTTATAGGCCAGGAATGCATTTACGATTGGATAACAGGATGTTAATCGAATCAGATCTATAAAGTTATAGTTGAAAAAATACTGTTTCAAAAGTTAAAATCAACCGAGATGATTTTAATTATGAAACTCGTGAACATAAAAGTGAGACTTATAAAAAATAGTGAAATGTTTCATAATAATGATGATAGTGGATGTTTATTAAGTAAAAATATAACATTGACAGTCTTAGACACCTTGAATTTCATGGTTATGAAGTTAAAGAGACAAGCTTTTTCATAAAATGACCTTTGGATCGACGGTAATAAATCATAGTCAACAGAAAGAAATTAAACAGGTTTATCGCAAACATCAAACCTTTAGATTGTTATATCGTTAAGTACTCAAGTCATTTTTCAAAGTGAAAAAATTGACTTAAAAATTCAATGAAGGATTCATAGGAGAGATCCAGAAGTCACAGTAGTTATTTTTGATGAATAGGGAGAAATCATCAAATGAACAGATGAAAGTAAGGAAGATAAAAATAAAGGAAATGGTTTTTAGCTTAATGACAGTAATTTTACTAGAAGAATTTAAAAGCAATCATCAAATCACAGTAGGGTTAACTTAAAAATTAGGAATCATTTATTTTTATACTGAAAACCAATTGGTAGTTGATGACTTTAGACAAGCGAATTTGTCAATGGAAGACTAAACCATAAAATTTGGTAACAATCAGTATACTACTAAGTTAAGAGTCATCTGAAAACAGGCCAGTCGCTCCCTAACTTGATATCTTCGTCAAGGGGAGTCAGTCATAAATCTATTAATAAAAAAATAGCTTACTTATCAATTATGGCGTTTTATCGCAGTTTGAGTAGGATTGATAAGCAAAAAATGGCATATTATATTCTTAATGAATTAAAAGATGGTAATAAATATTATCTTTTTAAAGATAATAACAAACGATTGAAACCTGTTGTTTTATGATAGGTAAACAAATGGGTTTTATTTCAATATTTCAACATATTAAAGTAAGGAGAATGACATGCATAAGCAATATAGATATACATTACGTAAAACCACTCTCGGTTTAGCCAGTGTGGCGATCTCAGCATTTTTAGCGGGACAAGCGCCCACCGTTGATGCGGCCGAAGCAGCTGAGATTATTAATGTTGAAGGAACACTACCAGCAATAGAAGAACCCGAAGCAACTGTCCCAGTTTCAGAAGTAGCTCCTGAAACTAATAGTGTAGAAGAAGTGCCTGCTGCTACACCAGTGGCAGAAGCAACTTCAAGCGAAGCAACGGAAGCCGACACCAACAATGTGTCTGAAGAAGCTTCAACTGAGCCAGTGGCAGAAGTTGAGTTAACAGAAACCAACCAAGAAACCAATGAAGTTAACACGAAAGATGCTTCTGAAGAAGCCTCAACCGAAGCAGTAACAGTGGCTCGTTCAGCACAAGCTAACGAAGAAAATCGTGAAGCTAATAACGCTGAGGAGACGTCACAAGATGAACCTGCTACAACAATGTTAGAACGAAGTGCAACGGAAGTACCAGCTGAATCAGATACATTAGATACTTCAGCAGAAGTAGCACCGTCTCAACAAAAACCAGCTGCAACTACCGAACCAAACTATGCTGAAGATGAGAAAAAGATTCAAGATTATAGCGAAAAAGAACGCTATAAGCAAACAGAACTGCAGCCAGGAAATACCAATCAAAAATTGGATAACAATGATGAAAAGGTAGTCAAAGACGGTTTTAAATTTCAAACTAGTAACCCAGCAGCTGACACTCCTAGTAAGAGAGAATATGGTTACCAAATCACCATCGACAAGAAGACTGGCCAAAGAACTTATACTAAAATTACTGTAACTGATAGTGGTCTTATTCCTGTAAATCCTGGAGATAAGTCAATGATGGGTCAGGGAGATAAGTTAACTGTTGAATCTCCTGATGTAACCTATAAGCCGAATGAAGATGTAGAACTAACAGCTAGTGGGAGACAAAGAAACCTAAATTATGAAGCTAGTGAAGAAACCTTAAAGCATATCAATAATAAGGACAATGACTCGACTTCTTTTGGTTTTAAGGATAATTATACTCAAGATAATCCTAATAATAAGTTTTTCAGAGATAATTTCGGTATAACTTACCAGGTCAACCCTTGGCCAAATGAAAATGATAAGCTTGAGGAGCTTAAGCTTAATAAAAATAACTATAATCCAAATGCAAAATACTTTGTCCAAGGGCAAGATATCGACACCGGTATCAAGGTAGATAACATCGACGAAAGTGCCAAGGAAAGATTAGTTGGACAAGTTTATAATCCTGTAACAGGAAAGATTGTCCCAGGCGCAAGTGCCTATATCGGTGATAATGGAAATATCTATGTTAAAATGCCGGAAGGAGCCCTTAAGAAGGACGAATCTGGTAAGACAGTCATCAATGAAGATTCTATCTTCAACAAACCTGAATACAAGGGGCTACAAAATTTTGATGTCAAATTCTTTGCCCGTCCAAGAACAGTGGATGAATTTAAAGCCATAGCAGAAGCACCTGAGGATGAATGGGATAGAGGAACTTATGTAGAAACAGGAGCAGGAACTGCTGAAATCAACCATAAAGGTAAGAGTGTCACAATCGATAAGCAAGGCATCGACCGTTACGACCACTACAACCTAGTTGGTGATTTCAAGCTAAACCTAGATGATACAAGATATTATGACCAAAAATTCGTGGATGGTAATGGTGATGATACAACTAAAGTGACTTCATCTGCTGTAAAACCTGGAGAAGCATTTAAGGTTGGAATTGTAGAGCCAGAAAATCCAGGTGAAACTGATAAGTCTGCAGAAGAAATGAACGCTGCCGAAAGCAAGGGGGAAGCTTCTGGTAGGCTGATTATGGACTTTATAGACCGTGAAAACAAGGGCAAGGCACCAGAAGACCAATGGAAGGTTGAATTACACAAGGGAGACATCGCAAACTTTACCGTTACTCCACCAAAATCAGCCAAGGCTGGAGACTTTATGGCAATCCCTATTGAGTACACTTATACAAATGGTTCAAAAGACATCCACTGGTTCCATTTTGTTGTTCAAGAATCAACCTACATCAAGCCGGAGTATGACGCGCAAGTTAATTACCCAACTAAGGAGCAAACCTCACCAGCAAAAGTAATAGAAGATGATAAGAGAATAGCCCCGAACAGTTATACTCTTCCAGATACTCTAGAAACTGACGGAGAGGGTAATAAGCTAGCTACAGATGATAGCGGCAATAAATGGACTGTAAAACTTGATGAAAAAACAGGTCAAGTAACTGCAAAACCAGTAGATCCTACAGCCTTTAATGGTGGTGAAAAACTTACTCTGCCTGTAATAGCTCACTATGTAGATGATCAAAAACCAGGTGAAGACATAACAGAAGAAGTAAATGCTTACTTTGTAATCGAAGAAAAGGCAAATATGACGCCACGTTACAATGCAAAAGTTGGTAAAGAAGAAGACGAACTATCTTCAGATGTTATCCTAAATACAGAAGATAAATACAACCGAAGACCAGGTAAGTATACCCTAGAGTCTAATACCTTTACAGATGACAAGGGTAATGTTTGGAATGTTTCAATCGATGAAACAACAGGTAAGGTAACTGCAACGGTACCAAATGCTGAAGAAGGCAAGACCGTTGACGGAGCCCTACTAAATGTACCAGTAACAGCTCATTATTATGAAGAAGATGGTAAGTTAGAAGTTGGAACAAAGACAACAGAAGTCCAATTTATGGCTTATGGTACAAATGGTACTGTTGAAAAAATCCTAGACATTCCTTTTGAAACTAGGGTAGAAAAAGATTCAAAACTTAAAAAGGGCGAAATTAAAGTTATAACTGAAGGGGAAAAAGGTTCTAAGAAAGTAACCTACACTATCGTAGATTCTGAAATTACAGATACCAAAGAAGAAGAATTAATAAAACCACAAGAACGTCTTATCTATGTAGGTGAAGGCACAAAAGACGGCACTCATTCGATTGAAGAAAAAGTGGAAGTACCATTTGAAGTTGAAGTCCAATTTGATGATAGTCTTAAACCTGGAGAACAAAAAGTAACTCAAGAAGGCGTTCCGGGAGAAAAAACTAGAACAACCACTCTTAAAATCCAAGATGGTGAAGTTATAGATACAACAACTATCGACTTCAAAACAACAAGAGAACCTGTTAAAAAAATTATTAAAGTAGGTAGAAATACAGATGGTGAGATAGTACACAATGAAGTAATCCCATTCGAAACAACAGTCGAAGTTAATTACGAACTAGCAAAAGGTGAATGGCGATATAAAAAAGTGGACAATGTTGAACTCAAGGGGAAAGTTGGTAGTAAGAAAACTACTTATACCATTGAAAATTCTGAGGTGACAGACACTAAAGTTGAAGAAATTAAACCAGAGAATGCTGTTATCGAAGTCGGTGGCAAGGACTTCGTTGGTGAAGTAAAACACGTGGAAGAAATTCCATTTGGATACACTGTTAAAGAAGTAGATAACCTCAAAAAAGGTGAATACGAAATTATAAAACCAGGAAAAGCTGGGTCTAAAACTACAACATGGAAGATTGTAAATTCTATAGTTGACGGAGAACCAACAGTTACCACAGAAACAGCAGAAGACGCTATTATTCATGTTGGTAAGGGGACTCTCGATGGTACTCACAAGGTTGAAGAAAAAGTAGAAGTTCCTTTTGAAGTTGAAGTCCAATTTGACGATAGTCTAGCTCCAGGTGAACAAAAGGTAGAAGTTGAAGGTGTTCCAGGAGAAAAAACTAGAACTACAACCCTAACTATTGAAGACGGCAAGGTAACAAATACTGAAGTAAGCGAATTTACCCAAACCAAAGCTCCGGTTAAGAAAATCATCAAAGTAGGTAGAAATACTGAAGGTACTCACACTCACGAAGAAAAGATTCCATTCAAATACGACATCTCGTATGACAAAAACCTAAAATCAGGCGAATATGTCATTGATGTTGAAGGAACTGAAGGTACTAAGAAAACAACCTGGACGATTAAAAACTCTGAAATTGTCGGAGAAGCAAAAGTTGAAATAACGAATCCAGTCAATGCAGTAATTAGAGTTGGTCAAAAAGACTTCACTGGTGAATTTAGTCACGAAGTAAAAGAAGAGATTCCATTTACAGTAAGAGTCATTGAAGATGAAACTCTAGAAGCTGGTAAGAGTGAAGTGGTAACTCAAGGTCAACCAGGAACTAAGACAACTAAATATACTCAAACTATTAAAAATGGAGAAGCGGATGGAGAATTAAAATCTGAAGAAACAGCGAAAACTGAGCCAGTTGAACATGTCATAAGAGTTGGTAAGAAGCCAGCGACAAATTATATTGAAGAAAATAGTAGTGTGCCGGTAGATATTATATATAAATACGATCCTGACATGGAAGTAACTACTGCCAGAAAAGGAGACTTGATTCCTGGGAAGGTTGAGACAGTTGTAA
Organism: Globicatella sanguinis; assembly: GCF_002847845.2. Classification (NCBI taxonomy): domain Bacteria; kingdom Bacillati; phylum Bacillota; class Bacilli; order Lactobacillales; family Aerococcaceae; genus Globicatella; species Globicatella sanguinis. The sequence continues at coordinate 743,383 of NZ_CP126962.1, read as the reverse complement.
CTAATAAATACAACCCGGAAACAGGAGAAATCGAAACTGTTAAAGAAACAGTAGTAACAAATGCTAAGCAAGAAATAATTATCGGTGTGAAACAGTATACTGGTGAGTTTAAGTACGATTATAACCAACAAATTCCTTATGAAACTGAGATAATCTTTGATGAGACACTAGCTTCAGGTACTATAGAAGTGGATAAACCAGGTCAATTAGGAAATATCAAAACTGAGGTAATTGCTAAATTTGAAAATGGTAAACAAGTGTCTAATGAAGAAAAAGAACTTGAACGAACAGAGCCAGAAAAGAGAATAGTTAGAGTAGGATCAAAAACAGACGGAACACATCAACATAAGGAAGAAATTCCATTTAAATATACTGTGATATATGATCCAGAAATGCCAGCCGGAACATATGAAGAAGTCACTCCAGGTAAAAATGGTGAAAGAGTAACGATTTGGACAATTAATAACTCTAAGATAGTAGGAGTACCAACTACTGTCGAAACTCAACCTGTAGATGCAGTTATTAAAGTGGGAAGCAAAGATTTCACAGGTAACTTTGAAACAACGAATACGAAACCGATTGAATTTGAAACAGAATACGTTGTAGATAATTCATTAGAACCCGGGACAACAAAAGTTGAACAAGAAGGTTCACTAGGTGAGGAAGAAACTAAAGTTACCCATACAATTGTGAATGGTCAAGTAACCGAATCAACAGAAGGAGCAACTTACCAAACAAAAGCTGCAGTTAAGCGAATTGTAAAAGTGGGACCTGCTAAGACGGATGGAACCCATGAATACACCAATAAGATTCCGTTTGATGTAGAGGTTAGAGTAAACCCAGACCTTAAGAAAGGTGAACACAAGGTTGTCCAAAAAGGTGAAGTTGGGGAAGAAAAATACAGAATTACAATAGAAAATTCTAAAGTAACTGAGACTTCGGATGCTGTTATAACAAAAACTCCGGTTAAAGAGATTATTGAAGTAGGTAGCCAAGACTTCACTGGTAAGATTGAATATGTAGACAAGGATAAAGTACCATATGAAACTGAAGTAACAGTTGATCCAAGTCTAAAACCAGGTGAAATTGTAGAAGAGCAAAAAGGTGAACTTGGAGAACAAGAAACCAAGATTTCTAGAACAATTACAAATGGTGAAGCTGGTGAAGAAGTCCGTGGTGAAACAAATGTAACAAAAGATCCTGTTACTCGGAAAATTAGAGTAGGTTCTAAAACAGATGGTACTCACACTTATACCAATAAGAAACCATTTGAAGTAGAAGTAAGAGTAAACCCAGACCTTAAGAAAGGTGAACACAAGGTAGTTCAACAAGGTGTTGAAGGTGAAGAAGAATATACGATTACGATTGAAAACTCAAAAGTAATTAACACTTCAGAACCAAAAGAAACTAAGGCACCGGTTAACGAAATTATTGAAGTGGGAAGCGAAGACTTTACAGGTACGCATGAAACGAAGAAAACCAAGGCTGTTGAATTCGAAACAGAATATATAGTAGATAATTCAATGGAACCAGGCACAACAAAAGTTGAACAAGAAGGCGAACTAGGTGAAGAAGAAACAACTGTAACCCACACAATTGTCAACGGTGAAGTGACGAAGTCAGAAGACGGTGAAACCAAACAAACCAAAGCACCAGTTAAACGCATCGTTAAAGTTGGTCCTGCTAAGACAGATGGTACTCACACTTATACAAGCAAAAAACCATTTGAAGTAGAGGTAAGATTAAATCCAGAACTTTCAAAAGGTGAACATAAAATAGTTCAAAAAGGTGTAGAAGGTGAAGAAGAATATACAATTACGATTGAAAACTCAAAAGTAACAAACACTTCAGAACCAAAAGAAACAAAGGCACCAGTTAAAGAAATTATTGAAGTGGGTAATTCTGACTTCACTGGCAACGTGGAATATGTAGATAAAGACTCAATACCATTTGAAACAGAAGTAACAGTTGATCCAAGTCTAAAACCAGGTGAAATTGTAGAAGATCAAAAAGGTGAACTTGGAGAACAAGAAACTAAGATTTCTAGAACAGTCACAAATGGCCAAGCTGGTGAAGAAGTACGTGGTGAAACGACTCGTACAAAAGAACCCGTAAATAGAAAAATCAGAGTAGGTTCAAAAACCGATGGTCAATACAAAGAAACTGAAACAATTCCTTTTGAAGTTGAAGTTAGAAAAGACCCATCATTAGCTAAAGGTGAATGGAAATATGCCGAAATTGATGGTGTACAACAAACGGGTGAAAGTGGACTTAAAGAAAGAACTCTTACAATTGTGAACTCAAAAGTAACTGAAGAGTCTGAATTTAAGACAACGAGAGAACCTAAGAAGGCTATCATTTTAGTTGGTGAAGACAGTTCAACAGGTGAAGTTAAACATACAGAAGAATTACCATTCGGCTACAAAGTAGAAGAAGTCGACGACCTTCAAAAAGGTGAATACAGAATTGTGAAACCAGGTAAAGTGGGAACAAAAACGACAACTTGGACAATTAAAGACTCTAAAGTAGATGGTGATCCAAAAGAAGAAATCGTTCAAGCAGAAGATGCCCTAATCCAAGTAGGTAAGGGAACTTCCGAAGGTACACACGAAATCAAAGAGACGAAAGAACTATCTTTTGAGACTAGAGTTGAGTATGATGACACACTTGAAGCTGGACAACGTGAAGAGACTGGTGGCGAACCAGGTGAACAAGAAAGAACCAACACACTGGTAATTAAAGATGGTAAAGTTGTTGAAACCAAAGAAGGCGAATTTAAGACAACCAAAGAAGCGACTGATCGAGTAATCAAGATTGGTACGAAACCTGTTACTAAAGTCGTAGAAAAACCATTTGAAACAGATTACATCTATGATGAGAACGTTGAAATGGGCAAAGAAGAAGAAGTAACTCCAGGTGAAAATGGAAAAGTTACCATTACAACTTCTTATGATAAGGCTCAAGGTAAACTTGTTACTAAGGAAGAAACAAAAGATTCAATTAAGAGAGTCGTTAAAGTCGGTGTTAAACCAGTTGTTAAGGAAGAACCAATTCCTAATAATACTGAGTACAAACATAATCCTGAGCTTAAAGCTGGAGAGGTAAGAAAAATCCAGGATGGTACTCCAGGAAAAGTGATCATCACGACTATCTTCAATAAGGAAACCGGTAAATTTGAAACGAAAGTTGAAAGAACCGAACCGACTAATGCGGTATATGAATATGGTTCTAAAAATGATGGTAAAGTAACGGTTGAAAATGAAGTTCCTTTCGAAGTAGAAATTATTGAAGATCCAGAAATGGAAGCAGGTAAGTCTGAAACGATTCAAGAAGGAAAAACTGGTAAAAAAGAAACTACTATTACTATAGAAAATAGTAAAGAAGTTTCTAGAGAAGAAAAAATCACAGAAGAACCAGTTAAGAAAATTGTAAAAGTCGGAACTAAATGTAAATGTGAAATTCCAGAGGTTCCAGAACAACCAGAAGATCCAGAAGTTCCAGAGCAACCAGAAGATCCAGAAGTTCCAGAACAACCAGAAGACCCTGAAGAACCAGAGGACCCAGAGACCCCTGAAGAACCAGAGGACCCAGAAGACCCTGAGACACCAGAGGACCCAGAAGACCCTGAGATTCCAGAGAACCCAGAAGACCCTGAGACTCCAGAGAACCCAGAGGACCCTGAAACTCCAGAGGACCCAGGAGAATCCAGAAGTTCCAGAGCAACCAGAGGACCCTGAAGTTCCAGAGGACCCAGAAGACCCTGAGACTCCAGAGAACCCAGAGGACCCTGAAACTCCAGAGGACCCAGAAGATCCAGAAGTTCCAGAGCAACCAGAGGACCCAGAAGACCCTGAAGTTCCAGAACAACCAGAAGATCCAGAAACGCCAGGTGAGGAAGATCCGAAAGACCCTGAGACTCCAGGGGAAGAAAATCCGAAAAGATTTACAGAAGTTCATTATAATAAATCAAATGTCTTACCTGAAACAGGTGAAAAGACTTCAAAATCATTATTTGCTATTGGATTAATGTCTCTTCTTTCAGGCTTTACACTTATTAGTAAAAAATCAAAAAAAGAAGACCATTAAAAAATAATTTGACTTAACAAATTAGCAAATAGTCAATTTATTGATTTACTTTATCAAAATAGTGATAAAGCAACTACAAAAAATGATAGACCTATGTTGAATGTAATAGTTTATATAATCTATCAGTTCAACATAGGGTCATTATAAAGGGACCTTGGCTAACCAAGCTCCAGTATGACAATGTAATCTTTTGTAATAAAATGCCCCCTAACCGTTAGTGTAACATCTAATGAGTTGGGGGTTATTTGTTGTTCTATATAAGATATTAAAGAACGACTCGGTAAATCATAATAATCTCTCATTATTTGAGTAGCCGAATTTACCCATAGTGCTTGATTAAGAGTAGTGAACCAATCAGCTTAGAATTATTGAATTCACTTATTCTCGATTTATGCATCCAATATTTTCAACTTCATCAGTGGGCACTACTAAAACTATCGCATAATTTGTAAGCCATTATAAAATGATCATACTGTTTTTCCATATCCAATGCCCAACCAAGAACTCGTTAAACCATTTATGATTTTGTTATCTTTTAAATACGGTCCACACTTATCCTTATAAAATACTCCAGACCTTTTTCTCACTTCCAAACCATCGAACATTTTCCATCACATCCCGTTCTAACTTATTATAGCTTCATTAACATTTATAAAATGTCGTCCCATTTACCACTTAAAACAAATTTTTTTATTTTCCAAAATCCATTTCATATTCATTTTATATAGTTGTGATAAAGTTAAGCTATCAAATATGAAAGGATGTTTTTAAATGAAAAACAGCATCAAAACAAAATTATTAATTGCATCATTATTAAGTAGTAATTTAGTGGCACTTCCACTTTATCCTGTGAATGCAGAAGAAATGGATAATACTGAAATGACAGAAGAAATGGAAGACATGAACGAATCAGATACTACCATGGAAGAAAACATGGAAGGCGACATGGAAAGCGACATGGAAGAAACCATGGAAGGCAATATGGAAGGCGGTATGGAAGAAACAACAGAGCCGTCTGTGACGACGAAAGAAGAACATGTAGAAGAAAAAGATCCGATTCCAACAGATAAAGAAGAATTAAAAAAATTAATCAAAGATTATGGTACTAAGATAACTGTTAAAGATTTACAAATGAACGTATATGAATTAGGTGCGGAACATAAAGGTGAATCTAAAACATTAGTCTTCATGCCAGGTTTAGGTGAAGCTTCTCAACCTTTAACACATAAAAACTTATTGGATGCCTTAGCTAAAAAATATCATATTTTAGTAGTTGAACCATTTGGTTATGGGTTATCTGATGTAAGTAATGAAGAGCGTACAGTAGAAAACATTACCGAAGAGTTACATAGTGCATTAGAACAAATGGATGTTAAAGAATATTATTTAGTGGCACATTCATTATCTGGTTTATATGCTTTAAAATATTCTCAAATGTATCAAGATGAAGTCTTAGGTGTGATTGGGATGGATACGAGTACCCCAATGATGAACGGCTTTATGGAAATGCAACATGAAGAAGCACCAATCGATGATAGTGGTCAAGCGACTGATTTACCTGAGATTCCAGATGTAGACGATGAAGTGAATCTTCAATATCGCTACATTGCACAATTGAACTTAAATAATGCCGATGTGGTAGATGAAAGTAATCGTTCAAATCAAGTTTTAAATGACTTCAAAGATGAAAAAATTCCTTCTGGCATCCCAGCATTATACTTATTAGCTCAAGATTCTTATGAAGATATCGAAATGCGTCGTGAATTCATGGATAAAATTACGGAAGATTGGGAAATGCAACATAAATTATTATCTGAAAACCCAGACGAAGTGGAAACTCATATTTTAGAAGGGGATCACTTAATTTATATGACCCAATACGAAGAAATGGCACGATTAATTGATGAATTTATCAATAATCATAACTAGGAGATTACCGATGAAAAAGAGTTTTATCGTACTGCTTTGTCTGTTAATGGCAAATATCGTCTACACAACTGAGGTTTTAGCTGGTGAAATCAATTTACTTGAAAAGTATCCCGTTAACACACCACTGTTTACGCAAGGATTAGAACTCAATCAAGACAATGAATTAATTTTGGGAACAGGTTTACAAGGACAATCCAAAATAGGAAAATTTAACTTAGAGACCGGTCAATTAGAAGATGCTCAACTCCTACCACATAATTATTTTGGAGAAGGTCTTACCCATACTGAAAATTATTTATGGCAATTGACCTGGAAGGAAAAATTAGTTCTAAAACGTGATCCTAAAACATTTGAAATATTAGAAGAAATCCCTATGGAAACAGAAGGATGGGGGCTTTGTTATGATTCAGAAAACAAAGTACTTTGGCGTTCGGATGGGTCAAGCACTTTATATAAACATGACCCAGAGACGTTTGAAGTATTAGACAAAGTCAAAATTATGAATGGTAAATTAGCAGCTTCAAAATTAAATGAATTAGAATATTATAATGGATATATTTATGCGAATCGACTTTATCGTGATGAAATTGTTAAGATTGATACGAATAAAGGAGAAGTGGTTGATCAATATGATGTCCGCTCAATCATCGATGAGACAATGGACGAAGAGCAAATCGCAAGTATGGATACTTTAAATGGTATTGCACACATTAAGGATAATGAATTTTATATTACCGGGAAATTATATCCTTATATCTATAAAGTAACTTTAGATTAAAATGTTAATAAATGATAAAGAGGGGATATTTTGAATATACAAAAAAATGCGTGGGCTTATATTACCCGCAAAAAACACCGAACATTGATTATTTTTCTCATATTGATGTTTATTTTAACAAGTTTATTTACTTGTTTAACCATCTTAAATGCGAGTCAACAAATTGAAAATAATGTTTTTAAAATTTCAAACTCCTCTTTATCGATAACTAAAAATGATAGTTCTTCATTTGCGATGAAAGATTTCGAACAGTTAAAGAGTATAAAGGAAATAGAGGACATTAATCCTGAATATCAAAGTTTGGCTAAATTAGTGGATCACCAAGTGATTGAAGGGGAACAACAAATTTTCCGAGAAGATACCCCGGAACAATTATCGAATGTGGTCGATGTTCAAGCAACCAATGATTCCCAACGAGACTTGTTATTTTCAAGTGGCGTGTTTACACTCGTTGCTGGCCAACCGATTCAATCTGATAGCCAGCATCATGTACTCGTTCACCAAGCATTTGCCGAGAAAAATGGTTTAAAATTAAATGATACCATTCGTTTGCAGTTAGTCGATATCGAAACCTTAAACGTACATGAAACGATAGAATATACCATTAGCGGCATTTTTACAGGGAAAAAGCAAGAAAGTTATACAGGATTAAGTTCAGATTTTAGTGAGAACACCTTTTTTGTCGATTATCAAACCAGTCAGGAACAATTGGGACTAAACCAAGATCAAATGATCACGAATAAACTGACCCTCCATACCAATTCAGTTGAAAACTTAGAATCAGCTCATGAACAAATCAAAAATTTACCCATTGACTGGTCAAAATATGAAGTCGAGAAAAATGATAAAGCATTCCAAAAGACGCTTACGGCCTTGCAAAGTATGCAACAGATTATTGAAATTGTGACCAATGCCATGATTTTAGGTGGCCTAACCGTTCTTTCCTTAATCTTAATCTTATGGCTAAGAGAAAGAATCTATGAAATAGGCATCTTTTTAGCTATCGGCATGAGTAAAAAGGTCATTATTTCACAGTTTATCTTGGAATTACTGCTCGTTTCCTTACCAGCGGCGGTACTTTCCTTTATCCTTGGATGGCAGCTGAATCAATTTTTCTTAACCGATTTTTTCAATTCGATTACCAATGAAAGTATCGGTAGTCAAATGTTACCGATTGAGAATATCGGGGATAATTTAACCCACTTTGGGATGGCTTATGGCTTATTACTGGTCATTATTTTCTTAGCCGTTATGTTATCCTGTTCGATCATTTTATTAAAGAAACCGAAGACCATCTTATCAGAAATTAGTTAGGAGTTAACAATGAAAATACTTGAATTAAAAAACATTTCGTATCAATATAAAAAAAGCAATGAACAAGTCTTATCGCTAGTGAACCAATCATTTGAGTCCGGCAAGTTTTATGCCATCATCGGTAAATCAGGTGCTGGTAAATCGACCTTGCTGTCACTATTAGCAGGTTTAGACACACCAAGAAGTGGCCAAATATTATTTAAAGAGCAAGATATTGCTAAAAATGGTTATAGTTATCATCGTAAACACAATATTTCACTAGTCTTTCAAAATTATAACTTAATCGATTATTTAAGCCCGCTGGAGAATTTAAAATTAGTCAATTCTGATGCGACCAAGGAGAGTTTATTGGAATTAGGCTTAGATGAAACCCAAATCAATCGTAATGTCTTAAAACTGTCCGGTGGTCAACAACAAAGAGTGGCTGTCGCACGCGCTTTGGTATCGAAAGCCCCTATTATTTTAGCGGACGAACCAACAGGTAATTTAGACAAGGATACGGCGACCGAGATTATTGACATCTTAAAAGACATTGCCAAACAAAAAGGCAAATGCGTGATTGTCGTCACCCACAGTAGCGAAGTAGCCGATGCCGCCGATATTGTTTTAGAATTGAAGAACAAACAATTAGTCCCAGTTAAGAATAAGGGGGATCAATAATGTTTAAAAATGCGATTGCCTATGTAACCAGAAAAAGCTTAAAATCATTCATTATCTTTTTAGTCATTTTAGTCATGGCTTCCATCGGCTTAATGAGTGTTTCCATCAAACAATCCACCAATGAAATGGTAAGCTCGACCTTTGGGAATATTAATAGTAGTTTCTTAATGGAAATAAACCGCCAAGTCAATTTTGGGACACCTCGTGGTGGGGGGAATGTTAAAGGTGAAGACATTAAGAAAATTTCTGAGACAGAAGTCGTGGACTCATTTGTGAAACGAATTAACAGTGTCGCCGATTTAGTCGATCATGAGTTAATCGAAACACCTCAAACAGAACAAAACCAACGCGAAAACTTTAAAAATGCTGTCATGATTACCGGGGTTAACAATTCTGAAAAAGAAACGAAATTCGTTTCCGGTGCCTTTACTTTAATCGAAGGTAGTCATTTAAATGACCAAGACCAATACAAGGTGTTAATTCATAAAGATTTAGCGCAGAAGAATAATTTAAAGATTGGCGATAAAATCAAATTAAAATCTAATCTTTATGATGCCGATAATGTCAAACAAGCCAATGAAACGGTTGAAGTTGAAATCAAAGGGATATTTGATGGCCATAATAAAGGCGGGGTCGTTGCCTCTCAAGAATTATATGAAAACAATATTATCTCGGATATCGATACCGCAGCGAAAGTATATGGTAATACTGAAGATACCGCTGTTTACCAAGATGCAACCTTTTTCGTAAAAGGTAATGTCAATGTCGATCAAGTCATCAAAACATTATCGAAGTTGGACATTGATTGGAGACAATATAATTTAATTAAGAGTACGGCTAATTACCCAGCTTTACAATTATCGATTTCGAAAATCTTTGCGATTACCAACCAATTATTAATCGGTTCATTAGTGTTTGCGGGTATTATTATCACCTTATTATTAACCCTTTGGATGAATGCTCGTAAAAAAGAAATTGCGATCATGTTATCAATTGGTAGAACGAAAGGCCAAATATTCTGCCAACACTTGTTGGAGATGATTCTAATTAGTGTACCAGCTATGTTAGGTGCCTACTTACTCACCAATAAAGTCGGAACACAGATTAGTAATCTTATCTTAGATAGAATTAATAATAATATCTTAAATGAAATCGCAGAAAAAGCAGCCTCAAGTCAATTAGGGGCTGGAGCAGAAACAGAAGGCTTTACTAAAACCCTCTCTGATCTTTCGATTCAGGTTGATCTACAATCATTATTATTAGTAGGAAGTTTTATTTTGGTTGTGTTAGTCATATCACTGTTTATCTCTTCATATCAAACTATTAGAAAAAATCCTCGTGAATTATTAATCGATACTAAATAAATTTTTAAGTGGATATTGGATAGGACCATGATTTTATCAATATCCACTTTATTGTGTTTCTGCTTAGTGGGAACAAAGTCCTAAAGTAGGGAAGGGAAAGAATGTTTGGTGGACAAGATAGACATAAAATTGGGAAGGGAAAGAATGTTTGGCAGACTAGATGTGTGGTTGGATCTAGTTAACCGTTATGCTATCAGTCAGTGTTTGGATGTTTGTATGTGAGAAGCTACCAGTTAATCCATATGCTATCAGTCATTGGTTTTGCGCGTTTTATGTGAAGCTAGCTCCTGGTACCCTATATGTTATCAGTGATTGTTTGGGCAATCGAATCGACTTTTTGAATTCAGTTTTTCTAATGGTAAAAAGTTAAGCAGTTGAATAGCTTCAGTAAGTGTAGGATAAATTTCTAGCTCAATGCTCAATCAAAATTTTAAATGAATGACTACCAAACGCAGTTCTACCTTTGATATAATAAGGAAAGAGAGGTAAGCGGTATTTTGATGTTTTGAAGGGATTTGTTGGAGTATTCAAGTAGAAGATTATACCTGTCACATAGACACTTTAAAACATTAATAGATAGCGTATTAGGGTTGAGTGATGATAGCTTAAGAATACCTGTTACCAAAAAGTAGTTATGTCACAACAATTAATGGAGGATTATATGAAAATATTGATAGTTGAAGACGATCAAATGATTCGTGAAGGAGTTAGTGAATATTTAAAAGAATATAATTATTCGGTCATTGAAGCGAAAGATGGTGCGGAAGCATTGTCAAAATTTAATGCTGACATCGATTTGATTATTTTAGACATTCAGTTGCCGATCATTAATGGGATTGATGTTTTGAAAGAAATTCGCAAAAAATCAGATTTACCGGTGATTATGCTGACCGCCTTTGGTGATGAAGACTATAAAATCGATGCGTTTACAAATTTTGCGGATGGTTACATTCAAAAACCATTTTCATTACCGGTATTAAAAGTTCGTATTGAAACCCTTTTGAAAAAATATTATGGGACGACTGATCAGTTTGTTTACAAGGATGTAGAGGTTAATTTTTTAAATTATACCGCCAAGTTAAAGGGTGAAATCATTGACTTGAAAGCGAAAGAATTGGAAGTCTTGAAATATTTATCTAGCAATGAAGGACGGGTGGTAACCCGAAGTCAAATATTAGATAATGTTTGGAAAGACACGGATGAGATACCGTTTGATCGTGTGATTGATGTCTATATTAAAGAGTTGCGCAAGAAATTACAGTTGGATTGCATTGTGACGGTGCGTAACGTTGGTTATAAATTGGAGAGACAATGAAAAAATTAAAAATATTACCTAAAATGTTCATTCAAATCTTTTCGGTGCTCGTGCTTCTTATCATGATTATTCACCTTTTAGTCTTCTTTATGTTTCCCAAATCATACTTAGAAACACGTAAACATGAATTGACCGTGAAGGCTGATGAAATAGCGGAACATTTAGATGGCAAAGATTTGAATTACATTACCCAATCATTAGAATTTTTCTCAAGTAGTAATGACATCAAAGCCTTTATAAAAAAAGGGGTGAATGCGAATGAACTCGCAATAGATGAGGGCATTGATGTTAATTTAAACAGCAATACCAATTCATTAATTGTTGAAGAACGGGCCATTCATTCCAATAGCGGAAGTGAATTGATGATTAACTTTGTTTCAACCGCTGATATGTTAAAGGAAGCCAAATCCATCAGTTTTAAATTTTTACCACTGAGCTTAATATTTTCAATAGCCGTCTCGATCCTCATTGCTTTTATCTATGCTAAAATGATTAAGCGCAATGTAAGTGAAATAAAAGAGGTAACCGATCAAATGATGCAACTTGATCGCCAGGCGTATTTAGAGGTGAACAGTGCGGATGAAATAGCAGAATTAAAATTACAAATTAATGAATTATACCGGTCATTGTTAAGTTCAATTGACGACATCGAAGTGAAAAATAAAGAAATCATCAAATTAGAACAGATGAAGTATGACTTTTTAAGAGGTTCGTCGCATGAATTGAAGACACCCTTATCACGGATGAAAATTATTTTAGAAAACATGAAATATAATATTGGCAAATACAAGGATCGTGATTTGTATATCGATAAATGTTTGGATATTACTAATGAGTTAACTTATAATATTTCACAAATTTTAACTTTTTCATCTTTAGAATATTTAAAGGATGATGAGGAATGGGTTACCATTAAATCGGTGTTAGACGCCGTCTTAGTAAAATATGATGAATTAGCCATGCGCAATCATTTGACCTTTAACAGTACCGTTCACTCAGAACAACTATTAATTAGTAAAAAAGCACTCAATTTGGTCTTGTCCAATTTAATTAGTAATGCGGTCAAATATTCAGAACCGAATACTGTCATCTCAATTGATGTCAAAAACGACTGGTTGTGTGTCGCCAATGTGACACATTCTGAAGTTGATTTAAAACCGTTAATGGACATAAAATTTGATTTGAATAAAGAAGATAGCCATGGTTTAGGCTTATATATCATCAAAACATTACTCAAAAATTATGGAATTGACTATGCAGTCGAAAATAATGAGCGAATGTTTGTCTTTAAAATCAAATTGATGAGTAGAGGCTAGCTATAAACTCGATAAATTTAATCAAACTATTGTTCGTTATTTAAAAGCGGAAAGGTTGATTGGCTTCAAACTGCGTCTCAATGACTTGTTTGAGGCCTACTCAACTGTGCGGGGGAGGCCAACGAAGCGATAATTATTCAATTTTCTACTTCTGGTCTACTCCAAACTATGCGGGGGGTGGTCCTACAAAGTGAAAATCAATCGATTTTCTACTTCTGGTCCACTCCCTTATTAAACGAACCTTCCTAAATAACTGATTGGTTAGTTATTTATATTCTGTTTTCAATAAATCCACCAAGGATTCTTCGTTGCCATGTTTTCCAATATATCTTTCGTATTGTATTAATGATGTTATGAGTTTATCTATATTTTTAAAATAAGCCATAACATAATGATATGATTTAACTTCTTTCATTTTAAGGTTATTTTTACAATATTCACTCGGCTTTATCTTCGATTTTTTTCTTGAATAATTATCAAAGTGTCCTTCAGCAATAAAGATTAATATTTCTATTTCTGGTTTCGTAATTATATTATGAATGATTAATTTACCTTCAAAAATCTTTTGATTTTTTTTACTCAAATTAAATTTTTCATTTTTTGAATCAATTATGCGGTACACATTAATAGGTGCCTTAAAACTGAAGCCTAAATGCTTATTAACAAATTGGTCAGCACTTCTAGTACGTATCGGACCTTCATTTAATAAACTTTCATCATTTTCTATAATAAGGCAATTGTTCATTAATAAAAGTTCGATAATCGCTTCTTCTGCAGAACCTTCACAAAGAATGGCATTTTTTATCATCGCTATACCTACCTTTTAAAAATGACGTTTTAAATAGTGAGTAAGCTTCATTTGTATATGGCATAATTGAAATGTAGTTTACGGCAGCTAATTCATGTTGGTCAAATTCGACCAAAAATATACAAAAAACCACTTGCCAACACTCAAAAATAACTTTAAACTCCTCGTTAGACCAATAACGTTTGACAGGAGGATATTTAGGAGATGTTAACAGTGGCTGAAGTAAATTATATCAGATATGAAGTGAATCAAAAAGATGAAAGTTATGCAAGTGTTAGTCGAAAGACAGGTTTCGATGCTCGTACAGTAAAAAAATATGCCAATCAAGAAGACTTTGAAGTTAAGAAACCTCAGTGCCGAAAAGCACCTGTCATGGATCCAGTAAAACCAATTCTTGATGAATGGTTGAATGAGGATTCTAAAAAGAAACGGAAATATCGCCGCACGGCGAAACGTTTATTTCAACAGCTTGTGGAAGAGCATGATTTTAAAGGGTCTGAGAGAAGTGTTCGCCAGTATGTTTCTAAACGAAAAAAAGAATTAAAAACAATGGTTGATCAAGCGGCTTTACCTTTAGAATCTATCCCGGGGACAGCCCAAGTGGATTTCGGAACGGCTCCTTTTGTTTATCAATCAGAATCGATGGAGTTACCCTATTTGGTGATGTCGTTTCCTTTCAGTAATACGTTTTATTTTCAGGTTTTTCCTTCGGAAAATGCAGAGTGTTTACTCGAAGGTTTACAACGTATGTTTCATCATATGGGTGGGGTTCCGAGAACCATTCGATTTGATAATTTTAGACCGGCAGTGAAAAAGATATTAGGCAAAGGAGAGCGAAAGCTCACGGATGTGTTTGAACGCTTTGTGGGGCATTATGGCTTTCATTATGAATTTTGTAATCCAGGTAAGGGGAACGAAAAAGGCCATGTCGAAGCGATGGTGAAGTATGTAAGGAATAATTTCTTATTACCGGAATGTCATATTGAAGATTTAGATCAATTTAATGAAACGTTATGGCAAAAAGCTGAGGATGATCGTGATCGTTCTCATTACAAAAAGGATGTGCCAATAGATACGCTCTATCAAGAGGATTGCGCACAATGGCTTCTCCTTCCGGAGAAATCATTTGATTGCGTACGTTATGAAGTAGTTAAAGCTGATAAATATGGTTTTATTACTGTGGATAAAAAACAATACTCAAGTTCGCCTCGATTCGCTGGGGATAAGTTAACCGTTGCGATCACATATCATTCAGTGAGTGTTTTAAATGAGCAACATGAAGCTGTGGTTCATCATTCGAGACTCTATGGTGTTAGACGAAAATCAATGGTTTGGCAACCCTATCTTGATTTATTATCTCGACGACCACGAGCGATTAAGTACACCAGTATCTATGATCATTTCCCAGAAGAATGGACGCGATATTTAAAAGCTTGTACAGAAGATGAGCAAAAAGAAGCTTTAAGATTATTAGGTACGTTACTTAAAAATGATGATTTCACGCTACTGAATCAGGCGCTAAATGATGTATCAGCACAAGGACATCCAAGTGTTGATCAAATTAAACATCGATTCTATTCACTCGTTAATAATCAAGAGGATTATTCAACATACACGCCACAAATGTCTTTACCGGATATGCCTGATATCACAAGAGGACTTGATCATTATGACGCCCTCTATGCGAAAGAAGGTGGAGCGCGTGAATAATCAAATTATAGAATACGCCAAACGCTTAAAACTCAGCTGGATTCGAGAACATTACCACGAGGTGACAGCCGAGTCAAATGAAACTTACTTGGTTAAGTTGTTTGAAAAGGAAATAGAGCATCGAGAAGAGCGCAAAGTCAACTTACTGTTGAAGCAAGCGCAACTACCTAAAACAGGCCATCAGCCTTTTCAGTGGGAACATATTCAGATTCCGCACGGAATCGACCGCGATACGATTATTCAGGGTGATTTCATTAAGAGACAAGAGAATCTCATTCTTTATGGAGGTGTTGGGACGGGCAAAACTTATTTATCTACGCTCATTGCCCTAAATGCCATACATAGATATGGCAGCCAGGTGAAGTTCTTTACCGTGGCAGGCTTAGTTAACAAGCTTATAGAAGCAAATCAACAAGGACAGCTACCAAAGTTGATGAAACAGCTAGACAAGCAACACGCGATAATTTTAGATGAATTAGGTTATATCCCTCTCAACAAAGAGGGCGCAGAATTACTCTTTCAGGTCATTTCTATGTGTTACGAGAACAAGAGCTTAATCATCACAACGAATCTTCAGTTTGGGCAATGGAATCACGTCTTTGGAGATCCAGTATTAACGGAAGCCGTTATTGATCGACTCATTCACCATTCCCATTTATTAATGTTTAGAGGCGATAGTTTCCGTTATAAAGAGTCATTAATTCATGAGTAGATAGTGATGGCAAGTGGCATACAAAATTAATTGCCGTTTAACGCAATTCCCTATTGCCAAATACACTTCATTTTCGCTTCATAGTCAGGCGCAGTATTTTCTAAAACACCTTTAATAAACTGGTCACTGCGAGCAACATCATTTCTTTTTAATGATGCTGATAGTTTTTCGACATTAATTTTTACTTGTTTTTTTACAATAAAAATTGCATCATTACGATCGAGCATATCTAATAATTCAGCATAATGGGTGGTATAAATCAATATAGCACCATTAGTATTGACTTTTCTGTCTAAAAAGAATTTTATTAAAGTTGCGGCAATTTCACGATTAAAGTGATTCTCTAATTCATCGACAATTAACACGCCTCCTTTTTCTAGGACGACTAGCATTTCCATAAATAAGCTCATCCCTTTTACTGTACCTGAGGACAATACAGTATGGATGTCCGTAACGGAATTCAATTTAACTATACGATCTTGATTTTTAAAATGAATTTCTACACCAATCTCATTACTATCTTGTTTTGAGATAAAGTTAATTTTTTCGATTGAAGGATCTAGAAATTTTATGATTTCTTCAGGAATAGAACCATAACCACTAAAAAAATTAAAATTGGTAAACTTTACCATGTCTTTAAAGTAAAGGCTTTGATAGTCATTTTTTTTATAAAATACATTCATCATTGAGACATCTTGGCTAAGACCTAGATAGACATCTTCATTGTTACGTTCATGTTTTTTTAAATAGCTTCCTTTTTCAAAGTTGAATATATCTTTCTTCGTTCTAACACCCGTTGTTTTTTTAACAGTTAAGTATTCTTCCTCAATAATGTACTTGATTTGACCGTCCAATTCATCTCTTTTCCGACTGACTGTTGTTTCTAAACGGTTAAGAGTAGGTTTTTGATTAAGATTTTCATAAAAATAAATCACAAAAGTAATCGTTTGACCTAATTCTAAATTTAAAATATTATCTGTTGGCAAAAATGAAATTCTGTAATTGATCGGTTGTGCTTGCAGTAAATTTAAAGCGAATGAAATCGTATTGAGTAATTGTGTTTTACCTGAAGCATTCAGACCTGTAAAAGTGTAAGTGTAATTTAGATAGTAATTATTGAATAAATTTAATAATTCATGCTTTTCATCTGTAGTCACTCTTGCATCTAATAAAAAGTTTACTTCCACTTTTTCTTCGAATAAAGGGTGGTTGAGAATATCTATTTTAATCACTTTCATACGAATTCCTCCTTTTTATATACTTATATTATCATAATTAACACTTATTAACAACAATTATTTACAAGAAAACGTAATTATCTGTTCGTTTTAGGATTGTTCTTCTCTTATATGAAACTTAATATCAAAAAAGATTAGCTCAGTTTTTTTGTAACAGGGGTAAGTTACGTGCAACAAATTGGGTAATCTTATTGTAAATTTTAAGAGTAATGGTAAGCACTGTTTGATTTTCACAAAGTAAGGCATCTTTTTCGAATGTATTTTTATTGCACTTTATAAATAAAACTTATAATTTTTTCTTAAACCAATTGAAACAAGCCTTCAATTATGTTAGAATAAGTTCATAAATTCACAATTGGAGGAAGAGAAATGAATTTAAGAAAATGGGCGATTGGCCTTATATCAACAGCGTTATTAAGCGCACCTATTACAACAGCATTAGCTGAGGAAGCCGACACAACGTCAGGAGCTTCACAAACATCAGAATGGTATGCAGATCCTGCAACCTTAAAGGAATCCTATGATATTGTAATCATTGGTGCTGGTGGTGGAGGGATGGCAGCAGCAATTACCGCACAAGAAGCAGGTGCTGATGTCGCAATCTTTGAGAAGATGCCGATTGCTGGTGGGAATACTTCTAAATCTTCAGGAGGAATGAACGCTTCTGAAACTAAATTCCAAAAAGAACAAGGAATTGAAGATTCAAATGATTTATTCTATGAGGATACATTAGAAGGTGGTAAAGGGACTAACGATCCAGAATTATTACGTTATATGGTGGATCATTCAGCAGAAGCGATTGACTGGTTAGATTCAATCGGGATTACTTTAAACAACATTACTTTCTCTGGTGGTGCTTCAGTTAAACGTATCCACCGTCCAGAAGATGGATCAGCTGTCGGTGGTTATTTAGTCGAAGGTTTATTAAGAAATATTCACGAAAAAGAAATTCCATTATTTGTTAACTCAGAAGTAACCAAAATTAATGAAACAGATGGTAGAGTATCTGGTGTGAATGTAACGGTTGAAGGAGAAGAAAAAACGATTAACGCGAAAGCGGTGATTATCGCAACCGGTGGTTTTGGTGGTAACTTAGAAATGGTTTCTGAAATCAAACCAGAATTAGAAGGATTTGTGACGACCAACCATGAAGGCGCAACCGGTGACGGTATCCGTATGGCTGAAGAATTAGGAGCAGCAGTGGTGGATATGGATCAAATTCAAATTCACCCAACCGTTGAACAATCGACTTCATACTTAGTAACCGAATCTGTACGTGGTGATGGCGGTATCTTAGTTAACCAACAAGGTGAACGTTTCACTGACGAATTATTAACTCGTGATAAAGTTTCCGCAAACATTATTGCCTTACCTGAAAAATATGCCTATATCATTGCAGACCAAAGATTAAAAGAATCTGTCACAGCGATTAACCAATACGAAGAAAAAGGAATTGTAACCAAAGCTGAAACAATTGAAGAATTAGCTGAAAAATTAGAAATTCCTGCTGAAAACTTAAAAGCTACTTTAGACACTTGGAATGAAGCTGTTAAAAACCAAGAAGATAAAGACTTTGGAAGAACAACAGGTATGGAATATGACTTATCTCATGCGCCATACTACGCAATCAAAATTGCACCAGGAATTCACCATACAATGGGTGGGTTAAAAATCGACACTGAAACTCATGTATTACGTGAAGATGGAACCGCAATTGAAGGATTATTTGGTGCTGGTGAAGTAACCGGTCAAGTTCACGGATCTAACCGTATCGGTGGTAACGCAGTTGCTGACATCATCGTATTCGGACGCCAGGCAGGTAACATCGCAAGCGAATATGTAAAACAATAATTGACCATTGACTAAGCCTCTTTCTACGACTACTGATTAATTTCAGTGGTCGTTTTTTTAGCATGAAGCGTGCTAATACTAGTACTCTCTAATGTTATTTAGTAGGAAAAAATTTATGATCGTAATAATGATTAATTAAAAAGAATTGCTATAACTCCGATAACATTATTGTATTTCTTAATAGACATCTTGTTTTTTTATGAAACTTTGTCATTCAGAAACTATTAATTTTCTTATAGTATGAATAAGTATGGGAGTGGGCAAGAAGTAGAAAATTAAATGATTTTCGCTTCGTCTTCCCACCCCCCGCACAGTTGAGTGGCCTCAAACAAGTCTTTAAGACGAAGTTCGAGGCCACTCAACCACTGCGCTATTAATTAACGAACAATAAACTTGACTAAATTTATCAAGCTTATGCCCAGACTCATCGAAGAATTATCATAGTGGATAAATGTTTATTGTATTCTAAAAAGGGGCCAAAAATCGAAAGAATTGCAGCCGAAAAAGGGACCACCTGCAGTCAATTATCCGCTATAATATTTAGATAGAATTTTTATAGTGGAGGTTGCTTGGAGTGTTAAGTATGACTCTTGAATTTGAAATTATCAGTTGTTATCGTCGAGGAGAAACTAAAAGAGGAATTAGTCGTAAACTGGAGGTAGATAGAAAAACAGTCAGAAAAATTTGTGATGCTTATGACGAGACGCTAGTTAAACTGGGCGAAGCTGAAGACGACCAAGCCCTTGAACGTGCCACAGAGGAATTAGTGTTAAAGAGAAAGTATGATAGCTCTAACCGAAAGAAAACAGCCTTTACTCCAGAAGTAGAGGCAAGAATGAAGGAGTTGCTTGAAGAAGAAAAAGAGAAAACAAAAAGATTAGGTTCACATAAACAAGCTCTAACTGCCGTAGCTGTCGCTGAAATACTCAATGAGGAAGGCTATGATATTAAGTATCGAACGGTCGCTCACTATTGGGGACAATTGAATAAAAAGGCTAAGGAGGCTTTTATACGCCAAGAGTATGAATTAGGATCCCGAGTTGAATTTGACTTTGGAGAAGTTAAGCTGGATATCAATGGAAAGGTGACAACACTTTACCTAGCGGTCTTTGCCAGCCCAGCTTCCGATTATTATTGGGCTTATTTATATACCCATCAGAAACAAGATGTTTTTCAAGACGCACATGTTCGCTTCTTTGAACAGGTAGGAGGTGTTTATTTAGAAGTTGTCTATGATAATATGCGTAACGTTGTTTCAAGATTTATTGGCAAAAGTGAAAAGGAGTTGAATGCTCGTCTGATTCAATTAGCTACTTATTATGGGTTTGATATCAACGTCACCAATTGTTTCAGCGGTAATGAGAAAGGAACAGTAGAAGGCAGGGTTAAAAAGGTGCGTCAAGCTTGTTTCACCAAAGTCTATCAGTTCGATAGTTTAGAAACAGCTTGTGACCATCTCCAATCCCAACTGGTAAAACTAAATGAAAGTAGCCAAATAGAAGCCGAAAAGGAACAGCTCTTATCTTATCGCCCACCTTTTGAATTAGCAGATTTCCATGAACTAAAGGTAAATCGTTATTCCGCTATTCATTATGAACGCAATCAGTATTCAGTACCCGATTACCTAGTTGGAAAAACTGTCCAAGTGAAAGCCTATCATGACCGCTTAGTTATCTATTCTAATGATCAAGAGATCGCTAGGCATCAAAAAATAGAGGGTTTTCAAGGCTTCTGTCTCGATATCTTCCACTATATCAAAACTTTGAAAAAGAAGCCGGGGGCATTAAAGCATTCACATGCATTGAAGTATAACCCTGATTTGAAAATCCTCTATGAGAAATATTATAGCGATAAACCAAGAGATTTCCTAGAACTACTTGAAAAATATCAAGTTTTAAATCCTGAGGTTCGCATTCAAACCATTGAAGCCAGCCTTCTTTCTTCACTAGAAGAGCCCTCAATGGAGTCGAGTCAAGATGCCATCATCCAGCAGACTCAGCAGACTCTTCATCAATTCAATGACCTTTTCGGTTTGGAGGAAGTTATATGATGAAGATTGTTGAAGCAGCTAATGAGCTAAAATTGGCCTTTCTTAAAGAGAATCACCAGCAATTAATAAAAGAGTATCAAGCCAGAGGATTGAACATTGAAGAGGCCATCGAAGAATGGCTGAATGAAGAAGTGATGCATCGACGGGACCGTAGTCATCAAAGGCGAATCAAAGCGGCTAAATTTAATCAGAAGAAGTATTTGGTGGACTTTGATGACACAGTCTTTCAGGAGCCTGTTAGAAAGGAACTACGGAACTTAAAGACGTTACAATTTATTGAAGAAAAGGAGAATGCCATTTTTATAGGAAATCCAGGAACGGGTAAGACCCATTACAGTATTGGATTAGGGATGGAAGCTTGTTTAAAGGGTTATAATGTCTTATTTGTCAACGCCCCTAATCTAGTCATCCAGATGAAAGAGGCCGTCACTCAGAGTCAATTTTATCGTTTTAAGCAGCGCTTAAAGAAGGTAGATTTATTGATTATCGACGAACTTGGCTATTTATCCTTCGATGAATCGGGGGCTGAACTTATCTTTAATTTATTATCGAATCAGATAGGAAAGGGATCGGTGATTATTACCACTAATTTAACATTTGATCGTTGGCAAGAATGCTTTAAAGATCCTACTTTAACAGGAGCGCTTGTCGACCGTCTCGCTTACAAAGCCCATGTGGTAGATATGCGAGGAGAAAGTTACAGAATGAAGCAAACAAGCCTATGGAAAAAGGGACTAGAGAAAGGAGAAGATTAGCTCCTATTACCACTGCAAGGTGGTCCCTTTTTCGTCAGCAAAGTGGTCCCTTTTTCATTTGACATATACAATAAATTACGATTAAAATATATGACAAATTTAATAAGTTGAAAGCGACATAATGAGTCTACCTATTTTATTGTGTTGAATGAATGAGATTTGCCATAGCCTAACAATAAAAAATACCATGTATAAACATCATTACACATGGTATAAATTTATTTTACTATTTATTTAATTTAAAACAGTGAAACTTAAAACTCCATACCTTCATTTTGAAACCATTACTTGTAAAAGTGTTATGAATTCTTCTAAATAATTACGATTGAATACGAGAACTTTGTAAACTTTTACGAATGTTTTCGATTGATTCGTTATTTCTTTTTTGATCCGTTAACATCACATTAATATAAATGAAGTCCATCATACTAATATATGCCAATCTTGCCATTAAAGCTTCCGTTCGAAAGGCGGATTCTTCGGTGGTAATAATCACTGTTTCGTCCGCTAATTGTGCGAGATTCGATTGATTGATACCTGACAAAACAATGAGTTTCGCTTTATTTCGCTTTACTTCCTCTGCTAAAATATTTGATTCTCTGGTCATACCAGAATGGGAAAAGATAAAGACACAATCGTTTTTCCCCATTTTAGTGGTATAGGATAATTGCATATGATAGTCCTGAATATAATTGACATGATGTTTGGTACGCATAAATTTATGGTAACTATCATAAGCCACAACCGAGGAACCACCAAGACCAAAGAAATGAAGGGTGGTAGATTTATTTATTATTTCTAAAATATGATCTAACTGTTCTTCTGAAATACTATAGCGAAGATCGAGCAAAGCTTGGACATTCGAGTTTAGAACTTTCATTGCAATATCATAGGTATTATCTTTTTGATCAATATCATGATAATTACTTAAAAAATTATCATTGCGAATTTCAGAAATATTTTTAACTACTGACATTTTAAAATCTTGATAGCCTTCAAAACCTAATTTTTTTATAAACTGAAATATGGAAGACTTAGAAACATTGATGTAAGTAGCCAATTCATCTAAAGTCATTTTACCGATTGAATCATCAGAGTTAATTAAATATTCTGCAATTTGCTGTTCAATCGTGGTTAAGGAACTGCCTAAAGCTTTAATTTTACGTTTTAGATAATAATTGGTTGTATCATCATTCATGATGTTCCTCTTTTCTACTTAGTTCTGATTAAGACTATTATACTAAAAATAAATAGATTTTAAAAGATATCGAGCAAAAAATAAATTTTATTTTTGAAAGAGTTTACAAAAAATATTATTTATTGTATAATGAATTTAAAATAAAAGGCTTCCATGGGGGTGTAAAAACATTTTAGTTGTCGGATGAGATTTATGAAGGAGAGTAAGATGAATAATTATCGTATTGCAATTGTTAATTCAAGTAGTTATGGGCGTATATTTCCTGAACACATTGAACGTTTAGAAGAAATTGGTGAAGTTGAGCGAATTGATGTAGATAGTGATATTGATGGAAAAGCGTTAGCAGAAGTGTTAGCACCATTTAACATTGTGATTTCAAGTGTAACGCCGTTTTTTACAAGGGAATTCTTTGATAATAAAAAAGATTTACTGCTTATCAGTCGTCATGGAATAGGTTATAACAATGTCGATTTAGAAGCGGCTAAAGAATGCGGAACGGTTGTTTCGATTGTTTCTCCTCTAGTTGAACGTGGCGCAGTTGCCGAGCAAAATATTACGAACTTACTGACAGTAATGCGTAGAGTGACTGAATCGACCAAAGCAGTTAAATCAGATCATTGGGAAGACCGAGCAAGTTATGTGGGACGTACTTTATTTAATAAGACTTTAGGAGTCATTGGGATTGGTAATACAGGAAGTTGTGTTGCTGAAATTGCACGTTATGGATATAAATGTGATGTATTGGCTTATGATCCTTATAAGTCACAAACTTATATCGAAAGTTTCGGTGCTCATAAAGTTGATTTTGAAACATTACTTAAGCAATCTGATGTCATCTGTTTATGTGCGAATTTGACAGAAGAAAACTACCATATGATTTCTACTGAACAAATTAATTTAATGAAAGATCACGTCTATCTTTCAAACTCAGCTCGTGGTGCCTTATTAGACGAAGAAGCAATTGTCGAAGGATTAGCTTCAGGAAAAATTGCCGGTTTAGGAACAGATGTATTAGAAATTGAACCAGGTCGAGGAAATCACCCTTATTTACAATTTGATAATGTGGTGATGACCCCTCATACAGGTGCTTATACATTAGAGTGCTTAGAAGGTATGGGGTTAAAATGTTTAGAAGATGTTGAACGGATTGTGAATGGGAAAGTCCCACATACAGCAGTCCAAACAGTCATGAAATAAGGAGATTTGATAATCATGTTAACAGACTTACAGGTAAAAATGGGGCCGTCATTTTATCAATATCATATTGGTGCACTACAAAATATTCCTAAGCTTTTAAAAGAATATCATGCAGAAAATATCTTAATTGTGCACGGAACTATTTCTTGGGAAAAGGCAAAACCATTTTTAAGCTTTATTGATAACTTCGAAGGGGATATCACCTATCATCAATATACTGGAGAATGTAGTTATTATGGCGCGGACTTAATTAAAGATATTGTTGAAAAGCAAGACATTGATTTCATTATTGGTGTTGGCGGTGGGAAATTAACCGACTTGGTAGGTTATGCTGCACATATTGCGAATGTACCTTTCGGGGTGGTACCAACCCTAGCAAGTAATTGTGCTCCTTGGACGCCACTTTCAGTTATGTATAAAGAATCAGGTGAATCAGAAGGTAAATCAGAACATTTCTTAAGACAAGCAGCTTTTTTAATTACAGATCCTGAGCTCGTAATCGATTCGCCTGTTGAATATTTTGTAGCAGGGCTAGCCGATACAATTGCGAAATGGTATGAATCCGATGCAATTTTGAAACAAGCTCATTTACAAAAAGAAAATTATTTGCAACTTGCTCAACACATTACTGTATTATCGAAAGATCAAATTTTAAATGATGCAGCTAAAGCAATTGAAGACATGAAGAATCAAGTCATTAGTGATGAATTCTATCGTTTATCAGAAATCGTCTTTGCGATTGCCGGTATGGTGGGTGGCTTAGGAGGTAAATATTCTCGTAATGCTGCAGCACATGCTATGCATGATGGTTTAGGAAAATATTATCCAGCCGTTAAAAAATATTTACATGGCGAAATTGTTGCTTATGGTATTCTTTATCAAATGGCTATCGAAAAACGTTGGGCTGATATTGATGAGTTAATACCATTATATAATGAATTGAATTTACCTAAGTCGTTAAAAGAAATGCATATTGAGATTGAAGAAGGAGAATTACTCGATAATTTAGTTGAATTTATCGATAGCAAAGAGAAAGTTCATTTAATTCCTCTTGAAATCAATCAAAGTGTATTAAAATCAGCAATATTAGAACTAGAAAATTATATAAATAAATAGGAGGTTTTACTATGGAAACATTATCAGCAATGCAAAGTTTACTCATTGCTATTTGGGTTGCCGCTGTTATGTCTCGTGGATTAGGTGGGATGACCTTAACGCTTCGTTTCTCCCCATTAATGACTGGTTTTATTTGTGGGTTAGTCATGGGAGATGTGAAACAAGCAATGATTATTACTGCAGGACTACAATTAATTTATATGGGGGTATTCTCTCCAGGTGGTTCAATGCCACAAGAACCAGCTGTTGCAGCTGCAATTGCCGTACCGGTTGCTTTATTAAGTAAAATGAACGTGGAGTCAGCGATTGCGGTAGCAGTTCCAGTTGGATTATTAGGATCATATTTATATCAATTCCGTTTCTTTTTAAATACCTTTATAGGTAAAATGACGGATACAGCAGTTTTAGAAAATAATATTAATGATAAGAAAATCAGTAGAACGGTAATAGCTTATCCTACGATTGCATCATTCTTATTATTCGTTCCGCTAATCTTTATTTCACTTTATTGGGGTGCACCTGTTATCGCCGACTTTATGAATAAGTTAGAAGGAACGGTCTTTATTCATATTCTAACCGTAGTAGGTGGAGGGTTAGCAGCGATTGGGATTGCGACCACGATTTATGTTATTGGACGTAAAGACTTATTAGTCTTCTTCTTCTTAGCATATTTCATTTCAGTCACTCTTTCTTCATTAGGTATCACAATGGTAACATACGCAATCTTTGGTATTATGATAGCAATTATTTATGTTACTGCTCGTTCAGCAGGTGGAAAAGAAGCAAAATCAACAGCAAGATCATCTGAAAGTGGCGACGCCTTTGATGATGGATTTGACGATGGTTTTGACGATGGGTTTTAATTAGAGGAGGTAAAAACAATGGAATTAACTAATAAGGAAATGAAACAAACAACTCAAAATTCACATTTAGCTCCTGAGAAAATTACAACGAAAGACGTAACAAAAGCTTATTTAAGATGGCATTGGGCCAATGAAATTCCCCACTCTTTCGACCGCTATCTTGCAGCTTCGTTATTATATGCATTAATGCCTATTTTACGAAAATTATATAAAGATGAAGATCAACTAAGAGCGGCATATCAACGTCAGTTATTATTCTTCAATACTCAATTAACATGGGGTGGTGGAGTGATTACTGGATTAATGGCTTCAATGGAAGAACAAAGAGCGTTACAAGAATACAATGGTGAAGAAGTAACTGTTTCGGATGACTTACTTTATAATACAAAAGCCGGTTTAATGGGAGCTTTAGCGGGAATTGGTGATGCGATTGACTCTGGTACTATTCAATATATCTTCATCGCCATTGCAGTTCCATGGGCTCAAGCAGGATCTGGATTAGGAGCAATCATTCCGTTTGTATTGTTTGCAACTTATCAATATTTAATTGGTTTATTCTTCGCTCGTTCATCATTTAAATTAGGTCGTGACGCAGGGGATATTTTACAAAGTTCAGGATTACAACAAATTATTGATGTATTATCTATTTTAGGGATGTTTATGATGGGAATTTTAGCAGCTAACTATGTTAAAGTGTCCTCTTCACTTGCTTTTAACATTTCTGGACGCGATTTTGTCATTCAAGAATTATTAGATAAAATTTTACCTGGTATCTTACCGTTAGCGACAGTAATGTTTGTGTATTTCTACTATCAAAAGAAAGGATTAAAAGTGACCAATATTCTATTAATCCTAACGGCTATTCTAGTCGTATTAGCAGCAATTGGTATTCTATAACAATAAAAGGAGTAGTATATTATGGGACGAATTAATTTAGCTCGCGTGGATGAAAGATTAATTCACGGACAAGTAATGATTACCTTATCTCAACGAAATGGAGTTAACTCAATTTTTGTGGTGGATGATGTGGTAGCAATGGATAAGTTTATGCGTGAAATTTACATGTCAGCAGGAAGTCGTACGGGTCAAAAGACAATCGTAACGACTATGGATCGCATGAAATCTTACTGGCACGATTATAATTTAAAAGATTACAACTGTATTTTATTAACAAAATCAGTTAAATCAATGTACGAATTAGTAAAAGACGGAGTAGAAATCAAAGAATTGAATATCGGTGGTGTCGCTGAGAAAGATTCTTCTAAAGATATTCGTGTAACTAAATCTGTATACATAAATCAAGAAGATGCAGAAATGCTAAAAGAAATGCATCAACAATATGGTGTTGAAAATATTTATTTCCAACAAACACCATCTGCTGAAAAACATAGCTTAAAAGAAGTTTTAGGGAAATTTAACATCACATTATAGAAAGTCGGGATATTATGAATCAAAGTGAAGAGCGATTAAAAGACTGGTTATTTCGCTATCGTACTGTCTTTAATAAGCGACAATCAACCGTTCAAATCAATCGTTTTATTCATTCATTTGTTAAAGATGTCTATCAATTTCGTGAAGATATCGAAGTGAAAGAGTTAACGAATAATAAACAAGATTTCGGCAAAATTATCATTGTAGGAAATCCAAAAAAAGCACGACAAGTAGTGGCAACCTATTATGATACACCGAAATAACACTTTGGTTCATATGATTTTTTTGATGTGAAAGAACAAGAGAAAAAAACCTTTCAATATATCATGATGTCGGCTGGATTATTATTTTTAGGTGGATTATTGGCACTTTTTATGTATTTAAAACTTAGTCAATTTGCCATCGATTTTAGAGACTATAAAACTTGGATAGTCAGTATCACTGTAATGGCTTTTTTCTTGATAGCGAGTAAAGTATCTCGTGGCGTCAGTCGTCGTAAAAATGTGGTTCGGAACACATCTTCCATTCTTGCGATATTGGAGTTAATGTATCAACGAAGAGATCCAGGAATTGCTTATATTTTAATTCCAAATGGCACTTATGGTTTTGAACAAATAGAGTTAGTAAAGCAATTATTTGTGAAGAGAGGCGAACTCTATTATTTAGACTCTATTGGTAGTGATAACGCGTTATATTGTTTTACCCAGTCTAAAAAAGAACAAGATAAATGTCAGCAATTTTGTATAATGCCACAAGCTGGCACAAGTCATTATCATTATATAATCAGTTCGCAAAAATCAGCGGAAAGTTATTATTTAGATCGTGGTGATTTAAATTCAACTGAGGTCAATTGGAAGAATATTAATACGATTATTGCTTATTTTAAAGGAGGAAATTAAATGTTTGGCATCGTAATAGCTTCTCACGGAACATTATCACAAGGTTTAATCGACTCAGTCGATGTTATCTTTGGTAACACAGAAGGACTAGCAGCTTGTGTTTTAAAAAAAGGGCAAGCAATCGAGGAATTAGGTGACGATATTGCGAAGGCAATACAAACCGTTAATCAAGGAGACGGTGTCCTAATATTAACAGATCTATTATCTGCGAGTCCATATAATCAGTCATTAATGACCATAAATGGATTAGAAGATTCATTGAAAAGTAAATGCCATGTGTTATCAGGAGTTAATTTACCGATGTTAATTGAAGCTGTTAATCAACGATTAATTGGCACTTCGATTGAAGAAGCAATTGAGTCAATTCAAACACAAGCAACATCAGGTATCAGTCATTGGCATATTAGTCAATTAGCTGAAGAAACAACCTTTGATGAAGATGGCTTCGATGATGACTTTTAAGAAAGGAGAAATTTCATGAAATGGTCTTTTAGATGGTACGGTAAAGATGACAATATTCCGATTGAGCATATCCGTCAGATTCCACAAATGCATGGAGTAGTCGGGACATTGTTAAATAAATTACCAGGCGACGTTTGGGAAATTGAAGAAATTGAAGCGTTAAAAAAACAAGTCAATGAAGCAGGACTAGAATTACATGGAATTGAATCTGTATCGGTCCATGATGCGATAAAAGCAGGGACAGCTGAACGTGATAAGTATATTGAAAATTATATTCAAACAATCCGTAATTTAGGTCAATGTGGTGTTAAAGTTATTTGTTATAGTTTTAAACCGGTATTCGGTTGGCTAAAAACAGATTTAAATTATCAGTTTGAAGACGGTTCATATGGATTAGTCTTCGATCAAAGTGTCATTGATGGTATGGAACCTACGGAAGTCTTTAATCACGTCCAAAAACAAACCGGAGGATTTAAACTATCTGGTTGGGAAAAAGAACGCTTAGATAAATTCGAACGTTTAACAAAAATGTATGAAGGCATTACAGAAGAACAACTCTTTGAAAATTATAAGTATTTTATAGAGTCGATTATAGACGCTTGTGAAGAAGCGGATGTCTATTTAGCGGTTCATCAAGACGATCCACCTTGGGAAATTTTTGGTTGGCCAAGAATTACTAAAAATGCGGAAGACTTACGTCGCATCTTATCGATCACTGATTCAAAACATCATGGCTTAACGATTTGTACCGGTTCTTTAGGTGCAGACCCGAATAATGATATTCCAGCTATCATTCGTGAAATGGGCGATCGAATTAATTTCGTTCATTTTAGAAACGTTCGCTATTTAGGTGAAAAACATTTTGCGGAAGTTGCTCATTATTCGCCTGAAGGTGATTTAGATATGGCTGAAATAATGAAAGCTTTGGTTGAAGTAGGATATGATGGGATTATTCGCCCAGACCATGGCCGAGCAATCTGGGGTGAAGTATGTCGACCAGGTTATGGTTTATATGATCGTGCCATCGGTATTGGCTATATGCAAGGCTTATATGAAATGTGTAAGAAACAATTGGCAGAATAAAAATATAAGGAGTAAACCAGACTAACAGTTTAATGTTGAAAGATGGTTTACTCTTTTTTTTGAAGGGTGATACTTGATGAAAAACTACTATCAATGGTTATCGATTAATCCTGAATTATCGACTAAAGAAATTCAAACATTGATAATACAGAAGCTTCAAACGGTCAATCAACAACAAGCTTTAGAAGAAATCAGTGACATTATTTATATTGAAACCATTACCCAATTACGTCAAGCTCAAGAGGTTTTTAAAGATGAGCTATCAAGACAGCAATATGATGCTGAATTAGTACAATTAAATCAAAAGAGAACTGCGAAAATTTCGGATGTTCGAGTAAAAATAAAATCTAAAATGGAACAGCAACACGATAAAATCGTTAGTAAATATCGTTTGTGGCAAAAGTTACTGATTATAATAGGAATTATCATAACTTTTATAATTTCGATGGTCACGGTTGGTATAAAAGCATCCTTCATTTTTTTAGCAATAGCATCAGTCTCGTTATTATTAGTGATGGTCTTGATTCCTGTTTTTCGTAAATTACAACTTGACCAAAGACCTCAATTTTTCAAGTTTGGCGCGATGTTCGTTATATTTATAATATGGTATTATTCCTTACAATTTCTTTTAAATGCAGTACAATTATCAGTAATAGAGCTTGAGCAAATCGGGAATATTCTTATCTATTGTTTGTTAGGTTGTTTAATTACTGGATTAGTGTTAGAATGGTTCATTTTTCAAGAAGAAATTAAATTTGAAGATAGTTTACGTGAAAGGTTAGAAAAACAAAATATGAAGATGGATTCGAAGGAGGATACAGTTTGAAAATCGATCAAATAAAATTAGCAATTTTTGATATGGATGGTACCTTATGTAATACAGAAGATATTCATGCTAAAGGATGGGATGATGCCTTTAAACATTATGGATATGACTTTGGACTCGATTTCGTTAATAGCATGCGTGGTAAAAGTATTGTAGATAATAATCGAGTGATTACGGAACGTACTGGTGATCCGACTTTAACTCAAAAAATGCGAGAATATCGTGAAGCTTATATTTTGGAAATGATTGCGACTAATCAAGTTCAATTAATGCCAGGAGTTAAAGAAATTTTGGAAACATTAAAAGAACACAATATTCCAATAGCTATTGCGACGACTTCCTACACTGAAAGAGCTGAGAAAATTACGGGACAGCTAGATATTCAGAATTATTTTTCAACTAAAGTCTATGGCGATATGATAACTCATCAAAAACCTAATCCTGAAATTTATCTCAGAGTGTTAGAAGAAACCGGATCAACACCAGATGGAGTAATTGCAATTGAAGACTCTCCAACCGGTGTTACAGCCGCTCGATCAGCCGGATTAAAAACTTATTTTATTAATGACTGGCTTACATTGGATATAGATGATTCAGAAGTAACGTCTTATAAGAATATGCATCAATTATTGGATGAACTATTATCCTAATATATGATAAAATAAGATTATAACGAATTACAGATTCTAGCTAATCATATCCAAATAAAAGAGGAAATTAGGTGTAATTATGAAACAACTAGAAAAACAACAATATGACCATACCATTCACTATTGGTACGAAGCAGACCTTATGACCGAACATGAATATGGCTTAATCTTCAATATAGATACAGATACTATTCCGGCTTTAGTTGAAACGATTAAAAAGGATATTGAAGCGGATAGTGAGGATAACCAGCATTTTTGGTATTTTGGACGTACGCTTGATGATTTAATCTTGATGGTGCGCTATGCACACAATCAGTTTATCGTACAAGTTAATGTGAAAGACTTTGAATTTGCCTTATGTTTAGATGAGCACATCGGTTGGAAACAAGAGTTTTTAGCACAATTGACAGCATAATAGGCTATTAATATCGGTCGTGAGGCCGATTTTTTTATTGGTATTGTTCGGTAAGATAGACTTAGCTTTATGTATGTTTTCAGAATCAAAGTTGTATGCTTTGAGAACGATAAAAGACGCTTCCCTTCACATTCGGTCAGCTTTTTAAGATCTAATAAGAGTGTGAAAGAATCAGTAAAGGAATGATAATATGAATAAATGGTGGCAAGATTTAAGTCGCTTATTAAAATGGCTCTTGTATTTCTTAGTGGCCATCTTTACCCTTTTTATTGTCAACCAATTGATGTTGACTTATCAGTTCTTTAGCCAATTATTACATCCTATCATGGGGATGATTGTAGCGGGACTGTTATTAATCGGCCTTGTTTATCTGGGCTTTAAAATTTACAAAACTTGGGGACAACAGCCCGAAATTGTTGAATTAGCAGATGATGCTAGTGAAGCGGAATTTCATATTTATTTGCTGAAGGTTAAAGAAATTTTACAGGACAATCCTAATTTAGCGGATTTTGATTTTGATCAAACAGAGATGCCATTATCCAGTGTGATTGATAAAGCCTTTATCCAATTACACGAGCGCTCTTTACCATTAATCAAGGAAAATGCGAATGCGATCTTTCTTTCAACCGCAATTTCACAAAATGGTGCTTTAGATAGTTTGGTCGTGTTATTTTCGTTGTTACGAATGGTATGGCAATTAAGTAATTTTTATCAAACAAGACCTACGTTAAAAGGCATGGCTAAGCTGTATGTTCAAGTGGCATCGGTCGTTTTAATGGCTCGCACGATTGAAGATGCTGACTTAATTGAAGGACAAATGGAACCTTTAATTACCTCAGTGATTGGCGAAAGTATCGCTTCAGCTATTCCAGGAATGGTTCCTATTACCAATTTAGTTGTCTCCAGTTTAATGGAAGGCTCGATTAATGCCTTCTTAACGCTGAGAGTTGGTCTAATTGCCCAAACGTATCTAGGAATGGATCGCAATGAAGAGAAAAATAAAATTCGCCGTAGTGCCTCCGTGAATTCAATTAGCTATATGGGAGAAATCTTATCCAATAATAGTAAAGTTGTGGTGAAATCCGTCGGTAGTGCCGTGAAAAATGCAGGTAAAGGTTTCATTCCTAAGAAATGGTTTTTTGAAAAATAAATTAAACTATCATAACTCTTTGTCAAATGATGTGGGTTAATTATTTTGCTTTGTGTTAATAGTAATGATTTTGGAAAATTTTGGGAGTGGGCAAGAAGTAGAAAATCAAATGATTTTCGCTTCGTCTGTCTACCCCCGCACAGTTGGGAGTGAACCAGAAGTAGAAAATCAAATGATTTTCGCTTCGTCTGTTCACCCCCGCACAGTTGAGTAGGTCTCAGACAAGTCTTTAAGACGCAGATTGAGACCACTCAACCCCTGCGCTTTTAAACATCGAGCAATGACTTGATTGAATGAATCAAATTTATGCCTAACTCATTAAGACGCAGGTTGAGACCACTCAGCCACTGCGCAGTTCATTAAATAGGTAGGACTGAACAGAATGTAAATGCTAATCTAAAAGTGGTCCAATAATCGATTAATAATAATCGAAAAACGGTCCACTTGTTTTAATTTAAATCCCCATATGTGATAATTCTCATATGGAGGTGATGGGAGTGATAAATTTAATGGATAAGCATACAATCATAAGACTCAAACTTGAAGGCGATTCAAATAGAAAAGTAGCTCAGAAGCTTGGAATTAACCGTAAAACTGTAGCAAAATATTGGAATGATTACAAAAAACTACAAAAAAATCTTGATGAAGGAAAAGTAGATGCTCGCATCGTACAAGAAAAAATAGCACAAGAACCTAAATATGATAGTTCAAATAGAAAAAAAGTAAAATACACTAAAGAATTGGATGAATATTTAGATAAAATCTTAGAAGGCGAAAAAGAAAAAGACTTAAAATTAAAAAATCATAAGCAATCTTTAAGTGTCGTTCAAATTCATAAACTAATACTTGATAAAGGATTTGAGATAAGTTATCCATCAATAGTTTCGTATGTAAGAGAAAAGAGAAAGAAAATTAAAGAAACTGCTGTGAGACAACAGTACGACTTTGGTGACAGGTTAGAATATGACTTTGGAGAGGTAAAACTTTACATAGCAGGAAAATTAAAAACCTTAAGTCTAGCAGTTCTATCATCACCTGCTTCAAACTTTAGATGGGCATATCTTTACACAAATCAACAGGCTGAAGTGTTTTTCGATTCCCAAGTTAGATTTTTTGAAATGATTGGTGGTATGTACAAAGAAGTAGTTTATGACAATATGAAAAATGTTGTTACAAGATTTATTGGTAGAAATGAAAAGAAGCTAAACAAAAATCTTTTAGCTTTCGCTAATTACTATGGATTTAATATCAATGTAACAAACTGCTTCAAGGGTAATGAAAAAGGTCATGTAGAAGGAAGCGTTAGGATAGTAAGAAAGAATGCTTTTGCAATTAAATATGAATTTGATAGCTTTGAACAAGCTTGTGAACATTTAGAAAAGGAACTTTTTATAATGAATAAAACTTCGTTAATAGAAGATGAAAAGAAAAAACTTTTAAGATTAAGACCAAAATATGATTTAGCTAAAATAACTGAACAAAAAGTTGATGCTTACTCATTTGTTACAGTCAATAACAACAAATATTCTGTACCAGACTATCTAGTAGGTGAAACAGTAGTGGTTAGAAGTTATGCAAGAGAAATTAAAATTTATGTAAATGACAATCTTGTTTGCACACATAAAAAGAAAGATGGTTCTTTGGAATATTCTATCGACATTAAACATTACTTAAATACACTAGATAGAAAACCAGGAGCAATTAGAAATTCGCTTGCATTGAAAAGTACTCCATACCTTAAAACCATCTTTGATAAATATTTTATCAAAGAACCAAGAAAATTTGTAGAGATAATTAAAGATAATAAGGAAAAAAGTACTGATGAGTTAGTAGATGTATTTAATGAATACATTAAATATGGCGAAAATGGAGTTCCAAAAGATGTGATAAAGCAAGTTAATAGCATAGAATTAAAGACCAGAATGATAATATCATCCTACGATAATCTTTTAGTTGGAGGTAACAAATGAGTATTAAAGAAATTGCAAACGAATTAAAACTTTCATATCTAAGAGAATGTCATGGAATACTTCTAGAAGAAGCATCAAATCTAGGGTTATCAAATGAGGAGTTTTTACTTCTTTACTTAGAAAGAGAACTTGAAAGAAGAAAAAACAATGGTATCACCAGAAGAATAAGCCGTGCTAAATTTGTAAACAAAAAGTTTTTAGAAGATTTTGACAAAAACAAATACTCTTTAGAATTAAATAAAAAATTTGAATATCTAGAAAAACTAAAGTTCATAGAAAACAAAGAAAATGTACTATTGATAGGAACACCAGGATGTGGAAAAACACACTATGCAACAGCGTTAGGAATTAAAGCGTGTATTGAAGGAAAAAACGTATTGTTTACAACCGTTCCAAATTTAATAATTGAACTACAAGAGTCAATGAGTAAAAACCAACTAACAAATTACAAGAGAAACTTTGAAAAGTATGATTTAGTAATCTTGGATGAACTTGGATACATCTCATTTGATAAGGCAGGATGTGAAATACTCTTTAATTTACTTTCTTCAAGAAACGACAAAGGTTCAATAATATTAACAACAAATTTAACATTTGATAGATGGGAGGAAGTATTTAAGGATCCGATGCTTACAGGTGCGATAATCGATAGATTAGCGCATAGAGCACATATCATGGATATGTCACGAGAAATAAGCTACAGGATGGAAGATACAATTGAATGGTCAAAATTAAATAGCTGAAAAAACAAGAAAAAAATTTTCTCCCCCTAGGGGGAGAATGAATTAATTAACAACAATACTATTATTAAGAATAAATATTGGACCATTTTTCAAATATTATCATGGACCATTTTTCGGTTGACATTTACACAGAATTTAAAAAGTTTATGTCCACTCCCTTTTACGGTCTAAACCACACGTTTTACCGATTTTCACCCATTAGAAAACATCGCAAGAAAGTTCTTGATACCCCCCGAAAAATGATATAATTAGATTAGAATCTAAAGAGAAAGTAGGGGGAATGATGAGAAAATGTTCATTGTCAGTTGTTTTTATGTTGCTTGTTTCCTTGTTTTTGACTAATTCAGTGAATGCTGCTGAGTTGACCATTCCAGAAGGCTATTATCAATATACCGGTGAATCGATGGTGGAAGGCATTTCTATTAGCGATAATCAAGTCATGTTAATATATGACACGGCTACCCAAGTCGAAGAAGATCCATTGATTTCTTTATTATTAAAATGGGGCGATGCTGTCAATAATGGTTTAACTGGTTTAATTAATCCCAATATGAAACCATCAGAAGAGCAACGAGATAATTTGCCATTGATTGAATTAATCACCTATGACCAAGTAGTACCGTTTCCTAAATTAGCTATCGTCATTCACCAACCCTCACTTTATAATGACGAAAATATTTTAAGAATTCGAGTGGGCAATAATACTCAATTTGAATGGGAATTCACTATTGAAGAGAATGGCGATTTAACTGATAAAGACGGCCATACCTTTACCTATGTGGAAGAAGTTGAAGCCGCATCGACAGCAGATACTCATGTAGCAGACGACACAGAGACTTCACAAGTAACCAGTGAAGAATAGGTAATTGTTGATACCATAATTTTGGGGTATGAGCAGAAGTAGAAAAATGTTTGTTTTTGCTTTGTCTGTCTAAATCTGCACCGTTAGCATTTGGCCAGAAGTAGAAAATTAAATGAATCTCACTTTGTTTGTCTAATTTGTGCAAAGTTGAAACCAATTAACCACTACGCGATAAAATATACTATTAGAACACAACAGAATTTTTAAGGTTTATACAATACTCCTAAGCCTCATCGCCAAAAACTTTGAATCAAATGGAATTACCATCACAATATTAATGGGATAGTGTAGCTAATCTTTATCGAAGGTTAGTTAAGCTATCTTTTTTTATTAAATCGATTGTTTGTCAATCAAAATGTTAGTTGATCCTCACGCTATATTCATTCTCTATCGGTTAACGATTTTATTTTCTTTAAAAAATTGTTAAAATAGAGTCAGTATGAAAGGGGAATCAGTATGGGATTATTTGATTGGTTTAAGAAGAAAACATGTAGCGAAAAATCAGCTGAGGAGTCATTAAGTACTCATACACCAGATGTTAATCCAGTCCACAAAATCGTGACGCCTGGGTTACATTTATCAACGCATAAAACAACGACTACCGATCCATCGATAGAAGACATTCAATCGGCCTTAACTATGGCAGTGAATGCTTATGATGAATATGTGTTATTAGAATGGATTGATGATGCCAAGCAGAAGACTTATTTATATGGTGTCGGCTTTGGCACGACTTATCATATTGAGTACCGTCCTAAAAATGGGCAAAAGGGCTATGCTTATGTAAGAGAAGGTGTGCCACTTGAAGAAGCTCAACAACTCTATCTTGCTTTTACAATGTCTCATCAAGTCACCATTGATTTTCAATGGCAATGGCTGGAAGTGGAGTAAAGTTAGTCAGGAGCATGGGCGTTAAGATTAGAGACTGGTTGTTTGTGGGATTTTATCACGAGGTTAAAAATTGCTTGTGTGGGATAACGGAGTCGCTTAGTTTGAAGCTAATTTGTGTGGAATAATGTTATCGTTAAGATTGGAGTCCGTTTATATAGGGAAATGCTGACGTTTCAGCAAAAGCAATCTTATGTAGGGAAATGCTGACGTTTCAGCAGAAGTCAGTCTATTTAGGGGAAATGTTGTAGCTAAGATTGGAGCTCATTTATGTAGGGAAAGGCGGTCACTTCGGTAAAAGCCAGCCTGTGTAGGTGAAAGCTCTCGTTTAGTTCTAAGTTAAATCCACAAACTACAAGAAATTTTGCATAAACCAGGTCGCATTGATTAAGATGATGTCCAAAAACCATCAAAAGATACTTTGCAACGGGTAAGAATCATCAAGCACATCACCAGGTACACTCTCTTATTTAGATTTTTAAAATTTTATTAAAGCGCTCCTTATCAAAGCGTTGTAAAGGCTTTTCTAATTGAGTTTTGTTACACTTAAAATATAATATAGTTATATTGAAGGAAATTGTTAGAACAATCAAGACAAGAAAGGAGCATTATCCTAGATAGCTAGGATAAGTACAAGCCAATGAAAAAGAAAAGATTATTTGGATTAGCCGCCTTAATGGTTGTGTTAGCAGGATGTGATGGGACCTTACCTTATACTTCTACTAATACTTCTTATAATAATACAGCCAAGCAATATTCAGAATCATCAAGTGATTATTATTCTGAGAGTCAACAAGTGAGTTATGATGCTTATGGAACCTTAGAAACCAAAAACTATGACAAAGATGCTGAAAGTGCGATGAAATTAATTACCGATAATGGCGGTATTATTCAATCACAAGATTCAAACCATGCGACTAACTATTATACCGACTTTGTAGGGACGGAGTTATCTGTGGTGGCAGAGATTCCAAAAGATAATTTTGAAACAGTTGTGCAAGCTTTGAAAGAGAATTATCATGTTCAATCCTTTAATATTTCAAGTCGCGATGTGACGGATGATATTGAAAATACTGGCGAAACCCTTGAAGTGAAAAAAGCTCGTTTAGATGAGATTAATAAGAAATTAGAGGACGATAATTTACGCTTTAGCGAACGTGAAGAGTTAGAAGCCGATAAAATTGTTTTAGAAGATGAAATCCGTGCTTTAGAAGAACAACAAACTCAACAAACTGAATCAGTAGATTTCAGTACGCTTACTTTATCCTTACGTGAAGTAGATTACTTTACTTCTGAAGGTTTACCTTTCTGGTTACCATTTGCGAGAGTCTTTAAAAACTTCTTCTTTATCTTAGCATGGGGATTAGTGATTGGTTTAGTAGCTGCTTTGTCAGTGACACCCTTTATATTTGTCGCTTCAGTGGCATACCTATTAATCCGCAAACATCAATATAAGATGTTCCATAAATTAAAACATAAAATGGGTATCAATCAAGATTTTAATTCAAAAGAAGGATCCGTTAAAGTAGACCGCAACAACAATATTTTATTAGACGGTGAACAATCACCTGTTGAGGAGCCGAAAGAATAATTAGACTGTGTTGACGATTAATCATTACTCATCAAAGAACCGAAACTTTAAGTAGAAAGTAGGCATTAAAATGGCAAAATTTGCCCCAACTGGACAGACAGTAGCAGAAGTAATTGAAAGCTTACCCTTTGAAAATAAAAAAGCTGATGCGTATGAATTATTAGCATTATATGAGCGTGTTTCAGGTGAAGATGCTGTCGTTTGGTATCCTAATATTATTGGTTTTGGTCAATACCATTATGTGTATGATACAGGTCACGAAGGGGATGCCACCTTGTTGGCTTTCTCACCGCGAAAAGCGAAAATCAGTTTGTATCTCGACCAAGATTTTCCTGAACGTGAGGGATTATTGGATAAGCTAGGTAAGATTAAAAAGGCTAAAGGTTGTGCCTACGTTAATAAATTAGCCGACATTAATATGAGCTTCTTAGAAGAGTTATTGGAAAAATCATTAGCATATACCAAAGCAAAATACGATGTTAAATAAGTGAGTTTTGAGCCACACACCGAGGGAAAGGTGTGTGGTATTTTTAGTATTTGAAACACTCACTCGTCAACTCGCTACTTATTTTTCTCCACAATGCACAAGGGTTTTCATGCGAAAAATAGTAGTAAATTTGTTACAATAGAAATTGTGAAATAAGCGTTTACTAAGGAGGAATAAAATGGAACAAACTAAAAAATGGTGGCAAGAGGTTGTCATTTATCAAGTCTATCCAAGAAGTTTTTATGATACCGATGGTGATGGCATTGGTGATATTAACGGTATCACTGAAAAATTAGATTATTTAAAAGAATTAGGGATTGGTGCGATTTGGTTATCACCAGTTTATCAGTCTCCTAATGATGATAATGGTTATGATATTTCAGATTATGAAGCGATTATGGAAGAATTCGGTACCATGGAAGACATGGACCGTTTGATTGCAGATGCGAATCAACGTGATATTAAGATTGTGATGGACTTGGTGGTGAACCATACTTCAGATGAACATCGCTGGTTTATCGAAGCGAAAAAAGGCAAAGACAATCCATACCATGATTATTATGTTTGGGCAGATCCAAATGAAGATGGTAGTGCACCAAATGATTTACGTTCAAACTTTTCTGGCTCTGCTTGGCAATTCGATGAGGCCAGTGGTCAATATTACTTACATTTATTCAGTAAGAAACAACCAGATTTAAACTGGGAAAATGAAAAAATGCGTCAAGAAGTTTATGACATGATGAATTTCTGGATTGATAAAGGAATCGGTGGTTTCCGTATGGACGTGATTGATTTAATCGGGAAGTTACCAATGGAAGGCTTAACGGTTGATGGACCAAACTTACATCCATATTTACAAGAAATGAACCAAGCAACGTTTGGCAAACATGATTTATTAACGGTAGGAGAGACATGGAGTGCGACTCCTGAAACTGCCAAATTATATTCAGGTGCTGAC
Organism: Globicatella sanguinis; assembly: GCF_002847845.2. Taxonomy (NCBI): domain Bacteria; kingdom Bacillati; phylum Bacillota; class Bacilli; order Lactobacillales; family Aerococcaceae; genus Globicatella; species Globicatella sanguinis. Next base: position 702,708 of record NZ_CP126962.1, on the reverse strand, counting down.
CGTAATGAATTATCAATGGTCTTTCAATTTGAACATATTTTATTAGATCAACAAGAGGGTAAAGAGAAATGGGATTTAGCACCCTTACAAATTAAAGATTTAAAACGTGTCTTTGAAAAATGGCAAGTTGAATTAAAAGATGAAGGTTGGAATTCATTATTCTGGGAAAACCATGACTTACCGCGCGTGATTTCACGTTGGGGAAATGACAGTGAATACCGTGAGCGTAGCGCTAAATTATTTGCGATTCTCTTACATATGTTAAAAGGGACACCGTATATTTACCAAGGTGAAGAAATTGGAATGATTAATACGCCTATTAGCGATATTAGTGAAGCCGATGATATTGAATCGGTGAATTTATATCATGAGCGTCTCGCAGCAGGTTATGATAAGGAAGACATTTTAACGTCGATTAATACCAAAGGACGTGACAATGCTCGCCGTCCAGTTGCTTGGACTTCAGCAGACAATGGTGGCTTTACAACTGGCACACCTTGGTTAGCTTTAAATCCTAACTATACTGAGATTAATGTAGAAGATACCTTAAAAGATAAAAATTCAATCTTCTATACGTACCAAAAATTAATCCAATTACGTAAAGATAATCCAATTGTGGTTTGGGGCGACTTTGAATTATTGGATACAGCGAATGATGTTTTCAGTTATTACCGAGAATATGAAGGCAAAAAATGGTTAGTCGTGGCGAATATGAGTAATGAAGAAAACTCATTTAGTACGAATGATACTATTAAAGAAGTGATTATCCAAAATATGGATCAAGAATATACAAGTCTAGAAAACTTAACCTTAGCTCCATGGGAAGCTTTTGTAGTGGAGATTGCATAATAATTGAATAGATACTAAATAACAGCCACCAGTTGGTCTCGAAAGAGAATGAACTGGGGCTGTTTTTAGTATGAAAAAGGGATGGTGATGGAAGGGGAAGTTAAATGTTAATATATTGCTTTCGAATAGTGGAAGATGAAATGATGGAATGATATATCAAATTTAAACATATTCTATCAATCTATAGTCATGATTGTTCTGGTTTTGTCGATAATATTTTATGAAAAACAAAGTAGTAGAGGGTAGACTGTTCTAAACTTTTTGATTAGTGCATTGAATGTTATAAAAGTTACAATAAGATTACCCAAATAACTTGTCATCAAAATAAGAAATATTCTGTCTCAACGATATTAAAATCTTCTTTTTAATATTTAGTTTTTAATTCCAGTGTATAAGGAATAGGTTGGAAAGGTAAATGAAATTCATTATTAGTTAGAATGCATTGTGGACAAATAAATGGTATACTTAAACTCAGATATTGTATTGGAAAATTATTAATAATTTATATTTCAATTTTTATCCGATAAAATTATTGTATATGGTGGGATTTAATGAAAAAAATTGATTTACATTTACATACTCAAAGTTTAAAAACTGGAGATGGGTCAAAAAGAGTTATAAAACCAAAGAATTTTGTTGAAAAAATGAGGGAAAACAATGTTAAAATTTGCTCAATTACTAATCATAATAAATTTGATCTAAATGAATTTAATGAAATAAATTCACTAAATGAGGATTTATTAATCTTTCCAGGAATTGAACTAGATATTAAATATTCTGATGGAGTAGTTAAACATATTATTGTAATTTCTAATCCAAAGAAAAAAGATTTGTTTTCATCAGTTTTTAATGATTCTAAAAGAAACTATGAAACCTATACTCTTGGTTATACTGAGTTTTTAGATAAAGTAAAAAAATTTGATAGTAAAAATATTATCATTATCCCTCATACCTTTTATAAAGAAAAAGATAGAGGTCTAGATTTAAATCAAATAAAACAATTAAAAGTGGATTTGATGGGATATATTATTTTCCTAGAACCAAAAGATTTAAGAACAATGGGGATTATTAATTCACATAATGATTTATCCTTATTTGGCAGTGATGTTAAGAACTGGAATAATTATCCAGAAAAAGAATTACCTGAAATAAAGTTTGATGTTGATAGTTTCGAAAAATTTATAACTTTAGCTAGTGATTCTACTAATTTTGTAAAGATATTTTTGAATGATGCTTCATTATTTGAAATAAATAAAAGTGGACCAGAATCTCAATACAGTGATTTAAAAAATAGTATAAAAATTTATAATGATATCAATATCATTTTTGGTGAAAAAGGTTCTGGAAAAACAGTTTTGATTAAAGATTATATAATTCCGAAAATTTCAAGTGAGGGTAAGAATTATTATTTTTATGAAGCAAAAGAATATCAAAATATTTATGAAAATTTAATAAAAAACATCACAAAGAATGTGATTATTGATAAAGATCTCTTTAAAGATTCTCTAAACCTATTTAAAAATATTATTAATTATAGTGAAGAAACCCCACAGGATTTCATTAAGAAATATAAAAATCATTTTGAAAATATACAAACAAATAGGAAAGCAAAAAAAATTATAAAAACTGAAGCCTCTTATTTATCAAATGAATATTTAGAAAATAGTGATGAACTATTAATTGAATTAAAAGACAACTTAAAGTTAGTTAAAAAAGTTGAATTATTAAATAATGAAACAGATGAATTTTCAAGAGACAAACAAAACTTGAAAACACAATTAAATTTATTAAAACAAGACATATATACAAATCAATCTAATCTAATAAAAAACAATTTTTACCATAATGGATTAAAATTGTTTTTGGAAACATTGAATAGTAGCATTCAGAAACAAACAGGTATTGCTTCAAAACCAATAAATTTAGGTTTTTCGGATTTAATAGCTAAAAGATTAGCTAGAATTCAATGGAATAGTAAATTGCTTGAAAACTTAGAAAATAGATTTAATGATGAACAAATATTTGATTTTGGTAATTTACCCAATAAAGGTAATATAAAAATAAAGGCTTCTATAATGGTAATGGATCAAAATACTAAATTTAATCAAAATCTTCCTTTTAAAAAAAATGATATTGAAAGTCGAAGAATAATAATAAGAAAAATAAAGGAATTTAATTTAGAGAATTTCAGTTCAGTAGATTCATATTTTTCGCCAACAGAAAAACAAATTGAGCCTTCAAACTTCATGAAAGAAGTTGTTAAAAAACATATTGAAATTGTCCTTATGAATGAAAAAGAAAGATTAGTAGCTTATAATCCTAGTGAAGGTGAAAAAGCTATATTATCAATTAGTGGAATTCTTGAAAATGGACAATATGAAATTTTTGTTTTTGATGAGATTGAGCGAGGTTTAGGCAATAAATATATTTCAACGTATTTAATACCAAAAATAAAATCATTAAGAGATTCCGGAAAAACATTAATTTTATCAACTCATAACGCTAACTTGGCAATTAATACATTACCAAGTCAAACAATTTTTTGTAATTATTCTAATGATGATAATAAAGAATATAATTATTATGAAGGAAATATGTATTCAAATGAATTAAGAGCAAGCGATCAAGATATTCTTAAATGGGAAGATGTTGCCCTAATAAACTTAGAAGGAAAAAAAGAAATGTTTGAGACAAGGATTGATATATATGGAATATGATGTAATTAACTGTGAAATATTAACTATTAATGAAGAGGTTTTTTTAAAATCTGACGAAAAATTATTATTTAGTGTAAATCTTTCAAGTTCTGACACAAATGATATTAAACAATTTTTCGATAATATATTTGATTATGTGGTAAGTAACGAAAAATTGATAGAATTTAATTTAATTAATATGAGAGAAACTGATTTATACACAAATGTTGCCCAAAGTCTTATTAATCAAATTAACTCAGAAATTAAAATTTCAGCTAGAAATTTCGAAGCATTAATTCGTATTCGTAATGAAATGGATGAATAATATTCAATTTTAGTTTATAAATGTATTGTGTTCAAGGAGATTGTAAAATGTTAAACAGAAAAGTAATAAAAAAATATATTGAAGACCAACCAATAAAAGTAGTAGAAAAAATCGATTTAGAAAAGAATAATATAAAATATCAACATATTACGCAACATCGTGAAATCACAAAAATAAGTGGCGATGAAGAATTAGTTCGAGCTTTTTTACTAACTAGATTGGTAAATGACTTAGGATATAAACCAGATAAAATTGAAATAGAAAAGGAATATAAAGCGGGACGTCCTTATACTATCACATCTAGAATTGATATAATTGTAAGAGACAAAAAAGATAATGCATTTCTATTTATTGAAGTTAAATCACCGTCAGATTATATTAAAGAAAAAGAGCAAGTTATCGAAGATCAATTGTTTAATTTATCAGCACAAGAAAACGAAAAGTCAGGAGTCAAATATCTAGTATTATATACCTTAAATGATGAAATTGAAAATGAAATAGAAGATGAATGTATGTTAATAGATAAAACTATTACAAAGAATTTTAATGAATGGGAAATAAATAGACAGTATCTAAATGAGTTACCTTCAAGATACGGAAGGGCACAAAAACAACCTTTTGTTAAGAATAGTAAGAATGATTTAAGAACTAATTTTACACCGGAATACCTCTCAGCCTTGCAAAAGGATTTACACAATGTTTTGTGGGGTGGTGGTGGAACTGATGATAATGAAATATTCTCATCCTTAGTTAATTTAATTTTGGCAAAAATTCAGGACGAAGATGAAAAAAATGATGGAGAACGTTACGATTTTCAATCATTTGTTTATAATAATTCATCTGAAGAAGAATTTGAGTCAGCAGAAGATTTATTTAATAGAATAAATAAATTGTATAGATCAGCTTTAAAAGAAAAATTAAATGTTACAGATGATAACGAAATTAATAAATCATACGTTATTGATACAAAAAAGTTTTCATTATCAAAATTGAAATTTACTGTACAACAATTAGAAAATTTATCTTTTGTTGATGGAAAGAATAGCTTAAATGGAAAAGATATTTTGGGTGATTTCTTTGAAGGAATAATTAGAGACGGCTTTAAACAGACAAAAGGACAATTTTTTACTCCATTAAAAATTGTAAAATTTATGCTTTGGGGTACTCAAATAGATAAATTAGCAATCCAAAGAATTAAAGAGGATAAAGTAATTCCATATATGATTGATCCCTCAGCGGGAAGTGGCACATTTCTAATAGAATATATGAAATTTATTACTTACACTATGAAATATATGAATTCAGGAGATGGAAAATACAATAAAGATTTAGGAACATCCAGAGCTGTAAAAGATAGAATATTAAGTGATTGGTTTTACCCAGATTATAGAGAAAATAAATGGGCAAAAGATTATATATATGGATCAGAAATTAACTTTAATTTAGGAACTGCTACTAAGGTTAATATGATATTACATGGAGATGGTTCCACGAATATATTTGTTAAGGATGGTTTGTTACCTTATAAGGAATATGTTAAAGAACAAGAACCAAATGTTATGACGACGAACTTAAAAAGCGATATTTACAAACATGAGCATAAAGATTTAAGAGTAAATGAGAGTTTTGATGTAATATTAACAAATCCACCTTTTAGTGTTGATTTAGATAATGATACAAAAAAATCATTGAATAAGTCTTTTCTATTTGGAGATAAGAAAAACTCTGAAAATTTATTCATAGAAAGATATTATCAATTATTAAGAGAGAATGGTCGAATGGCAATTGTATTACCTGAAAGTATCTTTGATACCACAGAAAATAAATATATTAGGCTATTTTTATTTAAATATTTTAATATTCGCGCTATCGTTTCTTTACCACAATCCACCTTTGCACCATATACTAATACAAAAACTAGTATTTTATTTGCACAAAAAAAAGTTTCTGAGGAACTTAAAATATGGAATCAAACTTGGGACAGAATTAGTTTGGAATATTCAAAATTAAGAACAAGAATATTGAATATTATTAAGGTCTATGATGGCAAAGCTCAAAAGAAAAACTTAGCATCGATTAAAGATTTATCTCAAAGTGAGGAAGCTAATTTAATAAAAGATTTTCTTATAGAATACTCTGAAGATTTTGATGGTAATTTATCTTTGTCAGAATTGATAAAAAAATATTATGATGATTTAAAAGAACTATGTATTTATGATAAAGATACAATAGATGAGTTTGGTTACGTTAATACTTGGTGGGTTTTCAATCGACTATCAAAAGAGTTAGATTACGATATTTTCATGGCGGAAGTGGAAGAAGTAGGTTATAAAAGAACAAAAAATAATACTTTATACCGTCCAAATGATCTATTTAGAGAAAGTAATGGAGAAATTTTAATTGATGATGTAGAGGAAAATCAAATGAAAGTATTAGATTATTTAAGAAAGATTGAATGGAGTTAATAATGAAAGTATTTAATAGATTAATTTCGAATATTTCCAAAGAAAAGACTTTTAGATTTGATAGTTCATATCAATATAGTCGAAATGAAGCAGAATTTGTTAAATTTTCAGATCTTTTCGAGCTTATTGAGCCTACTAAAATTGAATTGAGTGAGTTACCAGATGTTATTCAATATTCTGAGATAGGTAATGTTTCTGAATTTGGTTTTACAAACTCAAAAATGGTTGATTTATCTGATTTCGATGCTAATAATAATCTAATAAAAAAAATTAAAAAAAATGATATTCAGCGCCCACTAGAAAATACAATATTGATTCCAAAAGTCAGACCATATCTCAAAAAATTTGTTTATGTTGATAAAACCAATTTATCTTATTTTACTAAGGCCTTTATACAAATAAAACCTAAGTTTTTTCCAATTCTTAGTTATTATTTTCTACTTATGAATGGGACTGAAAATATTAATTCTGTTTCTCGAATAGGAAAAGGTTATCCAACGTTGAATTCTAATGATTTATCAAATATAATGTTTGAAAAGAATAAGATTGAAAACTTATTAAAAAAAGATAAATATATTGAAGAAAAGGTATTAAATTTACATAATAAAATCCGCATATTGGAAGTAAGATTAAATGAAGAAAATAGTTCAACGGCCTATATTGATGATGTATTTGAAAAATATTTTGATTGGAAGAAAACTGAATTAGAATCTTTAATGAAAGAAAAGGTTAAATATAATAATTTTTCAAAATTTGGGAATAATGTAGATTTAAGATTTAGTTCAAAATTCCATAGAACATCTGGTGTATATGCACTAAAATTATTAAACTTAAATTCAAATAAAATTAAAGATTCTGTTATATCACCTATTATGACAGGAAAAGGAATATCACCAAAAGATTATGCGGAAGATTCAGATTGTTACTATATAACAATGGGGGATATGAGTGAGTGGAAAATTGATTATTCCAACTTAAAATTTGTAACAGAAACATTTGAAAAAAATAATTCTTCTAAAAAGCCTAAAGGATCTAAGTTTGAAATTCCTACTAAAGTTGAAATCGGGGATATATTACTTATGAGATCTGGTGAAGGTAGTGTCAAATATTTTGTGTAACCTGCATATTAAGATTGTAATATAATTAATAACTATTTATTGAATTTCACCTTGCCTTTTAGATGAATTATCATAACGACCAGTGAACTTGTACTTCCTCTCAATAAGATAATTCATCTAAAAGGCAAGGCCAGCAACCGAAGGGCGCTAGTTAAGCCTCACATGATACTTGAGGATTTTTCTGTTTCTCTTCTTAAGTTGAATTCATTAACCGGCCTTTTGAGATCTATCAGCAGTTGAAGTTCAAATGCAACCTTCCCAAAGCCTTTATGAATACGATTTGCGAACTTGGCATTATATTCTATGACATAACAATAGACTGTCTTTTCTAGGGACGCCTCATGTGGAAATTGTTCTTTAATTTTCGTTCGCTTCTTCAATTGCTTATTAAAGGCCTCGGATAGATTGTTTGTATAAAGTGATGGCCATATCTCTTTGGGAAAATGCATGAACGAGAAAAGGTTCTTTTTTCGTCTTAATTGTTCTACCAATTTTGGATAAGTCCCTTTCCAAGTCTGAATAAATTCATTAAGTAAGCGCGTGGCTTCTACGATACTACCAGCTTTAGGGACTTTTTTTAGCCCTTCTAATACTTCTTGACGATCTTTCACCCGTACTTTCATGGCGAAATGTCTCAGCAGATGAGTCCAACAGGTTTGATGAAGGGCCATTGGAAACTCATTGGTTAACGCTTCCGCTAAGCCTGTTAATTCGTCTGACACAAAGAGAAACACATTTTCGAGCCCTCTTTGTTTTAGGTCTTGTAGCATTTCACGATAGTGCAAGGAGGACTCTGTCGGATAGACTTGAAAATCGAGTATTTCTTTATAGCCTTGAGCATCAATTCCAATAATGGTATGGACAGCTTCTTTAGACACACTCCCACGTCTTACCGGGATAAAGGTGGCATCGCAATATAGACAAACATAGTCTTGCTTAATAGGGCGTTGTCGGTAAGCAGCTAATTCTTCTTCAAATGTTTTAGAAAGATGAGAGATAGTCGTTGGCGAATAGTGGTGACCATACATTTTTTCAATGAGGTCTGAGATATCGCGTGTTGTCACACCTTTTTGATACATTAAAATGATCATCTCTTCTAAGTGATTAGGGGCTTGTTGAAGACATTGAATCGTTTTAATATCAAACAGACCTAATCGATCTCTTGGTATTTTGAGCTGTAGCTTACCGTATTCTGTCGTTAATGTTCTGGAATAATAACCATTTCTTGAATTGCCGGTATTGTAGCCTTTCACTTCCCATTTCTCATAATTAAGAAAAACCGTTCTTTCGCTTTCAAGGAGTAGGTTAATAGCTTCTTCTAAAGCTTGACGAAATATTTCATGAACCGATTCACCTTGTGCTAGTGCTGTGATTAATTTTGTGTTAAAATCTTTCATGAGGGACCTCCTGTTTGTGATTGTTTTGTTGTTATTACAATCTTACAAAAAAGAGGTCTCTTTTTCCAGGGAGACTCCGAGGTTACACAAGATATTTTACGCTATGCTGGTGAAGGTGGCATAGGTAAAGTTGCATTAGTCGATAAAGAAATTAATGCAATCTTTAGTGATTTTTTAATTAGACTAAAATTTGATAAAAAGAAATATCTCCCAGAATTTTGTTATTATTATATGAGAAGTTTCTATTTTCAATATTTAATTGAAATTCATAAAAAGGGTTTAGGAAATAATACAAATATATTTCCAAATATTATAAATGAATTTCCCATTCCTGATATTGATTTAGGTTTACAACAAAATATTGTTAAAGAAATTGTACAATCAAAGGAAAACATCAATAAAATTAGAACAGAAATTTTAAATTTAAGATCAGAAATTAAGTTATTGATTAATTAAACGAGAGGTTTTATTGAAAATTATAGTTTATCTATATAATAAAATTTTATGTTATAGAACATAAAGATTAAAACTTATTTTTAGAATGATATACGAAATAACACATTACCAATATAATAGTTGAAATAAATATCTTTTATTGATGACTGAGGAACATTTAAATTTATATGTTCCTCAGTTTTAACCTAAAGCACTAAAAAATCAATCTTATTTATTTTTCAATTAAAAAATATTATTAAGCTATCAATACTTACTCCCAAAATTTGCGCTAATTTTTTTAATTTGTCACATCTTGGATTACATTCACCTCTTTCCCATCTTCCATAAGCAGATTTTGTGACACCTAATTTTTTTGCAATATCCTCTTGCTTTAGACCACGTTTTAATCTAATAGTTTTTAAAGTTTTTACATTCATTTTTTTCACCTCTCGTAATATATATTTAGAAGGTCATTTCACACCCTTCTGATCGTCTCTGTTTCTCTTGATTTACCGAACATTATGTCATGGATAAGGGCTTTACCCGTTGTCAGACTGGACGATTTCGAAGAAATCGAACAGGATGACAATGGCAAGCAAGCGAAGCGCGCTAGCTAAGCCTCATTTCAATTCATAAAATGTTTAATTGTCCCTTCATATTGCTTGGTTACTGTGAGATGTTGTAGGATAATAAGTCTTGGAAAGGGACTTACGGGAATATGCTATTCACCTCTGTGGCTTTGTCTACTTCTTAAGTCTGTAACCCGGACCATTGATGTCACAACCAACACACTAGCTGTTTCCACCCTGGTTCACACCCGCTAGTAGGCGAGTGGCAGCTTGAATCAGCGTGATAAGTATTCTATTAAGCGAGGCTGTTATAGGCAATGGTATCCTGGGATATCCCACAGTAACCAAGCAATTTCCAAATATAATCGAAAGGAGGTCCCTCACATGAACTTATATGTCGGTTTAGATGTTAGTCTAGCTAAGCTAGACGTCTGTTGTTTAACGGATGATGAACAATTTTCTGTTTTGTTAGAACGTTCTTTTAGAAATGATCACGACGGTGCCACTGAACTGAAAGAATGGATTCTTCAAGCCTATCAGGACTATCACTTTGATCGAATCGTCATCGGCATGGAATCCACATCAGCTTATAGCTTTCATCCCGGTTACTTCTTCAAAGAAGACCCAGAGCTGAGTGAGCTAAATGTAGTGGTCACAATTGAAGAACCAAGCAAAATCAAGAAATATCGTGAAGTTTTCTCCGAAAATAAAAACGATGCTTTAGATGCTTTCTATATTGCTGATTACTTGCGTATCCAAAGGTTTAATCTCTCTTTCTTAAAGGAAGACCAATACATCGCCTTACAGCACCTTACACGGTCTCGCTATCAATTAATCAAGCAACTTACTACAGTCAAGCAACACTTCCTAGAAAATCTTTACTATAAGTGTAATACGCTTTCGATGAATCTTAAAGAAGATGGGCATTCCACGACTGCCCTCAGTGCTACCGTCATTTCACTCATGACAGAAGACTATTCTCTAGATGACCTGGCTAATATGCCTTTAGAAGAATTTGGCCAATTGATTCAAAAGCTAGGACGGGGACGCTTCAAAGCACCCGAAGACTTAGCTAAAACAATCCAAAAAGCCATTCGATCGAGTTATCGTCTCTCTAAGGTCCATGCCCAATCCATTGATATCGTGCTGGCTGTCTTAGTCCGTGAGATTCGCTCGCTTGAAAAAGCAATCAAAGATCTCGACAAAGGGATTGAAGATATTGTTCAAATCCTACCAGAATATCAGTGCTTAACTTCTATTCCTGGTATTGGTCCGGTCTATGCCGCTGGAATCATCGCCGAAATCGGACAGATTGAACGCTTTGATTCTCAAGCAAAAATTGCCAAGTACGCCGGCTTATCCTGGAAGGAAAATCAGTCGGGAAAACGATCGTCACAAAACACACCGATGATTCATCGGGGCAATCGGTTCTTGCGTTATTACCTAGTTGAAGCTGCCAACTCTGTTAAACGCTATTTACCTGAATATGCCCAGTTCTATCATAAGAAATTCCAGGAAGTACCTAAACATCAGCACAAACGTGCCCTCGTCTTAACCGCAAGAAAATTAGTGCGTCTGGTGGATGTGCTACTACGCAATCACCAACTCTATACGCCACCGGAGGTGTTGCATAGATAAAAGACGAACAAAATAAAAGAAACAGTTAATAAAGTTCGTGAAAAAACGCGATTTCACGAGTGTTTATTTAGTGCGCCCTTAAACACCTAAATAATCAAAAGCCGAGTCTAAAATAATTTATTTTTCTCTTGACTTATTACCACTAGACTAATATTAAATACGTAGTTTAGGATGAAATACTTTTTTTAAAATAATATCTATCAGGAGGTCTCTCATGTCATTCTCAATCATTCATCAAGACATTACTCAATTATCAGTTGATGCCATTGTTAATGCAGCTAATACCGAACTCTTAGCGGGTGGTGGGGTTTGTGGTGCGATCTTTAAAGGGGCAGGGTATGATGCGATGACAGAAGTTTGTCGTCCTTTATCACCAATTAAAACAGGTGAGGCTGTGATGACGCCGGGTTTTAATTTACCAGCTAAGCACGTGATTCATGCGGTTGGGCCTATTTATAGCCAGTACACGCCAGAAGAAGCCAAGCGTTTATTAGCTCAAACCTATACAGCTTCATTACAAGTGGCAGTTGATCATCAACTAAATTCAATTGCTTTTCCGTTAATTTCAAGTGGGATTTATGGTTATCCCAAAGAAACAGCATATCAGGTCGCAGTCGAGGCCATTGACGCTTTTTTAACTGAGCATTATTTGGATGTCTATTTAGTCTTGTTTCCATAAAATTAAAGCTTCTCATGTGAGGTGCTTTATTATTTTTTTGAATATCTATTTGCATAGGCATCTAAGATTATTCTACTAATAATATGAAGAGGAAGTCTTGATCGTACTTCATATTCTGGAAAATTCGAAGTTTTTGATTTATATCCTAATAAACTAATATCTGATAATTCACGTAGTGGGCTACTACTGTTAGCGGATATTAAAATAATTGTAGTATCCCTATCATGTAGAGTTCTGGCAGCATCGATTAGTTCTTGAGTTTCTCCACTTAAAGAAATAATGATACAGATATCTTTATTATTTGCTCTATGACTAATTAATCTGATAATGTTTGGATCTGTGTACAATTCCGCTCGTTTATTTAAAAGATGAAATTTCATTTCCATTTCGGAACCAATTTGCTCGGAAAGTCCTCTAGCATATAAATAAATGACTTCAGCGCTATTTATATATTGAAGAGTATCATCAATCAACTCTATATTTAAATTCTGGATGGTATTAATGACTTCTTGTTGATTTTTTGTAATGATATTTTTGATTTCTTGTCCGTCGTTTAGCAAATCTAAAAATGTTGAATCTTTAATATTATCCTTTAAAGAAAGCTTGTAATCAGTAAAACCTTTAAAACCTAGTTTTTTTACAGCACGTACAATTGTAGCTGTTGAAACATTTGCTAAATCACTAAGTTCTGTGATAGATAACTCCGATATTTTACTTGAATGGTTTTCAATAAATCTAATTAAATATTTTTCACTTTCAGTTAACTTCATGTCATCACCTCGAAAAATTTTACATATTTTATGTCTATTATAGTATTAAAAAGAAAACATTTACAAGCTTTAGAGTGAGATAATAAAAGAGAAGGGAGTGGTTAAATGATTTATACTTTTACTGCGAATCTAGCAATTGATATGTTCATAGAAACAGAGCATTTAAAACCCAATCAAGTTAATAGAACTAATTATTCCAAGTATTCAGCGAATGGGAAAGGAGTGAATGTTTCAAGAGTATTAAAACATTTTCAAATAGACTCTGTTGTAACTGGGTTTAAAGCCGGTTTTACAGGAGATTTTATAGAAGATGAAATGAAAAAAAATAATATTGAAACTTTCTTACCATCTATTGATGGTATAACTAGAATTAACATTTTTACCCAAGTATTAGATGAAAATAACGAATATACACAAGTTAATAGTGGACCTCACGTTGATGAGAAAGCTAAGTTAGATATTTTAAATTATTTTAAAAGCAACTTAAAAAATGGAGATTTTTTAAGTATTAATGGCAGTTTTCCTAATGGAATCAATAAAGATTTTATTGAAAAACTTTGTAAGTTAGTAAAAGAAAAAGGTGCTGAGATTATTATTGATAATTCATCTAATTTTGTTCCAGAGTTATGTAAATATGAACCATTTTTAATTAAACCGAATGAAATTGAATTATGTAATTGGTTTAATGAAGTAGCCGAAAATCAAGAGCAATATATTGAATTATCAAAAAAACTATTAGAAAAAGGAGCTCAAAATATACTTTTATCTATGGGAAGTGAGGGGGCAATGTTAATTAGTAAAGAGAAAATTATTGCATGTAATGCACCAAAGGGGAAAGTAATAAATACTGCAATGTCTGGAGATGCATTATTAGGTACTTATCTTTCTCATCGTATAATTGGTGAGAGTGAAGAAGAATCTTTAAAATTAGCAGTGACTGCGGGGAGCTCTACAGCATTCAGTGATGGCTTAACTGATTTTAAAGATATTGATGAATTAATCAAGCAAGTAAATGTAACAAAAAATGAGGAGGAAAATTAATGGTAAAATATAAAATTATTGCTGCTACAGGTTGTCCAACAGGAATAGCTCATACTTTTATGGCTAAAGCGGCTTTAGAAGATGCTGCAAAAGCAAAAAATGTTTCAATTAAAGTTGAAACTCATGGACAAATAGGAATAGAAAATGAGTTAACAGTCGAGGAAATTGAAAATGCAGACGCAGTTATTATAGCTTCAGATAAAGATGTCAATGATGAAAGATTTGTTGGAAAAAGAATTATTGATGTTTCAGTTTCTCAAGGTATTAAAAATGCACCAAAATTAATTGAGGAAGCCTTAGAAGGAAAAGGTATAGTAAAATATCCTAATAATAATATTATTGAAAAAAACATCCCAAACACCAAAAATAATTATGAAAATCCATCATTCGGGAGACAAATTTATAAGCATTTGATGAATGGTGTATCTCATATGCTTCCATTTGTCGTAAGTGGTGGTGTCTTAATCGCTATATCATTTTTATGGGGCATATTCTCATCAAATCCAGAACATGAACAATTTAATAAAATTGCTGCTACGATTAACAATGTTGGTGGTACAGCAATGGGCTTAATGACCCCAATATTATGTGCCTATATTGCACAAAGTATTGGGAAAAGACCGGCCATTGTATCAGGATTCGTTGCTGGTATGATAGCTTCACAAGGTGGATCAGGATTCTTGGGTGGTATTATAGGTGGTTTTCTTGCAGGATACATAGTATTGTGGTTAGAAAAAATGCTTAAATCTCTTCCAAAACAATTTGATGGACTTAAAGCTATCTTCTTATTACCATTGATTAGTGTGTTAATAGTAGGAGTATTAATGATAATTATTAATTCACCTATGCAATCTATAAACAACTTTATGATGGAATTTTTATCTGGATTTCAAGGTGCTAATCCAATAATATTAGGTCTTATTATAGGAATTATGTGTGCCTCTGATTTTGGGGGACCGATTAATAAAGCAGCATATGTCACGGGAACTGCATTATTAGCTCAAGGAAACTATTCATTTATGGCTGGTGTTTCTGCAGCATGTATTGCCCCACCATTAATTACCACTTTTGCTGCTTTAATATTTAAAAATAGATTCACAGAAGATGAGAGAAATGCAGCATATGTTAATGCAATTCTTGGGTCTACTCACATTACAGAAGGCGCAATACCATTTGTAGCAAAAGACCCTATTAAAGCTTTACCATGTATGATGTTAGGTTCATCTGTTGCGGCAATTCTAACGTATTTGTGGAAAGTTCAAGTACCCGCACCTCATGGTGGTTTTCTAGTGTTACCAGTTGTAACCAATCCATTACAATGGGTGATCGCCATCTTAATTGGTTCAGTAATCGGCGGTTTAGCACTTGGATTTAGTAGAAAAGTTATTGAGTAAGATAGGAGGAAAAAATGTCTTTATTAGATAATAAATCTGTATTGTTAAATAATGAAGTTGATACACGAAATAAAGCTTTAAATTTGATAACTAATTATTGTAATCAAATTGGAGTTGTCACTAATGTTGAAAAAGTTATAGAAAAATTTATTGAACGAGAAACCTTAGGAAGTACAGGTATGATTGATGGATTTGCAATTCCTCATGCTCAATCAGAATATATTACAACCCCAAAAGTAATTGTACTTAAAAATAATTCTGAAATTAATGATTGGGAGACAATGGATCAAAGTAAAGTAAAAATAGTCTTTGCAATTTTAGTTCCAGAAAAAAGCGAAAACAATGAACATTTACGAATACTATCTCTATTATCTCAAAAATTAATGAATAAAGAATTAAGAGAGCAGATAATCGAGACAAATTCAGTTGACAAAATACTAGAACTAATTAATTTATAAGACTAACTATATGAAGTCAAGTAGAAAACAAAAGAATTTTATGAAAGATAGCAAAAGATAATTTAATAAAAATGAGCATGGCAAATAAGCCTTAATAAAAGGCAATTTAAAAAATGAAGTTAAGCTTGAGGAACAAACTGAGTGTTTGTTTTAAGTAATTTAAATATAACTCTGATTAGCTTTTTAGCAACGTGTGTAAGAGCAACGAAGTGGTGTTTACCATCCTTTCTCTTTCTCTGATAATAATCTTTAAAGCAAGGATCCCTCATAGCTATTAATCTAGAAGCGTTAAGGATAGCCCATCTAAGATAAGGAGAGCCACGTTTAACCATAGAAACACCCGTAGCGATAAATTTTCCAGACTGATGAGTGGTTGGATCAAGGCCAGCAAAAGCTTGTAACTGAGCAGGAGTATCAAATCGATTGATATCAACAATCTCAGCTAAAATAATAGAACCAAGATTGTAAGAAATACCAGGGATAGATAGAATAGGAGAGTTTAATTCAATCATAATATCTTCTATCTTAGCATCTAGTTCATCCATTTTAGAAGAATAGAAATTAATCATATCAATCGTTTGAACAAGCTCAAAACTACTTGCATCAGAACTAGTTCCAATAGAATTGCTCGCAACATTTCTAATTTCTAACGCCTTGTCCTTAGAATATCTACCTTTAGAATTATCTTTAAGGAGATTAGTAAGCCTAGTAAGATGAGCATTTGCGATTAATTCCTTTGAAGGGAACTCATAAAGAAGAGCCATAGTAGATTTTTGATTAATCGAGTAAACGCAATCCTCAAGCTCTGGAAACACAATCTCAATGATTCTAGCAAGCGAGATTTTGAGCCTAGCTAATTGATCTTTAAGTCTAGAACGATATCTAGTCAGTGACTTAAGCTCCGTAACATGGTAAGATAAATCCAAGTGGGGTTTAGCATCACTGGAAGAAAGCATAAGAGCAATTAACTTAGCATCAATTTTATCAGTTTTAGTCTTTCTAAGCGTATGAGCTTTTCTGAAAAGATTAATTTGCAAAGGATTGAAAACTACTGGGGAGTAGCCATTATCAATCAAAAAATTGATTAAGTTTAAGCTGTAATGACCAGTAGCTTCAAGCCCCACTTTTACATTTTCAGAAGATGTTGGCATAAAAGATAAAAGAAGATTGAAGCCTTCCCTATCATTGGAAAAGGTAAAGACATCTCTAATCACATTCCCATCAGAATCACAAATAAAACAATCATGCTTATCCTTAGCAACATCGATACCAATAAGCAACATAAAAACACATCCTATACAATAAATTGGCTGTGGTTATCCACAAAAACTATGTATCGTATCCTTGCACGAGATAAAACGTCTAGCGTTATCTAACTCATAAACAAATAAACATAGAAATGTGGTTGGAGCCTTAATAAAATAGTCTAAGCTATAGGAGAAAGAACCAATCCACAAGGCTATGATTATCATATAGTAAAAAGAAAAAAAGAACACTAATTACTATGTGTTCATTATACAAGGAGTAGACATGCATAATATTACGAAAAATAAATTAGAAAAATTAATAAAAGTTTCTGATAGTAATCAAATTATTTCTGCTTTAGCTATTGATCAAAGAGGCTCATTGAGTAAGATGCTAGGAAGTAATAAGAATGAAGAAGATACTAGTAAATCGCTTCGTGAATTTAAGGGAATTATTTCAAAAGTTTTAACACCTTATTCATCATCCATCTTATTAGATCCAGAGTATGGGCTAGATGCATCTAAAGTAAGACATACTGACTCTGGCTTATTACTAGCTTATGAAAAAACTGGATATGATTCATCAGAAGTCGGAAGATTACCTGATTTAATTTCTGACTTTTCAGTAAAACGTTTGAAGGAGAATGGAGCTGACGCAATTAAATTTTTAATTTACTATGATGTAGATGAAAATAAAAAAATTAATGATATTAAACAAGCATTTATTGAAAGAATTGGATCAGAGTGTCTAGCGGAAGAATTACCATTCTTTTTGGAAATATTAACATATGATTCAAAGATTAATAATGAAAAAGGGATTGAATATGCTAAAATAAAACCACGAAAAGTAAACGAGGCAATGAAAGTATTTTCTCATCCTAGATATAATGTTGATGTTCTCAAAGTGGAAGTTCCAGTAAATATGAATTTTGTTGAAGGATTTAATAGTCAAAATGACTTTGTTTTTACAAAAGAAGAGGCAATGAATTTCTTTAAAGAACAAGATGAATCAACAGATTTACCATATATTTATCTAAGTGCAGGTGTAACAATAGAATTATTTATAGATACTCTTAAATTAGCTAAAGAATCAGGGGCTAATTTTAATGGTGTGCTATGTGGTAGAGCAACATGGAAAGATGCTGTTTCAGAATATTCAGAGAACGGACTTCAAGTAGCAGAAAAATGGCTTTCCGAGAAGGGAATCGAGAATATTATTAAGTTAAATGAAGCTATTAAAAAGTACGCCACATCATGGAGTAGCAAAATTGATGTAATTAAATAATGTTTAAATTATAAAAGAGCAACACGGGAAATTTTATAGATTTTCTGTGTTGCTTATTGGTTTTTATATGCTTAAAATTGAAAAAGAATTAGTAACGAATGATGTTGAACTATAATTTATTAAATCTTATTTTAGAATAAACAGATAGAAATATATAATAACAATATTATACAAAAATAGTTGTATAGTTTTATGTGTATGCATTTGATATAATTAATGGGTATTGCCATCAAATAGCTCCACCCGTGCCAATGTGAGCTCCGCCCTTTGCCAATTTTTGCTCCACTTGTGCCAAATATAGCTCCACCTCATTTAATAGCACTTAAAGCCCCATAAAAGGGCTTTAAGCTTGGAACACCTTATCGTATTCCCATACGCTCGCGCATGGAAATTTGCCCATCTATGAGGATATGGTAGGCATTGTGAACGATGCGGTCTAGTATGGCATCTGCTAACTGGACACTTTCAATTTTTTGGTGCCAGCCCTCTGGAGCGAATTGTGAACAGAAGATAGTAGAAGTTTTATTTAATCGTCCTTCTATCACTTCTAGTAAATACAGGGAGTCCTCTTGACTAATCGGAGTCAGTAGCCATTCGTCAAGAATTAAGAGTTCATACTTACTGTAACTCTTTATGATTTTACGATAGGGTCCACTTCCATCACGTTTGGCGATCTTTAGCTCATCAATCAACTCTGGTAGCCTAATATATTTGACCCGTTTGAATTGCCTACAAGCCTGGATACCGAACGCATTAGCTATCCAAGTCTTCCCATTGCCAGATGCTCCCATAAGGATGATATTTTGTTTATTTTCTAGATAGGTTCCTGTCGCTAATCGTTGAATTAAATCCCTATCTAAATGACGGTCGGCATGATAATGAATATTTTCAATATAAGCTTCTGGATTGGAAAAAGTAGCTTGATTGATTAGCCGATTCAACTTATTGTTCTGCCTCTTGGCATATTCGTGGTCAATCAATAAAGTTAACCTTTCTTCAAAGCTCATGGCTTGGTAGTCTTGGTTATTCATTTGCTGCTCATAGGCTTCAGCCATCCCGCTAAGTCGCATGGCTTTCATTTTATTTAGTGTTTCTTGTTTAACCATTATTTTTTCCTCCCAAAGTAATCTGCCCCTCGGACAAAACCGTGTTGTTCATCTTGTTTTTGTTGAACTGCCTCTTGATGGGTGGGGCGATTCGTTTCTTCCTTTATGATTTGTTTAAATGTCGATAAAGTCGGTTGCTTAGCGATGTCCAGTAGGATTTCACTCGTCTGTTCTATTATAGCTAGCGAATGTTGCTCCTTTAATCGTTGAATGCCTGCGATCATTCTTAGCGCTCGCTTCTCCACCTGTTGAGCTAATATCTTATCAATCAGTGCTTGGGTTGCTGGACCGATTGTTTGTGCCCAATTCCGGCTAGAATCGGGAGTGTGATCCAGATAGAGCCGATGATGGTCAGGCATATGATCCTTGTTCGTGCTATAAATTCCTATGTCACCATGAATTCGTTTATGAGATGCAATTCGCCCCTGATTGAAGTAAACTTCTAGTAAGTCCTGAGTGAGGCGTACCTCGACCTGACTTTGGACGTATTCATAAGGGACGGAGTAGTAGTTCTTGTCTACTTGGATATGATAATTAGTTTGGACTTTAGCTACTCTCCAGTCCGTTAGTTGAAATCGGGGTTGTCTAACCGGGGTGAGATATTCCCATTCTTCTTCTTCGAAGACGCTCTGTCTTGAGCCAAGCTTCTTTTGGAAAGGGGCAGTGGTAATTTCTTCTAACTTCTGAAAAATCAGCTCATTTAATTCATGAAGATAGAAACACTGGACATTCCTCAAGGCGGCAATGATTTGACGACTCGCTAGCCCGACACTTGATTCAACAGATGGTTTGTCTTTCGGTTTTTCTACACGTGCTGGGACAACAACGGTTCCGTAATAATCAGCTAAATCTTGATAAGCAGCATTCAGCTTAGGCTCCGCATAGTTGGGCGTTTGAATCCCCGTTTTCAAATTATCTGGAGACAAGAGTTCTGGGACACCATTGAAGTACTCAAAAGCATGAATGTGAGCAGTCAACCAACTAGGAGAAGTCATATCTAGAAAGCCTTCCACATAGAAATGCTGACTGAATGGCAGACAAGCCACAAAGAGATAAACATCAATATCAGGGCCACCAGCTAAATCTTTTAAAGATAAAGTTGCGCCCGCCCAATCTACTTCTAATATTTCGCCAGGCTTCCGTTTCAATGGCATCGTGACTTTATACTTGCGAGCATAGTCTCCGTAGAAGCGACAATAAGATCGATAGGAATAGCCCATCAAGCCATCCTCTTTAGCGCGATCCTTATACTCCTTATGTAATAAAGTCAGTGACATGTGCTTCTTCCCCAATTCCTTATGAACATATTCCCAGTCTTCTTGATAATAGCCTTTGGCTACCGGCGTCTTTTCTGGAAAAAGAAAGGTCTCCAACCATTGATTGGTCATCTCATCTTCAAGAGAACTTAAGTCTCGAGCTTCAGCTCTTTCAACCACCTCCCTAATTGTGTGTCTGGAACTACCGACGAGACTTTCAATTGTTCGCTGACTCGTTCCTGAAAACGTCAATTCCAGTATTCTGCGATAATTAATCACAAAAAATACCCCCTTATAATATATTCATGCTGGAATTCAGCATGTAAGCCTATTATAAGGGGTTTATTCATTTAAGTGGGGCTCATATTGGCAATGGGTGGAGTCATTTTTGGCACAAGTGGAGCAAAAATTGGCAAAGGGCGGAGCTCACATTGGCACGAGTGGAGCTTTGGGATGGCAATATTCAATTAAAATATAATTTAGGAGGTGACAGGTTGGATATATCAGAAAGAGTCTATAAACGAATAGCTGAAGAGTTCATTGGTAATGGAAAACTAAAGACGTATAAATACAAAACTGGGGAGGAATTAGTTGAACTCTTTAACAATTATTTTAATTTTCAAGATAAATATGATCGTGGATTTCCATCAAGATGGCTATACGTAACTGAAAAAATTAAAATTATAGGAATCGAAAATTTTTTTGCTAGAATTCTGAGTTCAAATTTTTTGAGAGTTGAAGAAGGATATACAAGACAAAATGTTGATTCTGTCATTATGGATTCATTATCTAACTTTAATGAAATATTAGACCCTTTAGATTTAGTTATCAAGAAAGTCCAAAATCGAATATCAATTCAAAATATAATTGATAATGAAGAAATTGGCCACGGTGGTTTCGCTAAAGTTTATTTTAGTAAAGAAAAGAATATAGTTATTAAAAAATTGCACCATACCCTCAAAGATGATGAAGCAGCTTCAAATAGGTTTAAAAGAGAGTTCGATATTACTAAATCTTTAAATGATATTCCTGGAATTATGAAGGTATTTAGGTTTGATTCTGATAAAATGTTTTATGAAATGGAGCATTGTGAATATACCTTAGAAAAATACATAAAGAATATAAAAAGCAATGATGATAAATATTATCTTATTGATGAATTACTAGCAATAATGTCAAAAGTTCATCTTAGAAATGTAATCCATCGTGATTTAACACCTAATAATGTATTTATAAATAATGATCAAGTAGTTATAGGTGACTTTGGACTTGGAAAAGATATTTCAGCAGAGTATTCGAGATATACAAAGGAAACATCGGGGCTTGGTCAGTTTTACTATATTGCACCTGAACAAGTGAATAGTCTAAAAGATGCAAGTTATCCGGCTGATGTTTTTAGCTTAGGAAAAATAATTAATTACATTATGACAGGTTCACCGAATGATAATAAACATGAGTTTGAGTATTTAACTGATAAAGCGACTGCTCAAAACACCGAGA
Source organism: Globicatella sanguinis (assembly GCF_002847845.2). Taxonomy (NCBI): domain Bacteria; kingdom Bacillati; phylum Bacillota; class Bacilli; order Lactobacillales; family Aerococcaceae; genus Globicatella; species Globicatella sanguinis. Next base: position 680,483 of record NZ_CP126962.1, on the reverse strand, counting down.
ATAGATATCAAAATGCGTCTTTATTTTATGATTCATTTAAGGATTTTATGAGAAAAAAGAATCGGCAATATGAACAAGCAAAATTTGAAATGGACATTGCTTCAGGTCAATTTTCTAATGATACTAATGACTATTTATTACAATTAAGTATAGAAGAGATTAGTGATAAAGTTGCTGAAAATTATAATTACGTTTCTGCAATAAAATATTTAATAGAAGATCAACCACAATTTTCAGAAAAAATTATTGAAAGATTGAGAGAAGGTATAAACAAAGGCTATAAATGGAGTAGTTATGATAATTTTGCAGCGTTAGCGTTTCAAGTTCTAACATCAAATGTAAAATTTAATTTTGACATTAGAACAAGTGCAGCAAAATTATTGGCCTATACTGCTTATGATGTTAACAGATTTTATGCACAAGATTTAATTCAAAAAATTAAGAAAATTGGGATTGAGCCTACAATAGAAGAAATACTTAGTGAAGATTTGTCATAAAATAAATAAAAATATTAATTTAGAAAAGGTTTATGGATTTTATTAATCCATAAGCCCATATTTTTTTGCCTTCTTTTCTTCGAAGCATCTCGTAGAGACTTCGGTTTTTCCTGTAACCTTGTGAATCCAACAAGTTTTCTAATCCTCACTTCACTATCTTTTTGCCTTTAATTTACCTGTTCTTTTCGGACAGTTTTCCAACAAAAAAATTGCCATATTGAACCGATTTTAGCGAAAATTTTTATTTTTTGTGTAAACAATGCAGAAGTGATTCGAAATTGACAGGCAGAGCACTTTTTCCATCTAAATTAACCGTTTAATTAATTGAACATTATAACTTCCTCACAACATTTTAATCATCAATAATCTGGTTATGACACGCTTCACACACTTCAATTCTATTTACGCTTAAGTTTTTCACTAAGTAATCTCCATTGAATCTTTGTGCAATCACCCTCTATTATATTTGAATCATTTCCTAAAGCATTGAATAAAGTCTTAAAATTAGTTACTATTAAAGATGTGAAAGCGATTAATATTATATAGATGGGAGTGTTGACGATGGGGAGACAAGTATATACTTTAACGCAACAACAATTAAAAGTCGTGGATCAAGCCTTATTAAATAAAGAAACTGCGATTAAAGGTCCAGCGGGTAGTGGCAAGACTTTAGTAGCGATTAGTATTGCGAATCGTTTGGCTGAGGAAGATGAATTAGCACTCCCACTGGATGGCGAACGTCTACCGATTGTTTTAACTACCTTTACTAACGCCTTGGTCAATCATATTCGTCAGGATTATTATTTGGATGAGATTAAAGTGATGACCGTTCACCGTGCATTGAGTGATTTTATTCGCAAAAATGGTGGAAAAGTGAAGTTTGCTTCGCGAAAGTTAAGAGCCTTTTTAGAAAGTCATCTCGATACCAAACGTTATAGTGTCAGGTTTATGGAAGCTGAATTTGCCTTTATTTATGGCAATGGCTTGAAGAAGCGTACGGATTATTTACAAGCAGTTCGAATAGGACGTGGCCGAGGCAATCTTGACCGAGAGTATGTGTTTGATTTATTTGAACAGTACCAAGCACTACTCGCTAAAAACAATGAGTATGATTTTTCAGATATTGGTAATTTAGTGTTAGCTTTCATTGCAAAAAATGACACATCACCCACTGTAAAGCATCTTATTTTAGATGAGGTGCAAGATATGCCGAAGACTTGGATACGTGCCTTACAACAAATTACGCAAGATAAAATTGTCTATATTGGCGATGTGGCGCAATCCATTTATGGCAAACGTTTCACTTGGATTGGCGTGGTAGGTTCAAAATTTAGACCATTAGAACTGCAACGCAATTTTAGAAATACAAGGCAAATATTTGAAGCGGCCGATTCGATTTTAAAATTTGAATATGTGATCAATGAAGCCTCACGTCAAGAATATTCGCAAGATATTACGGAGACCCAAGATGAAGGTAATCGACCACAACTTTTTTTATTACGCAATGAACAAAGCCAATTAGAACATATTATATTAAAGATAAAAGAGATTCTATCCGATTATCCTAATGAACGGATTTGCATCGGGTTTCGTAAGACAACGGCCTTTAAATTTCGAGTATTAAAGGCATTGAGTAAAGCTGGCATTGCGTATCAAACCAATCTGAGTAAAGACACAGGGAAGACACCAGTAGTCGTTTCGAGTTTTCATTCCATGAAGGGTCTCTCATTTGACCATGTGATTTTAGCGGAGATGGATGGCGCCATCTTTGCGGATGCGATTGAAGAAACGGATGGTGATGTTGAGCGTCGTTTAGTATTTGTGGCGATGACACGTGCGCGTAAGACCTTGAGTTTATTTGTTGGTAGTGACCAACCGGTTCGGTATTTAAGTGAGATTTCTCCAACTAAAATTTTACCGATTGTCTGGAATCCGACGGCTTTTGATACTTTATTTAAAGAGCAGATTCAACGATTGACTATTCGTCGTAACATTTTGCGTGAGGAGTTTCAACGCTATACGCATCGGATTGCTGAATTAGAAAGCGAGTTAGAACAAGCGCAAGCTGAATTAGCCAAAATGCTCGATCAACCGATTAGTCAGGTAGGATTTGGTAATGAGAAAATATCAAAATTAACCGTTGATATTGAAATTGAGAAGCAACATCAATTAGCAGTTGAAGCAAAATTAATGGAAACCAAAGTGCAAGACCAATTGGCGCATAATCAATTAGATTTAGAGCCAGCGACATATTATTTTAGTGATAATGCGAAACTACTCATATTAGGTGGCGATGGAGGTTTCCGTGAGAAGCATTTACCAGGGCTCTTAAAAGAATACGGACTAGCCAGAGATGCTTATGAATGGATTCCCTATGATGAAATGAAACATTTTGATATTACCACTTGTTATTATTCAACAAAATATTCAGATTTAATCGTCGGGGCTACGCCACATAGTACAAAGGGCATTGGCAACAGTTCGAGCTTAATTCAATTTATTCGTGATCATCAATCCGAATTACCTAGAGCACATATTTTAGAACAAAATGGCATCCCGATTAAATTATCAAAAGAAGATTTTAGAAAGTTGCTTCCTAATACAGCCTTGTATGCTGCATTAAAAGGCATTTAATCGATTAAAGTCTCACTTGATTTGGCAATTAAGCGGTGAGGCACAATGTATTGTTAGATAGGAATGCATGGCTTGAGGCTCAATGTATTGATAGACAGGGACGGATCACGAGAGGTTCAATGTATTATTAGCCAGAGACGAATCCGACGATTATAATCAAACTGTCTATTTAAACAGACAATTTATATTTTGTCTATTATAACAGACAAAAAGAGGTGAGGTTATGCAATATATCGCAATGATTGGCGATGTCATTGAGTCAAAGTCCATTAAGGAACGTCAACAATCACAAGATCAATTAAATAAGATTATGAAGCAATTAAATGAACAGTATCAAACAACGATTGTTTTTAATTTTACGATTACAATCGGTGATGAATTATCCAGGATTAATAACTCAATTTTAATTTCAATCCCACTTATCCTTACTTTCTTTACAGGTGCCTGGCTAGATATTTAATAATTAGTGAAGTTAATAGATACTCAAAAACCCGCTAGCAGATTTCTGCTAGCGGGTTTCTTCATTATATTTAATTAAATTCGACTGCTACTCCAAAGTGATCGCTCACGATGGGTTCTTTTTTGCCATCAAAAACAACTCGGTAATTTTTAACTTCTCCCGGGTAATCCGTAAAGATATAATCGATTCTTTTTTCATCCGTATGGCCTTCCCATCCGTCAATATCACTCAAAACGGTTGCAGATCCAATCTTTTCTTCTGCCTGAACATAAGCATCTTTTAATTGAGGAGCCGTAGTTTTGATATAGTCATAGCCCTTGTCTCTAAGATCTGCCTCATTGTTGAAATCACCCATAAAAAGATGAGTCTTCTGACTCTCTTTTTCAATATGAGGAAGCGTATTATCCCATTCATACTTGAATAAATGATCACCTGATGGATCTAACCACCAAGAGTAGTGGCATGAAAAGACTACCCATTCTTTACCTTCAAGGCTTACATTACCTTTTAGAACTCTTCTGGTGTAGTGATTCGCATAATCCGATATTTCAGACACTAAGAAACTTTCTGGACTGAAAGGTGTTTTGGATAAAATAGCCACACCTTCATCGTACACATCATAGCCAATATGATTGGCTGTCCAACTCCAATAGTAATGAAGTCCACGCTCTTTTAGCAACTGAACGATGAGATATGCAAAGTTATCTTCCTTTATAGCAACAGGGTATATTTCTCCAGAAGCTGGGGTAAATAAATCATCCACAATTTCTTTCGCTTCCATTGTTTGATTAATTTCCTGAAGAGCGATAATTTGAAAATCTTCTTTGGCGATATAATCAACGATTTGTCTTAATTTTAATTCTGGATCTTCTTCCATCCATGAATGAGTATTCAGTGTTAAAACGTTCAATTTATGTCTCCATTCTAACCAATGTTTCTTTAATTCACTCGACCAATCTCTGTATCTGCGGAGATATCATGCGTTTGAATGAACTCAAAGTTTTGATTTTCTGTCAAGTTCGTAAAAACAACCATGATAGTGGTGTCTTTTCCTGCTTTTTTAAGCGAAGCCAAGTCCATTTCAGCTATTTTATCTCCAGCAATTACTTCTTGACCTTCTTCAACAAAGATTTCAAAACCTTCACCTTTTAATTCAACTGTATCTATTCCTAAATGAATAAGCACTTCAATTCCACTTGCTGTTTTAATACCAAATGCATGTTTGGTTGGGAAGACAGTTTGAATTGTACCATCTACTGGAGAGACTACTGTATTTGTTGAAGGGATTACTGCATAACCATCACCCATCATTTTCTGAGAAAATACTTCATCATTTACTTCAGTAATCGGAAGTACGTCACCTTTTGCTACTGGGAAAATTACTGTTGTGAGTCCTTTTGAACCTGTAGCCACTACTTCCTTTTCATCCATTTCATCAAGTTTAGGTTCTGGAATAGCTGCATTAGAGCTCAATACATCCAAAATATCAGATTTTAAGACATCTGCTTTCGGTCCATAAACTGCTTGAACTCCATTATCTTTCTTCACAAGCCCCATTGCGCCTGCTTTTTTCCAAGCGTTTTCGTCTCCAACAGAATCAATATCCTTAACAGAAACACGTAAGCGAGTCATACAAGCATCTACATCTGTAATGTTTTCTTTACCACCTAATAAGTGAATAATATCATACACTTGTTGTGTAGCATCTACAGGATCTCCATTTTCAGATGCTACTTCTCCACCTTCGTAATTTCCATTACGTCCTGGTGTTGCAAAATTGAATTTCTTAATTAAGAAGTTTGCAATAAAGTAAGTCAATATTCCGAATAGAAGGGTTACCCAAACAAAGTTAATTAAATCCATACCTAGTCCCGCACGAATCGCTAATGGCGTACGTGTAAGCAATTCAATGTTACCAAACGAGTGAACACGTAAGTTTACGATATCAGCCATCGCAAATGCTGCTCCTTGGATTACCGCATAAACGATATACAAAGGCATAGCTGCGAACATAAACATAAACTCAAGTGGTTCTGTAACACCTGTTAAAAATACAGCTAAAGCAGCGGATACATACATTGATTTATGTGTTTTTAGTTTGTCTTTATCGACATTTTTATACATAGCATAAGATAGACCCATTAAGATACCTGATGATCCAATCATTTGTCCGACTTTAAAACGAGCAGGAACTACGTTATTTAATAACCATTGGTACGTAGCAGTATCACCAGCAGCGTCTAAATTAATTAAATCTCTTACCCATGCTAACCAAAGTGGGTCTTGACCGAATACCATAGCACCCTGTTGTGCACCAGTTAATACTTCATAGGTTCCTCCAAGAGGTGTGTAGTTAATTGGAATAGTTAACATGTGGTGTAAACCAAATGGTAATAATAAACGCTCTAATGTACCAAATAAGAATGGAGCTAAGACTGGAGCTGATTCTTGTGATTGCGCAATCCATACACCGAAACTATTAATACCACTTTGAATAAATGGCCAAACAATAGCTAATACAATTGAAGCAATTAAAGACCATAAGATAATAACAAACGGTACAAATCTTTTTCCGTTAAAGAAGGATAAAGCATCGGGTAGTTTTCTAAAATTATAATATTTATTGTAAGCAACAGCTCCCATAAATCCTGCAATAATACCGACGAAAACCCCCATATTTAAAGCTGGTGCCTCTAAAACACTAACAAAATAACCATCAATTGGTATTTCTGCTCCAAATAATGTTTGTGTTATTGCATTTGGGTCAGCTAACATTTCACTGGTTACGCCAAAAATCGCTCCTGTAATTCGGTTAATTAGAATAAAACTGAGCCCGGCAGCGAAGGCACCCCCAGCTCTATCTTTTGCCCAACTTCCACCGATTGCTAATGCGAATAAGATATGTAAATTTCCAATAATTGCCCAACCAATATTCTCAATCACACTACCAATCGAAATCAAAGCTTGCATATCTGGATTAATTAGAGGAAGTGATCCACCAATACTAATCATTAATCCTGCAGCTGGCATAACAGCAATAACGCCCATTAAGGCTTTCCCGAATTTTTGCCAAAATTCAAAATTAAATATTTTTTTCAACTTTCTTCTCCTTGTTTTCTTTTATTTTTTATATTTCTAAAAAAATTGTGAATCTGGTATTGTCACCTCCATCTTATTCATTTATCCCCATCATAATAACTACTACACTAAAAACAGTAAAAACGATTTCGATTTATTATACTTTTTTATACAATCGCTCTCATAAAATAGTTCATTTTAGTAGTAATGTATAAAACTTATAGCGTAATATAAATGATAGGTTCTTCTTAGATCTATTAAGGATACTAATAGTTCTAATCTATCATATAACCACAATGTTGTAAAGAATGATACCATCTTGTAAACGTTTAGCAACACTCTTTATGTCTTTGAAATATAACATGAATTACATAAATATTTTAATAAAAAAATAAGTTAATTTAAAAATACTCATTCAATTTTTTGTATTTGTAAGTTAAAACCCTATAAAATAGAAAAATCGGTTGCATTTATTTTAAATATATTTTTTCAGTTTCTGCGACGTTATCAGTGCATTAAGAAGAGGCTGGGCAAAACTCGATAAATTAAATTAAGTGATTGTTCGATAATTAAAAGCGTAGGGGTTGAGTGGTCTCAAACGGCGTCTTAATGAGGTGAGGTATCACTTTGATAAATTCAATCAAGTCATTGCTAAATATTTAAAAGCGCAGGGGTTGAGTGGTCTCAAACGGCGTCTTAAGATAGCTGAGTATAATCTTGAAAAGTCCAGTCAAGTGATTGCTCGATAATTAAAAGCGCAGTGGTTGAGTGGCCTCAATCTGCGTCTTGCGACTTGGTTGAGGCCTACTCAACTGTGCGGGGGTGGACAGACGAAGCGAAAATTATTTCATTTTCTACTTCTGGTCCACTCCCAACTGTGCATGGGTTGGAAGACGAAGCGAAAATTCTTCATTTTTTTACTTCTAGTCCTTAACCTTATTGTACTCCCATTATTTTTCTAGAATAAACTAGGTGAAAACTCTTAAAAACTCATTCATTTTGATCAAAAATCAACTAAAACGGGCTTATTTTTGAAATGTTTCAAAAATTTTTTTAGCCTTTTAAAAAGGCGCTAAAACCTTATGATATCAAGGTTTTTAAGCTGTATTCATTTTTATGTTTTTATACAAAAACAGACAATTGTGAACTTCATCATTCACAAATTTATAATAATTGATTATAATGATGGTAAATGGATGTCATGGGTTAGTTCAATCAATGGAAACTGGTTGGAGGCAACAATTGAAATTTTCAGTCGAATGGTGGACTAACCTCGACATTCAAAAATCGATGAGGAGTGATACCATGTATGGTGCATTAGAAGCAGGTGGCACAAAATGCGTTTGTGCTATGTTTGATAACGAAGGACAAATTATTGAGCGAGTAAGTATTCCTACTGAAACGCCCGATATTTCTGTACCAAAAATGATTGCTTTCTTTAAAAATTATCCTGAGATGAAAGCATTAGGGATTGGGTCATTCGGTCCTTTAGGCGATAATGAAGAGTTATCTTCTTACGGTTATATTACAACCACTCCTAAAAAAGGCTGGAATAACTATAATTTCTTAGGTGCTTTTAAAGCAGAATTTGATGTACCGATGGCGTGGACTACCGATGTGAATGCGGCGGCTTATGGTGAAATGAAACAAGGGGCAGCCAAAGGATTGGATAATGTCATTTATTTAACTGTTGGAACCGGTGTTGGGGGCGGTGTCGTTGTCGACGGTCATGTAGTTAGTGGCTATGGTCACCCTGAAACAGGCCACATGTTAGTCAGACGTCATCCAGAAGATCAATATGAAGGTAAATGTCCTTATCATGGAGACTGTTTAGAAGGGATGGCTGCTGGTCCAGCAATTGAAGAACGTTGGGGCCAAAAAGGTTTTGATTTAGCTGAAGATCACCAAGCTTGGGAAATGGAAGCTTATTATATTGCGCAAGGATTGTATAATTACTATACTGTTTTAGGTTGCGAACGATTCATTTTAGGTGGTGGCGTGATGAAACAACGTCAATTATTCCCATTAATTCGTGAAAATTTCAAAAAGTTCAATAATGGTTATTTAGAAACACCAGAATTAGAAGTCTTTATCGTACCACCAGCATTAGAAGACGATGCCGGTATTACAGGATGTTATGAATTAGCGCGTGAATTACTATCATAATATCGTGTACACATTAAATTCTGTGAATGAATTGAGTCATGCAATCAACAATGAATTCAAATAAAAAGAGTGGTCATGACGATGCGGGACGATTAACTTGTATTCGGTCTGCCACTCCCAATATTAGCGATGGCTAGCGGATGCCTTAATTTGATAGTCATCGTTATAAAATTTTAAGTAAAGTGAGGTGAAAGAAATGGCAACAATGAAAGATGTCGCAGAATTAGCGGGCGTTAGTTTAGGGACCGTCTCAAGAGTCATTAATAAAGCACAAGGCATTAAGCCCCAAACACTTGAAAAAGTTAATGCGGCGATTGAAAAATTAAATTATGTACCCGACCAATATGCACGTGGGATGAAATTAAATCGTACCAACACCGTTGCTTTAATCGTACCGACGATATGGCATCCGTTTTTCAGTGAATTTGCTTATCATGTCGAACAAGAATTGAGTCGCTTAGATTATAAGATGCTTCTATGTAATAGTGCTGGTCCGGAAAAGGAAGCAGAATATATAAAAATGTTACAACAAAATAAAGTAGATGGAATCATTGCGATTACATATAGTTCGATTGAGGAGTTTTTATCTTCAGGTATCCCTTTTGTCAGTTTTGATCGTGTCTTTCCAGGTATGGATATTGCTTATGTTGCGTCTGACAACAAGGTAGGTGCTGAAATAGCGGCGAAGACACTCATTGAGAAAGGGTGTACGCATTTTGGCTTTGTCGGAGCACATAATGAGACGGAGAACGAGACGAAAAAGCGTCGTCAATATTTTGAAAAAGCCATTATAGAAGCAGGATATCAACTTTCAATTTTAGATGAAGTGGAGCCTGTTCCTAACTTAAAAGAAAAGATTCGCGAGTTTTTAATTGAAAATCCTACAATAGATGGTATCTTTACGATTAATGACTTTGCGGCGCTTGATGTGATTGAAGTTGCGGAAGATTTAGGAATGAGAGTGCCAGAAGATCTGCAAATAATTGGCTATGATGGAATAAAAATGGCGATGGAGCGACAATATGTCGTGTCAACGATTAAACAACCGTTGGAAGAAATGTCTAAAAAAGCAGTGGAACTTATTTTAGATATTATTGATAATAAAGAACATACGCGTCAATATTTAATTCCTGGTTATTATGTTGAAGGCAGAACCACAAAAAAATAAAAAAAAAGAAAATACCTATTGACAAAAAACGCTTTCTTTTATAAACTAAGATTGTAGAAAGTTACGAAGTATTTTTTTTTAGAGCGTTATTGAAACGTTTCAATTAGAATGTAAATTCAAATAAAATCAAATTGTGCTGACAGGCAATGCAGCACTAATTTTTTAAAGTTGTTTTGAAACGTTTCAAAAAAGGAGGAGGAAACAGATGTCAACGGTCATCAAAAAAGAGTTGAGTACTTGGGAGAAAATAAAAAAACAAAAAGTATTATTTTTAATGTTGTTACCAGGTTTACTACTAACATTCGTATTTAAGTATATCCCGATGTACGGAGTCTTAATTGCCTTTAAGGACTACAATCCATTACAAGGTATCTTAGGAAGTGATTGGGTAGGATTTAAAGAATTTGCCAAGTTCTTATCAGCACCCAATCTGGGATTATTAGTCGGGAACACCATAAAGTTAAGTGTTTATGGATTATTGTGGGGTTTCTTGCCACCGATTATTTTAGCAATTATGTTAAATCAATTAGCAAGTCCAAGATTGAAAAGACAAATCCAGTTAATCTTATATGCACCTAACTTTATCTCAGTTGTGGTCATTGTCGGAATGATTTTTCTACTGTTCTCTATTGAAGGTCCGGTTAATCGTATTTTAGAGATGGTAGGCATCAATATTAATTTTATGACCAATCCTAATTATTTTAGAAGTTTGTATATTGGAAGTGGTATTTGGCAAGGAATGGGTTGGGCTTCAACCTTATATACAGCTACATTGGTTAATGTCGATCCGTCGCTAGTTGAAGCTGCTAAACTGGATGGTGCTAATATTTTACAAAGAATATGGCATATTGACTTACCGACCTTAAAACCGGTGATGGTCATTCAATTCATCTTAGCAGCGGGTAATATTATGAGTGTCGGTTATGAGAAAGCTTACTTAATGCAAACATCATTAAATTTAACCGCATCTGAGATTATTTCAACTTATGTTTATAAACAAGGTTTAGTTTCAGGTAATTATTCTTATTCAACAGCTGTTGGTTTAATCAATACCGTCATTAATGTGGTATTACTGATAATTGTTAATAAAACAGTGCAACACTTAAATGATGGCGAAGGATTATAGGAGGTAAATGATGAATTCAGCAATGCAAACCGATTTTGACCGTCGAATTTTACTGATTAATAAAATCATGATTGGTCTAATAGTGTTAATTACTTTTGTGCCACTTGTCTATATATTGATTGCTTCTTTTATGGATCCAACTACTCTATTAGCCAAAGGAATTAGTTTTAACCCAAAAGATTGGACATTACAAGGCTATCAAAGAGTTTTTGCTGACGCGTCCATTGTGAGAGGATTTATGAATTCAATTTTCTATTCGTTAGCTTTTTCGATTATTACAGTTGCTGTCTCGATGTTAACAGCATACCCTTTATCTCGAAAAGACTTAGTTGGTAGAAAATGGATTAATATTATGTTATTAATCACTATGTTTTTTGGGGGCGGCTTAGTTCCAACTTATTTATTAGTGAAGCAACTAGGAATGTTAAATACCGTGTGGTCAATCTTAATTCCGGGAGCGGTTAATGTTTGGAATATTATTTTAATTCGAACTTACTGTCAAAATTTACCTGAAGAATTAATTGAAGCAGCCGTTATCGATGGGGCTAATGATTTTCAAATTTTTGTCAAAACTATTGTGCCACTATGTAAGCCGATTTTATTTGTACTGTTCTTATATGCCTTTGTCGGTCAATGGAATTCATATTTTGATGCGATGATTTATTTAAAAGATCCAAAACTAGAACCTTTACAATTAGTTTTACGAAAAATCTTAATTCAAAATCAACCTAATCAAGAAATGATTGGAACGAATACCGCAATGATTGATATTCAGCGGATTGCCGAAATGATTAAATATGCCACAATTGTTGTTTCAAGTTTACCATTGATGATTATGTACCCATTCTTCCAAAAATACTTTGATAAAGGTATTTTGGTTGGTTCAATTAAAGGATAAAAAAATTTTTGGAGGGAAAAAAGATGAAAAAAGCAAAAATGTTAGGATTGTTAATGTCCAGTGGATTAATTTTAGCTGCATGTAGTGGGGGTGGTGGAACCTCAAGTCCTGATTATGGTTTGAAAGATGTAAAATTTCCATTAGAAAAGCAAGTGACCTTAAAAGTGACGACCGGTAGTTCACCGTTAGCGCCAGAAGACCCTAATGATAAATTAATCGTCAAAAGATTAGAAGAAGATACGAATGTTCATATTGAATGGACTAATTACAATACTGATTATGCTGAAAAACGTAACTTAGATATTTCCAGTGGCGATTTACCGGATGTGTTCCATAATGCTGCGGCCTCTGATGTGGATTTAATTAAATGGGCTAAAAACGGGGTGATTGTACCTTTAGAAGATTTAATTGACCAATATATGCCTAATTTTAAGAAAATATTAGATGAAAATCCAGAATATCGTGCCATGATTACCGCACCAGATGGTCATATTTATTCATTTCCTTGGATTGAAGAATTAGGTTCTGACAAAGAATCGATTCACTCTGTTAATGATATCGCATGGATTAACGTAGACTGGTTAGATAATTTAGGTTTAGATATGCCAGAAACAACCGATGATTTAATCGAAGTCTTAGAAGCATTCAAAACTCAAGATCCTAATGGTAACGGTGAAGCGGATGAAATCCCAATGGCCTTTATTAATAATGGAGGTAATGAGGATTTTAAAATTTTAATGGGTGCCTTTGGAATCGGTGATACAGATGATCACGTCGTTGTTTCAAACGATAAAATAGTAGACTTTACAGCAGATAACGAAGAGTACAAAGAAGGAATCAAGTTCATGCGTGATTTATATGAACGTGGCTTATTAGATACTGAAGCCTTTGAACAAGATTGGAATACTTATATTGCGAAAGGCTCAGAACATCGTTATGGTGTTTACTTTACATGGGATAAAGCCAATGTGACGGGAATGAACGATAGTTATGATATTTTACCAGCATTAGCAGGACCAGATGGCAAAAAACATATTACTCGTACTAATAATTTTGGTTTTTCTCGTGACCGTGCAGTCATTACTTCAGCAAATAAAAACTTAGAGTTAACGGCTAAATGGATTGATAAGATGTACGAACCGGTACAATCGGTTCAAAATAACTGGGGAACCTATGGTGATGATACCCAACAAAATATCTTTGAATTTGATGAAGCAACTCAAACTTTAAAACATTTACCATTAGAAGGGACCGCTCCAGGAGAATTACGTCAAAAAACCGAATTAGGTGGACCTTTAGCTATCTTGGATGAATACTATGGTACTGTGACAACTATGCCAGATGATGCAAAATGGCGTTTAGATTTATTACATGAACATTATGTGCCATATATGAATAATGATTATAATTACCCACGTGTATTTATGTCAGTTGAAGACTTAGAAAAGATTGAAACAATCGAAGCTGACTTAATGGAATATGTCAACCGCAAACGTTCAGAATGGATTGTTAACGGCAATATTGATGAAGAATGGGATGCTTATTTAGCAGAATTAGATAGATTTAGATTACCAGAATGGTTAGAAATTAAACAAAAATATTTTGATGAGTATTTAGCTAACCAAGAATAGTAGGAGGCGTATCAATGACTCAATTTACAATCGAGCGAGCAAATCAATTTATTAAAGCAAACAAACATTTAGTCAATCCACAATACCGACCTCAGGTGCATTTTACTGCACCTATCGGGTGGATTAATGATCCAAATGGCTTTATCTTCTATCAAGGAGAGTACCATTTGTTTTATCAGCATTATCCTTATGATGCGATTTGGGGACCGATGCATTGGGGACACGCAAAATCAAAAGATTTGATTCATTGGGAACATTTACCAGTAGCGTTAGCACCAGATAAGGACTATGATCTTGGTGGATGCTTTTCAGGTAGTGCCATTGAAAAAGATGGCAAATTATGGTTAATGTATACGGGGAATATTCAAAATGAACAAGGCGAACCACGTCAAATTCAAAACATCGCTGTCTCAGAAGATGGCGTTCATTTTGAAAAAATCGCTCAAAATCCGGTATTAACTGAAGCGGACTTACCAGAAGGAATAGTGCCAGCTGACTTCCGTGATCCCAAGGTTTTTGAAAAAGATGGTAAATATTATGCGGTGATTGTGGCTCGTCATGTAGACGGTGTAGGTTGCGTTCTATTATACAGTTCCGATGATTTAATAGAATGGCAATATGAGTCGATTTTCCTTAAAGGTACAAAGGAACAAGGTGAAATGTGGGAATGTCCAGATTATTTTAATCTCGATGGTGTCGATACACTCTTGATGTCACCGATGCGTTTTGGACGCGAGGATTTGAGTCATCATAACTTAAATACCACGGTAGTTGTTAAAGGGAAAGTTGATTGGGACAAAAAGGAGTTTATCCCTGAACAATGGGAAGAATTAGATCATGGACATGATTTCTATGCGCCTCAAACATTAGAAGATGATCAAGGGCGTCGCATTATGATTGCTTGGATGAATACTTGGGGTCGTCAGAATGTGACCAAAGAGTTAGGTCATCAGTGGGCTTTCGGTATGACGATGCCCCGTGTCTTAAATTGGCGCGACAATCAATTTACACAAACACCCGTGTTGACCGAAGCTCATTTAACAGCAGAAACGACGGATGATTTCTCAACCAATCAAGCGAAAGTATTAGTCTTACAACCTAAGACACAAGCGGATTTCGAGTTACGAGTGGGGAGTACACAAGACTATGTCAGCATTCGCTATGAGAAAGATGGCAATGCGGTTTATTTAGACCGGGAAAATCTAAGAATTGATTTATCAGGTGAAGAAAATGAACCTGTCACTAAACGAGGTTTCAGAGTAAAAGAAGCTCAATTAGCTAAACTGGAAATTATCTTAGATACGAATTCCATCGAATTAATTGCTAATAATGGTACAGCAACCTTATCCTCTAATATTTATTTAGGAGAAGGAATTGAACCTGTTGTGACATTATGGAGCGGAGATGTTGAAATTTCAAGTTATGTCATTCAATAATTGTTTGATTATTGTTTGTTGAGGCTTTAGGTCATGACCTCCTGAAGTGTCTTTGTATATATTTGATGAAACAGCAGGTCATGCCATCTAATAATACCTCATTGATATTTGGTGAAACAGCAGGTCATGCCATCAAATAATATCTCATGGATCTTGATGAAATTTTAGTTAGTGCCATTTAATAATATCTTATTTAAATTAGGTGAAACTCCATCATGACGTCCAGTAAAAGCTTCAGTGATTGATAGAAGATTATTTAAAACAAACTAATAGGGAATGGACCAATCAAAGGTAATCAAAGGATTACTAATGATTGGTCCTTTTATTTTGGAGTAAATATAAGCCTTCAATTACTAACAATCGAATCATAGGATTGTTCATGCTAGTTCCTGTTGGTGCTGTAACAAAAAAACGAGTCCACAATCATTAAGAAAATGTAAAAATTACTTTTTGTTTTAAAAAATGCTTGACTTAATAATAGATAATTATTACAATTTAAAACGTTGAGTTTATAAATTGAAAGGTTGAGAGAAATGAAAAAAATATGGCGAGCTTTCTTTTTAATCATGTTATTATGCTGTACGTCCCTTATTCAACGTCCTGTCATGATTGCGAAAGCGAATGAACCAACAGAATTAAATATTGTCACCAGTTTTTATCCAATGTACGCTATCACCAAAGAAATTGTCGGTGATTTGCACGAAGTTCGCGTTCTTAATTCTAGAAATGGTATCCATGGTTTTGAACCTTCAGCCAATGATATAGCGGCTATTTATGATGCCGATATTTTCATTTATCATTCTAATATTTTAGAATCTTGGACTAAAAATATTGCGGCTAATTTACAGAATTCATCCGTTATTTTAGTTGAGGCTTCAAGAGGAATGGCCATGCAGAAGGTTACCGGTTTAGAAGATATTGAAGAAATCGAAGGGATGGATAATGCGGCGTTGTATGACCCACACACTTGGTTAGACCCGATTGAAGCTGGTGTTGAAGCGCAATTGATTGCAGATCGTTTATCGGAATTAGACCCAGACAACCAAGAGACTTATCAAGCGAATGCAAAACAATTTGTTGAACAAGCAGAACAACTTGTTGCTAAATATCAACCGATTTTTGAACAATTGAAACAGAAAACCTTTGTTACCCAACATACGGCTTTTTCATATTTAGCCCACCGCTTTAATTTGAAACAGTTAGGAATTGCAGGGGTATCTTCCGATATTGAGCCGTCATCAAAGAAAATTGCCGAAGTACAAAAATTTGTTAATGAGTACCAAGTGAAGACAATCTTTGTTGAACCCAATGTCTCTGACCGTGCCGCTAAAGTGATTGCGGATGCGACCGGCACAACCATTGTGGAATTGAGTCCACTAGAAGGCGATCCACTTAATACTGATCCATTTTTAGTGAATTTAGAAAAAGTATTAGAAACATTAAGCAGTCATTTACAACAGGAGGAATAGTATGAATTTCAAAAAATCATTATTAGTTACGTTATTAGCCAGTGGAGTATTCTTAAATCAAAATATAGTCTTAGCCGAAGAAAACAGTTCATCAGGTATGAATTATGTCGATGGCACTGAAGAAACTAGCTCATCAGGAATGGATTATGTTGATGGAGCTGAAGAAAACCAAACTGACAGTAATCATTCAATGACCGAATCACGCTCACAAGAAGAAGTCAATTTAGATGAAGGCATTGCCGCAGAACAAATTATTGTAAAAATTACCGAAGAAGGTTATGTTACTTCTCATGGAGACCATTATCATTATTACAATGGTGAAGTACCTGAGGATTCTATTTTCTTAGAAAGCATTGTGACTGAAGAGGACCTTGATTCTTTTGAAAAAGTGAGTGAAATTGCGAATGGGTGGATTGTCAAAAAAGACGATCAATATTATGTTTGGTTAGAAGAGGGCAAAAAAGCATCGACTGTACGTTCAACCGATGAATTGTTATTACAAGCGAATGGTCTTAATCCGAAAGATGCTAAGGCAATCGTGGAATTGAGAAAAGATTATCACTTAACTGACGAGAGCTTAATTATGCCGGTTGTAGATAAAACGCCAGAGGAAGTTTTAAAAGATGTAGACTTCGAAGGTCAACCGATTGTCGTTTATATTACTGAAAAAGAATATGTACTGTTAGTTGGCATTGACTTATATGTATTCAGTGGCGAAGTAGCAGAAGAAGCTTATTTTAGTGAATTATTATTAGCACCTAGCGATTATCAATTACAAGAAGCAGATGTTAAACAAGCGATTAAAGACGGTTTTATCGTAAAAATTGATGACCAATATAAAGTCTATCAAGAAAAAAATAATGACCATATTATGGATATCGACACGATTCTTCAACAAGTTAAAAAATCATTTGCTGAATTTCAAGAACAAGATGCATCACAACGTGATAAACGAGAAAAAGTGAATCATGTAAAAGAAGGCGAATTGTTGGGTGGATCAGGTTCAAGAGATGATAGTGGTAGCTATGTGACCAGTGATGGCTATGTGTTCAGCCCCTATGATGTTATTCAAGACTTAGGCGATGGCTTTATCGTACCGCATGGTAATCATTTTCATTTTATACCAAAATCTGACCTTACTGCTGCAGAGTTACAAATTGCGTTAGCTGTATTAGGTAAGAATGGTAACACTAAACCTTCGACATCTGATAATAGCGGACAATTTGGCAACAATCATCAAAATAATCAAAACAACCACAGCAATCAAAATGGTCATACTCATGGCAACACGATAACGGTTAAACCTAGCAATTCTAACAAACCGTATACGACAAGTGATGGATATGTCTTTTCCGTTGAATCGATTACTAAAGTAGAACGTCAAGGGATTATTGCTAAACATGGTAGTCATTATCACTGGGTACCTTTTACTGATTTAAATAAAAAAGAATTACAAGCAGCCAAAGCGTACATTAAAAAACATTTCGGGATTGATTTAGTTTTAGTCAATGAAAATGACAAGAAAGATAAAAATGAATCAACATCACCGCAAGAAATATCATTTAATGCTAAAGCGGTGTTAAGAAAAGAAACTCAAAATGGACAAGTTGGTTATGTCTTTTTAGCCAATCATAAAGAAGTCTTCAAACCCATTAGTGAACTAGATTATCAAGCCATTTCATTTGCAGAGCAACAACTTAATTTAAATGAGAATTTAAAATATAAATTTGAAGTTGCGAAAGCGAATGAAGGTGAATTAGAACCCGGTTTATATGTTCCACTTAGCCAATTACCAATGCATGCGGGTAGCGCCACATACGATACTGGTGATTCCTTTATCATTCCACATATCGATCATATTCACATTGTGTATTATAGTGATTTAACCAAAGAACAAATTGCGACGGTTAAATATTTAATGCAACATCCTGAATATCGTCCAGCACCATGGACAGATGAAGGCCATGAAGACACCATATCGAATGAGATTACTTATGTGCCAAATGTGACACCAAAATCTCAACGTGCTGGATTGAAAAACTGGCAAATCGTTCACAGTGTTGAAGAAGTAAATGCTGCCTTAGCAAAAGGAATCTTTGCGAATGACGAAGGTTATATCTTTAGTCCAGAAGACTTAAAAGACAGTGCAACTTTTGTTTGGGATAATGGTACTGTGTCAATTCCTAAAAAAGGTGGAAGTGAATATTTCACTTTAGATACCAACCAATTACCAGAAATATTGAAAGCACAAGCTCAAGAGATTATTAAAGAAAGACAAAATAAAAAACAAGAAGATTCAACGGAAGCAGACAATCAACCAGAAGCAGAAATTTCAAATGCGACCTTGATTGAATATTTAGAAAAACATTATAATCTACCGCCTTTCTCAGTTTATTATCAATTTGAACCAGAAGGCTTTAAAGTCTATTATTCAGATGATGACTTTATCGTCATTGATAAAGCAGATGTACTTGCTGCGTATCAAGAAAAAAGCACATTACCTGAATTACCTAAGGCTGTTGAAGCAGAATCAACTACTTCAGAAGTGGATGGTGAAACAACAGAAATGAACCAAAACGAAAGTGCTGTGGAAGAAACGACGACCACTGAATCCGTTAATGGTGTTGTCGAATCAACTACTGAAGTTATGGCTGAATCAGATGTTGAAACAACGGTTGAAACCAGTGTCGAAGCACCTGTTGAAGAGACGAGTACTACAATGGAAGTCCCTACCACTACTGAAACAGTAGAGTAATTACCTTCTGGTCCACTCCCAACTGTGTGGAGTGCTCAGAAAAAGCGACAATGATCTATGTTGTTATATTGTGCCTGTTCTTTAATTTACGCCAATAAATTAATACTTTATTTAAAAACGTGCTATTAAACTAATCGGGTATAAGTGCTAACATAAAAATGTACAGTTGTGACAAAATAAAGATGTACAAATAGAAGCTTCACAGACAGGAGGAGATAACGGATAATCATTCATGAGGTGATGTGAATGTATAATCCAATCCAGATAGATTTTGCGGAAGATTTAAAAGTGAAATGTCTTAAGGATTTAGCAAATTATAAGGCTGTTATGGAGGTGTGCAATATGAAACCTAATTTTTCTCAACTTGCTCGAGAGTTGGGGAAAGATCGAAGGACGGTTCAGAAGTATTATGAAGGTTTTGAAAAGGCAACGACGAGAGTCAAGCCTTCTCAAGCGGATGACTACTACAAGTTGATCAAGGAGTTGCTTAGCGAAGACTGTATCCAAACTTTTCACTATATTCGCCACTTATGGCGCTATCTTGTAGATAACCATGACCTGCAACTAAAGGAATCTTCTTTCAGATACTATATCAACAAGAAGCCAGAGTTTAAGCAATACTTTGAGAAGAGGAAATTTATGAACAATGAGCCAATCTTGCGTTTTGAGACTGACCCGGGTCAACAACTACAAATAGACTGGAAGGAGAACTTTAAATACGTAACGAAGGAAGGGGAGCTTATTTATCTGAACGTTTTTGTGGGTATCTTAGGTTACTCGCGCTATAGTTTGTATCACGTTACCCTGAATCGGAGGCAATATACCTTATTTGCCGTCTTAAACGACATCTTTGAAAAGCTAGGAGGAATTCCCAAAGAAATACTCAATGATAATATGACGACGATCATGGAAGAGCCACGAACGTCCTATCGTCCTGGCTCTGTTAATCAGAAGTTTGAACAGTTTAGTCGTGATTATAATTTTGATGTCAGAGCTTGTGTCGCTCGGCGTGCAAGTACCAAAGGGAAAGTGGAAAGCCAAATGAAGTTGATTGATGAACTCGATGCTTATCAGGGAAAGTTTTCCTTTGAAGAGTTGGTGGGCCATGTTGAAAAGATGAATCTTCGTAAAAATCTTGAGATCCATCCAACCACCAAAAAATCACCCATGAGTCTCTTGGAATACGAAAAAGACTTCCTATCCCCGCTGCCTAGCAAAGAGATAAGAAGTCGTTACTATTATCAACAAACCGTCAAGGTGAACAGCTCTTCGATGATTAGCTATCAATCGAATCAGTATTCAGTTCCAGTTGAATACATCGGAAAAAGGCTTGGCCTAGAGGTTGAAGACAATACCTTGTATCTTTATGATAACACGAAGTTGATCGCGAGTCATCCAGTATCTAATCTGGCCATGAATTACTTGCCAGGACACTATGAACAGCTCGTCGCTAGCACCATGCCCTATAAGTCACAAGAAGAGGTCGAAGCTTATTCAAAAGAAAATTTAGAAAGGTTGAACGCTATTTATGGCAAGAAAGGATAAAACAACGTATCTTCAGCTCAAGGAGAACTTAGACTATCTTAAGCTCACTCAGATGAGCCTGCATTTAGACGGGGTTTTAAGTGGCGATTACGACCACCTCTCTATTGTGGATACCCTCTTAAGGTTAACGAATCATGAGGTAGATATTAAGCGTCAAAATAGTAAGGATATGATGATTAAAATCGCTAAATTACCAATCAATATGACCTTTGAAAACTTTGACTTTGACTTTCAACCAAGCATTCAAGAGCGAGAAATCCGTAATTTGATGACCTTATCTTTTATAGAAAAAAAGGAGAATGTCGTCTTCTTGGGTTCAAGCGGAGTAGGCAAGACCCATTTAGCCGCGGCAATTGGTTTAGAAGCAGCTAAGAATCGCTATAACACCTATTTCATTAAGTGTAGCGATCTCTTAGAGAAGCTCAGAAAGGCTCAGTCAGAGAATCGATTAGAGAGCAGTCTGCGTTATTATAATCGGGCCAGCTTACTCATTATTGACGAACTAGGCTACTTACCCTTAAATCCAGGAGATGAGCGTCTCTTGTTCCAAGTCATTGACCGGCGTTATGAGACTAAGAGCACCATACTTACCACGAATATTCCCTTTGGTAATTGGGATGAGCTGTTTCAGGATGCCTTAATTGCGCATGCGATTGTTGATCGCGTCCTTCATCACTCAAAAGTGATTCAAATTAATGGCGATTCTTACCGGTTAAAAGATCATTTAAACAAGGAAGAAGAGGAATAAACATAGTCAATGCGATATGTAATTGTACATATTTATATTCACACTTTTGTACAATTTTGTGTTGACATTTACATCGGGTTCGATGGTACCAAATAGAAATAAGAAAAAGCGTTGAAGTCCTAGTAAGGAACCTCAACGCTTTTTTAGGATGTAAAATCCTAAGCAAAGTCGTATAAATACCAAGCAACATCTCGAAAAGTTGAGGGTAGCTTGGTTTTTATGGTTGGACTGTGTGGCGGTCTCTCGAAAATGAAAAATGATCTAAAACATCAAGATTTCTTTTCCTCAATCTATGTAAAACATTATGTGAAACATTCTTAAAAGAGGTTTTATTCGCTAGCTTTTTTGACAGTGAAGACACCATGATGTGGTGTATCACTCGATGGACGACGGTTCTATTCGCTAGCCTTTTTTGATGGTGAAGACACCGTGCAAATGGCTAGCCGATAGAAATAATCGAATAGTTTTATTCTTTGACTTGTTAAACAATTAGTCTTTCAATGCTTCAAATTTTGCGCGCATGGTGGGATTATTACGTGTTAATTTTTTTACCGTTAAATCATCCGCTTTATTATTTGCTAGACGCAAGTTATTTTCAGAAGATAATAAAGCAGCTTTAGTTTTTTCTAAATGTGTGATGGTTTTATCAATTTCATCAATGGCTGTTTGGAATTTTCGGCTGGCCAGGTCATAATTACGTGCGAAGGCTGATTTAAATTCTTCTAAATCTTCTTCAAAGTGTGCAATATCAATATTCTGTTCTCGAGTTAAAGCTAACTCTTGTTTATATTGTAGTGAGTTCATTGCGGCATTTCTAAGTAGACTAATAATCGGAATAAAGAACTGCGGGCGAATGACATACATCTTTTCATAAGCATAGGAAACATCAACAATTCCATTATTATATAATTCATTATCCGCTTCTAGTAAGCTGACTAAGATGGCATATTCACATTTCTTTTCAGTACGATCTTTATCTAATTCTTTAAAGAAATGTTCATTTTTCTTTTTAGTGGCGGTTTCGTCATTTTCATTTTTCATTTCAAACATAATTGAAATGATTTCAGTACCGTGTTCATCATATTCTCGATAAATATAATCGCCTTTACTTCCTGAACGAGCATCATTATCTTTCCCGAATTGTGCACGGGGAAAGGCAGTAGCGCGAATCTCATTAAATTGAATTTCGCAATGTTGCTCGAGACTTTCACCTACCATTTTAGTGGATTGTTTAGCTTTAAAGTCTTTATAGAAAGCAATGGTTTCATCTTTTTGCATTAATTGAATTTCATAGCGTTCTTTTAAGTTTTTTTGCTCAATTAAAGTTTCTTTTTCTTGTAATTGCAAACGATTGGTTAATTCATTAATTTCTTTATCTTTGGCTGTTACCAGTTCTATCGATGAAATTTTATGCGTATTCTCGATTTGTTTTAATTGAACTTCCAAGTCGGCAATTTGTTTGTCGCGTTGGGTCAATTGTTCGTTTAAATCCGCTTTAATTTGCGTTTCCTTTTCAACTAATGAAGCGGCATTTTTTTCTTTTTGTAAATCAATTTGTGCCTGTAACTTCGCTAAAGCCTGTTCTTTTTCAGCGATTAATTTGGTTAAAGCTTGTTCTTTGTCGTTCTTTAGTTGGGTAATTTCACGTTCTTTTTCTACTGTTAATTGAGAAATAACCTGATCTTTTTCGACCGCTAGTTGTGCTAATTCTTTTTCTTTATCATTTAGTTGTTCAGTTAATAGTTTACTGAATTTTTCTTCAGCAAGGGCAATATCTTTTTGATGTTCTTCATTAATTTGTACTAAGCGATTATGTAGTTCTTGATCAAATTCTGAAGTTCTAACTTGGCTCGCGATATTCGCATAACTGGTCTTATCAATTTGAAAAGTTTCACCACAATGTGGACATTTAATTTGGTGCATTTACTCAACTCCTTTGTTTGTCAATAGTATTGTATCATAGGGTGAGGTCAAGTTTCATCTTTGTATTAAATACGTAAATTTGCTGACAAATACTTCTTTAACAGACACACTGGTTGAATCCAGAACACTTGGGACTGAACTGACCCCCAAAATTAGACAAACAATTTAACTTTTGGTGACACTATAAGTTCTAACAAAAAGGTTGTAGTGGAATTTAAACCCATTTTACGAAAGGTTGCAATTGTAAAAAGATTCTAATAAGCACAAGGCAAGTACGCACTAGCATATTAAGCCCTAAAATCTGTCGATTAAATGACTGTTCGATTTAAGACGGCTTTTGCTTCTTGATAAATGTCTTCAATGATGGTGTGAACCGGCTTAATTTCATTGATCATCCCGGAAATTTGGCCAGCCATTAGTGAACCATTCTCAAGGTCGCCGTCTTTAACTGCTTTGGCTAATGAACCAAGTGTCAAGCTTTCTAATTCATCCCGACTGGCATCATTATTTTCCAGTTCAATAAATTTCTCAGTCATTTGATTACGAAGACAACGGACTGGTGCGCCAGCTCGTGTACCGGTGACGACCGTATCGGTATCGATTGCTTTAAGTATAGCTTCTTTATAGCCTCTGGCAATCGGACATTCTTCACTCGCTAAGAAGACGGTTCCCAATTGAACCCCTTGCGCGCCTAAAGTGTAAGCAGCGGCCATGCCACGACCATCCGAAATTCCACCGGCCGCAATGACGGGGATTTTAACGGCATCAACGATTTGGGGAATCAGTGCCATAGTGGTGGTGTTACCAATATGACCACCTGCTTCTGTTCCTTCTGCAATAATCGCATCTACTCCTAATTCTGACATCTTAATGGCATGTTTTACGCTCGCAACTACAGGAACAACTTTAATCCCGGCTTCTTTTAGATAGGGCATGACATGCTTAGGTGTGCCGGCACCGGTTGTGATGATTGGCACTTGTTCATCAATAATCACTTGGACTAATTCCGGAATATTTTCCATCATCAACATCAAGTTTACGGCAAAAGGACAATCGGTAATTTTTCTTAACTCGCGAATTTCATGACGTAAAGTTTCAGCGGACATGCCACCTGAAGCAATAATACCAAGTCCACCAGCTTGTGAAACGGCAGCGGCTAGGGGGTAGCGTGCAATTTGCGCCATCGCTCCTTGAAAGATGGGATATTGAATTTTAAAAAGTTGTGTAATGGTCATAGGGCATCCTCCTAAAAGTTTGATTTGTATTTCACAAGTTAATCGTATCATAAAATTTATCACTTTAATAGATTTCGCTGGATAATTTTATGATGGAGTGAGCCTGAAGAAAAATAGATGGTTTTCTTTCTATCTATCGACCGCCGCCACAGTTGAGACTTGGCACGAAGTAGACAGTCGGATGCTTTTTGATGCGTCTGTCTAAAACTGTTGGGAGTGGACCAGAAGTAGGAAATCGAATGATTGAATTTGACCAAGTTGAGGTCTCATCTTTTTAAGACGCAGTTTGATGCTTTTCAACACACAGTTGAACATTAGTGAGTAATTCTTTGACTAGATTAATCAATTTGATACTTAGTCTCTATAAGCATTGTTTTATGTCGCTTAGCCATTGTGCATGTCATTAACCAAATTTTACCATGTTTATACCAGCCAAGAGAAGGAAAGCCATTTATTATATCAGACGGATTAAAATCTAAGAAAACCGCTCAATGGTACTAAGTGGAGAATGGGCATGAAAAAGAGCGAGTATCAATTTAAAAATGGGAAACTATCCCACATCATTGTCTGTTTAATTAAATAAATTATTAAAAGTGGGGCGATGGTCGTTTTAGAAGTGTGATAATAAATTAGTTCGTCCATGCATTATTAGAGAGTGTTCTTTCGATAGCGCTCACTTTACGCAATATGGTATAGTATAAGTATGAGAAAATGAATAAAGTGAGGTTAACTAATGATGAATATTGCCTTAATTGCCCATGATCAAAAGAAACCTATCATGATTGAATTAACAGAAAAATATTTAGATGTTTTGAGTCAACATACGATTTATACTACTGGAACTACCGGTAAAGTAATCAATGAAAAAACAGGGTTAGTCGTCAATCGCTTAAATTCTGGTCCATTAGGTGGCGACCAACAAATTGGTGCGATGATTTCCGAACAAAAAATTGAATTAGTTATCTTTTTACGTGATCCCTTGGCAGCACAACCGCATGAACCGGATGTCAATGCGTTAATTCGTTTGTGTGATGTCTATAATATTCCATTGGCTACAAACATCGGAACGGCCGAAGTATTACTAAATGCGTTACCGTTAGTAGAAGCAGTCGAAGAAGGCGCCATTTAATGATAAAAGGCGACATTGATTATAGAAGGTGACCTTTTAATATAAAAGTCGTCCTTGAATGGTAAAAGGCGGTATCGATTATAGAAGGTTGGCTTTAAATATAAAAAACACCCTTTAATGATAGAAGGTGGTATCGAATTAAAAAAAATAACGGCAAATGGATATTCCAATTAAGGAATGCCATTTCCGTTAAGCCTGTTTTTTATAGTGTTTATCTATCATAAAGGAAGGACTAATTCATCTTCCTCGGGCTCACCTAAGACTTCGATAATTAAGCCATGTGGTAAGCAAATTGCTGTTTGACCAGGGCGTTTGATCCAACCCGTCTTAACCCCGATTTGATCAGGTGAATTGTCTTCTTTAATGCGAATATGGTCACCTTCACGTTCGATAATATTATATTGGTTATCACCGGGATAATAAGTCTTTTGTACGTTTTCGGCGCCTTCATATAATTCGAAACGATCGACTTCTTTTCCATGTATTTTGACAATCGCATAATTGGTCACTTCTGGTTGCATTGAATATTGAATCGCGGTAACGATGGTTGGTAAAAAGGAGAGAAATAAAGCGAAGGCAATTAAGATATAATCCCATGGTTTTAGAAAAGTAATTATTTTTTTCATTCTATCACTCCTTTCATTGATCTTACTTGTTTATTGTATACAAAAGAAACATTTTTTGCTAGCCTTTTGTTGAAAATTTTGGTATCATATTGTGTGTGCAACTATTAGCGCTATTAAATTAGGAATAGTAAGGAGATTATATTTATATGAATTTAAAAGCAGAATTAAGAACAACTACCGGAACTTCAGCTTCTCGCAAAGCACGTCAAGAAGGTAAAATTCCAGTAGCAATGTATTCTAAAGGGGAAGAAACCCAATCTTTATTAATTGACCGTCGTGAATTCGAAAACATCTTGAAAAAAGAAGGTGTTAATGCGGTATTTAATGTTGACATCGATGGTAAAACACAACAAGTTTTAATCAAAGACTTTGTTAAAGCTTCATTAAAAGATGAGTTCTACTCAGTAGACTTACAAGCTGTTTCAGCAGATGATAAATTACAAGTTGAAATTCCAGTTGTATTAGTTAACGAAGAAACTGTTAAAGAAGGTATCGTGGACTTATCATTAACAACTGTTTTAGTTGAAACAACACCAGCAAACATTCCTTCATCATTTGAAATTGATGTTAAAGGTATGGAAATTGGTGACGTTAAATACGCTTCTGATTTAGAAATGCCAGCTAATGTTGAATTAGTTACAGATACAGAAGAATCATTAGTGTCAGTCGTAGCTCCAACTGAAGAGCCAGAAGAAACAACTGACGAAGATGAAGTTGCGGAACCAGAAGTAATCGGTGAAAAAGAAGCAACAGAAGAATAATTTCTAGTAGGAAATGGAGGTTGGGGCGCAAGTCTCAACCTTTTTTATTGAAAGGGGGATGGTGATGGTAACAGCAAGTGCTCAGTTAAAAGAAGAAATAATTGCAGCCGCAAAAGAAATTGGCATCGATAAAATAGGTTTTTCAACAGCTGAACCTTTTGCTCATCTGAAAGCCTCACTTGAGGAGCAAAAAGCTAAAGGTCATACTTCAGGTTTTGAACATCCTAATATCGATGAAAGACTTTACCCAGAATTAATTTTTGACGGACCAAAGTCGATTATATCGATTGCTTTAGCTTATCCGAGTCGGATTAAAAATCCTTACCCTCAAGATCGTGAAAATCGCCGAGGAATGTTTGCCAGAGCATCATGGGGAACGGATTATCACCATATTTTACAAGATCGTTTGGATAAGTTAATTGCCTTCATTAAGACCAAGACCGAAACGGCTAATTTTAAAGCAATGGTTGATACCGGCGAATTAATTGATGTGGCAGCTGCTCAAAGAGCGGGTCTAGGATTTATTGGTAAAAATGGTCTGCTGATCACCAAAGAATTTGGTTCTTATGTCTATTTAGGTGAGATTATTACCGACATAGAGTTTGAACCGGATACCCCCGTTGAAAATGGATGTGGGGAATGTACCCGATGTATCGATGCTTGTCCAACCAATGCTCTGCTTGGTGATGGTCGAATGAATGCCCAACTTTGTCTTAGCTATCAAACGCAAACCAAAGGTTATATGCCGAAAGAATTTCGTCGGAAAATCACTCATGTTATTTATGGGTGTGACATTTGTCAAATTGTCTGTCCTTATAATCAAGGCATTGATTCACACATTCATCCAGAAATGGAGCCAAATCCTGACCAAGTTCAACCCTTATTGAAACCGATGTTAACAATGTCGAATAAAGAATTTAATGCTAAATTCGGTGAAATGGCCGGTTCTTGGCGTGGGAAGAAACCATTACAAAGAAATGCGATTATTGCATTAGCTAATTATCGTGACCGTACCGCTTTACCATTATTATTAGAAATAATGGAACAAGATCCAAGACCGATGATAAGAGGTACAGCCGCTTGGGCGATTGCACAAATTCAACGTTATTACAATGTTTCAATGATACAATGCGTGGCGGATCAATTGGAGAAGGAAACCGACCCCGAAACAATACAAGAAATGACTGAGGCTTTACAAACATTAAAGAATAAACGGATGCCTCGAGATGAGAAGAAAGTAGAGTAATCAATGAAAAATCATATCGCCTTATTTGAACCTTTAATGCCAGCCAATACCGGTAATATTGCCCGTACATGTGCGGCGACGAACACGGCCTTACATTTAATCGAGCCTTTAGGTTTTAGTACCGATGATAAAATGTTAAAACGTGCTGGGTTAGATTATTGGCACAATGTTGAAATTTATTATCATAAAAATTTAGATTCTTTCATGGAATGGTTAGGTGAACGTCGATTATATTTAATCACAAAGTTTACCCCTCATGTCTATAGTGAGGTGAATCTAGCCGATGAAAGTATTGAAGAACAAGTGTTTATCTTTGGTAAAGAAACAACGGGTTTACCAATCGAGTTTATGGAAGCACATCAAGATCAGTGTTTGCGGATTCCAATGAATGATGAACATGTGCGTTCTTTAAATCTATCTAACACCGCTAATATTATTATTTTTGAGGCTTTACGCCAACAACAATTTAAAGGGTTGGAGAAAGTTCACCATTATCGTGATACTGAAAAAGCACGCCAACTAGAGTGGTAATACAAAGAGTGAGGAAAAGAAATTGCAGAACATTTGTTTTTGCATCTTGTCCCCACTCTTTTTTATGATGAGACGAAAGCGGCTATATCATTATGCGACGAAACGGCTCTACAATTGTGTAACGAAAACGAGTCTTTAATTAAGCGATTGAAGCGACTTTTTTATTGTGCGAGTGAAGCGAGTCTTTAATGCTGCAACGGAAACAACTCTTTTATTAAGCGAGTCTATCATGATGAGATAGAGCAGAAGAATTGAAAATCAACTGGTTTTCTACTCCTTACCCACTCGTATGTTATTGTCCTTCTCGTCGCAATATGGTATGATAGCAGTAGTTGGTTCCTTAGCTCAGCTGGGAGAGCACTACCTCGACAAGGTAGGGGTCGCTGGTTCGAACCCAGTAGGGACCATTTTTTATTTTTTTAGGTTTACATAAGTTTCAAAAACATTGATAATATAGCATTCTTTACTAGAATATATAATTTTGAATTTTAAAAGTGCCTTGGTTTTCCTGGACACTTTTTAGGACACATTACCCCCCTATAGACTAATGGAATGGACTAGCTAAAATGCTAGTTTTTTTATTACTTACCAAATAAATCCCAATGTCATTAAACCAATATCGAATAGCGATTTCGCATAATTCCGTAAATATGGTGAAGCCACACACCATAAGCCAACCAAACACCTACATACAAAATGAACCGGAACTTGACTTTCATTAGTAGATGATTATAATTAAAGTAACAGATTCGAGTAGTAACTAAGGTATTTGTCTAGAGACGTGATGGTAGGTGCAAATCACGCAAATTAATTAGTGAATCCACGAATCGATATGCCTATGAAAACAATTTATTGAGTAAGTAGTGCCGGTAATCCCGTTAACGATTTGATTTGAGAGCAAGTATGATTATCATATTTGAAATCGGGTGGTACCGCGAACAGAGCCTTCGTCCCAGATAGTGGATAAGGCTCTGTATTTTTTTATACCTAAAGAGGAGGAAGCGATATGTTAGATCGTAAAGTATTAAGAGATAAGTTTGAAGAAGTAGCAGCTAAACTTGCTACCCGTGGTGTAGCTCGTGAGACTTTGGATGAGTATCGTGAATTAGATATTCAACGCCGTGAATTATTAGTTGAAGTAGAACATTTAAAGCAAACGCGTAATGCTGTATCAGGCGAAATTGCCCAATTGAAACGCAATAAAGAAAATGCTGATGGAAAAATTGCTGAAATGAAAACATTAGGAGAAACCATTAAAGAAAAAGATGAAACTTTAACGGCTATTGATGAAAAGTTAGAGTATATTGAACATCGATTACCAAACATTCCTCATGACAGTGTACCTGTTGGGGAAGGTGAAGAAGATAATGTGGAAATTCGTCGTTGGGGTGAACCTACCCAATTTGATTTTGAACCATTGAATCATTGGGATATTGCGGAAAAACTTGGTATCTTAGATTTTGAACGTGCCGCAAAAGTAACCGGTAGCCGCTTTGTTTTCTATAAAGGATTAGGTGCTCGTTTAGAACGTGCAGTCTATAATTTTATGTTAGATACTCATACTGAAAAAAATGGTTATACTGAAATGATTCCACCTTATATGGTCAATGATCAATCAATGTTTGGAACTGGCCAATATCCTAAATTTGTTGAAGATACATTCCAATTAACTGATGAGCGTGGCTTTACTTTAATTCCAACAGCTGAAGTGCCATTAACGAACTATGTTGCGAATGAAATTTTATCGGAAGACCAATTACCAATAAAAATGACAGCCATGTCACCTTCTTTCCGTTCTGAAGCGGGTAGTGCGGGTCGTGATACTCGTGGTTTAATTCGTCTACACCAATTTCATAAAGTAGAGCTTGTAAAAATTGCTCATCCTGACCATTCTTATGAAGAATTAGAGGCCATGACTGCCAATGCTGAAGGTATTTTACAAGCGTTGAATATTCCGTACCGTGTGTTAACTTTATCAACTGGCGACATGGGCTTTTCAGCAGCGAAAACTTATGATATAGAAGCGTGGATTCCAGGACAAGATACTTACCGTGAGATCAGTTCATGTTCAAACTGTGAGGCTTTCCAAGCGAGACGTGCTAAAATTCGTTTCCGCGATTCAGAAGATCGTGTAGTATTAGCTCATACTTTAAATGGATCTGGCTTAGCTGTTGGACGTACAGTGGTAGCTATTTTAGAAAATTACCAACAAGCAGACGGCAGTGTGAAAATTCCAGAGGTGCTTGTTCCATATATGGGCGGGGTTACTGAAATTAGATAAAAATATAATGAAAAAAGCCTTTGTATCAATAAAGTACAGAGGCTTATTTTTATTGATGGTCTTAATTTGGTCTTAAAAAAGTTTCTAGACACAGAAACTCCGTATAATATATACAAAAGAAAGCCTGTAATATAATAAAGTTAACTAGGAGATAATCTATTATAATATGGGCGGGGCTACTGAAATTAGATAATATCTTTTAATAGCCAAACTATATAATAACTAACATTTTTCTCTATCAATGATGGGCCTTAACTAGCTTAAATCGCTGGTTACCAAATTGATAGAGATTTTATTTTAGGTAATTTTTGAATGGATTGTAAATATTGAAAAAAGGTCAAATTTTAAATGTTTCATTTGTAATATAACCTGGATGTTTTATAATAGACTTATAAGATAGTATGGGAGGGTTTACAATGAATCGAGGACTGAAGCTTTTAAGAAAAGTAAAAGGCGTATGGGTTGCAGTGGCCATGTTATCTGGGTTTATGGGAGCAGGGCAAATTGTATCAGCCGAAGAAACGGTACCAGAACCAACTGCAATATTAGAAGAGAACAATATTGATGAGGATCTACCAGCATTCGTTGAAAGCGAAGTTATAGTTGAATCGGTGACAGAAGAGAACGAGGCAGAAGTTGTAGAAATATCGGAAGCACCAGTAGCAGAAGACACGACCGAAGCTTCATCAGTTGAAGAAACGACCGAAACTTCAATAGAAGACACAACTGAAGCAGTAGCGGAGGAAACGACCGAAGCTTCATCAGTTGATGAAACGACCGAAGCTTCAATAGAAGACACAACAGAAGCACCAGTTAATGACACGACCGAATCATCAGCAGAAAATACGACTGAAGAAACAACAGAAGACACGACCGAAGAAACAAAAGAAAAAACGATTGAAGAGCAGATTGCTGACTTAGATGAAAAAATCAAAGAAAAAGAAGCGGAATGTCAGACATGTGAAATTCAAATGGCTGAATTAAAAGATGAGATTACACGTAAAGAAAGTGAAATCGCAGAACTTGAAGCCACAATCAAACAAATTGAACAGCAACAAGTAATTGATGAAGCGCACCTTACTGAGTTAAAGGAATGTTTAGCCAATGTTGAACAAATCCGTGCAGAACTAGTTGCGAAGCAATCAGAATTGACTACTGAAATGGCAAAGACAGCATCCGATTTAGATGCGAAAAAAGAAGAACGGGCTTTATCGGAAGAACAAAGAAAACAAGCTGAGGCAGATAAAGAAAAAACGGCAGAAAAATTAGCGGCCGCTGATAAGGAGGTAGCTGATAAACAAGCTGCTTTAGATCGTTTAACCAGTGAAGGCGTCGCTACTGAAATTAAAGCCTTAGAAAATGAAAAAGCAAAATTAGGACAAGAGATTGAATCCCTTAGCCAACAAATTGCTGACTTACGAGCGCAAAGTGCACAGAATGCTGATACAGCTGCGATGGATGCTCGTATTAACGAATTAACGGTAGCGTTGGATGAATGGAAACGGGTCGCCGATGCACTCCAAGCACAAAAGGATCAACTATTAGCACAAAAATCAGACTTGGATGATAAAATTAATCAATACCGGGAATTATTAGGCACTCCACCAGTAGTGGGCGAAAATCGTATTTTAATACCCGCTGAATTTACGATGGAAAATATTTACAAATTATATACTGGTGAAATGACTGGCGCTGAATTTGATGCGATTACCAAACCATATTCACAATTAGAAGGTTCTAAAAATCAATTTGTGATGAATCCAGGTGATAAAGAACGTATTGTTCCAGATATTAATGATGTTAGCGAACAATTAATTCAAGAATTAACCTTCTATTCATTGGACCTCATTAATCAAATTCGTCAAGCCGTTGGTGTTTCACCTTTAGTAGCCAATCATAGTACCATTAAATTTGCCGATGACATCGCCAAGCGTTATGTTAATGATGCCTATACATATGCACAAAGTCGTCTAGACATTGAGAATGGAAAAAGTACTGCCGGTCATTATGATAAAGCAATATCTGAAGAAGCTGGTAAGAATGGATTAGATGATACCTATGGCAACTTTTATGAGAATCTCGGTTGGGGCTATATGGAATATGAAGGTCAAAAGACAGAGACCGGTGGTGGCGAATTGACAGAAGATGGCTATGTGAACGTTCCGGTGTCAAATATTAAACGTGCCATTTATTCAAGTGTTTTAAATATGATGTTTGACGATGGTGGCGAACCAAATTATGGTCATTTATATTCATTGATTGGTTTAAGTGAATATATGGCATACAAAGAATTCGAAGCACTAAATGGCGATTATAAAGTAACTGACCCTGAATGGTATAACAAACAATTAACCAATATTGCGAATGATGCAAAAGGGCACTTTGGTTTCTCCATGGGGAATGTTAAAGAAGATAATTATTATCAAACGCGTCATCACTTTATTACGGTAACCAAACCACAAGTTAGAGATGAAAAACTATTTGATCTTAATGCTGATTTTACATTAGATTCTGTTACTCAACAAAACGAAGAAGTTGAACAGCTTTTAAATGAAACTTTAGCTCAATTTGAGAAAGTAAATATGGAGCTTTCACAAAATGAAAATAACATTCAAGCCAATAATGCTCATGGAGCTGAAGTAAAAGCTGAGCAAGATGCTTTAGCTGAAGAAAAGACGCAAAAGGAAGAACTGGCAGCAACACAATCAGTGCAAGCGGATCAACTGGTAACAACTCAAACGACAAAAGAAGAACGATTGGTAGAAGTAAATACTTTGTTAGAGTCATTATCAGAAGAAAATGCTAACCTAGCACAAGCGATTGCAAAGGCACAAGAAGTATTAGAAAAGGCAAAAAGTAATAAAGAGTTACAAGAGTCTAATTTAATAGCAATCAATGATTTTATTGAGCATATAAATACTAAAATAGCTGATTTAACCACAACAATTAAAGAATTAGAAGCATCATATACTTTAATTACGACTCAATTAGCTGATGTTGATACAGAAATCAAGGCTTTGGCTGGTTTACCGGTATTAATCGAACAACAACAAAAAACATTACATACTCATGCAACTCATTTAGCAACATTATCAAAACAATTAAATGACAAAGAAGCTGAATTCACTCCATTAAAAGAGGCATTAACAGCTTTAGAAAAAAATTGTGAAGAAGTTGCGAATAATTTAGCTGAATTGAAAGAAAAACGTAAACAATTAGTGGCTTCAATAAAATCTAAAGAAACTGACAAAGAGCAAAAAGGAACTCAAACATCTGTCAAGAAAAGTGCTGTCTTACCTGAAACAGGAGAAAAAGACCATAATGTTTTACCGGCAGTTGCTATTTTATTAACAACAGGATTAGGTTTTATCACCTTATCTAAACGTAAAGAAGATGCATAATTTTAAAAAACGATTGGCCGAGGGTCAATCGTTTTTTATAGTTAGGGATAAATTGCAGTCATTCCTGACATTCTTATTGTAGGTGAAAGGACGCCACTATTACGATAATTGATTTTATTTCTTTGAGAAGCTCTTTCTTGTAGGTGAATAGACGTCACACCATTTTTGGTGAGTATAATTGCCACTACTGAATAACAAGAAAAATAGAGGCTGGGCAAAAACTTTTAAAATTCTGTTCAGGCATATCTATTTAATTAAAAGCGCAGTGGTTGAGTGGCCTCAACCTGCGTCTTAATGACTTGTTTGAGGCCTACTCAACTGTGCGGGGGTAGGCCGACGAAGCGAAAATCATTCGATTTTCTACTTCTGGTCTACTCCCAATAATAAACCGTGCACCAATTCGATTTCATCAGCATTTAAGCCCAACGAAACAAAGTAGTCTGCCACATCAGGATATTTAGCGGTAAATAATTGATCCAAGCCTTCCATAATCTCCGGATAAGAATGATAAATATTTTGCTGATGCCCTTCTTTAATAATACGTTCATCATATTTAATGTAACCATAACTTACCTGATAATCCGCCACGATTTCTTCAATTGGGACGCCCGCCATTTTTAATAACAAATAACTGATGACACCAGTTCGGTCCTTACCCGCACTACAATGAACTACCGCCGGTAGACTATCTGGCTGAATTAACTGTCTAAATAATTTCGCAATTTCATCTTTAGCTTCTTCTAAATATTCCATATAGCGAAATTTCATAAAGTAAGGATCATCGGTTGTTTTGCTCATTTCTAAGGAGCGCCCTGCGTCGGCACCACTACTCAAATTAATCGTTAAATAGTGGGGGACTAACTTTTGAAACTGATTGGGATGGCGTTCAATTTCTTTCGGTGAACGCAAATCAAATATTGTTTGAATCCCCAAGTCTTTCATTTTTTCAACATCGGCTGCTTCGTCCGCAAATAACATACTAGAACGATAAATGCGTTCATTCTGTGTTAATTGATCATTAATCGTATTAAAGTCTCCTAATTCACGAAAATTAACAATTCCTTTAAATTTTATTCTTTTTCCCATGTAACTTCACCTCCATAACAGAATACCATAGGAAAATTACTTATAAAACTATTTACATGATTTTTACATAGATTTACAAAACACTTACAGGAACTTTATTTTAAATTGTCCTGGATTTGATAAAATAGTCTTATCAAATCATTTTGGAGGATTATCATGTTTAAACTTAACAAATTAGTTTCACTTTTAGGTTCAACGATTGCTTTAACGGCTTTAGGTTCTAATTTATTAATGGATCCAGTGGTAGCAGGTGCGGAAGACTTAGCTGGAGAATTTACTTTATATACCTCACAACCTGAAGAAGATGTGGCAAAATTAGTGGAGGCTTTTAATGCGGAATATCCTGATGTGAAAGTGAATGTTTTCCGTTCAGGAACTGAAGAAGTGATTTCAAAATTACAAGCTGAAAAAGAGACGGACAATGTTTTAGCAGATGTTTTGTTAGTTTCTGACAGTTTTACTTTTGATAATTTAGTAGAACAAGATTTATTGCAAGCCTACGAATCACCAGAATTAGCGGAGATTGATACAACGTATGTGGATGATGAACACTACTATACGGGTACTAAAATTATCGTAACAGGTATCGCAGTTAATACCGATATGGCAGACGCTGAAATGATTAAAGGATTTTCTTCTTTAACGGATGAATCATTAAAGGGTCAAGTGATGATTCCGAGTCCATTATATTCAGGCGCAGCATCATTAAACTTATCCATCCAAGTACAACAAGACAATATTGGTTGGGCTTTCTATGAAGGCTTAAAAGCGAATGAAGTCTTTGTAGGGAAAGGAAATGGTACGGTTCGCGATGCGTTATTAAATGGAGAGAAAGCGGTTGGCCTTTTAGTTGACTATATGGCTAATCGTGCAAAAAATGATGGCGCACCAATTGAATTCATTTATCCAGAAGAAGGGGCTTTATATGTTACCGAACCCATTGGCTTAATTAAAGATACGCCAAATCAAGCAGTAGCAGAAAAATTCATTGACTTTGTTTTATCAGAAGCTGGTCAAAAAGTAGCTTCAGAAATGGGGTATACACCGGTACGTAATGGCGTGGAAGCACCAGAAGGATTGAAAGGTGCGGATGAGATTTCTCCGATTGAATTTGATGCAGCAAAAGTCATCGAAACTCGTGATGCAGATAAAGAACAATTTGCTGAAATGTTCGGTGCGGGTGAATAATTTTAAAAAAAGGAAATGATAGTGGATGAATAAAATAAATAAGTCAATCCAATCGTTCTTAATTGGAGCGCTAGGGATTTTCATATTTATTATGCCATTACTGACCTTATTTGCTTTGGCGTTTGAAACTGAGGGCGGTTTTAGTCTTCAGAATTTCAACGCCATTTTTAGTTCTTCACGTAGTGGATTGGCGATAAAAAACACCCTCATCGTAGGGGGTGCTTCTACAGTATTAGCTTTTCTATTAGGTGGACTCTATGCATTTATGGTGGCATATACAAATGTGAAATATAAAAAATTATTAGAGATTTTAATTATCTTACCGTATTTAATACCGGGCTATATTGTAACATTAGCTTGGACTTCTTTGTTTTCAGGCAATGGTGTTATTAATCGCTTACTAATGCAGCTTGGTTTACCAAAAGTTAGTATGTACTCCTTGGGTGGGATTATATTTGTTTTAGGTGTTAGTAATGCCGCCCTCGTTTATTTAAATTTAGTCGATGTGTTAAGAAAAATACCACAAGAACAAGAACAAGCTTCTCAAGTGGCGGGATATGCTTTAAAAGAAACCTTAATGAAGATTAATTTAAAGAGTGTGCGAGGTCCCATTTTAAGTGCTGTAGTCTTATCGTTTTTAAGTGCTATTGATAACTTTGCTATCCCCATTACTTTAGGGACTCCCGGTGGTATTAGTGTTTTAAGTACTTATATCTACGAAAAAGCCATTGGTTTTGGGCCCACTAGTTTTAATGAAGCCTCAGCTTTAGCGATAGTGTTGTCTAGCATTTCATTATCAGCTGTGTTGATTCAAAAAAGTTTAACCTTGCGTGAAAAACCGCTTGAATCACAAATGGCAAGCTATCATCATCGCGTGGCCTTAAAACCTGTGCAACGTCGGCTTATACAGTTTGTTTTAATCGTCCTATTGATGATATTAAATATTATTCCCCTCATCTTTATGTTCTTGTCATCTTTACATAAAGGTTATGTGCGATCGATTTTTGATGTATCACATATGTCACTAGCGAATTATCAATTCATTTTAACGACACCGGGGATGTATTCAGGCTTCTTAACAAGTTTATGGTTAACCTTAAGTTCATTAGTGGTGTGTTTATTAATTGGCGTGTGGGTCATGTATATGAAGAGTCGCTATCAACTTAAATCAGTCTTTTTTGTAGAAACGGGAGCCTCTTTAACCTATTCAGTCCCAGGTATCGTGTTAGCGTTAAGTATGATTTTTTATTGGGGGAAAGTCCCTAATGTTTATGGAACCATGTTAATACTGTGGATTGCTTATGTGACTCGATATGCTTTGTTATTAATTCGTGGTAGTCAAACTGCCTTTATGACAGTTGGGCCAGAATTGGAAGAGGCAGCAATAGTTTCGGGTTCGAGTTCTATTGAAAAATGGTTTAAAATTATTTTACCTATGATTCGTCAACAACTATTATCGAGCTCTTTCTTAATGATTATAGGAGCCTTAACCGAGTTGACCTTGTCCTCGTTATTATCAGCCGCTAATTCAAAAACCATTGGGCTAACAATTTTTGCTTTACAAACCGGCGGTGATAACGCGATTGCACAGGCCTATTCGGTATTATTAACCTTATTAATTTTAACCATTTTAATGATGCGTAGTCGTTGGGAAAGCAAGGAAGGTGAGAACAAATGAGTCATTTAGAAATAAAAAAATTAGTGAAGCAATTTGGAAATTTTACAGCGCTTGAAGAAATTAATTTGGAGATTCAGTCGAATGAATTTATTGCGATATTAGGTCCGTCTGGGTGCGGGAAAACTACGCTATTAAGATCGGTAGCAGGGTTTGTTGAACCGACGGCTGGCTCAATTCGCTTCAATAATCAAACATTTTACCAAGATAAGCAAGTATTGTCGGTTAATGAACGTCAAATTGGCATGGTCTTTCAACAATTTGCCTTATGGCCTCATTATGATGTTTATCAGCATTTAATGTATCCCTTAAATGCTAAAGAAAATCGTCAACAACTTACTAAACAAGAAAAAGAAATGAGAGTCAAAGAAATATTAGAATTAGTGGAATTAAGTGATTTCAGTCATCGTTATCCTCATGAACTATCCGGTGGGCAAAAACAACGGGTGGCATTGGCGCGAGCCATTGTGGCGCATCCAAAGTTATTATTGATGGATGAACCTTTATCAGCATTGGATGCCCATTTGAAAGAAAGCATGATACGAGAAATAAAAAAAATCCATCAAGCATCTAATGCGACCACATTATATGTTACGCATGATCAAAAGGAAGCGATGGCCTTAGCAGATCGTGTGATAGTAATGAACCAAGGTCAAATCGAACAATTTGATACGCCCTATAATTTATATCATCATCCTAAGACCGAGTTCGTTGCACGTTTTGTTGGTAAAGCTCAATTGATTAAAGGCATCTGGAAGGGCGAACAGTTTTATCCTAATCAAGCGGTCAATGGTGCCAGTTGGAGCGCTCCACATATTGATGCGCATTTTAAACAACTTAATACATTGCCAATCTTACCTGAGCAATTTGAATTACGTGACTATCATGTTCAAGGAAAAGGCATTGTCGGCAAGTTACTTGATCAACAGTTTTTAGGTCGTGAGACTCAATATGGTATTCAATTAGAAGATGGTCAAGAATTAGTAATTTCAAGTAATCAACCTCAAGCTTTTAAAGTCAATCAAACAGTCCTATTAAATTTTAAAGGTGGTCAAGCATCATGAAGCTTCATTTACATGACAATCAATCCTTTCAAATTTTACAAATAACCGACTTACATTTAAAAGACTATCCATGGAATGATGCTGACGAGAAAACCTTAATTCATATTAAGGAAACGGTAGCACGTTACCGACCGGATTTGGTTATTTTTACTGGGGATATGATTTGGGCTACATTAAACAGCCAGCCTTTGGTCAGTTATCAGCAATTTATCACTTTTTGTCAGAGCTTAGCGGTGCCGATTGCGATTACTTATGGAAATCATGATACTAATCATCCTGATGTTAGTCGGAAAATCTTACGCGAAATGGAATTGCAAATTGATTTATTAGTAGAGAAACAGCAAGTCATGATTGCTGAAGAACGTGAATCTTATATTATCCCAATTTATGATGAACAAAAGGAAACGATGAAATATGCATTATTTGTGCTTGATTCAGGTGGCTATAATACGCAATATGATGGGCGTTACGATTGGATTTTACCGGAACAAATTCAATGGTTTAATCAATGCTCTAAAACATTATTAGAGCAAGGAGAAGTACAAGAGACATTAGTTTTTCAACATATCCCATTGCCAGAGTATTTTGAAGCCTATTATCAACAAAAGCCACGTAACGCAGTGACAGAGGAATTTTTTCGTGTCGATGGTCCTAGTCTAAATACCGGATTTTTCGCTCAATTAATCTTTGATCCATTGGCGACCACTTTATTCGTTGGTCATAATCATAATAATAATTTTGATGTCAATTATCGTGATTTTCGCTTAGTTTTTGGACAGGTATCGGGTTTTGGTGCCAATGCCTTGGTCAATCGTGGAGCCCGCTTAATACGCTTAACATCACAGGGTGTTCAATCGGAAATAATTGAATTTTAGTTTAGCATAATAAGTCCTCTGTTACTGTTGTTTTTAAATAATGTATCAGGAAATAACTTAATAGCCGATGATTTTTAAGCTCCTAATGGGGTGACAGTTTGACATTAAGTCAGCGTTAAATATTTTTATGTGAGAGTCAATTTGTCGGTAACCCATTAATCTAGATTGCATAACAAAAAAAAGTTGAGCCAACGAGCTGGCCCCCAAAGGTTAGATTTTGTCTAACCTTTGGGGGTCACTGCAAATGTTGAATATTACTCAGCTTTTTTTATGATTTAATTATTCATCATCGTTCATATCATCGACGTCATTATCTTGATGATCATTGGCTTCATCGACGATAACTAAGCGGGTGCGTTTACGGTTATTTGTACGAACACTGTAAACAATCGTACGGATTGCGCGTGCGACACGTCCTTTTTTACCAATGACACGCCCGATATCTTCTGGGTTTAAAAATAAGTGATATTCGTAGAATTCATCTGTATCTACTTCTTCAATTGTTAATTCTTCAGGGAATTCGATTAAAGGTTCAACAATTGTACGAATTAATTGATTAATATTTGCCATCTAAATTCTTCCTTTAAAGTTTCATTTCTTATTGAAAATACAACAAGATTTCTGTTTTATAATAGCATAGAAACCCTTTTCGGTCAAACTAAGATAGTCGACGAAATCGTGACAAAATATGATGTTTTAGAATAAATACCATAATAAAGATGATAAAACTAACGACCGCTACCATTCCCGACATAGAGACATTAAAATGGATGGCTAGCTGATAGCCAATGACACTATTAATACAAGCAATCATCGCTCCCAAAATCAGTAATTGTGGGAAACTTTTAGCGTATAATTGAGCGCTTAGGGCGGGTGCAACCATTAAGGCAATGACTAAAATAGCACCGACACTTTGAAAGGCAATCACACAGTGTAAGGCCACTAAAGTCATTAATAAAAAATTGATTAAGGAGACCTTAATATTGGTTGTTTTAGCAAAAGTACTATCAAATAAAATCAATTTTAAAGGATGGTAAAAGAATAATAGAAACAATAGGATGATTCCCAGTAAGATCGTATTTTGAATCAAAGCAACAGGGAAACTGTGTCCGAATAATTCTATTCGATTTAAAGGGGCAAAGATAATTTCTCCTAGTAAAACGGCATCGATGTCCAGATGAACATTGTCAAAGCATTTGGAAATTAAGATCACGGCTAAAGCAAAAAAGAAAGTATAGACAATCCCAATTGCAGCATCGATTTGGATATTGGTTTGATAGGTTAACCATTCAATCGCATACACCGTTAAGACCCCAAACAAGGTTGCGCCGATAATCAGTAGTGGCGAGTCTAAATTTTGGACTATAAAATAGGCTAAAACAATCCCTAATAAAATAGTATGTGAGATAGCATCGGCTACCATGACGGTTTGCTTTTGAACTAATATATTACCTAAAAGGCTACTTGATATTCCCACTAATAATAAAATCCATAATGATTCAATCATTTTGCTTCACCTCGCTTAAATAAGGGGCTTTTTGGGCCGATGATGAGGGAGAGAATGGTCATCATAAATAAGCAGAGAACGACGGTCGGACCAGTGGCCAATTTTTCGATAGTGGTACTAAGATAAGTGCCGCCTACCGCTGCGATAATCGAGGCAATACTGCCGATGATTAATACTTTTTCATATTGATTACTCCATTGTAAAGCGATAATAGTAGGGGCAATTAATAAACTACTTATCAATAAAGCACCAACCGCTTTTAGTCCTACAGCAATAATAATAATCGCTAAAAACAAATTGAGAAATTTAAAAAATGGGACATTGATGCCAATGCTAGTGGCAAAGTCTTTATCGAATAATACAGTTTTTATTTTCGGATAGTGAATCAAAAAGACGATAATCGTAAAGATGGCTACAATTCCGATGGTAATCACATCATCTCTCATTAGGTAGGCTGCTTGTCCCATAATATAATTATTAAGACCAGCTTGTGCTGTCTTAGCAAAGTTAGGATTACCTTGAATATAACTCATTAAGACCATCCCCAATCCAAAAAATGATGAAAGAACCAGGGCGAGGGTACTTTCAAAATGAAAAGCTTTTTCGCGACTTAGCCAGTGGATAATGACGATTGACAATAAACTGGCAGCGACTGCTCCCATTAATAAAATAATGGGATTACGTTGTTGAAAAATCATGTAGGCAATGATGACACCTGGATAAGAAGAGTGACCGATTGCATCACCTAATTGACTTTGTTTTTCTAAGACCAAGGTACTCCCTACAATGGAGCTAGCAACGGCTAGTAGGCTCAGCCCGATGGCGACCACTAGATATAGGTAATGATTATTCCATAAGATGCTCATGTTTATTCGCCTCCAGTTGTGAGTGTTTGATGCCATAGTAGGTTAAATCCAGATTGTCTTTGGTTAGCACTTCGTCAATGGGTCCTGCTGTGATTAGTTGTTGATTAATCATGACAACATAGTCGAAATAGTCTTTTAATGTTTCTAATTGATGATGCACGGTAATACTTGATTTATTTTGTTTTTGGAAATCATTTAATTGTTGCATAATCAGTTGTTCACTGGTGCGATCAATACCTGCTAGTGGTTCATCAAGAAAATAAGCCTGTGCATCTTGAGCAATGGCCCGTGCTAAAAAGACTCTTTGTTTTTGTCCACCAGAAAGTTGGTTAATTTGACGATCTTTTAAATCGGTTAATTTCATGATGGCTAACGCTTGTTCCACTTTGTCTTTCTTTTCTTTAGAGATGGGTGAAAAGATAAAGCGATTGCTGCTGACACCCATTTTAACCACATCTTCAACCGTTGTTGGAAAGTACCAATTCACATTGGAGCGTTGGGGAACATAAGCAATGTGTTGACGACTTTCTTTAATCGTTTGGTTTAGTACGCTCACTTGGCCGTCATAAGGAATTAGACCAAGACAGGCTTTGATGAAAGTGGATTTACCGGCACCGTTAGGACCGATAATGGCAATCTTTTTATTTTGCGGTAATTGTATATTGAGGTTGTTTAAAGCTTTTACTTTATCATATTGAACAGTTAAATCGACTGTTTCTAATAGAGGATTCATATAAAGCGCTCCTTTCAAGCAAGATGATGAATAATGCAAAAATAAACGAGTGGGGAGCGGGCACTAAGAGAAGTGTATGTTAAACTCTTTTGTCCACTTCCGCACTCGTTAGTTAACTAAAATCTAAAAATTATTTAGCTAAGTGTTGAATAATGACATTAATATTATGTTGATACATCGCGATATAATTATCACCAGGTTGGCCTGCTGGTGCTAATGAGTCAGAGAATAAGGCTTCATCTTCATTCATTACCACTTCCACTGAACCACCTTTTGCTTTAACAGCTTCTTGTAATTTTTTCATTCTATCCGGATTAGTGGTAGACTCTACAAAGATTGCTGGTACTTTATTATCGATAATAAAATCAACAGTTTCTGAAATTTGTTGATTTGAAACTTCAGAATCGGTACTAACACCTTGTGGGGCATAGACGACAAAATCATTACTTTTGGCAAAGTAGTTAAAAGCATCATGTGGGGTAACTAAGTTACGTTGTTCAACCGGTAATTTTTCTAGTTCTGTAGCGACCCATGATTTTAATTGGTCTAGCTCATTTAAATATTGTTCGGTATTGCGTTCGAATGTTTCTTTTAATTCAGGGAATTTTTCTTGTAAAGCATTGCTAGCGGTAATAGTTGCTTGTTTATATAAATCAATATCAAACCAAAAATGCGGGTCGATTTCTTTTTGACCATCTTCTTCCATTTCTCCGATTTGATCTTCTTTAAAATCTTTCGTTACTGCCACACCATATTGTTCTAAAACATCCACCATTTTGCCTTCAAAATGCAAACCGTGATATAAAACAATGTCAGCTGTTGAAATTTTATTTAAATCTTGCGCTTTCGGTTGATATAAGTGTGGATCACTGCCAGCTGGAATTAAAAGCTCTAGCTCCACTTCATCACCCGCGATATTTTGAACCATATCTGCTAAGAAAGAAGTAGTGACCGTCACTTTTGGTTTTTCATTAGCACTGACAACTGGGCTCCATAATCCCAACCCTATGATAAACGACAAAATACTAAAAATAATTCTTTTCATTTTA
This sequence comes from Globicatella sanguinis, assembly GCF_002847845.2. Taxonomy (NCBI): domain Bacteria; kingdom Bacillati; phylum Bacillota; class Bacilli; order Lactobacillales; family Aerococcaceae; genus Globicatella; species Globicatella sanguinis. The sequence continues at coordinate 635,696 of NZ_CP126962.1, read as the reverse complement.
AAATCTCCTTTTTAGGCATACCTAATTTATTTGTTGACTATAGTATATAATGTCATAAAAAACAAATCAATAGGTTTGCCTAATTTTTTTTAGGTTCAATCTTAGTGTAAAATAACTGTTGGTCAGCTAAAAGCAAAAAAAGATAATCCTCTGCTATACTGTAAGTAGTCTAAACACACAGAAAGGTAGAGGATTATCCATGAGTATTATAACACAAATTATGCAAAAAATTAATGAAATGATGGCAGATTTATATAATCAAGCGATTCAAGGTGAAGTAGATTTTTCAACATGCATCAAAACCATTAGCAATACGATGCGTCAACTCTCAGTCGATTTAGGAGAAGATCTCTGTACAACAATTGAGGAATCACTCTTTGAAAGTCCTGGAAGAAAAGCAAGATATAGCGTTCATCGTTGCGATGATGAAAAAACAATCTCCACACTGATCGGTGACATTAAACTCTCAAGGCGTTATTACAAAGATAAACAAACGGGTGAGTTCTGCTATTTATTGGATGACTTCTTATCGCTCACGCCTCACCAGCGCATGGATATTGATCTAGAAGCAGCCATTTACGAGAAGGCTAGTAAGCATTCTTATCAAGAGACCATTGATAGCTTCGAACATATCGGGATTTATAGTCGTCAGACAGTCAAGAATATTGTACATAAGTATAGCCCAGATTCTGTTGCGTTGCCGGTGGAAGCAAAGCGTTAGGTAGACTGCTTATATATTGAAGCCGATGAAGACCATGTAGCTTATCAAGATGGGAAGAATCGGGAAATGCGCTTGGCGTATGTTCACGAAGGATACAAAGAAAATTTAGAATCAAGTGACCGAAAAGAATTAAATATTAGTCGCATATTCACAGGGTTATACGAAGATAGCGAGGAATTGTGGGAAGATATTTATTACTATCTCGACCAACAATACGATTTAGCAGCCTGTCCGCTCCTTTATTTAAGTGGAGACGGGGCTCACTGGATTAAGAAAGGGTTGGACTATCTACCGACTCAGACGCGCTTTGTTCTTGACCCTTATCATACGGTTAAACACCTTCGTCAGGCATGTGTTGGTATCAGTAATGATCATTTATACGCCACTTTACATCGTTGGCTTTATACAGGTGAAAAAGGCTATTTACAGGACTACTTCCAAGTGCGACTCAGCGATCCGTCGCTACCGGACTCTTCGAAACAAACGCTTCAAAAGGTTCGTCGCTATCTAATAGGCAATTGGGATTCTATTCAAAGACAAAGGGACCCTCAATATATCGGTTGTAGTGCCGAAGGTCACGTCAGCCATTGGTTAAGTGCTCGTTTAAGTTCGCGACCGCTAGGATGGAGTACAACAGGAGCAGAAAACATCGCTAAAGCCCGTGCTTATGACTTAAATGGTGGCGATTTAAAAACTTGGGTAACAAATCAAATTAAAACAAAAGAAAGAAAAAGAAGAGTAGAGAAATTAGATGGCCGTGTGGGGCGGAAATACGTTCGTCAGTATGATTGGAGTGGTAAAGTAGCCATCTTACACTATTCCAATAACACACGCAGTCGCCAGGCTTTTGGGACAATCGCTGGTTATTGAAATATAGTAGATTGAAGCCAGTCTTCATAATGATAGCTAAAGGCGATGAAGTGAATGCTTGATAGCGAGCAACGGCATGGTACTGGCGTCTAGCGAGACTGGATTGGCTATCGGGTGGAAATGCCTCCCTAAAGACTTCCAGAACCTCCCATGCCGCTAGAGGCTGGCTATCAAGGATATCGATTAAAATATGGAATCCATGAAACTAGGTTCAGAGAATTAGTAAAAAGTATGGTAGAGGAAAACCAACAATAATTTGACACTATCAGGTTCAATTAAAAATTTGTCTAATCACTAAGATAATGTTAAAATAAGTTGATGAACTTTAGGAGGGTGTTAGATGTCCCAGAGTAGAGAAGACTATGTGAAATTCATCTATGAAAATGGAACTTCACAATTGGTATCAAATAAAATGATTGCTAAAGGGCTGCAAGTATCTGCACCTTCCGTTTCGGAAATGGTTGTCAAACTAGCAGCTGAAGGGTTGTTAGAGTATCAGCCTTATCAGGGTGCAGAGTTAACGCCAAAAGGAATTGAAATGGCTAGAAACTTAATTAGAAAACATGAAATTTGGGAGTATTTCTTAGAAAAAGAATTGGGTTATACCAAAGAAGAGGTTCATGATTTAGCAGAAGTTTTAGAGCATTCAACGCCTAATGAGTTGGCCGATCGTTTAGCAAAATATATTCAATATCCTGAATAGAGGTGATTGAACTGTCACTAGAAGCAATGGTTAGAATGAATATGTTATTTAGTTATTATCAAACCTTATTAACTAAAAAACAACAACAAATGTTGGCACTTTATTATGAAGAAGATTATTCATTAGGTGAAATCGCCGAACATTATAAAATCAGTCGACAAGCGGTGCATGATACGATTAAACGTAGTGAAAAAGCGTTAGAACAATACGAAGCCAACCTTGGACTATTGAAAAAACGTAACCAACGTGAAGTATTATTGGATGAATTATTATTAAATCTTGATAATAAAGAACAAGCAACTAACATTATCCACCAATTAAAAGAATATGATGAATAAGTAAAGAGGAGATTTAAATATGGCATTTGAAGGGTTATCGGAACGCCTCCAATCGGCTATTAGCCAAGTAGGTGCAGGAGGGACAATTACTGAAGCAGACTTAAAACAAATGATGCGTGAGATTCGTCTTGCGTTATTAGAAGCGGACGTTAACTTCCAAGTAGTTAAGACATTCGTCAGAAAAGTCAATGAGCGTGCATTAGGTTCGGATGTATTAGCTTCATTATCACCAGCACAACAAGTATTGAAAATCGTTGATGAAGAATTAACGGCCTTAATGGGTGGTGAAATAGAAGAGTTAAATCTTCAATCAGCGCCGCCAACAATCATTATGATGGCAGGTTTACAAGGGGCAGGTAAAACAACCACGGTTGGTAAATTAGCGAAATATGTAACAGAAAAAGGTAAAAAACGTCCATTATTAGTAGCTGCTGACGTTTATCGTCCGGCAGCGATTGACCAATTAAAAACGATTGGGAATCAATTAGGATTTGATGTTTTCAGTTACGGTACAGAAGCGAATCCGGTAGATATTGCACGTGATGCAGTGGCTCAAGCGCGTATACAAGGTAATGAAGTCGTTATTATCGATACGGCTGGTCGTTTACATGTTAATGAAGAATTGATGAATGAGTTACGCAATATTAAAGCAGCGGTTCAACCTCATGAAATCTTATTAACGGTTGATGCGATGACCGGACAAGATGCCGTTAACGTCGCCCAATCCTTTAATGAAGCCTTGGATATTACCGGGGTTGTTATCACTAAGTTAGATGGGGATACCCGTGGTGGGGCGGCCTTATCTATCCGCTCCATTACGAATAAACCAATTAAATTCACCGGACAAGGAGAGCAATTAGATGCTTTAGAACCATTCTATCCAGATCGTATGTCTAGCCGTATTTTAGGTATGGGTGACATGATGACCTTGATCGAAAAAGCCCAAAGAGATTTCGATGAAGCGAAAGCTCAAGAAATGGCTGAAAAGATGAAGGATGCAACCTTTGACTTTAATGACTTCCTAGAACAAATGAATCAAGTTAATAAGATGGGGCCAATCAAAGACATCTTAAAAATGATTCCAGGCGTGAGTCAAATTCCTGGTTTAAATGATGTAAATATCGATGAAAAAGATATGGGACGTGTTAAAGCCATTATTTATTCGATGACACCTGAAGAAAGAGCCAATCCTGATATTATTTCTCAAAGTCGCCGTAAACGGATTGCAGCTGGTTGTGGTCAAACATTAATGGATGTAAACCGCATGATTAAACAATTCAACCAAACACGTGATATGATGAGTCAATTATCCAATGGTAAAATGGGTGGCATGAAGAAAATGATGAATCAAATGCAACAAATGCAAGGCGGTATGCCAGGTATGGGTGGATTACCAGGCATGGGCGGAATGCCACAAATGAGTGACCGCGACTTCATGACACCAGAACAAATTAAAGCAGCTAATGAAGAGAAAAAATTACGACGTTTATTGAAAAAGAAAAAACGCCGTTAGTTAATGAATGAACCGTCTTATATAGATAAAATGAACTTCGGTAAGTTTTAAGTTTAACACCGAAATGTTAATGGAAGAACTGTCTTAGATAGACAAAATGAACATCAGACCGTTTTAGATAACTCGTTTCGTAAGAGGCGGGTTATTTTTATACAAAAAAATCCCCAAAAAATTTGTGTAATATTTATTATAGGTAGACTAATTTGCAAATAATTTTTGAAGAAACATCTACTTTCTTTGGGACTGGAAGCGTTTTATACTAAAGATGTAAGGAGGAATGAGAGTGAAAGAAAGAACTAGTTCAATATTAAATCGATTACTATCATCAGAAGTACCACTTACAATAAAATATATAGCCAACGAATATTCTGTTAGTGAAAGAACTATTCGTAATGAAATTAATATTATTAATGATGAGCTTGTTAGTTTAAATTTACCACAAATCAAAACAATAAGAAATAAAGGGATATTTCTTAGTTTGGATAAAAAACAAAAAAATATATTAAATTCAAAATATGATTCAACAGATGAATTTCAATACTTGACACCTGACGAAAGATTAATTGATATTATTTTAGACATTGCATTTGGTAATCAACCAGTATTTTTAAATAAAAAGGAAGAAGAGTATAAAGTATCAAAGTCAACTTTAGATGATGATATTCGTAATGTAAGAAAATATTTGTCAGAATTTAATTTAGAGGTTGTTAGTGTACCTAAAATTGGACTTCAATTTAACTCAGATGAAAATAAGATTAGATCAATGCTTTTTTTTATGCTTAGTTCAATCTATTTTGATATTGATGATGCAAAGAAAGACAGAATGTTTAAATATGTCCCTAAAAATGATTTAGAAATACTCGATAAAGTGAATAACAAATACTTTTTTGATCGAATCGGAACACATTACCCTGCGCATTTTAATCTTTTAACTTATATATGGATGAGACGAATTAAGCAAGGGAATTTAATTAGATTTGACTCAAATGAAGATAGAAACAATAAAACTATTGATGAGAATATTCTTCCTTATGTAAGTGAAATAATAAATCTATTTTCAATCGAAACAACTGAAGACGAATTTTTTTACATTACAATGCTTCTTAAGTCTCTAAATAAAGAGGATGATTATTACCCTTCAAATTGGTTAGATATTCAATTATTGATAGTTAGAATGATTCAGTATGTTGAGTATAATACTTCCATCCTCTTTACAAAGTATGAATTTAATCTGCAAAAATCTCTCTATAGTCATATTTCTAGCATGGTTAAAAGGATTCAAAGTGGTTTACAGCTTGTAAATCCATTAAAAGATAAAATTAAACATTCTTACAGTGTGATATTTACTACAATAAAAGACTTCATGCTTAAAGTTGAAAATGAATTAGGTGGAAGAATTACAGATGATGAAATTGCTTTTATTACTATTCACTTTTCAACGGCTTTGAGTGAACTTAATCAAAATAAACAGTATTGGTATAGGGCAGTAGTTGTATGTAACTACGGGATAGCTACTGGAAAATTATTAGCTGAAAATTTAAAAGAAAACTTTAATATTGAAATTTTAGCGGTTGTAAGTAGCCATGACATTACATTATTAGAAAAATTCGACGCAGATTTAGTTTTTTCAACAATTCATTTTGAATATACAAAAAAACCATTATTAGTTATTGACTCTATATTCAATTCGGAAACCAAATTATTGGTAAATACTTTTTTAGAACAAAATAGTAGTTTAAAAAGAACCGTTAATTATGAAAATGACTATACTGAGATGTTCCAAGAAATCCTTGAATTATATAAAAGAAGTGAATCAGGAATGAGTGCTCATTTATATAAAGAAATTGAGCAGATATTTTATAAAAATAAATTATTAATTAATAAAAGGAAGGTACAGCCTATGATTCAAGACTTATTGCCAGACGAAAACATTTCAGTAGAAAGAGGTGAATATACTTGGGAAGAGGCAATCAGAAAGGTTTCTGAGCCCCTTCTAAAAAGTGACGTGATAACGGAAGAATATGTAAATGCTATGATTAAAGGTGTAAATGATTTTGGCCCTTATATCGTAATAGGTCCACACCTTGCACTTGCACACGCTAGACCAGAAGATGGGACAAAAAAACTCGGACTTAGTGTTTCTGTTTTTGAAAAATCTATAAAATTTAACCATGAATTTAATGATCCAGTGAAAATTATTTTCTGTTTATCTGCTGTCGATTCTTATTCACATTTAAACGTAATGAAAAGTTTAGTTAATCTAATTAGAGAAGAAAATAAACTCACAAAATTATACAACGCGAAAAATAAAAATGAAATAAAAGAAATATTATTTAATGAATAATGGAGGAAGAATAATGGCAAAAAAATTAAATATCTTATTTGTTTGTGGAGCAGGATTGGGGTCTAGTTTTGCAGCTCAGATGGCTGCAGAGGATGTGTTAAATAAATATAATATAGATGCAAAATTAGATCATGTAGATATCTCTACAGCAGCTTCAATGCAACCCGATGTTATTATTACGGCACAAAATTTTGAAAAGCAGTTCGCTCAATTTACAATCAATACTGAAAAAACAGCTTTGATTTTTTTAAAGAATATTGTTTCTACTAAAGAAATTGAAGAAAAGTTAATCCCTGTATTAAAAGAGCGTTCATTTATCTGATTTATAGGAGGAAAAAAACATGAGCTTCGTAAATTTCTTAATCAATAACGTATTAACTCAGGCATCTATAACAATTTCTTTAATCGCAATGTTAGGTCTTATTTTACAAAAAAGATCTGTTGGACAAATAATCTCTGGAACTCTAAAAACATTATTAGGATTTCAAGTATTAAGTGCGGGTTCTAGTATTATTGTTTCTAGTCTAACATATTTCGGAGAAATTTTTCAAAAAGGTTTTAATACTCAGGGAATCGTACCTTCAATTGAAGCGATAAATGGGCAGGCTATGAATGAGCTTGGTTTAGGTAGTAGTATAGCATTAACTTTTTTAGCTATATTTATTTGTAATATTTTGATTGCTAGATTCACAAAATGGAAATATATATTTTTAACTGGTCAAGCACTTTTATGGATGGCAACTATGACAACGGTTTTTGGTTATTTTGCTGGACTAAGAGGATTTTTATTAATTTTAGTAGGTGGAATCGTTGGCGGAATTTTTACTGTTTTGATGCCTGCAATCGCTCAACCAATTATTAGAAAAGTTACAGGTTCAGACGATATAGCTTTGGGTCATTTTTGTACAATTGGTTATTTATTCGAAGCGGGTATTGCAAAAATCTTTGGTGAAAAAGGAGAAAATAAAAAATCAATCGAGGATATTGAACTGCCTAAAGCATTTGAATTTTTACAAGATACTTATTTGTCAGTGATGGTTGTAATGGTTCCGCTTTATTTAATTACAGCATTTTTTGCTGGCCCTTCTGCAGTTGATACCGGAACACAAAATTATTTAATGTTTAGTTTCTTACAAGCAATTCAATTCGTAGTTGGGGTTTATGTTCTATTGTCAGGTGTGCGTTTATTACTTGGAGAAATTGTTCCGGCATTTAGAGGTATTGCCATGAAATTAGTGCCAGATGCAATTCCAGCTTTGGATTGTCCAGTATTTTTCCCATACTCACCTAACGCAGTAATATTAGGCTTCATTACTACCACGATAGGAACACTTATAGCAATGTTTACACTTCCGATGGTTGGATTAGCAATGATCTTACCAGGAATGTTAACGAACTTTTTTGCAGGTGGTACTGCTGGTATTTTCGGAAATGCTGTTGGGGGACGAAGAGGAGCAATTATTGGTGGTATTGCGCATGGTTTCTTTATTACATTATTGCCAGCGTTATTAGTAACAGCGTTTAATCAACTTGGATTTGTAAATGCAACAGCAACAGACGTAGATACTGTAGCAGCAGCTTTATTATATTATTGGATTTTAAGTCCTATCTTTAAAATGTTTTAATAATTTTTAAAATGGGGGTGGCATAATGTTCAATCTATTTAGAAAGAAAAAAAATATTAATAACAAATTAAAACCAAACAGTGAAAAAAATATTAAAACTGAAGACGAAGTTAGAGAAATAAAACATCAAATTGATGTTTTATTGAATACAAACAATGAAAAAGATGCAGAATATTATGAAAAAATTGGATTGCTATATTCAGAAATTGACAATATTGAACTTGCTATAGAAAACTTAGAGAAAAGTCTAGAAATTGAAATTTCAATGGGGGAAGGTTATAAAAAATTAATGAATCATTATAACCAAAAACGGAAAGATGCAGCCTTTGCAAAAGACAATGAAAAAATCGATTACTATTTGTCAAAAATGGATGAAATGAGAAATATCGCAAAAAGTGCAACATTGAAAGGAAAATAGGGGAATGTATATCACACTAAAAGAAATAATGAAAAAAGCAGATAAGTTGAATATGACAGTTGGTGCATTTAACATGCATAATTTAGAGATGCTACCAGGGATGATTAGATCAGCAAAAGAAGTAGGCGCTCCGATAATTATTCAAACAAGTATCGATACAGCAAAATATATTGGATATGATGTAATTGTTGCTGTTTGTAAACAATTAGCTGAAAATGAAATTGTTGACGTAACTTTACATTTAGATCATGCAAAAGATTTAGAAGCAATTAAAGATGCGATTGATGCAGGTTATTCTAGTATAATGTATGATGGTTCAAGCCTACCTTTCAAAGAAAATATTGCAAAAACAAGGGCTGTAGTTGAGTATGCACATGCGCGTGGTGTGTCTGTAGAGGGAGAATTGGGAACTATTGGTGGTACCGAAGAGGGAGTTTCAGTCGCTGAAGAAGATAAACAATATACAAAACCTGAAGATGCTCTTCGTTTTGTGCAAGAGACTGGGGTGGATGCTTTGGCAGTGGGGATAGGAACAAATCACGGACAATTTAAGTCAAAAACGAATGTAAATATTCCATTGCTTAAAAAAATTCATGAAACTGTTGATATCCCTCTTGTTTTACATGGTGGGACAGGAGTTAAAGAATCGGATTATCCAGAGTTGATAAATAATGGAATTAGAAAATTTAATGTTGGAACAGAATTATTAGTAAATTGGACTGAAACAGCAAAAAAATACTTCGTTGAAACGCCAGTGAATAAATCATTACGACATAATATTATTCCATGTAATGATCGTGTAAATGAGATTATAAAACATAAGTGTCATTTGTTTATGAATCTAGATAGTCCTTTAAAGTAAAAACTTATGAAAAAAACATTAATTTTGATTGCAGGGCCTCCGGCAACAGGAAAAACATATTTGACTAATTTAATAGAGAAAATACAACCTAATTTATTTAAGGTAACTCCTGATGAATTAAAAGAAGATATCGCTGATAATATAGGGTTTGGCAACTTGTCTGAAAAAAAAGAATTAGAATTGATAGTTTGGGACTCCTATTACTGCATTTTAGAATCTTACATGAAAGTTGGAAAAAAAATAATTCTTTCCGAATATCCATTTTCTGATAAACAAAAAGGAACATTGACTAAACTCACTGATAAGTATGGATATGAAATTATTACAATAAGATTGATAGCTGATTTTGAAATACTTTGGGAACGAAGATATATTAGGGATAGAGAAAATGACAGACATCTTAGTCATATCATGACACATTATCATTTTGGAGACCAGCTTCATAATAGGTCTGAAGCTGATAATCATATAACTAAGGCAGAGTTTTATAATATTATCACTGAAAGAAAATATAACGATTTCGAATTGGGAAAATTATACGAATTTGTTGTAAATGATTATAAAACTGTTGATTATTCAAAACTCTTAAATGAATTAAAAACAATCTAAGATTGCTGATGACTAGAAATAGTACTAATTAAGTATTGTTTCTAGTTTTTTTATATTTAAAATTATTTATGAATTTACAAGTTGGAAATATTACTTCTTTTTTGTCTTACATTCGCATCCATCTGTCAATTCTTGAAAAAACCGAGAAACTTGGCAATTTTAATACAATAGTCAATCATTTTTTGATATAATTTTATACGGTGTGTGAATTTCGTGACACAGATCCATAAGACAGAATCGGAGGGACAAACGTGTCAACATTACAAGAAAATATTAAAAATTTAAATGATAAACAAAGAGAGGCCGTATTAACAACGACGGGCCCAGTCTTAATCGCTGCCGGAGCCGGTAGTGGGAAAACGAGAGTCTTAACTCATCGAATTGCTTACTTAGTAGAAGAAATCGGGGTTAATCCATGGAATATTTTAGCGATTACCTTTACCAATAAAGCCGCGACAGAAATGCGAGAGCGGGTGCAACAATTAGTTGGCCCAGCCGCCGAACAAATTTGGGTATCTACTTTTCATGCGATGTGTGCTCGTATTTTAAGACGTGAAGCTGAACATATTGGCTATGAACGTAATTTTACGATTATTGATACTGGTGAACAACAAACGTTAATGAAACAAGTACTTAAAGATCTAAATTTAGATAGTGAACGATTCAATTATAAGGTGTTATTACATGTAATTGATGAAGCCAAAAATGAAGGCCAATTACCAGAAGAATATGCTGAGTTAGCTGATGGCTACATTGAAAGAATTCATGCAGATGTTTACCGTAAATATCAGTCACGTTTAAAAGAAGCGAATGCGATGGATTTTAATGATTTGATCTTATTAACAGTTAAATTATTGGAATCAAACGAACAAATACGTCATTTTTATCAACAGAAGTTCCAATATATTCATGTCGACGAATACCAAGATACCAACCATAGTCAGTATCAATTAGTGCAATTATTAGCGGGCTTACTGCGCAATGTTTGTGTGGTAGGGGATGCTGACCAAAGTATTTATGGTTGGCGTGGGGCGAATATGGAAAATATTTTGAACTTTGAAAAAGATTATCCTGATGCCAAAGTGATTTTATTAGAACAAAATTATCGTTCGACCCAAACTATCTTAAAAGCGGCGAATAGCGTTATTGTGAACAATAAAAAGCGTAAAGAAAAGCAACTTTGGTCTGACAAAGAAGTTGGTGAGAAAGTGGTTTTCTATCAAGCGGATAGTGATCGTGAAGAAGCCCAGTTTGTGATCCAAAAAATTCATCAACTTAAAAATGATGAAGCTTATAAAAATCGTGATTTTGCGATTTTATATCGTACACAAGCCCAGTCACGTAGTTTAGAGGACCAATTGCTTCATGCCAACTTACCGTATAAAATTGTTGGAGGATTAAAATTCTATTCACGTAAAGAGATTCAAGATACTTTAGCTTATTTACGTTTAATTGATAATCCTAATGATAATATTAGTTTTAACCGTATTGTCAATGAACCGAAACGGGGGATTGGTCAAGCAACTGTGGAAAAATTAGCCGCATTTGCTGATAGTCAACAAATGTCTTGGTTTAAAGCGATTGAACATTTAGCACATTCTAATATTAGTAAATCAGCTCAAACGAAATTAGCCAATTTTGCGACGATGATTCAAAATTTACAACAACAAGCTGAATTTTTAAATATGAGTGAATTAGTCGAACAAGTTTGGGAACAAACGAAATATATTGAAATATTACGGGCACAAAATGATATTGAATCAGCCAATCGTATCGAAAACTTAGAGGAGTTCGCTTCCGTTACCAAGCAGTTTGATGAGGAAGGAACGGTCGATGAGGTTGAAATCGATCCCGATTTTGCTCTACCAACGACAACGCCTGAGTCAACAGTACAACCTGAATTAATCTTATCCTTAACGGAAGATTCATCAGAAACGAGTGAGCCCTCTACATTAACGCGCTTTTTAACCGATGTTTCTTTAGTTAGTGATACCAATGAGGAAACAGATTTTGAAGATCAAGTGACCTTAATGACCATGCATGCCGCTAAAGGATTAGAGTTTCCTTTTGTCTTTATTGTCGGAATGGAAGATGGCTTATTCCCACTATCTCGGGCAATGGAAGATGACGATGAATTAGAAGAGGAGCGTCGCTTAGCATATGTGGGGATGACGCGTGCTGAAAAACGCTTGTTCTTAACTGCTACTCGTTCGCGCCTTTTATATGGGCGTTATCAAAATAACTTGCCAAGTCGTTTTATTGATGAAATTGATTCCGAATTATTAGACAATCAATCATTCGGTTCCCGTGTCTATACCCGTCCGTCTATTAGCGAAGGGGGTGTGATGAACCCCGGTTTAGGACGTTTCAATCGAGCACGTTCGACAGGAGGAGCAAGTCACAGTGGAACAGCAGCTTTAAGAAGTGCCAACAAAGCAGCACTTTCCAATAAACGTCCCCTTTCTACAGCCAAAACCAGTTTAAGTACGAATGAAGGACCCGTAACTTGGAAGGCCGGTGACAAGGTTCAACATAAAGCCTGGGGCGTTGGAACCGTTGTACAAGTTGTGGAGGATAAAGGCGATACTAAATTAACCATTGCCTTTCAAACTCAAGGTATTAAGGATTTATTAGCAGCTTATGCCCCCATTACCAAAGTAGAAGAATAGGATGAAGAATATGCAATCAAATTCAATTGAACGATTAGAACAGTTGATTGAGTTACTAAATGATTATGCTTATCATTATTATGTGTTAGATAAACCGATAGCTTCAGACCATGAATATGATGTGCTATATCGTGAATTAGTCCACATTGAAACCCTCCACCCTGAGTGGATTCGTCCGGAATCGCCTACTCAACGGGTGGGAGGACAACTGTTAGAAGGTTTTAAAAAAGTGAGTCATGCTCAATCAATGTATAGTTTAGGCAATGCTTTTAATGAAAATGAAGTGGCAGCCTTTATTGAAAGAGTAACAAATGCTGCCAGCGGTCCGGTGAGTTTTATGTGTGAATGTAAAATCGATGGTCTCGCAATTGCTTTAACCTATGAAGCAGGTAAATTAGTCAGAGGGGCCACGCGTGGCGATGGGACGATTGGCGAAGATATTACGCATAATATCCGCACCATCAATTCGATCCCTTTACAACTACGTCGTCCTATTTCAACGGAAGTTCGTGGTGAAGCGTATATGCCTAAAGCGGTCTTTGCGGCTTTAAATGCCGAGCGCGATGAAAAAGGGGAAGTACCATTGGCTAATCCGCGTAATGCAGCTGCTGGAGCCCTAAGACAAATTGACCCTAAAATGGCGAAACAAAGACAATTAAATGCTTTTATTTATGATTCGATATTAACGGAAAGTTTTAATCCTATGTCGCAAGAAGAATTATTTAATCAATTTAGTGAGGTGGGGTTAAGAACGAATCCTTTACGTCGCTTATGTCAAACCAAAGATGAAGTAATGGACTTTATTCATGAAGTAGGCAATAAACGACACGATTTACCTTATGATATTGATGGCGTGGTCATCAAGGTTAATAACTTCCAATTAAGAGAAGCATTAGGTTTTACTGTTAAGGCACCACGTTGGGCAATTGCTTATAAGTTTCCGGCTGAAGTAGCGACTACTGTCGTTAGGGACGTCGAATGGACAGTAGGGCGAACAGGAGTGGTCACTCCAACGGCCGTGATGGACCCGGTTAATTTAGCGGGTTCAGTCGTCCAAAGAGCCACCTTACATAATATCGATATTATTGCTGATTTAGATGTCCGTATAGCAGATACTGTTCATCTGCATAAGGCGGGTGACATTATCCCGGAAATTTTAGAAGTATTAATGGACCAACGTCCAGCTAATTCACAACCTTTAACCATTCCGAATCAATGTCCTGCTTGTCAAAGTGAGTTAATTAGAATTGATGATGAAGTGGCATTGCGTTGTCAAAATCCTTTATGTCCAGCCCAACAATTAGCTCAGTTAAGTCATTTTGTGTCAAGAAATGCGATGAATATTGTCGGTTTAGGTGAAAAAGTCATTGAACAATTATTGAATAAAGAATTAGTAAAAGATGCGGCTGATTTATATTATTTGACTTATGAAGAATTATTAACACTTGATAAAATTAAAGATCGTTCAGCTAATAAAATCTTACAAGCCATCGAAGAGAGTAAACAACAATCGCTTGAGCGTTTACTATTCGGTTTGGGGATTCGTCATGTCGGTGCCAAAGCAGCCCAATTAGTGGCTCAAAAATTTGGTACAATAGAACGAATTATGACCGCAACATTAGAAGGATTTAGCAGTATTGAAGGACTAGGAATCATGATTAGTCAATCTTTAGTGAACTTTTTTGCTGAAGAGGGTTCGCATCAATTAATTCAAAGATTACAAGATGCGGGAGTGCAAATGTCGTATCAAGGTGTTAAAATAGAGGATATAGCAAATTTATCGACGGAATGGACTGGCAAAACGGTGGTCATTACCGGTAGTTTTGCTGATTACGACCGCAAAGAATTACAAGCGAAATTAGAATCATTAGGCGCTAAAGTAACGAGTAGTGTTTCAAAGAAAACCGATATTGTCGTTGCTGGTGAAGCGGCCGGAAGTAAATTAACGAAAGCCCAAGATTTAGGCATCACAATCTATAATGAGGCTCAGTTATTGGAACGAATATAAAGGATGTGAATGAACTGAATGAAAAAAAGCATAATGAAAGTCACGACATTATTATCAATTGTTGGCTTACTATCAGGGTGTTTAAGCGAATTAGATAAGGAAGTTGTTGAAGAGACGATAGCACCCGATCAAGTAGCAGTTCAAACGACTGCTAATCAACTTTCAATGGATTATTACCGTGCGGTTATTACCGATGGTCGCTATGAAATGGGGGTTGCTTCCAGTAGTAATACTAATTTAAGTTCTGCTGGAAATACAATCGCTTTTGAAGAAGGGCTCTTACGTATTAGTAAAGGGATTTTCCCAACTGATCAATATTTCTTACAAGAAGGACAAATTATTGACGAGGATACTATGACGAATTGGCTAGCCCGTGAGTCGAGTGATAATCCGGAAGGGCTCAACCCAGCCTTGGCGGCCAATGAAGAAGAAACAGCACCAGATACCGAGACGACCATGGCCGAAGGTGAGGAGACCACGATGGCTGCTGAAGAAAATCAAGTAATCGTTGATTCGACTTCAACACCGATTTACTTAACGCAAGTAATGGAAAAAAACATTATGGTTGAAACCGATGAAGGCTATCAATTAGCGGGCGTGGTGATTGGTTTAGCGATGAATAGTGTGTATCAATATACCGATGATGAAGGTGTTTCTTATGAACAGGAAATTTCTTTAGGTGAAATGCGTGAACGGGGTCGTCAATATGCTAATATTATCGTAGGACGTTTACGTAATACCGAAGCCTTACGTAATGTGCCGATTGTTGTTGGCTTATTTAGACAAACAGCGAATAATGAAATTGCCGGTGGGGCTTATATGATGAACGGTATTTCACGAGAAGGTAATTATATTTCTGATTGGACTGAACAAAATGAATATCGTGTTGCTTTACCGATAGTATCTTCGGGCGATTATAGCGAACAATATGCATTCTTTGATAATTTTAGTGATGAAGTGCGCAACTTCTTTCCACATTTAAATGGGGTGACAGGCGAAGCTTTATATATTGATAACGGCTTAGCATCTTTAACTATTGAAATTGTCTCACAATTCTATCAACAATCTGAAATCACCGCTCTAACACAACATGTGACAGATGTGGCGACAAAGAACTTGCCAGAAAACATACCTGTAGAAATTAGCATCGTGTCCGCTCATGGTCCAGAAGCGATCATTACGCGTACTGGTGAAAACACTCAATTTACGGCGCATATTTACGAGCAATAGAAAAGGGGAATTAATATGACAGAACGTGAAGAAATCATCCGTGTAGCAAATTTATCGAAACTCGCTTTTGATGATGCAAGTTTAGATACTTTTGCGAAAGAATTTAATAGTATCGTAGAATTAGTTGAACATTTAGAAGAGGTTGATACAACAGGTGTCAAACCAACTTATCATGGCAATGACTTAATCAATGTGTTTCGTGAAGATGAAGTCATTCGTGGTACTAAGCGTGAAGCCTTCTTGAAAAACACCAAAACAAGTCAAGATGGATTTGTCAAAGTACCTGCTATTATTGAAAGTGAGGAGGCATAAAATGACGGTATTTCCAACAACAATTAAAGAAATGAAAGCTGGCCTAAAATCGGGCGATTTTACAGCGGTTGAGTTAGTGGAACATACATTTAACCAAATTGAAGCCATTGATGCAAAAGTTGAAAGTTTTTTAGCTTTAAGTAAAGAAGCAGCCTTAGCAGATGCGAAAGCCGCTGATGAGCGTGGCTATGGTGAGGATGCACCGGTTTTAAATGGTATTCCGATTGCCATCAAAGACAATATCGTCACCAAAGATTTAACAACCACGGCAGCCAGTAAAATGCTAGAAGAGTTCAATCCTACTTATGATGCTACAGCTGTTGAAAAATTAAAAAATGCAGGTGCGATTATTGTAGGGAAAGTGAATTTAGATGAATTTGCGATGGGTGCAAGTACAGAGCGTTCAGCTTTTAAAACAACACGCAATCCTTGGAATTTGGACCGAGTACCGGGTGGGTCATCAGGTGGTTCAGCTGCGGTCGTAGCGAGTCGTCAAGTCCCAGCGTCATTAGGTACGGATACTGGCGGTTCTATTCGTCAACCAGCAGCTTTTAATGGTTTAGTTGGGTTAAAACCTACTTATGGTACTGTATCACGTTATGGTTTAATTGCCTTTGGTTCTTCATTGGACCAAATTGGACCAATGACCTTAACGGTTGAAGATAATGCCTTGATTTTAGAGGTAATTGCTGGACATGATCGTCATGATTCAACCAGCTTACCTAATCTACCAATGAATTATGGTGCTAAAATCGGACAACCTTTAACTGGGATGAAAATCGCTTTTCCTAAAGAGTATAAGGACGAGGTTATTGCTGAAGATATTCGTCAAGCAATGCAAGCAGCAGCTGATTACTTTACTTGTCAAGGAGCGATTGTTGAAGAAGTATCGCTACCGTTGATTAAATATGGTATTAATGTTTACTACATTATTTCTTCCGCAGAAGCATCCTCTAACTTACAACGTTTTGACGGCGTCCGTTATGGTTACCGTTCTGAATCCGCTCATACTTTAGAAGAGGTTTATGTTAAGTCACGTTCTGAAGGTTTTGGTGAAGAAGTGAAACGTCGTATTATGTTAGGAACTTATTCATTAAGTTCAGGACAATTTGATAAATTCTTTAAAAAAGCGGCGCAAGTGCGTACCATGATTAAAGATGAATTAAATAAAGTCTTTGAAGAATATGACATTATTATGGGACCTACTACAACCAGTACCGCCTTTGAAATTGGTGGACGGGTTAAAGATCCAATCGCAATGTATGTGGAAGATTTATTAACTGTTACGGCGAATATCTCTGGTTTACCGGGGATTTCAGTACCGGCTGGCTTTGATCACGAAGGATTGCCGATTGGTTTACAAATGATGGCTAAACCATTAGCAGAAGCAACCTTATATCAAGTCGCTTATAATTTTGAACAAAATCATGACTTTGTTCAAAAAGCACCAACATTATAGGAGGTAAGACAAATGAATTTTGAAACTGTTATTGGATTAGAAGTCCACGTTGAATTAAAAACTGATTCTAAAATATTCAGTACGTCACCTGCTCATTTTGGTGCCGAACCGAATACGAATACCAATGAAAAAGACTGGGGTTATCCAGGAGCACTACCCGTTATGAATAAACGTGCCATTGAATTTGGCATGCGTGCTTCATTGGCATTAAACTGTGAGATTAATCGTGAAATGCGTTTTGACCGTAAAAATTATTTTTATCCAGATAATCCAACAGCTTACCAAATTTCGCAAGCCGATTATCCAATTGGACAAAATGGTTATATCGACATCGAAGTAGAAGGGCATCCTCGTCGTATTCGCATTGAACGTGTCCATTTAGAAGAAGATGCGGGTAAAAACACTCACGGTACTGACGGCTATTCTTATGTGGATTATAACCGTCAAGGAACACCTTTAATTGAGATTGTAACCGAAGCGGATATACGTTCTCCTCAAGAGGCGTATGCTTTCTTAGAAGCGTTACGTGAAAAAATTATGTATACTGAAGTTTCGGATGTGAAGATGGAAGAGGGATCATTACGTTGTGATGGTAATATTTCCATTCGTCCATTTGGCCAAGAAGCATTTGGGACCAAAACAGAGTTGAAAAATTTAAACAGTTTTAACTTTGTTCGTAAAGGTTTAGAGTTTGAAGAAAAACGTCAAGCGCAAATATTACTAGCAGGTGGTAAAATTCAACAAGAAACTCGTCGTTATGATGAAGCAACTGGTAAAACCATTTTAATGCGTACTAAAGAAGGTGCAGCGGATTATCGTTATTTCCCAGAACCCGATTTACCACCGGTCACCATCGATGAAGAATGGATTGAATCGGTGAAAGCCACGATTCCTGAAATGCCAGACGTTCGTCGTCAACGTTATACGAAAGAATATGGCTTACCTGAGTATGATGCGATGGTCTTGACTTTAACGAAAACAATGTCAGATTTCTTTGATCAAACAGTGGCGAATGGTGCTGATGCCAAATTAGCTTCTAATTGGTTAATGGGTGATGTGTCAGCTTACTTAAACAGTGAGAAAACCACCCTAGAAGAAATCAAGTTAACACCGAAGAATTTAGCACAAATGATTCAATTGATTGAAGATGGCACTATTTCTTCAAAAATCGCCAAACAATTATTCAAGATTTTAGCTGAAGAAGGTGGCGATGCGACGGAAATCGTTGAAGCGCGTGGGATGGTTCAATTGAGTGATCCAGCTAAATTACAACCGGTTATTGATGAAGTCATTGCAAAAAATGAATCTTCATTAGAAGACTTCCGTAATGGTAAAGATCGTGCAGTTGGTTTCTTCGTTGGACAAGTGATGAAACAAACGCGTGGTCAAGCGAACCCTCAAGTCGTAAATAAATTATTGATGGCGACTTTGAATAAGTTAAAATAAAAATTTTATTAACAGTCCTAAAAGATGAGAATACGCTTCTCATCTTTTTTTAATATACTTAAGTTATTGTTGGCTGAAGAAGCAGAAAGCAGGCCAATTTATTGCGGATGTTAGATAATGCAACACAAGTTGTTAAAAAGAATTTGCTAATAAATTAAAATTTGATTATAATAAGTTTAAATCATTTTATATTAGAAAGGAATATTTCAAATGGATACGAAGAAGAAAACAAGTGCTTTAATTGGAGCAGCCTTTATTATGGCGACTTCAGCAATTGGACCCGGTTTCCTAACGCAAACAGCTAAATTTACCAATGACCTGCACGGTAGCTTTGGTTTTGTTATTATTATTACCATTATTTTAGCAGCTATAGTGCAATTAAACGTGTGGCGTGTTTTATGTGTCACTGGACTACGTGGTCAAGATGTCGCGAATAAAGTATTACCAGGTCTAGGATATTTTGTCGCGGCTCTGGTCGTATTAGGTGGATTAGTCTTTAATATTGGTAATGTAGGTGGTGGAGCATTAGGATTTAATACTTTATTAGGGATTCCAACTCAGTTTGGTTACTTTTTAGCTGGCGCCATCGCGATCATGGTTTTTTTACTTAAAGATGCCATGAAAGCGATGGATACTTTTACTAAAGTATTGGGAGCGATTATGATTGTCGTTATTTTCCTTGTCATTCTCATTGTGCAACCACCGATTGGGACAGCATTAAAAGAATCGCTATTTCCTACAGCAACGAGTGATTCATTATTTACAGCGATTTTAACTTTATTAGGAGGAACAGTTGGCGGTTATATTACTTTTGCTGGCGCTCACCGTTTAATTGATGCCGGCATTACCTCTGAAGAAAACTTGCCACATATTAAGCAAAGTTCTGTTATGGGGATTTCAATTGCTTCGATTGTGCGTGTATTTTTATTCTTAGCTATCTTTGGTGTGATTAGTAAAGGTGTTTCACTTGATCCTAACAACCCAGCAGCCGATGCCTTTAAACAAGGAGCCGGCGAAATTGGCTATCGTTTCTTTGGTTTAGTCTTATTATCAGCAGCAGTTTCTTCGATTGTGGGTGCGGCTTATACCTCTGTTTCTTTCTTGAAAACATTAAGTAAATCGGTAGCTAAATATGAAAAACAAGTTATTATTGGTTTTATTGCAGTATCGACTTTGGTAATGGCCTTTTTAGGTAATCCTGCGACCTTATTAGTGATCGCCGGTTCATTTAATGGATTAATTTTACCCGTTACCTTAGGTATCAGTTTATTAGCGGCCAATAATCCAGATATTATGGGTCCCAACTACAAGCACCCTAAAGCTTTATGGATACTAGGGATTATAGTGGTTATTTTAACTGCTTATATGGGCATTCTATCGTTAGGCAATTTGGGCCAATTATTTGGCTAAAAGTAGTATAAAGGAGTATTGAGCCGAGGCTTACTCCTTTATTTGTTTTGAGGATAGTAACTTTAAATATTCTTAATGAGGATAGGCATAAACTTGATAAAATTAATCTAGAGATTGTTCGCTAATTAAAAGCGCAGTGGTTGAGTGGCCTCAACCTGCGCCTTAAGGTAGCTGAGAATAATCTTGAAAAATTCAGTCAAATTAATGCTCGTTAATTTATAGTACAGTGGTTGAGTGGTTATAAACGTTGTCATAATGACTTGTTTGAATCCTACTCCATTTTGCGGAGCGGCAGACGAAACAAAAATCAATCGTTTTTTCTTCTGGTCTACTCCCAACTGTGCGGGGATAGGTCGACGAAGCGGAAATCATTTGATTTGCTACTTCTGGTCCACTCCCATCTATGATAATATTAAAATATGAAGATTTAATGAGAGGCTGTTATCAATGTAACAGTCAAAGCAATGGCAGATGAGGTGAAAAAATGAGCGAAGTAAAAATTGTACCACATGGTGACGCTTCGATGTTAGTCGAATGGGGAGCTGTAATTGATCCGAAAATTAATCAAAAGATTACCGGTTTGGTATCATTGTCTAAAGATCAAAAAATTGAAGGGGTCATTGATTTTATACCAGCTTTTTCTAGCTTATTAATCAATTATGATCCGCGTATTATTACTTTTCAACGTTTAAAAAAGATAACTCAAGATTTATTAACCATTGAAATCAGTAATCACCAACTAAAAAAACGCATCTTTGAAATTCCAGTTTGTTATGGTGGTGAGTATGGGCCTGATATTGAGTTTATTGCGAAAAACGCACAATTGACCAAGGAGGAATTAATTCAAATTCATTCTGGAACCGACTATTTAATCTATATGTTAGGTTTCTTACCAGGCTTTAGCTATCTAGGGGGATTAGATGAGCGGATTCATACCCCGCGTTTAAATAATCCACGAAAAGCAATCCCAGCAGGGAGTGTGGGGATTGGTGGCTCACAAACAGGGATTTATCCCCTAGAATCGCCAGGTGGTTGGCAATTGTTAGGACGTACGCCAATCAAAACATATGATCCAGAGCGTGAAGAACCAATTTTGTTTGAAGCAGGAGATTATATACGTTTTGTACCAATTGACCAAGCGACTTATCAAGAAATTGAAGCCGCAGTAGCAGCTGGTGACTATCAAGTGAATGTCGTAGAGGAGGGGTAAGCATGGGGATTAGAGTATTAAAAGCCGGAATTTATACGACGGTTCAAGATATTGGCCGAATGGGCTATCAAAGTCAAGGATTCGGAGTGGCGGGCGTCATGGATGTTCGTTCTTTCAAAATTGCCAATTTATTAATTGATAATCCTGAAAATGAGGCTGTTTTAGAATTTGCATTAACGGGACCAACCCTTGAATTTACAGCCGAAACCATTATCGCGATTACCGGTGGCGATTTTCAGCCGAAGATTAATGATGAGTCAGTACCGATGTATACCGCCATTTATGTTTATAAAGGGGATGTTTTATCATTTGGAGGAGCCCGTACAGGAACGAGAGGTTATATCGCTTTTTCTAGTTATTTAAGCATTCCCGTCGTGATGGGCAGTCGCTCAACCAATACTAAAAGCGGGATTGGAGGCTTCAAAGGACGACGTCTAAAAGAAAATGATTTTATTGGCTTTCGGATAAAACGACGCTATCTACCTTATTTCCTATCACGGACTTTAGATATTGATGAATTTGATCAAGAAGAAGCTATCATTCGGGTAGTGATGGGGCCTCAAAGTGATATGTTTACCCCGGATGGATTAAGGACCTTTTTGAATGAAGAATATACGGTGACCAGTGATTTTGACCGCATGGGTTGTCGATTAGATGGTCCTTATATTGCCCATAAGGGGAAAGCTGATATCATTTCAGACGGTACCGCCTTTGGTTCTATCCAAGTGCCCGCTCATGGCAAACCCATTATATTGTTAGCGGATCGTCAAACTACCGGAGGCTATGCAAAGATTGCGACAGTTGCTTCGGTGGATATCCCGAAACTAGTCCAACGTAAAACAGACCATAAAATTCGTTTTGAGGCGATTTCAGTCGAAAAAGCGCAACAATTATTATTGGCAGAACAACGGGAATTTAGTCAAATGCGCCATACTATCCATCAACCTTGTCAAGAGGTGTTAGATGTGCGTTTAGTGGCTAAACGGTTGACGACGTTATTTGAATAGGAGGAAACAATCAATGGATTTAGAAAAAATTAAAGCATTGGTACAAATTGTAGAGGAATCATCTTTATTAGAATTTATGATAGAGGATGGTGACACTAAAATTAAAATGAGTCGCAAAGGTGAAATGGGACAACCCACAGCTGCTATTAGCACTCAAATAGAAAAATCTGAAAAGGATACTGATAATGAGGAGTCAGATCAAGACTTGTATATCACCTCTCCCATTGTCGGGACTTTTTATTCAGCTTCAGGTCCGGATGTACCAGCCTATGTGTCAGTAGGAGATACTGTTAAAAAAGGTGAAACCGTCTGTATTGTCGAAGCGATGAAATTAATGAATGAAATTCAATGCAACTATGATTGTGTTATTGATGCCGTATTAGTAAGTAATGAACAAAAAGTCGAATACGGGCAACCATTATTCCGCGTGAAAAAAATATAATCACAGTGGAACGGAAGGAGTCGTACAATGATTAAAAAATTATTAGTAGCAAATCGTGGTGAAATAGCTGTACGAATCATTCGTGCCTGTCGTAATATGGGAATCCGTAGTGTTGCTATCTATTCTGTTGAAGATAAAGATAGTCTTCATGTTAAACTGGCTGATCAACGTATCTGTATAGGAGAAGGTCCCGCACGTAATAGTTATTTGAATCAAGAAAGTATTTTAACGGCCGCGATTAATATCGGAGCCGATGCCATTCACCCTGGGTTTGGTTTTTTATCAGAAAATCCTAATTTTGCCAGACTTTGTCAAGAGCATGGAGTCATTTTCATTGGTCCTGAAGGGGATGTGATGGAAAAGATGGGAGATAAATCCCATGCCCGTCAAACGATGAAGATTGCTGGAGTCCCAATTGTTCCCGGTACAGAAGGTACTGTTCATGATGTGGATGATGCGATAAAAGCAGCTGATATTATCGGTTATCCGGTTATGATTAAAGCAGCTGCCGGTGGTGGCGGGAAAGGGATGCGCGTAGCCCATGAGCCAAGTGAATTTAAACGTTTGTTTAATATGGCACAGCTGGAATCCGTTAATTCCTTCAGTAGTGATGCGATGTATTTAGAACGATTTATCGTTAATCCCAAACACGTTGAAATTCAAATCATTGCCGACATGCATGGCAATGTGGTCGCTTTAGGTGAGCGTGATTGTTCTACCCAACGTAACCACCAAAAGTTAATCGAAGAAGCACCCTCACCCGCAATTGATGATACAAGCCGTCAAGCAATGAATGAAGCAGCTGTATTAGCAGCCACCACTGTTGGTTACGTCAACGCAGGAACGGTAGAGTTTATTTTAGATAATGAAGGTAACTTTTACTTTATGGAAATGAATACTCGTATACAAGTAGAACATGGTGTGACTGAAATGGTGACTGGCACTGATTTAATTATTGAACAAATAAGAGTCGCCAATGGTGAAAAATTAAGTTTTAAACAAGAAGAAGTACAATTACTTGGTCATGCGATTGAATGTCGTATTAATGCCGAAATACCTGAAAAGAATTTTATGCCCAATCCAGGTAAAGTCACCCATTTACATTTACCCGCAGGCAATGGGGTGCGAGTCGATACTGCTTTATACAGTGGTTATGTCATACCGCCAGACTATGATTCGATGATTGCCAAAATTTTAGTTCATGCACCAACCCGTGAGGCAGCCATTATGAAGATGCGCGCGGCACTGGACGAAACGGTTATTTTAGGTGTCGAGACGAATTTAGATTTTCAGT
This sequence comes from Globicatella sanguinis, assembly GCF_002847845.2. Lineage (NCBI taxonomy): Bacteria > Bacillati > Bacillota > Bacilli > Lactobacillales > Aerococcaceae > Globicatella > Globicatella sanguinis. The sequence goes on along the minus strand of NZ_CP126962.1, from coordinate 611,206 downwards.
ACCAATTATTGCGTCATCCATTATTTGTTGAAGGTAATGTGGATACTGGTTTTGTGAATCGTATGTTACATCTTGATTAGAAGGAGGAGAGACATGCTAAAAGTAGATTTAAATGCTGATATGGGCGAAAGTTTTGGTGCTTATCAAATTGGCGCTGATCAAGCATTGGCACAGTACATTTCATCAGCGAATGTGGCTTGTGGCTTCCATGCCGCTGATCCCAATGTCATGGCAAAAACAGTCGACTTATTGGTAAAAGAGGAGGTAGCGATTGGTGCTCATCCTGGTTTAAACGATTTAATGGGATTTGGCCGACGCCCCATGACCATAACGCCTACTGAAGCTAGAAATGATGTTTTATATCAATTAGGTGCTTTAAGTGCCTTTGCTAAAGCGAAAGGGAAGAAATTACATCATGTGAAGCCCCATGGTGCTTTATATAATATGGCCGCTCAGGATGCATCATTAGCCATGGCCATAGCGGAGGCAGTCGCCAGTTTTGATGCTAATTTAGTTTTCTTAGGATTATCTGGTAGTGAGATGTTAAAAGCCGCAAAGGCTTGTGGATTAAAAGTTGCTTCGGAAGTGTTTGCTGATCGTGCTTATACGGATGAAGGTTTATTAGTGAATCGAAAATTACCAGGCGCCATGATTGAAGACCCCGATGATGCAATTAATCGGGTTATCCAAATGATTAAAGAAGGTACAGTTACCAGTATTAATGGTAATTTTATTCCGATTGAAGCTGATTCGATTTGTATACATGGGGATGGTCCCAATGCAGTAACGTTTGCTAAACAAATCCATCAACGATTAATTGCCGAAGGTATTCAAATTGTTTCGTTGCAAGATTTGATTTAAGCAATACAATTTGATTTAACTAGCACAATTTGCTTTTGAGTTTTCATTTAGGTTAGATTGACCGGACAGAAACATTAAGCGTTCTATCTGGTGCTGTCAATCGTTCAGTAAGGGCGACTGGCGTCGATATAGAGCTGACTATTTAGTGCCTTAAGGTAGACAGTTTTCATGACTTGCAGTCGCTTTTTTCATTGAAAAGTCTTACTAAGTTAAGATGAAAGAACTTTTTTGACAATTTAATTTTTTGATATTTAATTGAAGCAATTAAGTTATAGTGTATCAAAGCGAGAAAATTATTAATAAAAATAATAAGGTTTCAATTGCAATTTGAAGTTGATTTGGTATAATAATAATATAATTTCATATCCATAAGGGAGTAACTTAAGGTTTGAATACCTTGTCAGTATCAACATCGTCAAGTAGATATATCTGCTGGTACTGTACTTAAAAAGTGAGACTTGTGCGTTCAATTGCTATTAGGTGAATTGGCGTAGAAGTCTCATTTTTTTTTAAAAGAACTTCTAATGAGAATATGAAAATTAAAATTTAGGAGGAGAAACATGACAAAGAAAGATTTTGTCCCATATCTTGAGTCTAGTGACTCAGTAGTCTCAATGTTGGAATCGAATGTTTCGCAAGGTTTAAGCGAAGCTGAGGTAAAAAGACGCCAAGAAGAGCATGGTTTCAATGAATTAGAGACAGAAGAAAAGACAACGTTGCTACAAAAATTCATTGAGCAATTTAAAGACTTTATGATTATCGTCTTATTAGTGGCAGCGGCAGTATCGGTTGTTGCTGAAGGGATGGAAGGTTTAACTGACGCCATTATAATCTTATTGGTAGTGGTTTTAAATGCGGTAATGGGTGTTTTCCAAGAAGCAAAAGCCGAAGAAGCGATTGATGCTTTACGTAAAATGGCCTCACCGAGTGCTAAAGTCCGTCGTGACGGTACCATTAAAAATGTTAAAAGTCCTGAATTAGTACCCGGAGATATTATTATCCTAGAAGCTGGAGACGTAGTTCCTGCCGATGTTCGTTTAATTGAAGCGAGTTCATTACAAATTGAAGAGGCAGCTTTAACTGGAGAATCTGTTCCAAGTGAAAAAGCAGCAGCCACCTTAGATGCTGACGATGAGGTTGGTATTGGTGATCGTAGTAATATGGGGTTCTCAAGTACTAACGTTACTTATGGTCGTGGTGTTGGGGTCGTAACCGGCACTGGTATGCAAACTGAAGTTGGGCATATTGCGACCATGTTATCAGGTACTGAAAAACAATTAACACCATTACAACGTGATCAAGAAAAATTAGGTAAGACCTTAACAGTGTTAATCTTAGCAATTGCCGCGGTTACTTTCTTAGTGGGTATTTTACGTGGACGTTTACCATTGGATATGTTATTAGTGGCTATTTCATTAGCGGTTGCTGCTATTCCAGAAGGTTTACCTGCTATTTCAACCATTATCTTATCATTAGGTACGCGTACGATGGCTGATCGTAATGCTTTAGTTCGTACTTTGCCAGCGGTTGAAACCTTAGGAAGTACTCAAGTAATCTGTTCGGATAAAACAGGTACCCTTACTGTTAATAAAATGACGATTGAAAAAGTTTACTATAATGGTGAATTGCATGATGCAAGTGAAGCGATTGACTTAAATACACCATTATTAAAATCAATCGGATTTGCCAATGACACGGAAATTGATGATCAAGGCCAATTATTAGGAGATCCTACTGAAACGGCAATGATTAAATATGCTTTAGACAAAAAATTTGACTTAAAAGGCGAATTGGCAAAATATCCACGTGTCGATGAAGTACCATTTGATTCTACTCGTAAATTAATGTCAACAATTCATCAATTAGAAGACGGACGTTATTTCGTTGCTGTTAAAGGGGCACCGGACCAATTAATTAAACGTTGTACACAAGTTGACAACAATGGTGAAGTTACTACTTTAGCTGACAAACAAGTAGATGAAATTTTAGAATATAATACAAACTTAGCGAAAGATGCTTTACGTGTCTTAGCGGGTGCTTACAAAATTATTGATGAAATTCCTGCTGATGTTAAATCAGAAACAATTGAAACAAATTTAATCTTTGCTGGTTTAGTAGGAATGATTGACCCTGAGCGTAAAGAAGCAGGCGATGCAATTGCTGTGGCTAAAGAAGCGGGTATCCGTACCGTTATGATTACCGGTGACCACGCTGTAACAGCGCAAGCGATTGCAGAACGTTTAGGTATCTTAGATGCCAATGACACCAATAATGAAACACATGTTTTAACTGGTGCGCAATTAGATGAAATCTCTGATGAAGAATTAGCACGTACCGTAGCAAATTACTCTGTTTATGCGCGTGTTTCTCCAGAACATAAGGTACGTATCATCAAAGCATGGCAAGCTAATGATGTGGTTGTTTCAATGACGGGTGACGGTGTTAATGACGCACCATCATTAAAACAAGCAGATATCGGTGTTGGTATGGGAATTACCGGTACAGAAGTATCAAAAGGTGCTTCAGATATGGTCTTAGCGGATGATAACTTTGAAACAATCGTAGTTGCAGTAGAAGAAGGACGTAAAGTATTTGCGAATATTCAAAAAGCTGTTCAATTCTTATTATCTGCTAACTTAGGTGAAGTATTTACTTTATTCTTTGCAACTATGTTAGGTTGGACAATTTTAGAACCCGTTCATATTTTATGGATTAACTTAGTAACAGACGTCTTTCCAGCGATTGCCTTAGGTTTAGAAGGCGCTGAAAAAGGTTCAATGAAACATGCTCCTCGTACATCAAAAGATAGTTTCTTATCATTTGGTGTTTTACCAAGTATTATTTACCAAGGTATTTTAGAGGGTGGTATTACCTTATTCATGTATTGGTTAGCTGCTTATGGACCATTCCCAACTCAATTAGTAGGGGATGAACGTCATGTTTTAGCTGAAACAGTCGCATTCCTAACATTAGGTATGATACAATTATTCCATTCTTATAATGTGAAATCAGTATTCCAATCATTATTTAGTACCAATCCATTTAACAACAAATACTTAAATATGGCATTTGTTGGTTCTGGTGTTTTATTATTAATGGTTGTGTTAATTCCAGGTTTACAATCATTATTTGGCGTTCATGATTTAACTGGTATTCAATGGTTATTAGTTATTTTAGCGGGTCTAAGTATCGTTGTCTTCGTTGAAATCATCAAGTTTATTTTACGAGCAACAGGTGTAGCTGCTAAGTATGAAAAATCAGGAGCAGACTTTAAAGCTGTTAAATAATTTTGTAAGACAATTTGAATAAACAAACTCGACTAAGAGTGATTAAAATCAAGGCTGGGCAGAGATTATATCTGTTCGGCCTTGTATTTTTATAGGCATTTTGTCAAATGGTGTGAAATTACTAGAGGTCAAATGGTTTGACCCCACTAGCAATAGGCTATTGATGGTGGGTGAGGTTTGAAAAAACTAAATTTTGTTGTTTGGGGCTGGGCAAGAAGGAGTGGCTGGGAAAAAACTTTTAAATTCTATTCAGTTTTTGCTCGAACATTAATAGAGCAGTGTTTGAATGGCCTTAAACGGCGTTTTAAAGACTTGTTGGATACCTACTCCTGCTTCGTCTGTTCACACCCATAATGATTGAATGGTATTAATTAAGCGTATTGGATTATAAAGTGGCTTGTTGAAATGGAGAAAACCGCTTAAAACAGCTTAGAACCGCTCGCTAGTTATTATGAATCTGTGCGGTCAATTAAGAAAACAGCATCATTTTATACTATTTAGGTGTGTGTTTATTTGTAAGATAATCGACAATTGAAGCTTACTCAATCATAAACTAAGTTTAATATTTAAAGTGAAAAATATTTTTTCAATAACCCACGCTTTTTTTGTTGAAATGTCGTATAATAGGCGATGGAAACGTAAAGATAGCAAATAAGATGATTAGAACCTATTAGATACAATTCCTTTATTAATTTGATTAGAGGTGACGCTTTGATAAGAACAATTGAAGAAGCAATACAGTGGATGGATGACCAGCAAACTGAAGTACATCGTGTAGGACTGGATAAAATTCTCGTCGCATTAGACTATGTTGATAATCCACAAAAAGGTTTAAATACCATTCATATAGGTGGAACAAATGGCAAAGGATCTGTAACTGCTTATTTACGAAATCTATTTATGAAACACGGATTTTCTGTGGGAGGATTTACCTCACCACATATCATGAAATTTAATGAACGTATCAGTTTGAATGGACAAGCAATTGACGACGAAACGGTTGTTCGTTTAGTGAATAAAATGGTCGAACTTAATGAGTATATGGCCACGACACCGCATAGTCGCTTGGTATTTTTTGAACTCTATACGGTGATGATGTTTTTATATTTTAATGAAGTTCAACCGGATATTTGTTTAATTGAAGTTGGATTGGGCGGTTTAAACGATTGTACCAATGTGATTGACTCTAAATATATTTTGATTACCACGATTGGCAAAGATCATGTGGAACGATTAGGCCATACTTATCGTGAAATTGCACAACAAAAAGCCGGTATTATTCATGGTAATGCGGATGTCTTCATTGGTGAATTACCTACTGAAGCGGAAGCAGAAATCGAACGAATTTGTGCCATCGAAGGGGCAACACTTTATCGATTAGGCCAAGATGCAACTTATGAAATTCAAAGCCAATCATTAACCCAAGGCAGTATTTTCCAATTCAATAACCATGATATTTATTGTATTAATATGATTGGAAAACATCAAATTCATAATGCTTCCTTATCGTTATTATTTTTCCAACATTGGATGAGAAAATATGGTCATGTTATTGATACTCAGCTCGAACACCAAGCCTTATTTGAAACCAAGTGGATTGGCCGGATGGAAAAATTAAGTAATCAGCCATTAATTTACATTGATGGCGCTCATAATGAAGCCGGTTTGAATGCTTTGGCAGATACGATGCAGACCTATTTAGCAGACAAAAAGATTAAGTTAATATATTCAGGTCTCATGACAAAAAATCAATTAGAGCACGTTAATTTATTATTGAAAATGCCTTTAGCAGAAATCGTCTTTACGGAGTTTGAACATCCAAATTCTATGTTAGTGGATGATTTTAAATTGTTGGTTAAACAACATCCTGAAATAAATATTCCGACACGTTTTAGTATTGATTGGGAACATGAACTTACGCCAGGTGACCAAGATATATTAGTGGTGACAGGTTCATTATACTTTATCGCTCAAGTTCGAGCTTATTACTTAAATAAAGAGCTGGTACTGAGTGACGTATAAAAAAGATTGAATTAAAGTATTTTAACTCCTTTTGGTGTATCTATCACTGAAAGGAGTTTTTATATGGAAGTGAGTAAAAATCGTAATCTATTTATAGAGGAAGTCCCCAAACAAAGTAGACCACGAGAACGCTTGTTATATTTTGGTGAAAAGGCACTGGCTGATCATGAATTGCTGGCAATCTTATTACGGACCGGTACCAGACAAGAAAATGTGATTGAATTGGCTTTGCGTTTAATTCAAGAATTTGAAACTTTATATGGTTTAAATCAAGCAAGCTTAGAGGAATTACAAAGTGTTCCGGGGATTGGGCCAATAAAGGCCATTGAGCTAAAAGCGAGTATGGAGATTGGATTAAGAATTGCGACTAGTACCATTCCAAAATATGGGAAGATTACGTCGACCAAGGATGTGGGAGAATGGCTTTTGCGCGAGATGAGACAATTTCATCAAGAACATTTAACAGCACTCTTTTTAAATACAAAAAATGAGATTATACGACGGAAAGATATTTTTAAAGGGACGGTTAACAGTTCAGTAGCGCACCCGCGTGAGAGTGCGAAATGTTCCTTAGTGAAAAGCTAAGGCTCTTATTTTTATAAGAGAAGGCTTATTTCGAAAAGTAGAATGAAGGGGTAACGTCCGGAAATACTTTCTTTAAGCTCCGCCATGCGATTTGTTACGTAAATAATAAATGGTATGAAGCGCGGTAAAGTCGGCAGAAAAATTTAGCAGTGATTTGATATGCCGGAAGTCGGTTAATAAGATGAGGAGAACGAAGTTATGTGGACCAATAAGTAAGTAGAGGTTGAGTAAGAAGTCTCGCTATGAAAAACCTTCTATTTTTACAGGAAATAGCGAACTTATTTATTGAAAGTAGCCATCTAAGTTAACCTAAATGATAGAAATAAGTCAACATTGAAAACAGAAGCTAGGAAGAATTTACGTTCGTTGAACTAGTTGATTGGTGACAGTCATTTACTTCTGTGAGAGCGAAGGCATGACCTTTGATCTGTCTAATCCACAGGGAGGAATAGCCTTCAGTCAATTGTGTAAAACAGTATGATATAAAGCACAATTGATGGAACGCGGTATGCGGTGAAAGCTGCACGTACCGTGTGGTGTGGGGGAAAAATTGGTGATAACTTCAAAAATTTACCTATCACAATTATTTAAAGAAGCCGTAAAATATCCAACTGCGCGAATTATTATTGGACATAACCATCCATCCGGCGACCCAGAACCATCGCAAGCAGATTTAATTTTTACCAAACGAATGATTGAGTGTGGTAATTTAATGGGAATTGAATTATTGGATCATATTATTATTGGACAAGATAATTATTTAAGTTTAAGAGAAGTTACTAATATTTTTGATTAGGTTGATTACGTAATTTTAAGAAATTTGAATTGGCTATACGAGTCTAAATGTTAACGATAGAACAACTAAAAAATGATAAGGCTTGTAGTTAAAAAGATAACCAGTTAAAGATGAAACTAGATATTTTCTAACATTGGCCAAGTTGAAAATAGATAAGTTTAATTTAAAAAATGATTGAATCACTTGAGCCTTTTTTTCAACGCGTCTACGATGGCATTTATTTTCATTGAAATGGTATCGACTTTGCATCTTAATGTGAGAGGATTCTTAAAGTTAAGCCATATTGCTTGTTAACAAAATGAAAACGTGTTACAATAAACTTATGTTTTTGTTAAGGGAAAGTTTGAATTATAATTTGTTTTACCATAAGGGAAAGTTGATTTATATTTAGTTTTACCATTCACAGAAATAAATATTTACGTGCATAGGCACAAAGGAGTTCATTATTAATGGAACAAGGAACAGTTAAATGGTTTAATTCAGAAAAAGGTTTTGGATTTATCGAACGTGAATCTGCTGATGATGTATTTGTTCATTTCTCAGCTATCCAAGGTGAAGGGTTTAAAACTTTAGAAGAAGGTCAATCAGTTACTTTCGACGTTGAAGAAGGCGCTCGTGGACCTCAAGCAGCTAACGTACAGAAAGCTTAATTTTAATTAAATCAATGATGCGGTTAGGACTTCGGTTCTAACCGTTTTTGTATTATTAAGACAATCGCTAGTCACTAGATGCCTTAGTGAATTGAAAGTTTCGTAATGATAACACAAATTAAGCCAAAAAAAAGCAATTATTAATCTCTAGGTGACTTAGTACATTGAAGAGGCTGAAAGCTTCAATTTAACCATTAGCGAATGAATTTACTTTGTAAGGAACAGTAAAAAATTGATATAATATAGAGGAGATGAGGTGTCGAAATGAAAGTAGAATTAATATCATGTGGAACAGAATTATTATTAGGCGATATTATTAATACCAATGCGGCTTATTTAGCGAATGAATTAGCCAATATTGGGGTTAATATTTATAAACAAACAACAGTAGGAGATAATCCTGAACGATTTAAAAGAGCATTAGAATTAGCCTTTGAAGCAGCTGATACTGTTATTATTACGGGAGGGTTAGGGCCTACTGATGATGACTTAACCCGGGATGTTGCTGCCGAATTTATGGGAATGCCCCTTGAATTTCAAGAATCTGTGTGGGAAGAGATTGTTGATTATTTAATGGGAAAAAATCCTAATTATCAATTGGCTGACAATAATCGCAAACAAGCGATGGTGCCACAAGGCGCTATTATTTTACACAATCCGATTGGTACTGCGCCAGGATTAATATTAGATAAAGACGAACGGCGAATTATTTTAATGCCGGGGCCACCTCGAGAAATGAAACGGATGTATCACGAACAAGTAGAACCTTATTTGAAATCAAAAAGTCATCAAGTTTTTGCATCGTGTTATGTTCGCTTTTTTGGAATTGGTGAATCATTATTAGAAACAAAAATTAAAGATATTTTAGATCAACAAACGAATCCAACGATGGCTTTATATGCTAAAACAGCAGAAGTATTATTAAGAGTGACCGCATCAGGTGAAAATGAAACAGAGTGCTTATCTTTGATAGAGACGGCACTCCAACCGATTAAAGAACGGGTAGGTGAATATATCTATTTAGTCGGTACTTCGGAAGTATCTGAAACACAAACCGAAATGCATCGTGTACTAGCTCGAACACTGATTGACAATCAATTAACGATTAGTGTAGCCGAGTCACTAACAGGTGGGGATGTAGCGTCATTACTAATTGAACAAAGTGGTGTTTCACAAGTGTTTAAAGAAGGGATTGTGTGTTATTCCAATGAATCAAAAATAAGCACCGTTGGCGTGAAAGAATCAACGCTTAACCAATTTGGTGCTGTGAGTAGTGAAGTCGCAAGAGAGATGGTCATGGGAGTCGCGCAAAGACTCAATGCTGATGTCGCAATCGCGACGACGGGTTTAGCTGGGCCTGAAAGTGATGAAAGTGGTAAACCAGTTGGCCTAGTGTATGTAGGAACTTATTATAAGGGGCAAGCTGAAGTAAAAGAATATCACTTCTTTGGCGACCGGGCGCTTATTAGGGACCGTGCGGCTAAAAACGCGTTGAATCAATTAAGATTAATGATCAATCGCGTCAAAGATAAATAGGTCTAGAGGCCGATTAAAGAATCACCTTCAACCTGTATAATAATAATATAGAATAAAGGAGGTCTTTAAAATGCTTATGATATATCAATTACCTTATGTATTATTAGTGTTAATTTACTTCGCCTTACTAGCAAGTATCTTTACTAAGCAAGCAACATTTAAATATAAAAAAGTAACTCAAATTTCAAGTGGTGCCTTGATTATTGTCCTGTTTGCGAATTTATTGTCTACGATTATTTTCGGTCGTTATTCAAATGTACCCGAAACCAATATCGTCGTAGTATCAACCGGTATTTTTGCGGGACATGCACTCATTTCCTGGTTGTTTGATTTATTAGATCGCCGTTTCCACCAAAACTGGTTAAGAGTGATTTATTATATTGGCATGGGATTTGTTGTACTGACCAGTTACTATGCTGGAGTTGATACCTATGCGGCACGACCGATAGATGGCATGATTGGCACAACTGTTATGATTTGTTCCTTAGTGGTTGGTTGTACTATACCTTTCTTTGGAATGGCATGGTTGATAGATCTTTTCGTTATGCGTCATCGTGCGCCTAAAAACTATAAATTTAAACCGACTCAAGATAAATTAAATCATTATCGTGAACATGGTTTATCTGAACAAGAAATCATCTTTTTCCGTCAACAAATGGCCGAAGCCAAAGAGCGGATTGAAAATATTGAAGTGGAAATGAATAAAGTGGCTAAATTAAGAGTCATTGAAAATCGTCACAATGTAGTAGCCGTTTCAAAACAATATTTCAAAGATATTGTTAATGAACCTGAACGGGTAGCTCAAGCAGGTATCTTCTTAAATAAATTATTACCATCATTAGAAGATTTAACCGCTAAATATACCGAGATATCCGGTCACGTTGCTAAAAATAAACAAACCTATTTAATCTTAGAAAAAAGTGCTCTGACAATTGACAATATTTGTGAATCCATTACAGAGAGCTATGTCCGTTTCCATCAATCATTATATAATGATTTACAAGATGAAATAAAATTAGCGAATCGTGCGCTTAATAAGGAAATAGATGACACAACTGAACAAGATACGATTGATGAGTTAGTGAGCGACCCATTTAACTTTGAGGAGGAATAATATATGGCTGAAAAAGATACTGAAAGCTTATTTGATGAATTAATTGGCGAAGCGACATCATCAGAAGTTGAGGAATTAATTAGTAATCCTTTTGATGAAAAAACAACCCATGATGAATTAACAAGTGTTCAAAAAGATTTATTAGATGCTCAAATGTTATCGAAGCGTCAAATAACGAATAGTAAACTGATTGACCGTTTACCTGAACATCGTCAAAAGCAAGCGAAAGATTTAGCTAGTCAAATTGACGAAACCAACATGAATGCTGTCATTGCTTATGGTTCCAATGCCCAAAAGAAATTAAGTGAGTTCTCACATTCAATGTTAAATCGTGTTCAATTAAAAGATACTGGAGAAATTGGTGATTCATTAACCGAATTGATGACTCAATTACAAAAATCTAATCCAAAAGATTTAACCGCTGAACCTAATCTTTTTAAACGATTATTTGGAAAGGTGAAAGCTTCAATTTCCGAAACACAAATACAATACCAAAAAATCGGTAGCCAAATTGATAAAGTAGCCATCCGTTTAGAACGTGAGAAAAACGAGTTATTAAACGATAACTTAATGTTAGAACAATTATACGAGAAGAATAAAGATTACTTTGAAGCACTCAATATTTATATCGCTGCCGGCGAAGTTAAAATGCAAGAATTACAAGAAAAAATTATACCTGAAGCGATTGAAAAGGCTAAAAAAAGTAATAGTCAAATGGATGTTCAAGTCGTCAATGATTTAAATCAATTTTTAGATCGTTTGGATAAGCGAACGCATGATTTACGATTAACTCGCCAAATGACGATTCAACAAGCACCCCAAATTCGTATGATTCAAAATACGAACCAAGCATTAGCTGAAAAAATCCAAGTATCTGTGCATACGGCGATTCCATTATGGGAAAACCAAATAACCATTGCTTTAGCCTTATTAAGACAACAAAATGCTGCAGTTTCTCAACGTCAAGTTTCGGAAACAACGAATGATTTATTATTAAAGAACTCTGATATGTTGAAACAAAGTGCTATCGATACCGCGCGAGAATCTGAACGTGGTGTGATTGATATTGAGACCCTACAAAAAACGCAAGCTAACTTAATTGAAACTTTAGAAGAAACCTTGCAAATTCAATCAGAAGGGCGTCGCCAACGTGCTTTAGCTGAACAAGAGTTACAAGCAATGGAGCTTGATTTAAGAGATAAATTATTGCAAATAACGGCCGAACAAAAGCAACAAGAAGCCAATCGCACTCAGGATGATAATTATCAATTTTAATATAAAAAACGGAAAGAAATCAACATTTCTTTCCGTTTTTTTTTTCAAATGAGTCAAAGTGCTTGATGATACTTAATATTATTACAAAAAATATAGACAATAGCCATCGCTTCTTAGCGAGTGGAAGAATGTACCGAACTGGTACAGAAAAAGAGAGTGAGCTAGAAGTAGAAAATCATCTGAATTTCCCTACGTTTGATCACTCCCGAGTTGAGTAGTTATTAAGTCATTTGATAACTACTCAGTATTTAATTGACTAGTGTTGGCAAGAAATAATGTATTTCGTGTCCAAAGCCGAAATTATTTTAACCCTATTATTTAAGATTAAAGAAGAAAATATCCTTTTCACCTAAACGGTCAAAATCTGTATCTTGAGGTTTTAATTCTAATACCCAATCATCTTCTGCGAATTTCTCATAAGTTTTGCCATCCATTAAGAATGTGTGGTAACGTGAGGCTGTTTCACCAGCAGGTAATTCACGATTTTCTAAACGTGGCTCTAATAAGCCTTCGCTATAGTATTTAATCATATCAGCTAATACTAAGGTACCTGAAACCGAATCTAACTGTAAATCTTTTTTAGTTTGGTTGTCATAGGTGACAGCTAGCGTTAATAAATAAGCACCATCTTCAAAGTCAGCAAAGCGATCTTTATAATCTTCATTTGGTTCTAATTCTGTTAATTGGTAACTATCAACCGTAATAGTTAAACCTTGGGATTCAATGGTTTCACCTAATTCAACTTCATCAACGAGCGTTTTATTACCCCAATTTTCTAATGTGAAGACATCAGGATAGAAATCAGCGGCTGCAGCTGCAATTTCTTCACCTTTAGTAGTAAATGGAATACGAATGTTAGTTCCACGAGCTAATAAAGTCTCAGTTTCAAAATCTTCAGAGGTATAAACAGATGGTGTTTCCATTAGACCAATACCTTCGGCTTCAATTTTTTCCATTGTATTTGGTGTAATCGCTAATGGATAGAAACCACGAATTTCTTTGCCCGCTTCTAAGACACCTTCATTATCGGTATGGAATAACCAAGTGATTGATTGAGATTCTTTCACTAAAGAATTATTATGCGAAATATAATCTTCATTACCTGTCACCGTCGTATCGAAGGTAGGAACAGGGTAAAGGTCTTGATCACCTGTGTTTTTTAAGGTGATATCATAGACAATTACACCACCTTTTTCTGTTTGATCACCGAAAACATATTCCCAGTCAACATCGAAATTACTTATTTCATAGTAGTAATAACCATTGATGATAATATCAATGCCGTCAACATTTTCAGTTAAATTGATTGGTTTTAAGTTTTTATATAAAACATCTACTTTTTCAGCTTCTAATATTTCTTGTAATTTAGCTTGAAAAGCTTCCCAATCGGCTGCATCAGCTTCATCCTCGGCCTCATCATCATTGGCAGGTGGTTCTTCATTGTTTCCAGGTGTTTCTTCATTATTTGTTTCATTGTCATCAGTATCATCGGAGTCTCCGTCAGAACTTTCATTATTTTCGGAAGATTCTTCTGCGCTACTTGTTTCTTCTGCTACGGTAGTTTCTTCTGCTACGGTAGTTTCTTCTGCTGTGGTTTCTGCTGCTGTAGTTTCTGCTTCATCTTCAGAAACTGTTGTTGTTTCCTCTGCATAAGCAGGGGCAAGTGTTGGTACAAAAGTACCGGCTAACAATGACAATATCAATGTACTAGCTAATAATGATTTTTTCATTCTAATTCTCTCCTCTCATATTAACTACTTAAAGCATAGCTAAATTTAAATTCAAAGTAAAATGATAAGCTTTTCAAAATGTTTAAAAAAATAATAAGAATTTTAATTGAATGAGTTTGTTAGTATTATATATTTTTCACAAAGTTAGATAAAAAATAGTTTTAAAAGAGTGGTAGAATCAATGATGAATCAATGATGATAGAACACTTAAATACTGTATAAGCAATTTTCGTTTGTGAAAAGAAAAATAAAAACGACCGGAAATGGGAAAATTCCAGTCGTTTTTGATTTAAGTTTCTTAATTAAAAATTAAGTTATACTATTATTGTATAGGTGGTAGCAATTGATTAAAATGGTTATTTAACGAGGTATTCAATCATCACATCTTGATTTGCTTCATCGGTATTACCAGCATAATTTGGTGTTGCTAAAGAAATTCCACCTTGAGCATTATGGAAGAGATACATGTCTTTAGCTAAATCTCCCTCAAGCCCCGATACTTTGATAACGGTATTGACTTTAACATTACGGACACCAGAGCCATCATGTGAATTGACACGAATTTCTTTTTCTGGGACTACCTCAAATTTTATTTCGCCTTTTTGTGGTTCTGTACCAGGGTAGACAAAGCTTACGGTTCCCTCTGATGAATTTAATGTGATTTCGTTTGGAATATTCATGCCGTCATTACCAAAGAGAGTGTCACTTGATACTTCACTCTTATCAACCATAAATGGATATTGACTTGGGTCAACCGCTTCCTCATTTCCTGAATTATCAGAATTATCTTCAGGGACATATTCACCAACTAAGTATTCAATCATGACATCTCTATCTGCTTCTTCTACATTGCCAGCGTAATTTGGCGTTGCAAGTGAGACACCACCGTTCGCATTTTGGAATAGATACATTTCATTTGCGAAATCTCCTTCAATACCTTCAATTTGAATGACGGTATTGACTTTGACATTACGAATGCCTGATCCATCATGTGAGAAAATACGAATTTCTTTGGTTGGAATCTTAGTAAAGGTTGCTGTTCCAACTGGTTCGCTACCATCAGCAGCTTTAAATGTAACAGAGTTAGCGTCAGTATTGATAATAATATTATTTGGAATATTCATTCCTGGATTAAAGAATGGTGTTTCACCAGCTATATGTGATAAATCAACCATATAAGGGAAATCATCTGTATTTTCTTCAGCAGGTGCCTCAGTTGTTTCTTCAGCAGGTGCCTCAGTTGTTTCTTCAGCTGGAGCCTCAGTTGTTTCTTCGGCAGGCGCCTCAGTTGTTTCTTCAGCAGGTGCTTCAGTTGATTCCTCGGCAGGCGCTTCAGTTGTTTCTTCAGCTGGTGCTTCAGGTTGAGTACCTACTAAGTATTCTAACATGACATCTTTTTCGGATTCGTCAACATTACCAGCATAGTTTGGTGTCGCTAATGAAATACCACCATCTTTATTAACAAATAGGAATAGATTTTCGCTACCTTGTTTTGAACGAATTACTGTATTTACTTTAATATCGCGAATACCAGAACCATCGGCAGAGAAGACACGAATGTCTTGAGTTGGAATATTGGTAATTTCAATATTTGATACTTGTGATTCTTGTTCCGGATAATCGTAAGCTAAGGTTAAATCATTTTTAGCTAAGTTTAATCCGTTAGGAATATTCATACCTTCACGTACGAAGTAAGTTTTATCTTGTAAAATATTTAAATCAACCATATATGGGAAGTCTTCTAAACTAGGTTCTTCAACATCAGTTTGAGTAGGTGTTTCAGTTAGAACATATTCTAACATACCTTCTTGACCAGCTTGTCCGCTGTAATCTGGTGTTAATAATGAAATCGTACCAGAATTGTTGAAGAATAAGTATAAATCTTCGGATTCTTTTGCCCCGGTATCAGCAACAGGTTTTAAATGTAAAACGGTGTTGACTTTTACTTGACGGGTTGATCCATCTTGAGCAATAGCTGTCAATTCTTTAGTGTCAATATTTTCGGTTGTTAATTCATAAGTAGCTTTGCTGTCCATGAAATAAACACGTTTATCTAATAATGAGACTTGAATATTTTGTGGAATGCCTTCGCCATCACGTTTGAATGTGGCATAGCCACCAAATTGATTTAAGTCTACTGCATATGGCTTATTAGCATCTTCGGTAATACTTTTATCTAATTGATCAACGGTGTCTTTATTTTTAGCCGCTTCAGTTTCTGAGTAATCTTTTGCGACTTGTTTTAAGAACTCAATTGTTTCATTTGATAATTTAATATCCGGATTGTTATTGATAATGGTTTGAACAATAGTGTCAATGTTAACTTCTTGATTATTTACCACTGTATTGGTAATTTGGGTTTTCATTTCGACAATAATTTTATTGATTTGAACATCTGTTACTTGATTTTCTTTTTTCGCTTGTTCGACTAATTGAATCTCTTTTTCAGCGACGACGATTGATTTTTGATCAACTTTTAAGCCGGCTTTTTCAAAGAGAGCATAAACACCTGCTAACGCACCTTCACCGGTTACCGGTTTAACAGTTGCGATTTTAATGAGTACGTCTTTGGCACCTGAAGTAATGGCTGCATTCTGATAAGTCGTTGGTTTGACCACTAAAATGTTTTGTGGGGTAATGACTTGTACTTGCACACCAGAACCTTCTGGTAATTTTTCAATTAAGGCACTTGAGAAAACACCGGTATTTTGATTTGACCCATCTTGTAAATATTGGTTAACGACAGTACCGTCAACATAAATTGTATTATCGATAGGCAAATTATTAGCACCTAATAGTTGTTTGGTTTGCTCAGCTTCTTGTGCGGTTAAAGATGCACCTAATGATAATTCACGTTGTGGTGCAGTGGCTGGGGTTGTTGCTTGAACTTCTGTTAATGAGATGACACTAGAGCTAATTGGGACAATTGCTAAGGAACTTAACGCTAAGACCACGGTCATTTTTTTCATAAGTTTCATAATAAACTCCTCCTCTTTATGATTTAATTATATCATTAATTTTTTTGGAGTGGGTGAAAAAGGCTTGAATAAAATTTGAAAATATGAACCGTTTTCGAATTTTTTGTAAAAAAAAAGAAGTCAAAAGACTTCCATTTTTAATCAATTATTTTTTTGATTCGTGGTATTTTGTCATAATACCTTTTGTAGAGAATAAGTTACGAACGGTATCAGATGGTTGTGCACCATTAGCTAACCATTGTAAAGCTAATTCTTCTTTAATGTCTAAAGTAGCTGGCTCTGTAAGTGGGTTGTAAGTACCGATTTGTTCGATAATACGACCATCACGTGGAGAACGAGAGTCTGCAACAACGATTCTGTAGAATGGTTGTTTTTTAGCACCCATACGTTTTAAACGGATTTTAACTGCCATGTTCATTTCACCTCCATAAATATCATTCACAAGTATGTATTGTATCAGATTATTATCACCCTGTAAAGTATTTTTCCTTTACACCTTCAAGTTTTTTTGAATTAATTTTTTTGCAATTGTTTCCAATCGATTTTATGGTAGACAAAAGCCGCGATTAAGACGGTTAAACCATTTGATAACAGCATTGAAATCCAAATCCCGGTTGAACCAAGATTACTAAAGTTACTGAATAACCAGATGAGTGGTAAGCGGAATAACCATAGACGACCGATTGACATGAACATCGAATAATTGGTTTTACCCATCCCTTGGAAGACCCCATTATAAGAAGAGAAGAATCCCATAAAAAAGATAATGAACGTACTATACATCAAATATTCAATGGCTTGATTCCAAAGATTTTGATTACTCATATCGGTAATAAACAGTGATAGTAAATCTTGTTTAAAGAAATAAATAACAAATGAAGAAATAATTGAAATGAATCCAATAATAAAATTAGTGCGTCTAAAGATTGCTTTGGCACGATCAAATTGTTGTGCTCCGATATTTTGGCCAATTAAAGAAGTTAAAGCCATCCCAATCCCCATTTGTGGTTGTGTTAATAAATCAGATAAGCGATTGCCCATCGAGAAAGCTGCTAAAGTATCCGTCCCATATGATTGGATTAAGCCATTTAAAACAGTAAATCCCATGGCAGCACCACTATAACCTAAGGCTGAAGGGAGCGCAATTTTAGTTAATTCTTGAATAATTGGAAAATGGTATTCACGATTTAGTAGACGTACTTTAACTTGTGACTGACGTTTAACCACATAAGCGGCTAGTATTAAAAGAATCATTTTAGAAATGACTGTCGCCCAAGCGGCACCTGCAATCCCCATATCCAAACCAGGTAAATTAATTAAGGGAATGGTTTTAAAAATAAAGATAGGATCTAAAATTACATTAATCAAGGAGGAGATGGTACTAATAATCGTGATAGTCTTATTGTTTCCCTCAGAGTTGAGAATCGCTTGGTGGGCAAAATAACCAAAGTCGAAAAAGAGACCGATGAAATTAATTTTTAAATATGTCGTACTTTTAAGCGCGAATTCTCCCGTGCCACCCATCCAGCTAACAAAGTCTGCTGAATAAATATAACCGATAATCGAAACGAGTAAGCCAATAATTAGAGAGAGGTTGAGCGCATTTTGGGCAAATTGATTGGCTTTTTCATATTGTCGAGCGCCTAAGCGCTGTGCGATTAAAGTAGTGGCACCGACGCCAATTCCCATACCTAAAGAAATAAATAGGAAATTTAGTGGCCAAACAAAAGCGGTAGCAGCAAAGTCATCTGAAGAGAGCTGAGCCACATAGAGACCATCGGTTAAATTATAAAGAGTTCGAATTAAATTGTTAAACATCAGAGGGGCTGAAAGGGCAATAATTGTTTTGGTAATGTCGCCTTCCAACATAATATTTTGTTTTGTTTTATTCATATTTTTATCACCAAACGGTATTATAGCAGTTTCATGAATTATTTGCACCTGTTAAGTAATTTTATTTAGGCAAAAATATTTCAGTTATCGTTAAAATATGCTATCGTTATTTTGATAGTGAATGAAAGAGGGATGAATATGAAACAATATGATTTAATTACCATCGGTGGCGGTAGTGGCGGCAGTGGAGCAGCCAATCGAGCAGCTGAATATGGTGCTAAAGTTGCAGTCATTGAAGGTGGTTTAGTTGGTGGGACTTGTGTTAATCTGGGATGTGTGCCCAAAAAGGTAACGTGGTATGCTGCCAGAGTAAATGAGGCCATTCGCCATTATGGACCAGGATATGGCTTTACTGCTGACAATGTACAATTTGATTATCAAAAATTTTTAGAAGCGCGTGATGGTTATGTTAGCCGTTCACGTAATGGTTATGGCAATCGATTTGAAAAAAATGGCATTGATGTTTACCGAGGGTTTGCTAAATTTCTTAATAATAATCAAGTGGAAGTTAATGGCGAAGTACTTGAAGCGAAACATATTGTGATTGCGACCGGTGGTCGTCCAAGTTTACCTAAGGTCAAAGGGATTGAATTAGTAGATACTTCTGATGACTTTTTCAATTGGGATAGTTTACCAGAGACCGTGGCAATTATCGGTGCCGGCTATATTGCCGTTGAATTAGCGGGTGCGTTACATTCACTTGGTGTCAAATCCCATTTAGTAGTCAGATATGACCGTCCATTACGACAATTTGATCAAATGTTAGGTGAAAGTTTAGTAGAAGCGATGGCTCAAAATGGTCCTACTTTAGTTCCTAATACCACGATAACGGAATATCGCCAAAATGGGGATAAAATTGATTGTTTAGTTGGGGATAAAGTCATCTTAACCGTTGATAAAGTGATTATGGCGATTGGTCGTCAACCTAATACCGACCAATTAGGTTTAGAAAACACGGATGTTGAATTATTGCCATCGGGTCATATTAAAGTCGATGAAGGACATCAAACAACCGTGCCAAATATTTATGCGATAGGTGATGTAATCGGTAAGGCTGATTTAACGCCGGTAGCTATTAAAGCTGGACGTCAATTATCAGAGTATTTATTTAATGATGCGACAACTTCTGCCATCTCATATGACATGATTCCAACGGTTATTTTTAGTCATCCAGCTATTGGAACGATTGGTTTAACTGAACAGGAAGCAGTTGATCAATATGGAAAAGATGCCGTTAAAGTCTACCGTACTAAATTCTTCTCAATGTACGCTAGTGCTGCTTGGCATCGTGAACCCTGTTATTTTAAATTAGTTTGTGTAGGTGAAGAAGAAAGAGTGATTGGCTTACATGGTATTGGTGAAGGCGTTGATGAAATGATTCAAGGTTTCGGTGTCGCTATGAAGATGGGGGCTACTAAAGCACAATTTGATGCAGTCGTTGCGATTCACCCTACGGGTAGTGAAGAATTTGTGACGATGCGTTAACATCTTGATAGGGAGAGTTAATAGGATGGATTCAGTAGCATCAAGGTATTAACTAATATTTTTAACTATGCTTAGTGTAAAATAACTGTTGGTCAGCTAAAAGCAAAAAAGATAATCCTCTGCTATACTGTAAGTAGCTAAAACACACAGAAAGGTAGAGGATTATCCATGAGTATTATAACACAAATTATGCAAAAAATTAATGAAATGATGGCAGATTTATATAATCAAGCGATTCAAGGTGAAGTAGATTTTTCAACATGCATCAAAACCATTAGCAATACGATGCGTCAACTCTCAGTCGATTTAGGAGAAGATCTCTGTACAACAATTGAGGAATCACTCTTTGAAAGTCCTGCAAGAAAAGCAAGATATAGCGTTCATCGTTGCGATGATGAAAAAACAATCTCCACACTGATTGGTGACATTAAACTCTCAAGGCGTTATTACAAAGATAAACAAACGGGTGAGTTCTGCTATTTATTGGATGACTTCTTATCGCTCACGCCTCACCAGCGCGTGGATCTCGAGCTAGAAGCAGCCATTTACGAGAAGGCTAGTAAGCATTCTTATCAAGAGACCATTGATAGCTTCGAACATATCGGGATTTATAGTCGCCAGACAGTCAAGAATATTGTGCATAAGTATCGCCCGGATTCTGTTGCGTTGCCAGTGGAAGCAAAGCGTCAGGTAGACTGCTTATATATTGAAGCCGATGAAGACCATGTAGCTTATCAAGATGGGAAGAATCGGGAAATGCGCTTGGCGTATGTTCACGAAGGATACAAAGAAAATTTAGAATCAAGTGACCGAAAAGAATTAAATATTAGTCGCATCTTCACAGGATTATACGAAGATAGCGAGGAATTGTGGGAAGATGTTTATTACTACCTCGACCAACAATACGATTTAGCAGCCTGTCCGACCCTTTATTTAAGTGGAGACGGGGCTCACTGGATTAAGAAAGGGTTGGACTATCTACCGACTCAAACACGCTTTGTTCTTGACCCTTATCATACGGTTAAATACCTTCGTCAGGCATGTGTTGGTATCAGTAATGATCATTTATACGCCACTTTACATCGTTGGCTTTATACAGGTGAAAAAGGCTATTTACAGGACTACTTCGAAGTGCGACTCAGCGATCCGTCGCTACCCGACTCTTCGAAACAAACGCTTCAAAAGGTCCGTCGCTATCTGATAGGAAATTGGGATTCTATTCAAAGACAAAGGGACCCTCAATATATCGGTTGTAGTGCCGAAGGTCACGTCAGCCATTGGTTAAGTGCTCGTTTAAGTTCGCGACCGCTAGGATGGAGTACAACAGGAGCAGAAAACATCGCTAAAGCCCGTGCTTATGACTTAAATGGTGGCGATTTAAAAACTTGGGTAACAAATCAAATTAAAACAAAAGAAAGAAAAAGAAGAGTAGAGAAATTAGATGGCCGTGTGGGGCGGAAATACGTTCGTCAGTATGATTGGAGTGGTAAAGTAGCCATCTTACACTATTCCAATAACACACGCAGTCGCCAGGCTTTTGGGACAATCGCTGGTTATTGAAATATAGTAGATTGAAGCCAGTCTTCATAATGATAGCTAAAGGCGATGAAGTGAATGCTTGATAGCGAGCAACGGCATGGTACTGGCGTCTAGCGAGACTGGATTGGCTATCGGGTGGAAATGCCTCCCTAAAGACTTCCAGAACCTCCCATGCCGCTAGAGGCTGGCTATCAAGGATATCGATTAAAATATGGAATCCATGAAACCGGGTTCAGAGAATTAGTAAAAAGTATGGTAGAGGAAAACCAACAATAATTTGACACTATCTAACTATGTTCATTATTAGCTCATTGTGCTGTTCTAAGGTATAATGGTGTTACATTCATTTAAGGAGAGGTTACGATGATAGTAAATTTAATTATTGGTGGGATAATTGGCTGGTTAGCTGGCTTACTTTTAGGTAAAGATATTCCTGGTGGTGTTATTGGGAACATTATCGCCGGTTTATTAGGATCAGCTATTGGCGAGTATTTATTCCATGATACAGGTTTTATTGCTTCATTTTTAGGAGCAGTTATTTTAATTATTGTCTTTAGTTTTATCAACAAAAATAGACAATAGATTAGTTATTAAATAAATGGACAAGAGCTTAAAGTGTTAAAACTTTTAGATCTTGTCCATTTTTATTTTATCGATTTTTTAGTTGATTACCAAGGCGTTCAGCTTTTCAGATAAAGACGTACTAGCAAAGTGTGAGATTGTTATGTCAGCGTTTAATTGTGCTTCAAACAAAAAGTAGGTAGGGTGTGGGCAAGAAGTTGAAAATCATTCGATTTTCGCTTCGTCGGCCTACCCCCGCACAGGTGAGTAGACCTCAAACAAGTCTGTAAGACGCAGTATGGGTCACTCAACCCGTACGCTTTTAATTATCGAGCAATCACTTGATTGAATTTATCAACTTTATGCCTAACTTCTTTAAGACGTAGTGTGAGGCCTATCACCCATTGCGCTGATGAGTTTCGAATAATCACTTGAATGAATTTATCAAGTATTGTCCATCTTCAAACGCTATTATTATACAGTTTCTATACAGTTTCATAACCGACCATTAGACCACCACGTTGCGCATAGTAGCTACATAAGCCACTGGTTGGACGGATGTTAATGGTTGCCTGTGGAAATGATTTTAAAATGACCTCTCTTAGTTTTAAGGCACCAGATTCATTTAAGCAATGTGAAATATCAATACGTCCATTATTAAAGTTAGCTTCGGTAAGTACGTCAACAATTGAATTGTGTGCACGTTTTTCCCCTTTTGATTTATGAACGACTTCAATTTGACCAACGTCACTACGAACACCAATTAAGCGAATATTCAGTAAACCAATCATCCCACCCACTATACGGTTTAAGCGACCATTTTTTACTAGATTATCAACTGACTCTAGCATAAAGACTAAACCAGTTGATTGATGATAATTTTCTACTTCTGTCACGACTTCATCGAATGATTTGCCTGCTTGTATTAATTCAATCGTCTTATCTACTAAAATATCCATTTCAGTCCCAGCAGAAAGAGTATCAATAATTTGAATATTTTTTTCAGGGTGTGATTCTAAAACAAGGTTTTTGGCTAATTGAGCACTATTAAAGCTTCCTGATAAAGCACCCGAAATTGTAAAACAAATAATAATATCTGCATCCATAAAAGCTGAAGCGTAAGTATCAGGTGACGGACAAGCGGTTGAAGAACCTAATTTGCTATGTTCCATAGAGTCCATTAAATCCGGAACTTTACTAAGATCGTCGTCAATAAATAACTCGGTACCAATATTAATTAATAAGGGAACCACTTGAAAGCCAATCTCATCGGTTATTTTTTCTTCATGTCTGATGCATGATCCGGAGTCAGCAAGTATTTTCCATTTCATGTTTTTTACCTCCTTGGTTTTTACCTAAGTATATAAAAATAATGGTGAAAGTGCAATTATTTAGGGATATTTGATGACCGGGCTATCAAGAACATTTCTATATAATCGATCAATCATGTTTAAAAGTTCGCTGTTAAAAAATATTTCTATGGCAATTTTTAGCAGATTGATTGAAATAGTTTTCAAAACTAGATAAAATATAGATGTAAATAGGATTTAGGAGGGATACCATGATTTTAGGAAATTTAAATAAAGCAAATCTATTGGTCATTATTTTTCTGTTTTTTGGGTCAGTATCAGTAGGATTTACCATGATTGGCGAGACTCATTATGCCATTATGTCGATTATTATTGGAGCAATCATCCACTTTTTTAATGGAGCGTATCAATACCAAGAAGATTTGGAAGAAGAAGAATTATCGTTTGCAATTGAATTGGATTCTTTAAGTAAAATGGTAACGTATGGATTGGCACCGAGCGTTTTGTTAGTGCAGATTACTAATCAAAGCGTGGTTTCGGTAATGGTAGCTGCTTTTTATTTACTAGCAGTAGCGACTCGAATTGCTCATTATAATCGGCCTTTGGAGCTTCAAGGTGAAGTAGAAGAAAGTTCTGTCTATGGTTTACCATTAGTGTCGATTGCGATGGTGTTACCATTATTATCAATTTTAACTTGGATAGCACCCACCGACTTGGTGATGTATCTATGGATTTTAGCATTTGGATTATGTTTAGTGGGCTTTATATTAAAAATTGAACTCCCTAGAATTCCTGCTAATTTTATTTTTGCTATTTTAGCATTAGGGATCTTTGCATTGGGACTATTATTAATTCAAGGACCGATTAAATTTTAAACTAAGATTGGAATAAAGCTAAGGGCTGGATAGAAATGTATGATTTCTGACCAGCTTTTTTTGATGCTTGGATTGTGATATACAGTGTAGTAACCTAATAAATGTGGATTGAATCAGTAAGCGCATGATGGCGACAAAAGATAACAGTTGGTAGCTGGGAGTAGACCAGAAGTAGAAAATTGAATAATTTTCGCTTCGTCGGCCTACCCCCGCACAGTTGGGAGTAGACCAGAAGTAGAAAATTGAATAATTTTCGCTTCGTTGGCCTACCCCCGCACAGTTGAGTAGGCCTCAAACAAGTCGAAAGACGCCGTTTGAGGCCACTCAACCACTGCGCTTTTAATTACCGAGCAATCACTTGATTGAATTTATCAAAGTGATACCTCACCTCGTTAAGACGTAGTTTGAGGCCACTCAACCACTGCGCTTTTAATTACCGAGCAATAAGTTGATTGAATTTACCAAGTTGAGGACCAATCTCTTTAAGACGCCGTTTGAGACCACTCAACCCTGCGCTATTCATCAACGAACAATAATTTTACTAAAATTTATCAAGTTTATGCCCAGCCTCTTCATTTATTCAGCAATCGCTTTAAAACGATAATTGTTGCGTTGGAAATGAATTGCTATGTTGTTATTTGCTAATGAATCATTTAAAAATGCTGTCTTTTGCTTCTCAAAAAATTTCTATGCAGTCATTTAACATTTTTTCGACACTAAATAGTTTTTCACAAACTTTCATTTTTCTAAAAGCGATTAAACATTTTCATAGGAAAGGTAATTTCACAATGTAAGCTTTCCAAATGCTCAAAAACAGTAAAAAAACCAAAAAACACCCAATTTTTGTTTTCATAAATTTTCAGCGTGTCTCATTTTGAGACACAAAAACAGTCGTTTTTGAGTAGAATTTTCATTTTCATAAAATTTCGAAAAATAATTCGCAAAACTTGATAAATTCTTAATAATTAAGCAAAATATGTCTCAAAATAAGACACGGGCCTGTGAATAATAAATTTTCATATTAAATAAGGTAATGGAAGTATTATATTCAATTCGTTTCACAAGCCAACGAACCGACATGCATCGAAATATGAAAGAAGCAAAGAGTGTTGTTCTGTTTAGTAAAATAGTCTTGTATCCTTGCACAATTCAAAACTGAAAAAAAGATTACCTCAATAGTTTTTGTAACTGGGGAAAGTTACGTGCAACAAATTGGGTAATCTTATTGTAACTTTTATATTAACTAAATTTTTCAAGTTTATGCTTAGCCTCCTTATTCAATCGTGATTCTTTTTTTTAGTTGTTCTTCATTTCTAGTGTGGTTACTGTTATAATAAAGAATGTTAACTCAATACAATAATGAAATTTATCCATATTATCCTTGAAAGGAGATTTTTGATGTCTAAAAAATCTATCGATACGATTTCTGATCAAATTGAATCCATCTTAACCTCGATTATTCATGATGAAGATGTATCAGAAAAAAATATTCATCAAATTGATGAGACCACTATTCAAATCAATGAACAAATTTATCATGTCGCTACCAATTATCGCGAAGGCTTTGATTTTGGTGCTTTTGAAGCGAGGTATCAAGAGTATTTTGAACGTTTTGATTTTATTGTAGGTGATTGGGGCTTTGAACAATTACGTTTAAGGGGTTTTTATCAAATTAATCGTCGTAAGGTGCCACGTGAACAAATCATTGATTACTTAGATGATTATTTAAAAGAATATTGTAATTTCGGTTGCCGTTATTTTGTTTTAGCAAAAGAAGAAGCATTGGTTAAATACAATCAATTGCGAGAACGAATTAGCCAGGCTAAGCCACAGTCGAAACGACCTACAAAAAATCCTATTAATACGATTCATCAAAAACAACAAAATTCATTGACAACGAATAATGAGAAAACCAAACGGAAATCACGCCATAAACGTCATAACCAACGTGAACAAAATCAAGCTTTTCAAATTAAGCAATTAGGAAAGCAACATACATCACAAAACAAAAAAGCTGATTTTGAAGCCAATAAAGTGGTGAAATCAAAACAAAAACAAACTCATCGTACTAACAAACGAAATTTTATTATTAAACAACAACCTTAGAAGGAGCATTCAATGAAAAAGTATAAAGCTTATTTAATTGATTTAGATGGAACCGTATATTTTGGAAAAAGACGAATTCCAACGGCAGAAGCCTTTATTAAACAGTTGCATGAAAAAGAGATACCCTATTTATTTATGACGAATAATGCAACGAAAACGCCGGAAGAAGTGGCCTTAAATTTACAAAATAATTATCATTTACCAGCTGAACCAAAAAATGTTTATACTTCGTCATTAGCTTTAATTGATTATTTAAATGCACATCATCTAGGACAAACAGTCCATGTAGTGGGCGAGCCTTCCTTTAAAAAATTGATTGAAGATGCCGGCTATCAGATTGATCAAACAGAAAATGCGCAAGTGGTAGTGCAAGCACTTAATCGTGAAGTAACCTATCATGAACTAGCAACAGCCGCTAATGCTATTCGCCAAGGCGCTCCATTTATTGTGACCAATACCGATCGTCGTATTCCAACAGAAAATGGTATGATGCCGAGTTCAGGTGCGTTAACTGCTTTTATCCAACATACGACGGAAGTAGAGCCGATTATTATGGGGAAACCACATCGTCCTATTTTAGAAGGCTGCCTACACCGATTAGGTCTGACAATCGATGAAGTGTTAATGGTAGGAGATAATTACGAAACCGACATTCGTGTTGGGATTGATAATGGAATGGACACACTGTTGGTATTAACAGGTGTGACTCATCCGGAAGATGTTGCCAATTTACCGATTCCACCTACCTATGTGGTGGAAGATTTATCGCAATGGGAGCTTTAATATGATTCAATTCAAACAATTCATGCGCGTGTTGTTGATGATTGTTGCATTTATAAGTTTGGCAATTTCGATTGTCATCTTATCAGGCGGGCTGATTTATCGTGGCTATTTAAGTTTTGTTGATTTAGCTACGCCAGTCGGATTAACCAAAACACAATTATTAGTGAATATCGAACATATGATGGACTTTTTAATTCTACCTCAAGTTAAAACCCTTAATTTTCCTGATTTTTCGAGTTCCGCTGCTGGTATCCAACATTTTGTTGAAGTGAAATATTTAATGCAAGCTAATTTTGTTTTGACTATTTGTGGCTTGATATTTTTAGGATGGAATTATCAGTCTACTAACAAATTAGGTGTCAAAAAATTGCAATATCAACTCTCTAAATTAGCGGTTTATTTTCCGCTTCTTTTACTTTTTTTAATGGTCATTGCCTTTGATCAAATCTTTTTGTTATTCCATCAAGTTTTTTTCCGAAACGATTTATGGTTATTTGACCCTTTAGTCGATCCAATTATCTTAGTCTTACCAGAAAATCTATTTTTAATTTATTTTGTCAGTGTCATTATTTTATATGAATTATTATTAGCGATTTATCGACGCATTATGAAATAGGAGGAATGACCATGTTAAATGTCGGCACCATTGGTACTTCTTGGATTACCGAACAATTTATTCAAGCTCTAAAATTGACGAGACGATATCATATTAAGGGAATCTATTCTCGTAATGCCAAAAATGCCCGTGATATTGCTAAGTTTTATCAAGCTGATTATTATTGTGATCAATTAAATAATTTATTATATGATCCCACCATTGATGTTATTTATGTTGCGAGTCCGAATAGTTTGCACTTTCAGTACGCGAAAGAAGCGATTCGTGCTGGGAAACATGTGATTGTTGAAAAACCGGCCTTTGCTTCGGTTAGTGAATGGTATCAAATCCATGAATATGCTGAACAGCAAGGAGTTAAAGTATTTGAGGCAGCGGTACACTACCACAATCGCAATTATCGACGTTTAAGACAATTAGTTCGAAATTTACAAAAGGGACATTCACAACCATTTTTAGGGGCTAATTTTAATATTGGTCAATATTCTTCTCGTTATGAACAATATATTCAAGCGATGGCGGGTCAAGAAGAGCAACCAAATATTTTTAATCCAAAATTTGCGGGTGGTACTTTAATGGACATTGGTGTTTATCCATTATATGTAGCCTTGGATTTATTCGGTATGCCTGATAGCGTCAGTTACCATACCGTTAAAGGTCCAAATCAAATTGACTTATTTGGTAATGCGATTTTAAAATATAAACATTCTCAAGTAAATATCTTTATGTCTAAAGGCGTTCATTCGATTATGCCATCTGAGATTTACTTCGATGATGAAACAGTGGTGATTGAGGGCATTACTCGGATTGCGAGTGTTAAATTAATTAATAAAGCGGGACAAGAGGCTAAAGTAATCGATTATCGCCCAGAAAATGTTATGTACGATGAACTAATTGCTTTTGCAGAAGTATTGACAGATCCCGATAATATTCAGCAAAAAGTTCGTTATGAAGACTGGAAGCAGATGAGTTTACAAGTTGCACAAGTCATGGAACAATTAAGAAAATCAGCCAATCTAAAATTTAATTAAGGAGTCAATATGGCAAATTTTATTCAAGAACCTTTTAAAAAGATATGGGACCAGCAGGGTTTCGAGCAAATGAGTCCCATACAAGAAGCGTTGTATCCCATCATTCAAAGTGGTGAATCGGTGATAGCTGTTTCACCAACGGGAACAGGTAAGACATTAGCCTATCTGTTACCATTATTAGCGCAAGTTGAAAAAAATAATACTTTGCAATTAATAGTCTTAGCGCCATCACAAGAATTAGTTAAGCAAATTGGAGAGGTAGCTGAACTTTGGGGGCGAGCCAAAGAACTTGAAGTCCTAACAATTCTGGGTAGTGCCAATATGCAACGCCAAATTAATGCCCTGAAAGACAAACCGGAAGTCATTGTGGCTTCTCCTGGTCGTTTATATGAGTTAAGCGAGCAATCGCGTAAATTAAAACTTCATTTAGTCAAAGCCATCGTTTATGATGAAGCCGATTACTTATATGAAGATGAGCAAGCCATTACCATTGAAAAGTTTACTAATAAATTAATGCGTGATGTGCAAAAAGTTTGGGTTTCAGCTACTTTTGGTCCAGCGCTAGTTAAGGTGGCAGTCGAGATGGGAGAAAGTGTTCGAGTCGTAAACGTAGACCATCAGTCATTAGATAATATCGAACATTTTGGTTTGATTGTGCAAAATCGTCAAAAGATTCAATATTTAAAACGCCTTTCACATGTTGAGGGAATGCAAGCCATTGTCTTTTTTGAGCAAGTTAATGAAGTGGATCAAGTGGCAGCCAAATTAATTTATGATGGTCTTAATGTTGTATCTTTACATGGACAATTGTCAAAATTAGAGCGTGAACATGCTATTAATGCTTTTAGAGAAGGCAAAGCTACTTATTTATTGACAACCGATGTTTCAGCACGAGGTCTTGATATAGCAGACTTACCATGTGTGATTCACTATAATCGCGTCAACGATGCTCGAACATACTTGCACCGTTCTGGTAGAACTGGTCGCATGGGTAATAAAGGAACCGTCTTATCATTATTAAATGAGCAAGAGTTTAGGAATTTAGCTCATATATTAATGAATGAAGGGGTTAACCTACAAGAACGCGCTTATTATCAAGGAAAACTCGTGACGATTGAAGAACGTGATGCGTTACGATTAGCGAATATTGAAGTTGAAAAAGAGCAAAGTATTAAACGCAAGGCGCAAGCAAAAAGTAGAGCCAATCAACCGAAATCTAAGAAAAAAGTTGTGAAGAAGAAAAATCGTTTACGTGACACTAAAAATAAAGGCAAACGTCGTGGAAAATAATTAATCGATTCATGCGGCTTCTTACATCACTATTTAATGCCATTTAATCGATTAGGTATAACCCTACAAAAGAGAGAACTCAAAATATAAATAGAAAAAAATAGGTAACAATAATAAAAGCTCATTGAAACCCAATTAACAGATTTTTTTAATCCAGATCGATAAGGGGAGAATTTTTGATTAAGCTCTAATTGTAATCAAATTTCTTCTCTTATTTGTTTTTAAAAGATATAATTGAGATATTGTGAGTGATAGATTATAATATAATGAGTAAATATATCGGAGGGGTATCATGACTGAAAATAAATTAATTTTGACACTATTTGGCGCGACTGGAGATTTGGCGTCGCGTAAATTATATCCCGCAATTTATCGACTATACAAGAATGGTCATCTTTCGAAACAATTTGCCTTGATAGGAACTGGAAGAACTAAGTGGAGCCACGAGGATATGCGTCAAACTGTTAGACAAAGTGTCGCAAAAGAAGTAGAAGATGCAACACATTTGGAAGAATTCTTAACGCATATGTATTATTTATCCCATGATGTGAATGATAAAGCACATTATCAAAATTTAAAAGCTTTTCAAGCAGAGCTTGATCAACAATACCAAACCGATGGGAACCGTATTTTCTATATTTCATTATCACCTGCATTATTCCCAACCATTACCTTACATTTAAAAACGGAAGGCTTGATTACGGAAAATGGGTATAATCGCTTAATAATTGAAAAACCATTTGGACATGATACAGAGTCAGCGCAAGAACTCCAACTAAAATTAAATCAAGCATTTGATGAAGACCAAATTTTCCGTATTGACCATTATTTAGGCAAAGAAATGGTACAAGCGATTCGCAATATTCGTTTTGACAACCGTCTTTTCAGCGATATTTGGAATAATAAGGGAATTGATCATTTCCAAATTAGTTTGTTAGAAGAGGTTGGAGTTGAAGACCGTGGGGAATATTATGATCACTCAGGGGCAACTCGTGATATGATTCAAAATCATGCTTTACAATTATTGGCTTTGTTAGCGATGGATG
Organism: Globicatella sanguinis; assembly: GCF_002847845.2. NCBI lineage: Bacteria > Bacillati > Bacillota > Bacilli > Lactobacillales > Aerococcaceae > Globicatella > Globicatella sanguinis. The sequence continues at coordinate 579,840 of NZ_CP126962.1, read as the reverse complement.
CACCTAAAGATAATTCGGCAGAAGCGATTCAAGAAGAGAAAATTAAAATACTTGCATCACTTCATTTACCGAAGACAACCGAAGAAGTTAAAGCCAATTTTGTTCGCGGACAATATGGTCCTGCCGCGGATTTTAAAGGGTACCGTGAGGAAGAGAATGTGGCCAGTGATTCCAATACTGAAACCTATTTAGCAGCGAAAGTTGAAGTGGATTTACCTCAATGGGAGGGTGTACCATTTTTCGTAAGAACAGGAAAACGTGTCAATTCTAAATCGACTTTAATTGATGTTCAATTTAAACCGACGATGGAAGGTATTGCCGGAAATCATTTAAGAATTGAAATTGCTCCGCGAACAGGTTATCGTTTATTAGTTAACCAAAAGGTATTTGGCTATTCACATGATACTTATAGCATTCCGTTTGAATATTATTATACAGATGAACAATTAGCACAAACACCGCAAGATTATGAGCGTCTAATTTTTGAATGTATTTTAGGCGACAAGAGTCACTTTGCCCATTACTTAGAAGTGGAACACGCTTGGAAATATATCGATAATTTATTTAGTCATTGGCAAAAGATAGAACCCGATTTCCCTAATTATGAAGCTGGCTCTAAAGGACCACAAGCAGCTGATGATTTATTAGCTAAACACCATATAGAATGGCATCAATAACAAAAAAAGACCGCTATTTAACCGAGAACAATCGGCTAAGTAGCGGTCAGTTTTTATAGGTTTATCTTCCAGTAAATAAGAAGTATAAAATGATAATGGAACCTAAGATAATACGGTAATAACCGAAGGCTTTAAAGTCGTTTCGTTTAATATAATTAAGTAAGAATTTAATCGCAATAACGGAAACGATAAACGCGACGAACATACCGACACCTAAATAAATTAATTCAGCTTGGCTAAAGACTAAACCAAATTTTAGCAGTTTTTTCAAGCTTGCTCCAAACATAATGGGAATACTCATATAAAAAGAAAATTCAGTGGCGATAAAACGAGAAGTACCAAGTAACAATGCCCCTAAGATGGTAGAACCTGAACGAGAGGTTCCCGGAATAATGGCTAATGCTTGGAAACATCCGATTAAAAAGGCGTCTTTAAAGGTTAATGTTTGGAAAGTATTAATCTCATGAGAGTGACGACTCTTTTGACGTGTTTCTATCCAAATAAAGGCAAAACCATAAACAATTAACATAGCGGCAACTACTAAAGGTTTATTAAAATACATCTCCATATAATCATCTAAAACAAGTCCAAATAGGACAGCTGGAATACTCGCCACCGCGACTTTAAACCAGATAAACCAAGTGTCCTTACGTTCTTGTGCGGATTTTTTAAATGAAAAAGGATTTAACTTATTAAAGTAAAGTAAGACTACCGCCATAATCGATCCAAGTTGTACTAAGACAAAAAATAATTCCTTAAATTCTGGACTAGAAGTCAGTGAGAAAAACTCTTCAATAATAATCATATGACCTGTACTACTAATCGGTAACCATTCCGTAATCCCTTGGACTATACTCAAGATTAAAATACGGATTAATTCTAAAATATCAATATCAAAATTCATAAATTTTTTAACCTCGCTTTCATACCTATTTTATTATACACTTATTTGAAAAAATTAGCGATTATTTTTTTACTACTATGATTTGGTATGTTATAATATAGCTACTATACTATGATAGGAGCTAATATAAATGTTTGGATTTTTCAAGAAAAAACAACAAGAAAAAGAACCTGTAATTAAAGAAATAAAATTATATGCACCAGCTGATGGTGAGTTAATCAATATTGAACAAGTAAACGATGTCGTTTTTGCTCAAAAAATGATGGGAGACGGTTTTGCTGTCCTTCCAACAAATGGCTCAATTTCATCACCAGTAGAAGGGACGATTGTTAATGTCTTCCCGACTCAACATGCAGTAGGATTTAAAGCGGGTGAGTTAGAAGTTTTATTACATATGGGCATTGATACTGTTTCGTTAAATGGTGAACCATTCGAAACGGATGTCAATGAAAACGACAAAGTCACCGCTTCAAGTAAAATATCTGAAGTTGATTTAGATGCTTTAGCAACTGAAGGTAAAGATAATGCGATGATCGTTATCTTTACAAATGGTTCAGAAGTGATTGAAGAGTATAAAATAACTGCTTCAGGTAATGTGACCAAAGGTCAAGAAATTGGCTATATCACTTTAAAATAATGGCTCTTTGTCAAATGGTGTGGGTCACGGAATTTTTGGTCGTTCAACACAATTGTGTTGAACGGCCGTTTTATTCTAATTATGCGGTTTTCTCTGTCTTGGATTCTTTTTCTTGACTAAAATATAAAGGGCGATAGTTTTGGTTTTTGCAATTCTTACTTAACAAAATATAGCGTGCTCTTAATCTTAAACGTCTAAAATTAGTATAACCATGTCCTGTTCGTTTGATTGTTTTAATGATATTATTGGTTGCTTCCAGGTGTCCATTTGACAATGTGACGGTTAAAGCATTGGTAATATACTCTTGATAGCGTGTAATCGTGTTAAACGCTGTACGAATCACTTGACGATAGGAATATTTTTTTATTTCTTGAAGTTCATAATGAAACAATTCGACATCGTGTGTCATAATGGCATATTTGAAATCATTTATTTTTTCATAGGCATTTCTAAGCCCTATATCAAGCGAAAGTAGATATTCTACCATCATTTTTTCAGTCACTAATCCATCGAACAGGCGATGGGTTTGATAATTCTCAAAATCTAGATCTTCTCGGTTTTTAAGAAGTAATTTCCATAATTTTTTCAACTTATTATAATCACATTTCGAGGGTTTCTTTTTATATTGATTCATTACTTGAATCCTTAGGTTGTTAAGGGCTCTATTGAGTAATTGAATGATATGGAACCGGTCAATCACAATCTTAGCACATGGGAACAGTGTCTTTATCATGCTAATAAAGGGAAGATTCATGTCCATCGTAATCCATTCAACTTGACGGCGTACGTCCAATGGGAAACGGAAAAAATGTTTTTTGATATCCGCTTGTTGACGACTGTCTAATAAATCTAATATTTGGTGAGTAGAAGCATTGGCATAAATAAAGGACATTTCTGCTTTACATGATTTGGTTGTACGTAGTTCGTCAAATGATAAAGTGGTTGGCAGGGTATTCGTTTGTGGTTTCATCTGCGTTTCCAAGGAATCGAGTACTCTAACGACCGTACTAATGGATACATAGGTATTTTTAGCAATCAGTGAAGCAGATTGTACGAGTCTCAATTGTTCTTTTACGAGTTGTTTTTGTAAGTTAGAAATCTGACAATTTGGCTCTACTAAATTGGTTTGTGCCATAAAGGTTTTCTTACACGCTTTACATATAAAACGTTGTTTTTTTAGCAGAATTAATTTAGGACAGGCAAGAGAACAAGCATATTTTACTTTTACTTGCTTAAAGCCATGCTTCAAAATAGAGTTATTAATATTTTTTTGATGACAGCAGGGGCAAGCCACTGGGTCATAAGAAAGCTTAGCAGATACAGTCTGGTAAACGACACCGTTCAATGTAATGGAATCTTGATCCAAACATCCTTCAATAAAAGTGATATTAGGGTCTGTTATTTCAAGTAATTTTCTGATATCATCTGAATAGGTCATGTGAGTTCCTCTTTTCTAATAGTTTAGTCGCTAATTAGATTATATCGGAATTCCATGACTTTTTGTATTGATTTATAAAGGTGTGAATGAACAGAGTCATTTCTATAAATCCACACCAAAAAGTATAGAGCCAAAATAATCATATATTGAGAGTGTTAGAGTCCCGAGAGGGGCTCTTTTTGTTTTCTGACTACTTCTTGCCCACTCCCTTTTTTTCTGATGCTTAAAAATTATAGCTAGTATTTGATGGTGTAAAAAGACGAAATGATAATTCTTTGATTGTACACTTTTTGCCGCTCCTTGTTGCTGATGGATTAATAAGATAATGCGAAAAGTCTCTGCTTTCCATGACATTGTTCGGAACACTCCACTCAAATCGTATGGTACTTAATTAAAAGATAAGACTGGGCAGAAACTTACTCGCTTCTGTCCAGTCTTGTTTTGGGGATTGGTTTGTAGCTGATAAACCAATAGTTTAATTATCTTATATTTAAGCTTTTTCTAAATGCCAAATATCTTCGTTGTAATCATTGATTGTACGGTCAGAAGAGAAGTAGCCAGCTTTAGCAATATTCACTAATGAGCGACGTAACCAATTTTCACGATCTTCGTATTCTGCATATAATTCTTCTTTAGCATCGATGAATTCTTCTAAGTCAATTAAAGTCATGAACCAGTCTTTATTGATTAATTCATTGTGTAGACGAGTTAAGCGTTCTTCATTACCGATTGCCATCATTTCATCACTTACAATAAAATCAACTAAAGGTTTGATTGTTTCACGCTCATAGTAGTCTTTAGCAACATAACCATTGGTGTCATATAATTCGATGATTTCATCACTTAATTTACCAAAGATTTTAATGTTTTCATCACCAACTAATTCATGAATTTCAACGTTAGCACCGTCCATTGTTCCTAAGGTCAATGCACCGTTTAACATGAATTTCATATTACCTGTACCAGAAGCTTCTTTAGAAGCTAATGAGATTTGTTCTGAAATGTTTGCTGCAGGAATTAAGTAAGTAGCGGCAGTTACATTATAGTTTTCAATCATTACGACTTGTAAGTGAGGGCTCACATCTGGGTCATTAGCAATGATTTCAGATAAGTTTAAGATTAAGTGAATTACATCTTGTGCAATTGTATAAGCTGGTGCTGCTTTACCACCAAAAATGATTGTAATTGGTGTAGCAGGAATTTCACCATTTTTAATTGCAAAATATTTATGAATAATATATAAAGCTAACATTTGTTGACGTTTATATTCGTGAATTCTCTTAATTTGAACATCAATAATAGAGTGGTTGTTAATTTCAACACCTTGTGTTTTTCTTAGACTTTCTTGTAATTTCTTCTTGTTATCATGTTTGATATCATTTAAAGCTTTGATTACATTTTCGTCATCAATGTGATCTAATAATGCAGTTAAATCACTGTTATTACGCCATTCAGAACCAATCGTATTATCTAATAATTTTGCTAATTCAGGGTTAGCATCCATAATCCAACGACGGAAGGTAATACCATTCGTTTTGTTATTGAATTTCTCTGGATAAATATCATAGAAATGTTTTAATTCTGAAGCTTTTAAGATTTCAGTATGTAAGGCAGCAACCCCGTTAACACTGTATCCAAAGTGAATCGCAATATGAGCCATATGAACACGGTTTTGTTTATCGATAATTGCGACTGCTTCATTACCAGGATATTCTGCTTCAACCACTTCAGCTAATTGATGAATAATTGGTAATAATTGTGGTGCTACTTCTTCAATATCAGATAATGGCCATTTTTCTAATGCCTCTGCTAAAATCGTATGGTTAGTATAAGCTGTCATAGAGCGAACAATCTTCACCGCTTCATCAAATTCAATACCACGTTCACCTAATAAACGAATTAATTCAGGAATTACAAAAGCAGGGTGAGTATCGTTGATTTGGATAATCGCATAATCTGCTAAGTCATGTAAGTTACTTCCTTTAGCGATTGCTTCATCTAAAACTAATTGAGCACCATTTGATACCATGAAATATTGTTGGTAAATACGTAATAATTCTCCTGCATGATCAGAATCATCTGGATATAAGAATAAAGTTAAGTTTTCTAAAATATTACCTTTATCAAAGTTAATACCATCAGTAATAATTTCTGAGTTAACAGAATCTAAGTCGAATAAACGTAGACGGTTTTTCTTCTCTTGTTTGTAACCAGGAACATCAATATCGTAAAGTGTTGATTTTAATTCAAAATCTTTGAATGGAACAACATAAGAATGTTCTGAGCGGATTACCCAATCGTCGCCATCTAACCATGGATCTGGAATAGCAGTTTGTTGATTGTCTTTAAATACTTGACGGAATAAACCGTAATGATAGTTTAAACCAACACCATCACCGTTTAATCCTAATGTTGCGATTGAGTCAACGAAACAAGCAGCTAAACGTCCTAAACCACCGTTTCCTAATGATGGTTCATTTTCTGCTTGCTCGATATCCATCATGTTTTTACCAGCAGCTGTTAATTCTGCTTGTACTTCATCATATAGACCTAAGTTTAATAAGTTGTTACTTAATAATTTACCAATTAAAAACTCAGCTGAGAAATAGTATAATTTTTTCTTTGTGTCATTGGTTGGTTGATCTTTTGATTTGTCACGAACAAGATGTAATAAAACCTTATATAATTCTTGTTCAGTACACTCAGCAACAGTCTTATTGAAAAGTTTGTTTGTATAATTTGATAATAAAGTCATTTGTTTTCTCCTTTTAAAATGTAAATTAGATATGTTATTAAAACTATGGTAATTTAACAAAATATTGAATAGTAGAAAATTGTCGATTTCCAAATGAACTAAATTTATTTGTTAGTTTTAGTCTTTGGTTTAGCAGCAACTTTTTTAGTTGATTTACTTTTTTCTTTTTCTTTTTGAGCAGCTTTAGCTTTTTCTGCTTCTTTTTTTACAATGTTTTGGTTTGCTCTGAAGTAGGTGACGGTGTAATCGGTCAACTTCGCTTCAATCGTTTCTGTAATAGCATCTTCTTTCATGCGCCATTTCCAGTTTTTACCAATGGTGGAAGGCTCATTCATACGTGCAGTATTATCTAAGTCTAATAAGTCTTGCATCGTGAAGATAACATAATCACTTACTGAAGCTGATAATGTACGGTTTAGAGCTTCGGCGATGGTTTCATCTTCTTTACGATTAGAATATTTATCAGCATTATGTCGGATATATTCAGGAACTGATTGATACCATCCTGTGATGGTTTCATTATCATGAGTCCCTAAGTAACTAATCGTATTACGCACATAGTTATGTGGTAATTCCATAGAGTCTGTACCATCAAAACCAAATTGTAAAATTTTCATTCCTGGGAAACCAGTAGCATCGCGCATATCAATTACTTCTTGGGTTAAGAAGCCTAAGTCTTCAGCGATAATATTTAAATCGCCTAATTCTTTTTTGATTTGCTTGAATAATTTAACGTCTGGACCTTTTTCCCAACGGCCATCAGCAGCAGTAGGGGAGCCAAAAGGCACTGCCCAATAAGATTCAAAACCTCGGAAGTGGTCAATACGAACCATATCATAGATTTTAAAGCTTTCTTTCATACGCAGAATCCACCAAGAATATTTATCTTTCTCCATATATTCCCAGTCATAAATTGGGTTCCCCCAATATTGACCGTCATCAGAGAAGTTATCCGGTGGTGTACCTGCAACAACAATCGGCATTTTGAATTCATCTACTTTAAATAGTTTTGAATTCGTCCACATTTCAACAGAGTCAGCTGAAACATAGATTGGCATATCACCAATGATTTGAATATCATTTTCATTAGCATAAGCTTTTAATTGTAACCATTGAGTGAAGAAGAAATATTGGGTTACTTTATGAAACTCAATTTCTTTCACCAATTTTTTACGGTATTCATTTAATGCTTTTTTATCGCGTAAACGAATATCCTCATCCCATTCGGTCCAAGAAACTAAACCGAAATCTTCTTTGATTGCCATATACTCTGCATAGTCTTCTAACCAATGTGCATTTTCGGCAACGAATTGTGTGTATCCTTCTAATTTGCCTCGTTTTAAAAAGTTTGCGACAGCTTTTTCGAGAATAGGACGACGGTTAATGAATATAGTGCCGTAGTCCACATTTTCTGGATCGTCACCAAAATCAACTTTTTCATAATCAGCTGGTTCTAAGAGACCTTCTTTACTTAATAATTCAAAATCAATAAAGTGAGGGTTCCCAGCGATAGCTGAAAATGATTGATAGGGTGAATCACCATAGCTAGTTGTACCTAAAGGAAGAATCTGCCAATAGGTTTGTTTGGTACGAACTAGGAAATCAACAAAGTCATAAGCTGATTGCCCAAATGTACCGATACCAAATTTATTTGGTAATGATGATATATGCATTAAGACGCCACTTGATCGGGCCATAACACGACCTCCTTTTATTTTGTTGTCGCATTCATTATATAAGGAATAAAAAATACTTACAAATGATTTTGGCCTTTTTCTAAATTCTGTTACCGGATAACAGTCTCAAAAGGCGATGATAGCAAGGTTTTCAATTTTGAGGAACTGACGAATGATGACATAAAAGTTAGTCATTAATTGCCAAAAAGATGTTTTTATATCAATATTTTTATATCCTAATCATAATAAAAAAATATTTACTTAACCCCTTTCAAAGTTTGTTTTATAGAAAATTAAGTGGTAAACTAGTTATGGATTTGTGTCATTTTCGAGAAGATAAATGTCAACAAAATTTTATTGACAACAGTCAATTACCAAAAAAAGGAGGGTCACTCTTGGATGAAACGATTGTGTTTGAACTATTAGGTATTTCTTTTGGGTTGAACACTTTTTTAGCTATTTTAGCAACTGTCGCTATCGTCACAGTGCTTTGTGTTTGGACTTCACATAATTTATCGGTGGATAAACCAAATAAGCCTCAACTATTAATGGAAACGATTATTGAATTTGTTCGAGGCGTAGTAGGGGGAGCAATCGATGATAAAGGAGCACAAAATTATCAATTATTAGGATTGACATTATTGTTATTTATTTTTACCTCTAATATGATAGGTTTACCTTTAATATTACATGTGGGTGAATTATCACTTTGGAGAAGTCCGACAGCCGATCCAATTGTGTGTTTATCGATAGCACTTTTAATGATTTTGTTATCTCATTTCCTAGGGATTACAGAACAAGGAATGAAGGGGTATGTGGTGAATGGCTATTTAGAACCTTCAGCATTTTTATTCCCAATAAAATTAGTTGAAGAGTTTACTAATGCTTTGACATTAGCACTTCGTCTATATGGTAATATTTTCGCTGGGGAAGTTTTATTAGGTTTAATTGCTAATTTAGCCAATGCTAAAGGTGTCTTTACATGGGTAATAGGATTACCATTACAAATGGTATGGCAAGGATTTTCAGTATTTATAGGTGCCATTCAATCTTATATATTTGTAACCTTAACAATGGTATATTTGTCGCATAAAGTTGAAAAAGAAGAAATATAGTTTTTAAAGATAAGGAGAATATAAAATATGAACGCTATTGCTGCTGCTATTGCTGTTGCGATTGCTGCTCTTTCTGCATCAATTGGTAATGGTATGGTTATTTCAAAAACAATCGAATCAATTGCACGTCAACCAGAATTAGAAGGTAAATTACGTATGACCATGTTCCTTGGAGTAGGGTTAATTGAAGCGGTGCCGATTATGGCCGTGGTTATCGCCTTTATTTTAGTTTTCAGATAATTAAACTAATTAAGCTGACGATACTAAATGAAGGGGGATTAAAATGTTAATTGTATATGCATCAAGTGGAAACACCGCATTAGGCAATACGATCGTTACGATGATTGCGTTTGTCGCTTTACTGATGATTATTAAGAAATTCACTTGGGAACCTTTTATGTCGATGTTAGCACAACGTCGTCAAATTATTGAAGGAGATTTAGCACAAGCAGCTGAAGAAAAAGCTACGAGTACTAAAGCTAAAGAAGATGCTCAACAAGCATTAAAAGATGCACGTGCGGAAGCTAATCAAATTATCTTAGCAGCTAAAAAACAAAGCTTACAAATTCAAGATAATATGATTAAAGAAGCAAAAGAGGAGATAGCACGTCTTCATGAATCTGCTAATCAAGAAATTGAACAAGATCGTGAACGCATCTTAAATGAAATTAAAAATGAAGTATCTGATATTGCTATTGAAATTGCAGAGAAAATTTTACGCCGTGAAATTAAAGAAGAAGATTACCATAAATTGGTCGATGATTTCATTGCAGGAATGGATGATATAGCATGATGAGTGAAAATGAAACTTTAAATCAAACAAGTGTTAATGAATCGTTAAAGGTTAATAAAAAAGTTAAAAACGAAGAAGATGCTTTATTAAAAAAAATCAATCAAGAACGTATTCGTGATTCGATTCAAAAATGGAACGATGATAATCCTGATGCGAATCGTGAGCATTTTGAAGATGAACTTTTAGGAAAAATCATGTTAAACATGATGCATGATGAAGGAGATTCTCTTAACAAAGAACAAAATCAAAGTGAAATGTTAATGATTACCTCTGCGGTTCCTTTAACTGACGAGGAAAAAGAACGCATTGTGCGTAAATTTTTAGATATTACCAAAAAGCCATTACGTCGTATTACGACAGTCGTCGATCCAAGTTTAATTGCGGGTGTCCGTATTCAAAGTGAAAGTTACTATTATGAAGTAACGGGTAAAAAGACTTTAAAAGAATTACGACGTCATTTAGATCGTAATTGGCATTATTAGGAGGGATTGAAATGAGTTTAGAAAGATTAGATGAACGTCTTCGTCAACAAATTCGTCAATTCCACAGTGAAGAATTAATTGAAGAAATTGGAACAGTTTCTTACATTGGGGATGGGATTGCCCGTGCTTATGGATTAGAAAATGTCATGGTCGGAGAAATGGTTGAATTTGCCAATGGAACAATTGGGATGGTTCAAAACTTAGAAACCAAAGATGTCGGGATTATTATTTTTGGTGAGTATGTGAATATTCACGAAGGTGATTTAGTCCGTCGTTTACATAAAATCATGGAAGTTCCAGTAGGAAATGGCCTATTAGGTCGTGTTATTAATCCTCTAGGTGAAGCGATTGACGGTATTGGTGAAATTGACTATAAAAAAACAAGACCTGTTGAAGCAGATGCGCCAGGAATTATGGAACGTCAAAGTGTTAATGAACCATTGCAAACAGGTATTAAAGCCATTGACTCTTTAGTACCAATCGGACGTGGACAACGTGAGTTAATTATCGGGGATCGTAAGACCGGTAAAACATCTTTAGCAATTGATACGATTTTAAATCAAAAAGGACAAGATGTTATTTGTATTTATGTCGCGATTGGTCAAAAAGAATCAACTGTAAAAAACATCGTGACGACATTGCAAGCACATGGTGCGATGGACTATTCAATTGTAATGAGTGCAAGTGCTTCACAACCGGCGCCATTACTTTATTTAGCACCATACTCTGCAACGGCAATGGCCGAAGAATTTATGTATGAAGGCAAGCATGTTTTAATTATTTACGATGATTTATCTAAACAAGCAGCAGCTTATCGGGAAATGAGTTTATTATTAAAACGTCCACCAGGTCGTGAAGCTTACCCTGGAGATGTTTTCTATTTACATTCTCGTTTATTAGAGCGTTCTGCAAAATTATCTGATAAGTTAGGTGGAGGTTCGATTACTTCACTGCCAGTTGTTGAAACGCAAGCAGGGGATATTTCGGCTTATATTCCAACGAATGTCATTTCCATTACCGATGGACAAATATTCTTGGAAAGTGATTTATTCCACTCTGGTGTCAGACCCGCAATTAATGCCGGTTTATCGGTATCGCGTGTGGGTGGATCGGCACAATTAAAACCAATGAAACAAGTGTCCGGTACTTTACGAATTGATTTAGCTAGTTACCGTGAATTAGAAGCCTTTACACAATTCGGTTCAGACTTAGACGCTTTAACACAACAAAAATTAAATCGAGGACGTAGAACGGTTGAAGTGTTAAAACAACCTTTACATAAACCAGTCAGTGTTGAAAAACAAATTATTTTATTCTACGCCTTAAATCATGGCTATCTTGATAGTGTTGGGATTGATAAACTTAAAGAGTATGAACAATCACTCTATAATTTCTTAGAAGAACGTTATGATGTTGTTTTACGTGATATTAGTCGTAACCATCGAATGCCTGAAGAAGATTTATTACAAACCATTTTAGAAGAACATTCTCAAATAGCACAATAGTTTTAGAAAGAGGTAGTGGTATGTCATTAAACCAAATAAAAAAAAGAATCGACTCCACTCGCAAAACAGCTCAAATTACCAAAGCGATGCAGATGGTTTCTGCTTCTAAATATAATAAAATGGTGCAAACTTCGAGTCGTTATTTTACTTATGGCCAAAAACTAAAGAAAATGGTTGCCCGTTTAGGTAAACAACAATTTGATTTATTAGATGATGGTGTACCGATGGATGTCAATGAAGTAAAAGATATTGATTTTCATGATATGTTAATTGAAAGACCGATTAAGAAAACCGGTTATTTAATTATTACATCAGATAAAGGTTTAGCAGGTGGCTACAATCATTCGATTTTAAAAGCAACCGAAACGATGTTAAAACAAGACCATCAAGATAAAAGCGAAGTGGTAGTGTTAGCAATAGGGGAACCGATCGCAAAATTTTGTCGCGATGAAGGGTATGAAGTCGCTTATGAAATTCATAATTTAACCGATCACCCTAGCTTTTTTGAAGTGTCGAAGATTGTAAAAAAAGCGGTCGAACTATTTAAAGAACAAGTCTTTGATGCCTTATATGTTTGTTATAACCATCATATTAATCCAATGACTTCTCAATTTCGTGCTGAACAAATTTTACCCATTACCGATTTAGAGTTAGAGGAAGAATTAGAAAATACCGAAACAGAAGTTGAGTTTTTAATTGAACCTTCTGAAAGCGAACTACTAGATGTATTATTGCCTCAATATGCTGAAAGTCAAATATATGGTGCAATTATTGATGCAAAAACATCTGAACATGCTAGTCGTATGAGTGCGATGCGTAGTGCGACGGATAATGCAGAGGAAATGATTGAAAATTTAAAACAACAATATAATCAAAAAAGACAATTAAAAGTAACGAATGAAATTATTGAAATAATTAGCGGTGCACAAGCACTGAATGATTAGAAGGAGGAATGTTGTACATGCGAATTGGTCGTATTGAACAAGTTATTGGACCCGTAGTCGATGTCACTTTCCCAATTGAAAATGGTGGTCCTGACATTCATAATGCATTAATTGTAACGAACGCTGATATGGCGGATGTAATGCAAGAAAATATTTCGGATGAAGAAAAATTATTAACCTTAGAAGTTGCACTGGATTTAGGTCATGGAATGGTCCGGACAATTGCGATGGAATCAACCGATGGTTTGGAACGCGGCATGACAGTTGTGGATTATTTAACACCGATTAAAGTGCCAGTAGGCGAAGCCACTTTAGGTAGAGTATTCAATGTTTTAGGTGAGACAATTGATGAACTAGAACCGGTTGGCGACGATGTTGAACGCAAAAGTATTCATCGTGAAGCCCCTAAATATGAGGACTTAGATAATAGTTTTCATGTTTTAGAAACCGGAATTAAGGTCATCGATTTATTAGCTCCTTATATTAAAGGGGGAAAAATCGGTTTATTCGGTGGTGCCGGAGTTGGAAAAACTGTCTTAATTCAAGAATTAATTCATAATATTGCAGAACAATTAGGAGGTATCTCCGTTTTCACTGGGGTTGGAGAACGTACACGTGAAGGGAATGACCTCGTTTTTGAAATGCGTGAGTCAGGTGTAAGCAAGAAGACGGCCATGGTTTTTGGTCAAATGAATGAACCACCAGGAGCACGTATGCGTGTTGTCTTAACAGGACTTACAATGGCGGAATATTTCCGTGACGAATTGAAACAAGACGTCTTATTATTTATTGATAATATTTATCGTTTTACTCAAGCAGGTTCCGAAGTGTCAGCCTTATTAGGTCGTATGCCTTCAGCAGTAGGGTATCAACCAACTTTAGCAAGTGAAATGGGACAAATGCAAGAACGTATTACGTCTACGAAGCACGGTTCCATTACATCAATCCAAGCGGTATATGTGCCAGCCGATGACTATACGGACCCTGCTCCTGCGACAACCTTTGCCCATCTAGATGCGACTACCAACTTAGAGCGCCATTTAGCAGAACAAGGGATCTACCCAGCTGTTGACCCATTGGCTTCTACTTCAAGTGCTTTATCTGAAGAAATAGTGGGTATACGTCATTATGAAATTGCCCGTCAAGTGCAAACTGTTTTACAACGTTACCGTGAATTACAAGATATCATTGCCATTTTAGGGATTGATGAATTATCAGATGAGGAAAAGATTACGGTGAAAAGAGCCCGTCGTATCCAATATTTCTTATCGCAAAACTTCCATGTGGCTGAAGCTTTTACTGGTTTACCAGGATCATTTGTTAGCATTCAAGAAACACTAGATGGCTTCGAAGGTATTCTAAATGGTAAATTCGATACACTCCCAGAAGAAGCTTTCCGTAATGTTGGAAATATTGATCAAGTGATTGCAAAAGCGAAAAAATTAGGTGCAAGTCTACCGGAAGAATTAGAATAAGGAAGTGAATGAATTGGCTAATAATGAAAATAATAGTCGTCCTTATATGACTGTGACCATTTCATCACCTGATGGTATTATCTATGAACACCGTTCCTATAGTTGTAATGTGAAGACAACCCAAGGCGGATTGACCATTATGCCGAATCATATTCCTATTTTAACACCGTTAGTCATTTCGGCTGTTAAAGTAACACGAGTGGAAGATGGAGAACCAGTTGATTATATTGCGATTAATGGTGGCATTTTATCAATGGCGAACAATCAATTAGAAATCATTTCTAATTATGCTGTTCGCGCGCGTGACATTGATGAAGCAGCCGTTGAAATTCAAAAACAACAGGCTGAAGAAGATATGGCTGCCGCCTTAAGAGAGAAAGATTCTCGCAAATTTAAGCGAGCAAAAATTTCACTAGAAAGAGCCATCAATAAAATTGCCGTTAGTCAACATCGTCGTTTATAAGATGATGAGTTGCTAATAGCGTCTCTCGACGTTTAAGCAGCAAAGGTTGGTTAACACATAAGGTGTTGATCTCTACTTAATACAATACAACGAAATAATAAAAGCCTAGAAATTAGGATCAAAAATTTTAAGTTTTTGATTCCCAGTCATTAATTGAGGCTGCAATCGTTGTGTGGTCTCAAACTAGGTCTTAAAGAGTTTGGGCAGATAAAACAAAACTATTCATGTTCGACTTCTGGTCCATTCCCACTCTTTTTTCGCTGACGAAAAGGGATGATAATTTATTCGTATAAAGCAAAATAATCCTAGTGTTTTTTTGGAACAAACGAAATATTTTCATAAAAAGATGATTAAATAGCTAAATATTAAATAGAGTCACGATACAATAACGGGTTTTTATAATGATTATCATTCTGTTACCGATAACAGAATTAAAAACCTATTGTATTATTTTCAATTATATAAGATAATATAGTTAAGAAAGCGATTTACGCAATATTTAGGAGGTTTCAATGATGAAATTGAATTTGAAGAAATTGGCAATTGGTACTTTGTCTACAGTTACAGCTTTATCTACATTAGTATCAACTGGTGTATTAGTAGCTGATGCTCAAGAAGAAACATTAGTTATTTCTGCAGCCGGAGAATATGACTATGTCAAAAATCACATCGCTAAATTCGAAGAAGAATATGGTGTGAAAGTAGAATTATTAGATGCTGATATGTTTGAGAAAATTGATGGTTTAGCATTAGATGGTCCTGCTGGAACTGCTCCAGATGTTTTAATTGCACCATATGACCGTATCGGTTCATTAGCTCAAACAGGTTTAATTAACGAAGTAGCGTTAAATGAAGAAGCAGGTTATGATGATACAGATAAACAACAAGTATCAACAGATGGTGTTGTTTATGGTGCGCCAGCTGTTATCGAAACAATTGTTTTATACTATAACAAAGACTTACTATCTGAAGCGCCAAAAACTTTTGATGAATTACGTGAATTGACTAAAGATGAAAAATATGCTTTTGCTGGGGAAGATGGAAAATCTACAGCATTCTTAGCTCAATGGACTAACTTCTACCATAGCTACGGTTTATTAGCTGGATATGGTGGTTATGTATTCGGTGAAGATGGTACTAACTACGAAGACTTAGGATTAAATTCTGAAGGGTCAGTAGAAGGTATTAACTATGCAGTGGACTGGTTCCAAAATGTATGGCCACAAGGTATGTTAGATGTTTCTTCAGTAAGTGACTTTGTAATGCAACAATTTACTGATGGTAAAGCTGCTGCGATTATTGATGGACCTTGGCAAGCTGCTGCTCTTAATGAAGCAGGCGTTAACTACGGTGTTGCTAAAATCCCTACATTACCAAATGGTGAAGAATACAAACCATTTGCTGGTGGTAAAGGTTGGGTAGTTTCAGCATTTACTGACAAACAAGAATTAGCACAAGAATTCTTAAATTGGGTAACATCTGAAGAAATGCAAACAGCTATGTATGAAGAAAGTGGACAAATCCCTGCTAACCAAGCAGCTCGTAAAGTTGCTGCTGAAGCTGGAAATGAATTAACAAATGCGGTTATCGATGTTTATTCAAATGCTGTACCAATGCCAAATATTCCACAAATGAGTGAAGTATGGTCAGGTGCTGAAAACTTAATGTTCGATGCTGGTTCAGGTAATAAATCAGCTCAAGAAGCTGCTGATGCTGCTGTTGAATTAATCAAACAATCAATCGAACAAAAGTATTAAAATTTCGTGAATCGTAAGTTTTTATCTGGCAGAGGTTGATCTTCTGCCAGATATTAATAGTTAAACAGCATTTTATTTAAAGGAGTGATTTTATGAGTCAGACAGCCAAAAAACAAAATCCGACATTAGCGATGCTCTTGTCGTTGATTCCAGGACTAGGTCAAATATATAATAAACAATTGATCAAAGGCTTAACCTTTCTAGGGATTACCGGGTTGTTTGTTTATGAATTAGTAAGTTTTGGTTTTGGTGCGTTGACTGACTTTATTACATTAGGGGATACTCCGGGGGTAAAAGGTGATAACTCCCTATTCTTAATGATTATTGGTACTTTACAAATTATCATTACGATCGTATTCTTAATCTTCTTGATTTTCAATATGATAGATGCAAAACGCATCGCGAATCTTTGGAATGAAGGATTTAAAGTTAATCAAACATTTAAAGAACATAAAGATAATATTTTAGATAATGGGTTCCCTTATTTATTAATTGTACCGGCATATATTTTTATGACTTTTGCTATTATTTTCCCAGTTTTAGTCACTTTATTTACAGCATTTTTAAATTATGATTTTAAAAATATGCCACCAGCAAAATTATTAGACTGGATTGGTTTTGCAAACTTCGCGAATATCTTTACATTAAGCACCTTTAGAGATGCCTTTACATCCGTATTTATGTGGACGTTAATTTGGACATTATGTGCGACTACTTTACAAATTGTGCTCGGTATTTTCACAGCTGTTGTAGCTCACCAACCATTTATTAAATTCAAACGTATTTTTGGGGTAATTTTCTTATTGCCATGGGCTGTACCAGCATTTATTACAATTTTAACGTTTTCAAATATGTTTAATGACTCAATTGGTGCGATGAATACACAAGTAATTCCGTTTATTAATAAATTAATTCCATTTGTTGAAATTGGAAAAATCGCTTGGAAAACCAACCCGTTTTGGACCAAAGTTGCGATTATTATGGTTCAAGGTTGGCTAGGGTTCCCTTATATTTATGTAATGGTAACCAGTATTCTTCAATCTATCTCCGAAGATTTATATGAAGCAGCCAAAATTGATGGAGCGAATGCTTTTAAACGATTCACTTCCATTACTTTACCTGTAATTTTCTCTGTTGCTGCTCCAACATTTTTAACTCAATATACTGGTAACTTTAATAACTTTACGATGATCTATCTATTTAACAATGGTGGACCTGGATCAGTGGGTGGTGGCGCTGGTGCAACCGACATTTTAATTTCATGGATCTATAAGTTAACAACTGGAACTTCACCGCAATTCTCATTTGCGGCAGCCTTGACACTGATTATTTCAGTAGTGGTTATTTCAGTATCGTTAATCGTCTTTAAGCGTACAAAAGCTTTTGAAATGGAGGGATAATCAACATGAAAAAATTATTTGCATCTGCCAAATTCAAAAAGTTTTTGGGACAGTTCTTTACCTATTTTTATATGATTCTCTTATCGATTATCATTATTTATCCATTATTAATTACGATTAGTTCTGCTTTTAGAGCAGGGAATATTACCGCATTTGATTTGAATTTTAATTCAAAATGGACCTTGAATCATTTTAAACGATTATTTGAAGAAACCTATTATTTACAATGGTATAAAAATACTTTAATCGTTGCAGTTAGTACCATGGTAGTGCAAGTTATGGCAGTAACCCTCGCTGGTTATGCTTATAGTCGTTACAACTTCTTTGGTCGTAAAAATAGTTTAATGTTCTTCTTAATTGTACAAATGGTGCCGACGATGGCAGCTTTGACGGCCTTCTTCGTAATGGCACTCTTGATGAAAGCTATTAACCAATTCTGGTTCCTATCCTTAATTTATATTGGTGGTGGTATTCCAATGAATACTTGGTTAATGAAAGGGTACTTCGATACAGTTCCTTATGATTTAGACGAATCAGCCAATTTAGATGGTGCAGGACATTTTAGAAGATTCTGGCAAATTGTGTTACCATTAGTACGTCCAATGATTGCTGTACAAGCTTTATGGGCATTTATGGGACCATTTGGAGACTTTATGTTATCTAAATTCTTATTACGTAAAGAAGAATTATATACTTTAGCTCCAGGATTACAAACGTTTATCAATGACCAACGTAACCAAAAAGTAGCATTGTTTGCGGCCGGTTCTATTTTAATTGCAGTGCCAATTTCAATTCTATTCTTTGTCTTACAAAAGAACTTTGTTACTGGTTTGACTAAGGGTGGAACAAAAGGTTAATCAATCGAGTGTGAGTCTGGGCATAAACTTGATAAATTTAGTCAATTATTGTTCGTTAATTAAAAGCACAATGGTTGAGAGATCTCAACTTTGCAAGGTGACCAGATGAATCGAATATTATTTGACTTTCTACTTCTGGTTCGATTCCTAGTTTTTCACTACTTTGGATTTTTTAGAAACATAATCGACGATTGATTTAAAATTTGTTAAGAAAATAAGGGTGGGCAGATGAAGTGAAAATCTTTTGATTTTCTACTTCATGTCCATTTTTTTCTTTTTTAAATGCTATAATATGTAGAATGAGGTGATTATAATGAACAAAGTATTTCCAATTAATTACTTTACAAATATCTTTTCGGCGAAGAAAATTTTTAAGAATCGTCAACAATTAATTTGGTGGCAAATACTGTTAATTGTATTGTTGCTTAATGGTTTAATGTTGATGCCGTTATCGGTTCAGTTAGGAAAAATTCAATCGGCTAATTTAAATGATTTTGTACCGAATGCTTTAGCAACGATGCATGACGACACTGTTCAACAATTTAATCAAATGGTAGAACAGGGAACAGTTGCTGAAACCAGTCAATTTATTCCTTCTATCAATGAGGTAGAGAGTGATTCTCTAGTAGAAAACTCCATCTTAATTGCTCCAGATGGCTTTATTATTAAAGAAGGAAAGAATCCCGAAATTAAACAAACCTATATTGAAGAGCTACCATTAACCACGGTGGCAGATAAAGAAGAACTGATTGCTTTATTGTCTCAACATTGGTTCCAAGCCAATCGTTTATCGATAGTGCTAACTAATTTTATTAATGTGTGGTTTTTAATGTTTTTTAACTTCGTTGGTTTATTATTAGGGACAGCTTTTTTACTTTGGTTAACGAAGTTTGGAAAAATATTTACGATTGCTAACTTTAATGAGGCTTTACAGTTATCACTCAATACTTTTGGCCTTCCCACTTTGATCGCGATGCTACTGGGCTTCTTATTGAAAGATCCAAATGTGATGGCCTTAACACAGAGTACCCTTTATATTTTATTGCTTTTATGGGTTTATTGGAAAACGCATTTTAATGATCATTATGTGGAAACAGCGAGTAAAATTTCTGTATTATAAAATATTTCTGTTAAACTATCCTTAGTAATATGATGAGGGTAGTTTTTTTATCTTGGATAAGGGTATTATTAATAAAGATAAATTGATGGTTTTTTTCTAAGCAAACGTATTTATATCTATATTTAAACGATTTTTTGTGATAGCATATATAGTTATGAAGGTGGTGATTTAATGCTTGCTAAAGTGATTATCGATATTCCAGTCGCTCAAGTTAATCGAGAATTTGACTATTTAGTCCCCGAACAGTGGGAAGAAGCCATTCAATTAGGTATGCGTGTTGAAGTGCCTTTTGGTCCAAGGCAATTACTGGGATTTGTAGTTGGTTTTTCAGATGAAACGAGTTTTACTGGAACCTTAAAACCAATTAGCAAATTATTAGATTATCGTAGTTTTTTGAATCAAGAATTAATCGAATTAAGTGATTACTTAGCCAATCATTTGCAGGCTTTTAGAATTGCTGTTTTACAAACAATGTTACCTAATTTATTAAAAGTAAAATATGAATCGTATTTTCTAATTCATAATCATGATCAAATTCAAGCCTTGACTAATACTTTGATTGAAAATCATGAAATTGAAAAAACGATGCTCGAAACGATGTTAACACCAAATCAAATAAAAGCATTAATTGATCAAGAGGCCATCGAACTAGAAAATCGAGTTTTAGATCGAAAATCAACCAAAATGGTGCAAGTGATCGATAGAGCTTTGGATGAACAACAATATAAAGCCGTTTCTGAAAATTTAAGCAGAGCGGCTAAAAAACAACAACAATTGCTTGACTATTTAATCTATCATCCGAAAATAACTTATCCGATTGCGATTCAAGATTTTTGTGAAATCACCGGTCTCAGCCGTACTGTTGTAAATACCGCTATTGATAAAGGATGGTTAATCAAATCTGAAGTGGCTGTTTACCGTAATCCATTAAAGGACCAGGAATTTATTCAAACGACAGCCAAAACATTAAGACCTAACCAACAAAGCGCTTATGATACCATTGTGGCTTCTGTAGAAAAAGGGCAAGCTAAAACCTTTCTACTAGAAGGCGTTACCGGTAGTGGCAAGACCGAAGTATATTTACAATTAATGGAAAAAGCCCGTCAACAAGGGCAGTCGGCCTTATTATTAGTACCAGAAATTGCCTTGACTCCACAAATGGTCAATCGAGTGGTAGGCAGATTCCAAAAAGGAGTGGCAGTTTTACATTCTGGTTTGTCTACTACGGAAAAATACGATGAATGGCAGCGAATTATTAAAGGTGAAGCGACGATTGTGGTCGGAGCCCGTTCTTCAATTTTTGCACCATTAAAAAACATTGGTATTATCATCATTGATGAAGAACACGAAACGACTTATAAACAATCCGATAATCCACGTTATCATGCGCGTGATGTCGCTTTATGGCGGAGTCAATATCATCAATGTCCAGTTGTTTTAGGAAGTGCCACCCCATCATTAGAAAGCCGAGCTCGGGCTCAGGTTAATCATTATCAACTCGTTATGATGAGTGAACGAGCAAACTTTTCTGAATTACCGGAAGTAGAATTAATCGATATGACCAATGTCTTAGTTTCGAAGACCTATACCGAGATATCGCCATTCTTACAACAAGCAATCGAGCAAGCCATTAGTCAAAAACAACAAATCGTATTGTTATTAAATCGTCGTGGGTATGCATCTTATATGCAATGTCGCGAATGTGGACATGTTGTTCAATGTCCTCGTTGTGATATTTCTTTGACCTATCATAAGAGTGAACATCGCATGAAATGTCATTATTGTGATTATCAACAAATGGTACCAACTGAATGTCCTCAATGTGGTAGTCAACATATTCGCAGTTTAGGTTCAGGAACCCAAAAAATTGAAGAGACTTTAGCAGAATTAATCCCCCATGCGCGAATTTTACGTATGGATAATGATACGACTAGAAGAAAAGGGAACCATGAACGGATATTAAAACAATTCGCTAATAAAGAAGCCGATATTTTATTGGGAACACAAATGATTGCTAAGGGGCTTGATTTTGAAAATGTTACTTTAGTCGGTGTTATCAATGCGGATACGGCCCTTAACATACCAGATTTTCGTTCGGGTGAGAAGACCTTTCAATTATTAACGCAAGTAGCAGGACGGACCGGACGTGGTCAATTAAAGGGGAAAGTCATCATTCAAACCTACAATCCCGATCATTATGTGATGCAATTGGTCAAGACGCACGATTATGAAAATTTCTTTAAATACGAGATGAAACGGCGTCATATTGGAAATTATCCCCCTTATTATTTTACAACTTTAGTCACTGTCTCCAGTAAAAATCAAGGGATGGCTGAACGTAAAATCCATCAGGTGAAACAATTATTATCCAATCCATCACTAGAACAACAACAACAATTATTATTGTTAGGCCCATCAAGAGGCGCTATTGCGCGCATCAACGACGTTTATTATTTTCAATTATTACTCAAGTATAAAGATAAGCAATTCATTCAAAATAAAATTAGTGAAATTGTCAATCAAGCTCAAAATGAATCACGGCAAGGTCTTTATGTTTCAATTGACCATGAACCATATCATTTTATTTAGAGGAGGTAAATTATATGAAGAAAATTATTTTTATGGGGACACCTGAATTTTCAGCAACAGTTTTAAAAGGGATTTTAGCACAATCCTCATTATATGAAGTGATTGCCGTTGTGACTCAACCAGATCGCCCTGTTGGTCGTAAAAAAGTATTAACCGCTTCACCAGTAAAAGAAGTAGCATTGAGTCATCAAATTCCTGTCTTCCAACCGGAAAAACTAGGTAAATCAGAAGAGATGGAACAAATATTAGCCATGGACGTTGATTTAATTGTCACGGCTGCTTATGGTCAATTTGTGCCGACCAAATTATTAAAACATCCAAAATATTTAGCCATTAATGTGCATGCATCACTATTACCAAAATATCGTGGTGGGGCACCGATTCATTATGCGATTTGGCAAGGTGACGAGGAAACAGGTATTTCAATTATGTATATGGAAAAAGAAATGGATGCGGGCGATATTTTAGCACAAGCTAAGACTCCTATCCATTTCAATGATGATGTCGGTCAATTATTCGAACGCTTGGCAATAATAGGGCGCGATTTATTATTAGAAACATTACCACCATTATTTGCTGGAGAATTAACACCCATTAAACAAGATGAGCAGTTGGTTACATTCTCTCCCACTATTTCTAAGGAACAAGAAAAAATTGATTGGTCGCAATCGGCAACGGCAGTACATAATCATGTCCGCGCTTTTCGACCATTTCCTTCCACTTATACTATGTGGAATGGTCAACGCTTAAAAGTGTGGGAAGGGCAACCGATCGCTTATGCCACAACGGAAACGGTGGCACCAGGGACGATTGTAGCCGTAGAAGATGACCAAGTAATTGTCCAATGCCAAGAAAGCTATTATGCGATTACATCATTACAACCAAGCGGTAAAAGAAGAATGGATGCAGCTACTTTCTTAAACGGAATGGATGCTGAAGATTTAATCGGTCAACGATTTGAATAGAGTGACAGCTAATGAAAATAAAACAACGTAGTGAAAAACAATTAGCTAAAAATGTTAGATGGCAGGCGCTCAAACTGATTCATCAAATTGAATATGAAAATCAATATTCGAATGTTTTAATCGATCAAACCATACAACATACTCATTTGAATGAATTGGATCAAAAATTATTGGTACAATTAGTCTATGGTGTTGTGCAACGTCGCTTAACGTTAGATTATTATTTAGAACCTTATCTCAAGGGCAAGAAAATCGATACTTGGATTGCTTCTTTATTTCGCTTAAGTATTTATCAACTATTATTTTTAGATAAAGTCCCAGATCATGCCGTTTTAAATGAAGCAGTCGAAATTGCGAAAACGAATGGGCATGGTGGCTTAGGCAAGTTTGTTAATGCCATTTTGAGACAATTTAATCGCCAACCATTAAGGGAATTACCCGATAAAGCAACGGCATTCTATGACTATTTGAGTATTCAATATAGCATGCCATTATGGTTAGTCGAGCAACTTTCACACTGGTTAGGGGATCAAAGTGATCAGTTAGAATCATTACTAAAAAGTTTATTAGAGACACCCCACTTATCAGCGAGAGTGATTGCGAATATTGATCAGCGTCAAGAGATTCAGCAACAATTACAAAGCGAACAAGTGATCACTGAACCTAGTAAGGTATCACCTTATGGCTTAATCGTACAAAGTGGTGATTTAATTCATTCTAATGTCTTTAAAGAAGGACGCGTGACCATTCAAGATGAGTCCAGCATGTTAGTCGCACCATTAGGAAAAATAACCGGAACAGAGCAGATATTAGATGCTTGTTCAGCACCTGGTGGTAAAGCGACTCATATTGCCCAATTATTAACGACAGGCCATTTGACTGCTTTGGATTTATCGAGCCATAAATTAAAGAAAGTGGATCAACATTTACAACGAATGGGTCTAGCAGAAAAAGTGACCACCCAACAGGCCGATGCTTCAAAATTTTTGCCGAAAAATAATGCATTATATGATACAATATATTTGGATGCTCCATGTTCCGGTTTAGGCTTGATGCGTCGAAAACCAGAAATAAAATATGAAAAACAAGCACAAGATTTAGTTGAGTTAGCAAAGATTCAAGCTGAACTATTAAATCATGTCGCAAGTTTATTAAAACCTGGAGGGGTGTTAGTATATAGTACATGTACACTAGCACCGATTGAAAATGAGCAAATGGTTGATCAATTTTTAGCCACTCATGCGGATTTTCAATTAGATCCAATCCAACCAACAGAATTACTACCAGCAGATTTACTTAATTCAGCGGGTCAAATTAGAGTTTGGCCGCATCAATATCATACAGACGGCTTCTTTATTAGTCGTTTCGTTAAAAAATAAACAGAGGTTTATATGAGAGGTGAAAGGATGAAAATCAAAGTCCGTTCAAATGTTGGACGAAAACGTTCATCAAATCAAGACTATGCTGATTATTTTACAAATCAACATCAGCAAGTATTATTTATTTTATGTGATGGTGTCGGAGGGCATCAAGCGGGCGATGTCGCCAGTAAACAAACCACTCAGTTTTTAGGGGAGCGCTTTGTTCAAACTGAAGAAAAATTTGATTTAACCAATATTCAAACGTGGTTAAAAGAACAAATTGAAGCCGTTAATTTATATATTTATGAAAAATCGAAGTCAGAAAGTCAACTGGAAGGCATGGGAACGACCTTAGTTGCGGCTATTGTAGTTGAGGATCAATTAGTTATCGTACATGTAGGGGATAGCCGGGCATATGTCTACAAAGAAGGCCAATTACTTCAGGTGACCGAAGACCATTCTTTAGTCAATGTCTTGATTAAAACAGGTGAAATTACGAAAGAAGAAGGCCAAATGCATCCGCAACGCAATGTGGTGACTCAATCAATTGGTGGCACTCCTGATGTTGAAGCTGAAAGCAACTTAATTCCATTGGAACAAGTAGAAATGCTGATGCTTTGTTCAGATGGCTTAACCAATATGGTAGAAGATACACAATTGCTTGAAATGTTTAATCAGGATCGTTTTGCAGATGATTTTCCTGAAAAATTAATTGAAGCCGCAAATAATGCGGGAGGCACTGATAATATTACCGTTATTTTAGCATCTGAATTCTCAAATGAGGAGGTGTCAGCATGATTGAAATAGGAGATAAACTCTCGGATCGTTATCAGATAAATGATGTTATTGGTCAAGGTGGCATGGCTAATGTGTTTTTAGCACGTGATCTAATCCTGGATCGCGATGTTGCTGTTAAAGTTTTACGATTTGACTTCCAGGATAATAAAGATGCGATACGTCGTTTCCAAAGAGAAGCGATGTCTGCTAGTCAATTACTACATCATCATATTGTTGAAGTTTATGATGTCGATGAGACCGATCAACAACAATATATTGTAATGGAGTATGTGAAGGGAACAGATTTAAAGTCCTTTATTAAACAAAATGCGCCACTTTCATTAGAATTAACGGTTTCGATTATGAGTCAAATTTTGTCAGCTATTGAAATTGCCCATAAAAACCGTATTATTCACCGTGATATTAAACCGCAAAATATTTTAATCACGGAAAATAATGAAGTGAAAATTACCGACTTTGGGATTGCGATTGCCTTATCGGACACCAGTATTACTCAAACGAATACATTATTAGGTTCGGTTCATTATTTATCACCAGAACAAGCTCGTGGTAGTAGTGCAACGATTAAATCAGATATTTATGCCCTTGGGGTCGTATTATATGAATTGATAACAGGTACCGTTCCCTTTAATGGTGAATCGGCGGTGTCGATTGCTCTTAAGCATTTCCAAGAGGCCTTTCCCCGTGTGAAAGATACGGTCGATTATGTGCCACAAAGTTTGGAAAATGTGGTCTTAAAAGCGACTACAAAAAATCCAGCCGATCGCTATAATTCTGTCGAAGAAATGCATCAAGACTTGACCACTAGTTTAAGTGCTAATCGTATGAATGAAGCACTTTTTGTACCAAAGGATATGTCTGAGACGACGGTTTTAAAACCAATTAAACCTATATCTTCAGCTCATAAAGCTTTAGATGAAAAAATGGAAGCGCCAGAACCTTTGGATGAAGAATTAGTACCTAGTTTTGATGTCGTCCCACCGATTGAACCTGTTCGCAAAAATTATCGTTTCGTGCGTTGGTTAGTGGGGCTATTATTACTAGTACTTTTATTACTTGGTGCCTATTATGTCTATGGTCAGACCACCCGTTTTGTAACGATACCGGATGTATACAATAAAACGCAAGAAGAAGCGATAAAGTTACTAGAAGAAAATAATTTAAACGTCAATCAAATTATTCCCCAGTGGGATAAGACCTTACCAGCGGGAACGGCTATTGAAACGAAACCGGAAGCCAATTCACGTATTGAAAAAAATAGTGCTGTTAACTTAGTGGTAAGTAATGGCAAAGAGCAAGTTGAAATTGGTAATTATATTGGGGAAGCTTATGAACCGATTCGTAAAGAATTGACGGATGCTAACTTTATTGTGGTGCGACGCGGAATGGCGACCAATGATGAAAGTCAAGTTGGGGTTATTCTAGACCAGAGCGTTGAGCCTGGCTCAAAGGTTGTACCAACTGATACTACGATTACCTTTACAGTAGGACAAATGTCGGATAGTATTTCTATGCAAGATTTTAATAATTTACCTTTATCCATGGTGCAAAACTTTGCAGATGAATATGGTTTAAATGTTGATGTCACCTATGCTTATGATGATTATATATCCGCTGATCAAGTTATTAGCCAAGACCCTGCGAGTGGTACAGCTTTAGTTCCAGGTGATACTATTTCAGTCGTTGTCTCACAAGGTGCACAAGAAGAAGTGGTTCTACAACATACCGAGACCATCACGCTTGAATATTTACCGACTTATGCAGATACTGATTTGGAAATGAAAAAGCCATTACCAAATGTAATCGATGTCTATATTGGTGATTCACAAAACAATATTAATACTTTACATCGTAGTTTTGAAATAACCGAAACAACGACCGTTCAATTAAAATTATTTATTAAGAATGATGGTGTCGGTCAGTATCGTATTTTAAGAGATGGTGAAGTTTATATGGAAAGTAATGCTGTTTACCCAGAACAATAGTTGAAGTGACAGGACTGCTATTGACCGATTAGAGTCGGCAGTAGTGGTCTATTTTTATAAAACGAGGAGGGAATCTGTGAAAGAAAAGCAATTCATTACGAAAGAAGGAATCATTTATCAGGCGATTAGTGGTTTTTATTATGTTTGGTCTGAAGGTCATTCATATGCCACTAAACCTAAAGGTAAATTTCGACATCAACAAGTAAAACCACTGGTTGGGGATCATGTTGAAATCGAAATCGATCTTGATGATAGTCAATCCGAAAGTCGTTTAGTGACGATATTTCCAAGAAAAAACAGTTTAGTGAGACCCCCGGTGGCCAATGTGGATGATGCGTTTATTGTGATGTCACTGGTCGAACCAGATTTTTCATATAATTTATTAGACTATTTTTTAGTATCGATTGAGTCTCATCAAATTGAACCGATTATTTTACTTACCAAATATGATTTATTAGTAAAAGCGTTAGGTGAAACGACAGCAGAATTAAAAGTGAAAGAAATTAAAGGCGTTTACCAAAAGATTGGCTATCAAGTCATCGTTAAAAATGAAATTAGTACTTTTGCAGAAGAAATAGAATCAGTAGTCAATAAAGATGCCATTTACATCGTGATGGGCCAATCAGGTGTGGGTAAATCGACTTTATTAAATGATTTATTGCCTAAAGCCGATATTGCTACCGGTGAAATTAGTGATTATTTAAATCGTGGACGTCATACGACCCGTGAAGTCACTTTATATCGCTTATATCAAGGGCTTCTTGCAGATACGCCTGGATTTAGTGCAATTGACTTTCCACAAATTGAAAAAGAAGCACTGAGTCAGTACTTTCCAGAAATTTGGCGCAAGAGTGCCGAGTGTCGATTTAGAGGATGTCTACATCAAAATGAACCTAACTGTGCAGTCAAAGAAGCGGTTGAAACCGGCGAAATTGCCACCTCTCGATATGAAAATTATAGTCAAATATTACAAAAAATTGAACAAAGAAAACCGATTTATCGTAAAAAGGAGAAATAAAAAATGAAAATAGCTCCCTCAATGTTGAGTGCGGATTTTACCAAATTATTAGCTGAAATTAAAGAAATTGAACAATATGGTGCAGATTATTTACATATAGACCTAATGGACGGTAACTTTGTCGGTAATATTTCTTTTGGGCCGATGGTCTATCAATGGTTAAGACCTCATACCGACTTAGTATTTGATGTGCATATGATGGTCGAACAACCAGAACGATATGTCGAAATGGTTGCCAATGCTGGGGCCGATATTATTACGGTACATGTCGAAGCCACTCATCATTTACATCGCGTGATTCAAATGATTAAACAACTAGGAAAAAAAGCAGGAGTGGTGATTAATCCTGGCACACCAGTGTCTGCCATTGAAGCTGTATTATCAGAAGTAGATTTAGTATTGGTCATGACGGTTAACCCTGGGTTCGGAGGACAAAGTTTTATCGAATCGACTTTAACCAAAATTAGTCAATTAAAAGAGTTACGTAGTCAACACCAATTTCAATATGAAATTGAAGTTGACGGGGGGATTAATGAAATGACAGCTCAACAATGTCTGGCAGCTGGAGCCGATGTTTTAGTAGCGGGTTCCTATATTTTTAACGCAACGGACCGTCAACAAGCGATTGAGTCTTTACGTAAATAAGGAGCGATGCGCATGGCAAAAGTCATTATTTGCGCAGGAGGACCTAATCCAGCCCTACACCAGTTGCGAATAAAAGAAGAAGACATCTTAATAGGAGTCGATCGTGGCGCCTATCGCTTAATAAAAGCCGGTTTTACTTTAACTCATGCTTTTGGTGATTTTGATTCAGTTAGTGCAAGTGAGTTAGCCTTCATTGAAGAGCATACGCAAACACTTCATCGCTATCCATCAGAAAAAGATGATACGGATTTGCAATTAGCTTTGTTATATGTGCTAGAGCATTACTCTCAATATGAAACGATTGCAATATACGGAGCCTTAGGTGGAGGCGGTCGTGTTGACCACTTTTTAGCCAATATTTGGTTAGTATTGGAACCGCGCTTTGAAAACATTGTTGAAAAGCTTCATTTTATTGAAGCTCAACATCAAGCGCGCTTTTATCAACCAGGTCATCATCAATTATTGAATCCATCGCAAGCGAAGTATTTATCGATCATTTCTTTAACCCCAGTTAGCTCGTGGCAAATTAAAGGTGCTAAATACAATTTACCAGCAACGGATTTTAAGACCCCGACTGCTTTAATTAGTAATGAGTTTATTCCCAATCATCCAGTGATTGAATTGTCATTTACTAAGGGGATGATTGTTGTAATGTGGGTTCAAGATGATCATTAATTTTTAAAAAACAAAAAAAGGCAAATTTCAAGTTTAAATTAGCCAGCGTACATCATCTCAAATGGTGATTTGTAGTTGAATATTCTTTTCGGATAATGATTAATCCAGTTTTCAATTTTCTTTACTTCTAATTCCGTTACATCTGTTGTTCCTTTAGGTAAAAACCGCCTTATTAGTCGATTGTGGTTTTCGTTTGTTCCCCGTTCATATGAACAATAGGGATGGGCATAATAAATATGCTCATAAGGAAAGACTTCATGCAGTCTAAAAAATTCAACACCATTATCCGCAGTAATTGATTTAATCGCATATTCATTGAGTATACCTAATAAAGCATTATTGACGGATGCCGCCTGTTTATTCGGAATCAGTCGAATAATTTGATGGCGTGTCCGACGATCGGTTAATACGAGTAAACATTTATTGGTCTTGCGCGTTAGAATCACGGTGTCAATTTCATAATGACCGTACTCACCACGCTGATTAATGACTTCCGGACGCATTTCTATGGATTGACCTTTCACTCTAAATTGCGAGCTAGTATTCTTACGTTTTTTCTTTGATTTACGTGGATAAAGTAAGTCATTCGATGTTAAACCTAAATGTCCGTTATGAATCCAATAGTAAATCGTTGAAACAGGAACGTTGACAAGATTAGAATGAACGATCATTTCTGGTGAATATTTCATTTCGGTCAGAAAATGAACGAGTGTTTCTTTGGTTTCCTTATCAAGTGACACTTTGCGGCCACACTTGTCACGCTGTTTTAAATACTGAGAATGAACATACTCAGCAGAATAAATCTTTTTGAAGCGACCTTTTCTCACTTGTTGAAGCACAAGCCCTCTTTTGATTTCATTATGAATCGTTTGAGGGGCTTTATCTAGAAGACGCGCAATTTCACGATTAGACTTACCACTATGGTGCCAACGCTCAATATTATGACGATCGTCCAAGGTTAAATGTTTATTTCGGGTCTTGCTTTCTGCTGAAAATGAATTATAATGATGATACATCTTAAAACGTCCTTTATTCTGGTTTTGTCACTACAATAATAACGTTTTGAGATGTTTTTTTCTATACTTTTTTCTATACCGTAGCACTTGACTGAATCGTCGAATCGGGTGCGGGGTCACTCCCCGACCTTTTTGCACTTTGTAAATGTCAACACAAAATTGTACAAAAGTGTGAATATAAATATGTACAATTACATATCGAATTGACTATGTTTATTCCTCTTCTTCCTTGTTTAAATGATCTTTTAACCGATAAGAATCACCATTAATTTGAATCACTTTTGAGTGATGAAGGACGCGATCAACAATCGCATGAGCAATTAAGGCATCTTGAAACAGCTCATCCCAATTACCAAAGGAAATATTCGTGGTGAGTATGGTGCTCTTAGTCTCATAACGCCGGTCAATGACTTGGAACAAGAGACGCTCATCTCCTGGATTTAAGGGTAAGTAGCCTAGTTCGTCAATAATGAGTAAGCTGGCCCGATTATAATAACGCAGACTGCTCTCTAATCGATTCTCTGACTGAGCCTTTCTGAGCTTCTCTAAGAGATCGCTACACTTAATGAAATAGGTGTTATAGCGATTCTTAGCTGCTTCTAAACCAATTGCCGCGGCTAAATGGGTCTTGCCTACTCCACTTGAACCCAAGAAGACGACATTCTCCTTTTTTTCTATAAAAGATAAGGTCATCAAATCACGGATTTCTCGCTCTTGAATGCTTGGTTGAAAGTCAAAGTCAAAGTTTTCAAAGGTCATATTGATTGGTAATTTAGCGATTTTAATCATCATATCCTTACTATTTTGACGCTTAATATCTACCTCATGATTCGTTAACCTTAAAAGGGTATCCACAATGGAGAGGTGGTCGTAATCGCCACTTAAAACCCTGTCTAAATGCAGGCTCATCTGAGTGAGCTTAAGATAGTCTAAGTTCTCCTTGAGCTGAAGATACGTTGTTTTATCCTTTCTTGCCATAAATAGCGTTCAACCTTTCTAAATTTTCTTTTGAATAAGCTTCGACCTCTTCTTGTGACTTATAGGGCATGGTGCTAGCGACGAGCTGTTCATAGTGTCCTGGCAAGTAATTCATGGCCAGATTAGATACTGGATGACTAGTGATCAACTTCGTGTTATCATAAAGATACAAGGTATTGTCTTCAACCTCTAGGCCAAGCCTTTTTCCGATGTATTCAGCTGGAACTGAATACTGATTCGATTGATAGCTAATCATCGAAGAGCTGTTCACCTTGACGGTTTGTTGATAATAGTAACGACTTCTTATCTCTTTGCTAGGCAGCGGGGATAGGAAGTCTTTTTCGTATTCCAAGAGACTCATGGGTGATTTTTTGGTGGTTGGATGGATCTCAAGATTTTTACGAAGATTCATCTTTTCAACATGGCCCACCAACTCTTCAAAGGAAAACTTTCCCTGATAAGCATCGAGTTCATCAATCAACTTCATTTGGCTTTCCACTTTCCCTTTGGTACTTGCACGCCGAGCGACACAAGCTCTGACATCAAAATTATAATCACGACTAAACTGTTCAAACTTCTGATTAACAGAGCCAGGACGATAGGACGTTCGTGGCTCTTCCATGATCGTCGTCATATTATCATTGAGTATTTCTTTGGGAATTCCTCCTAGCTTTTCAAAGATGTCGTTTAAGACGGCAAATAGGGTATATTGCCTCCGATTCAGGGTAACGTGATACAAACTATAGCGCGAGTAACCTAAGATACCCACAAAAACGTTCAGATAAATAAGCTCCCCTTCCTTCGTTACGTATTTAAAGTTCTCCTTCCAGTCTATTTGTAGTTGTTGACCCGGGTCTGTCTCAAAACGCAAGATTGGCTCATTGTTCATAAATTTCCTCTTCTCAAAGTATTGCTTAAACTCTGGCTTCTTGTTGATATAGTATCTGAAAGAAGATTCCTTTAGTTGCAGGTCATGGTTATCTACAAGATAGCGCCATAAGTGGCGAATATAGTGAAAAGTTTGGATACAGTCTTCGCTAAGCAACTCCTTGATCAACTTGTAGTAGTCATCCGCTTGAGAAGGCTTGACCCTCGTCGTTGCCTTTTCAAAACCTTCATAATACTTCTGAACCGTCCTTCGATCTTTCCCCAACTCTCGAGCGAGTTGAGAAAAATTAGGTTTCATATTGCACACCTCCATAACAGCCTTATAATTAGCTAAATCCTTAAGACATTTCACTTTTAAATCTTCCGCAAAATCTATCTTGATTGGATTATACATTCACATTACCTCATGAATGATTATCCGTTATCTCCTCCTGTCTGTGAAGCATCTATTTGTACATCTTTATTTTGTCACAACTGTACATTTTTATGTTAGCACTTATACACTTCGCTTAAATTTTCGGTCGAGTCATTTAGCTTACCCGATTCTCCCATTAAGCAAAGTGCTACTGTTGTATTGAAAGCCATAAAATAGTTCCCCTCCCAACCGCAACTAGCAGCTTTATTTTCAATCATAAAAATGGGGAGGATACACAATTTAAGTGGCTAATTTAATTTTAGAACTTTCAAAAAACAAAAAAAGTCTGTAAAGTATCTTGCCTTTACAGCTAAACTATGGTAAATTTGTAAGGTATGAAAAAGCAGAGACTCAGCTCCTGCGATATAAAGGAGGAATTACGATGGCTAAAGTATGCTATTTCACTGGTCGTAAAGCTAAATCAGGAAACACTCGTTCTCATGCTATGAATCAAAGCAAACGACGTTTCGGCGCTAATTTACAAAAAGTTCGTGTGATGATCGACGGAGAACCTAAAAAAGTTTGGGTATCTGCTCGCGCTTTAAAATCAGGTAAAATTGAACGTGTATAATTAACACAATATACTAATAGGGGCTAGGCAAACACATTCTTGTTGATTGCCAGTCCCTATTTTTGTTAAAAGAGTCATAATGACTGGATAGGACTAAATTCATTGAGATGCTTTCAATTCAAGCCAAATTGTATGGGATAGGTAAAGCGAGTTTAAATTGTTTGTTTTTAAGTTTAATGATATCTATTCTGTAAAATATACAGATTTCATCCGTAATAAATAGCGTTTAATCACTAGTTATGGTAAAATTATTACGATACAAAACATAAGTTTGAGGAGGCGTATATAAATGGCTATTAAAATTCAAACTCCAAATGGTCAAATTACATTAAACAACGAAGTAATCGCAACCGTAGTAGGTGCAGCTGTTACCGATAATTACGGTGTCGTGGGAATGGTTAGTAAAAATTTTATTCGCGATAATATTACAGAAATTCTAAAAAAAGATAACTATGCAAAAGGGGTCGTCATTAGCCAACAGGGGAATGATGTAGCAGTCGATGTGTATATTTTAGTTATATACGGCACCAAAATATCAGTCATTTGTCAAAATATTCAGCAAGCCGTGAAATATAATGTTGAACAATTATTAGGTTTTGAGACAAGTTATGTCAATGTTCATGTTCAAGGCGTTAAAGTGGACTAAGTCTTAAAATCGAGGAGGATTCAAGTGGAATTAACAAAAATAACTGCAGCCGAATTTCGAGCAATGGTGATTGCCGGTGGCCAACGACTAAATGATCAAATGGAACTTATTAACTCATTAAATGTGTTTCCAGTACCAGATGGTGATACCGGAACGAATATGAATATGTCGTTTACTTCTGGGGTAGAAAATTTAAAACAATCAAAATCTGACAAAGTAGGAGAATTAGCGGGTGCTTTAGCTAAAGGTTTATTAATGGGAGCACGTGGTAACTCTGGTGTTATCTTATCGCAGATTTTCCGTGGTTTTTCACAAGCAATTACAGACAAAGATACTTTAGATGCTAATGACTTTGCTGCTGCTTTTGCCGGTGGTGTCGAAGCTGCCTATAAAGCGGTGATGAAACCCGTAGAAGGAACCATTTTAACTGTTGCCCGCGAATCAGCTATTCGTGGTGAGAAAAAAGCGGCTAAAACAGATAATATTATTGAAGTAATGCAATCAATCGTAACAGGCGCTGAAAAATCTTTAGCCAAGACACCTGACTTATTACCCGTTTTACAACAAGTAGGTGTCGTTGACTCAGGTGGAAAAGGATTATTAAGTGTTTATGAAGGATTCTTATCTGCACTTAAAGGCGAAGCAAGTATTGCCCAAGATGCGGATGAATTATCACAACAAGCTCAAGCTCATGCACATGCAATGTTTGAAGAGGGTGCAGAAAATCCAATGACCCTTGAAGAGATTACGTATGGTTACTGTACCGAAATCATGGTGCGCATTGGGGAAGGACCTACTACAATTAAATCATTTAATTATGATGAATTTAGAAATACATTAGGTCAAAAAGGAGACTCATTATTAGTAGTAGCCGACGATGAAATCGTAAAAGTTCATATCCATACTGAAAACCCTGGGGAAATTATGCAATTAGGTCAAGAGTTTGGTGAATTAATTAAGATTAAAGTAGATAATATGCGTGAACAAGTGCGTAGTCTAGAAAATGATGAAAAAGCATTAAATGAAAAAGCTAAACAAGCGGCGGAACCGGCGAAACCAACGGAACCAGAACGTGAATATGCGATTATCGCAGTAGCAGCCGGTGAAGGGATTATGGAATTATTCCGCTCACTTGGTGTGACCGAAGTGTTATCAGGCGGTCAAACCATGAACCCATCTACTGAAGACTTTATTAAAGCAATTGAAAGAGTACACGCTAAGAAAATTATCTTATTACCTAACAATAAGAATATTGTCATGGCTGCAGAACAAGCAACGCAAGTGGCAGAAGTTCCAACAGTGGTCATTCCAACGACTACCATTCCAGAAGGAATTGCTTCATTAATGGCCTTTAATGTGGATGCATCGATTGAAGAAAATAAAGAACAAATGACTGCAATGAGTCACCAAGTAACCAGTGGTCAAATTACTTATTCTATTCGTGATACCGAAATTGATGGTGTTAAAATTAACAAAGATGATTACATGGGTATTGTGAGTGGTAAAATTATGTTATCCGTACAAGATGCTCCAACTGCATTAGACCAAACTTTAAAATTAATGATGACTGAAGAAACTGAAATTGTGACGATTATTGTTGGCGAAGACGGTTCAGTCGATGAAGCAAATCAAATTGCTGAAGAATTAGAAGAACGATTTGAAGACGTTGAATTTGAAATTGTAGAAGGTAATCAACCGGTATATAATTATATCATTTCAGCAGAGTAGTGTATTAAGGATGATAGTTAGAGCTGGGGCAACCCGGCTCTTTTGTGTTATTTTAAGGGAGGAGGCAAGGTCAGTGAGTGATTGGTTGGATAGTATTGGAACTTTAAAAGGAGTAGGCCCAGCAAAAGTACAACAATTTGCCTCTTTAGGCATTCTAACTATTCGAGATTTATTATTTTATTTCCCTTTTCGCTATGAAGATTTTCAAATTCGAGATTTAAAAACAATTATGGATCAAGAAAAAGTAACCTTAAAAGGACAAGTTGTATCACCACCGGTGGTCAATTATTATGGTCGGGGCAAGAGTCGTTTATCATTTCGTTTTGCTGTGTCTGACACTGAGGTCATCCAAGTTGTTTTTTTTAATCAACCTTATTTAAAAAAATCATTTGAATTAGGCCAAACAAAAGTGGTTTATGGTAAATGGCAAAGTAACCAACAAAGTTTACTAGGCAGGAAAATGATTAAAATTGATGAAGATGGGGAGAATAATATTGCCGGTGTTTATCCTAGCAAACAGGGAATTCGTCAAATCACCATTTTAAAAACAATTCAAGCTGGTTTTGATGAATATTATCATCAGATTCCTGAAATTATTCCCCAATATTTAAATGATAAATATCGCTTAATCCCATTGAATCAAGCTTTGTATCAAATGCATTTTCCAAAAGACTCAGTGCAAAAGAAACAAGCAACGCGCAAAATCATCTTTCTTGAATTTTTCTTATATCAATGGCGCTTATTAAACGCTGCTTATCGTGATAGTCAAGAGCAGGGTGTACGAATTTTTTATGAGGTAGAAGATTTAAAAAGTGTTATTAAGACCTTACCCTATGAATTGACCAATGCTCAGAAAAAAGCCGTGAATGAAATCTGTTATGACCTAATGGCGCCTTATCCTATGAAACGAATGCTACAAGGTGATGTCGGAAGCGGGAAGACCTTAGTGGCCTTTTTAGGGATGATAGCAACGATTCAAGCAGGTTTTCAAACGGCTTTAATGGCACCTACTGAAATATTAGCCAAACAACATTATGAGAATTTTAACCGGATATTTGAACCGATGGGCTTACACGCAGAATTATTAGTGAGTAATTTAAAAGCAAAAGAAAAACAAAATTTAATCGAAGGCTTACAAACGGGTAGAATTCGAATTGTGATTGGGACACATGCACTCATTCAAGATAATGTTCAATTCAAACAGCTTGGCTTAGCCATTATCGATGAACAGCACCGTTTTGGTGTTGGACAAAGACAAGCCTTACTGAATAAAAATGCTACGGCAGTTAATTTATTACAAATGACTGCTACTCCGATCCCTCGTTCATTAGCGATGACATTATATGGCGAATTGTCGGTTTCGACCATTGATGAATTACCAGGTGGACGTAAACCGATTACTACCCATCGAGTAGAAGCAGGAAAAATAGATGAAGTATATGAACGTATGCACATTGAACTGGCGGTAGGTCATCAAGTTTATTATGTGTTGCCATTGATTGATGCATCAGAAAATATGCAGTCGATTGATAATGTAATCGAGATTGCCGATCATTTAAGCGAGGTTTTTGTTCAATATCAAGTAGGCGTCTTACATGGACAGTTAGATAAAGAAGCACAAGAAAAGGTAATGGATCAATTTAATGATAACCAGATCCAAATTTTAGTGGCAACTACCATGGTGGAAGTCGGTGTCGATGTTCCTAACGCAACAGTCATTGTGATTCAGTCTGCTGAACGCTTTGGTTTAGCTCAGTTACATCAATTAAGAGGACGGGTCGGACGAAGTGATTTACCAAGTTATTGTTACCTCATCGGATCGCCTACTACTGAACAAGGAGAAGCACGACTGGATATTATGACCCAATCTCAAGATGGCTTTTTTATTAGTCAAGAGGATATGAAAATTAGAGGGATTGGCGATATTATGGGACGTAGCCAATCGGGATTACCACAATTTCATTTTGCGAATGTGGTCGAAGATGCGCATATTTTAGCGATTGCCCGTCAAGAAGCCAAAGAACTTTTAAATCATTTACATCATTTATCTGATGAAGAAGAACAAGCCTTAAAAGATTGGCAAGATTCTACCATCATTGAAATGTAATTTTCGAATCAAGATAATAATTAATAAATCACTGTATGGTGATGACTTTTTTGAAAACGACAAAATCTGAAAACTTATTTTGATAATAACCATATCAGATGAACTATTTAAAAAAGTAGTGTAAAATAACTTCATTAAGTGAACATAAAATCATTACTTATAAATCTTATCTATATAATAGGAAGAGATTTTTATTAGCTTGTTTGGAATGGGCAAAAATTTGATAAAATTGATTCAATTATTACACGTAAATGCTCAGCGCATTTTTTATTAGAAATCAAACAGTACCTAAAAAATAGGTTAATAATTTCTGACTGTGAGTGCTAGAAGTTGAAGCGAAAATCATCTCATTTTGTTATACTTGTCCACTTCCTAAATGAAAGATAAAAACGATAATATGTGTTTAAGAAAGAAGGTATATAATGTTTAAAATTGCAATCGATGCCATGGGAGGCGATCATGCTCCCAATGCAGTTGTAAAGGGAGTCAATAAGGCTATCGCGACTTTTCCCGAAATTGAAGTACTGCTATTTGGAGATGAAGCACAAATAAAACCATTATTAACAGTTGAAGACAGAGTCACCATCGTCCATACCGATGAAGTGGTTGAAAGTGATGATGAACCTGTGGCTGCGGTGCGTCGTAAAAAAGGTTCTTCAATGGTAATGGCAGCACAATATGTAAAAGAGAAAAAAGCGGATGCTTTATTATCAGCCGGAAATACTGGTGCTTTATTAGCAAGTGGTTTACTCGTCGTTGGACGTATGAAAGGGATTGATCGTCCAGGTTTAATGCCAGTATTACCAACTTTTAATCCTGAATCACCACATTTAATTTTAGCCGATGCAGGCGCAAATGCGGATTGTAAACCTAATAATTTATATCAATTTGCCGTGTTAGCTTCATTTTATGCCAAAGCCATGTTCGGTATCGCTAAACCAAGAGTAGGCTTAGTTAATAATGGTACTGAAGAAACCAAAGGGAATGAATTAAGTAAAGCAACCTTTCCTTTATTAAAAGAAGCAACTGAATTAAATTTTATAGGCAATGTCGAAGCAAAAGAACTGTTACAAGGTGTATGTGATATCGCCATTACGGATGGTTTTACTGGTAATGCTATTTTAAAATCATTGGAAGGAACTTCTAAATCCATTTTTAAAGCAATCAAAAATCAATTATTAAATACGGGCCTTAAATCCAAATTAGGTGGATTATTAATCAAAGATGCATTGAGTGATTTAAAAGATCAATTTGATGACACTAAAGAGGGCGGAGCTATTTTATTAGGAGTACAAGCGCCCGTCATTAAAGCACATGGCTCTTCTAATGAGGAAGCCATCTTCAATGCGATTAGACAAGCAAATAAAATATTAACAAGCAATGTTGTGGAAGAAATAGCTAACCATTTTAAAAATTTCTCATAATCTAATAGTGGATTCTTAAATTAAATTAATTTTTAGGTAGACAATTTAGTATTTAGTATGTAAAATAGTATGAGTATACTAGCGCGTGTAGACGCAAAATTAGTTGGAGGTATATTAATGGGAACTAAAGAAAATGTATTCGAAATTGTAAAAGAAATGATTATCGATCGTTTTGATGTTCAAGAAGAAAGTGTCACTCCGACAATGACGTTTAATGATTTAGGTGCTGATTCATTGGATATCGTTGAATTAGTAATGGAATTAGAAAATCGATTTGAAGTGACATTTGATGATGACAAAATAGAACAACTTGATAATGTTGGCGATGCCGTTCAATATATCGAGACGTTAACAGCGTAGTAGTATAAGGTATAACTGAACGGAGGGAAAACATGAATGAGCAAGAATTATTATTAGATATAAAAGACTTGCATGTTGGGTTCCGTATCAAAGATGATTATTATGATGCGGTAGATGGTGTTTCTTTACAACTATTCAAAAATGAAAAATTAGCAATAGTTGGAGAGTCAGGTTGTGGTAAGAGTACACTTGCAACGACCATTATGGGATTACACAACCCAAATGTAACAAAGATTACTGGTGAAATTATTTATCAAAACGAAAATGTTATTGAATATGATGAAGCAGCCTTTAATGGTATTCGTGGTAAGGAAATCGGAATGATTTTCCAAGATCCATTAGCTTCATTAAATCCTTTGATGACCATTGAATCTCAAATTGATGAAGCTTTAATTTATCATACAAAGTTAAATTCTAATGAGCGCCATAAACGCGTTTTAGAATTATTAGATCAAGTAGGGATTGCGAATCCACAACGAACAGCAAAACAATATCCACATGAATTATCCGGTGGGATGCGTCAACGTGTGGTTATAGCGATTGCTTTAGCTTGTAAACCGGCTATCATTATTGCCGATGAGCCTACAACAGCATTGGATGTTACTATCCAAGCTCAAATTTTGGACTTATTAAATGATATTCAGGAAGAAACTGAATCAGGTATTATTTTAATTACACATGACTTAGGAGTTGTAGCTGAAACAGCTGACCGTGTAGCCGTGATGTATGCAGGGCAAATCGTTGAAATTGCAACCGTACATGATTTATTCAATGATCCTCGACATCCATATACACGTTCTTTATTACGTTCAATCCCACAAACGGATAGTAATTTAGAAGATGAATCAGGTGATTTGCATGTTATTCAAGGAATTGTTCCACCACTACCTAAATTACCAAGAAAAGGTTGTCGTTTTGCTCCACGTATTCCGTGGATTGGATCAGAAGCTCATGAAGAAAATCCAACCTTACACGAAGTAGTGCCAGGTCATTTCGTTCGTTGTACCTGTCATGAACACTTCCACTTTGAAGAGGAGGCGAAATAATGGCAGAATTTATGAGAGTAGAAGGACTGAAAGTCCATTATCCAATTAGAAGTGGCTTCTTTAACCGTATTACAGATTATGTTTATGCAGTTGATGGCGTTGACTTAGTCTTCGAAGAAGGAAAAACTTATGGATTAGTAGGAGAATCAGGTTCAGGTAAATCAACAATCGGTAAAGCCATTATTGGATTAGAAAAAATTACCGACGGTAAAATCTTCTATGAAGGTAAAGACATTACTTCAGAAGCACGTAAAAGACGATCTGATTATCGTCGAAATGTGCAAATGATTTTCCAAGATGCAATGAGTAGTTTTAACCCTAAAAAGCGTATTACAGATGTTTTATCAGAACCATTACGTAACTTTGAAAATATGACACCAGAAGAAGAAAAACGTAAAATGATTGAGTTACTGCATATTGTCGGTTTATCCGAAGATGCTTTAAACAAATATCCACACGAATTCTCAGGTGGTCAACGTCAACGTATTGGCGTAGCCAGAGCGGTTGCGATTAATCCTAAATTAATCATTGCCGATGAGCCAGTTTCTGCTTTGGACTTATCTGTACAAGCACAAGTATTAAACTTTATGAGACGTATCCAAGATGAATATAATACGAGTTATTTATTTATTTCCCATGACTTAGGGGTCGTAAAACATATGTGTGATGAGTTAGCAATTATGTATCGGGGTCGTTTCACTGAATATGGTTCAAGAACCGATATTTATGGCGATCCAAAACATATTTACACTCGTCGTTTATTATCAGCGATACCGCAAACCGATCCAAATAACCGTGAAGAAAACAAAATGAATCGTTTGCGTGTTGAAAAAGAATACCAAACGAATGCATCTAAGTATTTCACGGAAGAAGGTCGCGTTTACGACTTGAAAGAATTATCATCTACGCACAAAGTAGCTCTGAAAGATGTTAATGGACAAGGAGGCATCAATTAATATGTGGAAAACAATTCTTAGACGTATTGTCTTAATGCTGCCACAATTGTTTATATTAACAATTTTAGTATTTGCATTGAGTATCTTAATGCCAGGGGATGCCCTAACCGGGACAATTGACCCAACAATTTCAGCAGCTCAATTAGAAGCAATGCGTGAAAAATTAGGCTTAAACAAGCCATGGTATGAACGTTACATTGATTGGATGAAAGGTGTTTTAGTGGGAGACTTCGGTAGAAGTTGGAAATACAAACAACCTGTATTATCTATCATTGGACAACGTGTATGGCCAACAATTTGGTTATCATTATTTACAGCAATTTTAACGTATCTTATTGCGTTACCTTTAGGTTTATTAGCAGGTCGCTACCAAGATTCTTGGATTGACCGTACGATTAACTTATATAACTTTATTTCGTATTCAATGCCATCATTTGTATTAGGTTTATTAATGATTTGGTTATTTGGTTATACATTAAAATGGTTCCCAACACGTGGGACAATCAGTTCAGGTGTCACACCGGGCACGATTCAAGCCATGTTATCACGCTTGTATCATATCATTTTACCGGGGACTACCTTAGCTTTAATTAGTACTACCGGTACCATTCAATACTTACGTACTGGAATTATTGATGCAAAATCACAAGACTATGTGCGTACTGCTCGTGCGAAAGGGGTACCTGAAGCTGTAGTATATCGCCGTCATATTTTCCGTAACTCATTGTTACCAATTGCAGCCTTCATGGGATATACCATTACCGGTTTAGTTTCAGGGGCAGTTATTACAGAAAATATCTTTACTTATCAAGGGATGGGACGTTTATTCTTAGACTCAATCAGTGGTCGTGATTTCTCAGTTATGATGACCTTAGTATTGTTCTTTGGATTTATGACCTTATTAGGTACCTTGTTATCTGATATTATTATGGTATTCGTGGATCCACGAATTAGAATAGACTAGGAGGAGGACACAATGGAATTACAACAAAATATGCAAGAAACCGAAGTAGTTCGAGATCAAGAAACATCTGTGCCACCCCTAGGTTTTGAAGTTATTCGCCGTGAATTTATGCGTGATAAAGTAGCGATTTTCGCTTTAGTATTATTGATTTCTATTATTTTAATTTCAATATTATCGCCATATTTTATCGATGTTCCCGCGGGAATGAAAGTTAACATTTTTGACCGTTTCTTAAAACCGGGAGTAGATGGCCATATTTTAGGTACTGATGAAGGTGGACGTGATGTCTTTACAATGTTAGTTGCCGGTACTCAAAATACATTATTCATCGGATGGTCCGTAACGGTTATTACCGCAGTTGTTGGGATTGCTTTAGGGGTAATCTCTGGTTATTATGGTGGTGCCGTAGATGATTTCATGATGCGTATTGTTGACTTTATTATGGTTTTACCGACGTTCATGTTTACCATCGTTATGATTACAATCGTTGAAGGGTTTAGTATGTGGAAATTAATTTTAATTATTTCTGTATTCGCGTGGCCAAGTACTACACGTTTATTCCGTACAGCAACCTTATCAGAAGCAGCTAAAGATTATATTAGTGCTTCAAAAACGATGGGAACTCGCGACTGGAAAATTATCTTATTTGAATTATTACCTAACTTAAGCTCGATGATGATTACCAACTTAACTTTAAGTTTTGCTGGAAATATCGGGATCGAGACCGGGTTAAGTTATTTAGGATTTGGTTTACCAGTAGGAACCCCATCAATTGGTACTTTAATCGGTTATGCTAATAACCCAGACGTTATTGAAAATAAAACTTGGGTTTGGTTACCAGCGGTTATCTTAGTATTAATCTTAATGCTTTGTGTTAACTATATCGGACAAACCTTACAACGTGCAGCAGACGCTCGCCAACGTCGTGGTTAGTCTTAATTTTAATAACTAATCAATATTTCCTCACCTACGGGTGGGGATTT
Organism: Globicatella sanguinis; assembly: GCF_002847845.2. Classification (NCBI taxonomy): domain Bacteria; kingdom Bacillati; phylum Bacillota; class Bacilli; order Lactobacillales; family Aerococcaceae; genus Globicatella; species Globicatella sanguinis. Next base: position 535,724 of record NZ_CP126962.1, on the reverse strand, counting down.
TTGTGTGTCTAGACTTAAGAAAAATCGGAAAAGATTGACTAGATCATACAAAAATCCAGGAAATCATTAACATTTTCGGTAAACGGTTGCAAAAAATTTAAAAATAATGTAAATTAATATTAATATAAATTATTTATGGAGAGTGCCACTATGGAAGAAAATAAAATTTATAGTATCGGTCTGGATATTGGTATTGCCAGTGTTGGTTGGGCAGTGTTAAATACGAGAGCACAAAAGATTGATGATTTAGGGGTAAGGCTATTTTCTGCTCGTAATAGTGATAATAATCTTGAAAGAAGAACTTCAAGAGGTATGCGTCGATTAAATAGTAGAAGAAAAACGAGAAAAAATGATGCAAAAAGATTTTTAGCAGAGCTTGGATTTTACGAAGACGAAAAATTAATTAATGAATGTCCATACCAATTAAGAGTGAAAGGTTTAAATGAAGAATTATCTAAAGCTGAAATTTATAAGGTTATCCTTCATATATTAAAAAAACGTGGTGTGAGTTATTTAGATGATAGTGTCGTGGAAGATGCGCCTTCTGGTCAAGATTATAAAGGTGCTGTTGAATCAAACTTAAAACTCACGCAAGAATTATCACCGGGACAAATACAGTTTAATCGTTTAAATGAAGATGGCAGAATTCGAACAGGTGTCAACTTTAAGGGGGAGTATCAACTCAATGTATTTCCTGTTAAAGCATATGCCAATGAATTAAAAAGAATTTTAGAGTGTCAAAAAGATTATCATGAGGAAATTAATCAAGAATTTATAGATTTTTTTATTAGAAAAGAAGGTAAGCCAGAAGAAATCGGGCTCGTTTATCGTAAAAGACCTTATTATCATGGTCCAGGTAATAAATATAATAATTCTGAATATGGTCGATGGGCTAACTATAAAGAAGATGGAAAGCCTGCTGAAAATATCTTTGATAAATTAATCGGACGTGATTTACAAGGTTACTTAAGAGCGGCCAGCGTCAGTATTACAGCTCAAAAATACAATTTATTAAATGATTTGAATAATATTACCATTGATAGAGAAAACCTAAAAATAACGACGGAAGAAAAAGAACAAATTTTAGATTTCATTATTAATAGAGATTCTTCTCGCTTATCTTATAAAGATATTTTTAAGGAAATAGGCTTATCTATAGAGCAAATTAGAGGATATCGAATAGATCGTAATGGTAAACCAGAATTCCATACTATGGGCGCATATCGTCGTTGGAAGACAATATTCGCTGAATATGATATTGATTTAAACACCATTGATGATAACACCTACAATGAAATCGCAAAAGCCGTTATGTTGAACACCGAAAGAGACGGTATTCTAGATACACTGAATAATTCACTTCCAGACTTGGATAAAAATATTCTTGAAATTGTGTTAGATAATAAAGATAAATTACGAAGAAAAGATGGAAATGAATCATGGCACAGTTTTTCTATTAAAACGATGGAAATCCTAATACCAGAACTAATTAATACCAGTGAAGAGCAAAATACTATCCTTGAAAGATTAGGAATCAAGAAAATTAATCGTCAACAATTACAGAAAGAAAAAACAATTCCTGCTGATATTATTTTAGATGAAATCTATAATCCTACAGCTTCAAAATCCGTACGACAAGCCATTAAAGTTTTTAACGCCTTAGTGAAAAAATATGGTAAAGAGAATATTGCCAATGTTGTTATTGAAATGCCTCGCGATAAAAACGAAAAAGAAGAACAAGATAATATTAAATTGATGAATAAAAATAATGAGCAACGTAAGAAAGATAGCCAAGCGTACTTCTTAGAAAAATCCGGATGGAATATTGAAAGATTTGAATCAGAATTAAGAAGACCAGCTTTCGCGAAGAAACTTTATCATTATTTTGAACAAGATGGAAAATGTGCATATTCTGGAAAAGCTATTCAACCAGAAATGTTGTTGACCAATGAAACTGAGATTGATCATATTATACCTTTATCGATTAGTTTAGATGATTCTTTAAAAAATAAAGTGCTAGTAAAAGCTGAAGCTAACCAAGAAAAAGGACAACGATCGCCTTTACAAGCCTTTGATGAAGGGGCGAATTTTGGACAAAGTAAAGAAGAATTCATTGCTTGGGTTAGTCAGAATAAGAATTTTGCTGGCAAAGGAAAAGTAACGAAGGCCAAATTGTTATTAGAAGATAGAAATATTTATGATCCAGAAGTAAGAAATGAATTCATTGCAAGAAACTTAAATGATACCCGTTATTCAAGTCGTATTGTATTGAATGCAATTCAAAGCTTTTTCTACGAGTCAGGAACTAAAGTAAAAGTTATTAATGGAAACTTTACCCATACCTTACGAAAAAAATGGGGCGATAATTTAGAAAAAACAAGAGAAACTCACTATCACCATGCCGTTGATGCTGTATTATGTGCTGTAAGCCCCTATGTGAAACCAACAGCTTATGAATATCGTGAGACAGAAGAGGGCAGAGCCGAGATGGTTGATTTAGATACCGGTGAAGTGATGTCCTATGCCGAATATAAGAAGTTACGAAATATTGATAAAAAATCTTATATTCCGGAATGGAAAAATTTCAGAGAACAATTATATCCATCGTCACTATATCCACGAATCAAATTCTCACATCAAGTTGATAAGAAATCAAACCGCAAGGTTAGTGATGCTACTATTTATTCAACTAGAGAAAAAACAAGTATTACTAAAAACGGAAAAGAAAAAACGGAAGAATTTGTTATTGCTAAAATAAAGGATATCTATACTGTAGATGGTTATAAAGAGTTTGAGAAAAATCGTGATAAACTATTAATGAAGGAATTAGACTCTAAAACATTTGAAATTCTATGTAAGATAGCAGATACTTATCCAAATTACATCGAAAAACAAGATGCAAGTAGCAAAGTGAAAAAGGTGGATATCTCCCCATTTAAATTATATTGTGCCGAAAATAATATTTTAGCGATTCAAAAATATTCTAAGCGAGGCAATGGACCTTTTATTAGAAGCTTGAAATATTATAATAAAAAAATAGGTAATCATATTAATATTACAAAAGATAATGATGGACAAAAGATTGAACAAACTGAACGTGGGAAAAAAGTAATACTAGCTAATTTGAACCCTTGGAGAACCGATGTTTATTTTGATCCAAAGACTCAATCATATAATTTATTAGGAATTAAATATAATCATTTAAAATATCAAAAAGGTGAATATGGAATACCAAAAGAAATATATCAGGAACTCATGGAAAAAGAGAAGATTGGTAAAGAACAAGAGTTTCTATTTAGTTTATATCGTAAAGATCTAATACGAATAGAACAAGGAGATTTGTTTGTCGAAGGACTATATCATTCGAGAAATGAAGTTTCAAAAAATTATTTTGAAATAAAACCAGTTGAACAAAATAAATGGACTAAAGAGGAGTTACCAGTTTTAGGAATAACTTCAAATCAAAGAGTGATAAAAGGCATAAAACCAGAAATGATATTAAAAAAATACTATGTAGATGTGTTAGGAAACAAATTCGAAGTAAAAAAAGAAGAAGGTCCGCAAAATATTTTATAAAAAACGCTTGCATTCTATAACAGGTAGTGGTATTATATGGGTGTAGAGATATCACTACCATGTTTGACGAAACATGTCTTAATAATTTTTACTGATAGGAAATTATTAGAGAATCTGCAGAGATAAGGCTTTATGCCGAAATCAGACCACCCTTTGGTGGTCTTTTTTTATTGGGAGGGAACAGTATGGGATTTAGAACAGTTTTTGTTAAAAATGGCGATCGTTTGAATTTAAAGTTGGATAATCTTGAGGTTACTAAAAGTACAGAGACATTTACCATTCCATTATTTGATATCGAAAACATTATTTTAGAAGGAGACTATACCGTTATAACATCACGATTGTTAGCAAAGTTGGCACAGTTTCATATCAGTGTAATTGTTTGTGATAATCATTATTTACCATGTGGTCAATTTTTAGGATTTGGTCAATATCATCGAAGTGCAAAAAGAGCAGCTTGGCAGGCATCATGGTCAGATGTTGAAAAAGGGAATAGTTGGACAGAAGTTGTTAGCAATAAGATTAGAAATCAAATTACGGTAGCAGAGAAACTAAAAGTGGCAACTGAAAGAATCGAATTAATGGATGATTTATTGTTGGAAATAGGTTTTGCAGATAGTACTAATCGTGAGGGCCATGTAGCCAAAGTTTATTTTAATAGTTTGTTTGGTATGGGTTTTTCAAGAGAAGATAATATTCTACCTAATCATTGTTTAAATTACGGTTATTCCATTATTCGAGGTCAAATGGCTAGGTGTGTAGTTTCACTAGGCTTATTACCGATGCTTGGGATTTTTCATAGAAATGAATATAATTCATACAATTTGGTTGATGATTTAATGGAGCCATTTAGACCTTTGATGGATTATTTTGTGTTAACCGAGATATTAAATGAAGACGTTGAATTTTTAACGTATGAAATTAGATTGACCTTAATTAACTTTTTAAATCATAAAATGATGATCAAGGGTAAAAAGATATACATGTCTCAAGTGATGTTAGATTATGTTCAATCATTTATTAAGGCAATTGAGAAAAATGATTATTCTTTACTAATGAAGATTAATTTTGAAGATTATTTAGGATGTGATGAAAGTGAGATTTAGCCAAATGAGATTAGTTTGTATGTTTGATTTACCCACTGAAACATCTAAGGAACAAAAAGAATATAGAATCTTTAGAAAACATTTGTTAGAAAACGGATTTGTAATGATGCAATATTCAGTATATTATCGATCACTTCCTAATCGAAGTGCTTTGAAAAAATATGAAGCAATTTTAAAAAAGAAAGTACCTAGTTATGGTAATGTGCGTTTAATTTATGTGACAGAAAATCAATTTCAAGATATGTTGTTATTAACAGGGGATAGAACCAGGCAAGAAGAAATTGTAGGAATAAATCGATTGGTGGTGATTTAAATGGAACGAGTACAAATTCAATCGAAAATTGGAAATTTTGATTTTATGATGAATGATTGTTTGGTCTTTACAGGTTGTAATCATCAAACTAAAGAAACAATTTATAAATTAATCAATCGAAATTTTCAAAGCACTATCTATTCGATTATTGAAGAAGATACATTAGGAGAGGAGGGGATAAAATTATTAATTAATGATAAAGTAATCACGAGTCGTAAATTAAAGTATATATCAATAGAATCCACAAACGATTTAATGAATCAATTTAAAATTGAAAAGAAAAATTTTCTAGATCAAATTATGATTTCAATACTTAATGATTTTGATTTTTCAGAAATATTTGAAGAGCTAGGAGACCTTTTATTAAAGATTGAAAACAAACTAAATTATAAATTAAGAGAAATATTACCTAATGTTTATTCCGCGCTCTCAAGCCCACCTATACGCAGCATCAAGTCCGGCTGTAGCCAATTCAAGGCAATGAGTCCACGCTTCAAGGCAAGAGAGTAGCCATACTCATGGAGCATGGCTATGAATGAAGTTTTATTCTTGGTTGGCAAAATGTTCACGCATATTCAATTGTCCAGCATCTAACCACACCGAGTTATGAACAATTCGGTCCATAATCGCATCAGCATGAACCCCACCACCTAGTCGTTGATGCCAGTCGCTCTTCCTAAATTGAGTGCAGAAGATAGTTGAACCTGATTGATAACGTTTCTCAGTGATTTCAAAGATAAACTTTAAATCCTCGTCTGATAAGTCTTCTAACAACCATTCATCCAAGATAAGCAGGCCATAGTTCGAATATTTAGTAATCAGTTTTTTCATACCACTGGGTTTAAGCGTGGCTTCATCGCGTTCGACCAGAAGGTCAGGAAGTCGGATATAACGGGTTCGAACTTCTAACTTACAAGCCTCTTTACCTAGAGCGCAGGCTAAATATGTTTTCCCAGAGCCTGTGAATCCTTGAAAAACGACATTTCTATACCGATGAAGATAATTTCCTCTAGCCAGTTCTTGAATCACTTGTTGTTTAAGTTCTCGCTTCTCGTAGTAGATGGAGGTGACATCAGCTTCAGGCAAGCGGAAATTAGCCCGTTTGATCAATCCATGGACTTTCTTGTTATATTTCTCTTGATAGAGATAATCAATCGCTAATTGGAGTCGTTCATCAAAGGTCAGGGTGAGTGAATCATTCTCCAGTTCCTGCATTTCTAGCGCACTCACTAGCGGTTCTAAATCAAGCTGTCTCAACTTACGGATACTTTCACTGTTAATCATGATCTTCACCTCCGTAATAGGCTGCTCCTCTAACAAAGCCCATTGGCGGCTCGGGTTTGTGGTTCTCTTCGGATTGAGCTTGAACTGGATTGGTTAAGATGGCGTAGAGATGACGATATCTAGGGGAATGAATTCGCTCTAAGGCGATGTGACAAGCCGTTTCAAGGTCTTCATTCGAAAAAGATTGACTTAATTTGAGAATGGATTGACTGGGTTGGTAGCCTCGTTCTTTTAATGGTACTGTTTCAAAGACTCTTTGAATCACCTTGTGTGTGAAGGGTCCGATTGCTCTGGCTTGATTCAACAGCAAGGTATCATTCACTTGAGGACGATTGAATTGTTCGGGCAAATGCTCAGGGCTTGTCGAGAATTGATATTCTAAATAGCTTGGGAAGCGCTTATGAGTCGCGATACGTTCTTGATTGTAATAAACCTCAAGGAGACGATCTGTCACGCGTAAATCCACCTGTTTGCGAACATATTGGTAAGGGCAGGAATAGTTATTCTTTTGGAAAGTAATGTGACAGTCTAGTTTTACTTTGCGACCATAGACCCATTCTGCCACTTCATACGGTACCAACGGCAAGGGGCGCAAGGTTGGGTGTTCAACGGTTTCAAAAATTTGTTTGCGACTTCCTTCTCGTTTTTGGAACGGTGTTGCATTAAAGAGTGTGATACGTGTCATGATAGCGTCATTGAGTTCGTCAAGACGAGTAAAGATTTCATTTCTCAAAGGAGCAATAACTGCCATCGCAGTTTGATTGACGCCTCCTTCAACGGCAGCCTTTTGTTTAGGTTTCTTTACGCCCGTCGGCATAATCGCCATGACATAATGATCAGCTAAACCTTCATACTGGGCATTCAAAATAATATCGCCTTCTTTAGGATGTGAGATAACCCCCGTCTTTAGATTATCACTAATCAGGCGAATGGTTGTACCGCCCAGAAAATTAAAGAGGTTAACATGGCAACGAATCCAAGTATCACTGGTCATATCGAGGGTTCCTTCAACGTAAGTATATTGACTATAAGGTAGAACAGCCACAAAGAGATGCACTTCAATAAAGGCCCCGCTTTCAGGGTCTAAGAGTTGCATTGTCGCTCCAGCCCAATCCACTTGAGTAGAAACTCCAGGTTTATGTTTTAAGTGATTAGTGAGCTTATATTGGTCAATATGCTTATTGTAGTCTTCACAAAACTTACTGTATCCAACTGCAATGCTTTTCTGCTTCTTACATTCATCGACATACTCAGTCCACAACAACTTCAGTGTGACACCTACACGCTTAAGTTCCTCTTGCACATAATCGTAATCAGGCAAGGTATAGAGCGCCTCTGATTGGTGCTTGGAGGGAAAGAATTTTTGATAAACTTCTTGTTCAGATATGTTTTGGATATCTGCGTAAGTTAAATCTAACTCATCCGCACGTCGAAAGACTTCGCTGACAGAATCACGCCCGACTCTTTTTGTCTTAGCAATCATGTTTCTCGAGAGCCCTTGCTCTCTGAGTTCCATAATCAACTTGACCGGTATTTTTCTAGCCATTAAAAACAGCCTCCTTTTAGAATATTTTGAAGACGATGTCTTCAAAATAACTATACCTAAAAGAAAGGCCAAGGTGGACTCCAAACGTGGATTGATTGCCTTGATGTGCGGATGTAAATGTCAACACAAAATTGTACAAAAGTGTGAATATAAATATGTACAATTACATATCGCATTGACTATGTTTATTCCTCTTCTTCCTTGTTTAAATGATCTTTTAACCGGTAAGAATCGCCATTAATTTGAATCACTTTTGAGTGATGAAGGACGCGATCAACAATCGCATGCGCAATTAAGGCATCCTGAAACAGCTCATCCCAATTACCAAAGGGAATATTCGTGGTAAGTATGGTGCTCTTAGTCTCATAACGCCGGTCAATGACTTGGAACAAGAGACGCTCATCTCCTGGATTTAAGGGTAAGTAGCCTAGTTCGTCAATAATGAGTAAGCTGGCCCGATTATAATAACGCAGACTGCTCTCTAATCGATTCTCTGACTGAGCCTTTCTGAGCTTCTCTAAGAGATCGCTACACTTAATGAAATAGGTGTTATAGCGATTCTTAGCTGCTTCTAAACCAATTGCCGCGGCTAAATGGGTCTTGCCTACTCCGCTTGAACCCAAGAAGACGACATTCTCCTTTTTTTCTATAAAAGATAAGGTCATCAAATTACGGATTTCTCGCTCTTGAATGCTTGGTTGAAAGTCAAAGTCAAAGTTTTCAAAGGTCATATTGATTGGTAATTTAGCGATTTTAATCATCATATCCTTACTATTTTGACGCTTAATATCTACCTCATGATTCGTTAACCTTAAGAGGGTATCCACAATAGAGAGGTGGTCGTAATCGCCACTTAAAACCCCGTCTAAATGCAGGCTCATCTGAGTGAGCTTAAGATAGTCTAAGTTCTCCTTGAGCTGAAGATACGTTGTTTTATCCTTTCTTGCCATAAATAGCGTTCAACCTTTCTAAATTTTCTTTTGAATAAGCTTCGACCTCTTCTTGTGACTTATAGGGCATGGTGCTAGCGACGAGCTGTTCATAGTGTCCTGGCAAGTAATTCATGGCCAGATTAGATACTGGATGACTCGCGATCAACTTCGTGTTATCATAAAGATACAAGGTATTGTCTTCAACCTCTAGGCCAAGCCTTTTTCCGATGTATTCAACTGGAACTGAATACTGATTCGATTGATAGCTAATCATCGAAGAGCTGTTCACCTTGACGGTTTGTTGATAATAGTAACGACTTCTTATCTCTTTGCTAGGCAGCGGGGATAGGAAGTCTTTTTCGTATTCCAAGAGACTCATGGGTGATTTTTTGGTGGTTGGATGGATCTCAAGATTTTTACGAAGATTCATCTTTTCAACATGGCCCACCAACTCTTCAAAGGAAAACTTTCCCTGATAAGCATCGAGTTCATCAATCAACTTCATTTGGCTTTCCACTTTCCCTTTGGTACTTGCACGCCGAGCGACACAAGCTCTGACATCAAAATTATAATCACGACTAAACTGTTCAAACTTCTGATTAACAGAGCCAGGACGATAGGACGTTCGTGGCTCTTCCATGATCGTCGTCATATTATCATTGAGTATTTCTTTGGGAATTCCTCCTAGCTTTTCAAAGATGTCGTTTAAGACGGCAAATAAGGTATATTGCCTCCGATTCAGGGTAACGTGATACAAACTATAGCGCGAGTAACCTAAGATACCCACAAAAACGTTCAGATAAATAAGCTCCCCTTCCTTCGTTACGTATTTAAAGTTCTCCTTCCAGTCTATTTGTAGTTGTTGACCCGGGTCAGTCTCAAAACGCAAGATTGGCTCATTGTTCATAAATTTCCTCTTCTCAAAGTATTGCTTAAACTCTGGCTTCTTGTTGATATAGTATCTGAAAGAAGATTCCTTTAGTTGCAGGTCATGGTTATCTACAAGATAGCGCCATAAGTGGCGAATATAGTGAAAAGTTTGGATACAGTCTTCGCTAAGCAACTCCTTGATCAACTTGTAGTAGTCATCCGCTTGAGAAGGCTTGACTCTCGTCGTTGCCTTTTCAAAACCTTCATAATACTTCTGAACCGTCCTTCGATCTTTCCCCAACTCTCGAGCAAGTTGAGAAAAATTAGGTTTCATATTGCACACCTCCATAACAGCCTTATAATTTGCTAAATCCTTAAGACATTTCACTTTTAAATCTTCCGCAAAATCTATCTGGATTGGATTATACATTCACATCACCTCATGAATGATTATCCGTTATCTCCTCCTGTCTGTGAAGCTTCTATTTGTACATCTTTATTTTGTCACAACTGTACATTTTTATGTTAGCACTTATATGCGGATTCGGGGTTAAAACAGGGGGTGCCTAGGGGATGCCTTGAATTGGCTACAGCCTGCCTTGAAAGCGTGGAATAATCACCTAATATTGAATTGGAATTTGATACGTTTAATAGTGATATTTTATACCGTAAATTTTCAAAATTAATTTGGACGAAAAATGAACATGAGCAGTTACAGTATTTTTTAGATCATGAAATTCTTATTGATAATTTTTGTAGACTTTTAGAGACTTATATTGAACAAACAGGAGAACATGTCTGTATTCAAATAAAATATCCTGATGTTTTCTTAAGTGAAAAAAATATGGAATTATTTATGCGCCGATTAATCGATATTAATAAGAAATATAAAAAGATATTTCTTTTTGTTTATCATTACCAAAAGTGTGTTGATTTTGGCATCGAAAACTTTACTTCAATTGCTCTATGTACAAACATTATTCAACAATTGCCTGAATTCGAGTTTTATCGAAATTCAATAGAAAGGTATTATCCGATTGAGCTAAAAATAGGAGATGGCGAATTGTATAGTCGCACCATCAATATTTTGCCGTATGCAGGTAATAAATTGGATTATAAAAACTTGATTTCATCAAGAGATATGGTATTATTAAAGTTGTTGAATCAACTGTTAGATTTAGATGTATTTGAGGAGACGTCCTTAGATGGTCTAACAAAGTATGAACAACTTTACCTTCTCTCATGATGCAAAAATTTTTAATTTGAGGTTTTTGCACTCTCTATAATTTCCTATCAGTAAAACCAAGTTGACGAAGGCATGGATATTATCACGGTTTTTGCACTCTCTATAATTTCCTATCAGTAAAACTGCTATTTGACCATTCCCACGTAAATATACGTTTTTGCACTCTCTATAATTTCCTATCAGTAAAACGACAATCAAGGCATTGAATATGATGCGAAAGTTTTTGCACTCTCTATAATTTCCTATCAGTAAAACTGACCAATTCGATTTATGAAATGTATCACTGTTTTTGCACTCTCTATAATTTCCTATCAGTAAAACAATATCCTGTTAAAACTCTACTTACGGAGTGTTTTTGCACTCTCTATAATTTCCTATCAGTAAAACTATTAAATCTATTGATTGAAGCACTGATAGGTTTTTGCACTCTCTATAATTTCCTATCAGTAAAACCCAACTATCGTTGAAAGCGAAGAACGAGTTGTTTTTGCACTCTCTATAATTTCCTATCAGTAAAACTTCCTTCCTAAAAAATCCTAGTCAATGGCAGTTTTTGCACTCTCTATAATTTCCTATCAGTAAAACTTATGAACAAAGAAGAAAAAGTCGTAGTAGGTTTTTGCACTCTCTATAATTTCCTATCAGTAAAACCAATTAAACAAGGAACATGAGTTAGGTCAAGTTTTTGCACTCTCTATAATTTCCTATCAGTAAAACCATTAGTTTTAGCAATGATGACATCACCAAGTTTTTGCACTCTCTATAATTTCCTATCAGTAAAACCAAGTTGACGAAGGCATGGATATTATCACGGTTTTTGCACTCTCTATAATTTCCTATCAGTAAAACTGCTATTTGACCATTCCCACGTAAATATACGTTTTTGCACTCTCTATAATTTCCTATCAGTAAAACGACAATCAAGGCATTGAATATGATGCGAAAGTTTTTGCACTCTCTATAATTTCCTATCAGTAAAACCTGTTTATTACTCGAAGTTAGGCATCACTGGTTTTTGCACTCTCTATAATTTCCTATCAGTAAAACCAACTGATACCGTCTGCTGAAGGTATTCAAGTTTTTGCACTCTCTATAATTTCCTATCAGTAAAACTTCATTGGTATAGATTACGTGGCGCGCGTGGTTTTTGCACTCTCTATAATTTCCTATCAGTAAAACTTCCTTCCTAAAAAATCCTAGTCAATGGCAGTTTTTGCACTCTCTATAATTTCCTATCAGTAAAACTTATGAACAAAGAAGAAAAAGTCGTAGTAGGTTTTTGCACTCTCTATAATTTCCTATCAGTAAAACCAATTAAACAAGGAACATGAGTTAGGTCAAGTTTTTGCACTCTCTATAATTTCCTATCAGTAAAACTTCCTTCCTAAAAAATCCTAGTCAATGGCAGTTTTTGCACTCTCTATAATTTCCTATCAGTAAAACTTCAACGGATTAATGATTGTATTGAATTCAGTTTTTGCACTCTCTATAATTTCCTATCAGTAAAACAACAAGGGGAACACTCACTACGAGTATATTGTTTTTGCACTCTCTATAATTTCCTATCAGTAAAACCTGTTTATTACTCGAAGTTAGGCATCACTGGTTTTTGCACTCTCTATAATTTCCTATCAGTAAAACCAACTGATACCGTCTGCTGAAGGTATTCAAGTTTTTGCACTCTCTATAATTTCCTATCAGTAAAACAAAAAGGTCGTGAACCAGTTGTACGAGAACGTTTTTGCACTCTCTATAATTTCCTATCAGTAAAACGCAGTGCAGTTGAGTATCTACTTAGAGCATGTTTTTGCACTCTCTATAATTTCCTATCAGTAAAACAAGATTACATGTCTTAATGGAAGAAAAAGAGTTTTTGCACTCTCTATAATTTCCTATCAGTAAAACAGTTGTTTTAGCGATAGATGGCTCTGCATAGTTTTTGCACTCTCTATAATTTCCTATCAGTAAAACACATAGAATGGTACGAGCATTTAATCGAGAGTTTTTGCACTCTCTATAATTTCCTATCAGTAAAACTAATAGATGATTTAGATTTTAATTTACTAAGTTTTTGCACTCTCTATAATTTCCTATCAGTAAAACCCACGATAGGATACGGAAGTGGCTCACCCGGTTTTTGCACTCTCTATAATTTCCTATCAGTAAAACCATCAAATAACAATTCAGTAAAAGGTTTATGTTTTTGCACTCTCTATAATTTCCTATCAGTAAAACGTAGTGCGGTTGAGTATCTGTTACGTGCTTGTTTTTGCACTCTCTATAATTTCCTATCAGTAAAACATGTGGCTATTCTGTTAGGAACTCCTACAAGTTTTTGCACTCTCTATAATTTCCTATCAGTAAAACAGAGATTACGACTCAGTTAACAAATCTTAAGTTTTTGCACTCTCTATAATTTCCTATCAGTAAAACCCGCACGTGATACTGCCATTGAATTATCCAGTTTTTGCACTCTCTATAATTTCCTATCAGTAAAACATTATGATAAGGCACTCAAAATCAAGGATGTTTTTGCACTCTCTATAATTTCCTATCAGTAAAACCGATATTTGCTCTATACAGTGTGAGAATTGGTTTTTGCACTCTCTATAATTTCCTATCAGTAAAACTACAACTCAGGGGAACGTAAAGAAAGACGAGTTTTTGCACTCTCTATAATTTCCTATCAGTAAAACCATTGCCTAAAGGACAGTTTGAATTAGTGGGTTTTTGCACTCTCTATAATTTCCTATCAGTAAAACATTAAAGCAGGCAAAGAAACATTGGATGAGGTTTTTGCACTCTCTATAATTTCCTATCAGTAAAACTAGGCTTTTCTGCGAATGCTTTACAGTTGAGTTTTTGCACTCTCTATAATTTCCTATCAGTAAAACAAGAGTTGCAAGAATACAAACGCCAACTCAGTTTTTGCACTCTCTATAATTTCCTATCAGTAAAACAAACTCGATTGCGTGAAGAAATCGCTAAAGGTTTTTGCACTCTCTATAATTTCCTATCAGTAAAACCGCAAGAAAGTTTAAGAAATCAAAACCTTAGTTTTTGCACTCTCTATAATTTCCTATCAGTAAAACTCAACTTGCAACTGTGGTAATCCTTGTTCAGTTTTTGCACTCTCTATAATTTCCTATCAGTAAAACGTGTTATATGATAGTGTTTCAGCAAAATCGTTTTTTAAACCACTGTCATTTTCATACAAAATTTCATTTTGTTCCACTTTAACGGATTGTTTATCATTGCTATTGCGATATAATAGAATTAAATGCATTATATAAAAGTATATAAAAGTATATAAAAGCTTTGAGGTGACCATAATGGAATTTTTAATTTTTTTCATGATTTTGATTTTACTTTGTCATCCCTTAGTATTATCGGTTGTTACATACACTTGGTTGACGATTAAAGGATTGATCTTTTTAGCTTTAAAACTATTATCGATTTTATTTGAAAAGTTAAATATAAAATTGTAATTTTCATCATAGTAGTTTTATTATTTATCGGCCTTACTCTTATCCATATGAAAGAGAAGGCTGTTTTTGTTTGTCAATCACAACAATATTTTATTGAATCGGCACAATACCCAACAGCATCTGCTAGCCTCACTTAAAGCCGATCAATTTTGTGAACTTTAGTAGGGTACAAAATCAAATTTTATGTTTGGATTACTTTTATTTTTCCGTATCCTATTACAAAAGAAGAATTAAATTTTAGCTTTACATCAGTGAGATGACAAATATAATTTTCTTTAAATGGTAGGGAAATTGCTCGGAGATAAGCACTTCTTCATTGCAAACCCTCTTCCATATTGAGATAATAGGGGATAGACGAGGAGTGAGAGTTATGAATTTTGATCATACAGCTTTTGCTGTTTTTAATGAACCTGAACTAGCAGGAAGAATGGCGGCAATTCAAGCACGTATTCAACCAACTTTTCAATATTTTGGTGATATTTTAGCAGAACATCTTCATGAACAATCATCACAATCAACGGAGGTGTTCGTGCATATTGCAAAACATTTACGGAGAACGACTTATCCACCAGAATCAACATGGGTAGCGATTGGCGGCGATAAACGTGGATATAAGAAGTATCCTCATTTTCAAATTGGTATTAATGAACATTATGTATTTTTTACGTTGGCGTTAATTGATAATCCGCTCCATGAAAAAGAGATTGCTCAATTATGGCAACAAAAATTATCAGTATTTAAAGAGTTGCCACAAGATTTCGCAGTCATTCCGGATCATACCCAGTTTGGGTTTCAAGAGGGGCCGGATATTGATTGGGCAAACTTGCTTGAACGTTTGGAAAAAGTAAAAAAAGCTGAGTTAATGATAGGAAGAATCTATCCAAAGGATTCAGCGATATTAAGTGATAGTAAATTATTAACGAAAAGTTTCATTGAAACTCAAGATGAACTGATGCCGTTTTATATGGAAGCCATGTCATTTTATTAAAATTTTGATTGTCAAATTAAGCTAGAATTTTTACCTAACACATAATACGTTTGCTTTTTGTTTAATTGATAATTAAAATGTTTGTTCGAAAGTTCAAGTATAAATTATCCACTAACTTTAAGGTTTCCACAAAGTCAGATTTGTGGCAAGTGTAGTGAGTCAAATTGATGCATTAAATCGTTAGAGCTTTACTTGGATGCTCCGGTATGATACTCGCGAATAGCGAGTTGGGGAAAGGGTTTGGGTAGGAGACCCAAAAAGCATCCCCAAATCATCATGCCGGGCTAGGCACCAAGTCAAGCTCTAACAATCAGGTGCCTTACGCAATGGATTCACTGTCTTAACAAACACATTGTGTGCATTAGAAAGCATCTATCCATCCAAGTTCCTTACAACAATCGATAAAAACTTCAATTGGCGTTCGATAACCTAATGATTTTCGTGGAATTTCATTGCGGAAATGAGCTGTTTGGCTGAGTATTTCCTGCGATATATCGGTAAAATCCATCCCCTTAGATAACCCATCTCTTCGAAGTAGTCCATTAGAGTGTTCATTTAAGCCGCGTTGTGACGGACAACCGGGATCAGCAAAGTAAATATTGATGTCATTGACATTTGAAATGGCTTGCCAATCAGAAAATTCTTTTCCACAATCAAACGTAATGGATTTAAATATATTTCTCGGTAAATAAGCAAACCAGTTATCACAAGCGATTCGCACATCACTTGCTTTGCGACTGTTAATTTTTATCGGGATGATGAGTTTACTGATTCTTTCGACCAGTGTTAGGACTGCACTCTTATGGTCTTTTCCGACAATCGTGTCACCTTCTAGATGTCCAAATTCTTTCTCATATTGTGGATTTTCTTTTTTACGATCTTCGATGGTGCGTCTAAAGTGTTGTTTACCTCTTTTTTCCTGATGCCCATTGGGTTTTCTCTTACCTTTCATCGGTAAAGTTGAGGGATCAAAGAGTTCCGAGTCTTTAAAACGACGATAGAGTGTTCGAGCTGTACATCCTAATGGGAGTTCATTCCGACCAATGATGACGTCAGGAGACCACCCCTGGTCCACTTTTTTCTTAATATATGTGATTTGTTTAGTGTTAAAGACCTTCTTTTTGGCACCACAGCGTGATTTATTCTCTTTATATTGATCGTAGTATTCCTGAATATTACCACTATTTTTAAGAAAATTAACGACGTTATAAATGGTTTGGATGGCCCGATTTAATTTTTTAGCGATATCCGTTACTTTTTTACCGCTATCGTAATAATTTTCTATCCAAATCAATTCTTTCATGGTAAGATGTGTATAAGCCATTTGTATGTACTCCTTCCTTAGCATGTGTTCGTATGTTTAGGATACCATACAAATGGCCTATTTATTTTTCTAGCTTAATTTTACTATCCAAGAAACTAAAATAATTTGATATAGACCGCTTTCATCGGAAAAATGTTTTTATTTTTATTGCAAAATACTGTATAGTAGTACATGGACAGGAGGCGGGCTAATGCAAAATTATGCTTATCCTATCGATTCAGATTGGTCAACAGAAGAGATAGTTAAAGTTGTTGAATTTTTAGCAGCTGTTGAGCAAGTTTATGAGTCTTCAATGGATGTTAAAGAGTTCTCGATTAAGTATCAAAAATTTAAAGAAGTGGTGACCAGTATAAGTGGTGAAAAACAATTAGATAAAGTTTTCCAAAGTGAAAGTGGTTATTCTATTTATCAAGCTGTGAAATTAATGAAAGAGCTGAATAAGACGGAAGCCAAAAACAAAAAGATGAGGATTAATTAGGAGGAAGAATATGGATTACCAATTACATCATCGTATTTTAGTTTGGATGGAAGAAGCGGCAGAGGCTTTGAGAGAATCTCATAGTAGAAAATTACAAGTCGATGAAAAAAAGGATGCCAGTGATTTAGTTACTGAAATGGATAAAGCAACGGAAAAATTCTTTACTGAGAAAATTCGTCAGTTTTATCCTGAACACCGTATTATTGGCGAAGAAGGAATCAGTGATCCGGTAAATGATACCAATGGCATGATTTGGGTTATTGATCCGATTGATGGAACTTTAAACTTTGTTAAACAAAAGAATAATTTTGGTATTATGATTGGTTTATTTAATAATGGTAAGCCAGTAGCGGGCTATATTTATGATGTGATGCAGCATGATTTATATTATGGTATCGTTGGTGAAGGGATGTATCTCAATAATAAACCATTGAAACCATTACCGGTAGGTCCATTAAATGATAGTCTCATTATGGGAAATGTCGGGATGTTTAGTCGCAATCAAAATAATTGTCAAAGTTTATTAGCAACGGTATTAGGAGCCAGAGCACATGGTTCTGCAGCTTTAGAGGTGATTCAAGTTTTAAGAGGTGAAGCCTCACTTTACTTATCTTTTGGCTTACATCCTTGGGATTTTGCTGCAGGATATGCGATTTGTGAAGCGGGTGGTATTATTTGTACACAAGCAAATGGCTCACCATTATCTATTTTAGAAAAATCACCGGTCCTCTTTGCACATCCAAGCGTTTATAAGGAAGCAGTCGAAATTTTAAACAATCCAACAGAAATAGGGGAAATTAATGAATACGCGTAATGATATAAGAAATATTGCAATAATTGCTCACGTTGACCACGGTAAAACAACTTTGGTTGACCAATTACTAAAAAACTCAGATACTCTTGATGCTCGTTTACAGTTAGAAGAACGTGCAATGGACTCGGGAGATATCGAAAAAGAACGTGGCATTACCATCTTAGCCAAAAATACAGCTGTTAACTATAAAGGCACTCGTATTAACATTTTAGACACACCAGGACATGCCGATTTTGGTGGTGAAGTAGAGCGTATTCTTAAAATGGTTGATGGTGTTGTGTTAGTAGTGGATGCTTATGAAGGTACCATGCCACAAACACGTTTTGTATTAAAAAAAGCATTAGAAGTTGGATTAACGCCAGTAGTGGTTGTTAATAAAATTGATAAACCGTCAGCAAGACCGGCAGAAGTGGTCGATGAAGTGTTAGAATTATTTATTGAACTCGGTGCGGATGATGACCAATTAGAATTCCCAGTAGTTTATGCTTCAGCTATTAACGGTACTTCTTCTACTTCTGATCAACTAGAAGACCAACAGCCCTCAATGGATGCTATTTTTGATGCTGTTATCGAACATGTGCCAGCACCCATTGATAATAGTGATGAACCTTTACAATTTCAAGTTTCCTTATTAGATTATAATGCCTTTGTAGGTCGTATTGGAATTGGACGTGTTTTCCGTGGTAAGATTAAAGTGGGCGATAATGTTGCTTTAATGAAAGCAGATGGCACTAAGAAAAATTTCCGTGTCACCAAGATTTTAGGTTTCTTTGGTTTAGATCGTGTAGAAATTAATGAAGCTAAAGCCGGAGATTTAATTGCACTTTCTGGTATGGAAGATATTTTCGTTGGTGAAACAGTTGCTGACGCACAAAAGCCTGAAGCTTTACCATTACTACACATCGATGAACCGACATTGGAAATGACATTCTTAACAAATAATTCGCCTTTTGCTGGACGTGAAGGTAAGTATGTAACAGCGCGTAATTTACAAGATCGTTTAATGCAAGAATTACATACAGACGTTTCATTGAAAGTAGAACCAACTGATTCACCAGATGCGTTTAGAGTGATGGGACGTGGCGAGTTGCACTTATCCATCTTAATTGAAACAATGCGTCGTCAAGGATATGAGTTCCAAGTTTCAAGACCAAAAGTTATTTTACGTGAAATTGACGGTAAAATGTGTGAGCCATTTGAGCGCGTACAAATTGATACACCGGAAGAATATATGGGTTCGATTATCGAAGCATTAGGTTCTCGTAAAGCTGAAATGGCTGATATGATTCATACTGGTAATGGTCAAGTACGTTTAGTATTCTTAGTCCCAGCGCGTGGTTTAATTGGCTTTTCTACAGAGTTCATGTCGATTACGCGCGGTTACGGCATTATTAACCATACTTTCGATGATTATTTACCAGTAATAGAAGGAAGTATTGGTCGTCGTCGTAATGGTACTTTAGTTTCGATTGAAAATGGTACAGCAACGACTTATAGTATTATGGCTTTAGAAGATCGTGGTACGATTTTCGTAGAACCTGGTACGGAAGTTTATGGCGGTATGATAGTGGGAGAACATAATCGTGAAAATGACTTAACAGTCAATATTACTCGCGCGAAAAACTTAACGAACGTTCGTTCTGCTACTAAAGATCAAACAGCAGTCATCAAACGTCCTCGAATCTTGACTTTAGAAGAATCCATTCAATTTATGGATGATGATGAATATTGTGAAGTAACCCCAAAAAGTATTCGTCTAAGAAAACAAATTTTAGATAAATCTTTACGTGAGAAAGCCAATAAAAAAGAAAGTAAATAGTTTTTTGTAAGACACATAAAGCTTACCATAACTGGTGTCCCGAGGGAGACCAGTTTTTTGGGTTCTTTATTAATATGTGCGAGCTATGAAAGATTAACCATTCATCCAGCCATGGAGAAATTTAATTTTTGCCAATGACTTTTTTGATATTGGAAGCAGAATTAAGAAAGTTAATTTTGGCTAATGACTTTTTTGATATTGGAAGTAGAATTGAGAAAGTTAATTTTGGCTAATGACTTTTTTAGTTATTGGAAGTAGGTTGAATGTTAGCAAATGAATGCTGACTCTACTTGCTGTCTATAAAAAGTATATAGAGACTGAGTATAGTAAGCGAAAATTAGCTGTTATTTTCTTAGTCACTCCCATTTATTAATGTCAAAAAGCTTATTCTCGCGCTTTTATTGCAAATGAAACAAGGAGATTGACTAATTTACAATAAGATTACTTTTAAAAATTTTGATTACAAAATAACTTTTGGGTGTATTTAAATTTATTTTATGCTATGATAGAAAAGAAACGAGGGGTGAGAATAAAATGACAACAGCTAATGGTATGGCAGTACTGCTTGTAAGATTTTTATTCGTCATGATGTCTTATATGATTTTAGACAAAATCGATTGGCGTAAATTATTTTCCAAAAGAAATTATGTTTACGCTCAGTATGTTTGTATTTTAGCAAGCATCGCACTGGGACATCTTACTGGCTCGTTTGTTATTACGATCATGGAATTATTGCGTAGTATTTTATACAGCATATTCCTATAATTAAATCGACTTATCGTTCGCTCCAAAACGATAAGGTAAAACTAAAGGGGAATAAATTGAATATGGAAGAAATTTTAGTACAAGGCGGTAATCGCTTAGAGGGATCTGTTAAGGTTGAAGGAGCGAAAAATGCCGTATTACCCATTCTAGCTGCTTCTATTTTGGTTGAAGAGGGTAAGACATACTTGTCAAATGTTCCAGTTCTATCAGATGTCTATACAATTAATGAATTATTGAACAATATTAATGTAAAAAATAAATTTGATACAGAGAACAATACAATAGTTTTAGATGCAACAGGTGATATCTTAACAACGGCTGACTATGATTTTGTTAGCAAGATGCGCGCTTCTATTGTTGTAATGGGACCATTATTAGCACGATTTGGTCATGCTCGTGTCGCAATGCCAGGTGGTTGTGCGATTGGGTCAAGACCGATTGATTTACATTTAAAAGGATTTGAAGCTTTAGGCGCGAAGATTACGCGTGCTGCCGGCTATGTTGAAGCAACAGCTGAAAAATTAGTTGGAGCGCGTATATATTTAGATTTTCCAAGTGTCGGAGCTACTGAAAATATTATGATGGCAGCTGTATATGCTGAAGGGACTACTATCATTGAAAACGTGGCCCGTGAACCAGAGATTGTTGATTTAGCGAATTTTTTAAATAAAATGGGTGCTCATGTCGTCGGGGCTGGTACAGAGACAATTCGTATTGAAGGTGTGCAAACATTACATGGAACAGAACATTCCGTGGTTCCAGATCGAATTGAAGCGGGAACCTTTATGGTAGCGGCAGCTGTTACCAAAGGTGATGTCTATATTGAAGGAGCAATCGCTGAGCACAATCGTCCATTAATTAGTAAATTAAGAGAAATGGGCGTTGTTATTGAAGACTATCAAGACGGTATTCGTGTTCAAGGTCCTGAGAAATTAAAACCAGTTGATGTAAAAACTTTACCACACCCTGGTTTTCCAACTGATATGCAAGCTCAAATGACTATCGCACAATTATTAGCAGAAGGTAGTTCAGTTTTAACTGAAACAGTATTTGAGAATCGTTTTATGCATTTTGAAGAATTACGTCGTATGGGTGCAGAATTTAAAGTTGATCGACAAACCGTTGCAATGTACGGACCATCTGAATTAACAGGGGCGAGCGTTAAAGCGACTGATTTACGAGCAGCGGCCGCTTTAATAATTGCAGGTTTAACCGCAAAAGGATTAACCCGTGTTTCGGAATTACAATATTTAGATCGTGGATATTATAAATTCCATGAAAAACTAATTGCTTTAGGGGCGAATATAGAACGTGTTGACATTCATTCATTGAATCAAACCAATACGAAGCCTGTAACTGTCTAAGAAGGCAAAATGAGGTGAACATATGAGCAGAGATATAGGAATTGATTTCGGAACTGCAAATGTGTTAATTCATTTTAAAGGGCGCGGAATTGTGGTCAATGAACCTTCAGTAGTGGCGGTAGACAACCGGACACATGAAATTATTGAGGTTGGTAAACGTGCCTATGAAATGATAGGGCGAACGCCAGAATCAATTGACATCGTCCATCCTTTAAAAGGCGGTGTGATTGCTGATTTTGATTTAGCTGAAGCGATGTTAGTTTTATTTTTAGAAAAAATTCATGCACGACGCTGGTTTTCTAAACCCAATGTGTTGATTTGTTGCCCTTCTAATATAAGTGAAATTGAACAATTGTCACTAGTTGAAGCAACAGAAAGAGCAATTGGTGGTCGAATTTTTATTGAGGAAGAATCGAAAATTGCTGCTGTCGGAGCAGGGATTGATTTAACCGATGCTTCTGCTAACATGATTATGGACATCGGTGGCGGGACCACAGACATCGCTGTGATTTCATCAGGAGAAATTGTTAATAGTGAATCCTTAAAGGTCGCAGGGGATGATTTTGATTTAGCAATCGTCCAATATTTTAAGGAGCATCATAATTTATTAATTGGCGAACGCTCCGCTGAAGAAGTGAAAAAATTATTGGCGAGTGCTTTACCTGTTGAAGAAGGGGAACTAGCAACATATGATTTAAAAGGTCGCGATTTAGTATCGGGATTACCACGATCATTAAATGTCACTTCTAATCATATTTACGAAGCAATCTGGCCACAATTACAAATAATCGCACGTACAGCAAGACGTATTTTGGAAGACACCGAACCGGAAATGGTAGCTGACGTCATTGAAAAAGGGATTATTTTAACCGGTGGTGGCGCGATGACGTATCATTTGGATACATATTTAACCGAGGAGTTAGGGGTTAGCGCTTTAAGAGCAGAACAACCAATGAGTTGTGTTGCGATTGGCACTGGCCTCATGTTAGAATTAATCTTAAGTGGAAAATTAGAACGAAAAAATGTTTCCGAAAAACACAAACTAAAACGTTGGTTGTTACGACTTAAGAGACGATTAATTGGATAATAAAAGGATGATACTTATGAGCGAAACCTATCTTACAGAATCGATGCTCATTAAAGCATTGAAATTAATATTAAAAACAATCCTTTACCTATTATTACTTATTTTGTTTGTAGTGATTGGGTTGTTTGTTGGTTATTGTCTCATAGGAGATGGTAATTATTGGGAAGTATTAAATCGTGATACTTGGCAACATATTATTAATTTTGTAAAGTAACACTGAACAATTATTTTGATACAGAGGTTTGGCAAAAAAATGATGACTTTGCCCTGCCTCTTTTTTAGAAGGTGATAGAATGTACCCATTTTCATTAAGTGAACTAATGATTTATATTACGCCTATTTTAATGGTTTATTTAATTCAAAAGTATTTCAAAGCGTATCTGAAATTTTTTAAAGAGTGGCCACTGACGATGGCTATCATTTTAATACCATTATGGCTAACCTCCATTTATTTATTAGGGTGGCTTATTTTTGATTATAATTTAGTGCCGTTTATTTTATTTTTTTCATGTTTTATTTTAGTTTTGCAATTATATGATTATGTGCGTCGCATTGATCACTTTACCTTTAAAAATTATTATTTAATGGCAAGTAAATTATTATTTCAACATTTATCGGCTTTTTTTCTTGGCTTAGTGATTTTAAGATTATTTACGTATTTTGTGGGATAATCCCCCACCTTTTTTTATTTATAGGTGTTTCATGGGGGATTCTACCACTATTATGGGAAAATCCCCCACATTTTTGTTTAAATATAAACCTTATTATATCAACGCTTAGCGACTTTGTTTTATAAAAGTCGTATTTTTTTTGATATTTTTTAGGAAAAAGTGGTACGTTGTGGGGAATTGTGGTAAACTATAATCAAAGCATTAGAAAGTGGGTGAAGGGTCGTGCTTATTGGTGAATATCAACATAATATTGACACAAAAGGGCGACTCATTATGCCTGCAAAATTCAGACCTGATTTGGGTGAGCGTTTTATTATCACTCGTGGGATGGATGGATGCTTGTTTGGATTTCCGATGTCAAGTTGGGAAACCATCCATGAAAAATTGAAAAATTTACCTTTGTCAAAAAAAGATGCACGTACTTTTACGCGTTTATTCTACTCAGCTGCCACTGAAGTAGAGTTTGACCGTCAAGGACGTGTTAATTTACCGAAAAATTTAATAGAGTTCGCAAAAATCGATAAGGAATGCCGTGTGGTCGGCGTGTCAGACCGTATCGAGATTTGGAGTAGCGAACAATGGAATAATTTTTCTGAAATGAATGATGATGAATTTGAAAATATTGCAGAAGATTTGTTTGATTTTGGATTTTAATTAGGAGTGAGATTATGTCATTTGAGCACTATACAGTGTTATTAAAAGAGACAATTGATGGTCTAAATATTAAACCAAATGGCATTTATGTTGACTGTACATTAGGTGGGGCTGGACATGCCAAATATATCCTATCCCAATTAAATGATGATGGAAGACTTTATGCCTTTGACCAGGATATGGTGGCGATTGAGAATGCGAAAAAAGAATTAGCAGACGAAGTCGAAAAGGGTAAAGTAATCTTTATTCATAATAATTTTAGAAATATAACCGAAGCGTTAGCGACTTATGGTGTAACTGAAGTTGACGGCGTTTACTATGATTTAGGAGTTTCCTCCCCACAATTAGATGTTGCACAAAGAGGATTTAGTTATCATCAAGAAGCACGTTTAGATATGAGAATGAATCAAGAGGCAGCATTGACTGCTTACGAAGTAGTCAATCAGTGGCCTTTTGAAGAATTAATGAAAATAATATTTCGATATGGTGAAGAAAAATTTGCCAAACGTATTGCACGTAATATTGAAAAAGAACGTTCAATTGCGCCGATTGAGACGACGACACAATTAGCAGAAATTGTCAAAACTTCAATTCCAGCTGCAACGAGAAGAACAGGGGGCCATCCTGCTAAAAGAACTTTCCAAGCAATCCGTATTGCAGTAAATGATGAATTAGGAGCCTTAGAAGATTCAATGCAACAAGCAGTTAAATTATTAAAAGTTGGTGGACGTATTAGCGCCATTACTTTCCATTCTTTAGAAGATCGATTTGTAAAACAATATTTTAAAGAATTAAGTACTGCACCTGAAATACCACATAATTTACCAGTGTTACCCACAATAGCTAGTGCTGATTATACATTGGTTAATCGTAAACCTATTGTCGCAAGTGAAGAAGAACTATCTGAGAACAATCGTTCTCGTAGTGCTAAGTTAAGAATAATTGAAAGAATAAAACAATAAAGAGAAAAAATATCAAACTAACATTTGATATTTCATGAGGTGATAAAAATGGCGGAAGTAATAAGCAAAACAACTGAATATCCAACAATGAATCATCAAACTTATTCTCAACCATTTGACGCATCGATTAGTAAAACAGGAACATTTGTATTTGTCTTTACACGGATTCATGCCTTGGTGTTAATGGGAGTCATGTTAGTTTGCACCGTGTTAATCGCATTTAATTTAATAATGCAACAAAAGACAGCTGAAGCTGAAATCGCAGTTAGAAACTATGAAGCAGAGATTTCAACACTTCAGACACATACAGACACTATTTACAATAAAATTAGTGACCAATATAATTATGAAATAATAAAAAAAGCAGCTAAAGAAGGCAATTTAAACATTGATTCATCGAGAGTGAGGTCAGTTGAGTAATAATGAAAAGTAGTAAGCTAAACATATTTATTTTGGCTATGACGGCTGTAGTAATGTGTGTATTATTTATTACTAGAATTGTGCAATTAACTGTTCTAAAATCAGTAAATGGCGTCGATTTAGTTAGTTACACTGAAATAGCCAATGAAAGAAGTAGTATTACACAAGCAAGAAGAGGGACGATTTTTGATTCTAAAGATCAACCGATTGCCATGGATACTACTTCTTATTCTTTATTTGCAATTTTAAGAAATGCCGATGAGGAAGTAATTGTAAAAGATTATGATTTAACCGCCAAAGTACTATCTGAGAATATTGATTTAACCCGTGATCAAGTTTTAACCTTATTGCGTAATCCGGATGCTAATCAAATTGAATTTGGTGAAGCCGGTCGTAATTTATCAAAAGAAGTAAAAGAGAAAATTGAAGAAGCCAACTTACCGGGTGTCTATTTTGCGAGTGAAACAACGCGTCAGTACATTAATGACTTTTTTGCTTCCCATTTAATAGGCTATGCGACGCCCTTAATGGCAGGAGAAAATGATGATTATGAAGACGCTGAAATATTAAAAGGACAGTTAGGGATTGAATTAAGCTACGATGAACAGTTAAGTGGTGCGAAAGACTACCGAGAACAATGGGAAGCATCGAATAACCTTAATTATTTATCTGGTGATGATCTTTACTTAACGCTCGATAGTCGCTTACAAAATCAACTAGAGGATTTATTAAATACCGCCATTACTACTTACCAACCAAAAGAGATGGGAGCTTACCTAGTAGAAGTGAAAACCGGTAAATTAATTGCAGCGGCTCAACGGCCTTCGTTTAATTTAAATACCCGTGAAGGCATTGATAAAGAATGGCGAAATTTTTTAACCGAAGATGCTTATGAACCGGGATCAACAATCAAAATATTAACGATGAGTGTCGCTTATGACCATAATCTATATCAGCCAGACGAAAAGTATCATTCGGGAACGATTGAAATATTTGATACTAAAATTAATGATCATAATTTATATGGATGGGGAGATATTACCTTTGAAGAAGGTTTAGCTCGTTCAAGTAATACGGCGATGGTCACTTTAATTGAGCGCCTGGGTGAAGAAAAATGGATTGACGAACTTGCCAAGTTTGGATTTGGAAAATCAACTAACTCAGGATTAATTAATGAAATTGACGGCACCTTTAGTTTTGATAATCCCGTATCGCGATATATGTCAAGTTTTGGCCAAGCATTTTCGACAACACCGATTCAATTGCTTCAAGCTTTTACCTCTGTAGCAAATCATGGTACAATGGTTAAGGTTCAATACATCGAAGGTATTGGCGAAAAAAATAATCAGTATAAAGTACAAGAATTAGGACAACCTATTTCCAAAGAAGCTGCTGATCATGTCTTAGGCTTAATGGTCGATACCGTTGAAAAAGATTATGGGACGGCAAAACCATTCAAGAGTGACATCGTTAAAGTAGCGGCTAAAACAGGTACGGCTGAAATTGCCAATGAAGATGGTACCGGTTATTTAACTGGGCCGAATGATTATACCGACTCGGTAGTGGCTTTTTTTCCGGCTAATGACCCGAAATATATGATGTATCTTTATATGAAACAACCGACGGATAAGAAAGGCTTAATTGGTTCACAGATTTTAGCCCAAACATTTCATCCGTTTATTGAATCGATTTATATTAATCAGTAAAGAAAGAAGGAAATACATGAAAGCGACAGATTTAATCGAAGTCCTTCGATTAAAAGCTATTTATGGAGAACCATTAGCAAATAAAGAGATTAGTTTATTAGTGAATGATACACGCAAAATTATCGCAAACAGTTGTTATATTGCGATACGTGGTGAACATTTTGATGGGCATCATGCTATCGAACAAGCAGTTAAAGCGGGTGCCAATGTTGTAGTTGTAGAAGAATACCGTGAAGCATGGCAAAACTTAAATGCGACTATTATATTAGTAGATTCAACTTTTCGTGCTCAAGCAATTCTAGCTAATCAATTTTATCACCGTCCATCAGAAAGACTAACGATAACAGCGATTACGGGTACGAATGGCAAAACAACCACAAGTTCAATGATTAGTGATTGGTTAACGAGATTAGGTCATAAAACCGGCTTGTTAGGAACCTTACATTATAAGGTCAACGAAAAATATTATCCCGCAGTCAACACTACTCCGAATGCTTTAGAATTACAACGATTATTTAATGAAATGGTAGTAGAAGAGTGTCAAGATGCAATCATTGAGGCGTCATCACACGCTTTGCAATTAGGTCGTTTATGGTATACTGAAGTAGACTGTGCAATTTTTACCAACTTAACACGCGAACATTTAGATTTTCATCATACGATGGAGCATTATGCTTATGCTAAAAGTTTATTATTTGCTCAATTAGGTCAAAGATTATCCAACGGACGACCAAAACTAGCGATTGTTAATTTAGATGATGAATACAGTCAGCTAATGGCGCAAGCAACAGCTGCTGAAGTCGCCATTTATAGTATTGGTAACGCGGATGCCACCGTTTATGCTACAGACATTGAAGTAGTAGATAACCAAACTAAGTTTAAGCTCTGGGTGAATCAACGTCCACATCAAGTTACGTTAAAAATGCTAGGTGATTATAATGTTGCAAATTATATGGCAGCCTTTTTATGTTTGAAATATTATTATGGCTATTCTACCGAAGAAATTATTCGAGTAAGCGGTGAGTTTGAAGGTGTGAGTGGTCGCATGCAATTAGTAGATGAAGGACAACCCTATAAAGTAGTAGTTGATTTTGCCCATACACCAGATGCTATCGAAAATGTTTTAAAAGAATTAGCAGCTAAAAAGCAAGGAAGATTAATTACTTTGATCGGACATAGTGGAGGTAATCGAGATAGTGGCGCTCGTCCTGAAATAGGGGACATTGTCTTTAAATATTCAGATTATATCGTTTTTACAGCCGATAATCCACGCCATGAGCCAGTTCAAAAAATTTGTCAGGAAATAATTGGTCAGCATAATGAAGTAGACTATACAATTATTGAAAAAAGAGAAGAAGCGATAGCTTTCGCATTGAATCATGCAAATGAACAGGATACGGTTGTCTTTACAGGTAAAGGTGGCGAATTATATCAAGTCATTGGGGATGATTATGTCCCATATAATGAAGTTGAGGTAATTAAAGCTACTTTAAGAAAAAAATAAATAGAACATTAGGTGAATAAATATGGAATTAGCTTTACCATTGGCAGTAAGCTTCGCGATTACTGTCTCAATTATGCCATTTTTTATTGGTTATTTTAATTATAAAAAAATCGGTCAAACAACTCGTGAGGAAGGTCCAACGTGGCATGAAGTTAAAACGGGAACACCAACCATGGGTGGAACGGTCTTTGTTTTTGCAATCTTAGTTACTTTATTAATCAGTGCATGGTTAATGAAATTACTGGAAGGCAGTGTTTGGATGATTCTCTTAACCTTCTTATTATTTGGAGGAATCGGCTTTGTAGATGATTTTATTAGTATCTTTAAAAAGCAAAATGAAGGATTAACCGCCAAACAAAAATTCGTTTTGCAAATTATCTTTTCGATCGTTATTATGTTGATTGGCGTTTTACATCAATATAAAATATCCATCCCCTTAGGGTTTACACAAATTACCAATCCGGTTATCTTAATTATTTTTGCTAGTGTTTGGATTAATGGATTTTCCAATGCCGTTAATCTTACCGATGGTTTAGATGGTCTAGCAACAGGACTGAATGTTATTGCTTATGGTGCTTATTTTGCTATTGCTATTAATCAAGGTGCGCAGACTATTGCTTTAGCTTGTTTTGTGGTGGTAGGTGCCTTATTGGGATTCTTAATTTATAATAAGAAACCAGCGAAAATATTTATGGGTGATGTTGGATCACTCGCCTTAGGGGCCGGATTAGCAGTTATATCGATTTTATTAAATAATCCATGGAGTTTATTGATCATAGGTTTAGTATTTGTTGTGGAAACAGCAAGTGTTATTTTACAAGTATGGTCATTCAAAACAAGAGGTAAACGTATTTTTAAAATGAGTCCGATTCACCATCATTTTGAGATGAGTGGATGGTCTGAATCGAAAGTCGTTTATGTCTTTTGGTTAGTTGGTATGATTGCCGCAATCATTTATATTAGCATATTCAAATAAAAAAGGATTTAAGGTGTCAAAATGGATTTAAAAGATAAAAAAGTATTGGTTTTAGGTTACGCTAGAACGGGAAGAGGAGCCGCTGAATTTTTAGTTTCTCAAGGTGCGAATGTCACCATCAACGATTTAAATGATTTAAGCGAAGAACCATCGATTAAAGAGTTAAAAGCTAAAGGCGTTATCGTTGTTGATAAAAAACAACCAGTTACACTTTTAAACGAAAACTTTGACTTTATTGTTAAAAACCCTGGTATTCCTTATCAAATTGATTTATTACAAGCGGCTATTGCACAAGAGATTCCTATTTATACAGATATTGAAATTTTCGATTGGTATAATCCGGGAATATTAATTGGTATAACGGGCAGTAACGGTAAAACAACCACTACTACCTTGGTTGATAAAATTTTACAAAATAGTCAGTATCAAGCCCATTTAGCAGGTAATATTGGTATTCCGACACTATCGGTTTTACCAAAAGTAAAAGAAAATGATGTGGTAACGATGGAACTATCGAGTTTTCAATTGATGGGAACAGATAAATTCAAACCACATATTGCTGCCATTACGAATATCTTCTCCGCTCACCTAGATTATCATGGTACAAGAGAAGAATATGTTAAAGCAAAATTACGACTTATTCAAAACCAAGATAATCATGACTTTATAATCTTTAATGCAGATCAAAAAGAACTTGCCGGTTATGTGGTTGAATCACCTGCTAATAAAGTACCATTTGCTAGATTAAATTTAACGGATTCAGTACGACAAACTGGAGCGTATTATGAAAATGGTGGTTTATACTTTAAAGGCGAATTGATTATGAAAGAAAACGATATTCAAATTCCCGGTGAACATAATATTGAGAATATTTTAGTTGCTATTGCAATTACCAAAATATTAAACGTTCCAAACAACATTATTCACGATACAATTATGAATTATCATGGTGTTGAATATCGTATCCAACCTGTTGGAAGTTATAATGGTATTCGTTATTATAATGACTCTAAAGCGACTAATCCTGATGCAACCATTACTGCATTAAAGAGTTTTACTGAACCAACAGTCTATATTGGTGGCGGCTTGGACCGTGGCATTAGATTTGATGAATTAGTGCCATATTTAGAAAATGTCAAAGTTGCTATTTTATATGGTGAATCAAAAGAAATTATGAAAGAAGCGATGGAACAAGCTCAGATTGCAGAAATTGTGATGGTGGATAATTTAGAACAAGCAACGAAAGCCGCGCAATCATATGCTGAAAGTGGCGATGTTGTATTATTATCGCCTGCTTGTGCAAGTTGGGATCAGTACCAATCGTTTGAAGAACGTGGAGCACAATTTAACGAATTAATTGCTGGTCTCAATCAATAATCAAGCTTCAATTATTAGAATTTTTTGAAGGAGGTGTTATAATGCCAAATATTTTTGAAGATGATTTAGAGAATGTGCGACAATTTAACCAACAATTAGAAGCAGAAGTAAATGACGTTATAACATCTAATCAAAAAATTGTAAGAAGTAAACCAGAGAAAGCACCCATTAATTGGACTAAAGGGTTGCCAACCGGTAGAGTTGAATTAGCTAGTGTGACTGCCGTAATTTTCATTTTAATGTGGACATTCTGGTGGCAATTAGCCCCTTTTAATAAAGTCAATCATTTAACCGTTTCCGGTAATGAAATTGCAGAATCGGAAATGGTTGCTTATTCTTCTGGGATTCGCTCTCTTGACACAATTAAAAATGTCATGGCTAATAGAGAACAAATTGAAAAGAATATTATTCAAACCAATCCCATTGTTTCGGGCGTTGTTTTCGATCGTGTTAATTGGAAACAAATGGATATTAAAGTTTCAGAATATCATATTGTGGCGATTGTAGAAATTGAAGGGGAATTATATCCTTTATTGGAAAATGGTGAAATCTTAGTGGAATCCAATAAATATTTGCAAGAGAATATGGACCGATTTAATTTACCAAGAATTTTAAATGTTGAACAAAAAGGTAAATTAGTATCTGTAGCAACGTCTTTAAGAAGAGTTGAACCAGATGTCCTAGCTTTAATCGATACCATTGAATTATCGAAGGATTTGAATCGTCCAAATCATTTAACGATGAAAATGCAAGACGGGATGTATGTCAAAGCCGTCACTTCTACCGTGGCTGAAAAAATTAATAAATATCCTGCCATGAAAAAAATTATTGGCGACCAAATGGGAACTGTTAATTTAGAAGTAGGAGCTTACTTCACACCAGAAACAGAAGGTAATAATAATATTAAACTTGATACTAATTTAGATAATTAATAAATATTTCTGGTACTATTTGAAGTTTTATCTTCAATATAAATTTATTTTGTGTTAAAATTGTAGAGAGCTATTAGAGGTAGACACAACTCCTATAATACATAAAACTACGTTAAGGGGGTTACATATTGTAATGAGAAATCATGAAATTTTTGTGAGTTTAGATATCGGCACCACATCGATTAAAGTTGTGGTAGCAGAATATATTAATGGACAAATTAACATCATTGGTGTTGGTAATGTAAAGTCTAGAGGATTAAGTCGAGGCGTGATCGTTGATATTGACGAAACAGTTTACTCGATTCAACAGGCTGTTACATTAGCCGAACAAAAATCTAATGTTAAAATTAAAGAAGTATCGGTCGGCATTCCAAGTAATAAATTAGGTTTAGAATCTTGTCATGGAATGATAGCTGTATCGAATGAAAATAGAGAGATTACCAATCGTGATGTGGATAATGTGATTACCGCGGCTAAAGTTCGCTCTGTGGCACCAGAAAGAGAAATCATTTCGGTTATTCCAGAAGAATTTGTGGTAGATGGATTTAACGGTATACGTGATCCACGCGGCATGATAGGTGTTCGTTTAGAATTATATGCGACCTTATTAACAGGACCAAGAACGATTATTCATAACATTAAACGTTGTGTTGAAAAAGCCGGCTTAGTAATTAAAGAATTAGTTTTACAGCCACAAGCTATTGCTGAAGTAGCACTTAGTCAAGATGAACGTGAATTTGGTACCGTCATTATTGACATGGGTGGGGGACAAACCTCTGCTTCAATTATTTATGATAATCAATTAAAATATTCTTTCGTCGATCAAGAAGGTGGCGATTTTGTTACTAAAGACATTTCAATTATTTTGAATACATCTTTAGAAAGTGCTGAGCGGATTAAGCGTGAATATGGGTATGCAATTGCTAGTCAAACTTCAGATGAAGAGTATTTCCCCGTTGAGACAGTAGGTAAAAAAGAGCCTGTTCGTGTAGATGAGCGTTATTTAGCAGAAATTATTGAAGCGCGTTTAGCTCAAATTTTTGAAACGATACATGAAGACCTAGGAGCTGTGGATGCTCTTGATTTGCCAGGTGGTTTTGTGATCACCGGGGGTGCAGCATCATTACCAGGTGTCTTGGAATTAGCACAAAAATTCTTTGGTAGTAAAGTGCGTCTATTCATTCCCGAACAGATGGGGATGCGTAATCCAGTCTTTTCTACTAGTATGGGTATTATCGAATATGTTGCAGGCTTAGATGATGTTCATCGGATTGCTCAAGGAACTTATCGACCTAATAGTCGTCCGGCGCAACAACCTGAACAAAATCACGATGCAAGTAATGACTATTACCCAGCTCAACCTAATCGACAAACGACTCAATATCAAAGACCGATGTCTGAAGCGAGTCCAAGACCTGAAAGACCAAGAGCAAATTATGATCAATATCAACAAACGAATGGTCAAGAAAATCAACGATATATCGAAAATGAATATTATGAAGAGGAAACTAACCAAGGTGTTTATGAAGAACCAAGCAATGAAAATTCAGTTGCTTCAAAAGTAAAAGCATTTTTCAATACATTTTTTGATTAGTCATGAAATTAGGAGGAAATTATAATGGAATTATCTTTCGATTCATCAATGAATCAGACTGGCGCGGTAATTAAAGTTATTGGTGTTGGTGGTGCAGGTGGTAATGCCGTCAATCGTATGATTGTAGAAGATGTTCAAGGTGTTGAATTTATCGTTGCGAATACCGATACCCAAGCCTTAGCTGGTTCACAAGCAACAACTAAAATCCAATTAGGTTCAAAATTAACTAAAGGATTAGGAGCAGGATCGTTACCAGAAATTGGTCAACGTGCTGCTGAAGAAAGTGAAGAACAAATCCGTAGCGTTTTAGAAGGTGCGGACTTAGTATTTGTTACTGCCGGAATGGGAGGAGGTACCGGTACTGGTGCTGCCCCAATTGTCGCAAAAATTGCGAAAGAATTAGGCGCTTTAACTGTTGGGGTTGTAACTCGACCATTTACTTTTGAAGGACCAAAACGTGGACGCTATGCTGCTGAAGGGTTGAAAAATTTAAAAGACAGTGTTGATACTTTAGTTGTAATTTCAAATAATCGTCTATTAGAAATTGTAGACCGTAAAACGCCAATGTTAGAAGCATTTAGTGAAGCAGATAATGTTTTACGTCAAGGGGTCCAAGGAATTTCAGATTTAATTACCTCTCCTGGTTATGTAAACTTAGACTTTGCTGACGTTAAAACTGTTATGAAAGACCAAGGTACTGCTTTAATGGGAATTGGTACAGCAAGTGGTGAAAATCGCACAGCTGAAGCGACTAAAAAAGCTATTTCTTCACCATTGTTAGAAGTGTCAATCGATGGTGCAGAGCAAATCTTATTAAATATTACCGGCGGTTCAGACTTAACCTTATTTGAAGCTCAAGATGCAAGTGAGATTGTTGCTAATGCTTCGTCAGGTGATGTCAATATTATCTTCGGTACGTCAATTAACGAAAACTTAGGTGATGAAGTAGTAGTGACAGTTATTGCGACTGGTATTGAACAAGAAAAATCTGAACGCAATAAAATTAACCCACGTCAACAACGTACAACCTTCACGTCAACAAGTGGTTATAATCAAATTGGAAATGAACGTGAAGCAAATGTCAATCATAATCAACCACAATCGGGTAATACACCGAATCCACCATCTAATCAAGGTGGACCTGAATTAAATGTTCCACGTCAAAAAGAAGAACGTGATTTATTCAGTAATTGGGATATTAAACGTGAACAAAATACACGTGAGGTTTCAAATGAAGTTCCTCAACGTACGTTCCAACGTAATGATAATGAAGTGACTCGTAAAAATGATACTATCGAAGACGACGAATTAGATACACCACCATTTTTCCGTAAACGTCACCGTAACTAGTAAAGATTAAAATGTAATTCAGTAGACCGGGCAGATTTTCTCTGTCCGGTCTTGTATATATCTAGTTTGTGGGTAAATGAGAATTACATTAAGTTAATGTAGAGGCTATTACTGAAAATGAATTAATATGGGAACATAGGTCTAAGCAGTATTATGGGTTTTTTTGTTAGTATCTGACTTTGATTAATTAAGTATTAGGTCAAAATAGTATTACGTTATATTTATGTCTATCTGGCTTTGATTAGTCATGGTATAACGGGCTGAGTACGTCATTAATAAACATGGGAGTGGGCAAGAAGTAGAAAATCGAATGATTTTCGCTTCGTCGGGCTACCCCCGCACAGTTGAGTAGGCCTCAAACAAGTCGAAAGACGCAGGTTGAGGCCACTCAACCACTGCGCTTTTAATGAATAAGCACTAATTTGACTGAATTTTTCAAATTTATGTTCAATCTCATTAAGACGCAGTTTGAGGCCACTCAACCACTGCGCTTTTAATGAAAAAGCACTAATTTGACTGAATTTTTCAAATTTATGTTCAATCTCATTAA
Source organism: Globicatella sanguinis (assembly GCF_002847845.2). Lineage (NCBI taxonomy): Bacteria > Bacillati > Bacillota > Bacilli > Lactobacillales > Aerococcaceae > Globicatella > Globicatella sanguinis. The sequence goes on along the minus strand of NZ_CP126962.1, from coordinate 500,028 downwards.
GACGCAGGTTGATGCCACTCAACCACTGCGCTTTGAATTAAATAGATATGCCTGAACAGAATTTAAATGGTTTTTGCCCAGCCTTATGTCCAACTTCTATAAGACGCAGATTGAGGCTGTTCAACCACTACACTTTTAAATTTCGAGCAATGACTAAACAAAATTTCAAAAGTTTATGCTCATCCTCATCTTTTAATTAATGATGAAGCGTGATTGGCAAGATATGAATGCTTTAGTATGATTGCCAGGATTTTCTTTTCTTAATCAATGATTCATTAGGTAAACAGTCATTTTTATGATAGAATAGCTTTAAGAAAATTTAAGGGGAACAGAGATATGATTTTTAATTTAGTCGTTTATTTAATGAAATTAATTGACGCTTACCAAATGGTCTTAGTTGTCTATGCATTATTAAGTTGGTTTCCAAATGCACGTGGCAGCAAAATTGAAGAGTGGGTTTCTAAATTATCAGAGCCATATTTAAATATTTTTGACCGTTTTATTCCACCCATTGGTGGTATTAGCTTTAATGTGATTATTGCTATTTTCACGCTCAACCTCGTTAAAAGAGGTATTATCGTTTTACTTAATTTGTTTTTATAATCGTTTAGAAAGAGGATTAAAGTGAATCAGGACATATATCAACATTATGGCAAAGAGGAGCAATCTTTTATTGACCAAGTTTTTGGTTGGATGCAAATAGTAGAAAATCGTTATAGTGCTTATTTAACACCTTTTTTAACACCTAGAGAAACACTTATTGTAAAACAATTAGTAGCAAGTAATGAAAATTTAGCCGTTTATTTTAGGGGAGGATATGAAAAAGCTGAACGAAAACGAGCTCTAATTGTTCCACCTTATCATGAACTGGAAGAAGATGATTTTAATTTGAGTTTATTAAATATCAAATTTCCAGTGAAATTTGCTAATATTTCTCACGGAAAAATATTAGGTACCTTAATTGGTAGTGGAATTGATCGCGAACGCATTGGGGATATTATTACCGATGGAGAAGCGTGGCATGTAATAGTCGATGAAACGATAAAATTATATTTAATGAGTAATGTTACCAAAATTGGTAATGTTGGTGTTCACTTAGAGGAGATTGAGTGGGAACAAATTTTAGAGTCCAATGAAGCCTGGGAAACCATGACGGTGATTAGTAGTTCTTTAAGATTAGATGCGATGCTTTCGAATGTTTATAATTTTTCAAGACAAAGAGCTAAAGATCAAATTAATGCCGGTAATGTAAAAATGAATTTTATGGCGATGACTCGTTCCGACATTGAAGTAAAACTTAATGATATTGTGTCACTTAGAAAATATGGTCGTTTTTGGATACAATCGATTGATGGTGTGACCAAGAAAGATAATTATCGTTTAACAGTCAATGTGCTGATCAAATAATGAAGTCCTATTTATCGATGATAATGTTTTATTTTTAATGATTTAACAAAAGTTCTCATGAAACTCTATAAATTTCAATCGAATTAGTGTAGAATAGTAATTGTATATTTTATCGATTGAAACTTTTGAAAGGAAGTGTCAGAATGTCTTTAACACCATCTGAGATTTTACATAAAGAATTTAACACGAAATTTAGAGGTTATGATTCAGATGAAGTCAATGACTTTTTAGATATTATTGTGGTTGAATTTGAAAAATTAACCAAAAGTAATAATGAGATGACGACCAAAATCGCCGACATGGAAGATAAATTGAATTATTTCAAACAGTTACAAGATTCATTAAATAATTCGATTATGGTCGCACAAGAAGCAGCTGAACGCTTAAAACAAAACGCGCGTAAGGAAGCTGAATTAATTTTATATGAAGCAGATCGAGAAGCTGAACGCATTTTAGAAGATGCTAATAACCGATCTAAAACCATTGTAAGTGAAACTGAACATTTACATCAATATAGTTTAAACTTTAGAAATCGCCTAAAAAATATGGTTGAAGCTCAATTGTCATTATTAAATAAAGAAGACAATCAAGAATTATTTAAAGAAGCGCAAGGAGAGATTGAAACACCAATTAATCATTTACGTGATGAATTAAGTGCTCAATCTGAAGATTTATCAGTTCAAACTGAACTTGAACCAATTCAAGAAGTAGAAGCTGCTCAAGCAGTTGTGGAACCTACTGATGAATTAAAAGAAGATAAAAGAAGTCAATTAGACCAAATGGATTTTGAAATTGCTGACGAAGATGGAAAAGATATTCCAGTACAAGATGATTTTTTTGAAGCAGATCCAGTTGACGAACATCATAACTATCCGGTTGCTGGAGAAGACTCTGAACAACCAGTTGAAAGTGTTCTTGGTCGTACAATTCGTATAGATTTACCAAAAGAGTAATTGGACACAATTATTTGATTATATTATCAGCGAGTCAAGGAGGGTGTGAGCTTGACATCACTAATCACTTAATTATCCCCAATTGTTAATTATAAAAATGAACTATAAGTAGTTTTTGTCGCTTAAATAGCGTTATCATGAAAGAGTGAGTTGCAATAATTTATTGAAACTAAACTGGGTGGTACCACGTAATTTTACGTCCCTTCTATTTGAAGGGGCATTTTTTATTATAATTAAAGGAGATAACAATGAAATTAAAAGAGACATTAAATTTAGGAAAAACAAACTTTGCCATGCGTGCAAATTTACCGGTCAAAGAAGTAGCATTACAAGAAGAATGGAAAGACGCAGATATTTATAGCAAAATCCAATTGAAAAATGAAGGAAAACCGTCATATATTTTACACGATGGTCCTCCATACGCTAACGGTAAAGTTCACATGGGGCATGCTTTAAATAAAGTAACGAAAGATTTTATTGTTCGTTATAAATCAATGAATGGTTTTAGTGCACCTTATATTCCAGGCTGGGATACACATGGGTTACCAATTGAATCAGCTTTAACTAAAAATGAAGGAATCGATCGTAAAAAATATTCGGTTGCTGACTTTAGAAGAATGTGTGAGGAATATGCTTTAAAACAAGTAGATGCTCAACGCGAAACATTTAAACGTTTAGGTGTCACAGGAGAATGGGAACACCCTTACTTAACTTTACAACCAGAATATGAAGCTGCTCAATTACGTATTTTCGGTAAAATGGCTGAAAAAGGATATATTTATAAAGGATTAAAACCGATTTATTGGTCGCCATCAAGTGAATCATCGTTAGCAGAAGCGGAAGTAGAATATCAAGATGTAACTTCACCAACAATTTATGTAGCTTTTAAAGTGAAAGATACGAAAGGCGTTGTCGATGAAAAAGCAGAATTTATTATTTGGACGACGACTCCATGGACTATTCCGGCAAACTTAGGGATTTCAGTTAAACCAGATGCTACTTATGTAGCAGTCAATGTGGCAGACCGTCAATTTATTGTCGCGAAAGAATTATTAGAAAAAGTTGCTCAAGAAATTGGCTGGGAAGATTACCAAGTGGTAGCTGAATATGAAGGGATTCAATTCGACCGTATGACGGCTCAACATCCTATGTATGACCGAGAATCATTATTAATGGTTGGAGATCATGTAACGATGGATGCTGGTACTGGATTAGTCCATACGGCACCAGGACACGGGGAAGATGACTACCAAATTGGTCAAAAATATGGATTAGAAATTTTATCACCAATTGATAATCGCGGACATTTCACGGATGAAGCACCAGGTTTAGAGGGCGTATTCTATCTTAAAGGGAATAAGCTTGTGATGGAGCAATTAGCTGAAAATGGCAGCTTATTACAACAAGATGAATTGCTTCATAGTTATCCACATGATTGGCGTACTAAAAAGCCAGTCATTTTCCGTGCGACGCCACAATGGTTTGCTTCGATTGATAAATTCCGTCAAGATTTATTAACGGCTGTTGATAATGATGTCACTTGGTATCATCCATCAGGTCAAGTTCGTATTTATAATATGTTACGTGACCGTGGCGATTGGGTCATTTCACGTCAACGTGTCTGGGGAGTTCCATTACCTATTTTCTATGCTGAAAATGGCGAAGCGATTCTTGATGGAAAAGTAATTGAACATGTGGCACAATTAGTTGCTGAAAATGGTTCTAATATCTGGTTTGAACGTGAGGCTAAAGAGTTATTACCTGAAGGCTTTACTCATCCTGGCAGTCCGAATGGTGAGTTTACGAAAGAAATGGATATTATGGATGTATGGTTTGATTCTGGAACTTCTTATGCAAGTGTCTTAGAAAGACCAGGTCAATCATTCCCAGCAGACCTATATTTAGAAGGTTCAGATCAATATCGTGGTTGGTTTAACTCAAGTTTTACTACTTCTATTGCGGTAAATGGCGTACCACCTTACAGAGCTGTATTATCACAAGGATTCGTCATGGACGGTAAGGGGCAAAAAATGAGTAAATCATTAGGTAATGTTATTTTACCTGAAGAAGTAATGGAAACATTAGGTGCTGACATTATTCGTCTGTGGGTAGCAAGTGTGGACTATGAAAATGATGTTCGTGTTTCGCATGATATTTTAAAACAAGTATCAGAATCTTATCGTAAAATTCGTAATACGATTCGTTTTATGCTATCTAACATTGGTGACTTTAATCCAGAGACCGATCGAGTATCCGAATTACGTAAAGTAGACCAATATTTAATGGCAAAATATAATGTATTGGTTCATGATGTATTGAAAGCTTATGATGAATTTGAATTTTCAACGATTTATAAGAAAGTAATCAATTTTATTACCGTAGATTTATCTGCATTCTATCTAGACTTTGCTAAAGATGTCTTATATATTGAAGCAGCAGATGCCAGTGCACGTCGCGCAATGCAAACTGTTATCTATGACATTTTAAGTGGGTTAATTCCATTGCTTACCCCTATTTTATTACATACAATGGAAGAGGCTTGGAAAGAATTACCTGGAGCTGAAGGCTTTGTACAATTACAAGATATGCCTAAAGCAAAAGACATTACCGAAGATTTAGCAGTGATTAAAGCATGGGAGCCACTCTTTGAAATGAAAGATGCTGTTAATAAAGTCTTAGAAGAAGCGAAAAACGTTGAAGAAGACCCAATTAAAAAATCATTTGAAGCAGCTGTTACGGTTTATACGGATGAAGAAATGCGTCAAGTATTGACTAATTTAAGTGATCAATTAGATCAATTATTAATTGTTTCTAAATTAGATTTAAAAGATATTACTGAGGCAGGAGCAAGTGCCCATGAATTTGATCATTTTAAAGTTTCAGTTAATCATGCACCGGGACATGTATGTGAAAGATGTCGTGCTATCCGTGAGGAAGTAGGGACAATTGCTGGAGCTGAAGAATTATGTTATCGTTGTAACGAGATTGTAACAAATCATTTTCCAGAATATTTTTCTGAAAAAGAAGCCTAGTATAAATTAAATGTATGAAACTAATTTAGATTTTACTGAGAAAGTCATCTTGATTCTAAATTATTGTTGATATAACAGTATTTTATTAAGTACCTGTGAGTGTTTTTTGAACTCTCACTAGGTACTTTTTTATTTATGAAAATTTTTTGAAAAAATTTTGAATTCGGATTAAAGCGCTTGACTAATTTATATGAGAGTGTTATCTTTAATGTAACAAAAGTGTTACAAATGTTTCAAAAAAGGGGAGTTAACAATGAATAATTTAAAACGTACTTTATTAGTTTCAATTGCCACTTTAGGATTTTCTGTATCACCATTAATGATTGAAGCTCAAGCAACTCAATATTCAGTAGTTGCCGGAGATACCCTATGGAAAGTTGCCAAAGCAAATGGTGTGACAGTAGCTGAATTAAAACAGTGGAATAATTTAACCAGTGATTTCTTACAAATTGGTCAAAAGTTAACTGTTTCTGCTACAACACCAGAAATACCAGAAACACCAGAAACACCAGAAACACCGACAGAACCAAGTACAGTTTATACGGTCGTAGCAGGTGATTCATTATGGAAGATTGCCAATGCGCATGGCGTAACTGTAGCGCAAATTAAGCAATGGAATAATTTAACCAGTGATTTCTTACAAATTGGCCAAAAATTAAAATTAACAGGTACGACTGCACCAGAAGCACCAGAAACACCGGAAGAACCATCTGAACCAAGTACAGTTTATACGGTCGTAGCGGGTGATTCATTATGGAAGATTGCGAATGCAAATGGCGTAACGGTAGCGCAAATTAAGCAATGGAATAACTTAACCAGTGATTTCTTACAAATTGGCCAAAAATTAAAATTAACAGGTACGACTGCACCAGAAACACCAGAAGAACCATCTGAACCAAGTACAGTTTATACGGTAGTAGCAGGCGATTCATTATGGAAGATTGCGAATGCGCATGGCGTAACTGTAGCACAAATTAAGCAATGGAATAACTTAACCAGTGATTTCTTACAAATTGGTCAAAAATTAAAATTAACAGGTACGACTGCACCAGAAACACCAGAAGAACCATCTGAACCAAGTACAGTTTATACGGTCGTAGCGGGTGATTCATTATGGAAGATTGCGAATGCGCATGGTGTAACCGTAGCGCAAATAAAACAATGGAATAACTTAAGCAGTGATTTCTTACAAATTGGTCAAAAATTAAAATTAGCAGGAACGACTGTACCAGAAACACCAGAAGAACCATCTGAACCAAGTACCGTTTATACCGTTGTAGCAGGCGATTCATTATGGAAGATTGCGAATGCGCATGGTGTAACGGTAGCGCAAATAAAACAATGGAATAACTTAACCAGTGATTTCTTACAAATTGGCCAAAAATTAAAATTAGCAGGAACGACTGCACCAGAAGAACCATCTAAACAATATACTGTTGTCAAAGGTGATTCATTATGGACTATAGCACAAGCCCATGGTACAACAGTTGCTAAAATTAAACAATTAAATAATTTAACGAGTGATTTCTTACAAATTGGTCAAAAATTAACTATTAAATAGTAGTTAAACTATATGTGAATCATTAATCGTTCGCTTGTTATGCTAACTAAGCTTCGTTATTTCCACCTCATTTCATCTATTACAAATGGAATGAGGTGGATTTATTTATACTGTCTTTTTTTATCGTCTTTAATTGGAATAATGGTGCATTTAAATTTAATAAATTGATGAACTCAACTGACATTTTACATAAAATCGCTTATAATAAGATTAATACCCCCATTGAGAGGATGAAGTTTATGAGTAAACCTATTTTGTTTTATAGTTCCGTTTGTCCAGATACGGATCCTTTTATTAAACTATTAGAGCCCTATCACATCGAATATGAGGCTATTAATATTACGGAAACGATGCCAAATTTGAAAAGATTTTTAAGTTTACGCGATACACGTAAAGAGTTCATGGAGAAAAAAGAATTGAATCAAGTAGGGATTCCAGTTTTAGTAACCGAAGATGCAACCTTAATTTTTGATGAAGCGTCATTAAATGACTATTACAAAGAAACATGAGGTGTTAAGATGACAACAAAAGAAGAATTAATTAAATTATCAAGAGCAGTACAAAAAAATGCATATATTCCTTATTCGCATTTTCCTGTAGGTTGTGCAATGGAAATGAAAGACGGCACCATTATAGAAGGTGTGAATGTTGAAAATGTCTCATTTGGTGTTACGAACTGTGCTGAACGTTCTGCGATATTTACTGCTGCCACGAAGGGTTACCGACCAAAGTCAATAGCAGCTATTGCGGTGAGTGGTGATACAGAAGATTTTCTTCCACCATGTAGTATTTGTCGTCAAGTAATGGTTGAATTTTGTGATCCAGATACGCCCGTATATTTAACGCGTAATAATGGTGATATTTTAACAACTTCGGTAAAAGAATTAGTGCCATTTGCTTTCGAAAAATTAGATATGTAAAGCAAAACTTTTGTTATTTTTGATTGTCAAATTAAGCTAGAATTTTTACCTAACACATAATACGTTGGCTTTTGGTCTAATTGATAATTTAAATGTTTGTTCGAAAGTTCAAGTATAAATTAGCTACTGACTTTAAGTTTTTCACATAGTTAAATTTGTGGCAGGTGTAGTGAGTCAGATTGATGCATTAAATCGTTAGAGCTTTACTTGGATGCTCCGGTATGATACTCGCGGATAGCGAGTTGGGGAAAGGATTTGGGTAGGAGACCCAAAAAGCATCCCCAAATCATCATGCCGGGCTAGGCACCAAGTCAAGCTCTAACAATCAGGTGCCGTACGTAATGGATTCACTGCCTTAACAAACACATTGTGTGCATTAGAAAGCATCTAGCCATCCAAGTTCCTTACAACAATCGATAAAAACTTCAATTGGCGTTCGATAACCTAATGATTTTCGTGGAATTTCATTGCGGAAATGGGCTGTTTGGCTGAGTGTTTTCTGCGATATATCAGTAAAATCCATCCCCTTAGATAACCCATCTCTTCGAAGAAGTCCATTAGAGTGTTCATTTAAACCTCGCTGTGACGGACAACCGGGATCAGCAAAGTAAATATTGATGTCATTGACATTTGAAATGGCTTGCCAATCAGAAAATTCTTTTCCACAATCAAACGTAATGGATTTAAATATATTTCTCGGTAAATAAGCAAACCAGTTATCACAAGCGATTCGCACATCACTTGCTTTGCGACTGTTAATTTTTATCGGGATGATGAGTTTACTGATTCTTTCGACCAGTGTTAGGACTGCACTCTTATGGTCTTTTCCGACAATAGTGTCACCTTCTAGATGTCCAAATTCTTTCTCATATTGTGGATTTTCTTTTTGACGATCTTCGATGGTGCGTCTAAAGTGTTGTTTACCTCTTTTTTCCTGATACCCATTAGGTTTTCTCTTACCTTTCATCGGTAAAGTTGAGGGATCAAAGAGTTCCGAGTCTTTAAAACGACGATAAAGTGTTCGAGCTGTACATCCTAATGGGAGTTCATTCCGACCAATGATGACGTCAGGAGACCACCCCTGGTCCACTTTTTTCTTAATATATGTGATTTGTTTAGTGTTAAAGACCTTCTTTTTGGCACCACAGCGTGATTTATTCTCTTTATATTGATCGTAGTATTCCTGAATATTACCACTATTTTTAAGAAAATTAACGACGTTATAAATGGTTTGGATGGCCCGATTTAATTTTTTAGCGATATCCGTTACTTTTTTACCGCTATCGTAATAATTTTCTATCCAAATCAATTCTTTCATGGTAAGATGTGTATAAGCCATTTGTGTGTACTCCTTCCTTAGCATGTGATTTTATGTTTAGGATACCATACAAATGGCCTATTTATTTTTCTAGCTTAATTTTACTATCCAAGTATTAAATTAATAATTTGCTATGATGTAAGTAGTAATGAAATAGGAGTGAAAACATGGCACAAACATTATTACACGCGTGCTATCGCGTTTATGATTTAGAAGCATCAATTAAATTTTATACAGAGGTATTTGACTTTACTGTTAGTCGTGAACGTCGTTTCCCAGAACATGGCTTTGATATTATTTATTTAGTAGTACCTGGTTCAGATTTTGAATTAGAGTTAACTTACAATTATGATTCAGATCGCTATGAAATTGGAAATGGCTTTAGTCATTTAGCTATCGGTGTAGATGATTTACAAGCAATTCATGCAAAATGTAAAGAATCTGGATATGAAACAACAGAGTTAAAAGGTTTACCTGGCTCTGAACCGTCTTACTTCTTTGTGACCGATCCAGATGGCTATCGTTTAGAAGTAATGCGTAACAAATAATTTATTATTGAATCATTGAGCTTTGGCTTATCCGAATAAGGGGCCAGAGCTCTTTTTTTATGCTTCATTTCGTATATAGCCATTATCATATAATTAGACGTTAACACAAAGGATAATGATCAAATATCTAAAGGCTAGGCATCATCTAGATAAACTCAGTCTGGTGATTGCTTTCTATGGAGGGATATGGTATAGTGTCACTATGCGATGAGTCGAAAGCAGTCTGGTAGACTGAAAGACAGTATAGCATGAAGCCAGGATGGCGCTATATGTTATCATGTTGTGAACCGTGATAACTGATACTTTAGTATTCTGTCGTTTCGTAGAGACTAACAATAAAGTTTTCTTTATTGTTAAATCTCTTTTTTTGTTATTAGCCGATTGTATAATAGCTGTTTGATAGTATATGTTCTGTCTTAGTATTAATAAATAATGATTACCATTGACAGTCAAATGATAAAAATTATACAATCAAGTTAGTAACGGAATAGAGAAGAGGGATTTAATGCAAGAGTTTATTAAAAAGTATGCGATTGATAGAAAAGGCACTCATTGTGTAAAATGGGATGGTCTCCAACCAATCTTTGGTGCCGAAAATTTGCTTCCACTTTGGGTCGCAGATATGGATTTTAAAGTAGCGGACGGAATCAATCAAGCGATTACGAAGCGTATTGAACATGGCGTTTATGGTTATTCTTATTTGGATAATGACTACTATGAGCCGTTTTTTAAATGGATGCAAGAACACTTTAATGTACAATTAAGCAAGGATTGGATTCGTTTCACTCCAGGTGTAGTAAAGGCTTTGTATCATTTTGTAAATGCTTTTACCAAACCAGAAGAGGCTGTTATTATTATGCAACCCGTTTATTATCCTTTTAGTCATGCTATCGAACATACCGGTCGGAAATTAGTATCAGCGGACTTAATCGAAACAACGGACCATCATTTTGAAATAGATTTTGAGGCATTTGAAGCCAAAATTATTGAACATCAAGTTAAACTCTTTATTTTATGTTCACCTCATAATCCAGTAGGACGGGTATGGAAGGAAACAGAATTAAGAAGATTATTAGATATTTGTCAAAAACACCAAGTTGTGATAATTGCAGACGAAATTCATCAAGACTTTGTTTATCAACCCCACCAACAAATTGCATTATTAAGCCTCAATCACCCTTATATACAAAAGGGTGTCATTGCGGTAACATCTGCATCTAAAACCTTTAATATAGCAGGTCTAACTCACTCAATTGTTATGATACCTAATGAAACATTACGTTCACAATATGATCAATATGTTAAACGTGTGGGCGACATCGGTGTCAATTTAATAGGTTCTATCGCTACTGCGGCGGCTTATGAAACAGGTGAAGCATGGTTAGAATCTTTATTACAAGTGATTCAATATAATGATCAATTAGTGCGGCAAAAATTGACAGAACATGCACCAGAAATTATCATACACCCATTAGAAGGAACCTATCTACAATTCATCAATTTGAATCCCATTTTAAAGGGACGTGATTGTAAGGAGTTTATTCAAGATCAATGTGGGTTGGCTGTTGATTTTGGAGAATGGTTTGGGAAAGATTATAATGGTTATATTCGTTTGAATTTAGCAACTTCACCTGCGATTATTGAAGAAGCTGTTCATAAGATATTAGACCATTTGTAAAAGATAAATAAAAACTCCGAGATAGAATCAGTCGATTAATACTGATTTCTTCTCGGAGTTTTTTGTTCTCAATTAACCTGGAGCAACGGTTGTACTAGCAGGTGGCTCTGTAACCTCTGGTTGAGTTTCAGGAGCTGGCGTTTCACTTTCATTTGGTGTTTCACCATCAGTTGTTGTTTCGCTAGATTCTGTTGTTGTTTGAGAGTTATTTCTTTGTTGTGCTTCTCGTTGTTTACGAGCCGCTTCTTGAACTTTAGCAATATAAGAAGCCCAGAAATTCTGTGCATCTTGCTCAGTTCCATTAAAGATAAAGTCGTATTTTAATTCAGGTGCAGGTCTAGAAGTTTTGAAAATTTCTTTAACCAGTGGTTGAGTAACATTAATGTTAGTACCGTTCACTGTTATAGACCCTGGTAGTGTACCTGTCTCTTGAAGGACTTCTGTTTCTTTAACACTATCTGGCATGACGAATGTTTCTTCGGTACCAAAGATGTCAGGATATTGAGCATAAAGTTCATTCATAATATTAGCCCAATAAATTTGGATACGCTCGGACTCACGTCCATAACCATCGTTAATATCAATATAATAATCATAATAACGATTGTCATAACCTAACCAAGTACCAGTAGTAATTTTAGGGGTTGAAGCTAAATACCAAATATCACGTGAATTTTCACTGATACCGGATTTGGCGATCCAATCACCACCCATTTGCATATGAGCAGCTGCTGTACGACCTGTACCTTCGGTATTAGTGTCTCTCAGCATATCCACTAAAATATAATTGGTATCTTCTGAAAAAACTTTTACAGGTTCTACGTCATGTTGATATATCACATTTCCATAAGCATCTTCAATACGCTCGATAAAGTAACCATCAACATATTGACCATTATTTGCAAAGGTCGTAAAGGCTCTTGTCTGTTCAAAAACGGTAGGACCAGTGGTGACTCCTCCTAAGGAGAAGGCTAAGTTTTCAGTATCTTCTTTAGTATATGAATCATTGATATCAAAGCCCATTTTTTTCATATAATCAAAAATTGGAATGTTATTTTCAACTAATTTTTGATAAATACGAACGGCTGGTAAGTTATCTGATTTCAGTAAAGCAGTGCGAGCAGTCATTAACCCTCCACTGACCACACCTCCGTAGTTAGTTGGGGTCCATGTGCTACCATCTTCAAAGGTAATTTCAAAGGCGGTATCCGGAATAACAGTCGATGGATTAATCAAATTATTTTCAACAGCCGGACCATATACTGCCAGAGGCTTAATGGTTGAACCGGGTGAACGTCTCATACCAAAGGCATGGTCAATTTGATTGTTTTCATAATCTGTACCAGCCACAAAACCAAGTACTTTACCTGTTTTATTTTCCATTACAACAATACCAGCTTGAACAGTTTCAACATAGTATGTTTCTTCGCCTGAATCAGGATCTGTATAGACACCATCATATGACACACCTAATTGATCTTTGTATTTAAAAGCTAGTGTTTGTAATGAATCATAAATATCTTTATTAATAGTGGTATAGACATGGTAGCCACCAGTTCTTAATTGTTCAAGAGCTTCAAAATAAAATTCGTTATACCATTCTACATCAGCATTAACCTGATCCCAAGTTAAACCTTGGTCGGCAATATTTAAACGCATAATTTGTTCAATGGCACCATTCATCATGGATTGATATAAGTAAGTTTGTCTTTCGACACTCTTTTGTTCAGTAGGAATAAAGTCTTTGGTGATATCATACTGTATCGCTTGTTCATATTCCTCTTTGGTAATTTTTTGTGCACGGTACATTCTAAACAGTACTTCTTTCATCCGTTCGATTCCTGCGGTTTGATCTTCATTAATTTCACCATATTGATTATAAGGCGTGTAATTATATGGATCTTGTGGTAAACCAACTAAGAAAGCGGCTTGAGCTAAGTTTACTTCATTTGGACTTTTTCCAAAAATACCTTCAGAAGCACTTAGAATACCTGCGACGTTTTCACCATTATTATTGCGGCCAAAAGGCGAAATATTTAAATAAGCAGTTAGAATTTCATCTTTACTAAAATAATTTTCAACACGTAAAGCTAGTAATATCTCGTTAGCTTTACGGAAGAAGGTGACATCATTCGTCAACATTTGTTGTTTAACTAATTGTTGAGTTAAGGTAGAACCACCAGTACCAGAACCAGACAATAACAACTCTTGTAAGGTTGCTCTTAAGATTGCTTTTGGCACAATGCCTGGATGTTCATAGAAATATTCATCTTCCGTTGCAACCAAGCCATCTACGATATATTGTGAAATATCACTTAGTTGAGTGACATTTCGAACCACATCGGCTCTAACATTCGCAATAGAATTACCATTGGCATAATATAGGGTACTTTGTTGTTCGACACGATTAATTTGTTCTGCCATTTCTTCCTTAGAAGGAGGGGGTGTCTTGGAAACTAAATTGGCAAAGTAGCCTAGACCAATACCACCCGCTAATGCCCCCATTAATAATCCAATTAATAAAATATAAATGGCAAAACGTTTTAGAACATCGAAGAAAACATTAAAACCAAAAATTACTTTTTCTTTGGTTGAAAGATTAGAAAGCGAATAGACATCATTTTCTTTTTTTCGTTTACGTTTCTTTTTATTATGTATTTTGGCTTTGATTATTTCAGTTTTATTTTGCGACACTGAAGATGCCACCACTACCCCTTCCAAGTTATCAGCGTCATTATTAATGTGTTGAGAATGAGCTTCATTTTTTGTTGTGGACTGGTTTTCCGTTTCGTTTTCAGTATGATCATCCATTATTAGAGGAACTGTAGGTCCATCTGCATGAACTTTAGCTCCTGAGTTGGAATAATCAGATTTAGCGTCTGCATTGTCAGATTCAGCGTCGGTTTTCTCAATTTCAGATTCTGTATTGTCAGTTTCATCATCGTTTTTGTCAATTTCAGATTCTGTATTGTCAATTTCTGAATCAGTTTTCTTAATTTCAGATTCTGCGTTCACAGTTTCTGAGTCAGAATAATCATTGGTGAATATCTCAGCTGTAGTTTTGGAATCAGACGCATCATTATGAGTTATTGATCTATTCTGCTCAGATGCGTTATTTCGCTCAACTTGACCATCTAATTGACTTTGAAGCCCATTGTTTTCATACGTTTCAGATCCGGTTAATGTTGAATCAACTGTGTTACCAGCTGATTTTGATAGGGAACTCGCATCACCGGTAGATGATACATCATCAACATTATCATCTAATTGCACTTGGTTGTCTCGCTGTTGTTCTCCCATCGTATACATTTTTGAAGGAGCTAAGGAATCCAAGATAGGTGGATTCCCTAAACCATCCTCATCCTGAGGTTGAATAGGATTCGTTTGATGATGGCTATCATCGACTTTCAAAGCTTGATTATAAGAATCGGTGTTATGATAAGTTGCATCTTCCAGATGGCTTTCTTTATGAGTAAACTTTGATTGACGATTAGAAGTTGCATTCGATTTTTCAATCAACTCATCATCATGAATTGGATTAAAATCAGATAAATTATCTTTTTTTGAATCGGTTGTTTCTTCAAGTGAGGAGTTAACACTTGATCCATCATAGAGTGAATCATTTTTCTTACGATTACGCTCATGGAAAGTTCTTTCGACTTCACTGGCATCAGCAATATTTTCTAACTCTTCAATGCGTAGACGGCGACGACGCTCTCTTTCAGCTCTAATTTGTTCGCGAGTAGGTAAGGGCATCTGGGCCATCTTATCCCGATTTTTTTCACGTTCATAAAAATCCATCTTATCATTTTTCTTATATGGATTTTGGTGAGGCGACTGACTATCGACTGCTTGAGTGAAAAGTGATTGAAGACGGCGGATTGAACGATCAATGTGACTAGAAGTTTGGCTTTTAGGCTCTACTTCTTTAGATTCATGAGGTAACTCCGGCTTTTTAGGTTTAGGAGGCTCATGATAGTCAAAATCAACATCGTAAAACTTGCCGTTCTGTTTATTGTTTTGAGGAATCTCATCTTCAAACTTACTCACTATCACACCTACTTTCTTCTATTATCGTCCATACTTAATTAGTTAATTTGATTAAAACTTACGCAGTAGCGGAATCTTTTAATGACTCTCCAATTGCGTTTAAACGTGTTTCCCATTCTTCTGTTGATAATTTTTTTTCCACAATGTATCGATTACGAGGATGGCGACGGCATTCGGCACAACAACCACGCACATATTTGTGCTCATTGTCTTCTGAACATAAGATTTGTTCATTACAGAATGGGTTACCACAATTGACATAGCGTTCACATGGTGTACCGTCAAAATGGTCTTTACCAATAACTGTTGGATCTACATGGTTAATTGGGACCGCAATACGTTCGTCAAAGACATACATTTTACCTTCCCATAGGTCTCCACGTACTTCAGGATCTTTACCGTAAGTATCAATACCGCCATGCAATTGACCAACGTCTTTGAAACCTTCACGAACCATCCAGCCTGAGAATTTTTCACAGCGGATACCACCCGTACAATAAACTACAACACGTTTTTCCATGAATTTTTCTTTATTATCTAACACCCATTGAGGAAGTTCACGGAAATTACGAATATCCGGGCGAATAGCACCTTTAAAATGACCTAAGTCATATTCATAGTCATTACGAGTATCTAAGACAATAGTATCTTCGTCTAAGATAGCGTCACGGAATTCTTTTGGTGACAAGTATTGTCCGGTAGTAGTAAGTGGATCAATATCTTCTTCTAAGTTTAAAGCCACAATTTCTTCACGTGGTCTGACAAACATTTTCTTGTGAGCATAGTCATCTGCTTCATCTTCTTTAAACCATAAGTCTTCAAAACCAGGTAATGAATGGACATACTCTTTATATTTTTCAGTTTGTTCAATTGTTCCTGAAACAGTCCCATTAATACCTTCAGTTCCGACTAATACACGCCCTTTAAGGCCGATACTTTTGGCAAAAGCCAAATGTTCTTGACAAAAAGCTTCTGGGTCTTCTATGGTTTGGTATTTATAGAAGAGTAATACACGGTAATCTTTTGACATAATTAATAATTCCTCCTTGTAGTTGCATGCTACAATTTTTTGCTATGGATAGCCTTTCTATTATATAATATTTTAACATATTTCTCCAATTTAGATAATTTATAAGCATAAATTTAACCTAGTTGTAACGATTTATGTAATAATTGACTTAAGAGAATTGTGAGTGTTGTTAAGAGGAGTGATTTTATGTTGAAAAAAGTCTTAGTGATTGCAAATCCAGGGTCAGGTAAAAATAAAGCAGTGGAGTATGCAGGAAAATTAACACAAGTTTTACTAGATGAGTATCAAGCAGAGGTAACTGTAAGAGTAACTGAAAAAGTGGGAGATGCGACGGAATGGGCCGCCCAATTTGAAGGGGATAGTGTCCTTTGTTTAGGTGGGGATGGTACTGTTAATGAAACAGCACAAGGTGTTTTGAAAAATCTTCAGCAACCTAATTTTGGTTTTATTCCTCTTGGAACGGTCAATGATTTAGGTCGGGCAATAGGGTATGATTTGAATCCTGAAAGAGCGATTGAACAATTTCGCAATGTTCATCCACAGCCACTTGATATGGCTAAGGTCAATGATGTTTACTTTGTTAACACTTTAGCAGTTGGTTCAATTGCAACTTCAGTGATGGAAACTGATTCTGATGACAAAAATACTTTTGGATTCTTTGCATATGTTAAAGATGCTGTGAGTTCATTTTTTGAGTCAGACGCATTGAAGTTAACAATTGATGATGGAGAAAATGAATATCCTATTGACACTAATTTAGTGGTTTGTGCTTTAACCAATAGTGTGGGTGGTTTTGAACAACTAGTACCAGAGGCGACAATTGATGATGGAAAAATTCACCTATTGGCAGCTAAAGGAAGTGCCCCGCAAGATTTAGTTAAAGCAGCCGTAGATGGCGGATTAAAACTACAAGATTCAGAGCATTTACTCGTCTTAGAAAGTGAACAATTTAATATTCGTTATACTGATAAAGATGATGAACATGAGGTTTATTGTAATATTGATGGAGATAAAGGACCGGCAGTGCCATTATCAATTAAATGTCTACCACAAGCGATTAAGGTATTGCAACCAGTTGTTGATTAATTAATAATAGCTGTTATCGTCTAACCTAATTTATTTTGATGAAAATAAAATAAACTGCGAATAGTTGTTCATCGGGCTATGACGGAAAAAAAGTTTTGCAAAAACTATAATAATTGTTTTGAAGCCAACGCATTACTTTTTAGCGCAGTGGTTGAGTGGCCTCAACCTGCGTCTTGCGAGGTAGGGATAGAGCTGATAAAATCAATTAAGCTATTGTTCGTTAATTAAAAGCGCAGTGGTTGAGTGGCCTCAAACTGCATCTTAATGAGGTTGGGCATAAATTTGAAAAATTCAGTAAAATCAGTGCTTATTCATTAAAAGCGCAGTGGTTGAGTGGCCTCAAACTGCATCTTGCGACTTGTTTGAGGCCTACTCAACTGTGCGGGGGTGGACCGACGAAGCGAAAATCATTCAATTTTCTACTTCTGGTCTACTCCCAACTGTGCGGGGTGGACAAACGAAGCGAAAATTATTCAATTTCTACTTCTGGTCCACTCCCAACTGTGCGGGGGTGGACCGACGAAGCGAAAATTATTCAATCTCTACTTCTGGTCCACTCCCAACTGTGCGGGGGTGGACCGACGAAGCGAAAATTATTCAATTTCTACTTCTGGTCCACTTCCATTTTATAGCGAGTGTCTAAGATTTTGACCTTAAAATTCGTAAATGTAGAGTTTTTGAACTTAAGTCGCAGTATCTATAAAATTCGAACGAAACATAGAAAAAAACTTTTACAACTTATGTATAAGTGAAAAATAGTATTGATGATGTTCATTGAAAAAATAAGTCATTATATATACTCATTTTAAAGCCAAATTAAGCTAAAGTTGCTTCAAGTGCAAATTGAATGCGTTTTTCTTTTAAATGTGGTATAATAGATTCAGTTGTAGGCGTTCTTGTCAATTAGGAAGAGGGTACGATATGACAAAAAAACTTAACTTAAAAACCAAGAACATAATTGAAAAAGAGTTACGTCGAGGGACAAGTAAATCACGAATTGCCGCTATTCTCAAAGTAGATTTTGATGAAGCACAAGAAATGATTGAAAAGGTTAAAAAATCTATTAGACCTGAGTTGAACGAAGTCATTACTTTTGAATTTAGGGATAATTTGATGCGTGGGACAATTATTAAATTATTGACTAATAGCGCCGTTGTTAAGATTAACTGGGACTATTCAGACACGACAATGAAAGATATCTGTGAAGATAAGACCATTGTTAATTTTAAGGATATTATTGATTTTATAGGCTAAAAGGTAGCGATTTGGTATTTATTTGAATGCTAAATCGTACTTTTTTGTTTTATCTTCAGAAAAAATATGGTAAGATGTTTAAGCGTGTTAAATAATGACATGATGCATAAATATGGGAGGGTTTATGACACTAAGAGAGGAGACAAAGTATGTCACGAAAAGCAGAATCTTTAAAAACTTATATTGCTTTAAAACACAGCATTAATGAAATAGAATCTAAAACCCGTAAATACGTAGGGAATTTTGGTTTAAATTTGAATGAATTTGCGGTCTTAGAAATCTTATACCATAAAGGAAAACGAACGACTCAACAAATTAAAGAGGGTATTTTAATTGCTAATAGTAGTACGACTTATATCGTTGATAAATTATGTGATAAAGGATTAGTTAAACGTGAATTTGCACCAGAAGATCGTCGAGTGATTAATGTAGAGATTACGGAAAGTGGACGCAAATTAATGGATGAGCTATTCCCAGCTCACGCGGAGCAACTAACTGCAAATTTTGATAAGTTAAGTGAGTACGATATTACTGAAATTCGTCAGTTATTAAAGAAAATGAATGGTATAAAATCTTAATATAAGCAAATAACTTTTTTATTATCTTTAAAGATGTTAAACTTAAATTAAAATACTAAGGAGGACTCTTTTATGACTTTTGAATTACCAAAATTAGACTATGAATATGCTGCTTTAGAACCCGTTATCGATGCTCAAACAATGGAAATCCATTATACAAAACATCATAACACTTATGTTACCAACTTAAATAAAGCAATTGAAGGTACAGAGTATGCTGATAAATCAATTGAAGAATTAGTTAAAGGTTGGGCAGAATTGCCAGAAGATATTCAAACCGCTGTTCGCAACAATGGTGGGGGTCACTATAACCATACATTATTCTGGGAAGAATTAGTAGCGCCTTCTCAAGCAAAAGAGATTCCAGCAGATTTGGAAGCAAAACTTGTTGAAGCATTTGGTTCTGTAGACGAATTTAAAGAAAAATTTGCTGCTGCTGCCGCTTCACGTTTTGGTTCAGGTTGGGCTTGGTTAGTTTCTAATAATGGTAAATTAGAAGTAGTTTCTACTCCAAATCAAGATAACCCATTAACAGAAGGCTTAGTACCTTTATTAGGTTTAGATGTTTGGGAACATGCATACTACTTAAACTACCAAAACCGTCGTCCAGATTATATTAAAGCATTCTGGGACGTAGTAAACTGGGAAGTTGTTGCAGAACGCTTAGCTTAGTCTAAGACTATATGGTTGAATTAATCTTCGTCTAGCATTTTACAATGTTGGGCGATTTTTTTATATAAAATTATCGTTACAAGAGTCGTAAACAAGCATTTGTAAGGCTGTTAGTTGTAGATTTTTCAATTTGTAACAAGTTGATAATCTTCTTTTTTAAAGGTTGTTAGTACGGGAATAATTAGCTATAATACAAAAGAGATAGGGGGAGAGTTTAATGAACTTTAAAAGATATTGCCTTGTAACTTTAAGTGTATTATTGCTAAGTGGATGTGTTGATTTAAGCCCAGTTAATCCCAATGAAACGACTAGTAATATTTCTGAGTCCGTTGACGATAGCAAAGTCAATGTAATGGAAGACCACCAACAAAGTACTACCAAGAAGCAACAATTGCAACAATTAATAGCTAAACGTTTTGAAGCCCTTGATAAAGTAGGCATGAATTTGGTTGTTTCCACTACGATTGATGATCAATTATATAAAGTCAATGAAAAAACAGAGGAACGTTATGAAGAAGGTCAACTTAAAGGTTATTTGGTGACTAACCAAATCGAGCAAAACTCTCACGAGCTTGAAGAACAAATATATTACAGTGGAGAAGACTATTATTATCGTTTTAATTCAAATTCGTGGCAAAATTTGTCAGGAGATACTAAATCGTCCATTCTTTATATTTCTTTAATGAAGTATTTATTTGAAGGAAGCGATGAATGGCAACTTGACGAATCAGAAAACAACGTAATAGTTAAGCGTACGATTGAGGATGAACAACTCTTAACAATTGCACCTCAATTATTTAGTTTACCGATGATGCTATCTAAAAATGCCCAGATTGAAATAGATGCACAATATCGTGTAGACACAGAAAATGGTAATATTACTTATATTGTAATGAATATGGTAATAAATGATTTAAATTCTCAATATAAGGTCAAAATCGAATCTAATATTAATTCGAAAGCTGAGTTTGAAGACTGGCAAATTGATACCAATCAAGCAGTTAGCTTAGACACCACACAAAAAGATCAACAACAATTAATTGCAGAAGCTAATCCCTATCAAGTGATTAATTATCTTGAAACTTATCGAGATGATCAAACCCAAACGACTTTAACAATGGGGAATTATCTAAATGCCGAACCTTATAGTTTAATAGAAGGTGAATTGCAAGAACAATCATTGATTAATGTAAGTTTTTGGAAGGCAAATCGACAGTATCAAGAAACAGAGGGAAATGTTGAAATTCAAGAGGTTAAGCAAAGTAATCGCTATGCACAATTTGTTCAACGCTTAGACCAACAGTATGAGCTGTTAGATCAATTGGAAGCGACAGAAGAATCAACTTTTATTACTTTGAGAGAGTTTTTTGAACAAGATTATGAACAATTTTCATCAACGTTAACTGAATTGGATAAGGAAATGTTTAATCAAGATAACAAAGTTTATGGAATTGATTATCTTATTCATAAAGAAACGTATCAATTGATGGGGGTTATTTTATGGAGTGCCGATGCCAATACAGCAGAAGTAGGAGCAACGATAACACTTAATTTTGATAACTTTAATGTATATAATCCGAGTTTATTAATGGATCAGGTGAGTGATCAAATTTTAAGAAAAATAATTGAATAAGAGGTTTGGTGAATGGAACAAAAAATCATTTTTATAAAACGATGTTAGCAATTGCGATACCAGTTGCGATTCAAAATTTAATAACTTCTTCTTTAAATATGCTAGACACGCTTATGATTTCATCATTAGGAGATATTACGCTAGCAGGTGTGGGGTTGGCTAACCAAGTATTTTTCTTTTATATTTTGATATGTTTTGGAATTAATACAGGGTCATCGGTGTTAGTATCACAATACTGGGGAAGAAAAGATACAGCCAATGTTCAACGTGTAACAGGCTTTGCAATTGCATTGTGTACCGGTTTTGGTTTATTGTTTACAATGATTGCTTTATTGTTCCCAAACTTTATAATGGGCCTACTCACTCGTGATCCAGAAGTCATTGCTAGTGGTAGTCGCTATTTGCAAGTGGTTAGTTTATCGTATATTATGACGAGCGTTAGTTTTGCTTTTGGTACCTCATTAAGAAGTACCGGAGCACCTAATCCACCACTATACGCTTCGATTGTCGGATTTTTTACGAATGCTATTTTTAATTATTTATTAATTTTCGGGATTGGCTTCTTCCCACGTTTAGGTGTGGTAGGGGCTGCATTAGGAACGGTTATTGCACGTTTAGTAGAATTTATTATGATTCTATGGTATACCTTCCGTTATAAAGGGCCGATTAATGCTTCATTTAAACAATTTTTTAATTTTGATCAAGCGTTTATACAACAATATATTGAAATTGTGAGTCCGGTTATTTTAAATGAAACCTTTTGGTCATTAGGGCAAGTGCTTTACAATATTGCTTATGCGATGACGGGGACTGAATCAACTGCGGCGGTTCAAATTGTTGCCTCAATACAAAACATCTTATTTGTATTAGTAAGGGGATTGGCTAATAGTTGTACGATTATGATTGGAAGTTCTGTGGGACGTGGCGAAACAGAAGAAGCCTACGATTTAGGGCGTCGTTTCATTAAAATTGTCATTATAATTGGAATTATCATCGGAACTTCGATTGTTTTTGGACGGGATATTTTATTAATGGCATTTCCATCATTAAGTCCAACGGTTCGACAGATTTCAAGTCAATTACTCATTGTGATTGGTTTATTTTATGTATTAAAAGCCTTTAATTCCATTATTGTCGTGGGCATCCTTAGAGGTGGCGGTGATACAAGGTTTTCAATGTTTATGGAGACTTTTGCGGTCTGGTTGGTAGGAGTTCCTTTGGCTTTTATTGGAGCCAAATTTTTACAATTACCAATCTTATGGGTGATGTCAATGGTGTTAATGGATGAAGTAGTAAAATCAATTGTCGGTATCATGCGGTTTAGGTCACAAAAATGGATTCATGTTATTAAGTAGGGTCAGCCTAGTATTTATTTTAATTAAAGCGACTTGACCAAAATGATGAGTCCAATTCATTGCAAGTAATCCTTATTATTGACAGATTTAGCTGAATGGCATTAATCAACAACCTAAGGCTTAAGGGATTTTGACTCAATGGTCTATACTCTGAAGCAATAAAAATAAATAACGCCATTCGATATTACTTATTTTAGTAATCAACGGTTATCATACATTAATTTAATGGACCAACATTATCTTTTGGACAAACTCAACTCTATAATCTAGCGAAATTATATATATTTGGATATACAAAAAGACTGAACAGAAATGATGGATAGCTCTCTATCAGATAGATAGAAGGCTGTTCATAATAAATTTCTGCTCAGTCTATTTATTTTTAATGTGGCTTGGCGATTAAGGTACCCCAAAAGCCATCTATTCAGAGTTATTTACTTCATTTGAAACGTCAAAATAAAAACGACTCATTCATTTTTATTTTGGACCGATTTTTTATTTATATTTTTCTTCTAATTGAGACATCCACCAACCTAATAAGGTACCGCCTAATAATGATAATAGGCATGCAAAATATTGGATAAAACCAAAACCAGTATAATCTGTTGGTATAATGACTAAAGTAGATGCAATGACAACTCCTACGATAAAGTGGAAGAAGCCAGAGTAATTACGATCAAAAATACTAGCAATTAATTTGGATAATAAGACAATGGTTGCTAAACCACCTAAAGCAATCGGAATAATAACACTAAGGTCTAAGGTTTTAAAACCATCTGACATTTTTTGATAAAGCCCCATATACATAATAAAATTAGAAGGACTAAGACCAGGGATTAAAATTCCAAGTGCAATTAAGGCACCAGAGATAAACCAACTAATAAAGTTAGCTGCAACTTGACCTTGGAATAATTGTTGGCCAAAAACTAATAAAACAAAACCAAAGATAAATGCAATTACCATCACGATGATGTCTTTTTGTTGGCGACCTTTTTTACCTGCCTCTGCCCATAATGAAGGAGCAGTACCTACAATACATCCGACAAAGAACCATCGAACAATTGTTTCATAATTTTCTAAAACCCAACTTACTCCAAAAGAGAAGAAGACAATACCAGCCAAAGCTCCGAAACCTACCGGAATAAAGTAGATGACATTTTCTTTAAAGTCTTTGGTTATATTAGATAAAAAACGAATAATACGTTCATACATACCAAAGATAGCAGCTAAAGCTCCGCCACTGATTCCTGGAACGATAAATCCTGAACCAATAAACATTCCTTTAATAAATCGTAAGAACCAACTTTCTGTTTTTGCTATTTCATTTGTTTGCATTTCAAACCTCCATTTGTGTATCTAAAAAAATATGACACTATAATAGTGTATAGTGCTTCACTATTTTTATCAAGTAATTTCCATATTTTGACCTTGAAAATAATGATAAGGGGCAAGGAGGGGTGTTAGAAACTTTAAATAATTCGTTTTTTTCATCTATTTATTTTATAATTTAGTGGTTGAGTGGTCTCACGCTGCGTTTTAAAGATGTAAGGCATTAACATTGTGAATTCAGTCAATTTATTGTGCACAAATTAAATGCGCAGGGGTTGAGTGGTGGATGTACGACAAAGCGAAAATTATTAGATTTTCTACTTATGGTTTACTCCCATTTTAAGTATACTCCCTCAACTATTCTATTATTTAAAATAAATTGATTTGCTATTATCACGAAGAAAATTTTGTAAAAGTACCCTTAAAACTTTCATTTATGCTATAATAATGAAACTGAGAGGAGGCCATTCATGAAATTAAATCAAATAAAATTCAAGCCATCTTTCAAGGATAAAAAAGGTTTACAATGGCTTAAAAAGGGATATTCGGCCATACACCATTATTTTTTATCTTTAGATCATGTATTATTGTTAATGACGTATATCTTAGTGATTATTGGAATGATTTTTGTCTTTAGCGCTTCTATGTATCAGACAAATAGTAATGGTTCCAATGAAGCAGTTAGTCTAGTTTTTAGTCAGTTTAGAGCGGTAATAATTGGTTCATTAGGATTGTTTTTGATGCCTTTAATCCCTAGTAAATGGTATCGCTCATTGCCATTAATCTTGACCATTTCAGGTTCGTTCATGTTAATAATGTTATATACTGCATTATTTGAGGAAGAACGTGGTGGTGCAGCTAACTGGTTATCAATTGGCGGTTTTTCATTCCAACCTTCCGAATTATCAAAACTAGCGTTAATCGCCTTATTTGCGTGGTATGCAAGTTTTAGCAATCTAGATTTGGTTACCAATACAGTGTTAAAGATTCCAAGCTTAGTAAAACAACCATCTGAAACCTTGAAAGACATAATCGAAGATATTAAAAATGAGCCACTCCATTTAATAAGTTTTATTATATTGTCAATGACTTTATTCGCGTTACTAAAAATGCCAGATTATGGCACAATATTAATTATTGGTTTAATATTAATATTGATTTTTGGTCACAGTTGGTTTTCCAAAAAAGGGATCGCGATAATTTATAGCATCTTGATGATAGGCTATCTGATGTTGCGTTTGGTGTCGAATATTTATGGTCCAAATTTAATTGCATCCGGAAATTATGGAAAAGCACGTATTGGTATTTTTACTAATCCTTTTATCGATGAATTAGGTTCAGGTTATCAGATTATTCAATCCCTGACCGCTTTTAGTAATGGTGGGTTATTTGGTAAAGGACTAGGGAAGGGTCTGGTCAAAAGAAATCATTTACCAGCAGCTCATACGGACTTTATATTTTCAATTATGGGAGAGGAGTTAGGACTTATAGGCATTAGTATCTTTTTAATCTTTTTCTTCTTTTTAATGATTTATATCCTTAAAATAGCTACCACTTTTAAAAATAGCTATCGTCGCCATTTAACAATGGGGATTGCAATTATGTTTTTGGTGCAGTCGATTGTTAATATTGGTGGTGCACTAAGTCTATTGCCATTAACGGGTGTGACCTTACCGTTTATTAGTTATGGTGGGACCAGTATCATGGTCAGTCTGATTGCAATCGGAGTAGTAGAGGCGATGTTCATTCATGAACAAAATGAAGATCATTCTCCTTCGACATCCAATAATAATCGTACAAATACAATACCAGCTAATGAAATTTATTCAGTAGAATCAATGGAGAGAAAACAATCAACAAGTTTTGAGAATGAGATGGATGATGATTCATTAGTAGACTGGAGTGATGAGAATGGAATTTGAATTAATTGAGCGTCAAGCATTAGTTGTTTGGCTCTATACCCTAAAACAAATTAAAAATATACGAAAATTTGGACATGTTCATTTTATTAGCAATCGATTACGTTATGTTATCTTATATGTAAATCGTGATGAACAGGATGAGATAATCGAAAAATTAAATAAATTACATTTTGTTCAAAAAGTAGAAGTTTCTTACCGTGATGATATTGATATGACTTGGAAGGATGCAATACCGAATCGTAAAGATAAAGATATGCTTCAAGAGAAAACGGTAGTTGAAGAAGAGGGAGATATCGTAACCGGTGATGTTAATTATGATTCATTTTTAAAATCATTACGCGATTCACTGTTAAATAAGGAAGAGAGCCAATGAGAGTCGTAGCAGGAAAATATGGCAGTCGCCCATTAAAAGCAGTCCCAGGACAAAATACGCGTCCGACAACGGACAAAATAAAAGAAAGTATCTTTAATTTATTAGGAAGTCGTTGTCACTCTGGCATTGTATTAGATTTATATGGTGGCACGGGTGGACTAGCAATTGAAGCTGTTTCACGAGGAATGGATCATGCAGTAATTTGTGAGAAACATCGAGCAGCAATAGCTACCATCAAACATAATATTAAAATTACTAAAGAAACCGAGCGTTTTACCTTATTAGCAGGTGATAATTATGTGAGTTTGAAAAAATATCAAACGGCACATCCAACAGTTATTTTTGATTTAGTATTAATTGATCCGCCTTATAAACGAGAGAAAATTGTTGAGGATATTAAGTGGTTAGCCCAACTCGGATTGATCAATCAAGATACAATCATTATGTGTGAAACGGATAATGAAACTACTTTACCTGAAACCATCGATCAATGGTCTAAATATCGTGAGAAGCATTATGGATTAACAGTAATTCATTTATATGAATGGGAGGATGAAGTAGAATAAAATGAAAAAAATCGGAATTTTTCCAGGTAGTTTTGATCCTTTGACCTTAGGTCATTTGGATTTAATTGAACGTGGTAGCAAATTATTCGATGAATTAATTGTCCTCGTTGCAGTTAATACAACTAAAAAAGGACTTTTTAAACCGAATGAACGTGTTACCTTAATTGAAGAAGCCGTTAAGGGAATTGAAAATGTTTCGGTAGAACTTTATTCTGATGGCTTAGTGGCAACCTATTATCGTAATAAAAATGCAGTGGCTTTATTAAGAGGCGTGCGCAATGCTCTGGATTTTGAATATGAAAGCAATATTGCGATTATTAATCGTAAACAATTTGAATCTCTGGAAACAGTGTTAATGTATGCCAACGAAGAATATCGTTATTTAAGTTCAAGTATGATTAAGGAAGTTGCTTATTTTAAAGGTGATATTAGTGATATGGTACCACCTAATGTGCGAATGGCCATTGAAGAAAAATATGGCACTTTAAAAGATATATAATAATAAAAAGGTTTGGCAGAACGAAAGTTTTGCCAAACCTTTTGCGATGTGCGCCCAGCATGGGCGTTAACTTGGCGGTTCAAGTCCGCTACTTCTAACGCATGTGAGACTGTAATGACTAAAGTCAAACAGTCTCAGCAAGGCTTTGCAGTAGGAACTGTTAGCTAAGGGCAAGGGTGTCGGTACCCTATCCTTAATCTCTAAGTGCTAAAGCACTAAGAATTAAGGTCGTCGTGAGGCGGAATCTGAAGGAAGCCTAAGGCAAACTCCTGCGCCGACGAACAGAAACTTGATAGAAGGTCTAATCATAAGGGTGAGCTTGCATTACAAAGTAAAGCCCAATACTGCACGGATTATGGTTGGATAAATCAAGCGGTGACATGGGAGGGAAGTTAACGCACCTTACCTGGGGAGGTCTCATGAGAGATAAGCATATCTTAGTAACAACGAATCATGAGAAGTCAGCAGAGGTCATAGTAGGTTGTCTACCAACTGAAGGACTGAACAATAATGAACATTGGAAAGAAAGAGAGGTAGTGAAGATGAAGAAGGCAGAAAACAAGCAAAAGCTTGGCAAGATGCAAAGGGATAAGACGGAATCGAAAGAGTATGCATCTGCGCAGAGTCAATCACTAGGAGAAGCTTTGGACCAATGGCGTCACTATCCGATAATGTCGAGGGTGGTAGAAAGAAATAACCTGAGACGCGCATGTGATAGAGTCAGAAGAAATGGCGGAAGCCCGGGTGTGGATGGGATGACTGTTGAAGAAGTGGAAAGTCATATCTTCAACTATTATGTTCCTTTGTGTAAGAAATTATTCGAAGGCACCTACCGTCCTCATCCAGTAAAACGGGTTGAAATACCTAAACCGAATGGAGGTGTCCGTAAACTAGGCATACCCGTTGTAAGGGATAGAGTGATACAACAAGCGATTAAGCAGGTTATTGAACCGTCAATCGACAAGACCTTTAGCCCTTACAGTTATGGGTTTAGACCAAATCGCAATGCTCATCAAGCAAGAAAACAATGTGCCAAGTATTATGAAGAAGGCTACCGATATGTCGTGGATTGCGATTTAAAACAGTACTTTGATACGATTAACCATGACAAGCTGATGTATCTTCTGAAACAACACATTGACGATAAATCAATATTAAGATTGATTAACCGATTCTTGCAAGCTGGCGTCATTGAACTAAACGGAAACTTCCAGAAGACAGGAAAAGGCGCCCCGCAAGGAGGCGTTCTGTCGCCATTACTCAGTAACATCTATTTACATGAGTTAGATAAAGAACTAACGAAACGGGGACACCGATTCGTACGCTATGCCGATGATTTTGTCATCTTTACGAAAAGTAAACGAGCAGGCGAACGAATTCTACAGAGCATCAGTCGATTCCTATCAAAAGAATTGAAATTGGTTGTGAATACAGAAAAAAGTAAAGTAGGTAGTCCTTACCGTTTAAAGTTCTTGAGTTGTCTGATAATGAAAGCGAATGGAGGTTGTCGATACCGACCGACTAAAGAAGCAGTGAAGCAATTCAAAGCGAAACTTAGACAAGTCACGAGTCGGAAAACACCGAAAACCTTTCAAATGTTGGTAAAGGAAATCAACCAAGTAGCCAGAGGGTGGATACAATACCACGGAAGAGGCTATATTAAAGGCACTATCCGAGCCACTGAATCCTGGTTACATCGTAGAATCAGACAACTAATACTCAAGCGATGGAAACGACCAAGAACGAAAATAAAAGAACTCATGAAGAGAGGGCTAACACTCGATGAGTCCAAACGTATCGCCTATTCAAGAAAGAAATATTGGCGATTGTCCTGTACTTGGGAAGTTCATCAAGCCATACCAACGGAAAAACTCTACCAATGGGGTCTTTTGAATATGACCCAATTGGCAGAGCAAGTGTACTTACATTATTGAACCGCCGTATACGAGAACCGTACGTACGGTGGTGTGAGAGGTCGACTAACCAACTAATGATTAGTCTCCTACTCGATTATATGTTATCATTTCTATTGCTAATTGATTCGAATTGAATGTGCTAGAAATATTAATTACGCTAGGACAATATTAACACATTCTGGTGCTAAGGCCGTTACTTTAGCTTTTTTCAATAAACCAGATTTTGTATCACGATTTAATACAGTAATCATATCGGTGTCTTGATGTGGAATAAGTAAAAACTTTTCAGTTTCATCTAAGATAAAATCACGAGGAATTTCACCATAAGTTGATATTCTTTGGATTTCACTTAACATTCCAACAGAATCTACTTTAAATGCTGTAATTACATTTGAAAAACGAGTTGAGCAATATAAGAATTGACCATCTTGAGTAATACGAATAGCCGCACCAGCTGAGGTCTCTACTTCAGATGCATCAACATTTGGTAAAGTGTTAATGACAGTTAAGGTCTTGTCTTCATTAATTCTCACCACTGAAGTCGTGTTACCAAGTTCACCAATGACATAAGCCACGTCTAAGGTTGGGTGAAGTGTGATATGACGCGGTCCTGTGCCGGCAGGGAATTTCGTTACTGAAAATTCTGATAGTAAACCATCATTTTGTATATCATAGACATATACTTCATCCGTTCCTAAATCACAAACATATAATTGGGATTGATCTTTACTAAAATGAGTCATATGAACATGAGGTGATTGTTGGTTTTTATGAAAACTTGAACCAGAATGAGTGACTTGCTCAATGAATGAGAGTTCTCCTGCTTCGTTATAACGGTAAATATCGATGGACCCATGGTGATAATTCGAAACATAAACAGTACGTGTTGCTTCATGATATGAAATATGACACCCAGGAATCTCAGTTGCAAAGCATTCTGATTGTGTAATGAAAATACCATTGGCATCTTTTTTCAGTACTGTCAGACCACCTTTATCAGCTTTACTAATAGCAAATAAGGTATCTTTATTTTCATTAAGGGTTAACCAAGTTGGATTATTGAGAGCAGAAACAGGGATGACTGGTCCGAATTTAGTCTTGCTTGGATCAAATGTGACTGAGGATATTCCTTTATTAACTCTTTTCGTGTATCCGCCTAAAAAGTAAGTTTGTTGCACGTATGTTCCTCCTAAAAGCAGTATTTGATTATTTATAGTATAACATCTGATTAAAAAAATTCAAAACATTATTAAAATTTATTAATAAATAGTCTTTAGGTCTTTAGTAGTATCTCTTTTTAGTTAAAATATGGTAGAATAAACATATCGCTTTAGAAAAGGAGGATTTTGATGGATCAACGTCATAAAAAATCAACAGATGCACGTCATCCTTTATTTTGGCATAATTTTTTAAACAGTAAAATGGTTACGACTTTAATGATTATTTTATTAGTTTTAATTATTATTTTCTTAATGACCAAATTAGCTTATATATTTACCCCAGTTTTAACTTTATTCGAAATATTTGGTTTTCCAATTGTTTCGAGTGCGGTTTTATACTATTTGTTTTACCCGATAGTCAATCAATTACATAATCGTGGGATAAAAAAATCGATATCAGTATTTGGGATTTTTATTTTCTTAATTTTAGCAATCAGTTTAAGTATTGGTTCCATTGTTCCGATTGTGCGTGACCAAGTCAATACCTTTATTGAAAATGTTCCTAATTATTACGAAACTTTAATGAAAATATTTAAAGATTTACCATTTTCTTTCAATGATGTATTACCTGAATTAGGCATTGATTTACAGAAGGTATTTGATGGTTTCTCAACTGAAGGCTTTAGCCAACGAATCGATAGTATTGTTTCTTCCACCTTTGGTGGATTAGGAAGTTTTGTTGGAACGGTAACTACCACCTTTACAGGACTATTAATTATCCCAATTTTTACTTATTATTTATTAGTAGACTCCGATAAAATTCCCAAAAAGATTTTATATTATATTCCGACAAGATATCGTCAAGTAGTCAGTCGAATGTTATATCAAGGTAATTACCAAGTCTCTCAATATATTCGTGGACAAATTATTGTGGCAATTTGTGTGGGAATAATATTTGCGATAGGGTATGCGATCATCGGTCTTGAATACGGAACAACATTAGCAGTGCTTGCGGGTCTATTAAATATCATTCCTTATTTAGGATCGTTTATTGCTATTATCCCGGCATTAATTGTTGGTTTAATAACATCACCCATCATGCTGATTAAAGTAATTATTGTGATGGTGGTCGAACAAACGATTGAAGGTCGATTTATTTCACCGCAAGTATTAGGCAATAGTATGCAAATTCACCCTGTGACGATACTGATGGTGTTATTAGCCAGTGGTAAGTTATTTGGAGTAGTAGGCGTGGTGATCGGTATCCCGACTTTTGCTGTCTTAAAAGTAATAGTCTCAGAAATATATTCATGGTACCGTGAAAATAATCCCGCTTATCAAGAGCCAATCGTTGACTATTCAACAGGTAGTACACCCGTGATTGACTCAATGATGCAAATGAAAAATATTAATGAAAGTACAGAGAAAACGGATGAGAATTAAGCAAAAAAAACTCTTACTATTACCCATAGTAGGCATGATACTGAGCGGTTGTGACTCAGTTAATCAAAAATACAATCAATTTATAGAACAAAAAACTGAAGAAAGTACAGTCGTTGAAAGTGAAGAAACAACTGAAGTTTCAGAAAAATTAGTCGATATTCGATTAGTTCCTGAGTTTGTCCAAGTAGAAGAAGCGGTAAAAGCCATTGATAATTTAGAAATAGGGGAAGAAATTTATCGTACTTCACAAACTATTACGCAATCACAAGATAATTTCGATATTTCAGTTAATCAAATGGTGGTTTATGAAGCGAAGTCGGATGATCAAATATTGGGTATAAAATCAACAGATAGTGATGAAGGAGCGATTGTTATCGTTAATGTCGCTATTACTAACAAAACGGCTGAAACTTTCTATTTCCCAATTGATGAACTAAAATTAAGCTATCCGAATGCACCTGTTGCTCGTTTGGCGACCGCAGGATTGTATCCTTTGCAATCAGGGAATTTATATGAAATTTTATTAAGTGATGATCATGGTGCTATCTCGCCAGCCTCCACTGTCGAAGGTTATTTAGTTTATAGTTTAACAAAAGAGGATTTTGAACATATTAAAGAGCAAAACGCTTTTAATTTAACAGTTGTACCACCCAGACTTGATGCTGATAGTATTGTAGGCCTTAGTTCAACCGATTTAGGCTATGTCTTACCTTTATATTTACCTCTCACGGACACGATTGAACAAGAATTAGTTGATAAAAATAAGCAAATTCAAGATCGTATTTCTGCTGAATGGTGGGGACGTAAAGAGATATTAGCGGATGAGATTCTTGAAGAAAAAGACACGGATGGTGAAGTTAATTTTACTTTAAAACGTATTGAAATTTCGAATTTTACCCCAAATGAAAATTATGAAGAATCATTTCAATACTTTCCTAATGGTCAAGTGATTGTTTCATTACAAATTGAAATTGATAATCAATCGGAACATACTTTATTACCTACCGATAGTTTAGTTAACTTAGTCATTAATGGCGATACTATACAAAGTGATTATATCTTAATTAATGAATTATATGGCGAGCATTTAGAGCCGGGTGAAAAAACAACCATCATTAAAACTTTTGCTTTAGATAAATATACGTATCAACAAAATTGGCAAAATCAAGATATACAAATTTATATTCAGGTATCTCCCGATGATTCAATAGACAATCAGGACGCAACCACAACGGTTGAAGAATCAACTGAAGTGGAACAAGTCGAAGAGTTTATGACGGGCGAAGAATCGGATATTATTGTAGAAGATGAAACAGGTGAAGAGACAGAGTTGATGTATGTGGGGAATTTTGTATGGGAACCAAAATTGGTGAAATATATTAACGAAGATTTAGAAGTAGTGGATGAATTAGTATCAGAAGAAGCGGATGATGAGACGACAGAAATGGATAACCTTGATGACGCAGATGCTATTCTAGAAGAAAGTACAACAGAAGCAATGAGTGAATAATGTAACACAATCATAAAAGGTTTTTGTGTTCACATAAAATAATATAATGAGATTTTACTTGAGGCAGGGCAACAATTTTTATCATTGCCTTGCCTATTTTTCTATGGTATCGATAGTGAATCAAAGTGATAGTATACATCGAATAAAATAAGTTCAACGAGTTTCGATATAGAATGATGCCAATTATTACGAAAGAAAAGAGGTTGTATCGATGACTGAAATTAATGGGTTTTATCGTTTATCGCCTGAGCAAAGAAGAAAAGTGTTAAAGGAAAATTTTCCTGATGTTTTTATAGAATCAGATACGCAATTATCGGAAACAACGGCAGATGCGATGATTGAAAACTATTTTCAAAATTATTCCTTACCAATGGGAATTGCGCCAAATTTTCAAATTAATGGACATCTTTATCATATTCCTATGGTGATAGAAGAACCTTCCGTGGTTGCAGCGGCTAGTAATGGTGCTAAAAGGGTTGGGAATATTATCACTACAAGTCAGCCACGTGAATTAATTGGGCAGATTATTGTGAAAGAAGTCATAGACCTTGAACAAGCGACTGCTGTGATTGAAAAAAATAAACACTGTTTACTGGATTTAGCTAAATCATTTTCCATCAATATGGTAGAGCGCGGTGGTGGTCCTACTCGAATTTGGACTAAAAATTTTGAATCGTATTTTACCGTTTACCTTGGCTTTAATCCTTGTGATGCCATGGGGGCTAATGCGATTAATCATGTATTAGAAGCACTTAGTGATGAAGTAGAACAGTTAGTCAACGGCGTTGCTTTAATGCGTATCTTATCTAATTATCAACCCGAATCATTAGTAACGGCTAAAGTTAAAATTCCTATTCACTCTTTAGCTAATAACCATGCAGACAGCCAGCTATTAGCGCAAAATATAGTGGCGGCTAGTGAATATGCCCATTTAGATGTCTATCGTGCCACCACTCATAATAAAGGTATAATGAATGGGATTGATGCCGTTTTAATGGCGACCGGTAATGATTGGCGAGCTGTCAGTGCCGGCGTACATGCTTATGCGAGTCATACCGGACACTATCAATCATTAACTGATTGGAAGATTGAAGAAGATTTTCTAATGGGTAAAATTGAACTACCATTAGCGGTCGCCACAGTGGGTGGAACCTTGTCGGTACATCCACAGGCAAAACAATCATTGGCTTTGTTAGGTAATCCTGATGCACAACAGTTAAGTGAAATTATCGCTGCAGTCGGTTTAGCGCAAAATTTTGCTGCGTTAAGAGCTTTGGTTTCAGAAGGTATTCAAAAAGGTCACATGAGTTTACATGCGCGCCAGTTAGCGATTCAAGCAGGCGCTAATGAGGCAGAAGCTCCACGTTTAATTGAACTTTTAAAAAGACAAGAAAAGGCTATTAGCATTTCGGTGGCTACTGAATTACTTGCAAAAATGCGCCAAAACTGATATTTTTTTTCAA
Source organism: Globicatella sanguinis (assembly GCF_002847845.2). NCBI lineage: Bacteria > Bacillati > Bacillota > Bacilli > Lactobacillales > Aerococcaceae > Globicatella > Globicatella sanguinis. Next base: position 464,772 of record NZ_CP126962.1, on the reverse strand, counting down.
AAGATAACAAATTTTTAAAATAATATGTTAATATACTATAGTGACTTGAAGAAGTGCATCATAGATTAGGAGGATATTGTGAAAGAACTAGAGGTAGGAATTGATAAATTAGGCCTATATGTGCCTAAGTATTATATCGATATGAAAGAATTAGCAACCTATCGTGGTGTAGATCCTAATAAATGGACCATTGGAATTGGTCAAGAACAAATGGCAGTTCCAACCTTAGCTAGCGATGTCGTTGCTTTAGCTGCTAATGCAGCCAACCAAATTATTACTGATGAAGATAAAACTTTAATTGATCAGGTGATTGTCGGTACCGAATCTGGTGTAGACCATTCGAAATCAATTGCGACTTTTGTACATGGCTTATTAGAAATAAACCCTTTTGCTAAAGCGTTCGAAATTAAACAAGCATGCTATGGCGCAACTGCTGCCTTGCAATTAGCCTGCGATTATGTACGTTTAAGACCAGAAAGAAAAGTGTTAGTCATAGCGACTGATATCTCACGTTATGGATTAGATACCAGTGGTGAACCAACTCAAGGGGCAGGAGCTATCGCAATGTTAGTTAGCGCCAATCCAAAAATATTGACCATTCGTCAAGAAAGTTTCATGCATACGAATCATCAATTCGATTTCTGGCGTCCCAATGATTCTGAATATGCAATGGTTGATGGTCATTTTTCAACCAAACTATATCAAGATGAATTTGTTAAAGTATTAGAGCATGTTGAGGCGATGAATCCTTCATTATTAGACCGTATCGAAGCGATGACCTTCCATTTACCGTTTACTAAAATGGGATTAAAGGCATTAAATGCTTACGAAGAAGCCAAAGGATCACATCCTATAATAGATAAATGGCGTTCTCATTATGATGCTTCACGTGTTTTAAATAGACGAGTAGGAAACATTTATACGGGTTCGCTCTTCTTAAGTCTAATATCATTATTAGCTAAAGATGATACCTTATCAGCTGGAGAAACAATTGGCTTATTTAGTTACGGTTCAGGAGCCGTTTCTGAATTGTTAATTGGTCAGTTACAGCCCGATTATCGTCAATATGTTAACTCAGAAATGATTGAACAACATTTAGATCGACGAGATGCTTTAACTGTTGAACAATATGAAACCATCTTTTTAGAAAAGCAGTTAGTCAACGATGGCCAATCAGCACCCTTAACCGCAGATGAAGTTGGTTTTTACTTTGCAGGTATAACAGATCATAAACGTCAATATCGTTATCAAGCATAACAGGGTCTTTATTAATCTTAACAACATATTAACCGCTGAATATCTAGAGTAATAGATAAATTCGGCGGTTTTTTATTGGATTGTTAGGTAAGGGGAGTGGGCAAGAAGTTGAAAATGTAATAATTTTCGCTTCGTCTGTCCACCCCCGCACAGTTGGGAGTAGACCAGAACTAGAAAACCAAATAAGTTGTGATTCGGCTTGTTTTCCAGCAGCGTTGGAGTGGGCTTCAAACAAATTTTTAAGACGCTGTTTAATACCACTCACCGCTTGGCTTTTAATGAGCGCGTAATAAGTTGACTGAATTTATCAAGTTTATGCTCAGTTTCATTTCAGTTGATGAGAGTCTATTTTCATTGAAAACAAATGAAATTTTCATAAGATAATGTTGTGTTTCAAAATATTGAAGGATAAATGACTTTTTTAAAAAATTGGGGTATAATTTAATAGAAAAAGGAGGGGATTCTCATCGTAACCTTAAAAGATGTGGCTAAAAAAGCAAATGTTTCTAAAATGACTGTATCACGAGTGATTAATCACCCTGACTTAGTAACAGACGAACTAAAAGAATTAGTTCATAGTGTTATGAAAGAATTAGGGTATAAACCTAACACAGTAGCACGCGCCCTAGCGCAAAATAGAACAATGGTAGTAAAAGTCTTGATTTTAGAAGAAATGGATAGTACAGAGCCTTATTTCATGCATTTAATTAATGGTATTGCGAAAGGTTTGGACCAATATCATTATGCATTACAATTAGTGACTGAAAATACTTATGATTTAGGACGCTGTGACGGTTTTATTATTTCAGGTATGACTCGTGAAGATTACGAATGGGTAAAAGAAATCAAGGAGCCCTTGATAGTTTTTGGTGAAAATGATATAAACTTACCTTTTGTCGATTCTGATAATGAACATGGAGTTGAAAATATGACCCTATTTGCATTAGAAAAAGAATATGACCATTATATATATGTAGGTATCGATGTACCGGAATTATTTGCAGCTAATCGTGAAAAAGGGTTTGAAACAGCGATGGCTACTCGACCAGAAAAAGGTCATGAAATTTATAAAGTAAAAAATTCTTCAACAGCAGCAGAAATAATGGTTGATGGTTTAGAATATCCTAAGAATACCTGCTTTATTTGTGCTACAGATCGCATTGCCGTCGGTGTACAACGTGCTATTTTGAAAAAAGGGAATATTCCTGAAGATTATGGTGTCACTGGTTTTGATGGTGTTTTCCTTGATCGCATTGCTTCACCTAAAATGACCACGATGAAACAAGAAGTTGAGCAAATGGGTCGAGCATGTGTGGAATTATTAATGAAAAGAATTGATGGCAAAAAGTTGAAAAAAACTGCCAATTATTTCGATGCGCATTTAGTTAAGAGAGAAACTTTACGCCCATAAGATATTGAAAGGCAGTCGATTATTATTATTTTTTTATTGCTTTAATGTGCTTATGTAAGACAGATTTAGCCAGCTGATCAGCGGCTAAATTTTGTTTTTCAGGAATCCAGTTGAAAAAAATTAAAGAGAAGTTTTTCTTTAAAGAGATGATTTTGTTAAGATAAGGTTGATAACGTTCATCTTTTACATACTCTTTTTCAATGGAACTGATGACGATTTTACTATCACTATAAATTTCGCACAATTGGTCCTGTAGCTGTTGTTGTATCAGTTTTTCAAGGCATAATATCATAGCTTTAAATTCGGCTTGATGATTGTCTTCAATTTGTGGTACAAATTCACTAAATTGAAAACGTTCATTGCTTTGATGATAAAGTGTCACAATTGCCGCCATTTTTTTATTAGGATCAAAAGCAGCATCTGTATAAATTTTGACCATTATATACCAACTTTCTGAAAGGAAATCATATGTCTGATATTATCAATTTACCAAATAATCATGAAAATTTCTATCGTAAAGGTGTTCAATCTTTGGAGAAGGGCGACTTTGATATGGGATATGACTTTTTTCAAAAATCATTAGCTCTTTCTTTTGAGCAAGAAGTGTTTTTAGAATTAGTTCATGCTTGTCTTATTTTTAATAAACTAGAAAACTTGATGGCTGTTTGGGAACAATACTATCCACAGACAGACGATATCTTTAAAGACGAAGCCCTTGTAAAGATGTACGTGGAGTCCATGGATTTAATGATACCAGTTGATAAACGTTTATTAAAATTTACACAGCTAAAACAACAATTGAATCAACAAAATTTTGATTTAAATCAAATCAATGAAAAAATTGAACGCTATCAAAACTTAAATCTACTGAAATTAACCGTAGAAGAATTAGTCAGTGAGGGGACTGTTGATCAGTGGGTAACAGCTAGATTGGATAAAGGGCAATATCATCTATTAACGCAGTTAAAAGAACTTTATTTATTAGATTTTTCATTAGTCCAACCTCTCTATCAAAGTATTTTAGAGCATCCATCGGTCTTTAATTATTTAAAAGCTGATATTATGCATTATTGTATTTTTCATCAAATTAATGCTTCATTTAATTGGTATTGGTTTAGTGATTCGAAAAACGTATCGATTAATGAATTAGTCGCTTACCACCAACAAAGCTTTTATCAAGAAGGTCTAAAACAAATAGAGCATTACTGTAATAAGGAAAATCCTCATTTAGAAGAAACCATCAAGGAACAGTTCCGTTTACAATATTTCGGATTATTTCCATTTTATGATGATTTGGCTTTAACGAGTCATCAATGGATTGATTTTTTACTCTATTCAATGGGGTTAGAAGAGTCGGCACCGAGTAACATTAATCAATTTACTTATCAATTATTGTTACGCAACCAACAAGAAATTATGTTATTGTTTTATTTAGATTAATTAAAAATATCCATTTAGTCCCGTCAGAACCGGCGAATCATACCGGGTTGGGTACTAAATGGATTTTTTTAAAAAACTTATTTTACTGTACTCCAAAATTGATAATAATCAACTTTCAAGGCACCATTATATAATTTTCGTTTTTTCGTTGCTTTTTCACCATAATAGGTTTCAAAGTTTTCATCGCTCGTTAAAATATATTTACTCCATGTTGGCATTTGACGGTAAATTTTTCCCATTTGACGATAAAGTTCATGAACCTTCTCTTCATCTAACAAACGGTCTCCATAAGGTGGATTGGCGATTAAAATGCCAAATTCTTTATCGGGCACGTAATCACTCAATTGCATTTGTTTAAATTGAATACTGTCCGCCACACCAGCTTCAAGCGCATTTTGTTTGGCGATTTCAATCATACGGTGGTCAATGTCAGTGCCTAATAAATCTAATTGGCGATCGTAGTCGGCTAAACTTTCTGCTTCATTGCGTACATCTTCCCATACTTCAGGATTTAATAAAGTCCATTCTTCAGCTTCAAATGAACGGTTAAAGCCTGGTGCAATATTATGTCCCATTAACGCTGCTTCAATTAAAATCGTACCAGAACCGCAAGTAGGATCATATAAAGGACGGTCAGGATGCCAAGTAGTGAGCATGATTAGTGCAGCAGCCATATTCTCTTTTAATGGGGCGCCACCTTTATCAATTCGGTAGCCACGTTTAAATAAACTAGAGCCACTCGTATCAAGTGTTATCATCACATGATCTTTATTAATGGCTACTTCAATAGGATATTTTGCTCCCGTTTCAGCAAGGGGAGTGCGACGATGATAGTATTCCTTGGATAGTAAAATTAAGCTAGAAAAATAAATAGGCCATTTGTATGGTATCCTAAACATAAAATCACATGCTAAGGAAGGAGTACATACAAATGGCTTATACACATCTTACCATGAAAGAATTGATTTGGATAGAAAATTATTACGATAGCGGTAAAAAAGTAACGGATATCGCTAAAAAATTAAATCGGGCCATCCAAACCATTTATAACGTCGTTAATTTTCTTAAAAATAGTGGTAATATTCAGGAATACTACGATCAATATAAAGAGAATAAATCACGCTGTGGTGCCAAAAAGAAGGTCTTTAACACTAAACAAATCACATATATTAAGAAAAAAGTGGACCAGGGGTGGTCTCCTGACGTCATCATTGGTCGGAATGAACTCCCATTAGGATGTACAGCTCGAACACTTTATCGTCGTTTTAAAGACTCGGAACTCTTTGATCCCTCAACTTTACCGATGAAAGGTAAGAGAAAACCTAATGGGTATCAGGAAAAAAGAGGTAAACAACACTTTAGACGCACCATCGAAGATCGTCAAAAAGAAAATCCACAATATGAGAAAGAATTTGGACATCTAGAAGGTGACACTATTGTCGGAAAAGACCATAAGAGTGCAGTCCTAACACTGGTCGAAAGAATCAGTAAACTCATCATCCCGATAAAAATTAACAGTCGCAAAGCAAGTGATGTGCGAATCGCTTGTGATAACTGGTTTGCTTATTTACCGAGAAATTTATTTAAATCCATTACGTTTGATTGTGGAAAAGAATTTTCTGATTGGCAAGCCATTTCAAATGTCAATGACATCAATATTTACTTTGCTGATCCCGGTTGTCCGTCACAACGCGGCTTAAATGAACACTCTAATGGACTACTTCGAAGAGATGGGTTATCTAAGGGGATGGATTTTACCGATATATCGCAGGAAATACTCAGCCAAACAGCTCATTTCCGCAATGAAATTCCACGAAAATCATTAGGTTATCGAACGCCAATTGAAGTTTTTATCGATTGTTGTAAGGAACTTGGATGGATAGATGCTTTCTAATGCACACAATGTGTTTGTTAAGACAGTGAATCCATTGCGTAAGGCACCTGATTGTTAGAGCTTGACTTGGTGCCTAGCCCGGCATGATGATTTGGGGATGCTTTTTGGGTCTTCTACCCAAACCCTTTCCCCAACTCGCTATTCGCGAGTATCATACCGGAGCATCCAAGTCAAGCTCTAACGATTTAATGCATCAATCTGACTCACTACACTTGCCACAAATCTGACGTTGTGGAAACCTTAAAGTCAGTGGCTAATTTATACTTGAACTTTCGAACAACCATTTTAATTATCAATTAGAAAAAAAGCAAACGTATTATGTGTTAGGTAAAAATTCTAGCTTAATTTGACAATCAAAATTCCATTAAACGTTTTGCAATCGCCTTTTTAACAATACGTTGACAATTAGGAACAGAATGTAATTTTGATTTTTGTGATTTACCACTGATTGGAAATTCTGCATCTAGTGGTAAGATGTCTTCCCATGGTAAAGCATAGGTTTGATCGAAGAGTTGTTCGAATGTTGTGGCTTTAAATTCACCAAAAATAATTTTAATGCGATCAGCCGTTCTTAACCAAAGATTGGTGAAAGCAATATCGCGTGCATTGCCATCAAATCGTACGCGTCCATTTTCGGTTTGAGTCTGGTAACCATGTTTTTTTAATTCTTGATTGACCAGCGATTCGATTCCAGCAGCAGCCGTTGCTAGTAAATGGTAATTTTTCATGTGTTCTCCTTTGTTTTGTCGATAATTTACAAAAAGGGCAGGACAACGTCCCACCCTCAAATCCTATAAAGCAAATTTTTATAAGCCATGTTCTGTCACTCGATTTATCCTAGGCAGATAAATCGACGGGTAACCATCTATCTACACTTTCGTGTCTTCTTCTTCCGTTCATTTACGTATAGAAGAAGCGCCCCTACCAAAGTTTGGGTTGCTCGCTCGAGGGGTTTACCAACGTTCCACTTTCATCGTTTCCAATGAAACTCGTCACTGTGGCACTTTCAAGTATACTAACACATAGTCCGTAGACCTTAGTGCGTTTTACTGCCGTCAATTAAATTGCCTTAGCTTATGGTTTCGCTAAGCACGAACACTACACGCATCTCAGCGTGTGCGAGCATGGACTTTCCTCAACTAATTATTAGCCGCGATTACCTAAAATTTGCTTAGTTAACTTTCTCATTTTATTTGTTTACTTGTGAATAGTCAATGGTATTATCAACATTATTTATTTTTGAGCCAAAAACATGCTTTTCTAAGTTAGAAAGACGTTTTAAAATATCAAAATTAGTCACGCCACTACCTGGTGTAGTTGGCGAAGTCTTTTTGTTTAAGGCTAATTGTTTTGTTAACTCATCAACTTTACCAATTAAACGTTCATTCTCAATTTTTAATTGAGTCACTTCTTTTTGATATGAATCATAGTCGCGGATAATACTATCTAAGTATTCGTCCACTTCAGCTGTATTATACCCTCTCATTGCACGGGTAAATTCTTTTTGTAAAATATCTTTTGCTGTTAAATTTTTTTCTGCCAAGTATATCACCTCTTAATATTCAATCCAATTTTATTATACAACATTAAGAATCATTTGAGTTAAAAATGAGAATTTTTTTAAAATTATGGCGGTAAAAAAATGCCATATAATCTATATTATGCCATTCATTGTCGAAAATATCTAGTAAAGAATAAGAAAAGTAATTAAAATAATTCTTAAAGCTAGCTTTTTATTGAATTTAAAGTTTTAATAAAGCATAATAGAAGAAAGAAGGTGAGCCGATGCAACAACATAATTTATTAACCTATCAACATTATTTATTAGAAGAATTATATTTTCATTGTGAGTGGCAGTTAAGTTGGCAAGAAGATTGGCATTGTATTGAACTGGTTTTACAATTTGAATTTGAAAATAATAATACTGATATTCAATTAAATTTAGACCAAGCAGATGAGACAGTGCTATACGAATGCAAAGTTTTATTTGTTGACCCTCAAGCTGCCCATTTCTATACACCAAATGTGATTCAACGTTTTGTAGTTGATAAGACAAAAGGGATTCCTACAGGAGAAGTGACAGCTATCTTTAAATATTTAAAGCAGAAAACAAGTCAAGCACAGGCTGCTTGGTATGATTTTATCCATGATGATTCTATCGATCATTTTGAAATAACTTGGCAAGAACAGGACTATCAAATCATAAAAGAACGCCTCGTGCAAACAAATCAATATAATCAACAAGCATTATTTTTGCCGATAGTTGATTAGAAAGAGGTCTATATGGAGGAAAAAAATTGGTATAAAGTAATATTAGAAACGACTAATAAGGAAGGCGAATTAATTGAATTGGTGTCCAATTTGTTTTTTGAATTAGGTTCTATTGGTGTAGAAGTAAATTATGCACAAGGTTACCTAGAAAATGATGAAAATCTATTTGGGGAAATTTTCGATGAAGAGATGTTAAAAGTATTGGATCGCGATACCGAAATCATTGCTTATTTTAACGAACCGATGGAACTTTCTGAATTAGAATTTGCGATAAAAAAATTATTCAACCAAACACCGTTTAAATTGACTCAAAATAAACAGTTGAATGAGAATTGGCAAAAGAATTGGATACAACACTATCACCCACAACCAATCAGTCGTTATTTAACGATTGTTCCTGTTTGGCAAGATGATTACCAAGCTCAACCTCAAGAACAAATTGTCTATTTAGATCCTGGCGTGGCCTTTGGGACCGGTAATCATCCAACAACTCAATTAGGTGCTCAAGCATTAGAAATCGTGATGCGTGGCGGAGAAACCATTTTAGACGTTGGTACAGGTTCCGGTATCTTAACCTTTATTGCGAAAGCATTAGGCGCTCAAACGGTTCACGGATATGATTTAGATCCACAAGCAGTAGCCAGTGCCAATGAAAATTTAAATTATCAACCAGATAAAGAAGGCATTCATTTTGCAGTAAATAATCTTTTGGTAGGGGTAGAGACTAAAGCTGATATCATCGTTGCGAATATTTTACCGCATATCATTATTGAAATGTTAGACGATGCCGAACGTTTATTAAAAGAAAATGGTTGGTTAATTTTAGGTGGTATTCTAATCTCAAAAAGCCTCGGACTTGAAGAAGAGTTACGAACTCGAGGTTGGAAATTGTATCAAAAGACTATAATGGGTGAGTGGGTTTCATTAATTTTAGAAAAGCAGGAGCAAGAGTAGATGCAACGTTATTTTATAGAAGAAAGTTTAACAATTGGTCAACAGGTCATTTTAGACGCTGATATTACGCATCATGTTTATGATGTCATGCGTGGTAAAACGGGAGCGCATATTTTACTAGTTGATACAAAGCAACAAGTATATTTGGCTTCTTTAGCAGCCAAAGAAGGTGCGTTTGGGATGGCGATAATTGAGAGTGAAATTGAACATCAATCTGAATTTCCTTTAAGTGAGGTTGCAATTGCTTGTGGTCTTTCGAAAAATGATAAATTAGAATGGATTGTTCAAAAAGCAACTGAGTGTGGGATGACTCAGTTTTATCCACTTACATTGAAACGCGATGTCATGAAATGGCCAGGGGAAAAAGCAACTAAGCGAATGATGCGTTTACAAAAAATTGCTCAAGAAGCGGCTGAACAAAGTCATCGAGTACAAATTCCGACTATTAATGAACTATCTTCTTTAAAGCAATTGATTAATTTAGCAGATGATTATACAATTAAGTTAATCGCTTATGAAGAAACTGCCAAAAGCGGTCAACATGCTCAGTTAAAAGAAGCGTTAATTCATTTAAAAGCAAGTGATCGTCTATTAATGGTCTTTGGATCTGAAGGAGGACTAACTCCAGAGGAAGTGAGCCAATTAGAGGAGGCTGGATTTATCTGTTGTAGCTTAGGTCCCCGGATTTTAAGAGCTGAAACGGCGCCTGTATACTTTTTAAGTGCATTAAGTTATCAATTAGAATTATAAATTTGGAGGAAGATCATGAATCAAAATTTAGCAAAATATATTGACCATACCATTTTAAAACCGGAAGCAACTAAGAAAATGATTGAAGTCTTATGTCAAGAAGCAATAGAGCATGACTTTATGTCTGTTTGTATTAATCCAACCTGGGTACCTTATGTGGCGTCTTTATTAAGTGACAGTGATGTTAAGGTTTGTACGGTTGTTGGTTTTCCTCTAGGGGCAAATACAACGTCATTAAAAGCTTATGAAGCAGCTGAAGCAGTTAAAAATGGTGCTCATGAAGTAGATATGGTAATTAATATTGGTGCAGCTAAAGCTGGTGATTGGGAGTTAGTATATCAAGACATTAAAGCAGTCGTAGATGCTGTACCATCAGAAGTGGTTGTTAAAGTTATTATTGAAACATGTCTATTAACAGATGAAGAAAAAGTGAAAGCTTGCCAACAAGCTAAAAAAGCGAATGCTGAATTTGTGAAAACTTCAACTGGTTTCTCAACAGGTGGTGCAACGGTCGAAGATATTCGCTTAATGCGCGAAACAGTTGGACCAGATATGGGAGTTAAAGCAAGTGGTGGTGTTTCGAATACCGAAGAAGCTTTAGCAATGATTGATGCAGGCGCAACACGTATTGGTGCATCAAAAGGTATTGCAATTATTGGCAAATAATTAGATACCGTTAATTTAAAGAATTAATGAATAAAGCTTAGACTGAATGTTTTTACAAAGAGGATAATTGGTTACTCCCAAACAGTAAAACATGATAGTCTAAGGCTTTTTTTAATCAGTTAACATTGTAGAATATACAAATTTATCGTATAATTAGTGGTACATATTTTAACAGAAATTAGGTGAAAAAAATGGCTCGTACTCAAGATTTAACTGCACAAGAAGTAATCGACATATGTAAAGAATATATGAATGACAAAAATGTACAGTTTATAAAAAAAGCTCTTGAATATGCCACCCATGCCCATCGTAATCAAGTACGATTATCAGGAGAAGCTTATATCATACATCCTATTCAAGTAGCTGGTATTTTAGCTCAATTAAAAGCAGATCCTGCAACAGTAGTAACGGGCTTTTTACACGATGTCGTTGAAGATACTGAATACACATTAGAAGATATTGAGTCTGAATTTGGGAGTACTGTGGCGTTTTTAGTCGACGGTGTTACCAAATTAGGTAAAGTCAAATTTCAAAGTAAAGAAGAGGCGCTAGCAGAAAACCATCGTAAAATGTTATTGGCGATGGCCAAAGATATGCGTATCGTGATGGTTAAATTAGCTGACCGTTTACATAATATGCGCACATTAAAATTTCAAAAACCAGAAAAGCAAGTGGAAAAATCACAAGAAGCGATTGAGATTTATGCACCCTTAGCTGATCGTATCGGGATGAATGCGATAAAATGGGAATTGGAAGATATTGCGCTACGTTACATTAATCCAGCTGAGTATTATCGAATTGTGCGATTGATGGATGCTAAACGTGATGAACGTGAAAAATATATTCAAGAAGCCATCGTCGAAATTAACGAAGCCGTAGCTGAAATGGACATTAAGGCTGATGTATATGGACGACCTAAACATATTTATTCAATTTACCGTAAAATGGTCGACCAGAATAAAGATTTTGACCATATTTATGATTTACTAGCAGTAAGAGTGTTGGTGGATACTATTAAAGACTGTTATGCAGTACTGGGAATTATTCATACTAAATGGAAACCAATGCCAGGTCGTTTCAAAGATTACATTGCGATGCCAAAAGCGAATATGTATCAATCGATTCATACAACTGTCATTGGCCCATATGGTAAACCGGTCGAAATTCAGATACGAACACATCAGATGCATGAAGTAGCAGAATATGGGGTCGCTGCCCACTGGGCTTATAAAGAGGGCAAAACAGATAAAGTAGAGTCTGAAAATAATATTGAACGCCAAATGAAATGGTTCCGTGAAATTGTTGAATTGCAAGACGAAGCAAGAGATGCTAGTGAATTTATGGATTTTGTTAAAGAAGATTTATTTAAAGACCAAGTCTATATTTTCTCTCCAAAAGGTGATGTTTTTGAATTGCCGGCAGGATCAGGGCCGATTGATTTCGCCTATCATATCCATACTGAGGTAGGAAATAAAATTATCGGTGCTAAAATTAATGGTAACATTGTCCCCTTAAATTATACTTTAAAAAATGGCGATATTATCGAAATATTAACCAATCCCAATTCAAATGGTCCAAGTCGTGACTGGTTAAAATTAACTCATACGAGTAAGGCCCGCAATCGTATTAAACGATTTTTTAAACTATTAGATCGTGATCGCAATAGTGAATTAGGTCAACAGATGTTAGAACGTGAATTTAAACCGGTTGGATTTTCAGTAAAACAGTTGAATAAGAAAAACCGTGATAAAGAGTTATTAGAACGGTTTAACTTTAATAGCTTAGAAGATTTATATGCAGCGGTAGGACTAGGAGAATTATCTCCACAGACCATCATTAACTTCTTAGGTTTAAAACCGATGGAAGAAACAACAGAAGTAAAAAAACAACCGATTCAAACCATTAAAAAAGAAGCACCAGATAATAAAATGCCACGTACCGTTCATGAAAGTGGTGTGGTGGTCAATGGTGTCGAAAACTTAATGGTGCGCTTAAGTCGCTGTTGTAATCCTGTACCAGGAGACGATATTGTTGGTTATATTACTCGCGGACGTGGTGTTTCAATTCATCGCAAAGATTGTCCAAACTTAGTGCATGAACCAGATTTAATGAAACGGACGATTGATGTTGAATGGGAAAATAAAGCAGATTTAACTTCAGATTATGAGACTGAAATAAAAGTCATTGGTTTTGACCGTTCAGGATTGATTAATGATGTTTTGCATGTGGTTAATCACACCGTAAAAAATCTAAAAAATGTTAATGGACGCGTCGATGCGGATAGTACGGCGACAGTCACCATTAAAGTAGCCATTTCTAATACCATTCAATTGAATGATTTAATGAATAAATTGCGCAATATACCCGATGTTCATGAAGTAGAGCGGGTCGCAAATACATAATTAGGATGAATTAAATGAGAGTTATTATTCAAAAAGTAAAAGAAAGTTCAGTAACAGTTAATAATACCTTGTTAGGGGAAACGCAACATGGATTAATGCTGTTAGTAGGATTTACTCACACGGATACGTTTGAGGATATTCAATACTGTGCTAAAAAAATTGTGCAGATGCGTATTTTTGAAGACGAGAATGAAAAAATGAACTTGTCTTTAAAAGATGTGGGAGGCTCTATTTTATCAATTAGTCAGTTCACTCTCTATGCGCAAACCAAGAAAGGCAATCGTCCTAGCTTTACCGAAGCAGCTAAGCCTGATTTAGCAACAGCGCTATACGAACAATTTAATGAAGAATTAAGAAGTTACGATGTAGAAGTAGCTACCGGTGAATTTGGGGCAATGATGGATGTGGCTTTAATCAATGAAGGCCCAGTAACCATTATTTTAGACTCCAAAAATCGCTAATGCTTGTTGAGTAAGTTGGCAAGAAGTAGAAATTGAATAATTTTCGCTTCGTTTGTCCACCCCCCGCACAGTTGGGAGTGGACCAGAAGTAGAAATTGAATAATTTTCGCTTCGTCTGCCCACCCCCCGCACAGTTGAGTGGGCCTCAACCAAGTCGCAAGACGCAGATTGAGGCCACTCAACCACTGCGCTATTCATTAGCGAGCAATCACTTATTTTCTATCTTTGATGACAAAACATTATATAACAAATAAAAAACACGTTGAGCACATGATTTTGTGTGTTCAACGTGTTTTTGTCCGATTAGGATTTATTTTCGGTGGTAGGCAAGAAGTAGTCATTAAAATGATTTCCACTAAATTTGCCAATCAACCACTGCGTTTTTAATTAGCGCGCAATGACTTGACTGAATTTACAATGTTGATGCTTTACTCTTTATGACGCCGTTTGAGACCACTCGACTCAGCGCTTTTTATTTACGAGCAATTACTTGATTGAATATCTCAAGTTATTGTCCAAGTGCTCATTTGCTTGATTTGATCAATTATTTGTCTAATGTATATTATTCTTTTTCAATAGAGTCAGCTTTTTCATCCTGATCAATGTTTGTCATAGAATTATTAGACGATATTTCTTTTGAGTTATCATGAGGTGCTGTGTCATCTGAAACCGTCGGGGCTTCATTCGCCTTATGATGAGGTGCAGTATCATTCGATTGAGTCATATTTTCATTCGTTTTATCTTCGTGTGTATCATCGTCTGATTGTGACGCTTTATCTTGTTGGTTAGTTTCGTCTTTAGTTTTTTCTTTAGCTAAACGTTCTTCGTATTGACGTTTTATTTTGGCTAAAGCTTCTTCTTTGGTATCAATTGGTTTTAAATCGTTAAAATAGGGATCGACGTCTTTGACAATGTCATGACGTTTCAATTTATTAAACTCATCACCGGTAAAAATATCAGGTGAGATAATGATCTTTTTTGGATTATCATCATCTTTTTCCATACGATTTTCAGGTTCAATATAATCAAGCTCTGGGAAATAATTATTGAACTTTGATAGATCGCCGGGCTTTTCTTCAGTAAGACTTAATAAAAACTCTTTAACAAAAAGGGTATGACGTATTACCATTTGGTAAAGGTAAATCATCAAGAAAACACCTAATGCAAAAAAGCTACCGACAAAACCCGGAACAAAGATTTTCACAATTTGAATTAAAACATAAGGTGCAAAGCTAATTGCCATCGTCAATTTAATCCGTTGCCAAAAACTAAAGGGTGTTGATATACGATGATTTAAACCAGTAGTTACAAGTGTGAGTAGTAATATTAACAATACATATGTTAGTAAGTTGACCACAAAATAACTAATCCATTGTGAAAAGAGTGTAATGTAAGGATGTTCATTCAAGGCATTTAATAAACGGATTAAAGTTGCTTTCGAAACAAAACCTGACTCTGTCTCACTTAAACGATAAAATTGCCCGCCAACCTTAGCAAAAGCACTGTTTTTAAACAGGTAAAGATTGATAAAGGTTTTGGAATCAATGGCTTTTGCTTTGTCCTTTTCGAGTGTAATATCTTCTAACTGTTTGTTAGATTCAATCGAATCATCAATAACCAATTGAAAATTTTTTGAACGATAATACAGTGGTTTTTCATTATGCGCGAGTTGTAATTGGCCATTTATATATTGATAATCCGGAACAAAAGTTGATGCATCTGCAATATTTTGTGATATTTCATTAAAGTAGGGTTGGTTACCAATCGTCATTGACGTAGCCGCTATCATGATTGCGACGATGGCCAGGTGGCGTAATTGTCTAAATTTCACCGCAATGATTTGAATAAATAAACGCGGTTCTTTATAGGCTTTCAATAAAAATTTAAAGATGTTTTTCTTCATTTAAATCTCCATTCTTTTTATAAATATAAACTGATAATGGGATGAGACATACAATTCCTAATCCAATAATACTAAGTATCGTACCATACTTAATTGACTTAGGTAAATAATTTAATTCAATTTGATGTTCCCCTTGAGTTAAGTCAATGGATAATAAGGTATTATTAAGCACGGAATGGGTTTGGACAATGTTGCCATCGACTTTTACTTGCCAGTTTTCATCATATGGGATGGTAAATAGTAACTGGCCAGTTGTTTGTTTAAAGTCTATCTTACCACGAATCGATGTATTTGAAAAATGTTCGACATTAAACAGATTGGTTTGTTTGGATTGCACCATTTGTTGGTAGCGCTCATTATCAAATTCATAAAGCGAGATTTGATTAGCTTTTAATTCTTTTTCTAATAAAGTAACCTCAAAAAGATGAGTCTGATTTTTTTGCTTAAAAGCAGCATTAGTCACTTGCCTTTGTCTAAAAGGGGAACTGAAATGATAGTCTAATTTATCTAACGTTAGTTTGACATTTTCATGATCATATTGGCTAGGCAGTGTAAAGTAATAGGGATTATCTGATTCAGTTTTAAATTGATATTGGATGGTTCCTTTTTCTTTTTCTAAGACATCAGTAATTAAAGAATGATAGGTAAAATAGTTCCCTTCGGTTTTATCCGTGATACTCACATTAATTAACTTGGTCTGTGACAAGGCTTTTTTGGTGAAATAAGGTTGACCTGAACCTTCGAAATCAATTAATCTCAATAATACCTCTTGATTTGCGATAGGATCATGTTTTTTAAAGGTACTAGAATCATCAAAAATTTGATTTGACACTTCAATACCCAAACCAAATCGTTGCTCATTTTCATAAACATCAATCCGTTGATAGTGTTTCACTAGAGGGTATTGTTTCACATCAAAATCACTAGTGCGTTGAGAAAGTGAATATTGTTCATCGGTCAGTTGTTCATTGGCTTCGATATTGGCTTCCAATAAATATTTAATATTAAAAAAGTCATCTGTGAAGAGAGTGCCATTGGCATAGGTAGCATTGCCGCTCGTTTCAGGTAAACCTAAATAGCCAAATAAACGGTTAGTCGCAGCTTCTATCGTTGAACTAAAATTATCTAATCCATAATAATGTGCAAAGAAAGCTTCGTCTTTTGTGCGAGCAAAATTTTTATGAATACGATAAAATTCATTGTGCGATGGTTTTAAAGGTGTGGTTGTTTCTACTAAAAGATCGGTATAGTCTTGATATTTACTTTGATCAACATAGCTCATTTGTTGGATAATCTGAACGCCATTAATAAATAAATCGATTACTACCACCATAACCAAAACGATTTCTTTATACTGCCATGTCATATTATTCGTTTCAAATAATAAAATGAGGATAAAAACAAAGACCATTGTTAATAAAATATTATGAGTTGTAAGATAAAAATAGTCAGCTTGATGCATTAAATAATAAAAGCAAAAACTACTAAATAAAACAATTATGATTAAGGTTTGTAAAATAGTAGGTTGCTTAAATTTTATTAACGGCACAGTCTCAAGAGCTAAGTAAATCATGAAAAAGGTAATTAGAAATGAATAACGATAAGGGTACCAAATTGGGTCTTGACCCCCATGAAAAAGCTGGTTAGGCACTTTAAAATATAAACTGATTGCGAAAAACAGTAGGATGATGAATGCTGTTATTTTTTGAGAAAGTTTGATTTCTTTGTTTATAAAATAAAAGACAAATAAAATAAGAATGAGGGCACCGGCATATAAGGGTGGCGCACCTTCCTTAATTTCATCAAATATAAAACTGCTTGAAAATAATTTTGAAATTAAAGTCATCCCATCCATCGTTGTTTCAAAAGACCATTCAAAATTGCTATTGGCGCCTTTACTGGATAATAAATAATAAAAAGCCGGAACGAGAGTAATACCGGCTAAACTAGTAGCTAATAAAGAAGTTCCTACAAATTTAAGATATTGAGTAATTCTGTTTTTAAATGAAACGCCTTCTGTTGCCGATATTAAGTAAATTGTAAAGAGACTTAAAAAGATGCAAATCATATAACCGATATAGTAATTAATCATGAGCATCGCTGTTAAAGCAATCAGATAATGTAGATAAGAAGTTCCTTTTAGAAGCTTATCAAGACCAACCACAATAATCGGCAGCAAGATGAGGCCATCTAACCACATAATATTTAAGGCATAAACCATAGTGTAGCTCATAAAAGCATAGCTTAAACTAAAACTCAGACTCACTAGCATTGAAGCTTTAAATTGATAGCGACAGCAATACATAAAACTTAAACTCATCGCTAGTAGTTTTAAATAAGTAATTATTGTTACAGCCAAATCTAATTGTTCTTGTTTAAAAAGCAAAAAGATCAGGTTAAAAGGACTCATTAAATAATAAGCCCATAAACCAATCATTTCACCGCCAATACTTTTTTGAAAACTATAGATGAAAAGAGAAGGGTCTTTTAATAGCGCTTGTCGATAGGCACTATAGAAATCAATATATTGTTGACCTAAATCAATTGTTAACATTGTCTTATGGCCAAAAGGAATAAAATTAAAAATAATAGCAATACAAGAAAAAATTGAAGTAAAGACTAGAAAGTTAATAAAATAAGGTATAAATGACTTGGATTTCAAGGTTTTTTCCTCCAAAATAGAATATCTATATTATAGCAAAACACTACTTAATCAACAATTATCAGTTAAATTCATGAAAAGTTCATCAAAAGATAATAATATTTTATTCCCCAAAGATTAAATAGTTTGTTATAATGATAAATGATTATTCTGAATCAAAATAAGTAACAGAATTGAGTGACACTATGGCTAAATACAAATTGAAAAAAAATAAGAATAATTCACATATTCCCAAACGCTTAAATATTTTGTTTTTTGCAGCATTTTTAAGTTTTGCGGCATTATTTGTGAGATTAGGATATTTACAACTTTATAAAGGGGACACCTTCTTGTCGATGGTACAAAAGACAGAATCGACCTTAACGACAGGTTCAGTACCACGAGGCATGATTTATGACAGCCAAGGACGAATCTTGGTGGGGAATCATCCTGAAATGGCAATACTTTTCACTCGTGATACCGATTCAAAAGTTGCCCCTTCAGATTTAGTGGACTTAGCACGTAAATTAGCTTCTTTAATTGATATTCCAACTCAAGGACTATCTGAGCGGGATTTAAAAGATTATTTTATTATCAATAATGAATCAACGGTTAATAGTCGACTCACTAAAGAGCAAAAGCAATTAACGGGTTCAGCCTTTTATAAAGAACAATTAAATGCCGTGAAATCAGAAGAATTAAATTATTCTGATGGTGAGAAAAAGGTAATAGCTTTATTTAAAAACATGAATAGTGCTTATGCATTATCAACGGTAACAGTAAAAAATCAAAATGTGACGCCACAAGAAATTGCACGTGTCAGTGAACAATTAGGTTCTTTACCTGGCATTTCGATTGGTACCGATTGGCAACGAACGTATCCTCAAAATGGTTTATTACGTTCCATCTTAGGTCAAGTTTCAACAGAACAGCGCGGACTCCCTAGCGAAAGAGCTAATGAATTAATAGCTAAAGGTTATGCGATGAATGACCGTGTAGGAATTTCGTTTTTAGAACAACAATATGAAGATGTATTACGAGGAACTAAATCCATTTCAACAGTCGTAACCGATTCGACCGATGACATTTTATCAAATCAACAAATTTTTGAGGGTTCTAAAGGCGATAATCTGGTATTAACGATTGATACAGCCTTCAATGCAAAATTAGACCAAATTGCTGAAAATGCCTTGAAAAACATGGACAATCAAGGATTAAATGACCGTGTTTATATCGTCGCAATGGATCCTAATAATGGTGATATTTTAGGTATTGCTGGTAAAAAGTTTGAATATGATGAAAATACCGACTCTTATACGGGTAAAATTATCGATGATGCCCTAGGTGCTATTAATACAAGTTACGGAATGGGGTCGTCTGTAAAACCGGCAATGGTTGCTATGGGATATTTAACCGGAGTCATAAACACAACCAACAATACCATCGTCGATGAACCTATGAAATTCCAAGCCTCTCAAGAGAAAAGTTCCGTTTTTAACCGTACTGGAGAAGTACCGATTACAGACATTCAAGCCTTACAATTATCATCTAACATTTACATGATTAAAATGGCGATGATGATTGGTGGACAATCTAGTTGGGAACAAAACGGTCAATTAACGATTTCACCTGATACTATTAATATTATGCGTAAGTATTTTGCAGAGTTTGGTTTAGGAACTCAAACCGGTATTGATTTACCAAGTGAATCAGAAGGATACACGCCTTATAGTTCCCAATTAGTATCGGCTCTTGATTTATCTTATGGACAGTTTGACTTATATACACCATTACAAATGGCTCAATATGTTTCAACGATTGCGAATAATGGTATCCGTTATTCACCAAGATTAGTGAAAGAAATACGGAGTACAGATGCCAATGGTGAATTAGGTGGCGTAAAAACTTCGATTGATCCTAAAGTAATGAATGTGGTCCAATTACCAAATGAAGCATTTGATCGTATACACGAAGGGATGTACCAAGTGTCCCATACGGATCAAGGGACAGCACGTTACTATTTCTTAAATTATCCAATCAAAGTCGGTTCTAAGACAGGGACTACCGAAGCTTTTTATTCTGGACCTATTCAATATGCACAAAACCAACCGGTAACGAATGCGACATTTATCGGTTATGCGCCATATGATAATCCAGAGATTGCGATTACTGTTGTTGTACCTTATTTAGAAGAAGCGGCCACTGGGCGCCAAAGTACCCATATTGCTCATCAAGTCATGAATGCTTACTTTGAAATGCAGGCTGAGACGAAAGATACGATCAAAACATATATGGAAGCTCACCCAGAGTTAGAATAGTATCATATAGAAGATTATAAAAATATCGTAATATAAGAGATTTAGTAAGAACGTAGGTTTTTGCTAAATCTCTATTTTTGATATTAGCAGTATCATGGAGGCTTATATCTTAGTGTAAAATAACTGTTGGTCATCTAAAAGCAAAAAAGATAATCCTCTGCTATACTGTAAGTAGGTAAATACACAGAAAGGTAGAGGATTATCCATGAGTATTATAACACAAATTATGCAAAAAATTAATGAAATGATGGCAGATTTATATAATCAAGCGATTCAAGGTGAAGTAGACTTTTCAACATGCATCAAAACCATTAGCGATACGATGCGTCAACTCTCAGTCGATTTAGGAGAAGATCTCTGTACAACAATTGAGGAATCACTCTTTGAAAGCCCTGCAAGAAAAGCAAGATATAGCGTTCATCGTTGCGATGATGAAAAAACAATCTCCACACTGATTGGTGACATTAAACTCTCAAGGCGTTATTACAAAGATAAACAAACGGGTGAGTTCTGCTATTTATTGGATGACTTCTTATCGCTCACGCCTCACCAGCGCGTGGATCTCGAGCTAGAAGCAGCCATTTACGAGAAGGCTAGTAAGCATTCTTATCAAGAGACCATTGATAGCTTCGAACATATCGGGATTTATAGTCGCCAGACAGTCAAGAATATTGTGCATAAGTATCGCCCAGATTCTGTTGCGTTACCGGTGGAAGCAAAGCGTCAGGTAGATTGCTTATATATTGAAGCTGATGAAGACCATGTAGCTTATCAAGATGGGAAGAATCGGGAAATGCGCTTGGCGTATGTTCACGAAGGATACAAAGAAAATTTAGAAGCAAGTGACCGAAAAGAATTAAATATTAGTCGCATCTTCACAGGCTTATACGAAGATAGCGAGGAATTGTGGGAAGATGTTTATTACTATCTCGACCAACAATACGATTTAGCAGCCTGTCCGACCCTTTATTTAAGTGGAGACGGGGATCACTGGATTAAGAAAGGGTTGGACTATCTACCGACTCAAACACGCTTTGTTCTTGACCCTTATCATACGGTTAAATACCTTCGTCAGGCATGTGTTGGTATCAGTAATGATCATTTATACGCCACTTTACATCGTTGGCTTTATACAGGTGAAAAAGGCTATTTACAGGACTACTTCGAAGTGCGACTCAGCGATCCGTCGCTACCCGACTCTTCGAAACAAACGCTTCAAAAGGTCCGTCGCTATCTGATAGGCAATTGGGATTCTATTCAAAGACAAAGGGACCCACAATATATCGGTTGTAGTGCCGAAGGTCACGTCAGCCATTGGTTAAGTGCTCGTTTAAGTTCGCGACCGCTAGGATGGAGTACAACAGGAGCAGAAAACATCGCTAAAGCACGTGCTTATGACTTAAATGGTGGTGATTTAAAAACTTGGGTAACAAATCAAATTAAAACAAAAGAAAGAAAAAGACGAGTAGAGAAATTAGATGGCCGTGTGGGACGGAAATACGCCCGTCAGTATGATTGGAATGGTAAAGTAGCCATCTTACACTATTCCAATAACACACGAAGTCGCCAGGCTTTTGGGACAATCGCTGGTTATTGAAATATAGTAGATTGAAGCCAGTCTTCATAATGATAGCTAAAGGCGATGAAGTGAATGCTTGATAGCGAGCAACGGCATGGTACTGGCGTCTAGCGAGACTGGATTGGATATAGGGAATACCTCCCTAAAGACTTCCAGAACCCATTATGCCGCTAGCGGCTCGCTATCAAGGATAGTGGTTAAAATACGGAATCCATGAAACTGGGTTCAGAGAATTAGTAAAAAGTATGGTAGAGGAAAACCAACAATAATTTGACACTATCGGCTTATATTAAATCAATTGACAATTAATATAATAAAGACTAAAATAAAAGATGTGTGAAAGCACATTTTTTAATTATTTAACTTCAATTTTTTTGAAATGAAATAAAATATAATAATGATACGGAGGTGACTCTTATGGACTTAGTGTCAATCGCCTTCGCTATCGTTGCTTTAATAATCGGATTAGTTTTAGGGATTTTTATTCAAAAGAAAAATGATGAAAAACGTGTCGATGGCGCAAAAGCAAATGCAGAAGCCATTGTGGATGATGCGATTAAACAAGCGCAAAATCTAAAACGTGAAGCATTATTTGAAGCGAAGGAAGATAACTTAAAGTTCCGTAATGAGGTTGAACAAGAATTAAAAGAACGACGCAATGAAGCAACTAGATTAGAACAACGTTTGATGCAAAAAGAAGAAAATTTAGACATCAAAAGTAACAATCTAGATAAGCGCGAATTAAATCTTGAGAAAAAAGAAACGGAATATACCAAACGCCAAGAAGCAATATCTGAAAAAGAAAAACAAGTTCAAGTATTAATCGATGAACAAAAGCTTGAATTAGAAAGAGTAGCGACTCTTTCAAGACAAGATGCCAGAGAGATTATTATGTCTGAGACTGAACAAGAATTATCTAATGAAATTGCTATTATGGTCAGAGATTCAGAACAAAAAGCCAAAGATGAAGCAGATCGTAATGCTAAAAACATTATTTTACAAGCTATTCAAAAATCTGCAACTGATTTAGTAGCTGAGAATACTGTGACCGTTGTACACTTACCAAGCGATGACTTGAAAGGACGCATTATCGGGCGTGAAGGACGTAATATTCGCACATTAGAAAGTTTAACTGGTATCGATTTAATTATTGATGATACACCAGATACTGTCGTCTTAAGTGGATTTGATCCAATCAGACGACAAATTGCTAAAATTGCCTTAGAGCGATTAATTCAAGATGGACGTATTCATCCTGCTAGAATCGAAGAAATGGTGGATCGTGCGCGTAAAGAAATTGATGAGAAAGTACGTGAAATTGGTGAAGAAGCAACATTTGACGTTGGCGTACATTCGCTTCATCCAGACATCATTAAAATTTTAGGACGTTTGTCATTTAGAACTAGTTATGGACAAAACGTTTTAAAACATAGTATTGAAGTAGCTAAATTAGCGGGAGTGATGGCTGGAGAATTAGGCGAAGACGTTGCTATGGCCAAAAGAGCAGGACTTTTACACGATTTAGGTAAAGCACTTGACCATGAAATCGAAGGATCTCACGTTGAAATTGGTGCCGAAATCGCCAATAAATACCACGAACCTGAAATTGTAGTAAATTCAATCGCATCTCATCATGGTGATACTGAACCGACCTCACCAATTGCAGTATTAGTAGCTGCTGCTGATGCCTTATCTGCCGCAAGACCAGGTGCAAGAAGTGAATCACTTGAAAACTATATTCGTCGTCTAGAGAAATTAGAAGAAATTTCTAACAGCTATGATGGTGTTTCTCATAGTTATGCTATTCAAGCTGGGCGTGAAGTCAGAGTAATGGTAAAACCACAAGAGTTAAATGATGCTCAAGCGATCAAAGTTGCGCGAGATATCAAAAATAGAATTGAAGCAGAAATGAATTATCCAGGAAATATTAAAGTGACGGTTATACGCGAAACGCGTGCTGTTGAGTATGCAAAATAAATCGAAGAATTGAGACGGGAAGAACAGTAGTTCTAATCCCGTCTTTTTTGAAACATTAAGTTAGTAACCAAATTAGGAGCTAACGTAAGTCATATTAACTGTTGTAGACAAATGGGTGCTATCTTTTTTAGTAGAACAATCAAATCTTATTCTTGTTAGCACTCTATGAAACTAGGTATGAACCTGACAATTCTAAAAATGAAAATTAAAGCTTTTAATCCTATGTGGACGATTATGAAAGAGCAATGAAATGAATGAATTGCTTCTTAAAGCAAAGTAATTTAATCGCAAAATGTAAACTAATTGCGCTATTGTAATGAGCTAGTAATTGTGAATTTTCGTAACGCAAATGATTATTTTGCCACGGGTTCTTTTAGTGAAAGATTTAAAATAATGAAACCAGCAATAAATAAAAACGTTAATGATGCCACGGCATATTGTTGATTACCAGTAAAAGACGTAATTAAAGAAACGATTAACGTTCCAAATATTGAAGCACCTTTTCCACAGATGTCAAAGATACCAAAATATTCTCCCGATTTTTCATTAGGAATGATTTTAGCAAAATAGGAACGTGATAATGCTTGAATTGCTCCTTGGAACATCCCAACCGCAATTGCTAGAATCCAAAACTCATACAATTGATCCAACTGAATGGCATATAATGCGATTAAACCATAAGCAATAATACAGATTTTTATTAAGGTTTCTGTTTTATATTGATGAGAAATTTTTGAAAAATAGAGTGCAGCTGGAAATGCTACTAATTGCGTAACTAATAAAGCTAAAATTAAACCGGTGGAATCTAAACCTAAAGAAGTACCATAAGCTGTAGCCATATTAATAATTGTATAGACACCGTCAATATAAAAGAAGAATGATAATAAAAACAGACTGATTTTACGGTCTTTAATAATTTGTTGTAAGGTCGCCCATAATTGTTGGAACACTTGATTGGCGTTATTTTCAGTGTTGATATGTTTTTGTTCATAGGTTTTAAGGAGTGGAATTGAAAATAAGAACCACCATAAAGCGTTAATCACAAATGCAGCAATCGTAGCATGAAAAGTTGTGATACCAAGCATGTCTTTACCAAAAATTATCGCGATACTAATGACAAAAGGAATCGTACTACCGACATATCCCCAAGCATAACCATGAGAGGAAACACGATCCATCCGTTCAGGAGTGGTAACATCGGTTAACATACTGTCATAGAAAACTAAAGATGAATTATAAAAGACCTTCGTTAAAACATAAGCAATGAGAAAAGATAACCAATGTTGAAAGAATGGCATTAAGATACAACCAATTGAACCGAAAACTAACATTATTGTGAACCAGCGTTTACGATGACCGTGACTATCCGATTTGGCGCCTAAAATAGGCCCTAAGATCCCAACGATAATCGTGCTAATAGTGACGGCATAACCCCAATACGAAAAATAGACATCTTCTGATAAACCCTTATTCTCAGCTAAAGTATTGAAGACAATCGGAATGATAGTAGTAGCTAATAGGGTGAAAGCACTATTTCCAACATCATATAAAATCCAATTTTTTTCTAATTTTGTTAAATCTTTCATAGTTTACTCTCCATCATAATTTATTTTAAATGCATCAGCCAACGCGTGTCCGTTCATTAAATATTGAAATACATTATCAATTAGAGCCGGGGACTTGTTCAAGGTAGTTTCAAAAATAGCATCCAATTGAGGATTAGCAACCGCCGCTTCCTTAAAAGGAGTTTGCAAGATAATGAGAGACTTAAAGTTAGAAAACCCAGCAAAATTAAGTAAAGATATTAAAAGGTTCTCTTTAATTTGTGATTCGCTATGAAAAAACCACTTAATATAACGAAAGAAACGAATGCCTAAAATAACATTTTGTGGTGTTCCTTTTGGGTAATGAGTATAAAATTTGGGTATTACCGTTTTAAAACCTGGCTCTTTCGCAATAAGATTTTCTAGTTTGAATTTAAAGGGATTTTTCTGGTCTTTGATTAAATAGTAACGGTCCAATTCTGTTTCAACATTTAAATGAGAAAATTCTCCTTCACTTAGTTGATTTACAAGTGGATGTATATTTGAATCAAGCAAGTAGTGACAAAGACTGCCAATAAAATAAGCCATCTCTGGGGAATTCCATTCGCAATCGAGGAGCATCTCTTTTTGATTCTCAATAAAATTTATCCCAGACTCTTTATGAATAATCATTCCAGGGCTATCTGATTTCATCAAGGTTAAAGGATTAAAGAAAAAAATATCTGGGCCTTGTTGACCTAATAAATAATAATCTCGATGTGTTTCGGCAATAATTTTATAGTGCTCAGGTAGTAATTCAAGCAATTGTAGACCAAAGCGATGATGGGTATAAATACTGGCCATAGAATCAATCCTTCCATATATTATAATAAATTAATCATAACATGATTTAGTCATTGATAGATAGAATAGATTGTAAACAAAATGTAAATTTGAATAGAAAAAGCAGCATACAAATTGAAAAACTAAATGATAATATTTATTTATAACGAGTAGAAAGAAGGGTTATTATTATAGGTTTATGAAAAAATTTGTTATAATATTGTCAATAAGTGAGGTGAGGATAAATGATTTGGCTATTTTTGGGAACAGCGCTTTTAACGCTAGCGTTATTTTTAAAATTTAAATGGCTAAATGTTGTAGTGGCTGTCGGTCTTTTTGCAGTATATTTTGATGTATTGAATCAACCGATTTTCGATTATATTATTTTTCTAATCGGGGTGGCATTTTTAATTATTGAATTGTATATTCCGGATTTTGGCATTGTGGGTATTTTAGGTGTTATCACCATTATCTACTCATTAGCTGAACAAATCAAAGATATTCCTGATTTAATTTTATTACTATTAGCACTAGTTGGTCTGGTATTAGCAGTAAGTTTTATTGCTTATCAAGCGGGATTAACATTACAACTCTCACCTCAATTCGTTTTAAATAAAGCAATTGGCAAACAGGTTGATGAAGATACTTTAGTTAGCTATGGTAAATTAATAAATGAAACAGGTATCGTTATCGAAGATTTAAGACCAGTTGGTAAAATTAAATTGGACTCAGATCAACAAGTTTACGAAGTGATGAGTGAAGAAGGTATGCTTGAAGCGAGTCAGCCTGTATACATTTCAAGGGTGAAAGGGACCCAGCTTTATGTGAGAAAAAATGGATAGTTAAATGATTACTTAGAAAAATAGATGAATAGTAAAAGGAGTGGAAAAAATGGGAGAAACAACCATCGTTTCGATAGTTATTATTGCTGTTTTGGCGATAATTTTTATTGCTTTGTTCTTTAGATTTGTACCAGTAGGATTATGGATTACAGCCTATTTCTCTGGAGTGAAAGTTGGGATTGGGAATTTAGTTGGGATGCGTCTACGACGAGTTGTACCCTCATATATCATTACCCCCCTTATAAAAGCAACTAAAGCCGGTTTAAAAATCAGTACAGATGAACTTGAAGCACACTATTTAGCGGGCGGTAATATTAATTTAGTAGTCGATGCACTAATTGCCGCTCAAAGAGCTAATATTGATTTAGAATTTGAGCAAGCAGCAGCTATTGATTTAGCAGGGCGTAATGTTTTTGAAGCAGTACAGGTATCCGTTAATCCTAAAGTAATTGAAACACCAATCATTGCTGGGGTTGCCATGGATGGTATTGAAGTAAAAGCAAAAGCCAAAGTAACAGTAAGAGCTAATATTGAGCGTTTAGTTGGGGGTGCTGGTGAAGAAACTATCATTGCCCGTGTTGGAGAGGGGATTGTAACGACCGTTGGTAGTGCGCCAAAACATTCAATCGTTTTAGAAAATCCAGACTCTATTTCGCAAACTATTTTAAGAAAAGGATTGGATTCCGGTACCGCATTTGAAATTCTATCGATTGATATCGCGGACGTGGATGTAGGTCGTAATATAGGAGCAAAATTACAAGCAGATCAAGCAATTGCCGATAAGAAGATTGCACAAGCCAAAGCCGAAGAGCGTCGTGCCTTCGCTGTTGCTCAAGAACAAGAGATGTTGGCCGAAGTTCAGCGTATGAGAGCTAAAGTAGTAGAGGCTGAATCAGAAGTTCCTTTAGCTATTGCTGAAGCATTCAAAAAAGGTAATTTAGGTGTAATGGACTATTATCAAATGCAAAATATAAAATCAGATACTGCGATGCGTGATTCAATTGCCAATCCAACTATTCAAAATGAAAATGAATAGGGGCGATGAACCATGGAAATATTTCTATTGATTCTCATCTACTTTTGGTTTATTAATACTAAATCAAAAGAAAAAAAGTTTGATATAGTAAAAAAGCTGGAAGTTGATGAAGAAAAGTTAAGTGAAAAAACAAAAAATGCGATTGAAGCAGCTGAACGTTCGATGAATCAACTTAAAAGCAGTTTAAAAGAAAACCAAAAAAGAGAAACAAAGAAAAATAGAAAAAGAAAGGTTTTAGAAGAGTTGGCAATCGATAGTGAAATGGAACAACTTTCTATAGAAGAAGATCAATCCTTGATGGATGAATTAGAAAGCGACAAAAATATAACACTTGACAATCAATCGTTGAATCATGAATCATTAGACGCGAGAGATTCAAAAGAAAAATCAATCGAAGACTATTTAACAAAGGATATTGATTATTTCGAGTCAATGGCAGATGACTTAATTGAAGATGAAGAAGATACACTACAAGTGGAAAGAACAAAGCATCATCAATTTAAACAACATCCGTATCAACGAATGTTACGATCTGGTAAAATTAAAGAGGTTATCGTCATGAGCGAAATAATGAAACGGCCACAAGGCCGAAAACAACTTAAATAAGATCTAAAAAACCGATTACGATTTAAAGTAATCGGTTTTTTCAAAAAATGTAAAAATAAAGTAAAAAAGGTGTTGACGCGTGTCGGATAACATGATACTATAAGGGAGTTCCAAGAGAACAAGACGAAAGATTGAAAAAGAAATAAAAAAAGTTGAAAAAACTTGTTGACAGTTTCAATCAAACGTGATACTATATAGAAGTTGCTTAAGTAAGCAACAACGAAGCTCATTGAAAACTGAACAAAGACAAACACCAAAAATGTGTAGGGGATAATTCAAACGAATTATCACAACATACCCGAATATAAATTCGAGACAGAGTGGTAACTCTATAAATATACAAGCTAGTAAATAGTAAGAGTCTGAAACGACTCATGAAACTTTCATGAGAGTTTGATCCTGGCTCAGGACGAACGCTGGCGGCGTGCCTAATACATGCAAGTCGAACGAACCATAACTTGAACTTGTTCTGGTTAAGGTTAGTGGCGCACGGGTGAGTAACACGTGGGGAACCTGCCCTTTAGTGGGGGATAACAGTCGGAAACGACTGCTAATACCGCATAGACAATTTAACCGCCTGGTTAAGTTGGGAAAGGTGCTACGGCATCATTAAAGGATGGCCCCGCGGTGCATTAGCTAGTTGGTAAGGTAACGGCTTACCAAGGCGATGATGCATAGCCGACCTGAGAGGGTGATCGGCCACATTGGGACTGAGACACGGCCCAAACTCCTACGGGAGGCAGCAGTAGGGAATCTTCCGCAATGGACGCAAGTCTGACGGAGCAACGCCGCGTGTGTGAAGAAGGTTTTCGGATCGTAAAGCACTGTTGTTAGAGAAGAACGGCTACTAGAGGAAATGTTAGTAGATTGACGGTATCTAACCAGAAAGCCACGGCTAACTACGTGCCAGCAGCCGCGGTAATACGTAGGTGGCAAGCGTTGTCCGGATTTATTGGGCGTAAAGGGAGCGCAGGTGGTTTCTTAAGTCTGATGTGAAAGCCCACGGCTTAACCGTGGAGGGTCATTGGAAACTGGGGAACTTGAGTGCAGAAGAGGAAAGCGGAATTCCATGTGTAGCGGTGAAATGCGTAGATATATGGAGGAACACCAGTGGCGAAAGCGGCTTTCTGGTCTGTAACTGACACTGAGGCTCGAAAGCGTGGGGAGCGAACAGGATTAGATACCCTGGTAGTCCACGCCGTAAACGATGAGTGCTAAGTGTTGGAGGGTTTCCACCCTTCAGTGCTGGCGTTAACGCAATAAGCACTCCGCCTGGGGAGTACGACCGCAAGGTTGAAACTCAAAGGAATTGACGGGGACCCGCACAAGCGGTGGAGCATGTGGTTTAATTCGAAGCAACGCGAAGAACCTTACCAGGTCTTGACATCTCTTGCATATCTTAGAGATAAGAGAAACCCTTCGGGGCAAGAAGACAGGTGGTGCATGGTTGTCGTCAGCTCGTGTCGTGAGATGTTGGGTTAAGTCCCGCAACGAGCGCAACCCTTATAACTAGTTGCCAGCATTGAGATGGGGACTCTAGTTAGACTGCCGGTGACAAACCGGAGGAAGGTGGGGATGACGTCAAATCATCATGCCCCTTATGACCTGGGCTACACACGTGCTACAATGGATGGTACAACGAGTCGCTAACTCGCAAGAGCATGCCAATCTCTAAAAGCCATTCTCAGTTCGGATTGTAGTCTGCAACTCGACTACATGAAGCCGGAATCGCTAGTAATCGCGGATCAGCACGCCGCGGTGAATACGTTCCCGGGTCTTGTACACACCGCCCGTCACACCACGAGAGTTTGTAACACCCGAAGCCGGTGGCCTAACCAATAGGAGGGAGCCGTCGAAGGTGGGATGGATGATTGGGGTGAAGTCGTAACAAGGTAGCCGTATCGGAAGGTGCGGCTGGATCACCTCCTTTCTAAGGAGTACTGGAACTACACAAGTTAGGATTTGTCATTGTTCAGTTTTGAGTGAGGTTTACTTACTCAAAACACCTAGTTCATTGAAAACTGAATAACAAAACAAACCATATTGATTATTTTAACAGGAGTAATCAATATAGATTATATAATTTCAAGAGAAAGATATAATAAACCGAGAATTGACCGAGTCTATATAATAATATAGAGAAATATGAGTAAAGGGGAAGAGCCTTTACGAGCGCAAAAATGTGGTTAAGAAACAAAGGGCGCACGGTGAATGCCTTGGCACTAGGAGCCGATGAAGGACGTGACGAACGACGAAACGCTTTGGGGAGCTGTAAGTAAGCTATGATCCAGAGATATCCGAATGGGGGAACCCACTGCTAAATGCAGTACGCGTAAGCGAGGAAGACGCAGAGAACTGAAACATCTAAGTACCTGCAGGAAGAGAAAGAAAAATCGATTCCCTAAGTAGCGGCGAGCGAAAAGGGAAGAGCCCAAACCATTGTGCATGCACAATGGGGTTGTAGGACTCCGATATAAGACCGAAGTGAGTAGTAGAATCTGATGGGAAGCAGAGCGAGACAAGGTGAGAGCCCTGTATACGAAACTGACTGAAGCCTTAGGAGTATCCTGAGTACGGCGGGACACGAGGAATCCCGTTGGAATCCGCCAGGACCATCTGGCAAGGCTAAATACTCCCTAGTGACCGATAGTGAACCAGTACCGTGAGGGAAAGGTGAAAAGCACCCCTGGAGGGGAGTGAAAGAGTACCTGAAACCGTGTGCCTACAAGTAATCAGAGCCCGTTAAGGGGTGATGGTGTACCTTTTGTAGAATGGACCGGCGAGTGACGATACCATGCGAGGTTAAGTTGAAGAAACGGAGCCGTAGCGAAAGCGAGTCTGAATAGGGCGAGAGTATGTTGTTGTCGACCCGAAACCAAGTGACCTACCCATGAGCAGGTTGAAGGTGTGGTAAGACACACTGGAGGACCGAACCAGGACACGTTGAAAAGTGTTTGGATGACTTGTGGGTAGCGGAGAAATTCCAATCGAACTTGGAGATAGCTGGTTCTCTCCGAAATATATTTAGGTATAGCCTCAGAGTAAGAGTCATGGAGGTAGAGCACTGTTTGAACGAGGGGGACGCAAGTTTTACCGAATTCAGATAAACTCCGAATGCCAAGGACTCATCTCTGGGAGTCAGACTGCGAGTGATAAGATCCGTAGTCGAAAGGGAAACAGCCCAGCCCACCAGCTAAGGTCCCCAAGTAATTGTTAAGTGGAAAAGGATGTGGAGTTGCACAGACAGCTAGGATGTTGGCTTAGAAGCAGCCATCATTTAAAGAGTGCGTAATAGCTCACTAGTCGAGTGATTCTGCGCCGAAAATGTACCGGGGCTAAACAATACACCGAAGCTGTGGATTCTAGTTTAAGACTAGAGTGGTAGGAGAGCGTTCTATATGCGGCGAAGGCATACCGTGAGGAGTGTTGGAGCGTATAGAAGTGAGAATGCCGGTATGAGTAGCGCAAGACGGGTGAGAATCCCGTCCACCGATAGACTAAGGTTTCCAGGGGAAGGCTCGTCCGCCCTGGGTTAGTCGGGACCTAAGCCCAAGCCGATAGGCGTAAGCGATGGACAACAGGCAGAGATTCCTGTACTTGATGTTATCGATTGAGTGAAGGAGGGACACAGGAGGTGACTCCACGCATCCGGATGGAAGAGGATGTGCAAGCAGTGAGTTTTAGTAAGAGTGAAATGCTTTTACTTAAAAGGATGAGCTGTTAAGCGTAGCGAATAAAGTAGCGAAGGTGGATAATCAAACTGTCGAGAAAAGCTTCTAGCGAGATAACATGAACCCGTACCGCAAACCGACACAGGTAGTCAAGTGGAGAACACTAAGGTGATCGAGAGAACTCTCGTTAAGGAACTCGGCAAAATGACCCCGTAACTTCGGGAGAAGGGGTGCTGGTAGAAATACCAGCCGCAGTGAATAGGTCCAGGCGACTGTTTATCAAAAACACAGGTCTCTGCCAAATCGAAAGATGACGTATAGGGGCTGACGCCTGCCCGGTGCTGGAAGGTTAAGAGGAGAGGTTAGCGCAAGCGACGCTTCGAATTGAAGCCCCAGTAAACGGCGGCCGTAACTATAACGGTCCTAAGGTAGCGAAATTCCTTGTCGGGTAAGTTCCGACCCGCACGAAAGGCGTAACGATCTGGGCACTGTCTCAACGAGAGACTCGGTGAAATTATAGTACCTGTGAAGATGCAGGTTACCCGCGACAGGACGGAAAGACCCCATGGAGCTTTACTGTAACTTGATATTGAGTGTTTGTGTGACATGTACAGGATAGGTAGGAGCTTAAGAATCGTGAACGCCAGTTTACGAGGAGGCGCTGGTGGGATACTACCCTTGTGATATGAACCCTCTAACCCGCGTTGTAAGGCAACGGGAGACAGTGTCAGGTGGACAGTTTGACTGGGGCGGTCGCCTCCTAAAGTGTAACGGAGGCGCCCAAAGGTTCCCTCAGAATGGTTGGAAATCATTCGTAGAGTGCAAAGGCAGAAGGGGGCTTGACTGCGAGACCAACAAGTCGAGCAGGGACGAAAGTCGGGCTTAGTGATCCGGTGGTACCGTATGGAAGGGCCATCGCTCAACGGATAAAAGCTACCCTGGGGATAACAGGCTTATCTCCCCCAAGAGTTCACATCGACGGGGAGGTTTGGCACCTCGATGTCGGCTCATCGCATCCTGGGGCTGAAGTCGGTCCCAAGGGTTGGGCTGTTCGCCCATTAAAGCGGTACGCGAGCTGGGTTCAGAACGTCGTGAGACAGTTCGGTCCCTATCCGTCGCGGGCGTAGGAAATTTGAGAAGAGCTATCCTTAGTACGAGAGGACCGGGATGGACGCACCGCTGGTGTACCAGTTGTTCCGCCAGGAGCATCGCTGGGTAGCTATGTGTGGGAAGGATAAGCGCTGAAAGCATCTAAGCGCGAAGCCAGCTTCAAGATGAGATTTCCCATTCGTAAGAAGTAAGACCCCTGAGAGACGATCAGGTAGATAGGCTAGAAGTGGAAGTATAGTGATATATGGAGCGGACTAGTACTAATCGGTCGAGGACTTAACCACGAAGATTTAAGGTTGAAAGGTTTGTGAGTTATTCAGTTTTGAGTGAACTAATATAAGTTTACTTAAAGAAAATAATGTACCTGTGTGGTGATGATGGCAAGAAGGATACACCTGTTCCCATGCCGAACACAGCAGTTAAGCTTCTTAGCGCCGATGGTAGTTGGACCTTTGGTCCTGTGAGAGTAGGACGTTGCCGCGCAGGGTAAATTATTTTCAAACTGGAGGTTTAGCTCAGCTGGGAGAGCATCTGCCTTACAAGCAGAGGGTCAGCGGTTCGATCCCGTTAACCTCCACCATGACTCGTTAGCTCAGTCGGTAGAGCAACTGACTTTTAATCAGTGGGTCACAGGTTCGAATCCTGTACGGGTCATCAGAATGCGGGTGTGGCGGAATTGGCAGACGCACCAGATTTAGGATCTGGCGCCTTCGGGCGTGGGGGTTCAAGTCCCTTCACCCGCATGAAGACGAACAGATGTTTGTCGAGGTAACAAGCCGGCTTAGCTCAGTTGGTAGAGCATCTGATTTGTAATCAGAGGGTCGAGGGTTCAAGTCCTTTAGCCGGCATATAGGCCTTTTTAGAAGAGGCCGGCTTAGCTCAGTTGGTAGAGCAACGCACTCGTAACGCGTAGGTCACAGGTTCAAGTCCTGCAGCCGGCATGAGTGAATAACAGAATGCGGAAATAGTTCAGTGGTAGAACACCACCTTGCCAAGGTGGGGGTCGCGGGTTCGAATCCCGTTTTCCGCTTTGCCAGCAAACTTAGGCAAATGCCGGGGTGGCGGAACTGGCAGACGCACAGGACTTAAAATCCTGCGGGTAGTGATACCCGTACCGGTTCGATTCCGGTCCTCGGCATTAAAGCATGCACCCATAGCTCAATTGGATAGAGTACTTGACTACGAATCAAGCGGTTGTAGGTTCGACTCCTACTGGGTGTATAGAAACGGGAAGTAGCTCAGCTTGGTAGAGCACTTGGTTTGGGACCAAGGGGTCGCAGGTTCGAATCCTGTCTTCCCGATTTTTTTGAACCAAAAATCAAAAAAACAAAACAAATAGTAAATTCATACCAAAATGGGGGATTAGCTCAGCTGGGAGAGCGCCTGCTTTGCACGCAGGAGGTCAGCGGTTCAATCCCGCTATTCTCCATTCATGGCGGTGTAGCTCAGCTGGCTAGAGCGTCCGGTTCATACCCGGGAGGTCATGGGTTCGATCCCCTTCGCCGCTATAAACACTGGGACCTTTAGCTCAGTTGGTTAGAGCAGACGGCTCATAACCGTCCGGTCGCAGGTTCGAGTCCTGCAAGGTCCATGTCTTGTAGGACAAGAGAAAAGGATAAAAGCATATCAAACGTATCATATGGAGGATTACCCAAGTCCGGCTGAAGGGAACGGTCTTGAAAACCGTCAGGCGTGTAAGAGCGTGCGTGGGTTCGAATCCCACATCCTCCTTTACCAATATCGCGGGGTGGAGAAGCTGGCATCTCGTCGGGCTCATAACCCGAAGGTCGTAGGTTCGAATCCTACCCCCGCAATTAAGAGAAGATGCGGGTGTAGTTTAGTGGTAAAACTACAGCCTTCCAAGCTGTTGTCGCGAGTTCGATTCTCGTCACCCGCTTAAAGCGACAACGGGCCTATAGCTCAGTTGGTTAGAGCGCACCCCTGATAAGGGTGAGGTCGATGGTTCGAATCCATTTAGGCCCATCTTTTTTGAATAAAAAAAGTATTAAACTTGGTTAATGGGGAAGTACTCAAGAGGCTGAAGAGGCGCCCCTGCTAAGGGTGTAGGTCGGGTAAACCGGCGCGAGGGTTCAAATCCCTTCTTCCCCGTCAGACGGTCCGTTGGTCAAGTGGTTAAGACACCGCCCTTTCACGGCGGTAACACGGGTTCGAATCCATTTAGGCCCATCTTTTTTGAATAAAAAAAGTATTAAACTTGGTTAATGGGGAAGTACTCAAGAGGCTGAAGAGGCGCCCCTGCTAAGGGTGTAGGTCGGGTAAACCGGCGCGAGGGTTCAAATCCCTTCTTCCCCGTCAGACGGTCCGTTGGTCAAGTGGTTAAGACACCGCCCTTTCACGGCGGTAACACGGGTTCGAATCCCGTACGGATCATTGAATGAAAGTAAAGAAGCTGATGGAGGATTACCCAAGTCCGGCTGAAGGGAACGGTCTTGAAAACCGTCAGGCGTGTAAAAGCGTGCGTGGGTTCGAATCCCACATCCTCCTTATCTATAATAACATCGCGGGGTGGAGAAGCTGGCATCTCGTCGGGCTCATAACCCGAAGGTCGTAGGTTCGAATCCTACCCCCGCAATTGGTTCCGTGGTGTAGGGGTTAACATGCCTGCCTGTCACGCAGGAGATCGCGGGTTCAAATCCCGTCGGGACCGTCGATGCGGGTGTAGTTTAGTGGTAAAACTACAGCCTTCCAAGCTGTTGTCGCGAGTTCGATTCTCGTCACCCGCTTCACGACTCACTTCGGTGAGTCTTTTTTTATAGTTAGGAGGGAACATTTTGTTAAGCGAAGAGAAATTGCGTCGAATTAATGAATTATCAAAAAAGAAGAAAGAACATGGTTTGACTGAAGCTGAATTAAAAGAACAATCTATTCTGAGAGAAGAATATTTACAAAATTTACGTAAAGGTTTTAGAAATCATATTGAAGGATTAAAAATCGTTGATGAAGAAGGAAATGATGTTACTCCTGATAAATTAAAAGCAATTCAAAAGGAAA
Organism: Globicatella sanguinis; assembly: GCF_002847845.2. NCBI lineage: Bacteria > Bacillati > Bacillota > Bacilli > Lactobacillales > Aerococcaceae > Globicatella > Globicatella sanguinis. The sequence goes on along the minus strand of NZ_CP126962.1, from coordinate 428,205 downwards.
AACGTATTCATAATCGTCATAATGAGGATTAATTAGATTATTACTTTTATTTTTAATCATTCTTTAGTATTATATATAATGTATTTAGTTAGGAAAGTGAGGGAATAGTATGCTACCAACATGGGCATGGTTAATTATTGTTGTAATTGGTATTATCGCTGGTTTCGTTGGAGGCTTTTTTGCTGCTCGTCGTTATATGATGAATTACTTTAAAGAAAACCCACCAATTGATGAACGTATGATTACACAAATGATGATGCAAATGGGTCAAAAACCATCTAAGAAAAAAGTTCAACAAATTTTAAATAGTATGAAAATGCAACAACAATAGACTTTATAGACTGCTTGACGAGTTAAAATTAACTTTGTCATCAGTCTTTTTTTATACCTTCATTTTAAAATGGGGCAGAAAATGGGTATTGTAATCAATCATTTTTAGGCTTTTTGTCAAGTAATGTTGGTAATATTAAATACTTCTTATATATGATCGAATCTTATGTTCTTAGTGATTGGATCAGTATTAGCGGGTGTAGCGATTATTTTATCGGCTATAAAAATCAATTCATTCTAACAAGCATTTTACTTTATAATCATAAAGAGATATGGCATAATACTGCTTATGAATTATTGAAAATCCAATTATTACGTTGATAATATTCGAAAAGTATTGGGTTCTATTAGGAGGAAATTTTATATGTTATTTGAGAACATTATCGAAACAATAGGAAATACACCTTTAGTAAAGTTAGCTAATCCAAATCAAGATCGTGCTGATATTTATGTTAAAGTAGAAAGTTTTAACCCAAGTGCAAGTATTAAAGATCGTGCTGCGAAATTTATTTTACAAGATTTATTAGATAAAGGAGTCTTAAAAACGGGTGGCACTATTATTGAGGCAACTAGTGGAAATACTGGAGTCGCTTTAGCTATGATGGGGGCTGCATTAGGAATCAAAGTTATTTTAGTAATGCCAGAAACTATGACGATTGAACGTCGAAACTTAATGGCGGCGTATGGGGCGGAGTTAGTATTAACTCCTGGTTCAGAAGGAATGAAGGGTGCTACTGCCAAAGCAGAAGCTTTAGCTGAGGAATTATCGGCACCTATTTTTGGACAATTCACTAATGAAGCGAATATTAAAGCACATCGAGAAACAACGGGTAAAGAAATTTTAAAAGACTTAGAACAAGTAGACGGTTTTGTGGCTGGTGTAGGGACCGGTGGAACTGTTTCAGGAACAGGATTAACTTTAAAAGAAGCAAATGCTGAAACGATTGTTTGGGCAGTAGAACCGACTGCTTCACCAATGTTAAGTGAAGGAAATGCGGGTCCTCATAAAATTCAAGGAATTGGAGCAAATTTCGTGCCTGATAATTATAGAGCTGACGCTGTAGATCGTATTTTTACCGTTTCTAATGAAGATGCGATTGAAACGACTAAATCATTAGCTAAAACAGCAGGATTGTTAGTTGGAATTTCCTCAGGTGCTAATGTCTTTGCAGCCACTGAATTAGCAAAAGAATTAGGATATGGAAAAACAGTGGTAACAGTTTTACCAGATACAGGTGAGCGTTACTTATCTGCTGGACTCTTTAATGCTTAAAGTATTTAAATTTTGGTGGGAAGAAGCCAGGTGGGCTTATCAGCAAGATCCTTCTTGTAATAGTGTGATACAAGCTTTCCTATTATTTCCAGGCATTAAAGCGAGACGTTATCATACCTTGAGTCATTGGCTATATCGTCATCACCATTTATTTTTAGCTCGTTGGGTCTCCGAAAGAGCCAAAACTAAGACGGGTATCGATATTCATCCAGGTGCTCAAATTGGGCATCATCTATTTATTGACCATGGTACCGGAGTCGTAATAGGTGAAACAGCCATCATTGGCAATCGTGTAACGGTTTTTCACGGTGTAACTTTAGGGGGGACCGGTAAGGAGAAAGGTATCAAACGGCATCCAACTGTTGAATCAGATGTGATTTTAGGGGCAGGCGCAACGGTTTTAGGAAATATTACTATTGGACAAGGTGCTAAAGTAGGTGCCGGTGCTGTGGTGTTAAAGTCAGTACCTCAAAATGTGACTGCTGTTGGAATACCGGCAAAATATTATCAAACAAAAGATATACCTGATAATAGTGTTCCACCTGAATGGTTTATTTAATTAAAATATGTTTATTATCGTGATTAAAAATATTATGGATATGTAATTAATCATTTAACAATTTATCTTTGAGAGACTGGCTTAAACTTGATTAATTTAGCTAACTGAGTGCTTGTTATTTTATAGCGTATTAGTTAAGTGGGGGTGAACAGATGAAGCGAAAACTATTCGATTTTCTAAGTCTGGTCCACTCCCTATTTTTAATCAATAAATAACTTAGTTAAGACAAGTTAATATCTTACAAAATAGAATTATTCGAATTGTATTTAGTTTAAATTTTAAGCCTGTTATAATCGGTTTCGGATAATTTTAAATGTATGAAATTTAGTATTATTAATTTTGATAAGCACTCAAATTTCACAAAAAACACTATATTTAGTGTTCAAGGAAAATTTAAACACAATATATAGTTGCAATAGCAGTAAAGATAGGGTAGTATATAGTCATTGACAATTAGTCGATAATCACATCGACGGAAAGAGAGTGGATTATGAAAACTGTAACTGTTTATTCAAAACCAAATTGTATGCAATGTAATTTCACCAAAAAATTCTTAGAAGATAATTCTGTAGAATATACAATGATTGATGTTTACGAAAATGAAGATGCATTAAATAAAATTAAGGAAATGGGCTTCCAATCTTTACCAGTAGTAGAAATTGAAGGCGAAGAACCATTCTTTGGCTTTAGACCTGATCGCTTAGAAAAATTAGCGATATAAATCAATAAAATTTAGATTGACTCGATTAATTAGTTATTAGACTAATAGTCGAGTTTTTTTATTGTTATGAATCTTGGTCAAATAGTATGGTTGAGCCACATTACTCAGTTTAATCACATCAAAAAAATATAAAGCAGTAGTTAAAAGGTATCTCTAATAATAGCTTACTTAGAGAAAATTTGTTGCAAATGAATTGCTATAATGAATAATTGTGATTGGCCATACGGACTTTTAAGCTTAACATGATTATGGCATAATAGAATAATATTTTTATTAAAGAGAGGAAATCTATTGGAAAACATCATTTTATTAACAACTAACTTGTTCGAGTATTTTTTTAACCATCTAAATGCTCAAAGTTTTTTCATTTTATATTTAATCATCCTAAATGTCAGTTTACTGTTCGCAATGTTATAGGATAAATGGATGGCTATTAAAAACGCGCAAAGGATCTCGGAGCAGACCTTATTAGCCATGGGATTTTTTGGTGGTGGACTTGGAGGATTAGTAGGAATGTTTCTTTTTCGTCATAAAATACGTAAACCTTATTTTACGATTGTTTATTTGGCAGGTATCTGTTTAGTAGTGTTGGTATATTATCTTAGTGTAAAATAACTGTTGGTCAGCTAAAAGCAAAAAAGATAATCCTCTGCTATACTGTAAGTAGTCTAAACACACAGAAAGGTAGAGGATTATCCATGAGTATTATAACACAAATTATGCAAAAAATTAATGAAATGATGGCAGATTTATATAATCAAGCGATTCAAGGTGAAGTAGATTTTTCAACATGCATCAAAACTATTAGCGATACGATGCGTCAACTCTCAGTTGATTTAGCCGAAGATCTCTGTAAAACAATTGAGGAATCAATCTTTGAAAGTCCTGGAAGAAAAGCAAGATACAGCGTTCATCGTAGCGATGATGAGAAAACAATCTCCACACTGATTGGTGACATTAAACTTTCAAGACGTTATTACAAAGATAAACAAACGGGTGAGTTCTGTTATTTATTGGATGATTTCTTATCGCTCACACCTCATCAGCGCATGGATGTCAATCTAGAAGCATCCATTTACGAGAAGGCTAGTAAGCATTCTTATCAAGAGACCATTGATAGCTTCGAACATATCGGGATTTATAGTCGCCAGACAGTCAAGAATATTGTGCATAAGTATAGTCCGGATTCTGTTGCGTTATCGGTGGAAGCAAAGCGTCAGGTAGACTGCTTATATATTGAAGCTGATGAAGACCATGTAGCTTATCAAGATGGAAAGAATCGGGAAATGCGCTTGGCGTATGTTCACGAAGGATACAAAGAAAATTTAGAATCAAGTGACCGAAAAGAATTAAATATTAGTCGCATCTTCACAGGCTTATACGAAGATAGCGAGGAATTGTGGGAAGATGTTTATTACTATCTCGACCAACAATACGATTTAGCAGCCTGTCCGACCCTTTATTTAAGTGGAGACGGGGCTCACTGGATTAAGAAAGGGTTGGACTATTTACCGACTCAAACACGCTTTGTTCTTGACCCTTATCATACGGTTAAATACCTTCGTCAGGCATGTGTTGGTATCAGTAATAATCATTTATACGCCACTTTACATCGTTGGCTTTATACAGGTGAAAAAGGCTATTTACAGGACTACTTCGAAGTGCGACTCAGCGATCCGTCGCTACCCGACTCTTCGAAACAAACGCTTCAAAAGGTCCGTCGCTATCTGATAGGAAATTGGGATTCTATTCAAAGACAAAGGGACCCTCAATATATCGGTTGTAGTGCCGAAGGTCACGTCAGCCATTGGTTAAGTGCTCGTTTAAGTTCGCGACCGTTAGGATGGAGTACAACAGGAGCAGAAAACATCGCTAAAGCCCGTGCTTATGACTTAAATGGTGGCGATTTAAAAACTTGGGTAACAAATCAAATTAAAACAAAAGAAAGAAAAAGAAGAGTAGAGAAATTAGATGGCCGTGTGGGGCGGAAATACGTTCGTCAGTATGATTGGAGTGGTAAAGTAGCCATCTTACACTATTCCAATAACACACGCAGTCGCCAGGCTCTTGGGACAATCGCTGGTTATTGAAATATAGTAGATTGAAGCCAGTCTTCATAATGATAGCTAAAGGCGATGAAGTGAATGCTTGATAGCGAGCAACGGCATGGTACTGGCGTCTAGCGAGACTGGATTGGCTATCGGGAGGAAATGCCTCCCTAAAGACTTCCAGATCCTCCCATGCCGCTAGAGGCTGGCTATCAAGGATATCGATTAAAATATGGAATCCATGAAACTGGGTTCAGATAATTAGTAAAAAGTATGGTAGAGGAAAACCAACAATAATTTAACACTATCGTATATTATCAATTTTTTGCTTCACTATTTTAAATTTGTTATACTTATTTCAATTAGAATGGAGGTTTTATAAATGACTGATTGTATTTTTTGTAAAATAATAAATGGAGAAATTCCTTCTGTAAAGGTTTATGAAGATGATTTAGTGTATGCCTTTTTAGATATTTCTCAAACAACTCCTGGTCATACATTATTAGTCCCGAAAGAACATGTGCAAGATATTTTTGATTATTCACCAACATTAGCGGGGGATGTGTTGGCACGTTTACCGAAAATTGCAAAAGGATTAGATAAAGCATTTCCCGATATGTTAGGTTTAAATATTTTAAATAACAATCGCGAGGCAGCTTATCAAACAGTTTTTCATTCACATTGGCATCTCATTCCACGTTATGGTGAAAAAGATGGCTTTAGTTTAACATTTACTAATCATATGGATGATGTATCCAAAGAACAGCTAACTTCTTTAGCTGAGCAAATTACTCAAGGGATTAGTGAGGTGACTGAATAATGAAACAAACTTTTTGGTCTGGCTTATTTTGGGGTGCTGTTATTGGAGGAGCCATTGGTCTACTCAATGCCCCCCGAAAAGGATCAGAAACACGGACGCAATTGAAAGAATTTAAAGAGCAAACGCAAAGCGATGTGACTGACTTAAAATTTAAAGTAGATCATTTGAATACTGTTGTCGATCAAGTGAAAAATGATGGTGTCCAAACTACTCAGGCATTGGTTGAAGAATTACAAGGTGATATTAAACATTTTATGGAAAATAATCAACCGCGTATTAATCGCATTCAAAGAAGAATTGAGACATTGAAAGATAATTTAGAAGAAAATATGAACAATCTATCAAATGTATCTGAAAATTAGTATTTTTCTTGAAAATGTACCATACGACCACAAAATATGTTATAGTTATCTTGTTATACACTTTAAGTCAATGAAGGAGTTTTATTTATAATGAAAAAAAGTTTAGTAAAAGTAGTGACTGGATCGGCAGTAATGTTCTTATTAGCAGGATGCACTCCTACAAAAGCGAATGAAAATGCAGAATCAGCAGCTGATAATAAATCAGAAGTAATCGCAACTATTGGAGACGAGACCATTTCGTTAGATGATTTCTATGCTGAATTAAAAGCGAAAGCTGGTACAGCTACTTTACGTAGTATGATTATTCAAAAAGTGTTAACTCAAAATGTAGATGACGCTGAGGCATTGAAGAAATCTGCTGACGAAGAAGTAAACGCACAAATTGAAAGTGCTGGTGGCGAGCAAGTTTTCCAACAATTATTAGCTTACCAAAACTTAGGATCAATTGATGATTTTAGAGAGTCTGTTTATATTCGTAACTTATTCCAAGAAGTTATTAGCAAAAATGTAGATACTTCAGAAGAAGCGATTAAAGCATACTACGAAAATGATTATGCGCCAAAAATGGAAGCACAACATATTTTAGTAGAAACAGAAGAAGAAGCTAACGCAGTTATTGAACGTTTAAATAACGGTGAAAAATTTGAAGATTTAGCAAAAGAATTATCAACTGATAGCTCATCAGCGGATGGTGGTAATTTAGGTGAATTCTCAGCTGGACAAATGGTTCCTGAATTTGAAGAAGCTGTTAAATCTGTTGCTAGCGGAGAGTTAGTGCCAGAACCTGTTAAATCACAATATGGATACCATGTTATCAATGTTATCAATAATGGTGAGAAGAAACCTTATGATGAAGTAAAAGATGAAGTGAAACAACAGTATTTAGATAGTAAATACAACGATTCTAATTTAGCTTATAGCATTGTTGGTAAATTCATTAAAGAAAAAGGCGTAGAAATTAAAGATGAAGATTTAAAACCAGCTTTAGATGAATTAATGGCTGCAATTGAAGCAGCTGAAGAAAGTGCTAAAGCCGCTGAAGAAGCCGCTGAAGAAACGACGGCTGAAGGTGAATCAGAAGCGGAAGAAACAACAGCTGAAGGCGAATCAGAAGAAACAGAAGCAGAAGAAACTGCTGCTGAAGACGAAGCCGCTGAAGAGACAACAGTTGCTGAGTAATTAAATAGATAATACAAATGACTAAGTTAGGTTTTGAGGCATTAAAAGGATTAACTTTTTAAAAGACTCAAGCCTGACTTTTTATTATTTTAGTAGTGAGATACAACTCCTAATATGATACAATTTATTTGTATGTTCTAACAAGAAGGAGAAAACAATGACAACATTTAAAGAATTAAATTTACAGCCGTTTATCCAAAAAGCATTAGCAGAATTACAATTTGAAAATTTAACGGCTGTTCAAGAAGAAGTTTTAAAACCGGCTTTAGCAGGTGAAAACTTAATTGTTCAATCTCAGACTGGTTCAGGTAAAACACATAGTTTTTTAGTACCGATTGTCAATCAAATCGATCCTCAAGAGGCAAGTGTGCAAGTCGTTATTACCGCTCCCAGTCGTGAGTTAGCGAATCAATTATATGATGTGACGCGACAATTGGTCAAAGATGCGCCAGAAGAAATTGTTGTAAATAATTATGTCGGTGGGACTGATAAGGATCGTCAAATTGAAAAGCTTAACAATCGTCAACCTCATATTGTTATCGGAACCCCTGGTCGTATTTTTGACCTCATGTCAGCCAATGCCTTATGGGTCCAAACAACTAAGATAATGGTTGTGGATGAAGCTGATATGACGATGGATCTAGGCTTTTTATCTATTATCGATGAAATTGCTTCGAGAATGCCTCAAGAGTTACAATTAATGGTCTTTTCAGCGACCATTCCTCAACAGTTATCGGTCTTTTTAAATAAATATGTGACTAGTCCCAAACAGATTAAAATTGAGCCAAAACAAGTATTAGCTGAAGAAATTCAAAATTATTTAATTAATACAAAAGGGCAAGATCGCCGTGAATTAGTTTATCAATTATTAACGATGGGTCATCCTTACTTAGCGTTAGTCTTTTGTAATACCAGACAATATGCTGATGAAGTGGCTGATTATTTAAAAGAACAGGGCTTAAAAGTAGCCTTGATTCATGGTGGAATCCCACCGCGTGAGCGTAAACGCCTAATGAAGCAAGTTCGAGATTTGGACTATCAATTTGTTGTAGCAAGCGACCTAGCTGCTAGAGGGATTGATATACCTGGAGTTTCAATGGTGATTAATACTGAAGTACCTAAAGAATTAGAGTTCTTTGTTCATCGTGTAGGACGAACAGGACGTAATAATATTGCGGGGACTGCTTATACCTTTGTGACCCCCGATGATGACCAAGCGATTGTCCAGTTGGAGAAAAAAGGTATTGAATTTACTGAAGTTGAGCTAGTAAAAGGTGAGATTCGACCAGCTAAAATACGTAATCGTCGTCAAAAGCGTCAAGATACTAAGAAAGATACGGACGATGCTGTAATCAAAGGCATGATTGCTAAAAATAAAAAACGTAAAGTTAAACCTGGCTATAAAAAAAAGCTAGATATTCAAATTAAAGAACAAAGACGTCAAACAGCTAAAAAGCAAGCACGTTCAATGAGACGGAATCAGGGACGTTCAGGTAAATAATTCTGAAAACGTGTTAAATATTTTAGCTAAACCCATTATGAGGATTGATAATGAAGAGAATCCTGTTTGTAAGTAGACGGATCACATTCACTATTATAATTTGGATGAGTGAGGTTTTAGGGAGTGGGCGTGGAGTAGAAAATCGAATAATTTTCGATTCGTCTGTTCATCCTAGCAAAGTTGGGAGCGGGCCAGAAGTAGAAAATTAAATGATTTTCGCTTCGTCGGCCCCCACAGTTTAGTAGGTCTCAAACAAGTCTTTAAGACGCAGTTTGAGATCGTACAACCACTGCGCTATAAACTAATAGATGGAGCCAAATAGATTTATTAAACTGTTTGCCCATTTTCTTCAATAAATTGTGGGTGTTATGCTATAATATGAAGCATATTCATTAAGAAAAGGTGTTTTAAATGTTAAAAACAATTGTCATATTTTTACTGATATTTTCAATTATTGTTGTATATCATGAATTTGGGCATTATTATTTTGCCAAAAAAGCCGGGATTCGGGTGCGGGAATTTGCTTTAGGTATGGGTCCTAAATTATTTGCCAAACAAGATAAATCCGGAACGACTTATACCGTGCGAATGTTGCCATTAGGAGGTTACGTGCGCTTAGCAGGTTTAAATGAAGAAGACGGGATTGAACCGGGGATGCAAGTAGGATTAATCCTCAATGAACAAAACATTGTCACTGGTATTAATCTTTCCGATAAAAATGACCCTGAGGAATTACCGGTACAAGTAGATGAAGCAGAATTGATTGATAAGATGATGATACGAGCACTTCCCATTGGGCAAGAAACGATGGTGACCTATCAAGTAGATCCAAATGCTTTTATTACCGAGGCCGATGGTACTAAAGTTTTGGTTTCACCAAGAGCGACACGTTATGAAAGTGCCACCCCTTGGAATAAAATTAAGACCAATATTGCCGGACCAGTGAACAACTTTATTTTAGCTATCGTTGGGTTTATGATTGTTGCCTTAATTTCAGGAGGCGTTGTGTCAGATACTTCCATCATAGGTGAGGTAAGTGCTGATTCTCCAGCAGCCACAGCCGGTTTAATAGCAGGAGACCGGATAACGAAATTTGGGGATCAAACGATTAATAATTGGAACGAATTAGCGATGGCCATCCAAGCAAATCCTGGAAAAACAATTCCTATCGAATATCAACGTGATAATCAGACCCACACCAGTCAAATTACCGTTAACGAAGTTAAGGATGAGGAATCTGGGCAAACATTTGGACAGATTGGGATTATCCGTTCTTATGACACAAGCATCAAGAGTCGCTTATTATTTGGCTTTAGCCAAACATGGGCTGTAATCACGATGGTTATTTCTACTATTTTAGGAATGTTTAAGCGTGGTTTTGATGTGAATCAATTTGGGGGACCGGTAGCCATGGCACAAATGACCAATACAGTTGTCCAACATGGCGCCTTAACGGTCATCAGCTTTATGTCTATGTTAAGTGCAAACTTAGGTATTATGAATTTATTACCTATACCAGCACTTGATGGCGGAAAAATTATCTTAAATATTTATGAAGCTATTAGAGGAAAACCACTAGCACAAGAAAAAGAAGGCATTATTACTTTAATTGGAGTAGCAATCTTATTTATTTTGATGATAGTAGTGACTTGGAATGATATTATGAGAGCTTTCTTTTAATCGTATAGTTTGATAAAATATAAAAGCCAAGAAAAGATGAGGTGGCAATAAAGTGACGCAGGTGACTTTATCCGCCTCCTTTTCTTTATGTTAGTGGAAATGGAGGATAATGATGGACAAGACAGAATTATTTCAACATTTGTTAAATCAAATTCAATTGCAAGATGAAGATATTTTAGACGCTTTATCGCAAACAGCTATTGACCATGTCGATATTTTAGCACAATCAAATCAATGGCATTTTCATTTGAAGAGTGCCGAACGATTCCATCCACATGTTTATAATGTTTTTATACACCATTTGCGCATGGCTTTTTCAGCTATTGCTAAAGTGGAGGTTTGGTGGCAGTTTGATCATGATCAATTGACTGATGAAATTATTTTAGATTATTGGACGGCCGTTTTAAGTGTCGTTTCAATGGAAAAACCATTCGTTAAAACACTTTTAGGTTCAGCTAAGCATCAATTGGATGGTCGAACAATTAAAGTTGCTTTAGCAATGGAACAACAAATTGATGTTATCCAAAACCAATATCATTCTTTATTAATGGAACATTTAGCAAGAGTTGGAATTAACAATATTCAAATTGAATATTATTTTGATGAAAAATTACATGAAGCAGAACGTTTAAGTGTAATGGAACGTAAGATGTTGGAAGATGAAAAAAATCTTAAAGACGCGATGGTAATGGCTGAAAAGCGTCAACAACAAACGCGTATTGAAGCACCAGTTAATAATAGTGATATTAAACCAATCGGTAAAGACATTACCAGCAACATTATTACCCCCATCAAAGAATTGCCTGATAATCAATTTAGACAAGTCATTGAAGGGTATGTCTTTAGTAAAGAAATTAAAGATTTACGTTCAGGCAATCAATTAATGATTTTAAAAGTCACGGACTATACGAGTTCGGTAACTGTAAAATTAATGAGTGGACGCGGTATTAAAAAAGAATCATTTACCTTGTACAATAAGGGCGACTGGTTACGTCTAGAAGGGGATATGGTACCGGATAACTTTACATCAGAATTAGACTTTAGACCCCGTAGTATTCGTCATATTACCCATAACGAACGGGTTGATCGTGCACCAGAGGGTGAAAAACGAGTTGAGTTGCATTTACATTCTAATATGAGTCAAATGGATGCTACTAATAGTGTTAGTGATTTTATTAAACAAGCTGCTAAATGGGGGCATCCAGCTATTGCTATTACCGATCATGGGGCCGCCCAAGCCTTTCCAGAAGCTTATTCTGCAGGAAAAGCGAATAACATTAAAGTGCTCTATGGTATTGAAGCTTATGTCGTCAATGATGGTGAACCGATTGCTTATTACCCACAACCAATCGAGTTAGATTCGGCTACCTATGTAGTGTTTGACGTGGAAACAACGGGGCTTTCGGCTGTTTATGATAAAATTATCGAATTAGCTGGTGTCAAAATGCAAAATGGCGAAGTGATCGATACGTTTGAAGCCTTTATTAATCCGGGTCATCCGCTTTCTGCCTTTACGACAGAGTTAACCGGTATTACTGACGCAATGTTACAAGATGCGCCCCCAGAAGCCGAAGTTTTACAAAAATTTTATGAATTTAGTAAAGATACGATTTTAGTGGCGCATAATGCGAGCTTTGATATGGGATTCTTAAATAAAGGCTATCTTCGTATGGGACTTAAAGAGACAACACAACCTGTCATTGATACTTTGGAGTTGTCACGTTTAGTTAATAGTCATTTACGGGCGCATCGTTTAAATACTTTAGCCAAACATTATAATATCAATTTAGAACAACATCACCGGGCAGTCTTTGACTCGGAAACAACGGGTTATATTTTGTATAAATTGTTAGAACAAGCTAAAGATGATTTTAATATGACCATGCATTCGCAATTAAATGATCAATTAGGTGAGGGTGATAGTTATAAAAATGCTCGTCCATTTCATGCGACGCTCTTAGCGAAAAATCAAGAAGGATTAAAAGATTTATTCAAAATTATTTCTGAATCCAATGTTAAGTATTTCTTTAGAACGCCACGAGTACCGCGAAGCTTATTAGTCAAATATCGCGAAAATTTACTAGTTGGTACGGCTTGTAGTGAGGGGGAAATTTTCACTACGATGATGCAAAAAGGGTTTGATGAGACGGCGGAGTTAGTAGATTTTTATGATTATATTGAACTTCAACCAAAATCAGTTTATCAAACTTTAATCGACCAAGAACAATTAGGTTCAGTAGCCGATTTAGAAAACATCATGCGTGAATTAGTACGTTTAGGTGAAGAAAAGAATATTCCGGTTGTTGCGACTGGTAATGTTCATTACTTAGATGAAAAAGACTCAATTTATCGTGAAATTCTAATTAAATCAATGAAAATTAATGCCAATCGTCAAGTGTTTTTACCACCTGTTCATTTTAGAACGACGGATGAAATGTTGATGGAATTTGCTTTTTTAGGTAGTGAAAAGGCTAAAGAATTAGTGGTAACCAATACCCAAAAAATTGCTGATTCAATTGATGAAATCGAAGTAATAAAGGATAAACTATTTACACCTAATATTCCAGGTAGTAATGAAGAAATCCGTCGCTTAAGTTATGATAAAGCGCATGAATTATATGGCGATCCATTGCCTGAAATTGTTGAAGCACGTATTGAAAAAGAACTGAATTCGATAATTTCAAATGGTTTTGCGGTTATTTATTTAATTTCCCAAAAACTGGTTCATAAAAGTAATGAAGATGGTTATTTAGTTGGTTCACGGGGTTCGGTAGGTTCTTCGTTAGTCGCAACCATGACAGGAATTACCGAAGTCAATCCTTTAGCACCCCATTATTATTGTAAAGAGTGTAAATTTAGTGAATTCTTCACTAAGGGGGAAGTTGGGTCAGGTTTTGACTTACAACCGAAGGATTGTCCGCATTGTGGCAAACCTTTACACCGAGATGGCCATGATATTCCATTTGAGACTTTCTTGGGATTCTATGGTGACAAAGTACCCGATATCGATTTGAACTTCTCTGGTGAGTATCAACCACGTGCCCATGCTTATACCAAAGTATTATTCGGTGAAGATTATGTTTATCGTGCCGGAACCATTTCGACAGTTGCAGAAAAGACCGCATTTGGTTATGTGAGAGGTTATCTCGAAACTACCGGAGAACATATGCCACAAGCAGAAAAAGAACGCTTAGCCAAAGGAATTGAAGGTGTAAAAAGAACTACTGGTCAACATCCGGGAGGGATTATTGTTATTCCAGATTATATGGATGTTTTTGATTTTACACCCGTGCAGTATCCAGCTGATGATTTGTCAGCCGAATGGCGAACTACCCATTTTGATTTCCATTCAATTCATGACAATGTCCTAAAACTTGATATATTAGGACACGATGATCCGACAATGATTCGGAAATTACAAGATTTAAGTGGCATTGACCCCCAAACCATTCCGATGAATGACCCAGATGTGATGTCTTTATTTAGTGGACCGGAAGCATTAGGGGTGACAAGTGAGCAAATCTTTTCGGAAACAGGAACTTTGGGCGTACCAGAATTCGGAACTTTCTTCGTTAGAGGGATGTTAACGGAAACCAAACCTAAGACTTTTGCAGAATTACTGCAAATTTCAGGTCTGTCACATGGTACCGACGTTTGGTTAGGAAACGCGCAAGAGCTAATTAAAAATAAAACGACGACGCTAGCCAAAGTAATTGGATGTCGTGATGATATTATGGTGACCTTAATGCAATATGGAATTGAAGATGGCTTAGCCTTCAAGATTATGGAAAGTGTTCGTAAAGGGAAAGGTATCCCAGATGATTGGCAAGAAACCATGCGTGAAAATAAAGTACCTGAGTGGTACATTGACTCTTGCTTAAAGATTAAGTATATGTTTCCGAAAGCCCATGCGGCAGCCTATATTATGATGGCCTTACGGGTGGCATACTTTAAAGTGCACTATCCAATGTATTATTATGCTGCTTATTTTTCAATTCGGGCTGAAGATTTCGATTTAGTAGCCATGCATCAAGGAAAAGAGATGGTCAAGCGACGTATTCGAGAAATCCAAGCGAAAGGGTTTGATGCTTCAGTGAAGGAAAAGAGTTTACAAACCGTCCTAGAATTAGCGAATGAAATGCTGGAGCGAGGCTTTAAATTCTCGATGATTGATATTGATAAATCAGAAGCTGATGTCTTTAAAATCGAAGGAGATACGCTCATTCCACCTTTCAATGCAGTATCAGGCTTAGGTCTAAGTGTCGCGCAACAAATCGTTAAAGCACGCTCAGAAGCGCCTTTTATTTCCAAAGAAGATTTACAAAAACGTGGCAAAGTTTCGAAAACAATTATTGAATATCTTACTGAAAATGGGGTCTTAGACCATTTACCAGATGAAGATCAATTAAGCTTATTTTAAGAAGCGTTAAGTTAATTGAGAGTAGGCATAAGAGGCTGGGCATAAATTTGATAAATTTAGTCAAAATTATTGTGCGTTAATTAAAAGCGCAGTGATTGAGTGGCCTCAAACTGCGTCTTAACGAGGCTGAGAATAATCTTGACCAATTCATTCAGATTAGTGCTCGATATTTAAAAGCACAGTGGTTGAGTGGCCTCAAACTGCGTCGTAACGAGGTTTAGAATAATCTTGACCAATTCACTCAGATTAGTGCTCGATATTTAAAAGCGCAGTGGTTGAGTGGCCTCAAACTGCGTCTTAACGAGGTTTGGCATAAATTTGATAAAATCAATCAAGTGATTGCTCGATATTAATAGCGCAGTGGTTGAGTGGCCTCAATCTGCGTCTTGCAACTTGTTTGAGGCCTACTCAACTGTGCGGGGGTGGACAAACGAAGCGAAAATTATTCAATTTCTACTTCTGGTCCACTCCCAACTGTGCGGGGGTAGGCCGACGAAGCGAAAATCATTCGATTTTCTACTTCTGGTCCACTCCCAACTGTGCGGGGGTGGACAAACGAAGCGAAAATTATTCAATTTCTACTTCTGGTCCACTCCCAACTGTGCGGGGGTAGGCCGACGAAGCGAAAATCATTCGATTTTCTACTTCTGGTCCACTCCCAACTGTGCGGGGGTGGACAGACGAGCGAAGATTATTCAATTTCTACTTCTGGTCCACTCCCAACTGTGCGGAGGTAGGCCAATGAAGCGAAAATCATTTGATTTTCTACTTCTGGTCTACTCACAACTTTGCGTGGGTGAACAGACGAAGCGGAAATTATTAAATTTTCTACTTCCAGTTCATTCCCCACGACAATGCCAAGTTCGCCCTATTAGTATAATCGAGAACGTACTAATAACTGTCAAGGAGTGTTATTTGGTAATATTCAACGATGATGCTATGTTTCACTTTATAGGGTAGGATGAAAGGTAATAATACAATACTTAAATTTATGAAGTACTGCTTGAGTTGAACTTAGGCAGTGCTTTTTTTAAGATGAAAGTTATAATAAAAACAAATCAATGATGGTTTGAATAAGATTAGTCCTAGAGAAATTAATGTTTTTGAAAGCATTTTATAGTGAATTATGTTAAAATATTGAATGAATGTGAGGTGTTGTTAGTGAAATATGGACAAATCGTCGTCGGTAAAATTACTGATGAGAATGAACAAGCTTTTTATGCACAGTATGAAGGGGTTACCTTCGAATTAAATAAAAAAACAACCGAGGATACTTATACATTAGGAGAAACGGTTGAAGGGATGATTTATGAGAATCGCTTTAACCAAAAAGTGATGCAAACAGAATTACCTTTAATTCGACCAGGATATTATGGTTGGGGGACTGTTATCAGTGCTCGTAAAGATTTAGGAGTTTTTATCGATGTCGGATTGGAAGAAAAAGATGTCGTGATGTCACTGGATTATTTACCAGAAAATAAACAGTTATGGCCGAAGAAAGGCGATAAACTATATCTGACTTTCTTTGTAGATGACAAGAATCGTTTTTGGGGACAGTTTGCTGAAGTAGAACAATTTAATCAATTATTTAAAAAAGCACCAGAACGATTAATGAACCAAGAATTAAAGGTGACAATCTATCAAGTAAAATTAGCGGGTGCATTAGCCATTTCTGAAGAAGGATTTAGAGTGTTCATTCATGAGAGTGAACAAACGGAAACATTAAGATTAGGGCAAGAAGTCACTGTGCGTGTGGTGAATGTCGCACGAGACTGCTCTCTAAATGGTTCTATGCGTCCTCGTGCTCATGAAACGATTACCGATGATGCGCAAATGATTTTAGCTATTTTAGACAAAGTTCCTAATGGATTTTTAGCTTTGCATGATAAATCTGATCCAGAAGCGATTCAAGCACAATTAGGGATTAGTAAAGCACAATTTAAACGCGCCGTAGGTAATCTTTTAAAAAATAAAAAAATTAGACAAGAGAAAAATGAAGGAATTTATCGATTATAATGTTAAGTTCCTATATCGAAGATTTTAAGCGATACTTATTATTAGACCAGGCGCGTTCTAGTAATACAATTGAAAGTTATGGCCGTGACTTGCGAAAGTTTAATGAGTTTGTTAAAGCACAAAACATTGAGACGATGTTACAATTAAATAAACCTTTAATCCAAAATTTTTTAGCACAGTTAAAAGCGGATCATTACTCAGCGAGTTCAACCAATCGCATGTTATCCAGTTTAAAACAATTTTTTAATTATTTGGTAATCGAAAAGGTCATCGAACAATCGCCGATGACCATGATTAAAAGTGCTAAAAAGCCCAAACGTCTACCTAAAGCACTTACGGTTAATGAAATTGATGATTTATTACAGGCCCCTGATTTAAGTACGACTTGGGGGATTCGTGATCGAGCTATTTTGGAAGTGATGTACGCGAGTGGCCTAAGAGTGAGTGAATTGACCCATTTATCGATGCGCCATTGTCATCTAGAGTTAGGCTTTATCCGAACGATTGGTAAAGGGAATAAAGAAAGAATCGTTCCGATAGGTGAAGAAGCAACCTATTGGATGCAACGCTATTTTGAAGAAGTTAGACCTGCATTTCAACGTAAAGGGAAACCAACGGATATTGTCTTTTTAACTGAGCGCGGTAAACCTTTTACTAGACAAGGTATTTGGAAAAACATTAAGAAATACGTAGCGCAAATAGGACTGGATAATGATGCCGTTTCACCACATGTTTTACGTCATTCATTTGCGACGCATTTATTAGAACATGGAGCCGATTTAAGGATGGTACAAGAATTATTAGGACATTCTGATATTTCTACCACTCAAATATATACCCATATTTCTAAAGCACGTTTGCAAGAAGTATATCGGAAAGCTTTCCCACGTTCTTGATAACAGGTCAATCGCTTAATAGACATCCTATCGATATTAAATTAGATAACTATTAATTTAGATAACAAATGTAAATATTAATCATTTTAAAGAAAGAAGGAAGTTATATGACAAAATTTAATCGTATCCATCTCATTGTAATGGATTCAGTCGGAATCGGAGAAGCACCAGATGCTAAAGACTTTGGTGATGTGGGTGCTCATACATTAGGCAATATTGCTAAAACTGCAGGACTATCACTACCTCATTTAACTGAATTAGGTTTAGTCAATATCGAGCCCTTACAAGGAATGACTCCAGTTGAACAAACGAAAGGATATTGGACTAAATTAGAAGAAATTTCTGCAGGGAAAGACACGATGACAGGTCACTGGGAAATTATGGGATTACATATTAAGACGCCTTTCCGTGTTTTTCCCGATGGATTCCCTCAAGAATTACTAGATAAAATTGAGGCTTTTGCTGGTCGTAAAATTGTTTGTAACTTACCATACTCTGGTACAGAGGTGCTAGAAGATTATGGTAAGCATCAAATGGAAACGGGTGACTTAATTGTTTATACTTCAGCTGATTCCGTATTACAAATAGCTGCTCATGAAAAAGTGATACCATTAGAAGAGTTATACCGTATTTGTGAGTATGCTCGTGAAATTACTTTAGAAGATCCTTATATGTTAGGCCGAATTATTGCGCGTCCTTATGTTGGGGAACCAGGTAATTTTGTGCGGACAGCAAATCGTCATGACTACGCGTTGAGTCCATTTTCGGATACGACTTTAGATTTCTTAAAAAATGCAGGAAAAAGTGTTATTTCAGTAGGGAAGATTGCTGATATTTTTAATGAAAAAGGAATTACTGAAAGCAATCGTACGCAAAATAATATGGATGGTGTTGACACCTTATTACGTGTCATGGATCAAGATTTTACTGGCTTAAGTTTTACCAACTTAGTCGACTTTGATGCTGTCTATGGTCATCGTCGTAACCCAGAAGGCTATGCCCAAGCGTTAGAAGAATTTGATGCACGTCTTCCTGAAATTTATGAAAAAATGCAAGAAGACGACTTATTAATCATTACTGCCGACCATGGAAATGATCCAACCTTTACTGGTACCGACCATACTCGCGAGTATGTGCCAATTTTAGTTTATAGTCCATCATTAAAGGAACCAAAAGAATTACAAGCGACTCACTTTGCAGACATTGCAGCAACCATTTCTGATAATTTCGAGGTTGAATCAACCGGACTTGGCCAATCATTCTTATCTCAATTAATTTAGGAGGCATAATATGTTTAAAGAAACCACTCAATATTTAATCAATCAAGGTATTCTAGACCCACAAATCGCATTAATTTTAGGTTCTGGGTTAGGTGAATTAGCGGATGAGATTGAAAACAAAATCGTCATTCCTTACGAAGATATTCCCAGTTTTCCTGTTTCAACCGTAGCCGGTCATGCGGGTCAATTGGTATATGGTGAGTTAGAAGGTAAAAAAGTTATTGCCTTACAAGGACGTTTTCATTATTACGAAGGCTATGATTTACAAACTGTCACTTATCCCGTGCGCATTTTCAAAGAATTAGGATGTAAAACGGTGATTGTAACCAATGCAGCAGGTGGAGTGAATGAAAACTTTACGCCAGGGGACTTAATGATCATTACAGATCAATTAAACATCACCGGAGAAAATCCTTTAATTGGAGCGAATATTGAGGAGCATGGTCCACGTTTTGTCGATATGTCTGAAGCTTATAGTAAAAGAGGTCAAGCTTTACTAAAAGAAGTGGCTCAAGAGATTGGGATTACTTTACAAGAAGGGGTTTATACTTGGTTTACAGGACCAACTTACGAAACACCAGCGGAAATTCGTTATGCACGTACTATCGGTGGGGATGCTGTTGGTATGTCAACGGTACCGGAAGTGATTGTAGCAAGACATTGTGGCATGGAAGTCATTGGGATTTCATGCATTACTAATTATGCTGCTGGGATGCAAGCAACCTTAAATCATGAAGAAGTGATGGAAAATTCACAAAAAGCGAAACCCAATTTCAAAAAATTATTACGTGGTACCATCGCTCGCTTAGATTAGGGTGAGGAATCGGGTCTAAATGAACACCTATCTTCACTTTCAAAGCTGATTGTTCTGAGGAAAGATTTGCATTTTTCGTCTTTTAATGTTAGTATATTTCGGTGATTAAGAGTTCAATAGTAAGACCAGAGGGATTCTCAGACAATGAATCAATAGCAATTTAAATTAACAAAACGAAGTTCAAATGAACAGGACTCTTTTAAACAGGTCATTTGTGCTTCAAAATTATGGAAAGAGGCATTACATGCTTATACGTTCAAAAAATAAAAATGAAAAAATAGTATGGGGATTATTATCATATACATTTGATGATTCAATGACATCGGCAGAGCAACATGAAATCATTGAAGCGATTAGAGAAAATCCTAATTATGAGATTTTTCTATATAAAGGAGAAGACTCAGACAACTACATCGGAGTTTTGGTAGTTGAAATTAATAAAAACGTATCTGAGGAGATTGAAATGGCAATTTCCATTCATCGTGCTGCCTTATTACCGTCTTATCGAACAGAAGGATTAGGCTATCAAATGTATGTCGAATTAAGAGACTTATATCCTGAAGCATCGATTCAGGGATCGATTTTGATGAGTGAAATCGTTAAAAATTGGTCGATTAGATATCGTGAGGAAAATCAAGAATAGTAAGTTAGAGGAGTAAATCGAGATGACCAAAGAAATACTGAAACTAGAGTTAGAAGCATTTCAAGGTCCTTTCGATTTGCTTTTGCATTTAATTAAAGAATTAAAAGTCGATATCAATGATATTCCAATGACCGAAATTACGGAACAATATATTGCCTATATTAAAAGTATGCAAGAATTGGAATTAGATATAGCCGGAGAATATTTAGTAATGGCTGCTACTTTATTAGAAATTAAGTCGCGGATGTTGTTACCGATTGAGCCGATAGAAGACATCGATAGTGAATATGAAGGTGACCCTAGGGAAATCTTAGTACAACAACTCTTAATGTATCAACAATTTCAGCAAGTGGCCACTGCCTTAGAAATTAAAGAAGCCAATCGTTCTCATTTATTTACGCGACCGGCGGAAGATTTATCAAAATATCAAAGCGCAATTCCTTTACCAGAAAATGAAATATCCTTAGCACAATTAGCGGATGCTTTTTCATTAGCTTTACAACGTGAATTAGCACGAGCACCAAAAGAAAGACAAATTGAACATGATCCGCTAACGGTAGAACAGAAAATTGCTGAAATACGTACTATCATTCAAACTCATAGGGAAAAAATTAATTTTTCATCACTTTTAAATTCCCATTCGCGCCATGAAATTATTACAACTTTTATGGCAGTACTGGAAATGGTGAGAAAGCAATCGATTGTCTTTTACCAAGAAGAAGCACTCGCCCCGATTACGATTAAGGCAGTTGCACAATAGGAGGAATTTTTTGGAACCATTGATTAAAAGAATTCATGGCATCTTATTTGTTGCTGGCAATGAAGGGGTAACGAGAGAGCAACTTGCTAACGCTTTGGAAGTTCCTTTAACGGATGTGACCAATGCACTACAACAATTATCATTGGACTTACAACATGATGCGCAGTCGCCGATTGAATTGGTAAACTTTAATCAGCACTATCGCTTAATTACCAAGCAAGAACTCGAATTAGATGTTGAAAAATTTGCCCAGTCACCACTAACGCAACAACTTTCAAGAGCAGCTATCGAGACCTTAGCCATTATCGCCTATCGTCAACCGATTACCCGAATGGGGATTGACGAGATTCGTGGCGTACAATCCAGTGGTATGTTACAACGATTGTTGTTAAGAGATTTAATTAAAGAAGTGGGGCGTGTAGAAGCACCAGGCCGTCCAGTTTTATATGGCACGACGGATTATTTTATGGATTATTTCGGGTTAACCACTTTAGAAGATTTACCGGAAATTGAACCACTGGCCTTGCATGGTCAACCGGTTAATGAATCATTATTTTCAACCAAACAATGGGAAATTGAATATTTTGACGAAGAGGAGTCAGATTAATGGAAAGACTACAAAAAGTAATGGCGCATGCAGGGGTAGAGAGTCGCCGTAAATGTGAAAGTATTATTCATGAAGGACGCGTAACGGTTAATGGCA
Organism: Globicatella sanguinis; assembly: GCF_002847845.2. NCBI lineage: Bacteria > Bacillati > Bacillota > Bacilli > Lactobacillales > Aerococcaceae > Globicatella > Globicatella sanguinis. The sequence goes on along the minus strand of NZ_CP126962.1, from coordinate 406,200 downwards.
CAGTTGTCACTGAATTAGGATTCAAGGTATCGGCCAATGATAAAATTGAAGTCGATGGCGTGCCGATTTACCGTGAACACCCAGTGTATATTTTAATGTATAAACCTAAATCTTATATTAGTGCGGTTAGTGACGACAAAGGTCGTCCAGTGGTAGTAGATTTATTACCACAAATTGAGGAACGGATTTATCCTGTAGGACGATTAGACTATGACACAACGGGTTTACTATTATTAACCAATAATGGTGACTTTGCGAATTTAATGATGCATCCAAGTTCGCAAATGGATAAAGTCTATATTGCGAAAGTCAATGGGATACCGGATATTCAAGCGCTAAGACGTTTAGAACGCGGCATCGTTATTGATGGTAAGAAAACCAGTAAAGCCAGAGCAGAATTAATAAATTTTAATAAAGATAATAATACAGCAATTGTACAATTAACGATTCATGAAGGATGGAATCACCAAGTAAAACGAATGTTTGAAGCAGTCGGACATCCGGTAATGAAGTTAAAACGTGAACGCTATGCCTTTTTAGACTTAAAAGGTTTACAACCTGGCGACTCACGCGATTTAACGGCTTTTGAAGTGAATAAATTAATTCAAATGGCTGAAAATCGTTAAAAACTCCTAAAAATCGGGAGTGGGCAAGAAATAGCATAGCAATTGATTTTGGCTGTGTTTGCCCCAGACCGAAGCAGTGAGTACGACTCAAACGATATCTTAATGACTCGTTTGAGGCCAATAAACTGTTAACAGGCAAAGCATTTGACTGACTTGATGCCTAGCACGATATGATCGCTATTAAATAACGAAACTTGTAAGAGTGGTATAAAAAGTGAAAATCCAGTGATTTTTTACTTTAACCACTCCTTTTTTTATTTAGGGATAGACGAGTATCATTGACTGAAAAGCTGACGAAAAATCGATTTTCGTGATAGAACTTAACAGTGTTAAATGATTGACTTATCAAATTTTAATGGTAAACTAATTATTGATATAAGGAGAGTGGTATTTTGGAGATATTTTCAAGATTAGGATGGTTTTTTAAACAAGAGAAGAAGCAATACATTATCGGTGTCTCACTGCTATATTTAGTGAGTATTTTAGCGACGCTAGTGCCAATGGTCATTGCAGCTGTAAATGTCAACACAAAATTGTACAAAAGTGTGAATATAAATATGTACAATTACATATCGAATTGACTATGTTTATTCCTCTTCTTCCTTGTTTAAATGATCTTTTAACCGATAAGAATCACCATTAATTTGAATCACTTTTGAGTGATGAAGGACGCGATCAACAATCGCATGAGCAATTAAGGCATCTTGAAACAGCTCATCCCAATTACCAAAGGAAATATTCGTGGTGAGTATGGTGCTCTTAGTCTCATAACGCCGGTCAATGACTTGGAACAAGAGACGCTCATCTCCTGGATTTAAGGGTAAGTAGCCTAGTTCGTCAATAATGAGTAAGCTGGCCCGATTATAATAACGCAGACTGCTCTCTAATCGATTCTCTGACTGAGCCTTTCTGAGCTTCTCTAAGAGATCGCTACACTTAATGAAATAGGTGTTATAGCGATTCTTAGCTGCTTCTAAACCAATTGCCGCGGCTAAATGGGTCTTGCCTACTCCACTTGAACCCAAGAAGACGACATTCTCCTTTTTTTCTATAAAAGATAAGGTCATCAAATCACGGATTTCTCGCTCTTGAATGCTTGGTTGAAAGTCAAAGTCAAAGTTTTCAAAGGTCATATTGATTGGTAATTTAGCGATTTTAATCATCATATCCTTACTATTTTGACGCTTAATATCTACCTCATGATTCGTTAACCTTAAAAGGGTATCCACAATGGAGAGGTGGTCGTAATCGCCACTTAAAACCCTGTCTAAATGCAGGCTCATCTGAGTGAGCTTAAGATAGTCTAAGTTCTCCTTGAGCTGAAGATACGTTGTTTTATCCTTTCTTGCCATAAATAGCGTTCAACCTTTCTAAATTTTCTTTTGAATAAGCTTCGACCTCTTCTTGTGACTTATAGGGCATGGTGCTAGCGACGAGCTGTTCATAGTGTCCTGGCAAGTAATTCATGGCCAGATTAGATACTGGATGACTAGTGATCAACTTCGTGTTATCATAAAGATACAAGGTATTGTCTTCAACCTCTAGGCCAAGCCTTTTTCCGATGTATTCAGCTGGAACTGAATACTGATTCGATTGATAGCTAATCATCGAAGAGCTGTTCACCTTGACGGTTTGTTGATAATAGTAACGACTTCTTATCTCTTTGCTAGGCAGCGGGGATAGGAAGTCTTTTTCGTATTCCAAGAGACTCATGGGTGATTTTTTGGTGGTTGGATGGATCTCAAGATTTTTACGAAGATTCATCTTTTCAACATGGCCCACCAACTCTTCAAAGGAAAACTTTCCCTGATAAGCATCGAGTTCATCAATCAACTTCATTTGGCTTTCCACTTTCCCTTTGGTACTTGCACGCCGAGCGACACAAGCTCTGACATCAAAATTATAATCACGACTAAACTGTTCAAACTTCTGATTAACAGAGCCAGGACGATAGGACGTTCGTGGCTCTTCCATGATCGTCGTCATATTATCATTGAGTATTTCTTTGGGAATTCCTCCTAGCTTTTCAAAGATGTCGTTTAAGACGGCAAATAGGGTATATTGCCTCCGATTCAGGGTAACGTGATACAAACTATAGCGCGAGTAACCTAAGATACCCACAAAAACGTTCAGATAAATAAGCTCCCCTTCCTTCGTTACGTATTTAAAGTTCTCCTTCCAGTCTATTTGTAGTTGTTGACCCGGGTCTGTCTCAAAACGCAAGATTGGCTCATTGTTCATAAATTTCCTCTTCTCAAAGTATTGCTTAAACTCTGGCTTCTTGTTGATATAGTATCTGAAAGAAGATTCCTTTAGTTGCAGGTCATGGTTATCTACAAGATAGCGCCATAAGTGGCGAATATAGTGAAAAGTTTGGATACAGTCTTCGCTAAGCAACTCCTTGATCAACTTGTAGTAGTCATCCGCTTGAGAAGGCTTGACCCTCGTCGTTGCCTTTTCAAAACCTTCATAATACTTCTGAACCGTCCTTCGATCTTTCCCCAACTCTCGAGCGAGTTGAGAAAAATTAGGTTTCATATTGCACACCTCCATAACAGCCTTATAATTAGCTAAATCCTTAAGACATTTCACTTTTAAATCTTCCGCAAAATCTATCTTGATTGGATTATACATTCACATTACCTCATGAATGATTATCCGTTATCTCCTCCTGTCTGTGAAGCATCTATTTGTACATCTTTATTTTGTCACAACTGTACATTTTTATGTTAGCACTTATAGCAGCGATTATTGATGGGATGACAGCCAAAACATTAACAGCCAAACAATTGTGGATTTGGATTGCCATACTATTAGCTATTGCTGTTGCCCAGTATATTATGCGCTATTTTTGGCGAATGAATATTTTTGGAACAGGTGCTAAATTAGAAAAAATATTACGTCGTCGTTTATTTGTTCATTTTACTAAGATGGATTCGATTTTCTTTCAAGAACACCGTACCGGTGATTTAATGGCCCATGCAACGGTTGATGTTACCACGGTACGAATGGTTGCAGGCGGCGGAATCTTAACTTTATTTGATTCTATTTCTCAAGGTTTAATGACTATCTTCATGATGTTTTTTGCAGTCGATTGGCGCTTGAGTTTAGCGGCTATTTTACCACTCCCATTATTGGCGGTTATTATCCGTTTTAATGGGAAAAAGGTTCATTATCATTTCAGACATGCACAAGAAGCCTTTTCATCCATGAATGATAAAGTTCAAGAAAGTATGAGTGGCATGAAAGTCATTAAGACTTTTGGTGAAGAAGAGCGAGATATTGCAGATTTTGAAGCTCACACCAAAAAAGTGGTTGAAAAAAACCGCAATGCCTATCGTTATGATGCTTTGTTTAGACCCAGTATTCAAGCAGTGATGGGCTTATCATCGGTTATTTCAGTGTTCTATGGAGGCTATTTAGTTTCTAAAGGGGAATTAACAGTTGGTTTATTAGTAGCATTTCTAAATTATGTTACCCGCATGGGATGGCCGATGATTGCGATTGGACGCTTATTTAATACATTAGAACGTGGAGCGGTTAGCTACAATCGGATTGAGAATTTATTAAAAAATAAAACTCATATTGTCGAAGCGGCGGATGCTATAACAGCACCTGTTACCGGTGATATTGAATTTAATATTAATCAATTTACCTATCCAGGTGATCAAGAACCGACATTAGAGAATGTCCAATTTACCCTTAAACAAGGACAAACATTAGGGATTGTAGGGAAAACTGGTGCCGGTAAATCTTCGATATTCAAATTGTTAATGCGAGACTATGATCAATATGATGGTAAGATTAGTTTAAATGGAAATGATATTAAAGATTATTCATTAAATTCTTTATTAACCAATATCGGTTTTGTTCCTCAAGATAATTTTCTTTTTTCAACTACTGTTCGTGATAATATCCGATTTGCGGATCCGCAAGCGGCCCAAGAGGACGTTGAAGCAGCAGCCAAATTGACCAGTGTTCATGATGATATTGAAGGGTTTACCAATGGTTATAATACATTAGTTGGTGAACGGGGAGTAGCACTGTCTGGTGGTCAAAAACAACGTATTTCAATGGCCAGAGCGATGATGATGAACCCAGAATTACTTATTTTAGATGATTCATTATCTGCGGTTGATGCTCGGACCGAAGAAGAAATTTTAAATGCAATAAAAGCCAACCGTCAAAATAAATCGACGATTATTTCAGCTCATCGTATTAGTAGTGTGATGCATGCCGATGAAATTATTGTCATTGATAATGGAACGATTTCAGAACGTGGCACACATGATGAATTAATTAATTTAGGTGGATGGTATAAAGAAATGTTTGACCGTCAACAATTAGAACAAGAATGGTCGAAAGAGGTGACAGAATGAGTGCACAAGAAACTTATAAATCGGATTGGGCTAGAAAAATGCCCGTAAAAGAACAAATTGATGTTTCTCGTCGTATCATGGCGTTCGCCCTAGAATTTAAAGGACAATTTATCTTAGCGATGCTCTTTAGTGCAGTATCATCTATCGTGACCGTCATAATGCCGCGTGTTATTCAAACATATATCGATAAGTATTTAGGAAATGCTAGTGGTACCTTACAAACAGCTTTATTATTTGCTTTAATTTACTTAGTGTTGATTGTCATACAAGCGATTAGTAATTACTATTCTTCTTTTTTATTTAGTATGGCTTCTGAAAAGACAGTAGAATCGATACGAAATAAAATCTTTCGCAAAATTAATGGCTTAGGAATGCGTTATTTTGATCAAACACCAGCAGGTTCCATTGTCTCAAGAATTACGAATGATACCGAAACATTAAAAGATTTTTGGGTAGTCTTCTTCTCATTATTTGAAGGCATTGTCACCGCTACATCTGTTTTTGTAGGAATGTTTTTATTAAATCCGAAGATGGCCTTAATATTCTTAGGTTTCTTACCGATCATGTTAGCTGTTATTTGGTATTATCAATCTTATAGTTCACGCGTTTATCGTACTTTACGAGAAAATTTAAGTCGATTAAATACTAAATTGAATGAAAATATTACGGGAATGTCAGTAGTTCAACATTTTAGACAAGAACAACGGATGATTGATGAGTTTGATATTGATAACGAAGAACAGTATAGAGGACGTCGCAAAATGATTTCAATGCATGCATTAATGCTGAATCCTTTTATTGCGTTATTAGAATCAATATCATTAGCTATTGTCTTTTATGTTTTAGGAAATCAATTTTTTGATGGAGCGATTGAAGTGGGGATTGTTTATGCCTTCACTCAATATAGTACGACCTTTTTCAGACCAATGGGCATGATGATGGAAAGCTTGAGCCAAATGCAAGACGGAGTGGTTTCAAGTTCACGTATTTTGCGTGTCATGAATCATAAAGAGTTAGTACCTGAACAATTAGTGAATGATGAAGCAACGATTGATCAGGCAAAAGTTGAATTTAAAAATGTTTCTTTTTCATATGATGGCAAACAAGATGTCTTAAAGAATATTACTTTTACGGTTAATCCAGGTGAAACGGTTGCTTTAGTAGGACATACAGGTAGTGGTAAAAGTTCTATTATCAATGTGTTGATGCGATTTTATGAATACCATGCCGGTGATGTGTTAATTGATGGCCATAGTTTAAGGGAGTTTAGTTACGAACGATTAAGAGAGCAAGTAGGATTAGTATTGCAAGATTCATTTTTATTTTATGGAGATGTAGCGCGTAATATTCGTTTATTAGATACCTCCATAAGTGATGAAGAAATTAAAGAGGCGGCGCGATTTGTTAATGCTGATACCTTTATCGAAACAGATCCTAAAGGCTATCATAAGAAAGTGATTGAACGGGGTGCAAGTTATTCTAGTGGTCAAAAACAATTAATTTCCTTTGCTAGAACGATGGCACGTCATCCAAAACTTTTAATACTCGATGAGGCAACAGCGAATATTGATACTGAAACGGAAACGTATATTCAAAATAGTTTACAAAAGATGCGCCAAGGACGAACAACGATTGCGATTGCTCACCGTTTGAGTACCATTAAGGATGCAAATGAAATATTAGTCTTAGATAAAGGCCGTATTATTGAACGTGGTACCCATGATGAATTAATTGCTTTACAAGGTACTTATTATCAAATGTATCAGTTGCAATCCATGAATAACGCATCATAAACATTGAGAAGTTATATTATTTTAATGAAGACATCTTAATTAGAATAACGAATGTTGAAAATTTTTTATTGAGTAAGCGAGAGGTAAGAAATGGCAAATTTCAAGTTTAAATTAGCCAGCGTACATCATCTCAAATGGTGATTTGTAGTTGAACATTCTTTTCGGATAATGATTAATCCAGTTTTCGATTTTCTTTACTTCTAATTCCGTTACATCTGTTGTTACTTTAGGTAAAAACCGCCTTATTAGTCGATTGTGGTTTTCGTTTGTTCCCCGTTCATAAGAACAATAAGGATGGGCATAATAAATATGCTCATAAGGAAAGACTTCATGCAGTCTAAAAAATTCAACACCATTATCCGCAGTAATTGATTTAATCGCATATTCATTGAGAATATCTAATAAAGCATTATTGACGGATGCCGCCTGTTTATTTGGAATCAGTCGAATAATTTGATGGCGTGTCCGACGATCGGTTAGTACGAGTAAACATTTATTGGTCTTGCGCGTTAGAATCACGGTGTCAATTTCATAATGACCGTACTCACCACGCTGATTGATGACTTCCGGACGCATTTCTATGGATTGACCTTTCACTCTAAATTGCGAGCTAGTATTCTTACGTTTTTTCTTTAATTTACGTGGATAAAGTAGGTCATTCGATGTTAAACCTAAATGTCCGTTATGAATCCAATAGTAAATCGTTGAAACAGGAACGTTAACAAGATTAGAATGAACGATCATTTCTGGTGAATATTTCATTTCGGTCAGAAAATGAACGAGTGTTTCTTTGGTTTCCTTATCAAGTGACACTTTGCGGCCACACTTGTCACGCTGTTTTAAATACTGAGAATGAGCATACTCAGCAGAATAAATCTTTTTGAAGCGACCTTTTCTCACTTGTTGAAGCACAAGCCCTCTTTTGATTTCATTATGAATCGTTTGAGGGGCTTTATCTAGAAGACGCGCAATTTCACGATTAGACTTACCACTATGGTGCCAACGCTCAATATTATGACGATCGTCCAAGGTTAAATGTTTATTTCGGGTCTTGCTTTCTGCTGAAAATGAATTATAATGATGATACATCTTAAAACGTCCTTTATTCTGGTTTTGTCACTACAATAATAACGTTTTGAGATGTTTTTTTCTATACTTTTTCTATACCGTAGCACTTGACTGAATCATCGAATCGGGTGCGGGGTCACTCCCCGACCTTCCGCACTTCGCTTAAATTTTCGGTCGAGTCATTTAGCTTACCCGATTCTCCCATTAAGTAAAGTGCTACTGTTGTATTGAAAGCCATAAAATAGTTCCCCTCCCAACCGCAACTAGCAGCTTTATTTTCAATCATAAAAATGGGGAGGATTCACAATTTAAGTGGCTAATTTAATTTTAGAACTTTCAGAGAGGTAAGAAATAATGGTTACTCAATGAAGCACTTGCTCTAAAGATTTTGATTGCAATTAGGCTTCATTTCACTGAGTGAAGCTTAGATACGATGAGTGTCAATTCAAAGGTTAGTCAAAAGAGTAGTTTGATACCCACTCCCTCTTGGCTATTTCCGGTTTTGTAGTTTTCTAGTAGTTGGAAGACACAAAAAATCAAACATCTATGATAGTGATATGATCCTAATTACGAATTGATAGAGACGGAATAGTTTGTATTACAATGGTTTGACTTTGTTCTAATTATATCTCACATGTTCATCATTTAACCTATTCGAGTATCGTTTTAGTTGGTACAAAGGATTATTTCGAATAAAATCATTGAAAACGGATAACAAAAGTCATATAATAAATTTATGTTTAAGATTTTTTTAAGAAAGGAGACGTTTTCCATTAAGAAGTTTATTTTATTATTAAGTGTTCTTTTAATAAGCTATAACAATACGATGGAATTGATTGCCAATGCAGAAGAATCGACTGAAACGTCTGAAATTGTGACAGAACAGACAACTATCGATTTTAGTACTAGCCATTTCTTAGAAGTACAGCCTTTTGATTTGAATCAATTTGTCATTACGGGTACAACGTCTCCTTTAGCAGAATTAAAAATTGATATTTTGCTTGATCAACAATTGTATACATTTGATGGAGTAGCTGATAACCATGGTCAATTTAATTTTAATAAAGACTTTTTATTTGGCCCTGATCTTATGATTGACGAGTCGTTATTACATTCTATAACGGTCACGAGTACTTCTAATGAAACCCATGAGCAATTACAAGAGTCGCTATATTCACCCGCACCACAACCGACATCGCAGACGACTCAAAGCACAGCCATTGTAACCACTAAAACGAATGTTGAATTTTCAAAAACGAATGTCGGCGATATTTTTTTAACAGGATTTGGCGAAGGATATATCATTGAAGCGATAATGTCTAATGGTCAAACTTACCAAGTTACTTTTGATGAGATGGGGTATTTTTATATTGAACTGCCATGGAAATTAGCAAGTGCGGAACAATTTCAAATCAATATCTATGATGCGAATCAAGTACTCATTGAAACGATTCCCATTACGATGGAGACGAGTGTAACCGATACGCAAGCTCCCAATGCCCCGACATTAGAACAACATTTAGTTGCGGGACAAATGGTCATCACTGGCTATAGTGAGGCCAATACTTTAGTATTACTGCGTTCAACGACCAAACCACCGGTCATCATTCCTACAGATTCGACGGGTTATTTTTACTTAGAATTATCGACACCCATTGAAGAAGATGATATCATTTCGGTATTTAGTGTGGATTTAGCTGACAATATGTCTGAAGAAGGAATTATACAAGAGATTGACCCCAATCCAAATCGACCTGCAATACCAATAATTGAACCTGTGCAACAAACTAGTATTCAAGTGAAAGGAAAAGCAGCTTCCAATACATTAATCGTGTTTAAGAGAGTGATGGCAGAAAAAGTTACTTTTCTACAGACAGAAACTGATGAAAAGGGACTGTTTCAGATTAATTTAACGACACCTTTATCGCCAGGAGAAACTTTAATCTTTTATTCAGCCCAATTATTAGCCTATAATAATATTATTTTAAGTGAACCTGTGCAAATAGTATTAGATTAAAGTGACAGCTAAAAACTTTAAATTGAACTGCTCCCGTTAAAATAAGACTTTAAAAATTAAGTCTATTTAACAGGGGAAAGTTCTTTTTTGTTTCCTTAAAATTTTTACTCTTGATAAAAACCAATACGGGTTTATTATGTATTAAACATCGGGAGTGGGCAAGAAGTTGAAAATCAGTCGATTTTCGCTTCGTCTGTCCACCCCCGCACAGTTGAGTAGGTCTCAAACAAGTCAAAAAACGCAGATTGAGACCACTCAGCCACTGCGCTTTGAAATAAATAGATATGTCTGAACAGAACTTAAAAAGTTTTTGCCCAGCCTCATTATCGTAACATACTGTAGTAAGCTTACAAGACAGATTTTAATTAGATGAAATGTCTATAGTGATTTTTACTTTATCAATCGATATCAAGGCCAATTTTCATGTTATGCAATACAAAATTTTCATACAAACCTTCGATGAGGCATTTAATTAATCAAACGATTAAATTTAATTGAGATGCTTTTACAATCTTTCTTTAGTTTGATAAACTATATGACGCAGTGAACATCATAAGATTTTAATGATGATCACATTTTCAAGAGTGTTTTGAAAAGGATGATAGGTTTCCTTTAACAACCTAAATATTTTATAGTTGGAGTTTTTAATGAATAATTTTAATGATACTAGTAACTGGAATGATTTTTTTGCCGGTTATTTCAATACACCTGCCGGAATCCAATTAAAAAATGAGGTAGATTTAGAGTATCAAACAAATCAAGTATTTCCTCAATATGAGCAAATCTTTCATGCGTTTAAGCTGACACCATTAAATCAAGTAAGAGTAGTGATTCTTGGACAAGACCCTTATCATGATGATGGTCAAGCGCAAGGATTAGCTTTTTCAGTCCCTGATGGTATGAAGTTACCACCTTCATTGAGAAATATTTTTCAAGAGCTAGCCGATGATTTAGGCGTTGAGCCTCCGCTGTCGGGTGATTTAAGTCATTGGGCTACACAAGGCGTTTTATTACTTAACACCTCATTGACTGTAAGAGCACATCAAGCTAATTCCCATAAAAATATTGGTTGGCAACCCTTAACGGATCTCGTGATTCAACGATTAAATCAGCAATCACAGCCCATCATTTTTGTATTGTGGGGTAAACCCGCTCAAAAGAAACGGGCGTTGATTACAAATCCACAACATTATATTTTAGAGGCACCTCATCCGAGTCCTTTATCCGCTTATCGTGGATTTTTTGGTTCAAAACCCTTTAGCAAAATTAATCAAATATTGGATAAGCATCCCATTCAATGGGTTAAAAAATGATTGGCCAAGAGTACGATGCTCTTTTATAAGGGTTGAGCCTGTAGATTAACAATACAAATTCTATCAAATGACTGTCTAATCTGTATAATATTACACAACGTTACTAACAATAAATGATTCAAGAGTACCATGTCTATTATTAATCAATAAAATAAATTATCAAAAAGGAGTTATTAATCATGACATTTGAAGCAATCTTACCAGAATTAAAAAAAGGAGCTAAAATTATTCGTAAAGGTTGGGGCGGTTATGAAGAATATGTAAAATATATTCCTGAAACGACCATTGAAGGTGTTACCATGACCCCTTATTTTGTCATAATGGTACAAGGTGAAGGATATAGCATGTTTCAACCAACAGTCTGCGACATTTTGGCAGAGGATTGGATGATTGTCAATGACTAGTCCTAAAGTTAAGCGAGAACACTTTTTGCCACAGCAAATGACGGTCATCGTGACAGGTGCAAGTTCTGGCATTGGTTATGCACAAGTACAAGCTTTTTTAAAAGCGGGGCACAAAGTTTTAGCGGTCGACAAAGTACCCTATTCAGATAATCTATCAAAAACAGACCGTTTAATTTTTATCAAAAAAGATTTAACCGACGAAGCCAACGTTAAGGAAGTTTTTGAGGTTTTAAATCAACAATATGGGCAATTGCAAGTACTTTGTAATACGGCAGGAATGCTAGATAATTATCAAACAATTGAACAAACTAGCTTCAGTCAGTGGCAACAGATACTTGCGAATAATCTGACTTCTCAATTTTTAATGGCGAAGTATGCTTTACCGTATTTATTAAAAAATCCGACCTCGCGTATTATCAATATGGCTTCTATAGCGAGCTTAACTGCTGGTGGTGGTGGAGTTGCTTATACAGCTGCTAAACATGCGATTGCAGGACTCACGAAACAGTTAGCCTATGATTATGCTGAACGTGGTCTAAGAGTCAATGCGATTGCACCTGGCGCTATTCAAACACCTATGAATGCGAAAGATTTTATCGGTGAAGAGCCAATGGCAAATTGGGTTGCGGATCAAACACCAGTTAAGCGTTGGGCTCAACCGGAAGAAGTAGCCGAATTAACATTGTTTTTAGCGAGCGATGCAGCTGATTATATGCAAGGCGTTGTTCTTCCACTTGACGGTGGTTGGTTAATACGATAAAATAAGAGAGTTGTTAATAAACAACACGATGACACTTCGACGGAAGGAATACCTTCTGCATCCTTTGGTCATCGTTATTACTAGGCTAGGATGACAGCCTACAAAGGAGAATCAAAAATGAATCATCAAAGTTATACTGCGCAAAGTCGCACCATGGATTTGGTAAAATCCGCTATAGTCGTGTCTCTCTATATAGTTTTAACCTTATTAGTTGCACCAGTCGCTTATGGTCCAGTTCAATTTAGAATTTCAGAAATGTTAAATTTCTTAGGACTTTATAATCGTCGTTATATTTATGCTGTAACGTTGGGCGTTTTTTTAGCAAACTTTTATCAATATGGCCCAGTCGATATGGTCATCGGAAGTTTAACAACATTAGCTTCGATGCTTATTGGTCGTTGGGTAGGGGATTGGTTAGTATCATTAAATGAAACACACCAATTCTTTAAATATGATCCGATCTTTTTAAGATATTTAGCGATGGCTGTAGTATTTGCCGCAGGATGTATTACCATTGCGATTATGTTAGTAATGGTGGGCGCTGAAGCTGCATTTTGGCCAGTTTACGGTTCGTTATTTGTCAGTGAATTAGTCGTCATGTTATTAGGAATCCCTGTGATGTATGCGATTAGTAAACGTGTTGATTTTAATGCTTAATAAATAAAAATAACCTTATAGTCAAGCAATGATTCCTATTGGAGTCGCTAGACTATAAGGTTTTTGTTTATCTGAAAGGCTAAATAGGTTAACAAGAGACGACATCACTTGTTCATATATACTACTGTTGGATATTAAAAAGTTAAGATAGTATTAAGAGGCGATAGGCCGATTACCTGATTTCCATTTTGATTATTCTTTAAATAATGGGTATCTAAAGGTTAATGGTTTCGTAGTAACGCTTTTCAAACGCACTCATTTTATTTCAACAGGCGCCAATCTAAATAAAGGTTTCGCTGTATGCTGTTAATGCCATTCATTTGAAACTAAATGTCGTATATCTAATCAAATAGACTAATAGCCTAGCTCATATAAAGGCGACAAATTAATTTCACGGATGTTTCATCCATTTTAAAAGATAAAAAAACTAATGAGACACTAAGGGGCTGGGCATAAACTTGATAAATTTAGATAAGATTATTGTTCATTAATTAATAGCGCAGTGGTTGAGTGGCCTCAAACTGCATCTTAAAGTAGCTGAGAACAAGTTTGAAAAATCCAGTCAAGTCATTGTTCGATGTTTAAAAGCGCAGTGGTTGAGTGGTCTCAATCTGCGTCTTAAAGACTTGTTTGAGACCTACTCAACTGTGCGGGGGTGAACAGACGAAGCGAAAATCATTCAATTTTCTACTTCTGGTCCACTCCCTCTCTATTCATTAGTTTATTTTGATTAATGATCATGTTGGGGTTCTTGTTTTAAAATCGGAGCAATAACGAAAACAGTAATCGCAATAACAATACCTAATATTGAAGCACTTTTAAAGTCGTAGGCGGCAGTTGTTAATTGACTTCCTAAATAATAAGCAACTTGACCTAGAATAAAGGCCCAAACTAGCGTAACGATATATTTCATAATATAACAACCTTCTTTCAGGATTAGTGTAACACAATTAATGAAAAACGGGTAGTATTTCTATGATAATTAGTCGATTCGTAAAAAATTATTCAGTTTTGCTCCTCATCAAAGTATAGTATAATAGACTTAAAGTGTTAAAAGAAAGGAGGAGGGCAATGTTATTAAATGTACAAACAGCTTATTCATTATTACAAAGTACTTTGCGTCTTGACCAGTATGTTCAACAAGCCAAACAATATGGTTATCAACAAATCGGTATTGCCGATATTAATAGTTTAATTGGCGTTGTTGAATTTTATCAAGCAGCAAAAGCGCAGGATTTAACCCCTATGATTGGTATGACCATGAAAACTCATGGATTAATACGACAAGATCGAGAATACAAAGTGCTTTTATATGCTAAAAATTACCAAGGTTATCAAGAACTGATTGCCTTATCAAAAAAATTGTCACAAGAAAATTTAGGACTCCATGAACCATGGAGTTTTTTAAAAGAGCATACCGAAAATTTAGTGCTAATTTCGACTGGTAGTGAATCAGAATTAGAAGAGCTATTATTGGCGGGCGATTATGCCTCTGCTGAAAAAGTAGTCCGTTTGTGGCGTGAAATAATCGGATATGAGGATGTTTATTTTGGCATTGCTGCCTATCCTTATAACCCAAAAGATGTGGCATTATATACTAAATTTGCTCAGTCACATCATTTGACAATGGTAGCTAACCAAAAAGTAAATACATTAGAAGCCAAAGATTTATTTAGTTTGAAAGTATTGGAAGCCATCGATCAAGCCGAAACGATAGAATTGTCATTAAGAGAGATGAAAGGACATCATTTTCTATATCCGTTAGACGAATTAAGAACCATGTATCAATTAGCGAAAATACCGTTTGTCATGGAAAATACTCAGCAATTAATCAATCAACTTCAATTTGATATTCCGCTTGAACAGGCCTTCTTACCGAAATTTAAAGTACCAGATGGGTATGATGCGGATGCATATTTAAAAACTTTAGTAGAAGATTCGATGAAGGAAAAAGGTCTCTTTGAAAACCAGGCTTATGTCGATCGTGCTCATTATGAATTATCCATTATATCGCAGATGGGATTTAGTGATTATTTTTTAATCGTATGGGAAATTATGGATTTTTGCCAGAAAAATAATATACGGGTAGGTCCTGGGCGAGGTTCCGCAGCAGGCGCATTGGTCAGTTATTTATTAGGCATTACCTTTGTTGATCCTTTGCAGTACGATTTACTATTTGAACGTTTCCTTAATCCTGAACGCTATAATATGCCGGATATCGATCTGGATATTCCTGATAACAAACGTGATTTAGTATTAAAACACATTGAAGAACATTATGGTCATTCTCAAGTGGCTCAAATTGGGACACTGGGAACATTTGGCGCCAAACAAGCAGTGCGGGATACTTTAAGAGTATTAGGTGCGTCAACTCAAGAGATGAGTCAATGGTCTCGTTCAATACCGACGGAATTAAATATAACGTTAGAACGCGCCTATACCATCTCCGCTAAATTACGAGAAATTGTACAAATGAATGATCAAAATCGTGCCATTTTTCAAGTTGCTTTAACATTAGAAGGATTACCACGTCATATGTCAACCCACGCAGCAGGAGTTATTATTCATGATGAACCACTTGAACAAATAATACCAGTTATGGAACGATCTAACCAAATGTTGTTATCGCAATTAACGATGCATCATGTTGAAAAAGTTGGTCTCTTAAAAATGGACATCCTGGGATTAAGAAATTTATCGCTGCTTGACGATATTTTATTAAATATTAAGCGAACACATGGTCAAACATTAGATGTTTATCAATTTCCGATGAATGACGAAGCAACGTTGGCTTTATTCAAAACGGCCGATACTAATGGCGTTTTTCAATTTGAGTCGGAAGGGATTAAAAATGTCTTACGTAATTTACAACCAAGTGAATTTGAAGATATAGTCGCCGTCAATGCCTTATTTAGACCGGGTCCGATGCAACAAATTGATGAATATATCAAACGTAAAAAACAACAAGTACCCGTTGAGTATTTACACCCTTTGTTGGAACCAATATTAAAATCAACCTATGGCATTATCATTTATCAAGAACAAGTCATGCAGATTTGTCAACAGTTAGCTGGTTTTACCTTAGGACAAGCCGATATTTTACGTCGAGCAATGGGTAAAAAACAAGCGAATATCATGCAAAGAGAACAGGCACACTTTATTGAAGGGGCCCAAGAACGTGGCATTGAAGCTGATTTAGCGCAAAAGATTTATCATTATATTGAAGCCTTTGCCAGTTACGGGTTCAACCGTTCCCATGCGGTTGTTTATTCTACATTGGCCTATCAGTTGGCTTACTTAAAAGCACATTATCCCTTAGAGTTTTACCAAGCAATCTTGAATCAAGGACGTTCCAATTTAAATAGTTTTGTCGATTATATCGAAGAAGCAAAAAGGCGTTTAGGTAAAATTTTACCGGTTGATATTAATCGCAGTTTTCGTGGAGTGACGATTGAAGAGGATGCATTAAGAATCGGATTTGAAAGTATTAAAGGCCTTCGACGTGAAATGATTACTCATATTTTAGATGAGCGTAAATTGGAGGGTAATTATCAAGATTTATTTTCGTATTTAGGACGCTTACCGAAGAAATGGCAAAAACAAGAATTGATTGAAAATCTAGTTCGAGCGGGTGCCTTTGATAGCTTTGGTTATAATCGTGCCACCATTTTTTATAATTTACCAAGTTTCCTACAAAGTATCGAATATAGTGGCTTAAACCTTAACTTATTTGAAGCGATTGAACCAAAAGTGGACATACAAGAAGAATGGTCGCAGACAAAAATAGCTACAGAAGAAAAAGAGGCTTTAGGCTTTACACTGGCACCACATCCATTAGAACAGTATCAAGCACAGTTAGAGGCATTAGACGATTTAAATAACCTTTATCAAATGAAAATTAAACGTAAAATAAAGACAATTATTTTTGTACAAGATTTACGAGTAATTGAAACTAAAAAAGGGGATGAAATGGCCTTTGTCACAGCGGATACTGGAAAAAATGAAGTATCGCTAGTCGTATTCCCCAATGTTTATATACGTAGAAGTCGTTTGATACAACCGCATGCCATCTTATATATGGAAGGGACAGTTGATCGTAGCCGTCGAGGCGAAATGCAAGTCATTGTGAATCATTTGGCACCAGTAGACGAGTATATCGCTGTAGAAGAAAAGTCAAAATCGATGAGCAAATGTTTTATTCGTCTGACAGCTAATATTGACCTAAAAGAAGTAGTTGAATTTGTCAAAAAATTAGCAACAGAAAATCCTGGTCCATGTAACATTATTTTTGTGACGGAAGATAAAAAGACTTGGCAATTAGATGACACCTATCGAATAGGGTTTGGACAAAGCGTTCAAAAGGAATTAGAAAACCGTCTAGGCAAGCAAAATATAGCTTTTCGTTAAGACGATTTGATTGATTTTATGAAGTGTTTATGAAAATTAACTCATTTTCACAAAAAGGTTGATTTTGTAAATGTTTACATAAAAATAATTGTAAAATAAATCTTAATTTCTTGACAAATACATGACTTATATTAAAAAAAATGATACAATACCCATGAAGAGTCGAGTTGTGATTCTTGACAAAAAAATTGAGGTGAAGTTTTATATGAAACGTATTGCCGTTTTAACCAGTGGTGGCGATGCTCCAGGAATGAACGCAGCGATTCGTGCTGTTGTTGAACAAGGTGCTCACCATGGCATTGAAGTGGTAGGAGTAAACTATGGCTTTAAAGGTTTGGTTGAAGGAAACTTTAGAGAATTGACTGTTGCATACTGTCAAGATAAGATTCGTCGAGGTGGGACTTTCTTATATTCAGCACGTTTCCCAGAGTTCAGAGAAAAAGAAAACCAGCTTAAAGCTATCGAACAAATGAAAGCTAACGGTATCGAAGCTCTAGTAGCAATCGGAGGCGATGGTACTTTTACCGGAGCGTTACAATTACAAAAACATGGTTATCCAATTATCGGTATTCCTGGAACGATTGACAATGATATTCCTGGAACGGAATACACGATTGGATTTGATTCTGCTGTTAATAACGCCTTAGATGAAATTGATAAAATATCTGATACAGCATCTTCTCATAACCGTACTTTTGTGGTGGAAGTAATGGGCCGTCATGCAGGAGATATTGCTGTATGGGCTGGGGTTGCAACGGGTGCTGATGCGATTGCGATTCCTGAAGCAGATTTTGATATGAAGGATATTGTAAGACGTGTCCACTCTGGTCGTGCGAATGGTAAAGATCATTCAATGATTATCTTAGCTGAAGGTGTAATGGGTGTTGACGAATTTATCCATGGTTTCCAAAAAGTAGATCCTGGTATGGCAATTCGAGGTATTACTTTAGCCCACGTTCAACGTGGTGGTAGTCCAAGTGCTCGTGACCGTGTTTTTGCAACTTTAATGGGTGCACGTGCGGTTGACTGTTTAATTAATGGTGAAGCTGGTCTGTTTATGGGTGTGAAAGGTGAGCAATTCGCTACATTCGATATTATCGAAACTTTAGAGAAAAAATCTCATGCTGTACGTCAAGATTTATACCAATTAAACCAAGATTTAACTGATAAAGCCAACTAACATTATTTTGAAGTTCAATTAAAAGGAGAAAACATAGATGAAAAAGACTAAAATTATTTGTACTTTAGGTCCAGCAACTAATACACAAGATAAAATGGAAGCATTAATAAATGCCGGTATGAACGTTGCTCGTTTTAACTTTTCACATGGTAACCATGAGGAACATTTAGAGCGTTTCAATGCTTTAAAAGCAGCGCGTGAAGCAACGGGTAAATTAAATACAGCAATCCTTTTAGATACTAAAGGACCAGAAATCCGTACAAATGACATGGAAAACAATGGCGTCGAATTAGTCCGTGGAAATACTATCCGTATTTCAATGACAGAAGTATTAGGAAATGCTGAAAAATTCTCAGTTACTTATGCTGATTTAATCAATGATGTAGCTCCTGGTAATCATATTTTATTAGATGATGGTTTAGTTGATTTATTAGTTACAGAAATCGACCATGAAAATGGTGAAATTGTAACCAAAATTGAAAATACTGGTGTTTTAAAATCTAAAAAAGGTGTTAACGTACCAAATGTTTCCGTTAATTTACCTGGTATTACCGATAAAGATGAATCAGATATTCGTTTTGGTGTACAAAACGGAATTGACTTTATTGCAGCTTCTTTCGTACGTCGTGCAAGTGACGTTATGGAAATCCGTGCAATTTTAGAAGAAGAAGGCGACTCAAAAGTTAAAATCATTTCTAAAATTGAAAACCAAGAAGGTGTAGATAACATCGAAGAAATCTTAGCTGTTTCTGATGGTATCATGGTTGCACGTGGTGACTTAGGGGTAGAAATCCCAACTCATGAAGTGCCAATCGTTCAAAAATATATTATTAAAAAATGTAACGAAGCAGGTAAACCAGTTGTAACAGCTACTCAAATGTTAGACTCAATGCAACGTAACCCACGTCCAACTCGTGCAGAAGCAGGGGACGTAGCAAATGCTATCTTTGATGGTACTGATGCGGTAATGTTATCTGGTGAAACAGCAGCAGGTGACTTCCCAGTTGAAGCAGTTACCACAATGGCTGATATTTGTGTTCGTACAGAAGCAGCGTTAGAAGGTCAAGATGCTTTTGCTTTAAAACGTTACGATCAATCAGACATGACCGAAGCCATTGGACAAGCAGTTGGTCATACAGCGCGTAATTTAGGTATTGAAATTATTGTAGCAGCAACTTCTTCAGGTCATACAGCTCAAATGATTTCTAAATATCGTCCAAATGCCACTATCGTAGCAGCTACATTTGATGAACAAACAGCTCGTCGCTTATCAATTACTTGGGGTGTTAATGCACACGTGATTGAACGTCCTGCTTCAACGGATGAAATGTTCGATAATGCAACAGCTTTAGTTCAAGAAAAAGACTATGTTTCAGAAGGTGACTTAATCCTTATCACAGCAGGTGTACCGGTAGGTGAATCTGGAACAACTAACTTAATGAAAATTCAAGTTATTGGAACTCAATTAGCTAAAGGTGAAGGTGTTGGTAATGGACACTTTATTGGTAAAGCAATTTTAGCAGAAGATGCAGAATCAGCTAACAAAAATGCTGTCATCGGATCAGTGTTAGTTGCTCGCACAACCGATAAAGACTATGCACCAGCATTAGAAAAAGTTGGCGCAATTATTACTGAAGAAGGCGGAATCACTTCCCACGCAGCTATTATGGGGATTGAACGTGGTATTCCAGTAATTGTCTCAGCTAAAGAAGCTTTAGACAAAATTGCTAATGGTGAATTAATTACTGTAGATGCTCGTCGTGGCGTTATCTACCGTGGTGCTACCATTAGTATCTAATCTAATTAAATATACATAGTGAGTTATCAGAACGATTGGGTTCTGAACTCTGCTTGAATAATTAGCTCGAACTTCGGTTCGGGCTTTTTTTATTTATTAAGATGAGGCTGGGCATAGACTTGATAAATTTAGTCAAAATTATTGTTCCTTAATTTAAAACGCAATGGTTGAATGGCCTCAAACTGCGTCTAAATGACTTGTTTGAGACCTACTCAACTATGCGGGGGTAAACAGACGAAGCGATAATTATTTCATTTTATACATCTGGTCCACTCCCAACTGTGCGGGTGGACAGACGAATATAAAATCATTTGAGTTCTATTTCTTGCCTAATCCTATTTTTAACCACTAAACCAATAATAAGGACAACCAAATGAATGTTTATAACAATCTATGAATCAATAAAGACAACAATTTGTTAGTTAAGTCAATCGCTGGAGCAATAATTTCAGATATAAATCAAGTCCTATTTATGGTACAATCGATGAGAATAATTGTAGAAAGGATGATAATGTGACTTCGAGTAATATTCAATGGTTTCCGGGTCATATGGCGAAAGCTAGACGAGAAGCAAATGAAAAATTAAACTTAGTTGATATTGTGATTGAATTGGTCGATGCACGCATTCCTGAATCGAGTCGCAATCCAATGATTGATGAGATTGTCGGTCAAAAACCGCGTGTACTAGTCTTAAATAAGGCTGATTTAGCAGATAAACGAATGACACAACAATGGATTGATTATTATCAAGATATAGGTTTCCCTGCTGTAGCGATTGATGCACAGCATAATGTGGGGTTAAAACAGTTAATGAAGATTTGTAATGAAATCATGCAACCATATTTTGAAAAGCAAAAAGCCAAAGGAGTTAAACCACGTGCAATCCGTTTAATGATTTTAGGGATTCCTAACGTAGGTAAATCGACTTTAATCAATCGTTTTGTTGGTAAAAATCAAGCGATTACCGGTAATAAACCAGGCGTTACAAAAGCACAACGGTGGCTAAAGATGGGGAAAGATTTTGAATTATTAGATACGCCCGGGATTTTATGGCCTAAATTTGAGGATCCTGTAGTCGGTCAAAAATTAGCGATTACCGGTGCTATTAAAGATCAATTACTGCATATGGATGATATTGCGTTAGCTTTGATTGATATTATCCGCAATCGTTATGCCAATATTTTAATTGAACGTTATAAATTAACTGATGAACAAGTACAAGCTGAAACGAGCGTTAATCTTTTAATCGCAATGACAGAAAAAATGGGGTTGAAAGAAGATTATATGACGGCAGCGGAACGTTTTATTTTCGATTATCGTCAAAATAAATTAGGGTCATTAACATTGGACACACCGTATCATGAGGTGTCATTTGATGACTAATTTCTTATCCATTCAAGTAATTAAAGAATTAATCGATTCATTTCAAACAATGGAAGAATTGCAGGCGACTGATTTATTAAAAGATGAGCGTAAAGGTGTGCAAAAATTAATTCAACAGTTTGAAAAACGTTTAACACGAGAAGCATTAGTTAAAGAAGAACATTTACAACGTTTGAGTATTGAAAATAAACTTAGAACACAAGGATTTCAATATATTGCCGGCATTGATGAAGTGGGGCGGGGACCTTTAGCTGGGCCAGTTGTGACAGCGGCTGTTATTTTACCAGAAGATTGTGATGCCTTAATGGGTGTGAATGATTCTAAACAGTTAAGTCATGAAAAACGAGCTTATTTTGTTGACTTAATCAAGGCAACGGCTTTAGCTTATTCTATCACGGTAACGTCTGTTGCAGAAATCGAACAGTTTAATATTTATGAAGCCACTAGACGTTCAATGTTGGAATCAGTTCAAAAACTAACGTTACAACCAGATTTTTTATTACTAGATGCTATGAAAATTGATTCGCCTTTACCACAAGAATCTATCATAAAAGGGGATCAACGTTCTTTGTCGATAGCAGCTGCGAGTATTTTAGCTAAGGAATATCGTGATCAGTTAATGATAGATTATGGTAAAGAGTATCCAGAATTTGGTTTTGAAAAACATATGGGATATGGTACCAAATTACATTTGGCAGCTTTGGCTGAATTTGGTTATACCCCTATCCACCGTCAATCATTTTCACCTGTAGCTCAAACGCTTAAAATTTATAAAAAATGATTCTATTCATCCATGCGTATTTACTTATTAAGGAGAGTGAATACACATGGATTTATCTATTAAAGAGCAAATGATTGGGTTGATATATTCAGGGGTTAATTATCGTTCACAAAAATGCTACTTGTCTTATTTATTTCAAGAACACTTACAACAAGAAGCTTTACCAATAAAAGAGATTTATCAAATTATTAAAATGTTACGGCTTAATCACCAATTCACGGATCAAAAAGTGATTGATTGGCAAGTGGCTGAATTGGCATATTTCAAACAATTAGCAAAATCGACGATTATTTTTGGTGAAGCTCACTATCCACCTCTGTGGTATCAATTGGCGCAACCACCTTTATTGCTCTTTTATCAAGGGGATTTATCTTGTTTAAATCGTCCTTTGGTGTCAATCGTAGGTTCACGGCAGACCACGGAATATGGTCGAATGATGACGGAGTCATTAGTAGCTGCTTTTGCCAAAGAAGGTTGGGGTGTAGTTTCGGGCTTGGCGCGTGGTATCGATCGGATTGTGCATGAGACAGCGTTAGCTTATCATTCACGAAGCACTGTAGCCTTGATTGCTAGTGGTCTTAATCGCACCTATCCGCGTGAACACCAGGAGCTTCAACAAAACTTAGCCAAAAATCATTTAGTGATTTCAGAATACTTACCGGATAGTCCGCCTTTAAAGCATCATTTTATTATGCGCAATCGGTTAATAGCGGGGATTTCACCGGTCACTTGTGTGATGGAAGCAGCCCAAAAGAGCGGAAGTTTAATCACTGCTAATTATGCTTTGCAGTGTAATCGTGAAGTATTTGCTTTACCGGGGCGCGTGATTGATAAGCACTCTCAAGGCTGCAATCAATTAATTGCCAGTGGAGCGTATCCTATTTTAAATGTCTCGGAAACAGTGGCTGACATTCGCCAATTATTTAAAAATCAACATTATTTTTAATATTTATATTTGACAACCTGTCTTCTTTCCTATAATATGGTTAACGATTTGAATTAAAAAAATAACGAGTCAGTTTTTGACTATATAATAGAAGGAAAAATTCAAAAAGATTGAAAGAAAGGCAGGTGCGATAATGTCTACCTATAAAAATCTAGTCATTGTCGAGTCGCCAACAAAAGCGAAAACTATTGATCGCTATCTTGGAAAAAATTATAAAGTTGTTGCCAGTAAAGGGCATTTACGTGATCTACCTAAAAGTAAAATGGGAGTCGATATCGAAAATAATTTCGAACCTCATTATATTAGTATTAGGGGACGCGGCGACACGATTAAAGAATTAAGAAAATTGGCGAAAAACTCTGAAAAAGTTTTTCTTGCAGCCGACCCGGACCGTGAAGGTGAAGCTATTGCATGGCATTTATGCCACTTATTAAATTTAGATTTAGATGCAGAAAATCGAGTGGTCTTTAACGAAATTACTAAAGATACTGTTAAGGAAGCATTCAAAACGCCACGTAAAATAAATCAAGACTTAGTAGATGCACAACAAGCACGTCGTATTTTAGACCGTGTAGTAGGGTATTCTATTTCACCTTTATTATGGAAGAAAATTAAAGGCGGTCTATCAGCTGGACGTGTACAATCAGCTACTCTAAAAATTATTATCGATCGTGAAAAAGAAATTCGTAATTTCAAACCTGAAGAGTATTGGAAAATTCCAGCAAAATTTAGTAAAGGTCGTCAAAAATTTGAAGCAGAATTTTACGGTATGGATGGTAAGAAGATGGATTTACCAGATGAAACCGCTGTTCAACAGGTGATGAAACGTTTGGATGAAAAAGCACCTTTCAATGTCACCAATATCGAAGAGAAAGAACGTTTACGTAAATCTTCACCACCCTTTACTACCAGTACCTTACAACAGGAAGCATCTAATCGATTGAATTTTAGAACCAGTAAAACAATGATGGTTGCACAACAATTGTATGAAGGGATTACGATTGGACGCCAAACTGTTGGTTTGATTACTTATATGCGTACCGATTCAACGCGTATCGCACCTTCTGCACAGTCTGCTGCATATGAATTTATTCGTGAGAATTATGGTCCACAATATAATGGTAAATCTAGAGCAACTAAAAACAGTAGCGGAGCCCAAGATGCCCATGAAGCCATTCGACCATCCAATCCAGCAATGACCCCGGACAGCATTAGTGATTCGTTGACTAAAGATCAACTGAGATTGTATTCACTTATTTGGGCACGTTTTATGGCGAGTCAAATGGCTGATGCAGTGTATGATACTATTCGTTGTGATATTGATCAAAACCAAGTTCAATTTAGAGCATCAGGATCACGCATCAAATTTGATGGATTCTTAAAAGTTTATCCAAGTAAAGCGAAAGACAATTACTTACCAGAATTAACTGTCGGTGACGAAGTAAAAGCTGTTGAGTTAGAACCTAAACAACATTTTACTCAACCTCCAGCACGTTATAATGAAGCAAGTTTAATTAAGACTTTAGAAGAAAAAGGCATTGGTCGTCCGTCAACTTATTCACCTACAATCGAAACATTACGCAAGCGTTACTATGTTAAGATGGTTGCGAAACGCTTTGAACCAACCGAATTGGGTGAGATTGTCAATGATGTGATGTCAGAGTTCTTCCCACAGATAGTCGACACAGACTTTACTGCCGAAATGGAACACGAACTTGATTCAATTGAAGAAGGTAAAGAACAATGGGTCAATGTATTAAGTAAGTTCTATGGTGATTTTGAAACGGATTTAACGAAAGCCGAGTCAAAAATCGAAAAGATTGAAATCAAAGACGAACCAGCAGGGTATGATTGTCCGGAATGTGGAAATCCAATGGTCGTTAAAATTGGTCGTTATGGTAAATTCCATGCGTGTAGTAACTTCCCAGATTGTCGTCATACCGAAGCCATCGTGAAGAAAGTTGGGGTAAAATGTCCTCTTTGTCACGAAGGTGAAATTATTGAGCGACAATCGAAGAAAAATCGTATCTTCTATGGATGCGACCGTTATCCTGCTTGTGAGTTTGTCTCTTGGGACAAACCAATTGCACGTAACTGTCCAAAATGTGACCACTACCTTGTAGAAAAAACGACTCGTAAAGGTCGCGAAGTAAAATGTAGTAACTGTGATTACCAAGAAGAGGTAGAATCATAATATTAATCAAAAAAGCAGTCAAGCAAATGGAAAATTAATCCATTGGCAGACTGCTTTTTTATGCTATAAAAGGAGTCAAATAACAAACTTGTATTATAGAAAATTAATTTTTTGTTCTTAAATGAGAATATTTGAAAAACAACGCACCTGTTATTTAAATGTTATCTTTGTATCATTAATAATAGCTAGGTTATCGCCATTATTTCATTTATAAAGTGATAGTTTAAGTCAACTATTCGGTCAATGCTTTTTAACTATAATAATCATATGTAACAAATAATGATATTACATGCGTTTTGAATAGCCCTTTGCATATTCCGATGGGCTCATATTAAAAGCTTTGCTGAACGCTCGAGAAAAATATTGAATCGAACCATAGCCTAATTCAGTCGCGATTTGTGTAATCGATAAATTAGATTCACGAATTAATTGACGACTTTTTTCTAATCGTTGTTGGTTAATATAACTTTTTGGTGTGGTATGTTCATATTTATTAAACAACTGTTGCAAAGTAGAGCGTGATAGGTTGAATTCATTGACAAGATCACTCACTTTTAAGGCTACGATATCGCTTTGATGGATGTAATCGATGATTTCATTGAATATATCACTTTCATAGCGTTCACGCATAATAGTTGAACTAGATTCGTTGTTATTTTGATGCAATGACCGATGGAGTGCAAAGACGAGATTATCCAATTGATTCCAAACTTTATCGGCACCTAATGGTAAACTCAAGTCCTGATGCAAGACATCATATAACGGAGCTAGATATTCTGTCGCATTGATTAAGTTCTTAATTAATGCTGAGTCGATGCCTTCTGCAGTAAAGCGGATTGAATGTGTGAGTGTTCGTTTGTCAGCGTGATGAAATCTTATACTTGGTGTATCCGGTGGTAAAATCATTAAGTGGCCTTTAGTTAAAGTATGAACCGTATGATTAATTTCAATGTTGAATTGTCCCGACTCTACGATAATGATTTCAAAATGAGATTGCTTAACAAATTTTTTGCGGTAGTCTTCTGAGTAAAGCGTACTAACAGTGGATACAATGGTTAACAAATTAAAGGATACAGGTGTTGATTGGGCAGTAAAAATCTTATCTAATTTGATATAAGAAGGTTCTGCTTTGATTTGGGTTGATAGGTTGACAGTCGCACTGGAAGAAAGGCATAAGACATTGAACTCAATCCCTTTTCTTAAAGTGACTTCCGATTCAATTAGATAAGTTTGAAATCGATCTGTTTCGGCTATTTTAATGACTAATAATGTTAAGCCCTTGATGGGAGTGATCTTAACCGGCACTTCAAAATGGAACAGTGTTTGCGTATGATTGGCATTTAAGTTGATTTGACGATGATAGATATATTCCTTAGTTGAAGAGGGATTCTTTGGATTTTCAAAAAAATAAGCGGTATGATCAAACTTTTGATTAGTAAAATACATTCCAATGACCTCCATGAGTTTTTGATAATACTATTATATACTAATAAAGATAAATTATCATCTTTAATTATCTAATTTTACAATCATTTCTTTGATAAAGACAATTGACCGGCTAAGTTGAATATTTTATTATTAAAAGAAATCATTAAATTTAAAAATAAATGAGAAACTTTCTCATTTTGTGCTATAATACTCCTATATATTCCATAAGTTTTCGTGAGTGAAATGATGCTTACCAATTTACTTGGATGAATAGACAGAAGATGTAGACCAACGAGGAGGATTTATCATGAATAAAATTAAGAAAGTGCTAATCGCCAATCGTGGAGAGATTGCGATTCGCATTGGACGTGCATGTAAGGAGCTTGGCATTAACACTGTTAGTATTTACTCAAAGGAAGATATTGGCACCTTGCATCGTCAAAAAACGGATGAATCTTACTTAATTGGGGAAGATTTAGGTCCTATCGAAGCGTACCTAGATATTGAAGGAATTATTGCCTTAGCAAAAGAAAAATTAGTCGATGCGATACACCCTGGGTATGGATTTTTAAGTGAAAATGAAACTTTTGCTAGAAGATGTCAAGAAGAGGGAATTATTTTTATTGGACCCGAGTTAAGACATTTAGAAATGTTTGGTAATAAAACCCGTGCACGCGAAACAGCGATTAGTGCTGGACTGCCAGTTATTCCAGGAAGTGAGGGTATAATTCAATCTCTTGCAGAAGCTGAAGCGTTTGCGGCAACAACCGGTTACCCATTAATGATTAAAGCAGTCAGTGGTGGTGGCGGCAAAGGAATGCGTATCGTTCATTCGGCTAGTGAATTAGCTGAGAGTTATGAACGAGCAAAGTCTGAAGCTAAATCATCTTTTGGTGATGATCGCTTATATATAGAAAAATATATTGCCAATCCTAAACATATCGAGGTGCAAATATTAGGGGATCAACACGGCAATGTCATTCATTTATATGAACGAGATTGTTCAATCCAAAGACGCCATCAAAAAGTAGTGGAAGTGGCTCCTTCGTTCGGCTTGCAACCAGAGATGCGTCAAAAATTAACAGATGCTTCCTTGCAATTAATGCAACATGTCGGTTATGTTAATGCGGGTACGGTAGAGTTTTTAGTTGCCGATGATGAATTTTACTTTATTGAGGTCAACCCGCGTGTCCAAGTAGAACATACTATTACTGAATTAGTAACAGGCGTTGATATCGTGAAAACACAAATTCAAATTGCCGATGGTGAAAGTTTATTTGGCGAGGAGATTGGTATTCCACCACAAGACCAAATAGTGACAAGAGGATATGCCATTCAATGTCGTATTACGACTGAAGACCCATTAAATGATTTTGCACCGGATTCTGGCACTATCGTCAGTTATCAATCGCCAGGCGGAACAGGAATTCGTCTAGATGCTGGTGATGCCTTTTCGGGTTCAATGATTACACCGTATTATGATTCGCTTTTAGTCAAAATATCATCTTATGCTATTCATAAAAAAGGTGCGATTGTTAAAATGTCACGTGCATTGGATGAAATTCAAATTTCAGGTGTTAAAACGAATATTCGTTTCCTAGAAAATATTATTCATCATCCTGACTTTATGTTAGGAGACTATCATACTAACTTTATTGCTGAGAAAGTTGAGTTGTTTGACTTTGTTCCTCCACGAGAACGAGGAGTAAAATTACTTAAATATATTGCCAATGTGACTGTCAATGGTTTTCCTGGTATTGAAAAGATAGATAAACCTGATTTTACAAGACGTGAAATACCGACTGTTGAAGGGGTTCGCTCTAGTATTCACCCAGCAAGCTTCAATAAAGCGAGTCGCAACCGATTAAAAACAGTCCCCTCAGCGATACAGCAACCTACTTGGAAGCAACTATTAAATGACAAGGGCCCAAGCGCAGTCTCTAAATTACTATTAGAAGAAAAATCGACTCTATTAACCGATACCACTTTACGCGATGCTCATCAGTCCGTTTTAACGACTCGTATGAGAACAACCGATATGTTAAAAGTAGCACCGTATATTAATGCAACGATGAAAGATCATTTCTCACTTGAAATGTGGGGTGGTGCGACCTTTGATGTGGCTTATAATTTCTTAAAAGAAAGTCCATGGGAAAGATTACAGCAATTACGTGAATTAATTCCCGATATTCCATTCCAAATGTTATTGAGAGCCGCTAATGCAGTCGGTTATCAAAATTATCCAGACAATGTCGTTCAACGATTTATTAAAGAAAGTGCGCATGCTGGCATTGATGTTTTTCGTATTTTTGACTCATTAAACTGGGTCGAAGCCATGAAATTACCGATTGAAACGGCCTTGAAAACTGATAAATTTGTCGAAGGAACCTTGTGTTATACAGGAGATATTTTAAATCCAGAGCGTTCTTCTTTATATACATTAGAATATTATGTTAATTTAGCACGCGAACTTGAATCATTAGGCGTTCATGCGATTGCGATTAAAGATATGGCGGGACTATTAAAACCGGAGGCAGCTTATCAATTAGTTAAAGCCTTAAAAGAGGAAGTTGCTTTACCGATTCATCTACATACGCATGATACAGCTGGTAATGGTGTTTTAACTTATTCACGAGCAATTGATGCGGGCGTCGATATTGTTGATACCGCAAATCCAGCTTTAAGTGGTCAAAATTCGCAACCTAATGCCAATTCACTATACTATGCCCGTCAAGGGACCAACCGACAAATCAAGTTAAATGTGGAAGTTAATGATGTGTTAACTAATTATTGGAAAGTGACACGTCAATATTATCGTCCATTTGAGACCGATTTAACAACAGCTTGGACACCGGTTTATCAATATGAAATGCCTGGTGGCCAATACTCAAATTTAAAGATGCAAGCTGAATCCCTAGGTTTAGGGGACCGTTTTGATGAAGTAAGTGCAATGTATCGTCGAGTGAATTTATTATTTGGGGATATTATTAAAGTAACACCTTCTTCTAAAGTTGTAGGTGATATGGCACTATTTATGGTACAAAATGATTTAGATGAAGCTTCAGTCATTGAAAAAGGGGCTAAATTAGACTTTCCTGCTTCAGTTGTCTCCTTCTTTAAAGGCGAAATTGGTCAACCGGCAGGCAAGATGAACGAAGACTTACAAAAGGTTGTTTTAAAAGGAGAAGCTGCTTTCACTCAAAGACCGGGTGAATTGATGACGGAATTTGATTTTGAAGCATTGAGAGAAGACTTATCTAAACGACTCTATACACCAGTAAACGAACAATTATTATTAAGTGGTGCTTTATATCCAAAAGTGACCCAAGAATTTCTTGATTTTGTTGAAAAATATGGTAAGGTAAGTGTGTTAGAGACACCAACTTTCTTCTATGGGATGAAACCCCATGAAACAATTTCAGTTGAGTTACAACCAGGAAAAACAATCAATATTGAATTGACTTCAATCGGTTCAGTTAAATCAAATGGGTTAAGGACAGTTTACTTTAACTTAAATGGACTATCACAAAAAGTTGAAGTCCATGATTTATCCGCCAAAACGACTGTGGATATTAGACCATTGGCCGACCGTCAAAATGATAACCATATTGCAGCTCAAATGCCCGGAACTGTATTTGCTATTAAAGTTAAAGAAGGCGACCAAGTTGAAGCGGGACAATTATTGATTATTACGGAAGCAATGAAGATGGAGACATCGATTGTTGCGACTAAACCGGGTGTGGTGAAGAAATTGTACATCCAAGAAAAAGATTCAATCAAAGCAGGGGAGTTATTGATTGAATTAGGCTAATAGTATTAAGATAAGAGAGAGAGCATATAGATGAAAAGATTAAGAAACATTTTGTTATTAAGTGCATTAACCTTATTAAATGTCGCTTGTCAAAGTCCAACTACTAATTCTCAAGCCAATGATGCGCAAACGACTACGGTAAGTGCTCAAGATGCTACGACTACCGTAAGTACTGAAGAAGCGGATGAAGCAAACGCTGATGCTGAAGGGGAGACTCCTACTAAAGAAGGACGTTCGGTGACCATTCGTTCGATCGGTGATATATTAATTCACGACTGGGTTTACGACAATGCAGCGACTGCTGATGGCTATGACTTTACTCCAATGTTTGAACCCATTAAAAAATATTTAGAAAATGCGGACATCACGACGGCTAATTTAGAAGTGATTGCTGCTGGTGATACTTACCCATTATCTACTTATCCAGCCTTTAATGCCCCTTCGGAAATTATTGATGCATTAAAAACGGTTGGGGTGGATATTGTCAATAATGCTACTAACCACTCAATGGACTTAGGAGCAAAAGGAGCTTATGCTTCAATTGAAGCTTTGAAAGAACGTGATATGCCTTATGTTGGTAGCTATGAAAGTTGGGATGATTATAATAATATGCGCGTTTTAGACGCGAATGGTGTTAAAGTAGGATTCCTTTCTTATAGTTATGGTGCAAATGGGAATTATATTCCTGAAGATCAAGCCTATCTTTTAAGTTTAATTGATACGAATTTAATGCCATTAGAAGTTGAAGCTTTAAATAAAATTTCGGATATTTCAGTGGTGATGATTCACAATGGTGAAGAATATGATACATTACCGTCTGTCTATCAAGCTAATGTCAACAATGTCGTGCGTAATGCTGGAGCGAATTTTATTTTAGGTGGTCATCCTCATGTACCACAACCGTTTATTGTGTATAACAAGTATCAAGCCGCAATGTTTTCTCATGGTAACTTTTTATCAGGTCAAGTCGAACAAGAAAACAAAGTAGGGGGCATTGCCGAGTATACCTTTACCGAAGTGGATGGCGAATTTGAAATTAGTAAAATACGTTTTATGCCGACATATTGTATCGGTGCTCAATTCGAAGATTATTATGTCGTACCTTTGGCAGATTGGGAACAATATGGCATTTACAATGGCGATGGTTTGTTTGCTGATTTAGAAGAACGCATGACCTATTACTCAAACTTAGTTGAAGTGGTTGATTATTTAGACTAACTTTAGAGTAGGTGACCTTCCCCAAAGGTTGAATATAGTTCTCTAGAAAAGTCCCATGATTGTTTTAGATGCTATTTTAAGGATTATTGACTAATAATATAAGAATTTTACCCTCAAGCTTTATTTTATACTTAACGCTAGTAGGCAAGGTGGACCAACGAAGTGGAAATTATTTGATTTTCTACTTCTGGTCCACTCTTTTTTATATGCTCAAAAGTATTTGGCATTATTTTTACGTACCTATTCTTAGGAGGGTGTACAATGAAAAAATGGCATTTAATTACATTGATAGTATTTTTAATCATGACGATAGTACCGCACACTGTGACAGCACAAGCCGTTGAGTTAGCTCAACCTTACCAATTAATTACTAACTGGGAAGGAGACATCATTAATCAGGAAAATTGTCAAATTTTAATCCAAAACCAGTTTAATCAAAGTGACAATATGAGTGAACTTAATCAATTGATAACGAATTATCAAACAACTTTATCCGAATTAGAAAGCGAATTTAATCGCTTAACCAGTGAAATTGAATCTCTCGAACACAATGAAAACTATTCGATTATTCAAGCAACCAACACCTTAAATGAAGTCATCGAAGCAACTTATTTAACGCTGCAGACAACCGAACCGGAATTTAATAACCTTACAGAAGCGGAACAATTAAGTTTGGTGGAAATGGATCAAAATGTCATTGAGTGGCAACAATACTTGGAGGGAATTATTCAACAACAAAACGAAGTCATTGCTTCACGCTCAATGGTCGAAACACAGTATCATGAGACCCTATATTTATTGGAAGTAGCACAAAATCAATTAGCTGAAAATCAAATGGCTGATCAACAATTGAATCAATGTCTTCTATATGCTTATTCTGTGCCTAAGATCAATGCGGAAAGTTTTTTAATTGATCACCAAATGAGTAGTTTAACCGAATATTTAGCTAATTTAGATTTCTATTTATCACAATTAGTACCATATCCTTATTATCAACTACGATTTGAAGATATTTATCAACAATTTACTCAAATTTTAACAATTGAGGAGATAACGCAAACACTTAACTTAAAAGGGAATATTCAGCTAGACGATGATTTAAAGAGCGCCTATCAATATCGAAAAGAATTGAGCATTAATGATGTGATTCGCTTTGTCAGCATCGCACAAAATGATGTTTATCAAAGTCAAACCAGTGAAGACTATCTGATAAGGTATCAGGAATTATTATTAATTAAAGAAGCACAATTTCTTTATTTTAGTCAAATTAACGCCAATGCATGGCAACTAATTAAAGATCATTTAGCAAATTTTTTAAATCATCAAGGTTATGTAAGTGATGATGCGATTGCTTTAGTACGTCAACTTAATCAGAAATATCAAGTAAAAATGGTCACCTTTAATGAAGCGACTCAAACTTGGCACCCGGTCGAAGCATCAACTACCGGTTATTTAGCAGAATACTATTACCGTGACATCGATTGGCATACGCTTGTCGAAGAAGAAACCACGAGCGACATTGAAGTGGAAGATAATAATGCAATTACTGAATCATCAAATAATGAAGATACAAAAGAAGATGAATCTACCCATAATATAGTGGACAATTCATCTAACCAAGAGTCTCCATCATCGACTAAGCCATTATCGGGTTCAAGATATTCTGCTAATCGTAGCACGAATACCCAACAGGTACCATCGACAACAAAATCAAGTAATAACACTAATACGCTGGACAATATTAAAGCAAAATTAGCAACCAATCAAAAGACTAACAACAACAAGCAATCAAATTTAAATAAAAACAATATCTCAACAGAGAAATCGAATAATCAGTCGTCCCAGAAAAAGACACAATCAAATAATAATCAATCGAGTGAAAAGGATCGTAATAATCAAGCAAATGATACAGAAGCCAATAAGACTAACAATCAGCAACAGTCATCATCCAACGCAAATAAAAAGCAAACGGTCCAATTACCAACAACTGGAGAACAACAAAGAGCCATGACTTGGGCATTGATTTTGTTAATGTTAGGTGCTATTTTAATCTTAATTTCAACTATTTATAAACGCAAGCAACGTCAAAAATTGGATGAGATTGATTTAGATGCTTAAATAAAATTTTCATCATTTAAACTTATTTCCTATATATGTAGTCATACTTGATATTAACTCCAATATAATAATCAGTCCTCATTAAGTGAATTTCCCTTATAACTATGTTACAATTTACTCATATTATGGAGGTAGATAAAATGAATGAAATCGAAACTTATTTAGAACAAATTAAAGTATTTGAGGAAATTTCACCAGTCAAAGGGATTGAATTATTAGAACAAGAGGGGACAAATATTTATATCGGAAGAAAAACTTGTCCATACTGCCGTCGCTTTGTAAATAAATTAAATAAAGTAGCACAGGAGTATCAATATAAAATTTACTTAATTGATTCAGAAAGTGAAGAATATGATTTCAAAGATATTCAATCATTCCGCGAACAATTTAACATTCCTACTGTACCAGGATTTTTAGTTAAACAAGCTTCAGGTGTCGCAGTTCGTTGTGACAGTTCAATGACTGAAGAAGAAATCGTTCAAATGATAGAAGAGAAGTAAAATGAAAAAACTTCTCCTACTTTTAATCCTTTGTACATTTATTATTGGATGTGATAATAAAGAGGAAGTGGAAACTGATCATTCTACGAGTGAAGCTACTATCGAGATGACTACCCAAACCCTTGAGGATACCTTAGCGGAAATTTCAACAACCTTAGAGGCGACCACTGAAGAAATAATAATAGCTGAAACTACTGAAGAAGTAACAACTGTAGTAGATACTACACCACTGTCAGATGGTATTTATACCTCAACTGAAATTATTAATTGGAGTAGCCCAGTTAAGCCAGCAGAAAAAGGGCTGAAACGGATTATCAAAATACTGCAAGATAAAAAAGAATATTATGATGCGATTGAATATTTATTTTATGTCGAAAATATTAGTCATAACCCGGAAGAGTATCATGTGCGTGTGATTCAAAATTTTTCAGATCAACAAATCGAAGTAGGTAACTTTATCTTACATGGTGAAGATGTGGAAACTCAAAATTAACAGATGGCATAAACAATAAGTAGGTTGAAATTAAAACTAAAGAATTAGGTCTTGGAGCCATATTTTTGTAAGAAGGATTAATAAAATAAATCCAAATCTAAATGACATCATAAGTGACCACTCTTTTGTTACAAAAATAGACATTTAAATAAGACTGAACCGAAAGTATTATTTTGGTTCAGTCTTTTTGTGCGCCCAGCATGGGCGTTAACTTGGCGGTTCAAGTCCGCTACTTCTAACGCATGTGAGACTGTAATGACTAAAGTCAAACAGTCTCAGCAAGGCTTTGCAGTAGGAACTGTTAGCTAAGGGCAAGGGTGTCGGTACCCTATCCTTAATCTCTAAGTGCTAAAGCACTAAGAATTAAGGTCGTCGTGAGGCGGAATCTGAAGGAAGCCTAAGGCAAACTCCTGCACCGACGAATAGAAACTTGATAGAAGGTCTAACCATAAGGGTGAGCTTGCAGAACAAAGTAAAGCCCAATACTGCACGGATTATGGTTGGATAAATCAAGCGGTGACATGGGAGGGAGGTTAACGCACCTTACCTGGGGAGGTCTCATGAGAGATAAGCATATCTTAGTAACAACGAATCATGAGAAGTCAGCAGAGGTCATAGTAGGTTGTCTACCAACTGAAGGACTGAACAATAATGAACATTGGAAAGAAAGAGAGGTAGTGAAGATGAAGAAGGCAGAAAACAAGCAAAAGCTTGGCAAGATGCAAAGGGATAAGACGGAATCGAAAGAGTATGCATCTGCGCAGAGTCAATCACTAGGAGAAGCTTTGGACCAATGGCGTCACTATCCGATAATGTCGAGGGTGGTAGAAAGAAATAACCTGAGACGCGCATGTGATAGAGTCAGAAGAAATGGCGGAAGCCCGGGTGTGGATGGGATGACCGTTGAAGAAGTAGAAAGTCATATCTTCAACTATTATGTTCCTTTGTGTAAGAAATTATTCGAAGGCACCTACCGTCTTCAGCCAGTAAAACGGGTTGAAATACCTAAACCGAATGGAGGGGTTCGTAAACTAGGCATACCCGTTGTAAGGGATAGAGTGATACAACAAGCGATTAAGCAGGTTATTGAACCGTCAATCGACAAGACCTTTAGCCCTTACAGTTATGGGTTTAGACCAAATCGCAATGCTCATCAAGCAAGAAAACAATGTGCCAAGTATTATGAAGAAGGCTACCGATATGTCGTGGATTGCGATTTAAAACAGTACTTTGATACGATTAACCATGACAAGCTGATGTATCTTCTGAAACAACCCATTGACGATAAATCAATATTAAGATTGATTAACCGATTCTTGCAAGCCGGAGTCATTGAACTAAACGGAAACTTCCAAAAGACAGAAAAAAGGCGCCCCACAAGGAGGTGTCCTGTCGCCATTACTCAGTAACATCTATTTACATGAGTTAGATAAAGAACTAATGAAACGGGGACACCGATTCGTACGCTATGCCGATGATTTTGTCATCTTTACGAAAAGTAAGCGAGCAGGCGAACGAATTCTACAGAGTATCAGCCGATTTCTATCAAAAGAATTGAAATTGGTTGTGAATACAGAAAAAAGCAAAGTAGGTAGTCCTTACCGTTTAAAGTTCTTGAGTTGTCTGATAATGAAAGCGAATGGAGGCTGTCGATACCGACCGACTAAAGAAGCAGTGAAGCAATTCAAAGCGAAACTTAGACAAGTCACGAGTCGAAAAACACCGAAAACCTTTCAAATGTTGGTAAAGGAAATCAACCAAGTAGCCAGAGGGTGGATACAATACCACGGAAGAGGCTATATTAAAGGCACTATCCGAGCCATTGAATCCTGGTTACATCGCAGAATCAGACAACTAATACTCAAACGATGGAAACGACCAAGAACGAAAATAAAAGAACTCATGAAGAGAGGGCTAACACTCGATGAGTCCAAACGTATCGCCTATTCAAGAAAGAAATATTGGCGATTGTCCTGTACTTGGGAAGTTCATCAAGCCATACCAACGGAAAAACTCTACCAATGGGGTCTTTTGAATATGACCCAATTGGCAGAGAAAGTGTACTTACATTATTGAACCGCCGTATACGAGAACCGTACGTACGGTGGTGTGAGAGGACGACTAATCAACTAATGATTAGTCTCCTACTCGATTGGCTAAACTTTTCACAATCTAATTGTGATTAAGAGCACAAACTTTATGTAAGTAAAGGGAATAGTTTAAGAAAAACATTGTGAAATCACCTTATAAGAGTACCACGAATCGCTTCACAATAGGAAAAAAACGTCTAAAAATTTGATAGCGTTTTCGTTATTTTGTTATCGTCATCGGCTTCTATCGAAAAGATTTTTATAAAAAATATGTGATTTTTTGCACAAAATCCTTGACATAACATTGTGAAAAATGTAATATGTAGTTGTAAAGAAGAAACACCTATTGAGGAGGATTTAAAAAATGGCAGAAGTTGTAGAAAAAAACAAACAGCAAATTGCTGAAGAGCATGTCGATGGATTAGTAAAAAAAGCAGTGGTGGCATTAGAAGAATTCCGTCTTTTAGATCAAGAGCAAGTTGATTATATTGTCGCAAAAGCATCTGTTGCTGCATTAGATCAACATGGTGTTTTAGCAAAACACGCTTATGATGAAACAGGACGTGGTGTCTTTGAAGATAAAGCAACTAAAAACTTATTTGCTTGCGAACACGTTGTTAACAATATGCGTCATACTAAAACAGTTGGAATTATCTCAGAAGATGATGTTACAGGATTAACTTTAGTTGCTGAACCAGTCGGAGTTGTTTGTGGAATTACACCTACAACTAACCCAACTTCAACTGCAATCTTTAAATCATTAATCTCATTAAAAACACGTAACCCAATTGTTTTTGCATTTCACCCAGCAGCTCAAGAATCATCTGCACATGCAGCGAAAATTGTTTACGAAGCAGCAGTAGCAGCAGGTGCTCCTGAAAACTGTATTCAATGGATTACTTTACCTTCAATGGAAGCAACCTCTGCTTTAATGAATCATCCAAGCGTTGCAACTATCTTAGCAACAGGTGGTAACGCAATGGTTAAAGCCGCTTACTCTTGTGGTAAACCAGCATTAGGGGTAGGTGCAGGTAACGTACCAGCTTATGTTGAAAAAACAGCTAATGTTAAACAAGCCGCTTATGATATTGTGATGAGTAAATCATTTGATAATGGAATGGTTTGTGCTTCTGAACAAGCAGCCATTATTGATAAAGAAATTTACGATGAATTCTGTGACGAAATGAAGTCTTATCATACTTACTTCGTTAATAAAGATGAAAAAGCTAAATTAGAAGAATTCTGTTTCGGAGCAAAAGCAAATAGTAAAAACTGTGCTGATGCTAAATTAAATGCTGATATCGTTGGTAAACCTGCTACTTGGATTGCAGAACAAGCTGGATTTACTGTTCCAGAAGGAACAAATATTTTAGCAGCAGAAGTTTCAGAAGTAGGGCCGAATGAACCTTTAACACGTGAAAAATTATCACCAGTGATTGCTATTCTAAAATCAGAAGATCAAGCAGATGGATTGAAGAAAGCTTGTC
This sequence comes from Globicatella sanguinis, assembly GCF_002847845.2. Taxonomy (NCBI): domain Bacteria; kingdom Bacillati; phylum Bacillota; class Bacilli; order Lactobacillales; family Aerococcaceae; genus Globicatella; species Globicatella sanguinis. The sequence continues at coordinate 367,349 of NZ_CP126962.1, read as the reverse complement.
AAATGGTTGAGTTCAATGGTTTAGGACACTCAGCTGCTATCCATACTAATGATGAAGATTTAGTAAAAGAATTTGGACGTCAAGTTAAAGCAATTCGTGTTATTTGGAACTCACCTTCAACTTTTGGTGGTATTGGGGACGTTTATAATGCCTTCATTCCTTCATTAACTTTAGGATGTGGTTCTTATGGTGCCAACTCAGTTGGTGATAACGTTAGCGCAATCAATTTACTTAATATCAAAAAAGTGGGGAGACGTAGAAATAATATGCAATGGTTTAAAGTTCCTTCAAAAATCTATTTCGAACGTGATTCAATCCAATATTTACAAAAAATGCGTGATGTTGAAAAAGTATTTATTGTAACTGATGAAATGATGGTTAAATTAGGATTCTTACATAAGATTATCGAACAATTACATTTACGTCGTAATAAAGTGGTTTATCAAGTATTCTCTAACGTAGAACCAGATCCAGATATTTCAACTGTTCGTCGTGGTGCTGATCAAATGAAGAGCTTTGAACCTGATACAATTATTGCTTTAGGTGGGGGTTCTGTAATGGATGCTGCTAAAGTAATGTGGATGTTCTATGAGCAACCAGAAATCGACTTCCGTGACTTAGTACAAAAATTCATGGATATTCGTAAGCGTGCTTTCAAATTCCCTGAATTGGGTGAAAAAGCAAAATACGTTGGTATCCCAACAACATCTGGTACGGGTTCAGAAGTGACACCATTTGCGGTTATTTCAGACAAGAAAAATAATATGAAGTACCCATTAGCAGACTACTCATTAACACCAACTATTGCAATTATTGACCCTGCATTAGTAATGACAGTGCCAGATTTTGTAACAGCAGATACTGGTATGGACGTGTTAACGCATGCGATTGAAGCTTATACATCATTAATGGCGAATGATTATACTGATGGTTTAGCGTTACAAGCGATTAAGATTGTATTTGAATACTTAGAACGTTCTGTTAAAGAAGCAGACTTTGAATCTCGCGAGAAAATGCATAATGCTTCAACAATGGCTGGTATGGCATTTGCGAATGCATTCTTAGGAATTTCTCACTCAATGGCTCATAAGATTGGTGGATTCTTCCATACTGTCCATGGCCGTACAAATGCGATTCTATTACCATATGTTATTCGTTACAATGGTACTCGTCCTGCAAAACAAGGTAACTGGCCAAAATATAACTACTATAAAGCAGATGTTCGTTACCAAGATATTGCACGCTTATTAGGACTTAAAGCTGATACACCAGAAGAAGCAGTTGCTAGCTTAGCTCAAGCAGTTTATGACTTAGGTGAACGTTGTGGTATCGAAATGAGTATTAAAGCTCAAGGTGTTGACGAAAAAGAATACATGGCACGTGCAGAAGAAATTGCTTATCTTGCTTATGAAGATCAATGTACACCTGTAAACCCACGTTTAGCATTAGTAAGCGATATGAAAGAAATCATCGAAGATGCTTACTATGGATATAAAGAACGCCCAGGTCGTTTAAAATAATTTAGTTGATAGATAATAATAAGAGCTTTGTGCTGATGCAGAGCACAAAGAACTCTTATTAACACGAAGCACAAAATAATTCGCTTCCTCTTCGTGTTAACTTCAATTGTGGACTAGTTTTTATGGGAGATAATATCTAGTCATTTAGTATCGGAATAGCCAATCGGCTATTCCGTTGTTTTTTTATTGGTAAAGAAAACTGGCCAAGTGTAGCATCGCTTGATTGGCCAATTATTAGTAAAAGGACGCTACAACTTTTAGTATGGACCCACAAGAAAAAGGTTATTAATTGTGTGGACCTACTAAATATTTAGTGAGGAAAATGAATATGGACAAGCGGCAAAAATTTTTCCTTTTTTTGCCCAATCTCTATTACTAAACAAAGCTATTTGAAGTATGTATAATAAGAAGTTTGCAAAGAGGCTGGGCATAAACTTAATAAATTTAGTTAAGATTATTGTTCATTAATTATTAGCGCAATGATTGAGTGGTATCAAACTGCGTCTTAATGAGGTTTGGTATAAATTTGATAAAATCAATAAAGTGATTGCTCGATAATAATAGCGCAGTGGTTGAGTGGCATCAAACTGCGTCTTAATGACTTGTTTGATACCTACTCAACTGTGCGGGGGTAGGCCGACGAAGCGAAAATCATTCGATTTTCTACTTCTGGTCTACTCCCAACTGTACGGGGGTGGGCAGACGAAGCGAAAATTATTTAATTTTCTACTTCTTGCCCACTCCCTGAAATCACACTTAAGAATAGGTGAATTTCATGGAAAGATACAAGTAGGCGTTACTGTATGATTTTACTCATGAGCATAAGCACAAGCTGCAAAGACAACATAACCGAACTTTTTTGCCCAAGCTATCCCTAGAAAACAAGCAAGCCATCCGCATAAAAACGGATGGCAAGTAAATATTATTAAATAAATATTTGATAACATTAAAATAGGTGATATTAGTTATTATTTGTTGGTTTTCTAAGACCGAAATTGATGCGACTTTCTTCACCTTTCATAAGACGGACCACATTAGTACGATGACGATAAATCATAAAGGCGGCGATTGCGATAAAGCCAAGACCAAATATTAACGGTTGGGTAATTAAAACATATAAGGCTGCTAATGAAAAACTCGTTAAGGCGGCTAAACTAATAGTGCTCGTTAAATAGATTAATAAAAATAACAATAATACAAAGCTTAAACCAATGAAAAAATTATAACCAGCTAATACTGCAAAAGAAGTGGCGACCACTTTTCCACCACGAAAATTGGCAAAAATAGGATAAGCATGACCTAAAATAGCGGCTATACCGGCTCCCATTATTACCCAATCAGTATTAGGATAAAAGTAATGTGCAAGTATCATCGCCACCAGTCCTTTTAGAACATCAATGACCGTTACAAAAATAGCAGCTTTAAATCCAAAATTACGTCCAATATTGGTGGCGCCACTATTACCACTACCCAATTCACGCACATCAATCTGGTGTTTAATTTTTGAGTACCAAACACCAGTTGGAATTGATCCTAATAAATAACAAATAAATAAAAATATAAATTGCATAATAAACCTCCATCTTTGGATATACGCTACTATTTTACATTAAATAAAGTGAAACAACAATGCTTAACGTATCATAATTAAGACAGCTGTAAGTTTATAATGCATTTATGATTATTTAAACAGCCATATATGTGGTTGTGTAATAAACTTTATAAATTTGTTTGGTTCCATTTATTTATGTATTTATTTTACTTATTTTACAGCGCAGTGGTTGAGTGGCCTCAACCTGTGCAGGGTTAGGCCGACGAAGCGAAAGTTATTCTATTTTCTACTTTAGGTCTACTCCCAACTGTGCTGGGGCGGGCAGGCGAATCGAAAATCATTCAATTTTCTACTTCTGGCCTACTCCCAACTGTGCTGGGGCGGGCAGGCGAATCGAAAATCATTCAATTTTCTACTTCTGGCCCACTTCAATGTAAGTTGTATTTGCTTAAATTACAAATTTCAAGTAATATTTGAAAAGCAGTAAAGTTATTTGCTATTATAGAAGAGTTGAATATAAGAAAATTTTAGAGGTGATTAAATGTCAGAAACTAAGACGACACCAATTCAATATAATGATGACGCGATTCAAATATTGGAAGGTTTGGACGCAGTAAGAAAAAGACCAGGGATGTATATCGGTTCGACAGACCAAAGAGGATTACATCATTTAATTTATGAGATTGTTGATAATTCAGTCGACGAAGCTTTATCTGGTTTTGCTGATTATATTAAAGTAGAAATTAAAGCAGATGGTAGTGTTCGAGTACAAGATAATGGCCGCGGGATGCCAGTTGGTCAGCATGCAAGTGGGGTACCGACCATTCAAGTTATCTTAACTGTCCTCCATGCGGGTGGTAAGTTTGGTCAAGGGGGCTATAAATCTTCCGGAGGACTTCATGGTGTTGGTGCAAGTGTGGTTAATGCATTGTCTTCCTGGTTAGAAGTGACTGTTGAACGTGATGGCAATCTTTATCGAATGCGATTTGAAAATGGAGGGAAACCTGCTTCAAAATTAGTTAAATCAAAAGCTTCAAGTAAAACGGCTCATGGTACTACCGTGCATTTTATGCCAGATAAAAGTATTTTTGGTAGTGCTCATATTAATTCCGAAGTGATTGCTGAACGATTAAGAGAATCTGCCTTTTTATTAAAGGGGTTAGCGATTGAACTAGTAGATGAACGCCATGACTACCAAGAAATTTTTCATTATGAAAAAGGATTAGAAGATTTTATTCAATATTTAAATGAAGAAAAAGATGTATTGGGAGATGCGTTCAGTTTTTCAGCGGCAGTGGAAGAATTTGAAGTTGATTTTTCAATGCAATACAATGACGGATACTCCGAAACAATTTTATCATTTGCTAATAATGTTCGGACTGCTTCTGGAGGAACGCATGAAGTCGGTATGAAAACCGGGATTACCAAAGCATTTAATGATTACGGTCGTAAAGTAGGTCTAATTAAGGAAAAAGATAAAAACTTAGAAGGTAGTGATGTTCGCGAAGGTTTGACCGCGGTGGTGTCTGTTCGTATTCCAGAACAATACTTACAATTCGAAGGGCAAACTAAAGAAAAATTGGGTACACCCAAAGCTCGTCCTTTAGTAGAGAATTTAATGTATGAACGTCTTTCAAGTTTCTTAAATGAAAATGGGAATTTTAGCCAAATGATCTTACGCAAGGCGATTCGTGCTCGTGAAACTCGCGAATTAGCGCGTAAAGCTAGAGAAGCCGCTCGTAGTGGGACGAAGAAATCGGCACAAGAAAAATTGATTTCTGGTAAGCTAACCAAAGCCCAGTCAAAAGATGCGAGTAAAAATGAATTATACCTAGTCGAGGGTGATTCAGCGGGTGGGTCCGCAAAATTAGGTCGTGACCGTCGTTATCAAGCTATTTTGCCATTACGTGGTAAAGTAATTAATACTGAAAAAGCGTCAATGCAAGACATTATGAAAAACGAAGAAATCAATACGATGATTTATACTATCGGGGCAGGAGTAGGAACTGATTTTGATATTAATTCCTGTAATTATGACAAAATTATTATTATGACCGATGCGGATACCGATGGGGCTCATATTCAGGTCTTACTCTTGACTTTCTTTTATCGTTATATGAAACCACTACTTGAAGCTGGAAAAGTTTATTTGGCAATGCCACCATTATATAAAGTTTCAAAAGGTTCTGGTAAGAAACAACAAGTAGAATATGCTTGGACCGATGAGGAGTTACAATCAGCGATTAAGAAGATTGGGCGAGGCTATATTTTACAACGTTATAAAGGTTTAGGGGAAATGAATGCAGACCAATTATGGGAAACAACGATGAACCCAGATTCTCGAATTTTAATACGTGTGACGATTGATGATGCGGCGCAGGTTGAACGCCGTGTGACGACCTTAATGGGTGCGAAAGTTGAACCGCGTCGTAAATGGATTGAAAGTAATGTTCAATTCACGATGGATGAAGAAGATACTTTATTAAAAGAAAATCAAGGGACTAGTCAGTCTACTGACCAAGCAACAGAAGAGTTAATTAAAGAAGCACATGGATTGAAAGATGACGAAATAGACACATTGGAAGAAGCTCTGGATTTAGAAGAACTTGATAATGGTAGTTCTGACCATTATGTAGTAGACGTGACCGAACAGAATTCAAAAGGCACCAAAAATACTACTAATAGTAAAAGCAAAGCGCAATCAATGGCCAACCGTCCACCGGCCAAAACAACAAATAAAAAATCGGCTCAATCAAAATCAAAAGCAAAGACAGTAAAAAAAGAGAACAATAAGCCATTGGATAATGAAGATGATGAAAATGGCCAGTTAGAATTATTTTAGGAGGTAAAACATGGTAAAAGAAAATATTCAAGAATTAAATTTTGCCAGTGTCATTGGAGATCGTTTTGGACGTTATTCTAAATACATCATCCAAGACCGTGCTTTACCTGATATTCGTGATGGATTAAAACCGGTACAACGCCGTATTTTATTTGCAATGTACATGGACCGCAATACCGCTAGTAATCCATACCGTAAGTCTGCTAAGACAGTAGGGAATGTAATTGGTAATTATCATCCTCATGGGGATTTTTCTGTTTATGAAGCGATGGTCCGCATGAGTCAAGATTGGAAATTGCGTGAAACTTTAATCGATATGCATGGTAATAACGGGAGTATGGATGGCGACCCAGCAGCGGCTATGCGTTATACAGAAGCGCGTTTATCACCCATTGCCGATGAGTTATTACGTGATATTCAACATGAGACGGTTGAGTATCTGCTAAACTTTGACGATACATTAGAAGAGCCAACTGTTTTACCTGCTCGTTTTCCAAATTTATTAGTCAATGGTGCCACCGGTATTTCTGCTGGTTATGCTACTGAGATACCACCTCATAATTTAGGAGAAGTAATTGATGCGGTTATCTATATGCTAACCCATAAGCGTTATCGTTTAGACGATATTATAAAATTAATTCCTGCACCTGATTTTCCGACTGGTGCGATTATTCAAGGGGCAGACCAAATTCGTAAAGCGTATGAAACGGGTCAAGGAAAAATTGTCGTACGTTCTTTAACTGAAATAGAAGACTTAAAAGGTAATAAGCAACAAATTGTGGTGACGGAATTACCATTTGATGTTAATAAAGCCAAATTAATTCAACGTTTAGATGATATTCGTATTCAGAAGAAAATTGAAGGGATATCGGAAGTTCGTGATGAAAGTGACCGAAATGGTGTGCGCGTGGTCATTGAATTAAAACGTGAAGTGAATGCTGAAGGCATCTTACAATATTTATTAAAAAATACTGAATTACAAGTTAATTATCACTTTAATATGGTCGCTATCCATAATCGCCGTCCGGAAGTGGTAGGCTTAATGCAAATGTTGGAAGCATATATTGATCATCAAAAAGAGGTGATTACGAAGCGTACCAAGCATATGTTAGCAACCGATAAAAAACGACTACATATTGTAGAAGGTTTGATTCGGGTTGTGTCCATTTTAGACGAAGTGATTGCCGTTATTCGAAACTCGGATAATAAAGCAGATGCTAAGCGCAACTTAGAGCGTGAATTTGATTTTTCAGAAGTTCAATCTGAATCAATCGTTAACTTACAATTATATCGTTTAACCAATACGGATATCGAGGCATTACAAAATGAAAAGCTTGAATTAAATGAGCGAATCATGATGTATCAAAATATTTTAAATAATGAAGATATCTTGAAAAAAGTATTGGCCAATGAATTAAAAGACATTAAAAAAAGTTTTGCATCACCAAGAACAACCATTGTTCAAGATAAAGTTGAAGAAATTATTGTCGAAACGAGTATTATGATTCCCGAAGAACAGGTTTATGTATCGGTAACGAATGAAGGCTATATCAAACGCACCAGTGTCCGCTCATTTAGCGCTTCCGACACGACTGACTTAGGAAGTCGTGATTTGGATTATCCAATCTTTGTAAAAGAGATGAGTACGCATGACGCGATTGTGTTAATTACGAATAAAGGAAACTATATTCATTTACCAGTTCATGAATTACCAGATATTCGTTGGAAAGATATGGGAATGCATATTTCAACCAATTATCATTTAGAAGATGGAGAGCAGTTAATTGCCGCTTTTAAATCGGTAATGGAACCAGATAAATTAAAACCTGAAGCTAATCCAACATTGGTATTGACTTCCCGTAATGGCAAAATTAAGCAAACAACTTTATCACAATTTACAACTTATCGTAGCTATAAAACTAAGACGATGATGGCGATGAAATTACAAGATAAAGAAGATGAATTGGTGTCAGTCCACCTAGCAAAAGTGGATCACGATTATCAAGTGGTTGTGATTACTGAGAAAAGTTATGGTGTCCGTTATGAATTGTCAGAAGTGGCGATTAGCGGAACCAAAGCGCAAGGTGTAGTGGCGATTAACTTGAAGGATGACGATCAAGTAGTCGCTTCATTATTAATTGATAAAGCGGTGGAACGTCCACAATTATTAGCATTAACTCAAAGAGGAAATATTAAACGCTTTGACGTAGAGGTTATCTCGCAAGTGAATAATCGCTCAAGTCGGGGACATTTATTATTAAAAGAATTAAAAACGAATCCACATCGCTTTATTCAAGTTTTAGCTTTACAAAAAGGCAATATTCCAGTCGTTATCTTAGGTGACACTGGTAAAACACACGAAATTAAGGCGATGGATATTGCTTTAACCGACCGCTTATCAAACGGATCCGCTATTCAAGGTTTAGAAACTTTAGGTAAAGTTGTCGGAATGTATCCTGCTCGCTTAAAAATGTTAGATGAGGAATAGTTTTATTTCGATAGGCTCCATCAATAGGATGATAAATATTGATGGGGTCTTTTTTATTTATTTAGGGTGTGAAATGGGAGTGGGCAAGAAGTAGAAAATTGAATAATTTTCGCTTAGTTGGCCTACCACCGCACAGATGAGTAGGTCTCAAACAAGTCATTAAGACGCAGGTTGAGACCACTCAACTCCTGCGCTTTTAATTATAACCGATAACTGAATAGAATCTTAAAAGGTTTATACCTATCTCCATTAAGACGCAGTTTGATGCCACTCAACCCCTGCGCTATTATTATCGAGCAATCACTTGATTGATTTTTTCAAAGTGATACCTCACCTCATTAAGACGCAGGTTGAGACCACTCAACCCCTGCGCTTTTATGTGCGCCCAGCATGGGCGTTAACTTGGCGGTTCAAGTCCGCTACTTCTAACGCATGTGAGACTGTAATGACTAAAGTCAAACAGTCTCAGCAAGGCTTTGCAGTAGGAACTGTTAGCTAAGGGCAAGGGTGTCGGTACCCTATCCTTAATTTCTAAGTGCTAAAGCACTAAGAATTAAGGTCGTCGTGAGGCGGAATCTGAAGGAAGCCTAAGGCAAACTCCTGCGCCGACGAACAGAAACTTGATAGAAGGTCTAACCATAAGGGTGAGCTTGCATTACAAAGTAAAGCCCAATACTGCACGGATTATGGTTGGATAAATCAAGCGGTGACATGGGAGGGAGGTTAACGCACCTTACCTGGGGAGGTCTCATGAGAGATAAGCGTATCTTAGTAACAACGAATCATGAGAAGTCAGCAGAGGTCATAGTAGGTTGTCTACCAACTGAAGGACTGAACAATAATGAACATTGGAAAGAAAGAGAGGTAGTGAAGATGAAGAAGGCAGAAAACAAGCAAAAGCTTGGCAAGATGCAAAGGGATAAGACGGAATCGAAAGAGTATGCATCTGCGCAGAGTCAATCACTAGGAGAAGCTTTGGACCAATGGCGTCACTATCCGATAATGTCGAGGGTGGTAGAAAGAAATAACCTGAGACGCGCATGTGATAGAGTCAGAAGAAATGGCGGAAGCCCGGGTGTGGATGGGATGACCGTTGAAGAAGTAGAAAGTCATATCTTCAACTATTATGTTCCTTTGTGTAAGAAATTATTCGAAGGCACTTATCGTCCTCAGCCAGTAAAACGGGTTGAAATACCTAAACCGAATGGAGGTGTCCGTAAACTAGGCATACCCGTTGTAAGGGATAGAGTGATACAACAAGCGATTAAGCAGGTTATTGAACCGTCAATCGACAAGACCTTTAGCCCTTACAGTTATGGGTTTAGACCAAATCGCAATGCTCATCAAGCAAGAAAACAATGTGCCAAGTATTATGAAGAAGGCTACCGATATGTCGTGGATTGCGATTTAAAACAGTACTTTGATACGATTAACCATGACAAGCTGATGTATCTTCTGAAACAACACATTGACGATAAATCAATATTAAGATTGATTAACCGATTCTTGCAAGCCGGAGTCATTGAACTAAACGGAAACTTCCAAAAGACAGAAAAAAGGCGCCCCACAAGGAGGTGTCCTGTCGCCATTACTCAGTAACATCTATTTACATGAGTTAGATAAAGAACTAATGAAACGGGGACACCGATTCGTACGCTATGCCGATGATTTTGTCATCTTTACGAAAAGTAAGCGAGCAGGCGAACGAATTCTACAGAGTATCAGCCGATTTCTATCAAAAGAATTGAAATTGGTTGTGAATACAGAAAAAAGCAAAGTAGGTAGCCCTTACCGTTTAAAGTTCTTGAGTTGTCTGATAATGAAAGCGAATGGAGGCTGTCGATACCGACCGACTAAAGAAGCAGTGAAGCAATTCAAAGCGAAACTTAGACAAGTCACGAGTCGAAAAACACCGAAAACCTTTCAAATGTTGGTAAAGGAAATCAACCAAGTAGCCAGAGGGTGGATACAATACCACGGAAGAGGCTATATTAAAGGCACTATCCGAGCCATTGAATCCTGGTTACATCGCAGAATCAGACAACTCATACTCAAACGATGGAAACGACCAAGAACGAAGATAAAAGAACTCATGAAGAGAGGACTAACACTCGATGAGTCCAAACGTATCGCCTATTCAAGAAAGAAATATTGGCGATTGTCCTGTACTTGGGAAGTTCATCAAGCCATACCAACGGAAAAACTCTACCAATGGGGTCTTTTGAATATGACCCAATTGGCAGAGCAAGTGTACTTACATTATTGAACCGCCGTATACGAGAACCGTACGTACGGTGGTGTGAGAGGTCGACTAACCAACTAATGATTAGTCTCCTACTCGATTATCGAGCAATCACTTGATTGATTTTATCAAATTGATGCCTATCCTCATTAAGACGCAGATTGAGGCCACTCAACCACTGCACTTTGAATTACATAGATATGCCTGAACAGAATTTAAATAGTTTTTGCCCAGCCGTCTATCGTTTTGCAGTTTGGCTTGGTTGAGAAAGCTTAGTACAACTCATTATAAGTATTTATTAAATATATAATGAAAAATGAGTTAATCACTCACAAATGAAAGCAATATCTGATATAATTAATTTTGTATGTAAAGGAGAGAGGCACAACATGAGAGGCTTATTACCCATTTGGAAAGAAAAAGGCATGACCAGTCATGATGTCGTTTTTCGTCTGCGCAAAATATTAAAAATGAAAAAAATCGGCCATACTGGGACACTCGACCCAGATGTAGACGGAGTTTTACTAGTCTGCTTAGGCGAAGGAACCAAATTGGTTGAATTATTAATGGATGGACAAAAAGAATATCAAGGTTCGATTACTTTAGGATATTCGACTGAAACGGAAGACGCTAGTGGAGAAAAAGTGTCGACCACCCCTGTGTTAACTCCCGTCACTACCGAGTTAATTGATCACAAAATGGCTGAAATGGAAGGGGTTATCAATCAGGTTCCACCGTATTATTCAGCGGTGAAAGTCAATGGTCGCAAACTGTATGAATATGCACGAGCTGGGGAAAAGGTGGAGCGTCCGGTAAGACAAGTACAAATTGATTCCTTTAAACGCACCAGTGAGCCTGTTTATAATGAAAGTCAACAAACCCAAACTTGGGATTTTCATGTTGTTTGTGGCAAAGGCACTTATGTTCGTACTTTAGCCGTTGATTTAGGAGAGAAATTAGGATTTGCCAGCCACATGTCGCGACTAACACGCAATGCAACGGGTGGTTTCAATCAACAGCAAGCGTTAACGCTTGATCAAGTTCAAGTAGCAGTTGAACAAGGAACCATTAACGAGGCAATTTGCCCGATTGAATCAGCGCTGACTGAATTTCCAAGCATCATCTTAACAGAATCACAATATCAGGATGTTCAACATGGGAAATTATTACCACATGATTATTTTAATTCATTAGTGTCGGAACCAACCGTCTTATTTTATCAAGGATTGGCTCGGGCCATTTACCAACCCCATCCCTTAAAACCAAATTTATTAAAACCATTAAGAATGTTCGTCGAGAACGAATAAGATTACTAGAAAGAAGGGTTTCGTAATGAATATAATAAAATTACATCATCCCTATAATCAAGAACAAATTTTTCCTGGGCCGATTGTCTTAGCATTAGGTTTCTTTGACGGTGTACACCGAGGGCACCAAGCGGTTATTAATACAGCGAAAAAAATTGCGATTGAAAAACAGATGCCTTTAGCAGTAATGACTTTTAATCAGCATCCCAAAATTATTTACCGTCAATTAAACCCAGATGATGTCACTTATTTGACTTTATTAGATCGTAAAGTTGAGCTATTGCGTGCATTAGAGGTAGATGTATTGTATTTAATAGACTATACAATAGAATTCGGTACGCAAAGTCCTCAAGAGTTTGTAGATCGTTACATTGTCGATCTCGGAGCGGTTACGGTGGTAGCCGGTTTTGATTATACCTATGGTAAACAAGAGCTTGCCAATATGAAAACATTGCCCGAACATGCTAAAGGGCGTTTTGACGTCATTGAAGTTCCAGAATTAAAAAATAATAATTTAAAAGTTGGGACTACCAATATTAAGGAATTATTGGTAAAAAATCAAATCGAAATCGCCAATGAAGAGCTTGGTTATTTATATCAAACTAGCGGAAAGGTCGTTCACGGGGATAAAAGAGGACGCACAATTGGCTATCCTACAGCTAATGTGCAAATTAATCCGCAAGAGGTATTACCAGGTGTTGGGGTCTATGTCTGCGAGATTGAAGTTGATGGAAAATGGTATCAAGGCATGGCATCCATTGGTTATAATATTACGTTTGAGGCGAATCGCCAAAAAACCTGTGAAGTCTATATATTAGATTTTGAGCAAGACATTTACGGACATTTTGTAAAAGTAAGATGGCATCATTATTTGCGTGGTGAAATGAAATTTGATGGCATTGAAGGTCTCATTCATCAATTAGACCAAGATTTAATGAACACAAAAACGTATTTTGAGCAGCTAGCACAACAGTCAACGACATCTGTTAATGAAAAGGTGAAAGATGATGAATAGAGCGGATGCTGTTTATATCCATATTCCATTTTGTAAGAAAATTTGTCATTATTGTGCCTTTAATAAATATTTCTATGATGGACAACCAGTAGGTTGTTATTTAGCGGGCTTAGCCAATGAAATGCGATTATATATGGATGAAGTAAAGTCTACCAAACCATTTGATACGATTTATGTAGGTGGTGGCACACCAAGTTGCTTAAATATTGAAGAATTGACGCAATTATTGGAGAACATCCAACAAATATTACCCTATGATGATCAAACGGAGTATACATTTGAAATTAATCCTGGTGAATTAACTCCAGAAAAATGTCAATTATTGAAGTGTTTTGGTGTTAATCGCGTGAGTATGGGGGTACAGAGTTTTAACGATTTGTTATTGCGAAAAATTGGTCGTAATCATCGTGAACGTCATGTTTATCAATGTATTGAATGGTTAAGAGAAGCTGGACTAACGAATTTAAGTATTGATTTGATATTTAGACTACCGGGACAAACATTAGCCGATTTTGATGATAGTTTAACTAAAGCCTTATCATTAGACTTACCACATTATTCACTCTATTCTTTGATCATTGAAAATCAAACGGTTTTTCAACAATTACAAAGAGAAGGCAAACTACCATTGCCCACTGAAGATGTAGATGCCGATATGTTTGAGTTAGCCATTCGCCGTTTACAAGAGAACGGTATTGAGCAATATGAAGTGAGTAACTTTGCACGACCTGGATTCGAGTCACGTCATAATTTAAAATATTGGCATTATACGCCATATTATGGTTTTGGCGCAGGAGCACATGGTTTTATTGATAATGTTCGATACTATAATAATGGCCCCGTTCATCATTATTTAAAAGCTACCGAAGCGAATCAAAAACCGGTTGTGAATAGATTGCCATTAACAGAGTCTGATCAGATGGAAGAATTTTTATTTTTAGCTTTAAGAACGACACGAGGTTTCTATTTAAGTGAATTTACGGAGCGTTTTAATCAAAATGCGACCGAATTGTTTGGTGATTTTTTTGTAGAACAACAACACAATGGCTTATTAAATATTGCCGATGACCATGTCTATTTAACGAATCGGGGATTGTTTTTAGCAGATACGGTATTTCGTGATCTATTAGGGACTATTACAAAATAGGGGGAGCTTATGAAAAAAGATCATATTAGAATTTTGGTGAATATCTTTTTGGTATTATTAGGTAATTTCATTTTTTCGATTGCGATTAATTCAGTGATTATTCCGAATGAATTAGGTGAAGGTGGTATCACGGGGTTCTCATTATTCTTTCTATATGTTTTTAATTGGAATAATGCTATTGTTAGTTTTGTGGTGAATACGATCTTACTAATTATCGGTTGGAAGTTTTTAGATAAGAAGACTATTTTTTATACAATTTTAGCAATTGCGTCATTATCAATTTTTTTACAATATATCCATTTAGGAGCATTTATTCCTGAAAATACTATTGTTGCACCTTTAGTAGCCGGTTTTCTAATCGGATTATCCGTTGGGATTGTTATCCATGGTAATGGAACTACTGCGGGTACAGATATTTTAGCCTTAATGATGAAAAAATATTTAGGGATTAGCGTGGCGCGTGGTTTGTTAATTTTAGACATTATGATTATTACCCCCTTAACCTTTGTCATCGGCTTAGAAAAAGGTGTGATGACGGTCATTACTTTATTGATTACAAGTCAAGTTCTTTCCTTTATTTTGGAAGGATTTAACCCACGTAAAGCTGTTACGATCGTTTCAAATGAGCATCAAGCGATCGCACAGAAAATTACCGATACATTAGATCGTGGTATTACAGTATTAAATGGTTATGGTTTTTATACGCAACTGGAAAAGCATGTGCTATATATTGTTATTAGCGAGCGTCAATTACTGGCATTACAAAAAATTGTTCATGAAATTGACCCTAAGGCATTTGTAACCGTCACCGATATTCATCAAGTAGTCGGCGAAGGCTTTACTTTCTTTATCGAACCTGAAAATGATACACCGGCAGTGACCAACCTTTCTGGTAATGAACCTTAATTTATTAGGGACATGGTAATATAGTAAAAGCTAGTCATTTCAAGTCGCTACCATGTTTTGATGATGGATTAATCAATGGAAAGTCTGGTATTGCGACCTAAAAGCCATTATTGCCTTCAATCGAAACTTACTCATTATGAGATGGAAGCAAAGAGACGATTACGAAAGTTATAAAGCAAATAGCTAACTCTCTGTATGAAGTAACTGTTAGTACAGGAGCCCTAACCAACTTTTTTATGACTCGATTAATGGCTTTGTTTTTAGCAATTATTTTCTATTTTAAACTAAACATTTTATCATTGTTATACAAAACCTTATAATAACAACCTTCTGTTGATTAGCACTCTCTATAAAAGAGTGCTAATTTTTTATTAAAAAGTGTTGACAAAGGCTATAGTAGGGTGTATGATATAGATAGGTTAGCACTCCAAGTGTATAAGTGCTAATTAGTGAGGTGAGAAAAATAGATGAATTTAACGCCTAGACAACAACAGATATTACAGTTGATTGTTAAATTGTACGGAGAGACCGAAGAACCTATCGGTTCGAGGACTTTATTGCAAAGAAGTGTCTTACAAGTAAGTCCAGCTACTGTTCGTAATGATATGATGGCGCTCGAGCAATTAGGGTTTCTAATGAAAGCTCATAGTTCAAGTGGTCGTATTCCTTCTTATGAAGGCTACCAATTTTACATTGATCAATTAATCGAACAAATAAAGCAAGAGTCTGAAAATAAGCCAGAACAATCAAATAAGTTATTTGGTGAACGATATTATGATGTTCAACAATTTGTCTTGCATGCGACTAATCAGTTAGCACAATATACTGGTTATCCGGTTGTCGTTTTGATTTCGAATCTGAGTCATCGTAGGATGCGCGATTTTAAATTAACCAAATTATCGGATTATCAACTCATTGCGTCAGTGATTAGTGACCATGGACAGGTTGAAAGTCAATTATTTGATTTACCATATGCTTTAAAAGACGAGGCAATCGATAAGATTGAACAAATTATTCAAGATGAATTGATCGATTTAACATTAGATGATGTGTATCAACGTATGAAATTGACAATTCCCTTAAAAATTCAACAGGCTGTTTCAGTACAATTGAATTTTGCCTCTTTAATCAAAAAGGCAAACGAAGCACATGACAGTCAGTATTATCATGTTGCAGGAAAAAATCATTTGTTTGATCTCATTGATCCAGAACTACCAACTGAAGGCTGGCGCACTTTGTTTGATTTAATCGATGGAAACGAAGCCTGGTATCAAATTTTAACTGATGCAAAAGTTGGTTTGAATGTCACATTTGATTTTACAACGCCACCGTATCACTTTAAAAATGTAAGTATCGTTACGGCGAAAAGTAAAATTGGCAATCATGTCATTACCTTTGGTTTGGTAGGTCCTGCGACAATGCCTTATCATAAAATTATGACAGGAATGCAAGATTTATTAATCGAACTATCGAATTATTAACAATTAAAAGGAGGTATCGTAGTGGCAGAAGAAAACAAACGTAATGAAGAATTAGAAAAAGATGTTTCAGAAGTTGAAGTTGAATCCCAAACTACCAAAGATGTTGAAGAAACAACAGCAGAAGTAGAAGCAAGCTCAACTGTTGATGAAACAGTAGAAACAAAGGTGGAAGAGAATCCACTTGCTGAATTAGAAGCAAAAAATGATGCTCTAGAAGACCAAGTGCTAAGATTACAAGCTGAAATTGCGAATATGAAAAGAACGAATGCTAAGGATCGTCAAGATTTAGCAAAATATCGTTCGCAAAAATTAGCAACTTCAATGTTAGAAGTAGTTGATAATCTAGAACGCGCTTTACAAAGCGAGACTAATTCTGATGACGCTAAAGCATTGAAAAAAGGTGTTGAGATGGTTCTCTCACAATTACAAAATGCTTTGGAAAGTGAAAACATTAAAGTCATTGATCCAATGGGAGAAAAATTTGACCCTAATTTCCACCAAGCAGTCAGCGTGATGGAAGCAGAAGAAGGTCAAGATTCTGACGTGGTAATCAATGTTTTACAAAAAGGATATTTATTGCATGAACGCGTGATACGACCAGCAATGGTTATTGTATCTCAATAATTAAATTATAAAGGAGAAATGTAAAATGGCTAAAATTATTGGTATTGACTTAGGTACTACAAACTCAGCTGTCTCTGTCTTAGAAGGTGGAGAAGCAAAAATTATTCCAAACCCAGAAGGTAATCGTACCACACCTTCAGTTGTTGCTTTTAAAAACGATGAAATTCAAGTAGGGGAAGTTGCAAAACGTCAAGCAGTGACAAATCCTAACACTGTAAGCTCAATTAAACGTTATATGGGTGAAGACCATAAAGTTTCAATGGGTGGCAAAGACTACACACCACAAGAAATTTCAGCAATGATTTTACAATACTTAAAAGGTTTTGCTGAAGATTACTTAGGTGAAAAAGTTGAAAAAGCTGTTATTACGGTTCCTGCTTACTTCAACGATGCTCAACGTCAAGCGACAAAAGATGCTGGTCGTATTGCTGGTTTAGAAGTAGAACGTATCGTTAACGAGCCGACAGCAGCAGCTTTAGCTTATGGATTAGATAAAACGGATAAAGAAGAAAAAGTGTTAGTATTCGACTTAGGTGGCGGTACCTTCGACGTTTCAATTCTTGAATTAGGTGACGGCGTATTCGACGTATTATCTACATCAGGAGACAACCACTTAGGTGGAGATGACTTTGACCAAAAAATTATGGATTATTTAGTAGCAGAATTCAAAAAAGAAAATGGTATTGACTTATCGAAAGATAAAATGGCATTACAACGTTTGAAAGATGCTGCTGAAAAAGCTAAAAAAGATTTATCTGGTGTGACTTCAACACAAATTAGCTTACCATTCATTACAGCAGGAGCAGAAGGTCCATTACATATGGAATTATCATTAACTCGTGCGAAATTTGAAGAATTAACCCATGAATTAGTAGAACGTACAAAACAACCTGTTCGTCAAGCAATTAAAGATGCTGGTTTATCACAATCTGAAATTGACGAAGTTATCTTAGTAGGTGGTTCAACACGTATTCCAGCAGTGGTTGAAGCTGTTCGTAAAGAAACTGGTAAAGAGCCTAACAAATCAGTTAACCCAGACGAAGTGGTTGCAATGGGTGCTGCTATCCAAGGTGGGGTTATCTCAGGTGATGTGAAAGATATCGTCTTATTAGACGTAACACCATTATCATTAGGTATTGAAACAATGGGTGGTGTGTTCACTAAATTAATTGACCGTAACACTACAATTCCAACATCTAAATCACAAGTGTTCTCAACCGCAGCTGATAATCAACCTGCAGTAGATGTACACGTATTACAAGGTGAACGTCAAATGGCAGCTGACAACAAAACATTAGGTCGCTTCCAATTAACGGATATTCCACCTGCACCACGTGGTATCCCTCAAATCGAAGTAACTTTTGACATTGACAAAAACGGTATCGTTAACGTAAGTGCAAAAGATTTAGGTACTCAAAAAGAACAAACGATTACGATTAAATCATCTTCAGGTTTAACTGATGAAGAAATCGATCGTATGGTGAAAGATGCTGAAGCCAACGCAGAAGCAGATAAAGCACGTCGTGAAGAAGCTGACTTACGTAATGAAGTGGATCAATTAATCTTCGCTACTGATAAAACTTTAGATGAATTAAAAGACAAAGTATCTGAAGAAGAAGTTAAAGAAGCAGAAGCAGCACGTGATGAATTGAAAGCAGCCGTTGAAGCAAACGACTTAGAAGCAATGAAAGCTAGACGTGATGCATTAAATGAAGTAGTTCAAAACTTAACCGTTAAATTATATGAACAAGCGGCAGCAGCACAACAAGCAGCAGCAGGTGCTGAAGCAACTTCAGATAACCAAAATGATGACGGCGTAGTAGATGCTGACTTCGAAGAAGTAGACGAATAATCAACTGCTAAAAAGATTATAAGGTCTGATTCGTTTTGAAGATAATGTTAGACTTTAATGAAGGTTTTTGTTATTAAATACATTCGAACAACCTAATAATTTAGTATGATAGCTGGGGTGGGCGAGGAAGTCAGAAACGATGAGTCTTGGCTTCCAGCTCACTCCTATTTAGTATTTCTCAGATGAATATTGATAAATTCTTAATTTTTGATTATGATAGATAAGTCTACAACGAAGGAGGTTGAAAATGGCAACTAAACGTGATTATTATGAAGTCCTTGGTGTTTCACGCGATGCCTCAGATGCAGAAATAAAAAAAGCATACCGTAAACTCTCAAAACAATATCATCCGGATATTAATAAAGAACCGGGTGCGGACGAAAAATTTAAAGAAATAACAGAAGCCTATGAAGTTCTAAGCGATAGTCAAAAACGAGCAGCATATGATCAATATGGTCATGCAGCCAATGATCCTAACTTTGGTGGTGGCTTTGGTGGCGGCTTTGGAGGTTTCGGCGGTGGTGCCGGTGGCTTTGGTGGCTTTGAAGATATTTTCGATACATTCTTTGGTGGCGGCATGGGAGGTGCCAGTCGTCGTCCAAATGCTCCTCAACGAGGAAATGATTTACAATATCGTGTAACCTTAACTTTTGAAGAAGCCATCTTCGGGAAAGAAACGACTATTACGTATAAGCGTAACGAAGAATGCCATACTTGTCATGGTTCCGGAGCCAAAGAAGGTACAGAACCCGTAACTTGTTCAAAATGTCATGGAACAGGTGCGATTCAAGTAGAACGTAATACACCATTTGGTCGTGTGATGACTCAAACAGTCTGTGATGTCTGTCAAGGTACAGGTAAAGAAATTAAAGAAAAATGTCATACTTGTCATGGTTCAGGTATTGAAAATAAAGATCATTCTGTTAAAATTACTATCCCAGCAGGTGTTGATGATGATCAACAAATGCGTTTATCAGGACAAGGTGAAGCCGGTAAAAATGGAGGTCCTTATGGCGATCTTTACGTTATTTTCCGTGTGAAACCAAGTGATAAATTTGAACGTAATGGTACTGAAATTTTCTACAATTTACCTATTAATTTCGCACAAGCGGCCTTAGGTGACGAAATTACTGTGCCAACGGTTCATGGTAATGTAAAACTTAAAGTTCCAGCGGGTACTCAAACGGATACCACTTTCCGACTACGAGGCAAGGGAGCACCAAGTGTACGTGGAACAGGCAATGGCGATCAACATGTAACCGTCAAAGTGGTAACACCAACTAAGTTATCTGATAAAGAAAAACAATTATTTAAAGACTTAGCCAAAGAAAGCGGATCGAGTGTAAAAGGACATGACCCAGGCTTTTTTAACAAAGTAAAAGATATGTTTGACGGCAAATAATATATTCTCACTGAGTTGACTTTAAAAGTGGAGATGGCAAGCTGTTTGTAATGCAGAGATAGAATAAATAATTTATAACAATGTGTAACTTAAACATCTTCTCATTGTGCTTTTGATAGTCAACTGAATGAGTTATCAAACCGGCCTTACTAGTTAGCGTACCCTAGCTAGTAGGTGTCGGTTTTTATTTTTTATTATCGTTAATATGTAATGCGTTTTAGCGTTTTTTAGCTGTAAACAGATAGATTACGATGATAGCGACAGTGGTTATCAGACAAAATGACAGAACTATTCTATTCTCTAGGATTTTTTGATATAATAAATTTAAGTTTAGAATTAAAAAGGGAAAAGGATTATATAACATGTCTAAAGAATTACAAACGATACCCCAGCATGTTGCGATTATTATGGATGGCAATGGACGTTGGGCTAAAAAAAGATTCATGCCGCGTGTAGCCGGCCATAAACGTGGAGTCGAAACTATTAAGCGTATCACCAAATATGCTAATCATAAGGGCATTAAGTTAATCACACTTTATGCTTTTTCAACCGAAAATTGGGGACGACCTCAAGATGAAGTCAACTTTTTAATGAAATTACCGGGTGATTTTTTCTCGTCATTTTTACCAGAATTAATTGAAAATAATTGTCGTGTTGAATGTATTGGTGATATTACCAAATTACCTGAGGATACCCAAAACATTTTAAATAAAGCGATTGCTGAAAGTGCGCATTGTACTGGACTAGTATTAAACTTTGCGATTAATTATGGTGGACAACAAGAGATGATTCAGGCCATTCAGGCGATTAGTCAAAAAGTTAAAGAGGGTGCCATTGAGATAGATCAAATTGATGAGGCATTAGTTGAAGATTATTTATTCACTGCACGTTATGGAGCCATCGCAAAACCTGACTTGGTGATTAGAACTAGCGGTGAGCAACGCTTAAGTAATTTCTTATTATGGCAATCCGCTTATAGCGAATTGTATTTTACAGATGTCTTGTGGCCAGATTTTTCTGAAAAAGATTTTGAAGAAGCCTTGGTTGCTTTTAGTAATCGTAACCGTCGTTTCGGAAAAGTTTAGGAGGGACCGATGAGAACAAGAATTATTGGGGCGATAATGGGGATAGCAGTGCTTATTCCCTTTGTTTATTTAGGAAGTCATCCTTTCGCGTATGGCATCCTGGTAGTAGCTATTTTAGGATTATTTGAAATTGCTCGCATGAAACAGATTCAATATTTTAATGCGATTGGATTGATTTCTTCGCTTGCAGTCGCTTTAATCGTTTTGCCAGAACACTATAATTTAAGTTGGATTACTAATTTCAATTCTCAGTTTTTATTTTATTTGTGTGGAATGGGGCTGTTGGTTTTAACCGTCTATGGTTATAAAGAAATCAACTTTGAAGAAGTATCGGTATTAATGTTTGCAGCTTTATACGTAGGGTTTGGCTTTCGTTTTATTATTTTAATTCGAGATATGGGCCTAGTCACATTAGCTTATCTATTCATTGTGATTTGGGCCACTGATATTGGCGCTTATTTTATTGGTAGAACCTATGGTAAACATAAACTAGCACCGGAAGTCAGTCCCAACAAAACGATTGAAGGTTCTATTGGGGGTGTCCTTTGTGCGATGCTTGCTGGTGTTGTCTTTGTTTTTATTTTCCAACCTAATTTAGGTGATACCAATCATGTTTGGCTATTGAGTATTATCTTATCGCTAGTCGGACAATTTGGTGATTTAGTCGAATCAGCGTTAAAGCGTCATTTTAATGTTAAGGATTCAGGAAAATTTTTACCAGGACACGGTGGAGTATTAGACCGATTTGATAGTTTAATTTTTGCGAGCTTTATGTTTATGATTTGGCTCAATTTATTTCAATAAAAATTCAGCATCTTCATTCTTATTAGTTTGAGGGTGCTTTTTGTGTGGAATAAACCTATTTGAAAAATGAAAAAATAATTAGTATAATGAGATTTAATTATTGATTTGTTAGAAAGTAAAGAAGGTGCGAGATGAGTTATTTAACAGATATTGAGATTGCGCATTCAGTTGAAATGGCACCCATTGATCAAATTGCAGAAAAGTTAGCTATTTCAGATGAACAACTCCATCATTATGGAAAATATAAAGCTAAAATAGACTATAAGAAATTACCCGCTAAAAATCCGGGGAAATTAATTTTAGTGACGGCTATTTCACCGACACCAGCAGGGGAAGGAAAAACAACGACGTCGGTAGGATTAGCAGATGGTTTAAATTATATTGGAAAAAAGGCTGCCTTAGCATTACGTGAACCGTCCTTGGGACCGGTCTTTGGTTTAAAAGGGGGTGCAGCTGGTGGTGGACGTGCTCAAGTCGTTCCAATGGAGGATATCAACCTACATTTTACTGGAGACTTCCATGCGATTAGTGCTGCTCATAATCTATTAGCGGCGATGTTAGATAATCACCTTCATCAAGGCAATCATTTGCAAATTGATCCACGCACCATCGTTTGGAAACGCGTGGTTGATATGAATGATCGTCAATTACGCCATATCGTATCCGGGCTACAAGGCAGTGCCAATGGTGTCCCGCGTGAAGATGGGTATGATATAACCGTTGCCAGTGAGATTATGGCGATTTTATGTTTAGCAGAAGATTTAGCGGATTTAAAATCACGGATTGCTAAAATTATTGTGGCCTATAATGTTTTTGGTGAACCGGTAACAGCAGCTGATTTAAAAGCGGCCGGTGCTATGACTGTTTTATTAAAGGAAGCAATCATGCCTAACCTTGTCCAAACTCTGGAACATACACCTGCTATTATTCATGGCGGCCCCTTTGCGAATATTGCACACGGTTGTAATAGTGTCATTGCGACTCGTACCGCACTTAATTTAGCCGATTATGTCGTGACGGAAGCTGGATTTGGAGCTGATTTAGGGGCGGAGAAATTTCTCGATATTAAATGCCGTACTGCCCAATTGAATCCTCACGCAGTGGTATTGGTGGCCACGGTACGCGCTTTAAAAATGCATGGTGGTGTGGCCAAGACTGACTTAAATCCGGAAAATATTGCAGCCGTTAAACAAGGTTTACCGAACCTTCAACGCCACTTAACTAATTTGCAAACAGTCTATGGTGTACCAGTTGTCGTGGCTATTAATAAATTTCCGACGGATACTGAAGCTGAATTACAAGAAATTTTGAGCTTATGTCAAAGTTTAGATGCAGAAGTGGTCCTTTCTGATGTGTGGGCTCAAGGGGGGAAAGGTGGCGCTGATTTAGCGCGAAAAGTAGTGGCGATGACTGAAAAAACGCCCGCTCCATTACGTTATGCCTATGAATTAGACGATAGTATCGAAGAAAAAATTACCAAAGTAGTACAAAAAATTTATCATGGTAGCCATGTTGTCTATGATAAAAAAGTGCGCAAACAAATACGACAATTGACGAATTTGGGCTTTGCTAATTTACCGATATGTATTGCCAAAACTCAATATTCCTTTTCTGACAAACCTCAGTTAATTGGGGCGCCAGAAGATTTTGATATAACGGTTAAGGAATTGCGATTATCGGCGGGCGCCGGCTTTATCGTCGTGATTACCGGGGAAATTATGACCATGCCCGGCTTACCAAAAGTTCCAGCAGCTGAATCAATCGATATTGATAATGACGGTACAATTACAGGATTATTTTAATCCTGGGGGTTTGCTTGGGTAAAATGTAGCGTATTAAAAATGCTCGGTATTCATTAAGTTTAATAGTAATTTTGAAGTCGAAACTGGTGAGGTTAATGATGCTTTTAACGTTTTTGAGTAATTCAATATCGGGGCTTTGTGAGCTAAGTCAGTATTAAGCGCGTATTTTAGTAAATTAAACGTATTGTTTTTCATTGGATAACTATTAACTTGCAACTCAATCCTTTATTTTGTCTAGTAAGTCAATCATAAGGGATTGTGACGAAAGGGAAGCGGTTAGTAATTTCGTTGCAGTGTAATTATTAAAAAAGAAATAGAGGAGTATCATGACGGATGAACAACGTCTTTGATACTCCTCTTAACTTTCAATTTCATCGGCTAATTGCATGGTAATAATATCTTTAATCGGAATAAAATGGTAATGTTGCTTAGTTTGGACACCAATTTGTTCGGTATTTAGTACCGTAATCGTTCCGGTAATGGTTTCGGTACCAACGACAAAATTGATGGTCAATTGATGAACATAAGCTTGAGAAAGTAATAACAGTTTTTCATCGAGTGATAAAGCTTTTGAAAAATCAATGACATCGCCATTATCATTTAAGGCACTATTATGTTCTGATAAGAAAAATCCCATCCATTTAGCCATCTTACGATCATGGTACATGCGAGCAGAACGAAAAGGTAAATAACTGCGATCAATCATGATAAACCATCTAACCCTCCTGCAGAATGTCCACCGATTAACTTACTACGTGCGACCATTCTCGAATTTTCCAATAGTGAATTCGCTTTTTGAACCGCAAGAAAACCATATTTACTGCGGATTTCATCAATGGCATGATCCATTTTTTCTTGCTTATCTAATTTAATGGGATCATCAAATAAGGTGTAAAAGGTATAAACTTCATCCACTAAACCACTATAACGTACCGCAATACTTCTTACGGGATGTCCCTTATATTTTTTACGAAAAAGAGTGAGGACATATTGAGTTAAGCGCTTGGTGCTTTGAGTGGGATCAACCTTCATTTGGGTATTGATACTAGCTACGTCTACATCATTGCTGAAACCTATATGAATTGCCACATTCGTTGCTTTCTTGTGGACACGTCGTAAGCGAATCGTGACTTGCTCGGCCATTTCACTTAAAACTAATTCAATATCGGATTGTAAATAATAATTTTTAGGTAAGATTTGTGAGTTACCAATTCCTTTAGCGCGAGGATGGTATCGTTCTAACACATTACTTTCATCCACACCATTAGCATGAAACCATAATTGTAGACCGATAATACCAAATTCTTTATTTAAATCATCAGGGTTAGCATTGGCTAACTCTTTAATAGAATAGATTTTTAATTTATTAAGTCGTTTTTCCGTTCGGCTACCAATACCCCAAAAATCAGTTAACTTAGGAATTTGCCATACTTTGGTTTCGACATCTTCATAAGACCAATTAGCTCGCATATTGCGATTATGCTTGGCTTCATTATCCAGTGCTAACTTAGCGAGTAGGGGATTCGCATTACTCATACCAATCGTAGAATAGATGCCGGTTGCTTGAAAAATATCGGTCTGAATTTTTTTAGAAATTTGATCTAGCTTTATTTTGCGACTGGTCGTAATACGGTCAGGAATAAAATAATCAAGTGAACGCGTTAAATCGATAAATCCCTCATCAATAGAATAAGGCAATATCTCTTCTTTAGGGGAATAATTTTGTAAAATGGCTTGGATTTCTAGATTACGCTCAATGTATAAACCCATACGTGGGGGCACAATATACGTACGTTGTGCCCAATATTCAATATATTGTTTAGTTCTTAAATCACTTTTTAATCCTTGTTTTTTAGCAATATAAGGATCAAAACGACGGGTTTGAATATTAAAAGGTAAATCATAGCTACGACTCACATTTTTCTTACCAAAGACCTTTTTAAATAAAGGGGAAGACGCTAAAATTAAACCATTTGAATTATCTGAACGACTCATCACACACAGGGAAGTCGTCAGCGGATTTAAGCCTAATTCAACACATTCAACACTGGCATAGAATGATTTCATATCGATAAACGCGATATCAGAGCGAGGCTCTCGCGAATAATCAATATAGCCCATTATTATCGCTCCAAGGGTATAAAATTACCGACGATTTTGCCGACAACACGTGGTTCTTCATCATAAGGGGCTAGTTTATCAGCATATTTTTTATTAAGTGAAACCAGTCTTAAGCCCTCTGCTTCACGGTAAACTTTCTTCAAATAAGTCTGACCGTCCCAAACCACAGCATAAATCGCACCATCATAATCGAAACCAGTGTCTTTAATTAAGGCGACCGAACCATTTAAATACTTCGGTTCCATGGAATCCCCATAAATCCAAGAGGCAATATCGTAATCAATTTCTTCATCGAAATAAACCGTCTCATAATTGCGATCATCCATTGCAGAATATCCCGTCCCAGCTGATAACTTCTCGTAAACACGGTATTCGAATAATTGGATGGGTTGAGCTGTTTTTTCTTGTTGAAGCTGATCATCTAATGTCTTTTGCGTATAATTGAGTACGACTTGTTGATTCGGTGGGGTGAGTTGCAAATATAAATCAACAATCTCATATTCCGATTCGAAGTAAGTCGGAGTCACCTCTAGCAATTCCGCTAATAAATCTAAGTTTTTTTGATTAGGACGCGTCTTGTCCGCTTCCCAATTGAAATATGAAGCACGACTCACACCGACTTGTTTCGCAAGTTGACTTTGTGATAAGCCAAGCTCTTCACGACGTTTTTTTAATTGTTGGCCAGAAAACATTAAAATCACTCCTTTGTGTAAGTTTGATAACTAACTATATTTTAGCACGCTTTGTAGCGGAAAGCAATCAAAAGTTAGTTTTGTAACTGACAATAAAATGAGAATTAAAATAGAGAGAAGTAAGGAAATTATAAAATTAATATGTTATAATAAGATTAAATTCTTCGCTAAGTTATTCTTAGCGCTATATATAGTATATATTTAATTCGTAATACTAAATATAGGATTGAAGAACCATAGACTCCGTTAGGGGACTGAAACATTAAGATCCATGAATTGATGGTTAAAATTTTGAACATTGAAGAACCATAGACTCCGTTAGGGGACTGAAACACACCACTTGCATAAACTTCCACAAAATCATAGTTATTGAAGAACCATAGACTCCGTTAGGGGACTGAAACTTCTTCTTTTACCGCTTTTTCATAGGCTTTGTACTCATTGAAGAACCATAGACTCCGTTAGGGGACTGAAACGCTTTATTTTATAAGTCTTTAAGCTAGACTAGTCACGATATTGAAGAACCATAGACTCCGTTAGGGGACTGAAACTTCAGTATCGTTAATTTTAGCTTGCGTGTGGATCATGATTGAAGAACCATAGACTCCGTTAGGGGACTGAAACTAGAAAATTGCATAATCATCATATTGTGGTAAATATTATTGAAGAACCATAGACTCCGTTAGGGGACTGAAACATTCTTCGTGAGTGCTTTAATTCTGCTCATCTTATCGCTATTGAAGAACCATAGACTCCGTTAGGGGACTGAAACATTTACCATTTTTATCTATCATCATATTAAGCCACCTATTGAAGAACCATAGACTCCGTTAGGGGACTGAAACAGTGTAAAATTGTATGAACAATACCGTACAATACAATTGAAGAACCATAGACTCCGTTAGGGGACTGAAACAATGTATTCGTCTTCCGATTTAATATTAATCTCTAGTATTGAAGAACCATAGACTCCGTTAGGGGACTGAAACATATATTGACTTATGCGTCAATTTCTTTTTTATTGTTATTGAAGAACCATAGACTCCGTTAGGGGACTGAAACTAATGCTTGTTTTTCATTCATTTTAAGTTCAGCCTTTATTGAAGAACCATAGACTCCGTTAGGGGACTGAAACTTCGATTAGCTTGTCACTTAATTCGCCAATCTTCTCAATTGAAGAACCATAGACTCCGTTAGGGGACTGAAACTTCTTCATTACTTAGGTTAGTGATAATGATTTCATTATTGAAGAACCATAGACTCCGTTAGGGGACTGAAACTGGAAGAGTATATCAATTGCATGCTCTACGCTACCTATTGAAGAACCATAGACTCCGTTAGGGGACTGAAACTTAATTTTGTTTTCAACTAATAAGTCGATTCATTTTATTGAAGAACCATAGACTCCGTTAGGGGACTGAAACGATATTATCAATGGTCAATTCGTTCATGTTATGTTTATTGAAGAACCATAGACTCCGTTAGG
Organism: Globicatella sanguinis; assembly: GCF_002847845.2. Classification (NCBI taxonomy): domain Bacteria; kingdom Bacillati; phylum Bacillota; class Bacilli; order Lactobacillales; family Aerococcaceae; genus Globicatella; species Globicatella sanguinis. Next base: position 338,981 of record NZ_CP126962.1, on the reverse strand, counting down.
GGACTGAAACATTTTGTGGTCAATCACAATTTGAAAAGAGTTACCACCAATTGAAGAACCATAGACTCCGTTAGGGGACTGAAACTCAATATCTAAGAATTGTTCGCTAAATTCTTGCAATAATTGAAGAACCATAGACTCCGTTAGGGGACTGAAACAAAATCATTGCTTTCATATAAATCAACCACCTTTCATAATTATTGAAGAACCATAGACTCCGTTAGGGGACTGAAACCTTCAATAACTTTCTCTTTCACGTCTTCCATAGCTTCATTGAAGAACCATAGACTCCGTTAGGGGACTGAAACCTGTTAAGCCTGTGACATACAATGTAACATTATCATATTGAAGAACCATAGACTCCGTTAGGGGACTGAAACTTTCATTTTTGTTCCTTCTTTCTTAATTCGTTTTATTTTAATTGAAGAACCATAGACTCCGTTAGGGGACTGAAACTGCATGGTTTTTTTGCTATATGCCTCGCCTATTGGCACATTGAAGAACCATAGACTCCGTTAGGGGACTGTATATTGTTTAGATAAATGGAAGCGTTATAAAAAGAGGCTGTTATCGAAAATTTTTAATATAATGAGGGAGAGCATATGAAAGAATTAATTGTATACAGTTCAAAATGTTATATTGGAAAGCAGAATAATAATGTAGTAGTAAAAGATCAAAATAGAGAAATTATTCAGAGTATGTCAATTAAACAAATAGAAGCAATAAGTTTATACGGCAATCCCAGAATTTCGACACAACTAATTAAATTATTATCTAAAAATAATGTTAATTTATTTTTTTATTCACAGTATGGAGAGTTAGTCTCGTCAATTATTAGCGTAAATAGTTCCAATTATGAGAAGCAAGTTTCACAGTATAAAGCGAATTTAAATGCTGACTTTAAATTTGAAATGGCCAAAAAATTAATAAAAAACAAATTAAAAATGCAGTATAATTTATTAGATGCATATAATGTAGATAGATTAATTACCAAAAAAGAAATGTTAAATTTAATTGAGGCTTTGAATAAAATAGATAAAGCGATGGATTTAAAAGAACTACTTGGGATTGAAGGGCGTTTTGCTAAGTCCTATTTTTATTATTTAGGTATTTTAGTACCAAATGATTTCAGATTTTACGGCAGAAGCAAGAGACCAGCAAAAGATCCATTTAACATTATTCTTAATATAGGATACACACTTTTATATAGAGCACTTTTGGGTGTTATCATAAAATATGGATTAAATCCAGGAGTGGGCTTTATACATAAACCACGAAATAAGCATGGTGTTTTAGCGAGTGATTTAATGGAAGAATGGCGCGCCGTAATTGTCGATGAGGTAGCTATGCAACTTATTATAAAAAAATTAATAACTAAAGATCATTTTGAAGTGCTTGAAGATAAAAAGATAAGTGTAACGAAGGATGGTCATCAAATTATTTTAGAAGCTATGAGAGAACGAATGTTGGAACAACATCATTATCTTTATCCTAATAAAAAATTTTATACATTTTTCTATTCCATTAACTTACAAATTGAAAGTCTCTTAAGAAGCATTGAATCTGAGAAAGCAGAAGACTATATAGTCATAGGTTAAAAAATGAGAAGATGGTTTAACTTAACAGATGAAGAAAGAAAAATATCGCGAAATAAAAAAATGTTTTGTATAATTATTTATGATATATCTAATAATAAAAGAAGATATCGTTTTAAAAAGTTATTAGAAGGATATGGTATACGAGTTCAACGTTCATGTTTTGAAGTGTCTTTAACACCCAATATTTATAAATCATTGATAAATGATATTTCAAAGTTCTATAATAGTGAAGAAGAAGATAATATTATTGTTTATCGTGGAGACGAAGGTTTGGTGAATCGATATAGCACTTTGAATGTAATTCAAAATAATGAGTATTATCAATATATTTAAGGAGATTTATGAAAAAGTATACATTACAATTGTTTATTGAGTCCAATGAAAATATTAATGAAGTAAAACTCTCTACCTATTTACATGGTATGCTAATGAATTCCATTGAAGATGAATATGCAGATGAAATGCATCAGCAGAGTCTTAAACCTTATTCGACATACTGTCTTTGGCTAGGTGGAAGTGTATATGAGTGGACAATAAATTTATTAACAGAAAGAGCAATTAAAAATTTTGGTTTATTTTTTAATCAACCAAATTTTGAAAAACTGAATTTAAATGCTTTCAGTGATGCAGCGATAAAAGTTTTAGACGTAAAGATTGAAGAATTTTCTGAAATTGCTTTAGCAAATTTATTCTACAATGAAGATACTAATAATAGTTGGGAGATTGAATTTTTAACTCCGACTGCATTTAAAAGGGACGGAGAATATTTTTATTTCCCAGATCCGAAATTAATTATTCAAAGTGCCATAATTAAATATTCAACGGCATTTGAAGGGGAAACAATTTTTGATCAAACAATGTTAGATGAAATGATGCGTTATATTAGAGTGACAAACTTTAAAATTCGAAGTAAGCCATTTTATGTACATGGAAATTATGTACCTGGATTTGTTGGTAAGTTATCTTTAAAAGTAATTAAAAACAACACATTAGCACGTTACATACACCAATTATTACGATTTGCCGAGTATAGTGGAATTGGCATTAAATCAACCATGGGAATGGGTGCCATAAATTTAAAAACATTTAAAGGAGGTACGTCATTTGAACGAAAAAGAGATACAAGTCGTTAAATTAAGTCTCATGAACTCAATTAAGTTATTATCTGACTTTTTAAAAGTAAAAGACAATCAACTAACAAATTATGTGTTAGATTTATCTAAAGAAATCAAAGAATTATTTAGTGAAAAATTCTTTGAGGAACAACCCATTTTAAACCAACCTTTAGAAGATATATTTAATAAATTTTCGATATCAGAAATAGAAGATGACTATCAAATAAATCGCTACTATGAGCCGATTGCTTTTGGAAATGAAGATAAAATTAATTTTTCAAAAGAGAATATTAGCCTAGATTTATCATCATTACGAAAAAGATTTAATAAACTGATGAATATTTTGACGACAATAGGTCTAGATAAAATCGAAATTAATCAATTGTTATCTATAATGGAGGAACAATTAAGTTATGTTCAAAGTCCAATAGAAGATGCGTCATTGTATGATTATGCTAAATTAATGTCGGCAATCGATTTAACTTGGTATCAATACAATCAAAATGCAAGTGTAGAAAACACATTATTTGATACTAATAAACCTTTTTCATTGATAAGCTTTGATATAAGTGGTATTCAAGATTTTATTTATACAATCGCTACTAGTCGTGCAGCAAAAATGTTAAGAGCAAGATCATTTTATTTAGAGATTTTAAGCGAACACCTAATTGAAGAAATTTTATCAAGATGTCATTTAACAAGGGCTAACCTTATCTATAACGGTGGGGGGCATGCCTATATCATTGGAACTAATTCGCAAGATACTCATGACCAATTAAAAGCAATTCAAGGAGAGATTAATGACTTTTTATTAAAGAACTATGATATACAATTGTATATTGCTTTTGGAATAGTGCCATTTTCTACGAATGTGATACTAGGTAATCAGCAAGAATATTCAAACTTATATAAAGAATTAAGTGAGGTCATTAGTAAAAACAAACTTAATCGTTATGACTTAGAATCAATCCTACGTTTAAATGAAAATGGTAAAAAAGAAGGAAAAACATGTTCAGTATGCCATACAATTTCTGAATTAGATGATGATTTATGTTCAATTTGTCAAAAGTTAATTGAAGTTTCGCCAAAATTAATGACAGCGGATCAGTTTTCAATTACTTCAAATAAAAGCGGATTACCGATTGGGTTTAATCGATACTTGGAGATGGGTAGTAAAAAGGATGCCATCTTTATCTTTAATAAAAATAATAAAGCAGACTTTGGTATTCCAATTTGGATGGGCGATTATAATGTTGGAAAGACATATGAGCAATATACTGAACAAGACATCGGTATTAAAAGATTAGGCGTCTTACGATGTGATGTTGATAATCTTGGTGAAGCCTTTATCAATGGATTTTCAAAAGAAAGTGCCTCCTTTTTACGTTCAGCTACCTTTAGTAGACAAATGAGTTTGTTTTTTAAATACCACATCAATCATATTTTATCGAAACAAAATACTAATGGAACAATCATCTATGCTGGTGGCGATGACGTTTTTGTAGTTGGGCAGTGGGGAGATATGATAGATTTTTCAATCGAACTGAGAAATAATTTTATCCAATTTACTCAAGGAAAACTAACACTTTCTTCAGGCTTTGGTCTTTATCCAGCTAAATTTCCAATTTCAGTGATGGCCAAAGAAACTGGTAATCTGGAGTCATATGCAAAAGACTTACCAGATAAAAATGGTATTAGTTTATTTGATAAGAATTATACATTTAAATGGAATCGTTTCATTGATGGGGTCATTAATGAAAAATATAGATTAATTGAAAATTATTTAGAGAAGATTAATATAGAAATCAATTTAAAAAATTCTTTTATTTATCATTTACTTGAATTAATTAATAATAGCTTTGACGAGGTAAGAGATAGTAAACGTGGAGAAAGAAAAACAATTTCATGGGCTCGTTGGGTATATTATTTAGTTAGAATGGAGCCAGAAGGAAATGAAAATAAAGAAGTTTATCATGAACTAACCCAAAAATTAAACCAATATTTTAAAAATGAGGTTGAAGTGAAAGAATTACAGTGTGCCTTAATTTTATACGTTTACCATAATCGTGGAGGAGAAATATGACTATACTAACTGAAACTAACTATGTAGATAAAGCCGAAAAGATTGTCCAATCATTAAACAAAAAAAATGATAAATTTATTTTAACCACTTCGCAAATAAGAAATATTTTATCTTCAACTAGTCATTTGTTTGATAAAGTAAAGTACTCATCCTTTGAAGATGTTATTGGAGATATAAAGTATCTTCAGGTTCAAGTCATTTATCAAGCATCAAGACAATACAGCGTCAAAGATTTTGTAAATAAAGCAGAATTATTAGACATTTTAAAAGAAGTTAATAGCATCGAAAGTATAATCTTATTTTGTCGCTATATGGAAGCTTTAGTAGCCTATTTTAAATATTATGGAGGAAATGATTAATGAGCAATTTTAAGAAACTGAGAATTACAGGTGAGTTAGTAATAGTAACAGGTTTGCACATTGGTACCAGTGAAGGTTTTGCTGCTATAGGAGCAACTGATTCTCCAGTGATTAAGCATCCTATTAACCGATTACCATTAATACCAGCATCATCCTTAAAAGGTAAAATGCGTTCATTATTAGCTAAATCATATAATGAACAGATTGCCAAAAATCCAACTAAAGATAATATTAAAATCTTACGTCTATTTGGATCATCTCAAGTAGAAAAAGGACAAAAACCCCATAATGCTAGATTATTATTTAGAGATTTACAATTTATTAATCATGAAGAACTTAAAGCTGAAGGGATTAGTAGTCTAACAGAAATCAAATTCGAAAATACAATCAATCGAATCACAGCGATAGCCACACCACGTCAGATTGAACGGGTAATACCAACCAGTAAATTTCAATTTGAAGCAATTTATAATGTAGAAGATGAGGAAGAAATGTTTGAGGATTTTGAGATGATTGCTAATGGAATGAAGCTTTTAGAATATGATTATTTAGGTGGACATGGAAGTCGTGGGTACGGACAAGTAAAATTTGAAAATCTTAAAGTTACATCGGTTTTTGGTGAATTAGCTGAAGACAAACTATCAGAAATAAATCATATTATTTCGAATAATAAGTGGTGAAAATATGGATTTGCAGATTTATGAATTAAAATTTGATACAGTTCATTTTGGTGACGGATTATTAGAGAGTTCTATGGGTTTATTCACGGCAAGTAGAATTTTCTCTGCAATGTTTATCGAAGCAATTAATTTAAACTTATCTGATGAATTATATAGTTTAGCAATATCTGATGATTTTGTATTATCGGATGCATTAATACATAATGAAGAACTTTTTTTACCTAAACCAATTGGCTATCCCAAAAAAGAAAACCAAAAAGCTGAGCTAAATCGAGTTCAAATCAAACAATTAAAAAAAATTGAAATGATTCCAAGTAATACTTTTTATGATTTTATACAAGGTAATATTGATGTAGATTTGATTGAAGAACTTTACCACTTACAGCAGAATTTGTGGAAAAATAGTATTGTGACTAGAAAAGGAGAAGATCCTTATCGAGTAGGGATAGTAAGTTACTATGAAAATGTAAAAGTTGTTTTTATTTCGATTAAGCATCCTCTCATTGAAACATTACTTGAAAGCTTACAATATACTGGTATTGGTGGGAAAAAATCAACCGGATTAGGAAAGTTTGAACTAACTTTCAAAGAAGTACCCAAGTATTTAAAAAATAAAATAACACAAGACAGCGATTTTCCAGTAATGTTATTGACTACTGCAATTCCAATACAGGAGCAATTAGCTAATACTTTAAAAGATGCGAATTATTTATTAATTAAATCATCAGGATTTGCTGATAGTTCTTCAAATTTACAAAATTTACGAAAACAAGATCTTTATAAATTTAAGATAGGATCTACATTTAATCGAACGTTCCAAGGAGATATTTTCGATGTCTCTCCAGATGATTTTCCTCATCCAGTATGGAATTATTCTAAGCCATTATTTTTGAAATTGGGGTGATTTTTTGAATCATGAATATTCTTTTTTCGAATTTACATTATATACGCTAGCACCGGTTCATATAGGGTGTGGAGAAAGCATTTCTAAAAATGAAATGGTTTATGAAAATGGTGTTTATCATTATCTTGATATGGGGAAACTATACTTAGATATAGAATCAATGGGTTCTAAAAAAGTGCAAAAGTTTACAAATTATATGTTAAATACCAATAGAAATAGTTTGTTAAATTTTTTGAAAGATGAAAGAATTAATTATAAAAAATATGTAGTTGAAAAACGAAAAGAATATATATTGTCAACCAAAAATAGTGATAAAAGTAAAGTAAAAAATATTGAAAAAATGGTTTCTGATGCTTATGGAAAACCTTATATTCCGGGGAGTTCTTTAAAAGGTGCTATTAGAACCATTTTAGTGAATGGAGTCTTTAAAACAGATGATAATAGTATCATTAACACTAGGTATGCGGAAAATATTAGTGATGGTCATGATTTATTTAATCAAATTCGCGTTAGTGATAGCTTACCAATTGAAAAAGATAAATTAGTTATTGCCCAAAAAATTGATTATAATAAATTTAAAAGTAAAGAAAATTCAATTAATTTATATAGAGAATCTATCGCACCATTAAGTATTATTACGTTTAATATAACTTGTACAAGCGACTATGCGGCTCAATTAATAAGACAATTACCTGAGTTAGCTAAAAAGCATTATGAACATTATTTTCAACATTTTTTAAGTGAATTTCCCAAAACTTATATTGGAAAAAATCCTGACTTATCAACAATTTATATCGGTGGAGGAACAGGATTTTGGACCAAAACGTATATTAATAAAGCTAATCCAAGCAGACATAAACGAGGTGGTCGTACAAGAATGGTAGAAAAAGGTGTACTTAAATTAACAAAATCTATTAAAGAAAATAGATTAATAAATAATGATGAGCAGTTATTTGAAATGGGCTTATGTGCATTTAAGATTAAGGAGATAAACAAATGAAAATATTGATATCACCGATAGGAGATTCCGATCCGATTAGAAATAACCATGATGGTTCAATGTTGCATATTGCCAGGGTAAAAAGACCAGAAATAATATATTTAATATTTTCTGAAAAGATGCTACCAAAAAAAGAAGCGATTATTAAAGCAATAGCTAGTATCAATGATTATAATCCGAAAATTGAATACTTTGAAGAAGTGATTTCAGACAATGAGATTGCATTATATGATCCAGTCTTTAAAATTATTGATAAGCATCTATCCTTACTTGTTAAAAATATACGAAAAGAAAATCATAACGAAAATATTGAAATATTATTAAATCTGACTTCTGGCACACCTCAGTTAAAAAATGCTTTAAGAACTGTTAATATTATACATCAATTAAATTGTACAAATATGATGGTTTTAACTCCTAAACTTGGTTCCAATGCAGGGTCTGAACATGATAATTATTTGGATATTGATCAATCAATAGCGACAAACCTTGATAATGCAGACGACTTTTTAGATCGCACGCGTATAGATGCGGGTGATGAGCTATATAAAATGCTAGCAGTGAGAAACTTACGTGACATGATTAAGCAATACGACTTTTATGGTGCTTTACAATTAGTGAAGAATCAGCAATTTCTTGATAATCAAAAAGACATTAAAAAGGAACTTGAGCTAATAGTAGATTCAATTCATCGTCATGATTCTAATAAAATTATCAATCATTATTTTCCAAATACAAATGAAGATATTGTTTATAGAAGGGCTTGGTTTGCAAATTCTTTAGCTTCAATCGAGTATAAAACAGGAAATGTCGCTTCAAGTCTAATACGGACAACATCCATTACAGAATATTTATTAAGAGAGTATTTTAATCGTAATTTCTTTGGTTTATTAGATCCTAAAGATTCAAAATCGTTCAATCGTAATTATGATAAAATTATTACAAGAAATTTTGACAAACAAATACAACAAAATAATAATATTTTGGAATTTTATCGATGTTTATTAGTAGCGGTTGAAGCAGATAGTAGATTAATTTATAATTTAAAAAATATACAAGATATTGTTTTGCAAAGAAATGATGTGGCTCATCATTTATCCATCATCAGTGATTTAGACAACAGTAAATTACAGTCTGCTATTCAAGGAAATTGGAAAATATTTAATTTGATGTTTCCAAAAGCAGGTCTTAGTTTATTATTTGACCCGATAAAGGATAAACTATTAGAGTCAATTTAATTACATTATTTAAAGACGTGAGATGCCATATATAAGGTATCTCTTTTTTTACTACTGGTTCATTTAGTTGAAGGAGAAACACAATCAATTATAGAACAATAAGAACCGTTAAAGCATCAGTTTCAATGGGGTTAAAGAAGGATAGATGGAGTAAAAAGTATTGTAACTGATATTGAATATTGCCATCCCAAAGCTCCACTCGTGCCAATGTGAGCTCCGCCCTTTGCCAATTTTTGCTCCACTTGTGCCAAATATAGCTCCACCTCATTTAATAGCACTTAAAGCCCCATAAAAGGGCTTTAAGCTTGGAACACCTTATCGTATTCCCATACGCTCGCGCATGGAAATTTGCCCATCTATGAGGATATGGTAGGCATTGTGAACGATGCGGTCTAGTATGGCATCTGCTAACTGGACACTTTCAATTTTTTGGTGCCAGCCCTCTGGAGCGAATTGTGAACAGAAGATAGTAGAAGTTTTATTTAATCGTCCTTCTATCACTTCTAGTAAATACAGGGAGTCCTCTTGACTAATCGGAGTCAGTAGCCATTCGTCAAGAATTAAGAGTTCATACTTACTGTAACTCTTTATGATTTTACGATAGGGTCCACTTCCATCACGTTTGGCGATCTTTAGCTCATCAATCAACTCTGGTAGCCTAATATATTTGACCCGTTTGAATTGCCTACAAGCCTGGATACCGAACGCATTAGCTATCCAAGTCTTCCCATTGCCAGATGCTCCCATAAGGATGATATTTTGTTTATTTTCTAGATAGGTTCCTGTCGCTAATCGTTGAATTAAATCCCTATCTAAATGACGGTCGGCATGATAATGAATATTTTCAATATAAGCTTCTGGATTGGAAAAAGTAGCTTGATTGATTAGCCGATTCAACTTATTGTTCTGCCTCTTGGCATATTCGTGGTCAATCAATAAAGTTAACCTTTCTTCAAAGCTCATGGCTTGGTAGTCTTGGTTATTCATTTGCTGCTCATAGGCTTCAGCCATCCCGCTAAGTCGCATGGCTTTCATTTTATTTAGTGTTTCTTGTTTAACCATTATTTTTTCCTCCCAAAGTAATCTGCCCCTCGGACAAAACCGTGTTGTTCATCTTGTTTTTGTTGAACTGCCTCTTGATGGGTGGGGCGATTCGTTTCTTCCTTTATGATTTGTTTAAATGTCGATAAAGTCGGTTGCTTAGCGATGTCCAGTAGGATTGGCAAATTTCAAGTTTAAATTAGCCAGCGTTCATCATCTCAAATGGTGATTTGTAGTTGAACATTCTTTTCGGATAATGATTAATCCAGTTTTCGATTTTCTTTACTTCTAATTCTGTTACATCTGTTGTTCCTTTAGGTAAAAACCGCCTTATTAGTCGATTGTGGTTTTTGTTTGTTCCCCGTTCATATGAACAATAAGGATGGGCATAATAAATATGCTCATAAGGAAAGACTTCATGCAGTCTAAAAAATTCAACGCCATTATCCGCAGTAATTGATTTAATCGCATACTCATTGAGTATATCTAACAAAGCATTATTTACGGATGCTGCCAGTTTATTCGGTATCAGTCGAATAATTTGATGGCGTGTCCGACGATCGGTTAATACGAGTAAACATTTATTGGTCTTACGCGTTAGAATCACGGTGTCAATTTCATAATGTCCGTACTCACCCCGTTGATTAATGACTTCCGGACGCATTTCGATAGATTGACCTTTCACTCTAAATTGCGAGTTATTATTCTTACGTTTTTTCTTTGATTTACGCGGATAAAGCAGGTCATTCGATGTTAAGCCTAAATGTCCGTTATGAATCCAATAGTAAATCGTTGAAACGGGGACATTGACAAGATTAGAATGAACGATCATTTCTGGTGAATATTTCATTTCGGTCAGAAAATGAACGAGTGTTTCTTTGGTTTCCTTATCAAGTGACACTTTGCGGCCACACTTGTCACGCTGTTTTAAATACTGAGAATGAGCATACTCAGCAGAATAAATCTTTTTGAAGCGACCTTTTCTCACTTGTTGAAGCACAAGCCCTCTTTTGATTTCATTATGAATCGTTTGAGGGGCTTTATCTAGAAGACGCGCAATTTCACGATTAGACTTACCACTATGGTGCCAACGCTCAATATTATGACGATCGTCCAAGGTTAAATGTTTATTTCGGGTCTTGCTTTCTGCTGAAAATGAATTATAATGATGATACTGATTATTCCACGCTTTCAAGGCAGGCTGTAGCCAATTCAAGGCATCCCCTAGGCACCCCCTGTTTTAACCCCGAATCCGCACATCAAGGCAATCAATCCACGTTTGGAGTCCACCTTGGCCTTTCTTTTAGGTATAGTTATTTTGAAGACATCGTCTTCAAAATATTCTAAAAGGAGGCTGTTTTTAATGGCTAGAAAAATACCGGTCAAGTTGATTATGGAACTCAGAGAGCAAGGGCTCTCGAGAAACATGATTGCTAAGACAAAAAGAGTCGGGCGTGATTCTGTCAGCGAAGTCTTTCGACGTGCGGATGAGTTAGATTTAACTTACGCAGATATCCAAAACATATCTGAACAAGAAGTTTATCAAAAATTCTTTCCCTCCAAGCACCAATCAGAGGCGCTCTATACCTTGCCTGATTACGATTATGTGCAAGAGGAACTTAAGCGTGTAGGTGTCACACTGAAGTTGTTGTGGACTGAGTATGTCGATGAATGTAAGAAGCAGAAAAGCATTGCAGTTGGATACAGTAAGTTTTGTGAAGACTACAATAAGCATATTGACCAATATAAGCTCACTAATCACTTAAAACATAAACCTGGAGTTTCTACTCAAGTGGATTGGGCTGGAGCGACAATGCAACTCTTAGACCCTGAAAGCGGGGCCTTTATTGAAGTGCATCTCTTTGTGGCTGTTCTACCTTATAGTCAATATACTTACGTTGAAGGAACCCTCGATATGACCAGTGATACTTGGATTCGTTGCCATGTTAACCTCTTTAATTTTCTGGGCGGTACAACCATTCGCCTGATTAGTGATAATCTAAAGACGGGGGTTATCTCACATCCTAAAGAAGGCGATATTATTTTGAATGCCCAGTATGAAGGTTTAGCTGATCATTATGTCATGGCGATTATGCCGACGGGCGTAAAGAAACCTAAACAAAAGGCTGCCGTTGAAGGAGGCGTCAATCAAACTGCGATGGCAGTTATTGCTCCTTTGAGAAATGAAATCTTTACTCGTCTTGACGAACTCAATGACGCTATCATGACACGTATCACACTCTTTAATGCAACACCGTTCCAAAAACGAGAAGGAAGTCGCAAACAAATTTTTGAAACCGTTGAACACCCAACCTTGCGCCCCTTGCCGTTGGTACCGTATGAAGTGGCAGAATGGGTCTATGGTCGCAAAGTAAAACTAGACTGTCACATTACTTTCCAAAAGAATAACTATTCCTGCCCTTACCAATATGTTCGCAAACAGGTGGATTTACGCGTGACAGATCGTCTCCTTGAGGTTTATTACAATCAAGAACGTATCGCGACTCATAAGCGCTTCCCAAGCTATTTAGAATATCAATTCTCGACAAGCCCTGAGCATTTGCCCGAACAATTCAATCGTCCTCAAGTGAATGATACCTTGCTGTTGAATCAAGCCAGAGCAATCGGACCCTTCACACACAAGGTGATTCAAAGAGTCTTTGAAACAGTACCATTAAAAGAACGAGGCTACCAACCCAGTCAATCCATTCTCAAATTAAGTCAATCTTTTTCGAATGAAGACCTTGAAACGGCTTGTCACATCGCCTTAGAGCGAATTCATTCCCCTAGATATCGTCATCTCTACGCCATCTTAACCAATCCAGTTCAAGCTCAATCCGAAGAGAACCACAAACCCGAGCCGCCAATGGGCTTTGTTAGAGGAGCAGCCTATTACGGAGGTGAAGATCATGATTAACAGTGAAAGTATCCGTAAGTTGAGACAGCTTGATTTAGAACCGCTAGTGAGTGCGCTAGAAATGCAGGAACTGGAGAATGATTCACTCACCCTGACCTTTGATGAACGACTCCAATTAGCGATTGATTATCTCTATCAAGAGAAATATAACAAGAAAGTCCATGGATTGATCAAACGGGCTAATTTCCGCTTGCCTGAAGCTGATGTCACCTCCATCTACTACGAGAAGCGAGAACTTAAACAACAAGTGATTCAAGAACTGGCTAGAGGAAATTATCTTCATCGGTATAGAAATGTCGTTTTTCAAGGATTCACAGGCTCTGGGAAAACATATTTAGCCTGCGCTCTAGGTAAAGAGGCTTGTAAGTTAGAAGTTCGAACCCGTTATATCCGACTTCCTGACCTTCTGGTCGAACGCGATGAAGCCACGCTTAAACCCAGTGGTATGAAAAAACTGATTACTAAATATTCGAACTATGGCCTGCTTATCTTGGATGAATGGTTGTTAGAAGACTTATCAGACGAGGATTTAAAGTTTATCTTTGAAATCACTGAGAAACGTTATCAATCAGGTTCAACTATCTTCTGCACTCAATTTAGGAAGAGCGACTGGCATCAACGACTAGGTGGTGGGGTTCATGCTGATGCGATTATGGACCGAATTGTTCATAACTCGGTGTGGTTAGATGCTGGACAATTGAATATGCGTGAACATTTTGCCAACCAAGAATAAAACTTCATTCATAGCCATGCTCCATGAGTATGGCTACTCTCTTGCCTTGAAGCGTGGACTCATTGCCTTGAATTGGCTACAGCCGGACTTGATGCTGCGTATAGGTGGGCTTGAGAGCGCGGAATAAACAGATACATCTTAAAACGTCCTTTATTCTGGTTTTGTCACTACAATAATAACGTTTTGAGATGTTTTTTTCTATACTTTTTCTATACCGTAGCACTTGACTGAATCGTCGAATCGAGTGCGGGGTCACTCCCCGACCTTCCGCACTTCGCTTAAATTTTCGGTCGAGTCATTTAGCTTACCCGATTCTCCCATTAAGTAAAGTGCTACTGTTGTATTGAAAGCCATAAAATAGAACCCCCTCCCAACCGCAACTAGCAGCTTTATTTTCAATCATAAAAACGGGGAGGATACACAATTTAAGTGGCTAATTTAATTTTAGAACTTTCGGTCCAGTAGGATTTCACTCGTCTGTTCTATTATAGCTAGCGAATGTTGCTCCTTTAATCGTTGAATGCCTGCGATCATTCTTAGCGCTCGCTTCTCCACCTGTTGAGCTAATATCTTATCAATCAGTGCTTGGGTTGCTGGACCGATTGTTTGTGCCCAATTCCGGCTAGAATCGGGAGTGTGATCCAGATAGAGCCGATGATGGTCAGGCATATGATCCTTGTTCGTGCTATAAATTCCTATGTCACCATGAATTCGTTTATGAGATGCAATTCGCCCCTGATTGAAGTAAACTTCTAGTAAGTCCTGAGTGAGGCGTACCTCGACCTGACTTTGGACGTATTCATAAGGGACGGAGTAGTAGTTCTTGTCTACTTGGATATGATAATTAGTTTGGACTTTAGCTACTCTCCAGTCCGTTAGTTGAAATCGGGGTTGTCTAACCGGGGTGAGATATTCCCATTCTTCTTCTTCGAAGACGCTCTGTCTTGAGCCAAGCTTCTTTTGGAAAGGGGCAGTGGTAATTTCTTCTAACTTCTGAAAAATCAGCTCATTTAATTCATGAAGATAGAAACACTGGACATTCCTCAAGGCGGCAATGATTTGACGACTCGCTAGCCCGACACTTGATTCAACAGATGGTTTGTCTTTCGGTTTTTCTACACGTGCTGGGACAACAACGGTTCCGTAATAATCAGCTAAATCTTGATAAGCAGCATTCAGCTTAGGCTCCGCATAGTTGGGCGTTTGAATCCCCGTTTTCAAATTATCTGGAGACAAGAGTTCTGGGACACCATTGAAGTACTCAAAAGCATGAATGTGAGCAGTCAACCAACTAGGAGAAGTCATATCTAGAAAGCCTTCCACATAGAAATGCTGACTGAATGGCAGACAAGCCACAAAGAGATAAACATCAATATCAGGGCCACCAGCTAAATCTTTTAAAGATAAAGTTGCGCCCGCCCAATCTACTTCTAATGTTTCGCCAGGCTTCCGTTTCAATGGCATCGTGACTTTATACTTGCGAGCATAGTCTCCGTAGAAGCGACAATAAGATCGATAGGAATAGCCCATCAAGCCATCCTCTTTAGCGCGATCCTTATACTCCTTATGTAATAAAGTCAGTGACATGTGCTTCTTCCCCAATTCCTTATGAACATATTCCCAGTCTTCTTGATAATAGCCTTTGGCTACCGGCGTCTTTTCTGGAAAAAGAAAGGTCTCCAACCATTGATTGGTCATCTCATCTTCAAGAGAACTTAAGTCTCGAGCTTCAGCTCTTTCAACCACCTCCCTAATTGTGTGTCTGGAACTACCGACGAGACTTTCAATTGTTCGCTGACTCGTTCCTGAAAACGTCAATTCCAGTATTCTGCGATAATTAATCACAAAAAATACCCCCTTATAATATATTCATGCTGGAATTCAGCATGTAAGCCTATTATAAGGGGTTTATTCATTTAAGTGGGGCTCATATTGGCAATGGGTGGAGTCATTTTTGGCACAAGTGGAGCAAAAATTGGCAAAGGGCGGAGCTCACATTGGCACGAGTGGAGCTTTGGGATGGCAATATTCAGATATAGGTTAAATATTCAGTCGAACATACTAAGTATAAAAAATTGACTGAAAAAATTGGCAAAGGGTGGAGCTCACATTGGCACGGGTGGAGCTATTTGATGGCAATACCCACCTCATTTCCTTGAATTGCCTCTAGCCGGACTCGATGCTGTGTATAGGTGGTTTTGAGATCTCAGAATTAACAGTTTACAATTTCCATACAATTAATATACAGTTAATTAAGAAAATGTTTACAATAATTTGCTAATATTTTAATTATAAAATAAAGGAAAAGGGTGAGGTAATGTATTTGATGATGAATCCAGCGAATCAATTTCGGATTGTGCAAATTACGGATATTCATTTAAATCATTATCCATTCGACGAAAATGATCAAATAATTTTAACAGATATCAAGCAAGCGTTAGAAATGTTAAAACCAGATTTAATTATGTTAACCGGTGATTATGTGAATACTTATCAAAATGAACAAGAAGAATTAATTTTTAGAAACTTCTTTGCTTTTCTGAACCAATTTCATGCACCTAAAGCCATCACATACGGCCATCATGATTCTGAACGATATCTTGACCGAGTGGATATTGAAAAAATATTCAATGAGATTGTTGTAAATAAAGTTAAAAGGGAACATGAAGAATGGATTGAAGGCTTGTCACAATATGCCGTGATGATTAAAGGGGATAAGGGGTTATCCAATGTTCTTTATGTGATGGATTCTGGTAGAACAGCACCTGGATTAGAGCGTACCAACGACTGGATATTGCCTAAGCAAGTAGAATGGTTTAGAAAGGTATCCCAGCGTTATGCTGATATGAAGTACAATTTAGTATTTATGCATTCACCGTTACCAGAATATGATCAAGCGCGAGTTAATATTTTAGCGGGAGAATTAAGAGAACCGAATCAATGTATCTCGTTTAGTCGTATTAATACTGGACTATTTTCAGAGTTCTTTTTTTCAGAACAAATTGACTCGGTTTATTGTGGACATAACCATTTAAATAATGCTGAAATGATGTGGGAAGGAATTCGTTTAGTCTATGGTATGTTTTGTGGACGAGATGAAAAAACAGGGGATTTCCGTGGGGTTCGTTATATCGATATTGACGGTGCAACAGGCGCAGTTATGACTGACTTTAAGTATTTTTATGAGTTCAAAAAGGTGACAACCAATATCAAATGCCATGATTGTCACTTTGTTAGCTTTGGCCCTTAAAGTCTGTATCAGTATCCTATGATGTCATTGGATAACATCGAAACTTTATCAAACTAAGAGACTGGGCATAAATTCAATCAATATAGTATTCTTTATTTATAAACATAAAGATGGAGTGGCATCAAACTGTTTTTTAGAGACTCGTTTGATGCCACTCCATTGTGCGAGGATGGGTAGACGAAGCGAAAATAATCTAATTTTCTACTTCTTGCCCACTCCCTTATTCTTTTATATTTGATGAGTGCTTAATCAGCCTATGATTATTTATGTCTTTGAGTTTAATTATTATAATAAACGCTAAATTAATAGGGCTGTACAACGCTATTCCGCATCTACAGTTTAAATCGCTAATTTATAGGGCTATATGACGCTATTGCGCATCTACACTTTAAATAGCTAAATCAAAATAGCGGATAAGGTAATCAGCTAAACCATCTTCATCATTGGTTAGGCGAGTAATGTCATTAGCTGCGGCTTTAATTTCTTCGGTCGCATTTTTCATGGCTACGCCTAAACCAGCATACTCAAGCATTTCTAAGTCATTATTTTCGTCCCCAAAAGCTAAAATATTATCAACGGGTATACGGTAAAAATCAGCGATAGCTTTGACTCCGACGGCTTTATTAATCGATTTGCGAACAATTTCTAAACATGGTAAGCTACCACCCCAAGTTCGAACGGATACTTGGTCGCCATAATGTTCTTCAATTTTGGCACGAATATCAGCCATTTTTTCTTCAGGTGAGAAGACGGTAATGGCCGTTGGATTATAAGTTAAAGATTCACGGTTTAAACGGTCAACTAAGGCTAAATCAAAAGGATAGAAAGGACTATCAGGTAAATTCATTGAACTAGTAAAGAGGCGATCTTTACCTTCAGCACACAATAAATCAATATTAAGTCGATCTTGATTCGCAAATAAATCAAAAGCAATTTCTTTATCTAAAGTTAAATGATAGCTCGGAATATAATGATCACGGCCTGGGAAATGACAAAGCGCCCCATTGAAGTTTACCATCGGTGCTTCGATGCCAATTTCCCGATAAATATCACTACTATTACGGTAAGGGCGCCCCGTTACAATACAAACGAGGTGGCCAAGGTCACTAACAGCACGGAGTGCTTGAATGGTTTTAGATGTTAATTTTGATTGGTTATTTAAGGTAGTCCCATCCAGGTCTATCGCAATTAAATGTTGTTTCATGCTTTCTCTCCTTTGAATAATTTCTTTTCTATTATAACAGAATTTTAATAACTTGCAAAAATCCATAATTCTAGTAATATATATCTTGTATAATAGAATGAGGTGTTGAGATGACAGAAGAAACACAAGCAGCAGTGATGACCGCTCTTGAAACGGTCATTGACCCAGAATTAGGGATTGATTTGGTAAATTTGGGATTAATATACAATGTTGAAGTCAACAATGAAGGCGTTTGCGCGATTGATATGACATTAACGACGATGGGCTGTCCTTTAGCTGATGTGATTGTAACGGATGTACGCAATGCTGTCTTAAAAGTCGATGGTATTAGCGATGTAATGATTGAATTTGTGTGGTATCCGGCCTGGGGACCTGAACGCATGTCGCGTTATGCTAAAATTGCTTTAGGGATGCCATTTTAAAGGAGTAGGACATGGATAAAAACGAAAAATATTGTCAAGATTCAAGAACAGTGACGACTCATTATATCTTACCAAGTGATACCAATGGTCATGGTACATTATATGGTGGACGTTTAATGGAAATGATTGATAGTGTCGCCTACCTAGCTTTTGCTAAGCATACCCGTTTAGTGGGGGTAACAGCGTCAATGGACCAATTAAATTTTATTGCACCATTACCGGAAGGGGATGCGGTAACGATTGATACTTTTGTTTCAGGAGTTTCTAATCGCTCTGTTGAAGTGTTTTGTAAAGTAACGGGAGAACACCCACAAAAAGGCAAAACTTATTTAGCCGCAACAGCTTTTTTAACCTTTGTAGCAACCCAAAAGCCTGAACATCCTGAAGGTATCGTAGCGGTTATTCCACAAACTGATGAAGAAAAATTGGTGTGCGAAGGGTATGAAAGACGTCGTGCAGCACGTTTAAATGACCGAGAGAAAGATAAAGAATTTAATAATCGTTTAACTTTAAATTAATATTAAAGCCACCTCATTCTTTTCGAAGTTAGTGCGAAAAAAGTGAGATGGCTTTTTTTTTATATAAGCTATATGATTTTGTGCCTTAATAACCGTACACAGTCAGTATAGAACCTAAAGTATATCCTATATGTTACTTTTTAGGTTTAGGTACATAGACATACTCAGGGTCTAGTTGCTTATCTAATAAGGCGAATTGTTCAGCGATTTGAGCATCGACTTTGGCTAACATTTCCTTGTCATATTTTTGGGTTGAATCAAAGGGAATCGGTTGTCCAAAGGCAATTTTAGCTCGTTTACGGGTAATAAATTGCCAAAAACCAATAGGTGGTTGGATGGCTACCGGTACAATGGTGGCTTTACTTAGTTTTTGGATAAAGGCCGTTCCACTTTTAATTTCGGTGGTATGACGGGAACCTGATGGGAAAATTCCTAAATTTAAATTTTCTTTTGTTAAGACATTGACAGCATGTTTAATGGTTGTAGTGGATGGTTTCTCACGATTAACTGGAAAAACATTACCCTTAGCTAATAAATTCGCTAACCATTTTTGCTTAAATAAAGAATCTTTGGCCATAAAGGCAACCTCTTTAGGATAGACCACATCTGCTAATAAGAAGGGGTCTGTCATTGAACGATGCGTACTAGCGATAATAAGCGGTTGATCCTCAGGAAGATTTTCTAAGCCACTTACTTGCGGTTTTCCATTAAATAAGTGGAAAATAAATTTAATCATATGAACAGCAAATTGATAAAAGGTCATTTGATAACCTACTTTCTTTCTATATTACACTAACTTTAATTCTACCAATTTTTTCAGAAATAAGCTACAATTAAATATGAACTCACGAGGAGTGATGAATGTGAAAGACCGATATAAAAGCTTATTTTTATTATGGATACTTGGTATGCCGGTTAAAGTGCAAGCAGCTGATTCAGTATTAGTAATTGACCAATATCCCATCAATGAACCCGTCTTTACCCAAGGTTTGGAAGTGATAGAGAATCGCTTAGTATTAGGAACAGGATTATATGGCGGATCGGAAATTGGTTGGATTGACTTAGAAACTGGCGATTTTCAAGTACAAGATCAATTAGATGATGATTATTTTGGGGAAGGGTTAACCGCTACTACGGACTATTTATGGCAATTTACGTGGCGAGAAGAAAAAGCTTTTAAACGCTCATTAGATGATCTAACTTTATTAGAGGAAATTACTTTTGATGGGGATGGATGGGGAATGGCTTATGATGACAAAGCTGATGTGATTTGGACTTCTGATGGTAGTGCCCAATTGACCAAACGAGACCCTGAAACCTTAGTGGCACTCGACACCTTAACCGTCACTGAAAACAATCAGATGATTGAACGCATTAATGAGTTGGAGTATGCTAATGAGGCTATTTATGCGAATGTGTGGCAGACCAATGAAATAGTGAAAATAAATCTAGAAGATGGTCAAGTAGAACAAGTATGGGACTTAACGGATTTAGTGGAGGAACTTCATTTTACTAATGCTAATCCTGATCGTGTATTAAATGGCATTGCTCATCTTGAAGGGGATCGGTTTTATGTGACAGGTAAATTATTTCCTATCATATGGGAAGTGGAATTGACTTAGTCTATTTTTGCATCTCATAATAAATGTTTTGATTATTCCGTAACATTGAAGATGATTTTGTAGAAAGCACGCCCCTAATTACCACTTATGAATAAATGTTTGAGTATTGTGGAAAAAATGTAAATCAAACCAAATATGGAGAGTGCACAGGTTGCCGAATCCAAATAAACTAAAAAATTAATTGTCGAAACGACTATTCATTGATACAATAGAAAAGCAAATCAAAAAGAAAGAGGCGAACTAATTGAGTGAACCAGTAATTCGTTATGAATTAATTAAAGAAGAAAAACATACCGGCGCGAGACTAGGTAAATTACATACGCCACATGGTACCTTTGATACTCCAATGTATATGCCCGTTGGGACTTTAGCAACCGTCAAAGGATTATCACCTGAAGAATTAAAAGAGATGGGAGCCCAAGTCGTATTGAGTAATACCTATCATCTATGGTTACGACCGGGCGATGACTTAGTAGCGGAAGCAGGCGGCTTACATAAATTTATGAACTGGGATCAAGGAATTTTAACTGACTCCGGTGGATTCCAAGTATTTTCATTGAGTGATATCCGTCGTATTGAAGAAGAAGGCGTTCATTTTAGAAATCATTTAAATGGCTCAAAATTGTTTTTAACGCCTGAAAAAGCGATTCATATTGAAAATAATTTAGGTGCTGATATGATCATGAGTTTTGATGAATGTCCACCATTTTATGAAACACATGATTATGTGGAAAAATCAATTAACCGCACGACTCGCTGGGCAGAGCGTGGCTTAAAAGCTCATCAACGACCACATGACCAAGCGTTATTTGGTATTTTACAAGGAGCAGGTTATAAAGATTTAAGATTGCAACATGCCCGTGATATGATTAGCTTAGATTTCCCTGGATATTCAATTGGTGGCTTATCCGTGGGTGAGTCTAAAGAAGAAATGAATGAAGTGTTAGAATATTTAACACCCGTTATACCTAAAGACAAACCACGTTATTTAATGGGGGTTGGATCACCAGATGCGTTAATTGATGGTGCTATCCGCGGTGTTGATATGTTTGACTGTGTATTAGCCACTCGTATTGCTCGTAATGGAACAACGATGACAAGTACTGGACGTTTAGTAGTGAAAAATGCTAAATATGCCAGAGATTTTCGTCCATTGGATGAGCATTGTAATTGTTATACTTGTCGTAATTACTCTCGTGCTTACTTACGCCATCTATTCAAAGCCGATGAAATGTTTGGTTTAAGACTAGCTTCTATCCATAATGTTCATTTCTTATTGAATTTAATGAAACAAGTTCGTGAAAATATTATGAACGATTCTTTATTAGAGTTTAAAGAAGACTTCTTTGAGCGATATGGTTATAATAAAGAAAACGCTCGTGCATTCTAATGATTATTTTGTTATAATTATTAGGTGATTTAAATTATGAGAGGATGACTTGAATGGAACTTATAGCAACGTTTTTACCTTTTGCTTTGATGATGGGGGTAATGTGGTTTTTAATGATTCGCCCACAAAAGAAGCAAGCACAAGAACGTAAAACAATGTTAGAAAACATGCAACCGGGACACCATGTGGTAACAATTGGTGGCTTACACGGTATTTTAGAAGAAATTAATCGCGCTACTCAAACGGTCGTGATTGATTGTGAAGGTGTTTATTTAACATTTAATTTATCCGCTATCGCAACGGTTAAAGAAGCAACGCCAACTCAACCGACCACTACTGTTGAGGAAGAAGTTGAAGAAGAAATCGTTCATGATGCAGAGGTTGCACCTGAAGCGTAATAACTTGAATGGTATTTTCCCGCTAGTCACTCAAAACTAGTGGGATTTTTATTTCTTACATTTTTATGATGATGCGTATAGTTAAATTCATCAGCCAAGACATTAGTTTTTTCGTAACAAATTTATGATGATGGTTCATAACATTAAATTTATCAGATTCGATTCTAACGTCGTAACAATAAATTAATCAGATTCGATTCTAACGTCGTAACAATAATTTTAAACATAGAGCATTAATACCGTCGTGATACTAACGTTTAGGTTTATCCTTTTACCGTCGTGATACTAACGTTTAGGTTCATCCTTTTATCGTCGTGATACTAACGCTTAGCTTCATCCATTTATTGTTTTGATGCTAACGTTTAGCTTCATCCTTTTACCGATGTAATAGTATCGTTTAGATTCAACACCTTACAATTGTGTTATTAACGCTTAGGTTTATCACGATTAACAGCGTCAATTTTTCAGTGAAGCTGTCCCTAATAGAATCATCATTTTATCATTCATCACCCCTTCGCCACCGTGCAAAACTACTTAGTGTAAAATAACTGTTGGTCAGCTAAAAGCAAAAAAGATAATCCTCTGCTATACTGTAAGTAGCTAAAACACACAGAAAGGTAGAGGATTATCCATGAGTATTATAACACAAATTATGCAAAAAATTAATGAAATGATGGCAGATTTATATAATCAAGCGATTCAAGGTGAAGTAGATTTTTCAACATGCATCCAAACCATTAGCGATACGATGCGTCAACTCTCAGTCGATTTAGGAGAAGATCTCTGTACAACAATTGAGGAATCACTCTTTGAAAGTCCTGCAAGAAAAGCAAGATATAGCGTTCATCGTTGCGATGGTGAAAAAACAATCTCCACACTGATTGGTGACATTAAACTCTCAAGGCGTTATTACAAAGATAAACAAACGGGTGAGTTCTGCTATTTATTGGATGACTTCTTATCGCTCACGCCTCACCAGCGCGTGGATCTCGAGCTAGAAGCAGCCATTTACGAGAAAGCTAGTAAGCATTCTTATCAAGAGACCATTGATAGCTTCGAACATATCGGGATTTATAGTCGCCAGACAGTCAAGAATATTGTGCATAAGTATAGTCCGGATTCTGTTGCGTTACCGGTGGAAGCAAGGCGTCAGGTAGACTGCTTATATATTGAAGCTGATGAAGACCATGTAGCTTATCAAGATGGGAAGAATCGGGAAATGCGCTTGGCGTATGTTCACGAAGGATACAAAGAAAATTTAGAATCAAGTGACCGAAAAGAATTAAATATTAGTCGCATCTTCACAGGATTATACGAAGATAGCGAGGAATTGTGGGAAGATGTTTATTACTACCTCGACCAACAATACGATTTAGCAGCCTGTCCGACCCTTTATTTAAGTGGAGACGGGGCTCACTGGATTAAGAAAGGGTTGGACTATCTACCGACTCAAACACGCTTTGTTCTTGACCCTTATCATACGGTTAAATACCTTCGTCAGGCATGTGTTGGTATCAGTAATGATCATTTATACTGCACTTTACATCGTTGGCTTTATACAGGTGAAAAAGGCTATTTACAGGACTACTTCGAAGTGCGACTCAGCGATCCGTCGCTACCCGACTCTTCGAAACAAACGCTTCAAAAGGTCCGTCGCTATCTGATAGGCAATTGGGATTCTATTCAAATACAAAGGGACCCTCAATATATCGGTTGTAGTGCCGAAGGTCACGTCAGCCATTGGTTAAGTGCTCGTTTAAGTTCGCGACCGCTAGGATGGAGTACAACAGGAGCAGAAAACATCGCTAAAGCCCGTGCTTATGACTTAAATGGTGGCGATTTAAAAACTTGGGTAACAAATCAAATTAAAACAAAAGAAAGAAAAAGAAGAGTAGAGAAATTAGATGGCCGTGTGGGGCGGAAATACGTTCGTCAGTATGATTGGAGTGGTAAAGTAGCCATCTTACACTATTCCAATAACACACGCAGTCGCCAGGCTTTTGGGACAATCGCTGGTTATTGAAATCTAGTAGATTGAAGCCAGTCTTCATAATGATAGCTAAAGGCGATGAAGTGAATGCTTGATAGCGAGCAACGGCATGGTACTGGCGTCTAGCGAGACTGGATTGGCTATCGGGTGGAAATGCCTCCCTAAAGACTTCCAGAACCTCCCATGCCGCTAGAGGCTGGCTATCAAGGATATCGATTAAAATATGGAATCCATGAAACTGGGTTCAGAGAATTAGTAAAAAGTATGGTAGAGGAAAACCAACAATAATTTGACACTATCCAAAACTATCTTTTTCTTGTAGTCTGATGATGTCTGTGTTACAATAATGTTATAGAGTAAGTAGTTAGTGACTGAAGGAGTGAGCGGCAACGCTCGCTCCTTTGTTACGAAAAAGGCAAAATTTTGAATAAGAGGTGAAGTATGAGTGCAATTATTGATAAAGTCACACCTTTAGTCCAACCCATTATTGAGGATTTAGGTTGCGAACTGGTAGATATCGAATACGTAAAAGAAGGTAGAAATTGGTACTTACGAATTTTTGCTGATAAAGAAGGTCGCATCGACATTGAAGACTGTGCTTTAATTAGTGAAAAAGTAGGGGAAGTATTGGATGGGATTAAACCTGATCCATTTCCAGAAGCTTACTTTTTAGAAGTATCCTCACCAGGCGCTGAAAAGCCTCTAAAAACAGAAGAGGCCATTCAAGCTGCAATTGGTGAATATGTTCATTTCGACTACTATGTGCCACAACACGGTGAAAAGCAACATGAAGGTTTCTTAGTTGCAGTTGAAGATGACCATTATGAATTAGAAGTACGCATTAAGACAGCAACAAAAATACTTAATATTGATAAAAAAGCGGTCGCTAAGGCTCGATTAGCGATTCAATTTTAGTTGATTGAGGAGAAAAGGAAGATAATGAGTAAAGATTTAGTAAAAGCAATTCAAGTGCTAGAAGAAGAAAAAGGAATCTCACGTGCAGTGATTAAAGATGCCTTAGAAACAGCGTTAGAATTAGCTTACAAAAAAAATTATGACCAAGCGCAAAACGTTGAGGTTGAATTTAATGAAGAAAAAGGCTCGATTAAAGTATTTGCCGTTAAAGAGGTAGTAGAAGTTAACTACGATAGTACATTAGAAATTAGCCTGGAAGAAGCTCAAAAAATTAATCCAGTTTATGAAATTGGTGATAAAATACGTTTTGAAGTAACACCAAAAGATTTTGGTCGGATTGCAACACAAACAGCTAAACATGTTATTATGCAACGTATTCGTGAAGCAGAACGTGAAATTATATTTAATGAATATAGCCAATACTTAGATGAAGTATTAACGGGTACTGTTGAACGTCAAGATTATCGCTATGTTTATGTTAATTTAGGACGTGCCGAAGCAGTAATGCCGATTAATGAGCAAATCCCCGGTGAACAATTTACCATGGATGAGCGCATTATGGTATATGTGGCAAAAGTTGATAAAACAACTAAAGGCCCACAAGTAGTGGTAAGTCGTGCTCACGAAGGTTTCTTAAAACGTCTATTTGAAAAAGAAGTTCCTGAAATTTATTCTGGTATCGTTGAAATCATGAGCATTGCCCGTGAAGCTGGCGACCGTTCAAAAGTAGCGGTTCGCTCAAGAGATACTAATGTTGACCCGGTTGGTACTTGCGTGGGTCAAAAAGGACAACGTGTGCAAACAATCGTTAATGAGTTAAATGGTGAAAATATGGATATTGTACAATGGGATGAAGACCCAGCTGTATTCATTAAAAATGCGATGAATCCTGCAACGGTTGAAGAAGTTATCTTTGATGGCGACACTCCTTCTTGTATAGTGGTTGTACCAGATCACCAATTATCATTAGCTATTGGGAAAAAAGGTCAAAATGCGCGTTTAGCAGCACGTTTAACAAAACATAAAATTGATATTAAATCGGTAACTGCTTATAAAGAATACTTAGCGGAACAAGAAGCGTTAAAATCTGAATTAGCAGAAGACGAGGAAGCAACAGTTGAAGCAGTTGATTCAGTTACAACTGATGAAACAAACGAATTAGATACGACTGTAGAGGAAACAATTGGTGAAGTTGAAATGGCAATGGAAACCGCAAATGCAGATGCAGATGCAGAAGACTTAATCATTGAAACGATCACTGGTGACGTTGAAACCGTCGAAGAATTAGTTGAAGAGCTTGAAGCCGAAGAAGATATGGAAGGCTAATTTAGAAAATAGGTGAATCATCATAATGAAACAACAGCCGTCAAAACGAAAAGTTCCATTAAGAAAATGTACAGTTTCAGGAGAAATGTTTCCTAAAAAAGAATTAGTTCGTGTTGTCAAAACGAAAGAAGGAGACGTTTCGATTGATCCGACTGGACGTCAAAATGGACGCGGAGCTTATATTGGCTTAGATCCAGAATTAGCGAAACTAGCTAAGAAAAAACGAACATTTGATGCTGCTTTTAGTATGAAAATTAGTGACGAATTTTATGATGAATTGTATCGTTACATAGCACATCAAAAAGCACGTAAGGAATTATTCTAAAATGACTCCACAACAGAAAAAATTAAATTTACTTGGTCTAGCACTGCGTGCGGGATTTTTAGTCAGTGGCGATGAAATGGTTGAAAAAGCCATTAAAAATAATAGTGTTAAACTAGTCATTTGTGCTAGTGATGCGAGTAGTGCCACTATGGAACGTTATCAATCATTATGCGAAACATTTAATGCAAGATTGATTACTGAATTTACTAGAGAACAGATTTCGGATGCTATCGGCAAGAGCCGAACGATTTGTGCAATTGGAAATTCTGGTATGATTAAAAAATTCTTATCATATGAGGCTAAGTAAAATGATTAATAAATTAATGAAGAGAAACCTGTAATCGCAAAGGCTGACGGCGAATAAACTGTCTAGTACTTTGCAGAAGTAGGAAGGTGATTATATGACAGGAATTCGCGTATATGAATTTGCGAAACAAAATAAATTATCAAGTAAAGAAGTATTAGGATTGGCGAAAAAGAATGGGATTGAGTTCAACAGCCATATGTCCATGATGGATGAAAACCAACAAAAGACTTTGTTAAATAAGTTAAATCCCGCTAATACCGCTAAGAAAACTAATCATTCACAACAAGATAAGAAAGCAAAACAACCACATAACGGTAAAGCTATGAGTGAAGAGGTAAAAATGGCAGAGAAAAAAGAAAACAATCAAGCAACAAAACAAACAATGGACAATTCTAGTAAAGGAAAAGCTAAGCCTAGAAAATTAGTTGAAGAAGTTGAGAATGATGAAGATATCCCTGCGATTAAGAAAGCAACCAAAGGTGCAAAAGCTAACAAAGATAAAGCACCAGTAAAAAAAGTTAAAAATAAAGCAGATGATGCAGGGGAAAATAAAAAAGCATTTGAGCCTCGAGGACGTCGCAACCGCCGTCGTGGTCGTAATAACAAAAACAATCAACAACAAACACAATCCAAAGGAATTACACAACGTAAGTATAAAGAATTACCTGAGAAGTTAGTGTATACCGAAGGAATGAATATTCAAGATATTGCGAAATTAATTTATCGTGATGCTTCTGAAATCATCAAAAAATTATTAATGCTAGGAGTTATGGCTAACCAAAACCAAGCATTATCTAAAGATATCATTGAATTAATTGCTTTAGAATACGGAATTGAACCGGAAGAAAAAGTTGTCATTGATAAATCTGATTTGGAAGTTTATTTCAATGAAGAAGAAGTTAATGAAGAAGAATTAACAACACGTCCACCAGTTGTAACCATTATGGGACACGTTGACCATGGTAAAACAACTCTATTAGACCAATTAAGAAATTCTCGCGTAACAGAAGGCGAAGCCGGCGGCATTACGCAACATATTGGGGCTTACCAAGTTCAATTACAAGGTAAAACCATCACGTTCTTGGATACGCCAGGACACGAGGCTTTCACGACGATGCGTGCTCGTGGTGCGAATGTTACGGATATTTCAATTATCGTAGTCGCTGCTGATGACGGTGTGATGCCACAAACAGTAGAAGCAATCAACCATGCTAAAGCGGCTGATGTCCCAATTATTGTGGCAGTTAACAAAATCGATAAACCAACTGCTAATCCAGATCGTGTTATGCAAGAAATGACTGAACATGGTTTAATCCCAGAAGACTGGGGTGGCGATACTATCTTTGTCCCAATCTCAGCTAAATTTAATCAAAATATCGACGAATTATTAGAAATGATTTTATTAGTAGCTGAAGTTCAAGAGTTAAAAGCGAACGCCAATCGTTTAGCAATCGGTTCAGTGATTGATGCTCGTTTAGATAAAGCAACGGGTGCGACGGCGACATTAT
Organism: Globicatella sanguinis; assembly: GCF_002847845.2. NCBI lineage: Bacteria > Bacillati > Bacillota > Bacilli > Lactobacillales > Aerococcaceae > Globicatella > Globicatella sanguinis. Next base: position 310,138 of record NZ_CP126962.1, on the reverse strand, counting down.
TAGTACAAGAAGGTACACTAAATGTAGGAGATCCAATCGTAGTAGGAAATACTTATGGTAAAGTACGTACGATGTTAAATGATACCGGTCGTCGTATTCGTCAAGCAGGTCCAGCTACCCCAGTTGAAATTACTGGTTTAAATGATGCACCACAAGCCGGTGACTTATTCGTAGTCTTCCCAGATGAAAAATCAGCTCGTCAAGCTGGTGAAGAGCGTGCTAGACGTGCATTAGAAGAACATCGTGATGCTAATAAGAAAGTAACGTTAGATAATTTATTCGAAAGCTTACAAGAAGGCGATTTAAAATCGGTTAACGTCATTATTAAAGCGGATGTTCAAGGTTCAGCTGAAGCATTAAATGCTTCTTTACAAAAAATTGATGTGGAAGGTGTTCGCGTAAATACAATTCACCAAGCAGTTGGAGCTATCAATGAAAGTGACATTTCATTAGCAGCAGCTTCAGGTGCGATTGTGATTGGATTTAACGTGCGTCCGACCCCTCAAGCACGTGCACAAGCAGAACAAGAACAAATTGATATTCGTTTACACCGAATCATTTATAATGTTATCGATGAAATTGAAACAGCGATGAAAGGTATGTTAGAACCAGAATATGTTGAAGAAATCACTGGACAATTAGTGGTTCGTGAAACGTATACTGTTTCTAAATTAGGAACGATTGCCGGGGCATATGTTTTAGATGGCTATATTCGTCGTAATTCAAAAGTCCGTGTAATACGTGATAACATCGTCATCTATGATGGGGAATTAGCGAGCTTAAAACGATTCAAAGATGATGCACGTGAAGTTACGAAAGGCTTTGAATGTGGGGTTATGATTGAGAAGTACAATGATATCCGTGTAGATGATATTATTGAACCTTACCATATGGTAGAAGTAGAAAGAAAATAAGATAGCACCACGCATAACAGTTTGAGTCTTAGCAATAGTTAGAGTCGAAAGATAGGATAGTTCTTCCACTCATCCAATTTTAAGTGAGTGGAAGTTATCTATTAAGAGGAGGCTAATCATGGCAAATTTCAGACATGGTCGTGTTAAACAAGAAATTTTAAGAGAAGTTAACCGTATTTTAATGCGTGAGATTAAAGATCCGCGCGTAGAAGGTGTGACCATTACCGATGTTGAATTGACAGGTGACTTACAACAAGCAACGATTTATTATAGTACACTTTCTGATAAAGCTGGCGCTCGTCAAAAAGAGCAAGCTGGTTTAGAAGCAGTGACAGGCAAAGTGCGTTCAGAACTAGGTAAAGCCATTAAGCTTTATAAAGTACCGGAGCTTAAATTTGAACGTGATACCTCTGTTGATTATGGTAATCGTATTGATGCTTTATTAGATAAAATTAAACAATCAGACGAAATCACCTATGAAGGTGAATAAAATCTGATATTAATGACTGTACAAAACTTATTTAGTTTTGGCAGTCCTTTTTTTATGTGTGCCCATTATGCGTGTAAAGTTGACGATTTAAAATCACTAGTTTAACATATTTTAAACAGTGATAACTTAAGTCAAACCGTCTCAGTAAAGCTTTACAATAGGGACAGCTAGCTATTTTAATTCATGAACAGAATAATCAATAAAATGATATTAGCTTTAAGTTTTTAATTTACCATTATTTGCCGTTCAATAAACATTAAACTGAGCTTAATAGAAATTCGTGCGTAACAAATAAGAGTGTGATATAATAGCAAGGATATGAACACTATAGGAGTTGAATCAATGAGAGTTTTACATATAATGAGTGGTTTTGGAGGCGGCATTTCATCTTTTATTTATAATAAAGCGATTGCCCTTAATGACAAAAACATTGTGTTTGATGTCGCCACTTATGATGAGTGTTCTACATTGTTTACGGATGCGATTCATAGTATGGGTGGGCAAATTTATCGTCTTGAAAATCCCAAAAAAGTAGGTTGGAGAAAATTTAAAACAACCTTTGAAAAAATCTTAAATGAACATGAGTATCAAGCGATTCATTGCCATATAACTGGCTATCGAGCTCTAGCTTATTATCTAGTTAGTCGTCATTATGTGAAACGCTTCTTCCTACATGCCCATATGACAAAAGCTTTACAGGTCACTGGATTTAAACAAAAATTACTGCGTAAGTTAGATCAAACGATTAATAAATCTATTACATCTAGTTATGTCGGTTGCGGTCGCTTAGCTAATTTAGCTATTTACGGTCCGATTCCAGAGGAACAAATGATGGTGATTCCTAATAGTATTTCGACTGAAAGGTATTTACTATCTGATGATGAATTTGAGCAGAGACGTAATCAGTTAAAAGCTCAATATGGTTTAGATGATCAAACACTCGTGATTGGTCAAATCGGGCGTTTACATAAAGTGAAAAATCAAGAACATACCATTCACCTAGCGGAGTATATCCGTGAACATCAATTAAAAGCAAAAATCTTTATTATGGGTTCAGGAGCAGATTTCGAATCACTCAATCAATTGGTAGCAACAAAGGATTTAAAGGATTATGTGACCTTTTTAGGAAGAATTGATAAAACCGAAACAGTGATGCCAATGTTAGATGTGCTCATTATGCCGTCATTGTATGAAGGCTTACCGACTGTTGTCGTAGAAGCTCAAACAGTTGGGATTCCTTGTTTGATGAGTGACACCATTACGGATGAAGTCGATTTCGATAAAGGACAAGTAGATTATCTTTCATTAAATGAACCAATAGAAAAGTGGTACCAATCATTGAAAGGCCTGAGTCAAGTACCACGACTATCTAAAAATGAAAGAGAACAAATATTGGTTGAACGAGGTTTTACAAACGAGCAATCGGCTCAAATTTACCTTGATTTTTTAAATCAAAAGATTAATAGCTATTTAATTAAATAGGAGAAAAGAATGAAACATTTTATTAAACGATTGTTAGGGTTCAGTTTAGGCCCTGTATTTGGTGCGTTTATCTCATTTATCCAAATACCAATCATCACTTATTTTATCTCGAAAGCAGAGTATGGAAAGGCTAGCTTATTCTCGAGTTTAATTGTAGCAATGCCTAATTATATTTATATTGGACTTGACCAGGCTTATACAAGAGAATACCAAGAAGCCGATGATAAAAAACAATTGATTCAACAAGCCGCCTTAATTCCAATGATTGTCGGCATATTATTGTTTATCGTGTCAATTGTTTTTGCACCAGAAATTTCCAATTGGTTATTTGATAGCCCTGAATATACTTACATTGTCCTCTATGGTGGTGTGTGGGTTTTAGCAACGATTATTGAACGCTTTATTTTATTATCGATTCGGATGGAAGAAAGAGCAATTGAGTTCTCTAGCTTTTCAATGATTTTAAAATTTAATGTTTTTGTATTATCCATGCTTTTAATTTGGATGGGGTGGCGCGATTTTAAAGTCATTGTTTACGGGTTAATCTTTGGTCAATTACTGGGCGATGTGGTCCTTTTCTGGCGTTATCGTCACTATCTTGATATTAGAGGATTTAAACTGAATCGTGAGTTAATTGTACGAATGTTAAAATTTGGTCTACCCTTGATGGTTGCCATCTCATTAACTAATTCGTTGACTTTAGTGGATAAAATCTTCATTAAAAATTATACGACTTTAGAAGACGTCGCCATTTATGGGGCAGCCTCAACGATTATTGCGGTAATTGGTGTCGTTAAAACAGCTTTTACCTCTTTCTGGATACCAACTGCTTATCGTTGGCATGAGGAGCAGAAGGAGATTCGTCACTTTAAATTTGTAAGTGATGCAGTTTTGTTTTTATTAACCGGTATCTTTTTTGGCTTATTATTATTTAAAGATTTAATTGCTTATATCGTGGTAGCGGAAGCTTATCGCGATGTCAAATATATTTTTGGTCTATTAGCATTCCCACAAATTATGTATACTTTATCTGAGACAACCAATTTAGGGATTGTCTTTTCTAGAAAAACATATTTGAATATCATTGTTAGTGTTTTAACTTTTTTACCTAGTATGGTATTAAATTTAGTCCTTACGCCTGTTTGGGGGTATCGTGGGGCAGCAGCTGCTTCATTTGCAGCTTATATTATGTTTTACTTTTCGAGAACTTATTTATCAAACCGTGTTGGCTTTGGATTTAGTCAAGTGAAACCGACAATTTCGATTATCATTATGTCGATTGCGGCTTTTCTAAATGTGTTTGAATTACCGTATATAGAATGGTACACTTTAGGCTTAGGTTTATTAGCATTAGTAGCACAGTGGTCGACCGTTCAACAAGCAATTGAAATAAAAAATGATAGTAAAAATTGGGACTTTACCTAGTTACGTCTCGTAGTAATCATTATAGAAAACAGAGAGACTCAGAAGGATGTGAAATGACCTTCTAAATATATTTTACGAGGAGGGAATGACAAAGCGTGCAACTTTATGTTTTAATATTAGTAATGGCTGTCTTCTTAGGAAGTAAATTGCTTGCCATTCCAACACCATTCGCCCAAATGACAATTTACCGATTACTAGCGATAGGGGTGCCAGTCATTTTGACCTATCAAGTGGCGATAAAAAAGAAAAATTTAGTTATCATACCTAATAGTGATGGTACTCGTGCTTTAGTTGGCTATCTTTTATGGTGGCTATATGCCTTATTATCGGTTATTTGGGTGGTTGATATTGTTAGTTGGTTCCAGGCAATGTTTTTAATGAGTTTGGGATTGTTCGTGATGCTAGCTCTTTATTTTTGGGTTACAAGCGAAAGACAATGGCAAACCTTAATTTACGGAGTCTGGTTTATGATCTGTACCCAAGTTATATGGGGCTATCATGAAATTATAACTGGAAAGTATTTATTTGCTAATTTAGACAAGTTAGATAAGTATCGCACCTTTGATCGAATTCCATCAACGCGCATGCCGATTACCTATTTCGCTAATCAAAATGATTATGCTACTTTATTATTAGCATTTATCGCGATTTCGACTATTTGTTATCACCGCACACAATCATTTTGGTTAAAAATAACAACGATTTTATTTGGTGGAGCCGCCAGTTATTTAATTTATCGTACGGATTCACGGATGGCTTTATTGGTATTATTGATGACGATTGGATTATATACGATTTTTCAATTTAATTTTAACTTAAAAAGAAAACATTGGCTTATTCTTTTAGTCGGTGGCTTAATGATGGTCATAGGGATTTTCTTTTTAAAACCTACTCTAGGTAAGAGTATTATGACGATGTTATTATCACAACAAAACTATGTCTTATCTGGGGACGGTGCAAGAATCAACCTTTGGAAAAATGGGTTAATCTTTTTAGCTGAGACCTATGGCTTGGGTGTCGGAGCAGGAAATATCGAAACGTGGATGGCACAGGTACCTTATTATCCTATCAATGGATTAGTGAATATTCACAATTGGTGGATCGAAATATTAGTCGCATATGGATTGGTATCTTTTATTATTTACATAGGTGTCTATTTTATCTTAGTGAGAAAACTTTGGATAATGTCCAAAACGAATAATCACCAACAAAGACAAACATCATTAGGTTTGTTAGTTTTTATGATAACATTTATCTTTTCTAGTATAACAAGTGCTTCCAATATGTTAATTGAATGGCATTGGATTATCTTTGCACTTATTATAAGTTATGTTAACATTATTGAGGTCAGAATGAATAAGGGGTGTAAGCGATGAGTTTAGTCACGATTATTAGTGAATTAATCAGATTTTTAAAAGACTATGCCTTAAAAATAATTTTAAGTGCATTATTAATAGGATTGACAGTTGCCGGTGCGCGCTATTTTTTTGGTGGATTTGAAACACCTGAAATAGAGGCAGCTTATCAAGATTTAAAACAACGATATGAGCAAGAACCAGCAGAATTTCAAATTATTTTGACGAATGCAGAAGGTGCTTTCTTTAGCAATTCATTTTTAATTGATGAATATTTTGGACAGCCTGAAGTGGTTGAAAAAATTGAAAAAGAAACGGGTATTCAATTTGCTGGATGGATTGAAAATGAAAACTTATTAGAATTAATAAAAACGAATCAGTTTCGTGGAGGAATGGCGGCCTTAAGAGATGGTTCGACTGAAATGATTACCGTTCGGGTGGCTGTCGGAGAGTCAGCTAAAGAAAACTTACAAATTGCTCAAGCCTATCAACATTTAATCGTTGAAGAAACCTTACCGTTTTTAGAATCTTATAAAGTCTCACTGGTTAACAAAGCCGAAATTGGCGAACAGTTATCGGAGTTAAAATTTCCTAATTTAGCTAATATTGAAACATTGGAACATTATAACCGCATTTCAACGCGTTCAGCCATTGTTTTTGGGGTGGCTGGTACTATTGGTGGAGCAGTATTAACGGCTTTAGCATTATTCTTCTTACGTTTATTTAAATCAAAAATTGGTTATGCATTTGATTATAGCTGGGCAATGGAAGATCAACATTTTATTTTTAATCGTACGAATATTGAACATGAAGCGGATGTGGTAGCGTTTATGTCAATTCCTAAACGTGATCATCGTTATGTCGTGATTCAAGGTGATCCAGAAAAATTATTGCCAGTAGAAGATCAAAAAGATTTAATCTTTGTAACAAAAGTACAAGATATCCAAGCTGATGTTGAAGAGATTATCTTTGTAATTTATGCTAATCAAACGGATAAAGCTTGGTATAATGAACAATATCATATGGCAAAATTATATGATGTTCCTGTTAAAATTATGCAATTAGTGTAGAAGGTGACTTTATGGACAAAGGATTAGTTTCAATTGTGACTCCGGTATATAATGCCGAAAAATTCATTAGACAAACAATTGAAAGTGTGCTGAATCAAACTTATGATGATTTTGAATACATTTTGGTTGATGATCAAAGTCAAGACCATTCTGTCGCAATCATTGAATCATACGCTAAGCAAGATATGCGCATTAAATTTATACAATTAGAACAAAATAGTGGCGCAGCTGTAGCACGTAACACGGGCATAAGCGCTGCTAAAGGTCAGTATATCGCCTTTATCGATAGTGATGATTGTTGGGCACCCTCAAAATTAAGTGAACAAATTAAATTTATGCAGGACTATCAATATGCGTTTACTTATACCAGTTTTTCACTAGTAGATGAAGCAGGACAGACACTTAAAGAAGCAACGCCGATACCTGAGAGTTTAACCTATCATCAATTACTAAAAAACACTGCCATTGCTTGTTCAACTGTTGTGATAGATCGTGCTATAGTTGGCGATTTTCGGATGCCTTTGGTGCGTAAAGGTCAAGATACCGCTACTTGGCTAATGTTAATGCGTGAACGCAATGTAAAAGCCTTTGGCTTAGATCGAGTTTTAAATGAGTATCGTCAAGTTGCCGGTTCGATCTCGAGTGACCGTTGGGGCGCTTTAAGAAGAACATGGAATACTTATTATAATTTAGAACAATTACCTTTACCAAAAGCAGTTTATTACTTTTGTTGGTATGTTTGGAATGCCATACTCAGAAGATTATAATTGTTAAATTTTTTATAAACATAGAAAAAACATTTGATTTATTGCTTAATAGATGATATTAAATAATAAGTTAGAAGTTCTTTTCTGTGTTTTTTTATTTTAACATTTATTTTTTAGACCTAAAATGTTATGATAACGATAATATAAAGCACAAGATTAATGGTAGGATGTGGCATATGAATATTAAGCGTAAATTAATTTTAGGAATTATTGGCGGTCTCATTGCTTTAACCGGCATCTTCTTTTTTGCGAAAAACACTTTTTTCCCAACACAAAAAGATGAGATGATGGGGAGCGAAAACATGGATCTGGGGCCAGATGGCATGCCGGTTGAAGGCGAAATCGCCTATACATTATATAATTTATTCAGACAAGATCCCGTTACTGTGGATGCGAGTGTAAAATTAAAGACTGATACCGCGTATTTTTATCAAGCGGATTTAGGTGAAATTGAAGCCATTTTAGTTAAAGATGGGCAAAAAGTAACTAAAGGCACCACTTTATATAATTACAAGCAAACCTCAAAAGAAAATCAATATGCTCTTGAGGATTTATACCGTGAGCAAACGAAATTATATAATACCCGCCAAGCATTAATCAAACAATTAAGTGATTATACAGGCGGAGAATATAATTATCAAGGGGATCAAATCGCGTATTATTGGGGAAATGATGGTAAACAAGTTTATTATATTGTTAAAGAAATTGGTAAAACAACTTCGCCTTCAATCAACACTCCGGCTAATACGAATACCGATAATACGCTCTCTCAAGATAGTCCTGAAGGAGCATTTGATACCGGTAGTCTGGAAATGTCAGCAATGGATTCGGCAGCAGATCCTAGTGAAGGTATTAAAGAACAAATCCGTCAAGTTAATGAGCAAGTTGAAGAATTAGAAATTAAATTAATTCGTCAACAAGAACTACAAAATAATAAAGTTATCGCTAAGACCGATGGGATTGCGATGGTTAACCCAGATGCCAAAGATAATCCTAATGTACCTGTAGTGCGCATTGTGTCTGAAGAAAGCTCCGTTGTCGGAAGTGTAACGGAATACGATTTTTATGCTTTAGCAGAAGATCGTGCCGTCAATATTTATATACCTGCAGAGGACCGGACGGTAACGGGGAAGATTGTGGATTATGATAAAATTCCTTCTTATAGCGGAACCAATGGCCAAACTGATTCAGCTGAAGGTCTAGCTGCTTCTAACCCAAGCGGCGGCAGCAATGCGAGTCAATTTAGTTTTGTTGTACAACCCGATGAACCTTTACAAGCTGGTTTTTCTGCTAAAGTGAATATCACATTACCAGGTTTTGCGATACCTTCTGATGCGATTGTTGAAGAAGGGGATGAACATTACGTCTTTTTATATTTAGATGGTAAAGCAGCCAAAACAAAAATTGAATTGATGACTCAAGGTTTACAAAAAGTGGTCTTAAAAGGGTTGAATGAGGGGGATCAATTGATCATGTATCCTTATGACTTAACCGATGGTCAAGCAGTGTCGGTGGTTGACCCGATGGCGATGCCTCCAGCAGAAGAGCCAATGGATGGGGATGTGCAGTAGTATGACTAGCGAAATGCAACAGCAACCGCTCATTGAAATGAAAAGGATCAACAAATATTATCAAGTGGGGGAGCATCAATTACATGTTTTACGCGATATTGATTTATCAATTTATCGCAATGAGTTTGTGACCATTATGGGACCATCAGGCTCTGGAAAATCCACTTTAATTAATGTTTTAGGATTTTTAGATAATAAGTTTGAAGGCCATTATAATTTTGATGGTAAACCAGTAGAAGCAAGAACCGATAAACAAATTTCTGTTTTACGTAATGAAATGGTTGGTTTTGTCTTTCAAGATTTTAATTTAATTCCGACTATGACGGTCAATGAAAATATACGTTTACCACTGTTGTATAAAGGTATGCCGGCTAGAAAAACTAAAGAAAGAGTTCAACAAGCTCTAGAGAGTGTCGGTTTAGGTAGTAAGTTTAATAGCCGTCCACATGAATTATCCGGGGGCCAAAAGCAACGGATTGCCATCGCAAGGGCCTTAATTAATCAGCCACGATTTATTATTGCCGATGAACCGACGGGCGCATTGGATACTAAAACATCCAAAGTGATTATGGATATCTTAGCCCGTTTACATCGTGAACAAGGGGTAACAGTAGTATTAGTAACGCACGATCCTAACTTACAAGCTTATGCGACTCGGAAAGTGCGTATTGTCGATGGGCAAATTCATTCGAATGAAGTGAGTGAAGCCACTTATGAATTAAGTGAAAAACCATTAGTTTTTGATGAGGTGTTAAATAATGAGGATGAGTGAAATTTTTAAATCGTCGTTATCAACCTTAAAAATGAATGGTCGACGAACGTTTTTAACGATGATTGGTATTATCATCGGCATTGCAGCGGTTATTACAATATTAAGTCTTGGGAATGGTTTTCGAAAGAAAACTTTGGATGAATTAGCACAAGATTCCAAGGGCCGTCCCAGTCAAATGTTCCATTTTAATGTATCCAATATGGATGCAGACTGGTCAAAATTAGATCCATTTGATACAAATACTTTGGACGGCATCCGTCAAATTCCAGGTGTTGATGAAGTCGTCCCATCTTCTGATGATGAGGATTCTGTTAATTATGCTACTGTGGATTTTGCCAATAAAGAATCCAAGACCTATGGCACAAAATATCTCGATGTAACGAATCAGCAAATATTATATGGGCGAAATTTATATGACTATGATTCTAAAGGAGCTAAACGTAATGTCATTATTGATGACATCGTAGCAGCCGATATCTTTGAAAATCCAGAAAAAGCCATTCATCAATCCATTAAGATTGATGGGACCAGTTATATAATTGTCGGAGTCTATGCAACAGAGTTAACGGCAAAAGAAATTGAAGACATCCAAAATTATGGTTTTGGAGGTTCTGATGCACCTCAAGTTATTATTCCTAGAGGAACCAATAAATTACTAAATCCCAATGCAAATGTGGACTTTAGTATTAAGGCATTTTATAAACCAGACTCCAATGTCAGTGGCATTAGTCGGAAAATCGCGGAATATTTAAAAGAAAATGGATCTGAGAAAGAAAACGGTACTTATGAATATTTCGATATGTCTGAAATGATGGAATCGATTGGTCAACAAGTGTCAATGGTAACCTACTTTATTGGAGCGGTGGCGGGAATTTCTTTATTTATCGCCGGAGTAGGCGTAATGAATATGATGTATATTTCTGTTTCTGAACGAACCAAAGAAATTGGGATACGTCGTTCCTTGGGAGCTACCCAAAATAGTATTCAATGGCAGTTTTTATTGGAAGGTATATCCATCACGACTTTAGGCGGTCTTATTGGATATCTGTTTGGTGTTGGTATTGCGATTATAGCAGGCAATTTCTTGCCGTTTAAAGCCTTAATCGATGTGCCGACAGCTTTAATTAGCGTCTCAATTTCTGTTTTAATTGGCATTAGTTTTAGTGTTTTCCCGGCTAGAGCTGCCGCTAGAAAAAACGTGGTTGAAATATTACGTTAAGATAAGTGATTAAAGGCGTAGATACTTGAGTAAGTCGAGTATTTGCTCCTTATTTTTGAAAGTTCTAAAATTAAATTAGCCACTTAAATTGTGTATCCTCCCCATTTTTATGATTGAAAATAAAGCTGCTAGTTGCGGTTGGGAGGGGAACTATTTTATGGCTTTCAATACAACAGTAGCACTTTACTTAATGGGAGAATCGGGTAAGCTAAATGACTCGACCGAAAATTTAAGCGAAGTGCAAAAAGGTCGGGGAGTGACCCCGCACCCGATTCGATGATTCAGTCAAGTGCTACGGTATAGAAAAAGTATAGAAAAAAACATCTCAAAACGTTATTATTGTAGTGACAAAACCAGAATAAAGGACGTTTTAAGATGTATCATCATTATAATTCATTTTCAGCAGAAAGCAAGACCCGAAATAAACATTTAACCTTGGACGATCGTCATAATATTGAGCGTTGGCACCATAGTGGTAAGTCTAATCGTGAAATTGCGCGTCTTCTAGATAAAGCCCCTCAAACGATTCATAATGAAATAAAAAGAGGGCTCGTTCTTCAACAAGTTAGAAAAGGTCGCTTCAAAAAGATTTATTCTGCTGAGTATGCTCATTCTCAGTATTTAAAACAGCGTGACAAGTGTGGCCGCAAAGTGTCACTTGATAAGGAAACCAAAGAAACACTCGTTCATTTTCTGACCGAAATGAAATATTCACCAGAAATGATCGTTCATTCTAATCTTGTCAACGTTCCTGTTTCAACGATTTACTATTGGATTCATAACGGACATTTAGGTTTAACATCGAATGACTTACTTTATCCACGTAAATCAAAGAAAAAACGTAAGAATACTAGCTCGCAATTTAGAGTGAAAGGTCAATCCATAGAAATGCGTCCGGAAGTCATTAATCAGCGTGGTGAGTACGGTCATTATGAAATTGACACCGTGATTCTAACGCGCAAGACCAATAAATGTTTACTCGTATTAACCGATCGTCGGACACGCCATCAAATTATTCGACTGATTCCGAATAAACAGGCGGCATCCGTCAATAATGCTTTATTAGATATACTCAATGAATATGCGATTAAATCAATTACTGCGGATAATGGTGTTGAATTTTTTAGACTGCATGAAGTCTTTCCTTATGAGCATATTTATTATGCCCATCCCTATTGTTCATATGAACGGGGAACAAACGAAAACCACAATCGACTAATAAGGCGGTTTTTACCTAAAGGAACAACAGATGTAACGGAATTAGAAGTAAAGAAAATTGAAAACTGGATTAATCATTATCCGAAAAGAATGTTCAACTACAAATCACCATTTGAGATGATGTACGCTGGCTAATTTAAACTTGAAATTTGCCTTGCTCCTTATTTTCATAAAATATTTCATTAAGACTCTGCTTAGAATAGGAATTCATGAAAGAGTATGCTATAATAATAAAAAAGAGTCAATATAGGAGGAGTCTTTATGGCAGCCGACATTTTAAAGGAAACAAAACAACGAATGAATAAAGCAATTGATGCTTACCGTAATGAATTAGCAACAATTCGTGCAGGACGTGCAAACGCTAGTATTTTAAATCATGTGAATGTATTATATTATGGCGTTCCAACACCATTAAATCAACTAGCAAGTATTACCGTTCCAGAAGCGAGAATGTTATTAATCTCACCTTATGATAAATCATCTTTAACTGAGATTGAAAAAGCGATTTTACAGTCTGATGTGGGGATTACCCCTTCAAATGATGGTAGCGTGATTCGTTTAGTCATTCCTGCTTTAACTCAGGAGCGACGTCAAGAATTAGTTAAACAAGTTGGTAAAGAGCAAGAAAATGCTAAAATTGTTTTACGTAATATTCGTCGTGATGCAATTGATCAAACGAAAAAAATGCAAAAAAATAATGAATTGACTGAAGATGATGTGAAAGATTATGAAAAAGATATTCAAGTAATCATTGATGAAGCAACTAAAGAGTTAGAAAAAGTTTCTGCAGAAAAAGAAACAGAAATTTTAGGTGACTAATTTTATATTTATGATTGAGGATGAACCAAAAGTTTGAAATACTGTTTGGTTCCCTCTTTTTTTATAGCTCAATGGGAGACTAGATTTAAAACTTCGTCTTACTGTGGGGAACAACTATTATATAAATTCAGTCAAATTTTAGTTCGTTAATTGAAAGTGCAATGGTTGTTTAGCATCAAATTTCATCTTTAAGACCTATTCCAACTTTTTTCGGGGGGAAGACGAAGCAAATTATCAACCTCTTGTCCAGTCCCGTTTTAATGTGAGATATTTTATAGTTACAACGATAAATAGGGGGCTCATTAACATAATAATTTGAATATTCGCGATAGTGTTTAAATAAACAAAAAGACCTTGAAGTCCAAAGATGAAGTTCAAGGTCTTAAATTTTTATTTACTAAAATATTCTTCTAAAGCAGCTACAATGACATTCGTTACTGCATCTTGATAATCAGCTGAAGTAATATATTGTATATCGGTCGCATTGGACATATAACCTAATTCCAATAATACAGCCGGACGCGTATTTTCTCTTAATACAGAGTAATTGCCAAATAAGGTTCCGTTATTCGGTAAGGCGAGTGTCGAAATCGCATCATTGATACTTTTGGCTAATTCATAATCATTCTCATGGAAGTAATAGGTAGTGGAACCAGACCAGCCAACTTGACCTTTATCAAAATGAATGCTGATAAAGGCATCGACTTGTTGCTCATTACTTAAATCACTACGCGGTATCAAATCGATGAATTCATCGGTTTCACGAGTCATAAGGACTTTTGCTCCAACCGCTTCTAATTTTTGTTTTAATAAGAGCGAAGTAGATAAGGTAATGTTTTTCTCAAAGACGGATTCATCTTCAGTTGTTGCACCGGAATCTTCACCACCATGACCCGGGTCAATCATAATGACCGCATCTTGTAATGATTGAGCAGTTTTCTCAGCCACATGGCCAATCGAATCAGCTTCCATTCCCGCAATTCGACTTTCTACATAACCTTGTAGACCATCACTATCTTCAACTAAAATAAATTCTGTTTCATTACCATCTGCCGAAACGACTTCATCAATGTATTTGAATTTTTGACCATAAGCAATATCATAAATACGATTGGCATTCAATGAAGGAGCATCAAATAATGGTTCACCAGAATATCTTACAACCACTATTTTTTCAGCTGCTTCTTTTGCTTTTTGAATGGCTACTGGGTCATAGACTTCATCCAGTTTATCAGGATCAATCGAAGGCACATCACTTAAATTGATTAAATTGACTGCCCGCGTCTTAATGTATCCATATCGACCATCGACTTCAACTTGTAGCCAACCTTTTTTCTCGAAGCGAACAATCAGGTAATTTTCAGGTTGAATCGTAGTCATCACAGCTGATTTTTCGTTCATTTCGGTATAAACCGGTGTGTCAACTAATATATGGGCCGCAATGGCATGATCACTAGTTAATGTTTCACTTTCAATAAACCATTCAGGCACCCAACCATCGCTACGAGCATTCAGTCTCAGTTTGTACCAACCATTCGCTTTAGATAAAATATCATAGCTTTTACCTTTTTCTAAGGTTGCGATACTTTCCGAATTTGTTGCTGGTTCTATCCGTGCTACAACTTGATCTTTTTCAATTGTGACCTGTTCATCTGTAATTAAACTGAAGACAGCTAAAGAACCAATTAATAGCATTAATACGGTCATGAAAGGAGGGAAGTATTGACGCGATAAGAGTAATCGCATGAATTTTATTAGATTATCTTTCATAATTCCTCCAATATAAAACAATTGTACTTTTTATTATTATAAGACATTTTTCATAGAAAATTCAAACTTTTCAATAATGTTATCGAATAGTAATCATTTTGTGATAATCGTGTCATTATAACGATTACAAATTGGACGATAGGTTAAAAGTACATTAAAAACATTTAATCAATCAATTGTTTTTATCAAAATAAACTTGACAAATTCTTTAACTAACGGTAATCTTATACAAAGATGAATAGTATATTCGATAACATAGACAAGTAGCAAGCTGAACTCCAGAGAGTACATTCCGTGGCTGAAAGAATGCACATAGGCAAGAGCGAAGACACTATCGAGAAGAATAATGAAAAGTTATTCCGTTAGCCGCGATATGGCTTCGAGGTGATAGTATGACTATTACAAAATTAGGTGGTACCACGTATTGAACGTCCTAAAGCAATTGTTTTTGCTTTAGGATTTTTTTACTTTATTAGACCGGTATTGCAATCCTTACTACGAAACTAAACATTTGATGTTAGTTTACAATCATTTGCGTTTTTACTAACATTGAAAGACTAGATTAAATCGAGGAGACCCGTTAGCCAAACTATTTAATAATCTCACATTTAAACGAGGATAAACCTAGACTAACCACTCTATAATACCCATCCATAAAATGTTAGAATCATCGCACTCGAAGTACAAAATTGATTATTTGATAATACTAAAACCATTCCATTGAGGAGGAACGAAAATGATTAAAAAGATGAAAGGGACAGAAGATATTCTGCCTAAAGATAGTTATAAATGGCAATATTTAGAAGATACTGTTAGAGCGATTTTTGACACTTATCAATTTAAAGAGATAAGAACACCGATTTTTGAAGCGAAAGAATTATTTGCTCGTTCAGTCGGTGACACGAGTGATATTGTTTCGAAAGAAATGTATGACTTTAAAGATAAAGGTGATCGTGATCTAGCGTTAAGACCTGAAGGGACAGCCGCGATTGTGCGTGCTTACGTTGAACACAAGTTATTTGGTCCTGAACATCCACAACCTTTAAAAGTTTATTATATCGGACCAATGTTCCGTTATGAGCGTCCACAAGCAGGGCGTCAACGTCAATTCCATCAAATTGGGGTTGAGGTATTCGGAAGTACTAATCCTGCCACTGATGCTGAAGTGATCGGTTTAGCTTGGGATATTTTAACTGAATTAGAAGTTGAAAATGTGGAATTAAACATTAATTCATTAGGTAAACCAGCGGATCGTCAAAAATATCGTGAAGCCTTAATCGAGTATTTTACTCCTTTAAAGGATCAATTAAGTGAAGATTCTAAACGCCGTTTAGCGGATAATCCTTTACGTATTTTAGATAGTAAAGATGCCAAAGATAAAGCCTTAGTAGCACAAGCACCTACAATTTTAGATTTCTTAAGTGAAGAAAGCCGTCAACATTTTGAACAAGTTCAAGCGATGTTAAAAGCTTTAGACATTCCTTATACCGTCAATCCTTTGATTGTACGAGGTTTAGATTATTATCAAGATACGATTTTTGAAATCATTGTCAATGATGATGCGATTGGCGCTCAATCGACCGTCATCGGTGGGGGACGTTATGATGGATTAGTGGAACAATTAGGCGGTCCCCAAGCACCTGGCTTTGGTTTTGGATTAGGGATGGAACGCTTATTATTATTATTAGAACAACAAAAGATTGAATTACCAGAAGAAGAACCATTAGATTTGTTTGTATTAACAATGGGAGATGCGGTTAATATTAAAGCTTTACAAATCGTTCAAGCAGCTCGACAAGCAGGTTATTTAGCTGAACGTGATTATTTAGGTCGTAGCTTAAAATCCCAATTTAAAACAGCAGATAAATTAAATGCTAAGTTAACCTTAACGTTAGGTGAAAATGAATTAGAGACTGGTAAGGTTACCATCAAAAATAAAGCATTAGATAAACAAAAAGAAGTGGCTATTGATGATTTATTAGCAGATTTCGAGAACATTTATCGTGAGTTGACAACCGATACTTCAGCCATCGATAAGTACTTTAGAGGAGAATAAACATGGAACAAAGAACAGTATATGCAGGTTTAGTAAGTGAAGAATTAGTTGGTAAAACAATTACGCTTAAAGGTTGGGTACAAAGACGTCGTGACTTAGGTGGCGTTATCTTTATCGATTTACGTGACCGTGAAGGATTTTGTCAAGTTGTATTTAATGCCGAAAATTTATCGGTTGAACAAATGGATTTAGCGGATCATTTACGAAGCGAATATGTCGTAGAAGTATCAGGAGTGTTAAATAAACGTGTCGCTGATCAAATTAACCCGAATATTCCGACCGGACAATATGAATTAATGGCTCATGAATTAAATGTATTAGCCAAAGCCAAAACACCGCCCATTTATATTGAAGAACGCTTAGATGTTGAAGAGGAAGTACGTTTACGTAATCGTTATTTAGATTTACGTCGTCCTAATATGTTCAACAATTTACGTTTACGTCACAATGTCACAAAAGCCATTCGTGAATACTTAGATAGTCTTGATTTTATCGATGTCGAAACACCTTATTTAACCAAATCAACCCCAGAAGGTGCACGTGACTATTTAGTGCCAACGCGTCGTGAAGCGGGTAAGTTCTATGCTTTGCCTCAATCACCACAAATCTTTAAACAATTATTAATGGGTGCTGGTATTGACCGTTATTATCAAATTGTTCGTTGTTTCCGTGACGAAGATTTACGTGGTGATCGTCAACCCGAATTTACTCAAGTCGACTTAGAAACAAGCTTCTTATCACAACAAGAAATTCAAGCAATCGTTGAAGGAATGTTAAAACGAGTCGTAAAAGCAGCTCGTGGCGTTGAAATGACAGAAGCTTTTCCAACAATGACTTATGAAAAGGCAATGAATGAATATGGGGTAGATAAACCGGATATTCGTTTTGAAATGAAACTAGTTGATTTATCAGAATTTGCTGCTCAATCTGAGTTTGGTGTCTTTAAATCTACGATTGAAAACGGCGGACAAGTAAAAGCCATTAACTTAAAAGGGTTAGCGGATGCTTATACGCGTAAAACAGCCGATGAACTGATTAATATCGTGAAGCCTTATGGTGCGAAAGGGTTAGCATGGTTAAAAATTACCGATGAAGGTTTCAATGGTCCGATTGCTAAATTCTTTGCTGATGAGACAAGTTATAAAGCCATCACTGAGCCAACGAATGCTGAACCAGGTGACATCTTGTTCTTCGTAGCCGATCAAAAAGATATCGTAGCAGCTTCTTTAGGTGAATTACGTGTTCGTTTAGCCAAAAAGCATGAATTATTCGATCAAGATGAATTAGCTTTTGTTTGGATTACTGATTGGCCATTATTCGAATATGATGAAGAAGCCAAACGTTATGTGGCAATGCACCATCCGTTTACCGCCCCTCAAAATATGGACTTAACGGCAATGAAAGAAGACCCAGCTAATGCATTAGCACAAGCATATGATATTGTATTAAATGGTTATGAAATTGGTGGCGGCTCAATCCGTATCTTCACGCGTGAAATGCAAAATCAAATGTTTGAATTATTAGGTTTTACACCGGAACAAGCACAAGAACAATTTGGTTTCTTAATGAATGCTTTTGATTATGGCTTCCCACCACATGGTGGCTTAGCATTAGGTTTAGATCGCTTAGTCATGATTTTAGCTAAAGAACCAAATATTCGTGAAGTGATTGCCTTCCCTAAAACAGGGCGTGGAGTCGACTTATTGTCAAATGCCCCAAGTTATGTTGCAAATGATCAAGTTAGAGAATTACATTTACGCATTCAAGAATAGGAGAGTAAATTAATGTTTATTGGATCTCATGTTTCAATGTCAGGTAAGGATATGCTTCTAGGTTCAGCCAAAGAAGCTGCTTCTTACGGTGCCAATGTCTTTATGATTTATACGGGCGCACCACAAAACACACGTCGTAAAGATATTTCGACTTTTAAAATTGAAGAAGCTCGTCAATTTATGGCAGCTAATGGTATTGATTTCTTTACCGTCCATGCTCCTTATATCGTAAACCTAGCCAATACCACTAAAGAAGGATATTTTGATTTCGCAGTTGAATTTTTAAGAGAAGAAATTAATCGTGTGGAAGCGGTAGGTGCCAATCAGGTTACTTTGCATCCTGGAAGTCATGTTGGAGCAGGTGAAGCGGTGGGGATTGCCCAAATTATCAAAGGTCTAAATGAAGTGATTCGCCCGGATCAAAACGTGCAAATCGCTTTAGAAACAATGGCCGGAAAAGGTACGGAATTAGGACGTACTTTTGAAGAAATTGCACAAATGATTGATGGTGTTACCCATAATGATAAATTATCGGTTACCTTCGATACCTGTCATGTTTATGATGCGGGTTATGATATTGTCAATGATTTAGATGGTGTGTTAAACCAATTTGATAAAATCATCGGTTTAGATCGCTTAAAAGTCATTCATATTAATGATTCCAAAAATCCATTCCATAGTAATAAAGACCGTCATCAAAATATTGGTTTAGGTTCAATTGGATTTGAAACTATTAATCAATTGGTTCACCATCCACAATTGATGCATTTACCCAAAATCTTAGAAACACCATGGGTGCCAAAACCCGATAATGAGAAGGTAAAAGTAGCCCCTTACAAGCAAGAAATTGCGATGTTAAGAAAAGGTGTATTCAATGAAAACTTAATGGATGATATTTTAAATAATCGTTAATCCTGATAGTATAGACTACCAACAGCAAATCTTTTGTTATTGGTAGTCTTTTTTAAGATGAAGAATAGGAAGGTGCCAACGTGTCCTCAAAATTTGAAATTATTTTGACGAAGTTAAAACCCAATGCAAACCCACAGAAAGCGGTGGAAATGAAACAATATATGCGCAATCAATTTGAATTTTTGGGCGTCAAGATACCTGTAAGAAAAGCGCTTATTAAAGAATTTATTCAAAATGAAAAAGCAACTCAAACAATCGATTGGCAATTTGTGAACGATTGTTATGATAGTCAATTTCGTGAGCTGCATTATGTCGCATTGGATTATTTACAAGCGATGACCAAATGGTTAACATATGATGATATTTCTAACTTATATCACTTGGCTAAGCACCATCAATGGTGGGATACTATTGACCGATTAGATCGTTTAATCGGTAATATTGGGTAAACAGATAATCGGGTCGATCATTTAATGCTTGAATGGTCAAAGAATGAGGATATTTGGCTTAGACGCTTAGCCATAGATCATCAAATTGGACGTAAAGATAAAACAAATACGGAATTGTTAACCGCCATCATTTTAAATAATTTAGGTAGCGATGAATTCTTTATTAATAAAGCGATTGGTTGGAGTCTTAGAGAGTATGCTAAAACCAATCCTCAGTGGGTACTTCAATTTTTAGCTGACTATCAACATCAGCTATCTGCATTATCCTATCGTGAAGCAAGCATTTAAAATAGGGAGTAGACCAGAAGTAGAAAATTATTCAATTTTCACTTCTGGTCCACTCCCAATATTTGATAGTGCAAGTATCAATGTTCTTTACTATTATTTATTTCACAAATGTGCTATGAATTTAGAATGTTAGTTGAATTTGGGAAAAGATTGAAAGACCAATAAAATTTAGTTACAATATATTTATAAATTTAAGGAGGCGTTCACATGTCTGTTTTAGAAATTAAAGATTTACATGTCAGAATTGAAGACAAAGAAATATTAAAAGGTGTGAATTTAACACTGAATACCGGTGAAATTCATGCCGTAATGGGACCCAATGGTACCGGAAAATCAACCTTAGCAGCCGCAATTATGGGCAATCCTGCGTTTGAGGTCACTCAAGGTGAAATTTTACTTGATGGCGAGAATGTATTAGAGATGGAAGTTGATGAAAGAGCGCGTGCCGGTCTATTTTTAGCAGTTCAATATCCAAGTGAAATTCCTGGCGTGACCAATGCAGAATTTATGCGAGCAGCAATCAACTCACGCCGAGCTGAAGATGATAAGATGGACGTGCGGACGTTTATTAAAAAACTAGACGAAAAGATGGCCTTATTAGATATGCCTGAAGAAATGGCAGGACGCTATTTGAATGAAGGATTTTCTGGTGGAGAAAAGAAACGTAATGAAATTTTACAATGCTTAATGATTGAGCCAAAATTTGCGATTTTAGATGAGATTGACTCTGGATTAGATATTGATGCTTTAAAAGTTGTTTCTAAAGGTGTTAATGCAATGCGGGGTGAGCAATTTGGTTCCTTAATCATTACTCACTATCAACGTTTATTAAATTATATTGAACCAGATGTCGTTCATATTATGATGGACGGAAAAGTTGTCATGACCGGAGGACCTGAGTTAGCACAACGCTTAGAAGCAGAGGGTTATAAAGGGATTAGTGAAGAATTAGGTCTAACGTTAGAAGAGAAAGAATAGGAGTGAATTTAATGTCATTAAATGAATTACACTCACAATATGAATTATTACCATATGCTTATGAATTACCAGAATGGTTTACTCAATTGCGTGATGAAGCAAGTGAAAAATGGGCAACATTAGCACTGCCGGTAATTGAGCGCGCTAAATTTCATCGTTGGCCATTATTTAACACCAAAATTGTTGATGTGGAAGCAATGATGGACCCCTTAACTTATGGAACAGCCGCTGCGTTAGAATTGGCCGAAGCAGAAGGAGCCAAAATCGTTCAAGCAGGTAATAGTACCATTATGGAGAGCTTACCAATAGACTTAAAAGAACAAGGCGTCATCCTAATGGATTTATTTGAGGCGCTAGTCGAATATCCTGATTTAGTCCAACAATATTTCGGTACCGTCATTGAACATCATACGGATAAAGTGGTTGCCTATAACACCGCACATCTGAATGGTGGATTGTTTATTTATGTGCCCAAAAATGTTGAAATTGAATTACCAATCGAAAGTATTTTAATGGCCGATGCCCGTTATCATCAAGCATTTAATAAACGCGTCTTAATCGTTGTAGATGAGAACAGTTCAGTTGATTACTTAGAGCGTGTCCAAGCTGAAGGAGAAGCAACCTTTAGTGCGACTATTATCGTTGAAGTGATAGTAAAAGCAGGAGCTCGTTTAAAATATATGGCTATCGATACCTTACCACAAACTACCCATGCCTATATTAAACGCTATGCAAGGACTGAACGTGATGCTCATATCGATTGGGCGATTGGAGAAATGAATGATAGTAATGTTATTTTAGATTTGGATACTTATTTAGATGGTAATGGATCTGAATCACAAGTGGCGATTGTCGGTATTTCTTCTAATAAGCAAGTTCAAGCCATTGATTCAAAAGTTGTTAATCGTGGTCACCATACGATTGGGAATATTTTCCAACATGGCGTCATCTTAGACCGTTCGACCTTGACCTTTAATGGCATTGGTTTAATTGAAAATGGCGCCAAACATGCTGATGCGCAACAAGAGAGTCGCGTTTTAATGTTATCAGATAAAGCACGCGGAGATGCCAATCCGATTTTATTAATTGAAGAGTTTGAAGTGACCGCAGGCCATGCTGCAAGTATTGGACAAGTCGATGAACAACAATTGCATTACTTAATGAGTCGTGGTTTAACAAAAGAAACAGCAGAATATTTAGTCATACGTGGATTTTTAGGACCGGTTATTTTAAGTATGCCTTCACAAAAAGTACGCGATGAATTAATGGAAGTTATTGATCATAAGTTAATGAGTATTAAGGCAGATGATTTAAATGATTAATCCATTACGTCAACAATTCCCGATTTTAAATCAAACGGTCAATGATGAGCCGTTGATCTACTTTGATAATGCAGCCACTACCCAGAAGCCACAGGCCGTATTGGAGGCAATGATGCGCTATTATCAAGAAGACAATACTAATATTCATCGCGGTGTTCACAGCTTAGCTGAAAGAGCGACCACCCAGTATGAAACGGTTCGAACGAAAGTGGCTCAATTTATCGGCGCTAAAGCAACGAATGAAATCATATATACAAGTGGGACAACGGCAAGTCTTAATTTTTTAGCACGTAGTTTGGTGGAACCAATCATGACAACGGGCGATATTATTTTAACCACGGCCTTAGAGCATCATTCTAACTTTGTTCCTTGGCAAGCCGTTTGTCAAAGAACAGGAGCCCAATTAAAAATGTTACCTTTAACAGAGGATTTTACTGTTGATTTGGCTCAATTGCCTCAAGCAGAAGCGTTAAAATCCGTTAAAGCTTTGGTAATCCAACATGTTTCCAATGTATTAGGCGTTGAACAACCTATTCGACAATTGACTGAGTGGGCACATCAACATAATATCATCGTGGTAGTGGATGGTGCCCAAGCGGTCGCTCATCAAAGTCTAGATATTGAAGCCTTAGATGTCGATGCTTATTGTTTTAGTGGTCATAAATTATATGGACCAACGGGTATTGGAATTTGCTATCTCAATCGTCGTCATCATGAAACATGTCAGCCATTCTTTTATGGTGGAGAAATGATTCATTATGTCGGAGATGAAACCAGTAATTATAAAGAAGCACCTTGGAAATTTGAAGGAGGAACACCACCCATTGCGGAAGTCATTGGATTAGGTGCAGCGATTGATTGGCTAAACGACAACGGCATGAAACCTATACAAACTCATGTCCAAGAGCTAACTCAACGGTTAACACAGGGGATGTCTGAAATCGATGGCGTGACCGTCTATCACCAAGGGCAAAATGGCATTTTAAGCTTTAATATTGAAGGGGTTCACCCGCATGATGCGGCGACCGGTTATGATATGGAAGGGATTGCCGTTAGAGCTGGCCATCATTGTGCGCAACCTTTGATGCGCTATTTAGGTGTTCATGCGACTTTAAGAGCCAGCTTAGCCGTTTATAATACAGAAGCAGAAGTAAACCATTTTATTGAAGTAACGAAAAAGGTAAAGGAGTTTTTTAATGGGCCTATCTAATTTATCTCATTTATATCGAGAAGTGATTTTAGATCATGCACAACATCCTCATCACCATTATGCTTTAGACAATGCAACCCATCACATGGAATTATTAAATCCAACCTGCGGTGACGCTATTATGGTGCAAATGGTAGTGAAGGATCAGATGATTGAAGAAGTGGCTTATACCGGACATGGATGTTCGATTAGTATGGCCAGTGCGAGTATGATGACAGAGGCTATTAAAGGACTTACTATTGATAAAGCCTTAAAGTTAATTGACGTTTTTAATCAATTGGTTAAAGGAGAAACAATTGATGAACAATGGGAGCTTGCCTTAAAAGATGCTTATTTCCTTGAAGGAGTTAAACAATTTCCTGCACGTTATAAATGTGCGGTATTAGCTTGGAAAGCTGCAGCAGGGGCAGTCGACCCACAGAAAGAGAGTGATTTAGATGACTGAAGTAGTAAGAGAACATGAAGTGCCAGTCGTGGATGACTATGCTTATGGTTTTAAAGACAATGCAGAAATCATTTTCTCAACTGGAAAAGGTTTAAAAGAAGAAGTGGTACGCACCATTTCAAAAGAAAAAAATGAACCCCAATGGATGTTAGACTATCGCTTAAAAGCTTTAGATGCCTATTATAATGCTAAAAAAGTTAATTGGGGACCGGATTTATCTGGCTTAGACTTAGATGATATTACTTATTATCAAAAAGCCACTAATAAACCAGCGAGAAGCTGGGATGATGTCCCTGAAGAAATCAAAAATACCTTTGAACGACTTGGTATACCTGAAGCTGAACGTGCTTATTTAGCAGGGGCGGCCGTGCAATATGAATCAGAAGCTGTTTATCATAATTTAAAAGCCGAGTTTGATAAACTAGGTATTTTATTTACTGATACGGATACAGCTTTAAAGGAATACCCAGAAATTTTTAAAGAACATTTTGGAACAGTGGTACCGCCCACTGATAATTTTATCGCGGGATTAAATGGAGCCGTCTGGAGTGGTGGAACTTTTATTTATGTTCCAAAAGGCGTAAAATGCGATATTCCATTACAAACATACTTTAGAATTAATAATGAAGGAACTGGACAATTCGAACGGACTTTGATTATTGTCGATGAAGGTGCCAGCATTCACTATGTTGAAGGTTGTACAGCACCGACTTACTCAACCGCTTCTTTACATGGTGCAGTGGTGGAAATTATTGTCAAAAAGGATGCCTATTGCCGTTATACCACCATTCAAAACTGGTCTCATAATGTTTATAATTTAGTAACCAAACGTTCGGTTGCTCATGAAGGCGCGACAATGGAGTGGGTTGACGGTAACCTTGGTGCTCAAGTGACCATGAAATATCCAAGTGTTTACTTACAAGGTCCAGGTTCTCGTGGTACCGTCATGTCCATTGCCTTTGCTGGAGCGAATCAAATTCAAGATGCCGGTGCCAAAATCTATCACAATGCACCAAATACCTCGAGCTCAATCGTTTCTAAATCGATTGCGAAAGACGGTGGTAGTGTCAACTATCGTGGACAAGTCTATTTTGGTAAAAATTCACAAGGATCCATGTCGCATATTGAATGTGATACGATTATTATGGATGAAAAATCAAAATCAGATACCATTCCATTTAATGAAATTCATAATGGCCAAGTGGCTTTAGAACACGAAGCCAAAGTATCGCGCATATCAGAAGAACAATTATTCTATTTAATGAGTCGCGGTTTATCAGAAGCGGCTGCTACTGAAATGATTGTCATGGGATTTGTTGAACCGTTTACCAAAGAATTACCGATGGAATATGCAGTTGAATTAAACCGATTGATCAGTTATGAAATGGAAGGTAGTGTGGGGTAGTTACTAACTATGAGCTAGGAATGTTATTATATCAACGTTCCTAGCTTATTTTTTTGATTGTTTTTATGAGTGACTAAGGAATTGATTAAGGTTTATTAAAAATTGACGTATTTAGTAAAATTATGTGCTAGTTAATTTTACACAATATTATGGACTTGACTTTAATTGATTAAAAATTATAAAGGACAAAATTATACAAAATTGTTTGAATATAATTATTTAAAGTGGCAATTACTACAAAAACGGTTGATTTTGTATTAAATAAATAGTATTATTTGAAAAACAATACTATTTGAGGTGATTTTGTGTCATATGAATCTTTAGAGAAGGTAAAATTTAGAAATGAACATAACTTTATACAAGAATATGAAAAAAGAATTAACGGCTATGGAACTTTACTAACAAATTTAAAAATTTTTCCCTTTAATAAGAAAATTGAAGTAAGGGAGACGAAGAAAAAATTCAAACTATTTGTTGTATCTAACATAGAGCTTATCATGATCCAAGAAAAAATAAATAATAATGCGGATAAAATCACACGCTTATTAAATCTATTACCTGAAATAGCTAAAATGTCATTTATAGATAATGTTTTGATTAATGAAATCCAAAGCACTAATGATATCGAGGGGGTTAGAAGTACAAGACAAGAAATTGAAGAAGCTCTGTTATATGTTGATAAAAAAAATAATAGAAGATTTACAGGAATTGTAAAACTATATAAATATTTGTTTGAAGAAGAATTTACACCTTTAACAAAGTTAGAGGAAATCAGAGAAATTTATAATGATTTAGTATTTGATGAAATAACAAATGATAATGAATTGGATGGATTTCTATTTAGAAAAGGTTCGATAAAAATAACGCAAGGTGAAAAGGTAATACATAGAGGTAATCCAGATGAAGAAAGCATTGTAAGAGATTTAAATAAATTTCTAGACTTTTTGAATAGTGATGACTTTCCATATTTAATTAAGGTAATGCTTTCTCATTACTTCTTTGAATATATTCACCCATTTTATGATGATAATGGCAGAACTGGTAGATATATAACTTGTAAATATTTATCAGATAAACTTGATCCTTTAACAGCACTAAGTTTCTCTCACATGATAAACTATCATAAAGAAAAGTATTATAAAGCATTTGATATTACGAGTAGAATTAATAACTGTGGGGAAGGTACAATGTTTGTATTTATGATGCTAGATATAGTATTAGATGGGCAAAAAGAGCTCATTAGAAATTTAGAAGAAAGTAAAAATATGTTAGATAGAACTTATATAACACTTGAAAGTGATAGTAAACTTAATGAAAAAGAAAGAGAAATAATGTTTTTGATGTCACAAAGTACTTTGTTTAATGGGATACTAACTGATAATGATATTTCAGAAATATTAGGAATTCATAGGAATACTCTTCGTCCACTTGTTAAAGGATTAGAAGATAAGATGTATATATACGAAGCAAAGAAGAGACCCACTATTCATAAGCTAACGGATACATTTATCAAAAAAATTGTGGATACAACTATATAGTTTATTATCATTGTTTTTATCCTTTCTTTTAAATAAACTAAAAAAAGGCTTGCAACATAATGCAAACAATAATACTTCTATTGTTGTAATATTTAATGTTGGATATAATAAGGATAGGAAGAGGAGGTAGGACTCCTCTATATCCTATTTAAGCGATTATCTAAACTTTCGTCGTCTAGGTGGTCGTTTTTATTTTGGTTTATCTTTAATTATTTCAATCATTTAGCTATGAAAATGCTGACATTAAATTTATTTATTCTATCTACCCTGCATAAACTATGGAAGAATGTTTAATAAAAATTTTGTAACAACCGGGCGATCCATATTAGTATTTTAAGCCTAATGAAATGTTTACTGGCCAGTCACATAATTTTAATTTTAAGATAGTAACATTTATGAGCATATTATTTTACATATTCATCATAAGGTAGTATAGTAGAAGTATGATATAAAACAAGGAGGAAATGAATATGTCAAATGAAAAAAATGAAGCGAAATTAGATAAAGTATCTGGGTCAGTAAAAGAAACTGTCGGAAAAGTTACCGATAATGAAAAATTACAATCTGAAGGCGTTGCTGAAAAAGTTAAAGGCGCTGTTAAAGAAGGTATTGAAGATGTAAAAGATACTGTAGAAGGTATTAAAGAAGGTTTATCTGACAAAGAAGATAAATAAATTAATTAAAAGATTGGGCTCTAGGGTTCAATCTCTTTTTGTTTGATAGTAAAACTAGCGTTGAATTTGATATCCATCGTCTAATATTGATGGCTTTTTGTCAAATAGTGGGGTTTATGGAGAATAATCTGTCCACCAACACTTTTAAAAAAGATCCTATATTTTTAATAGTCATTCCATTGTACCTATATTGAAATAGATGTTAGAATAGTATCAGATGAAAAAAAGGAGATTTCTTATATATGACTTATGCATTGGAAATATCGGATTTAAAGAAGGTTTATGATACAGGAGTACAAGCACTCAAGGGGATTGATTTAAAGGTCTCTGAGGGTGATTTTTATGCGTTATTAGGCCCTAATGGTGCTGGCAAGTCGACGACTATTGGTATAATTACTTCCCTAGTTAATAAAACTTCTGGGACTGTTAAAGTATTTGGTTATGATATTGATACTCAGTTAGAAAAAGCGAAGCAACAGATAGGCTTGGTACCACAAGAGTTTAATTTTAATCCATTTGAGACCGTCCAACAAATTGTGGTCAATCAAGCAGGATATTATGGCGTGCCTCGTAAAGAAGCTTATAAGCGCAGTGAAAAATATTTAAAACAGGCAGATTTATGGGAAAAGCGTGATGAAAAAGCGCGCATGTTATCGGGAGGAATGAAGCGTCGTTTGATGATTGCTAGAGCCTTGATGCATGAACCCAAACTATTGATTTTAGATGAACCGACTGCCGGGGTTGATATTGAGTTAAGAAGGGGGATGTGGCATTTCTTACAAGAGTTAAATGCTAATGGCACTACCATTATCTTAACGACTCATTATCTTGAAGAAGCCGAGATGTTATGTCGTAATATTGGCATCATCCAAGCGGGCCGACTAATTGAGAATACCAGTATGAAATCATTATTATCAAAATTACAGCATGAAACTTTTATCTTTGATTTGGATATATCGCAACAACAACCTAAGTTAGCAGGCTATGCTTATCAATTTGATGGTGACCAAACCTTGGAAGTCGAAGTTGAGCGCAATCAAGGAGTTAATGATATTTTTACTCAATTAACAAAACAAGGCATCAAGGTACTGTCGATGCGAAATAAATCGAATCGTTTGGAAGAGTTATTCCTGAAAATTACCGAAGAGAAACATCAGACGGAGGATCAACATGTTTAGTTTATATTTTACAGCTTTAAAAAGTTTAGTGATGAAAGAAACCAATCGTTATTTGCGAATTTGGGTTCAAACATTAGTTCCACCTGTCATTACCACTTCGCTATATTTTATAATCTTTGGAAAAATGATTGGTGGACGTATTGGTGAAATGGGAGGCTTCAGTTATATGGAGTTTATTGTTCCAGGATTGATAATGATGTCATCGATTACCAGTTCCTATGCCAATGTTTCCTCATCATTCTTCTCTCAAAAATTACAAAAGAATATTGAAGAATTATTAGTAGCACCTGTACCCACTCATGTTATCATTTTGGGATTTGTATTAGGAGGGGTTGGACGGAGTTTAATTGTCGCTTCGTTAGTGACCATGGTGTCATTATTCTTTGTACCATTACACGTTCATTCATGGTTAGTGGTAATGATGACCATTTTAATGACTGCTATTTTATTTTCTTTAGCAGGTTTAATTAATGGTGTGTTTGCTAGAAGTTTTGATGATGTCTCAATTGTGCCCACGTTTGTACTACAACCCTTAACTTATTTAGGTGGAGTGTTCTACGCCAT
The DNA here is from genome assembly GCF_002847845.2 of Globicatella sanguinis. Taxonomy (NCBI): domain Bacteria; kingdom Bacillati; phylum Bacillota; class Bacilli; order Lactobacillales; family Aerococcaceae; genus Globicatella; species Globicatella sanguinis. The sequence continues at coordinate 280,475 of NZ_CP126962.1, read as the reverse complement.
TTCAATGTTACCGCCGTTTTGGCAAGCTATTTCGAAAATCAATCCAATCGTTTATATGATTTCGGGTTTCCGTTACGGTTTCTTAGGGATAGGCGATGTACCGATAGCGATGTCGATTACCATTTTAATCATTTTTATCGCGGTACTGTATTCATTAGCATATTATTTAGTGGATCGCGGTATTGGCTTACGTAGCTAATTTAACCAGTATAACAGTCAAATCCAACCCAAAAGTGCACAATATAATTCAATCTCCCTTGTTTATCACTGTAATAAGTGATAGCAAGGGAGATTTTTTTCAAATGATGCGAATGAACCTAGAAAATTCAGTCGACTCATACCTAAAAGTATTGAGTTCTTTTATTTCATTAATTTTACGAAGATGAAGGTGAGTACTCCCGTTAATAAGATTGCCAAAATCATCCAAATGATAAAGAGAGTTTCATATTTTAAGGTAGTTAAAAATAAACCGACTAATCCCATTGAGAAAAAGGCTGAAATGAGAGCTTTAATAATTTTAGTATCTTCAAGGTTTAACCAAACTTTTAGTTCATGGCGGAAATAGAATAAATATCCAGCGATAATCAACATTAAGAGGGGAAAAGCAAAATATAAAACCGTTAATATCATATAGTACTCCTTTAATTTCATTTATAAAAAAAGCTGGCTCGCGCCAGCTAATAAGAATATCCGAATATGCCGTCATGGCGTACACATGTAATGAACCCGCAAGTAACTGCAGGTGGGCTTCAAGAAAATCCTTCCTGACTTCCAAGTGTAAAAGGCTTGTCATTCCAGACCTTCAGTAGAATCCCTATATAATGATAAAGTGTTCGGTTCGCACGATGTGTAAACAACGTACACTTCAGATATCTCATCTATGACTATATTATAGCACTAAATGTTTTATAAATAAAGCGTTTTGCAAAAATATCATTATTAAACCGCAATTAATCAAGGGCAAATTTCAAGTTTAAATTAGCCAGCGTACATCATCTCAAATGGTGATTTGTAGTTGAACATTCTTTTCGGATAATGATTAATCCAGTTTTCAATTTTCTTTACTTCTAATTCCGTTACATCTGTTGTTCCTTTAGGTAAAAACCGCCTTATTAGTCGATTGTGGTTTTCGTTTGTTCCCCGTTCATATGAACAATAGGGATGGGCATAATAAATATGCTCATAAGGAAAGACTTCATGCAGTCTAAAAAATTCAACACCATTATCCGCAGTAATTGATTTAATCGCATATTCATTGAGTATATCTAATAAAGCATTATTGACGGATGCCGCCTGTTTATTCGGAATCAGTCGAATAATTTGATGGCGTGTCCGACGATCGGTTAATACGAGTAAACATTTATTGGTCTTGCGCGTTAGAATCACGGTGTCAATTTCATAATGACCGTACTCACCACGCTGATTAATGACTTCCGGACGCATTTCTATGGATTGACCTTTCACTCTAAATTGCGAGCTAGTATTCTTACGTTTTTTCTTTGATTTACGTGGATAAAGTAAGTCATTCGATGTTAAACCTAAATGTCCGTTATGAATCCAATAGTAAATCGTTGAAACAGGAACGTTGACAAGATTAGAATGAACGATCATTTCTGGTGAATATTTCATTTCGGTCAGAAAATGAACGAGTGTTTCTTTGGTTTCCTTATCAAGTGACACTTTGCGGCCACACTTGTCACGCTGTTTTAAATACTGAGAATGAGCATACTCAGCAGAATAAATCTTTTTGAAGCGACCTTTTCTCACTTGTTGAAGCACAAGCCCTCTTTTGATTTCATTATGAATCGTTTGAGGGGCTTTATCTAGAAGACGCGCAATTTCACGATTAGACTTACCACTACGGTGCCAACGCTCAATATTATGACGATCGTCCAAGGTTAAATGTTTATTTCGGGTCTTGCTTTCTGCTGAAAATGAATTATAATGATGATACATCTTAAAACGTCCTTTATTTTGGTTTGGTTACTACAATAATAACGTTTTGAGATGTTTTTTTCTATACTTTTTTCTATACCGTAGCACTTGACTGAATCGTCGAATCGGGTGCGGGGTCACTCCCCGACCTTCCGCACTACGCTTAAATTTTCGGTCGAGTCATTTAGCTTACCCGATTCTCCCATTAAGTAAAGTGCTACTGTTGTATTGAAAGCCATAAAATAGTTCCCCTCCCAACCGCAACTAGCAGCTTTATTTTCAATCATAAAAATGGGGAGGATACACAATTTAAGTGGCTAATTTAATTTTAGAACTTTCACGCAATTAATCAAGTTACATCAAGCTTAATCGCAAAAAAATATCGCTTTTTGTGAGGTGCTTTAATGTTTTGTTGCTTTAAAATGGGGCGATTAGACATTATAATTCAACCTAATTTAAAATGCATTTTCTGATCTAAGGCGTTACTATTTTTTATTTCACTAGTGGGCAGAGGCTGGGCATAAACTTGATAAATTTAGTCAAAATTATTGTTCGTTAATTAATAGCGCAGTGGTTGAGTGGCCTCAACCTACATCTTTCGACTTGTTTGAGGCCTACTCAACTGTGCGGGGGTGGGCAGACGAAGCGAAAATTATTTAATTTTCTACTTCTTGCCCACTCCCGCTTGAAATTATGATTGACTTTTTATTTTTTTATAGACATTAGCGAGGGCTTCTTCATATTTACCAGTTGGATCTGGTTTGAAGTATTGTTTACTTTTAACATTATCTGGTAAATATTGTTGTAAGACCCAATGACCAGGATAGCTATGAGGATATTTATATTCAACACCACGACCCAATTTAGCTGCTCCGCTATAATGAGCATCTCTCAAGTGATCAGGAATAGGGCCAACATTACCACTGCGAATATCAGCTAGCGCATTGTCTAATGCCATCATTGTGGTATTGGATTTTGGACTTAAGGCAAGTTCTACAGTCGCAAAGGCTAACGGAATACGTGCTTCAGGTAAGCCTAATTTTTCTGCGGCTTCGACAGCGGCTACTGTTCTTTCAGTTGCTTGAGGGTTACCCAAGCCAATATCTTCATAAGCAATGACCAATAAGCGACGACAAGCAATAATTAACTCGCCGGCTTCCAGTAAAATCGCTAGATAATAGAGGGCAGCATCTACATCACTTCCACGAATGGATTTTTGTAATGCAGAGATGGTATCATAATGGGCATCGCCATCTTTATCATGAGCCAAACGTTTGCGTTGCAAGCATTCTTCAGCAATATCTTGAGTAATGACTACTTTACCGTCTTCATTCGCTTCTGTCGATAAAACAGCTAATTCAAGTGAATTGAGGGCGCTACGAATATCGCCATTGGTGACATGTGCAAAATGACGTAAGGTGCTGTCATCCATTTCAACTTGATAGTGACCTAAGCCCCGTTCTGAATCGTAAAGCGCATTGGTTAAGCCTTCAACAATTTCGTCACTCGTTAGTGGCTTGACTTCGAAGATTTGTACGCGACTACGGATAGCAGGGTTAATGGATATATAAGGATTTTCAGTAGTGGCACCAATTAAAATCACTCGTCCACTTTCAAGGTGGGGGAGTAGATAATCTTGCTTAACTTTATTTAAACGATGTATCTCATCCAGTAATAAAATGACGGTGCCTGACATGTTTGCTTCTTCAACGACGACTTCGATATCCTTTTTGCTGTCAGTGGCGGCATTAAGGACGCGAAAGGCATGTTGTGTACTACCGGCAATGGCACTGGCGATACTGGTTTTTCCTGTGCCTGGAGGACCATATAAAATCATGGAAGTGAGTCTTTGAGCACGAACCATGCGATCAATGATTTTACCGGGTCCCACTAAGTGTTGCTGACCAATCACTTCTTCAATTTTTCGAGGTCTCATTCGGTAAGCTAATGGTTGAGACATTCTAATCCTCCTTTGTTTTTTATGAATTAATAACTCTATTTTAAAATATTTACTAAATTAAAGCAAAAGTCTTGGTTACGTTTTTATTATATGTTATGATACTGAAGTTGTGAATACATTATGATATTCGTTTGAATGAAGAAAGGATTGATTATGCATTTTATAGTTTGTTAGGATGTTATTTATCAAATGATCGATTCAATGATAGGGGTCCTTTAATTATCCATACACAAACAAATTGGAATGTAGTATAATAGACAATGTGATAAGGAGGAATGTGTCGTGATATATTTAGATAATGCCGCAACGACACCCGTTGATCCAGAAGTAGCAAAAGTTATCCATGAAGCTTTGTTGGAAAATTATTATAATCCATCAAGTGTTTATCAAGCGGGAAAGAAAAATAAACATTTAATTAATCAAGCACGCCAACAGATAAAAGAGCTAATTAATTTACCAAAAGCAGATTTATATTTTACCAGTGGGGCGACTGAAGCGAATAATTGGGCCATACTGTCACAAGCAATGAAAGCAAAAGCACTAGGTTATGGTCATCATATTGTCGCTACGGCAATTGAACATCCATCAGTGTTAGAAGTGTTAAAATATTTAGAGACTCAAGGTTTCGATATCACTTATTTAAAACCTCATGATTTAAATTTTTCTGTAGAACAATTTATTGCCGCAACCACTACACAAACAATTGGTTGGGTAGCGATGTTGGTTAACAATGAATTAGGTTCGCGTTTACCGATTGAAGATCTCGGAAAAATTGCGAATGACCATGTTAAATGGTTCCACGTTGATGCCGTTCAAGCATTTGGTCATGGTAAAGTAGATCTCGAGGCGTTAAATGCCACTTCTTATTCGGCTTCTGGTCATAAATTAGGTGCACCCAAAGGTATTGGCTTTTTAGCTTATCAACCATGGGATGAAAAAATGACACTTCAGCCTTTATTGCATGGGGGTGGACAAGAAGCCGGGTTACGTTCTGGAACAGAAAATCTTCCTTATATTTTAGGGTTGACGAAGGCTTTTGAATTAGCAAACCAAGCTAATTTGGACACCGCTAGTGAATTAGCGAATTATTTAATGGCTCAAATCAAGCAAAAGGGCATTGAATTTGAACGTAATGGCGCTCATCAAGTACCCTATATTGTTAATTTATACTTTCCCAATATTGATGCAAGTCAGCTATTAGTCCAAACTGATTTAGCTAATATCGCTATCTCAGCTGGAAGTGCTTGTTCAGCAGGTAGTTTAGAATTAAGTCATGTTTTATCAGCTTATTATCCAAATGATGATAAGCGCCATCACCAAAGTATTCGATTATCATTTGGTAAACAAAACACCAAAGAAGAAATTGATACCTTTATCCAACAATTAATTAATTTAAAAGAAAGGACCAAACAATTATGGCATTCACAACAACCGCAACATTAAAAGGATTCAATCGTACATTTAGCATGAGCCCAGAATGTAAACCTTATACCTTAAGAGATAATGGTTTCATGGAGACTAAAGGTGGTAATTTTCAATATAAACGACCTTTAGATACGGAACATCGGAGAGGTTTAGTATTGAAAGTGACAGTAAAAAATGATTTGAAAACATTAAAAATCTCGACTGTTACGAGTAATGAATTAACTGCTGTTGATGTCTCGAAATTAGATAATAATGCAATGTTAGTAGAAAAAATTAACTTTATTTTTGATGGTTTTGTCGATCGAAATGTAATGATTGAACACAAATAACAATATAAATAGGAGGTCATGTGTTGACTGATAACAAAAATACACGCGTCGTAATAGGCATGAGTGGTGGCGTCGATTCATCGGTGGCCGCACTATTATTAAAACAACAAGGATATGATGTCGTCGGTTTATTTATGAAAAACTGGGACGATACAGATGATGAAGGCTATTGTACCGCAACGGAAGATTATGAAGATGTAGCAAAAGTTGCTGAACAAATTGGCATTCCTTATTATTCAGTCAACTTTGAAAAAGAATATTGGGATCGCGTTTTTGAATATTTCTTACAAGAATACCGTAATGGTCGTACGCCAAATCCTGATGTCATGTGTAATAAAGAAATTAAATTTAAAGCATTTTTAGATTATGCGATGGGATTAGGTGCGGATTATATCGCGATGGGACATTATGCGCAAGTGGAAACAGATGAAAATGGTGTGGTTCATTTATTGCGTGGTAAAGATGCAAATAAAGACCAAACTTATTTTTTAAGTCAATTATCACAAGCACAATTGAAAAAAGCGATGTTCCCATTAGGTCATTTAGAAAAGCCACAAGTACGTAAAATAGCCGAAGAAGCTGGTTTAGCGACAGCTAAAAAGAAAGATTCAACGGGTGTTTGCTTTATCGGTGAACGTGATTTTAATGAGTTTTTAGCGAATTATTTACCTAACAAACCCGGTAAAATGATGACATTAGATGGTCGAGTAATGGGCGAACATATGGGATTAATGTATTATACCATTGGGCAACGTCAAGGTCTTGGAATTGGTGGCACAGCCGGTACTTCTAATGAACCATGGTTTGTTATTGGTAAAGACCAAGCTACTCAAACCTTATACGTAGGTCAAGGTTACCATCATGATAATTTATATTCTGAATATTTAGAAGCAAGTGAAATTCATTTTACAACTGATAATTGGACGGAAAAAGAATTTGAATGTACAGCTAAATTCCGTTATCGTCAGAAAGATATTAACGTGAAAGTGCAATTGGATGAATCAGGCACTAAAGCGAAAGTTATTTTTGATGAACCAGTGCGTGCAGTAACACCAGGACAAGCAGTTGTCTTTTATCGTGACGAAGAATGTTTAGGTGGCGGCTTAATTGATGCTGCTTATATGAACGGTGAAAAACGTCAATATGTTTAAAATGAAAAGATAATAAAAGATAGAGTGAATCGTTATAGGTACGTTTAGTGACTATTGTGAATTCACTCTTTTTTTGTTTGTGATATTGAAGATATAAGGTTGACTGTATTTTGTTGGCTGTGTGCTTTTGGTTGTGAATAGAAGAAATTTCCCTGGTGATTAGGTATAGGTGTAAATTTTGGTTTTATTTCGCACTAACTTCAAGCGCTATGTTGCACTAATAGAACAAAAAAAGACTATTTCGCTAAATGAAATAGTCCTTTTTATTACTTATTTTACTCCAATGACTAAACTATCTCGTGCAGCTTCCACTACTTCTGTCGTGATAGTTTCAAGGTTATTGATTTCTAATATTCTTTCGATTTGGGTGAAAAGTCTTTGGATAAGTCGAAAGTTTCCACTGGTAATTTTAATAATACTAGTGACAGCTTCATAATTAGCAAAATCTTCCAGTTGGACAGATAATCCTAACTCTTCCCATTTGTATTCCAGAATATGGTGGATCTCGTCTTTACTCAATCTGTCAAATTCATGGGCAAAACCTATTCTCGAGTAGAGTTGAGGATAACGAGCCAATCGCTTTTCTATACCCGGCATTCCAATAAAGATCATAGCCACATCTTTTTGGTCATAAATATCTCTTAATTGTTCTAAATGCTGTACTTTTAATCGATCTATTTCATCAATAATAATGAGATCAATTTCTTCATACACATTCGTTGAGTATTTTTCTTCTGCTCCTAACTGAAGAACTCTATACATACTTTTAACCATACCCATTTTACCACCGATCATATCGATTTCATTCGTCATTTTAGTCGCCCGTATGGCTGGAGCGGTGTAAAATATTGTTTTCGCTTCAAGGATTTTTTCATCTGCATTCATTCCGATTTCTTCCGATTTTTTGTAATCAATTTGTTTTTCGACCCAATTCCAATTTGAATATTGCTTAGCGGATAAAGTTTTCCCAACTCAGGGTAATCCATAACAAATTCCGATATATTTGTATTTGATACATGCCTGACAAAATTCTACAAAGCGTTTATATTCTTTTGTTTCAATAAAATAGGGTGTTTTATTCATTGTAATACCTCTTAATTTTTGACTTCTTAGAATCTTTTTTGTTTACAGGATTATCTAACTCTTTCTGCTTAGATGAAATAAGTTCTTCCGCAATATTATTTCCAGAATGGAGCTGATTTTAAGGTTTTTCCGTGCTTTATTACGTGCCGCAACAATCTCTTTTAAATCGACTTCGTAATCAGAAATTTCAGGAGAAATTGCCGTACATAAATATTGGTCTTTGTAAAATACACGAATCTCAGCAATATCTCTTGGATCATATCGAATGATAACAGTTTCACCTACATAAGCTGCTAAATTGGTGTCAATATATCTTAAACCTTGGAAGTGAATTCCATCAGAATGAACTTTTCTTGGCTTTCCAACATTTAATAACAATAAATCTAAACTTTCTAGACTATCTGGTTGATGAGGAAGAAATCCTGAATTATTCCACATCTTTATAGGTTCCTGTTTTGTAGTGCCATGCACTCTATGGTGATAGTCATATATAATAAAATGCGCTAATTTCTCATCAAGCTCTTTTATCGTAAGAACATTTAAAGTATTTTGATTCCCAATGTAACCTGGTAAATCTTGCAAAAATAATTGATTAATTGTTAAAAAGAAACGTTCTATTTTCCCCCGTCCTCTTGGCATACCTACCGTAGAAAAAATAAGATTGATTTTTAAATCAATTGCGACTTGCTCCAAATGATTTGAAGTGAAATCACTTCCGTGATCGGTATAGAAAGTTTCAGGTATACCGCATATTTGCCAATCAGAGTTGCTTTTTTTCCATATTGCTTGGTGTAAAACTAAAGAAGTTTGAATAGCAGAAGGAGCTTGAAAACTAAGGAAATACCCTGCAAATGCTCGGCTATAATCATCTAAAATAATTGTTAACCATGGCCTCTCAGGCTTTCCTTTTTCGTTTAAAACAAGGATATCCAAGGGAGTGTGGTCAGCCTGCCATATTTCATTGGGATAATAAGACTCACGACGATAAACCAAATCATAATTATTTTGATATTCTTTTTTTCCTTTATGAGCAAGTTCCTTTAATTGTGGCGACAGATTTTTAGCAATCGCATATACTTGATTGTAACTAGGCGGGGCCCAATTTTTCTTTTTACAAATTTTACAGACTTTCCGATGAATAGAAGTTAAGGTGTTTTTTTGTTTTCAAATATAAGCTTTTTAATTTCTTCTTGTACATTTTCTTCTACTTTAAAGCTTCCTGAATCCGAGCGCTTTCTTCGGATCAATCCTTTCAACCCTGATTGTTGATATTGATTTACCCAATGGTATAAAGTTCTTTTTGGAACCCCTGATTCTTCAGCAATATTACTCAAACTTTCTTCATGCTTAAGATAAGGGGCAATCACTTGATATTTATCCATCGCATTTTGTCGTAGTTCTTCTGAATATGAAGTTAATGGAGGAAGTTCTTGGTTCATGAGAACACCTCTTTCCCACGATTAAATAAAATTAATCGTCAATTTTTATTTATCCAAGTAACGATAAAGCGTTTACTTGCTGATTCCTGTCATCTCAACAATTTCTTTCACACTATATTCCTCACTTTTGTACAATTTTATTGCTCGTTCAATATCTCGTTGGTTCACAGGAGGACGCCCGCCTTTTCGCCCTCTAGCTCGAGCACTTTTTAAACCTTCTTTTGTGCGTTCAACAATCAAATCTCGTTCAAATTGACTAAATGCTTGAAACACAGTCATCATAAGTCGCCCTTGGGGAGTGACCGTATCAAAATTCTCTTTTTAGCTGATCAACTTTACATTATGTTCTTCAAAGTAATTTACAAGATCAATTAAATCTTTTGTGCTGCGCCCCAAACGAGAGAAGCTTTCCACGATAACTGTATCATCTGGACGCAATTTATCTTTCAGCCGATTTAATTGCGGACGGTTAGCTTTGGTTCCCGTCATTTTTTCGGTCAGTATTTCGTTGCAGTTATGTTCATTGAGCAAATCCAACTGACGAGACAATTCTTGTGATCGTGTACTTACCCTTGCATACCCATATATATACCCACTCATAATCCTCTTCCTTCTCTATTTTGATTTTTTCAATTGTATCATAAAGGGTGGGTAAAGATACGTAGATAAAGAGCAAAGTTTTGGCACTAAAAACCCTTCTTCTAGTCTATAAAAGTTGTTATTTAAAATCGTCCCATAATCGATTGTTTTTGATACTAACTGATTTATAAAAATATGCCTCTAAAGTTTCCAAAACTTCAGAGGCATATGAAAACGAGAATTAGTTAATATTTGAAACAGGTTATTAATTTTTGATAGGCTTAGAATTAGACCTTAACAATCGAAGCCCATTCAGAATAACAACCAATGTACTTCCTTCATGAATAATGACACTGATTGCAATATCCGTTAAGCCTAAGAAACTAACGACAACTAAAAAGGCAACAACGGCCATTGAAAAAATAATATTCTGCCAAATGACACGATTCATTTTCGTAGATATATTATGAGATTGTACCAATTTGGATAAATCGTTTTGCATTAAAACTAAATCCGATACCTCTACTGCCACATCGGTCCCATCTCCCATAGCGATTCCCACATCTGCGTTTACGAGAGCGGGGGCATCATTCACTCCGTCTCCAACCATGGTAACTACACCGTATTTTTCTTTTTGTTCGTCTATAATTCTGGATTTGTCTTCCGGCATGACATTCGCAATCACTTCATCTATTCCTAATTGTTTAGCGACAGCTTTACCCGTCATTTCTGAGTCACCAGTAATTAATGTGGTGTGTATGCCTTGTTCTTTGAAATAATCAATGGTTTCTTTTGCATGCTCACTCGGAACATCCATGAGGGCAATAAGACCTATAACAGCCTCATCTACTGCTACGTATACGACCGTCTTACCTTCTGACGACCATTCATTATTTAAACGACTATATTCATCTGAAACATCGTCAAACGAAGTCGGTTTTCCTATACGATAATTTCTCCCTTTGTAATCTCCTGTCAATCCTTTGCCGATCTGGTTTTCTACTTCGATAGTTAGTTTATTTTTTTGCTCAAACTTTCTTAGAATAGCATCTGCTAAAGGGTGATTGGATTCTTTTTCAAGAGCTACTACGATATCAATCATGTTTTCTTCGTTCACGGAATCAGCAAAATAGTAATTGGTTACTTCAGGTTTTCCTTTAGTCAAGGTTCCTGTCTTGTCAAATGCAATGGCTTGAGTATCGGCTAATTGAGACAGGTAAGAACTACCTTTTGAAAGGACGCCTTTTTTGGCCAAGTTAGAAGTCGTCGATAAAGTTACCGATACAGTAGCCGCTGCTAAAGCACAGGGTGAAGCTGCCACTAAAAGGACCAATCCTCTATAGATACTTTGTGACCATGTCCAGTCTAGGAGAAAAGGAGCCAATAACATGAATAACGGAATGGCAATTAAAACAACTGTAACGTATTTCGGTTCAAATTTTTGGATTATACTCGCAGCTTTTGTTTGGTTGTCTTGGTTCTGGTTTACTAACTGTAAAATTTTTGAAAATACTGTATCTTTATTTTCTTTAGTGACTTCCATTGTGAAAGTACCTGTTCCATTGATTGTACTTCCGAAAACGTCGTCTCCTTTGGACTTCTCTTTTGGGATACTTTCTCCATTAATAGATGACTCATCAATGGACGTAGAGCCTGACAAAATGACGCCATCAATGGGGACTTGATCGCCATTCAATACTTGAAGTTTATCTCCCACTTTTAATTCACTGACGTCAACATTTTTTGTACTGCCATCAGGCTGGATTAACCGGGCAGTCGTTGGATTCATTTCGAGTAATTTCGTGATTTCTCGTTTACTTCTTCCTTCTGCATAATCTTCCAAAAAATGTGCACCAGAAAAAATAAGAATCAATAATGTACCTTCCCAAAAATTCCCCATTAAAGAAGCGCCAATGGCCGCTAATCCCATCAAAATGTGAGAGTTGGGCATGAACTTTTTTTGAACTTTGGAGTTCTCGATTGTTTCTCCAAGGCCTTCAAGAATAATGACATGATATCCTGCACTGATTGTAGCGATTGAGAATAAAATATTTCGCATTAACTGATAATCTTCATTCAAAAATAAAGCGATCACCGCTAAGGCTAAACCAATAAAGTATAAAACGATTGGCATTTTTCCGTGTTCATGGTCATGGTCGTGGTTGTGATTATGTTTTTCTTGAGATTGTTGTTCTTCGATAGTTTCCATTTTTATCACCTTCCTATATAATTCCTTTGATTTCCATTCATTTACTTATTAAATCACACAAATTCCCACTAAAAGAAGAGAAGTATTCAAGTAATTTCCATTGTCTCTGACTCCTTTCAGTTGTCCCATATGTAAATGGAATCTTTACGTTTTACATATGAACAACAAATCATATGTTTATAAAATCATATTAACTCACTGTATGAGTTTTGTCAAGACAAGATGCTTCTTATTCAAATGGACTACTATTGCTGATACAAAAGTCTTAATTTTGTCTATAAACAAAAAACTAGCATCGTTTTACTCATGTGGTATTATATATATGAATAGAAAATCATGTGAGAGGAATAAGAGCATATGGATACATCAACAACTTCGCCAATCAATAAAGAGAAGATCCAATCAATAAGCAAAGTATTCAAAGTGATTAGTGACCCTACACGCTTGTCAATTCTCTTTCTTTTACAGAAAGAAGAGCTCAGTGTTGGAAACATTGTGCTTGCATTGGATATGGAACAGTCCGCGATTTCACACCAACTAAAAATATTGAAAGATTCACGTTTAGTGAAGGCAAGAAGAGAAGGGAAAAGCATGGTTTACAGTCTTGATGATCTTCATGTTTTCAGTATTCTCGAACAAGTATTAACTCATATCAATGAACAAGAACAATAAAAGCTAATAAGGTATAAAACTAAATGGAGGTTTTTAAAATTTCAAAGTCAGAGAAACAAGAAAATCACTCGCACCAAAATCAACCGAATAAAAATATTAAAATTGCTTTTTTCATCAACTTTATTTTTTCCATGATTGAATTTTTCTTTGGGTCTCTTTTCAATAGTGTGTCAATTATGTCCGACGCCGTTCATGATTTAGGAGATTCCATTTCTATTGGATTCGCTTGGTTTTTCCAGGGGTACTCAGAAAAGCAGCAAGATGAACAGTTCACTTTTGGTTATAACCGCTTTTCATTATTAGGGGCGTTGATAACTGGAGTAGTACTGATCGGCGGCTCATTTTTTATGATTTACCGAAGTATCCCACGTTTGATTGATCCGCAACCGGTTAATTACAGTGGCATGTTTTGGCTTTCACTCGTGGCTATTGGATTGAATGGATATGCGGCTTGGATTCTAAGCAAAGGGTCATCTAAAAACGAAGGCATGTTGAACCTGCATATGCTAGAAGATGTATCAGGGTGGATTGGGGTCTTGGTTGTGAGTATCGTAATGAACTTTACCGAGGCTTATCGATTGGATCCAATCTTATCGATTTTGATAGCACTCTATATCCTCTATAAAACTGTACCTGAATTTTTCAGTACAATGAAAATTTTATTGAACGGTTCGCCGGAAAATGTAAACGTAGAGAACCTGGCGAACTCCATTAACAATATTCCTGCTGTAAAGGACCTCTCTCATTTTCACATTTGGTCACTGGACGGAGAAGAAAATGCCCTTATCGTTACGGTTCTTATAGACTCTTCCGATATAAACAAGACTAGGGAAATCAAAGAAGAAATTGCAGAGCTTGCCCATACATCGGGTGTAAAGGATCATATCACAATAGAAATAACTACAAGTAAAGACGAACTGGAAAAAGGGTATGCTTATGGCAGTTAAAGTATTTATATATTGAAAAAAGGACTATTTTAAATCGAGTAGGAGACTAGTCAATTAATGGCTAGTCTCCTACTCGATTTATTAGTGCAAAGCACCCCTTAAATTTAATGCAAAATAAAATTACAATTTACAGGTATAGGTTTTAAAAAAGGCTGTTAAAGACGAATTCAGTTGTTTTTTTTAAACCTTGATCGGAGTAAAAAATGAAGCAAATCGATTGATTCTCGAATTGTTTATTCACCTCCCGTACAGTAAGAATTAGACAAAAAGTTGAAAAACGATTGAGTTTTGCTCTTGATTAGAATTCATTAGTATAAAAGGTTGAATAAAAAGTGGACAAGTTTACCAAAGTGCTGGATTTTATCGCTCGTCCACTGATAGTTTAAATTAAAATATCTAATATTTCTTTGAAGTTTTGTGCTTGATAGGTGATGGTTAAGTCGTCTGGCTGTTGCTTTTGGTGAGGATTATACCAAATCGAATGCATTTGAATATTGTGCGCACCACGCATATCAGAGGTAAGACTATCACCAATCATAATGGCTTGTTCAAAATCAAAATCATTAATTTGTTTAAATGATTCTTCGAAAAAGCGAGTATCAGGTTTACTAAAGCCTAATTTTTCTGAGATAAAGATATAGTCAAAATAGCCGATGATGCCAGTTTGATTTAGACGTTTTATTTGCGTTGGATAGACGCCATTGGATGCTGCTAGTAATGTTTTTTGATGTTGTTGTAGCGTAATTAAGAAGTTCTCTGCACCATTAATCAAATCACCAGCTTCTGCAAGTTGATCACGGAAATAATCATCCATATTATCCGATACTACCGAAAAACCGAACTGCTCAAAAAAATTCGGAAAGCGGGTTGCGAGTAGTTCTGACTTACTAAGTGTCCCTAATTCGATTTGATGCCATAGTTGTTGATTATATTGTTTAAATTGGTTGAATAGGTCATCTGAGTAGGGGAAACCAATATGTTCCGTTAATTTTTTAAAGGCTTTTTGTTCACTTTTTTGAAAATCAAAAATCGTATCGTCTAAATCGATAAAAATATATTGATAGGTCATCATGGACATCCTTTCGTCTTAAAGATTTTTACAAACTTAGCCTCTATTATAACATAAAAGAAGAGACAGAGTCGTTCGTATCAATTAAACGTCTACTCGGTCTCTTTTAAATTAATAATTTATATACGTTATGAAATAATTTAGACAACCCTGATAATAATAATTTAGCCATCAGGTACCATTTTTATAAGAGTGGCGCAAAGATTTTAACGATCCACCCTGTTAATTTTTGAGTAAAGGGACGACTATTCAGTTTATCAAATAAGATAAGTTCTGACATTCCTAATGTTTCTTGGAAATCCTCTTCAATATCGGCAATCGAGTCTGTTTTATAAAGTAAAACACCACATTCAAAATGATGGTACAAGCTACGATAATCTAAATTAATGGAACCGACAACCGCCGTATCATTATCACTGACAAAGACTTTTGCGTGGATAAAACCTGGCGTATATTCATAGATATCAACGCCGGCATCCATTAAAGAAGCGTAGTATGTTTTTGCAAGGGCAAAAGGAATTTTCTTATCAGGAATACCTGGTAAAATGATTTTTACCTCCACACCACGGTTGGAAGCAAATTTGATAGCATTTTCTAATTCACTATCAAGAATTAAATAGGGGGTCATGATGTGTACATATCGATTAGCACGGTTTAAGATATCGATATAAACATTTTCGCCAACTTTTTCATTATCAAAAGGTTCGTCTCCATAAGGAATGATAAAGCCATTTTGTTTGTTAGGTAGGGGATTGGCTTCATTTAAATAAGCAGAATAACGCGGCTTTTCTTCATCCATATTCCATAGTTGTAAAAACATCAGGGTAAATGTCTTAACCGCATCACCTTTTAACATAATGGCGGTATCTTTCCAATGACCAAAGCGGTGAATTAAGTTAATATATTCATCCGCTAAGTTAACGCCACCGGTAAAAGCCGTATGCCCATCAATGACCAGTATTTTACGGTGATCACGGTAATTGTAGTGAGTGGATACAAATGGTGTAATCGGGGCGAACATCTTACATTGAATCCCTAATTGACGAATCTTCGCATCATAATCCCAAGGAACTTTGGTAAAGGCATTGGTACCATCGTACATGACACGCACCTCAACCCCTTCGGCTGCTTTTCTGGCAAGTATCTCTAGAATGTGTCCCCACATTTCACCTTCTTGGATAATAAAATACTCTAAAAAGATAAAATGTTGGGCTTTTTCTAATTCAATCATCATCGCTTGATATTTATCTTCACCCGTTTTAAAGTACTCAGTTGTCGTTTGATTATAGACAGGATAATTACCATTTAATCTTAGATAGTGAGCAAGGGTAGCAGTTCCTTCATTAACTTTAGTTAGCTTTTCTATCACTTGTGGATTTTGGCGAACTTTATGTTCACTGCGGACGATGGAATGATTGATGCGACGCGCTAAAATTCGATGTCCTAAATTACTATGAGTGTAAGCATAGAGTAAGCCACCAAAGATTGGGAAAGTCATGATTACCATAATCCAGGTTGTTTTGGCAGTGGCACTAATTTTGTGTGAGTTTAAAATATAAATAACAATAAAACTTGAAAATGTAAGGGAAATACCATTGATTATTGGAAAATATTCACCAAACCACTTAAACATTGAGAAGAGGAAGAAAATTTGAACTAATAATAAAATGGTAATAACGCCGGTACGACTAAAAATTATTTTGAATAACCCATGTTTACCTTTATCCTTTAGTAGATATAAGGCTTTGGTTGTATGTTCTTCCTGTTTCATATTTCCTCCATAAAAAAGCAATACTTTCTTCTATTATACTGTCAGTACGCTATTTATTTCAACTTTTTTGAAAAACTTAATCTGATTGTAATAGCATTACTATTGAAAATTTTCAGTTTTTTGAATAAAATAGAAAGTATGAATAATGAAAGAGGTGCCTTATGGATATATGGATTTTAGTGATTGCACTATTAGCAATCGCCATCGTATTATTGATTGCTTCTATTTATGCAAAAGACGATCAAAATATTGAAAAACAATTAGAAGAATTTCAAATTCAACAATCAAGAGAATTATATAATATTAAAACACGAGTAGCTGAAATTGAGCAAGAATTAAAAGAACCTTCTCCTTTAGTTTATGGTAGTGACCAAAATTATCCTAACGAAACAGTTACCGATGAAGAACAATTAGTAGAAGAAGTTGAAGTAGTCGATACTACCGAAATTTCCGAATTAACCAAAGAGGAAGTAATTCGTTTATATTCTCAAGGATTCACCATGCAAGAAATTGCAGCTGATGTAGCATTGAATGTTAAAACCGTTCAAACGATTGTTGATGATTACATCGAAAATCGTTAGAAAGGAATGATTTCATGAGTAAACAAACATTAAGATCAATGGGAATTGGCTTTTTATGTGCGGCGTTATTATCAGGTGCTTATGCTGTTTTTGGTCAAGGAAATGTACCGGTACCGGGTGTGACGGTTAACTCTTTGTTTAATGGTTCTAATAACGATAAGGAATTAGCACAATATCGTGAGGAAGTAAGTAAATTACAAGAAGAGAAAAGTAATTTAGAGTCAGAAAAACAAAAATTATCTGAGAATATGTCAGCCTTAGAAGAGCAAATGAACAAACAATCAGAAAAGAAAGAAGAAACAACTTCTGGTAATTCTATTGAACCAACCAGTGGTGAAGAAAGTACGGTAGCCGAAGGCGAAACGACGGAAGCAGCGACGGAAGGAAATAATGATGAAGTGGCAGCTGAAGCGAGCTCAACCACTACTTTCACGATTAGTGAAGGGGAAGATTCAACGACTATCGCGAATCGTTTAGCAGATGAAGGTATTATTCAAGATTCAGCTGAGTTACAAGAAATTATTGCAAACTGGGGCTTAGATACATTAATTCAAGCAGGAGAATATGAATTAAGTCCAGATATGTCAGTCCATCAAGTGGCTGAAATCTTAACTAATGGTGCTTATTACTATATTCCATAGTATTAAATGAGTCGTTAGTAAGAACAGATTTAATCAGTTTAAAATCGTTTGTTTTTGCGTAGGTCGTACTGATTAGCAGTCATATAACGTCAACGGCGGTGTCGCAGTAGGAACATCGCGTTTGTAGGTTGTAATCATTAGCAATCATATATCGTCAACGTCAAAGGTTTTTATACGATTTTAACTACTCTAGAAATAGAAAATAAAAAGGGACTGGGAAGAAATTTTATTGAGTTTCATCCAGTCTCTTATTTATGTGGAAAAGCGCCATGAGGGATGAGGAAAATAAAATGCCTCAAAATGACTGAAAATTAAATATTTGTTTCTCAAAGGATCGTTTGATACGATAAGAGCGTTGTATAAAGTATCGTTGTCAATCAATTCTTAAGAGAATATGATAAAAATGACTATTCAATTAAGCAAAAATTTGTTACTATTAATCATGTATGTATAAAGCTTGAAATAAGTTTTTATTGAATTCAAGCAAAAGGATGTGAAATTATGTCTTTAAGAGATGATATGTTAAAAAGACAACAAAAAATAAGAAACTTTTCGATTATTGCCCATATCGACCATGGTAAATCAACTTTGGCCGACCGTATTTTACAACAAACCCATACGGTTTCGGATCGTGAGATGCAAGACCAATTGCTTGATTCAATGGATTTAGAGCGTGAACGTGGTATTACCATTAAGTTAAATGCCGTTGAGTTGAAGTATCAAGCAAATGACGGCGAAGAGTATATTTTTCATTTAATCGATACGCCAGGTCACGTCGACTTTACTTATGAAGTATCGCGTTCATTAGCTGCTTGTGAAGGGGCGCTATTGGTTGTCGATGCTGCTCAAGGGATTGAAGCGCAAACCTTAGCGAATGTTTATTTAGCATTGGATAACGATTTAGAGATATTACCGGTTATTAATAAAATTGACTTACCAGCAGCCGATCCTGAAAGAGTTCAACAAGAAATTGAAGATGTTATTGGGTTAGATGCCAGTGAAGCTGTTTTTGCGAGTGCCAAAGCCGGTATTGGAATTGATCAAATTTTAGAGCAGGTAGTTGAAAAGGTGCCTGCACCGACGGGGGATATTGATGAACCTTTACAAGCTTTAATCTTTGACTCAGCTTACGATAGTTATCGTGGCGTTGTCTTAAATGTCCGAATTGTGAATGGGACGGTTAAACCAGGTGACACGATTCGTTTAATGAGTAATGGCAAAGAATTTGAAGTAATCGAAGTAGGTGTATTTTCTCCAAAACCAATTAAGCGAGACTATTTAATGGTTGGGGATGTCGGTTATTTAACGGCTGGAATTAAGACGATTCAAGATACACGGGTAGGGGACACCATTACCTCAGCTGATCGTCCGGCAGCAGAACCGTTAGAAGGCTATCGTAAATTAAATCCAATGGTTTTTGCTGGTCTTTATCCGGTTGACTCCAATGACTATAATGATTTACGTGAGGCCTTGGAAAAACTGCATTTAAATGATGCTGCTTTAGAATTCGAAGCGGAAACGTCGCAAGCATTAGGTTTTGGTTTCCGTACTGGATTTTTAGGTTTACTGCATATGGATGTCATTCAAGAACGTCTAGAAAGAGAATTTAACATTGATTTAATTACGACCGCACCATCGGTTATCTATAAAGTTTTAAAGACGAATGGTGAAGAAGTAATTGTTGATAACCCAAGTATGATGCCACCAGCAACTGAAGTTGATAAGATTTTCGAACCTTATGTTAAAGCAACGATTATGGTGCCTAATGACTATGTTGGGGCAGTAATGGATATTGGTCAACGTAAACGTGGTAACTTTATTACGATGGATTACTTAGATGATTATCGTGTCAATGTTGTTTATGAATTGCCGATGGCTGAGATTATTTATGACTTCTTCGATAAATTAAAATCTAATACCAAAGGCTATGCTTCATTAGATTATGAAATTATTGGTTACAAACCATCTAACTTAGTTAAAATGGATATTTTATTAAATGGCGACTTAATCGATGCCTTTAGTATGATTGTTCATAAAGATTTTGCTTATGGTCGTGGTCGTGAATTAGTTGAGAAATTGCGTGGCATTATCCCACGTCAATTATTCGAAGTGCCAATCCAAGCTGCGGTTGGACAAAAGATTATTGCGAGAACGAATATAAAAGCATTGCGTAAAGATGTAACAGCCAAATTATATGGTGGGGACGTTTCGCGTCGTAAGAAATTATTAGAGAAACAAAAAGAAGGTAAGAAACGGATGAAACAAGTGGGGTCTGTAGAAGTACCTCAAGAAGCATTCATGGCTATCTTACAAATGGATGAAGATTAAGCTTAATTTAGATAAAAGGGCGACGAGATAGAAAGATTGATTTCTATCTCGTCGCCGATTATTTTTGTAATATTGACGTACGTTTAATTTTTTTCAAAATAAATCTAATGATTTTCAAGGAGGAAAGTAACAAGCGAGGCAGGGCAAAAACTTTTTTAATTCTGTTCAGCCATGTCTATATAATTCAAAGCGCAGTGGTTGAGTGGCATCAAACTGCGTCTTAATGAGGTTTGGCATCAATTTGACAAATTCAATTAAGTTATTGCTCGCTAAATAAAAGCGCAGTGGTTGAGTGGCATCAAACTGCGTCTTAATGACTTGTTTGATACCTACTCAACTGTGCGGGGGTGGGCAGACGAAGCGAAAATTATTTCATTTTCTACTTCTGGTCCACTCCCAACTGTGCGGGGGTGGGCAGACGAAGCGAAAATTATTTCATTTTCTACTTCTGGACCACTCCCAACTGTGCGGGGGTAGACCGACGAAGCGAAAATTATTCAATTTTCTACTTCTGATCCACTCCCTTCTAAATTTCCATTGTTGGTATCATTATCTTAATGTGAATTAGTAATGGCATTGTCTGAATAAAATCGCTTATTGCGATTATCGGCATCGTAGAAAGTAAAGCCTTGACCAATAACTTGTTGGACATCGGAGATGGTAACAAAGGCCTTAGCATCAATTTTTGAGATGAGTCGTTGAATTTGGATGACTTGATGACGACTCACAATGACATATAAAACATCTTTTTCGCGATGACTGTAATAACCATAGGCTTTTAAAACGGTTAAGCCACGACCAACTTGTTCAATAATAGCATGCGCTACTTCGTCTTGTTTTTCAGAGATAATCATTAACGATTTGCGACGATCAAAACCTTCTGTGAATATATCGATCATATAACTAGCAATAAACTTCATAATTAACGTGACAATCGCATTTTCTAAACCAATAACAAAGGAACTCGAAATAATAATTAATAAATTTATTAAGAAGACACCCAGTGAAAATCCTAAACCAAAGAATTTTTTTAACATTAAAGCGATAATATCGGTACCGGCAGTCGTTCCATTACCACGGACAATAATCCCCATACCGATCCCCATGATGACACCACCCGCAATCGAAGAAATTAAGACATTTTCTGAGGTGAATCCAGGTGTTTGGATAATTTCCATGAACCAACTCATCATAGCTAAGGCATAAATAGTGAAGACCAGTGTTCTCTTTTCAATAAATTTCCAGCCGATAAGTAGTAAAATCGCATTCAGGATAAAGTTGGAGGCTCCAACATTAATTTGACGCATATAGTATAAAATAATCGCAATACCCGACACGCCACCACTGGCAAATTTATTAGGTAGAACAAAACTATTAATACCTACCGCATAGATTGCGCAACCTAAAGTAATCATCACGATTGAGAAAATAATGGTTGATGTTTCCATTTTGAGATAATCATTTATTCTTTTCATTGAGAGCTCCTAATTTCTTATTTTATTCATCAATCATTATACCACGCTAAATAAAACTGTAAACGGCTATCTGATTAAAAACTGATTAATTATTTCACAATCACAGGTAGCGAAAATATTGGTACAATAGGAGTCGTTTATTAGCGGATCATGCTTCTATTCACAAATATTATAAGACTTTTTTGAATTTAATACTAAAAAAATAAAGCGTTTCATGTTATAATGGTTTTATGTAAAATTATTTAGAAATGGGGAACATGTTAAATGTCTATTACTATGGCAGTGAACGCTGGTAGTTCAAGTTTAAAATTTCAATTGTATACGATGCCTGAGGAAACGGTCATCGCTAAGGGATTAGTAGAACGTATTGGGATTAATGACTCTGTATTCAAATTAGAATATGGTGACGACCAAGAAGTGAAATTAGTGGAGGATATCGCAACTCACGATCGAGCTGTTGAAATCTTATTTGAACAATTAGAAGCTAATAATGTTATTCATTCATTTGATGAAATTACGGGAATTGGTCACCGTGTAGTGGCAGGTGGCGAATTATTTAAAGAATCTGCTTTAATAGATGATGAAGTAATCGAACAAGTAGATGCATTAGCAGAATTTGCACCATTACATAATGCAGCGGAAGCAGCAGTTATGCGTGCATTTAAAGAACGCGTTCCTAATGCAACAATGGCAGCAGTATTTGACACTTCATTCCATACAACTTTACCTGCTGAAAATTATTTATATAGTTTACCATATGAATATTATGAAGATTTCAAAGCGCGTAAATATGGAGCTCACGGAACGAGTCACCGTTATGTTAGCCGTCGTGCTGCCGAAATGTTAGGTAAAAACATTGAAGATTTAAAAATTATTACTTGTCACTTAGGTAACGGTGCGTCAATTACTGCGGTTGAAGGTGGTAAAGCAGTGGATACTTCTATGGGATTCACACCTTTAGCTGGTGTGACAATGGGAACACGTACTGGTGATATTGATGCTTCAATCATTCCTTTCTTAATGAAAAAATTAGAAATTACCGATATTAATGAAATGTTAAATATCTTCCAAAAACAATCAGGTTTATTAGGAATTTCTGGCATTTCAAGTGATATGCGTGAAATTATGGCTGCAAAAGAAACAAATGAACGTGCTAAAATTGCATATGACATTTTTATTAA
Organism: Globicatella sanguinis; assembly: GCF_002847845.2. Taxonomy (NCBI): domain Bacteria; kingdom Bacillati; phylum Bacillota; class Bacilli; order Lactobacillales; family Aerococcaceae; genus Globicatella; species Globicatella sanguinis. Next base: position 257,700 of record NZ_CP126962.1, on the reverse strand, counting down.
CCGTGTTCAAAAATACATTGGTCAATATATTGCCGTAATGAATGGTGTGGACGCGATTGTCTTTACAGCTGGTATTGGAGAAAACTCAGCTCCTGTCCGTGAAGATGTTATTAACAGTATCACTGTTTTCGGTGCAGAAATTGATGCAGAACGTAATGATACTCGTAAAGAAGCGGTTATTTCAACTGAAGACTCTAAAGTCGTGGTATTAAATATTCCAACGAATGAAGAAGTTGAAATTGCACGTGAAGTTGAGCGTTTAAAAGCGAATGCTTAATTAGTTGTAATACAAGATGATGAAGGGCTGGGGCTTGCTCCCAGTCTTTTTTCGTGATTAAATATGAAGTACTTACTATTTTACATGAATTTAATTGATATTTAACAAATTAGTAGCAGGATAGTCAATTATTCTTCTAATTTATTTTATAATATAGTAAGTGAAGAAATAGATGAAAGAAAGGTGGTGCCGCAAATGGCTAATCAAAACAAGTCGAGTCATATCTGGCAAGGCATCAAAAATTTATGGCGCTATTATCGTGGGTGGAAATGGCTCATCTTCATAGGGATGACGTTGTCTTTAATCTTATCCAGTTATTTAGTTCTGATTGCGAAAACAACTTCCGTAGATACTTTACAAGAAGCGTTAATGTCTCATACAACAGTCCTAGATATCAATGATGAAGTGGCCGGTACTTTACGCGATCAAAAAGGGAGTTATGTTAGTTTAGAAAACATTTCAACGCCGATGCGTGAAGTAGTCGTCAATACCGAGGATAAACGATTCTATCAACATGTCGGCTTTGACCCAATCGGGATGGGGCGGGCATTTGTACGCTTAATTATCAATCGTAACACTACCGGTGGTGGGGGAAGTTCGATTACACAGCAATTAGTAAAAAATGCGTTTTTAACGTTAGATCAAACGTTTAATCGTAAATTAAAAGAATTTTTCCTAGCTTTAGAAGTTGAAAAGAAATATACCAAAGATCAAATTTTAGAGATGTATTTAAACCATGCTTATTTTGGTAATGGAGTCTGGGGGATTGAGGATGCTTCTATGCGTTACTTTGGACATAGTGCCGCCACCCTAGATTATAATGAAAGTATGGTTTTAACGGGTATTTTAAAAGGACCTAATATTTTTAATCCGATTGATGATTATGAAGCAGCGATTGATCGTCGTAATGTCATTGCTGATTTAATGTATAAAGAAGGTATTCTTTCACAGTCTGATGTTGAAAATATTAAGGTCAGTTCGATTGTGCTGAATGATGCTTATTATGATACGGTGAGTCATGAATATCCGTTTTATTTTGATGCGACCATTTCTGAAGCAGTAGCCAAAGCGAAAATACCTGAAGATGTGTTAGTTTCAAGTGGTTATAAGATTTATACGTATTTAAATACAGACTATCAAAATGCGCTTGATTCTTCTTATACGAATGACTGGATTTTTGGTGATGATGGGATTGATCCGACCGTTCAAAGTGCTAGTGTAGTGGTTGACCCTAAGACAGGTGGCGTAATGGCGGTTTATGGAGGACGTGGCGAATATACCTATCGTGGCTTTAACCGTGCAATTGATATGTATCGTTCTCCTGGTTCGACGATTAAACCCCTAGCGGTCTATGTGAGTGCCTTGGAAAGAGGTTATACCATCCATTCGATGGTGCCGGATGTTGTAAAAGGATATGGTAGTGATAACTACGCACCAGAAAACTATGACCGTCAAGTGTCCGATACCGGTGAAGTTGAACTTTATTATGCTTTAGCTCAAAGTAAAAATACCAGTGCGGTCTACTTGATGGATCAATTTAAAATAGATACTGCCGTTAATAAATTAGCGCAATTTGGTATTAAGGTTGAAGAAGAAGATAAGTCCTTAACACTTGCTTTAGGAGCCATGAAAAACGGTGTTTCACCGCAGCAATTAGCATCAGCCTATTCCGCTTTTAGTAATGATGGCGTGCGTTTAGAAAGTAACTTTATTCGTCGTATTGAGGACCCAAGTGGTAAAGTTGTTTATAATAATGAAAACCCAACAAAATATAAGGTGATGACAGCCAATGTCTCAGCTGATATGACGAGTATGATGCTCGACACTTATGGTGGTTATGGAACGGCTTATGGTGCTGGCCCCGATTACGGATTAATTGCTGGTAAGACAGGTTCGACTGAAGTGAGCGAAGGCAATATGCAAACCCGTGATAAATGGATGGTAGGTTATACACCAGACTTTACCATTGTTACTTGGGTTGGTTTGGATAATGTTGGTGATGGTAACCTAGATGAGTTGATGCCGACTGGTATGGGGAGTCTATTCAATATTCAAACAACCAATTTGATGTTAAGTTCACCGCAAACACCTTTCAATGTTCAAATGGCATCACAAATGGAAGCGGATAGTAACTTTATCGATGAAGATATTTTTGGCGATAGCTTTAAAGCATGGTTAGAAGGTGCGGGTGAAACCTTAAATAAAGTCGTTGATAGATTAGGCAACGAGGCTTCTGAATTATGGCAATCAGCTAGTGAATGGTTAGAGACAGTTGAATTACCATTTTAAAACAATTAGATAATACTAACTGAAAAAATAATTTACTTAGTAATTTCATTGTAGAATGGTCTATATTTTGATATGATAGTAACGTAACTTAAAAGGAGATGACTAGAAAATGACACAAAATAACATTTATGATACAGCTAATCAATTAGAACGTGATTTACGTAACTTAGATGCTTATAAAAATTTAGTAGAAACAATGAAAGCAATTCAAGAAGATAGTGCTTCTAATGAATTATTTGAAGAATTTAAACAAATGGGACAAAGTTTCCAAATGAAGCAAATGACTGGTCAACAACCAACAGAAGATGAAATTAAAGATTATCAAGAACTTTCAGAAAAAGTGATGGCCAATGAGTCTATTAATAAATTAATGGAAAGTGAACGTCAGTTAAGTCAAATTATGGAAGACATTAATCGCATCATTACATTACCATTGCAAGAAGTATATAGCGAAAATAACGAACAATAGTTTATTTTCCATCTGAATTGCCAACTGCGTGTCAATCGAAGTCGATTTGCGTCAGTTGGTATTTTTTAAAACAAAATTGAAAGGAGTCAGCTATGAAATTACTACATGTATCTGACTTACATTTAGATACTCCTTTTAGTGGGATTGCTAAACAAGATTATCAATTACAACAAAAGCTGATTCAAGCTCCCTTTGAGTCTTTTGAACGATGTGTCTCAATCGCGATTAATCAAAAAGTAGATTTAATGTTAGTTTCAGGCGATATCTATGATGCGACTAAGCAAACTATTGCGGCTAAGCATTTTTTCTTTCAGCAAATGAATCGCCTAAAACAAGCAGAAATTCCAGTCGTCATAGGCCATGGTAATCATGATTATTACGAGCAGAATCACTTATCAATGAATTATCCTGACAATGTTCATTTATTCGAGGAAGAATTAGTGAAGCACTTTGATATTACCACTAAAAATAATGAAACTATCCGCATTTATGGTTTTAGCTATAATCATCGTTGGATTAAAGAACGAATGATTGAAAAGTATCCGATTAATCCGAGAACAACTGATTTCACCATTGGTTTATTACACGGTTCTTTAGATTCCACTGAAAGCGAACAAGCCAATTACGCACCTTTTAGCTTACAAGATTTGTTAAGCAAAGAATATGATTATTGGGCACTTGGCCATATTCATCAAGCTATGGTGCTAAATGAAGTCCCTTTAATTCAATATCCAGGTATTATTCAAGGAAAAAATGCTAAAGAATCGGGAGATAAAGGCGCTTATCTTGTCGAATTACGTCAAAATCAACCTACCTTAAATGAGTTTGTGTCGCTTGCATCCATTGTCTGGGAAACAGCTAATTTATATTGCGATTATGATTGGGATCAACAGCGGATTATTTCAGAAATTCAAGACATTGTTACTAATTATGAAGCAGAATCTGAAGGGACTCAGCAGTCTTATTTATTAACGATTCATTTGAATCATGCTCATAAATTATCCAATGCATTACAAGAACAAATTGAATCTGGGCAATTAGCAGAAGTATTTCAACCGAATTATGAGGCGAAACGCTTTACTAAAGTAGTTAAAATCAAATTAGTCACGGATAATCAATTAGAGGTTTTTGAATATGACCAACTATTGAATGAGAGCTATTTAGCGACTCTTCAAGAATTTAAAGATGGAACATTATACGATACAGTCATTAAAGAGATTACGAAGCATCCGGTCATGCGAAAATGGTTAAGAGATAGTGTTTTAACCGAGGATTTAAAAAATGATGCGCTTGAAAAAGCTAATCAACGATTACTGCAAACTTTGAGTATCGAATCGGAGGAGGATAACCATGAAAATTAAAAAGTTAGATATTTATGGTTATGGTAAATGGGTTGACCAAAGCTTTGAAATTGATGAACAATTACAATTGTTTTATGGTCCAAATGAAGCTGGAAAATCAACTTTACAATCCTTTATCCGAAGTATTTTATTTGGTTTCCCTACCAAACACCGACGTGTCAATCAACTCAATCGCTATGAACCTAAATTAGGTAGTCGCTATGGTGGGCGTATTTTATTAATAGATACTCCCGAAGGCGATTTATGGATTGAACGAACAGATTCCAAATTTTCAATTCATACAGTGGATGGAGAAGAAAAGGACCCAGCGCTATTGGAAACATTATTATCTGGGCTTGATGAACGTTTATTTGATACATTTTATGCTTTCAATTTGCAAAATTTACAAGAACTTTCACAATTAGACACCGAGCAAATTAATGATTATTTCTTAAGTATTGGGACCGTGGGAAGTGATCAATTTGTAAAAATTGCCAAGTCATTAGAAAAAGAAACCGATGATTTTTATCGTCCCCAAGCACAAAATCGTCCACTTAATCTATTATTAAGTGAATATGATCAATTAGCCTATAAAGTTGAAGCTGCCAAAGAAACTATGGGACAATATGATCAATTACTGCAAAAAAGACAAAATGAAGAAAAAACAATTGCTGAATTAAACGCTAATATTAAAGAAATAGACAACTCTATGCGCGAATTAGACAAGTTAGTTGGACGCTATGACATCTTTATCAAAGATAGAGCAGCTGTGCGTGAATTAGATCAACTCGTTTTTACCGAGATTGAAGACGAAATGCCTGAAAAGATTAAACAAGCGAATCGTGATATTTCTGACAATCACTCAGAAATTAGGCAATTAGAAGAAAAGATTGAGTTAATTCGTGGGGAATTAGGAACGATGACCCGTTTAAATTGGGCAGTGAACCATGAAGAGGAACGTAAAGTATGGTTATCAAAAACTCAACAAGCAAAAGACATCCAAGCTAAAATTGAGTATGCTCAAGCACGGATTGATGAACAAGAAAAATCGATGCACGAATTAGCGGCCAGAGGTCAATTTTATCCTGAACGCGTTGCCGATGATAATGAATATCAACTAAAAGTAGAAAGCGGACTTGATATTCAATCTAAAAAAATTGATTTAGCCAAACAAGAAGATAATTTGAAATCCGAGCGTAAAGTTTATTTGGAACAACGCAAAGAACAACAGAATTATAGTGCCATTGTCCGTTCGCAAGTCGCGAAACTTGAAAATCAACGCATGAATGATGAAGCTGTTTTGATAGAAGAGACCAGTTTAAAACATTATTTGATGGGAATTGTTTTCCTAATTTTAGGTTTAATGTTAATGGGATCGCAAATGATTAATTCTGTCTTTAATTTGAATGTATTATTCTGGTTAGGGGCTATTCTAACTGTTATTGGTTTAGTGAGTTCGCTCTATGTGTTTTTTGAACATCGTAAACGATTTAATATTTTCCACAATAGTCCAATTGTTAGCAAAATACAAGAATTAAGAGAGAAAGAAAGCGATTATCAAGAACAAAGTAAAGCAATTGGCATTCAAATAAATCAACGTGATGAAGCCTTAGAAAAAATTGTGGAAGAACGTGAAGAAGTCAACAAAGCTTTACAAAAATGGTTAGTTTCAATAGGGTTTTATCCAACAGCTGATCCCGAATTAGTCCTTAAAACCAATCCGGTAAAAGCATATTTTGAAGCGAAATCAGTAAAAGAAAAATTCATTGAAGAAAAAGAACATAATCTACAATTGATTAACGATTGGCGTGCTTTATTACAACCACTATTCGAACGTTTCCCATTTGATGATGAATCGGTACGGGCTCAAATTCGCTATGTTGAAGAATTGGAAGCCCAATTGAAAGTAACGCAGTTCAGAGGTCAAAATTTAAATGATCGCATTACGGAAGCCGAAACTAAAATTGCACAATTGAAACAAAAAGCTACCGATGATCAAGCTTTAATTGATGACATATTAGCGACAACGAATAGTCAAAATCAACTAATTTTCTTTGACAAAGTTCGTGATAATGAACGTATTTTAGAATTAACTGAAAAACATGAGTTATATCAACAACAAATGGCCGGTTTCGAAGAAGCACTTGCAGAAGTAGTGAATAAACAAGCGCTAGTTGAAGAATATAAACGATTAGAAGCGAAGATGGAATTAACACGCGAACAATTAGTACCACATCATTCGGAACGTGCTAATTTAGAAGTAGCGATTCGTAATCTAGAATCAGATGGCACTTACCAAAATCTAACGCAACAATTAGCGATTAAAGAAGCTGAAGTCAGAGAAGCTGTTTTAGAGTGGACATCTAAACGCATCGCGATGGAATTAATCTTTAAAACACTGCGTCATGGTATTGGGGACCCAGTACCTGCTATGATTGAACGTGCGAATGAAATATTTGAACGTTTATCTTATGGACGTTATACGCAAATTAAGCTGAACAAACAAGGTGTTAAAGTGATGCAGTTTAGTGGTATTTTATTTGAACCACATGAATTGTCACAAGGGACATTAGAGCAATTGTATGTTGCATTACGATTAGCATTTGTTGAAAGTGCTACTACAATGGTTAAATTACCAATTATTATTGATGATGCATTCGTTAATTTTGATGAATTTAGAAAAACGAGCATGTACCAAGTGTTAGAGAAATTTAGTGAAACAATCCAAGTCTTGTTCTTTACTTTTGATCAACAAGCGATTGAATCATTTAAAGAAGAACAGACCATTGATTTATCTGAGATTGAGCAAGTAGAAGAAAAGGCGGTGGAATAATGACTTATTTGTATGATATTCAAACAGGTGAAGATTTTAACCTCTTTTTATTAATAAAATCAGCAGAAGTAAAAATTGCACGAAATGGTAATCCATTTATCGCTTTTAGTTTCCAAGATCAATCAGGTTCGATGGATGGCATGTATTGGTCTGCTACTGATGAGGAAGTTGCCAAATTCCAAACTGGAAAAGTTGTATTTGTACGTGGAATGCGAGATAGTTATCAAGGAAAATCGCAAGTGAAGATTAAACAATTACGACTAGCTGAAGAAGGTGAACCAAATGATCCAGCCCTTTATCTAGAGCGGGTTGAAGTCAAACGTGAAGATATTAAACGTGAAATTGATGAAGCCATTTTCTTAATTCGAGAACCTAATATTGTACGTATTGTCCATAAAATTTTGAATACCGTTGAAGAGGACTTTTATAGTTATCCAGCAGCGAAAAGATTTCATCATGCAATGGTTGGAGGCTTAAGTTTCCATACGGTTTCAATGTTAAGAATTGCTAAAAGCTTATTAAAAATCTATCCAGATTTAAATGCGTCTTTATTAATTGCGGGGATTATCCTTCATGATATTGGTAAGACGATTGAATTAAGTGGTCCTGTCTCAACGGAATATACCTTAAAAGGAAAAATGATGGGACATATTGTCATCATGTCGGAGTTAATAGATCAAGCCTGTCGTGAAATCAATATTAATCCTGAAATGGAATCGATTGTATTATTGAAACACGTCGTTCTAGCGCATCATGGTAAATTAGAGTTTGGCAGTCCAGTAGTCCCTCAAATTGTTGAAGCTGAATTGATTCATCAAATTGACTTAATGGATGCAAACTTAAACATGATGTTAAGCGAAACAGCAAAAGTTGAAGGTGGAGAATTTACCGAACCCATCTTTGCTTTAGACCGTCGTCAATTTTATAAACCTAAATTTAAATAGAGGAGCCTTGCTATGTCCAATGAAAAAGAATTAGCATCTAATCAAACCGAAACAAGTGCCTGTGGCTATTCAGGTCACAGGGACGAACATCACCACCATGAGTGTAATTGCGGCCATCATCACGATCACGCGCACGAACATCAAGATGAATGTAATTGCGGCCATCATCATGACCATGCTCACGAACACCACCATGAGTGTAGCTGTGACCATCACGATCACGCGCATGAGCATCACCATCATGAATGTAGTTGCGGCCATCATCATGACCATGCTCACGAACACCACCATGAGTGTGGTTGTGCCCATCATCACGATCATCACCATCATGAATGTGGCTGTGGCCATCATCACGACCATCACCATCATGAATGTGGCTGTGGCCATCATCACGACCATCACCATCATGAATGTGGCTGTGGCCATCATCACGACCACGACCATGATTATGAACCGCATCATGGTTTAACCATCAATTTTGATGGTGAAGTCCAAGCGGATATTAATCGTGTTTGGGAAATTTTAACTGAGAATGAGTATATTACCCAATGGTCCCAAGGTTTACGGATTGAAGATTACCGTCCTGGTGGTAAATTGATACATACCGATGAATTAGAAACAGACCATTCCTTTATGATTTTAGATATTGAAGCACCGGTATTGTTCACCTTCACTTGGCAAAAGGGCACGATTGCTTTTGAATTAAAGGGAACGTCTGAAACAACCACGTTGATTAATTTTTCTAATTGGTTAGAAATTGTCGATGAGAATACAGCGATTAGTTTAACGAATTGGATGATTAATTTACAAACAATCGCAGCTTTAGCGGAAGGAGTCGCAATCGAAGATCGTGACACACAATATGTTGAGATATTACCAAAAATGCGTCAAATGTTGTCTTTAGAAGACACGAATACCATTGAATTTGAATAATAAAAGCAAATAACAAGACCGAGCAGAATTTTAATGATTTCTGTTTGGTCTTGTTTGTTTAGGTTATTTTTAACGAGTCAAAGTGCTGTCTACCTTAACAAAAGTATAAATTTAATAGTGTTTACTAAGCTAGCGATCATCGCCTGGTTTATGACCGAAGAAGTTTAGGTATTCCCGGTAAAAATAGGTTCTGTTAGAAAAACCGACGATATGACTAATCTCATTTATCGGTAAGCGTGTGGATTGAATTAACAATTGGGCTTTTTGCAATTTTTTTTGATTAATTAACTCAGTGAATGTCTTGCCACTTTTTTCTTTTATTAAGTTGCTTAAATAATTTTTATTAAAATTTAACTGATTGGCGGCTTCATTGAGTGTTAGTTTTTGATACTGTGTATCGATTAAATTTAACACTTGTAAATAAGGCGAATGTTCTTCAAAGGAATCTTTTTTGATTTCTGGTAGATCACGAGCCATTTCATAAAATAAAATAGGCAAGTACTGTTGAATAATGACTTCAGAAAAGTCACGTGGCAGGAAGTATTCGGTTAAAATTTGTTCTAAAATATGATTGATTTGACTACTTTCACCTTGTGAACGTATGAGGGCAAATTGTCCCTTTGTTTGATTAGAATTCGTTTGATTTAATAGAGTCTGGTATAACAAGCTATTTCGACTTTTTATTTGGTTTAACCACTCAATGGAAACGTGATTATTTTGAAAAAGAATATTGCACATAATATCTTCTTCATTTAATGCATGGATAGAGTGAATACTATCGACATCCATTAATAATAAATCACCAGCATTAAGGGTGATGAGTTCACCATTAATCACTTGTTGGCAAGTACCATGAACCATGTAATTTAATTCTAAGAAATTATGTGAATGTTCAGGGTATTTAGCATAACGACTGTGTTTACTAATATAAATATCTTTATTTTGAAAAAAGAGAGCATCATTAAGCTGAGGTACATGACCGGTTGGTAAATCCGAAATTCCTGGAATATCAGCAATAAAACGGCCTAATGCTTTTTGTTCCTTTTCATGTTGGGTTTCTTTTAATAAATATTTTGTGATTGTTTTCATTTTACACCTGTATATTTGATACTTTATTACTGTTCAAGTGTCATTGTATCATAATTCATTTTAGGTTTAAATAGTCATTGTAAGGGAAATCATTAAAAGAAAGATAGGAGGGGACTTATGAGTTACCATATTGCAGTTGATATAGGTGCATCCAGTGGACGCTTAATACTTGCTACTTATCATGATGATCAAAATATTTCATTTGAAGAAATTCATCGCTTTAAAAATGGCTTTTCATTAGTGGATGGACATGATCGTTGGAACATAACGGAGTTATGTCATGAGGTACTCACAGGATTACAGTTAGCGAAAAAACGTGGTATTGACAAATGTACTGTGGGAATCGATACCTGGGCAGTGGATTATGTATTGTTAGATGAAAAAGGTCAGTTAATAGCAGAACCGATTGCTTATCGTGATAATCGTACACACAATGCCATGAAAGAATTTGAGCAATTCATCTCAAAAGAAAGTATTTACCAAAAAACTGGTATTCAGTTCTTGAATTTTAATACTTTGTATCAACTCTTTAAAGAATCGCCGAGAAGTTTATCTAAAGCGAAACATTTATTGTTTATTCCAGATTATCTGGGGTATGTTTTGACTGGTAAGAGGGTAGGCGAGAAAAGTAATGTTTCTAGTTCACAATTTCTAAATTTAGACACGGGAACTTATGATAAGGAACTCTTAGACAAAGCTAATGTTCCAATAAGTATTTTACCTGAATTAGTGGACAGTGGGACTACGTTAGGTCCGTTAAAAACATCTTTAAAAGAAACTGGTTTATATCCTGAATGTGAAGTCATCGCTGTCGCAACCCATGATACAGCGAGCGCAGTCGTGGGGATTCCGGTTGTAAAAAGTAGTGGCAATTGGGCTTATTTAAGTTCAGGAACATGGTCATTGATTGGTGTTGAATTAACAGAGCCGATTAATGGGCCTGAAGCTTTGGAAGCTAATTATACTAATGAATGGGGTGCAGAGCACACTTATCGTTTCTTAAAGAATATCACGGGTATGTGGAGTGTTCAGGAGATTGCGCGTATGATGAATTATGAACTGAGTTACGCTGAAATGGCAAAAGCAGCATCACAAGTAGAGCCATTTCAACAGTTTATCGATTTAAATGATGATCGTTTTACCAATCCAAATAATATGATTGAAGCGATTCGTTCTTATTGTCGCGAAACTGATCAAATTGTTCCTCAAACCGTAGGTGAATTGGTTATGGCAGTCTATTCCAATTTAGCTTTATCTTATGCTTATGAAATGGGTCGCATAGAGCGCCTAACTGGTACGAAGTTAGACACATTACATGTCGTTGGTGGTGGTAGTAATGTTCAATTACTCAATCAATTAACCGCTGATTTATTAGGCATTCCTCTGTTGGCTGGCCCGGGTGAAGGAACAGCCATTGGGAATATTCTCGTACAAATGATTAATCAGAAAGTATTTGATAATCTAGCCGAAGCGCGTCAGTTTTTAGCGACACAAATTGAAGTGAAAACTTATACACCCCAAACAACTTATCCCAATGATTTAATGAGTCGATATATTGCTAAAGTCAAATAAATGGAGGAAAATAAATGGTAGAAGTTAAACAAATTGAACAAGCCTATGAATTAGCTAAACAACGTTATGCTGAATTAGGTGTTGATACAGAAAAAGTAATGGAACAATTAAAAAAAGTAAAAGTTTCTATGCATTGTTGGCAAGGTGACGATGTCAAAGGATTCCAATTCCCTGATCAAGAATTATCCGGTGGGATTGCTGTTAGCGGGAACTATCCAGGTGCAGCTCGCACGCCAGAAGAATTACGTCAAGATTTAGATAAAGCATTTAGTTTAATTCCTGGAAAACATAAATTAAATTTACATGCAATCTATACCGATACCGATGAAAAAGTAGAAGCGGATGAAATTGAACCCCGTCATTATCAAAAATGGGTTGATTGGGCTAAACAAAATGGTTTAGGTTTAGATTTTAATCCGACCCTCTTCTCACATCCTAAAGCAGCCAATGGTACATTAAGTGCCTTAGAAGATGAGACACGTGAATTTTGGATTGAACATACGAGACGTAGCCGTAAAATTTCTGAATATTTTGGTAAAGAAACAGGGATTGTTTCTGTTAATAATATTTGGTTACCTGACGGTTCTAAAGATAATCCAATTGATCGTTTATCACCAAGAAAACGACTAATGGAATCACTCGACAAAGCGCGTGAAGAAGCGATTGATCCGCAATATTCTATTGATGCAGTAGAAGGAAAAGTATTCGGAATGGGATTAGAAGCTTATACTGTGGGAACACATGAGTTCTACTTATCTTATGCATTGACGCGTAATATTTTATGGACGATTGACTCAGGACACTTCCATCCAACGGAGGATCCTGCGGATAAATTTGCAGCTGTAGCGCCATTTGGACAAGGGTTGTACTTACATGTGACACGACCAGTTCGTTGGGATTCTGACCATGTGGTAATCATGGATGATACATTACAACGAATTGCTGAAACCATTGTTAATAACGAATTATTAGATACTACTCATATTGGACTTGATTTCTTTGATGCCAGTATTAACCGTGTGGCAGCATGGGTTATTGGAACACGCAATTCCTTAAAAGCCATTTTACATGCTTTATTAGCACCCGTAGAAGAACTAAAAAACATCGAAAAAGAAGGTAATTTTACTAAACGTCTTGCTTTAACAGAAGAACTAAAATCGTTACCATTTTCAGCTGTTTGGGATTATTATTGTTTACAAAATAATGTTCCAGTGGGAACTGAATGGATTAAAGAAATCGAAGCATATGAAGCAGATGTCTTAAGCCAACGTCAATAGTCGTGAAAAGGAGAAACGCATGAAAAATATTTTAGAAGCCAAATTTGTTCGTGAAATGATGGATACTACTGCCAATCTTTATCGCTTAGGTTGGGATGAGCGCAATGGAGGTAATATTAGTTATCTATTAACTGAAACAGAAGTTGCTGAGTATTTGGATATTAACCATGTTGAACGAGTCATTCCGATAGACTTTGAAGGAGAAGCATTAGCAGGAAAATATTTCATTGTAACGGGTTCAGGGAAATATTTTAAAAATGTTGAAAAAGATCCTGAAGACAGTTTAGGCGTAATACGTATCGCACCAGATGGAAAATCGGTTGAGTTATTATGGGGCTTTGTGAATGGTGGCCGACCTACATCAGAATTACCATCTCATTTAATGAGTCATATTGCGCGTTTAGCAGTAGATCCAGAAAATCGTATTGTAATGCACTGTCATGCTACTCATTTATTAGCGATGACTTTTACCCATCCGTTAGAAGAACGTGAACTAACCCGTACTTTATGGCAAATGTGTACCGAATGTTTAGTGGTATTTCCTGAAGGAGTCGGCATTATTCCTTGGATTGTGCCAGGAACGAATGAAATTGGTGAAGCGACAGCTAATAAATTTAAAGAAACTCGCTTAGTCGTATGGCCGCATCAGGGTATTTATGGAGCAGGTAAAGATATGGATGAAACTTTTGGTTTAATTGAAACAGCTGAGAAAGCGGCACAAGTCTTTACTTATGTACGTAGTCAAGGTGAAATCTTACAAACAATTACGGACCAACAATTACAAGATTTAGCTGATGCCTTTGGGGTAACCGCTAGAGCAGGCTATTTAGATTTATAAAACTTAAAGACTACTAAATGAATAAAGGGACGACTCAAAAATTAGTTATTATTTTTGGGTTTGTCCTTTATCTCAATATGTGAAAAAGTTATTAAACGTTAATGACTCAATTACTTAATCATAAAGGAGGCGATGGTCTTTAATCATAGTAAACTTGTCTTGGCTCACAATAAAACAAAAATTTAAACATAAAGGAGAATGAGAAAATGTCAGTATTTTATGTACCTTCAACAAACTTAATTGGTCGTGGTGTTGTGAACGAAATAGGCCCTTATATTAAAGAATTAGGTTTAAATAAAGCTTTATTAGTAACGGATGAATTTATTGCCAATAGTGATATTTTAGCTAAAGTAGCAGCACCCTTAAAGGAAGCTAATATTGATTATGTTGTATTTAGTCAAGTGGAACCTAACCCAACAGTTAAAAATTGTGAAGAAGGCTTAGCAGTATTAAAAGAAAATCAATGTGATTTTATTATTAGTGTTGGGGGTGGTTCACCACAAGATTGTGCGAGCTGTATTTCGGTATTAGCAACGAATGATATGAAAGTACAAGAGCTAGAAGGACTTCATAAGACATCTAATAAAGGTTTACCCGTAGTAGCAATTAATACGACAGCAGGTACTTCAGCAGAGATTACAATTAACTATGTCATTACCGATGAGGAACGTAAAGTAAAAATGGTGATGGTAGATAAAAACTCATTAGCCACAATTTCTGTCAATGATCCTGAGTTAATGTTATCGAAACCCAAAGCATTAACAGCAGCAACCGGTATGGATGCTTTAACGCATGCCGTAGAAGCATTAGTGACCCCTGGTGCTTATGGTGTAACAAAGAAATTATCGATGGGTGCCATCGAATTAATTAAAGAATACTTACCTCGTGCGGTTGAAAATGGCGAAGATATTGAAGCGCGTGAAGCGATGGTTAATGCTATTTTCCTTGGAGGAATGGCTTTTAATAATGCTGGTTTAGGCTATGTTCACTCAATGGCTCATCAATTAGGAGCAGTATATAAATTACCACATGGTGTCTGCTGTGCGATGTTATTACCAGTAGTCGAACGTGAAAATGCAAAACGTGTACCGGCAGCCTTTAGAGATGTTGCGAAAGCATTAGGAATGGATGTTATGGATCATTCAGATGAAGAGTGTGCTGATTATGCTATCGCTGAAATTGAAAAATTATCTGAAACGGTGGGCATCCCTAAAAAATTAACCGAATTAGACATTAAAGAAGATGAGTTTGATTTTGAATACTTATCAAAAAATGCAATGATCGATGCTTGTGCACCAGGTAATCCTTTCACTCCAACCTTAGTAGAAACGATTAGTTTCTATAAAGAATTATTTTAGGAAATTAAAGACAAGTTTATTAAGTTAAGTGATTAAAAAGATTGGACCACACTTTAACAATCCATCTGTTGGTTGTATAGTGCAGGGGTTGAGTGGTAACAAACGGCGTCTGAAAGTAGCTGAGAATAATCTTGAAAAATTCCGTCAAGTTACTGCCCGATAATGAAAGCGAACGGGTTAAGTAGTCTCAAGCAATCTTTTAATGAGATTTGTTAAAAGAAGCGAAACTTATTTAATTTTCTACTTATGGTCCACTCTCAACTGTGGGGGTTAGATAGACGAGGCGAAAATTATTCGATTTTCTACTTCTGGCCACTTCCAACTGTTCGGTGGTAGGAAAAATTGCGGAATTTAATCGATACATTATTTCTCGCTCACTCCCTTTAAGTTGGATTTAAAGGCCTTTTAGCTTAAGAAAACTTGGTGAAAGTTACAATATTTTCTGAAAATGTATTGTTTTTAAAAATAGACAATGTTATAATTGTTTGGTACTGTTCGATGAAACAAATTACCAAACAGTTTGGAGGGAACAAAATGCGCGTAAACATTAACTTAGAATGTACAGAGTGTGGCGAACGTAACTATTTAACAAACAAAAATAAACGTAATAACCCAGACCGTTTAGAAGTTAAAAAATATTGCCCAAGAGATCGCAAAATTACTTTACACCGTGAAGTGAAAAAATAATCGCGAATTAAAAAGAAGCAACTGCTCGTTTGAAGTAGTTGCTTTTTCTTTAGGTAATAATTGACATAACCTTTAATGTTGTGAGTCATCAATATATAAACCGTAAACGCCGAATAACCAGGTACGTATCACAGCCCAACCACCTCCTGTATGATTAAGTTAAAACTTATGGAGGTGGTTGATTGATTATTAATCTCGATGCTGCTAAACGCTATTACATTATGACTGGTCGGACAGACTTACGCAAGGGAGTTGATTCTCTGGCTGCTCTCGTTCAAAATGATTATCAATTAAATCCCTTTGAAAAGAATCTCTTTCTATTCTGCGGGTCCAGGCTTGACCGCTTTAAAGCTCTTTATTGGGACGGCCAAGGTTTCTGGTTACTGTATAAACGCTATGAATCTGGCCGAATTCATTGGCCTAGACAGGAGGAGTCACTGAAGGAAATTGACCGTCACCAACTGATTCAGCTTATGGATGGCTTTTTGATCGAACCATCCGTTCAATCATTGGAAGGATCTTACACAATGTGAAAAAAACTTGATTAAATCGCTTACAAGGTATATAATCAAAGAAATTTGAACAGAAGGGAGGTCCGGGAATGGACATCAAATCCATAGAGACGCAGACACCTGAACAACTAATCGATATTATTGAAACACAAGAACGTGAAATTGAATGGTTGAAAGAACAGCTTCGTTTGATGATGAACCAACAGTTTGGTCGCAAGAAAGAAACGGCGCCTCAACCTGGACAAACCAGTCTGTTCGAGGATTGGCAGGAAGCTCTAGACAGCCTAGAACTAGAAGAAGATATCGTCCAAGAAGTGAAGGCTCATAAGCGTAAAGCAAAGAAGAATAAAGGGATCAAGCGGGCGATTCTCGACCAGTTCCCTGCCGAAGAAAAGCTACACGAACTTTCAAACTGCCAGTGTCCAGACTGTGGGGAATCGATGAAACAGATAGGTGCTAGTGCTGTTCGTGAAGAGCTTGTCTTCATTCCTGCTCATATGAAACGAATCATTCATAAACAAGCTTCTTATAAATGCGAGGGTTGCACTCAAAAAGAGGGGGCTAATGACAAAATCGTGAAGGCTCCCGTTCCTAAAGCTCCCCTCAACAATAGCTTGGGGTCTGCATCATTGATCGCTCAAACGATTCATCAAAAATATGGCTTGAAGTTACCCGCTTATCGTCAAGAACAGGAATGGAAACAAATGAATCTGCCCCTAAGTCGGGATACGATTTGCGGTTGGCACATTCGCACCTATCAATACTATTTCCAGAACCTCTGTGACTTACTTTTAAACAAGCTCCGTCAACAAGAAGTTCTCCACGCAGATGAAACCAGCTATCGGGTATTAGAGAGCCAAAAAGCGAAGAATTATTTTTGGCTTCTCATGAGTGGCAAGGATACACCAGAACAGGGGATTATTTATCAATTTGATGAAGGCAGAGGACGCCAAGTCATTCTTGACCTATTGGGTCCAGATTTTGAAGGCAGCCTTCATGCAGATATGTATGGCGCCTATGTCAACCTATGCAAGGAGAAAGTTAAAGTCAGTGGCTGTTGGGCGCATTTAAGGCGGAAATTCTTTGAAGCTCTGCCAGCTAAAGTGTCTAAGCATCATCCTGCTTATCAGGCGGTTAAATGGTGCGATTCCTTTTTCCAATTCGAACAGAATTGGAAGGAGCTGACAACTGAGGAACGCTTGACTTGGCGCCAAACTTGCCTTCAAAGACAAGTTGACGAGTTCTTTGATTGGGTCAAGACTTTGAATGCCTTACCTCAAACCAAGCTGGGAATGGCCATCTCCTATGCTCTCAAACATGAGCCTTTCTTCCGTCAATTTCTTGAAAATGGTCGACTAGAGATGAGCAATAATCGAGCGGAGAGACAAATCAAGCCACTGGTAATTGGGCGCAAGAACTGGTTGTTTAGCCAAAGCATTCAAGGAGCCCAAGCGGCCGGGGGGATCCTCAGTCTCTATGAGAGTGCGAAGCTTAATGGTATCCATCCTCCGTCTTATTTTCAATATTTACTTGAGGAGCTTCCTGAACTTCCGGTGCAAAATTTTGAAGCACTCGAGGCTTATTTGCCTTGGTCTTCGAAGGTCAAGGAAGCCTGTCAGGCCATGAAATAATTAAAAAGACTGAAACCGGCCCTTCAACACCTATTGTAGAGTGTTGAGGGGCCGGTTTCTATATACTTGGCTATTGGGCGCTTACTATAAACCATCATCATCTGCTTTAACAATAAAGCTGGGCCAAAACTAAAATAACAGTTTGGTCCAGCTATTATATTTATCGCTCGGTATTTGAATGGTATTGAATTGTGTCTTCATAGCTAGTTTGTTACCAACTTAACTCAACTTAACTCGACTTAACTTGACTTAACGTTGCAAGAAGAGTAGCAAATGAAGCGACAATCATTCAGGTTTCTACTCCTTGCCCAATGCTTCTATATCGCTTTGGATTATTTAAATAATTGAATCAATCCAGTAGCCGCTTCTTCTAATAACTCTTGGGGTATTAATTGCACTAAATACATTAAGATGACTGATAAAGCATTATTGACAAAGTGAAAACTAATGGAGCCCCAAATATTTCGGTCAAATCTTTCATACATATAAAGTAGAGAAATTGATAATGGCAGATAAATAAGAAAGTCTTGTAAAGAAACCACATGGGCTCCCGCAAATAATAAAGTAGAAACAATCCACATGATAACGACTAGTCCGCGGTTCGCTTTATTGACCCAACCGTTTAAAGACTCTCTAAAGACTAACTCTTCAACTAAAGGTGCTGAAATAACAGTAAAGAAAATAAATAATAAAGGATTGATTTGAGTTTGCATTTCCTCTAATGCCTGTTGGTTCATTCCTAATGATTCCAAATCTAAGTAAGGTTCAAAAAGGGTCATTAAAATAGTTCTAGCGAACACGTTAATGATAAATAAAAGAAAGGAAAGCCAAAGAATTTTCTTCACGGTTGTTTGTGTTTTAAATCGAGCCCATTCTTCTTTAAGGTGATCACCAAATAAAAATAATGCCAACATGACGTTTGTAATGCTGCTTAAAGCCGTACTGGTATACATATCTATGACACCACTCGCACCTAATACACCAAAAAGAATCATATTAATAAAGAAACCGAAAAACATAATTTTATTACGATGTTTTTTCATAACAACACTCCTTTTCTAATACAATAATCATAGCATATTGTAACGTTTACTTAAACTAATACCATTCATTATTAAAGTAAAACTATGATATAATGAACAAGAATAAAAAACGAGGAGAAGCCCATGAAAGAATTAAAGATTGAACAATTATCCAAAACATATGGTACTAAAACATTATTAGATAAAATTGACTGGTCAATTAGAACTGGACAGCGCGTTGGTTTAATTGGTCCCAATGGGACAGGGAAGAGCTCATTATTAAAAGTAATTGCTGGCTTAGATAATTATGATAGTGGGACTATTTCTAAGCCAAATCAATATACCATAGCTTATCTCGATCAACATCCAGAACTGGATCCTAATAAAACTATTTTAGAAACGGTCTATGATAGCCAAGCTCAAGACATTCAACTATTATTGCAATATGAGTTAATCCGGGAGCAATTAGAAGCTAATCCAATGGACGAGGATTTATTAACTCAATTTACGCGCGTTAGTGATGAAATGAATTTAAAAGATGCTTGGGATATAGAAGTAAAAGCAAAAGCTATTTTATCACAATTAGGCTTAACCAATTTATCACGACGAGTAGGGGAGTGTTCTGGTGGTGAGCAAAAAAGAATTGGTATTGCCCAAGTATTAATTGAATCCCCTGATTTATTAATTTTAGACGAGCCAACAAACCATTTAGATGTCAAAAGTATTCAATGGTTAGAAAAATATTTAGCTAATTATCCCGGCGCCTTACTTTTAGTAACTCATGACCGCTATTTTTTAGATCGTGCAGTTAATTTTATTGTTGAATTACGTCATGGAAAACTAACTGAATATGTTGGGAATTATGAAACCTATGTCATAAAACGGGCAGAACAAGCAGCCATTAATCAAAAAGTACAAGAAAAAGAGAATAAATTATTTCAACAAGAATTAGCTTGGATGAGAAAAGGCGCTAAAGCTCGTACCACTAAGCAACAAGCTCGTATCGATCGTTTCGAGGAGTTAAAAGGAAATATTGCGAATCGTCATCAAGAAGCTGAAGGAATAGAATTTGACTTCCAACAACAGCGTATTGGGAATCGTGTCATTGAATTAGAAGATATTGCCATCTCTATCAATGGGCAAAAAGTGATTGAAGGGTATACTAAGAATTTTGTTAAAGGAGACCGTATTGGCATAATCGGGGCAAATGGTGTGGGGAAATCAACATTTTTGAATACTTTAGCCGGTTATCATGCGCTTGATAGTGGCGTTTGCCAAGTGGGTCAAACCGTGCGTATGGCCTATTATCGACAACTTGATCAAGATCTGCCTAGTGATGTTAGAGTATTGGATTATTTAACTAAAATCGCCGATAATTTTAAACGTGAAGACGGCTCATTAGTAAGTGCTTCTCAATTATTGGAGCAATTTAATTTTCCAAGAAATACTCATGGTACACAAATTCAATATTTATCGGGTGGAGAAAGACGTCGTCTTTATTTACTTTCACTCTTAATTCAGCAACCAAATGTTTTATTATTAGATGAGCCGACCAATGATTTAGATATTGATACTTTAACTGTACTGGAAGATTATTTAGCTAATTTTGAAGGGGTGGTATTTGTCGTTTCTCACGATCGCTATTTCTTAGATAAGACGACGGATTATTTGTTAAATATTAAGGGAAATGGCGCCTATGATATTTTCTGGGGTAGTTATTCTGAATATTTAGAAGAAGCCGCTTTACAAACTAATAATGAATCCAAAGCTACCGTTAAAATGGATGAAGTAGCGAAACAAGAAACGGATGCTAGTCAGAATGATCATCAACCGAAAGCCAGAAGATTAAGTTATCATGAAAAGAAAGAATTAGAGAAACTACCAAGTGAAATTGAGCAATTGGAAATACGTTTAGACGAAATCCAACAAGAAATGAATACTATCACGAGTGATGCTGGTAAATTAATGGATTTACAGCGTGAACTTGAAGAAAAAGAAGAAGCGTTGATGGCCTTATATGAAAGACAAGAGGAATTAGCAACGCTCAATTAAAAGGAGCATTATGATGAAACAATATCAACAACTTGTCCAATCAGTATTAGAAAATGGACATTTTAAAGGAGATCGCACTGGCGTGGGAACCTATAGTTTATTCGGGTACCAAATGCGGTTTGATTTAAACGAAGGTTTTCCAATGGTCACCACCAAGCGGGTGCCATTTGGATTAATTAAAAGTGAATTATTGTGGTTTTTAAGAGGAGATACCAATATTAAATATCTATTGGAACACCATAATCATATTTGGGATGAATGGGCCTTCGAACGCTATATCAAAAGCGAAGACTATCAAGGACCAGATATGACTGATTTCGGTTTAAGAGTCTTGGAAGATGCTTCGTTTAAAGCAGAATATGAAATTCAAATGAAGCTGTTTCAAGAGAAAATATTATCGGATGCCACCTTCGCTGCTAAACACGGTGAACTAGGTGATGTATATGGTAAACAGTGGCGTCAATGGGAATTACGTAATGGTGAAACACTTGATCAAATTAAAGAGGTTATTAATCAAATTAAAACGAATCCCGATTCTAGACGTTTAATCGTTTCGGCTTGGAATCCAGAGGACATCCCAACCATGGCTTTACCACCCTGTCATACTCTATTTCAATTTTATGTGAATGATGGCAAGTTGAGTTGTCAACTTTATCAACGGAGTGCCGATATCTTTTTAGGTGTGCCTTTTAATATTGCAAGTTATGCCTTGTTGACTCATTTGATCGCCTTAGAGACTGGATTAGGAGTAGGAGAGTTTGTTCATACTTTAGGCGATGCACATTTATATCAAAATCATCTTGAACAAGCGAAGTTATTATTAACAAGAGAACCGAAAGCTTTACCAACATTGATTATTGATCGGTTCAATGGCTTTGACCAAATTGAAGCGGATGCGATTCGTTTGGAAGGATATCATCCTCATCCAACGATTAAAGCACCGATTGCAGTTTAAGAAAGGAAAAGAACCATGATTAGTTTTGTTTATGCACAAGAAGCACGTGGTGGCATTGGCTATCAAAATCAATTACCATGGCATTTGCCCAATGACTTAAAATTTTTTAAAGAAACGACCATGGGACATACAATGTTAATGGGGCGTAAAACATTTGAATCGATGGGCCAACGCCTGTTACCCGGTCGAAAAACGGTGGTGATGACGCGAGATTTAAATTATGGAAAAAATATTGAAGGCTTAACGGTTATTCATCGTTTAGAAGAAGGACTTGAACTAGCTAAAGACCAAGAATTAATGGTTATTGGTGGTGCTGATATTTTTAAGCTATTTTTACCATATGCCGATCAAATTATCCGAACGTTCATTGAAAGAGAATTCCCGAGTGATGTATTTATGCCAGCCATCGATGAAGCGGAGTGGCAATTAGTCAAAGTGGTAACGGGTATTTTAGATGAAAATAACACGATCCCTCATCAATATGAATGGTGGGAACGTAAGGAGTATCAAAATCATGAATAAGTTTACTTTTTTATTTTTAAGTCTAACATTTTGGGCTGTTATTAATGAGAAACCTATCAAGGCTCAAGACATCACGACAACTGAGGCAACCGAGATGACATCAATAACAAGCGAAGCTAATGAAACCAATCAGACAACAGAGGCTAATGATTCTAGTACCTCAGAAACAAAATATATTATTGATACGGAAGTCTCTTGGCCAGAAATTAATCAAAGTTTCGAAGAACAATCATCTTCCAATATGATTGCGGAGTTTAACGACCAAACGAAAAGTTTAATAGTGGATCAAATAAGCATTATTAAAGAACAGTCAAAAACAAGTTCCATTTTTGTACAAGCGGCTAACCGTCAACTTTCTTCTTCAGAAGATGCGACGGAAGTATTACCGGCCGATGATTTAATAAAATTATTTATTGCAGCAGTATATTTTCATCAAATAGAAACCAAACAAATAACTGCAGCAGATACGGTAAACATTGCTGAACAAGCAATTATTCCAGGAAGTACTTTAGCTAATTTACCACAGGATAAAAGCTATAGTTTAAAAGTACTGGTTCAATTAATGCTACAATCTCATGATAATATGGCAACCGATCTATTAATTGAATCATTAGGTGGCCTTGAAAAAGTAAATCAACAAATTCAAGAGTTAGGTTTTATTCAAACGACTTTGGTCAACAATATGGCGACGGAATTATCTGGAACCGTTAATCAATATAATGAAACATCAGCGAGTGATTTAGCAAATTTATTACTAGCTTTATTCCAAGGGGTATTATTTGATGAAGAAATTAACCAAGAAGCTTTGACGATGTATTCACAACATGGTCCTATTGGTATTGCTAATAGTTTATTCAATAATCAATTATTTTATGGTTTGAAAGCGAAAGCAATGCAAGAGGGGATGCTTCATGATGCCTTATTGTATGAAGTTGAACCAGGAGTTCCGATGGTCATTGTCGTGATGTCCGAACAATTAAACGATGCTGAAAATTGCTTAGATAATTTAGGCTATCAACTAAATCATCTCATTATGGAATAGGAGGGATACGATGGCTGGTTATTTAAATACAAAAATCAATCAAGTTTATTATTTAGAGGTGGATGAGACGCATACTCTTTATATTGAGGAATGTGGTAATCCAGAGGGTCAACCGGTTTTATTTCTCCATGGAGGACCTGGAGGATCCGTTGGCGAACCTTCACGTCGCTTCTTTAATCCGGAAAAATATCGTATTATTTTATTTGATCAAAGAGGGACCGGACAAAGTCAACCTTTTTTGAGTTTAGAAAACAATACCGTGCTCGATAGTGTCGCTGATATTGAAAAAATTAGACAATACTTACAAATAGAACAATGGTATGTATTTGGTGGCAGTTATGGGACCACTTTGGCCTTAGCTTATGCGATTCATTATCCGCAACAAGTTCAACATTTAATATTGAGAGGTATTTTTTTAGGTCGTCAAAGTGATGTTCATTGGCTTTTTCAAGAAGGGGCAGGCTACTTTTATCCTGAAGAATTTGAACGATTTAAAAATTATATCCCTGAAGCTGAACAGGATGATTTAGTAACCGCGTATTATCAACGTATGCTTGACTCAGATGAATCAGTCAGAGACGAAGCGTGTTATGAATGGAGTCAATGGGAAACAGCTATTGTTAAATTAGTCCAAAATCCTAAAGATTTAAGACAACCCGTTACGAAAGGTGATCGTTCAATCGGTTTATTAGAATCACATTATTTTGCTCATAAGATGTTTTGGAAAGAAGATAATTATTTGTTGAATCGAGTAGATAAGCTGCAAGACATACCGATGGATATTGTACATGGTCGCTATGATGTCGATTGTCGCTTAAGTGGTGCCTATGAATTACAACAGCATTGTCCAAAAGCTAAATTGCATATCGTTGCCTTAGGTTCCCATACACCTTATGATGATGCGATGTTCACTCAACTGGTAAGCATTATGGATAAATTAGCATAATAATAAATGACGAATTAATGCATAGGATGTTCATGCAAGAATCCACCGTCATAATAGTTGATTATTAGAAGTGGGTCAGCAGTATAAAATAAGTGCTATTAGCTTCGTGTGATAATCCCACACAATGTGTAGGAATCAAGAGGCTGAGCAAAAAATTTTTAAATTCAGGTCAGGAATAACTATTTAATTCAAAGCGCAGGGGTTGAGTGGGGGTGGACTGACGAGGCGAAGATTATTTCATTTTCTACTTCTGGTCCATTTCCTAAGACAAAATTTAATGCCACTCAACAACGGCAATTTTAATAAACAAATGATGGCTAGGCTAAATGTCTTAATATTTTGCTTAGCCTCTTTTTAATGTCTTATTGTATCTAACATTTAATAAAAGTTAGGATGTTAAGCGATAGCAAAATCGATAATATTAAGTGAAACTTGTGTAGTGGCAGTCGCTCATAAAATACTTTTTATTTCTAGTTAGTATTAATTGACATGGAAAGACTAATCTGTTTTAATATAAACATCTATATTAAAAGGAGCATTTGAATGATAGAATTAGGAGCAGTTGTATTAAACACCAAACACTTACAAGCACAGAAAAATTTTTACCAACATATTATTGGTTTATCGATATTAAAAGAAGATGATAATAAAGTTGAATTAGGGATCAAAGGTAACGAAGAACCACTTGTTACTTTAGTTACGACTAACTTACCTAAAGGCCATTACTATGGTTTATATCATTTGGCGATTTTAGTTCCTTCACGTAAAGATTTAGGTGATGCTTTATTGCATATTCTCAAAGCTCAAGCACCAATACAAGGGGCTTCGAATCATGGCTATAGTGAGGCTATTTATTTAGCAGACCTTGAAGGTAATGGTATTGAAATTTATCACGATCGTCCTAAATCAGTATGGAATTATCAACGCGATAAGATTATTGGCATTACTGAAGAGATGGATGCTGAAGGCGTATTAGCTTTAGCAGAAGATAAAAATCCTTATTTGATGCCGAAAGGTACCAAAATGGGACACGTTCACTTATCAGTCGAAAATCCGCTTGCAAGTAAAGTTTTTTTCAAAGAAATGTTAGATATGGACGAAAAGTTTTCAATGAGAGATCAGGCGACTTGGTTAGCTAATGGTGACTACCATCATCATATTGCTGCCAATAAATGGGCGGGTACATTGAATAAAATTCATGACATTCATACACCAGGTTTGAATCACTTTATAGTGAAGATCCTAGATGAGACTGACTGGCGCCGTTTCATTGAAGCGACCGAGACTCATCCAGAATATATCGTTAATCAATCAGCCAAAGAATATTTTATTAAGGATAATAATGGGATTCATATACTTGTTCGCCAAGACTATCAATAAGAATACGAACGTTTATATATAACTTTAAAATGATTACTAATTAGAGCAGGTGATACTATGGATGACTTGTTTTAAGACGGTGATCATTTTTTATTTATTGTTATAAAATAAAGAGTAAAATGTTTTATTGAAGCAATCGATTTGATACAATAAATAAGTAAGTAAAGTAAAAGGGGATTTTAAATGAATTCTGAAAAATTATCACCAAGATTAGCGAAAGTATGTGAATTTTTAGTTCATTATCAAAAAGATGCGATTCGCTTAGCGGATATCGGCAGTGACCATGCGTATTTGCCTTGTCATTTAGCATTAAATAAGCAACTTGAATTTGCGATTGCTGGCGAAGTAGTAGAAGGTCCTTTTCAATCAGCTAAAGCCGAAGTCGCAACCAGAGGACTTACTAAAGTCATTGATGTTCGTAAAGGGGATGGCTTGGCGGTTATCACTGAAGCAGATCAAATTAATGCTATTACGATTTGTGGAATGGGTGGCAGTTTAATACGTAATATTTTAGATGAAAACAAGGCCATCATTCGTGAAAACACGGTTTTAGTTTTACAGCCTAATATGGCGAGCTATCAATTAAGAAAATGGCTCAATCAAAATGGTTTTGTCTTTCTTAATGAAACGGTGGTGGAAGATCATCATCGTGAATATGAAATTATGGTTGTTAAAAAAAATCACTATCATAAGCAAATATTAACGGTTAATGAGTTGCAATTTGGAAAATATAATTTAGAAGATCCAACAGCTGCCTTTTATCAAAAATGGCAAAAGGAACTGTCATTACTTGAAACGACCTACCAATCAATCGTTAAAAAAGCTGGGGCAGATCATCCTAAAGTGCAATTAATGCAAGAGGAAATTAATCAAATTAAGGAAGTGCTTAATTAAAATGACACAAGTGACATTTCAAAATTTAATCGATGCTTTGAATGAATTGTATCCACCCACTTTGGCAGAAGATTGGGACCCAATTGGTTTACATTTTGGTGATCCAAAAGCACCAGTCAACAAAATCATGACCACTTTAGATGTTCGTCCTGCAGTTGTTGACGAAGCGATTAAGCTTGGGGTAGATACGATTATCGCGCATCATCCTTTATTGTTTAAACCTATTCAACGGTTTGATTTATCGTCTTTAACTAATCAACTTTATGCAAAATTAATTAAACATAATATTAAAGTGTTTGCGATGCATACTAATTTAGACATTGCCCATAATGGTATGAATGATTGGTTAGCTGAGCAATTAGGTTTAATCAATATTAGAGAATTGGCTGTGCAGGCTACCGACGAGTTACCGGGCTTAGGTCGTATCGGTCAATTGGCTACCCCTTTGAGCCGAACTGCTTTATTAGATTTATTAAAGTCAACTTATCAACGAAATGAATTACCCATTATCGAGAAAACACCTCAAGAATCTTATCAAACGATTGCGATTATTGGTGGAAGTGGTTCGAGTTTAATGGAAGCAGTAGCCAGCCAAGAAGTCGATGTCTTCTTAACAGGTGATATTACTTATCATACTGCGCAGGCTTTAGAAGATATTCCAATGATGACCGTTGATGTTGGTCATTATACAGAAAGTATTTTTGCCAAAAAGGCAGCTGAAGTGATACAATTATTAGTAAATGAAAAACAGTGGCCGGTGACAGTTCAAGCTACTGAATTGAATATTAATCCCTTTAGATATGAATAGGAGTGTTTAAATTATGGTCGATATTTTTAATCAAACAAAAGAACGTCTTTTAAAGTACACAAAAATTAATACGCGCTCAGATGAAAGCAGTGATACTATTCCTTCAACTGCGATTCAATTTGATTTATTAAAATTATTAGTGATTGAATTAGAACAATTAGGTCTAGAAGATGTAGAATTAAGTCCTACCAATGCTTTTGTTACGGCAACGTTACCTGCTAATACGGATGAACCAATACCAGCAATTGGTTTTATCGCGCATGTGGACACTGCTGATTTTAATTCAGTCAATGTGCAACCTCAAATTCATGAAAATTATGACGGTAAAGACATCGTTTTAAACGAAGATGAAAATATTGTAATGTCAGTCAAAGATTTTCCGAATTTACCACCATATAAAGGTCAAACACTTATTACGACCGACGGCACAACTTTATTAGGAGCTGACGATAAAGCTGGGATTGCTGAAATCGTAACAGCCTTAGAATATTTAATTGCTCATCCAGAGATTAAACATGGAAAAGTGAGAGTGGCTTTCGGTCCGGATGAAGAAATTGGACGTGGAGCAGATCATTTTGACGCGGAAGGTTTTGCAGTTGACTTTGCTTATACGATGGATGGCGGTCCAGTCGGGGAGTTACAATACGAAAGTTTTAATGCGGCTGGGGTAACGCTAAAAATCACAGGAAAAAATATCCATCCTGGTACTGCTAAAGGTAAAATGATCAATTCCATTGGTATTATCAATGAATTTATGAATGGTTTACCTGAAAAAGAAGTACCTGAACAAACAGAAGGTCGCGAAGGATTCTATCATATTACCAATATGGAAGCGACTGTCGATGAAGGTATTTTATCATTGATTATTCGAGATCATTACCGTGAAAAATTTGAAGAACGTAAAGCGTTTGTTGAACAATTAGTCAAAGATATTAACCAACGCTATCCTTATGAAGTCATTGAAGTTGATATTAAGGATCAATATTATAATATGGCAGAAGTTATCGAAAAAGATATGCGTCCGGTTGACTTAGCTAAAGAGGCTTTCGCAGCATTAGATATTCCTGCTGTCATTGAGCCGATTCGTGGTGGTACAGATGGATCTAAAATTAGTTTTATGGGTATCCCGACACCTAATATTTTTGCTGGCGGCGAAAATATGCACGGTCGTTATGAATTTGTTGCAGTCGAATCAATGGTCAAAGCGACAGAAGTGATTATTAAAATCGTGGAATTAAATGCTAAGTAAAAAAAGCTTATAATGAGTGGTATTTTAGGTTAAATGATGTCGTTTATTAAACTTCAGATAGATGACTGATAAATAACGCATAGTTGCTTTAAATTTCCACTCTTTACATCCAGATTTATAGAGATTAGGAAAGAAATGATTAACGTTTCTGCCTAATCTCTTTTTTTTGGACCGCTAAAGAATCTCAGTAAAAATATTATCATTTTTTATCAAAAGATAGGATGCTTTGTCAAGAAAAAGTTATAATATCTATCGATTTAAATAAAAACATTCGTTTTTCATTCGTTTTTTTAACTGAATATAAAAAATAGTAAAAACAAAGTTCGTCTTTAATCGTTTTCAAAATTATTTTTCTGTTGCAATTCTAGAAGGTATCAATTATAATGAAGAGTGAAACAAGGTTTCGATAACACAATCTTTTGGAGGGATTCGATGAAAAAATTTGTAAGTTTAGCATCGTCAGCATTATTAGTAGCATCTTTTGCTACACCAGTTTTAGCAGAGGAAGATTTCTCAACAGTGATGATCACTGATATCGGTGGGGTGGACGATGGTTCATTCAACCAAAGCGCATGGGAAGGTATGGTTGAGTTTGGTGAAGCTAACGGATTAGAACGTGGTGTGAATGGTTACGAATATTTACAATCAAATAGTGACTCAGATTTCGTAACACATTTAAATACAGCTGTTCAATCTAACTTTGACTTAATTTTTGGTATTGGATTCAAATTAGAAACTGCAATGAAAGAAATGGCTGAACAACAACCAGAAAAACATTTCGCAATTGTTGACTCAGTAATTGACTTACCAAACGTTGCATCATTAACATTTAAAGACCACGAAGCATCATTCTTAGCAGGTGTTGCTGCAGCAATGACAACTAAGACTAATAAAGTTGGTTTCGTAGGTGGACAAGAAGGGTTCGTAATCGACCGCTTTGAAGCTGGTTTTGTAGCTGGTGTTGAAGCCGTTAACCCAGATGTTGAAGTTGTTATCGAATATGCAGGTAGCTTCGGTGATGCTGCCAAAGGTAAACAAATTGCAGCAGCGATGTACGCAAACGACGTTGATATTATCTTCCACGCTTCAGGAGACACTGGTAATGGTGTGTTCTCAGAAGCTAAAGATATTGTAACAGCAGATCCTTCACGTGAAATCTATGTAATCGGTGTTGACCGTGACCAAGAAGCTGAAGGTATTGTTGAAATTGATGGTGAAGAGCGTCGTTTAACATTAACATCAACCTTAAAACAAGTTGGTGCAGCAGTTAAATCATTTGCTGAACAAACAAAAGCCGGTAATTTCGAAGCTGGTAATAAAGTTTACGGTTTAGAAGACGGTGGTGTTGGTTTAACAGATGGTCAATTATCAGAAGAAGTTTTAGCAGCAGTTAAAGAGTATTCAGATAAAATTATCGCTGGCGATATTAAAGTACCAGAAGCACCAGGACAAGATGTAGAAGCGGCTGATGATACAGAAGCAGAAGACTCAGAAGAAGCAACTGAAGAAGAAGCAACTGAAGAAGAAACTGCAACTGAAGATACAGAAGAAACAACTGTTGAAGAAACAACTGCTGAGTAATCAGAAGAAAACAGCCATTTAAGACACAACTGCTGAATAATTTTCAATTTATTCATAGTTAAACAGTAGGGCATTCAATCGAATGCCCTTTATTTTTTCATAAAAAGTATAGCCATTATTTAATAATTATATTAAAATATAGATGATGTAAATTATTATTACTATCAGAAAGTGAGGTTTCCAAATGACTGAAGTTAACTATCCAGTTATTGAGATGCGTGACATTACCAAACAATTTGGTGACTTTTATGCAAATAAAAATATTAATTTAGAATTGCGTAAAGGTGAAATTCATGCATTATTAGGTGAAAATGGTGCTGGTAAGTCAACATTAATGAATATGTTGAGCGGTTTGTTACAACCAACATCCGGTCAAATATACATGCATAATAAACCCGTAGAGATTGTCGATCCAACAACGGCTAATCGATTAGGAATCGGAATGGTTCACCAACATTTCATGTTAATTGAAGACTTCTCAATTGTTGAAAATATTATCCTTGGTAGTGAACCCAAAAAATTTGGAATTATTGATAAGCAATCCGCAAAAGAAGAAATTTTAGAGTTATCGAAACGTTATGGTTTGTCAATTGATCCTGATGCTAAAGTAGAAACCATTAGTGTGGGGATGCAACAACGTGCAGAAATTATTAAAACATTATATCGTGGTGCAGATATTCTAATTTTTGACGAACCAACAGCTGTATTAACACCGCAAGAAATTGATGATTTGATGTTAACTTTAAGAGCTTTAGCTGATGAAGGTAAGTCAATCATTATTATTACCCATAAATTAGATGAAATTAAAAAAGTAGCCGATCGTTGTACAGTAATTCGTCGTGGTGAATCAATTGATACTGTCGATGTAGCCACAACGACTTCTAAAGAACTAGCGGATATGATGGTAGGCCGTTCTGTTAATTTCAGAACTGAAAAAACAGAAGCTAATCCTAGCGAAGTGATGCTAGCAGTTGAAAATTTAGTAGTGAAAAATGAACGAGGTTTAGATGCCGTTCGTAATTTATCTTTCACTGTCCGTAAAGGAGAAATTGTCGGAATTGCCGGTATTGATGGCAATGGGCAAACAGAACTTGTGTTAGCTTTAACTGGATTAATGCCAATAGATTCTGGAGCAGTTCATTTTAAAGGGGAAGAAATTAACAATAAATCAACCCGTGAAATTACTGAAATGGGCATGGCTCATATTCCTGAAGACCGTCATAAATATGGACTTTCATTAGAAACAAAATTAGAAGATAATTTCGTGTTACAAGAATATTATAAAAAACCTTATTCACAAGGCGGCTTCTTAAACTTTAAAGAAATCAATCAAAAAGCATTGCGTTTAATGAAAGAATATGATGTTCGTGCGGCTTCTGAAAAAGTTCCAGCTCGTGCCTTATCAGGTGGAAACCAACAAAAAGCAATCATTGCTCGTGAATTAGATTTAAAACCGGATTTACTCATTGCCGCTAATCCAACGCGTGGATTAGACGTTGGGGCGATTGAATATATTCATAAAGCATTAATCCAACAACGTGATCAAAATAAAGCTGTGTTATTAATGAGTTTTGAATTAGATGAAATATTAAATGTTTCAGATCGCATTATTGTCATGTATGATGGTAAAATTATCGCTACCTTAGATGCGAAAGAGACCAATGAACAAGAGATTGGTCTAATGATGGCAGGAACAAGTTATGATGAAGTATTAAGATTGCGTGAAGAAGGCGGTGTAAACAATGAACAAACAGTTTAGAAGTATTTTAGTTCCCATATTAACTGTCTTCATTGGACTTTTCTTTGGAGCGTTAATCATGTGGGCTTTCAAATTTGACGCGATTGCTGGTTATAAAGCACTTTGGACAGGTGCAGCGGGTTCACCCTTTAATATTGGACAATCATTAAGAGCAGCCACTCCCTTAATATTTACCGGGTTAGGTTTTTCAGTAGCTTATACAGCTGGATTCTTTAATATTGGTCTTTCTGGTCAAGCATTAGCTGGATGGCTAGCTTCTATTTGGGTGGCTTTAGCCTTACCGGATGCACCTAGAATGATTGTCTTACCATTAGCCATCATTGCTGGAATGATTGCAGGTGCGTTTTGGGCTGCGATTGCCGGGGTATTAAAAGCTTACTTTAATACCAGTGAAGTTATTGTGACTATTATGTTAAACTATATTTCTGTTTATATTAGTGACTATTTGGTACGAAATGTGTTAACTAATAAAGGTGATGTAACGCCTCAAATTGGTGACAATGCCACATTACGTGCACCTTGGTTAAGTGAATTAACAAAAGGATCAACCTTACATACAGGGATTTTCTTAGCCGTTGTTGCTGTTATTCTAGTTTGGATTTTTATGGAAAGAACGACCTTAGGTTTCGAATTAAAGACAGTTGGTAAAAACCGTTTTGCCGCTCAATATGCTGGGATGAATGCCAAATATAATATTATCTTAGCAATGGTAATATCAGGTGGTTTGGCTGGTTTAGGTGGCGTAATGAACGGTTTAGGTGAATTCCGTAATATTTTCTTGATGAACGGTGTAGCACCCGCTATAGGATTCGATGGGATGGCCGTTTCATTATTAGGTGGCAACCACCCTATAGGAACTTTATTTGCTGCCATTTTATTTGGTGGATTAAAAACAGGGGGTACGTTAATGCCATTAGCTGCCAAAGTACCATCAGAAATTGTTAATATCGCAATTGCATCCATCATCTTCTTTATCGGTTCACAATATATCATTACGTTCTTCTTAGATCGTAAGAAAACAAATAATTAGGGGGTAGAGTAGCATGGTAAATATGTTAGCATTAATTGTTTCGTCCACTCTTGTTTATTCAGCACCTCTAATTTATACAGCTTTAGGTGGCGTTTTCTCGGAACGTAGTGGAATTGTCAACGTTGGATTAGAAGGAATTATGGTAATGGGTGCGTTTAGTGCGATTATCTTTAACCTTCAGTTTGCTCAAACTTTTGGAAGTTGGACACCTTGGATTGCTACTTTGTTTGGTGGTTTAATTGGTGTATTATTCTCTTCTATTCATGCGGTCGCAACGGTTTCTTTACGTGCGGATCATATTATTTCAGGTACTGTATTGAACTTAGTAGCACCATCTTTAGGTGTTTTCTTGACGCGTGTCATGTTTGATGGAGCAGGGCAAACCGATTTTATCAAACAAAAATTTGGTTATTGGAGTGTACCACTTCTTTCAAAAATTCCAGTGGTAGGGAAGATTTTCTTTAGTCAAACTTCTCAACCAGCTTTTGTTGGGATTGTGGTAGCGATTATTTGTTGGTTTATTGTGTTTAAAACGAGTTTTGGTTTAAGATTACGTTCTGTTGGGGAACATCCTCAAGCAGCCGATACTTTAGGTATTAATGTATACAAAATGCGTTATCTAGGCGTCTTATTATCTGGTTTAATGGGTGGTTTAGGTGGAGCGATTATGGCACAATCAATTAACTCACAATTCGCTATTACGACGATTACTGGACAAGGTTTCATGTCAATGGCAGCAATGATTTTCGGTAAATGGAATCCTATTGGTGCGATGTTGGCCGCTATTTTCTTTGGTTTTGCACAAAGTTTAGCGGTAGTGGGGTCACAAATACCATTTATTAAAAACATCCCTTCAGTTTATTTACAAATTGCGCCTTATGTCATCACCATCTTTGTATTAGTTGGGTTTGTTGGAAACTCTAAAGGACCAGCAGCTAACGGAACGACTTATATTAAATCTAAATAATATCTTTTAAATAAGTGGACAAAAGGCTAGGTCAGTTCATGACTACTTTTGTCCCTTTTTTAATTTAAAAATATAGTCAA
The DNA here is from genome assembly GCF_002847845.2 of Globicatella sanguinis. NCBI lineage: Bacteria > Bacillati > Bacillota > Bacilli > Lactobacillales > Aerococcaceae > Globicatella > Globicatella sanguinis. The sequence continues at coordinate 223,364 of NZ_CP126962.1, read as the reverse complement.
AAATGGTCAAAAAATCCTTGACCTTTCTTAACCAAAGGTATATAATATAGTTAAGCTCTTAAAGAGAGCTACTTTTATAGGAAAAACTTACTGACTATATTTGACCAAAGGGGTGTTATTGAATGATTGAAAAAATGACAACAGCCATGCAAGAAGCTTTGGCACAAGCACAACAAATTGCGATGACAAGAAAACATCAAGAAATTGATATTCCACATTTATGGCGCATTTTTGTTCAACCCGATAGTTTTGCTTATAATTTATACCATGAATTCCAATTAAATATGGATGATTTCCAAAGAAAAATCGAACAAGAAATTGATAAGTTGCCGTCGATAACAGGAAGTAATGTTCAGTATGGACAGCAAATTAGTCAACGCTTATCGATGTTATTCCAAAAAGCTAATCAATTAGCACAGGATCAACAAGATCAATATTTATCGACTGAAATGGTAGTGTTAGCACTATTTGACCAAAAAAACAATCCATTAACAGAATATTTAATTTCAAACAATGTCACCGAAGCCAAGATGAAAGCAAGAATTGATAATTTAAGAGGAGGCGAGTCTGTGACTTCACAAAACCAAGAACAAACTTATGAATCTTTAGAAAAATATGCCACTAATTTAAATGAGGCAGTAAAACAAAATAAATTAGATCCAGTAATTGGTCGTGATGAAGAAATTCGTGATGTGATACGAATTTTATCAAGAAAGACTAAAAATAATCCGGTATTAATCGGTGAACCAGGTGTTGGTAAAACAGCAATTGTTGAAGGATTAGCCCATCGTATTGTACGTAAAGATGTACCAGATAATTTAAAAGGGAAACAAGTTTACTCATTAGATATGGGTTCATTAATTGCGGGTGCAAAATATCGTGGTGAGTTCGAAGAACGATTAAAAGCGGTATTAAAAGAAGTAACGAAATCGGAAGGTAATATTATCCTGTTCATAGATGAAATTCATACGATTGTCGGTGCCGGTAAGTCCGAAGGAGCAATGGATGCCGGTAATATTCTAAAACCAATGTTAGCTCGTGGTGAAATCCATTGTATCGGAGCTACCACTTTAGATGAATATCGTGAAAACATTGAAAAAGATAAAGCATTGGAACGTCGTTTCCAAAGAGTGTTAGTCCAAGAACCAACGGTGGAAGACACCATTAGTATTTTGCGTGGATTAAAAGAACGTTTTGAAATCCACCACGGTGTTAATATTCATGATAATGCTTTAGTCGCTGCGGCAACTTTATCTAATCGTTATATTACCGATCGTTTCTTACCAGATAAAGCGATTGACTTAGTCGATGAGGCTTGTGCGACGATTCGTGTTGAAATTAATTCGATGCCAACAGAAATGGATACTGTGAATCGTCGTTTAATGCAATTAGAAATTGAAGAAGCAGCGCTTAAAAAAGAAACGGATGATGCAAGTAAAAAACGTTTAGAATCTTTACAAGAAGAATTAGCTGAACTTCGTGAAACAGCCAATGAATTAAAGATGCGTTGGGAAGTAGAAAAAGAAGCGATGAATGAATTACGTGATAAACGTCAAGAAATTGATGATTTAAGACGTCAATTAGAAGAAGCAGAGTCCGAGTATCAATTAGAAAAAGCGGCTGAATTAAGACATGGTCGTATACCTGCATTAGAAAAAGAACTGAAAGAATTAGAAGCGAAACAATTAGGGCAAACAGAACGTCTAACACAAGAAAGTGTTACTGATGAGGAAATTGCTAAAGTTGTCGGTCGTTTAACAGGTATTCCCGTTACGAGATTAGTTGAAGGTGAAAGAGAAAAATTATTAAAATTAGATGAAACATTACACCAACGAGTAATCGGCCAAGATGAAGCGGTCACAAAAGTCTCAGAAGCGGTATTAAGAAGCCGTGCCGGTTTACAAAATCCTAATCGACCAATTGGTTCATTTTTATTCTTAGGACCTACAGGTGTCGGTAAAACGGAATTAGCGAAAGCTTTAGCTGAGGTATTATTTGACGATGAACACCACATCGTACGTATCGATATGTCTGAATATATGGAAAAACATACGGTCAGCCGATTAGTTGGAGCGCCTCCAGGATATATTGGTTATGAAGAAGGCGGACAATTAACGGAGGCAGTTAGACGTAGTCCGTACTCAATTGTCTTATTAGATGAAATTGAAAAAGCCCATCCAGATGTCTTTAATATTTTATTACAAGTATTGGATGATGGTCGTTTAACAGATTCAAAAGGACGGACTGTAGACTTTAAAAACACTGTCTTAATTATGACAAGTAATATCGGTTCACCATTATTGTTAGAAGGTGTTGATGAAAATGGTCAAATCGCTGAAGAAACTGCGAGCCAAGTTCGTCAATTGTTAAGAACACACTTCAAACCAGAGTTCTTAAATCGGATTGATGATACCATTATGTTTACACCATTATCAATGGATCATATGGGCGCTATTGTCGAAAAATTATTGATACAATTAAAAGAACGTTTAGCTTATCAAGATATTCATTTAACTGTGACGAAAGAAGCGATTGAATGGATTGCACGCAATGGTTATGATCCGATTTATGGTGCACGTCCATTGATGAGATTTATTACACGAGAAATTGAAACACCACTCGCTCGTTTAATTATTAAAGGCGATATTTTGCCAGGTCAATTGGTTACTGTCGACTTGATTGATAATCAATTGAATTTCCAAGCTAAAGACACAGTTGTTACAGAAAACTAAACAAGAGTCTAATCCTTGTATATAAATATTATAGTGACTCATTGAAGAAAAATTGATTCCTAGTTAAATCTTAAAAATTAAACGATTAACTTAGGAATTCGTATAAAAACTTGACGCAAACAGCTTGCATCATAACCTCTATGGCAGGTTATGTAAGTTGTTTGCGTCTTTTATTTAGTAATACTTTATTGGTTCTAATCGAGTTACATTATTATATTGTTTTGCTTTAACATAAGCTCGAGTTTCATTGATGATAATCGGCGATAAGGCAATCAGTGAAATAAGATTGGGAATGGCCATTAACCCATTGACGATATCAGCAATAATCCATACTAAGTCTAAATTTAAAAACGAACCGATAAAGACCATGGAAACAAAAAATAGATGATAATAGCGAATATATTTCAAACCAAATAAAAATTCAAAACAACGTTCACCGTAGTAATTCCATCCTAAAATGGTAGTAAAGGCAAATAAAGATAAACTAATGGTCAAAATGAAGGTACCGTATTCACTAAAATAAGCATTAAATGCATATTGTGTCATACTGGCTCCACGGAACTCTGTTTGCCAAGCACCGGTAATAATTAAGACAATACCTGTTAAGGTACAAATAATGATTGTGTCGATAAACGTTCCTGTCATTGAAACTAAACCTTGCTCAACCGCAGAGTTTGATTTTGCTGCAGCACTGGCAATCGGCGAACTACCTAATCCCGATTCGTTTGAAAACACACCACGAGCAATACCGTTCTGAATGGCAGCTTTCATAGTAGAACCGACAAATCCACCCGTAGCGGCCGTTTTAGTGAAAGCAGATTGAATAACAAGTAATAAGCTATCATCTAATAACTGCCAATTGGCTATAATGATAAAAAGACATGCTGCAATATACAAAAGAGCCATAAAAGGGACGATAAAACTAGCGACTTTTGAAATAATCGTAATACCATCAAAGACAATTAGCATGACTAACAAGGCTAAAATAAAACCCGTAAGCAAGTTTGATAGCGCAAATTGATTGTGGAGCGCTTCTGTAATGGCATTGACTTGTGTGAAAGTTCCAATACCAAAAAGCGCTACTAAGATACCACTAAAGGCGAACATCGTCGCTAATGGACGATATTTCTGTCCCATACCGTTTAAAATATAATACATCGGTCCGCCAGAAACATGTTGCTGTTCATCTTTAACACGAAATTTAACAGCTAACAGACCCTCTGAATATTTGGTTGCCATCCCAAACAGTGCTGCAAACCACATCCAAAATAAAGCACCAGGTCCACCGATAGCAATGGCGGTCGCTACGCCAACAATATTACCTGTTCCCACTGTACCTGCTAATGTTGTACAAAGAGCAGCAAAACTGGAAATATCGCCATCTGAATCTGTTTCATTTTTAAAGATTAAACGCAAACTATGGAACAATTGATTAAATTGTATTCCTCTTAAAACGAATGTTAAATAAATACCTGTTCCTACTAATAAGATTAAAAGGGGAGGTCCCCAAATAAAATCATCAATCATTTGAAATAAATCTACTACCATTCATACCACTCCTATTTTATAATGTTATTATCAATAAAAAAAGAGCAATAGATTTCTCTATTACTCCGGAATTGGTAAGAAGTTGTTATGGTATCATGTTATAATATAATAGGTATAACAAATAAACCATCAAAACAATTTCTCTGTCCTTTTGCCTGAGAGATTGAGCAAAGCCTTGCCCCTTCGGCGCCAAATTAATGGTCTCTCCAGAGTTCCGTCATTTAACAGTCTTACTTATTGCTAAGTACCTGAGAGTTTTGCTCCTTCGGTGGGGATGATCGAATCCACGCTCTTCTGCTAAATATCAACCGGTATTGATAATATAATGATAGCTTAGGCTATTTTGAAGAAAAAGTCAATGAGAAATTAAAAATCTATGAGAAAAAATATTAGGAGGCTATTAATGGAAAGAGTAGCGATTATTGGATTAGGTGTTAGTGGCTCGGGCGTCTTACGAGCCTATCAAAAAATAAAGAGTCAGGAGCCTTCATTGGAAATTGATATCCATGCTTATGATATTAATGAGCGAATCGGAAAAGGGATTCCTTTTAGTGAAGATTACTTGGGCGCATTAATTAATTCACGAAGTTATGAAATCAGCATTGATTATGAAAATATGGAAGAGTATTATCATTGGTTAAAAAACAATCCTGATTATCAACCATATGACTATACAGCCCGTTCCTGGTATGGTGATTATAATCTAGAAAAAACCAATGAACTGATCCAAGCATTGCAAGTAACTGTTCATCACCATATGGTTAAAACAGTGGACTATCAAAAGGGACAATGGGTCATCGAAGACGATAATGGACAAGTAAACTTATTTGACCGCGTCCATCTTTGTTGTGGAGAATTACCGGTTATCGATCATTATCAGTTATTAGGACAAAAACAATACATCCATAATCCGTATCCTTTAACTCAAATTAAAGATAAATTCACGGCTCAAGATCATGTAGCTGTCATTGGTACAGGATTAACCAGTATTGATATGATTAAATATTTAATTCATGAAACAAACGTTGAGAAAATTTTTGTCTTTTCAAAAAGCGGCTATTTTCCAACTGTAAGAGGCGATGATCAAGTTCCTGAATTTCACTATTTGACTGAAGAAAAAATGAATCAATTGATTGAGCAACGTTCAGGGTATTTGTATTTCGAAGATTTCCAAGAATTATTGTTAAATGAAATGAAACATTATGGTTTCGATCTAGATGAAATTATCGTTCAGTATTTTGCAACGGGTGTTAGGGGATTGAGGTTAACAATAGCTAACGCCGAAAGAGTTGGTAAATTACAAGCGATTGCTTTACAAGTTACCAATTTATTAACCACAGGATGGCGCGCCATGCGTCAAACAGATCGTGAACAATATGCAGCCAAATACCATAAATTAATTGTTAAATTAAGAAACCCAGTACCACCTTCATCAGCAGAAGAGATTATCGAAGCTGTTAATCAAGAAAGAGTGATCATTTTTGATGAAGTATCCGATATCGAAGCAATCGATAATGACGGTTTTGCATTGGTGTTAGAAAACCCAGATCATCAAAAGGTAGATTGGGTCATTAATACGACAGGAATGGTATTGAAAAATAAAGCAGATTTAACAAAAGATTCCTTATTATATCATTTAGTGAATCATGAATATGTTCAGATTGATGATTTTGGTGGATTATCAATCAATATTGAAACAGGCAATATTATTTCCCCTAAATTTGGCGAAATTGATACTTTACATGCTCACGGTATGTTAATCGAAGGGGTTGTTTATCAAAATAATTCTACGATTAAAATTCAAGAGTTTTCTGAAAGATTATTGCAGAGTATTTACTTTAACTAAAGATAATCAAGACGAAATATCTTTTCAAAATAAATTGAAATTTTGATTTTGAAGTAATTTGACAATTTTTTGAAAATGCTTTATAATTAAGTTAATAAAATAAAAGTCTTCAGGGCAGGGTGTAATTCCCGACCGGTGGTAAAGTCCACGAGCTAATGGTGATATTAGTTGAACTGGTGTAATTCCAGTACCGACAGTAAAGTCTGGATGGGAGAAGATGGATACGTCATTCATGTTTTTAAAACGTGTAGTGTATTTGCTGAAGATTTTACAATAGCAAGTATACTGCACGTCTTTTTATTTGAATAACGTAACCAATCCCTTTTAGCTCACTTAGAGACAAAAAGGAGAGAAAAAAATGAAAAACAAAAATTTGTTTTCGTTAGTACTGTTGGCGATTTTAGGTGCATGGGCAATCGTGTTGCGGATGTTTGATTTTCCGATTTTACCGGCCGCACCATTTTTAAAAGTTGACTTTAGTGATTTAATGGTCTTAATCGGTATGATGATTAAAGGACCTATTGGCGCAGTAGCTGTCGCATTAATAAGGGATTCAGTTAACTATATGATGAAAGGTGGGGAAGCAGGGCTTCCTATTGGCACCATGATGAGTTTTCTTGCTAGTATGGCGATGTTCTTACCGACACATTTTATTTTAAAACATACTGATCGTTTTAAACCAACTGTTCGTAAAATATTTATGAGTTTAACACTCATTTTAGGCTTAGTCGTTTCAATGGGACTATTTAATTATTTTGTAGCATTACCTATTTATGTGACGGTCATGAACTTTCCTATACCGGATATTACGGCCTATTTATTAAGTGTCATTATCCCATTTAATTTAATTAAAGGGGTCATTTTATCAGTGGGGCAATTAATTGTCGTTGAAAAAATTTGGCCAGAAATTTCAAAACGAAATATTGAATATGAAGATTATCATTTACCGATTAATTCTTCGAAGGTAACCATTTAATAGCCTTTGTAGGACAATCGTGAAGGGCACGCTCACTTGCGGCTTGTTGCTGAGGTGAGCTTTCTTTTTTTACAAATGCAATTCCCTCATCATTACAGTCAAAAACATCGGGGAAATTTAAAAAACATTTGCCACAGGCAATACATTTCTCTGGAATAACGTGTAATTGTGTCATATTGGGCTCCTTTTCTTAAAATAATATTACAATTTAGTATCAAATAGGTGTAAAATGCTTACAGATATGGTATAGTAATGTTATTATATCATGTGATGTATATTTAGTATATCATCAAACAGAACGCATACTTATGTTCATAATTGTAACATAAATAGGAGGAATTGTAATGACAACGGATAATGAAAATTCACGCCGTCCAGAACCCAATGAAACGGTTGACAAAGCAAAGGCGCCTTGGAACAATCGCTTTGGTTCTGATGAGAATTTAAAACAAAGAAAGTATTCAAGAACCTCTAGAAACCAACCTGTTAAAGAAGCGTCGAATATGTCTAGAGTTTTATTAGGGATTTTATTTTTAACCGTATTAACACCATTTTTATTATATTGGTTTGTTAAAGCTAATACGCCTACAAATAATAATACCCCTCAAACTGCTACTAGCGTGATGATTACGCGTAAATCAGAAGCGACGACCGAATCAAAAGCAGAAGAAGATACGACGACTAGTGGAACCTTTGTGCAAAATGGAAACAATGAAGGCGAAGAAGAGACGGTCGCTCCAGTTGATGTAAATGAGACAACAGCAGAAGTGGCACAAGTAACGGAACCACCAGTGACAGAAGCTGTTACGGAAGCACAACCAAGTGGACAAACTCATACAGTTGCAGCAGGCGAAACTTGGTATGGTATCGCTAGAACTTATGGGGTAGACGTGAATGCTTTAGCAGCAGCCAATGGGGTTACGACTGACTCACCAATTTATCCAGGAAATACTTTGGTGATTCCTTAATTCTTTTAATATAATTTAAATTTTCTGGGGCTAATAGTCCCAGTTTTTTTATTATATTTTTATACTTTTTTTAGCATTAGTTCATTGAAAATTCATAATAATATGATAGACTTAATTTTGTCATATGAGGGAGAGTGTCTTATGGATTTAGAGAAAAAGCAAGTTGCAGTAACTAAAAGAATTACGGGTCTCGATGGTTTAAGAGGATTATCAATTTTACTGGTTATTTTATATCATTTTTTCCCAAGAGTTGTTAAAGGTGGTTATTTAGGAGTTCCACTGTTGTTTATTTTATCTGGATATTTATTATCAAGTTTAGATACCAAAAAGTGGCATAGAGACCAATATTCGATTCTAAGATTTTATCAATCAAGAGTAAAAAGAATCTTTCCGCCATTATTCTTGTTTATTGGACTTATTTCATTATTTTGTTATTTATTTTTACCAAGATTATTAATTGGACGTACACCGGAAGTGATGAGTGCTTTTCTAGGCTATAATAACTTTTGGCAAATTGCTCAAAATGCATCTTATTTTGATCGAGTCACCAGTGCTTCACCCTTTACACATTTATGGTCTTTAGCGATTGAATTACAATTTTATCTCGTTTGGCCATGGGTATTTGTCATTTATCAAAAAGCTAAAGTACGAGGGAATGATTATCGGGTATTGTTTTTAATGCTGACGGGTATTTCGATGCTTTGTATGGCCTTTGGTTATTATAAGGGAGTCGATATCTCGATTTTGTATTATCACACCGCGACGCGTATTTCCGCGATTTTATTAGGTGTGTGGTTAGGTTTAGTGCGATCTAGTAAAATCACACGATTTATAGAAGAGTTTAGTGTTAATCGTTTGTATTTAACATTTGGTGCCATTTTAGCGGTCACAATTTTAGCGGTATTCTTGATGGATGGTCAATATCCTTCTACCTATTATATCGGACTTTCAATGATGACGTTTTTATTTGGTATCCTTTTAATTTTGGCCATTCAAAATCATTTACCATTTGGACGTCTGCTTGACAATCCAGTGTTAACTTATATTGGATCTAGAGGATATGAGTTATACCTATGGCATTATGCGGTCATGTTTATATCCAACTCGCTAAAAATTAAACCAAGTTTCATTAGTTTAACAATACAATTTTTAATCTTTATCTTATTAGCGGAGTTGTCATATCGATTAATTAATAATAAATTTAATTTCGTTAGTCAATGGTTTAAAGATGAAGCTGCGTTTCAGCAATATGTAAAAATGACGCGTAATGTACTTTATGGCGTATCTGCCTTAGGGCTAGCTTTACTTTTAGTCGCATCATCAAAAGCGGATGATTCCAAGAGTAAATTAGAAGCTGATTTGGCAGCTAATAGTGAGTTGTTAGCAAAACAAAGGGAGATAGCTAAGGAAAATCAATCAGCAGAAACGACGATTGACATGGTTAATGAAACCGAAACAACGGTTGCAACAACCGCTGAATCTGATGATGATTCTGAAGCTGAACCGGAAACAACGACCGTCACGCAGGACAGTGCAGATGTGACCCAACAACCGATTACTTTAATTGGTGATTCCGTTTTATTAGGTTCAGTAAAAGAAGTTCAAGCAGCATTTCCAAATGCATACATTGAAGCCGAGGAATCACGTCAAGCCTATGAAGTAGCAGATTTATTTAGACAGATGATTGCTAATGGAACGATGGCTAATCGCGTGGTAATTGCCTTAGGTACCAATGGCTACTTTGATATTAGCTTTGGACAAGAATTAATGGACTTACTTGGGCCAGACCGTGAAGTGTATTGGGTAACCGTTTATGGAGAATTTTTACAATGGGAGGCAAGTACCAATCAAGTAATCTATGAGCTAGCCAGTCAATATCCGAATTTAAAAATTATTGATTGGGAATCTCAAGTTAAAAATCATCGAGAGTGGATTATTGATGATGGCATTCATCCCGATTTTGGCGGACGCGATCAATACGCACGTATTCTAAAAGAAACCATTGAAACGAACCAGCCTTAGTTGTTAGAATGGTAAACTCATCAGTAGTAACGAGCTTTCTTTTGTATATGAAATTAAATCCTTTATCATAAAATTAAAATATAATGAAAATACCATTGACACTCTTTCAATCCGGTGTTATTATTAAGATAACATTTAGGAGAGGAGCTATAGAGTATGTTTTCAATTTTTTCAACAAAATCAAATCGCTGGCAAAGTTGGCATAGATAGGTTGTAGACTTGGAGAACATACTCCACGGATACAGCCCAGTTTAGACTGTTCTGTATCTATGTGGCGATTTTCAAGAGTTTACCACGTAGATGTACTGATATTACATACTATGTGGTATTTTTTTATGCTCGACAAGGGTCCCATAGTATGTGGGGCCAGTGTCGAGCTTTTTATTTTATAAGAAATGAGGAAAAAAGATGCGTAAACTTTATAAGTTATTTACAACACTGTTAGCTTTAACAGTTATGATGTCATTATCCATTAATATCCAAATCGCTTCAGCAAAAGAGGAAGCTAAAGTTGCTATTATTCAATTAGTAAGTCATCCTTCATTGGATCAAATTGTGTTGGGGATTAAAGAAGGACTGGCTGAAGGTGGGTATCAAGAAGGCGATAATTTAACCATTGAATTTCATAATGCAGAAGGGGATATGAATTTGCTTGGTTCAATTGCGGATACGGTTATTCATAATCAACCTGATTTAATTTTTGCAGTAACAACACCCGTTGCTCAAGCAGTAGCCGATGCAACTACGGAGATTCCTATTGTATTAGCAGGTATTACCGATCCGCTTGCAGCTTCATTAGTTGATTCATTGGACCAGCCAGGTGGCAACATTACCGGTGTTAGTGACGCTGTTCAGTTTGAGGAACAATTTGATTTAATCGTTCAATTACAACCAGAATTAAAAACTTTAGGTATGCTTTATACAACGAGTGAAGACAATTCCTTAGCAGAATTGAAAAAAGCTGAAGTCGTAGCAGAAGAATATAATATAGAAACAATCATTACGGGGATTGATTCTACACTAGATATGCAATTAGTCGCAGAAAATTTAGCTAAACAAGTGGATGCTATTTTTGTTGGTTCTGATAATTCCATCGCCAGTTCAATTGATACTTTATTAGATGTAACCGATAAAGCAGGCATTCCGGTATTTACGACGATTGACAGTTTTGTCGAAAAAGGCGCTTTATCAGCGATCGCCATTAATCAAAAATCCATTGGGATACAATCAGCAACGATGGGGATTGACATCCTAAAAGGTCAAAATCCAGCTGAAATGCCGATTCAATTAGTAACAAATAAACAACCTGTTTATAATTATGAAACGGCTGAAAAATTAGGCATTACGATTGATGAACAAGAAGAAAGTATGATTGCAGAAAATGAAGTTAACACAACTGCCACAACAAATAATAATTTTTCAATTTATTTTAATGCGATGTCTCAAGGAATTTTATGGGGCATTATGGGGATTGGTTTATATATAACATTCCGTATTTTACGATTTGCTGATTTAACGAGTGAAGTCTCATTTACCATGGGTGCATCAGTAGCAGTTGCATTAGCGTCTAGTGGCGTTCATCCATTAGTCGCAACAGTGATAGCGATTTTAGGTGGAATGGTTGCAGGGTATGTCACTGGACTTTTAATGACTCTGTTTGATATACCGTCCTTATTAGCTGGTATTATTACTTTAACAGGTTTTTATTCAATCAATCTCAGAATTATGGGCAAACCCAATGTTTCATTTAGAGGTCTAACGACCATTTATGACACCTTATCGGGATTATTCGCTTCAGATATATTACAAAGAACACTGATTGGTCTGGCGACAGTTGGGATTGTTATTCTCTTATTAGCCTTATTCTTTAAAACTGACTTTGGACAAGCGGTGATCGCAACCGGAGATAATGAAATAATGGCAGACGCATTAGGTATTTCAACCGCACGTATGAAACGATTTGCTTTAGTATTAGCCAATGGAATTATCGGTTTAAGTGGTGCTTTAATTGCTCAGGACAATGCTTATGCGGATATTTCAATGGGGGTCGGAACCGTGGTAGTAGCCTTATCATCGATAGTAATTGGCGAAGTATTGCTGAAAAATTTAACTTTACCCTTAAGGCTGTTATCGATTGTTGCTGGAGCAGTTATTTATCGTTTAATCCTTGTTTATGTACTGCAATTAGGATTTAATGCCAATGATTTTAAATTAATTTCTGCTACCGTTTTAGCGATTTTCTTAGCTTTACCTTCAATTTCTAAACGATTCAAAAATCTTAAGAAAGGTGGTGCTCAATAATGAGTCATGCAACGATTGAATTAAATCAAGTAACGAAACATTTTCAACGTCAAACAGGTGAACAAGTAGTTGGCTTAAAAAATATCAATTTAAAAATCAATGCAGGCGAAGTGATTGGCGTCATTGGGACTAATGGAGCCGGTAAATCAACTTTGATGAACTGCTTAACCGGTCAATTACCTATTGATAGTGGTGAAATCTTAATTGAAGGAGTCGCCATCCGTAAAATGAAGAAGCGTGATATTGCTAAAAAAATAGGGCGTGTCTTTCAAAATCCTCAGATGGGCACCGCACCACGAATGACCGTCTTTGAAAATTTAATGCTAGCTCAAAAACGAGGTGAACAACGAGGCTTTTCTCGCTCACTAACTAAAGAAAATTATCAAAAAATGTTGAAGGAATTAGCAGCCTTTAAACTAGATTTAGAAAACCGTTTAGACGTCCCCATGGAAAATTTATCAGGTGGTCAAAGACAAGCGGTATCACTGATTATGGCGACCATCCAAAAACCAGAATTATTATTATTGGACGAACATACAGCCGCATTGGATCCTAGAACTGCCAAGCAAGTGATGGCGATGACGCAATTGATGATCAAAAATTATGGTTTGACGACTTTAATGATTACTCACCATTTGCAAGATGCGCTTGATTATTGCGATCGTTTAATTGTGATGCATCGTGGACAAATTAGTCGTATTTATCAAAAGACAGAGTTGGCCTCATTGACCGCAGGCGATTTATACCAAACATTAGAAAATCTGGTCATCGAAGATGCTAAATAATGACTATATAATAGGAGTGGGCCATCGATTGATGTCTATCTTCCTTTCCAGCAGAGTAGGGATCAAATATGTCTATAAAATCTGCCATATGATACTTATTTGATGCCACTTAACCACTGGACTGATTAAACCAAATGGAACTATATGTTTTTGCCCAGCCCCATTAATACTATATATTACGATACTGGCTTAGTATTTATTTTAAGAAAAAATGATAATATCTATTTTAAAACGGAACATTATTGACAAAAAACATCGTTAATCCTGGATAAAAAAGTCAAATGATGAACAGGGCGGTAAATAAGACATGCTAGCTTTTACTCATTGGTTAAATGGAGTTTCTAATCATTTCCTTATTAAGAATCATCGTTTTTAATTGATTATTTAGAAATAATAAGAAAGTTATCATTGTTAATCAGATTGTGAAAAAACTTTTAATTAATAATGAAAATCTGATTAATATACACTTTGAAAACACTCGTATAAGCGCATACATTATAAGGTTAATCATCATTTTATGAAAATGAACTAAGGGGTTTTAAATCTAATCTTTATTGTGAAATATAGTGAAATATGTTACAATATAACTGTAGGTTGCATTAGATGTTTTTTTGAAAGGAAAAGGATCATGGAACAAAATACAGTGAAAAAACAACCCAAATTAATTATCCAAACAATGGCTAGAAGTTGTAAATACAAACCAGTAAGTTTCTTAAATACCGAAGAGGTTCAGGAAAATCGTAAAGTTTATACACCAAATGAAAACACGTCGATTATTGTAAGAAAAGCAAATTGGTTTGACAGATTATTTAAATAATATTACAAATACCGGGCAGAGACTTAATTTCTGACCGGTATTATTTTTATGTCTAATTTTAAAGATGAACTGGTATCAACAAAATTTTATAGATAATGATAGCTCATAGAATTTTGGAACAGTTGTAAATGCTATCTGAAGTATTAAATGAGGCATCACAGATCTTAACAATAATCAAATGATAAATGATTGAATCTAAATTTATCGCAACATAAAAAAATCACAAAAATAAATTCAAATATGACGACAGTTGTAGGAACAAATTATATCATTTGGATTATTAAATGGCATCGATAAAGATGTGTAATGAGCGTTGATATGCGATGTAGATTAAATTTGTTTAGTCAGCTGAAATTCAAATTACTGATGGAACAGTTCATTTAATAATATTAACCAGCTACCACAAACGACGTATATAAATGAATGCAATGATTGTGATTGTATGAATGAGATTGAATTATGGCTTTCATTGAATCGAAGTAAAAAAGCAACTATAAATGATATTTATAAATTAAGTTATAAATTATCACTACCGAAATGTAATGTATATTATGTTAACCCAGATATATTATTTTTCTGCATGACTCCCCACTCGTTCTTATGTTGTAATAATGTGGTCTATATGTCTAATACATCGTACTGTTTGTTGCAACTGTTTCATTAATTTGCGTTTTAAGATCTTTTCAAATATTAAGGTGGATGATTACCCATGAAACGACGTTAAATAAGGGATATTAATTTTAATGAAGGATCAATAACTTGCATCTTAAATCATAATTTATCATTAATTCTTCATATTCTCTCTTCATTTTAATAGAATACTTAAAAGTTTGATACATATACAGACATAAGTTGCTCCTAATTTATAAATACAAAATAATGCCTTTTTCAGTATCTTCGACCTTCACATCTTTTGGTGCTTTTAACAATTGATTTATTAAATAAAAATCCCCGATACATGTAGATAGATGAGTCGCCGTTAATATATCAAATAATGATGAATGAGGTACTACAATTGGAAATAATGCGATTAACGCTAAACTAATGATTAAACAAGGCATTAATGCAATAACTATAAATTGAGTGCGTGTATAGCGACTGCCGGGACTTGATGTGTACACCATTCCGGTTTGATAACCGAACTTAACTGTAGCATATGGATCAAATAGTTTAAAGAAGATACCATGAATCACTTCGTGAATGAGTAAGATAATCATAAAAAGAGCCACAAAACTAATCAGTTCAATAAAAATATGCTTAATATCTAATGGAATTGGCGCTTTACTAAACTGGTAAAAAGCTTGCATAATGCCGATGATCACTTGCAATATTATGACAGATGCAATAAGAATAACGAGTGAATAACGACTTAATTTCTTTAACGTTTTCTGGTCATCAACCAAATTAATTTCTTTCCATTTCTTCATTAAGCATTCTCCTAGCTATTTTTATTTTATTATATCAAATTATCACCCTTTTTTAAGCAATTTAACGATACTTTTGATTAATTATTTGAACTAAAAAACCATTAAAAGCACACTCTCCTGCTTCTAATGGTCTCAAATTTTAAGCTAAAAAGTTAATTTTAGAATTCACATCATAACGTGTTGAATCAAGGGGTTCTTCGCCTGGTTTACCAATTGAAATGGCCATAATAGGTACGAAACGTTCGATATCAAGTTCTAAAGTTGCAACTAAGTCTTTTGAATTATAGCCTGCCCATGCATTCGCTTCATATCCGTGTGCTCTAGCAACCAATAATAATTGCATTGCTAACATTGAACTGTCTAAGGTAGCATCTTTAATTAAAAAGTCGCGATCAGCTTTTTCATATAACGGTAAAAATGAATTGAAGATGGCGTCTAATTTCTCTTTGGTAATTTTGCCCTCTTCATACACTTTGGTCCAAACTTCGCGATAAACTTTATGTGAATGAGTATCGCCTAATATAAAGATTGTAACTGGTGCTGTTTCTAATTGTGGATAATTAAACGGCATCGTGATTGCTTTGACTTTGTTACGAGCTTCTTCATTATCAACGACGACAAAATGCCATGATTGTAAGTTACATGCGGATGGTGTGATTGTCGCTTCATCTAACATCTCAACGATTTCATCACGACTAACACTTTGACTTGGGTCAAATCGACGACATGAACGACGATTGAATACGATATCTTTATAGTCATTATTAACATAATCTTTTGCTAAAAATTTTTCTCTCGTGAAAACCCTTTCCTTTTATTATAAATTAATTTTATCACTAACCTTGTGGATGTTCAATTAATTTGTGAAAAATATAACTAATTTATTAAAATAAATATGAGACCAGATAGATTATTATTTCTTTCCAGTCCCCTAGTATAAATATGCTATTGTTGTCGATTGGGAGTGGGCAAGAAGTAGAAAATCACACGATTTTCGCTTCGTCTGTCCAGCCTCATGTTTTTATATTTTATTTACGATTAATATTTTGATTTAATTTTGTCCATAATACGCATTAGCACCGTGTTTGCGATAATAATGTTTATCAAGCACATATTGAGGTAGTTTTTCTGCGTTTGAACGAACGGCTTCAGTTATCTGTGCCATTTGACAACATTCGTCTAAAACTAAGCTGTTTTCGATGGCTTTTTGTGTAGTGGTTCCCCATGTAAAAGGACCATGACCATTGACTAACACTGCTGGAATAGCTAAAGGATCAAGATTTTGATTTTCAAATGTTTCCACAATGACTTTACCGGTATTTAATTCGTAAGCTTCTGTGACTTCTTCACTTGTTAGATGACGCGTAATCGGCACTTCGCCATAAAAAGTATCAGCGTGCGTTGTTCCATATACAGGCAAAGAACGTCCGGCTTGTGCCCAGGCGACCGCATTGGTACTATGAGTATGGACTACAGCCTTAATATTCGCGAAATGCTTGTATAAATAGACATGAGTTGGTAAATCAGATGAAGGTCGATAACCTTTCTCTAATGGGTTACCATCTAAATCGACCACCACCATTTGATCTGCCGTCATCGCTTGATAATCCACACCACTCGGTTTAATAACAATGACACCTAGTTCACGATTAATTTCACTGACATTACCCCAAGTTAATTTTACTAATCCCCAGTTTGGTAATTGTAAGTTTGCTTGAAAGACGCGTTCTTTCATTTCTCTAATTATTTCTTTAGTCAAAATAGTACCCCGCTTCCTCTAAAAGTGGTAAAAGATATTCTTTGGCCTCTTGAATACGTGCTGTTGGTTCTGAATCGGTTTCACTCCACATTTCAATAACAAAAGCACCTTGATAGCCGAGACGTTCCAAAGTTTTTAAGCAACCTAAAAAATCCACATCCCCTTCACCAAATGGGACATTTTTAAAGACGCCCGGTGAATCAGCGGTAACATTTTTAGTGTCTTTAAGATGGATAGCCGTGATAGATGCTAAGCCCAATGTTAATTCTTCAATCACATTATTTTCTGGCCATGCGGAAAGATTGCCAATATCTGGATAAACTTGTAACCACGGTGAAGGCACTGCTCGATTTATTTGTTTAAATTTGGTGAGTGAGTTAATATAGGGATCATCCATAATCTCGATAGACAACATTACTTGTTTTTCCGCTGCCATGCAAACCGATTTCTTGAGATTTTCAATAAAATAAGCACTGGTTAGCACATCTTTTTCTTCATAGTAAACATCATATCCGGCTAATTGTATTGTTCTAACGCCTAATTTACTTGCCAGATTAATGGCTTTTTGCATAATGTCTAATGCTTTTTCACGGGTATTTTTATCATGTGAACCAAGCGGAAATCGTCGATGACCACTTAAACAAATTGATGGAATGAAGATACCTGTTTGATCAATTGCAGCTCGGATTTCACAAATTTGATCTAAAGTCCAATCAAGTCGAGCTAATCGTTCATCGGTTTCATCAATTGACATCTCTACAAAATCGAATCCTAACTCTTTGGCAAGTTGCAATCGTTCTAGCCAACTGATGTCTTTAGGTAATGCTTTTTCATAAATTCCTAAAGTAGCCATGGATACTACCCCCAAATACGACGTATTTCGTCTTTAAAAGCTCGTGCGGCCGCCGCCGGATCTTCAGCTTGAGTGATGCCACGTCCTGCAATAAAGGTATATACATCAATGCCTTCAAATAATTTTAAAGTATCGATATTTAAACCGCCGGTGACACTTACTTTGAAGCCCATTTCAACTAATTTTTTAACTTTGTTTAAATCTTTTTTGCCCCAAGTTTCCCCAGCTAATAAAGCATCACGACTTTGGTGATAGATTGCCTGATTAATACCCGCATCTAACCATTGTTGTGCATGCTCATAAGTCCAGTCCCCATATAATTCAACTTGTATTTCTTTTACTTCTTTGGCCGCTGCTTTCATAGTAGCGATGGTTGCTGAACAGATACATGTCATCCAGTCTGCTCCACGATTAGCACAGTTTTTCGCTACCGTACCACCGGCATCGGCGCATTTTGTATCAGCTACGATTGTTTTATTAGGAAATAACTCGCGTAATATGCCAACGACTTCACTCCCTACCTCTAACATCAAAACGGTACCTGCTTCAATAATGTCGACTTCTTGTCCTACTGCTACCGCATCTTTAATCGCATCTTTAATATTGGAATGATCCAACGCGACTTGTAAATTTGGAATACTCATTTTATCTTTCCCTTTCTTCGTTAAAAAGGACGGGCTCTTCACCACGTCCCTCTTTCGTTTTTTAAATTATACTGTAAGCTGAATGGCTTCTAATTGTTCGGAGATTTCTTTTTCAGATAATAGATTTTGTAAACCTATCACATGAGTTTTAGGTAAATCTAAACCACTAAAAACATCCAATAATGCTTTAGAAACAAATACGATATCATATTGTTTGGCAAGCGACTTCGCTTCTGATACGGCACAATGGTAGATTTCAACCGGAATATTTTTCTTTCTAAAAACATTGGCTAGTTTCATTTTTATAATTTGGCTTGATCCCATACCACTGCCACATGCTGCTAATACTTTGATCATTTTTATCATCTCCATTTTTATATTTTATAATGACAATTCATTATGTTTAATTACTGTTGAGTTGCCTCTAAATAGCCTTCATAATCTTCAGCTACGGTGAAATAACGCTCTTTATTTTTCATATATTGTAATTGAGGTATTGCTAATAAGATTAATAGAATGGCTGCCACGCCAATAAAACCACCATATTTCATCATCAAGCCAAATCCAACCCAGATGGTATCCCAGTCGAAGTTACCATGCCAACCACCATATTTTGCTAATTGGAAGACTGAAGCGGCAAAGGCTCCCCCTAATACTTGAATAATTCCGGATAAAAATGGAATGATGGTCGCAGCTCTAAAGCCACCTTTATGGTTTGCATAAACAGCGAAGGTAGCATTATCAAAAAATACTGGCACGAAACCGGTAATTACTAATACTGGACTCTTAAATACTAATAACCCCATAATCGCAATAAATTGTCCTAATGTTCCGAATAAGAAACCGATGGTGACCGCATTTTCTGGCCCGAACCCATAAACGGCTGCACAGTCAATGGCTGGCATTGATCCAGGTAATAATTTATCAGAAATACCTTGGAATGATTCTGATAATTCTGATACGAACATCCGAACACCGAGTTGTAAGATTTGTAAATAAACCGTGAAGGTTAATGATTTTTGTAAAATATAGAATACATAGTTTTGTGCACCACCTGAACTACCATATGCCGTATCGATGGTCATCATTAAGTCTTTACCCAAGATGCCCATAATTAAACCAAAGAAGACAAACATTAAGATAGAAGTTGCGACAATACTTTCTTTAAAAATCGATAAGAAACCTGGTAATTCAATTTCATCAATACCTTTTCCATCTTTTGATTTAAAGAAAGGGGCTATTTTATCTGTTAACCAAACACCAAACATTTGTTGATGCCCAATAGCTAAGCCGGCTCCACCAGTCAAATCTTGAGTCGCTTCTACTGTTAAATTTGAAGAAACTGACCAATAAACCCCTAAGACTACACCTAAGATGATTAAAATTTGCGTATCTTGTAATTGCGGAAAGGCAAATAGCACTAACCATAAGGCCGTTGAAGATTGTTGAACCATGATGTGTCCAGTAATAAAAACAGTCCGTACTTTGGTCCATTTTCTAAAGATAACTAAGATAATATTGACAATAAAAGCGACTAATAAGACCATTAACATTAAACTAAATGAACGACCTGCTTCTTCAACGGCACTTTGCGCAGCAGATTGACCAAAATATGGATCAATGACCGCAGCCTGTAAGTCAAAACGTTCTTTTAAGCCCGCTAATATCGGACGGAAGTTAGAGACTAAACCACCAGCCGCAACGTTTAATATTAAGTAACCAACAACGGCTTTAATAAACCCAGCTAACGCATCATACCATTTCTTATTCATCAATAAGTAACCAATTAGCACTAGAAAACCAACGAAGAATGCTGGGTTGGTTAAAATGTTAATTTGGAAAAATTTCCAAAGATTAGTAATGATCTCCATATAAATCCTACTTTCTTGTGAGTGATAATAAATCTTCTGGGTTTTTTGCTGACAGCAGTTTTTCAACTAAAGACTCATCTTCCAATAAAGTGACCAATTGAGTTAAATTCTCAAGATGTTGGTCATTATTTATTGAAGCTAAAACAAAGAACAGGCGGGCTGTATAGTCACAGTTAGGTCCAAAATCTACCGGTACTTCTGTTTTCATAAAGCCAATTTCAGTTTGATACACACCTTTACCTTCTTGAGCATGAGGAATGCAAATTTCAGGCGCAATTACAATATAGGGTCCAAATTCGTGAACATTATTAATAATATATTGTGAATAGTCGGTCGAAATAATCCCTTTTTCTTCTAAAGGTCGGCAGGCTGCTTTAATGGCATCTTCCCAACTTTCAAATTGATGGTGAAAGGAATACAAGCCTTTTTCAACGATATTTTCTAACATAAAGAATCCTCCTACGGTTATGTTAAATTATAAGAATGATGGGAATGGTGTATCATTTTCATAGTGGAAAGCGTCTTTAAATCCACGGTTAAACATAAATTCAAGTTTTCCTAAATCTTGTGGGTAGTTAAAACGTCCACCTACTTGCCAAATGTATGGATTGAATTGATAATCTAAGCGATCTTTTTTCATTTTCCAAATTTGAACAATTTCTTGAGGGTCTGCCATAAAGTTTGTCCAAATATCGTGATGCACTGGAATAACGACTTTGGCATTTAAGTTTTCTGCCATTCTTAAAATATCCACTGATGTTAGTTTGTCGGTAATGCCACGTGGGTTTTCACCAAAAGCACCTAAACAAACATCAATTTTATGTTCATTTCCATGTTTGGCGAACATATTACAAAAATGTGAATCACCAGCATGATAAACACTACCACCTGATGTAGTAAATAGATAATTAACGGCGATATGATCCATATCTTGTGGCATTTTACCTTTTAATTCATATTCAGGATCACCGTCCCAAGTCACTAAAGCAGTACGGTCGAATGATTCTAAAGCGGTAATTTTAATGTCTTTTATCATCAATTCGTCATTAGGTTTTACCACGATGGTTCTAGCTTCAGGTACACCCCATTTTACCCAGGTGTCTACTACTGCTTGAGGTCCAACAAATTTAGCATCTGGACAATTTTTAGCTACTGCAGCTGCTGTATTAATATCTAAATGATCTGAATGGATATGAGTGACAACAAGGGCATCTACGTTTTGAATTTCAAAAGGATCTAATACGAATGGCTGATTACGTAAATTCGGTTGTAATTGTTTGACACCACTCATTCGCATCATTTGGTGTCCTTTTTTCATATCCCCTGCCCCATGAGTTCTCTTACCAGTACCTGTCCATAAATCACATAAAATATTGGTGCCTTCATGAGATTTTAGCCAAATACCTGTACAACCTAACCACCACATGGAAAATGAACCAGCGGGAACTTCAGCTTCTTGAATTTCTTCATTTAACCAAGTACCCCATTCTGGAAAAGTACTTTTTAACCAACTTTCTTTTGTTACATCTTGAATGTTCATTTAAATTCCTCCTTGAGCGTTTATAACGCTTTCATTAATTTAATAATAAACGATACTATTTAAGCTGACAACCCAGTTAAATGTTTGAATAAGATAATTTTATGCATTTTATGTTCGTTTAATCGTTTGTTAAGGAATTATACTTTATTTTAATGTTTGTTTTGATTATAATATGTTTGAAAAAGAGGTGAATGAGATGAAACAGTCAAAAGAAGTTGTTGAGGAAAGACGTTATAATATTTTGCAATTATTACAAGCAAGTCCCGATTTAGTATTGAGTGTGAATCAGCTAGCTAAACGATTAGCAGTCTCGCCTATGACCATTCGCCGAGACTTAACTGAATTGGAAACGATGGGGAAAATAAATCGTCTACATGGAAAAGCAAAAATACTGGAAAAACCCCACTTTGAAGGTAATACCAATAATGAACATATCGAAGCAATCAAATATAAAATTGCTAAACAAGCTAGTTCTTACGTTGAAAATAATATGACAATTTTTATCAATAGTAGTAGTACCGCTTTAATGACCTTGAATCATTTAATTGATAAGTCATTAGTAGTCTTAACCAATAATGCCCATGTCATTGACATGAAAAATAATCCTAATACCTCCGTTATTTTAACAGGTGGTGAAATCCGCTTCCCAAAAGAAGCTTTGGTTGGTGATTTGGCCTTAGCTTCATTAATGAATTTTCAAGCGGATGTATTAGTTTTAGGTTGTTCGGGTATTAGTCCTGAGCGAGGCATCTCGACAGTGAATATTCATGAATCAGCCGTTAATGCCCTTTTTATTCAAAATACAACAAAAAAAGTCATTGTCGTTGCAGATTATCGAAAAATTGGTTATGATGCGAATTTCTTTGTTGCGCCAACGGATGTCATTGATATCCTCATCACCGATTCATATGCAAATCCAGACATTATTGAAAGGTTTGAACAACAAGGCATTCAAGTCGTTCAATTGCCAATTTAAAAAGGTAATTTTGTTGAAATTAGAGTGGAACTGAACAGGAAGTTGATTGGATGTCGCTTTTACTATTGACTTTTGAAAGATAGGATTTGGCAAGAAGTAATAAATTGATTGATTTTTGATTTACCTTCCACCTAAGCACAGCTGGGAGTTGACCAGAAGTAAAAAAAATGACTAAGTATTGCTTCGTATGTTGACTCTGTCGCAGTTGAAGCTGGTTAATAATGGAAGCATATAACCTATTTAAAGGTATTGTCCATTCTTGTAAAATAAACTATAATTTTAAAAATTAACGCGCCCCACTCTTTTATGTGAGACGCGTTATTTTCATGGCTATAAATGATTCGGGAGTGGACCAGAAGTAGAAAATTGAATAATTTTCGCTTCGTCTGTCCACCCCCGCACAGTTGGGAGTAGACCAGAAGTAGAAAATCGAATGATTTTCGCTTCGTCGGCCTACCCCCGCACAGTTGAGTAGGTATCAAACAAGTCATTAAGACGCAGTTTGATGCCACTCAACCACTGCGCTATTATTATCGAACAATCACTTTATTGATTTTATCAGCTCTATCCCTAACCTCTTTAAGAAGCAGATTGAGGCCACTCAACCACTGCGCTTTTAAATATTTGACTAAATTTATTAAGTTTATGTTCAGCCTTGGACAATGAGCTGCAAACACTATCTATTTTGCGTGATACAATTGGAGAATTTTTGACAAAGCCGCTTCTAGGTACTTTGAGCCGCAGATACGACCAAACTATTAACCGTGAGCTACGACTTTATTGGCTAATTCTACGCAATTGGTAATGACCGCATTGACCTTGTGGGCTACCATCATTTCAAGATGCGCTTGTTCATTGACAGTCCAGACATTGGTTTTAATGCTTTTATCAGCCAAATTTTCAAAATCTTCCTTCGTTAAGCTAACGAAAACGGGATGATAATATTCAACACCATATTGAGCACAATAGTTACCAGGCTCTAATAAGGCAGTGTCTGATAAGAACCCGCAAGCAATGTGCGGTGCTTTTTCTTTCACTTCTTGGATAGTATGATGATTGAAAGATGAAATAATCACACGATCTTCAACGCTATATTTTTCAATTAAGGCAAGGGTTTTATCGACGATGCCAGGATAAACGAAAATATTATTTTTGATTTCAATATTGACCATTAAAGGTGTTTCAATTAACCATTCAAAAAACGCATCTAAAGTAGGTGCGGTAATGTCTTCATGGTTCGTTCCTTCAGGAATCCCTAGACCATTAGTGAAAGAGAATTGTTGAATTTCTTCTAAAGTTAAATCTTTTAAATAGCCCGTTCCATTCGAAGTCCGATCAATTTTTTCATCATGACAAATGACCACTTGTTCATCTTTAGTTAAATGAACATCTAATTCAATGCCATAAGCCTCATATTCAGCCGATTTTTTAAAGGCTAACATGGTGTTTTCTGGGTATAGCTCACTATAACCCCGATGTGCAATTACAAATGTCATTTTTACAACTCCTCTGCTAATTCTTTTGGTGAGAGAATGGTTTTACCAGTTGCTTTATCAAAGAGACTTAATTTTGTTAAATCCATTTTTACATGAACCGCTTGACCATATGAAATAATACGTGGCGGATTAAAACGTGCAGCGCATTGACGGATAGCATCTGGGAATTCAAAGTAAACATAGGTATCAGAACCGATTTGTTCGACATTATTAGCCGTTACCGTGAACACAGAAGAGTCATCATTCACCTTTTTATATTTAATGTTTTCAGGACGAATGCCGACTAATATTTCTTGATTGCCAACCGGCACAATTAAGCGTTCGGCGATTTCATTTGGTAGTTCAATCGTGCGATTCGATAAAGCAAATGATGGTTTACCATTCTGCATGACTAATTTAGATGATAGCATATTCATTTGCGGACTACCAATAAATTCAGCGACAAAAACATTTGCAGGATTATGATATAAATTAGCTGGTGTGTCAAATTGTTCGACATTCCCAACCGACATCACCGCAATCCGATCCCCCATGGTCATGGCTTCGGTTTGGTCGTGGGTCACATAGATAAAGGTGTTTTTTAATTCACGATGTAAGGCCACGATTTCAGCACGCATCGACACACGTAATTTCGCATCCAAGTTAGATAAAGGTTCATCTAATAAAAACACTTTGGGATTACGCACCATTGCTCGTCCTAATGCTACCCGTTGACGTTGCCCGCCTGATAAAGCGCCAGGCTTTTTATCGAGAACGGGTTCTAATTGTAAGATTTTGGCTACTTCTTCGGCACGACGATAGCGTTCTTTTTTAGATACACCGGATAGCTTCATTGAAAAAGCGACATTATCACGATTGGTCATATGTGGATACAGTGCATAAGATTGAAAGACCATCGCGATATCACGTGCTTTGGGCGACATATTATTGACTAATACATCATCAATGAATAATTCCCCTTCTGAAATACGCTCTAAGCCGGCAATCATTCTCAAAGTAGTTGATTTTCCACATCCGGAAGGTCCGACAAAGACAATAAATTCGCCATCTTGAATATCTAAATCAATATTCTTAACTGCTTTATAGCCATCTTCATAAATTTTGGCTACTTTCTTTAACTTAACATTTGCCATTTCATTCAATCCCCTTTTCTAACCTTTAACAGCACCTGCTGTTAAACCTTTCACCATATTGCGTGAACCAACAATAAAGATTACTAAACTTGGTATCATACATAAAACAACACCGGCGACCATTAAGACTAATGATTGTGAATCGGCACTATTTAACATGGAGATACCAATTTGTACGGTACGATTACTATCTTGATTGGTGACTAATAATGGCCACATATACATATTCCAACCACCTAAGAAAGATTGAACCGCCATTGCACCAAGTGTCGGTTTAATTAATGGAATTAAAATCCTAAAGACAAAGCGTAAATCAGGACAACCATCCACTTTGGCTGCTTCATAAATTTCATAAGGGAAATTTTGTAAAGCTTGCACACATAAAAAGATATTAAAGGCTGAAATCATAAATGGTATTATTAAAACTTTCAGTGAGTCGGTCCACCCCCATGATGAGACCATTAAAAATTGTGAAATGATAACCGATTCACCGGGAATCATCATCGTCGATAAGATTAAAGCATACAAAATACCTCTGCCCTTAAATTCTAAAAAACGAAAAGCAAAAGCTGCTAACGCTGAGGTGATAATTTGTAAAATCGTAATACTCGTTGCTACGATCATGGAATTACGGATATAAGTACCAATGGGTGCCGTCCGAAAAACATCAACGAAATTGGATAAGGTTGGAATTTTAGGAAACCAAATGGAAGTAGGATCGTATAATTCTCCGGCTGGTTTAACGGCCATTGAAAAGCCATATAATAAGGGAAACATGACAATTAGCCAGACGACAATATTTAATACTAATCGTAACCCCATCCAAAAACGACTCCAAAATAATTCATTTTCATTAAAAGCTTTATTGCTCATGGATTACTGCTCCTTTCGACGTATTTTGAACATCACGATGGTTAACAACATGACGATTATAAATAAAATAACCGATTCTGCTGAAGCAAATCCATAACGATAGTTCATAAAGGCATTACGATAAATATCATAGACAATGACATTAGTCGCTTGTCCAGGACCACCTTTAGTTAAAATATTAATCTGACCAAAACCTTGGAAGGCATTGATGATATTAGTCACGATCACAAAAAACAATGTCGGTTTTAACGATGGAATGGTAATATATAAAAACTGCTGAAAACTATTAGCGCCATCTACTTGCCCACTTTCATATAATGCATCATCAATCGATGCTAAACCAGAAGAAAAATAGAGAAAATTCATGCCACTATTTAACCACCCCGTCAATACTCCGATAACTAATAAAGCTGTTTCAGGTTTAGTTAAATAATTAATATAAGTACCTAAGAGACGATTGATAATCCCTACAGTCGGATTTAACATGACTTGGAAAATCATCGCCATTCCTGCAGAAGCAATCGCCATCGGCATCGCATAGGAAGTAGAAAAGAATTTCACACCAGGAAATGATTTTTGACATAATAAGGCCGTAAAAAACCCGAGCGTCACCCCCACTACTACGACGATCACAACAAATACAAAGGAGGTTTTGACACTATTCCAAAAACTATCACTACCCAATAGTTCAGTATAATTGCCAAATCCTAAATATTCGACATTAGCACCCATATTATTGGTTAAAAACATCGAGCGATATAAGGTTTGGATAAAGGGCCAAAACATAAATAGACTCAAAATAATGATGGCCGGCGATAAAAAAAGGTATCCTTTAATTTTGTCAAAGAATGTTTGTTCTTCTTTTATAATTACTACATCTTGATTCATCTTGTACTCCAATCTATAAAAAGAAAGTCAATCGAGATCAAAGCAAGCTGCCTTTATCCCGATTGATAACTTTCCCAAACTTAGCTGACTATTGATTTGCTTTGTTATAGTTTTCGATTGCGCTATTAATTTGGTCTGCCATTGATTGAGCTGCCGCTGCTGGTTCTAATTCACCATTAAATACTTTTTCAACTTCATTTTCAAAGATTTGACGGGCTTCTTGGGCTACACCTGATAATGCGCCTTGGTCTTCTGGTTTAGCATCATGTAATTGATCGATTGCGGTTTGGAATTGCGGATATTCTGCTAAATTGTCCTTGAAGACTTGTTCATCATGAGCACCAATATTTACTGGGAAGTACCCTGTGTCAACATTCCATTGAGCTTGAGCTGGTGCTGATACTAAGTATTGGATAAAGTCCCACGTTGCTGCTTTACGAGCGTCATCTCCTGATTCAATCATCCATAATGAAGCCCCACCGATTGAAACGCCACCTTTATCTTCCGCATCAATACCAGGATAATAAGCTACACCCACTTCAAAACGTCCGTCAACTTCAGTTAGGATTTGACGTAAACTAGCAGTTGAACCAAAAGTAATCGCAGATTGACCGGCGATAAATTCTGGTTGTCCTCCAGTTCGACCGACGTTTGGCATCATACCGCTATCTACCCCTTTTTTCCACATCGTTAAGATTTTTTCCATCCCACCATTATCGATAAAATCGACTGCCGTTGAAGGTTTGTCACCACGACCATTGGCCTCATTGAAAATGTCTTTTTCCATTTTGTTAAACCATTGATCAATCCACCAACCATAGATGGAAACAGTTGCTGGCATTGGGGCTCCCGCTTCTTGTAATTTAGGGCCGATTTCAATAATTTCTTCTAAAGTGGTCGGTACTTCGACACCCGCTTTTTCAAATAAATCTTTGTTGTAGTACATTAACGGTGTAGAAGAATTAAATGGCATTGAATTTAATTGTCCACCGATAGTATAGTAGGCTAATAAGTTTGGCTCTAATTGAGATAAATCAAATTGAGATTCATCGACAAATTGTTGGACTGGAACCGTTAATCCTGAATCAATCATAAAGGTTGATCCAACCTCAAACACCTGAACTAAGTCAGCACCTACTTCTGAACCAGAAGCTGTAGAACGTAATTTAGTTAACGTTTCATCATATGAACCTTGATATTGTGCATCGACGATTACTTCTGATTGAGAAGCATTGTATTCATCGACTAATTTTTGTAAAGCTTCCCCAACACTACCACCCATTCCATGCCAGAATGTAATTTTTGTTGGTTCAGCCGCATTCACTGTTTGATTAATCGGTAAAACCGCACTTGAAAGTGCAATTGATGAAGCCGCTAAAACTAATTTTTTCATCCATTTTTTCATCTATCATAGACCTCCAGAATAAAGTTCGAGTACTGTAGCACCCGTCATTCAGTATCTAATTTGCAATAGTCAAAGTCAATTCACTTTATTAAAAACTCATAAGAAATTTACTCTTCATTTACAATGTCCGAAATTATTTTACATTATTTTCAGAAATTTGATTTGACGTTTACATTTCTCGTTATGTTAACTGCTGTAAAAGTGGTATCACTGATGAACGTCTAAACGAGTCATTCTTGTCAAAAATATATTAATTACTGATATTTTAAAGGGTTTACATTTACACGAATGCTGGATTGTGATAAAATTTTTATATAGATGAATAAAGGAGTGATCTAGATGGTATTAGAACAATTGAAAGATAATTATATTTTTGCAGTCATTCGTGGTAAATCAGCCGATGATGCACTGGAAATTGCCCGTCATGCAATTAAAGGTGGCATCTTTAATATGGAAATCACCTATACAACACCGGATGCATCTGCTGTCATTAAACAATTAAAAGAAGAATTTAAAGACGATCGTCGTGTGGTGATTGGTGCAGGAACGGTGATGGATTTAGAATTAGCGAAGAAATCAGTAGCTGCCGGAGCGGATTTTATGGTAAGTCCCCATCTTGATCCTGAGATTTTAGCTTATGCTAAAGAGGCGAAAGTCGAATACTTCCCAGGATGTGGAACGGTCACTGAAATTGTGCAAGCAATGAACGGTGGGGCTAACATTATCAAATGCTTCCCTGGTGGCGTCTTAGGACCTAATTTTATTAAAGATGTTCATGGACCGATTCCAGAAGTTAATTTAATGCCTTCCGGTGGTGTTTCATTAGATAATATTGCTACCTGGAAGAAAAATGGTGCCTGTGCTGTTGGGGTTGGTTCTGCCCTAGCTTCTGATGTGAAGGAACATGGTTATGAAAGTGTGGTTACTAAAGCCAAAGCCTTTGTAGCAGCTTGTCACTCTTAAGATAACTATTCGGTACTTAATAAGCTTAACTTTTTCGCTCGGTCTTTATCTACGATGAAAGAAGAGTTAGTAAAATGTTAACTTGCCCTATTCAATCAAATAATAAAAAATGACTCCCTTAATTAAAGCAGTACTGTGGTGAAGTACGCTATAATTGAGAGAGTCTTTTTAATTGAGGTCTATTTTATAATAAGATAAAAGCATTCGTTAAACACAATAATATCTCTTATCTCTTCGTTAAACTTTCGTCAGCTCGTCATTTATCTAAACAACGACAGCTAATTATTTATCCGTATTTTTGGTGAAGTAATTTACGGCATTGTAGTAACAAATATTTTGAACTAAAGTCTTCAATAATGATTCATCATTAGGAATTTTACCTGCATCGACTTGTTCACCGATAAATTGGCACAAAATACGACGGAAGTATTCATGACGTGGATACGATAAGAAACTTCTTGAATCGGTTAACATACCGACAAAATTCATTAAAAGTCCTTGATCAGCTAAAGCAGCCATTTGAGCACGCATCCCACGTTCGGTATCATTAAACCACCAACCAGAACCTAATTGTAATTTAGATTTGATGCCTTTATCATTACTTTGGAAGTTAGCTAAAGCACTGCCAATAACATCATATTGCGTTGGATTCAATGGGTATATAATCATCTTAGGTAATCCATTATTTTGATTCATTGCGTCAAATAATCGGTTTAATCCACTTGCATCATTACTCGAGTCACGAATAGAGTCAAATCCAGTATCAGGTCCTAATGTTTCAAACATTTTAGTATTATTATTACGTAAAGCACCAAAATGAATTTGCATCGCCCAATCATAATCCGCATAAAGTTTTGCTAAATCGACTAATAAACGACTAGTATATTGGTTCACTTCTTGTACAGTGAGTGTGTCCACATTTAATCCTTTGGCAAAAATTGACTCTATTTCTTCATTAGTCGCTCCGACATAATTGACTTCTTCTAAAGCATGGTCTGAAGCAACAGTTCCCACTGAATCAAAGAATGCGATACGTTGAGCTAAAGCATCAACAAAATCTTGATAATGATTGACCTTTTTATCAGCTACTTTACCAATTAATTGCACATATTCATTAAACGTTGGATCGTTCACTTTTAAAGCTTTATCTGGTCTAAATGAAGGAACGACTTTTGTTTTGAAGGAATCGTCCTCAGCAATTTGTTGATGGAATTCTAAAGAATCTTCTGGACTATCGGTCGTACCAATTAGAGCGACATTTGATTGATTAATAAAATAACGAGTCGTCATTTGCTTTTCTTTAATTTGTTTGTTTAATTTTTCAAAAATTTCCTCACCATTGTCAGCTGTGGTTTATTATTTAATGAAGATGGCACTCCAACTGCATGTGCTAACAAAATCTTAACCAATACCCAAATGTGTCGCTTTGGAGAAGCGGAGGAACTAGTCGGTGGTACTTTCTTCTTAGCCGACGAAAACTTAGCAAGTTTTGTTAATGGTGTTTTTTTACCGATTGATGGTGGTTTTGCTGCCTACTCCGGTGTTTAATAAACTGATTTAAATCATATTCCTTCCTCCTACACACAATTTTATAAGGAATATATTTAATGATGACTAATAATCAATTGTACAAGGGTTTCTACTCCCCTTCTCACAGTTGATTATTAGTCTTTTTTTGAGAGTGGAGCAGAAGTAGAAAATTGAATAGTTTTCGCTAGTCTATTCACCCCCACATAGTGGGGAGTGGACAGTTAAGTAGGTCTCAAACAAGTCATTTAGACGTAGTTTGAGGCCATTCAACCACTGCGCTTTTTATTATCGAACAATAATCCAACTAAATTTATCAATCTTATGCCCAGCCCCTATTGAACTGTATTATTAGTAGTGTTGTAGCCATGATTACCATTTCCTCATTAAAACACTTTCATTCTTTTTTACTATTAATTATGAATAGTTTATAATAGAGTTATTATTAATTGAAGGTGGTTTTTTAGATGGTAAAAGTAGGTATTATTGGTGCTGGAAATATTGCGCGTAAAATGGCACATACGATTAATTGTGAAGAAAAAGCAACAGCGTATGCTGTAGCCGCACGTGATTTAACGCGAGCACAGGCATTTGCTGATGAGTTTGATTTTGAAAAAGCGTATGGATCCTATTTAGAATTAGTGGAAGACCCTGAAGTTGAATTAGTCTATGTCGCAACGACTCATAACTTCCATTATGAACATTGTAAATTAGCGATGAATCATGGTAAACATGTTCTTTGTGAAAAAGCTATTACGATTAATGCCAATCAATTAGCTGAATTAATCAAATTAGCCCATGAAAAACAAGTTACCTTTATGGAAGCCATTTGGAGTCGCTTTATGCCACTGCAATTAAAATTAAAACAA
Organism: Globicatella sanguinis; assembly: GCF_002847845.2. Lineage (NCBI taxonomy): Bacteria > Bacillati > Bacillota > Bacilli > Lactobacillales > Aerococcaceae > Globicatella > Globicatella sanguinis. The sequence goes on along the minus strand of NZ_CP126962.1, from coordinate 191,145 downwards.
ATGCTAGATGAAGGTGTGATTGGGACGCCGCGTTTAATTCAATCTAATCACGGCGCATTGCTTGAAGATAAGGAAAGAATGTATCGTCCGGATTTAGCTGGCGGTGCCTTGTTAGACTTAGGGGTCTATAATGTTCATTTTGTGTTGCAAATGTTTGGTAATGATTATGCCACTGTTAGCTCCTCAATGGATTTAACCGATGAAGGAGTTGATCGTACTACCGCCATTACCCTCACCTTTCCAGATGGACGGATGGCTCAAATGTTAACAACAATGGCAACTATGCGCTACACCGATGTCTTAATTATTGGTGATAAAGGAATGTTCAGAATTGAGGGTTCTAATCATATTGATGTGATGCGTCTGTATGACCAAGATAATCAATTAGTCGAAACTTATCAAAGACCCGCTGATAATGGTGGCTTTGACTTCCAATTGCGCGAAGTGATTCATTTAATTGAACAAGGTAAAATTGAATCAGACATTGTATCTTTAGAGGATTCATTAGTTGTCATGCGTTTAATGGATACAGTGCGAGCACAACATGGGTTTAAGTATCCTGAAGAAAAATAAGCATTATTGACAAAACGTGCTAAGGGTGAGAATATAGGTAAGTGAATGGCCTTATTCTCACCTGCCTTTTTATACTATTTTATATAACTTATAATGTATAAAGTGCAAAAAAATGAGAATATACCTCAAATATAAATAAAAAAGATAAGATTATTTTTAAAGGAGTCATAATGGTTTTATCAAAAAAACGCGCAAGAAAAGTAATTGAAGAAATTATTGCCCTATATCCTGATGTCCCACCTAGTTTAGATTTTACCAATCCGTTTGAATTAGTGGTGGCCGTTACTTTAAGTGCTCAAACAACTGATGTGGCAGTCAATAAAGTAACCCCTGCCCTGTTTGAACGATTTCCAACACCAAAAGCGTTGGCTTCAGTGCCCCCAAGTGAAATCGAGCCCTATATCGCTACTTTAGGACTCTATCGCAATAAAGCCCGATTTTTACATGAATGTGGTAAACAATTAGTCGAGAATTTCAATGGCGAAGTCCCACAAACGCGAGCAGAATTAATGAGTTTATCTGGAGTTGGTCGTAAAACAGCCAATGTTGTACTAAGTGTCGGTTTTGGCATTCCGGCATTTGCTGTTGATACTCATGTCACCCGCATCTGTAAACATCATGACATTGTTAAAAAATCAGCCACTGCCTTAGAAGTTGAAAAGAGAGTATGCGATGTACTCCCACCTGAATTATGGCTGAAAGCTCATCAAGCGATGATTTATTTTGGACGAGAGATTTGTCATCCGCGTAATCCCCAATGTCACTTATACCCTCAATTATACGAATTTGATTAAAAAAACGTCCCTTACTATTAGTAAAAGACGTAAAATGAGAGTGGGCAAGAAGTAGAAAATCAAATGATTTTCGCTTTGTCTGTTCACCCCCGCACAGTTGAGTAGGTATCAAACAAGTCATTAAGACGCCGTTTGAGAGCGCCCACCCACTGCGCTTATCAAGAACTTGTCGAACTTTATTTTGATTATGGCTAGCATTTTCTCTACTTTCCTATTTTCAGGAAAATAAAAGACTGCACGTTCTTAAAGGTTATTTTGATAGATGACGATTTTTTCTCGTGGATCTTGTTGATTTCCGGGTAATAAAATCGTCTTTTTTAATTGAAAGTCAGTTTTTTCTTCAATAAATTGAATACAGCTATCAAGTGGATAATAATATATCAAGGTTATTTTTCTTGGAAAGGCCACTACCGATTGCATAATACCATAGATAACCGGGCGCATAATGACCAATTGAAAAGGATTGAAAAAGTAAAAGACTGTATCACGACTTGAGATTTGATACTCTTCCACCGGTTGATTCAAAATCGTGATGGGATATTGTTGACCCATTTTTTCATTTAAGGCCAAAATATTGCGCTGAGCAATATCAAAAGCAGCTGGTATGAATTCAACCCCCACAACTGGAATTTCCAATTTATAAGCCGAATAAATCAATACACGACCGGTGCCACTACCCATATCCACTAATTGATCGGTTGCGCTAAACTTAAACTCACGAAAGAGATGATCAAGGACATAATAATCGGTTGATTCTGTTCGATGATAATGCCAAAAGTGATCGCCAAATTCTTGTTCAATTAGGTGATGAGTCTGAATCCCTAGGCGGGCATCTATTTGATGATTATCCATATTATGACTCATGATTCTCCAAATAATGGCGGTTTAAACTCACGGTATTCCCTTTAATATACCCTTCCGAATAGGCAGCATCTGCTTTCGTGTAGCGTGGCGCTTTATACGATAATTTTTGGCCTCCTACTTGGTTTCGAAAGGCTTTTTTTACTTCATCTGGCACTTGAATCACGAGTGCATAGGCATCATTTTCAGTTTGCATTTCTTCACGTTGGGCCGCAAATTTTTCTTCTAAACCATCGATAAACCCTTTGTAATAAGCTTTACGTAACTCTACTTGAGCTACATTTTTATTTTCCTTTTGAATCGCTTTTAAATGATTACTCGCATGATAACGCATGCTATCAGCTGCTAAATGAAATATTTCATAAGCTAAATCAGTATCTTCTGGAAACCCCATAAAGACAATTTTACGTACGGTTGAAGCTTGATGAGGGAGACGATTACTTTGTACGTATAACATCACTCTAAAATTATCAGCAATGACCATCGCTAATGACTTTTCCCACCAATATAAACGCTTATAAACCGATAATGAACGTAGGACGATTTCTTTTTTGTCTGACTTACTTAATTCATTTTGCGAAATTTTATGTTTCAGCATTAATTTCTGCGCCATAATCAAAGCCGTCTGACTTTCCTCGTCATTGCCGCCATCTTCGGCTAATTCGAGTAGATTGCGGATTTTTTCTAAAATCTTATCATTAGCAATCATAACGATACCTCCTTACTCTAGGGGCGTTAATGTTCTTAATATGTCTTCGAAATGCTCTGGCAACGGAACTTCAAAACTCATTGATTGATCGCTAATAGGATGTTTAAGATGAATTTCTTTGGCATGTAATAATTGTCCATCGGTTAATCGTGTCAACGCCCCTCGCATTTGACCGACACCGATGCGGTAAACAGGGTCCCCTACTAATGGGTGCCCAATATATTCCATATGAACTCTAATTTGATGAGTACGTCCTGTTGCTAACTGTAATTCAACGAGTGTTGAATCGGTATAACGTTGTAAAACTTTAAAATGGGTTAAAGCGTACTTGCCATCTGGTTGAACAGACCATCTTAATCGATTACTCGGATCACGTCTCAAGGGCACTTCAATCGTACCTTCGGGTTCTTTAATGGTGCCATGAACCAATGCATAATAGGTTCTTCCCATTGAATGATCCGCTAATTGCTCACTTAGTAAATGATGCGCTGCATTGTTTTTAGCGACTACTATTAAACCAGAAGTATCTTTATCAATGCGATGCACTAATCCAGGACGTGTAGTATCATCTGGATAGGCTAAATTATGCCCCAAATAATATAGTAAAGCATTAACAAGCGTGCCTGAATGATGCCCTTTTGAAGGATGAACCACCATGCCTGCTGCTTTATTGATGACGACTAAGTCTTCATCTTCATAAACAATATCTAAGGGAATGTCTTCTGCTTTTAACTTTTCTTCCTCTGGTTCTTCAACTTCAGGGATGACAATGGTAATGGTCTCGTGACCTTCTAATTTAAGATTAGCTTTCGCAACTTCCCCATTGACTTGGACTAAATCTTGTTTAATTAGTTTTTGGATCGTTGAGCGACTTTCGCTCGGTAATAAGGTCGTCAAGACTTTATCTAAACGTCCTGTTTCCCCTTGTAAATTAAATATTTGTGACATCATACGCTCCTTCTTTTTCTAATTCAAATAAAATAACAATCATTAAAATGATGACACCAAATGTCAATGCCATATCTGCGACATTGAATACAGGGAAATCAATAAATAATAAACGGAACATGTCGACGACATAGCCATTTAACAAGCGATCGATAAAATTACCTAAGGCACCACCAATCAACAAACCGTATGCTATTTGACTAAGTCGTTGTTGTGGTGTAGTCTTATAAAGTAAATATACTAAATATATTAGGATTAAGATGGTGGCAACATAGAATAAATTCATTTTTCCAGAAAGTATTCCCCAACCGGCACCTGTGTTACGTAAGTAATAAAAATCAAATACTTTGGGTACCCCTGGTAATGAACTATGTAAATCAATTTGGTTGATTGTCCAATATTTAACTAATTGGTCAATAATAACAATAAAAAATGCAATGCAAAGTCCAATTATCATGGTGTCCTCCTTGTGAAAATGCTTTTATATTTGGTATAATAATAAGCATACAACGTTTATTATACTTAATTTTAGGTGAAAAGTCATGTATTTAAGACTTTTTATTAAGGAGACTTTATGAAGAAGATAAAACCTTTTCTACTAACGGTCGTTTTAACGCTATTTGTAGCTGGCTGTGACAATTCTCTTGAAAGAGCGAGTAACACAATTGGATTAATGCAAGACCAAGTGACGAAAATCGTCAATGAACTTTATGAAGTTCAAAATTTAGAAAACACCCTTCAATCAGATTTTGAAGAAGATTTAGCCAATGCCAACAATAATTTAGAGTATTTTAATCAAGATGACATCTTGGTGATGCAAAATATTTCTGAACGTAAGACGCATTTAAACAATATGAATGATGCGATGAAAGAATTAAACAGTTTGGTACCGGAATTGGAAAGTACGAAAAAGAATCAGAACTTGCCGAGTGGTGACTTTGATAAATTAGCAACGATGATTACCAATCTGCAAACAGATTTATCGACTTACACGGGTAATTATCTTCCTAATCTTGATCTAGAAGCCCAAACGTTTCAATCAATCGGTAATCCTAATGTGGATTATAATTCTTTCTTTAAAGTATTTGATAATATTAATACCTTGTCACAAGACAATCTCTATTATTTAGATGCCTTATTGAAACACTTTGAGCCGTTGAATGGATTATTAGTCGACACTAAAGTAAAGATTGTGACTTTACAGGAAGCGAAATAGAGGTGTTAACATGAATACAAAACGATTATTAAGCATTACAGCGATCATCCTTCTAGCAAGTGGTTGTAATCAAGCACAAAATCAAACATCAACCCCGACCTATACAGAGTTACCGACAGTTGAAAGTAAATTAGACGCCCAGACCATTAGTGACTTTAGTAGTCGCCGCAAACAAAATCAGGGAAATCGTTATGAAGGTCTCGTTATTAATAAAAGCAATATTTTAACAAGACCCGATGACCTGCCCTCTTCCCTTTTCTATGATAGTGGCATTAATATTAGCTATCCTAAAGAAGGCGTTAAAGGTATTTATTTGCCCATTGATTGTGTGGTCAATACTGAGTATTTCCAAGAAAGCATCGATAAATTAAATTCGACAGCATTAAACAGTGCGGTGTTAGACTTTAAAGATGACTCTGGTCAAATTCTACCAATCTTAGAATCAGATAATCCCATGGTTAATGAAAACGTCGTAGGATTAGCTGATTATAAAGAAGTACTCAAAACCTTTGAACAAAACAATATTTATCCGATTGCTCGGATTGTTACCTTTAAAGACAACTTTTTAGCCTCATCACATCCTGAACTATCATTCCAAACAGAAGATGGTGAAATTTGGACGCCGGACGGTGAAGACTACTTTACTAATCCTTTCTTACAAGAAACATGGGATTATAATGTGGCCGTTGCGATTGAAGCAGCTAAAATGGGCTTTAAAGAGGTTCAATTTGACTACGTTCGTTTTTCTGATGCCTTTATGTATGAAGAAGAATACTTAACCTATCCTAAAGGACGCTTTGAAAACTATATTTCCGAAGATCCTAACGATAAAGGTGAAGAACGAATTGCGGCCATTACGGAGTTTTTAGCGTATGCAAAAGAAAAATTAGCACCCTATGGTGTTGATGTCAGCGCCGATGTCTTTGGTTATACAGCCATTGCTAATAATTCCGAAGATGTTCGTGGTATCGGGCAAAACTTTGCAGGAATTGCCGACCAAGTCGATGTTATTTCCTCAATGGTTTACCCTTCACACTGGAATGTCGGTTTCTTTGGCTTAGAAAACCCTGACCTCCAACCATATGACTTGATTAATGAGTATATGTTATCGGAAAAACAATTATTAGAACATGTAAATAACCCTGTTACGACTCGACCATGGTTACAAAACTTCTCTGACCACTCTTTCTATGGTGATGCAGAAGTACAAGCGCAAATTAATGCTTTAGCTGATAATGGTGTTTATGAGTACTTATTATGGAATGCTTCCGGTGACTATATCGAAAATGTCGATTATGCACCTGAAATTACTGCGCCAGAACAAACAGAAAGCACTGACACCACGAGTCAACCACAATAATAATGAATAGTTAAAAGAAGCTCTAGAAGATTTTGTTATTCTTCTAAAGCTTCTTTTATTTTGTATGGAATGATTGAATGGTATTAGCTAAAATATAGGTAAATAGATTGTCTTTTTTGCGTTTTATGTTATCTCAATGGAAAGACAATCGGTAAAAAATTAATTTTTGAAACTTCCTAAAGTATTAAGGGTATGCCAAAGTATAAAGCCAGCGAATATCAACGCTAAAAACCTCTTTAATAAATCAACTTCGCTTGCAAAGATAGCGAATATTAGAAGCGAAATAATACCTATCGCTTAAAAAGCTAAAACGATTATACGACTAAGCGTTCTAACCCAAGGTGTTGTTTGTTTATTGGCTGATTTTCTAAACAACAGACCTAGGATAAAAAATACCGTGATATAAATTAAACGATTAAAAAAAGAATCAGCGTTTATATGATTTCCTCCTTGAGCATCTGCTTTTAATTGAGAGATTAGACAATGGTTTGGCCTAGATATAAATCAAATGGCTGAGTGACATTCAACTGCGAATTAGAGATTATTTTGATAACTTATTCACCATACCCGTTAGCTCAAACGAAAAAAACAATCAAACAAGGTGTTTTTATTCGTTATTGTTGGATTAGACGATGTGCGAAATAATCGAATTGTCTACTCTTGTCTACGCCCTAATAATCTCGCTTCTGAGACAATAGACAATTCAGATTTGGTTCGATTTGATCATGAACAGCATATTGTAAGAAAAATAATTTTGATAAATATGGCCTTTATACATTCATTATATCGCTTCCCCCTTAGTGAGATGATAATACAAAATTAGTCACAGTAAGTTTTTCGAAAGATAATCATATTGTCTTAGATTTTGAGTCCAAATATTCCTATTATACTTATCGAGCTTTAGGTGTTGATAGTTATAATAATGCAGTTAATGCGATTCCTATTAATCGTCATACTGATGAACATAAAATCACCATTGTGAAAGAAAATGAGATGGTCGTGATTTACTTGGATGGCACGGCACTTTCAAATCGCATGTATAAAACAGAAGATAAAATAAAAATCTCGGCTTACAAAGGTGACGTGGTTTTTGAATAGTTTTTTTCACAAAGTTTCATTTTTCAAAATGACTCTAGATATTTTCATATGAAATGGAAGTGAACAATGTAAGCATTCCAAACATAACAAAAGTACTAAAAGTGATAAATATTGACAACTTTTTGTTTTCAGAAATTTTCATGGTGTCTCAAAATGAGACACGAAAACAGCCTTTTTCGAGTGTTATTTTCATTTTCATAAAATTTTGAAAAAATAATCTCAAATCTTGATAAAATCTTAATAATTAACCAAGAAATGTCTCAAAACGAGACACGGTATTGTGAATGAAAATAATCAAAATAAAATTCGTTTTTGAATTATAATCTTTAATTCATTTCACAAGCAACATGAATAATATTTAGATAAAATTGATATTTACACAGAATTGTTATGAATCAATAATATCAATTGAAAATGCCAGGTCCACGTTATTATAATCTTGTTCTAAAGCTTTTAATAATTCATCCCTTAAAATGATTTCTGCCTTTTTCATAACTTGTTTATTGAAATTATCTTGGGTGCTCTTTGATTTTTCTAGCCAAGGTTCTTATTCTTTGTAACCTAGTACTTACTAATCTAAGATTAAATCTAATTCCTAAAAATATCTTTTACAAGCAATAATATTTTGAAAGTGATGTGTGATCTTTACTGTTCCCTTGAAAGAACCTTTCACAAATAGTAAGTAATTAGGATAAAATATGAAGTTAATATTGTACTTGTTAATTTTACACAATGTTTTGGACATGAAATTAATTCATTTTAATCAGTATGTGAAACAAAACGGGCTGATATACATTCAAACCTTATCGAATGTATACCAGCCCATCTGCTTTTTACTTAAAAATTATAGAAAGTTTTATTCCTTATTAAAGATGTAACTATTTAGTCATACTTCACTTGATAAAAATTATTTTTTATCTAGTTTTAAAGTCATAGCATTAATTGCAACGATAACTGTTGACAAGGACATCAAAACTGCTCCGACTGCAGGGCTTAGAGTAATGCCAAATGGTGCAAGGATACCCGCTGCAATAGGTATTGCAAGAAAGTTATAGCCGGCTCCCCAAACAAGGTTTTGCTTCATTTTGCTAGTTGTATTATTAGCTAATTCAATAAATGACTCGATATCGCCAGGGTCTGACTGCATTAGAACAACATCAGCTGAATCCAGTGCTACTTGTGTTCCAGCTCCAACAGCGATTCCCACATCTGCTAATGCAAGAGATGGTGCATCGTTAACTCCATCACCAACCATAATAACGGTTTGTCCTTGTCTTTTAAATTTTTCTACCAATTCATACTTATCTTGTGGAGATTGATTCGCTTTATATTCAATTCCTAGAGCTTCAGCAGCTCCTTGCGCTGCTTTTTCATTATCGCCAGTAGCCATCAGAGGGGTAATTCCTTGTTCTTTCAAGACTTGAATGAGCTCCTTGCTCGAAGGTTTCAATTCGTCTCCCAAAGCTACTGCACCGATAGCTTGTCCGTTATCAACCAATATACTAATTGTCGCCCCTTTAGGAACATCAATATCTAAGTTTTGCCCGAATGCTTTTTGACTAATTAATTCATAGCGATGACCATTGGCCTCACCTTTCACACCAGCACCTGAGATAACATCAATGGAATCAAACGTTACAGGGGTTACACCTTGTTGCTCGGCATGTCTAATAATGGATTGAGCAATTGGATGACTCGATCCGCCTTCGATTCCGGCCATAAGAGCTATAACTTCCTCTTTAGTATAATGCTCACTTAACAAGTCAACATTCAATACTTTAAATTCACCGGATGTTAATGTACCGGTTTTGTCTAAAATCATAACGTCTGCGTTTGTAGCTAATTCCAATGCTTCTCGGTCTTTAACTAGCAAACCTCGGCTAGCTCCTAAACTAGTGCTTCGTGCAACGACCAAAGGAATCGCTAAACCTAAAGCGTGCGGACAGGCGATCACTAATGTTGTAACCATAAAAATGATGGCAGTTTGTACATCGGTTGTCAACATCCAATATATAAAAGCAATTACTGCAGCAATGACCGCAATGTAAAATAACCAACCAGCCACTTTGTTGGCAATATTCTCAGCTCGTGAAGGTTGATTCTGTGCTTGTCCAATTAGCGCTTGAACCTGAGAAATAAATGATTTATCTCCTGTTTCCTGTACTTCTACATATAAAACACCTTCACCATTGGTAGAGCCCCCTATAACTTCTTCACCCACATTTTTTTCAATAGGCTTAGATTCTCCCGTTAATAGAGCTTCATTAACTCGGGACTCTCCTCTCTTAATAATGCCGTCTGCTGGCACATTTTCCCCTGCCTGTACGCGAACAATATCTCCTACTTTTAATTCGGAAACGGGCCGAGTATCAATTGAGTCATCGTCAAGTACGACGTGCGCATCTTTTGGTAATAATTCAGCAAGTGCTTGTTGAGCATCTCCAGCTTCCCCAATGGCTTTCATCTCAATCCAGTGTCCAAGTAGCATAATCAAAATTAATGACGCAAATTCAAAGAAAAAGTCCATGACGTGTTCCCCTGTCAAATATTTAGCGACTACTGCGTAAATACTGTACAAATAGGAGACAGATATCCCTAAAGAAACCAGTGACATCATTCCGGGTGCTTTTTGCTTAAATTCTTCTAACGCACCTTGATAAAATGGTCTTCCGCCATAAATTAACAAGATAGAGGATAATATGGAAACAATAATATCTGAATATGGAAAAGTGAACTGAAATGGGAGCGTAACTCCCATCATAGGCGACAGCATCAGAATAATAATTCCCAATGGTAATGATTTTAAAAAGAGCTCTTTGAAATTTCCATGATGGTGGTGTTCATGTCCACCCCCACTATGGTCATGATGACCATGGTGAGCATGCAATCCTTCTTCTACTTGCACTTCATGATGACCATGGTGAGCATGATTATCATATTCTTCATGCTTATGACGTGGTTCATGTTCGTTAAAATTGTGTTCCATGTGGTCTTTGTGATTATGATGATGTTGTTGGTTATTTTTCATGTTAATCCTCCATATAATATATATTTAAAGATCTTTTTGACTATCGGGAAGTTCATTAAAAACCCCGAATATTAATCTCATTGCTTGGTTATTATGTCATATTCCTAAATAATAGGTCTTGATAACACACTACCTCTTTGTATTTCCAAAGCAAATCGTAACTTCTCAAATAAATAATTTATTATGTTGATTATAAAAACAACATGGCCAGTCATGTTTTCTTCATTTTTTATGAGCTCTTTTGTAATAATTGCTATGCTAATTCCTCATGATACATAAGAACAATATCCGCCAATTCAACCGTGCGAGTCTCTACCCAATCCAATCGCTATTACGATATTTTAATGAGCAAAGATAGGTGACTCTTGATACCACCCCCTACCAATGTTGTTTCTTAACTTTTCTTGCAGCTTTTCCCTTTTAGCTGCTATATTGTCAAATAATATTCTGCTTAGTACAGAATCAATAATAGCTTGTTTAGATAATCAATAGTGCAGTAAAGTTTTTAACTCTAATAAATATGATGACTGAAACAAAAACGTTTTTAGTTTTTCAACAACAAACTCACTGTTTTCATTTCATTTAATATCTTTTATATATTTTTATGAACTGCTTGATTAGGTTTGGCTTCTTCCATGATATTCGATAATGTTATTCCTACTTATATGTAGCAAATATGCAGAATAAATTCATTGCCACTTCATCAATACCCTCTTTTTCATGTCGTAGAGAAATATATATTCTCACCTATGTCTTTTTTGATTATGCGGCAATTAAAATTTTGAATATAGTTAGCTTCCATTTAATTATATTATTTATAATAATCTATTTACTGTACTCATTGTTTTCCTGAAATCCAGATACCTCGCTGATTTTCCCTTTAGAAGAATGAATTGGAACTGATTTTGAGCCTTTCATTTTTATTACGTTTCAAGATATAATTCTAGTTTACAATTGTAAACTGATAGTGTCAAGTTTTTGCACTCATTGCAATTATTAAAGAACATAAAGAATTAAAAATTTGATTATTCAATTACAAATGTATATCCAAGGTGTCTCTACAAGAAAAATGTCGAAAGCCTTTGAAAATTTATATGGAAAAACCTATTCTAAATCATTTGTCTCTTCCCTTACGAAACAACTGGATGAAGAGGTTCGACAATGGTGTCATCACGATTTAAGTTCTGTCTTAATGAATCGGTTGTTCATTTTCGACTTAAAAGCACCAATTGTCTGGAACGGTTAAATGAAGAGGTTAGAAGACGGGAAAGAGTCATTCGAATATTTCCTAATGTTGAATCAGCTTACCGTTTAATCGATCAAGACGAAGAGTGGCTAACAGCAGATAGAATATATATTCAAATGTAATCCTTCAATTTTCCCCCCTTTCAACATTTTAATTGCTTCTAAGAACCTGTCAAGGATCGCTTTGCTTTCCCCCTTTACAGAACCTTGTCAGCAATTAGTTATTCGTTAAGGAAAAAATGGAATAAAAAAATGTGCTATTTATTTTTACACAATATTATGGACTTGAATATAATTTCCTTTATAGTAAATAAAACTAATAATAATACGCTAAACTATTCTTTCGTTTACCATTCTATTTAATGGTTTCCCAGCTGTGTCATAAGATGTAATATCTAAGAAATTATTGGCAAAAAAACCTTATTTGTTTTAAAACTATTTATTTTGTCTAATATTTTTCTGTATATAAACTCATTATAAGCCTCTTTTGTCCCAAATGTTATATCATATCTGGGACAAACAACATGTACAATTAAAATTCAATTCCTTATTTTTAAATTTACGGATTTTTTCCATTTTCTAATCTTCGTTCTAAAAGTTCCAAATGGTACTACCGTGTTGACATGAATGAATTTATACACTTCCCAAGTAGCTGTTTTTGTTGCGCCGTCGGCCCATTTTCTCATATGTGGTTTAAACAATTCGTCATCTGTTAATTCATCTATCAGAATATAAATATCCTCTATATTCTGTGATAGTTGTTCTTTTAGTTCCTTTAACGATTTATGAGCATAGGTATCTGTAAACCATTGATACAAGTTTCCAAGTTGATTCCACTTAAATTGATCAGATGGTGTTTTAACATCTAGTCCATTTTTCTCATCTTGTTCCCATTTTAAAATTAAAGAAGTCCAACCTACTTGATAGGCAAGATTTTCTGCTGGCGTTCTATCAACTTCTACCACTCTTTTGTCTTTTAATTCTTCTGGGATATTATCAAATTCTGAAATATATTTTTCAAAAGCTATCTTTATCTCATTTTTTAAAGCTTCCTTACTTTCATAAGTCCTCATATTCCGACCTCTGTAGTTTGTATAGAGAGATTATACTTTAAAATTTACTCCTGACCTTGATTCATCATCCTGTAATTAAACTGTTTCCATTTATTCCTATTTTATAAAAAATCTACCACATCAAACAAGAGTTTTTGTTACAAATCTAAAATTTGATTGGAAGAATTGTTTATGAGATATATCAGTAAATTAATATTAAAAATTCAATCTCCAGTCAAAGAAATCTATAACAATCATGCAGAGACAATAATTAAAAAGCTGGACTCTACATTCCTATTAGGAGAAATGGGTAATAGAATTACTCTAGAACTTCTGGAAAAAAAGCCAGAGGCCACTATAACCCATTTGAAACAAGATCAACCTAAAATATTTTTGTTTAAACCATCAAAAAATTGATTAGGAACTGGTGATCCAAGATGAAATGACGAATGTCCATGCTACGAGACTACCTAAGCTTTAGCTATATTAACATAATATACAATGTCTACTACTCGTCTAAAAATTTTGTAAAATATGCTTTAAAGTCCTTATACTAGAAACTGAATGAAAAATATAAAATAAAAAAGCATCCGAGGATTAATCGAATGCTTCCCTATTAGTTAATTGTTTTCTAGCTCAGTGTATTTCTTATTGCTGCCCTTTGCTTGACTAATTGGATACTTAACGCAATTTTTCATGAGTTTTTCTCGGATAATATCCGTTACGTCTAAATCCAAATTATCAGCCATCATTAAAGTATAAATTAAAACATCAGCAATTTCTTCTTTTAAGTGCTCTAACGACTCTTCCTTTGCTTCCTCAGACGACCGCCACTGAAAAATTTCTAATAGTTCATTAGCTTCTAAACTAATCGAAATTGCTAGATCTTTCTCGTTATGATATTGTCGCCAATTACGCTCGTCTCTAAAATGATTAATTTCTTTAATAATTTCGTTGATTTCCATTTATTCTCCTCTATTCCGATAGACTTCTAATAATTTATTTCTTAATTGTTCATCAACAGCATAGATATATAGTCCATTTACACCGCGTGTTAACAATACATTCAACTCATTTTGAATGAGTTCTTCAGAAACATGGCGCTTTTCATTGTTTGAGAAGGTACGTCTTTGAGTTGCATGTTTATTTTTACTTTCGTTAGGATCGATAATAACTTTGCCATTTCTATATTTTACGGATGGTCCTATTATTACACCAGCATAATTCAAATCAAACCCTTGTACAGTATAATGAGAACCCACTTCATTTATAGTGTGTGGCTGTTCCGCCCATGAACGATTCTTATTTTGTTTTTTTAAAGTTTTATCGTATTCTTGTAACTGTAAGTTCCATGGCATCTCCCAAGTACCAATTTTCACCATCCAAAAATCAGTATTTTCTGGTTTTTTAGTAGAAGAATATTCCCAATCGAATGAAGCAATCGTTCTAGATATTCCTTTCTTAGAATCAAAATTTCTTTCTTTAATCGCTTGAACTAATTCTTCCGGAGAATCAAAAACTCTCAAATCATATGAATCATCTTTATTCATTGTCCCTATCTTGTTATGCCTTGCAAAGTTTTCAATCCATTCTATTGTCTTTAAACTAGCATTAATACGCATTTGATTTTTTAATGTAATTTTATGTAGTTTGGTTTTAGGAACTAAATGCTGAATATCTTTTTCCATATACTGATTAGTTTGCATAATTTGATCTTCATCAAAAACAGCAATCGTCACTTTACTCCTATTGATAATATCGATTAATTGATTTTTTCCGCGATATGATTGTTTACCTTGAGTCCAAAGTAAATGCGCCTCATCAATTAACACAATATCGGCTTTATTTTCCTCCGAATTTCTATTTATAAACTGAGTAGGTTTTAAAACGCGTTTTACATCCTTTCCTAAGATGTTAAGCTTACTTGCTATTTGCTCGTATACTACTAGTAACTGCTCATGATTCACCAAAAGGTAATTGTTTAAAGCGTTTTTTTCCAGTTTTTCTAATTGAAATTCTGTATCGTTAAATAAATCATAAAATAAACTACTTAACAAAACTGTTTTGCCAGAACCAGCTGCTCCATTAACAATAATTAAATTACCAGTTGTATTATTTTGGAAAATTTCGGCAACAGTATTGATAATTTCCATCTTAGCCTCTAGTTGTTCATTAGTTAATTTATGAAATGGCGAAGCTTTGAAAAGTGCAGAATCTTTAATGACAGATTCCATAGGAAACAGTTTTTTATTTTTACTTCTTAACTTCAACCAAATTTCGGAAAAAACCTCATCTAATTTATTTGAAGTATAATATTTATTTTGCTCATTAGTTCTTCGATTATAGACTGATTTTACATTTTCAACGCTTGATAAATACAACATTAAGCGATTTTCAATATCAAGAGTTAAAGATTTGTTAAAATATTTGTGTCCAATAATATACATAGAAGAGTTTTTTGCTTCCGATAAAGCTTTCCAATCTTCTCTAATTTTCGGATCAATTAATAAATGTTGTTGGGTTCGTTTATTAATATTAGTTGTTTCACCGACATAGACATAAAACTCGTCTTTTTCTTTATGATTAGCGATATAAACAGTTGGATATTCTAATAAATATTCTCTGTTTTTATCATTCTTAGATTTCGTTTCTTCAATAAATAAATCTAAATCTTCTTTATTAAATTTTATTTCTTCAATGAACGCATTTGAACTCATAATTAAACTCCTAAATATAAAAGATCATTATAATTTATTGTATCATATAAGCTTAGATATTTCTTTAAAGACATAGAATTAGTAATACCACTCATAGCGTAAAATATCTTGTGTAACCTCGGAGTCTCCCTGGAAAAAGAGACCTCTTTTTTGTAAGATTGTAATAACAACAAAACAATCACAAACAGGAGGTCCCTCATGAAAGATTTTAACACAAAATTAATCACAGCACTAGCACAAGGTGAATCGGTTCATGAAATATTTCGTCAAGCTTTAGAAGAAGCTATTAACCTACTCCTTGAAAGCGAAAGAACGGTTTTTCTTAATTATGAGAAATGGGAAGTGAAAGGCTACAATACCGGCAATTCAAGAAATGGTTATTATTCCAGAACATTAACGACAGAATACGGTAAGCTACAGCTCAAAATACCAAGAGATCGATTAGGTCTGTTTGATATTAAAACGATTCAATGTCTTCAACAAGCCCCTAATCACTTAGAAGAGATGATCATTTTAATGTATCAAAAAGGTGTGACAACACGCGATATCTCAGACCTCATTGAAAAAATGTATGGTCACCACTATTCGCCAACGACTATCTCTCATCTTTCTAAAACATTTGAAGAAGAATTAGCTGCTTACCGACAACGCCCTATTAAGCAAGACTATGTTTGTCTATATTGCGATGCCACCTTTATCCCTGTAAGACGTGGGAGTGTGTCTAAAGAAGCTGTCCATACCATTATTGGAATTGATGCTCAAGGCTATAAAGAAATACTCGATTTTCAAGTCTATCCGACAGAGTCCTCCTTGCACTATCGTGAAATGCTACAAGACCTAAAACAAAGAGGGCTCGAAAATGTGTTTCTCTTTGTGTCAGACGAATTAACAGGCTTAGCGGAAGCGTTAACCAATGAGTTTCCAATGGCCCTTCATCAAACCTGTTGGACTCATCTGCTGAGACATTTCGCCATGAAAGTACGGGTGAAAGATCGTCAAGAAGTATTAGAAGGGCTAAAAAAAGTCCCTAAAGCTGGTAGTATCGTAGAAGCCACGCGCTTACTTAATGAATTTATTCAGACTTGGAAAGGGACTTATCCAAAATTGGTAGAACAATTAAGACGAAAAAAGAACCTTTTCTCGTTCATGCATTTTCCCAAAGAGATATGGCCATCACTTTATACAAACAATCTATCCGAGGCCTTTAATAAGCAATTGAAGAAGCGAACGAAAATTAAAGAACAATTTCCACATGAGGCGTCCCTAGAAAAGACAGTCTATTGTTATGTCATAGAATATAATGCCAAGTTCGCAAATCGTATTCATAAAGGCTTTGGGAAGGTTGCATTTGAACTTCAACTGCTGATAGATCTCAAAAGGCCGGTTAATGAATTCAACTTAAGAAGAGAAACAGAAAAATCCTCAAGTATCATGTGAGGCTTAACTAGCGCCCTTCGGTTGCTGGCCTTGCCTTTTAGATGGATTATCTTGTTGAGAGGAAGTACAAGTTCACTGGTCGTTATGATAATTCATCTAAAAGGCAAGGTGAAATTCAATAAATAGTTATTAATTATATTACAATCTTAATATGCAGGTTACACAAAATATTTGACACTACCATACCACTCTCTATTAATAATAGTTATTAGACTTTATTTTTTAAAATGATTATAATTTATATGGTGAAAATTTATTTTAAGGAGTGACAATATGTCAATTTTAGCAATTATTTTAGCTTTCTTTGGTGGCGTATTTGGTGCTGCGATTGGAGCGATCCCTGCGATTGGTTTATGTGGGTTCTTCGTCTTAATCGGCTCATCAATCATGGCTGCTGGAGGTTCAGCAGATTTCTTAAACAATGTCGCATTTGGTTATTTCTTTGGACCCCATATCGCTTTCACCGGTGCTGTAGCAGCAACTGCTTACTTAGGTTCTAAAGATAACTCTGGTTTCCATGGAACAGATATTAATAAACAACCATTTGCTTCCAATGATCCAATGGCTTTATTAGTCGGTGGTATCTTCGCCGTTATCGGTTATTTATCAGCTTACCTAATTACCCAAGTATTGGGATTAAAAGTTGATGGTGGCGCAATCGGTATCGTGATTGGTTCAATCATTACTCGTTTAGTATTCGGTGGTGGCGAATTTATGTCGCAACCAGAAGAAGGACAACCAGTCTTCAATATGAGTACGAATGATTTAGTATTTGGTTTATTATGGTCAGCAGCTTACTCTGCTATCATCGCTTATGTAACGCAATTAACAGGTATTCCATTCTTTGGCTTTGGTTTTGGAGCATTCTTATTCTTCTTTACCATCTTTGGTGCCAACTTCCCGGTTGGACATCATGTTGGGATTATCTCAGCTTTAGCAATGGTTGCTTTTAATAACTTCTTCTTAGCGATTTTATTTGGTGTGATGGCGTGGTTCGTATTTGAGTTAGTTGCTCGTTTCTTCAACACCAATGTCAAAACACATATTGACCCACCCGCTTATGCAATTGCATTATTTTCATTCATATTAAATACATTCTTCATTAAATAATTGAAGCAGTAGAAATAGCCTAACAAACTCACATCGGGTTTGATAGGCTATTGTTTTTTGCGTGTCTGCCCTTATATCGGTATCACAATACATTATCAGCAAGGGCGCAACAATCATGGAAGATGTGCTTGTCCTTTCTTATATCGGTACAACGATACAATATGCTTTTCAAAATATTATGAATGGTATCTATCGCCAAAAATACCGGCAATTTTATCGGCGCCTTTGCCCTCGCCTTTTAGTAAGAATAACAATATGACGTATTTAGCAACGAAAAGCCATTGGCTAGACCACTCCCATTTCCTATTCCCTTTCAACAGCATTCAAAACACCTTAAGGCTGGCATAAACTTGATAAATTTAGTTAAGATTATTGTTCATTAGTTAAAAGCGCAGTGGTTGAGTGGTCTCAATCTGCGTCTTAATGACTTGCTTGAGACCTACTCAACTGTGCGGGGGTGAACAGACGAAGCGAAAATCATTCGATTTTCTACTTCTGATCTACTCCCACAACCAGTCTTCTGGTCGCATCAAACAGCAAATTCTTTATTGCCATTCCTCTCTCATTCTGAATCAAGGTATATAAAATTACTTTCTTAGTCTTTAATGATTTTCACGATCAAGTCATCATTATTACTTTGATTTAAACCGTAATTTCTAATTGATTGCCTTCAAAGATTATGAACTTACTCTCGTAATAACCGTCACCGGTTGTACGCGGGCCATCAATGAGTTCATAACCATCGTTTTCTAACTCTTTAGTTAAGGCATCTACTTTCTCCTTACTGCCCACACTCATTGCCATGTGAACCAATCCGGTTCGATTTAAGCCTTTATAAGTATCCACCATGTCTGGTCTTGTCATTAACTCTAATCGAGCTCCATCCTCAAATGTTAAAAAATAAGAGCTAAATTCTGTGTTCGGATTGAAGTACAATTCATTTGATTTTGCCTCAAAATATTTAACAAAGAAATCTCTCGCATCATCTAAATGATTAACATATATCGCTACGTGTTCAATTTTCATAGATTTCCCTCACTATTCAAGTTTGTTAATTATAGTTTAGCAAATAATCTCCTTCAAGACTATGGACTTTTTTATGATATATCAGAAATATTGCAACTAAAAGGTATATAATTCGTCATAACGATACACTACATTAAAATCTAACAATACCACACATACATCTTTAACTGGCTTAGCTTTGGCTTGACTCAAGGCTTGTGCATACAAACTCAACTGGAATTTATACTTATCGGCAACCAATTCAATCTGCTCACTACGCGGGACATTGCCATATTGACGATAGCGGTCTGTTTTATAGTCCAATATGACCAAGCCATCGTCTGTTTCGTAAAAGGTATCAATAATCCCATGGACTAATAATTGATCATCGGCCAACTGTGGCATTGTTTCCTCGGTTAATTGTGCTTTAAACAACCATTTAGCAGGCAATAAATAAGAAAAGGCTTGTTCACGTTGTAAAGTATGATGATGCTTAAATAATTGTTGTCCATACGGATCTTGTAAGAACCAGACTAAAGTCTCCATTTTAATTAAGGCCGCTTCTTCTTTGGTTAAATACTCTTCACTCACTAAGCGGCTGATTTCACTTGCCACCCAGGATTCAATCGCTTCACCTTGATACTGATCAAAGGCCAAATGTTGCATCACAAAGTGAGTTAAGCTACCGATTTCGGCATAAGTCATCGTTTTCGGTTTCATAAATTGTGGTGGTTCAAAGGTGTCCTCCGTATAGCGAATACTTTGAATCCCTTCCTGTTCAGTGACATCGCTTGCTGGCGTTACTGCTGCTTGATTATTAGTAGCGGATAACTGCCCTTCTCTTAGCTTGAGTTGTTGGTCCCTTTCAGTGTTGACTAGCTTAGTTCGGTCAGTAAAATAACTTAATTGATCATGTGCCGGTTCTTCATACAAACGTTTTAACTCGGATACCGATTGATAAGAGGACGTATGACTCGCCAACTGATAGGGGTAGATTGGATTGGCTAATGCGGCCATCGTTTGCATTAAGGGGGACCTTGGTTCATCCATCGAGACTTCTTTTATCGCTTTCAGTGTAAAGTCGAGCCAACTTTCTTCGGTGATGAATTGTCGTTGTTGAATTAATTCGCCTTGCGTTTGGAAAATCTCTGCTTGATTTTTAAAGGTAACATTAACTTGTGCTATATCAAAATCAGTAACTTTTTCGGCTAAAGTATCCGGTACTGCTAATGCCTGACGAATCCATTCTAACCATGAATTAGCGGCTTGACGTTCTTGTAAGACGACTAACTTATCTTGTTTATCGGTTAATTCACGGGTTTTTTCATTTTTTTCTTGCCATTTATCCTGTGAATCAATGGTTCCAACTAAAATTAATTGTTGTTCACAACGGGTTAAAGCCACATATAATTTACGCATTTCTTCGGCTTTAGCTTGCATCGTTTTTTCGATTTTAATGGCTTTATTAACCATCGATGGATATTTTAACATCGTGGTAAAATCATATAAATCGGTGCCCATTCCGGAGTTTTTCGATAATACATAGCGTTTATGATTAATATCCTGCATGTTAAATTGCTTTTCAATATTCATCAAATAAACAATCGGAAACTCTAATCCTTTACTACCATGAACCGTCATCATGCGCACATAGTCTTCATTATCGCCTAATAAGACCGGTTCAGCAATATCTTGATTATGTTCGGTTAATTCTTCAATATATCGAATAAAGCCAAATACCCCTTTAAAATTACTCTTTTCAAAGCTAGCGGCTTGTTGGTAAAACGCATGTAAATTCGCTTGACGTTGGGCACCATTGGTTAAGCCGGTAACATAGTCTAAGAAATACGTTTCTTGATAGATTTGCCAAATCAATTCAACTAAGCGTTTCTCACTGGCAATCGTTTGCCAATGAATCAATTGTTGATTAAACTGACTTAATTGATCCGCAAGCGCATCATCTACTTGGGTCATATAATCTAAGACGGCTTCATAATAGGCCCCGCTAGGATGATGAATTCGGATTTTACTTAATGCTTCATCGCTCAGTCCGACAAAGTATGATCGTAAAATCGCCACTAAAGGCAAGTCTTGTCGGGGATTATCAATGATTTTCAATAAGGCAATCATTAATTGAATCTCTTGTCTTTGAAAATAGGTATCAATTTTTTGCGCATTAATCGGTATTTCATATTGTTGGAAAGCCCGTTGAATTTCTAAAAATGGCTTTTTAGTAGATGATAAAATGACAAAGTCACGGTACTCAACCGGACGCATGCCTTTGGCTTTTTTATCATAGACTTGCCAACTAGACAGTACTTTTTGACGTATGTCTTGGGCAATTAAATGAGCTTGGGCTTCAATCGAACTATCAAAAGCGAGTTCATCTGCTACCTCATCGGTATCATTCGCTTCTTCATTAAAGCTAGTTGCCGCTGCTTCATCACTGTCCTCGGCTTTTTCATGCAATAAGAGTTGAATATTAAAGCGCGGTGAAGGCGAAACGGGTTCAAAGGACAGATTACCTGTTTTTAAGGACTCTTGTTCGCCATAGTTCATTTCGCCAAATTGCTCGTCCATAATGCGCTCAAATACATAATTGGTAAATTGCAGCACTTCATCGCGTGAGCGATAATTTTTATCTAACACAATTAATTTGCCGGCTTCATGTGCTTGGTATTGGCGATATTTTTTCATAAATAGGCTCGGTTCGGCCATACGGAAGCCATAAATCGATTGTTTAACATCCCCTACCATAAACAAATTACCTGTTAAATCCGGTCGTTGTTCATGTGATAACCAAGATAAAATTGTCGCTTGAATTTCATTAATATCTTGGTATTCATCGACCATGACTTCTTTAAAAAGATTTTGATAATAAGTAGCGGCAATACTGGCCTCACGGCGTCCAGTCTGTTGATTATAAGGGGCTAAAATATTTAAGGTTAAATGCTCTAAATCATTGTAATCAATAATATTAAGTTTAGCTTTATGCTGAGCGACCGCTTGTTTAAAGTGTAAGGTCAGTTGGCTTAATTTATCAATAATTGGGGCTAACTGGGCTTCGACTTTTTCCAATTCGAGATAAGCTAATGGAAAGACCGGTTGTACATTTTTGGTAATCAATGTTTTGGCTTGATCCCGGGCCACTTTCATCGCATCGATTAACTCGCCTTCCTCGGTCTTACGCGGTTTACTTGGCCAACGCTTAAATTCCACCCCCGCCAACATATTAGCAAAGTTCGCTAATTGATCTTGGTATAGATTATCTAATAATTGACCGATCATTTCTCGTTCAGTCGCTAAGAAATCCCCATATTTTTTCGCAATTTCATCGCTAGCACCTGTTAATAAGTTTTCAGCTTTTAATAATAATTGATAAGCCGATTGAAGATTACTTTGTAAATTAGGCGCTAATTGTTGTTTGTATAAGGTTGTTTGACTAAACTGATTAAAATCACGACTATATTGCGATAAGTTTTGTAAATAGATTTCCGGTTCAGGGTGGGACGAAGAAAATAGATGTAAGTTAAGCACTAAATCAAATAAGTCTTGGTCACTTCTAGGATTGGCATAACGACTTAATAATTCTTGTAAGTCATTCGCATCCAGTCCGGTCAACTTGCCTTCGATAATATCAGCCACTAATACTTCCCAAACATCTTGAAAAATCAAGGCCTTTTGTGTCTCGTCCACTAATAAAGTAAAGCTCGGATTAAAATCAATCAAATAGAAAAATTGTTGAATCACCTGTAAGCAAAAACTATGCAAGGTCCGAATATGGGCTGCGGGTAATTTAGCGACTTGTTCTAAAAAGAGGGCTTGTTTGTCTTGGTACTCCGGTTGGTAAATAACCGCTTTGAGTTTGGTTTCCATCCGTTCCTTCATTTCTTTAGCGGCAGCTTCGGTAAAGGTGACCACCAGTAATTCATCGATTTGTGCAAACTCTTTACGGATATGGGTTAAGATTCGCTCAATTAAGACCGTCGTCTTACCCGATCCTGCTGAGGCTGCGACCAGTAAGTTAGATCCTGTTTGTTGAATCGCTTGCCACTGCTCGTCATTGTATTGCGCATCTTTAGGTTTTGGTTCAATTAACATCTATCCTTCCTCCTTCCCTTCAAAGTCAATTTTCAATTGGTTAATAACTTCTTTAGCTTTGATCGTTTTACGGCGATATAAGTGATAATGTTCGGTAGCATCAAAGCCTGAAATGACCCGATACCCCGGTTGTAAAGCCGTTGTATAAGGATTATCTTTATACGGCGCTAAGTCAATACGACCCGACTGCATTTCTTCAGCGGCTTGGATAAAGCGCTCATCGGTCATACGTAAAACTAATTGTAAATCCTCGCCACGAATGACTTTTGAACTGGCCTTATATTGACCATCTTTCTTTAATGATACCGGATAAATCAAACTATCTGATTGTTCCTCAATATCGGGATCAATTTGCATTAAATCCGCTTCATCGGCTGCTACAAATCCCTGTAATAGATTGTTTTTTAATTGGGTATCATAAAGGGATCCTTGAGACGCTTGGGCTAAGACATCTGGTGTTACCTCATTAAAATTATGAATCAATGGTTGGTAAAAAGCACCTAATGCTTCAAACTGCAGATAGTTTTGTAAAGCAATATTTAAATAAGTTAGAATTTGTAAATCGTGACCATAATAAGCATCTTCTAGCTTAAATTGTTTTTTACCTGACTTATAGTCAATGATTTGTAATTTATTCGCCCCCACTAATTCGTCAATACGGTCAATTTTCCCGGTAATATATAATTTACCGCCACTGGACAATGGGTAACTCATCCCTTTTAAATCATGTTGCGGATTCATCCCAAAGATGGCTTCCGTTTTTAAGGTGCGCATCTTAATTTTAGCTTGTTGTTGATAGCTAAATTGTAAAAAGCGCCATAATTGTTGATCAAGTTGTAACTTAATGGCCTGCATTCGTGGATGACCACTGAAAATATTAAATTTCCACTCTTGATTAATGGCCTCGATGCTTTCATTTAAAATGGCACTTAATTCTTCAGCGGTTAAATTAACTAAAGTACGCCCAGAAGCAATAATTTTAGCCATCACCAAGTCTAGTGCATGATGGAAATAATCCCCGGTTTTAGCCGCATCAATTTCATATTGTTCTCGCTCTTTTAATCTTAAACCATAGGTTAAAAAATGACTGAATGGATCTTGATAATAAGCTTCTATCTTCGACACAGAGGCTGAAATATTTTGGCCAAATAAAGCAATGGCGGTTTCAGGTGTGAGTGCCGTTGGTAAAACATTGAATTTAAAAATCTGATGCACTAACTGTTGCCAATTCTTTTCAATGGCTTCTGGCGCATACAATACTTGATGTAATAATTGTTTTTGTTGATGCGTCATCGGTAAACTATTCTGATATTGATGACGCAATACTCCAAGTAGAGGCGATAATTGCATCGGCAGGCGCCCTAATTGGTTGCTGTGAATCTTTTCATTTAAAAATGGGTGTTGTTCACTACCAAATGACTCCACTTTAAATTGACAAGCTTTAATCAGATTGAGGATATAAGGTGAAAATTGTCTTTGTGAATCGCCTACACTGAGTGCCACTGAAAAATATAATTGATCGGTCGCATCCAATAATAATTGATAGCCAATGAGCTGTTCCATTTGATTGCGTTGCTTGGAGGTATCGGCTAGGTTTTGATGTGGTAGTAAACGTTCTTGAATCTCCGCACGATTATCTTCTGTTAAGAGAGAATCACTGGTATAAGTCTTCGGTAAACTATGATCATCGGCTCCTAGAATAAAACAAATTTTAGCCGGTTGCACTTGTGGACTTTCAATACTGGTAACCGTCACTTGATCCATCGTTGGTGGAATAATATGATAGGTCGCTTGTTGTAAACCAGTTAGTAATAATTCAGCAAACAACGCTAATGACAAGTTCTTTTCACCATAAAGTTGATGGAATTCATCTAAGGCATCCATCAATACTTGCCATACTTGTTCAAAACGACGTGACAACTCAATTTGTCCCCGTTCAATCGCTTGATCACGTAAAGCCATGAGGCGCTTTTGCACTTGGGTATCGACTAATAATTGATATAACCATTCTCCGGCTTGTTGACCTGACAGCCCTTTGTCCCAACGACTTAAGGGTTGATATAGATTGGACACAAGCCACTGACGCCAACGACTCACCCCTTCAAAAATGGTTTCGTTCGTTTCATCACCTTGATAATTAACATAGGGTTGTTCTGATTGCGGAAATTGCCATTCAAACTTTTCACTATAAAAGCGGAAGCCAAAATAACCATTGGCAATTAAAATATTCTCTAAGAGCGCCTTTTGATGACGTGCCTCTTCAATATTCCCTTCTAGCCATTCAGGCATTAACAAATCCGACTTGATGACGAGCATTAAGTCTTGATACCGCCAATGATTTAAGGACAAATTCAGTACTGCTTCTAACCACAAGACTAAGGGATGTTGCGACATATTCGCTTCATGGTCAAAAAAGTAAGGAATTTGATTCATCTCAAAGATTGGGCCTAGCATTTGTTGATATAAATCCATATCGCGGGTTAACACTAAAATATCACGATAACGATACCCTTCAATCGTTACTAAATAATGAATCTGATTACTAATATGACGTAATTCACTTTGCACTGTTTCAAATTGCCAAAAATAATGATGCGTAGTAGCGCTATTTAAAGCCTGTGGCACTAATAATTGTGATTGTTGTTGTTGGAAACGTGAGGCAACTTCTAAAATGGCGGGTTGATAATTAAAATAATGCGCTTGAATCTCCCAATCAGGCAACACTTCAAAATTAAATAATTGTCCATAATGTTTAAGTTGACGATAAGTGTCTTTTACTATTTGAACCATTGGTAACCATTCAGCACTATTAATTTGGGATTGTTTAATCGGTAAGGTTAACCAAACTCGCTTAAATTTTTGAGCGAGGTCTACTAATAATTGATATTGTTGTGCATTAAAAAAATAATGATGATCTACTACTAAATAATGATGGTCAAACGCTTCATGTTGGGCTAAATAGTGTGATAAATCCAAATACGTTTGATAATTAGCTAATGATTGCGTTTCGATTGTATCAATAAAAGCGGTATATAATAATTGTAATTCTTTAATACGTTGCGCTTCCATATTTAAAATCGTCGCCTCAACTACTTGTTTACTCACCATATCATCGGTTAAGGCTTCTGGATTAACATTGCCTTGATATAACTCTTCGAATAGCGCCAATAATTTCTCAACGAAACCTAAGTGATGTTGTTGCCCTTTATAAACAATCAATTGGTCTTGATATTGATCTAATAGTTGCTTAATCACCATCGTTAAACCGATATCGGATAGATTAGTGCGTTGATGTTGTTTCTCATCTAACATAAACCAAGCCAAACGTGTAAAGCTGACCACTTGAATATCCATCATGGCCGATTCTTGACGTCCGCTCATTTTTTGACTTTCTTTTAGTACAAAGGTTTCCATGTCAAACTTAATATGTTCCGGCACTAAATAATAAATAATTGCTTGCGGATCTTGTGCTTTAATTTTAAATAGCTCTTGGATTAGGGGAGCTTTTTTATTAACTGACAAATCGCCTGTTACAATTTGTAAAGCCATACTCTCGTCCCTCCTCGTAAAATAATATCGATAGTCCTATTGTATCAAATTCACTGCTGTTTAAAAATAGGCCTTCGTTGATTATTGAAGAATAATGCTTGATCCACTTACAGATAATTCTTCCTGCCTTAGGGTAAAATGAGTGATGCTAACTTTTATTAGAAAGCAAAAACAATTTCTAAAATCAATTAGTTTTTACGTTAATTATAGTCTCCACAAGATTAGGAGCCGACTAAAAGTAGAAAATTGAATGATTATCGCTTCGTCGGCCTACCCTCAAAAAGATGTTTACCCTATTCAATTGAAAAAATTCCCTTGCTTATGGGGTACTGGCATCAATCAAGTTTCCCTCCATACAATTAACTAAAATCCCTTGCTTATAAGAGCCACTGACACCATGCCAATTTAGCCCCATACAATTGAATAAAATCTCCTTCTATATTGCCTAACGCCAGAAACTAGATGGATTAGGACAAACAAAAAAGACCGAACAGAAATACATGCTCGGCTTCGTTTCAAATAGATATTCTAGTTTATTTGAAGGAGGCAGTCAGATATCTTTCTGTCAGTCTTAATTTATTAGTTTTCGTAAGCCGCCGTTAATTGCGGTACGACTTGTTTCTTACGTGAAACGACACCTGGTAATAATAGTTCATTGTCAGTCACTGTAGTACCAAAAGCTGCTTCTACTTGTGTGAAGTCTTCACCAGATACTAAACCGAATGAATTGCTTTCTAAAATATCGGTTACGATTAACACGAATAAATCATATCCTGAAGCATCCATTGCTGTTAATAATTCAGCTTTTTGTGCTTGCATTTCTTCGAAACCAATCGCGTTTACTTGTGCGATGCGCACTTTTTTACCATTCATGTCGAATGATTTCACATCTAATGTTAATAATTCATCAATTGTTTTAGTTGATAAATTGGTTCCTGCTTTTAATAATTCTAAACCATATTTTTCTAAATCAACTTCTGCGATTTTCGCTAATTCACGCGCTGCAGATTCATCTTGATTCGTGCAAGTGGGTGATTTAAATAATAAAGTATCAGAAATAATAGCCGATAACATTAAACCAGCAATTGATTTTGGAATATCGTAATCATGTTCCTTGAACATTTTTAATAAGACAGTGGCGGTACAACCAATGGGTTCTGCACGGTAATATAAAGGTTGCGCTGTTTCAAAACCAGCAATACGGTGATGATCGATGACATAATCCACGGTCACATCCGCTAAATCATCGACTGATTGTTGGGGTTCATTGTGGTCCACTAAAGCAACATGCTCAACTTCGTTGGCAACCGTGGTTACTACGCGTGGTGCTTCGACATTGAAATAACTTAAAGCAAATTCAGTTTCTTCATTTGGGGTTCCTAAAGCAACAGGTTCTGCGACATACCCTTGACGCTCTAAAAAGAAGCTCATCGCAATGGCTGAAGCAATCGTATCAGTATCTGGATTTTTGTGTCCGAACACTAAATATTTAGACATTTATTAATTCCTCCTAAAAAGGTCTTTTCTATATTTTATCACATCTTAAGCTATTTTAAAGAAATATTTTCATTTTCTTGTTGAATTTCTGCTAACCATTCTTGTTCTTGCTCTGTTAAATCAGCTTTTTCAAGTAAGTCAGGTCGTCTTTCATAGGTTTTGCGGATAGCTTCTTTGGCTTTCCATTTTTCAATCTTTTCATGATGTCCACTTAATAAGACATCCGGTACCACTTTTCCTCTAAATTCTCGTGGTCGTGTATACTGTGGATGTTCTAATAAATGACGTTGATGGGACTCATCTACAATTGAATGGGCATTTCCTAATACTTCGGGAATTAACCGGACGGTCGCATCAATCATCACCATTGTCGGCATTTCACCATTCGTTAAAACATAATCACCGAGTGACACCTCATCGGTTACATAATCACGAATTCGTTCATCGAAACCTTCATAATGACCACAAATAAAGATTAATTGTTCTGCTGTTGACCATTCTTGAGCCATTTGTTGGGTAAACGGCTTGCCGGTTGGATCAACTAAAATGACTTTCGATTTATCTTTACGTTCAATTGCTTCGAGTGTTTCGACAATCGGCTCAACCCGTAATAACATGCCCGCTCCGCCACCATATGGATAATCATCCACATGGCCATGTTTATTGACCGCTTTTTGACGAAAATCATGTAAATTTAAAGTCATTTTTTCTTTATTTTGTGCTTCCTTCATTAAAGAGGTATTAAGGGGTGCAAACATTTCTGGGAATAAAGTTAACACATCAATTTGCATCATCAATCAAACCTTCCATCAATTCAATCGTCGCGATGCCGTTGGTCAAATCTACCTCTTTCACGACATCATTAATAAAGGGCAATAACACATCGCGTTTTTTCGGTTCATGACGTTTAACCACCCAGACATCATTCGAACCTAACGATAGAATTTCCTTAACGGTTCCTAATTCATTACCATCGGTAGTGATAATCTTTAAGCCAATAATTTGATGATGATAAAATTCATCTTCAGGCAGTGCCTGTTGTTGGTCTTTTTCAATCGCTAACCAATAATTTTTATAGTGTTCAATATCATTAATATTATGGATTCCTTCAAAACTTAAAATATAAGTCCCTTTATGTAAATAGGCATCCGCTACGGTTAATTTTGTTAGTACCTTCTCTCCGTCGATAATCGCTAATTTTTCACCTGGAGCAAAGCGTTCATCAGGGAAATCCGTATCCGCAATGACTTTAATTTGACCTTTAATACCAAAGGTATTGACAATTCGCCCTACTTTATACATTATCCTTCCTCCTCAATCGGACCATTTTGGGTAAAACGTTCTGACATATATAACATTAAAATGGTTAATAATCCTAAATAAATCGGTAAAATTCCCATGCCTGTTACTTTCGTAATCCAACCAAAGATAGGTGGCATCGCCATTGCGCCCACATAGGCACTGGCCATTTGCACCCCAATAATGCCTTGTGATTTATCTTTTCCAAAATAACGTGGCGACATATGAATAATACTTGGATAAATAGGTGCACACCCTAATCCAATAATAATTAAACTAATTAGCGCAATCACTGGAATTTTGATTGGCAATAATAATAAAATTATGCCCGTTGCTAGGACACCTATCCCGATACGAATCATTTGCTCGTCATTAAATTTAAAGGTTAAGAAGCCACTCAACGCACGTCCTACCGTGATACCGATATAAAATAAAGCAGCATAACCGGCAGCAGTCTCAGGTTCAATGCCTTTTACTAATACAAAATAACTACTTGCCCAAAGTCCTGCAGTCGATTCAATCGCACAGTAACAAAAGAAAGCAATCATAATTTCTTTAGCACCTTTTAATGATAAAATCTCTGGAATGCTTAATGGTTTGCCTTCAGCACGTTTACCATTGCTTTTAGCTTCATGCGTTTGCCATAAAGGTAAGCTAATAAATAGACTCGTTGTTAAAACAATTTGAATGATTGCAATATATAAATAACTACTTTGCCAACCCGAACCATTCATCAAGGCATAGGACATAATATAAGGCCCAATCGCTGCTCCTACACCCCACATACAATGTAACCAGCTCATATGGTGACTCTTATAATGTAAAGCGACATAATTATTTAATGAAGCATCGACACTGCCGGCGCCTAGACCATAAGGAATCGCCCATAAACATAACATCCAAAATTGATTACTAATTGAGAAACCAAATAAAGCAACTGCCGTTAATAGCACACTAAATGCCGTTACTTTACCAGGACCAAATGTCTTCGTTAAGCGATCACTTTGCAAACTGGAAATGATTGTTCCAAAAGAAATAATTAACGAAATAACGCCGGCATAAGAAACATCAACCGCTAAAGTTTGATGCATTACGGGCCATGCTGAACCTAATAAGGCATCCGGTAAGCCAAGACTGATAAATGATAAATAAATCATGACTAATAATAAATGTATCATGCAACCTCTCCAATCTAAAATAATAACCTTCACTATTATACGACAGTTCAAGTAAATTCGCTATCGAAACCGTTTATTAATCGCGATAACTTTCACTTTAGTGGATAATCATGTAAAATGTATTTATATCTCTTTTTAGGAGGAACCAAGTATGACGTTTGATGGCTTTTTTACACGTGCCTTAGTCAAGGAATTAGCGGATCATCTAATTGGTGGCCGTATTTCCAAAATATATCAACCTTTCGAGCAAGAATTACAATTGGTGATTCGTAATCATCGTACCAATTATCGTTTAAACAGCTCGATTCATCCCACTTATTACCATTTAGGTTTAACAGATGAGCGTCCAAGTAATCCCACTCATGCACCAATGTTTTGTATGTTGATGCGTAAACATTTAGAAAATGCCATTGTATTAGACATCCGGCAAATTGACAATGACCGTATCGTACAATTTATTGTGAGTGGCTTAGACGAATTAGGCGACCAACAGAATTACCATCTTTATTTTGAATTGATGGGTCGCCACAGTAATATTCTATTAGTGAATCCGGCTAAAAATACGATTATTGACTGTATTAAACATGTCTCTCCTAGTCTTAATAGCTATCGCGGATTACAACCAGGTGCTGAATATGTTCAACCACCCAAAAATCCACAACAAATTAATGTCTTTGCTTTACCAGACTTAGAAAGTTGGGCGAATGAACATCATCAGCTATTAGCAGATGGTCTGGCATCTCGAATGATTGAAGGATTAGGAAAACTTGGTGCCAATGAAATCGAATATTTAATGAATCAAGAAAAAATGACAGCTGGTGAAGCTATCAATCAATTGATGGCGGCTACCACTACTGCACAACCCACGATTTTCAAGCAAAAAAATGCCAAATTATCCTTTTATTATTATCCTGTTAAGCATCTTAAAGCTGAACAAATTCACTACCCTTCACTTTCAACTTTATTAACAGCCTTTTTCCAACAAAAAATTCATTTAGATCGTATTCGTCAATTATCAGGCGATTTAATACAAAAAATTGAACATGTGATTGGACGCAATCAAATTAAAATAGCAAAATTAGCAGAAGATCGCAAAGTAGCCCAGGCTTCAGATACCTATCGGATAAAAGGTGAACTCTTAAAAGCCTATGCTTACCAAATTGAAAAAGGTCAAACAGAAGTGACATTGGATAATTATTATGACAATAATCAACCTTTATTAGTTGAACTTGACCCACGTTTATCAGCGATTGATAATAGCCAAAAATATTTTAAAAAGTATACTAAATACCGTGATTCATTAAAATATATTGACCACCAAACCCAATTGGCTGAAGCAGAAAATGAGTATTTAGAAACAGTACTTGTCCAAATTCAACAAGCTGATTTGGAAGACATTGAAGATATTAAAGAAGAATTAACGAGCGAAGGTTATGTTGCACAACGTAAACAAAATATTAAAAAACGTTCAAAATCAACGTCAAAACCAAGACGCTATCGCAGTGATGATGGGGTCATGATTTATGTTGGACGCAATAATCACCAAAATGACGAACTCAGTCTTAAAAAAGCCAGTAAAAATCACTGGTGGCTCCATGCCAAAAATATCCCAGGTTCTCATGTGATCATTGAAAGTGACCAACCAAGTGATGAAACCATTACACTAGCGGGAGAACTCGCTGCTTATTATTCTAAGTTCAGTGATTCAGCCTCCGTTCCAGTAGACTTATTACAAGTCAAACATTTACGTAAACCCAATGGTGCTAAACCGGGCTATGTGATTTATGAAGGTCAACGCACGATTTATGTGACACCTGATGAACAGAAATTACGTACCTATCAAATTGACAATTAACTAAATTGGCTATTTGAGTTGAGCCTTTAAAGTATTTAGCAGTCTATTTAATGACTAGCAAAAGCTTTTATCTATCAATATAATAAAAAAACTGAAGTTACAAGATGAGTTGAGTGTCGAGTAGACCGCACAACCACATCATAACTTCAGTTTCTTTTTTATTTTACAATGACCACTTGGTCTTCACCATTGTCGACTTCACTTAAGCGTACCGCAATTCGCTCTGTTTTGGCAGTTGGTACATTTTTACCCACAAAATCTGCTCTAATCGGTAATTCCCGGTGTCCACGATCCACTAAAATAGCTAATTGAATATGCGAAGGACGATGTTGGTCTAAAATCGCATCCATCGCAGCTCTAACCGTGCGTCCTGTATATAATACATCATCCACGATGACGACTTTTTTACCCGTTAAATCATGAGTAAAGCTCGCTTCAGTTACTTCTGGTTCATCGGAAACCGTCGCATGCGTTAGGTCATCTCGATAAAAGGTAATATCCACATAATCAACCGCCACTTCATGCCCTTCAATTTCTTTAATCTTCGTCGCAATGCGATTGGCTAAGTATTCGCCACGCGTTTTAATCCCGACTAACACAACGTCCTCTAAAGTCTTATTACGTTCTAAGATTTCATGGGCAATTCGTTTAAGTGTCCGATTGATGGCCATTTCATCCATTAAAACATTTTCAACCATTTCAACACTCCTTTCAAGGTGATAAAAATAAAGATCGTCATAGCCCATTAAAAATGAAACTATCACCATCTTTATTGACTAATATAGGCTGTACATTATTTTCTTGATTTTACTTTTCCGCCCCAAGTAGAAAAGCCATTTTTCAAGATAAAGACATTATCATGACCGTTTTTCTTTAAAATACGGGCACAACGTGGTGCTAAATTACCATCTTCGTCGTATAAATAAACGGGTTTGTCACGGCGTACCTCGGCTTGACGTTGTTTAAACAGTGACATTGGAATATTGCGTGCCCCTAAAATGTGACGTGCCTCGAATTCCGGTATTTCACGTACATCCACAATTTGTGCTCCAGCACGTAATGTTTCTAATTCCGTCGCTTCAATCATTTGAGCGGAATTACGTGCAATCCACCATAAATAAAGTAAGTAGCCACCATAAATTACTAAACCTAAAACAATTAAAGCTAAAATAAATTTCAAAATTTCCATTAAATTAATTACTCTCCTAACTCATCAACTGGTACTAATCGAGCAGCCCCGATAACACCAGCATCATTACCAATTGTTGCTAAACGGATTTTTGTGACATCACGTACTTGTGGGAATGAATATTGACGGTGATATTTTTCAACGCGCTCTTTTAAATAATTGCCAGCCGCCGAAACGCCGCCCCCTAAAACAATCGTACTTGGATTTAAAATATTCGCAATATGGGAAGTCGCGATGCCTAAATAGTGAGAAAACATATCAACTACATGTTCACTAAATGTATCGCTATCTTTTGCTGCATCAAAAATATCACGAGCGGTTACTTGGTCCCCACTGTCAATACGCGCTTTAATCGTTGAATCACCTGCAAATTCATTTGAATAATGACGTGCAAGATTAACAATTCCTGTTGCTGAGGCAACTGTTTCTAGACAGCCTTTATTACCACAAGTACATTCAAAACCATTTTCCGTATCAACAAAAATATGGCCCACTTCACCTGCTGTACCGCCGACACCATGTAATAATTTATTACCTAAAACGATACCGCCACCAACACCAGTACCTAAAGTAAACATCACGACATTGGGTTCTCCATTACCGGCACCTTTCCATTGTTCACCTAAAGCAGCCACATTCGCATCATTATCAATATAAAAAGGTAAATTAAAAGCTTCGGCAAATTGCTTTCCAACTTCTTGTAATTCACTCCAGTTTAAATTGTAAGCGCCAATAACTGTTTTGTTTTCAGCATCTACTTTCCCTGGCGTTCCCATCCCAATACCATAAAAACTCTCTTCTGTTAAATTTAATAATGATAATTGCTCTTTAATCGAATCGATAATATCCGGGACAATATGTACGCCATCATTTAAGATGTTGGTTTGAACACTCCATTTTTTTTGAATTTCACCAGCGGGTGTTAAAATTGCTAATTTTGCTGAAGTACCACCTAAGTCAATCCCAATAATTTTTTTCTCCATTTTTCCTACTCCTTTAAATTTCTCTTTGTATCCCAATAAAAATAAATGAAATCAATAATAAAACGATGCTAATGAATAATAATAATCGTTGTTTCTTCGTCAATGGATGATATTGCTTGATACCAATGGCTGCGGTCATCAAAGCTCCCATTAAAGCGCCACCCATATGACCCCAGTTGTCGATCGTACCTGAAAATAGATTCATCAAGACATTAATAACAAATAATGTCAGAAACGTTTGACCACGCTGTCTTAAATAATTTGATTGTGGATATAGACGACCTAATACAATATAAGCCGCAAATAAACCAAAAATACCGGTACTAGCTCCTGCAGAAAGAGAACCCGCACTCGCTAAGCCAAATGAAACAACATTTCCACCTAGAACACTCATTAAATAAATCAGTAAATAACGTCCATGACCTAATATTTTTTCCAGTTCAATCCCCACAAAATAAAGGGAAACCATATTCATCAAGATATGTTCGAATCCAATATGAATAAAACCGGCAGTCAATAAGCGCCACCATTCATTAAAAT
This sequence comes from Globicatella sanguinis, assembly GCF_002847845.2. NCBI lineage: Bacteria > Bacillati > Bacillota > Bacilli > Lactobacillales > Aerococcaceae > Globicatella > Globicatella sanguinis. The sequence continues at coordinate 155,801 of NZ_CP126962.1, read as the reverse complement.
GAACAATGAAAGGTCTAAAATTTGCACCTGCATTTACTAATGCTTCGCTCGATTGTGTAGTACCAAAAACGAATAACATCCATATAAAAACAGCAATATTAAGTGTTAATAAAATATACGTTACAAATGGCGCCTGACGCCACCATTCAGGATTTTTAATTTTTTCCATTATTGCTCCTCTCTATCTCGCAATGATGAGCTTTTTAACAGGTTGATCAAATGATTCGACAGGCAATAAATCATTGTCGACCATTTGAATCGGAAAAACGAGCGAAACCGTATTGGTGGTAGGTAATTTTGCTAGTAGACGATCATAATAACCGCCACCAAAGCCGACCCGATACCCCTCACTCGAAAAAGATAAGCCTGGAACAATGATTAAATCTAATTGCTCAGGTTCTAGTCGTTGGTGAGTCTTCGGTTGCACCACTTTGCGATAAACTGTTTTAAGTGTGTCCCCCATTTTATAAGGAGCAAACTCTAATTGATAATTGGGAGCTAAACAAGGTAAATACACTTCATAACCTTGTGCTTCTAATTCTTCTAATATGGGCAAAACATTTACTTCAGGATGAAAGCTATAAAACAAAGCTAATTTTTGAACTTTGATTGTTTGTAAATACCCAAAAAATTGTTGCTTCAAATCACTTTCCCATTGGCGTCGTTGCCCACTATCCAACTCTTGAAGTTTATTGATACTTTCTAATCGAAGGGTTTGCTTATCTTTTTTCATAATACCTCCCTCTAAGATTACTAATATATTTTAACACATTTTAATGAAAAATGGGAGCGTTCTTTCAAGGAATCATAACGTTATCAAAATCATGTTTAGAGTGGACAAAATAGCATTAGATAAAGTTAAGCTTATCGTTTATAAATTTGATTAGAAATTAAGAACGGTGAATATTTTTGTTTAAATTTAGGTGAGACCATCGGGCTCAGAGCGTAATTCAATTCTAATAGAGTAACCCCGAGACGAATGGCATTTAGGTGAATATCTTATTGTAAATGAAAAATACCCGATTGACTGTCAATACAATCAACCGAGTATTCAAATCTTGGATTATCTAGTTCGTTCTTTAATTCTAGCTGCTTTACCAGACAATGCACGAATGTAGTATAATTTCGCACGACGTACGCGACCTTTACGAACAACTTCAATTTTCGCTACACGTGGCGTATGTAATGGGAATGTACGTTCTACACCTACACCATTTGAAATTTTACGAACTGTAAAAGATTCGCTAATTCCAGTACCACGACGTTTAATAACTAAACCTTCGAAAATTTGCACACGTTCACGTTCGCCTTCGACGATTAATGCGTGTACACGAACTGTATCACCTGCACGAAATTCAGGGATATCGTTACGTAATTGAGCTGCAGTAATTTTTTCAATTAATTTACTCATGTTTTTTTCTCCTCTTCTAACAAACACTCATAGATAGCAGAATTGTCTATCCAGCGGAATATCGTGATTTGGGGTCCGCAGACCACTCTTACTATTATACAATAAAAGATACGGTTGTAAAGAGCTTTTGTAAATATTTTTTTAATCCGCTAGAAATTCATAGCTTCGAAAGTTATATGACCTATTAAATGGTGTAGACTCTCCTTTTGAGATGGAAACTAATAAAATTTGATGAAATAAACAACATTGAAATCATCCATCAAGTGAATAGCTCAATCAAAATAAAGATCTATGCTCATGGAGACACTTATTCTCAAATCTATCAAAAATCTGATGAAAAGGATCTTCTAAAGTTAGTGCCACGGTATCTAGCCATAAAAAACATTAGAGTATGAGTTCATCCATCATCAAGCATCAAAAATAGTGCAACTAATCTATTTTTATAGCGTGTGATGTGTTATCTATCCTATTAACTTTTTCGCTATTCTTCTTCCTCCTAGCATAACGATTAACTAGACACATCTAGGTTTGAACGCTATAATTAATGAGAATAATTTTTAGGAGGCTCTTATGGTTAAACGAATTTGTTTTACTGGTGGTGGCTCTATTGGCCATGTGTCAGTTAACGTAGCCTTAATCCCTTATTTTCAAGAAAAAGGTTATGAAACATTTTATATAGGATCAAAAAACGGGATTGAACGTGAGATGATTAATAAATTAGACAATGTGCCCTACTATCCCATTAGTAGTGGTAAATTACGTCGTTATTTTGATTGGCAAAACTTTGTCGATCCTTTTAAAGTCATGAAAGGCGTTAGCGATGCTTATTTTATTTTGAAAAAGCAACAACCGACGATGATTTTTTCTAAAGGTGGCTTTGTAAGTGTGCCGGTTGCGATGGCAGCCAAAATGTTAAAGATTCCTATCGTGTTACATGAATCAGATGTGACACCAGGTTTAGCAAACAAAATTAGTATTAAGTTTGCTGATCATATTTTTACAACCTTTCCACAAGCAGCAGAACATTTGCCCAAAGGACAAGCTACCGTTATTGGCTCTATTATCCGCGATAGTTTATTTGAAGGTAATGCGGAACGTGGTTATCAATCTACAGGTCTAACACCTGATAAACCAATTATGATGGTTATGGGGGGCTCTTTAGGTTCGAAAGCAATCAATGATGCGATTCGTCAAAATTTAGATTATTTATTGACAGAATACCAATTAATCCATTTAACGGGTAAAGGTTTAAAAGATGACTCTCTAACTCAAGACGGCTATGTCCAATATGAATTTGTAACGGATGAATTAAATGATATATTAGCGATTACCGACTATGTTATTTCAAGAGCGGGTTCTAACTCAATTTTTGAATTTTTAGCTTTAAAAATACCGATGCTATTAATTCCCTTAACCGCTCAAGCTAGTCGTGGAGATCAATTATTAAATGCTCAAAACTTCCAAAATGAAGGATATGCCCTTGTTTTAAACGAAGAAGAACTTTCTCCAGAAACGTTGAAAGAAAAATTAGTCGCCTTGACTAAACAAAAAGACACTATCATTGAAAAAACGAATAAATACCAAATTAGCAATTCAATTGAAGACTTCTATCAATTGATTACGCAGTTTGAAAGATGAAGTTTAAAAACGCGCAAAAATATCACAATTTGCGCGTTATTTTTTATTTAATTATTTGGTCGATAACCTGAATATATTTTTCGAAATCTTCGTCAGGAACATCTCCACCCATTTGTAGTAAAACCTTTCCTTTTTGGTAAGTATGTGAATAGAATAGTGCAGATTGTTTAGCTAAGTCATCATAATATGCCTTTTGAAGTTTCATATCTTCCTCATCTTCAATGAAAAATAAACGTCCATAGTTGTAAGGATCTATCTCACCATTTTCATCAATCACTGGATCGACTGCTAATTGGGCACCGAAAAATACCATATTATCAGTTGTATAAGGTGCCATTCCTAAATCCGTTCTTTTTGCCATATAGGGCTCTAATACATTCAATTTATTATCTACAAATCCTTGCATTATTTCTTTTAATTCTTTATTTTCAATACTATTGATAAAATCTGAAGGGTCAGTATCTACTATGACGGTTGTTTCTTCAGTATTACTGCTTAATTCTTCAGTTTTTGGCTTCTCACCTGTTAAGATAATATTAACTGGTTCAGCATTAATATTCATAATATCTTTTAATTGTAATTCTAATGTATCAAAATCACCATTAAAACCAAAATACATTTTTTCATCCCCTGATTTTCCAGAAGGAATTGGTAAAAAGGATTCATCACCCATAAAATATGGCATTGTAAGCTTTCCATCTGTAAATAAAGATAATTCATTACCTGAATAAAAATCATCTTCGTTATTGTTGGTTACGGTATATTCAGCAACTAATAGGTTGTCAAATTTTTCTTCACTATACTCGTTTCGTTCTTCAGTAAGATATACATTATGAAACTCTATTTCTAAATTCCCTACCGTATATTTTTTATCTTTAATATGTGAAAAATCACCTTTTTCGAATTTATTTAGCATTTCTTCTAGCATTCTTTTGGTTTCTGAATCTTTAGCCGTTTCTGATTTAGCAAATGCAATAGCATGCTCTTTCATAGCATCGATTGCTGTTTTAGGTATACTATAATTTCCATCATTTAAAATGGATTCAACAATTTTGAATAAATCTTCATCCTTAATTTCTTTATTCTTTTCAACTAATAACACGATTTCATAATTTAATTTTGTAATAATTTTAGAAATTTCAGTTGAATTTAAGGAGGTTTCTTCAGTTAACAATTGTTCAATTTTAATTTGATTTTCTGCAATTCTAATATCTTCAGGATTTAATTCCATTCCTTGTTGACTAAAAATCTCATAAACACCTGCTAGAGCTCCTTCTCCTGTAACAGGTTGTGGTGAAGCTATTTGAATGTATGCATTCGTAGCTCCAGCAGCAATTGCTGCGTTTCGATACGCTGACTCTGAAACCTTTGTAATATTCTCTGGCGTTATTACAAACACTTCAACACCAAAACCTTTTGGCATAAATTCTACTTTTGAACTTGAATATATCCCCACTGTATTATCGGTACCATCATTTAAATATTTATTAACTGTATTGCCATCAATAGAAATAACATTATCACTTTGGTTGACCCCAAATAAGGATAACATAAATTCTTTATCTTCTCCTGTTAATGATACTCCCAATGAAACCATTGAAGTCCCCTCTTGAGCAAAAATACTCATAGGTAATAATATTGCAACAAGTATTGAAATGATAATTCGTTTCATGTAAGTGCCTCCATGTATTTTTAAGAACATTATAATATATCTATTTTAAATAACAAGATATTTTTAAACTTTTCTTTATTTTTAATAAGTATTTTTTCATACTCTTTACTTGACATTGGATTATGATAACTTTACAATCTAGTTATAAAGACTAGATGTAAGGGGGTGGCTATTTTATATGATAAAGTTACCGTATTGGCATCAATTGCCTGATTTAGATTTATATTTAGACCAAGTTTTAATTTTAATCAATGACTTGATAGTGGAACCCACATTGTCGGAAGAAAAAGGTTTAACAGCTTCAATGATTAATAATTATGTCAAACATCATCATATTGAAAAGCCAATTAAGAAAAAATACCGTAAAAGCCAAGTCGCTAGACTGATTGCGATAACTTTCCTTAAAAATGTATTTCCGATTCAACATATCAGTCAAACACTGAAGATGTTAAGTGAAGATTATGATTCGGAAACATTGTATAATGGTTTTGTCAAATGTTTAGCTAAAGATCAAAACAATGAAATCGAAGTCCCAGTAATTATTCAATCAGCTTGTCAAACAGTTATCTTATATTATCAAACACAAGCTCTTATTGCAGACTATAAAGGAGAAAAAAATAATGAACATGACACGATTTAAACCCAGTATTCAACTATCATTTGGTGAAGAAATTGGTAATAGTGTTTCGCATGGTGTAGCGGCTTTAGCCGTGTTAATCCTCTTACCGATAACCGCAATTTATGCTTATATCCATTATGACATCACGGCCATTGTGGGGATGTCTATTTTTACAATCAGTTTATTTTTAATGTTCTTAGCTTCTACCATTTATCATTCAATGAGTTACGGTTCACCTCATAAATATGTCATGCGCATCATCGATCATAGTATGATTTTTATTGCGATTGCGGGTAGTTATACCCCGGTTGCACTTTCGTTAATTGGTGGCTGGTTAGGCATCGCGATTATCGTTTTACAATGGGGCATCACCATTTTTGGTATTTTATACAAAATCTTCGCTAAAAAAGTCAATGAAAAGTTTTCCTTATTCCTTTACTTAATAATGGGATGGTTGGTCGTTTTTATATTACCGGATGTGATTAAACATACGAGCGCCATCTTTCTAGCTTTAATGGTATTAGGGGGTCTGCTTTATACGATTGGTGCCCTCTTCTATGCTAAGAAAAAACCATACTTCCATATGATTTGGCATTTCTTTATTATTCTAGCTTCACTGGCTCATTATATTGCGATTGTCTATTTCATGATTTAATGAGGCTATGCAAATTTTTATAATTCTGTTCAGGCATATCTATTCAAGTCAATGCGCAGTTGTTGAGTGGTATCAAAATGCGTCTTAATGGGGTTTGGCATCAATTTGATAAATTCAATTGAGTGAGTGCTCGATAATTAACAACGCAGTGGTTGAGTGGCCTCAAACTGCGTCTATCGACTTGTTTGAGGCCACTCAACTTTACGGGGGTGAACAAACGAAGCGAAAATTATTCAATTTTCTACTTCTGGTCTACTCCCAACAAAAAAGCTTTCTAGCTGAATTCTACTTGATGCGTTAGAATCCAGTTAAAAAGCTTATTTTTTATTTAATTATGACGTTTAACATAGCTTACTTGACATATACTTCGTTAAAAATTTGCGTAAAAATTGATTTCAACAGCATTATCTTACGCCATTTAGCTTCAACTTACTCGAGCCAAATGATGACGGCATTATTTAATAAACATTGCGTCGCCAAAACTAAAGAAACGATATTTCTCAACTACTGCATGTTCGTAGGCTTTTAAGATTTTTTCACGATCATAAAAAGCACTCACTAACATCACTAAAGTTGATTGTGGTAAGTGGAAATTCGTGATTAAATGGTCCACCACTTTAAATTGATAACCTGGTGAGATAAAAATGGAAGTCCAGCCAGAACTTGCGACGATTTCGCCATTATGTTCTGAGGCAATCGTTTCTAAAGTTCTCACACTCGTCGTTCCGACAGCGGTAATTTTGCCACCATTCGCTTTTACTTGACGAATTTTAGCCGCTGAATCTTCGCTTAACATATAGTATTCGGCATGCATTTCATGTTCTTCAATTTTATCGGTCGAAACAGGACGAAACGTTCCTAATCCAACATGAAGCACCAATGGAATAATTTCAATTCCCTTGGCTTTTACTTTCTCCAGTAATTCCGGAGTAAAGTGAAGCCCTGCTGTTGGGGCAGCAGCTGAACCATTTTCTTTGGCATAAACTGTTTGATAACGATCAGGATCATCTAAGCGTTCTTTTATGTACGGTGGTAATGGCATTTGACCTAGGGTTTCTAATAATTCTAGAAAAACTCCTTCATAATGAAATTCTATCATGCGACCACCATGGGTTAATTCTTTGGTAACCGTCGCTTTTAATTGTGCATTGTCACCAAAATGAATTTCGGTCCCCACTTTCGCTCTTCTAGCTGGCTTAATTAAACATTCCCAATGATTACCTTCTGTATTATTCAGTAATAATACTTCTAAATGTCCACCAGTATCTGGTTTTACACCAAAGATACGAGCCGGAATAACACGTGTTTCATTAACGACTAAAGCATCACCGGGATTTAAATAATCAATAATCTCAGTAAAATGAGTGTCTGTTAGTTCATCTGTTTCACGGTCTAATACCAATAACCTAGAAGAACTGCGATCACTCAAGGGGGTTTGGGCGATTAATTCTTCTGGTAATTCATAATCAAAATCTTTTGTAGTTAACATTAATTAATAATCCTCGTTTTCTAGTAAATATGGATAGCCTAAATGAGTATAAGCTAATTCGGTTGCGACACGACCTCTTGGCGTGCGTCTAATAAACCCATTTTGTAACAAGAAAGGTTCATACATATCTTCGACTGTTTCACTGTCTTCACTAATATTGATGGCGAGCGTCCCAATTCCGACAGGGCCACCCTTGTATTCTTCGATTAAAGTTCTCAATAATTTACGGTCAATTGGATCCAATCCTTTATCATCGATGGCTAAGACTTTTAGCGCTCTTTGAGTTAGCTCTTTGGTAATACGACCGTCCCCTTCAACTTGCGCAAAGTCACGCACTCGTTTTAAAATGCGATTGGCGATACGTGGTGTGCCTCGACTTCTTAACGCAATTTCCAATGCACCGTCAGGCGCAATCTTGGTATTAAAGACTTCAGCATTACGGTTAACAATTAAATTGAGTTCTTCCGTTTCATAATAGCGCATATGGGCAATGATGCCAAAACGATCACGTAAAGGCTGTGTCAGCATCCCTGCCCGAGTGGTCGCCCCAATGAGAGTAAAGGGTGGTAATTCAAAATGAACCGGATGGGCAGTTGTACCTTGTCCAATGATAATATCGACATAATAATCTTCCATTGCCGAATAAAGAACTTCTTCAATTAATCTTGGCATCCGATGGATTTCATCAATGAATAAAACATCTCCTGGATTTAATTCATTCAGTAATGCTAATAAATCCCCCGGTCGTTCAATCGCCGGGCCGCTAGTCGTTTTAATTCCCACATTTAATTCATTGGCAATGACCATTGCCATGGTCGTTTTACCTAGTCCAGGAGGCCCATAAAGGAGGACATGGTCTAAGGCTTCTTGACGTTGTTTGGCCGCTTGAATATAAATAGCTAATTCTTCTTTTAATTGTGATTGCCCAATATACTCATGTAAATATTGAGGTCGTAAACTAAAATTTTGACTGTCTTCAGCTAATTTTTCGCCAGAGACTAAGCGTTCTTCTTCCATACAGGCGCTCCCTTTCTATTTATTTAATAATAATTTAAATGCTAAACTTAACGCTTCTTGTGTCGTTTGACATTGTGCTTGTGCTAATGGTTTTTCAATACGCTTAATTTCGCGTTGAGAGTAACCTAAACCAGCTAATGCTTCAGTTACTTCCGTTATTAATTGCGTATTGGTACCTGCCACCTTCGTTTCGGCAGCCGAAGGCGTTGGCACACGATGATCCAATAAATCACCCAATTTACCTTTAAGATCTAAAATAATTTGTTGAGCAGTTTTTTTGCCGACTCCGGGAAACTTAGTTAAATAATTGCTGTCTCCTGATTCGATGGCTTGCACTAATCCTTGATGATCATCTGCTGCTAAAATCGACAAGGCACTCTTTGGTCCGATACCAGATACTTTATTTAAAGTTAAGAATAAAGCTTTTTCCTCTTGATCATTAAAACCATACAATGTATGGGCATCTTCTCTAACAACTTGTTCCACATAAATTTTAATTTCTTGATCTTGTTTTGAAGCATATTTAAAAGGATTCGGTGCTAGCACACGGTATCCAATTTGATTGACTTCAATCACTAAATAAGTGGGAGCGATGTGTGTCAGCTTCCCAATGAAATATTCATACATTTAATCCTACTCCACATATTGAATATAGTCAGCATAGCCTTCTGCTTCCATTTCGGCTAATGGTACAAAACGTAATGCTGCTGAATTAATACAGTAACGTAAACCACCTAATTCTTGAGGCCCATCTTCAAATACATGACCTAAATGCGAATCTGCATTCGAACTTCTCACTTCTGTACGAGTACGTGCTAAGGTATTGTCAACATGCTCGGTTAACATTGCTTCTTGAATTGGACGTGAAAATGATGGCCAACCACACCCCGCATCATACTTATCGGTGCTTGAGAATAATGGTTCCCCGCTAACGATGTCCACATAAATTCCTTTTTCGTAGAAATCATCGTATTCACCCGTAAAAGGTCTTTCGGTTGCATTTTCTTGTGTTACTTTATATTGTAACTCCGTTAATTCATTTAATCTTTCTTCAAATTCTTTTTTTGCCATTTTATTTCCTCCTTTAAGCACGATGGCCACTCTCATGAGCATCCATAATACGCTTAAATAATTTTTCTAATGTCGTTTGATTAAATTCAACAAAAACCGGTCTGCCATGAGGACAATGATAGGGATCTTCCAAGTCCGCCATCTCACGAATTAAAGCTTGTGCTTGAACTTCGCTCAAGTAATGATTAGCTTTAATCGCTCCGCGACAACTTTGCATAATAATCGATTTTTCTAATAATTGATTCACCGTTAAATTAGGTTCTTCATCTAATAAAGTGACTAAATCATGAACGGTCTTTTCTACTTGATCTTCATTTAACCAATTGGGATAACTTTCTAATTGATAAGTATTAGGTCCGAATGAAGATAAGCTTAAGCCTAATGCCTCAAAACGCTCAAGCAAGGATTCCACCACTGCAGCTTCCGCTGGAGAAAAATGAAAAACAAACGGTAATAATAAATGTTGTTGATCAAATTCAGTCGGTTCGTTTTTCATCAAACGTTCATACCGTATTTTCTCTTGCGCCGCGTGTTGATCAATTAAATAAAACCCTTCTTCGCTTTCAGCAATTAAATAGGTTCCATGAATTTGGCCGACATATCTTAAATCATAAAAAGGAACCTTTTGGGTATCCCAAGTCGGTGCTAACGATGATTGTTTAGCTTTAAAATCTGGATTATTACTAGCTGATAACGTTGACTGATGATTGCTCAACTCCTGTGAAGATGGGTCATAATCTTCCAGAGACGAAAGGTCACGACGATCTTCTGGATTAGACCTAGATGTTTCGGATCTTTCAATAGGATGATGATGTTCATTTCGCTCATTATCGTAGTGTTCTGTTGACTCATCAATTTTACCATATTTCTCTTTATTTTCATCATGATTTGATTGTGATGGGGCTACCGATAGATTTGAATCCAATTGAGAATCTTTTACTGTTGGACGAGCGGTTAAATCAAAAGGCAAATCTTCATACTGAATTTTCTCTTTTGTACGTGTTGTTTTAAACCCTGGTACATCCTCTACTTGTAATTGTGGTACTGGGTTAACCTCTTCAAGCACATCATTGACAGCTTGGGTTAATAAAGCACCTAATTCGGTTTCTTTACTTAAGCGAACCGTTTGCTTGGTAGGATGCACATTAACATCGACTAATTGAGGATCTAATTCAATATTGATAATCGCAATTGGGTACCGTCCAATCATTAATTGTCGACCATATGCTTTTAATAACATTTGGGTTAAGGGATAACTTTGAATAACGCGTCCATTGATTAACCAATGAATATAATACTTAGAGGTCCGCGTTAATTGAGGTGGCGATACATAACCACTAATAATAAAGTCTTCATCTTCAGCTGCTATGGGGATCAGTTGACGCGCGATTGAAGGTTGATAGACATTCGCAATCGCCTGTCTTAAATCACCTGTTCCATAAGAGCTAAAAATCTGACTGCCATCATTAATTAAAGTAAAGCGAATCATGGGGTATGCTAAAGCAATTTGTTGCACAAAATTTAAAATATGACGAATTTCAGTTTTTAAACTACTCAAATGTTTTAAACGGGCCGGTGTATTATAAAACAAACTTTCAACGGTCATGACGGTACCCGGACGAGGTGCGGTGACCCCTTCTTCAACGATTTCAGAGCCATGAACTTTGATGAAATAACCTTGATTAGCCGGAGTGCCGGTCATTTGATTAACGGTTGATTCAATGGTCATTTTACTGACAGACGCAATACTAGCAAGCGCCTCACCACGAAAACCTAAAGACTGTATTTGGAATAAATCGTGGACATCATAGATTTTACTAGTAGCATGCGGTAAGACCGACATGAGTAAGTCTGACTGTTCCATTCCAATCCCATCATCACTAATTCTAATAAGTTGAATGCCCGCTTCTTTTAATTCAATCAATATTTTAGTACTTTTAGCGTCAATAGCATTTTCGACTAATTCTTTCACGACGGATGCTGGTCTTTCGACAACTTCACCCGCAGCGATTTGGTTAGCTAATTGCTCAGGCATTTGTCGTATGATTCCCATCGCTTATCCCTCCTAACAAATGTAATTCTATAACTATTTTATTTTATTTTGTAATTGCATTAAAGTCGTTAAGGCTTCAATGGGTGTCATTTGATTAAGATCAAGTTGTTTTAATTCATCTATGACTGCGGTGTTTTCTGAATTATTTGAAGGTGTAGTTGCATCAAAAATCCGTTCATCAAATAAAGGGATAGCATCAGCATTGGTTCTGGTCGGCGCTTGTTGTTCTAATTGGGTTAACACTTCCCTACTCTGTAGTATTAAGGAATCAGGTAAACCCGCTAACTGGGCGACGTGAATACCATAACTTTTATCGGCAGGACCATCTAAAATTTTATGGAGGAACACCACTTTACCATCTTGCTCAATCGCACCAACATGGATGTTTTTTAAAACAGATAATCTTTCTACTAATGTGGTTAATTCATGATAATGCGTTGAGAAAATGGTTGCTGCTTGCACTTCATTGGCAATATAATCAATAATCGCTTCAGCAAGCGCCATACCATCATAAGTAGCCGTTCCCCGACCTAACTCATCAAATAATAACAAACTATTGGCCGTTGCGCCCCGAATCGCGGTATTTGTTTCCATCATTTCTACCATAAAGGTACTTTGACCGGTAGAAATATCATCAGAACTCCCAATTCGCGTGAAGATTTTATCGACCATTGGGAGTGTTGCTGCTTTAGCAGGGACAAAACAACCAATTTGGTTCAATATCACACAATAAGCTACTTGTCGCATATAAGTTGATTTACCAGACATATTCGGACCAGTTAATAGTAACATTTTTTGATCATTCGTAATCAATAGATCATTCGGAATAAATTTCGATTGGCCAATTAAATGCTCTACTACGGGATGACGACTATCCGTTAATTTAAAATAACCCTCTTCTTGACTAATGGTTGCTCGCACATAATTTTCCTCTTCGCTTAGTGCCGCAAAGTTCGCCAATACATCTAAAGCCGCAATTTGATGCGCTAATGCTTGTAAGCCGGGAATATAAGGTAAAACATCTTTTCGCAATTGAGTAAACAGTTGATACTCTAAGTTAACCGATTTTTCTTGAGCTGTTAAAATAGTCGTTTCCAATTCTTTCAGTTCTTCGGTGATGAACCGTTCATTATTCGCTAAAGTTTGTTTACGCTCATAACGCTCATCATTTAATTGAGCGGCTTGTAGACGACTAATTTCAATATAATAGCCAAAGACTTTATTAAATCCCACTTTTAATGTTTTGAGCCCTGTTTTTTCACGTTCACGCTGTTGTAATTCCGCTAACCACTGATGACCATTCGTTAAAGCATCTCTAAAGCGATCTAAATCTTGACTCACTTGGTCACGAATCAGCTCACCTTCGGTAACCGAAATCGGAGGTTCTTCCACTAATTGAGAATCAATTAAAGTATACAATTCATCAAATGAAGGTAACAAATCAAAGACTGGTACGGTTAAAGATTGTTGAATGACCGATAGCACTTGATTAATGGGACCTATTTGACTTAAAGAGTACCGTAATTGATCCAAATCACGGGCATTGGCGTGTCCCATACTAATTTTCGTCACTAAACGTTCTAAGTCATAAACATTTGCTAAGTAATCGACTAATTCTAAGCGTTCAAAATAAGCATTTTTTAATATTTCAACTTTTTGATGACGAACTTCAAGGGCTGACTGACTGAGTAAAGGTTTATCTAACCAACGTTGTAAAAGTCGTCCCCCCATCGCTGTTTTGGTTTTATCTAACAACCATAATAAACTCCCTTTTTTACGTTGGGTACGCAATGATTTGGTTAACTCTAATTGCGATTTCGTATAATGATTCATTTGTAAAAAATCACTAATTTCATATCGTTCAACGGGTTGCACAAAGTCATTCAGTTGTTTTTGAACACTCATTAAATATTGGAATAAAAAGGTTAATACTTTCTCTTCAGCGGGAGTCGCATCTTTTAAGGTCCAAGGTTTAACGGCTAAAGCTTCAGTAGGACTAAATTCAGTGAAATAACTGGTAACTTGTTGTTTTAATTGAGTTTTAAAATAGTCGTCTAATGATGGACTTAAAACAATCTCACTCGCTTCAATAGCTCTTAATTCGTTAATAAATAAATCTTGATTAGCCGTCGTCGTAAGTCGAATTTCACCTGTTGACACATCTACATAAGCGATATAATATTGGCCTGCTTCGTAAACAAATGAAGCTAAATAATTATTTTCTTTTCCAACCAAAGCTTCATCTTCGAGAATCGTTCCGGGTGTCACCACACGAATCACATCGCGTTTGACCATCCCTTTTGTTAATTTAGGATCTTCTAGTTGTTCACAAATCGCAACTTTGTGACCTTCTTCCACTAATTTTCGAATATAATCTTTTGAAGAATGATGTGGCACCCCACACATAGGAATTGGATTATCTGCATTTTTATTACGTGAAGTTAAGGTGATTTCTAATATTTTTGAAGCTTCAATGGCATCTTCATTAAATAGTTCGTAGAAATCGCCTAATCTAAAAAATAAGAACGCATCAGGATATTGAGCTTTTAAATCATTATACTGTTGCATCATTGGGGTTTGGGCTGATTGTTTTGCCATACGATTTCTCCTTTCTATCTAGTTATACATGACGATACTTACGTGTTTTAAATCGTTTTTGGTTTGTCATATAAATCGGTTCAATACTCAAGGCCGAACCTGTTTGGTTATCCAACTCAATTACACAGCCACTTAATAATAATTCATTTGTCTCTGATTGTTCTAAACGCATCGGTAAATGAGTAGAAAACTTTTGAATGACTTGTTGATGATTAAAGCCAATCACACTATCTAATGTCCCGGTCATGCCAACATCCGTTTGATAGGCTGTCCCTTTAGGTAAAATGCGCGCATCATTAGTTTGTACATGAGTATGGGTACCAACGATAGCTGAAACTTTTCCATCGAGTAAATAACCTAAGGCTTGTTTCTCACTGGTAGCCTCTGCATGAAAATCAATAAAAATAAAGGGGGTTTCTTTACGCACTTCATCGATTATTTCTGGTAAATAAGTAAATGGTTCAATGCAAGCATTCATAAAAACACTTCCCAAAACATTTATAACCGCTAATTTTTGTTGATTTACTTTAAGATAAGTAATTCCTTGTCCTGGAGTGCCTTTTGGTAAATTAATGGGTCGAACTAAACATTGGGCTTTTTCAATAAATTGGTAAATTTCATAATTATCCCAAGCATGATTACCTAAAGTCACGACATTAGCGCCCATCGTTAATAACCATTTGTATAATTTTTCTGAAATCCCTCTTCCGTCTGAGATATTTTCGCCATTAACAATTGTCACTTGCGGACGATGCGTTTGTTTTAACTCCGGTAAAAACTCCTTTAAAGCTGCTTGCCCTTTTTTACCTACAACATCACCTATGAACAGTATTTTCATTATGTTCCTCTTTCTAATTTTTTCATTCTCTCTATTTTATCAATCTTTGCAAGAAAAATAAAGAAAGGGAGTGGAATAGAAGTAGAAAATCAAATAAATTTTGCTTTGTTTGCCTATCCCCTTCTAGTTTGTGCTTAGATTAACATCATGTTTAGTTTTGAATTATTGCTATTTAGATTGGCTTGGTGTTAATAGCACGAATAAATTTTTCAATCTTGAACCGGTTGCGTTTTCCGATACCAGTTCAAAACAGCTGTTGGTAAATGACACAAATAACGATCTTCGGGATAAATATCTAAGTGATTTTGATGTATCAAAGCGCTGGCGATATAATTTGTCAAGGGTTTCACTTCGACTCTGATTTTTTTCGCATCATCACGTGCATCGATATATTGCCGGGCAACTATTAAAGGTTCTGTTTTTTGACTGTAGATGCCAGTACGATATTTTTCACCCTTATCAAATCCTTGTTGATTTAAACTATAAGGGTCGATAATTTCAAATAAATAATCCAATAATTGGGTCAAAGAAATTTTTTCTGGGTCATAATCAATCTTAACACATTCAGCGTAGCCATCATAAGGCCCCTCTAGAGAATTTGTAGTTCCATTAGCTCGACCAGCTTCCACATGATGAATCCCTGTCATTTCTTTAAAAAAGTATTGTATGCCCCATAAACAGCCTCCGGCCAAGTAAATCGTCTCGATGATCGTCACTCCTCTTTATACATTGTTAGTAATTCTAGTATCTCATTGAATAAATATTTTCTCAACTTTCAAAATATAATTAGATATCGTGTTTTTTTATCGTATTTCTATCATAAATAATACGCTTCCTTACAAATTTTTGATAAGATAAAGATAATCAATACGCTGATATCTAATATTGAAAGGATGATGACGATGCATTATGAAGTAACCACTTTATATACAAAAGAGCAAAAAGATAAAATGGTAACATTATTAAATCAACAAGGTATACGTCTCGATCAAAATATTGACTATAGTTGTGCCATTTTTAATGATAAAGATGAGATGATTGCGACTGGTAGTTATTATCGCAACACTTTACGTTGCTTAGCAATTGATGATCGCTATCAAGGTGAAGGGTTGATGAATCAAATTATTACCCATTTAATTCATCAGCTTTATTACCAAGATGTTTTTCATCTTTTTGTCTACACTAAAAATGACTCTGCGCATTTTTTTGAACAACTAGGATTTTATAAACTGGTGCAAACTGAAAATGGTATTACTTTTTTAGAAAATAAACCAAAAGGATTTGATCACTATTTAAACTCACTCAACCCATTTAAAAAAGATTCTGGCACGAAAGCGGCTCTCGTCATGAATTGTAATCCATTTACTTTGGGACACCAATATTTAGTTGAAACGGTTGCGGCTAAATTTGATTGGGTGTATCTATTTTTACTTGAGGAAGATGCGAGTGTTTTTCCCTACGCTGTTAGAAAAAACTTAGTAGAAAAAGGGATAGCATACCTACCGAATGTGATGATTGTACCAACTGGGCATTATATTATTAGCCAAGCAACCTTTCCAGGCTATTTCCAAAAAGATGAACAAAGTGTCATTGAAAGCCAAGCGGTGGTCGATGCAAGCATCTTTATGAAAATCGCCCAACACTTAGGTATTACCGATCGCTTTGTGGGTGAAGAGCCATATAGTCAAATGACAAACATTTACAACCAAATGATGAGAAATGTTTTTCAAGACTCCCCTCTTCGATTAACGGTTATTGAACGTAAACAAGATGAATCTAATCAAGCAATCAGTGCTTCAAAAGTTAGAACGGCCATTAAAGAGGATGACTGGGATTTTGTAAAAAAATCAGTGCCTAGTACCACTTTTGACTATTTAACATCCCCTGAAGCTCATACGATTATTCGCAATATTAAAGCTATAAAGGATAACCAACATCATTAATTGCAGACTTCAACCGCCCAATAACGCCCATCCTTAGCACACTACTAAAAAATAAACATGGATTGGAAAGACACTTTCGTCTCATCCAAGCCATGTTTTTACATTAATTCTTGACTCTTAACCAAAGAAGTATTCCTTGATAATTATATGATTGAACTCATATTTACGATGGATTTAATATAGAGTCTTTCCACTCGCCAATTAATTCAATAATAGGAATGACAATCGCTGCTACAAAACCACTCGCAAATCCATTATTATAAATATTCATCCCTAGATGAAGTTGTCCACTAATTTCGACCATGTGGAAATGGAGTACCCCGGCAACAAAGCCCCATAATGGTCCAAAACGAGCCGAAATCGGTGCTAATCCAGTACTAAATAGTAGCGCTAATACAATATAGGTACTATTAAATGAACTACCGGAAATATAAACAGAGAAAATGATACCTAAACTAATCGGCAATGAATTTAATATTGTTTTTCCAACAGCACCAAATAAAATAACCGTTAACATTGCACCGATTATTGGGCCATTTAAAGAGACATTTATCAACTTAAGTAACATATAGAATACAATACCATTAATTAACATATTAAGTGTTAAGGTAGAGGTTCTAAAATATCGAAATTGATCATGGTAAAAATTCCCTTTTATTTTAATAAAAGACCATAATTCTTTAAACTGAACCTTTTGACGATATAACCCAATGATTGCTAAAAGGATTAGCCAACCCCAAAAGTAAAATTCAAAATAATTGATCGCATACTCATTATCTTGAAACAAATTAATTTCCACATTCATATCGAAATAAGGGAATACAAAACTAATAAACATGGCGATGACACCCATGGTAAACCCAAAATTATATAGCGTATATCCTTTATGGAATTGGACAAATTGGTTGGCAATTTTAACTGAAATACCTCCAATAACAAATCCTACCGCCATCGCTAAAAGCCAACGATAAGGACCAAATACACTATCCAAATAAATTGAACTAACCAAGGGTGCATTAGCAGTCGCTAGAATACTTACCAAGCGATACTCTTTTTCATGATTCATAATATAATAGTAATACATCGTCCCTAAAATAATTGGCAGAATATTAATGATATGAGTTCCAAAAAAAGCATGTCCTACAAATAGTCCTGTTACACCTAATTCAAAACTGGTTAGATAACGCTGACCCTTCCACAATAAAAGCAAGTAAATAACGAGACTATGAAGACCCACATTAAAGAAAGTTGCTCTAAAACCAGCTATTTCAATAAAATCTGTTAGTAAATTAGTTTGGGACATGATTAATTGATAATACATCTGTAAAACACTCGTTTCTTCAGGAATAAACAGCGCAAATACAAATGTATATAAAGTAATAATTAATAAAAATTCTCGCCTATTGAGTAGCGATTTATTTAACTTCACCTTGATGCCTCCTCATCTTTTTTTATATCTTACAATATTTTTTCCAAATATAAAAAGAATACGACTATCGATAATAAATCAGCGGCCCCACCCGGACTCAAATTTTGATCAATCAATTCTTGGTCCCATTGGCTAATTAAATATTGAAAATTATCCTCATTTAATTCTTTTAATAAAGAAGCTGCCTTCGCTTTAACATTTAACCATACCTCATAATTACCTCGATGAATAATATTAGTATCTTCTGCTTGAGATATTAATAATAATAGCGCTTTGGATAAAACATATTGCAAATTATTCGTATAATTCAATAATTCTCTAGTAAAAGGTAAAACCGTCTCTCTCAATAAAGGATAACCGTTCATCGATTCGCCTTTAATCCCTGTTAAACCATAATCTAAATAAATGCGCTCCCCATTAGTAATCGCCTCTGTTTTATCTTTCAATTGCGCTAGTTCTGATTGCCAAAAATGATAGGTCATTGGTTCTGATAACGATAGGATTGCTTCGGTATCTTGTGCACTAAAGGTTGATTTTTCAGGATGTTGCTCTAAATAATATCCTAAAGCCGTTAAAATCGTTGCATAAGAGTAATTAGCACCCTTATGAGTATTAACCCCCTTAGTAGCTTGTAACATCGCTTGCTCGGCTTTTACACCCATTTGTCGAGCTTTCATAAATAATTGTTGTAAGTCACCTTCATGTTCCATTCCTAATTGTACATACTGTTTAAAAAATGGCGTCAATGCTTTCGTACTTTCAATAAAAGTAAAATAATTCATATCTGAATGCGCACCACTATTCATACAATCAACTAACCCTGGTTTGGGCGTTAACATCACTTCTACTAACAAAGCTTTTTCAGCATTTGACGCAATCCACTCACAAATATTGCTCATTTATCTGCTCTCTCTTTCTTAAATTATATGTATTTTATACTGATTTATGTTAAAATAATAAGCGTTAACCCTTAAAGCGCTTAATTAAAATTAATCTTATGTTCATTATAAACGATTTTAATTGTGTTTGTCTTAAAAAAAACAATAAAAACACAGTAGAAATATTATTTAAATGCTGAGTTTCATTAATAGAGAGGTGATTGTTTTGATAACGCCACAACATATTAATATTATCAAATCCAATATTTTAGTTTCTCAAGATATTCCTTTGAAAGATTCCGTGTATGAAGCATTACGGAAAACCATTATTATTGGGGAAATCCCTGCGGGTGAACGGATTAATGAAAAGGAATTAGCTGAAAAACTAAATATTAGTCGCACTCCCGTCCGCTATGCCTTATTGGAATTAGAAAAAGAAAAATTAGTCGAACATATTCCTCGAGTAGGACGGATTGTTAAAGGAATTACCATTAAAGATGCCTTTGAAATTTATGATATTCGCAAAGCTTTAGATACACTTGCGACAGTTAAAGCTTATGAACAAATGACAGATGATGACTTTGAAGAATTAAGACAACTATTATTAACGGGTGAAAAATATAATGATGCCAATGAGATTGATTTAGTTTTACAGAACTTTTCTGATTTCAACAATTTTATTTGGGAGAAAAGTAAAATGGTTCGTTTGAAATCAATCGTTACTAAATTATCTGAATATTTACTTTATTTTCGTGACTTATCGATTCGTTCATCTGATCGTCGTGACTTAGCTTTAAGAGAACACTGGTTAATCTACCGTGGAATGAAAAATCGTGATAAAGATCAAATCGAATTGATTATTGGTGAGCATCTAGAAAATTCTAAACAGTTTATTTTAAATGAAATGAAACGCCGTAACATCAATTAACTTTCTAAAAGTGACACCGGCCGAAACATCCACTAATTTTCTAAAGAGCCCCTGGTCAGAGACACTATTAAGAACCACCGGTTGAATCATTCATTAATTTTAGAAAGATATAGATTGGGATTTATTTAACTAGAACCTTCAATTTATATTTCATTTGATGCACGGATAGAGACAAATAGTGATAATGCCATGTCATTACTAAAAATTCAATACTGGTTTAATTTTAATAAAGCTAATGGCTTATTAACTACATTTTATGCAATAACTTGCCTAATGAAATAAGGAGTGGACAAGAAAAACTTGCCCACTCCCTATTTTTATTTTATTTTGATTGTCAAATTAAGCTAGAATTTTTACCTAACACATAATACGTTTGCTTTTGTCTAATTGATAATTAAAATGGTTGTTCGAAAGTTCAAGTATAAATTAGCCACTGACTTTAAGGTTTCCACACCGTCAGATTTGTGGCAAGTGTAGTGAGTCAAATTGATGCATTAAATCGTTAGAGCTTTACTTGGATGCTCCGGTATGATACTCGCGAATAGCGAGTTGGGGAAAGGGTTTGGGTAGGAGACCCAAAAAGCATCCCCAAATCATCATGCCGGGCTAGGCACCAAGTCAAGCTCTAACAATCAGGTGCCTTACGCAATGGATTCACTGTCTTAACAAACACATTGTGTGCATTAGAAAGCATCTATCCATCCAAGTTCCTTACAACAATCGATAAAAACTTCAATTGGCGTTCGATAACCTAATGATTTTCGTGGAATTTCATTGCGGAAATGAGCTGTTTGGCTGAGTATTTCCTGCGATATATCGGTAAAATCCATCCCCTTAGATAATCCATCTCTTCGAAGTAGTCCATTAGAGTGTTCATTTAAACCTCGCTGTGACGGACAACCGGGATCAGCAAAGTAAATATTGATGTCATTGACATTTGAAATGGCTTGCCAATCAGAAAATTCTTTTCCACAATCAAACGTAATGGATTTAAATATATTTCTCGGTAAATAAGCAAACCAGTTATCACAAGCTATTCGCACATCACTTGCTTTCCGACTGTTAATTTTTATCGGGATGATGAGTTTACTGATTCTTTCGACCAGTGTTAGGACGGCACTCTTATGGTCTTTTCCGACAATCGTGTCACCTTCTAGATGTCCAAATTCTTTCTCATATTGTGGATTTTCTTTTTTACGATCTTCGATGGTGCGTCTAAAGTGTTGTTTACCTCTTTTTTCCTGATGCCCATTGGGTTTTCTCTTACCTTTCATCGGTAAAGTTGAGGGATCAAAGAGTTCCGAGTCTTTAAAACGACGATAGAGTGTTCGAGCTGTACATCCTAATGGTAGTTCATTCCGACCTATGATGACGTCAGGAGACCACCCCTGGTCCACTTTTTTCTTAATATATGTGATTTGTTTAGTGTTAAAGACCTTCTTTTTGGCACCACAGCGTGATTTATTCTCTTTATATTGATCGTAGTATTCCTGAATATTACCACTATTTTTAAGAAAATTAACGACGTTATAAATGGTTTGGATAGCTCGATTCAATTTTTTAGCGATATCCGTTACTTTTTTACCACTATCGTAATAATTTTCTATCCAAATCAATTCTTTCATGGTAAGATGTGTATAAGCCATTTGTGTGTACTCCTTCCTTAGCATGTGATTTTATGTTTAGGATACCATACAAATGGCCTATTTATTTTTCTAGCTTAATTTTACTATCCAAGTTATTAAATTACTTTTCTTTTAAAACAACATTTAAGATTAAGGCTGCTAATGTACCAGTAGAAATACCAGATGATAATAACATTTGTAGCGCATTTGGTAAACCTTCTAATAATTCAGGACGAACCGTTACGCCAATCCCTAAGGCAAATGCAACGGAAATAATTAATAATTCTCGGTCGCCTAATTTAATTTGCGCTAAAGTTTTAATCCCTTGAGCAGCTACTAAACCGAACATAATGACCCCTACACCACCTAAAACTGGTTGAGGCATAACAGAGATTAATGCTGATAATTTAGGAAAAACACCTAAGATAGCTAAAATAATCCCGGCTACCACCATCACGTGACGACTCGCTACTTTAGTTAATGTAATTAAACCAACGTTTTGCGAGAAAGCGGTGTTCGGTCCACCACCGAACAAACCAGAAATCATTGAACCAACACCATCAGCTAAAACACCACTAGCAGCACGTTCGCTTGGTAATTTCTCACCTGATGCTTCCCCAATCGCCATCGTAATACCCACTGTACCAATTAAAGATACCACATAAGCAGGTACAAATGATAAAGTTGAAGCTAAATCAAATTTAAAACCGTAACGTAATACATTTGGGAACGCAAACCAAGCAGCGTCTTTTACGGAATCTAAATCAACCATCCCTAAAGGAATACAAACGATATAACCAAATACCATCCCAATAAAGACAGAAGCTGTACTCCACATCCCTTTACCATAATGATTTAAAAATAAAGTAAAGACCATAATCACAAAAGCAACCGCAATATTTTTAATTGAACCATAATCAGCAGCGCCAACACCACCAGCAGCCCAATCCATACTAACAGGTAATAAGGTAATCCCGATTAATGAAACAACTGTCCCAGTGATTAATGGTGGGAAAAATTTCATTAAGGGTTTAATAAAACGACTTAAAATAATTTCAGCTAGAGAACCTGTAATGGTTGCTGCCACAATCCCAGCTATGCCGAATTTAGCTCCTACACTAATGGATGGATTCACGAAAGTAAAATCCGTTCCCATCATGCCTGAAACTCTAGATCCAACTGGACCTACCCCTTTTGATTGGATAAATGTAGTAATTCCTGATGCAAAAATGGTAGCACTAACCATGATCGAAGTAGTTTGAACATCAAACCCTAATACACTACAGACAACTAAAGGAACAGCGATAATCCCGGCAAAGGCCGCTAAAATATGTTGTAACGCTAATAAAATACTCACACCCATAGGTGGCACATCATTAATGCCATATAATAGCTTATCTTCTGGGGATACGATTATTTTCTCTTCCACACTTACACCTCATAAAAAAATATTTGTTTAATCAACAAATAATAATATAGCCATATTATTGAAGTTCTTCAACCGAATTATTAATAATAAATTCGTTTTTAATTAGAATATTCGTGTTTTTTGCAATCTGAATTCAAATGATTCAATATTAACAACTAAAGGTGTATATGCTTAATCCAACCAATGACCAAAACTACATTTTTCAAAATTGATTAATGCTACGAGTAATCAAAAAAACCACGAAGTTGATGCCTCGTGGTCTTCACTCTTTTGTCTTAAATTATACTTTTATATCAACAAGACTACCCCATTTAATGATGACAATCTTTTTATCTAAACTAAGCTTTGATGTCAACTTGACCGATAGACGAACCTGCTTCTACTGATTTTTCATCTTCAATAATCGTACGGTTCACCATATCTGGGGTATTGGTTAAGGCAACGATGACATCGGTTTGTTTGCCTTCATTTAAAATATAACCTAAATCCATTTGTGCAACAGCGTCACCAGCTTTTAATTGGTCACCTTCTTGAACAAATAATTCAAATCCTCCCCCATTTAATTGAACAGTTTCAATACCCATGTGAATTAATAATTCTAATCCATCAACTGTTTTTAAACCAACCGCATGTTTTGAATCCATAATCATCACAACTTCTGCATCAACTGGAGATACGACTTTGCCATTTGTTGGTTGAACGGCAAATCCTTCACCCATGATTTTTCCACCAAATACTGGATCGTTTACTTTCGCAATATCAATCACTTTACCAGTAGCAGGTGCGTAAATCTCAACTAATTTTCCAGTTTCTGTTGGTAATTCAACTTTTTCTTCAACTACTTCTGTAGTGTCAGCTGCATGACCATTTGCTACGACACCTTCTTTTGGAGCATTACCAGATGCAATTAATTGATCAATCGATGATTTAACGTTAGGCACTGTTGTACCATAGACAACTTGAACGTTTTGACCGTTAACAACAACCGCAGCTGAGCCAGTTTGTTTTAATAAGGCTTCGTTTACAAGTGAACCGTCTTTAACTTGAACACGTAAACGAGTTGCACAGTTACTTACATCGTTTAAGTTGTTTGAACCACCTAAACCAGCCACAATACGGTAAGCACGTTGAGCTTTTTCATCTAATTCATCGTATGAAGCATCAGCAAATTCAACCGCTACTTCTTCTGATTCATCTTCTCTACCAGGAACTTTCCAGTCGAACTTGCGAACACCCCAGCTAAAGATGATAAAGTATAATACAAAATATGCTAATCCTAATAACAATACCGGAACCCAGTTAGTAATGTGGTTACCTGGTAAAACACCGTATAAGATGAAGTCAATAATACCACCTGAGAATGTTAAACCAACCCCAGCACCTAATACATAAACTAAGACACCTGAAATACCGTAAAGTACACAGTGGACTAAGTAATACATAACTGGTGAAGCAAACACGAAAGCAAATTCGATCGGTTCAGTAATCCCAGTCATAAAACAAGTTAAAGCACTTGAAGTATAGAAACCTTTAACTTCAGCTTTACGCTCTGGACGAGCAGCACGATATAAAGCGATAGCTGCTGCAGGAATACCAAATAACATAACAGGGAACATATACGTAAAGTGAGCCGCTGCATGAGGATCAATCGGTACCCCAGCTGCTAATTGAGCAAACACAATGTTTTGAGCCCCTACAATTGTTTTACCATTGACTACTGCTGTTCCCCCGATAGCTGTTTGCCAGAAAGGTAAATAAAACACGTGGTGTAAACCAAATGGAATTAAGGCACGGTAAATAAAGACATATAAGAAAATACCAAAAATGCCTAATCCTGAAATAAAACCACCCAAACTAGAGAAACCATAAGAAACAATTGGCCATACGAATGCCCACATAATTCCTAAGATTAGTCCAGCAACTGATGAGACGATTGGAATAAAATGTGTTCCCCCGAAGAATGATAAAGCTTCAGGTAATTCAATGGTATGGTATTTATTATGTAAATAGGCCACCACTAAACCGAGGACAATCCCACCTAAAACACCTAAGTTCATGGTATTGTCAAAGCCTAAATAGCTAGTAATTAAACCTTGTACTTTACTTAATTCTTCAACATCTCGGAAGTTGTTTAACGTACTTGTCATTGAAGCGTACATTACAAAATAACCAATAATACCAGATAACGATGCAACGCCTTTGTCAGTTTTTGCTAAACCTGAAGCAACTGAAATACCAAATAATAAACCTAAGTTACCGAAAATGATGTCCCCTGCATCAGCAAAGATTCTTAACACACCATATAAAAAGTTACCTTCATGTAAAATATTCTGTAAATTATACATTTCAATAACGGTTGGATTTGTAAATGAAGAACCAATCCCTAATAAGATACCCGCTACCGGTAATAATGAAATAGGTAGCATAAATGTTTGACCAAGTTTTTGTAGTAAACCAAAGATTTTTACTTCTCCCGTTTTAGCACGTAACTCAGCCTTTGTTTGAGCTTTAGCCAATAATAGATCCCCTTTCCTTATGAATAATTTAAGACGTCTCAATTATACTCTAAAATATTTTGCTTTTCAAACTACTTGAGAATAAACTCACAAAAATACCATTCAATATTATAAAAGCTTATATAATTTACGAAAATATTTAAAATTTAATCTATTAGAATCTAAAAAAACTCCCTGTATCAGCTATCTGATAACAAAGAGTTTCTATTTTAATAACCGGCAAATTCTTTAGGTTTATAATTTAAATATCCCTGGTAACTTTCAGTATTTAAAATACGTTTAGCATTTTCAACCCGGTCAGCTGTAGGCGGTTCGATACCTTCTAGACGGTATTTAATACCTAAAGCTTTATATTTATATACCCCTAATTTATGATAAGGCAATACTTCAAATTTTAACACATTATCTAATGTTGCCACAAAAGCGCCTAATCGCTCTAAATACTCATCATAATCTGTTCTTTCTGGTACTAGTACATGACGAACCCAAACAGGTTGATTAATTTCACTTAAATAACGAGCCAAATCTAAAATATTGTCATTAGGATGTCCCGTTAATTTACGGTGTCCTTCAGGATCGATATGTTTAATATCCAATAAAATTAAATCCGTATACTTCATTAATTCCTGGAAACGACTAAAGAATGGCTCTTTACGTGTAAAAGGAGCCCCACAAGAATCCAAGGTTGTGTTAACACCATTGGCTTTACATATCTTGAAATATTCAATTAGAAAATCAATCTGTAGTAATGGTTCACCACCACTCACAGTCACGCCACCTTTTTCTCCCCAGAAAGCTTGGTATTGAACTGCTTCATCAAACAATTGTTGCGGAGTATACTCTTTTCCTCCTCGTGTATTCCAGGTATCTGGATTATGGCAAAACTCACAACGCATCCGACATCCTTGCATAAAGCTAATAAATCTAATTCCTGGACCGTCCACTGAACCAAAGCTTTCGGTAGAATGAACATGCCCAATGACAGGAGTTACAGTTTCTGTCATCTTAAAATCCTCCTTGTCCTAAACTGTTATTAATAAATGTAATAGTCTTCTATAATTAAATTATATCACATAACGAGATCGCTTCAAGCCTTTTCATTAAATATTTTTATTAAATTAGTACAGTTTAATACCTCTGTTATATTAAAAAAAAGATTGTTCAATACAACTACTTAAACCATTAGAAAATCAAGGGTTTCTTTCTAATAATTAAAGATGACAGATAATTTAGTCATAAATCATAAAATGACTTATCTAAAAATTCGCACGGATATTGGGGAGTGAACTAGAAGTAGGAAATGAAATATTTTATAGTTTGGCTACCCACCCTAGCAAAGCTTGGAGTGAACCAGAAGTAGGAAATAAAGTAGTTTAAGCTCCGTCTAACCTCCTCGGAACAGTTGGCAGAGGGGTAGAAGTAGAAAATATGTTTTATCTTTTGTCTGCTTGTTTAATTGACTTTTCTAATCTGAAAAACTTTAGCCACTCTCCTATTTTATAGCAAAAAAGACCGAACAGAAATAATCAAACCTCCCCTTATTCAGTAGAAACTAAAAAGTAATACTGCTCTTAGGGACCGATTAAACATTTCTGTCCGATCGCTGGACATAAACTTGATAAATTTAGTTAAGATTATTGTTAATTAATTAATAGCGCAGTGGTTGAGTGGCCTCAAACTGCGTCTAAATGAGATTGGGTATAAATATTATAAATTCAATCAACTGATTGCTTGATAATTAAAAGCGCAGTGGTTGAGTGGCCTCAAACGGCGTCTTGAAGTGGCTGGGAATAATCTTGAAAAAATCAGTCAACTTATAGCACGATAATTAAAAGCGCAGTGGTTGAGTGGCCTCAAACTGCGTCTTTCGACTTGTTTGAGGCCTACTCAACTGTGCGGGGGTGGGCCGACGAAGCGAAAATTATTCAATTTTCTACTTCTGGTCCACTCCCAACTGTGCGGGGGTGGACAGACGAAACGAAAATCATTCGATTTTCTACTTCTGGTCCACTCCCAACTGTGCGGGGGTAGACCAACGAAGCGAAAATTATTCAATTTTCAACTTCTGGTCTACTCCCAAATACTATTTTCTGCTTTTCGTTATTTTTATTCTATAAAAAGATCATTATTAAAGGTTTTTGAGCATAATCCAATCAATATCAACTTGATTACCAGCTAAAAAGCGATGTTCTCCTACATGTTCAAAGCCATGGTTTTGATAAAATGCTTTAGCCGCTTCATTATGTTCCCAAACGCCCAACCAAATGCTCTTTTTACCTAAAGCACGGGCTCTGGTTTCAGCTAATTGCATTAATTGTTTACCGTAACCATTGCGCTTATGTTCCTTTAAAACATATATTCTTTGTACTTCTAACGTTTCCTCACCCATTGGTTCTGTTTGAGCATCTTCAATATTAAGTTTTAAATAAGCAACAATCTCTCCATCTGATTCTAGTAAATAAACTTCCGATAAAAGATTTTCTAGTTCTTGTTTTAAAGTGTCTAAATTATATGCTTCTTTAAAATAAAGTGCCAAATTTTCATCAGAAGTATTTTGATGAAAGGTATCCCTGTAGGTTGCAATCGCAACTTCTCTTAGATTAGGTAAGTCGTTAACTTCACATTTTCTAATCATTGGTATCACTTGTCAATTGAATAAACTCTTCAATCATGTTTTCATATTCTTTTAGAGCTGATGCCCAGAAATCTTTGGTTGTCACATCGATACCCATTTTAGCTGCGGTCTCTTCAACAGTCCCAACGGTTGTAGCATAAAGCATCTCACGATACTTTTCAACAAAGCCAGTCGGTTCATTTTGATATTGCACATAAAGACCTTTCGCAAATAATCCCCCAAAGGCATATGGGAAATTATAATAACTTAAACCGGTTGAATAATAGTGTCCTTTACATAACCACATAAATGGATGACGGAATTGAGGGTCTAAACCTTCACCATATGATTGATCTTGGGCTTCCAACATAATCGCTTCTAAATCTTTTGAGAATAAAAATGAATCATGACGTTTTTCAAAAACAGTCGTCTCGAAGATATAGCGTGATAAAATATCGACTACAATTTGCGCTACATCACTAATTAATGATTCCAATAAACCGATTTTTTCCTTATCATTCGCTTCAGCGATAACGGTGTTCATAATGATGTTTTCATTAAAAGTAGAAGCCGTTTCTGCCACTGGCATCGTATAAGAACGATTTAATGGTAAATGTTCCTGAATAATCGAGCCATGATAAGCATGACCTAATTCATGCGCCATGGTGACGACATTACGTAAATTACCGTCAAAGTTCATTAAAATACGTGATTGTTTAATTGGTGTTAAATTCGAACAAAATGCGCCACCTACTTTTCCTTTACGTGGGAATAAATCAACATATTCTTTATCAAAAACTTCAGTCGTCAATTCAGCCAAGTCAGGCGCAAATTTATTAAAATGCTCAACTAAATATTCTTTCATTTCATCAACCGTAAATTTCTTAGCTACTGATTCCCCAATCGGAGCGAATAGTTCATAAAATGGTAATCCATTTGCATAACCTAATAAACCGGCTTTATGTTTAAAATATTTTTGGAATGACGGTAAAGCATCTTTGATAGCAGCGATTAAAGCATCTAAAGTCGCTTTTGACATACGAGATTGTTCCAAAGTCACCTCTAATGCACTCTCATAACCTCTTAAACGAGAAATATCATTGACCTGTGATTTAATATTATTAAGTGCAAAAGCAACTGGTTCTTTAATTGATTCATACATCGCTAATTCCGCTTCATAAGCCGCTTTACGTGTCGCTGAATCATCTGCATAAGCTAAATTACGAATATCACTTAATGTCAAACTTTCACCATTAAATTCCGTTTCAACCGTTGAGGTTAAAAAGCTTTGTAATTGACTCCAAGACTGTCCAGCACTCAAATTCATTGTCGCAATAACTTCTTCAACTTCATCTGATAATAAATGAGTGGCTTGTTGTTTTAGTTCTGCAAATAAAAATTGATACTGTGCCAATTTTTCATCTTGAGTAATATCCGTTTCAATATTACCTAAAAACTTATCGATACGCGCATTGGTTTTGGCATGATTTGACAGCAATTTTCTTAGTTTTGCGATAGCTGTCAAACTTGGTTCATGCGTCGTGTTAGTTGATAATTGCAAACTTGAAAAGGCATAAAGTTTACGTGTTAAATCAGATTGAATCTCTAATAAATCAATGACCTTTTTAATTGTCGATAAATTATCTGTTAATTCCATATTAGACAATTGGTTGAGTGTTTCCTCAAGTTTTGTATAATCTGATTGGTATTCAGGTGTATCATAGCCTAAATATAATTCTTTTAATGACCATTGGCCGTTCATTCAATCACTCCTTCAAAAAAGTTTAGTTCTATTATACATTTTTTTGAAAGAAAAAACATTTTTTAGAATTATTTTACTTAGTTAATGATTAAAAACGGGAGTTGGCCAGAAGTAGAAAATCGTATGATTTTCGTTTCGTCTGGTCACCCCCGTACAGTTGAAAGTTGTCCGTAAGTAAAAAATTGAATGATTTTCGCTTCGTCTGCCTACTCCCATTTAGTTAATCCAATGTAATCATCAACCGTTATATGTTCCTAATGATTCATTAATTTTAATGATTTAATTGATCCGCTAAAATTTGTCCGGCATTCCAATCTGCAGGATAAAATGTTGGCCAATTATCCATCTCTTCTAGCAACTCATCATGACTGATGTCAGCCATATAAATATGATAATGAGTTAAGTCTGGCGTTGGACTAATGTTATGGTCAGAAAATTGGATAGATTGTGGTGCTTCTTCATCGCCAGATTCTTTAGTAAATAAATAACGAACTCCACGATTTCCTTTCTCATAAGTAAGTATTTTATAGCCATCATATTTATAAGTACCTGTTACTGTTTTATCACCAGTGGTAAAACTCATTTGATTATCTTTGATAACAATTTTTTCAACGTCCGTTGTATATCCTGTTTGGTAATAATCTGTATATTCTTCAGCCGACATGGTAGCACCCTCTTTACGTGCCTTCATCTCCATTACTGGTGTTAAGGTACCATCTTCTAAATATGGTAATACAGATTGCCATTCACCTGCCCAATCTTCTAAAGTACGATCTTCAACTTGATCATCTTCAAAATATCCGTTATAAATATTTTGAAGATGATCATATTCTTCTGCTAATTCAGGATGAGCAACTAACTGTTCATCGGCGGCTTTAATTTGTGCCTCGGTTAATTCACTAGCATCTATTTTGTGATAATGGTCGCCATGAATTAAAATATAAGCGTCACCTTCTTTTGCTACAACAGCTGAAGCATCAAATTCAAATTCATGATCGTGGTCGTGCTCGTGATCATGGTCATGATCGTGGTCGTGATGTTCTTCTTCCTCGGACGTTTGCGAACTATTTTCTTCTGCTCTAATCGTCAATGCTGGATGATGCATTAATTCAACACCTGCTACTAATGATAAGATTAACATGCTACTCATTAACTTTTTCTTCAAAATAATCCCTCCTCAAATAATGTAATTATTACTTTTTAGATTTTATGATAATAAAAACGATCTGTCAAGACAAATCGTAATTATTTCTTTTAATTAACATTTTTTGAATTCGTTCTCTCGTTTAAATAAATCATTAACTGACCATTGAGGGTGGTCAAAAATTTGGAAAATTTAGTTAAGATTATTGTTCGTTAATTAATAGCACAGGGGGTGAGTGGCCTCAAACTCTGTGTCTTAATAAGATTGAACATAAATCTAAAAAATTCAGTGCTTATTCATTAGCAGCGCAAGGGGGCTGGGCATAAACTTTGTAAATTTAGTTAAGATTATTGTTCATTAATTAATAGCGCAGTGGTTGAGTGGTCTCAAATGGCGTCTTAACGACTTGTTTGAGACCTACTCAACTGTGCGGGGGTGGGCAGACGAAGCGAAAATTATTTAATTTTCTACTTCTTACCCACTCCCATTTCACTTTTTTCAGCAGAGTAAACTATTTTAAATGTTCAACTAAAGTTTTTAATTGTTGCTCATAATTTTCAAAGAAGGACAAATCATTTTGAGGATCACTTTCTAAGGGATTTAATACTGCGATTTCCACACCGGTACTAGTGGCGATGATTTGGGCTATTTTATCGCTCATATTAGGTTCAACGAAGATTGTCTTAATATTATGCTCCTTAACAAATGCCATCACTTCATTTAATTGTTTGGCGCTTGGTTCTTTTTCTGCAGAAATACCCGTTACCCCAAATTGTTTTAAACCAAAGCGTTCAGCTAAATAATAAAAAGCTGTATGTTGGGTTAAAAAGGTTTTATTATCAAGCTCATTAAACATTGCTTGATATTGTTCGATTAATGCCTCCCCCTCTTTGACCATCTTTTCAGCATTTTGTGTATAAATGTCAGCATTATCAGGATCAATTTGGGCTAATGATTGGGCGATTAATTTGGCTTCATTCCCTACTTCAATTGGATCGAGCCAGGAATGTAAATCATAAGCATTGCCGTGTAAATCGGATTCTTCGCCATGGTCATGACCATCATCCACTGAACATTCTACTGTCTTAAATTCTAAGCCTTCTGATGCTTGTATCATTTGGACAGGGTGACTGCCTTTATTCGCTTCTAAATTTTTAGTCCAAGATTCTAATGACTTAGAATGATAAATAAAAATATCGGCATCATAAATTGCCGCCACATCAGATGCTGATGGTTCAAAACCATGAATGCCTGTTCCTGAATTAATCATTTGTACTTCATGAAGATCGCCAACTACCTCAGAGGTAATGGCATAAATGGGATAAAAACTGGTGACTATCGTCAAGTTATTTTCTGCTGCGTTAACGATTGATGATGGTAGCATTGTACTTAATAACAATAAAATACTACCTAAAAATGTAATCATTCTTTTCATTGTAATACTCCTTGTAAAATATATTTAAAGATTTTTGACTGATGGGAAATCCTTAAAAGCCCGTATATTAATCTTGTAGCTTGGTTGTGGTATCATATTACAGAATAATCTGTCTTAAAAGGTACGACTGGATAACACGATAGCTTTTGTTTAACGAAAAGAATCGTAAAAAATACCATTTTAACTGTCAATCCTATTCTATAATAAATGTTTAAAGTTTCAAAATAAATAAGGTTGAGCAGTACTATTTTTCCTACTCAACCTCATGGTTTAACACAACATAAATTAAATTTTAAGCGAATCGTCTACTGTTGCTCTAAAACATCTTTAATTAATGAGTACATATATTGTTCCGCATCAAATTTTTGTAAATCCGTTGCTTTTTCACCTAAACCGATGTATTTAACAGGTATATCTAACTCATAGCGAATTGAAAGGACAACGCCACCTTTAGCGGTACCGTCTAATTTCGTTAATACTAATCCGGTAATTTCAGTCGCTTCATTAAATTGTTTTGCTTGAATTAACGCATTTTGTCCAGTCGTTGCATCGAGAGCCAGTAAAACTTCTTGTACACCATTAGGGTTTTCACGTTCAATGATGCGCTTAATTTTGGCTAATTCTTGCATCAAATTCGCTTTAGTCTGTAAACGTCCAGCAGTATCCACTAATAAATAATCATAATGTTCTTCATTGGCTTTTTTCACCGCATCAAAAACTACAGAAGCTGGATCACTTTGAGCTTTTCCTGTAACAACAGGAATTCCTAAACGCTCGCCCCAGACATTCAATTGTTCAATCGCACCCGCACGGAAAGTATCAGCGGCAGCTAATAGTACTTTATGCCCCTCTTGTTTTAACTGATAACCAATTTTTCCGACAGAGGTCGTTTTACCCACACCATTGACACCAACGAATAATATAACCGTTGGACCATCTGGATTAAGACGAATATCATTACGCTCCTGGCCATCTTTTTCATAGATTTGCACCATTTTTTCTAACATGACTTGTTTGACATCATTGGCCTTATAGACATTACGGGCTTCTAATTCGTCACGAATTGCGTCCGTTAATGCCATGGTCATTTGAAAACCTACATCCGCACTGATAAAAGCTTCTTCTAGGTCTTCATAAAATTCTTCATCTATTTCTCTAAAGCTACTAAATAAATCATTGATACGATCTGAGAAGTTTTTTCGTGTTTTCTCCATCCCCTTGTCATACGTATCAAAAACGATCTGATCTTCGACGGGTTGTTCTATTTCCTTTATAACAGTATCTTCACCGGTAAAGGCACGACGAATACGGTCAAATAATCCCATGGGAATTCCTCCTTTTATTTGATGAATTGATAAATGGCTTCCGCGACACCATCATGATTATTATCTGCGGTAATGTGATCAGCTTTAGCGGTAACTTGTGGTACAGCATTGCCCATCGCCACTCCAACTCCAGCAAATTCAATCATCGATAAATCATTTTCTTGGTCACCGATTGCCATCACTTCACTTGGTTCAATTTTTAAGTAGTCGGCTAATTCCTTTAAAGTATTTCCTTTAGTAACACCAGGGGCTACAATTTCAAGTAAATTAGTTTGTGACTTAAAAACAGAATATTGACTGACTAACTCTGAAGGCAATTTTAAAATTTGCTCATCTAAATAGTTAGGTTCACAACATACTACAAACTTATTAAATTGATGATCTTTTGAAAAAGTTGCGAAGTCTTGAGTCTTGGCAATAGTCTTTTTACGATTATTAAAATAAATCGACGGATGGTTTTCTGGATAAAACGGTGGCTCATAGACATGTTCAGCATCAATAATATTCAATGGTAATGCCAAATCATTAGTTACATTATACCATTTTTGCATATCGGTTTGCGACAAAGTGTGCTGTTTAATCACTTCTCCATTAGCCGCTTTTTGAACGAGACCGCCGTTAAAGGTAATAATAAAATCCTCCGCTGAATTTAAGCCAATTTCCTCAACAAAATCCTTCATCAATAAATAAGGACGTCCAGTACATAAAACAATCTTCACACCTTGTTGATGCGCATCATGTAATGCTTGAATATTTCTTTTTGAAATATTGCCGTCACTATTTAATAATGTTCCATCTAAGTCAATGGCGATTAATTTAATCATCTTGTTAAGCACTCCTTTTCGCTTCTATTCCTCAATGTTAGCTTCACTCAAACGT
Organism: Globicatella sanguinis; assembly: GCF_002847845.2. Taxonomy (NCBI): domain Bacteria; kingdom Bacillati; phylum Bacillota; class Bacilli; order Lactobacillales; family Aerococcaceae; genus Globicatella; species Globicatella sanguinis. Next base: position 120,833 of record NZ_CP126962.1, on the reverse strand, counting down.
ACAGAAGCCAATTTCGATACACCTGAACGTTCCATGGTAACACCATATAGTACATCCGCATGTTCCATCGTACCTTTACGGTGCGTAATCACAATAAACTGTGTATTTTCAGTAAATTGTTGTAAATATTCTCCGTATCGATACACATTCGCATCATCCAAGGCCGCTTCTACCTCATCCAATACACAAAATGGTACGGGTTTAGTCTCTAAAATTGCAAATAACAAAGCAATGGCTGTAAAAGCACGTTCGCCCCCCGATAATAAAGCAAGATTTTGCTTACGTTTACCAGGTGGTTGCGCAATAATATCGACCCCAGTTATTAATAAATTGTCAGGATCGGTCAATTCTAATGAAGCTTCCCCGCCTCCAAATAAAGATTTAAAGGTACGTTTAAATTGTTGATTAATTTGATGGAAGGATTCACTAAATCGTTTAATAACTTCCGCATCCATCGCATCCATCGTATCTTGTAATTGTCCCATCGCTGTTAATAAATCTTCTTGTTGTTCTAATAAATAAGTGTAACGCTCATTTAAATTTTCAAAATCTTCAATCGCTGCTAAATTAATCGGTCCTAAATGATCGATTGCTTTTCTTAACTCTTTAACGCGACTGGACACTTCTGAAATAGCTAACTCTGTTTGGGCTTGTTGACTAGCCGCTTCATAACTTAATTGATAATTTTCATTTAAATAATTTAGATGGTTATCAATTAATTCTTTAAATTTCTCAATTTGTGCTTGTAATTTTGCTTGTAATTTAAATTGCGCTTGTTGTTGTTGTTGAATTTTTATCTTCTTATTTTCTAAATCGCGTAAATTTTGATTCCATTCACTACGATTTTGTTTGCTTTGATCAAGCTTTTTCGTATGTTCAACCAACTCATTATTTAAAGTGTCGATTTGAGATTCTACTTCCGTAATGGTTTCTTTCAATTGATTTAAATCTTGCTCACTACTTAATTGATTATTTTGATAATTTTCAATGAATTCGTTTAACTGAACAAGTTGTGCAGAAAGTTGCTCTACTTGAGTCTTAATTTGTCTTAACTCAGATTGTTTAACTGCTTTTTCGGTATTGAGTTGTGACAATTCATGATTTAATTGTTCAATTTTCTTTTGACGGTCTGCTTGCGAGACATTCATTTGTTCTAATTGCTGGGTACCTTCCGCAATCTTTTGCGTCATTAAACGAATTGTTTCTTGCGCTTCGGTTAATTTAGCTTGTGATTGATTGATAAACTGTTCCGCTTCATCAATATCCATTTGTGCTACTTTCAGTTCATTTTGATTAATTTTTACTTGTTGAACAAATTGTTGTAAAGCTTGTTTTTGTTGGTTTACTTCATGGTTAATTTGATTGACTTGATTCAGACTCGCCTCACCATTTTCACGCACGCTCTGTTCCAGACCTTCTATTTGATCAATTTTCTTAATCATTGACTTTTGACTGCTGGTAGCAGTTGCTAATTCTGTTAAGGCCTTTTCTAAGTCTGTTTGACGACTTAGCATCGAGGTTTGTTGGTTGCGTTGACGACCCCCGGTTATGGAGCCACCTGGCATTAAAATATCGCCTTCTAAGGTAACGATTTTTACTTGATGTCTTAATTGTTTAGATAAACTTTGAGCATTGACAATCGTATCCATCACAATGGTATTGCCCAATAAATTCTCTATGATGGCTTGATTAATCTCATCAAATGCTACCAATTGATGACCAATCCCAATATAACCCGCATGGTTTTGTGCCGTTTGCAAATGATAATCCTGAACGGAACGGCCCTTAATATTTGGTCTTGGTAAGAAGGTAGCTCGCCCAGCACGATGGTTTTTCAAATAAGCAATTGCCTTACGTGCAGATTGATCATCTTCAACCACAATGTGTTGTAATGAACCTCCTAAGGCTGTATCAATGGCTAATTGATATTCTGGCTTAACATGGATTAACTCGGCCACCGTGCCATCGATACCACCAATATCTTTAGCATGTTGCATCACAAATTTAACGCCACCATAATAGCCATCATATTGCTCTTGCATTTGTTTTAATGAGTTAACACGTACATTCAAGGTATTGACTTGCCGTTCGATTGCAAATAATTCTTTTTGAATTTGATTGCGTTTCTGTTGTAGGGCTTGCCATTCTTGTTGCAGTGATTGATGATGTTCATTTTGCGTTTTTTGGGTTGCCTCTTTTAATTCGAGTGATGTTTCTAATTCTTTTAATTCCGTTTCACTGGAGGCTAATGTTTCTTTTAACATTTGGTGTTTATTTTTGGCACGTTTCAAACGCATCGTTTGTTGTTCAATTTGTTGTTCTAATAGGTTCACTTCATTTTTGGCACTTGCTTCAGATTGATAAAATTGAATCATTTCACCTCTTAGTGTTTCAACCTGATCATCCGATAAACCAGCTGCCATTTTTCTATCTGATTCAAGCTGACTAATTTTATCTGTTAATTGTTCAATTTCGGTTTCAAGCGTCACTTTAGACGTACTTTGTTTTGCTAAGTCCTCTTGAATACGTTCTTTTTGAACCAATTGATTTTCAAATTGTAAAGTTTTTTCATCTGTATTGGCCTGATTGAATTGCAGTTCCTGTTGGAGCATCTGATATTTTGCTTTGGCTTGTTCAACCTTTCGAACGAGTTCTTGATGAGTTTCATTTTCACGGTCAATTGAGATTAATAAATCGTCCAACATTTGTTGTTGTTCAATGATCGTTTCCGATAAATTGGTCAATTCTTCCTCATCCAATTGAATAGCTTGGTCGACATTGGATAACTTCTCTTGAGCTTCATCCCATTTTATTCGATTTTGTTCAATTTGATGGGTATACAATGATATTTCTAAACTAGACAGTTCTTCTTGGTACGTTTGATATTTCAAAGCAGTTTCGCGCTGTTTTTTTAGGGGCTTAATTTGGCCTTCTAATTCATGAATAATATCTTTAACACGGCTTAAATGATCCTCAGATTTAATCAATTTACGTTCCGCTTCGGCTTTACGAAACTGATACTTTTGCACGCCAGCGGCTTCCTCAAAGATAGCTCGTCGCTCTTCTGGTTTATTTAGAAAAATACTTTCGACTTTTCCTTGAGAAATCATCGCAAAACTATTTTTTCCTAATCCAGAGTCTAAAAGTAAGTCGACAATATCTTTTAGTCGTACGGACTCATTATTAATATAATAATTACTTTCACCATTACGATTATAACTTCTGGTAATACTAATCTCACTAAAATCATAATCTAGATAGCGATCCTCATTATTCAGCACTAAGGTAACTTTAGCTAGGTTAACAGCCTTACGATCTTGGGTTCCGTTAAAAATGACGTCTTCCATTTTAGAACCACGCAAACTCTTAGCAGATTGCTCTCCTAAAACCCAACGAATGGCTTCAGAAAGATTACTTTTACCACTCCCATTAGGCCCCACAACAGCAGTTAATCCTTTGTCAAATTCAATGACTGTTTTATCGGCAAATGATTTAAACCCAGTCATTTCAACACGTGCTAAATACATGATATCACCTCCAATTTTTTCAAATTTCAATCTAGGTTATTATAACATAAATGCAATGACTTCACACTATTAGAGATAGGAGAAATGTTGAGATAAACCTTTAACCACTATCCCTTCTCGCCTCCCTCATCACTGCCTGCCACTAATAAATCTCAAATACTCTTAAAAATTTCTACTGATAAAATAATTGGATCATGCCTCATCAACCTCCTTTTCTCAAATACTCTTAAAAAATGACTACTGGTAAAATTTTCGCGGCTCTTATAATGACAGCTTAAGTTCAATAGTTTAGCCTACTTCATAAACTTTAATTAGAGCTAGCATCACGCTCGTAGCTCATATAATGATGGTTTAAGTTCTTTAGTTTATCGCTTGATTTATGATGGTTTTCTTGCATATTAACCATAATCTTGTATACTTTAAATTAGGAAACTGAAGAAAGTTGAGAGGGAATCAGATGAATCATCTATATATTATCGCCAATATTCAAGCTGGATCCGGCAATGGTGCCGACGTATTAAATCAAGCTCAAGACTACTTAAGAAAATTTCGTGCTCCTTTCATTACACTAACGACAGAATATAAAGGACATTCAATTGAATTAACCCAACAAATTTTAGCTAAAGCTGAACAACGAACAATTGATACGATTATTGTAGTAGGTGGTGATGGGACCCTACATGAAGTTGTAGCCACTTTAAAAAAAGCTAAGCAAACCATCCCCATCATCTATTTAGCCGCCGGTACTGGCAATGATTTTAAACGAACGTGGTCGCCAAATGCTTCGGTAGAATCTACATTACAAAAGTACTTGTTTCATAGACAAATCACGACAGTCACAATATTTGAATCGTATAATCATCTCACAAAAAATACGGATATTGTATTAAATAGTTTAGGTTTTGGTCTTGATGGTAAAGTTATTTATGAAGTCAATACAACGCCTCAAGATGCATTTTTCCATCAATTTCTTAACGGAAAATTTTCCTACTTGGTTAATGTCTTTAAAGCTGTTAGAAAATTAGACCATTTTGATGTGCACTTAACAGTTGATAATCAAACAATAGAGTTTGAGAACTGTCAGTTAATTTCGTTAATGAATTCACCCTATTTAGGTGGTGGTATTCAGCTATCCAATGATATCAAAGCCGATGAAAAGATTATCAATGTTGTTGCTATTAAAAATGTTAAGCCCATTAACTTAATCAAATTAATGTGGCAAATATTAGTCAGCAAAACCACACCGGCCGCTGAACACTATTTTTACACAAAAGGTGAAAAAGTAACGATTCAAATTGAAGAACCGATTCTTAGTCAAGTCGATGGTGAACTGCTTAATAAAGATCAAGCACATTTGACCTTGACTTTAACTGAATATCCATTTTACCTTTAATAGAAAAATGAAACTTGCTTCTCCTGGCTTTATGACCTTTTCAGCACCTTCTGTTGCTAATTGAGTCACGCTAGTTTGAAACAAGTTTCTTTTTTTAATTTGTTTTCATAAAATCATAAGGCGAGAGGTTCTCCATACCAATCATTGGGTCAATTAACCAAATCGTTTCTTCCGTTAATTCATTTAAATTAAGCCTTGGCTCTTCATCAGAAACTAACGCTTTTTGGGAATTGTCCTCATCAGTTGTTAAACCTTGATGATGTTTGGCTTCTAGCGAATCTGAATGCGCATGCTCTTCTGATTTAAGCTTTGTATCATCAATTGTTGGAGGTGTTAAAGTTAATTGTTCAAGCGTATCTACTGTATTTTCATTATGTTGACCATTAGGTGTAGCTGTTTCAGATGGAATGGTTAATAAATTCCCTTCTTCATCTTCATACGCTACCGTTTCATTGGCAAATTTTATTTTTAATAAGTCATTTAAAAATGTTTGTCTCGGAATGATATTAGCAGTAGTCGCTTTATAAAAACTATTAGGATTGCCGACCATTACTAAACTGGTCTTCGCCCGAGTGATAGCTGTATAAAGAAGGTCCCTTCTCAACATCCTTGAATACATATCAACCAATGGGAGAATAACTAAGGGATATTCACTCCCTTGTGATTTGTGAATTGAACAACAGTAAGCTAAAGTTAATTGATCTAAATCACTACGCTTATAAGTTAATTCACGTTCATCAAAGGAAACAATGATCTCTTCTACATTTGAATCTGTTTCTGCCCCGGTCATGATAGCTGTTATTTTACCAATATCACCATTATACACATCGGCTTCAGCATTATTAACTAATTGTAAGACCTTATCGCCTACTCTAAACACCGTATCGAAATATTGAATTTCTCTTTTACCTTTTTTAGCCGGATTCATAATGGCTTGTAATTGAGTATTTAATTCATTAATACCGGCTGCTCCTTTATACATCGGGGCCAGCACTTGCATATTAGTGCCATCAAAATGTTTATTTTGGGCTTTCGCAACAATTGTTTGCACGACTTGTGCTACTTGGTCGGGTTGACAACGAATAAAAGAACGATCATTTTGCTTTTCTAAAAAGTTATCCGGTAAAGCACCATTCTTAATACTATGGGCTAATTCAACAATTGTACTGCCCTCGTTTTGCCGATAAATGGTATTGAGTTGAATCGTAGGTAAACATTTAGAGTCTATTAAGTCATTAAAAACTTTCCCTGGACCTACTGATGGCAGTTGGTCTTTATCTCCTACGAAGACTACTTGCATATTATATGGTACTGCTTGCAGTAACCAATTCATTAACCAAGTATCGACCATCGACATCTCGTCTACTATCAAAAGATTGCCTTCTAACTCTTCTTGGGCTGAAAAGTCTTCATAATCAGAATCGCGATTGAATCCCAACATACGATGAATGGTCATCGCAGGTAAATCTGTCATCTCATTCATTCTTTTTGAAGCTCTTCCCGTAGGTGCCGCTAATAATATCGGGGCAAAATCTGGTTTATGTTTCAAATCTTCTAATGAATACTCATGTAAGGTAGCATGAAGATGAATCAATCCTTTAACAAGCGTTGTTTTCCCTGTTCCAGGACCACCGGTAATAATAGACATTGGTGAATTAATCGCCAATTTTAACGCCCTTTGTTGTTGTTCATCGTATTGAATGGCATTTAACTCCATCACTTCCGCTAATGCTGAATCAATATCCGCTTCATCAAAATAATCAGTCATTGAATATTGTAAATGATTTGATAATTTAGACACAATGCCAACCTCAGCGTAATATAAACTGGGTATCATAATGCCTTCAGCTAAATTCATTAAGCGTTTTTCTAAAATCGCTTTGTCTAAGGCTAAATTCATTAAACTGTCATCTAATAAAAAAGGACGAGCACTTTCTAACATTTCCCGACTCTTCATTAAACAAGCCTCGCGCTCAACATAGGTATCGCCATTATTATTACAGTGTTCATTAACGACCGTATAAATGCCGGCGATGATGCGATCCACAGAATCCGCTTCAAATCCTAATTTTTCAGCCAAATTATCGGCTTTATTAAAGCCAATCCCCTCAATGGATTCAACCAGCTCATAGGGATTTTCCTTAATCTTTTCAATCGCTGAACTTTTATATTTTTGATAAATCTTATCTGCTAATTTAGGACTAAAGCCCCACTCAAATAATTGCATAAACACGCGCTCAGTGCCTTGGTGTTTGAGTAAGTTTTCTCTTAAAGAAACTTGAACTTTTTGGTTTAAACCTTTGACCTTTTTCAAAGCATTAGGATCCGCAACAATAATATCAATGGCATCCATACCTAATGCATCCACGATATTTTTAGCCAGCTTAATCCCAATACCAGGGAACCGTTCACTAGATAAATAATCAATTAAACCTTGCTCTGAGGTAGGGGCTAATTGTTGATAACGCGTCACAGCGAATTGTTCACCGTACTTTGGATGGTTTGTAAAATGGCCATAGAACTCATAATTCGTATCATAATGTAGTGTCGCAAATTGACCGGTAATAACTAATTCTTCTGCTGTCAAAGCATTTGACAATTCATCGTCTACGTTAATACGAACCACTTTATATAAATTACTTGGGTTTTCAAAATAAATAGCGTCTATTGTCCCAACAATTAATACTTCGTCCATCATGCACCTCCTCATATAAGCCATATTATAACATATCTATTAGTAAAATTAAGAAAGAAATATTTTTGGATTGCCTAAGAAGTAACAATTCGATTATTTTTGGCTTCGTCACTCCAGACACAAGCCCATGAGTATCTCTTAACCTAGGAATTAGGACACAGATTGAGACCACTCATCACCGTTTATCATTTAAACCTATTTAACTTCTGTCGTTCTTTTTCCACTAAATATTTATAGCCTATTTATTATGAGTCCACACAAAAAGTTGTAGAGCCTATATGTTTAGCAAAATATTGGTATTACAAATGCTGATTAGATAAAAAATAGAGGCTGGACAAAAACTTTTTAAATTCTGTTCAGCCATATCTATTTAATTCAAAGCGCAGTGGTTGAGTGGTCTCAAACTGCGTCTTAACGAGATTGAACATAATCTTGAAAAATCCAGTCAAGTCATTGCTCGATACTTAAAAGCGCAGTGGTTGAGTGGTCTCAACCTGCGTCTTGCGACTTGTTTGAGGCCTACTCAACTGTGCGGGGGTGGACAGACGAAGCGAAAATTATTCAATTTCTACTTCTGGTCCACTCCCAACTGTGCGGGGGTAGGCCGACGAAGCGAAAATTGTTCAATTTTCTACTTCTGGTCTACTCCCAACTGTGCGGGGGTGGGCAGACGAAGCGAAAATTATTTAATTTTCTACTTCTTGCCCACTCCCCAAAAATTCTGTGATCCACACCAATTGACAAAGAGCCAACTCCGTGACCTACACCATTTAAAAAGAACCATTATTACCCTCTAATACTGATTACATTGGACCTAGCATCTGCCCTACAAATATGATGAGCGGCAGTATTAAAATTAAAAGTAGATTTAACACTATAAATAACCCGTCATTTTCTTTAATCCCCAATATTAAACCTACCAGGCCAATCATTGGGCAGATAAAGATAGAAACCAGTCCAGTTGGTCTTAGATTAGTGTAAGTTTCAAAGATGTCTATTGGCAGTAAGTAATAAATCAACAAAATTTGCTATTCCCAGTAGAAACATTTTCCTACTTAAATTCTTCATAAAACATCCGCCATTATTTAAATTATCTTCTCTCTCTACAATACAATTTTAATTAAACTTTTCTTCAAATTTGTCAGTATAAATGATTGCGATGATGATATCAACAAGGTTCAGTTAAAATACAAAACCATTGCTTGTCTTCCCTGATGGAGTCACAAATTAAATAATTAAGGGCTAATCCTTTCAAAATACAATTCACCTCTTGAAAAAACTCTCAATTTATTCATGGAAAGCTTTTGCATTTTATTTTCCTAATAAAGAGTTATACAATTGTTTTTCTTTCACTCTGGTAACATTCCATATTAGCGCAACCAGTAAACATATGTTGACTAAATAAAATAATGTCGCAATCACAACGGGATTAAATAATTGATTGATGCCATTTAAATATAATGTATTTTTAAAGTGAATTAAATAGATGACGCTTGATAAGATATACGCTACTACAAAACCAATGTAAAACAAAATTAAGTGTTCGTAGATGAGTATCCGTTGAACTTCACCACGTGAATAACCTAAACTAAATTGTATCGCCAATTGGTCGGTATGTTTCTTAAAACATTGACGATTAAACAGACTTAATAATAAACCTAATATTAAAGATACTAAGCTAGAAATACCAATTAATATAATTTTCTCCCTTTGATAATCTTCAGCGATTGTTCCGTTTTTAAAACTATATTGACTTAATTGAACGTATTGAGGAAATAATCTTTCTAATTCTTCCGTAATTACTTGCTGATCAGCATCAGATTCTAACTCAATAATCATGGTGGCATAACCTGATCCATAAGCTTTTTCAAATTCCTCAAATGAATTGAACATTTCAACAGTACTATTTCCCTTCACCAATCCACTCGAATTATACATCATCTTTAACGAATTATAATAATCCATCAGATTATCTCTTTCAATATTAATAAGAAAATGACTCCAAGGAACATAGATAGGAAAGTACAGGTCACTTGTATTAGCAGTATCTAAATGATAAACACCAGAAATAATGTAATCACTCTTTTTGACATCCAATTGATTATCTACTGCAACGGTCTCAAAAGAGACGGTTTCTCCCACCACTTTATTATAATCTTGATGTTGGAAATAAGATTGGATAAATATATCTGGTACTAAAATTTGGTTAGAATCATCATCTGGGTATTCCCCTTCAATAATGGTTAACTTTTCGGGATTAAAGCTGCTACTGGATTGTTTGGGTATCGTGAGCATTTTAAAGCCAAAACCAATATAAAATTCGCCCTTTTTATATTTAAATTGATCTTTTATTTGGTCGGATAATTGATCTTGATTATAGATTAAATTTAATCCATAACCATCACGATCTTTTTCTAAAAATAAATTCTTATCAGTATTATCGACTGATTTGACTCCTTTGATATTTTTTACAATATCAATATCTTCGTCAGAAAAGTATAGTTTAGATCCATCCGAAAGTTTTGACGTTGTTCCTTTACCAAGCAACACCCTTTGAGCATTGGGAATTAATTCCCCCGTATCAATTACAATCGTATTTTCAGTTACCGTTGTAAAAAGGCGTTCAAAACGATTGGTTATGCGACTAAATTGAAAACTAAACAGCATAAATAATAGCGAAAACACCACTGCTACTGGAATTAACATTAAAATATTTTCAAGTTTCTTGGCTTCTAACAGTGAACATGCTTGTAAATAAGGTGTTTTCTTGACAATGTTTGCTTTTTTACACGTTTCAGCAATAGGTTGTGTCGCCTCATCACTAGATTTAATTTTAACGATTTTCTGGTTTTTAAACTGAAATATATCATCCGAATTTTCAATAATGGACATATTATTACTTAAGATAATAATCGTTAACCCTTTTGCCTTTAAATGATGAATATATTGCATTAAATATTGAATGTTATTCAACTCTAAGCCATTAGTCGGTTCATCTAATAATAAGATTTTGGGTTTAAGTAACAGTGATCGAGCAATGGCTAGTTTCATTCTTTCAGAGGTACTTAGCTCCGAAACCCTTTTATGTTTTACATCTTCTAAAGATAAGGTAACAAGTTGTTCATTAATCTCTTCTTCAGGAAAAAAACCTAATTTTGCCAAGTTATCCCACACTGTCATTAAATCATTTAATTTCTGTTTCTGGTAAACAATTTGCATCTCCTGATTCCTGACACGGTGCCAATCTTCTTCAGAAAAATCATGAACATTTTGATCGAAAAGTAAATAATCCCCTTCAAAATCACTGTCTAACCCAAATAAGATTCCCAATAAGTTATCTTTTTGAGCTTCATCGTCATAATAAATTGTATATATTTTACCAGGGGATTTAATGGAAAAACTAGCGCTATCCAAAAGTAGCGTTTCTTTTTCAGTTTTTGTTACTTTTCGAAATTCAATCATGTTCTTACCCCTTTTTAAAAAGCAATTTCAAATCAATTATAACCTAAATAAATAATTGAACAATAACTTTTGATAAATAAAATAAATGAAATCACTTCCACTTATATTTTAACAGAAAGTTATTGTTCACAAGATACTATAATGTTTTTCGAATTGCTTTTTGTTTACTCTTATAAATTTGACGTTGGTCGGTTAAGATTGGAAATGTGACATAAAAAATAGAGCCATGACCTAGTGCACTTTCGACTTTAATTGAGCCCTTGTAGCTTTTTACTAATTGTTGAGCAATACTTAAGCCGAGTCCATTACCACCTTTATCACGCGATCGTGCTTTATCAACACGGTAAAATCGGCTAAAAACGCGCTCTTTGTCTTCTTCAGACATTCCTTCCCCAAAATCTTGAACGGCAATTTCAATTTCGGAAAGACTAGTACTGACTGAAAGATGGATTTCTTTACGGTCTTGACTATATTTGACAGCATTATCAATCAAAATAATGAGCAGTTGCTCAAAGTGATTACGAAACATTTTAATATACAAATCATCAGGATTCTTTTCACTATCTAAGTAAAAATTAAATTCTGGGTAAAGCATCACAAAATTGCTGTGAATCTGTCTGATGGTCGAATAGACCTCCGTAATTTCGTCTTTATAATCCATTTCTGCGTGATCGGCCCTCATCAAATCAAGCATTTCTTGCACAAGGCCCTTCATCCTTGATATTTCTTGTAAAGAAGCAGAAATCGACTCTTCTAATATTTCTGGATCATCCTTGCCCCATCGATTTAATAATTTTAAATGGCCTTCCACTATTGCGACCGGTGTTCTTAACTCGTGAGAAACATCTTCTACGAATTGTTTTTGATTTCTGACATACAAATCGATTTTATCTAGCATACGATTAATATGTAAAGTCAAATCACTCCATTCATCCGTCGAACGTGGGCGTCGCATGCGCATTTCAGATAAATTTTCTTCTTCTACCAAATCTAAAGCATTATTTAAATAATTTAGCGGTCGTAAAAATAGACGCGATAATACAAAGGCAACTAAAGCTGCTACCAATAACAGCACGAGTATTGAAATAAAAAAGATATGTCTTTGATTCTTTTCCAGTTCAATTAAGGCTCGTGGTTGCACAATATATTCTAGGACACCTAAATTTTCTCCTGTTTGGGTCGAACGGATTGTAGTACGACCAACATAACTGAGGACATCTTTGATTTGAGTTTCCACTAATTGTTTGTTACTCTCTACCGTTGGGACATCCAAATGTCTATTGCTGAAGATTAATTGATTGCGCTCATTAAATAAGCGTATTGTTAAATCATCATTTAAACCGGTGCTAATATACTGGTACAATTCTTTCGAGATGTTTTGTGATTGTTGATTGTTATTAAGTGGTTTATTATCTAAATCAGTACTGGATGGTCTTTGATATAGGTGATCAAAGGCTTGAATATATTCAGTCATGCGGTCAAAATTTTCTTGATAAACGGCTTTGATCGCTGAGCGTTGTTCTTGATGATAATAATAATAATTAAAATTTAAGGTCGTTAACGCGACAACAAAGAAACCTAAAAATAATAAAACGCCCCATTTCCATTTTAGGGAAATGGGTTGTTCTCTTTTAAACCATTTTCTAATATTCATCTTTACGTTCTCATAACATAACCAGTACCACGAACTGTTTGAATATAACTTTCCTTATTTGGTAAGTCAATTTTATTACGTAAGTAACGGATATAAACATCCACCACATTGGTTTCCACTTCTGATTTATATTCCCAAACTTCATCTAATAAAACTTCACGTGACATTACCATATTCAAGTTTTCCATTAAGAATAATAATAATTCATATTCACGTTTAGTCAGATCAATTACTTCATCACCACGACGCACAATCCGATTAGCTTTTTCGATGACTAAATCACGATAGGTAACCGTCGGTTGTTGAGGTGAACGTTGTTCCTCTTCTGATTCAATTCGACGGAATAATGCACGTAAACGAGCCAATAGTTCTTCAATCGCAAATGGTTTTACGATATAATCATCCGCCCCTTGATCTAAACCAGATACACGGTCCATAACAGAATCACGGGCAGTCATAATAATAATTGGCGTATCTTTTACTGGTCGAATACGACGACATACTTCAAGGCCGTTTAATTCTGGTAACATTAAGTCTAATAATATAACATCCCAATCTTCTTCTAAGGCTGCTTCTAATCCACTGCGACCATCATTACAAATTTTGGTCTCGTAGCCTTCATGTTGTAATTCTAAGTCAACAAAGCGTGCAAGATTCTTTTCATCTTCAATAATTAAAACACGTTGTTTTTTATCTTCAGACATACTATGTCCTCCTTATCAATTTTTAATCTCTTCGTCTTTATATTACACAAATTTGTAGCAAAATTCCACCATTTATTACTGAAAACCTAAGATTTTCTAATAATTAAGCGCATAATACTAATAAAGGAGTCCAAATTATCTAATTTGGACTCCCAAGAGTTAAAAATAATTAATCTTCTAATTTTTCTTCGCGCACTTCATTCCAGTGGAAATGGAAAGTACCTGGTTTATCAACACGGTTATAAGTGTGAGCCCCAAAGTAATCACGTTGTGCTTGGATTAAGTTAGCCGGTAACACTGCTGAGCGATATGAATCATAATAAGCAATCGCTGCAGAGAAGGTTGGAACTGGAATTCCAGCTGCAATCGCCACTGATACCACATGACGAACCGCTTCATGATTTTTAGAGACAATCTCTAAGAAATAGTCGTCTAACATTAAGTTTGGTAATTCAGAATTATTCTCGTAAGCATCGGTAATTTTTTGTAAGAATTTTGCACGAATAATACAACCTGCACGGAAAATACTTGCGATTTCGCCATAAGGTAAATTCCAGTCATAGGTTTCACTTGCTTCACGCATTTGAGCAAACCCTTGAGCATAGCTCATAATTTTACTAAAATACAATGCTTGACGAATGGATTCAATTAATTCTTTACGAGCTGTTTCATCTAATTCCAATTTAGCATCGACATTTGGAATAATCGTACTTGCATGCACACGTTGGTCTTTTTGACTTGAAATAAAGCGTGCAAACACTGATTCTGTAATTAATGATAAAGGCTCACCTAAATCTAAAGCACTTTGTGAAGTCCATTTACCAGTTCCTTTATTACCCGCACGGTCCATAATGACAGAAACCATTGGTTTACCTGTTTCAGGATCATTGGTTTTTAAGATTTGAGATGAAATTTCCATTAAGAAACTATCCAACTCACCTTCATTCCACTCTGTAAAGATATCTCCTATTTCAGCAACTGATAAGCCTAAACCACGGTGTAAAATATCAAATGATTCCGCAATTAATTGCATGTCACCATATTCGATACCATTATGCACCATTTTAACATAATGTCCCGCACCATTTGGACCAATGTAAGTCACACATGGTTTGCCATCTTCTTCAGCTTTAGCTGAAATTTGTTCTAGGATTGGCGCTACTAATTCATAAGCTTCTTTTTGACCACCTGGCATAATTGAAGGCCCTTTTAATGCCCCTTCTTCACCACCAGAAACTCCAGTACCAATAAAGTTAATGCCAGAGTTCGCTAAATACTCACTACGACGAATCGTATCTTTATAGAAAGTATTTCCTCCGTCAATCAAAATATCCCCTTTGTCTAAATGAGGTAATAATGATTCAATAGTTGCGTCTGTCCCTTTACCGGCTTGAACCATTAATAAAATTTTACGAGGCTTTTCTAATGAATCAACAAATTCTTCAACCGAATAAGTTGCTTTCAAATTTTTCTCAGGATTTTCTTCAATGACTGCGGTTGTTTTTGAACCCGTACGGTTGAATAGGGCTACTGAATACCCTCTGCTTTCAATATTTAATGCGATGTTACGTCCCATTACGGCCATACCTACGACACCAATTTGTTGTTTTGACATGTAATTGCCTCCTAGTTATTATTTCTCATTTATTTTACCAAATTTTCAGTAAATATTAAAGCTTAATGCAAAATATCCAACTTTAGTTGGTTTATATTTTTAATCGTTTATAATATAATAGTACTGTCATTAATAAAGGAGATCATATTATGTTTCAATCAAATAAAAATAAGAAAAAATTATCGAAAATGGATCGAATTGTCCGCTTTATTTCAATCGCAATGGTATTAACGATGTTAGTTTCGCTAATTATATCATTTATTTACAGTTTAAATAGTTTCTTCTAAATATAAAGACCTTCTGATCAATCGTCAGAAGGTTTTTACTTTCGCTCATTTTATTTCTATTCCCTCATAAATGGCTCTAGGACCGCCAACATATCGTGGACGTGAAGTGACTGCCGTTACATGAGCATGTCCTAAAGTTTTAATTGTCGGTCTAATCGGTACTTGAACGGATTTAACATGCATCCCAATAAAAGTATCGCCAATATCAACGCCGGCTTTTGCTTGTACTGCCATCACTTCAATCGGATTTTTAAATAATTTAAAAGCTGATACCGAAGCAGCCCCTCCGGCATGAAGACTTGGTCTTACCCATACTTCTTCATAGCCTTTCCGTTCAGCTACCACTGACTCAATAACTAATGAGCGATTTAAATGTTCGCAGCCTTGAACCGCTAAATGAACGTTTAATGGATTTAACTTATTTAAAAGTGTTTGAACGATCAACTCACCAATTTCTAAACTAGAATGTTTACCAATTTGATGCCCCATCACTTCACTTGTTGAACATCCTAAAACAAAGACATCATTTTCTTTTAAATTTGCCTTTTCAATAATATTGTCCATAATTTCATTTAAGTTTTCTTGTAATTGTTCTAAGTTCAATTCTGCTCCTTCTTCCTAATGAGAGTATACTTTTAATATCGATAAAAATTTATTTTTTACAAGCATCACAACGACGCTACCAAAACCAACTTGTACAATGTTACTTGGGATTGAAACCCATCCTACACCGCCACCATATAAGAATTCATTGGCCATCGCATAGCCGCCAACCATAATCAAGCCAGCGATTGCTAAAGCAAACAACATGCTTTTATTGTCGTTTCCATATTTTTCAATAATCAAGCCATAAACCAATCCTTGTAATCCATGAATGACAAGTGAGAATGGTGCCCAAATAGTATATCCTGAAATTATATCGATTAATAAGCCAGTGAGTCCCCCAACGACTCCCCCACCTAATGAACCGAAGGCTAAACCTGCACAATAAATTCCGGCATCTAATATTGTAACAAATCCATTAGTAGCAGGAACTGGTATAATAATTAATAATGACAAAACTAAAGTTACTGCTGTAATGACTGCTAAATATGTTAATGTACGAACATCAAATTTATTTCTCATTTTTATCCCCTATTCTATTCCAAATATTTCCCCCATCACCGGATGGTAAAGACAAACCTTGATTGATCCCTTGATATACAAAGTGTTTAGCATTTTTGATTGCTTGCTCGAGTGTTTCATTATTTGCTAATTGAGCTGCAATCATTGAAGATAATGCACAACCGGCTCCATGTATATTTAAGGTATCTAATTTAGGTAATTCAAAAAAGTGTATCTTTTTGCCATCAAATAAAACATCCACTGCTTTTTCACCTGGAAAGCGCGCACCACCGGTAATCAATACTGGAGTTTTCACAATTGAGTAGATATTCTTAGCTTCATCTGCCAGCATCAATTGATTCTCAATGTCACCACTTTCACAAATAATCTTTGCTTCCGTTAAATTAGGTGTAATGACGGTCGCTGATTTCATTAAGTCAATCATTTCTAATCTAATTTGCTTGATTTCCTTCGATGACTCCTTAAAAGCCATTACAGGATCAATTACAATCGGACAATTTTGCGTTTCAATAAATTCTTTGACTATCGCAATCGTAATGGCATCGTTTAATAAACCAATCTTAATGGCTGATAATTGATAAGTGTTCGCAATCGTTTGAAGCTGTTGCTTAATTAAACTAGCAGGCAAAGAAACAATTTCAAAAGAACTATCACTACTCTCAACTGCGATACAAGTAATCACATTAACCGCAAAACTTCCTGCTTGTTCAATGGTCTTGATATCTGTAGTAATACCGCCACCACCCCAAGTATCCGAACCAGCTATTGTTAAGACTACTGTATCCATTTTCTCCCCCCTTTGTAAATAATATTTTCATTATAGCACATTTTCTTTTAAATGAACTCTTTTTAAAAAACATTCATCAATTATGTTAATAAATGTTCCTCCAAATAAACTTTATTTCGTTTATTAATATTTCCACTCATTTTGAATAGTGAATCTATGTGAAATGACTTTTTTAAAAGATAGATTACTTAAAAAATCATGAGCAGATTTAACCGATAATCAAAATAATAGTGGAAGCATCGTATTAGAATAACAATACCAGCTATCTAAAATTAATGTAAGCGTCCTATATCAGAGTATCTTGATACTTAAAAAATCCACTTCCAAATTTTTTAATCAAAGATGGAAGTGGATTTACTTTTTTATTGGACACTTAACTGGCAATGTCGTTGGACTAATTCACTCCATGGCAAATAAGCCTCTAAGACCTCATTTTTTTCAAAAATCGGTTCATTCGGTAAGTGGGTCAGTAAATAATTGATATATTTTTCTGAATCAAGCCCATGTCGTTTCGCTGTTTCAATTATTGTTAGAATGACAGCGTTCGTTTGAGCCCCTTCAAAACTCTTGGAGAACAACCAGTTCTTTCGACCAATCACCAAGTTCTTTATCGCTCGCTCCGCTAAATTATTCGATAAGACTAAATGACCATCTTCCAATACGGTTTTAAAAGTATTTTCATAATTTAATGCATATTGGATGGCTTTACCGAGCTTGAACCCTGGCAATACTTCTTGGGTGCGACACCAATCGAAGAAGGCTTCCATAACAGGGCGTAACTCTGACTGTCGTTTGACAAGTCTTTCTTCTGGTGTGAGTTCTGCCCATGCTTCTTCTAAGCGGAATAGCTGATTACAATAGTCTAAACCAACTGCTCCCAAACTCTCTTTCGACTGCTTGGGTGTCGCTTCGTAGAATTTTCGTCGCACATGGGCCCAACAACCGACTAATTTCGCATTCTCGAGTTGACGATAAGCCGCATGCATATCACAATGAACATACCCCGAGTAGTCGCCTAAGAGTTCTTTTATCACCTGTCCACTCCGCTTAGCATCGTGATGGTAGAGTGTGATGCCTCTTTCTGCGTCTTTACCAGAAGCAATGACCCAATAATAAGTTTGATTCGTTTTACTCTCTAAGACTCGATACGGTGTTTCATCCGCATGTAGATGCGTTTGCGATAACAGCTCTTGTGTCAACCGCCGATAAAGGGGTAGAAAATATTGTTCACTCACTTTCATCTGCCAGTGAGTCAATTCTTTTCGGGTGATGGGAAGGGATAACTTCACCCAATCTGTTTCTTGTCGATAATTAGGGACTTTTAAATTGTATTTTAGATGAATGGAATGCGCAATAATCGAAGCGGAGCCTAAACTATGGTTCAAGGGAGCCTTCGGTACCGTGGATTTAATAATGACATCTTGATCCTTCAATTGACTACAATGCTCGCATTTATAGGCATGTTGAATATGATCCACCCGTTTTATTTGTGCAGGGATAAAGACTAATTCCTGACGATAACAGTGCGAACCGATTTCTTTTAAATGATGTTGACAATCTGGGCAGTGGCAAGCTTCTCCTTCAAGAGCATAGTGTTTTTCTTCAGCAGGAAATTGATCGAGTGTGAGTTGGCGTTTTCCGGACGATTTCTTTCGTGTATACTGTATCGTTTCAATCTCGCCTGGGAGAGTCCGGCATTTGTTTTGCCGGTTCATTTTCATCTTCGAAGAGAGAGAGTTGACCATCAGGAACGATAATCTTCTCGGATTTTTTCCCATAGAGCAGTTTTAATAAATAAGCATTTTGTTCACGAAGTAAAGCAATTTCATTATTAAGTGTTTCGATTAAATTGAATTGTGATTCTAATTGTTTTTCTAAACTGTTCATATGCCTTACTCCGTTCATTAGTATAGGTATAGTATAAAACAGGAGAGAGCGACTATCAATAGAAAGTTCGCTGATTGGCCACCTTAATTTTGGGTTCGATCGAGAACCCTTGAAGTAACCAGTTCACTTGAGTTTCATTTAATTTTATTATGTCATCATTATGAGAAGGCCAAGTTAAACGGCCGTTTTCGAAACGCTTATAGAATAGCCAAAACCCTTGACCATCCCAATAGAGAATCTTAAACCGATCTTTTTTTGTCCCACAGAATAGAAAAAGTTTTTGTGAAAAAGGATCCAATTGATACTTTTCTCTCACGAGTGATGCAAGGGAATCAATTCCTTGGCGCATATCGGTTTTTCCTGAGATTAGATAAACTTGACCTAATTGATTGATATTCATTTTCAAGATAACACCCCTAAAATAGTTTGATTGTCACTATTTTAGGGGTATTATCCGATTATTGATAGATACTCTGTTATGGGACGCTTACAAATTAATTTATCTCCTTTTGCCATTCAACTCCTTTCTAATGGAATCTTACTGTGACTAATATTTTCAGCCATTAATAAAACGTACTCTTAAAGTTTTTTTCCATCAAAAGTGTCCCCTTCTAGAAGAGCAACCGCAACATCAAATGCATAATAAAAATAGGAATAACGTTAGTAAAACGAAAGCATTTTACTATCAGTCATTCCTATCTTTCACCTTTACATTATTCGGTTATTACATTCTCTTTTGCATCATCCCATTCAATAGAACGGACTTCTCCTGATTCACTGACTCCCATTTTCACTTCTGTACCATCATTTAAGAATGGTAAGGAATCGTTTAGCTGAATGGGTGCTTGATATACTTTGCCATCAATCATGAAATAATAAACTGTATTACCACTTTTAACGACAGCCTGTACCTGTTCAACGGCACCTACAACTTCAAGTAACGCTTCTTCAGATTCTAGTTCTTCAATGTTAACAGGATTTTCCGCTGCATAACTTAACAATAATTTTTCAACACTATTTTCGACGTATACTTTTTGATAATTTTGCACATCGACGATAGCATAGGCTTTAATCAACCCTGAAGAATCTTTTAATGAAAGTATATAAACAGGCTTACCACTTAAGTTAATTAATAATGGGAAGGTCGCTGTATAACCTTTTTCTTGCACGCTTCCTTCAGCTGAACTCATCGCAGAAAATTCTTCAGCAGCACTGATTGGGTACATTTTGGCTTCTTTGGTTCTTAAGTTAACTAAAACAAACCCAATGTTTGATTCATCTGCATTAATCGAGGTAATCCCTGTATAAAGATATAAATCATCATCCATTGGTAAATAGTTATATCCTTCAGTTGGTTGTGTCACACCTTCATTGGAAAATAAAGTATTCCAAAAACCATTCACATATTTTCCGTGCATCTGCAATTGATGTAAAATTAAATCGGCACTGTAAACACGATCAACCCATTGTGGTATTTCTTCTAATGAGTAATGTTTGGATTCACCAGTTGAAGCATTCACTACCACTAACCCTGTTACTTCTGGTTCAAATAAGAAGAAATTACGACCATATGTTGAAGCAATATAGTAAGGAGTCCCCTCATCGTCTATCTCAAAACTTGGTTTACCAAATATAGTAAAGGGATATTTGAATCTTAGATAACGATTAATATTACGCCAAAATTTATCGGCATAGGAATATTTAATCGGCGCTTCAGGTGTTTCAACCGTGACTTCACCAGTAACATTATCTACCTTTAAATAATGTGGAATTCCTTCAGAAAAATTATTTAACCATTTAAAAAAACCAGCATACTCTAATGGGGTCACACGATAAGGATAATTATTAATATTTATTTGCACATATTCAGGACTCGCAACAAACTGGGATACTAAATTAGTCAGGGCACCAAGCTTACGATTTCCTAATCTAACTGCGGTATCTCGGTCAATTAATGGTATCTGGTTGACATCGGTTTCTGAGAATTCTGTTTCAAAATCAGCCTGTGCTACTGGTAACATATCACGATATGAGGAAGCCATAAAAAATGGTGAAAAGATAGCTGAACTTACTAACCAAATAACCAGAGCCACTGGTAAAATACCAAATAAAACTTTATATTTAATCGACATGTTTTTTAACTGTGTACTGGTATTTTGACTACGATTAAAAACAAAATCAGAACCATCTTTTAATACTTCAATTATGATAATCCCCACTATGATGAGTCCTAGGAAAAACCAAAATTCAAAAGCAGCATAATGTATTGGTGGTAAAGCAATATAATAATAAACAAAAGCTAAAATTAACAATACAAGATATAAAGAATTTAAGCCCATACGACTTATAAACGACAAAAATTTATTATGAGAATCTTTATCATGTTGTTGACTACTATTCGTCACATCTTTCACCTAAATCACTCCTTAAAAAAATGTTTAAATTTGACATTGGGATAGTATTTTTTATTTTGAACGGATTTCAATTGACTGGTAACATACATTGAAAACTCATCATTGAAAGCAAATTCATCATATATTAGACCATATTGAGGGGCATAATAAAAATGCTGTGTAACATCATTCGTTTCTTGTTTTAATGACAATACTAAAACATCATGATAAGTCTCTTGATTGACAGTAAAATCATCTAAAATGTTAATCACTTCATACTCCTGTTCTTCTTGATAGCCACTAAAAAAAGTATCCCCAACTCCCATCTCTAATGGCATAATTAATGAAGTTGAATCATCTAAAGTATCTGGATGGTTTCTAAAATCTGTATTATCATAGGTTTCTGGAAAATAACTCAATTCAATAATGCCCTCCGGAGTTAATTGATAGACAAAAGCGATAGACGTACCGGCACCATCACGTCTAAATTGATAAATCCCTTCTTCATTTAAAGGATATTGCAGTACCACTTTAAAACCAGCAAATTCATTACCAGAACCAATATAATCATAATTATCATAATATAAGAAAGGTGCATAATTAATTGTTTGAACTTTTTCCTCGCTTTTATTTTGATTTTCTTTTGAAACTTGATCTTTTACTGGAGGATTATTGTCATTAATTGAAGCAACCTTAATTGGCGTTAACCAAAACATTAACAAACAAACGGACGAAAATAAACTAAAAAAAATAATATTCCTTTTCTTCATATCATAATCCTCCCCTTTATCTTATTATACCTTAATTTATAGCCGATATAAATAAGAATCAGAGTAAAACGATAAAATCAGTCTTTAGACCTAATGAAATTAATCCATACAAAAAATGATTGTCATCAGGACATCTACGATTATAATTTTACGATTATTTTTGGTTTTAATTGGTATTTATAATTGATTCACGTACATTAAAATGACAATAAAAAAACGAGTCAAAATAATAACATTCTGACCCGCTTTTAAATAGATTATTGAATTATTATATTACATATGGCGAGATAAAATTTCGTTTAAACGATTTTTATCATGGAAACCAACTAATTTTTCAACAACTTCGCCATCTTTTTTAACTAATAAAGTTGGAATTGACATGATGCCAAATTCACGAGCTGTTTCTTGCTCTTCATCAACATTCATTTTGTAAAAATCAACTTGTCCAGCTAATTCTTCAGATAATTCATCGATAACTGGTGATTGCATACGACATGGACCACACCATGGAGCCCAGAAATCAACCAATGTTAACCCTTCTGCAGTTTCTTGGTTAAATTGTGCATCTGTTAAAACTTTCGTCATAATGACACTTCCTTTTTATTATTTTGATTTAATCTTAACATATCTCTCAATACTTCACTATTTTTTTGCTTAGAAAGGGAGTGGACCAGAAGTAGAAAATCAAATGATTTTCGCTTCGTCGGCCTACCCCCGCACAGTTGAGTAGGTATCAAACAAGTCTTTAAGATGCAGTTTGATGCCACTCAACCACTGCGCTTTGAATTTATAAGCACTAATTTGACTGAATTTTTCAAATTTATGATCAATCTCATAAAGACGAAGTTCGAGGCCACTCAATCACTGCGCTTTTAATTACCGAGCACACACTTGATTGATTTTTCAAGTTTATTTTCAGCTACATTAAGACGCAGATTGAGGCCACTCAACCACTGCGGTTTGAATTAAATAGATATGCCTGAACAGAATTTTAAAAGGTGATGCCCAGCCTCTTAAAAATTATTCAGCTGCGCGATAAGTGGTACGTAAATTAATCGTACGTCCAAATGGCATAATTTCAAAGTTTTTAACATCTGGACTTAATAAGTAAGACGTAGAAACTTGATATAATGCTGAAGTGATAGCATCTTCTTCTACAAAGATTTTTTCTGCTTGCATTAAAGCTTCACGACGTGCCACAGGATCATTCGCTAACTCATGACGTGTTTGATCGACTAATTTATCTACTTCTTCGTTAGAATATTTAGCAAAGTTAATCCCACCATCAGTCGTTAATTGTTCAACAAAGTTTAAAGCATCTTGGTAATCAGGCGCCCATGTACCATAATAGAAATCATAGTCTAAACTTCTTTGAATTTCTAAACGGTTTTGTAAAGGAACGGAACGAATAGTAATCGTCAATCCTGGTAAGTTTTCTTGGATTTGAGCTTGTAAGTATTCAGCTGTACGACCTGATAAATCAACATCAGATACTAATAACTCTAATGATAACTCTTCGACACCTAATTCTTCTTTCGCTTGTTCCCAATCTTTTTGAGCTTGTTCAACATTATAAGTTAGGATATCGCCTGCCGCTTCACGGTAGTCATCCCCTTCTTCATCCACATCAAAACCAGTTGGAACAAATCCATTCGCTGGTGTAGAACCATCTTGAATCACTGACTCAGCATATAATTCTTTATCAAATGCTTGAGAAACTGCACGTCTTAAGGCAGCATTATTGGTAGGTTCTTTGGTATCGTTAAACATAATATAACCTAATGTTGCACGAGGAACTGTATTAAAATCTTCTGCCCCTTCATATTGACCAACAAAGGCATCTGATAAAATAGCATAATCAATTTCACCCGCGTCATATAAGTCTGCACCAGTACCTGTTTCTTTAACAACCGATACTAATACATCTGTTAAATGAACATTTTCAGCATCCCAGTAATTTTCATTTTTATTTAAAGTCCACTCTAATTCAGTACCTGTCCAACCTGTTAAAGTAAAGGGTCCATTCGTTACGATATTTTCAGCAGAAGTACCGTAAGCATCCCCTTTTTCTTCAACAATATTTTTAGAAACCGGCATAAAACGACTACCTGTTAATAATTTTGGTAAATAAGGTGCTGGATATTCTAATGTAATTTCTAATGTTTTATCGTCAAGTGCTTTAACACCTAATTCATCTAATTCCATTTCACCATTACGGATGCTGGCCGCATTTTTGAAAATTTCAACAGATGAAGTCGTATTTTGTCCATTTGGATCCACTAAACGTTGATAAGTAAACACATAATCTTCTGCTGTAACGGGTTCACCATTACTCCAAACTAAGCCATCACGCAAAGTAAAAGTATAGGTTAAACCATCTTCTGAAACTTCAACATTCTCAGCTTGACCCAATTCGACTTCAGTACCAGTAGAAACACGATATAAACCTTCGAAAATTTGGCCAATCATATCTGAACTTGGCGTATCATTATATAAAGCTGAGTCCAAAGTTGCTAACTCTCCAATTGTCATAATACTTAATGTTTGTTCAACTGAAAGATCAATCTGTGCCTCCTCTGCTAAAGTAACTGGCAAACTACCAGTGGCTAATGTTAAAGCAGCTGCAGCTGAAAGAAAAGATTTTGCAAACTTTTTAAACATTTAAAATCTCCTATCTATTATTAATTTAAGATTAACATTCTAATCTTGATGAGACCATCGTAACACGTTTACGTTTGTAACTCAAGTTTTATGC
Organism: Globicatella sanguinis; assembly: GCF_002847845.2. Taxonomy (NCBI): domain Bacteria; kingdom Bacillati; phylum Bacillota; class Bacilli; order Lactobacillales; family Aerococcaceae; genus Globicatella; species Globicatella sanguinis. The sequence continues at coordinate 95,779 of NZ_CP126962.1, read as the reverse complement.
TCAAGTTTTTTAATAAATAATATTTCTCAAAACGTTATTATATCAAGCTTTTCAAAGATATATATATTAGTTGTTTTCTTTTTTTGATTGTCAAATTAAGCTAGAATTTTTACCTAACACATAATACGTTGGCTTTTGGTCTAATTGATAATTTAAATGTTTGTTCGAAAGTTCAAGTATAAATTAGCTACTGACTTTAAGTTTTTCACATAGTTAAATTTGTGGCAGGTGTAGTGAGTCAGATTGATGCATTAAATCGTTAGAGCTTTACTTGGATGCTCCGGTATGATACTCGCGGATAGCGAGTTGGGGAAAGGATTTGGGTAGGAGACCCAAAAAGCATCCCCAAATCATCATGCCGGGCTAGGCACCAAGTCAAGCTCTAACAATCAGGTGCCGTACGTAATGGATTCACTGCCTTAACAAACACATTGTGTGCATTAGAAAGCATCTAGCCATCCAAGTTCCTTACAACAATCGATAAAAACTTCAATTGGCGTTCGATAACCTAATGATTTTCGTGGAATTTCATTGCGGAAATGGGCTGTTTGGCTGAGTGTTTTCTGCGATATATCAGTAAAATCCATCCCCTTAGATAACCCATCTCTTCGAAGAAGTCCATTAGAGTGTTCATTTAAACCTCGCTGTGACGGACAACCGGGATCAGCAAAGTAAATATTGATGTCATTGACATTTGAAATGGCTTGCCAATCAGAAAATTCTTTTCCACAATCAAACGTAATGGATTTAAATATATTTCTCGGTAAATAAGCAAACCAGTTATCACAAGCGATTCGCACATCACTTGCTTTGCGACTGTTAATTTTTATCGGGATGATGAGTTTACTGATTCTTTCGACCAGTGTTAGGACTGCACTCTTATGGTCTTTTCCGACAATAGTGTCACCTTCTAGATGTCCAAATTCTTTCTCATATTGTGGATTTTCTTTTTGACGATCTTCGATGGTGCGTCTAAAGTGTTGTTTACCTCTTTTTTCCTGATACCCATTAGGTTTTCTCTTACCTTTCATCGGTAAAGTTGAGGGATCAAAGAGTTCCGAGTCTTTAAAACGACGATAAAGTGTTCGAGCTGTACATCCTAATGGGAGTTCATTCCGACCAATGATGACGTCAGGAGACCACCCCTGGTCCACTTTTTTCTTAATATATGTGATTTGTTTAGTGTTAAAGACCTTCTTTTTGGCACCACAGCGTGATTTATTCTCTTTATATTGATCGTAGTATTCCTGAATATTACCACTATTTTTAAGAAAATTAACGACGTTATAAATGGTTTGGATGGCCCGATTTAATTTTTTAGCGATATCCGTTACTTTTTTACCGCTATCGTAATAATTTTCTATCCAAATCAATTCTTTCATGGTAAGATGTGTATAAGCCATTTGTGTGTACTCCTTCCTTAGCATGTGATTTTATGTTTAGGATACCATACAAATGGCCTATTTATTTTTCTAGCTTAATTTTACTATCCAAGTTTTTAAATTTGGAGCAGACAAAAATGAAATAATTAGAATTTTATGCTTCTTTGCCCAATCACCACCATTTAATAGACATTAAATTAGGCTTCAAGACGCAGTTTGAGGTCACTTAACCCCTGCGCTATTAATTAACGAACAATATTTTTGACTAAATTTATCAAGTTTATGCCCAGCCTCTGAGTCTAACAATAACACAACTCATTTTAATCAAAAATAAAAGAGCCTTGAAAGAACTCTTCATTCTATCAAGACTCTTTTATAAAATTAATCGAAGTATAACTCACTTTTATTATTTAACCAACTATAAACTAAACCGATAAAGATTCCTCCACCGACGTAGTTACCTAAACCAGACCATAAGAAGTTAGATAAAACTGAAAGTACAGTCATACCTTCAACAGGTCCACCATTGGCAAAGAACGACAATGCAAAAGTTGAAAAGTTAGCAATAACGTGCTCAAAACCTAAGAATGCAAAAATGAAAATAATAAAAATCATAGCAAATACTTTTCCGGCATCGTCTTTCATACGAATACTACAAAATACAGCGGTATTAACAATCACATTGGCAAAAATACCTTCAGCAAATTGTTGTAGTGGTGATTTAGCTAATTTAGCTGTAGTAGCTACAAATAAATAATGATCAGGTTCTAAAGTGCTATAAGCTTGTGTAAATGACATAATAAAGCTCGCAATAACTGCACCAATTGCATTAAATAAAATACAAGTTAATAAAATTTTTAAAGCTTTAGATACAGGTAAAATTTTACGATGCATGGCAACAGTCATATACATCATATTAGAGGTTCCAAGTTCAGCATTCATATAAATAATCATAATCAATGACCAACTGAACATAAATGAATAGAAAAATTTCCCCATATTTGGCACTAAAGCATCTGCTTTTCCTGCGATAAAACTGGCGATAGCTACCCCCATTGTTAAGAAAAGACACGCTAGCATCGAACGCACCATATAACGCGCAATACTTTTATCAAACAACTCTTCTTTCTTGTTAATACTATGGGTTATACTTCCAATTAAACCACGATTTTGTACTTCCATTTCGTCACTCCTATTTATATCATGTCAATATTATAGCAAATGTACCCTGACAATAAAAGTGAGTTTTGATAAAGTAAACGTTCCCATCTACTATTTTTTAAGGTAAATTGAAAACACTATGAAAATGTAAATTTATTTGTTAATTATTTGTTTTATTACAATAAAAAAGAGTGGACCAGAAGTAGAAAATCGAATGATTTTCGCTTAGTCTCCCCCCAGACACAAGTTGGTAATTCGCAAATTAGTCTCTGGAAGCATCTCGAGTTCACTCAACCATGGGCTATAAATTAAACAGATGAAACCAAACAACCATTTTTAAAACTGTGCCCAATACCACTTCACAAAACGCGCTACAAATAAGCCTTCGTCAAAACACAAAAATAGGCCTTTCCTCGTTCGCAGACTAAAAGTCTTAAGCAAGGAAAGGCTTGTTCAAATTTATAGGACGCCTAATAAAAATATGTGGATTGCTAGAATTGTCAAAAAATTTCTTACAATATTTGAAATTCTGATACACAAAACCTAAAAACTAACTATTGTTTCAAAGGAGTTGGTCAAGAATAAAAGCGTAGCAATCCTTAATAGTCGATGTTAGAAAAATGAATCGAGAATGGATTCAACAATTGATTTATTTTGTTTTTTTGGTGCTTGACTCACTTGACCTCCACCTTTTTGTGATGTTTGTTCAATTAGACTACCTAAGATACCGCCAAAGGCCCCATCATTAGCTGTTGAGCTACCTGGTTGTTGTGGGATTTTAGGAATATAATCTTCACGACGTTCAGTTTGTTGTGTAACTTTACCTTGTTGTTGTGCTTGTTGTCTTTTTAATTGTTCAATTTGTTCTTCGTAACGTCTAATTTGTTCTTCGTACTGATTCTGTAATGTTTCTTCTTCAGCTTGTGCTTGTTTGCGAACTTCTTCAGCTGTTAATTGTTTGTTTTTCTTATTATCTGCCATGTATTTAATTAATAATGGCGCAACTAATACTAACACACGTTTTACAGCTGCCGGGCTTAATCCTAAGGTGTCGGATATTTTTTCAATGATACCTGTTTTATTGCCAAATAAATGGTTTAACATTTTATCGCCATCTTCGACATCAGCTTTTTGCGTATAATCAGCAACTGAATCAAAATGAGTATCATTGGCATGGTCTTTTAAGGCATTGTCAAAAGCAATTAAGCCTTCTTCAGTTGAAGTATTATTATTAATTGCTTTTAAAATTAATGGTAATGCCATCCCTACAATTGAACTCGCTTGAGACGCATCTATTCCTGCACGATCAGAAATTGCTGTCACATCATTGCTATCTACATTTGATAAAATATCCATTAAACTACCGGCTGTATCAAATAATCCCATAATTATTCTTCCTCTCAATTTGTATTGTTACTTTAATTTAACATAACATCAATGAAAAGAATAATGAAACGCCTTACAATCGATTATATTTTTTCTTGCATACGATGCATATTGGCATAACGTCCATCTAATGCTAAGAGTTCCTCATGGGTTCCTCGTTCAACGATTTCCCCATTATCTAAAACTAATATTTGATCCGCATCACGAATAGTTGAAAGTCGATGGGCAATAATAAAGGTCGTTCGACCTTGCTTCACAATATTCATGGCTTTTTGGATAATGGCTTCTGTTTCAGTATCAATATGGGATGTTGCTTCATCTAAAATAAGGATTTTAGGATTACTAGCTAAAGTTCTAGCAAAAGCAATAAGTTGTCGCTCACCACTTGAAAATGCATTTCCTTTTTCAATAACCGGTTCTTCAATCCCTTTATCCAAACGATTAAGCATATCTTTAGCGCCAACCTTTATTAAAGCATCCATTATCATTTCTTTGGTAATCGTCGCATCATCCATCGCGACATTTGAAGCGATAGTTCCGGTAAATAAATACGGATCTTGTAATACGATTCCCATTGAACGGCGAACTGATTCACGATTATATTCAGCAATGTTTTGTCCATCGATTAAAATTTCACCTAGCTGTGGATCATAAAAACGGAATAATAAATTAATTAAAGAGCTTTTTCCACTACCAGTATGCCCCACTAAGGCAATTGTTTGCCCTTTTTTAGCTTCCAAGTTAATATTTTTTAAAACATATTTTTCATCTGTATAGCCAAAGGAAATATTGTTAAAGACGACATTGCCTTCATCGACCGTAAGTTCCTTTTCAGTTTCCACTTCTTTAGGTGCATCTAATAATTCCATAACACGTTTCCCTGTCGTTAATGAACGTTGTAACTCAGGAAACATTCGCACTAACATCCCCATATTATTAAACAAGCGATCGATATAATTAATATAAGTTAAAAGTAAACCAGCGGAGACGGTCACATAACCACCTAAAAATTGATACCCAGCCCAAGCCAATACACCAAAGAATACAATTCGTTTAAATAAGTCTACTAAACTCCAAGAGATAGTGGCGTGAACATTAATCATCTTTACATCGGCTTGGTACATCTTTTCGATAATGGTATCAAATCGTTCAATCGCATCCTTTTCTTGATTAAATAATTGAATAATTGCACTCCCCGTCATCATTTCATTGACCTGCGTGTTCACTTCACTTTGCATTTCATAATAGGTAGTCAGTTGACTTTCTGTACGTAATTGCCATAGTCGTTGCCACCCTATAAAAACTGGCATTAATAATAATAAAGCCAGACCCATTTTATAATTAATGAAAAAGATAATAACATAAACACTGATGACACTCATCATTAAGACTAAAATATTGGATAACAAACTACCGTAAAATTGCGCTCTTAAGGTTTCGGTGTCATTGACAATACGAGCAGAAATCTTGCCTGCGGGTTTATCATCAAAATACGCGACCGGTAAATTTTGCATTGTTTCATAGGCTTCATTTCGCAAATGAGCCGCTACTTTATTAGCACAATACATTAATATACGAATAGCAATATAGCTTATAATACTCCCAATAATGGACAAACCGATATAAAAAGCTAACCAGATTAATAACTTGCTTGAATCTATAGTAGCCCCCTTCGTTAATGGCGTTAATAAATTGTCGATAATATATTGGACAATAAGTGGCGCTGCTTGTAGAGCTCCACTGGAAATAAGTAATAATACTAAACCTAAAATAAAAGGTAAGCGAACTATTTTTAAATAGGATAAAAGTCTCAATACTAATTTCATTCAGTCACCCCCCTTTTACTTTGTTGTTTATAATACTGCTCAGCATACCAACCCTTTTGTTGGACTAACTCTTGTGGCGATCCTTCCTCAACGATTCGGCCCCCTTCTAATACAATTACCCAATCGGCATGATTAACCGCTGATAATCGGTGGGTGATAATAATATTCATTTTGCCTTGTCGTAATGTTTGAATGTTTTCAATAATAATGCGTTCCGTTTTAGCATCGACCGCTGATAAGGAGTCATCTAAAATTAATAAATTAGGTTGCTTGATCATCGCTCTAGCAATCGAAATCCGTTGTTTTTGCCCTCCCGAAACAGAGACCCCTTTTTCACCGACTAACGTATCATAGCCATTAGCCATACGTTCCAAATCTTGAGTGAAAGCTGCTACGGCTACCGCAATATCTAATTCTTTTTGGCTAGCATCTTTTTTACCAACTTTTATGTTATCAGCCACTGAACGTGAGAATAAGACATGTTCTTGCGGCACATAACCTATCTGCTGTTCAATTGATTGTCTTTGGTAATTTTCAATTGGGTGACCATTGATTAATAATTGGCCTTCTCCTACTGGATATTGACGCAATAACTGGCGTACAAAAGTCGTTTTGCCACTACCTGTTTTACCAACGATACCAAGGGTTTGTCCTTTTTCAAGTTTTAAATTGACATGGCTCAATCCATCATAATCACTATTAGCATATTTAAAGGAATAATCCACTAATTCCAATGAATCTAATTCCTTTAATTCAATCGAACCATCCGCTTCTAAATCATCCCCCGTTTCAATGATTTCATTGATTTTTTTGAAAGATAATTCTCCTGTTTTATAAACTAAAATAAGATCCGATAACATCCACATAGGATCTAATAAAATCCAACTATACATTTGTAAAGCCACAATATCCCCAATTTGCATCTGGCCTTGACTCATAACTAGCCCGCCTAAGCCCAAAATGATAACGGTACTCAAAGCAAGAAAGACATTGGCTGCACGTCCATATAGCGCTTGGTAGACCATAATATTATCAGCTCGTTGTCTAAGATGATCGGTTTTTTCAGCAAAACGCGTAGCGCCTAAACGACTATTACCATAGGCGCGTGTTACCCGAATCCCTTCAACTACTTCTAATACTTCATTACTTAAGGCAGATACAGCTTCACGGTTTGCTTCTACCATATCATCTTGTTTTTTCCCGATATAATAGACAATAATTCCCAAAATCACTAATGGAATCATGCCCAACAGTGAAATCCACCATGAAATCATAAACATTTGCGGAATAATGATGATAACCGTCCCAATACTATATAGAAAACTCATCGTACCATAACCTAATAATTCGGAAAGACTCGCAATATCACTAGTAAAACGAGTCATCATATCTCCACTACGAAATTTATCATAAAAAGGAATACGCATTGAACTCAATTTATGAAATAACTTTCTTTTTAATTCTAATTCATAATGAGCTCTTGCCGAAAATAGCCATTTAACCCAGAAAAATCCTGCAATATAGGTTAATATCGCTGTCACTAAAATTAAAATTAATTGAAAATTTAAAATTGTTTGAGTGAGCGTATTATTGGAAATTTGATTGATAATTGTTTGTGTCACTTTAGTTGGTACCACTGAAAATCCATATTCAACAAATAATAAAATTAGGATGGCAATGTACAACCATTTTCTTTGAATAATATAATTCCAAATTTCTTTAAGCATCATTGACCTCTTTTCTATTTTTTATTTTTTGATTGTCAAATTAAGCTAGAATTTTTACCTAACACATAATACGAGTCATAATACGTTTGCTTTTTGTTTAATTGATAATTAAAATGCTTGTTCGAAAGTTCAAGTATAAATTATCCACTAACTTTAAGGTTTCCACAACGTCAGATTTGTGGCAAGTGTAGTGAGTCAGATTGATGCATTAAATCGTTAGAGCTTTACTTGGATGCTCCGGTATGATACTCGCGAATAGCGAGTTGGGGAAAGGGTTTGGGTAGGAGACCCAAAAAGCATCCCCAAATCATCATGCCGGGCTAGGCACCAAGTCAAGCTCTAACAATCAGGTGCCTTACGTAATGGATTCACTGTCTTAACAAACACATTGTGTGCATTAGAAAGCATCTATCCATCCAAGTTCCTTACAACAATCGATAAAAACTTCAATTGGCGTTCGATAACCTAATGATTTTCGTGGAATTTCATTGCGGAAATGAGCTGTTTGGCTGAGTGTTTTCTGCGATATATCAGTAAAATCCATCCCCTTAGATAACCCATCTCTTCGAAGAAGTCCATTAGAGTGTTCATTTAAACCTCGCTGTGACGGACAACCGGGATCAGCAAAGTAAATATTGATGTCATTGACATTTGAAATGGCTTGCCAATCAGAAAATTCTTTTCCACAATCAAACGTAATGGATTTAAATATATTTCTCGGTAAATAAGCAAACCAGTTATCACAAGCTATTCGCACATCACTTGCTTTCCGACTGCTAATTTTTATCGGGATGATGAGTTTACTGATTCTTTCGACCAGTGTTAGGACGGCACTCTTATGGTCTTTTCCGACAATCGTGTCACCTTCTAGATGTCCAAATTCTTTCTCATATTGTGGATTTTCTTTTTTACGATCTTCGATGGTGCGTCTAAAGTGTTGTTTACCTCTTTTTTCCTGATGCCCATTGGGTTTTCTCTTACCTTTCATCGGTAAAGTTGAGGGATCAAAGAGTTCCGAGTCTTTAAAACGACGATAGAGTGTTCGAGCTGCACATCCTAATGGTATTTCATTCCGACCTATGATGACGTCAGGAGACCACCCCTGGTCCACTTTTTTCTTAATATATGTGATTTGTTTAGTGTTAAAGACCTTCTTTTTGGCACCACAGCGTGATTTATTCTCTTTATATTGATCGTAGTATTCCTGAATATTACCACTATTTTTAAGAAAATTAACGACGTTATAAATGGTTTGGATAGCCCGATTCAATTTTTTAGCGATATCCGTTACTTTTTTACCACTATCGTAATAATTTTCTATCCAAATCAATTCTTTCATGGTAAGATGTGTATAAGCCATTTGTGTGTACTCCTTCCTTAGCATGTGATTTTATGTTTAGGATACCATACAAATGGCCTATTTATTTTTCTAGCTTAATTTTACTATCCAAGATTTCTGATTTTTTGCACAAAAAAACCACCTAGCCCATCTCGAGGTTGGTGGTTAAATCATCACAAAAAAACTGTTATGATACAAACAGTACATGATTATCCCCAGGAGATGGCACGAATTGATTGTTAACATTACTGACTACTAATAATTTCATGATTCATTCTCCTTTCTTTCGATAATCAATATAGTAGGAATTATAACATAGTTTACAAACGTTTTCTAGTCATATTCTCATAATTTTTCCGAAAATTTAATTTATTTTAAGATGTTACCCTTCTCATCAATAAAATTTAAGGCACTTTCCGCTGCCGATATTTCTGCTTGCTTCTTACTACGCCCCTTGCCAATAGCTAAAGGAACACCGTCTACGCGCACTTCCACAGTAAATTGGGTATTATGAGCTGGACCTTCTTGTTTGATGACTTTATATTGAATTTTAACGGTTCCTTTTTGTTGAACCAACTCTTGCAGATGCGTTTTATAGTCTTTACTTACGGAAGTGAGCATCTGTTGATGTTGCTGTAATAAAGTTAAATTGATAAATTTAGTCGCTAATTCGATTCCTTGATCTAAATAAATCGCCCCTAAAATCGCTTCATAGGCATCGGAAATAATGGATTCTCGCTGACGACCACCACTGGCAATCTCTCCTTTACCTAGATAGATCGCTTGGTCAATTTTAAATTGACGCGCTACATAGGCCAGACTGGCTTCTTGAACTAATTGCGCACGCATTGTCGTTAATTGTCCCTCAGGCAACTTAGGATATTGATGATATAAAAAATCACTGACGATAATTTCTAAAACCGCATCCCCTAAAAACTCTAAACGTTCATTGGATTGTAATTTAAATTTTGGATTTTCATTAACGTATGTTGTATGAAATAGTGCATTTTCAATAAGTGATGGTTGATTGAATTTTACTTCTAATAATTGTTCTAGTTCAAAAATCATTAAACCCCTTCTTTCTATTTAATAAACTATTTCATTTGTTATATCCTTACAATTCGAGACAATTATCCGGATATAACAAACCAAATAAAAAAATGTTGGATTGGGCCAAAAGTAGAAAATTGAATGCTTTCCACTTTGTCTACCTATCCCCATAAAATAGGGACTAAACCAGAAGTAGAAAATCAAATAATTTAGCTTCTTCTCTGACTATCCCCGCGAAAATGAGACTGGACTAGAAACAGAAAAATCAAGTGATTTTAGCTTCGTGTGCCCACCCCCATGCAGTAGAATAGGACTCAAACAAATCAATAATACGCAGGTTGAGACCAGTCAACCACTGTTCAATAAGTTAAACAGTGGAAGCAAATGGTATGTTTAAGTGATTCCCCAGCTTCACTACTCTTCCTATTTTACACTATTTAACAATAGAATGGGAGTAACAAGCTGTAGAAAATTTGATGCGTTTCGTTTCATCTACCCACTCGGTCTAAATTAGCTCCTATAGCTTTGTCCGGTATGTATTTAGATGAATTTTCTTCAACAGGTCACCCCAACAATAGAATAAGCATCAAACCAGTTTTAAATCACCGTTTGATGCTATTCATCCACTAAACTTTTCATTAAGGAGCAAGTTTTTAACTTATTTTACCAAATTTATCATAATAACTTAGATAAGGTTTCAGTTTGTTCTTTTTGAACCTCAGCAAAGGTTTCTGGTTCTTCTAATAATTGCAAGGCTACTAGAGCGATACCTTGAGCGGCCTTAATTAAGCCATCTTTACCAGCAGATGAAATGGTTGCATCCGCCATTTCTTTAGAATGTCCTTGCACCCAATCTTCAGCAATTTTTATATAGCCTTGTATGGTCGGACATTTATAACTTACCGCTCCAACATCAGTTGAACCAGTGGCAACCTCATCAACGGGCTCAATATCTGTTAATCCTAATTCTTGGTATTTTTCAGTTAATAATTCAGCTAATTTGTAATTAATAACGGTATCTTCATAAGGGCACTCATAGACAGATGTTTCAACCGTCGTATCATTTGCCATCGCAATGCCTTCAGCAATTTTTTTCGCTTTTTGCGCAACTAATTTAGCATAAGCAAAATTAGGTGCTCTAAAGTAATAATCAAGAGCAGCATACGCTGGTATCACATTGGCAGCTTTTCCCCCATCACTAATCACACCGTGAATGTAAGTGTGGGGCGCCACAAATTGTCTTAATAAATTAATTTGCACAAAGGACATGACAGCGGCATCCAAAGCTGAAGCACCTTCTGACGGACGACAAGCATGAGCATTTTTACCAAAAAATTCAAACTTCAAAGGATACAGTGCATTCGAACGGCCACCTACTCCATTTTTTGTACCAGGATGAACCATTAAGGCGACATCAACATGATCAAAAACTCCTGCTTCTGCCATTGACACCTTGCCACCAAAATTCTCTTCAGCAGGCGTGCCAACCACTAATACCTTACCGCCATATTGATCAATCACAGCTTTTAGCGCTTCTCCAGCAGCCACACCAATCGCCGCAATTAAATTATGACCACAGCCATGACCGACTTCAGGTAAAGCATCATACTCACACATAAAGGCAATGGTAAGACCAGGCTTGCCCGAGTCATAAGTCCCTAAAAAACCGGTAGGCACGACATATCCTGCTTGCGTTTCAAAACCCGCCTTGGTTAAATAATCAACCAATAAGGCCATTGTTTCAAATTCTTCATTACCAATTTCGGGATTATCATATAATGATTGGACGATTGTCATATAATCGTCAATCTTTGCTACAACCGATTGTTTAATTATTTCATTCGCATACATTATAGCGCCTCCATTCTTTTTATTCTTCAATGGCTTTGACACTTAAAGCTTTCGCTTCCTCTTCCCATTTAGCCATTTGACCACTGTCAATCGCTTCTTTAATGACTTTATTGACCACTTCTAATAATGCGGTATTGTCCATGTTTTTCGGGAAACCAATCACATTTTGTGCATAAATGTTTTCTGGGTCTAAATCAAAGCCATCTTTTGGTAAAATCACTAAATTATCAAATGATTTTAATAATGGTTCCGCAGAAGAAGTTGCTACAACCATTCCTTGAATATCACCTGCATTTAAAGCTAACACTTCTGCATCCATTGTGCCATATTGCTTCACATTCGTTGGCGAAGTAATTTTTAAGGCCATTTCATATTGGATAGAGCCACCTTGCGCCCCAATCGATAAATTAGCCGCTTTTAATTCATCTAATGTTTTAAATTTTTCAGCTGTTTCTTTAGTAACTAAAATCCCTTGGTAACCACCATTATCACCTGTTTCTTGAGAGTAACCATCTGAAAAATCCATTACTGCAGCCCGACCTTCAGTATATGAGAAACCTGCAATCCCCATGTCAATCGCACCAGATTGAATGTTCGCAATTACTCCATTAAAGTCAGTGGTCACTAATTTCATTTCCACACCTAATTCATCCGCAATCGCTTGAGCCAATGCCATATCACTACCGGCAATTTCTTTTTCACCTTTATCATTAATAATATAAAATTCACGTGGTGGATAGTCTGGAGAAGTCCCGACTAAAATTTCTCCTTTTTCTTTAATTTTAGTTAGACTGTCCTCGGCTGCCAACACTTGATTGATTGATAAAGAACTGACAAATATTAACGCCACTAAAAATGATATAAATTTTTTCATGATATTTCCTCTTTTCTATGTATTAGTAATTGATTTGATCTAAAAATTGTTTCGTCCGATCCATTTGTGGATGATCAAAAATTTCTTGGGGTGTCCCTTGTTCAACAATATTGCCATCAGCTAAAAATAGCACCCGGCTAGCCACACGTTTAGCAAAATTCATCTCATGGGTGACAATAACAGTCGTTAAACCTTCTTGGGCTAATGATTGAATAACTAATAAAACTTCTTTAACCATCTCTGGGTCTAAAGCAGAAGTCGGTTCATCAAACAACATCACTTCTGGTTCCATTGCCAAGGCTCTGGCAATCGCTACCCTTTGTTTTTGACCACCTGATAATTTATTTGGGTAAACATCTTTTTTATCTAATAAGCCGACCTTTGTTAATAGTACTTCTGCTTTTTTGTCTGCTTCTTGTTGCGACATTTTATTTAATTTTACAGGGGCTAAGGTAATATTTTGCTTAACGGTTAAATGGGGAAATAAATTAAAATGTTGGAAGACCATCCCGACTTTTTGTCGTAATTGGTCGATGTTTTTTTCAATTAATTTATTTTCATTCACTAATTGTTCTTTAAAATATACCTCACCCGCTGAAGGGATTTCCATTAAATTAAGGCATCGGATCAATGTTGATTTACCGGAACCAGAAGGCCCAATCAACGCGACCACCTCCCCTTTTTGGATTTCTAGATTAATTCCTTTTAGAACTTCTAAATCACCAAAATTTTTCTGTAAATTTGTCACTTTAAGCATAGACACCTAACCTCTTTTCTAGTAATTTCATCAACTTCGTTAAAACAAATGTTAAGACAAAGTAGATAACCCCAATCAATACTAAGGGTTCAAAAATCGAATATGTAGCAGCCTTAACAATATTTTGTGCATACATGACATCGAATACTCCTACTGTCGAGACAATCGAAGATTCTTTGATCATCGTAATAAACTCATTACCTAAACCTGGTAAAACAACCCTTGTTGCTTGAGGAATAATGATGGAAAATAATGTCTCGCGTCGACTTAAACCTAAAGCACGTCCGGCTTCCATTTGACCTTTGTCAATGGACTCCAATCCTCCACGGAAAATTTCACAAATATAAGCGCCCGAGTTAATCGACAAAGCTACCACAGCTGTTAAAAATTCACGCGACCCGTAAACATTTCCTAAAGCTGGAATAGCTTGAATACTAAACCCAATTAATGGAAACCCATATAACCATAAAAATAATTGTAATAACATCGGCGTCCCGCGGACGACTTGTGTATAAACATTGGCAATCCCTTTTAAAAATTTATTTTCCGATTGCTGTAATACAGTTGCTAACAGTCCGATAATCGTTCCTAATAACACCGTTGCTAATGATAGAAGAACCGTCACCATAGTCCCCTCCCAGAAGGTAGGCAACCATGGTCCTAACTTTTTAAAATCGACAGCAATACTTAATATACTCAACATCTCATTACTCCTTTACATTCTCTATTTTTGAAATAAAAAAAACCGTCTCCACACTTACAATTGTAAGTATAGAGACGAGTTGCAAATAACATACCCGTGGTACCACTCTAGTTAACGGGAAATAAAATAATATTTCCGATTCACTCATTTTGATAACGCTCAGACAGCGAAACTAGCTACTTGATTCACCAGTTTGTCTCTTAAGTGCGGTTCAATTATCGCATCATAATAGGCTTCCACTCTGTCCTATCTCGCTGTAATCAACTAATAATTTACTCTCTTAATCATCGACTAATATTAAGTTGAATAAACTATAACACTGAATTTTAATAAATGCAACACTTTTATGAAAAAAAGATTAAAATTTTTCCTGTTTGTTGCCTTAAGTGTTCCATTTCCTTGTTAATATGGGCTTTTTAAAGTAAAAATAATAGCCGATATGCTCATTCCTTTATCTTGCGAAATAGTTTAAGCGTCATCTGCGGCCATTCAGCCTGGATTTTTTCGAATGAATTGATCGCCCAAAAATCATGAAATGTTTGACCATTCTTATTAAAACATAAGCTGTCCGTCACCATATAACAGGCGTGTTGCAATGTATGTTGCATATCATAAAAACAAACGACATCACCTGCTCGATAGTCCATATCTTTTACTGGATAATACTGATTGCGTTTTAAAAAATTCAAAAAAGTATTGGCAAACATCCATTCAAAAATAATTTGGTCGTTATTAGTTAGACAATAGATGACTGCGGAATAGCAATTTGGTCCATGAATGTGCGGTATTTGATTATGATATTGAACAATTCTTTCTGGAATGTCATCAGGTACTAGAACATCGCTAAATGAATCGTCTAATCCAGTGATCATTTCATCTTGCCAACTCTTAGGCATACGATGCCAAAAGTTAATCGTCACTAAATTGTCTTTATACATCATCGCATTATGGTTACGTCTTTGTTCATTTAATAAGTCATATTGTAAATTTTGTGGTAAATCCTCATACCAACCTGCTTGTTGAACCATCACATAATCAAACGTTATTTTCCAAGTTTGATAGCTTGAAATCGCATGAATACTTGAGTAAATAGGATGTTGATAATAATCTAGTTTAGGTAAAATCAACTCTTCCTTAAAATCTAGTAGGTGTTGATCATAAAAATCTTGTCTAATAAAAAACAAATCATAATCTTGCTCTAGTGTTCTCATATAACTCCTTATAATGTTAAGCCTCTTTTTCAAGACTTAGCTCAATAATCGTTAAAATAATATCCGTTACTTTCTCCATACTTTCAACGGTTACAAACTCATAACAGCCATGAAGATTTTCGGCCCCTGTACAAATATTAGGGGTTGGAATACCTTTATAGGTTATAATACAGCCATCTGTTCCTCCTCTAAATGGTTGTATATCAGGTGTAATCCCGTTCGCTTCATAAGATTTAATCGCCAGTTGCACGGGCAGTGATTCTTTAGAGATTTTATTGGCCATATTATAATATTGATCCTGAATTTCATACTTAATGCGCGGTCGATCAAATTGCTGATTAAACTGTGTTAATTGTTCAGCGATCCAATTTTTTCGGGCTTCAAATTTATCCCAAACATGATCGCGAATAATATAGGTCATTTGTGCCTTATCTAGTTGACCACTAATATTACTTAACATATAAAAACCTTGGTAACCCTTGGTTTTTTCAGGCACTTCATCTTTAGGAAATAATTGATGAATATCAGCAGCAATACTTAAAGCATTGACCATTTGACCATAAGCTTGTCAAGGATGGACGGAAGTCCCTTCAATTTCAATGGCTAAGCGAGCTGCATTAAATGTTTCATACTCTAATTTTCCGATTACGCCACTGTCAGCAGTATATGCGAATTCAGCTGGAAATTTGTCCGTTTCAAAACGATGAGCGCCCTTACCAATTTCTTCATCGGGACCAAAGGCAAACCATAATTCACCATGTTTAATTTCCGGATGTTCTATTAGATATCTTCCGGCTTCAATGATTGAAACCATCCCCGCTTTATCATCAGCACCCAGTAAAGTCGTTCCATCAGTCGTGATTAAGGTTTGACCAATATAATTTTTTAAGTTTGGAAATTCTTCCGTTGTCATCCAATGATTGGTCTCTTTATTTAATAGGACATTTTCACCATCATAGTTACTGTGAACTTGTGGATTGATATTATCAGCCGGATAATCAGCAGTATCAATATGGGCAATCCAGCCGATAGCAGGTGGTTGGGAATCCCCTTCTATGTTGGAAGAAATTTTAGCCACAACATACGCATCACGTGGATCTAATTGTACGGCTTCAAATCCTATTGCTGTTAATTCTTCCACTAACATTTCCGCAAATTCCCATTGACTGGGAGTAGACGGAATTGCATCACTATTAATATCACTACGAGTATTGATTTTAGCATATCGTAAAAAACGTTCTAAGTGATTATTATTCATTTCATAACCTCCACTAGCAAAATATAGCAATATTATAACATAGTTAAAGATAAATAATGAAACAATTAAAAAGATATGTGCTGGTGAAGTAATACAGGTTTAATATGTTATTACAAATTCAAAATGAATGCTAAATTGAATGCCAATGATAGAAAATACTAGCTAATGTTAGACAAGTAAAAATCTTGCAAAATAATAATTTTAAAAGTATGTAATATAAATGGCATAAAGTATTGATGTTATAACGGTTAACCGTTATAATTAGGATAGAAGGTCTGGGAAGAAGTTGATAATGTAATCACAAAAAGAATGAAAAGAAAACCAAAGAGAAAAGAGACAAAAAATTAACGATAGAGTGAATTTAGTACTCGTCATACTAAATATTATCTCACCAATCGCTAATCTGATAAAACTTATAATGAAATAGTTTTTAGAGGAAGGTTGGCATTCCCTTCCTCTGAATTTTAACTAAAATATAGAAGGAAATCAAATGAAAAAAGACAATAAGAAAAACATTACGTGGACAATTATTTTATCTGTGCTGTTGGTATTGAACATTATTTATTTTATATGGGGGTAATAATAATGAGAAAAAACATTGAAAATTTAATTAATAGTGATATTAGTTCATATAGAATATCAAAAGAAACTGGGATACCATACACTACTGTTAATGAATTGAAAAATGGAACACGTTCAATCGACAAAGCAAACTTCTTAACAATTGAAACTTTATCAAATTACTGGGAGGATTTAAATATGAATTTAAAAGAAATTAATTTGAAATTGAAAAGCGATGAATAAATAAAAAATCCCACTCCTTGAACTTTGGCGAGAGCAGGAATGTGACAAGGTGAACTACTTGCTCTGGAATGGAGTGACATTGATTTTACAAATATGACTGTCGATATTAATTAAGCTTTAACTAGAGTGATTGGAAATATATTAATTATCCAATTTCCTAAAAGTGATACTTCGATACGTACTATATCATTAGATCAAACTACTATGGATATCTTAAAACGCTGGCAAATTGAACAAAAATCAATTTTAATGTTAACTGGTAATCGTTCTAAAAAACAATTAGTTTTCCCTGTGAATTCCACCAACAAATTTATGACAAGTAGCCAACTTAGAAAAAATATTCTAAAAGCTCAAAAAAAAAGCAAATCTTCCACAGATTACTGTACATGGTTTAAGACACACACATTGCTCATTACTTTTTGACGCTGGTATAAGTATAGAAGTTGTTAAAGAAAGATTAGGACATTCTAACATACAAACCACAGTGAATATTTATACTCATGTAACTGTTAATCGTAAGTGTATATGTCAAATGAAAAAGGGACTACTTTGCTGACGAAAAAGGGACCACCTTGCAGTGGTAATAGGAGCTAATCTTCTCCTTTCTCTAGTCCCTTTTTCCATAGGCTTGTTTGCTTCATTCTGTAACTTTCTCCTCGCATATCTACCACATGGGCTTTGTAAGCGAGACGGTCGACAAGCGCTCCTGTTAAAGTAGGATCTTTAAAGCATTCTTGCCAACGATCAAATGTTAAATTAGTGGTAATAATCACCGATCCCTTTCCTATCTGATTCGATAATAAATTAAAGATAAGTTCAGCCCCCGATTCATCGAAGGATAAATAGCCAAGTTCGTCGATAATCAATAAATCTACCTTCTTTAAGCGCTGCTTAAAACGATAAAATTGACTCTGAGTGACGGCCTCTTTCATCTGGATGACTAGATTAGGGGCGTTGACAAATAAGACATTATAACCCTTTAAACAAGTTTCCATCCCTAATCCAATACTGTAATGGGTCTTACCCGTTCCTGGATTTCCTATAAAAATGGCATTCTCCTTTTCTTCAATAAATTGTAACGTCTTTAAGTTCCGTAGTTCCTTTCTAACAGGCTCCTGAAAGACTGTGTCATCAAAGTCCACCAAATACTTCTTCTGATTAAATTTAGCCGCTTTGATTCGCCTTTGATGACTACGGTCCCGTCGATGCATCACTTCTTCATTCAACCATTCTTCGATGGCCTCTTCAATGTTCAATCCTCTGGCTTGATACTCTTTTATTAATTGCTGGTGATTCTCTTTAAGAAAGGCCAATTTTAGCTCATTAGCTGCTTCAACAATCTTCATCATATGACTTCCTCCAAACCGAAAAGGTCATTGAATTGATGAAGAGTCTGCTGAGTCTGCTGGATGATGGCATCTTGACTCGACTCCATTGAGGGCTCTTCTAGTGAAGAAAGAAGGCTGGCTTCAATGGTTTGAATGCGAACCTCAGGATTTAAAACTTGATATTTTTCAAGTAGTTCTAGGAAATCTCTTGGTTTATCGCTATAATATTTCTCATAGAGGATTTTCAAATCAGGGTTATACTTCAATGCATGTGAATGCTTTAATGCCCCCGGCTTCTTTTTCAAAGTTTTGATATAGTGGAAGATATCGAGACAGAAGCCTTGAGAACCCTCTATTTTTTGATGCCTAGCGACCTCTTGATCATTAGAATAGATAACTAAGCGGTCATGATAGGCTTTCACTTGGACAGTTTTTCCAACTAGGTAATCGGGTACTGAATACTGATTGCGTTCATAATGAATAGCGGAATAACGATTTACCTTTAGTTCATGGAAATCTGCTAATTCAAAAGGTGGGCGATAAGATAAGAGCTGTTCCTTTTCGGCTTCTATTTGGCTACTTTCATTTAGTTTTACCAGTTGGGATTGGAGATGGTCACAAGCTGTTTCTAAACTATCGAACTGATAGACTTTGGTGAAACAAGCTTGACGCACCTTTTTAACCCTGCCTTCTACTGTTCCTTTCTCATTACCGCTGAAACAATTGGTGACGTTGATATCAAACCCATAATAAGTAGCTAATTGAATCAGACGAGCATTCAACTCCTTTTCACTTTTGCCAATAAATCTTGAAACAACGTTACGCATATTATCATAGACAACTTCTAAATAAACACCTCCTACCTGTTCAAAGAAGCGAACATGTGCGTCTTGAAAAACATCTTGTTTCTGATGGGTATATAAATAAGCCCAATAATAATCGGAAGCTGGGCTGGCAAAGACCGCTAGGTAAAGTGTTGTCACCTTTCCATTGATTTCCAGCTTAACTTCTCCAAAGTCAAATTCAACTCGGGATCCTAATTCATACTCTTGGCGTATAAAAGCCTCCTTAGCCTTTTTATTCAATTGTCCCCAATAGTGAGCGACCGTTCGATACTTAATATCATAGCCTTCCTCATTGAGTATTTCAGCGACAGCTACGGCAGTTAGAGCTTGTTTATGTGAACCTAATCTTTTTGTTTTCTCTTTTTCTTCTTCAAGCAACTCCTTCATTCTTGCCTCTACTTCTGGAGTAAAGGCTGTTTTCTTTCGGTTAGAGCTATCATACTTTCTCTTTAACACTAATTCCTTTGTGGCACGTTCAAGGGCTTGGTCGTCTTCAGCTTTGCCCAGTTTAACTAGCGTCTCGTCATAAGCATCACAAATTTTTCTGACTGTTTTTCTATCTACCTCCAGTTTACGACTAATTCCTCTTTTAGTTTCTCCTCGACGATAACAACTGATAATTTCAAATTCAAGAGTCATACTTAACACTCCAAGCAACCTCCACTATAAAAATTCTATCTAAATATTATAGCGGATAATTGACTGCAGGTGGTCCCTTTTTCGGCTGCAATTCTTTCGATTTTTGGCCCCTTTTTAGAATACAATAAACAGTAAGATTGAAACAGCTGAAAAATTTGCTGAATTCATGAATGGTTATAATTTAAACTTATTATTATAAATTCGAAATGACTACCAAATTGACTACCATCACTAGCAAATATTAGCTAGTGCTAGACAAGTAAAAAAAGGTTCTATAATTTTTAGTGCTGGTGGCGAAATCACCAGCACTATTTTTATATACAAAAAGCCCGTGATTTCCTCTATAATTAAGTTGCACACAAAAATATAGAAAGTAGGAAATCACATGGCTACATACAATAATACTAAAATTTTACTAGGAATGGAAGACCTTAATATCAATATAGAACAGAATGATTTTGAAGAAGAATGCTATTTCTCCGTTCATCAATTTAAAAGTTCTACTAAAAAAATGCTTCCTGTCTCAAAGGCTTTTAAAAAAGTATTAACCATTACAGGAACTCTAAAAAATCCGCCTAAAGCGTGTCCTCATTGTGGTTGTCGTAATAATGGAACGAAAGATATGATTGATTATGGATCTTATAGGACCGTCATCCTAATTGGACAATATAACCTTCAACCGGCTTATCTTAAACTGACTAAACAACGATACCTTTGTAAACATTGTCAAAAACAACGATTTCTCAAACCAACTTAACCAAACAGTACTGTACGATTTCATCACCCTTAAAGGTAATGATTCTTCAAAAATTAGGTAAAACGAAACCCATCAAAGATATTGCTGAAACCTGGAATGTTTCGTCTCATACGGTACTACGTCAATTGAAAACCTATAGTTATCAATATAATACCAAGCCCACATCACTACCCAAACATACAGCGATTGATGAATGTAAATCCGTGAAGAATGTGAAGACGGCTATGTCGTGTATTTTAATGGATAATCACAAACATATTGTAGTGGATGTCTTGGAAAACCGAACACAAGCTTTTTTATATGACTATTTTATGCGTTTTTCTAGAGCGGAACGATTGAAAGTTAAAACCATCACGATGGATATGAACGGGGCGTTTAAAGACTTTCTTCCCTCGATTTTTCCAAATGCCGTCGTGGTCATCGACCGTTTTCATATCGTACAGTTGGTGACAAGGGCTTTAAATCAACATCGGATATAAGTGATGAATCGTATAAAATCGAAAAACAAACCTGATGCGAATAAGTTTAAGCGATATTGGAACCTATTATTAAAAGATTGGAATGAGTTGGCGTTCGAAGAGTATAAGAAATATTCATTATTTAAGCAAGCGATTCATGAAAGAGGCATTGTCGATTATTTATTATCAAAAGATTCAACCTTAAATCTCTGTTACCGTTTGATTCATGAAGTAATGGATGCTATTAAGGAACATTCCTATGATCAATTCATCCATGTATTAGAGGAAAGCAAGAAATATCGCCTCCCTAGAAAAATACGAACGGCATTTAATACTTTATATCATTATCGCCATAATATAAAGAATAGCTTAACCTATACGCTATCAAACAGTTGTGTGGAAGGAACAAATAATAAAATTAAAGTCATTAAACGAATCAGTTATGGATATCGAAACTTCTACCACTTAAGAAGTAGAATTATATTATCGACTGCTCAAAATAAGGTGAAGAATGAAGCTTATCGTCCGCTGTTATTTACTGAAGAAGATGCCATTAAAAAATATGAAGAAGAATACCAAAAACAATTAGAAATGCAAAATAAGATAGCTTAATTTCAGTAAAAAAAAGCACTTGAACAAGCGTTCAAGTGCAACTATTACCATTTACCAAAATTACTTGGCTTAGAGCCACTAAATTATAGTAGAATTGTAAGCGCCCAATAGCCAAGTATATAGAAACCGGCCCCTCAACACTCTACAATAGGTGTTGAAGGGCCAGTTTCAGTCTTTTTAATTATTTAATGGCCTGACAGGCTTCCTTGACCTTCGAAGACCAAGGCAAATAAGCCTCGAGTGCTTCAAAATTTTGCACCGGAAGTTCAGGAAGCTCCTCAAGTAAATATTGAAAATAAGACGGAGGATGGATACCATTAAGCTTCGCACTCTCATAGAGACTGAGGATCCCCCCAGCCGCTTGGGCTCCCTGAATGCTTTGGCTAAACAACCAGTTCTTGCGCCCAATTACCAGTGGCTTGATTTGTCTCTCCGCTCGATTATTGCTCATCTCTAGTCGACCATCTTCAAGAAATTGACGGAAGAAAGGCTCATGTTTGAGAGCATAGGAGATGGCCATTCCCAGCTTGGTTTGAGGTAAGGCATTCAAAGTCTTGACCCAATCAAAGAACTCGTCAACTTGTCTTTGAAGGCAAGTTTGGCGCCAAGTCAAGCGTTCCTCAGGCGTCAGCTCCTTCCAATTCTGTTCGAATTGGAAAAAGGAATCGCACCATTTAACCGCCTGATAAGCAGGATGATGCTTAGACACTTTAGCTGGCAGGGCTTCAAAGAATTTCCGCCTTAAATGCGCCCAACAGCCACTGACTTTAACTTTCTCCTTGCATAGGTTGACATAGGCACCATACATATCTGCATGAAGGCTGCCTTCAAAATCTGGACCCAATAGGTCAAGAATGACTTGGCGTCCTCTGCCTTCATCAAATTGATAAATAATTCCCTGTTCTGGGGTGTCCTTGCCACTCATGAGAAGCCAAAAATAATTCTTCGCTTTTTGGCTCTCTAATACCCGATAGCTGGTTTCATCTGCGTGGAGAACTTCTTGTTGACGGAGCTTGTTTAAAAGTAAGTCACAGAGGTTCTGGAAATAATATTGATAGGTGCGAATGTGCCAACCGCAAATCGTATCCCGACTTAGGGGCAGATTCATTTGTTTCCATTCCTGTTCTTGACGATAAGCGGGTAACTTCAAGCCATATTTTTGATGAATCGTTTGAGCGATCAATGATGCAGACCCCAAGCTATTGTTGAGGGGAGCTTTAGGAACGGGAGCCTTCACGATTTTGTCATTGGCCCCCTCTTTTTGAGTGCAACCCTCGCATTTATAAGAAGCTTGTTTATGAATGATTCGTTTCATATGAGCAGGAATGAAGACAAGCTCTTCACGAACAGCACTAGCCCCTATCTGTTTCATCGATTCCCCACAGTCTGGACACTGGCAGTTTGAAAGTTCGTGTAGCTTTTCTTCGGCAGGGAACTGGTCGAGAATCGCCCGCTTGATCCCTTTATTCTTCTTTGCTTTACGCTTATGAGCCTTCACTTCTTGGACGATCTCTTCTTCTAGTTCTAGGTTGTCTAGAGCTTCCTGCCAATCCTCGAACAGACTGGTTTGTCCAGGTTGAGGCGCTGTTTCTTTCTTGCGACCAAACTGTTGGTTCATCATCAAACGAAGCTGTTCTTTCAACCATTCAATTTCACGTTCTTGTGTTTCAATAATATCGATTAGTTGTTCAGGTGTCTGCGTCTCGATGGATTTGATGTCCATTCCCGGACCTCCCTTCTGTTCAAATTTCTTTGATTATAAACCATGTAAACGATTTAATCAAGTTTTTTCACATTGTGTAAGATCCTTCCAATGATTGAACGGATGGTTCGATCAGAAAGCCATCCATAAGCTGAATGAGTTGGTGACGGTCAATTTCCTTCAGTGATTCCTCCTGTCTAGGCCAATGAATTCGGCCAGATTCATAGCGTTTATACAGTAACCAGAAACCTTGGCCATCCCAATAAAGAGCTTTAAAGCGGTCAAGCCTGGACCCGCAGAAGAGAAAGAGATTCTTTTCAAAGGGATTTAATTGATAATCATTTTGAACGAGAGCAGCCAGAGAATCAACTCCCTTGCGTAAGTCTGTCCGACCAGTCATAATGTAATAGCGTTTAGCAGCATCGAGATTAATAATCAATCAACCACCTCCATAAGTTTTAACTTAATCATACAGGAGGTGGTTGGGCTGTGATACGTACCTGGTTATTCGGCGCTTACGTAGAATTCAATGGCATATTCATTTGATGCGTAAAAAAAGATGTCAGTGAGATTTACTCACCAACATCAAAAACTGTAGAACCCGTTTTATAAAACTTATCTACTTATTCAAGTGCTTGTTACTCTTTATTGCGTTTGAATTTAACTGATAATAAGAAACTTATACCGATTACTAAGGTCACAACTCCAAACCACATAAATGATTCTTCACCTGTTGCTGGTAAATTTGAACCTGGTTTTGAAGGAGTTCCTGGTTCTTCCGATTCATCCGCGTCAACAGTGTTAACAAAGACTGGAATATCCCCATTAGGTGTATGATAAGTGATATTTGCGATTAATTCTTCGCCTTCACTTACTACTTCAACTGTGACTTTGTACTCACTATTATCATAAGTGACTTCGTCATCATTACCTTGTAACTCACGGATTGTGTACTCATAAGTACCAACCTCTGTAAATCTTATCGAATTAAATTGAACGCTTCCGTCTGCCGCATTATTAGCAGTTCCAATCACATTACCATCTTGAACAACGACAAACTTAAATTCATTATCTTTTAGTTTTCTTCCTTCAAGTTCTTTATGAGCTTGTAGGTTAATAGTAACAGATGGTTCTGATGGTTCTGATGGTTTGTACGTATTCGTGATCACTACTACTCCATCTACTAATTTAGTAGTTTCTTCGTAGCCCTCTGGAACACTGACTTCTGCAACTGTGTAGACAACAGCTTCACCACTCGCATTCACTGCTAGATCTGTCCATGTATATGACCAGTTGTTTGCTTCATCAAGGACTACTGGGTCGCCGTGATTTTGACCATCTGCGATTAATTGTACCTCGATACTGTCTGGTCTTAAACCGTCACGGTTTTCTTCATCGTTCCATACTTTATTCACCGTTAAGTCTCTAACTTCTGGTGTATAAGTATTTGTCAGAATGATATTTCCATGATCGTCATTATTGACTGTGACTTCATATCCTTCTGGTGTATCTATCTCAACAACTGAATATTCAATAGCTTTGCCGTCAACTTTTAATGGTAAACCTTCCCAGGTTGCTGTCCAGTTATTCTCAACATTCAATTCAGCTGTTTGACCTTCAAGTGCTACGCCATCAGCTACCAATTGAACTTGAATTTTTTCAGGACGATTACCGTCTTGATTATTACCATCTTGCCACTCTTTAGTGACCGTCACAGAGGTTTCTTCTGGTGTGTATTTATTCGTTATCATACCTTCAACAATTTCTGTTGAGTAATTTTCGACTGTGTCTTCTGTAATCGTGTATGTAATTTCTACACCGTTTTCGAAGACAGGTAAGTCTGTAAAGACATGTGCCCATTCATTTGCTTCTGATAATTCAACAGAATCAATTTGAGTTCCATCCGCTAATAAATTAGCTGTGATACTATCAGGTCTTAAACCATCTTGGTTATTCGAATCGTCCCAAACTTTACTTACTGGGATATCAGTCACTGCTGGTATATGAGTATTCGTTATAACATTCACACCATCCACAACTTCTTGGGTTGCTTCATAACCTTCAGGAACTTCTGTTTCTTCAACCGTATATTCAATGGCTGTTCCTGCGGCATTGACTGGTAATTCTGTCCAAGTGTGTGCCCATGCATTTTCTGCATTTAATTCAACGGGTTCACCTAAAGCTTCGCCGTCAGCCAATAGTTGAACAAGCACACTTGTTGGACGTAGACCATCTTGATTGTCTGCATCATCCCATACTTTTCTAACGTTTATATCCTTGACTGCTACATTATGAGTATTCGTTACCGTAATGGTATTCTCTTCAATTGGACTAATTGTTGATGTATACCCTTCTGGTAAGTTAACTTCTGCAACTGTGTAGACAACAGCTTCACCACTCGCATTCACTGCTAGATCTGTCCATGTATATGACCAGTTGTTTGCTTCATCAAGGACTACTGGGTCGCCGTGATTTTGACCATCTGCGATTAATTGTACCTCGATACTGTCTGGTCTTAAACCGTCACGGTTTTCTTCATCGTTCCATACTTTATTCACCGTTAAGTCTCTAACTTCTGGTGTATAAGTATTTGTCAGAATGATATTTCCATGATCGTCATTATTGACTGTGACTTCATATCCTTCTGGTGTATCTATCTCAACAACTGAATATTCAATAGCTTTGCCGTCAACTTTTAATGGTAAACCTTCCCAGGTTGCTGTCCAGTTATTCTCAACATTCAATTCAGCTGTTTGACCTTCAAGTGCTACGCCATCAGCTACCAATTGAACTTGAATTTTTTCAGGACGATTACCGTCTTGATTATTACCATCTTGCCACTCTTTAGTGACCGTCACAGAGGTTTCTTCTGGTGTGTATTTATTCGTTATCATACCTTCAACAATTTCTGTTGAGTAATTTTCGACTGTGTCTTCTGTAATCGTGTATGTAATTTCTACACCGTTTTCGAAGACAGGTAAGTCTGTAAAGACATGTGCCCATTCATTTGCTTCTGATAATTCAACAGAATCAATTTGAGTTCCATCCGCTAATAAATTAGCTGTGATACTATCAGGTCTTAAACCATCTTGGTTATTCGAATCGTCCCAAACTTTACTTACTGGGATATCAGTCACTGCTGGTATATGAGTATTCGTTATAACATTCACACCATCCACAACTTCTTGGGTTGCTTCATAACCTTCAGGAACTTCTGTTTCTTCAACCGTATATTCAATGGCTGTTCCTGCGGCATTGACTGGTAATTCTGTCCAAGTGTGTGCCCATGCATTTTCTGCATTTAATTCAACGGGTTCACCTAAAGCTTCGCCGTCAGCCAATAGTTGAACAAGCACACTTGTTGGACGTAGACCATCTTGATTGTCTGCATCATCCCATACTTTTCTAACGTTTATATCCTTGACTGCTACATTATGAGTATTCGTTACCGTAATGGTATTCTCTTCAATTGGACTAATTGTTGATGTATACCCTTCTGGTAAGTTAACTTCTGCAACTGTGTAGACAACAGCTTCACCACTCGCATTCACTGCTAGATCTGTCCATGTATATGACCAGTTGTTTGCTTCATCAAGGACTACTGGGTCGCCTTGATTTTGACCATCTGCGATTAATTGTACCTCGATACTAACTGGTCTTAAACCATCACGGTTTTCTGCATCGTTCCATACTTTATTCACCGTTAAGTCTCTAACTTCTGGTGTATAAGTATTTGTCAGAATGATATTTCCATGATCGTCATTATTGACTGTGACTTCATATCCTTCTGGTGTATCTATCTCAACAACTGAATATTCAATAGCTTTGCCGTCAACTTTTAATGGTAAACCTTCCCAGGTTGCTGTCCAGTTATTCTCAACATTCAATTCAGCCGTTTGACCTTCAAGTGCTACGCCATCAGCTACCAATTGAACCTGAATTTTTTCAGGACGATTACCGTCTTGATTATTACCATCTTGCCACTCTTTAGTGACCGTCACAGAGGTTTCTTCTGGTGTGTATTTATTCGTTATCATACCTTCAACAATTTCTGTTGAGTAATTTTCGACTGTGTCTTCTGTAATCGTGTATGTAATTTCTACACCGTTTTCGAAGACAGGTAAGTCTGTAAAGACATGTGCCCATTCATTTGCTTCTGATAATTCAACAGAATCAATTTGAGTTCCATCCGCTAATAAATTAGCTGTGATACTATCAGGTCTTAAACCATCTTGGTTATTCGAATCGTCCCAAACTTTACTTACTGGGATATCAGTCACTGCTGGTATATGAGTATTCGTTATAACATTCACACCATCCACAACTTCTTGGGTTGCTTCATAACCTTCAGGAACTTCTGTTTCTTCAACCGTATATTCAATGGCTGTTCCTGCGGCATTGACTGGTAATTCTGTCCAAGTGTGTGCCCATGCATTTTCTGCATTTAATTCAACGGGTTCACCTAAAGCTTCGCCGTCAGCCAATAGTTGAACAAGCACACTTGTTGGACGTAGACCATCTTGATTGTCTGCATCATCCCATACTTTTCTAACGTTTATATCCTTGACTGCTACATTATGAGTATTCGTTACCGTAATGGTATTCTCTTCAATTGGACTAATTGTTGATGTATACCCTTCTGGTAAGTTAACTTCTGCAACTGTGTAGACAACAGCTTCACCACTCGCATTCACTGCTAGATCTGTCCATGTATATGACCAGTTGTTTGCTTCATCAAGGACTACTGGGTCGCCGTGATTTTGACCATCTGCGATTAATTGTACCTCGATACTGTCTGGTCTTAAACCGTCACGGTTTTCTTCATCGTTCCATACTTTATTCACCGTTAAGTCTCTAACTTCTGGTGTATAAGTATTTGTCAGAATGATATTTCCATGATCGTCATTATTGACTGTGACTTCATATCCTTCTGGTGTATCTATCTCAACAACTGAATATTCAATAGCTTTGCCGTCAACTTTTAATGGTAAACCTTCCCAGGTTGCTGTCCAGTTATTCTCAACATTCAATTCAGCTGTTTGACCTTCAAGTGCTACGCCATCAGCTACCAATTGAACCTGAATTTTTTCAGGACGATTACCGTCTTGATTATTACCATCTTGCCACTCTTTAGTGACCGTCACAGAGGTTTCTTCTGGTGTGTATTTATTCGTTATCATACCTTCAACAATTTCTGTTGAGTAATTTTCGACTGTGTCTTCTGTAATCGTGTATGTAATTTCTACACCGTTTTCGAAGACAGGTAAGTCTGTAAAGACATGTGCCCATTCATTTGCTTCTGATAATTCAACAGAATCAATTTGAGTTCCATCCGCTAATAAATTAGCTGTGATACTATCAGGTCTTAAACCATCTTGGTTATTCGAATCGTCCCAAACTTTACTTACTGGGATATCAGTCACTGCTGGTATATGAGTATTCGTTATAACATTCACACCATCCACAACTTCTTGGGTTGCTTCATAACCTTCAGGAACTTCTGTTTCTTCAACCGTATATTCAATGGCTGTTCCTGCGGCATTGACTGGTAATTCTGTCCAAGTGTGTGCCCATGCATTTTCTGCATTTAATTCAACGGGTTCACCTAAAGCTTCGCCGTCAGCCAATAGTTGAACAAGCACACTTGTTGGACGTAGACCATCTTGATTGTCTGCATCATCCCATACTTTTCTAACGTTTATATCCTTGACTGCTACATTATGAGTATTCGTTACCGTAATGGTATTCTCTTCAATTGGACTAATTGTTGATGTATACCCTTCTGGTAAGTTAACTTCTGCAACTGTGTAGACAACAGCTTCACCACTCGCATTCACTGCTAGATCTGTCCATGTATATGACCAGTTGTTTGCTTCATCAAGGACTACTGGGTCGCCGTGATTTTGACCATCTGCGATTAATTGTACCTCGATACTGTCTGGTCTTAAACCGTCACGGTTTTCTTCATCGTTCCATACTTTATTCACCGTTAAGTCTCTAACTTCTGGTGTATAAGTATTTGTCAGAATGATATTTCCATGATCGTCATTATTGACTGTGACTTCATATCCTTCTGGTGTATCTATCTCAACAACTGAATATTCAATAGCTTTGCCGTCAACTTTTAATGGTAAACCTTCCCAGGTTGCTGTCCAGTTATTCTCAACATTCAATTCAGCTGTTTGACCTTCAAGTGCTACGCCATCAGCTACCAATTGAACCTGAATTTTTTCAGGACGATTACCGTCTTGATTATTACCATCTTGCCACTCTTTAGTGACCGTCACAGAGGTTTCTTCTGGTGTGTATTTATTCGTTATCATACCTTCAACAATTTCTGTTGAGTAATTTTCGACTGTGTCTTCTGTAATCGTGTATGTAATTTCTACACCGTTTTCGAAGACAGGTAAGTCTGTAAAGACATGTGCCCATTCATTTGCTTCTGATAATTCAACAGAATCAATTTGAGTTCCATCCGCTAATAAATTAGCTGTGATACTATCAGGTCTTAAACCATCTTGGTTATTCGAATCGTCCCAAACTTTACTTACTGGGATATCAGTCACTGCTGGTATATGAGTATTCGTTATAACATTCACACCATCCACAACTTCTTGGGTTGCTTCATAACCTTCAGGAACTTCTGTTTCTTCAACCGTATATTCAATGGCTGTTCCTGCGGCATTGACTGGTAATTCTGTCCAAGTGTGTGCCCATGCATTTTCTGCATTTAATTCAACGGGTTCACCTAAAGCTTCGCCGTCAGCCAATAGTTGAACAAGCACACTTGTTGGACGTAGACCATCTTGATTGTCTGCATCATCCCATACTTTTCTAACGTTTATATCCTTGACTGCTACATTATGAGTATTCGTTACCGTAATGGTATTCTCTTCAATTGGACTAATTGTTGATGTATACCCTTCTGGTAAGTTAACTTCTGCAACTGTGTAGACAACAGCTTCACCACTCGCATTCACTGCTAGATCTGTCCATGTATATGACCAGTTGTTTGCTTCATCAAGGACTACTGGGTCGCCGTGATTTTGACCATCTGCGATTAATTGTACCTCGATACTGTCTGGTCTTAAACCGTCACGGTTTTCTTCATCGTTCCATACTTTATTCACCGTTAAGTCTCTAACTTCTGGTGTATAAGTATTTGTCAGAATGATATTTCCATGATCGTCATTATTGACTGTGACTTCATATCCTTCTGGTGTATCTATCTCAACAACTGAATATTCAATAGCTTTGCCGTCAACTTTTAATGGTAAACCTTCCCAGGTTGCTGTCCAGTTATTCTCAACATTCAATTCAGCTGTTTGACCTTCAAGTGCTACGCCATCAGCTACCAATTGAACCTGAATTTTTTCAGGACGATTACCGTCTTGATTATTACCATCTTGCCACTCTTTAGTGACCGTCACAGAGGTTTCTTCTGCAGGAAGTGTGTGGACAACTGAATTGCTAGGTGATAAAGGTTCTCCTGAATAACTAACATAGAATTGATTTAGAGCGCGGGCACTGAATAAATCAGCGTCAAATTCAGGAGCCTCCATCGGAATTAAAACCTCTAAATTTGTATACGACGGTAATTCAAAATCACCCGTTTGTTCTACCTTTACTGCCGTGACTTCTGACCAATTATTAACCGATGTCGACCATCCTAAGCCATCCCATGCCGCATTCGCATCATTTGTCGGCTGAGGATCAGTTGAATAATAAACATTAAATTGATTAGTAACATCCTCACCTTGAATTTGAATAGAGACCGGCCCTGTGACACTACTGCTAAACTCAGACCCTAAAGAATCACCCACATATGGTAACGGGTCATAAATTTTAAGTTGTGTAATCGGACTGTTATAGAAGTTTCTCACTTGTAAATTGTATGCAAAATTTCCATCATTCGAATCCGGTGCAGCAAAATAAGTTTCAATCTCATCCACCCAATTTCCACCGCTTCGGTCTTCTTCTGAACGAATAAATTTTCTACTTGTAATCGAATCTGGAAGTTGACCTAAAACTTTTGATTTTGCGTGTAGGATTAAGTCATCTGTTCGACCATTTTGATTGATATCATAAATATCAGTGACAAAATTATCTGAATTAATTTCATTCATAAAATCATCCGGTGTATCAAGGTAGAAATAAATATGATTGTCATTATTCAAATTACTTAATGTATTTCCCGCAGATTCAACTTCAGCATTTGATGGAATGATTTCATCATTAAGAAGTACATTTCTCAGGTAAATATTGAACCCACCTAAATCTCCAGCCAGATGATCTTTGAATCTGATAACTATCGCTGTACGTCCCGTATTCGCATAGTTATCAATGACTTCATATGATTCGATAAAAGGAGGCGTGTTATAAAATCCAGTAACAGTCAATTTTTCATCGACAGTTAACCCAGGTGGTAATATATCCACAAGTGTTGGGTTAATCATCGGACGTGCTAGAGAAATGTTAGAACTATTTACAGAAAGTCTAAAGTTAATTCTTTCCCCCGGTGTGCCTGTCTGTTGATTCTCAGTAGCTTTATTTATTGTCATTGATTCAGACAATGGAACAAATCGATGCTGTGCACTTGAACTAAAATCAATTTGCTGTGTATTTCCAGATTGATGTTTATAATTCCCAGTCACATTAGCTACATTATTAATATCTGTCTCTTCAGTATATGGAACATTATAAGGGTCTTTAAACTTCATATGAACTTCAAAATCAACATGTAATCCTGGTACCAATTCGTACTCTGGCGGCAGAATTATCTTATGCCTAACAAATTCCGGTGAAACTTCAGGCACATCATTCATAGTCATCGAGCCATTCTGAACAGCTGTTACATATCCTTGGATGGCTGCATCTGTTGATTCGTTAACATCTATTGTACCACCATTATGGGTAAAGTCTTGATACGATCCATCAGCACGAAACGCCCGAATCGTTACAGGTAAAGTTTTGGCATCTCTTAATCCTCTTTGAAAAACAGTTGTTATACTATGTAAATAAAGTCTACTATCATAATTCTCACTATCTTCGTCAAATTCGATGTCTCTAATTGGAGACGATAATTTATTTGCTAAACGCACATTATATTTAATGTCTTGAGAGAATAAGCCGTTGCGATCGTGTGGGATAGGTCCCCCTATCGCCCTCTTAGCGAACATCCCAGCTCCAAAAAATTCATTCCCACCTAATTGAAATTGAATCTCATCTTCTAAAACATACTCTTCTTCCCCATTCATTCCGGGATTATATGGAATAGCGGTCACTTGTACTTTATTAGTCACACTGTCTTCAGTGTTCGCCGGGAAACCTGGAAATGATAGATTTAAGCTAATTGTTGGATACACCTCATTGGCAATATCAGATCGGTAATCCTTTTGCCAAATATTTTCCCCGTATTCAGCAGTGTAAGTGACACTGTGATCCTCTTCATTATAAACCCAACCCGGGTTTGCTTCTGGGTCAAACTGAGCATAAATTGTTTCCCCATTTTCATTTGTATAAGATGGTAGGTAATCTTTAATCGTCGTACTTTCAATATGTCGACCATCAACACCTAAACCATTAAGTGAGTAAAAGAATGGAACAAGCTCAGCCTCTCCGTTTTTGATAGTCATAGTCTCTTGATCTAGATTTCCACCAAATAGTACTTGATTATCTCGATTATTCGCTAGATCACGACCGCCAGCATACTTTGTGACGCTCATTTCATTATATGTAACACCATATTCATGGTCTACTTTACGACTTAGCTCGTTAGATTCACTATCATAAAGAACGGCATAAGGTTCGATTGTATAATCAATCGGTGTGAGTCGATCTTTAAAACTAAAAGAGTAAGGAATCTTAATTCTTGTTGTACTATCGATATCATCGAAATAAACTCTAATAATGCTTTCGCCATTCTCTTCACGTACAGGCTCTACTTTTTGGATAATTCCAGTTCCTCTTGGAACTGAAAAATAGTCTAGAAATGTCTTTTGATCAAGTGGGAGTTGACCTTCACTCAACTCAGCTGGAGCATGAATATCTAAGTAGGCACCGACTAAAGTTTCCGTTAAGTTACTTCCATCAATAACAATTTGAGACGTAATCGTCTCCGTAGGATTATAAGTTGTCTTGCTTGGAGACTCAATAGATAAGATATTAGCTTCAATCAGTTGAGCTAAACTTTCGGGTGATTCAGAGCCTGGGTTAATCTCAAATATTTTTGAATTATCACTTTCTAATTCACGTTGAGTAAGAATTGCGATAACTCCAGCGGTATTATTCCCAAACATACTTTGAGAATACTGAACTGTTGCGCCTGAATCTGTACTTTCGGTGATACTGATGAGTGGAGTATTTGAAAAAGCTCCAGCTCCTATATGGGAAACAGCTGAATCAATCACTACATATTGGATACTTGAATTATAGAACGCATAATCCCCAATAGATTGAATTAACCCACTGATTCTAACTTCACGAAAATCCACATTTTCAAAGGCATTATTAGTAATACTTGTGACACTATCAATATTAATGATTAAATCTGTGTGGACTTGTGATTTCTGAATTCCTTTCTCTGAAAATCCAAGAATTTGACCACCTTCAATAATAAAATCCTCTGTTTGGAAAGGTGCAGTTAAGTCATATTCTTCAGTTTCTTCTGATTCACTTGACTCTTCTGATTCACTTGACTCTTCAGATTCGCTCACACTCTCCGACTCTGGATTTTCAACGGGCGGTTCACTTTCATAAGAAGTTTCCTCTTTTTCAGGTAGAACAACTTCTTCCCCTATGTCACTATCGAATTCCTCAGTGCTTTCACTTTGAGGCTCACTGTATTCAAGTTCAGTGCTCGTTTCAAATAACGATGGACTCTCAGTATATTCTTCAGCAGCAACAAAAGCTGGTAAGATTATATTTAAAATCATTATTAATACAATAAAAATTTGCATCATTATACCCCATGTGGATTTATTGCTTTTAACACTTTGTTCATTAAATTTCATATCCAAACTCCTCTCTTTAATTTTCTTTTTATACTAATAATTAAGCTGCCTAGTTCCATGTTAGATGATTAAAGAAATTGTCCTTCTGGATCTTCTCTCTTTATATTAGCCCCCTTCCTTTTAGACATATTTGAATATGTTATATGCTATATTCAGATTTGATTATGATTTAAAAACGCTATCATTAATAAGCAAAAAACATTACATTTAAATAAATTGATATTAGCGTATAGCTATATTCACATGAACGCATTCATTAGTTTATTCTGTCGTTCATTATTATTAAGCCATATTCATATTGAAATTGCAATAGTAAAAAAACTTTTTTACTCAGATGAAGTTAATATATATCTACAATTAAATGATTGAGCCTTGATGAATCATATCATTATAGATTAACACAGAAGTTTGACAATTTCAAATACAAAAAGTTCTGCTAAGCCTATTGTAATGTACAGAAGTCAAACATTTGTGACAATCGCTTATAAAGAGTTGCTTAATCAGGATAGCGAATAGCCATCAAGTTCATTTAGCCTGTCAAGGACATCCTTTTCCTTGATAGGCTAAATGAACTTGGTATAATGGCTCGCTATGATTAAGCGACTTTCTGATATTCTTCTACCACTTGGTTTGGACTCTTAAACCCAAGTGTCTTCGTAACGACGTTATTCTGACGTCGATAATAACGTTGATGCGCTTTAACTAACTCTTCCACACTTCTGAATTCCCGCTTTTGATAAAAACGTTCCGTATCCATTCGATGACTTCGTTCTACTTTACCATTCTGCCACGGATTATACGGACGTGTCTTCAGAGACTTAATGCCTTTTGATGCCAGAATATTTTCGAAAATGGTCTTGGGTGCACTCGAATCATCACCATTCGTAAATTCTTTCCCATTATCCGTTTGAATACAGTCGATCTTGAACCCCAATCCTGCTTCTAACTCGAGTAAAAAATACGCTGTATGCGTCACACTTTTCTCGTCTACAATCTTACAGTATCGCTTTCGTGAATACTCATCGATTGCCGTTATCTGATAATATCTAATCCCTCGTGTATCAAACTTTAAGCATTCTCTTGGTACATACTTAATATCAATCTGTACTTTCTCCCCGGGATAACTCACCTCTATCGGTTTCCATTTTGATTTGGGATACCGTTTGACTGCTTCTTCCGTGTTTTTATGCCATCCTTGTTTGCGGATTATTTTACACATCGTTGTATAATGTCGATGATAACCTTGCTTCTGGCATTCGACATACACTTGAGCCAAGCCTTCGTGACCGTATCGTTGATACTTTGTTCGGACTAACTGAAGTTCCTCAGCTGTATGTTGATTAGGATGAGTTAGAGGGCGTCTACTTTTCGCTCGAAGACTCTCCCAACTCCCATCATAACGCTCAACCCATCTTGAGATTTGTTGGCGAGAGGTATGATAACGACGCGCTGCTTGGGCATAGTTTCCGCATTTTACCGCATATTTCACGGCGTTCTTTCTATATCGCATTTCTTCTGTTATAATTGATTTCATAGAGAGCTCCCTTTACAATGTTGTGTCCTAACTTTATTGTATCAGAAGCTCTCTTTTTTGTTTATTCTTTTGTCACATATGTATGATATCCTAACAAAAAGTTCTGCTAAGCCTATTGTAAGGCTGTTTTTTGTCAATTCACTCACTTTGTTGTTGCGTACAATTCGAACAATGTGTTGTAAAATCACTAAAGAATGTGATTGTATGCGTGTGAAAACAGTAAAATCAACCAACGGGTCTATTTCCTATTTGATCATTTGGGATATCACGAAAGCGGATGGTAAACGGTCCACAGAAATCGTAAAAATTTTAGGGAATCATTAGACAGTGAAGAAGCTGCAACCTGAGTGAAGCCTATGGACTATGCCAAACAGGTAGCCAGTGAAAAGACCGAGGCTGAGGCTAAAGGGAAAGTCCCCATCTGTATATGTTAACTTAAAAGTGAGCCACTTTTGATAGAAAATAACCCTATTAAATAATAAATAGGGGGGAATATCAGAAGTGTTTGAATTGAAAGAAAACAAACGATTATAAAACTCTACCTCGATGGGTTAACCAAAAGAAAAATTGCTTTACTCACGAAGAAATCTAGAAATCCTGTTGATAAATATATCCAGGAATATAAAAGAAGCAAGAATGAAGATGTTCGTGATCTTCCTATTGCAGAGGATATTGTGAAACGACCAACTTATAAAAAAAGAGTCGGTAGACGCAGAGTATTATCAGAATCAATTGAAGTGATGTTACGTGATATCTTACGTGGTTTAATTACAACAATTTCATACAAAATAAAATAACTACCGCACAAAAGCCTATTGTATCAAGCTTTTTAACAGTAGTTATTTTGTAATATATTAGAAAGTGGAGATGAGGAGATTCGAACTCCTGTCCAAATATCTCGTCACCAACGAGTCTACGTCAATAGTTTATCCATTTAAGATTTAGCTACTGCATAGCCGACAAACAGGCATCCGCTATCGCGAGTCTGATAATCTCTTTTTAACTTACAGACGGAAAGTTAAAACGTATCCCACTAAATTTGAGACCACGATCTGAGTACATGGGCGATACCAGGGTGATCTTCGCTGCAGGTTTTTAGGCTGCTAAAGCGAAATTATTGTTTTGATTGTTTGCAGTTATATTTAACTGTAGCGTTTTTAGGAAGTCGCTGCCTTCCTGACGCTTCATTAGCTCGAACAATACCTGTCGAAACCATGACATCCCCTTAATATTATATCTTTATTATAATACATAAAAGCAAAAAAGTCAATTATAGTCAAATTGGCTTCTGTGCTAAGACTGGGCTGTGAGGGGATCGAACCCGCGACCCACTGATTAAGAGTCAGTTGCTCTACCGACTGAGCTAACAGCCCGTTACAAAAATATATTATATACCTCTAAGCTATCAATTGCAAGTTCTTTTTTAAAAAATAATTGTAGTTAATATAATCACATTATCTGATATAAAGAAACTGGGCAGAAAAGGTAGAAAATCATTCGATTATCACTTCATCTGCCCACTACTGCATATTTTGAAACCACTCAACCTCTGCGCTTTTAATTAACGACAATAGTTTGACTAAATTTATCCACTTTATGTTCAACCTCTACACTCACCCACTTGAAGGCCCAATTTGAGTTCCCTCAACCACCGCACTATAAAAAATTGGAACTAACGGTATTTTTTAATTGGTCCAACTTCATCGTCTATCAACATTGGTAGCTTTGTTGTCGCTTAGCGTATGACCAAAATAACAATATAAATAAGATTCCCACTATCGACGTAATCAAGGCCGCTTTAAAATTTAGAATAAAATTACCAAGTACGATTACTAAAATGCCTAAAGTCGCAAATAATGGTGCGATGATTCCAAAAAATTTATTTTTAATTTGTCCTTTTTTATATAATTGGAAGACTAAGTAATAAATCGGTAATAAGCATAAATTGTTAAAGACTACGGCACTTTCTGAAATATCTGAGTTAGGCAACCATTGATATTTAAAAACAAAGTAGTGAATCACTAACCAAAGAAGATTGATCACCATTACTAACAGTGTCGAATGAGTCGATAATTGATGTTGCGGATGTAATTTTTTTAATGATTCGGACTTTAACCAACCTTTTTCAGCCATCGCTTGAGGTAAACGAATATTAGCTAGAAACATACCATTGGCCACTCCTAAAACTGAAATAATCACAATGATAATTAACACATTCCCCAAAGCTCTACCAAAGATCATATTAAACGCAAAATTAACTGAATGGTTGCCCGTCGATAAAATAAACGTTTCGCCTAAAATATTATTTAAACCGACAAAATAACTGATATATAAGACTAAAATAAAAATAGGTCCTAGTATATAGGCCAATGGTAAATTACGTTTGGCATTTTTTAATTCTGGTGCAATATTCGTGACCACATTCCACCCATCAAAGGTGAATGCTAAAGGAACTAATGCTGCTAACCAACCAAAGCCTACATCTCTTGGTTCAACGATTGGTAAATTAGAAGGAATTGCTGGTATCGGCTCTTGCCAAATTAACCCCATTATCATAATAATAATTAACGGAACGACTTTGATAAAGGTTGAAAGGCTTTGAAAGAATCCGGCTAATTGTTTCGAATAATAGTTCATGATTGCAATAATAAATAAGTAAACAATCGTTAATATAATTTCAGCTTCAAAACTCGCATTGGGCTTCAATAAACTTAATGTATAGGACGCAGCGACCCAAGTGACCACCGTTGTGATGACGGGAATATAGATAAAGGACTGGAACAAGCCTATGACAGTGGCAAAGGTCTGATTATAGTATATTTCAGCATACCCGGCCAGTCCGCCACTGGTAGTGGTTCTTAATGCTAGCTGTGCCAATGTTAAACTTCCAAAAACAATGTTAACAGCACCTAATAAAATAACTAGGACTCCTAAGGTAACATTGCCGCCGGTAAATGACAAAATATCATCTGCTTTAAAGTAAATTCCCGATCCCACTACGGTTCCGACAATCATCGCAATAGCCGTTAATAATCCAAAAGTTTTATTTTTCTCTTCCAATCCTTCACCTTCTACATCCATATTTAGCTGATAAAAATTCAATTGACCGCTTCTAAAAACACCTAAATAAAAAAGTGATTGCCTTTATTTTACAATCATTTTCAAATAATTCCTGTTAGTCTTTACCAAATAAAAACTCGATTAACAATCGAGTTTGAATAACCAGCCTGCTACTCATTAAGGAGTTTCCTTAACCGTTCAGCTCCTAAAATAAAACCATTTCAGTGTTATTCTACTTTCTTTTATTAATCGAGTTACCAATCTATTTTTGTTCTAACCAAATTTTTCTCATGGCAAAGTTGATACACATCACTACAACAGCGGCCATTATATTAGCATAATTGGCATTAATCCCTAATATTTCAACTGTAAACCATAATAAAGCTAAAGTAATCAACATGCCGATGACACTTAATAATACAAACAATTGAAATTCACGGCCTTTTTCTGCTTCTGAATATTTACTAACAAAAACATATTTCATACTTAAATAATAATTAAAGATGGTGGCAATGACAAAAGCGATAAATTTCGCTAAGATGTACCATACACCAAAAGCATTAAATAAAGTATAAAAAATGATCCAGTCAATAACCGTCGCAATGACGCCCACAATACCGAATTTAATAATTTGTTCGAATAAATTTCTCATCGATTGACCACAGGCTTTCTTTTATTTTTCTCTAGTAAACTATACACTATCAAGCCTAAAATTGAAAGACCTGTTATCATCCACCCAATACTCCAACCGTCTGGTGTAAACTTCATTTCAATTTCGTGAGTTCCTTTAGTAATTGGGAATGAAATAAAGGCACCCCAGGTCTCTTTGATTGGCACTTCTTGGCCATCAACGGTCACGGTCCAACCTTGATTATAGGGAATCGAAGTCATCATATAACGACTATCATCGGTAATGTTAACCGTCCCTTTCATAAAGGTATTCCCCCACTCGGTCACTTTCATCCCTTGTTGTTTACGATGAGCGATGATTTGTTCACTAATGCTTTGATCAGCTGTAATCACGTACATATCTGTTAAATCAAGTTCCTTCGTCGTTCCTAACGTTAAGACCATTTCTTGTGTTTGGCCTTTTTGTTTATTAGCAATATTCCATAATTGCTGACCATCAAATGAATGTTGATAATCATACCAACGACCATTCAACTTAATTTCAGTCTTTCCACCTTTTTGGCGTTTTAAAGCTAAAGGAGCATTAATATAATAAGTTGCATCTGTTTGTGGTGTAAAGGTAAATTTAATTTCACCCTTTTGGCTTTCATCTATTTTCTTATAGATAACTTTACCAGAAGCTGTTTCTTCTTTTTTAACATTAGTTAATTCAATGTTCTCAAATAGGTAGGATTTAAAGACTTGTAATTCCTGTCCACTGATGGCCGATAGAATTTGATTATGCGTATGGGCAACTTGGTTGGGATGAATTTCTAAATTCACGGTCTGTTCATTGACACCAAAAGCTATTGGCAATACATTCTGATTTTCATATATTTTAAAGCGTTCATCTTCCCAATATAATTGATAATAATCGAGTAAATCACTACGGGTAGAATTACGATGGAAGAATCGACGATTTGGATATTGTTGGACATCCTCATTCGTATAATCTTGATAATCCACAACATAACGAATACCATAAAAAGCATCCATAAAGGCGGTTCCGTTACCATAGAAGCTCGAAGCATTACTGCCTGAATCCCCTACTGCTGTCATGAAATTTAAGGTAGAACGTTCCATATTTGAACTAAAATGTGTCATCCCTGGATAATCAAACATGAAAGGATCATTTTTACTTCGTTCAAACATTTTATTAATACGGTAAAATTCTCCCTCTTTACTTGGTCGGATTAAATCGATTACCGGTAAAACGGATAATTGTGCATCTCTAAATTTTGAAGCATCGTCATAATTCATTCGACTTTGAACGATATAAGCATTAACTCCTAATTCAAAAATAGTGAGTAAACTAATCACTAAATAACTCGATTTTTTAAAGCCAAAAGCTAAAATGAATAAGAAAAAAATCCAAATCGCGAGAGATAAGGTTTGTAATTTAACTAAATAATCAAAATGATTTAATAATGAAACGGCAATAAAGATTAGGACCGAACCGCCTATCATGGCGATTAATCGTTGTCGTCCAATATGACGGTATTTGTACAATGAGAATATAAATAATACGATTAACACTCGTAAAATTAATGCTAAATAATTTTCCAATAATGGTACTACTTCACTCGTTGCATCAAAATTGAAAAATGAAAATTCATTTGAATAGGTCCATTCAGCGGCTAAATAGATAAAGGCCGAAGAAACCATAACTAATGGCCAACTGACACTGCGCCAATTATGAAGGCCACGATAAGTTAATAAGACCATGAAGAATGAAATAATCCATGAGAATCGATAAAAGAAACCAGCCGGTGTTTGGCCCATATGCCAAATTTTATTGAAAAATAAATTAACAATCGAAATGAAAAAGACCGCAAAGACAAACACAGCCGCTATTTTTTGTTTTTTAGAGATAGATCGATTCGCAAAGAATACGCCAGTACCAAACAATCCTAAACTGCCGACAAAGATATTGGGTAAATTAGGGCCTGCTGGCCACGATTGACTGTCAAAAGCACCAATCATTAATTTTGCCAGAGCATCTAGAGGATTGATTTGCATCTTCCATTCGAAGGTTAATTGGCTGCCGTAAGCACCTTTAGAAATTAATAAATCCATGAATACGGGATATAATAACCACATCACCATCCCTGCCCCTAAGATAGCGTAGATTGCTGCTCTTAAAATGCGTAATAAGGAGGTTTTACTAAATAATTGGCGACTTGACATATAAAATATCGTATATAAGATAACGAATAAACAAATCATGTAGCCCATATAATATTGTAAGAATAAGGTTAAAGCAATGATTAACGCAAATTTATACCCTTTGCCACCGTCTAATACTTCTTCTAGGGCTAAAATGACCAATGGTAACATGATCATCCCGTCGTAAAAAATGATATTCATTTGATAAGCTACTAAAAAACCTGCTAAGGCATAAACAGTTGACAACAATGGCACTAAGAAACGACGATCATTTAAATGACCATTGTAACGTTTTATGAGTAAATGGGCGAATGATAAGGCAATAAAGCCATAACGTAAACCAATAATGATAGTCGTTGCTAAGCGAAATTCACCCGCTGGCAATAACGCGTAGATTAAATAAAATGGACTCATTAAATAGTAAGCCCAGTTACTGATCATTGTGCCACCAATTGATTTAGAAAATGAATAAAATAAATTACTTAAATCCCCTGTCCAAAGTGTTCGTTTATACAAACGAAAGAAATCGATATATTGCTGTCCAAAATCGACTGACATTAGGGTTTCGTCTCCAAATGGGTAAACTCCCATAAAGGCCCATACGACCAACATAATCGCAATTGGTAAAATAAAACTTAGGATATAGAGTCCTTTTTTCGTTTGATATAATTGATTAAATTTTTTTGTTATTTGTTCCACTATCTCAGTTCCTTGTCTTTTACTTGAATATTAGTTTCTTCTACAATAAAGTGCGGGCGTCTTTTGACCTCATAGTAAATTTTTCCTATATATTCACCTAAAATTCCAATCGAGATTAATTGCACCCCACCAAATAATACAATCGCAAATAAAGTGGTGAAATAGCCGCTAATTAAACGACTCGGATCAATTAACCAAATAATAAAATGCCATAATAAATATAATACGCCTAAAGAGACACAAATTAATCCTAAATTGACACAAATTCGTAAAGGTCTATCATTGAATGATAAAAAAGCATCAATCGCATAATTCAATTTATTCTTCAAGCCAAATTTAGTTGAACCGCCCTCACGGACTTGATTTTCATACTCGATAATCTTTTCTTTATACCCTACCCAAGACACTAGGCCTTTGGTAAAACGATTATACTCAGGTAAGCTTAAAATAGAATCGACAACATTACGACTCAGGAGTCGAAAATCAGAGACCCCTTCAGAAATATGGACATCCATTAAACTATTGAATACTTTATAAAAGTGTTGTGAAAAGAAGGAATCAATCTTGCCTTCTCCTTCTCGTGATCGACGAGCAGATACGATATCATACCCTTCGAAATAGCCTGTCAGCATTTCTTCCACTACTTGAGGGGGATGTTGGAGATCGCCGTCCATTAAAACGACCGCATCGCCAGTTGCATATTGAAATCCGGCTAATATCCCTGACTCTTTACCGAAATTGCGACTAAAACTAATATATTTTACACGACTATCGGAATTAGCCAGCTCTTTTAATAGTGGTAATGTTTTATCTTTACTACCGTCATTGATATAGACAAACTCTAATTCAACTTCTTTATTTTGTTCTGCTTTAAATTTTTGACTTATTTCTGTTAACACTTTACTGACTGTTTCATGAGTCAATAAAATCATTTCTTCTTCATTATACATCGGTATAACTACAGATAATTTCATTGTAATTACC
The DNA here is from genome assembly GCF_002847845.2 of Globicatella sanguinis. NCBI lineage: Bacteria > Bacillati > Bacillota > Bacilli > Lactobacillales > Aerococcaceae > Globicatella > Globicatella sanguinis. The sequence goes on along the minus strand of NZ_CP126962.1, from coordinate 51,985 downwards.
CCTTTCGAAAAAAATTCCCATAATTAAACTTTACCATATTTTACCCTAGAAAAAAAAGAATATAAAATTTAATGGATAAAAACCTTTCAAGTCCCCTGAGCTCCTCATCATTATTTGACTGAAACTAATTTTGGCTAACGTCAATGTATCACTTGTCCGGTTCTATTCTTGATTAACAGGTTGAGCGGCTTTTTCTAAAATTAAGATAAAATCACTTGATAACTCACTACTGACATATCCTTGTTCCATATATTGATTGACAATTTTAGCTTCCTTACTGCTATCATTTAATAAGTTATATTCAAATACAATATAATCCAGCTCATGATCAACCTCTCCATTTTTATGGTAAAAAAGATCATATACTTCATGGCGGTCAGCTAGAGCTGTTGTGTAATTAGAGAGGGAAGCGACTTTAGCTGTTGCTGGTATGTTAGCTAAAGTAGTTTTTATGCCCTCATAGTGAACTTGATTTTCTTGATAGGTTTGCCATTTATCCATTTTAGGCAAAATTAAGCGTATTTGTAAGCCTGAAGATACAATAAGAGCAAACACTAGCAATCTTTTAGCTGTTAAAGATAGTCGCTTCCGTGGATCTTTTAACATTTCATAAATAGCAATCATGAATAATAAAAACAAGAATGTGCTAGAACCATAATGATATTGCTTAAACAAATCAACCTGGTACGGCCAGTCACTCAATAAATTAATCACTAATAATGGCAATAATAATACATAATTAATCAAATGTTTTTGAAATAATGGTAATAAGCCCAATGAAAATAATAAAGTCGCTATATAAATTGTTTTTCGATAGGTAAACACACTGGCAATCGTATAGACCGGATTTTTCAATGCGTTCATCACAGCAAATTTTAATCCTTCTTGATCACCAATCATAAAATTAGCAAAACGTGACGTCATCGCCCCGGTACCAACCGTTTCTAAATAATGAATGACACTGACAAAATAAATGGAAGGCAATAATAAACAAACGATCGCAATCGTCCATTTCGTTGATTTTGTAAAGTTAAACGATTGTTGAAATAGAAAATAAATCCCTAAACTCAAAATATAAATCGTAGCATCTTCCTTAATAATTAAAGTTAAAATAGTAAATAAAACAATTAAAACTTTATTCTCAATTAAAACAGCGTAAAATAACCATAACAGCATCGGTGCTAGAAAACAGTTTTCGTGATAGTCATACAAATGTCCTGTCGTCAAACTAGGGAATAATAAATAGACTAATAGTAAAAGATAGGTAAAGGTCTGACTAAAAGACAAACGTTTAGCAATTAAATAAACCGGAACAACACCAGACGCAACCAATAATATTTGACTAACTTCTAACGTTTCTGCATAAGGTAATATTGAATAAATTGGCAATAATAAATAATGGATGGGTGAAAAATGCACTGAAAAATGAGATAAAAGACGATCACGTTCAAGTGTCGTGACTGGCCCCGCCCCATTTTTCATATTAGCAAACATTTGCGTAAAAATTCCCATATCAAAAGTCGGTGTCTCAAATATTTTTACTTTTGCGATCATGATGGTAGAAAGTAGTAGAATTTGCGACACGAATATCATTCCTACCACTATGGGCAGGTGTTTTTTGGATTTTTCTAACCATCGTAGTTTGTTTTTGAAAAATAATAACGCTCCTAATAAAACACTTGATGACAGGATGACCATCAAACTATTTTTTTCATTTTTAGTTAGCTTGACTAGAAACTTTTCTGCTATCGCAACCTCTGACGGATTAAACATAAAATAAATCGCCATTAGCATCAGCAAGATGATACCCAATAAATAGATATCGCTATATCTTTTTTGATTGAGGCGTCTATATAAATAAGCAACAAATAGCACTAACAGTGACCCTAAAGTAACCATCATACTTTTACTCAGCAAAGCAAAAATATTAAAAAAGAGCATGAACAACATGATAAACAAACGTTCACGCCATTCTTCTAATTTAAATAGTTTTTCAAATAAGAAAAGTCCTCCCGTGATCACTGAACAACTAATGATGACCATCAAAAAAGAAATATCATTATCTAAATTTCCATATAAACCATATTGTTGTTGTGTAAATATTGAGATTATCGCATAAATTAAATACCCATTTAAAAATGGTAAATAAACATCTGTTTGTTTTATCTTAATCATAAGTTATTTATTCATCCTTAGTATAATAATTTGATTAGCATTTCAATCTTATCTTTAACATCAAAGCTAGTCAAGATTTGAGCTATAAAATTAATATTAATGCAATCTTATTATTATTTCTTTAATAGTTAGTGATTGATGTATATCGCGTTGTGTCTTTAAGTGCTAGTAAGACAAACTTCACTGCTGACTTTTCCACTATTTTAAAGCTAGCTGTTTTTCAAAGGTGATTACTAGCAACCCTTTCATCATAAAAAAGGCATAAAACAAACGTCTTTCTTAACGTGTTTTATGCCTCTTATTATGATACTAATCTTCAGTTTTCCTAGCTCGTCAATGAAGCTGGCCATAATCTTGAAAAATTCAGTCAAGTGATTGCTCGATAATTAAAAGCCCAGTGGTTGAGTGGCCTCAAACAGCGTCTTAATGAGGTTAAAGATAAATTTGGTAAACTCAATCAAGTTATTGTTATTAAATTAAAAGCGCAGTGGTTGAGTGGCATCAAACTGCGTCTTAATGACTTGTTTGATACCTACCCAACTGTGCGGGGGTGGACAGACAAAGCGAAAATCATTTGATTTTCTACTTCTGGTCCACTCCCAACTGTGCGGGGGTGAACAGACGAAGCGAAAATTATTCAATTTTCTACTTCTGGTCCACTCCCAACTGTGCGGGGGGCAGACGAAGCGAAAATTATTTAATTTTCTACTTCTTGCCCACTCTCTATCTAGCGCATCAAATCACTCATGGTATATAGCCCCGCTGGTTGTTGTAATAAAAATTCAGAACAAGCTATTGCACCTTGGACAAATAACTCTTTATTGTTTGCCTGATGTTTTATTTCAATGACTTCATGATGATTGGCAAATAAGACAATATGTTCCCCTACAATATCACCACCACGAATCGCATGGATCGCTATTTCTGAATGTGGGCGACCTTCTCCAATTCCACTGCGACCATAAATAACTTCTGTTGTCTCTTCAATTGCAAGTTGTGCCGCTTCTAGTAACATTAGTGCAGTTCCACTAGGAGCGTCTTTTTTATAGCGGTGATGTTTTTCAATAATTTCAATATCATAACCTAATGGATATAATGTTTTGGTTAATTGATAAATCGTTTTTTGAACGACAGCCACACCAATACTTGTATTATTAGTGTCAAAAATAGGTACATATTGACTAGTATCTTTCACTAACGAAAGTTGCTCGTCTGAAAGACCGGTAGTTGCCAGTAAAAGTGGTAATTGTTGCTCCTTCACAAATTGTAACAACTCGTTAGTTAATGAGGGTGAAGAAAAATCAATGACTATATCAGGTTTAATGGATTGTCCTGCTACATATTCTTCTAACTCTTTAAAATTATAAAAAACTGGAAATAATTCATCTTTTTCCGGACTCTTTTGTAATCCGGCATAAATTTCAATATCTTGTGTACTTTCGGCATATCGGATGATTGCTTGTCCCATTGCACCACTCGATCCAATGATTATTATTTTCATCTTCATTCTCCCTTTTGATAATGCTTAACTACTGGTAACAAACTTTCGAGTTCTTTTTTAACTTGTTCACTCGGTTCCCATAATGGTAAACGATAGGCATTTTGATTATACCCCATTAAATGCATCAAATATTTAACTGGAATGGGATTCACTTCTACGAATAAACTATCAATTAATCTCGCATAATCATTTTGTAATTTATGTGAGGTCTCGGTATCACCTTCAAAATAACTTTGACATATTTGATGCGTTTCTTGTGGTAAAACATTCGCTAAAACCGAAATGACGCCTTTGCCTCCTAAAGCCAAGATATCATAAATCAGGTCATCATTGCCAGAATAGATGGCAAATTGATTTAAATCGACTTGTTCAGCTAAAGCTTTGGTATAGGCTAAATCGCCCGTTGCGTCCTTAATGGCTACAATATTTGGATGTTGCGCTAATTCAACAACTTGTTCAACCGATAAGACTGCTCCAGTTCTTCCAGGTACATGATATAAAATAGTTGGAATCGAAACAGCATCAGCAATTTTAGTAAAATGCAATAACATTCCCTGATGATTCGCTTTATTATAGTAAGGCGTCACTAATAATAAGGCATCGGCTCCCGCTACTTGTGCTTTAGTACTTAATTCAATGGTATGTCTTGTGTCATTAATCCCTGTTCCAGCAATAATCGGTATTTTTCCTTCTACCACTTCAACCGCACGTTTAATAAGATTTATTTGTTCTTCGTCTGTCAATGTAGAGACCTCACCAGTCGTTCCGGTAATAACTAATGCATCGGTTTGATTTTCTAAATGAAAGGTTAACAATGTATCAAAAGCTGGCCAGTCAATGGCACCTTTTTCATCAAACGGTGTAATCAATGCTACTGCGGATCCTGTAAATATTTCCATTATTATTTCCTCCTATATTTTTTGTCAGTAATGTTGCGTTTTTAGCGTTTTAATGTTTTAATTTTTTAGTGCTTTTGGAGTATTTAGCGTCTTTTTAGCGCTATTAGACTTTTCAACGTTTTAGCGTTATTTTCTTTTTCAACGCCTTATTCAAAAGGCAATGGTTTTCAACTTTTAATTAGATTGTCCAATTGCTTTGGCCATCACCTTTTATATTTTGCGCATATTTTTATTATTTTGGCTTTCTATCATGATGCTGTTCAAGCAACTTTTATGCCTGTTAACGTATCGACGTTGTCAATAAACACGTATTTTAATCCAATTCATTTTTCATCATATCTTCAAACGTTTCACGTTTTACGGTTAAACGATGATGCGCGCCATCAATATGAATCATGGCTGGGCGAGTGAGTCGATTGTAATTGCTAGCCATCGTATAATTATATGCTCCGGTTCCATTAACCAATAATAAATCACCTGTTGCTGCTTGTGGCAGTGTTATGTTTTCAATTAATTTATCGCCACTTTCACAAGCTTTACCTGCGACAGTGTAATCAATAGTTGCTGATTCGGTAATTTTATTGGTAATGGCTGCTTCATATTGCGCCTGATACAAAGCTGGTCGAATATTATCACTCATTCCGCCATCAACAAATAGGTAATGTTTGCCACTAACAGTATCTTTTAAATCACCAATTCGATATAAAGTACTACCAGAAGCATTCACTAAAGAGCGACCAGGTTCGATACAAATTTTATTTAATTGTAAACCTAGTCTGTCACTTTCTTTTTCAATATATTTTACAAATTCAGGTAAAAATTCAGCCATCTCGAAGGGCTGGTCTTCTTCCGTGTAATAAACTCCAAAACCTCCACCAAAATTAATTTCAGTAATCGGATAAGTCGTTTTTTCTTGTGATGTTTGAGCAAATTCCATCATAGCCAATGAAGCTTTAAAAAAAGACTCACGTTCAAAGACTTGACTGCCGATATGACTATGAAAACCAACAAAATTCAAAAATCGACTTTCATGTAATTGGGTAATGAGTTCAAAAATTTGGTCATCGAAAATACTTTCACCGAATTTGGAGTCTAAACTAGCTGTTTGTATATATTGATGCGTATGAGCTTCCACACCAGGATTTATTCTCAATAGTACTTTCGGTCGTTTATTCATTTTTTCAGCAATTTGCTCTAAACGACTGGCTTCCATGCGATTATCCAATACAATCGTCCCTACTTCATTTTGTAAGGCGTATACTAATTCTTCATCCGATTTGTTATTGCCATGAAAATACATTTTATTAGGATTCACTCCCGCCGCTAAACCAACAAAGATTTCACCCGCGCTGACAACGTCCTGTCCTAATGGCGATATTGCGATTATTTTGGCTATGGCTTTCGTCAATAAGGATTTAGAAGCAAATAGCACTTGTGTTTCAAATAAGTCTGAATGAAAATTTTCTGTATAAGACTCTATTCTTCTGCGAAAACTAGCTTCATCAAAAATATATAAAGGTGTTCCATATTGATTCGCTAACTCCTGATAAGAATGACCAGAGTGAACTAATTCGTTATTGGCAATGGTTTGGTAACTTTCAAGTTTCATGTTTTTCCTCCATATAAACAAAACGACCACAAACATCTAGGTTCGCGGTCGTCAAATAAAAATAGTCTGATTTTCCCTGTCCTAGTTAATGATTGCACTTTCTAATAAACTGGACGGTTCATTAGAACAGTGACAAACTTATTCAGCTTGCCCCCAACAACAATAGCGTTGTTTCGGCGAAATCCCCTTTCCCTTTTAGGTACTCTTGTCATCCGCGCCTCGCACAAAAACTTATTCAATTGAGTTTACTATAACAATCTTCACGATATAAGTCAAACAATATTAAAGAATAATGAAAAACACGAACGGTTATACTCGAATATAGATGTTTTTAATTATTTTCTAATATTTACTTGACTTATTTTCTATTTATAGTATTTTAAATATTATCGGTATGCTATAAAGCATAGAGGAGGAATCATCATGACAAAAAAATATAATGTTGCGATATGTGGCGCAACGGGTGTTGTTGGACGCAAAATGATTCAAGTCTTGGAAGAAAGAAATTTTCCAGTGAATCAACTCTATTTATTTGCTTCAAAACGTTCCGCAGGTAAAACACTAACTTATAATGGTGAGCCCGTCACCATTCAAGAATTAACAGAGGACTCTTTGAAGGCTCCTATTGACATCGCCTTATTTTCAGCTGGTGGCGAAACATCATTAAAATATGCGCCGATTGCGGCCAAAAATGGTGTCTTCGTCATTGACAATAGTTCAGCATGGCGCATGGATGACACGGTTCCTTTAGTAGTACCTGAAGTGAATCCGCAAGCATTAAAAGCTGATAGCAAAATTATTGCTAATCCTAATTGTTCAACAATCCAATCGGTAGTGCCTTTAATTGCTTTAAAACCTTATGGCATCAAACGGATTGTTTATACAACTTATCAAGCCGTTTCAGGTGCTGGTAAAGAAGGGATTAGTGATTTAGAAAATCATGAGACCAATAAGTTTCCTTATTCAATCAATGATAATGTCTTACCACATATCGATACCTTCTTAGAAAATGGTTATACTAAAGAAGAAATCAAAATGATCAAAGAAACGCAAAAAATTCTAGAACAACCAGACTTAAAAATAACAGCTACTTGTGTGCGTGTACCCATTCACACTTCACATGCAGTGTCAATTAATATTGAGTTAGAACAATCATTCAATTTAGATGATATTCGTCAAGCCTTCAATGATTTAGACGGTGTCATCGTGCAAGATGACCCACAACATAATCTTTATCCCCTACAATCAAAAGCAACGGATCATGATGGGGTGTTTGTTGGTCGTATTCGCCGAGATGAATCAGTTGCTAATGGACTTAATCTTTGGGTCGTCGCTGATAATTTAAGAAAAGGAGCTGCGACTAATACCATTCAAATTGCAGAATCTTTAATTGAACAAAAACTTATTTAAGCATTAAAATAGCTAGTGTGGAGATGCTAATCAAAGCATCTCCACACTAGCTATTATTTTATATCATTATTTTCTTCTTGAACTATATTTAACGGCCGCTAGTAATGGCGGTGTCACAATTCCTGAGAATAAAAATTCTGGCACCCCATTTGAGATAACAATCCCCCATAAGACTTTCCATAAATGGGCTGATGTGTCCGCACCTAAAGCTTGCATGCCCCCATTGACTCTAAATAAACCAATAAAGCCTAACACAATGGCTGTATTAAGTAATGAACCTAATGCACCTAATAAGATATGGACCATCTTCGAATTTTGTAGATTTTTGCTCAAATTATAGTATATAGCACCAATAATTAAAGGCATTAAAAATCGTGGCAAAACTGAAATAATCGGTGAATTAAATACCATTGCCGCCATTAAAGAATTCGGCATAATTAAGGCTCTTAACCAACTATTAATCCCCCAAAATGTTCCAACTAGAACGCCTTCTTTAATCCCTAACCAAAGCGTTGCGACAATCACGGTCACATGAACAATCGTGACTGATAATAAAGGTGTATTAATATTGCCTAAAAAAGGGACCCAAGTTTGAATAAAGACTAATGCAAAAAATAATCCTAATTTAACAATATTACTCGTTTTCGAATTTGAATATGTTTTTTCCATTTTACCTCATCCTACTATTTATATTTTTTTATAAACATATTTTGGCTCTTGCAATTTTTCATCAAAATCGACCATTAAATCATAGCCTTCAAAATACCATTGATCATTTTCTTCAATAAAGAAAAGCACTTCGTTGTCTGTTACTGTAGAAACAATCGGATTTAAAGGTTGATCGGGTTCAATTCCAATTGTAAAACCATCATTGATTGGACTTGTGCCATAGATTCTCGTTTTAAATCGGATACCAAATCCTTCATTTAATCCTACTTCCTCTTTAAACCATTGGGCAGCTTTTGGATTAACCATAATTTGCATTGATTATAACTCCCTTTAACATTTTATTTACTATTTTCCATTATACTCTTTTTAAAGCGCTTTTTGTAGCGAAAAACATTAATTTGCAAAAAATAATATATAAAATATTATTATAAAAATGAAATACCTGCTTATGGTTCGATTAAATTATGTTTAAAAGCATAAATGGTTGCTTGGGTCCGGTCTTCTACTTCTAATTTTGATAAGATATTGCTAACATGGGTTTTAACTGTTTTTAGGGTAATAAACAATTCATCGGCGATTTCTTGATTGGAATACCCTTCACCAATTAATAATAAGACTTCATATTCACGACTGGTAAGTTGATCATGCGGTTTAGGTAGACTATCATAATGTTGTTTATCTAATATTTTATCTGAAACTTCTTTTTCGATCACAGTATCCCCTTGGTATGTAGCACGAATCGCATCTGCTATTTCATTCGCAGAGGAGGTTTTGAGTAAATAACCACTGGCTCCACTTTCCATAGCTGGAAATACTTTTTCATCATCCAGAAAAGAGGTCACAATAATAATTTTCGCCTCCGGCCATTCAGCCACAATTTTTTTAGTAGCTTCAATGCCGTCCATGACATCCATCACTAAATCCATTAAAATAATATCGGGTTTCAATTCTAGCGCTTTTTGGTATCCTTGTAGACCATTTTCTGCTTCGGCTACTACTTCTATATCGGGTTGAACCATTAAATAAGATGTCACTCCTAAGCGCACCATTTCATGATCATCTACTACTAAAACTCGTATCATACATTTCCCTACTTTCTGTTAATTGGTATTTTAATATCAATGACAGTCCCCTGATTTGGTAGACTGTTAATTTGAATGATGCCCCCAAGACTTGCGATTCTCTCACGCATATTGGTCAAACCATAGCTGCCAACTTTTTGATTGGCTTTAGTATCAAATCCTTTACCGTCATCGATGATTTTTAATTGCACATTGTCATCTATTTCATGTAAATAAACCTCGAATTTGGTTGCTCGTGCATGTCTTAAGGTATTGGATATCGCTTCTTGAACAATTCGAAATAAATGATCTTCAATGCCACTTTCTAAGCGAATCTCATCTAATTCCCAGTAAACAACTTGAGGGATTTTAGGTTTTAACTCTTTTAATAACTGAGTAATTCCTTCTTTTAGTGATTTATCGGATAGTTCAATCGGTCTTAAATGAAGTAATAATGCTCGCATTTCAGTTTGGGCATTATTAATAATTTCCTCAACTTTGGCTAATTGTTTTTGCGTGGGTTGTGGCATTTCTTTAGCACTCGTTTCGTTAATGGCTGATAACATCATCATTGAGGCAAATAACTGTTGACTTACTGAATCATGTAATTCACGCGCTATTCGCTGACGTTCCTGTTCGATAATTTCTTCTTTAGTTTCGGTACCAACAAAGGTAGGCGCCGCTGAAAATTCTTGTAAATCTGTTGAAATTTGGACTATTTTATCTCTTAACGTTCGAATATCTTCATCAACTACTTTATAAGGTTCATACCAATTAGGTGTTTTTTTCTCAGTTGAAAATGCTGGGTGTTGATATTTGCCTAATATTAACCAATTGATTTTCGCGTGGATATTTTCATAGGGTTCACTCAAACCAATCGAATACACAAATGAGCAAAACATTGAAACAATAAATATAAAGCTAAAAATAACTCCCCATAAATTAAAGTTCCAAAAAATATTATAGGTTAATACCGACCACTCTATGACTTGCATACCTTCAATTAAAATTAACAATAACAAGATCACTGTTGTCATCAAAATCAAAAAATGAGAGATAAATAATTTAAACCATAAACGTAATGTCATAAGCGAATGACCTCCACGTCTCCAAAAACTGAAGAAATCATAATTTTAAGTTTACGATTATTTTTTTGGTAATCTGGACTTTCCCATAAAAAACTATCGTTTAACAAAGAAAATTCATCTTGTTCGTAAATAACTCGTCCGTTGATTAAACTGATATTCATTTTCAACGCTATTTCGTGAGGCACAATGACTCGTGTCCGTCCGAATAATTTACGAATAACCACCACATTTTCTCCTTCAGGTAAGATGGTTCGTCCCAAATCAATAATCGAATCTCCTCCAAGCGCCACAATATTAATATCATCCCACTCAAATATTTCTTTTTCTTCATATTGTTTAACAATTGATTTTTTATAGACTAAACTACGTTGTTCAATCTGAGGTCTGACAACTTTAACACCGACATAAGCTTTATTGTTTTTAAAAGGATAAATGTATGATTCACGAAACCAAATTATTTCATTTCCTTCTTTCGTTTGAAAAATGGCTAATAATAATAAAACGATTAGCATAAAGCCTAAAAAAGCATATGAATCAATTAAAACATTACTTAAAATAAATAATCCTAAAAAGAATAATATATTTCGTTTAATACCTACTGAAATAAAAAAAGAGCCAACCATTAACGCAATCGCACCTATAAAAAATAGAAAATTGCGAATATTACTAAATAAATCAAAAGCAACTAGCGCTAATGAGATGGCCACAAATATCCAAATATATTTTTTCAACCATTTACGCATAGTGCACCTCCATTATATTATACAAGTTTATTATCCATTAATTTGGTAAAAGACTCAATAGACTTTAGTCGGAAAATAAAAAAAGTGAAGCATACTATTCGATAAAAACAGTATTCTTCACTTCTTAAATAACTACTATTTTTTTGAAACTTTTACTACTTTTACGTCAAATGAGCCACCAGGTGTTTCCACTGTTACCGTATCATTCACTTTGGTTCCTAATAAAGCAACTGCAATAGGTGATTCATTGGAAATTTTAGCTTCTAATGGATCTGCTTCGGCACTCCCCACGATAGTATAAGTTTCTTCTTCTCCGTCTGGTAATTCAATAAATGTAACGGCACGTCCTAAAGTCACAACATCATCAGCTACATCTTTATCATCAATAATTTCTGCAAAACGAATCATATTTTCTAAAGTTGAAATACGTCCTTCGACGAATGCTTGTTCATCTTTAGCAGACTCATATTCTGAGTTTTCAGATAAATCACCAAAACTTCTAGCGATTTTAATACGTTCGATAATTTCTTTTCTTTTTACTACTTTTAACTCTTCCAGTTCAGCTTCTAATTTAGCTTTCCCTTCATGTGTCATTGGAAATACTTTTTCTTCCAATCTGTCTCCTCCTAATACAACTTAATGTCAAAATTTAGTGTTATCATAACACGTTCCTATATGTTTGTAAATTTAATTTTCTAAAATAGATCTAACCTTGGTGGCTAATAAATCGATGGCCACTTGGTTATAACCGCCTTCTGGAATAATGATATCGGCATAACGTTTAGTGGGCTCAACAAATTGATGGAACATGGGTTTAACCACTTCAACATATTGATTAATCACTGAATCAACGGTTCTGCCACGCTCATTAATATCGCGTAAAATTCGACGAGCTAAGCAAATATCACTATCAGTATCAACATAAATTTTAATATCTAATAAATCTCTTACTCTTTTATCATCCAAGATCAAGATGCCTTCAACAATAATTACATCTCTTGGCTCTTGATGAATTGTTTCCGTACTTCTGGTGTGGTTTGCAAAATCATAAACCGGTTTATCGATTGTTTCACCCTTCATTAGTTTTTCTAGATGTTCGATAAACAGATCGTTATCAAATGCTAATGGGTGATCGTAATTAGTCTTTAATCTTTCCTCGGATGGTAAATGTGTTTGATCTTTATAATAAAAATCTTGTTGCAAAACGAGTATCGACATTTCTGAAAATATTTCTAAAATGCGTTTACTAACACTGGACTTCCCACTACCTGACGCACCCGCTACACCAATGACAATTGGTCTCTTGGACATTATTGAATTACCCCCAATTAAAATATAAAGGAAGGTTGGCGAGATTTCTCGACCAACCTTCAAGTTAAAATATAACTAAATTTTAACCGTATTTGCTTATAACACTAACATTAAACCATTATTCTGATGATTCGTCAACTACTTCTGGCATAGTTTCTTCATTTTCAGGTGATAATGTAGTAGTTTCTGGTGATTCTGATTCATTTTCATTCTCACTTTGAGCCCGTTCTATCGATTCTTGACGCTTATTCACATATTCTTCAACCAAGGCATCATGCTCTTCAATAGTGGCAGAATAATAAATATCACCAGTATCTAAATCCGCCACAAAGTAATAATAATCATTCCATGTTGGATTGAGCACTGCTTGTATCGCTGACATACTTGGTGAATTAATAGGCCCTGGGGTCAATCCATTATACATGTAAAGATTATAAGGTGAATCTACCTGCGTATCCTCAATCGTTACAAATTCTTTATGCGTATCTAAGGCATAGAGTACGGTAATATCACTTTGAATCGGCATCCCTGCTTCCAAACGGTTAAAGAATACCCCGGCAATCATCGCCCGATCTTCATCCGTTACGCCTTCACGTTCAACAATCGAAGCTAGCGTTAAAATTTGATGATAGGTCATCCAATGAACGTCCACTTGTTCACGTACTTCTTGAAAACGTAAATTCGCCGTTTCAACCATTTTAGTAATTAATTCATCGGCACTCATACCGGCTATATAATCATACGTAGCTGGATATAAATACCCTTCTAAAATAAAGCGCACCCCTTCATGGTCCTTAATCCCTTCCATCAATGAAGGGAATTTGGTGATTAAACTATCGATAAAGGTTTCATCATTGACTGTTTTTAGAAAATCTTCTTCCGTGATGGAAGTATTTTCAGATACTAATTTTGCGATGTCTTTAACTTGCATACCTTCTATGATCGTAATCTTTTTGTCCGCATCCACAAAAATTGGTTTACCACCCGCTTTTATTTGCTCGATGATTTGATCAGCATCCATTGTTTGACTAAATTCATAAGTTCCAGCTTGTAAGTCAGATAGGTTTTTTGATCTCACATAAAATCTAAAAATCTCAGCATTTTTAATTAAGTTATTTTCTTTTAATATATTAGCAATATCTGAACTTGAACTGCCGATAGGGACTGTCACTTCTACCTTTTCACTATTATCAGGGTTTACTGGTTTTAATGATTGAGAATAATACCAATAAAAACCCCCCATCGTTAAGAGTAAGGCGATTGTAATCCCTAATATGATGAATTTTACAATTCGATTTGTCCATTTTTCTTCTTTTAAACTAAGAGTTTCACGTTTTTTAGCTTCTTCTCTCAATTTTTTCCAATCTATCTTACCCACTTAGTACCTCCTACAAGGCTTTTTTAAAATTATATCAAATTTTGAAAATGATAGCTATTAATAAATAGTTACAAATTGATGTTATATATTGATATAAATGCTAAAAAGAGCAGAGAACCCAATTTTAGTGATAAAAATTGGATTAGACTCTACTCCATCATAGTTGATTAAAAATAACTTTGATTAACTATTTATAAATTCAATGATTGCACTAAAGTTATTAAGAATTATTACTCATCTTCTTCGGCTAAGAATGTATTTAAGACTTCCTCAACCATATCCCATTCAGCATCCGTTTCAATTGGACCTAATGCACCAGAAGTGCCATCTTCTTGCTCAACATATGAAAATGCTTGTAATTCAATATCTTCATCGTCTGATGCCCCTGCAGGATAAACTAATACATAACTTTTACCGTAGTCATCAGAATCAAAAGTAAATAAAATCTCGTATAAAGATTCATTTCCCTCTTCATCAATGATCGTAATATACTCATTTTCATCGTGTTCATGATGATCGTGTGTATGTGGCATAAATAATTGCTCCTTTATAATTTACTCTTTTTATCTAAATAATTTTGCAAAATAATCACTGCCGCCAACTTATCAATGACTTGTTTACGTTTCTTTCTTGAAACATTCCCCTCATCGATTAACATTCTTTCAGCTTGGCTAGTAGTTAAACGTTCATCTTGAAACTCAATCTTGATTTCTGGCATTAAATCTTTCAATCTGTCGCCATAGGTACGACTCGCTTCCACCCGTGGTCCTTCAGTATTGTTCATATTTTTGGGTAATCCAATCACAACGGTGTCGACATCATATTCTCTAATCAGACTCATTATTCTTGAATAACCAAAATCGCCACTGGTTTCATCGATTCTAATAGTTTCTAAACCTTGAGCAGTCCATCCCAATAAATCACTAACCGCAATTCCTACAGTATGACTGCCAACATCTAGTCCCATAGTTCGTTTATATTTTGCCATTATAATTCTTTATCTTGATGGGTAATGTAATAAGTCAATACTTTCTCTAAAATCTCATCACGTTCATGACGTCGAATTAAATTTCGAGCATCATTATGACGCGGAATATAGGCTGGGTCTCCAGATAGTAAGAATCCAACGATTTGATTAATCGGGTCATACCCTTTTTCTTCTAAAGCAGCATATACTTGCTCAAGTGTCTCACGAACAGTCTTTTTATTTAAATCATCTAATTTAAACATAATTGTTTCGTCTAAAGTTTGCATAATTTCACCATCCCTTTCATTGTTAATATTATACACCATTTTTTTAATTTTTGACAATTATAATTAAATTGTACAAGAATTATCGTAAAAAGAGTGAAATTTTTGGGCTTTTTCTCTAAAAAACAGCAATTCTCTCCCACTCTGTGTGTTATTACAATGCTATCTTATCATAAATTCAATCTTAATTGCTAACTATTTGATTTTATGTTTCAATCAATTTAAAAGTCTGCACAAAAAATGATTAATTCATTCAAGTGATTGTGCATTAATACTCATTGCAGTGCTTGGATGATAGTACCCTATGTTTTAAAGACTAATTTTAATACAATAGAACTGTTCGGTGTGCTAGACAGACGTAACGAAAATCAAGCGATTATCTCATTTTGGCCATTGACTAAAAAAAGAGTAGCAAGCACAATCCTCGATTATCCTTCACTACTCTTTTAATCATGGTATTAATCCATTAAGTTTCTATTTACAGTCTCTTATGGAGCATAAACTATTTCATTGAGCTGGCATTTGCCTCTTACGATTCAATCACTTCGGCTAATAGTGTTGGGATTTGTTCCATTAAGTTTGGAATTTGGTCGGGTTGTTTACCTCCCGCTTGAGCCATTTGAGGACGTCCGCCACCGCCACCGCCAACAATTTTAGCTAATGGTTTAATTAAATTACCTGCTTTAAGACCACTTTGAACCGCTTCGTCAGACACAAAGACCATCATATTGACTTTATCTTCAGCCACTTTGGATACTAAGACTAAGACATCTGAAACTGCTTTTTGACGCCAAACATCCCCTAATTGTCTTAAAGCGTCCATGTCTTGGCCATCTAGATTAGCTTTAATTACTTGATATTCACCAATGGTCGACACATCGTTAAAGATGTCATCCGCGCCTTGCTGTAATAATTTGCTATTAAGTGACTCTATTTTACTGTGAGCATCTTTTAATTCTTGTTGAATTTGTTCGATGCGGTTAAGTAATTGACTCGCTTGCGATACTTTTAATACCTCTTGAACATCATTTAATAACTGTTCTTGATCTTGGTAATAACGAATCGCTGCACCTGCTGTGATCGCTTCGATACGACGAATACCAGCCCCAATCCCTGATTCAGATAATAATTTAAATGTCCCAATTTCTTGAGTATTTGATACATGAGTACCACCACATAATTCAATAGAAGAATTACCAATATTGACGACGCGTACAATATTACCATATTTTTCACCAAATAATGCCATAGCACCTAAAGCTTTAGCCTCATCGATTGGCATCTCACTAATGTCCACATCGATAGCCGCTTGAATGTTTTGGTTAACATGTTGCTCAATGAGAACCAATTCCTCTTCCGTCACTTTACCAAAATGAGAGAAGTCAAAACGTAGACGATCTGGTCCAACATAAGAACCAGCTTGATTAGCATGACTGCCTAACACATCTTTAATTGCTTTATGTAATAAATGCGTTGCGGTATGATTCTTATTAGTATTGATACGATGTTGACGATCTACAGCTAAAGTATAAGATTGCTCCTCATTCAAAGGTAGAGCTTTCGTTTGAATTAAATGCATAAACTGACCATTAGGAGCTTTTTTAACATTTAAGACTTCACCTAAAATTTCTTCACCATCAAAAATATAACCTTTATCCGCAATTTGGCCACCCATCTCAGCGTAAAACGGACTACGATTGAAGATAACCCATCCTTGACTTTCTTTTGGTAATTGATCAATGCGTTCATTATCTTGTACGATGGCTTTAATCGTAGCGTTGCTAGATAATTGTGTGTAGCCAACGAATTCAAATTCAGATTCGATATTACGGAAGACATCTGTTTGTACACTCATACTTTCCTCATTTGAACGAGCTGCACGGGCACGTTCACGTTGAGCTTCCATTTCCACTGCAAAACCTACAGTATCCACTGTAAATTGATTATCAGCTGCTAATTCTTCTGTTAATTCTAATGGGAAACCAAATGTATCATATAATTGGAATGCTTGTGGTCCTGAAATTTCTGTTTCGTTGTTTTGTCGAGCTGTTTCGATGATATCTAATAAGTGTTTTTCACCTTCTTCAATCGTTTCATGGAAACGTTCTTCTTCATTTAAGATTACTTTTTGAACAAATTCCATATTTTGATTTAGCTCTTGATAATAATCACCCATTATTTCCACGATAATTGGGACTAATTTTGATAAGAATTTAGTCGTGATTCCTAATTTTCGCCCATGCATCACGCTACGACGGATTAAACGACGTAAAATATAACCGCGACCTTCGTTGGATGGTAAAGCCCCATCACTAATAGCAAACGTTACTGCACGAATATGATCCGCAATCACTTTAAAACTTACTTGCTTATCGCCAGCACTTTCATATTTAATGCCATCCGTTAACTTCGCTATCGCATCAATAATTGGTATGAATAAGTCGGTTTCAAAGTTTGTTGGAACATCTTGAATAACCGAAGCCATCCGTTCTAATCCCATACCCGTATCGACGTTTTTATTTGGTAATGGTTGGTAAGTATCATCTGGTAAATGGTTAAACTCAGAGAATACTAAATTCCAAATTTCTAGCCAGCGTTCATTTTCTCCACCTGGATAATTTTCAGGGTCATCAGCCGCTAGATTATTGTATGCTTCACCACGGTCATAAAAAATTTCTGTATCAGGACCACAAGGACCCGCTCCAATATCCCAAAAATTTTCTTCAACCGGTACTAGATGATCCGCAATAAAACCTGGTTGTTGCTTCCAAATCTCAGGGGTTTCTTTATCTTCTGGATAATATGTCATGTATAATTTTTCTGGTTCAAAATTTAACCATTTTTCCGAAGTTAAAAATTCCCATGCCATCGCAATGGCCTCTTCTTTAAAATAATCTCCAATTGACCAATTACCTAACATTTCAAATAAAGTATGGTGACGTGCAGTATAACCCACATTTTCAATATCATTGGTACGGATACATTTTTGTGAGTTGGCAATCCGTGGATTGGAAGGAACTTCGGTTCCATCAAAATATTTTTTTAGTGTCGCTACACCTGAGTTAATCCATAATAAGGTGGGATCATTGACAGGGATTAATGAAACACTCGGACGAATTTCATGTCCTTTTTCAGCAAAGAAATCTAAATACATTTGACGAATTTGATTGCTTGTTAATTTTTTCATGCTGTTCTCTCCTTAAAAATATAAAAAGAACCGTTATATACAAGGGCGTTTTATCGCGGTACCACCTTGCTTATAACGATTCATCATTATCTCTTTCTTATTCTTTAACGCAGAATTTACGCTAATTTTTCAATTAGTAAAAACATGAGGTAGCATTAATTTGAATGATATCTTTCACCTGACGATATCTCTCTTTAAGCACAAATTAATATGTCCTTTGTCTTCTACATTATAGTTGACTAAAGCCTGCTATGTCAAGCCTTATTCAAACAAACAAAAAGAGTCTTTTTGTTGGATTGTTTCTATTTTGACTGTTAAAAATAATTTCATTAAGGTTTCCCAATAGATTGATTTAAGCTAGTTAATATTAAGGGAAATATTTATCAATAATCGGAATTAAGCCGTCTTCATCATTAGATAAAGTAATTTCATCAGCTAATGACTTCAAATAGTCGGTAGCATTGCCCATCGCAACCCCTACTCCTGCTATTTCAATCATCGCTGCATCATTATTACCATCACCACAAGCTAAAACATTTTCAGTTGTATAGCCTAAGTGCTCTACTAATGTTTCAATCGCGGTTCCTTTATTAACTTCTTTATGCATAAACTCAATAAAAAATGGTAATGAAGTAGTAGCATAAGTATGTTGCCCAAATTTACCTTGTAATTCTTGGTCACAACGCGCCACATCTTCTGGTTTACCTACACCGATAAATTTTAATTGTGGTGTGTCAATATTAGCAATATATTCCGCATCATAACGCATTGGTAACTTTGTTAAATAAGCTTCAACATCCGAATTTTCACGTTCTTTATCAACAACAATCGAATCTTTATCGTAAGCGATGACCGATAAATTGTTTTTCTGTAAATACTCAATGATGTCTTTTTGTTCTGAAACTTCTAGACGCTTATTATAAAGTTCCTTTTCATCACTCATACGCGTAATAACGGCACCATTAAATGAAATAATATACGATTCGTTCGCATCTAAATGTAAATCTTTGGCCGTTTTTAACATTGAAGCTGTAGGACGACCACTAGCTAAAACTAAAATATAGCCTTTCTTTTGTAATAACATTAATTTATCACGAGTCGCTTCAGTTAGTTGATTGGTACTGGTTAATAAAGTGCCGTCGATGTCTAAAATTAAAAATCTGTAATCCATAATACGCTCCTTTAGTACAATTTGCCACTTTATTATACCCAATTATGCCAAAAAGGTAAACAAAAGCAAAACCTTACCCATTTTTGTAAAAATAAGCCTCCATGATGAAGATTTATTTTTCTGCAAACAGCCAAGGCTTATCTTAGTGCTAAGAAAATAATGTCGTTTAAGTCTGATGTTCCTTGCAAGACTAAAGTGTGATATAAATTACAACATATCACGATAACCGGAATTACAAGTTTTAGATATGACAAAATTACAACCTATCACGATGACGCAAAATTGACTTTTACGCGATCAAAACATATCACGATGACGCCCACTACAAGTTTTGACTTTTATGCAGCTCACAACGCCATAATTTTACGCAAAAACGTGCTCTCATTAATTGTGGTATTCACATTGGCTCACTATTGAACCTATATAGAGAAAAAGATTGGGAGTGGGCAGGAAGTAGAAAAATAGGATGATTTTCACTTCATCTGCCCACCCCCGTATATTGAATAAGTGTCAAACTAGTTATTAAGATGCCGTTTGAGATAACCTCAACTACTGCGCAAAAAATAATCACATGGAACCAAACGGCATTTTTAACGTTTTTCAGCTTATTCTTTTAAATTAATCATATAAACGTTATACAACGCCTTGATTAACCTGCAAAACTAGCGATTACCTTTTTCAAATGCTAACGTATAATCATGCGTTTTGATACTGCTAGGATTTAATTTATTAATTGCATATTTATCAGTCAATTCTCCCGTACTATTGGTTGTATCTGCTAAACCAGCCCAAGGTTCGATACAGACAAAACCACCTTTTTTAGGATAAGAAGACCAAATGCCCACTAAATTTAGTTGATTAGGATTCATGGTGATTTTGACTTCGTTATTTGGATCATTCAAAACAACTTTAGTATCTTTAGCTAATAAAAAGATTTGGGCATCGCGCTTAAATGTTTTATGTAAAATGGGATTGTTATTAACATTAATATATTTTGCCTTATCTAAATCAGCTGAACCATTAACTAATGGTATATTTAAATAGCTACCAGCCGGTTCGAATGTATAACTGACGTCGATAAACTCGGGTTGACCCGTTTTTGGACGGTGATGGCTAACATTAAATGCCGGATGCCCTCCTACACTATAATATAGCACTTGGTCAGTAGCTGGATTGAGGACTTCATAGCTAACCGATACTTTGTCTTCAAATAAAATATAAGTAATTTGAAAACTAAATTCAAACGGATAAACTTTTAATGTTTCGTCATTACTTTTTAAATAGAATGTTGCTGAATTATCTGTAACAGCTTGCGTTTGAAAGGTCATTCTACGAGCAAAACCATGACGAGATAATTCGTAAGTCTTGCCTTGATATTGATATTGATTGTTTTTTAATTCACCTACAATCGGAAATAAAACCGGTGCGGTCCCATTCCAATAACGCTTGTCGCCTTGCCACATAAATTCATAGTTTGACTCATTATCAATGACCGAACGCAATTCAGCACCTAATTCACTAATTTTTACAGTTAAACGGTCATTCTTTAAAATAATCATCTTCTCACACTCCATTTGTTCTACTATAAAATATAATGGCTTAAATCGCGATTTTCAACTATTTTTTCTAATTTTTGAGTAACATATTTTTCATTAATTAATATTTCACCCATTTGCATATCAGCCGATTCGAATAATAATTCCTCTAATACTGTTTCTAAAATAGTATGTAGACGTCTTGCACCAATATTATCGGTATTTTGATTTAATAAGACGGCATATTCTGCCATTTTATTAATTGCTCCTTCATCGAAAGAAATATTTACTCCTTCAGTAGCAATTAAAGCTTCATATTGTTTAATTAGAGCATTTTTAGGTTCACTTAAAATTCTGATAAAGTCTTCTTTAGTTAAATCATGTAAATTAACACGAATTGGGAAACGACCTTGTAGTTCTGGAATTAAATCAGATGGTTTTGATACATGAAAAGCCCCACTTCCAACAAATAAAATATGGTCGGTATTAATGATGCCATATTTGGTTTGAACTTGACTCCCTTCAACGATTGGCAAAATATCCCTTTGAACTCCTTGTCGGCTGACTTCACCGGAATTTTGATTTTTGGTGGCAATTTTATCCATCTCATCAATAAAAATAATCCCGTTTTCTTCTGCTAATTTTAATGCTTTTTGTTGAATATCATCCAAGTTAACTAAGCGATCTGCTTCTTCCTCCGTTAATAAGGCTACCGCTTCTTTTACTGTAACAGTGCGTTCAATTTTCTTTTTAGGTTTTAAGGCATTTAAACTTTCTTGCATATCCATCATTTGTTCCATGGCAGGATTTAAGCTTGTTAATTGCATTTTCTTTTCTTCAAGTTTGATGGTGACTTCATGATTATCTAATAAACCATCACGGATTTGTTGTCTAATTTGACGACGTGAACTGGCTACTTCATCACTTACAATTTCTTCCGGTTCTTCATCCGTTTGGGGGGGTTGCATTGCTTTAAACATCTCCCCAAACATGCCTAAATTTGGTGTCGTATTATTGGCCTTTTTTTCTACTTTTTGACCTGGTCTTAATGCTTTCGCAATTCTTTCAATCGCTTTGGCTTCGGCTTTGTCGTGAACCGCTTCGTGTTCCTGTGCTTTTACAAGGCGAATACTATTTTCTACTAAATCACGCACCATTGATTCAACATCGCGTCCGACATAACCTACTTCAGTATATTTAGTCGCTTCCACTTTAATAAATGGCGCTTGAGTAATGGTTGCTAATCGACGAGCAATTTCTGTTTTACCCACACCGGTTGGGCCGATCATTAATAAATTTTTAGGTTTTACTTCATGTTTCATCTCATCATCTAATTTTAAACGACGTACACGATTTCGTAGCGCGACTGCTACCGCTCTTTTAGCTTCATCTTGTCCGATAATATATTTATCTAATTCATTTACTACTTCTTTTGGAGTTAAATCTTTCATATAGCCACCTCTTCTATGCTTCTTCTACAATAATTTGATCATTAGTAAAGATATCAATTTCCCCAGCAATTTTTAATGCTTCATAAGCAATTTCTTTCGCTGATAAATCATTGTCGTGTCTTACTAAGGCTCGCGCTGCAGCTAATGCAAAATTACCACCTGAACCAATCGTTAACACGCCATCATCCGGTTCGATAACTTCTCCAGTTCCACTGACCAATAGCATGGTTTCTTTATTCATAACAATGAGTAATGCTTCTAACTTTTGTAAACCACGATCTGTTCGCCATTGTTTAGCGACTTCTACTGCTGCTCTAGTCAATTGTCCTTGATGTGCTTCTAGTTTTTCTTCAAACATTTCAGACAGAGTAATCGCATCCGCAACGCCTCCGGCGAACCCAATTACCACCTCATTATGATAGATACGGCGTAATTTACGAGCCGATGATTTCATAATGACTTTTTCACCCATCGTAACTTGGCCATCACCAGCCATTGCTAATTGATTATTCTTTTTAACTGCACAAATTGTTGTCATTTATTCATTCTCCTTTGTCTTTCTTCTGGCTCTTGGATGAGCGTTTAAATAGGCTTGTCTCATCTTATCCGTACTTAAATGAGTATATATTTGGGTTGTTCTTAAATTTTCATGGCCTAACATTTCCTGAACACTTCTTAAATCTGCTCCATTATTCAATAAATGTGTAGCAAAAGTATGTCTAATTTTATGAGGATATATCGCCGCATTTAAACCAGCGGCTTGATTAATCTCACTTAAAATCTTCCTAATGTGATCTGGCTTTAATGGTTGACCTTTTTCATTAATAAATAATTGATGAACGCTCGGATCATGATGATGTTCTTGGCGCCAGGTTGCTTGGTATTCTTTAATCGCCTTTAACGCCTTATCACCTAAGGGGACTATTCGTTCTTTATTCCCTTTTCCGATGACCCGAACTAACTGTACAGCGACATTAACTTGAGATACTTTTAAATCGCATAACTCACTTACCCGTAATCCTGAACTATAGAGTAATTCAATAATGGCAGCATCTCTTATCCGCGTATCAGTTTCCATTTGATAAGCAGTCTCAATCAATTTATTCATTTCTTCTTCATAAAAAAATTCCGGTAAACGCTGTTCTTTAGCTCTATAATGTATCAAATCGAGCGGATGACTTTCTAATACATCTTCTAATACCAAATAATTAAAAAAAGAACGTGCACTTGATAATTTTCTAGAAATAGTAGCAGGACGATATTGCTGTTCATTTAGAAAAGCTAAATAATAACGCATATCTTGATAACTGACTTCAGAAACTTCGGTTGAACCGCTACTATCGAGAAATTGATACAGTTCATTTAAGTCTTTTTGATAAGAAATAATTGTATTCTCAGAATAACGGCGCTCGTTTAGTAAATAAGCTAAAAAATTTTCAATATAAGTTTGCACGTTACCCCTCCTAACACTCTTTTTATTATACATCAAATATAGTCAAATTTCCATGATACCAAAGTCCGATTAAATTTTTTATCACGTCATGATGATAGCAAAACTTTATTATTTTACTAAGCTGAAAAAAGATAGGTTTGTTTAAATTTTTACCCATTTCTTAATCTGAATCAGTTTTTTTGAACGCTAGTTAAGAAATGTTGTAATCAACCGATAGTACGCCACTATAAAATGCATCAGCATAACTGCTCTTACAACCGCAATATGATGACATCCTACGGCTTCTTTATACCAATACTTTCTACTATCATACTAAAATTTTGTCCATAATAAAAAGAGAAACTATCATCATCAACGATTTTCGTTAAATAGTTTCTCTTAATTTATTTATCGATTAAATTATTTTCCTCTGACAGTAGTACCGATGTTTTCACCTAATACTACACGACGGATATTACCTGGTTCATTTAAATTAAAGACCACCAATGGAATGTCATTATCCATACTTAAAGAGCTTGCTGTCGAGTCCATCACTTTTAATCCTTTAGAAATCACTTCTAAATGCGTTAAATTATCATATTTAGTTGCTGTAGCATCTTCACGTGGATCAGCATTATAAACACCGTCTACATTGTTTTTCGCCATTAAAATAACATCCGCTTCAATTTCAGCTGCACGTAAAGCAGCCGTTGTATCAGTAGTGAAATAAGGATTCCCAGTTCCACCAGCAAAGATAACGACACGTTTTTTCTCTAAATGACGCATTGCACGACGACGAATATAAGGTTCAGCAATTTGGCGCATTTCAATTGAGGTTTGTACACGTGTTGGTACGTCATTATTTTCTAAAACATCTTGTAATGCTAATGCGTTCATCACAGTGGCTAACATCCCCATATAATCTGCTTGTGCGCGATCCATGCCCATTTCCGAACCAATGTTTCCACGCCAAATATTACCGCCACCGACTACGATAGCAATTTCAACACCTAATTCATAAACGTCTTTTATTTCAGCGACCATTTCTTTAATTACTAAGGGATTGATGCCAAACCCTTTTTCTCCAGCGATTGCTTCGCCCGATAATTTTAATACAACACGTTTATATTTTGGCTCCTGTGTCATGTTAATATTCTCCTTCCATCGATACCTAAAAAAAGAATGGTTTATAAACTGAACATTGTCCCTTTCAATCTTAAGTACACTCCGCATAAATAGCAAAGGTTGAATCCGTTAACATCGAAATTCCATTCATTGAATCAACCGATAAGTATCTTATTTAAACAATGAGGCTTGGCAAGAAAGTGTACACTTTTTACCAGGCCCCAACTGTTATATTAATTATTTTTTCATTTGTGCTGCTACTTCGTCAGCAAAGTTTTCTTGGCGTTTTTCCATACCTTCACCCACTAAGAAACGAGTGAATTTAACTACTTTACCGCCTTTTGCTGAAGCGTATTGACCAACAGTTTGATCGCCATCTTTAACAAATGGTTGCTCAGTTAAACTAATTTCAGCTAAGTATTTGTTCATACGACCTTTAATCATTTTTTCAACGATTTCAGCTGGTTTACCTTCGTTTAAAGCAATTTCAGTTTGAATTTTTTCTTCGTGAGCATAATCTTCATCAGATACATCCTCACGGCTTACATATTTAGGATTCATAGCAGCAATATGCATTGCAATATCTTTTGCTACTGCTTCATCTGTTGTACCTTCGATTAATGTTAAGACACCGATACTACCATCAGTATGGACATAAGTACCAAATGCATCGTTATCAGTTTTTGTGTAAATTTCAAAACGACGTAATGAAATTTTTTCACCAATTGTGTTAATTGCATTGATAATTAAGTTTTCAACAGTTTCACCGTTTACGTCTAAAGCTAAAGCAGCTTCTAAGTCTGCTGGTTGTGCTTTAGCAATTGTTTCAGCTAAAGTTGCAACTAATTCTTTGAATTGATCGTTACGTGTTACGAAGTCTGTTTCAGCGTTTACTTCGATTAAAGCAGCTGTATTACCATCTTCATAGAATGCTGTAGTTCCTTCTGCAGCAATACGGTCAGCTTTTTTACCTGCTGAAGCTAATCCTTTTTCACGTAAAAAGTCAACAGCTTTATCCATATCTCCTTCAACTGCAACTAATGCTTTTTTAGCATCCATCATTCCGACACCGGTCATGTCACGTAATTCTTTAACTAATTTAGCTGTAATTTCTGCCATTTAATATATCCTCCTAATGATATTTATAAATAAACCATCTTAACACAGGTCCCAGCTCACTAAGCCTATGGTTTATGCCTGAATTAAGATGGATAAAAACATTATTTCAAAAAGTGATTATTCAGCACTTTCTTCTTCAACAGACTCTTCTTTGTTATCAAATAAATTATCAAAGAATTCTGTATCATTTGTTTCGTCTGTCGCTTCGTTTGCAATTTCACCTTGGTTTGATTCAATAATTGCATCTGCCATAGCGTTAGTAATTAATTTAATTGCACGAATTGCATCATCGTTTGATGGGATAACAACATCGATTTCATCTGGATCACAGTTTGTATCGACCATCGCCACGATTGGAATATTTAATTTATGAGCTTCTTGAACAGCAATACGTTCTTTACGAGGATCCACGATGAAGATTACATCTGGAATTCTTGGCATATCTTTAATACCACCTAAGAATTTTTCAAGACGTTCTTGTTCTTTTAAGATTTCCCCAACTTCTTTTTTAGGTAAAACTTCAAAAGTTCCATCTTCAGCCATTTTTTCGATTTCTTTTAAGCGACGAATACGGCCTTGAATCGTATCCCAGTTAGTTAATAATCCACCTAACCAACGGTGATTAATATAGTATTGACCTGATTTAACGGCTGCTTCTTCAACCGCTTGTTGAGCTTGTTTTTTAGTACCCACAAATAAAACTACATTTCCATCAGCACTAGCTTCGCGCATATAGTTATATGCTTCGTCTACTAATTTTACTGTTTTTTGTAAGTCAATGATATAAATACCATTACGCTCAGTAAAGATGTAGCGTTTCATTTTAGGGTTCCAACGACGTGTTTGGTGACCAAAGTGTACACCAGCTTCTAACAATTGTTTCATAGAAATAACTGCCATAATAAAATTCCTCCATTTGGTTTTTGATATCCTCCGAATCTGTCATCTAATGAACCAACTTATCCCTAAGCACCTGGTTCATCATCCAGAATTCGTGTGAATTGGTTTAACACCGTTTCTCATTTTACATGATTCCTATTAAGAATGCAAGCTAAAATTGCGTTTTATCGATAATTACGATAAAATTATGCTAGCTGATTCAAAGGAGGTCTCCTATGTCAACTTTATTTCATTATATCGATCAAGTGAAAGAAATCGCACTCACACCTGACAATTTAAATGAAGTGGATATTTTAATCATTAATGAGTTAACTTATCTACCTTTTGATTTGTATTTATCACCGCAAAATAATTATCAAAACCCTAAAATGCTCAATGATTTATTTAAAGAATATCAATTAAATTCTAAATTACATCATATTGAAAATGCCATTTTAGCGACTGAAAAACGCTATAAATTATTTGAGAAAGTTGCCGAGGCACCGCGGTACCAAGACATATCAGCTTTTAATTTTGTTAATCATTTCAGTGAGAAAAATAATAAGCAATTTTGTGCTTTAACGTATCGTTTACCTGGTAATGAATTATTAGTTTCCTATCGAGGTACCGATGATACTTTAGTAGGTTGGAAAGAAGATTTTAAATTAGCCTATGAAGAAGATATTCCTTCTCAATTCGAAGCGAAAAAATACATCTCATCGATCATCCATGAGGTAGCCGATGATTCATTAATAATCAGTGGTCACTCTAAGGGTGGGAATCTTGCACTAATAGCGGGTCTATCATTACCTCAGCAAGTCATCGAAACAAGATTGCTGCATTTATACTTATTTGACAGTCCAGGTCTAACCGCTAATCAAATTCACCTTCCCGAATACCAAGCGTTAAAGCCTTATATTTATCGCTATATTCCGGAAGATTCGGTTGTAGGTAAGATGATGTTTCATAACATCAAACCTATTATTGTAAAAAGTAATCATATTAGTGTTTTTCAACATGATATTATGCATTGGCGTATCCAAGATACTCAAATTGAAAGAACGACGCAAACGACTGATGCGAGTAATATTATTGACCGGACCTTAAAGCAGTGGTGCGATCAGTACAGTGCGACCGAATTAGCGACATTCTTTGATTTTGGTTTTCAATTACTGGAATTAGCTGGTGCAAAAACATTAAATGATATTTCCAAAGACCTTTTAGACTTCATCAAAAAAGTTAACCTTGTAAAAGCTGAAATCGATAACGAGAAAAAAGAACAATTCATGACCATCGGCAATCAATTATTAGCGATATTGAAGGAAAATTATCATCAATATCAAAAAGAAAAAATTTATTCTATTCGTACTGATGTTTCTTATTTTTTTGAAAATCTATCAGATAAAACGCGTGACACTTTCAATCTCGATCAAATAAGTGAAAAATTACCGCAATCTTTAAAATTAACTCATTTGGAACAATTGAGCGATAAACTTCCGTCTAAATTGTCTCTTAATCCAGTCGATGGTATTAGCCATCGGATATCTTCAAAACTAAATATTGATGCCTTTGCCGATTGGCTAGAAAATTTCAATCAAAATAAAAATTAACATTCTAGCCAAATGATCGTTTATGCTTATACAAATAGGGTTATATTTTGAATAAGTATAAAAATCGATACGAATAATGGATTGATTACTTCATTTACAATGGTAAATTTATTTCACTAAATTATAAAAATAACCGGACGGATATTTTATCTAAGTCCGGCACGGCACAATAAGACTTCTGATGTAACTAGTTTGAAGAACTAAGGCTCTATACTTTTTGGTGTAGGTGAACAGAGTCATTTCTATTTATCCATACCATTTGACAAAGAGCCAGAACTAATACGATTATTAAACAAACAATTCCTTCTACCCAATTCACATAAAAAGCTGAATGCTTATTCATCACGGTATCTTACACTTACATCTAAGATACTTTGAAAAAGCATTCAGCTTATTTTATTCATTACTTAACAACCACTTGGCCTGATGCATCTAATTGATAATGATCGAGTTTTTTTATTTGATTAAAAGGAAAATAAACAATCGACGTTTCACCTTGAATAGACTCAATCGGGACTAAACCAAATTGGCGACTGTCACCAGAAGCCGGTCGATTATCTCCCAATACAAAATAATATCCTTCAGGTATTACTTCTTCTCCTATGGTATCCCATAAGCTAAAATCTTGCGTAAAAATTCCTTCCGTTTGCGATTTTAATGGCTCTAAGTATGGTTCCGCAGTGGGCTGATTATTTATATACAAAACATCATCTTTTACATAAAGACTGTCCCCGGGTAAGCCAATTAAGCGTTTGACATACGATTGTCCTGAACCCATTGGATCGGGAAACACCACAATATCAAAACGGTCAATTTTAGTTTGCTTTAATAAAAGCATTTGACTTCCATCTTTTAAGGTTAAATCCATTGAATGACCTTCAACTTGAAAAGGCTGAACGAGATAACTTTTAATAATCAAAAACAAGACTACTGCGATGGTAATGGAAAATAAGAGGTTAATGAATTCATTAAAAAGTGAATGCACTACTCGCATTATTCCGTTACCTGTATCAGTGTTTCCAATGCTTTATCATATTGAACATCATGATTATTTAAATATTCTCTCGCTTCATTATTCAGTAAATTAGCCGTATCACCAGTAATAATGCCGTCTGCTTCCAAATTATTTTTCTCTTGGAATGCTTTAACCGCTTGGGTCACTGATTCATCAAAGAGATAATCGGAATTAATTTCATAACCTAATGCTTTTAAAATTAAAATAGCTGTTTTGGTATAATCGGAGGCATCGCCTTCTTTCACTTCTTCTTTACTATTTAGTGAAATAGAATTAGCTAATGGCTCGTTTTCCACTTCAACTTTAGGGGTAATACCTGTCTTGTGAATCCACATACCAGATGGCGTTAACCATTTAGCAACCGTTAATTTTAATTCGCCAAAATCAGACTGATTGGTTATATTTTGAGCCGTTCCTTTACCAAAGGTTGTCATACCTACTAAAGGATTATCGGTATTTTCAGAAATGGCAGCCGATAAAATCTCACTTGCGGATGCACTTCCTTCATTAATTAATACCACATACGGTTCGTCAATTTGGAATTTACCATATGCTTTATCATTAGCTGCATAAGCAATCGGCTCTTTATCTTGTTCTTGCATTTGAACAATGATATCACCATCTTTAAGAAACATATTGGAAATAATAATCGCCTGATCTAATAATCCTCCAGGATTATTACGTAAGTCGAAAATAAAGCGTTTCGCTCCATCTTTGCGCAATTGACTCACGGCTTCTTCGATTTCATCGGCAGTGGTGCTGGCAAATTGAGTAATTTGAACATAACCAATTGTCGGTTCATTCTCATCAAGTTTACTTTCTACTGAAATTAAAGGGATTTCTGCACGTTCTACTTCTACTTCAAAAGTACTGGATCCTCTTTGAATTTTAAGATTAACTTTGGTACCAATTTCACCTCGAATATGTTTAACCACTTCATTCGAATTCATATCGGTTAACGAAACACCATCGGCTTCCAAAATAATATCATTGGCTCTTAAGCCAGCTTTATCTGCTGGAGTATCCGCAATTGGACTAATAATGGTTACTAAGCCATTTTGAGTCATAATTTGAACCCCAATTCCTGTAAAGGAACCTTCAATTGTTTCGTCAAATTGTGCCGATTCATCACTGTCCAAGTACTCTGAATAAGGATCACCTAATGAACGGACCATTCCATCCAAAGCGCCTTGTAAGAGCACTTCTTTATTCACATCTTCAATATAATTATCTAAGATACTATTGTAGACATCTTCTATGAGCTTAAAATCCTCATCTTCTAATGGCGACTCATCTACTTCAACAGTTGTTTCTGCTACTGTTGTTTCCTCTTCTGTCTTCGTCTCAGCGATGACCATTGTCGTCGGATTCATTGTAGCTAACAATAATAAGGTAGCTGTTGAATGTAGTGTTAGTTTTTTTAACAATGACATCATTATGCCTCCAATTTTACAGCTGTTTCTAAAGCTATCTCCATCATTTGAGTAAAGGTTGTTTGTCTTTCTTCAGCGGTTGTTTCTTCGCCAGTTAAAATATGATCGGAAATCGTACACATCGTTAAGGCTTTTTTATTGTGTTTAGCGGCTACTGCATAGATACCGGCTGCTTCCATTTCAACGGCCAACACACCATAACGGGCTAATTTTTTCTTATCCATTTCTTCATTATAAAAACGATCACTCGATAAAATATTTCCAACATGAATGCCTTGGACATCTGATTTTTCGGCAATATGATAGGCAATGTCCAAAACTTCAAAAGAAGCAATCGCTGAGTAATGAACTTGACCTTCAAAAATATTGCTTAAAGCACTAGAATCAGTGGTTGCCCCCATTCCAAAAACAATATCACGCACTTTAACTTCTTCTTTCATTCCACCAGCTGTTCCGATACGAATGATCGTTTCAACACCATATTCTTGATATAATTCTTCAGCATAAATCATTGCTGAAGGAATTCCCATACCTGAACCTTGTACCGAAACCTTTACCCCTTTATAAGTTCCGGTATAACCAAACATATTACGAACGGTATTATATTGATCCACATCTTCTAAAAATGTTTCCGCAATAAATTTTGCTCTTAACGGATCTCCTGGGAATAAAACAGTTTTAGCAATAGCCCCTTTTTCTGCAGCAATATGTGTACTCATTTTTTCACACTCCTAGTTTAATTAATAATTTTAAAATTGATATTGATTCCAAGCATCATCAAATATGCTCAATAATTTTGAATAATGACTATTTTCTTCCATATATTTCGAAATAACTTCAAAATCAGTTTCATGTTTTGGAAAAGAAATATCCTGATGTATCGCATTTGCTAAACGACTCATTGGATCATTCGCATCAAAATCAGTATATTTTCGTATAAATTGATAAAATGTTTGTTCCAAAGGACACCTCACTATCTTATTTGATATCATATAATTCATATTATAACATGATTTAAAATATACAAGCGAATATTTTTATTTTTATCAAAAAAAAGCACTTAAGATAACAATAGGCCATCTTAAGTGCTTGATCATAAGTCTACTCTAAAAAGTCTTTCAATTGATTAGAACGACTTGGGTGACGTAATTTTCTTAAAGCTTTGGCTTCAATTTGACGAATACGTTCACGAGTAACGCCAAATACTTTACCCACTTGCTCTAAAGTGCGAATATTCCCATCATCTAAACCAAAACGTAAACGTAATACATTCTCTTCACGGTCAGTTAATGTATCTAAAACATCTTCTAATTGCTCACGCAATAAGGCAGAAGAAGTAAAAGTTTCTGGGCTCATTGCTGCTTCGTCTTCAATAAAGTCTCCTAAATGGGAATCATCTTCTTCACCAATTGGCGTCTCTAAAGAAACGGGTTCTTGAGCAATCTTCAAGATTTCACGAACTTTTTCTGTTGAAAGGTCCATTTCCGCCCCAATTTCTTCTGGTGTCGGTTCACGTCCTAAATCTTGTAATAATTGACGTTGAACACGTACTAATTTATTAATTGTTTCCACCATATGTACTGGGATACGGATTGTTCTGGCTTGGTCAGCAATTGCACGGGTAATTGCTTGACGAATCCACCATGTTGCGTATGTTGAGAATTTAAAACCTTTAGTATGGTCAAACTTCTCTACTGCTTTCATTAGTCCCATGTTACCTTCTTGAATAAGGTCTAAGAATTGCATCCCACGGCCAACATAACGTTTTGCAATTGAAACTACCAAACGTAAGTTTGCTTCGGCTAATTCTTGTTTTGCCAGTTCATCACCTTGACTAATACGAATCGCTAATTCAACTTCTTCTTCACCACTTAATAATGGAACGCGACCGATTTCTTTTAAGTACATACGAACGGGGTCACTTACTTTTAATTTAGTTGCAGCGGCTTTTTCAACTGCAGTTGGTTCAGGTTCATCAACATTAATATCTCCTTCGTTGATCATTTGTTGTTTGGTTGGTCCACCATCTTCACCAACAACCGCAATTCCATTATCTTCTACTTTTTGAATTAATTTATTCATATCATCAGCATCCAAACCATACTTACTTGCGATTTGGTCTGATAAATCATCGTATTTAATTTGGCCAATTAATTTACGTTCAGCGATTAATCGCTTTACCGCTTCTTCATAGGAGACGCTAACTTCATTAGTTGTTTCTTTAAGATTATCTTTCTCTTCAGCCATACGCCCAACTCCTTAAATCTTTATTTGTCTCGTTAAACGAAGTATTTCTACCATTGCTTCAGATACTTCTGTTTTTCTACCTTCTTTTTGGAAAGTCTTTAATCGCTCTTTCCACTCGAGAATTTCTTGCTCTATAAAGGATCGTTTAATGACTTTAAAACAATCACTCATGACCACATCATCATAAGATAATTGTCTAGCGTCCCATATAATATCCCTATAAAGTTGTTGTAACTCATCTTCTAATTCCTGTTCCAATCCTATCATCGGAAATGACAACCCTTTATCATAGTAATAATATTCTAACTTAAAAAATAATTCTTGGAAATAAGGATGATAAAAAATCGGTTGCTTATAGTGTTGTTCCAAATAAAACCAAGCATCTTGATGATAAATCAAATTCTGGATAATCAATTTTTCTGCTTCATAAGCCGTTTTTGATTGAATTGTTAATTCTTTTCTTTCTACAATTGGACTAAAAGCGC
Source organism: Globicatella sanguinis (assembly GCF_002847845.2). NCBI lineage: Bacteria > Bacillati > Bacillota > Bacilli > Lactobacillales > Aerococcaceae > Globicatella > Globicatella sanguinis. The sequence goes on along the minus strand of NZ_CP126962.1, from coordinate 18,201 downwards.
GATCTGTACTATCAAAATTTATTTCATTATCATTAGTTGATGAATAATAAGAATTACCTTGATTTGAATGCTGTTTGGAACGAGCAATCTGTTCTTTGACAATGGCTTCATCAATGCCATATTCTTTCACAATATCTTGAATTCTTAATTGTTGTTCAATAGGTGATTCAATCATGGCAATTAACCCAATCACCTTTTCAATATATTGAGCTAATCCTTGTTCATCTTGTAAATTGAATTGTGTTTTTAAAAACTCTCGTTGAAAACTGAAACGGTTGTTAGCATTTTGGATTAATTGCTTTAATGCTTCCCCACCATTCGCTTGGAGCCATTCATCTGGGTCCATCCGGTTAGGAATGCGCACACTCTTGAATTGTTTATTCTTGAAAGGAAGACTCAATTCAAAGGCGCGATTGGTCGCATTTTGTCCGGCATCATCACCATCAAATACAAAAACAATTTCTTGTGCCATTTTCGTCAGTTGTTCGAGATGGTGTGAAGTTAAACTAGTTCCCATGGTTGCAACACTATTCATGATGCCATTTTGATCCATTCGTATAACGTCCATAAATCCTTCACAAACAATGGCTTGTTTTAAACGTCTAATTTCAGGTCTTGCCAAATCTAAATTAAAAATTAGCTGATTTTTTTGGAAAATATCCGTTTCAGGTGAGTTAATATATTTAGACTCAGATTGAGTTTCTCCAAAAACACGACCAGAAAAACCTACTACCTTTCCTTGTTGATTACGTAGAGGAAAAACTACCCTTCCCCTAAAACGATCGACTAGGACTTGATCATCTTTTTGATAAAAAATACCGCTATTGACTAATTGTTGATTGCTATAACCTTCTTTAAGTAAATATTGATATAGCACTTCTGAGTTTTCAGGCGCCAATCCAATTAAATAACGCTCAATCATTTTTTTATCAATCTGACGATCCGTTAAATATTCTAACCCATCCCGTCCATTATTGGTTTGATTTAGATAATAGGCATAAAACGTGGCTGCTTTTTCATGTATTTCGAATAAATCAGCAAAACGTTCATTTTGTACAGACCCTTGATTAATATAACGGGGATCTAATGGTACACCAGAAAATTCAGCTGCTTTTTGGACTGCTTCAGGAAAACTGATGCCTTCTATTTCTTGCAAAAACGTAAAGACATTACCACCACGTCCACAACTAAAACATTTAAATATTTGTTTGTCACTATGAATCGAAAAAGAAGGATTACGGTCTTCATGAAATGGACAGGAACAAGAATAACTATTGCCTCGCTTGGTTAATTGAACATATTGTCCAATTACATCTACAATATCTGTTTTTTCTCTAATCTCATTAATGGTCTCTGCAGGAATAAAGCTCAATCGCTTCACCTCTTTTATTCTATCACTGATTCAATAATATCCCAAATATCTTGGCAACCTTCTCCTGTTTCTGATGAAACAGGAAATAATGCATCAATTGTAGGTAAATCCAGTGCTTTTTTATACATTGATAGATGTTTATTCCACTGACTCTTTTTAACTTTATCTAATTTAGTTAACACAATCGCATAAGGGATGTCGGATTCTTCAGCAAAATCTTTCATCGCAAGGTCCAATTGTGTAGGCTCGTGACGAAAATCCATTAATAACAATAATACCCGAATATTTTCTCGATTTAATAAATACTCTTCTATCATTTTAGCCCATCGTTGACGGTCTGTTTTAGAGACTTTCGCATAGCCATAACCAGGTACATCGACGAATCTGAATAGGTCATCAATATTATAAAAATTCAATGTTTGAGTTTTCCCTGGTTGACTTGATGTGCGCGCTAATCCTTTACGATTAATCATCTTATTAATAAAGGATGATTTCCCAACATTAGAACGTCCCGCTAAGGCAATTTCAGGTTGATGATCATCAGGATATTGATTAGGACTAACAGCACTGATCACTAATTCAGCTTTCGTTACATGCACATGATTCACCTCTTAATTTAATTTTTTATTACGTTTACCATAATAATCCGGTTTTTTAATTCCATCAATACTCTCTTTAGTAATGACCACTTTTTTGAGTTCCTCATGCGTTGGTGCTTCAAACATGACATCTAACATCACATGTTCAATGATTGATCTTAAACCACGGGCGCCAGTTTCTCTTTCAATCGCCTTTTTCGCTATCGCTCTTAAAGCATCTTCTTCAAACTCAAGTTTGACATCATCAATGGCTAGCAATTTTTGGTATTGTTTTACAATAGCATTTTTAGGCTCAGTTAAAATGGCTACTAAATCATCTTCAGTTAATTTCTCTAAAGCAGCAACGATTGGTAATCGACCAATAAATTCAGGAATCAAACCAAATTTTATTAAGTCTTCTGGCGTAATTTGTTGCATTAAACTTTTCGTTTCGTCAACTTTTCCGGTATTATTACCGAAACCAATTACTTTGCTACCTAAACGTTCTTTGACAATGGTTTCTACGCCGTCAAAAGCTCCCCCAACAATAAATAAGATTTGACTAGTGTCTAATTTTAAGAAATCTTGGTTAGGATGTTTACGGCCTCCTTTTGGTGGAATATTTGCTTCTGTCCCTTCTAAAATCTTTAAGAGTGATTGTTGAACACCTTCACCACTGACATCGCGTGTAATGGAAACATTTTCGGATTTTCTGGCAATTTTATCAATTTCATCCACGTAGATAATACCTTTGCTCGCTCTATCTAAGTCATAATCTGCCGATTGAACTAATTTTAATAAAATATTTTCAACGTCCTCACCAACGTATCCCGCTTCAGTTAAAGTGGTCGCATCGGCAATTGCAAAAGGCACATTTAATAATCTAGCTAAGCTTTGTGCTAAAAAGGTCTTACCAGAACCAGTAGGTCCAATTAAACAAATATTACTTTTCTGTAATTCGACGCCATCTTCTTCTGTATCATTATGACTAATTCTTTTGTAATGATTGTAGACGGCGACAGCTAAAGATTTTTTAGCTTCATCTTGACCGATTACATATTCATTTAATGAATTTAAAATTTCAATCGGTTTTAAAATATTAATCTGATCGTTTTGTTTCTTATAATTATTTTCTTCATCAATAATAGTCTGACATAACGCTACACACTCATCACAGATATAGACATCAGGACCTGCTATTATTTTATTTACCTCATCTTGAGACTTCCCACAAAATGAGCAATAATAATCATTTGTTCGAGTATTAATTCGACTCAATTGATTTCCTCCTTGCTCAAAATTCTTTCTTATATACTGGCGAAACAGGGATGCAATAAATTGGTCCTATTCTAATAGAAAGACCCATTGCCATCCCTGTTCCTATTGTAGCTCACATAATTAATTATTAGCTAATAAAATGTCTTAATTATTTTTGTACAGCAGTTGAAACAATTAATTCCATTGCTTTTTTCAATTTAATATCTGAAGTTAACATATCGTTAGAAACGAATTGTTTAACTTGATCAGCTGACATTTGGTATTGAGTAGCTAATTCGTTGACTTCATTTTCAATTTCTTCTTCTGTTACAGTTAAATCTTCATTTTCAACAATTGCTTCTAAAACTAAGTTAGTTTTTGTTCTTAATTCAGCTTCTTCACCGAATTGATCATGTAAATCTGCTTCTGAAGAACCTGTAATTTGGAAGTATAAATCTTTGTCAATACCTTGACGTTTTAAGTTATTTAAGAAGTGATCCATTTGACGGTGAATTTCTTCGTGAACCATTTCGTATGGTAATTCAACGATTTCAGCATTTTCAACAGCTTTACGGATAGCTAAATCTTCAACGATTTCTTTAGCAGCTGCTTCTTTAGATTCAGTTAAATCAACACGAATTTTATTTTCTAATTCAGCTAAAGTTTCAACTGAGTCATCTGCATCTTTAGCAAATTCATCATCTAATTCAGGTAATTGTAAAGCTTTTACTTCATGAACTTTAACTTTGAAAGTTGCTTCTTTACCTGCTAAATCTTCTGCATGATATTCTTCTGGGAAAGTTACCACTACATCTTTTTCATCGCCAGGTTTTACGCCAACTAATTGATCTTCAAATCCAGGGATAAATGAATTAGAACCTAATTCTAATGAATGGTTTTCACCTTTTCCACCTTCAAATGCTTCATCACCAACGAAACCTTCAAAGTCAATCACTACTGTATCACCTGATTCAGCTGCGTCTTCTTTAACAACTAATTCAGCTAAACTTTTACGTTTAGATTCGATTTCATTTTTTACGTCTTCGTCAGTAACTGTTGTGTCTTGTTTTTCAACTTCTAAGTTTTTATATTCACCTAATTTTACTTCAGGTTTTAAAGTAACTTTTGCAGTTAATACCCATGGTTGACCCTTTTCCATTGATTTAACATCAATTACCGGTTGAGTTACCACATCTAACTCTGCTTCTTTAACAGCTGATTCATAAGCTTTAGGTAATGTAGAGTTTAACACTTCTTCATATAAAGCTGATTCTCCATAAACATTGTTGAATACTTGACGTGGAACTTTTCCTTTACGGAATCCTGGTACAGTAATATTTTTTTGTACTCGTTTGAAAGCTTTGTCTAATCCCTCTTTAATATCTTCTACAGGAATTTCAAACGTTAAGATTCCTTCATTTACTGATGTTTTTTCAAAATTTGTTGTCATTTTGTATAAACCTCCACATTATCTAATATTTAACATACTCCCTTATTTTACTCTAAAAGTTGCTTCTTGTAAATAATAATACCCCTTTATCACGAGTTTTTTCATAAAAAAGACATATTTTTGTGCTATTGGCAAATTTCAAGTTTAAATTAGCCAGCGTACATCATCTCAAATGGTGATTTGTAGTTGAACATTCTTTTCGGATAATGATTAATCCAGTTTTCAATTTTCTTTACTTCTAATTCCGTTACATCTGTTGTTCCTTTAGGTAAAAACCGCCTTATTAGTCGATTGTGGTTTTCGTTTGTTCCCCGTTCATATGAACAATAGGGATGGGCATAATAAATATGCTCATAAGGAAAGACTTCATGCAGTCTAAAAAATTCAACACCATTATCCGCAGTAATTGATTTAATCGCATATTCATTGAGTATATCTAATAAAGCATTATTGACGGATGCCGCCTGTTTATTCGGAATCAGTCGAATAATTTGATGGCGTGTCCGACGATCGGTTAATACGAGTAAACATTTATTGGTCTTGCGCGTTAGAATCACGGTGTCAATTTCATAATGACCGTACTCACCACGCTGATTAATGACTTCCGGACGCATTTCTATGGATTGACCTTTCACTCTAAATTGCGAGCTAGTATTCTTACGTTTTTTCTTTGATTTACGTGGATAAAGTAAGTCATTCGATGTTAAACCTAAATGTCCGTTATGAATCCAATAGTAAATCGTTGAAACAGGAACGTTGACAAGATTAGAATGAACGATCATTTCTGGTGAATATTTCATTTCGGTCAGAAAATGAACGAGTGTTTCTTTGGTTTCCTTATCAAGTGACACTTTGCGTCCGCACTTGTCGCGCTGTTTTAAATACTGAGAATGAGCATACTCAGCAGAATAAATCTTTTTGAAGCGACCTTTTCTAACTTGTTGAAGAACGAGCCCTCTTTTTATTTCATTATGAATCGTTTGAGGGGCTTTATCTAGAAGACGCGCAATTTCACGATTAGACTTACCACTATGGTGCCAACGCTCAATATTATGACGATCGTCCAAGGTTAAATGTTTATTTCGGGTCTTGCTTTCTGCTGAAAATGAATTATAATGATGATACATCTTAAAACGTCCTTTATTCTGGTTTTGTCACTACAATAATAACGTTTTGAGATGTTTTTTTCTATACTTTTTCTATACCGTAGCACTTGACTGAATCGTCGAATCGGGTGCGGGGTCACTCCCCGACCTTTTTGCACTTCGCTTAAATTTTCGGTCGAGTCATTTAGCTTACCCGATTCTCCCATTAAGTAAAGTGCTACTGTTGTATTGAAAGCCATAAAATAGTTCCCCTCCCATCCGCAACTAGCAGCTTTATTTTCAATCATAAAAATGGGGAGGATACACAATTTAAGTGGCTAATTTAATTTTAGAACTTTCAATTTTTGTGCTATTATAAAAATAAACTTTCTAAATCTATTCTAAATAACGATTATTTAGTATAATGACTGTTAGGAGGTATGAGAATGATTAATTATCCAACTGGTTCCAAACCGAATCACCATCATACAAAAAAGACCGAGCATACTCACAATACTATATACGGTAGTCGTGGAATGTCACTCGAAGATAAAATCAATCAATCCAATGAGTATTATTTAACGCATCATCTGGCTGTTATTCATAAAAAACCAACTCCGGTTCAAGTAGTGAAGGTTGACTATCCGCGCAGAAGTGCTGCCAAAATAGTAGAAGCTTATTATCGTCATGCTTCAACAACGGATTATAATGGTGTTTATCAAGGCTTTTATATTGATTTTGAAGCAAAGGAAACTAAAAATAAAACCAGTTTCCCGCTTGCAAATTTACCAGAGCATCAAAGAACGCATATGCTTCAATGTATTGAACAAGGCGGAATTGCGTTTTTAATCTTATCTTTTGCTGCTCATAATGAAACTTATATCATCCCCTATGAAAAAGTAGATAGGGAAATTAAAAAAAGTAAGAAACAAAGTTTAACTTATGATTTTATAAAACAAGAAGGATTTTTATGCAAAGAAGGTCTATTCCCAATAATTGATTATTTAGCTGCATTAGATCAATATATTGAATCCAGAGAATAATTTGTTTGTTGAAAGGAAGTAGTAATATGGCAACAGGTAGTCGTGTAGAACGAAAAAAATATCAAAATAGAAAAAAACAGAGTCCTCGTAAAAACAAAGGAAAGAATTGGTTGAAACGCATCTTCATTGTTTTAGTGGCTTTATTCTTTTTGGTCATGATTGGTGGTGCTTCTCTTTTTGGTTATTATGCAATGAATGCACCTAAGATTTCTGGAGAGGACCTCCGTGGTCAAGTTTCTTCCAAAATATATGACCAAAATGGTGAACTGATTAAAACCTTGGGTGGACAAAATCGGGAATTAATGGCTGATGGTGAAGTACCTCAACTATTAGAGGATGCTGTCTTAGCGATAGAAGACTCCCGTTTCTACTCTCACCATGGTATTGACCCTATCCGTATCGTTGGCGCTTTACTGTCTAACCTGAGAGCTGGTCAATTACGTGAAGGTGGTAGTACTATCACGCAACAATTAATTAAATTATCAGTGTTCTCCACCGATTTTACTGATCAGACACTTGAAAGAAAAGCACAAGAAGCATGGTTATCTTTACAAATCGAACAAAAGTATTCTAAAGAAGAAATATTAACCTTATATTTGAATAAACTTTTCTACTCTAATAATGTTTATGGTGCTAAAACAGCTGTAAAAAGATTTTTTAATAAAGAACTGGCTGACATCACACTGGCTGAAGCTGCCCTACTTGCTGGTTTACCTCAAGCACCATCTGATTATGATCCTTATTCTTATCCCGAAGCTGCCAAGGAACGTCGTGATTTAGTATTAAGTGTCATGTATGATCGTGGCTTAATTTCACAAAGTGATTATCAATCAGCAGTAGACACTTCAATTGAATCAATGCTAGTACCACTGGATAATAATACCATTGATGATATTGATTATGTCATTGATGCTTATCTAGATGTCGTGGCTAAAGAAGTACAAGAAAAATCAAATATCAATATTTTTACTGATGGTGTCGAAGTCTATACCAATTTAAACTTGGACGCACAGAAAAAATTATATCAAACCGTTAATGATAATGATGCGGTCGTCTTCCCTGATAATAATATGCAAACCGCTGTATCCGTCATCGATGTTAGTACTGGTGCCTTACAAGCCATTGCCGGTGGTCGTAAACAAGATGTTGTCTTAGGACTAAACCGTGCCAATACTTTAAATCGTAGTATAGGCTCAACGATGAAGCCACTATCCGCTTATGGCCCTGCCATCGAATACTTAAATTACTCAACGGGTCAATTAGTTGTAGATGAACCGATGACATATTCTAATGGCGATGAAATATATAACTTTGATTTTGAATATAAAGGAAAAATGACAATCCGTGAAGCCTTAGCTGGTTCACGAAATATTACTGCTCTAAAAATGTTACAAAAAGTTGGATTAGATAATGCCTATGCTTTCTTACAAAAACTTGAGATTAACATTTTAAATAATAATCAAAAAGAATTAGTTGAAGCCAATGCGATTGGTGGTGAAGTGACTCCGATTCAATTATCGGGAGCTTATGCTGCGATTGCCAATTATGGTCAATATAATCGTCCTTATACAGTAAATAAGATTATTACCGCAGCAGGTACAGAAGAAGTATATGAAACTGTTTCTCAACAAGCGATGAAAGATTCAACTGCTTATATGTTAACCGATATTTTAAAAGGTGTCCCTGGCACTTTCGCCACAGCCTCTGGTATTGATAATATTATTCAAGCAGGTAAAACAGGTACCACTAACTATACTAAAGATCAACTCACTCAATTAGGTCTTGATGAGTCTACCTATGCAGCACCTGATGCCTGGTATGTCGGTTTTACACCGCAATATGCCATTGCAACTTGGGTTGGTTATGATAATCCATATGAATCTGGTAATTATTTAACCTTAGAGCAGACGAGAATTCCTCAACTTATCTATAAAGAAATGATGACCTACTTAATGAAGAACGTCCCAATTACTGATTGGCAAAAACCACGTTCAGTAACCGAAGTAGAAATCGAAAAATATACAGATCCTATTATGTTGCCTGGTCCTTATACACCTCAAGAAGCTCGATCAAAAGAATTATTCGTAGCTGATAGCAATATTCCAAAAACAGAATCAATTGCTTATGGACAATATGTCAATGCTCCAACAGCATTTGATGCCAATTATAATCAAGAAGCTCAGCAAATTGAAGCATACTGGCAAGGTCATTTAGATCAAAATGCGGTCTATCAGTTATCCTTAAATGATTCCGTCATTTATACTGGAACGAATACTTCCTTTACTATCTCAGCACCCGCAACATCTGGACAATATGTTCTTAAATTAAGAATTGTCAATGGTAATAGTGTGTCGGATACTTTAGTTATTACCCTAACCTTATCAGAAGCGACCACCGAATCAACTGAAACAACTGAAGAAACTACTACTGGTGGAGAAACAACCGCACCTGAACAGACAGCTCCTGAGACCACTCCAGAAGCAACTGAAGCCGTCACTGAAGAACCTACTCAATAAAATAAAAAAGCTCTATTCGTGTTCTGAACTGCCCCCTGTCAAGTAGACAAGAGGCAGTTCATTCAATCGCGTTAGAGCTTTTTTTATAGCCTATTTTTTAGGCTATGCCTAAACTTTATATATTTAGTTAAATTAGGATTCGTTAATAAGAAGCGCAGGGGTTGAGTGGCCTCAAACGGCGTCTTAATGAGGTTAGGCATAAATTTGATAAATTCAATTCAGTGTTTGCTCTTTATATAAAAGCGCAGGGGTTGAGTGGCCTCAAACTGCGTCTTAATGACTTGTTTGATACCTACTCAACTGTGCGGGGGTGAACAGACGAAGCGAAAATCATTTGATTTTCTACTTCTGGTCCACTCCCAACTGTGCGGGGGTAGGCCAACGAAGCGAAAATTATTCAATTTCCTACTTCTGGTCTACTCCCAACTGGGCGGAGGTAGGCAGACGAAGCGAAAGTCATTCGCTTTTCTACTTCTTGCCCACTCCCCAAAAAATTCTATTTGTTTAAGTCTTTTAGTGCTCTGCTCTTTATTCTGGTTTAAATCGATTCCAGTCAAATTCTGGAACTTTAAAGGGTTCAAATTCTGGGACTTGATTGCCCAAATTAGCTTGACGACTACGCTCTGTTTTGGCTTGATTAAATGATTCAATTTCTCTTTTTGCTTCTTGGACAGTCCGTACATTTTTCTTTTTCCAGTCTAGTAATATTCGATCAATATATTTTAAACTGATGGCTTGATTTAATACGGCTTGTTGCAGTGCCAAAATAATGACCTCATCATTAAATTGATCCATTTGTTTCCAATCGGCTATTTGCATTAATTCCAATTGGGTTAAACTACGACCAAACTCACCTTCAAATAATTGAATTAAAGATTTTTGCTCAGATTCATTTAAACCATCTTGTGATTCAGGTTCATCTTTTTTATAAAAACTTTCTAAAAACAAGTAAAGGGGTTCTAATGAAATAATATCCATTTGTTTTCCGTGATGATCCTTAATCATTTCAAATTGAATGTATTCCTTCGTTAATAATTCAGATAGAAATTCATAGGATTCATTTTCACTCCACCCTAAATTTGTTGATACCCGTTGTAAATAAGCTTCGCTTTGCAATTCAACTTGATGATCGATTAAATATAATAATAAAATAAAAGCCTGAGGACTTAAATCTAATTCTTTATAATGGGTGATAATTCCCTTAGGAATCAGTGACACACCTTCTTTAAAAAATTGTTGCAACATCGACATTTTCTTCACTCCATTTTGATAAAATAAGGAGTGAGCTTAAAGAAGAAACAAAATCATGTTCCTTCTTTGGCCCACTCCCCTAAGCTTGACTTGGGTTTGAAATTTCATTATATAACATTGAGTCTGAAGTAAATAGTCAATTGCTTATTACTTCATCTGCTCTTTAATGACTATCCTTTATTGCAGGTGTTTCGTTAATCTGAAATGCACCCTCATCTTGTAAAAATAAAATTGAAGGAAATTATGGATAAATACGGTTTAATAAGCGTGGGAATGCTGACGTTTCTCTAATATGTTCAATGCCGCTAATCCAAGCAACAGCACGTTCTAAACCAATACCGAATCCAGAATGTGGAACCGAACCATATTTTCTTAAATCTAAATACCAAGCATATGTATCAGAATCTAAACCAAAGTTTTTAATGTTTTCAGCTAAAACATCGTAATCAATCTCACGTTCTGAACCACCAATGATTTCTCCATAACCTTCTGGTGCAATCATATCAGCACATAAAACCGTACGAGGATCCTCAGGATTCACTTTCATGTAAAATGGTTTAATTGATTTTGGATAATTAACAATGAAAATTGGTTGCTCATATTGACTAGCAATAAATGTTTCATGTGGTGAACCAAAATCATCCCCCCAAGTAATATCATCAAAGCCATTTTTATTTAATAATTCAATGGCATCTGTATATGAAATACGAGGATAAGGCGTAATAGTATATTTACGTAATTGCTCAACATCACGGTCCAATGTTTTCAATGCTAATTGACAATTATCAATAACGCTTTGAACTAAATAAGCCACATATTTCTCTTGAACTTCTAAACTTTCTTCATGTTCTACAAAAGCCATTTCTGGTTCCATCATCCAAAACTCAATTAAATGACGGCGTGTTTTTGATTTTTCTGCGCGGAAGGTTGGTCCAAACGAGAATACTTTACCAAAAGCCATCGCTGCCGCTTCCATATATAATTGTCCACTTTGAGATAGAAAGGCATCGTCATCAAAATATTTAGTATGGAAAAGTTCTGTAGTCCCTTCCGGTGCTGAACCTGTTAAAATAGGCGGGTCAACTTTTACAAAACCATTTTCACTCATAAATTGATACGTCGCACGAATAATTTCATTTCTAATCGTTAAGATGGCATGTTGTTTAGATGAACGTAGCCATAAGTGACGATGGTCCATTAAGAAATCTGTACCATGTTCTTTAGGTGTGATTGGATAATCGTGGCTTTCACCTACTAGTTGAATATCTTTTACTAATAATTCATAGCCTAATGCTGAACGAGTATCTTCCTGAACAACTCCAGTTAAAATAATACTTGATTCTTGGCCTAATGATTTAGCTAATTCAAATACTTCTTCGCTCACGTCTGCCTTAACGACGATTCCTTGGAAATATGATGTACCGTCACGCAATTGTAAAAAGGCGATTTTACCACTACTTCTTTTGTTCGTCACCCAAGCGTTAATATGAACTTCTTGACCAACAAACTGAGCTGCTTGTTTCATTGTTATTGTTTCCATATTGCCTCCTGAAATTTAAATATTTTCGATAGTTTGAATCCAAGTACCATCTTTTGCACTAATAATGTAATAAGTGATAGTACCATTATTATTTTTAATCGTTGCTTCCCAAATTGGCTCTTGATTAATTTGTGCTAATCTCATTTGCACAATTTTATCGGGTTGCATATCATACAAAACGATAGAAGTTGCTTCATCTTCTGTTATAATTTCGTCTTTAGTATAATAGTTGGTTTCGCCACCTTCTTGCGTAATAATTGCGTAATGTTGCTGTCCTCTATCGTCATTAAAATCGACTGCAAAATAAGTTTTATCAGTAGTACTCCAATAAAATTTATTAACATTCTCGACTTTAAAATCATATGATATTAATTTGACTGCTTCATCTTCCGCTCGATAAATACTATCTTGTGTACGCATAAAAAGAAGGACTAAACTGACTAAAATCGTTAATAAAACGAAAGTTAAAAATGAAATAAACTTCTTACTCATGCCTCGACCTCCTTTATGGTTTTCAACATTACTATTTTACCAGTTTTTTTAGTTTCTGTCAGTCCATAATTTCAAAATTTATCCAACGTTCAAAATATTCACGAACTTGACTGGAGTAATACTTAGTATAAATGCGTTCATCAAACAAATAAATTTGCGAATCAGGATAAAAATCATTCAATAATGATAAGGTTTGGCTAAAATCACCTAACATCCTAGCAATTAAGTAATAATCAAATAATTGGTTATTACTCCACCCTTTGAACTGTTTTATTTTTTTACTTAAAGGATGATTTTGACTGGTGAAAGGTAAAGTATGAATAAAAATATCAAATATAAAATCATAAGTGGGTAATTGATTTAATTCTATTTTATGACGACTGATGATCATGATAGAAAGATCATTATCGTTAAAATTTCGAATCACTTTCCGACCACTGCCGGTGACGCCTTCAGCTAATAATTGATAAGGCTTGAAGGTGCCATCATAACTTAATAAATTATAAGTATACTCAACAGTTGCCCGATTAGGGCTAATAATCATTATCTTTTGTTGACATTGCTCCAAATTATCTTTTAAAAATGCTACTTGAGCTTTGGCAGCTTTTTCTTGAAAATAACTCATCGCTTCGAAATCATTCATTTCTATTTCATTTTCAGCATCAATCAGGTAACCAAAAGGGATTTTAATCAATTTTTTTTGATAATAAATATCAGGTAAATTAATTTTTTTTAATGATTCGAATAAGTTGTGATTTCCAAATATATTTTGCTTAGTTTCCAAATAATCCTGATCTAAAATTAGGACTTTATTAAAGGCATTTAATATAGTATTAACACCTAAATCAGATTGAAGATCATTATATTCTAACACTAAATGGAAAAAATTATGATTAAACTGAACCGATTTGATTAAAATATCGCCATTATTTAGAGATACCTTTAGCAGTGAATTAATGCCTTTCAAGGTCATCTCAAGATACTGCTTAAAGTCTAAATGAAATTCATTTGATAAAGCACGTAATTGCTCTAATTGTTGTTTAATCGCTGTTAATTGATTGATTAAATACTGATTCATTTCCTGTTCACACACAAGATATCGTTGAACTTGAACTTTTGAAAAACTAGTAAATTCCTTTTTAAATTCATCTAATAAGCTAATTAACAACGCATTGATTTGTTTTAAAGCTGATAGCATTGGTCCAGTTAACGGTTTTAAAGTTTCAGGTTGTTCATCCATTTGCATAATCGAGTCATAATAGTTTTGTAATTCAATAAAATGTTGACTGAGAGGTATTTCTAAACGATTGAACGCGTAAAGTTGATAGACGAATGCTCCCAAATCATCAATGTAAAGTTGGTAATGCCCTGTTTTTAAAATTGCTGAATTCAACAATCCTTTTAATTTGTATATTTGTTGATGGTTCACTAATAGATAAGGGGCCTGGGCCAATATCTTTAAATAGCGCTGGTAATAGGCATCATCATACCACATAAAATGGGATGGCACATGCTTCTCGAAAATCTGGTTAATGGCGATATCCGAATTTAATTCGTCTAATAAACCAGATTGTGTCACAAAACTCCATTGATAAACTCCCAATAACTGCAATAATTCATTTTGGTTAAGGTTCAAATGATGTAAATGATCAATTAACCAATTTAAAGCTGCTCGACTTAAAAATTCATTTTTATTTCTCAACGATAAACAATGAGGTAAATGATGTTGATAATATTCCACATCATTGGTCACAATAACAGTAGGTTCCGTTATTTGATGGACTAAGTGTCGTTTCGTATCAAGTGTTAATGGTGCTCGATTGGCTTTTACAATGACACGTTCATTAAGTTGAAATTGATTTAAAATCCATTTGGCTAATGGGTCTTCCTGCTTCGTCTCGATTTGACTCGCTTGTGAAACACGTAGAGTGTTATCTATTAGAATAAACTCACCTGGATTTTCAAAAAAGTACTGTTCATTATGTTTTAAAAAAGGACTTAAATCCACTAATTTTGCACTAGCATCACCCGGTAGTTGATAGAAAGCTTGAGCTAAATCACTTAATATTCTAGCTGTAACCAATGCGTCCATTTTCGCATCATGAGCATTAGGAAATTCAATCCCTAAATTCTGGGCCAATTCTGTCAAATTAAAACCAGTCGCACTAGGTAACATAATACGCGCAATCCATTCGCTATCTAATGCGTACTTACAATCAAAGGTTAAATGACTCGCTTCAAAAGATTTTTCAATAAAAGGCAAATCAAAGGCTAAATTATGTGCCACAAAAAGACAATCTTGTAATCTATTTAGCCATAAATTGGCCACCTTGGCAAATGTAGGTGCTTTATCTACCTCTTCTTGTTTAATACCCGTTAAGTTTTGTATATGAGTTGGTATCTCTCGTTCGGGATTAATTAGCATGGAATGTTCGCCAATAATTTGGCCATTTTCAATAATAATGGCCGCAATTTGAATCATGCGATCCCCTTCAGAAAAACTAGGACCAGTGGTCTCAATATCCACATAGGCAATTTTTTTGATTGTTTCCATGCTCTTCATCCTTACTCTATTTCATAATTTAAAGCAAAAGCTTTTAATGCTGCTTCTTCATTAGGTAGTTGTCTCATTACCACTTGATATTCCATTTCTCTTAATAAATCTCCTAATTGGGCATTTCCTTTTTCTAAACCTAACCAGCCCATGACGGTCTTTCCATTAGCTACTAAATCGGATTTTTGATGAATTACTAATTGACTTTTCAGCTCTTTAACAACAGGTTGATAATCAGGATTTAAGTGCTGTTGTCTGGCTTCGATGGGATTAATTAATGCCATTTTATAATGATAAACTTCCCAAAGGGTTAATGGACTTTTTTGTATTATTTTATCCAGTTCATATAAATCTTTGACATCTTGAATTAAATGATTGCTATGTGTCCATTTTCTTAAAAACTTATTAGCTTGTGTGACGGTTAACCCTAAGCCTTTGGCGAATAAAAACCAAGCAAAATTTTCTTCAATCATTAGCGACGATGGTATCTGTTCATTCATGTACTGCAAAGCCTTTTGACAATCTAAACCATCTAATAATGGTAAATGCTGACTAATCTGGGTATCAAATAATAGTAGTGCGTTATCTTTGAAATGACTTCCTTGAAAATATTTACTCAATTCAATTCTAACTCTTTCAACTGCTATTTTAGGTAATAAGTGGGCATATTGTTGAATGGCTTCAAAAGTTAAAGGTTCAATGGCAAAACCTAATTGGCTAGCAAAACGAATAGCGCGGATAATTCTGAGTGCATCTTCTTGAAATCGTTCCGCTGGCACTCCGACCGCCCGAATCAATTGCGCTTGAAGATCTTCTACACCATGATGATAATCAAATAATTGCCCTTCTGCATCAAAAGCTAAAGCGTTGATAGTAAAATCCCGCCTTAAAGTATCTTCTCTTAAATCTCGGACAAAATTTACGGTATCAGGATGTCTAAAATCAGAATAATATCCTTCAGTTCGAAAAGTAGTAATTTCATAAGGAATATGTTTTTCTACTACAATAATCGTGCCGTGTTCTTTTCCCACATCAATTGTATTGTAAAAAATCCCTTCAATTTCATGTGGTAAAGCACTACTAGCAATATCAATATCATGAATCGTTTTACCCAATAATGTATCGCGGACACATCCACCAACAAAATAAGCCTCATAACCATGAGACTCAATTCGCTTTAATATCGGTTGAGCTTCCAGAAACAAAGGATCTGTTAATTCTATTTTCATTTACTCACCCTTTGCTTTCTCGATTAATTGTAAATAATATTCAACCTGCTCGTAATTATGCTTACTTAATCCTTCATCAATTTTTTGGCGCCAAATCTTCATTTGAACATCCAGAGTTAATTGTTCTAAAAATACATCCGTATTCTCTTCAATTTTTTCATCTTTAGGTAGATACGGATTTTCTTCGAAGATATCAAACTCATATAACACTGCATAAACATTCGGGATATCAATTTCAAGATAAAATTGATCACGATTAACTTGATAATTTAAGCGAAAATCATGAAAAGCTTGTTCACATAAAGTATATTTTCGAAAATCTTTATAATAAACAAAGGGTTGATTGCTTTTAGTATGATATGAAATATAAATACCTCTTGGAGTATAATGACTCTGCTCAGTAAACGTAATGTACTGAATACAATTGGGTTCGGTCATTAAAAAATATAAAAATTGATTAACCACCGGATTTTGGTGCTTAAAATGTTTAATGAGCCAGTCTAAAAATTGCCTCTTTCTTTGATTGCGGTTAACCATCATTTTATCCCTCCTACTCAATTGTTAATTGTCTTAATTCCGGTATATCATAAAGCGTGTTTTGGTATTGTGTCTTTAAGGGGGCTGCTAATTCTTTTTCATTGAACTTAAGATACAGTTGGGCTAATTCATAAACCAACGTCGGTATATTTAAAGCTAATTCAATGGCATCTAAATAATACGCTTCAGCCTCAACAAAATTATTGGATAATTCAAAATATTTAGCATAAGCATAACTTAAAGATGCAGGTTCTTCAATCTCTTCAGCCATCATATCAGCAAATGCTTCTAGTGGTTCTGCTTGATTCATTTTAACATAATAATGGGTAATCAGTTGAATATATTGGAATTGTTCACTATTATCTTCTAATAATAAAGTATAATCAATCAACTTTTCGATTAATGAATCGCTTAATAAATCCATTTGTGCTGCTAACAGGCTCATTTCACCAATTAATTCATGTCCGATAGGAATATTGCGTTCTAGCCATTCTAAAAGCTTCTTAGCAGCTGTTGCGTCTTGTTGGATGACAGCAATTTGTAATTGAAGAAAAATACTATCTAAATTGTCCTTATCCAGTTCAAATGATTGCTTAGCAAATGCAAGTGCTTGTTCATAATCCTCAACAACAAAGGAAGCTTTGGCAATTTGCAACCATTCTGTAGCAGTTTCAAATTCGGGTAATTGCTTGTTTGCTATCAAATTGGATAATTGCTCAGGATCAATGAATTCACTGTCTATCATCGTATTAATTAACAATGAACGTGCAGAATTAGCCCATTGACTTTTCGGAAAGTAATCCAAAATAACATTCAAAAATTCTTTAGCTTTTATAAAATCATTTTCTTTTAAGTAAAACTGAGCTTGGTAATAATACAATGTCGCAGATTGGGGATTTTCCTTTAATAATTGATCGAGCAACATTTTTTGCTGACGTGTATCCCCTCGTTTGCCCGCAATATGAGCTTGTAAAAGGCGCATTTTTTCTGTCATCG
The DNA here is from genome assembly GCF_002847845.2 of Globicatella sanguinis. NCBI lineage: Bacteria > Bacillati > Bacillota > Bacilli > Lactobacillales > Aerococcaceae > Globicatella > Globicatella sanguinis. Next base: position 301 of record NZ_CP126962.1, on the reverse strand, counting down.
TAAAATGGGATAGTTTGTCTATCCACTCAGCCGCTTGCTCAATTTGATCTAAATCATAAGCTTGTTGTGCTAATAAAAAGCCAATTTCAACATCCGGTTTTATATTCCACAATTCATTTAATAAAGCGATTTTCAAGTCAAGATAACCACTACGTCCAAATAACTGAGCTAATTCAGTCAATTCTAAGTAAGTGTCATTTTCTTCAACTGTTAATTGCAAATAATATTCTAATTCTTGAATTAAGCTATAACCATTCGCAACTGTTTGATATTCTTTAAATAATTCCTGGGCAAGAGACAT